>CP051234.1:0-2510000 GCA_017792465.1 Filomicrobium sp.
CGCCTGCCGCGCGCAATTCTCGGCGCGACGATCGGTGCGACGCTGGGATTATCAGGCGCCGCCTTGCAGGGATATTTGCGCAACCCGCTCGCTGAGCCGGGCCTTCTTGGCATTAGCGCCACCGCCTCGCTCGGCGCGGTGATTGCCATTTATACCGGTCTCTCGGCGGTTTTCTCGCTTGCCTTGCCGCTGATGGCGCTTGCCGGTGCCGTGATCGCGGTCCTGCTTGTGCGGCTGCTGGCCGGTGGCGGTGCCGCGACCATCACGCTCATTCTCGCCGGAGTCGCCGTGACGAGCTTTGCGGGCGCGTTGACGTCGCTGGCGCTCAACTTGTCGCCCAACCCGTTTGCCGCGCTGGAAATCGTCTTTTGGATGCTGGGCTCGCTCAAGGATCGTTCGATGATGCATGTCTGGCTCTCGGTGCCGTTCATGTTCGTTGGCTGGCTAATGCTGGCCCAGGTTGGCCGGGCGCTGGATGCGCTGACGCTTGGAGAAGAGGCGGCGGCCAGTCTGGGGTTCAAGCTCGGGACGGTGCAGGCGCTTGTCGTGCTCGGGACGGCTGCAAGTGTTGGTGCAGCGACGGCCGTCGCGGGCGCGATTGGTTTCGTTGGCCTTGTCGTGCCCCACATCCTGCGCCCGTTGGTTGGCTCGCATCCAAGTCGGCTGTTGGCCGCAAGCGCGCTGGGCGGCGCGGCGGTGGTTCTCGCAGCTGACATCGCGGTCCGTCTGATAGCGCCTGAGCGTGACATTAAGCTCGGTGTCCTGACGGCGCTTGTCGGCGCTCCGTTCTTTCTTTGGCTCATTTTCAAGACGCGGCGGGAACTGCGATGACGACCACCGGTGCGCAACGCTTGGAAATCTTAAACCTGTCGGTCTCACTCGGCGGGCGAACGGTTGTCGACAAGCTGTCATGCCGTCTTGAGAGCGGGTCTTTCGTTGGTCTCATCGGTCCTAACGGATCGGGCAAGTCGACGCTTTTGAAGGCGGTCATGGGGCTTCTGCCATCCGTCGGCGAAGTCATGCTGAATGGTGAGAATTTTCTCGACAAGCCGCCCAAAGAACGTGCGCAGCTGGTTGCCTACCTGCCCCAGGATGGACAAGTCGTGTGGCCCATTGCCGTCGAGGATCTCGTCATGCTGGGGCGGGCGCCGCACCGATCCGGCTTTGCACCTCCGACGGAGGTCGACCGCGCCGCTGTCGAAAGCGCTCTGGCGGCTATGGATCTGGGATCGCTCAGACGGCGCTCTGCACGGGAATTGTCCGGCGGTGAGAAGGCGCGGGCCCTCATCGCGCGCACGTTGGCCCAGGATACCGCTGTGCTGATCGCCGACGAACCGACTGCCGGGCTCGACCCGTCGCACCAGATTGCTTTGATGGAAACGTTCTGCGCCAAGGCGCGCGAGGGGCGCACGGTTCTCGCATCGCTTCATGATCTTGCCCTTGCGGCGCAGTGGTGCGATCAGCTCATTCTTATCGACGATGGGGCAATCGTCGCGGCTGGGAACCCTGGGACCGTATTGACTGCAGACGTGCTCGCAGCCGTCTATGGCGTAGAGGCCTATTTCGGTGAAAGCCGTCGAGGACTCGTCGTTGCTCCCATCGCTCGCGTCTAATGGGCGCTTCATCGCTCATCCAGCCTGTTCAACGAAATTTGGTTTTGCACATGATCGACCTTCACGAGACGCTGCGCTCCAATCTTTACGACCCCGAGACCGGCTGGAGCATGGGCGGATTTGGAGCCATTGCAGAGTTTCACCAGGACGCGGATGAAACTCTTTGCGTCGATGACGGCCAACGTCTAGTCCGCGCAACGGTGCGAGGTGGCATCGGACTGTCCCGCCTGCCTCAAAACATCGTGCCAGTTGCCTATGAGGCGGTGAGCAAAAATCCTATGAGATGGGCGCATGGCGTCGCGCTCTGTTTGCCGTCGGCCGAAGCGTCCATGAACAAGCGCGTTGTGGTGACCGAACTTGGACCGGACGAGGAGCCGCTTCGGGACAAGGACAAAGGTGCGGTTCTTTTCGATATGGGCCTGAGTGCTGTCGGGGGTGCCTGCACGGCCGTCGACTTCTGTGTTCGCCCAGCCGATGCCGATCTCATCGAAGCGCTGCGCAGCGCCTGCGGGCGCTCTATCTTCGATCCCGAAAGTCCTGCCATGCATGCAATCTTGAATGCCCATCCGCATCGCGTGGCGTTGACGAGGGTGGGCCGGGTCGAAGTCTACCAGTTGATCGGCGGGCCGGCGACGGGGGGGAAATCACCACCGGGGCCGCACACGCATGTGCTGCCGAACATCATGCGCTCAGGTCGCACGCATTCGGCAAACCAGCCGATTCCCGACGGATTCATCCCCTGTGCGATGATGTACCCGGGCAATCCTCTGACGACCGCATTGGGTGTCGAGCGGGTGTTTGATGAACGCTTGCACGATTCCTTCCAGAAATTGTTCGAGGTCTGGGGGCGAGACGAACAGACCTACCCCAAAGAGCAAGCCCGTGCGATGATCAGAGATGGCGCTGCTGCTGCGAGCTTCGAAGAGCCCGGGACACGCGCTGGTCGGATTGCCTTGCGAGTCCTGTGTCGCCAGTTTCTGGCTGATCCGCGCGCGGGTGTCGATGGGCCAACATTGAAAGACTGGTCGGCCCGCTTCGACGGTGCTAGCGAACCAGACCCGGACGACACCGATCCCACCGACGTCGTTGAAGGCGAGGGACATTGAAAGGCACGCTTGGCATTGGCGCAAATATTTTCCCAAGATGATGGTGGCAGCAGAAAGGCCGCGGTTCGCGCGATGGCAGACGCGATAGATCGTTGCGAGATTGGGCATCCGCGCGATCACGGCGGCAATCTCGATCATGCTGTCGCGATCTATGGCGGACCTGTCGACGAATGGATCGATCTATCGACTGGCATTAACCGGGTTCCCTACCCAATTCCTCGCCTTCCGGCGGCGGCGTGGTCGCAATTGCCGACGTGGCAGGACATCGACGCGCTCATTGCGTCTGCCCAAGGCGCCTACGGGACTGACGCGTCCGTCTTGCCGGTTGCCGGCGCGCAGGCTGCGATCCAACTTGTGCCGCGGCTTGTGGCTCCAGATCGCGCCGCCGTGCTTGCGCCGACCTACAACGAACACGCAGCAGCACTTCGCGCATGTGGCTGGAACGTCGACGAGGTCGAAACCGT
Source organism: Filomicrobium sp. (assembly GCA_017792465.1). Classification (GTDB taxonomy): domain Bacteria; phylum Pseudomonadota; class Alphaproteobacteria; order Rhizobiales; family Hyphomicrobiaceae; genus Filomicrobium. Next base: position 3,184 of record CP051234.1, read on the forward strand.
CGACGAGCTACGCGGCACCTGCATTGCCGTTGTCGTTAATCCGAACAACCCGGATGGGCGCGCGCATCAGCCTGAGGAACTCATGGCCTTGGCCGATCACGTTGACTGGCTCGTTGTCGATGAGAGTTTTGCCGACGCCACGCCGAAGCATTCGCTTGCTCCGTTGGCCGGACGTGCGGGACTGATCGTGTTGCGGTCGTTTGGAAAGTTTTATGGTCTTGCCGGTGTGCGGCTTGGTTTCGTGCTTGGGAATGCGAACGATCTTGCCCGGCTTGATGAACTGGCTGGCCCGTGGGCCGTTTCGGGGCCTGCTATCGCGATTGGGCAAGCCGCACTCAACGATCGTGCCTGGGCTGGCCAGACGACAGCTCGGCTGATGACCGACGTGGAAAGACTCGACGCAATGGCAAGTGCCGCAGGATGGGATGTCGTGGGCGGGACCAGTCTCTTTCGTTTCTATCAGACGCACGATGCGAGCCAGGCTCAAACAGCGCTTGCGCGGCATCGTATCTGGTCGCGCATTTTTCCGTGGTCGGCAACGTCGGTGCGGCTTGGACTTCCCGGTTGCGAGCGTGAATGGCAGCGACTAGCCGACGCTTTGGCCGATGCGGGGCGGTTTCAGTTGCCCTGAATTGTCTTGGTCGCGGCGATGGCTTTGCCGGCGACCGCCAGGGTCGCGTGGTCATTCGTGTTCAAGGTGACATGGAGCTCGAACGGTGGCGGCGGCAGCTTGGCGATATGGAACCAGGGTCCGTAGACGCGGGCGAGCTTGTTGCCATCGACATAGACATGGGCGTGGCCCTCGCCGGGGACATGAGGCTGGTTGACGCTCTCGGGGCTGAAGCTGAAATTCGTCGTCTGGATGTTCAGGTTGAAGCCACCGTGTGGGTCCGGTTTCAAAGCAAAATCGACAGTTGGAATTGGCGCGCCGGCTGGAATTTCGATCATCCGACTGTGGTCGTGGTCAGTCTTGGCTGATTGAGAGGTGCGGGTGTGAACGGCATTGTGAGCCGCGTCGCTCGGTGCGCGATGCTGCATCTTTTGCAGTTGCACCGAAGCGCCGAACCCGCCGACAAAGCCAACTGCCAAGGCGACCAGGAGCCAGATCCGCGACATTCGATTTGGTCCTTTCAATCGTTATCTTTGATGGGGATTTGCGAGACTGGTGGAAGGCGGCCAAGCACCGCCTCGCGAAAGAATGCCGGGCGGTCTGCCATAGCTGGGATGCCATGGGGGGACCGGGCAATCGCATCGGCGAGCGTCACGATTTCAGCCGCGTGCGCGATCGGATCGATGCCGGTCAGAATGTAAGACCAGCGGTTCGGCGACTGGAATGCAACCGCGACCGGACGGCCACAGGCGGCCAGGCATGGCACGGCTTTGACGCGTAGGTGTGGATGGCTGCAACCGACCAACTCCTGCAATCGGTCTTTAAGAACCGCACCGGGACAGCGCGTCCCGGCCGGTTCCTCGCCTGTTTCACCGCAGATTTCGCAAACCGTAATCGTGGTCGGTGCCGGTCCGAGTTCCTGAGCGCACATCAAGCGGTCGCGTCGGAGTTTGCTCCCAACGAGAAGACGTAGCCTGCCACCGATCCGACGAGCGTCCACAAAACGGCGTGAACGACGAGCGAGGCGGACACAAAGTGGCCCGACAATTCACCAGGAACGCGGCTAGTGAATTCGTGTGGATGCGGTGCGCCAATGACGTGCGGCGCGACGAGCAGGGCAAGCCCGACGGCGATCGAGATCGGGGTCGCAACACGAAGCGCGAGGTAAAGTCCGAGGGCCGTCGCAACCATCGTTGCAAACCACCACTGCTGGCGCGCGACCAATTCCGCAGCGGCCGAACCTGGCAACTCCGGACTTAGGCCGAGAGCCGGCGCCAATCCTGTCGCAACAAACGCTGCAGCGCCCCAGGCGAGCCCGCTGCGAACGGTAATCTTTTCGCCGGCGATGATCATGGCGGACAACAGCATCAGCGCGAATCCGAAGCCTGCCGCGATGGTCGATACCGAAGTGTAAAAGGTGCGCTCGACACCATCTTCTGGGCCCCACTCATTCTCGCTGTCTTCACTACCGTGGGCGGTGTCAGCGAGGATCAACTTGGCGCCATGCCACTGCGCACCGTGGTGACTGGAGTGATGTGCGCCGTCAGAGCCCGCCGGCACTTCGTAGGCTTCGGCTTTGATAATCAGAGGCGTTGTCGTGAATTCCTGGAGGATTGCAGTCGACAGCCCAGCGATGATGCCTGCCGCGAGGCAGGCAACCAAAATTCGATAAAGCATAATGAATAGCTCCGGTCGGCTCAGTGGCAGGGGAACGCAAGCGCGTGACGGGAGTCGTGCGCAGCATTATGCAGCGTGGTGCTGTGCGAAAAGCCAACCGTATAGACGAGAGCCGCACCGGCGAGGAAGCACACCGCGGCAATAGCTCGGGCGCTGGTCTCGAATTGAGTCGATGAAAAAACCGTTGTCGACATAGTGTAATCCTCCGCAGCCGTCCCTTCGACGGCGTTATCGCCTCATCAGTATTGCGGCAGGTCTCCTGGCTTGCGCGTCATCCCAATCGCTCGCCTTCCCAGACATGGTTGCCAGTGGCATTAGGAGTGATTGGTCTTCGCTTACAGTCGCGAGGGCGGCCACGGCTTTGGAATGCAACTCAAGCGCAATCCGCACCGTGTTCCCGTTTTCAGCCGACTCCGGCTTGGCCGGCGTCAGCACCACAATAGGATTGTTGTGGCACAATCCACGGCGTCGCGCCAGTGCCGATCAGGAACGTTGAGGTCTCAAGGCGTTATCGGGCCGTTGATATCAGCGCGTCGAGGTCTAGATGAGCCTCAAGATGATCCGCCAGCTTGTCCAGTATCGCATCCACATTTGCGGAATAGGCATGGTTCGACAGAGGCACGTTGAGCCCGGACAGATAGGCGGTGCGGAAGGTATCGTCGGCGAAAAGCCCGTGCAGGTATGTCCCCGCTATGCGACCATCGGACGAGATGGCCCCCTCGGGCTGGCCGCCGATTAGCGCAAAGGGGCGTGCACAATCCGGCCCTGCGGTGCGGCCGATGTGGATTTCGTATCCTTCGATGGTTCGGCCAGATTCGAGGTGCTGTGCTGTCACTCGGGTCAATCGCTTTTCAGCGCTCATAACAGTTTCGATGTCGAGGAGGCCAAGTCCGTCGCAGACCCCAGGGGGGCCTTCGATGCCGTCAGGATCGGCGACCGATCGCCCCAGCATCTGAAAGCCGCCGCAGATGCCGAGGATTCGCCCGCCCCGCCGTGCATGGGCTTTGAGGTCGATGTCCCATCCCTGGGATCGCAGAAACTCAAGATCGCCGCGCGTCGATTTGGTGCCGGGGATAATGACGAGGTCGGCGTCGCCGGGGAGAGCTTCACCGGGCCGGACCAGATCAACGCAAAGGTCTGGTTCTTGGCGCAGCGGGTCCAAGTCGTCGAAGTTTGCGATCCGGGAGAGCCCGAGCCAGGCGATCCTGGTTGCACCCGAATGGGTGCGGGTTTCGAGGTCGAGCGCGTCTTCTGCTGGAAGCTGGTTTGCTTGGTCAAAGAATGGCACGACCCCGAAACCGCACCAGCCGGTCCGGGCCGCGATCTCTGCATAGCCGTCGGTGAATAGGCTTGGATCGCCGCGGAACTTATTAATGATGAAGCCTTTGATGCGGTCGGCATCGGTCGGATCAAGCACCGCCTTCGTTCCGACGATCTGCGCGATCACGCCGCCGCGGTCGATGTCGCCGACAAGAACGACCGGCACGTCGGCGGCTTCTGCAAAGCCCATGTTGGCAATGTCGCCTTGGCGTAGATTGATTTCCGCGGGGCTGCCGGCGCCTTCGACGATGACGAGGTCGGCGCTGGCTTTGAGGCGCTCGAAGCTTTCAAGAACGGAAGCCAGCAGTTGCGGCTTCATTTGGCCGTACGCGCGCGCCTTGAGCGTCGCGACGCGTTCGCCTTGGACGATGACCTGGGCGCCGATGTCCGTTTCGGGCTTCAAGAGCACCGGGTTCATATCGACGATCGGTTGGCGGTGGGCGGCCCAGGCCTGAAGCGCTTGGGCGCGGCCGATCTCGCCGCCGTCGACGGTGACGGCTGCGTTGTTCGACATGTTCTGCGGCTTGAAGGGAACCACGGAGATGCCGCGCCGGTAGGCCGCCCGGCACAGTCCGGCAAGGGTGAGAGATTTGCCGACGTTGGAGCCGGCGCCCTGGATCATGATGGAACGTGTCACGCCGATGCCCGGCTCAGAAATCGACGCCGGCTTGGGCCTTGATGCCGTCGCGGAAGGGGTGTTTGACGAGCGTCATTTCGGTGACGAGGTCGGCAGCCTCGATGAGTTCCGGCTTGGCGTTGCGCCCCGTGAGGACAACATGCGTGAGCGGCGGCTTCTCGTTTTGAAGAAACTCCAAGACCTCATTGATATCCAGATAGTCATAGCGCAGCGCGATGTTGATCTCGTCGAGCATGACGAGCCTGATCTCAGGATCGCGGATCAGCTCCTTGGCTTTTTCCCAGCCTTTCGTCGCTGCGGCGATATCGCGCTGTCGATCCTGCGTCTCCCACGTAAACCCTTCGCCCATGGCGTGAAACTGGCAAAGATCCCCGAAGTTGGTGGTCAGCAGTCTGCGCTCTCCGGTGTCCCATGCACCTTTAATGAACTGGACCACGGCACAGGGCATGCCGTGCGCGATGCAACGCAGGATCATGCCGAACCCGGCTGACGATTTGCCTTTGCCGGGGCCTGTGTGGACAACGATGAGACCTGTCTCGCCCTCGGATTTCTGCGCCATGATCTTGTCGCGCGCGGCCTTGATCTTCGCCATCTTGGCGTTGTGTTTGGCATCGACGTCCGAGGTCTTGGTCATGCGGACACTCCATTCTTTTCTTTCGGCCCATTCTTTTCTGGCCATTCTTTCCGGGGTTGTGGTCTTGATTATCACAAGAAAAGCTTGATTGCAGGACTTCGCGAAAATGAAGCGCATAGAGGGCTGGGTTAACGGATTTGGCCCCAGATTAGCTGTTACTTGACAATCCTAGGCAACCTGCGATTTTCACGCCCTTAGCTGGTGCCTGTGTTTTTTAGCAGGTGAAAAGGGAATGTGGTTCGTGCCCTCCGGGCCCTTAAGCCACAGCCGCCCCCGCGACCGTGAACGGAAAGACCCGTGTCAATACCACTGGATGGCCACATTCCATCTGGGAAGGCGATATGGGTCGCTGGATTGTCCAAGATCCGTGAGCCGGGAGACCTGCCAGCCATTGAACATCAACGGGCGGACGGGGCGTTCTGCAACCGGTTGGGCACAGCTTTGGGCAAGGACCTGCCCACCTGCTCCACGGTTAAGCCTGCCGCCAAACTGGGACAGGCAATGACCGTTACCCTCCATGTTTGTGTCACCTGCCGCGCGGGCGAAATCGTGCCCGAGGGCGAGGCCTGTCCCGGCAAAAAACTGCACGCCGCCTTGCAAAAGGCCGGGGCGCCCGAAGGCGTCGAGATTGTACCGGTCGAATGTCTGTCAGCCTGCACGCGCGGAGCTGCGATTGCGCTTTCCTCGAAGGGGCGTTGGTCCTACGTCTATGGCCAATTGAGCGAGGCAGACGCGAACGATATCCTCATCGGCGCTACCGATTATGCGGCTTCAAGCGACGGGATCGTGCCCTGGCGGGAGCGTGTCGAAATCTTCAAACGAAATTCCATCGCCCGCATTCCACCTGCAAAGGATACTCGAGCATGACAGACTTGACCAAAATTCCCGTCACCGTGATTACGGGCTTTTTGGGGTCCGGCAAGACAACCCTCATCCGTCACTTGATGGCGAATGCAGGCGGACGTCGGCTTGCCGTGCTCGTCAATGAATTCGGCACGGTCGGCGTCGATGGCGAAATCCTCAAGGGTTGTGCCGACGAAAACTGCCCGGCGGACAACATCGTCGAACTGGCCAATGGCTGCATCTGCTGCACGGTTGCCGACGACTTCATCCCGACCATCGAATCCCTCATGGCGATGGACCAGAAGCCCGAGCACATTCTGATCGAGACGTCTGGGCTGGCCCTCCCCAAGCCGCTCCTCAAGGCGTTCGACTGGCCGGCGATCCGCTCGAAGATCACCGTCGACGGCGTCATCGCATTAGCTGACGCCGAGGCTGTGGCGAATGGACGGTTCGCGCCCAACGTGGCGGCAGTCCAAAAGCAGCGCGAGGCTGATGAAAACCTCGATCATGAAACGCCGCTGTCGGAAGTCTTCGAGGATCAGATCGCGTGCGCGGACATCGTGCTTCTCACCAAGGCTGACCTTGCCGGCGAGGACGGACTTGCGAAGGCGACCGCGGTGATCCAGCAAGAAGCGCCACGCAAATTGCCGATTCTGCCAACGACAGAAGGGGTGATTGATCCGCGCGTCGTCTTGGGGCTGAACGCGGCAGCTGAAGACGATCTCGAAGCCCGTCCCTCGCACCACGACAGTCACGACCATGATCACGATCATGAAGATTTCGATAGCGTCGTGGTCGAGCTTGGCGAATTCCCCGATCCTGAACTTTTGAGCGAGGCTATCGCCCGGCTGGCGCGCGATCAGAGCATCCTTCGCGTCAAAGGATATGTCGCGGTAAAAGGAAAGCCGATGCGTCTCCTGGTGCAGGCGGTCGGCGAGCGTGTTCGCCATCAGTATGACCGGCTTTGGGGAGAGACGCCGCGCGCGACGCGGCTCGTGTGCATCGGCGAGCACGACCATGTCGACGCGGATGCGATCAAAGCGACCCTACAGACGGCGGCGACCGTGGAGGCCTGACCCCGTTGCACATCATCTTTCGCGAAAGCCATGGTCTCGAAGAAACGGAGACGCCATTCGATGTCGGCCAAGATCCTGCCGATCTCGTCGTGCTCTCTTATTCTGATAGCGACCTTGGTGCATTCGCGGCTGGATGGCATCGATCGCAACGCGCGCTGCCGACGTTACGGCTTGCCAACATTGTCGCGTTGCGCCACCCCGTATCCGTCGACACCTACATCGAGAATACGCTTCACGCGGCGAAGGCCATCCTGGTTCGCGTTATCGGCGGCGAGTCGTATTGGCCCTACGGTCTGGCTTCACTCAATCGTCTTGCGGTCGAACAGGGTATTGCGCTGGCGGTGCTTCCAGCGGACGGGCGAGAAGACCGGCGTTTGGACGACCTCTCGACGCTTCCTGTGTCGACGCTGCGACGTCTGACAGCCTTGGTTGATGCCGGGGGAGCTGTGGCCGCACAGGCTGCACTTGCGCAATTGGCGATCGCTGCCGGGCTTTATGCCGGACCGGTGGCGGGCGAGAAGACCGTGCCGGATTTCGGGTTTTATGATCCAGATATCGGCGTGGTCTCGCCGCCTGAAATTGGCGCTGCCGATGCGCCACTCGTTCTTGTCACGTTTTATCGCTCGTATCTGACTGCCGCCGACACCTCACCCGTCGATGCGCTGATCAACGAGTTTCGCGCCCAGGGTTACAGTGCCATTGGCGTTTTTGCGCCGTCCTTGAAAGCGGCTGGCGTCGGAGAATGGCTGCGCGATTTTATTTCGGCGGCCAAGCCTGCGGCCATCGTCAACGCCACTGCTTTCTCGGTCCAGGACGAAGCGGGTGCAACGCCGTTTGACACCGCAGAGTGTCCAGTGTTCCAGGTCGCGTTATCGACTGCGCGTCGCCGCGAATGGGAACAAGCCGAGCGCGGATTGTCGCCGGCCGATCTTGCGATGCATGTGGTTTTGCCGGAAGTGGATGGCCGGCTGTTCGCAGGTGTCGTGAGCTTCAAGTCTCCAGGACGGCGCGATCCCGATCTGCAATTTTCCAGATTTGCGCATCGTGCCGACCGTGACCGGGCAAAGGCGGCGGTGGCCCGCGTCGTCGCGTGGCATCGTCTTGCAACCACGCCGCCTGCAGAACGCAAGCTCGCGATCGTGTTGTCGACCTATCCTGGACGGTCCTATCAGATGGCGCATGCTGTCGGTCTCGATACGCTGCGCTCAACCGAGGCCTTGATCGAGGATTTGGCCGCTGCCGGCTTTGACGTGGGCCAGCCTGAGCAGCCGCTCTCGGCCCTCAATAGTTTGACGATCGCATGGTCTGTCGACGACTACAAAGCAGCCTTAGAAAACCTGCCTGCGGAACTGCAAGAAAAGCTCGCTGAAGCCTGGGGCGAACCTGAGAATGATCCGGCGGTACGGGCGGGGGCGTTCCACTTCAACGCGGTGACGATGACTATCACGATATCGCAAGGACGCCGCGGCACGGATACGTCGCTTTCTATCTCTGGCTCCAAACGCAAGGCCTACACGCGCTCGTTCATATGGGGGCGCATGGCACGCTGGAGTGGCTGCCTGGCAAGGCCGTCGCGCTATCTTCGGACTGCTGGCCGGAACGTCTGATGGGTGCGACGCCGGTTGTCTACCCTTTCATCGTCAATGATCCCGGCGAGGCCGCCCAGGCCAAGCGCCGGATCAGCGCGGTCACGGTTGGCCATTTGCCGCCTCCGCTTATCAGCGCGAAAACGCCGGAGCACCTGTTCCACCTGGAGCGTCTTCTCGATGAATATTCCAACGCCGATGGCCTTGACCCGGCGCGGCGCAACAGGCTGATTGATGAGGTTCGTAGCGAAGCACGCGCCGTTGGTGTCGAAGACGACTTGGGGCTGGCCTCCGATGCCTGTCCGGCCGAGGCGATCACGCGCATCGACCGCTTTGTTTGCGACATCAAGGACAGTCAGCTCGGCGATGGATTACACACACTAGGCCGCGGCGAATACGGCGCCCACGAGCGGGACGCAATGATTGCCGTGTTGTCGGGGCGGCGCATTGCGCCGGGGCCGGCGGGCTCACCTTTTCGCGGTCGAACGGATGTTCTGCCGACGGGGCGGAATCTCTATTCGGTTGATCCGCGCGGGGTGCCGACATCGACGGCCTATGCGCAGGGCGTCAAGCTCGGTGAAGAATTCATTCGCCGCTACCTGCAGGATCATGGCGACTGGCCGAAAGGTCTCGTTGTCGATTTGTGGGGTTCTGCGACCATGCGCACAGCCGGCGAAGACTTCGCAATGGCGCTGCATTTGGCCGGTCTGAAACCGACTTGGGATCACACGTCCGGACGCGTCACGGGATTTGAAATCGTCGAGCTAGCGCTCCTTGGTCGGCCTCGCATCGATGTGACACTAAGGATTTCGGGTCTCTTTCGCGATATCTTCCCCGGCCTCGCACAGCTGTTCCAGGCTGGTGTTGATGCGCTTGCCGCCCGCGACGAACCGCAAGTGGAGAACCCTTTCAGGCAGGGGGAAGCACGCGTATTCTGCCCGAAACCGGGACAGTACGGAATTGGCATGGAAAGCCTCGTCGATGATTTTAGCGATGATGCCCGAGCGGCGGCGGGTGAGGCTTGGCTTGCAGCATCGAGCTTTGCACTCGGCAAAGACGGCGTCGCAAGGCAGGATCGCGTCGGCCTTGAGGCGCGGGTCGGTGCCGCCGATGCGTTCGTCCATACGCAGGACATGCCGGAGACCGATCTGCTGCTTGCGTCGGATTACGCCGCTCACGAGGCCGGCTTTGCCGCCGCCGTCGCCCGCCTTGCAGGACAATCCGGTGGGTCGTCTCAAGCGCCAACGCTCTATCATCTGGATGCGACAGATCCCGAACGCCCACGTTCGCGCACCTTGACCGAAGAGATTGCCCGCGTCGTGCGTGCGCGTGCCACCAACCCGGATTGGGCGGACGGGATGATGCGTCACGGGTTTCGCGGGGCTGCGGAAATTGCGGCGACGCTGGACCATATGGCGGCCTTTGCACAGCTGGCAGGTGTCGTTCCCGGTCACCTCTTCGATGCTTATCACGATGCGACGCTGGGGCGCGCGGACGTCGTCGATTTTATGGCCCGTGAAAATCCAGAGTCACTTGGAGCGATGCGCACGACATTTCGTCGGCTCCACGATGCCGGTTTGTGGCGCACCCGGCGCAATGCCATCGCGGCAGCGCTCGAGGACAGCCGATGACAGGGTCCGCGAAATTCCAGATCAAGGGTTGGTGCCCCGGCGCACTTCAGCCCATGGAAAGCGGCGATGGGCTGATCGTCAGAGTCCGGCCGCCGGTTGGGTGCCTGTCATCGCGCCAGCTGCGGGCTATCGGCGAAGGTGCGCAGCGCTATGGCAATGGTCTCGTCGATCTTACATCTCGCGCAAACCTGCAAATCCGGGGTGTCTCTGCGGACAGCCATTCCAATCTTATAGCGTTGCTCGATAAAGCTCAGTTGATCGACCCGGATGCCGCGACGGAAACGCGACGCAACATCGTCGTGACGCCGTTTGGACATGAGGACGATCGCGCCGACGCCGTCAGCATCGCCAGCTCCCTCACCGCGCTGCTCTGCGAAGGTCCTGACCTGCCGGGCAAGTTCGGGTTTGCTGTCGATACCGGATCTCGGCGGGTGCTGGCGGAAGTGCCCGCGGATGTCCGTATCGAACGCGGCAGGGATGGGCAGCTGATCGTGCGTCCGGACGGGGCTGAGCGCGGACTTCGCGTCGAGAAGGGTGAGGCTGCAGACGTTGCTGTTGCGGTTGCGGACTGGTTTGTTCGCAGTGGCGGGGTGTCCGGCGGTCGAGGACGTATGGCGCGGCACATTGCCAATACGCCGTTACCGCAAGATTTGCGTGGGGACGTGGCTCCAGCCTCGACAACCGGAACGCCCACGCCGGGACCCTGCCCCGATGGGTTGCTGGTTGCCGCCGAATTCGGGCAGCTCGCGTCTGAGGCCTTGCTGGCCCTGGCGCAGACTGGCGACGAGATCCGCGTCACACCCTGGCGCATGTTGCTTCTGGCTGAAGCGGACTGCGCGCCGCAAGCTTTATGCTTAATAACGGACGCGACTGATCCCCGCCTTAGGGTTACGGCGTGCACCGGCGCGCCTGGCTGTCCGCAGGCGGCAGCGCCGACGCGTGCGTTGGCGCGTTTCCTGGCGCCGTTTGTGTCGGAGCATCGGCATCTTCATGTCTCAGGCTGTGCGAAAGGGTGTGCGCGCGCAGCGCCGTCGGATGTCACATTGTGTGCGGCACTTGACGGATTTGCGCTGATCCGCGATGGGAAAGCCAGTGACCAACCCTACCGTAGCGGCATCGCGGAAGACGAGATCCGCGCCAACCCGTTAACTTTGTTCGAGACCGCCTGATGCCGCACGCCTTCGAAACCGATGGAGCGAAGATCTATGCTCAGTCTTTTTCCATTATCCGCAGCGAAGCCGATCTCGCGCGGTTTGGTGAGGACGAAGAGCCAGTGGTTGTCCGCATGATCCATGCGGCCGGTCTCGTCGGGTTGGAAAAGCACGTGCGCTTCACGCCGGGTATGGCAACGGCTGCCCGCGCGGCTCTCGAAGCTGGTGCCCCGATCCTTTGCGATGCGCGCATGGTCTCGCAGGGTATCACGCGCGCGCGGCTTCCAGCTCAAAACGAAATCATCTGCACGTTGCACGATCCAGAAGTTATCGACCTCGCCAGCAGGCTTTCAACAACGCGTTCGGCGGCTGCGCTTGAACTGTGGCGGCCCCACCTCGCTGGCAGCGTGGTGGCAATCGGCAATGCGCCAACTGCACTCTTTCATCTCCTCAATATGCTTGAGGATAAGGATTGTCCCCGTCCCGCTGCCATCATTGGCTGTCCGGTTGGTTTTGTCGGTGCGGCAGAATCCAAAGCGGCCTTATTGTCGGAGGCGCCTGTGCCGGCCCTCGTCGTTGAAGGGCGGTTAGGCGGGTCGGCAGTCACAGTGGCGGCGGTCAATGCGCTGGCCAGTTCCAAGGAATAACAGCACATGGGCAAGATCATCTGCGCCGGTCTTGGACCAGGCGATCCGGATTTGATGAGTGTGCGCGCCCACAAGGCGATCGCTTCGGTCCGCCAGATCGCCTATTTCCGCAAAAAAGGCCGGCCGGGAAATGCGCGCAGCATCGTCGAAGGCTTGCTTCACGCTGACAGTGTCGAACACGCGATGGAATATCCGGTGACGACCGAGGTCCCGTTCGATTCACCGGAATACGTGCACCTGCTGGCAACATTCTACGATGATTGGGCTGAGCGTCTCCGGTCCTTGTCGGATGAAAGCGATGTTGTGGTGTTGTGCGAGGGCGACCCGTTCTTCTACGGCTCGTTCATGCACCTCTTCGTTCGCCTGCAGGGTCAGGTGGAGATGGAGATCATTCCAGGTATCCCAGGAATGGCCGGCTGCTGGAACGTGACCAACACGCCGATCAGCTGGGGCGATGATGTCTGTACGGTCCTGATGGGGACGCTGTGCGAAGACGACCTCGTGCGTCATATGCAAAACGCCGACGCCATCATCATCATGAAAACCGGGCGCAATCTGCCGAAGGTGCGTCGCGCGCTTGAGAAGGTCGGACGCATCGATGATGCATGGCTTGTTGAGCGCGGCACGATGCCAGGCGAACGTGTTGCTCGATTGGCCGAAACCGACAACGCCGATTGCCCCTATTTTGCGACAGTGCTCGTGGCCGGCAATGGCCGGCGGCCGACGATGGGGGCAGAATGAGCGGTCGCCTTTCGATCGTCGGTCTGGGTCCTGGCAACACGGAGTTGATCACTCCACAGGTCACGCGCGCGCTCGAAGAAGCCAACGATGTTTTCGGTTATGTGCCCTATGTGGCGCGTGTGCCGGACCGGGTGGGACTGGCAAAGCATGCATCCGACAACCGTGAGGAATTGGACCGGGCGCGTTCGGCGCTGGCTGTGGCCGCGTCGGGCCGAAAGGCCGTCCTGGTCTCAGGCGGCGATCCAGGCGTCTTCGCGATGGCGGCGGCTGTGTTCGAAGCGATTGAGGATGAGCCGCATTGGCATGAACTCGACATCGAAGTATTGCCCGGGATCACCGCGATGCTGGCCGCCGCCGCGGCCGTTGGCGCACCTCTTGGAAACGACTTTTGCGCCATCAATCTGTCGGACAACCTCAAGCCCTGGGATGTGATTGCTCATCGCTTGCGTCTCGCGGTCGAGGCCGATTTCGCAATTGCGCTTTACAATCCGCGTTCGAAGGCTCGGCCAGAGGGTTTCGGCAAAGCACTTAAGATCATGCTGCAAGCTGGCGCTGGCGAGCGGCTGGTGACTTTCGCACGCAACGTTAGCCGGCCCGATCAAAGTCTTTCGACAATGCAGCTCAGCGAAGCCGAGCCTGAGATGGCAGATATGAAGACGCTCGTTTTGATTGGCAGTTCCGCGACACGGCGCGTTGGTCGTTTTGTTTATACGCCAAGGCGGATCGAATGATGAGACATGAGCCATGCCATCACTTCTTCGACCGTCTCGGCGCGGAGGCGTTCTGGAATGCTCGGCCGGGCGATCATGATGACGGGCAATCCGAGGTCGCGCGCTGCTGTGATCTTGGCGCCGGCGGCTGCGCCCCCGGAGTTTTTCGATACAATCCAGGCGATGCGGTGAGCCTTCAGGAGGGCGGTATCGCTTTCGACGGTGAACGGCCCGCGCGAAATTATCACCTCACGGTTTGGCAGCCGCAGGTCGTCCGTCGGAGTGTCGACCAGACGCAAGAGATAGTGGTGCTGCGGGACATCGGCAAAGGCCGCGATATTCTGACGACCGATTGCGAGAAAGATGCGGCTCGGTTCAGTAGGCAGAGCGCGGACGGCCGAGGCGACGTCGGGAACCTCGTGCCAGCGATCCTGCGGTGTGGCGCTCCAAGGCGGGCGTTCGAGCGCAATCAACGGAAGGCCTGTTTCGCGCGCGGCGTTGACGGCATTTGTACTCATGCCCGCGGCGAATGGGTGGGTGGCATCGACGATATGCGTGATACGCTCATTTGTGACGTAATCGACAAGCCCTGTCGCGCCGCCGAAGCCGCCAATGCGCGTCGGCAGCGGCTGAGGAATAGGATCGCGCGTGCGGCCCGCATAGGAGAAGACGGCGTCGGTGCGCCCTTCGGCAAGCGCTTTCGCAAGCCGGCTGGCTTCGTTGGAGCCGCCGAGCAAAAGAACCCGCGTCATAAGGCAGTCTCAAAGAATTTTTGAACCATGGAACCCTGGCTTTCGATAATCGGTATCGCAGAAGATGGCTTAGATGGGCTGACGGAAGCAAGCCGCAAGGTTCTGGACAGGGCCGAAGTCGTGTTCGGCGGTGCCCGTCATCTTGAACTCGCACGAGTCGGAGCACGCGGTTGCGCGTGGGCGGTTCCATTCTCCATCGAACCGGTGCTCGCCAATCGGGGACGTAACGTCGCCGTCCTGGCGTCTGGCGATCCGTTCTGGTTCGGCGTCGGTGGGAGCCTTGCCGAAAAGCTTTCGCCGGAAGAGTGGGTGGCGTTCCCAGGGCCGTCGACCTTTTCGCTTTTGGCGGCACGGCTTGGCTGGCGAATTGAGGATTGCGTTTGTCTTGGGCTGCATGCTGCTCCTTTCGAACACCTCGTGCCGTATCTTGCCCGTGGGGCGAGGGTGCTTTGCCTCGTTCGGGACGGCGCAGCCGCAGGCGACCTTGGACGCTGGCTGGAGAGCCGCGGGTTCGGACAATCGCCGGCGTGGCTGTTCGAGGCGGTCGGCGGGCCGCGTGAGCAGCGGTATGAGACCACAGCAAGCGGACTTAAGGATCTGTCAGCAGGTTCGCTCATTGCCGTGGCAGTGCAACTCGAAGGCGGGTCTGGCACCATCCGATCAAGCGGCCTGCCCGACGATGCCTTTCAGCACGACGGTCAGATCACCAAGCGCCCGGTTCGCGCCCTGACCCTGTCGGCGCTCGCTCCGCGTGCGGGGGAGCGGCTTTGGGACATTGGCGCCGGATCGGGTTCCATTTCGATCGAGTGGCTGCTCGCGACGGGTAAAAGCGGACGCGCCATCGCGATTGAGCCGCGCAGTGAGAGGGCTGCCAACGTTCGGGCAAATGCTATCGCGTTCGGTGTCGCGGACCGTTTGCAGGTCATCGATGGCGAGGCGCCTGATGCGCTTCACGAGCTTCCAATCCCGAACGCAGTGTTCGTTGGCGGCGGCGCCAGCGATACTCTCCTGCGCGCGATCTGGTCGCTTTGCCCGACGGGAACGCGCGTTGTGGTCAACGCCGTCACACTCGAAACCGAGGCCCTGTTGCTCGATTGGTCTGAACGGTTTGGTGGCGAACTTCTTCGCATCGACCTGGCGCAAGCCGCCCCGCTTGGCAACCTGCGCGGTTGGTTGCCATCGCGGCCACTCGTGCAATGGCGGGGCGTGATATGATCAACGCTGAGAAGCCATTGCGCGCCCTACGTCGAAGCCTTGGGAGATTGCCTTGACTGTTCACTTCATCGGTGCCGGACCGGGAGCGCCAGATCTTCTGACCTTGCGTGGGCGAGACCTGATCGCCGCCGCGCCTGTCTGTCTTTATGCCGGATCGCTGGTGCCGGAAGGTGTCCTGGCCCACTGCCCGCGTGACGCACGCATCATCAACACCGCGCCGATGTCGCTTGACGATATCATCGAAGAGATGGCCTCGGCTCATGCCGCTGGGCACGATGTTGCGCGGTTGCACTCGGGCGACTTGTCGGTCTGGTCGGCGATGGGAGAGCAGCTACGCAGGCTGGACGCGCTGGGAATTCCTTACGACGTCACGCCGGGTGTTCCGTCTTTTTCTGCCGCCGCGGCTGCGCTCGATAAGGAACTGACGTTGCCGGGGCTGACGCAGTCGGTTGTCCTGACCAGAACCTCAGGTCGTGCGACGGCCGTTCCAGAGGCGGAGACGCTTGCCAACTTTGCGCGCACGAAAGCGGTGCTCGCCATCCATTTGTCGATCCATATGCTGGATCGCGTCGTCGAAGACCTCACGCCGCACTATGGCGCGGATTGCCCGGTTGCGATTGTCTGGCGGGCGAGTTGGCCGGACGAGCGGATCTTGCGAAGCACGTTAGCCGAGGTCGTCGAGGCTGTCGGTCAGGAGCTCGATCGCACGGCGTTAATCATGGTCGGGCGCACGCTTGATGCCCGCGACTTTTCCGAAAGCCGCCTATATGCCGATGACTATGATCGCCGGTTTCGTCCGCGTGGAACGGCTCCACGGTTTCCGGAGACAGGCTGATGGATTTGGATTTGTCGCAGGGGCTTCCTCCGGGCTTAGTGGTTTCGGCGCCAACTTCGGGGGCGGGTAAAACAACCGTTACGCTCGGTTTGATACGGGCGTTGAGACAACGGGGAATGGGCGTACAGCCGTTCAAGTGCGGGCCCGATTACATCGACCCGGCGTTTCATCGGGTCGCTGCCAATCGCCAGTCGTTTAATCTCGATAGCTGGTCGATGCCCGAAACGATGATGATGCGTCTGGTCCAGGCCGCACGAGGGGCCGAACTCGTCATCGCAGAAGGGGCGATGGGGCTCTTCGATGGCGTCGCCAAGCGCGGCGCTTGCGGCACGGGTTCCAGTGCCGACATTTCCGCCCTGATGGGTTGGCCGGTCGTCCTGGTGATTGATTGCACAGCGCAAGCACAAACGGCGGCGGCGACGGCGCTCGGTCTTTCCAAGTTTCGCGAGGGGGTGCGTGTCGCTGGCGTGATCCTCAATAAGGTCTCGGGCGAGCGGCATTTCGATCTCGTCAGAAGCGGTTTCGAAGAAGCCGGTATTGAGGTCTTTGGCTGGTTGCCGCGGCAGTCTGAGATTGCCGTGCCTGAACGCCATTTGGGGCTCATTCAGGCGGAGGAGAATGCGGGCCTGGAGGCCGCCCTTGATGGAGCGGCCCGGTTGATCGCGGAGCATGTTGACCTCGACGCGCTGTTGAAGGCTGCCGCACCGACGCAACTGACGGCAGGAAAGTCAGCCAGCCAGCATCCACCGGGTCAAAGGATTGCTCTTGCGCGGGACGAAGCCTTTTCGTTCGTCTATCCGCATATGCTGGAGGACTGGCGATCGGCGGGGGCTGAAATTCTCGTCTTTTCGCCGCTTGCGGATGAGGCACCGGATTCAAGCGCGGACGTCTGCTGGCTGCCCGGTGGATATCCTGAACTGCATGCCGGCCAGATCGCATCGGCCTCGACCTTTCTCGGAGGCTTGCGGGCATTTGCGCGGTCCAACCGTGTGCACGGCGAATGCGGGGGGTACATGGTCCTTGGCGAAGCTCTCGTCGACAAAGACGGCAATCGCCATCGCATGGCCAGGCTTCTTGGTCTCGTCACAACGTTCGAAAATCGCAAGTTGCACTTAGGCTATCGGCTGGCGGAACTGGTCGCGCCGATGCCAGGGTTTGAACGAGGCAGCAGGCTGCGCGGGCACGAGTTTCACTATACCGCGATCGTCAACCAGCCTGACGCGCCGCTTGCCACCGTGGCCGATGGCGCTGGGCGCGAAATTGCACAAACCGGTTCCTGGCGCGACACCGTCTCGGGAACGTTCTTTCATCTTGTTGCTCCGGCCGAATAAGGAGGTGCCATGAGCGGTTTCGTTTCGTTCGTGTCTTCCGGGCCAGGCGACCCGGAACTGCTGACCTTGAAGGCGGTCGACCGGCTACAGAATGCAGATGCCATTTTGTACGATGATCTAGCTTCCGGTCCCATCTTGGCGCATGCCCGAGACGGCGCGGACTTGATCGGTGTTGGCAAACGAGCGGGTCGCGTTTCGCCAAAGCAGCATCATGTCAGCCGCCTTCTCGTCGATCATGCGCGTTCGGGTCAAAAGGTCGTCCGCCTCAAATCGGGCGACGCCGGGCTTTTCGGGCGGCTCGAGGAAGAGGTCGTCGCATTGCGCGAAGCGGGGATTGATTTCGAGATCATCCCCGGCGTGACGACGCCATGTGCGGCAGCCGCAATCGCAGGCATTCCGTTGACGCGGCGGCTGACATCGCGGCGCGTGCAGTTCATCACCGGCTCGGATGTGACGGGAGGATTGCCGGAGGATCTGAATTGGGGCGCATTGGCAGACCCGGGCGCGACGACGGCCGTCTTCATGGGCCGCCGGACTTTTAGCGAGCTGGCGCAACGGCTCATTGCAGAAGGGCTGCCGCCCGACACGCCGGCTTTGATCGCCGAGTCGCTCTCGCGTCCCGAACAGCGGCTGACGCTCGGTACAGTTGCGACGCTCGCTACCGACCTGAAAGAGGCCACCGGTGGCGCACCGACGTTGATCCTCATCGGCCCGCTCGCCGAGTTGCGCGCAGGTGGCTTGCCGTGATCGACCTTCTATTGATCGGCATTGGAACCGGTAATCCAGATCACCTGACACTCGAGGCGGTCAAGATGCTGAAGTCGGCCGACCTCATCCTTCTGCCGCTGAAGGGCGGAGGGAAATCAGACCTTGCCGATGTGCGACGTGAGATCATTTCCCAACACGTTGTGAGCCCACCGACGCAGGTCGTCGAATTTGAGATGCCGGTGCGCGATGCGAGCACACCCAATTATCGTGAGGGTGTTGACGCATGGCACGACGCCATTGCGGAGGCTTGGCAGCGCCAGATCGCGAGCGTGCTGCCGGAAGGCAAGGGTCGCGTCGCTCTCCTCGTGTGGGGCGATCCCTCACTTTATGACAGCACGCTTCGAATTGCAGCGCGGTTGGAGCATGTCCTGCCTTTAAGCGTTCAGGTCGTTCCTGGGCTGACTTCGGTTCAGCTTCTGACTTCGGTCCATCGCATTCCATTGAATGAGATCGGCGCCAGCGTGCTGATTACGACCGGCCGTCAATTGCGCGACAAAGGCTGGCCGGACGGTGTCGATACGCTCGTTGTGATGCTCGATGGGGACTGTTCGTTCACCACGGTTGAGCCCAAGGGCGTCTCAATCTGGTGGGCTGCGTACCTGGGCCTGCCGCAGATGAGAGCGCTCAATGGTCCGCTTGAAACTGTGCAGGACGAAATCGTCGAAGCGCGCCGCAAGGCCCGCGCCGAAAACGGCTGGATCATGGATATCTACATTCTGCGGCGGCGTTAGGCTTTAAGCCATATGCCCTGAGAGCATGATCAGGACTGTGATTGCCAGTAGTAGAGCTGCTTTGATTGCAACGGTCCGGCCATAGATGCGTAGAGCCTGCGCAAGTCCTTCGGCTGTCGGATCCGGCGCACCGCTATTGAGCCAGGGTTCGTTGCTCGTGCCTCCAGCGTAGCTGCGGGGACCAGATAGGCGGACACCAAGTGCGCCAGCCATTGCGGCTTCAGGGAAGCCGGCGTTGGGCGAGCGGTGTTTTCTGGCATCGCGGACCATGACCTCAAGGGCAAGTTTTGGATGGCCCGACGCGAGCGCAATCAGCAGTCCGGTCAGGCGCGCAGGGATGAGGTTGACTAAATCATCCAACCTTGCTGACGCCCATCCGAAGTCGGCATGCCGTTTGGTTCGATGGCCAATCATGGAGTCGAGGGTATTGATCGCCTTATAGGCGGCAATCCCTGGCAATCCCAAAAGCGCGCCCCAGAATAACGGTGCGATCACGCCGTCGGAGGAGTTCTCGGCCAGGCTTTCAATTGCGGCGCGGGCGACGCCGGCCTCGTCGAGCTGGGTGACATCGCGACCGACGATCATGGCGACGGCCGCGCGTGCGCCATCCAGATCGCCTTGGCGAAGCGGGGCCAGAACCGCTGCAACGTGATCGTAAAGCGACCGTGCGGCGATGAGAGGCCATGCGAAAATCGCCAACACGACGACGCTGATTATTGGCGGAGCATAGATGGCCAGGGCTGTTTGCAGGAGCAGGAAAGGTATCGTCGCAACGATCACGACGAGGATGAGCGTTACGATCCCGCACGCGCGACGCCATCGGGGTGATGCGGCTTGATTGTTGAGGCGATGGTCCAGGATGGCGACCAGCTTGCCGAGCCAGACGGCGGGATGACCGATTGCCCGGAATAGCTGCGCCGGCCAGCCGATGACGGCGTCGATGATCAGGGCAACCAAAAGCGTGGCAGAAAACAACTGGAATTGTCCGATGGAGTGCGCGGGCTTATCAAATGAGCCGAGTGAGGCTCGCCGTCATGAAGAGGACTTCCTGGATAAGCCTATCATTCGCAGTTCTTCAAGTCTGCAGTTGACAGGGCGGTGGTCCGGCTGAGACCCGTTGGCCGTTGGCGACCCGACGTGCTGTCAGGCATGAACGCTGTCTAATTGTTCGTGGCAGGTTGTGTTTTTGCAAAAGTCGGATTTCCGACTTTTTAAGCGATCCCTTTTCGCGAAATGTTCCGCCAAAAATCCAGCTAAGTCGTTGAAATGATTGGTGGGTGATGAAGGATTCGAACCTTCGACCCGCTGATTAAGAGTCAGCTGCTCTACCAACTGAGCTAATCACCCGAAATGTGTGGGAGACCGCTTGCGCGGCGCCAAAACGAAAGGGGCCTTGCCCGGCCCCTGTCGGAGCGACTTGCTAGCATTGTGCGGTGCGTGTGTCCAGGGAAATTGGAGTTGCGGTCGCGCGGCTCGTCGTCAGCCTTCGGATTTCTGGCCCGGATGCTGGTCGGCATCCGAAGCGCGCATCAAAACAACCAAACCCAAAGCGCCAGGCCAAGCGGCACCCCGACCCCTAACCCGAGCACCAAAAGAACGAACACGGCGGCCTCCGGAGGGGCTGTGCGCGGCGAGACGGCGCGCCATGCGGCCGAGATGCCAAGCGACACGCAAAACAGCGCGGCCAGCATGAAGAAGGTGTGAAGGTCCGATTGGTCCATGCCGCTCTTTATGCCGTCGGGCGGGGCGCGAGACAATGGGCGAACTGGCTGTCAATTCTCTTCCCAACTTCTCGGTGTTTGTCGTTCCCGACGGGCTCGGTCTTGCAGGCTTTTCGGCCCTTCGCGCCTGGTCATCTTCGCCTTCCGACCTTCCCCCTGGCTAGAAAC
This sequence comes from Filomicrobium sp., assembly GCA_017792465.1. Lineage (GTDB taxonomy): Bacteria > Pseudomonadota > Alphaproteobacteria > Rhizobiales > Hyphomicrobiaceae > Filomicrobium. The sequence goes on from CP051234.1 coordinate 23,968, forward strand.
GATAGCCGTAGCGGACGCCGAGCCGGTCGAGGCCTTCGTTATAATCCTGGGTGTTGGCGTTCGACATGTGCTCGAAATAGACCGACAGGCTGTTGTGGTCGTCGAAGCGATAGCCGATTTCGGCGGGAATATGGAACAGCACGCGCGAGCCGAGGGCTTTGTCGGTCTGGAAGGCGGATTTCAAATCCGTCTCGCCGTTATGGATGACCGCGCCGAGACCTAGTCCGAAAAAGATGCCCGATGGCGTGTCGATCTGCCAGCGCGCGTCGAGATAGGCGCTGCTGGTGCCGCCTTCGGTTGCGATCGAGCCGCCAATGGCTGGGCGGATATATCCTCCGAGTATGGGTAAGGATGGGGCGAGAAGCGCCTCGATATTGACGGCGACAGCGTCGTCTTCGGTGCGAAACCCGCTCCAAAGATCGGGAACGTCATGGGCGAGCACGCCGAATTTCAGTTCGTGCACCAGGCCTTCGGCTAGCGCCGCGTCCGTTGAGAAGCACACGAGGAGCAGGCAAGCCAGGGTTGCGAGCGTATTCTTGGTCGACATCTTGGAGCCGCGCGAATTCGTTTTATGAGCAGAGGTCGATTCTAGCATAGTCGGTACCTCGCTGCCGGAGGGATGTTTGGGTTCATGCATTTTTGGCGGACGGCTCGTGGTATTTTTGCCGATTGTTCCGATTGCGAACTTTTGCCCGGCGCGGATGCGTGAAACAGGTCGCCAAATTTGGCGTTATTTTGGGCAAGAGCTTCAGGTGGGCTCTTTCGCCTCCGCAAATGTTGTTTTGAAATTTCCACTTTTTCGCGCGACGATTGTGCCGGCCCTTCGTGCGTATGGATAAGTGATGATGCAGCCTTCAGCAGCGTTTCAAACTGGCGTCCATCTATCGGTCGCTGTCGCGTTATGCGGTTTTCTGATCGCGCTCTTCTCGGGCGTTGCGCAGGCCACGACGGCAAGCCGGTGCCTGGCTTTGGCGGATGGGCGCAACCCTGCCAGTGGTGTGCGCATCGTGCCGGTGGCGCTCAAAGCCGACGAAGTCCAGATCACCTATGTCACGCATTCCACGTTCCGGATCGTGACGCCGCAGGGGCTTAATATCGCGACAGACTATGCTGGGTTTGCCGGGGTCGGTCCGTTGCCGGATGTGGTGACCATGAACCACGCGCACGAGACGCATTTCACCTATTTTCCCGACCCCAAGATCAAGCATGTGCTGCGCGGCTGGAACCCGGCAGGCGGTCCGGCCGAACACCACCTGAAAATCCTCGATACGCTGATCCGCAATGTGCCGACCGACATCAGGACGTGGGACGGCGGCCGCGAAGCTGACGGCAACTCGATCTTTATTTTTGAGGTGGCGGGTCTGTGCATCGGGCATCTTGGGCATTTGCATCACGAACTGGCCCCCGATGATCTTGCCCATATCGGTCAACTCGACATCGTCTTTGCGCCTGTCGACGGCAGCTTTACGCTCGACCTGCCGAATATGGTGAAGACGTTGAAAGTGCTGAAAGCGTCGATCGTGATCCCGATGCATGCCTTCGGGCCGTCATCTCTGCAGCGGTTCATCGAGGGAATGGCGCCGGATTTTACGGCCGAATATTCGGATATTCCGAAAGTTGTCGTGCGCGCTAGCGATCTGCCTGTGCGCCCCAAAATCCTGGTTCTTCCGGAAGGGCCATCGGGCTTTAGCTGGGATTGACGCTCGGGTTTACTCCGGTGCGCTGAGCCTTCCCTGGCGGTCTGGCATGCAGTTTCCTTGGAAATGCCACATCGGTGTCGATTACCATAAAAAGCGGTACAGAGAGCGCTGGTATAAACTTGCCGCTAATCAGAAACTTGAGCCTATCCGGTTGCTACCCCGGGTGGTGTTTTCAACGTCAGTCATCGCGTGGAGAAGCTTCAGTGACCGATCTAGGCAGTAAGAGCGTCATTATGGGGGATCTCGTCATTGAAGGCGACGTCGTCTCCAAGGGGGCGGTTGAAGTCAACGGGCGGGTGCAGGGCAGCTTGTCGGCGCAGTCCGTTACGATCAGCAAAACGGGCGAGGTCTATGGTTCGCTGAAAGCGCAAAATGCGAACGTCAATGGCTCGGTACAAGGTGACGTGCGTATCCGCGAACTGATCCGGATCGGCGACACGGGTTCGGTGAGCGGCGACGTTGAATATGGCCGGATCGCGATGGATCAGGGCGGGGAGCTGAGTGCGACCTTGCGCAACGTGCCGCCGCATCTGTCTGGCGATCTCGATTTGACGGTTGCGAAGGGCGGAGCCGTTACGATCACGACCGAGGATCTCAACGCTATTGATCCGGATGATGATGCCACCGATCTGACCTACAACATCAGCAACCCGATGAACGGCTTTATTGCGATGGCGTCGGCGCGCTCGTCGGCAATTATCAAATTCACGCAGGCGGATCTCGAAGGCGGACAGGTGCTGTTTGTGCACGATGGATCGAGCGCACCCGCTGCCGGGTTTGATGCGTTTGTTGTCGATGGCAAAGGCGCGACCTCGGGAGCGGCCAAGCATGTGACCGTTTCGGTGCGGGGTTGAGCTGACAATTTTTGGTCCTGTGACGCGCCTTTTTGGCGGTCTGCGGCGGCCACCGAAAAAGCTGCGGCTGCGGTTCGTAATCGCTCAGGCGCTTTCCAGATCGAAGCGGCCTTCGGATGGAGCGAAGTCGCACAGCCGCAATAGGCCTGCAACGGCGGGATAGGCCAAGACCATCAAAGCCCACGCGGTCATTAGCTCAAGCCATGACCCTGCCGGCGCGGCGACGACCTCACCGATCAGCGCTGTTGCGCCAACGCAGACGGTCATGGCCATCGCAAATAGGCCCCATCGACCGAACTTCCAATACCGGGTCGCCATGGGGCGCTGCAGAAGACCGATCGTCCAGGCGAGGGCGTAGATCGTGGTCCAGAAGCCGGGTGGGCCTGCCAGCACAATGTCGGCGGACAGACCGCTGAATAGAACCGCGAGGCTTGGGATCGCCGAAGGGCGGCGCAGCGCCCAGTAGTGCAGTGTTGCAGCGGGAAGAAGGGCGAGCGCCAGAGTTGCTGACGTTGTCGGAAGCCACGGGGCGAGCGTCGCTGCGGTAAGGATGGTCAAGGTAGCAAGCGGCAGCAGCGCGGCGAGCGTGGCGATCATCGGTTTGCCTCGCCAAACGTGCTTTCTTTCGCAGCGTCGCGTTCGGACGTCGTACGGTCGTGCTGGACGTTTGGTTGAGGTTTGCCATTGAAGCGCGCGGCGAGTTTACGCGTTGCGACTTCATTGGCGGCTGTCTGATCAGGTTGTGCAACATCTGCCGGGAGCAAGACGCTGACGAATTCGAGACGGTTGAAATCGACATAAGGTTCGATCCGCATGCCGTACCCTGTGGCAACGACCCGTCCGATGCGCAGGCCACGCGGCAGGCCGCCTTCTTCACCGGCGCTGACGACAGCGTCGTCGATTGCAACATCGAGACTTCCGGTCGCCGACTCTATCGCCAGTGACCGCGTTCCGTCACCGCTCGCCATTGCCGTGATGCGTTGAGGTCCGATGCTGACGAGCAGGCGGCTGGCGGGATCTGTCAGGAAGCGGACCCGCGTGGTGCTGTGACCAGTTTCGTAGGTCGTGCCGACCAGACCTTTCCCATTCACGACGGCGAGGCTTTCTGCAACTCCGGACGATGTTCCGGCACCGATCAAGACGCTGCGATTTTGCTTGCCGAATGAGCGTGCGCGAACTGTCGTCGTGATGAAGCTCATGGCTGGTTCTGACACGACGCGGGTCAGAGACTGTAGATCTGCCAGCTGGCTTTCCAGATCCAGAGCGCGCCATTTCCACGCGCGGAGTGCTTCGTTTTCGGTGCGCAGGGTTTTGAGTTCGTCTTCGAGCCCGACGAGGTTTTCATAGTGGGTGCCAAGGTCGTGCAGAGGCTTCAGTGGGGTTTGCAATAGGCCAACGATCGACGAGACCGGTCCGGCAAGACGGGCCCGGGCATCCGCGACTTCGTTGGGATAGAGCTTGCCGAGCGTGAGCAATGCGAGCGCCGAAACGACAAGCGCTGCGGCACCGGCGAGGCGGCGCGCGCCAGGACCCTGGCGTGAGCGTTTGTTGCCGAGCAACCGCCGCTTTGGAGACAGCAAGTTCATTGACCCGTATACCGTTGCCTTGACGTTAGCGCGGCACGCAGGAACATCGCATTCCTGCGACGTGCCGTTCCCCACCCCTGGGTTATGCAAGCGTCATTCTTCGACGACTATAAAGCGCTATGGGGCGGACGAAAAGGTTAATGTTTTCAAGGGGTCAACAGCAGGTGTTGGCGCTTATCGAGCTGTTCGAGGATCGTCGCGGAGCCCCGGATCACACAGTGCATCGGCCGGTCGGGGACGGTGAACGCGACGCCGACGCGGCGCTCGAATTCCTTGTCGAGCCCATCGATCAAGGCACCGCCGCCGGTCAGACAGATGCCGCGTTCGCAGATGTCGGCGGCGATATCGGGGGGTAGGTCTTCGAGCGAGCGCTGGATGAAGTCGGCGATGTTGTCGATGGGGCTGTCGAGCGCTTCGGCGATATCGCTGGGTGTGAGCACAATGCTTTTGGGTCGGCCCTGGCGCAGGTCGCGGCCGCGGATGTGAATGTCGACATCGCGGTTCTCGGCACCGACGATTGCTGTGCCGCCTTCGATCTTAATGCGCTCTGCGTTGGCTTCGCCGATCAACAGATGGTGGCGGCGGCGGACGTAGCGGATGATGGCTTCGTCGAACGCGTTACCGGCACAGCGCAGAGAGCGCGCCTGCAGCACGCCGCCAAGCGAGAGGACGGCGATGTCGGTTGTGCCGCCGCCGATGTCGATCACCATCGAACCGCGCGGTTCGTCGACGGGAAGTCCCGCACCAATCGCGGCGGCGACCGGTTCCTCGACGATATAGACGCGGCGGGAGCCGGAGGAGACGGCCGTTTCGTAGACGGCGCGGCGTTCGACGGGCGTGGCGCTGGCTGGCACACAGATCAGGATGCGTGGGCGCAGGAAGCCGTATTTCGATTTGGCGCGCTTGATGAATTGCCGGAGCATTTCCTCGGTGGCGACGAAGTCGGCGATGACGCCGTCGCGCAAGGGGCGGATCAGCTCGATGCTTTCGGGCGTGCGGCCAAGCATCGCCTGGGCCTTGTGGCCGACGGCGAGGACATCGCGAACACCGGCGACATTGCGAACGGCCACCGCCGAGGGTTCATCGATAATGATGCCGCGGCCGACGACGTGCACGAGAGTGTTGACGGTTCCAAGGTCGATGGCGATGTCGTCGGAGAATACGCTGGCCAACCGTGGTCCTCGTCGTCGAAGTGTGCCGCCTGGGCGGTCTCGCGCTTAAAGTTCAGTTCGGCGTGCAACTCCATGCGAACTGCGGTCGGTGGCGCAGCGGCGCCGCAGCGGTTCGCCGGGCTGATCGGGCGTGCACAATGAACGCACACTACGGCGGTATTACTACACTGGCCGCGAGGGCCAGTGTAGCGTTCTCAGGCATAAATCGCTTTTTCCTAAATGGCGGCCTGTGCCTGGGTGGTCTTTTCGCGCTTCACCATCAGTTTGTTGACGGCTGCAACGTAAGCGCGAGCCGACGCCACCAGGGTATCGGTGTCGGCGCCGCGACCGGTCACCGTGCGGCCGGCCTCGTCTTCGAGGCGGACCGAGACTTCTGCCTGGGCATCCGTGCCCTGCGTGACGGCATGGACCTGATAGAGCGCCAACGTGCCATTGTGCGGCATCAGCTCTTTGATGGCGTTGAAGGTCGCATCGACCGGGCCGTTACCAGCTGCCTGGACGGTTTTGTGGTCGCCGTCCATGTCCAGCGTCAGGGTCGCGGTTTGCGGGCCCATCGTGCCGGCGATGACGGTCAAGGCGACGACCTTGGTGCGGTCGTGCATGTGGGCGATGCCCTGATCGACCAGCGCCTCGATGTCTTCGTCGTAGACGTGTTTCTTGCGGTCGGCCAAAGCCTTGAAGCGGGTGAAGGCATCTTCCAGCTGGTTTTCGCCCAAGTCGTAGCCCAGGTCTTTCAGCTTGGTGCGGAACGCCGCGCGGCCGGAGTGCTTGCCCATGACCAGCGAGGTCTTGCTGACGCCAACCGATTCCGGCGTCATGATCTCGTAGGTCTGGGTGTGCTTCAGCATGCCATCCTGGTGGATTCCGCTTTCGTGGGCGAAGGCGTTCCGGCCGACGATGGCTTTGTTGTACTGCACGGGGAAGTTCGTCACCGCCGAGACCAGACGCGAGGCGCGCGACAACATCTTGGCGTTGACGCCGGTCTCATAGGGCAGGACATCTCCACGGGTGGCGATCGCCATGACGATCTCTTCCAGGGCTGCGTTGCCGGCGCGTTCGCCGATGCCGTTGACGGTGCACTCGACCTGACGGATGCCGGCGCGGATGCCAGCCAGCGAGTTGGCGACCGCCATGCCGAGGTCGTCGTGGCAATGGGCCGAGAAGATCGCCTTGTCGGCATTCGGCACGCGCTCACGCAGCATCGCGATTAATGCGAAGTATTCTTCCGGCACGGTGTAGCCGACGGTGTCGGGGATGTTGATTGTCGTGGCGCCGGCGTTGATGGCCGCCTCGACGCAGCGGCACAGGAAGTCATGCTCGGTGCGGGTGGCGTCTTCGGCCGACCATTCGACGTCGTTGACCAGGTTGCGCGCACGGGTGACCGAGCGGGTGACCAGATCCAGAACCTCGTCGGGCTCCTTCTTCAGCTTGAACTTCATATGGACGGGGGACGTCGATATGAAGGTATGGATGCGCGGCTTGACCGCTTTGCCAACGGCCTCGCCGGCGCGGTCGATGTCTTTGTCGCCTGCGCGCGCCAAACCGGCGACGGTGGCGTTCTTAACGCGACCTGCGATGGCGGAGACTGCTTCGAAGTCGCCCTCGGAGGCGATCGGGAAGCCGGCTTCGATGATGTCGACGCCCATCTCATCGAGGAAATCGGCGACTTCCATCTTTTCTTCGAACGTCATGGTGGCGCCGGGGCATTGCTCGCCGTCGCGCAGCGTCGTGTCAAAGATCAGGACGCGCTCTTTGTTTTCCGATTTGGGTTCAGGTGAAGTCGTCATTTGGGTTTGCCCTTCAGTCTCGGCTCCGGCTTTTCCAGCTGCGGAGCGGAAATTTACGTTGCTACCTTGGCGAATTGCGTCCCCTGAGCGTGGCCCCCATGATTATGGGGTCCCCTGAAAATGCTCAGGGGCTTCTAAGGAGCAGCATGGGCAGTAGAGCGCGGCCAGCAGCGCACGGCCCGTTCACCAAGATCGGTGCGGGCGAGGCAATTTTCTGATTTTCGAATGGCTGGCCCATCTGGGGTGCAGCGCTCCTCGATTGAATCAACTGGCGGCGGTTCGAAGCGAACAATGCAACACTAAGACAAAGCTCTAAACAAAAAGCAAGCTTAGCGAGACGGGTAACACACGCGCAGGCGGCATTAATGCGCAGTTGCGGCATAATGGTGGCTGGTAGGCCAGTGGTGCTGACCTTGTTGGACGGCTTTTAGACCTCGATTTTACCCTCACACACCCGGACGGCCTGTCCACCGATCCGAACGGTTTCCAGTTCGCCGCCTCGGACGACACTGGTGACGATGACGTGGCTTGGCCGGTTCATCGTGTAGCCCTGTTCGAGGGTTCGCTTATGCGTTCCGTCGGGGAAATCGTCGAACTGATGGATTGCGCCTGCAAGGCAAATGGCTGCCGATCCGGTTGCGGGGTCTTCGGGAACGCCCATTGCCGGGGCGAACATCCGAGTATGGAAGGCCGATTTCGTATGGATGCATTGGCGGGTGTAGAGGTAGGCGCCGACAATGCCTTGTTCCTCGAAGGCTGATTCCCAATGCGGGTGGACGACGCGGGCTTTGGTGATCGCCTCGCGCGTTGAGATCGGGATCATGGCGAAGGCCGGTCCGGCCGCAAAGCAGCGGGGGCGATGATTTTCGAAGCCGATCTCGCTGGGGATCAGCCCGATCCCGGCGGCGAGCTTTTCGACCGGTGGAAGGGCGCCGGCATCCTGGGGGCGCTTGGGAGCGTCGAACTCGGCGAAGCCTTCTTCGCCGGGGCGCAGGCGGACGCCGACTCTGACAACGCCGATTTTTTGTTCCAGCGTGACGATCGAATCCAACTCTTCGGGGGAGTCTCCGGCCTTCTTCTGCGCCAGCAGGATTGCTGTCCCGACGGTGGGGTGGCCGGCGAAGGAGATCTCTTCGTTGGGCGTGAAGATCCGCATCGATGCGGAATGGGCCGGGTTCGAAGGAGCCGCGACGAAGACCGTCTCGGATAGGTTGAACTCCCGTGCGATCGTCTGCATGCGTGCCGTATCAAGATCATCGGCTGCCAGAACAACGGCGAGAGGATTGCCGCCGAAACGGGACGTCGTGAAGACATCGAGAGTGTAGAAATCAAGCCGCATTTGATTGATGACACCTGAAAGCTGGAGATTGCCAGACAGTTGAATATGTGACCGGCGCGCACTCTGCCTCTTTCGCGAGGCGCGTCAAGCTGGATGTGCGATGTTGGCACGGATGGTGGAAATATTGCTCAGGTGCCCGCAAACACGGCGCACATCGCCAAGCGCGCATAGGCGGCGACGTCCGGATTCGATTGCGCCTCGGATGCGTTCGAGAAGATCACAAAATCGCACAGTTCAGGTTCGGATTGCCTGGCGAGGTTTGCCAAGAGCTCCTCTCTTAGCTCGGTTGCGGTTTTTGAAGACCGGAATTCGATCGCTATCGAGACATTGGTTCCGACTTGTGTGACGAGGAAGTCTGGGCCGCGCGCAAAGACTGAAGGTGGCAGACCCGTTTCCTCTTCCAGTTCTCGAACGATGCTGGCGGCGATATCGATGTCACCGTCCTTAGTTAAATCGTTGCGGTCGATAAATCCGCTGGGCAGACAAAGCGTCGCTGAGTTGACTTGGCCTGGATGTTGTCGCGAGAGCAGGATTTCGCCGCCGTTGGCGCGGATGATCGCGGAGCCGAAGCCGTCGTGGATGTTCTTGTCGGGGTATCCGCTGTCTTTCCAATGCAGGTAGGCGGCGAAGTTCGTTTCGATCATTTGTGCAGACAAGATGCCGTCGTCGATCGAAGGCGGCTCCATCATGAAAATGCGGCCGTTAAAGAAAGACGGACTTTCAGCCAGCCGCTTTTGCCAATGGTTTGCGATTTCTCGACTATAGCGCTGTTCGTAGCTCCAGGCCTTCGAAGCGCGGCGCAGGCGGCATTCGCGTACGCGGGTGACGGATGCACTTGGCATGAAGTTTTGACTGTCCTGGTTATAGCTACCGCGGATGCCCTGCGGCGCGGTAACGGTATTGTTTATTGAAGTGGAGCGGGTTTTGGAAAGACTGGTTCCGCGGAGCCCGCTTGATGTTTCGAAGTCGCTGCCTCTCGCTCCCGTGTGGGAGTTGGGTCACATCAAGGCCGCAATAGGGCTGCGGGGCGTTGCGGCAGCAGGTTCGGCGTGCCACTGATAAGCGATGGATTTTGATCTAAGCAGAAGATATTTTTGCCTTTTTGAGCACAATGTTATTCCAGGAACACCGTGAGTAATCTTTCACGTTCGTTTCGATATCTTACCAGATCCCCCTCGAAATAGGGCACTTGCCCAGGTTCGGCCCCGTTTGGGACTTCTTTTCGCCGCCGGATCTTAATGAAATCAATCTCAACGGGGCGCTCTTAAGGTTAACCACCGACGAGGCGTCTAACAGGGGATCAACTTCAAAGCACCTTGCTGAGGGAAAGCAAGATGCCGAGAACTTCCAAAATTCTGCACCAGTACGCCATCCGGCCCCTCCGCACGTCGTGCCCGAGCTGGATCGCGATCATCTCACATCTTCATGTGCACCGCGTTCGTGCTTTGCCCGTCAGTGCTGTTTCAGCGCGATGGTCAGCGCAACTGCGAGTTCAAGCTAACGGTACGCGGCATTTTCGGTCGACGACCAACGATGCCGGCTTGCCAAAGAGATGCCCGATCACGCCGGGCTAGGGTGGGCTTCAAACAAATCTCACCCGTTGCGAACGGTAAAGGTCCCCGCTCCTGACCCGTTCGTTCCCATGGCCTGTCTTGCTTCTCCGAGCAGTTGGAGCAAGGCAGGCCTGCCACTGGAAGGCTCGTGCTTTCGCACCGCCACACACCTCCCTCCCCGACGCGGGAGTTCGGGTCTTCCGGTGGGTTTATCTCCAAAATCCAAAATAGATCTCAAAGACACCCGGTGATGGTGGTGCCGCATTTGACGTAGTTGCCGATGGCCTCCCATTCGCAACAAGGAACCGCCTTGTCGCAAATCCAGACCTTGCGTACGCCATCGGAGAATTTATAGCGGCAGAGTTTCTCGCCCGGCAGGAGCGAACGCGTGGGTTTGGGCCAGCCCGTCTTGGAGCTTGCCTCGCCTTCAGCAGCGATGGCTGCTGGCGCTACAGTCACGGTTGCAATGCTAATAGCAAGCAGTGCCGCAACGATCATTTTAGGCATTGGAAACACTCACTATTTTCAAAACTATAACGAAGATTGTGCGCCAAAACTCGGCGCGGCACTAGGACCTGAAAGCATCAGTGGAAATGTTTCTGCAACCGTCGTGTCGTTTGACCTGAGGCACGGTGCCGGCAGCCGCAATGAATTGCGCCACCTGAGAGGGTCTCGGGTGGAGTTATTTATGGTCTTTGTGGCTTAGGAAATTTGGTCGCGATCGTCGCGATTGTCCCCAGGGGCGGGCGGGCCCGTCAGGCATCGAGCAGACGTTCGACCTCGTCGACCAGATCCTTCAAGTGGAACGGTTTTGACAAAACGCGCGCGTCGTTGGGGGCCTCGGATGCGTTGTTCAGGGTGACGGCCGCAAATCCGGTGATGAACATGATCTTGAGTTCAGGGTCGAGTTCGCTGGCACGACGGGCCAATTCAATACCGTCCATCTGCGGCATCACGATATCGGTCAAAAGGAGCGAGAATGGCTCTTCCTTTAAGCGCTCAAAGGCTTCGATCCCGTTATTGAAGGATACCACCTCATAGCCGGCACGCAGCAATGCACGTTCTAGAAAGCCGCGCATGGATTCATCGTCTTCGGCGAGGAGGATGCGGCGCATGGCGAGGAGCGTTTGCTTTGCTGTCATTGGAATTTTGGCTCTCGAACGAAGGTGGCACAGCAAACGAAATTCGAACAGTGTTTGCTGCGTTGGAACGATCCCCATCGTGAACGGGGCTTGCGCGGGTCAGTCAATTGGCGGTGCCAGCTTCGACACTACCAGAAGACGGTCAACATACCTTTTCGAGAACAACTTGACGCGAGTTTGGTAAAGGTAAGGTTGAGAACGTGCGATCGCGAAACGATTGAGGATAACCTCTGGGCGCGGTTGAAGAGGCGCCAGACTGGTTTATGCAATGCACTCATGCCGCGCGCCGGTTGGTGGCTTTCGACGGGCAATTCGTCGGTCCTTAGTGGACATTAATCAAGGGGATTGGCAGACTGCTTGGCGTTGCCGGTTCCGACGAAGGTTCCAGTACGAGGTTTCAGCGAAGGGGTACGAGGACTTATGCCCGTCAGGGAACGCGCCGCTATTGAGGCCGAGTTAACGCCCCCTTTTGTTGTCCAGGAACCCGAGCGTCTTTCGACGCCCGTCGTTTTTTGTTCCCCCCATTCGGGACGGATCTATCCGGATTATTTCCTGGCTCAATCGCAGCTTGACGCGCACACATTGCGTAAGTCCGAAGACTGCTACGTCGATGAGCTGTTTTCCTGTGCGCCTGCATACGGTGCGCCTTTGATCGCGGCGTTGTTTCCGCGCGCCTACCTCGATCTTAACCGGGAGCCTTATGAACTCGATCCAGTGCTGTTTGATGAACCGCTGCCGGCTTATGCCAATGCACACACGACGCGGGTTATCGGCGGGCTTGGAACAATTGCGCGGATTGTTGGTGATGGGACTGAAATCTACCGTGATCGCTTGACGCTGGCTGCGGCTCTGGTGCGGATCGAGGCGCTTTACCGTCCGTTTCATGCGGCGCTGGCTGGCTTACTTGAGCGTACGCGCAATCAGTTCGGCTATGCGATCCTGATCGATTGCCATTCGATGCCGTCAAACAGCACCTCGACGGACCGGCGCGTGCGGCCGGATATCGTGCTTGGGGACCGGTTTGGGACCGCATGCGACGGTATGCTGACGGCTTTTGTGCAGCAGGCCTTCAGCTCGCGCGGCTATGGCGTGCATGTGAATCGGCCTTATGCCGGCGGCTATATCACCGAGCATTACGGACAGCCGGTGCGGGGCATCAATGCCTTGCAGGTGGAAATCAACCGCGGGCTCTATCTCAATGAGACGACTCTGGAGCCTAATGGTGGTTACCAACGGCTGCTCACCGATATCGAGCAGGTCGTTGCTAGTGTTGCTTGCGATTTGCCGGGGTGCTTTGAGCAGGCTTCCGCCGCAGAATGAGCTGCTGACCCAGCGACCGCCATCGATCAGCTGTGATCATTCGCAATGATCGTGCGTTGGCGAGGGGCGGTTGAGCGGCAGCAGGTCTGCGGAAGGCACACGCACTTATTATCGAGATAAGGCGCTTAAAAACCGTTGAGAAATGGGGAAAGAAAAGGGGCCGTCCAACGAATGAACGGCCCAAGTCTAGGGAGGAAACGCCCAAGGAGGGCTGCGACGGACAAGCTAGCTCGTCGATGTCGCAATGCAACATTAGGAGGTGCGGCGCACAAATGACAAATGCATTTTTTGCAGAGCTGATTTGCTCGTCGTGATGACCTATTGCTAACACGTTGGAAACAAACGACTTTCACCCTGAAATTTTTTGTGGCGGCCGAGCAACTTGTCCACTGTGGCGCATTAACCCGCGCTTTTTGGGCCAGAAGTCGAATTGGCAAGCGGAATTTGCGCGCGTTTTCGGTCTCGGCGTTGCCCGTTCAATGGGCAGGCCGTTTTACGGAACGCTATCGATGAAGAAGGAAGCGGATCGAGGGTTTTCGAAAAAAGTGGGCCGTTCGCGAAGAACAGCCCAAGTCCAGGGAGGAAACGCCCGATCTATCAGGCCATGACGCCGAAGTAGCTTCGCACGCCACGTCGTATAATCTGGTGTTATTCGTCGCGTTCTGCAATTGAAGAAAAGTCGATTGTTGAGGATGAGTACGGTGGAGAATTGCGTGCAGGACATAGAGTTTTCCACGTCGAAATGTCAGTTTGCCTGAGGTTTATACAGGTTGCAGCGCGGTCGAGGGGTTGTAGTTATCTTCAATCACAGCGCGTTGTGCGGTAGCGAAAAGTGAACTGCTTGACAAAAATGTCACATAAAAAACCACCGAAAGATGCTGATTTTGGGCGTTTGGCGGACTGTGCGCAGGTCCTGGCGGATGCTGCGGCCGCAAAAACGATTCGCTGGTTTCGTGCCGATTTCGATGTCGACAGCAAAAGCGGGGCCTCAAAGCCGGGGGTCCAAGGTCAGTTTGACCCTGTGACAATTGCCGATCGCGAGGCTGAAACGGCCATTCGTGACAAATTGAGCGAGCTGTTTCCCGATCACGGCGTTTTTGGCGAAGAATTCGGCAGTCTGAACCCCGATGCCCGCTTCCAATGGATTATCGATCCCATCGACGGGACGGCGGCCTTCATCATGGGGTGGCCGATGTGGGGGACGTTGATCGGTCTCACCGATCAGGGACAACCCGTCCTGGGCGTGATGGACCAGCCTTATACGGGTGAACGGTTCTGGAGTACGCAATCGGGGGCGATGTGGCGGGGGGCTCAAGGGCAAACGCGCGAGCTGAAGACGCGATCGTGCGCCGGGCTTGGCGATGCGGTGCTGTCGACAACACATCCGGACTATTTCAGCGCCGAGGATCGGCAGTCCTTCGACAAGATCAAAGGGCAAGCCAAGACAACCCGATATGGTGGGGACTGCTATGCCTACGCGATGCTGGCGGGTGGTTTTTCGGATTTGATCGTCGAAAGCGGATTGAACTCGTATGACGTGGCGGCCCTTATCCCGATCGTGGAGAAGGCTGGCGGCGTCATGACGACTTGGTCTGGGGATAGTGCCGTCAACGGTGGAAACATCGTTGCGGCTGGCGATGCCCGTGTGCATGAAGCGGCGGTCAAGCTCCTCACGGGCTAGCGCAAGGTGGCTGTCGCTTAGCGCGTGACATCGCGTGATATAGTGAGCGTTACGGATTATCGGTTTGGGAAGACTGGTCGATGGCTGAAAACGTGGAATTGATTTCGCTTGCCAAGAACCCCGTACCTAGCGGTCCGGTTGTTGGGACATTTGGCGGGTACGACGGCCAGCCGATGCGGTACGCCATCTGGCAGGCGACGCGCGGGCCCCGGCGTGGGACGATCTGCCTGTTTCATGGCCGTGGCGAATTCATCGAGAAGTACTTCGAGACGGTAGCCGATCTTCGTCGCCGCGGGTTTGCTGTTGCAACTTTTGACTGGCGGGGCCAAGGCGGGTCGTGGCGGTCTTTGGGAAATCCGCGCAAAGGCCATATCACCGATTTTGCCGAGTACGAGAAAGACGTTCTGCGGTTCATGAAGGACGTCGTTCTACCGGATTGCCCGCCGCCGTTTTTCGCTCTGGCGCATTCGATGGGCGGAAACGTGCTTTTGCGGCATGCCGTCAAGCCGGGGTCGTGGTTTGACCGGATCATTCTCACGGCCCCGATGATTGCGTTTGCCGATGAGCGGGTCGGGGTTTCTCAGCGTCTTGCAAATATCTATGCGGAAGCCGCTTCGGTGACCGGTTTTGGCGGCACTTATGTTTACGGCGGCAGCGATGCTTTCGAGGGAACCGACAAGTTCGAGGGCAATCCACTGACCTCCGACCGTGAGAGGTGGTCGCGCAACAAGGCGATTTTGGAGGTCAAGCCGGAGCTCGGGCTCGGTGCGCCGACGGTTGCGTGGCTCAGAGCGGCTTACCGCTCAAGCGCGCAGATCCAGAACCCCGACTTTGCGCCGGACGTGAAAGTGCCGGTGATGTTGTTTGCTGCCGGCAAGGATCGCATCGTGTCGACGCGGGCGATCGAGGAATTCGCGATGCGGCTGAAAGTCGGCAACCTGATCCTGGTGCCGGGGTCTTTGCATGAGATTCTGCAGGAGCGCGACGTTTTCCGTCAGCGTTTCTGGGCGGCCTTCGATGCCTATCTGGGTGTTTCGAAGCTCGTGGCCTGAGTGGCTTCGCTAAGCCTTGCGTGGACGGGATTTTACAGTCCCTACCAGACGTTGCGGACCAGTGATGCCGGCCGCCGTTACCTATTTGCATCAATAGGGTTGATCGCAGCTGGAAAGCGCGCTCGTCAGGGCTTGAACAGCCCGGAAGCCTTCTTACCTTAGATTTGCGCTCGCCACACCATCGGGAGCGCATTGAGCGCCTGGCCCGTTGGGCAGTCGCGTTGATTGTCCAAAGCAGGCAAAACCACATATCGCTTCTCAAGGAGGATGTGTTTATGCGTCACATCGATTTCGCCCCATTGTACCGTTCCACCGTTGGCTTCGACCGTCTGGTCAATATGCTCGACCATATTGCCGGCGACGATAACGGTTTTCCGCCCTACAACATCGAGCGGGTGGGTGAGAATGAATACCGAATTACCATGGCGGTTGCAGGCTTCTCGCGCGACGAACTCAGTGTCGAAGTCAAGGAGCAGACCTTGACCGTGCGCGGCCAGAAGGAGGCGACCTCCAAAGACCGTGAATATCTCCACCGTGGGATCGCGACACGTTCGTTCGAGCGGCGGTTCCAGCTGGCCGACCATGTTGAAGTAAAAGATTCGGCACTTGCTGACGGTCTTCTGGATATTGGCCTGGTGCGCAACGTGCCCGAAAAAATGAAGCCGCGGCTGATTGAAATCGCGGATCAAGGCACGACCGGTGCGCCGCAAATCGAACAGGCCGCCGTCCAATCGTAACCGACGACAAGACTTCTCCAAGTCCCTAGCCCCACTGAGCCGCTGCTTCATCCAAGCAGCGGCTTTTTTTGTCGTACTTCTAGCCAACTGTTCGGCACTCGGTAGGCTCTTGTGTCGCGGGTCGAAATCTGCAACATTGCGAAAAAGGTCAGCAACTCTGTCCTTTCTTCGTCCATTTCGGCAAGACCGCAGCCAAGGCACCGGTTAGCTTTGCGCGCAGGGCGGACTTGGCTCCTCGCGTCGATGCGGAATGTTTGTTGGGATCGCCTCGAAGCCCAGGCATTGCGAATTTGCGCGCAGGGCTTGTCAGTCCGAAAAATCGTGCGAGGCTGAAGGACGAAGAAGGATGGCTGCAGCGCTCTGTCAGGTTCTGTTGGTCCAGCGGACGGGCGAACAGGTTTTGATTGATCTGCAGGAGACGTTGCCTCCAAAATCGCCAGCGGTTTTGGTTGAACTTTGGTTTATATGCAATTTGGCTTTTGGCCATCGGCACAGGGTTGGGAAATGACGAGGAACGGCAAGTCTATCGATCTTGGTATTGTTGAGCGTCAGGTTGGACGCCCAAAAGCCCAGGGTTTGTTCGATCCTGACCGGGAGTTTGATGCCTGCGGCGTCGGCTTCATTGCCGATATGAAGGGCCGCAAGTCGCACAAAATCGTGCAAAGTGCGCTGCACATCCTGGAAAACCTGGAGCACCGCGGTGCCGTCGGCGCGGATCCGCTGGCTGGCGATGGCGCCGGTGTCCTTGTGCAGATTCCGCATGCCTTCTTGGCTCAGGAGTGCCAGGTCAACGGATTTTCGCTGCCGCAGCCGGGCAATTATGCGGTCGGTTTCGTGTTCATGCCGCGCGAGCAGCGCCTGCGCGATAACTGTGAGACGATCTGGAAGCGTATCGTTGCCGAAGAAGGCCTGCGGCTGGTCGGCTGGCGGACCGTTCCGGTCGACAACTCATCTTTGTCGGAGATGGTGATCGAGACCGAGCCGGTTCATCGGCAGGTGTTCATCGGGCGTGGTGATTTCAAAGGCGACCAGGACGCTTTCGAGCGCAAGCTGTTCGTTGTTCGCAAGCGGGTTTCGAACGCCGTACGCGCGGAATACAAGAACCGCAATATCGGGCACTACACCGTTTCCTTGTCGACGCGCACGATCGTCTACAAGGGGACAGTCGTTCACCAGCGCTTTTCAACGAACACCTTCCCGTCGTGGCCACTGGCGCATCCGTTCCGCATGGTTGCCCATAACGGTGAAATCAACACGTTGCGGGGTAACGTCAACTGGATGGCGGCACGTCAGGCGTCAGTCTCTACGCCGCTGTTTGGTGATGACATTACCAAGCTGTGGCCGATCTCCTATGACGGCCAGTCTGATACGGCCTGTTTCGACAACGCGCTCGAATTCCTGACCATGGGCGGCTATTCGCTGTCGCATGCCGCGATGATGCTCATTCCGGAAGCCTGGGCCGGCAATCCGCTGATGGATCGCGAACGTCGCGCATTTTATGAGTATCACGCGGCGATGATGGAGCCGTGGGACGGTCCGGCTGCGGTGGCGGTTACCGACGGCCGACAGATCGGCGCGACGCTCGACCGTAACGGTTTGCGTCCGGCGCGCTATCTCGTCACCAAGGACGATATCGTCATCATGTCTTCTGAATCGGGCGTTCTGCCGGTGAAGGAAGAAGACATCGTGCAGAAGTGGCGCTTGCAGCCTGGCAAGATGCTGCTCATCGACCTTGAGAAGGGCTGCATCATCTCGGATGAGGAACTCAAAGCCGAGATCGCCGCCAGCCATCCTTATGAGCGCTGGCTGCAAAGTTCGCAGATTCAGGTGTGCGACCTGCCGTTGCCGGCGGCGTCGAGCCTTCCGTCTTCCAGCAACCTGTCGCTTCTCGATGTCCAGCAGGCCTTCGGCTATACGCAGGAGAGCGTCAAGTTCCTGATGACGCCGATGGCGGAGACCGGTCAGGAAGCGATCGGCTCGATGGGAACGGATACGCCGATTTCGGCGCTGTCGTCGCGTTCCAAGCTGCTGCACACCTACTTCAAGCAGAACTTCGCCCAGGTGACGAACCCGCCGATCGACTCGATCCGCGAGGAACTCGTCATGAGCCTCGTGTCGTTCATCGGGCCGCGGCCGAACATCCTCGATCTGGAAGGGACGTCCAAGCACAAACGGCTGGAAGTCGAGCAGCCGATCCTGACCAACAAGGATCTGGAGCGCATCCGCTCGATCGGGCAGGTCAAGGACAACAGCTTCTCGTCGGTGACGATCGACATCACGTATCCCGCCGAGGGTGGGGTTGCGGCGATGGAGAACGCGCTCGACTGCGTGTGCGCAGAAGCCGAAGAAGCGGTTTTGTCGGGCGAGTACAACATCATCATTCTGTCCGACCGTGAGATTGGTCCGGATCGCATTCCGGTGCCGTCACTGTTGGCGACGTCGGCGGTCCATCACCACCTGATCCGCGAAGGGTTGCGGACCCGTGTGGGACTGGTTGTCGAGACGGGCGAGGCCTACGAGGTCAACCAGTTCTGTACTCTTGCGGGCTATGGCGCGGAAGCTATCAACCCGTATCTGGCGTTCCAGACGCTGGAAGCCATGATGCCGGAAATGCCCGAAGGGCTCGACGTCGATCAGGTCAAGGCGAACTACATCAAGGCGCTGGGCAAGGCGATGCTGAAGGTCATGGCCAAGATGGGCATCTCGACCTACCAGTCCTATTGCGGTGCGCAGATCTTTGATGCGGTCGGGCTTAAGTCGAGCTTCGTCGACAAGTATTTCACCGGGACGCATACGCAGATCGAAGGCGTCGGGCTGGAAGAGATCGCGCGTGAGACGGTCGAGCGACATGTGGCCGCCTTCGGCAATTCTCCGGTTCTGAAGAATATGCTCGATGTCGGCGGCGAATACGCATTCCGTATTCGTGGCGAAGCGCACACCTGGCGTCCGCAGACGGTCGCCGATCTTCAACATGCCGTGCGCGGAAATCTGCCGGAAAAATACCGCGCGTTTGCCAAGACCATCAACGACCAGTCTGAACAGCTGATGACGATGCGTGGTCTTTTCCGCATCAAGTCGGCCGAGGAGATGGGTCGTACGCCTGTGCCGCTTGAAGAGGTCGAATCTGCGGCTGATATCGTGCGGCGCTTTGCAACGGGTGCGATGAGCTTCGGGTCGATTTCGCGTGAAGCGCATACGACGCTTGCCATTGCGATGAACAAGATCGGCGGTAAGTCGAACACCGGCGAGGGTGGCGAGGAGCCTGACCGTTTCGTTCCGCTTCCCGACGGGTCGTCGATGCGTTCGGCGATCAAGCAAGTTGCTTCTGGCCGGTTCGGCGTGACGACGGAATATCTCGTCAACTCGGATATGATCCAGATTAAGATGGCGCAGGGCGCGAAGCCTGGCGAAGGCGGTCAGCTGCCGGGCCATAAGGTCGATGCCGTCATCGCCAAGGTGCGTCACTCTACGCCGGGTGTCGGTCTCATCTCGCCGCCGCCGCACCACGACATCTATTCGATCGAAGACCTGGCTCAGCTGATCTTCGATTTGAAGAACACCAACCCGGCTGCCGACATCTCCGTCAAGCTGGTGTCTGAAGTGGGTGTCGGCACGGTTGCTGCCGGTGTCGCCAAGGCGCGCGCCGACCACGTGACGATTTCCGGGTTCGAAGGCGGTACCGGTGCTTCGCCGCTGACCTCGATCAAGCACGCCGGCAGCCCGTGGGAAATCGGTCTGGCTGAAACGCATCAGACGCTGGTCGGTAATCGCTTGCGCGGCCGTATCGCGGTGCAAGTCGATGGTGGCTTGCGGACGGGTCGCGACGTCGTCGTGGGAGCGCTTTTGGGGGCCGATGAGTTCGGCTTCTCGACGGCTCCGCTTATCGCGGCCGGCTGCATCATGATGCGCAAGTGTCACCTCAACACCTGCCCGGTTGGTGTTGCCACCCAGGACCCGCGTCTGCGCGCGAAGTTCACCGGGCAGCCTGAGCACGTCATCAACTACTTCTTCTTCGTGGCCGAAGAGGTTCGCGAGATGATGGCGGCGATGGGCTTCCGCACATTCGACGAGATGGTTGGTCAGCCAGGCATGCTCGACAAGACCCATGCGATCAATCACTGGAAGGCCAAGGGTCTCGATTTCACGAAGCTGTTCTACAAGCCGGATGTGCCTGAGGACGTTGCCGTCTATCACTGTGAAGAGCAGGATCACGGGCTGGAAAAGGTTCTCGACAACCGGCTCATTGCGCTGGCGACCCCGGCGATCGAAAGCGGCCCCCCGGTGAAGGAAGAGCTTGAGATCAAGAACACCGACCGCACCGCCGGCACGATGCTGTCTGGGACGATCGCCAAGAAGTACGGCCATGCCGGTCTTCCTGACGACACCGTCTGGTTCACCTTCAAGGGAACGGCGGGTCAGAGCTTCGGCGCGTGGGTTGCCAAGGGCGTGACGATGGAACTCGTCGGCGAGGGCAACGACTACGTTGGCAAGGGGCTGTCGGGCGGCAAGATCATCGTGCGCCCCGATCCGGAGTCTTCCATCGTTCCCGAAGAGAGCATCATCGTCGGTAACACGCTGCTTTACGGTGCAATCACTGGCGAATGCTATTTCCGTGGTATCGCCGGGGAACGCTTCGCGGTGCGCAACTCGGGCGCATATGCCGTCATCGAGGGAACGGGCGATCACTGCTGCGAATATATGACTGGCGGCGTGGTTGTCGTTCTTGGCGAGACGGGACGCAACTTTGCGGCCGGTATGTCGGGTGGCATCGCTTACGTCCTCGACGAAAGCGGCGGCTTCGAAGCCAAATGCAACATGGCGATGGTCGAGCTTGAAACGATCGAGGCTGATCCAGCCGTCAACGACAAGCTCAAGGCCAATGGCAGTATGGATGCTTCCAACCTCGAAGAGGTGATGAACGACATGCTCGCTCAGGATGCGCTGCGGCTGCATGCGCTGATCGTTCGACAGGCGCATTACACGAATTCGAAGAAGGCCAAGGAGATCCTGGCCAACTGGGATGTATACTTGCCGAAGTTCAAGAAGGTGATGCCGACCGAGTATCGCCGCGCGCTGACGGAAATGCGCAAGGTGGATACGGACGTCGGAACAGCAGCTCACGCTTAACAACGGGCGTGACCTGCGAGCAAATTACCTTCCAGCTTGATCAAGTGAATTTAGGGACGACACGAGACCATGGGCAAGCCAACCGGATTTCTGGAATTCGAACGCGCGGAGCGCAAGTACGAGCCGGTCGCAGAGCGCACCAAGAGCTATCATGAGTTCGTCATTCCTCCCAGCGAGGAGGAATCGAAGACGCAGGCTGCGCGCTGCATGGATTGCGGGATCCCGTTTTGTCATACGGGGTGCCCGGTCAACAACCAGATCCCGGACTGGAACAACCTGGTTTATGAAGGCGAGTGGAAGGAAGCGGTTATCAACCTGCACTCGACCAACAACTTCCCGGAAGTGACGGGACGCGTTTGTCCGGCGCCATGCGAAGCTGCGTGCACACTCAACATCGACGACACTCCGGTGACGATCAAATCGATCGAGTGTGCGATTGCCGATCGCGGTTTCGAGGAAGGCTGGATCGTGCCGCAGCCGCCGGAAAAGCCGACCGGCAAGAAGGTTGCGATCATCGGTTCAGGGCCTGCCGGTCTGGCGGCTGCGCAGCAGCTCGCACGGGCTGGCCACGATGTCCATGTTTATGAAAAGAACGCGCGTCCGGGCGGCTTGCTCGTCTACGGCATTCCCGACTTCAAGATGGAAAAGTCGGTGATTGCGCGTCGTGCCAAGCAGATGGAAGCCGAAGGTGTGACCTTCCACTGCAACGTCAACGTGGGTGTCGATGTCGATGCTGCTGAGTTGCAGAAATCGCATGACGCGGTGCTGCTGGCGATGGGCTCGGAAACGCCGTTCGATTTCTTCGCCAATGCGCCGGGGCGCGATCTTGATGGCATCCATTTCGCGATGGATTTCCTGCCGCAGCAGAACCGCCGTGTGGCTGGCGAACGATTGGCGGAAGGCACGCACGAGATTTCCGCCAAGGACAAGCACGTCATCGTTATCGGTGGCGGCGACACGGGCTCAGACTGCATCGGGACGTCGATCCGGCAGGGCGCCAAGTCGGTGACGCAGCTTGAGATCATGCCGCGTCCTCCTGAGAAGGAGAACAAGGCGATGTCCTGGCCGCACTGGCCGATGAAGCTTCGGATTTCGACGAGCCAGGCCGAAGGCGCCGAGACGATCTATTCGGTTTCGACGACGGGCTTCGAAGGTCAGGATGGCAAGGTCACGAAGCTCAACTATGTGCAGGTCGACCCGAAGATGCAGCCGGTTGCCGGCACCGAAGCCTCGCTTGATGCAGACCTTGTTTTGTTTGCGATGGGGTTCTCGGGGCCGATCGAAGCCGGCGCGTTGCAGCAGCTTGGTTTGGACGTGGTTCCACGCGGCCGCTTCAAGGGCGTCGACAGCAACGAAGACAACTACAAGCTGCCCGGCGACAACAATCTGTTTGCGGCTGGCGACGTTCGCCGCGGTCAGTCGCTGGTTGTCTGGGCGATCCGTGAAGGTCGTCAGGCTGCGCGTGCCATCGACGAGCAGCTGATGGGCTCAACGGTTCTGCCGCGCTGATATTGCTCGGCGCCGCTCACGGTTGATCGCTTTTGAAAACGAAAAAATCCCGGCGCTACGGTGCCGGGATTTTTTTGTTTCGCGTTGCCGAAGTTTGGGCGCCTCAGTCTCAAGTATTGGATGCTGATGGCGCTTCAACAATCGCCGCGACCCCCATGCCGCCAGCTGTACAAATGGAAATCAGGCCGCGGCCGCTGCCCTTGTCGCTTAAGAGCTTGGCAATGTTGGCGAGCACGCGTGCGCCAGTTGCGGCGAAGGGGTGGCCGACGGCAATCGACGAGCCTTTGACGTTCAACTTCGATCGGTCGATCGATCCCAGCGGTGCATCGCGGCCGAGCGCGTTCTTGCAGTACTCGGGATCTTCCCAGGCTTTCAGCGTTGCCAGAACCTGGGCGGCGAAAGCTTCGTGGATTTCGTAAAAATCGAAGTCCTGTAGTGTCAGGCCATTGCGCTTAAGAAGCTTGGAGACGGCAATGGTTGGGGCCATCAGCAAGCCGTCGCCACCGACAAAATCGTTGCCGATATGGATGGCATCGACGAGGTAGGCCTGGACGGGAAGTTTGTGCTCAGTGGCCCAATCCTCGGACGATAGCAGGACGGCTGCCGCGCCGTCCGTCAGCGGGGTCGAGTTGGCCGCCGTCATGGTTCCGGTTTCCGTCTTGTCGAAGACCGTTTTCAGTTCGGCAAGCTTGTCGAGTTCGATATCGGCGCGGACGTTGTTGTCACGGAAAACGCCGGAAAAGGGAATGACGAGGTCGTCCATGTGGCCGTCGGCGTAGGCTGCGGCGGCCTTCTTGTGGCTTTCGTAAGCGAGTTGGTCCTGCTCCGTCCGCGGGATCTGCCAGTTCTTGGCCATCAGTTCGCAATGCTGTCCCATCGACAGACCGGTGCGTGGTTCGGTGGCGGCAGGCGGCAGCGGGATCAGTTCGCCGGGTCTGGTGCCGGCCAGAACCTTCAGCTTGTCGAGCATCGTCTTCTTCTTGTTCATTTCCATCAGGCGCTGGGAGAACTTTTTCGAAAAGACGATGGGCACGTCGGAGGTCGTATCGGAGCCGACGGCGATGCCGCTTTCAATCTGGCCGGTGGCGATTTTGGCAGCGATGCCCATGGCGGCCTGGAGCGAGGTTCCGCAGGCCTGCATCATGGTGACGCCGGGTGTGGAGGTTGCGAGCTTGGTGCCGAGGACCGCTTCGCGCGCCAGGTTCCAATCCTTGGAGTGCGTCATGACCGAGCCGCCGACAACTTCATCGATATGCTGGCCTTTGAGACCGTAAGCCTCCACGACCCCGTTCAATGCAGCGGTCATCATGTCGAGGTTCGACTGGTCGGCGTAAAGCGTGCCGGAGCGGCAGAAGGGAGTGCGTTTGCCACCGAGGATGGCGACCCTGCGCAGGGATTTGCTCAATGTTCTCTCCCCATGAATTACCCTCTTTGAGTGTGCGAGGGTCGAAGACTTCAACTGTTAGAATTTGTGAATAGGCGGTTGCGTTACTCGGCGGCGGTCAGCTCTTCGGTTGCGGCGCTGAGTTCGGTTTTGTAGTGGAGCGGTCCGCCACGGAATGGTGCAAAGCCTGTTCCGAAGATGACGCCGGCATCGACGAGGTCGGCCGTTTCGACGACGCCTTCGTCAACGGCGCGCTGGGCTTCGGCGATGAGCGGCTCAACCAGTTCGCGGCCGAGTTTTTCGAGTTCGCCGTTGCCGTATCGCGCGTCTTCGGATTTGACAGGTTTGCCGTCCTTCCAGGTGTAGTAGCCCTGGCCGGTTTTCTTGCCGAGCTTGCCGGCATTCACCAGTTGGGCGGCGCCGGAGACTTTGTTTCCGAGGCCGAGGATCTGGCCGACGCTGGCGCAGACATCGAGGCCGACGGTATCTGCCAGCTCAATCGGTCCCATCGGCATGCCAAAGGTGCGGGCGGCTTCGTCGATTTTTTCTTTTTCCTCGCCCGCATCGACGCGCGCCATCGCGCCCATCATGTAAGGGGCAAGCACGCGGTTGACGAGGAAGCCGGGCACCGACTTGACGATCAGCGGGAACTTGTCGATTGCGGTGACGAAGGCGGCGCCTTTATCGACTTCCTCTTGTCGGCTCGATGCGCCGCGGACGACTTCGACGAGCGGCATCTGCGCGACGGGGTTGAAGAAGTGGATGCCGATGAGGCGGCCGGGATCTTTGAGCGGGGCTGCGATGTCTTCGATCTTCAGCGACGAGGTGTTGGAGGCCATGACGGCGCCCGGCTTCATCTTCGCCTCAAGATCCTTGAACAGCGTCTGCTTGACGTCGAGCTTCTCGACGATCGCCTCGATGATGATGTCGGCGCGCGCGATGCCGTTGCCGTCCGGGTCGGCGATGAGGCGCGCCTTTGCGGCATCGTTGGCGGGCTTCTTGCGGAACTTCTTTTTGAAGAGGCGCGACTGGGCGGCGATGCCATTTTCAATCTGCTCTTTGGAGAGGTCCTGCAAGGTGACTTCCATGCCGCTGGCGACACACCAGCCGGCGATATCGGCCCCCATCGTTCCGGCGCCGATGATGTGCGCGCGCATGGGTTTCCAGCTCAGGCCTTTTGGTGCCTGGGCTTTCAAGGCTTCGGAGAGGAAGAAGACGCGGCGCAGATTTTTGGACGTGTCGGAAACCATCAGCGGCGCGAACGCCTTGGTTTCTTCGCGCTTCATTTCGTCATACGAACCGCCGTGCTCCTCGAAGAGGTCGATGAGCGCGAAAGGGGCGGGATAATGGTCGGGGCGCACGCGCTTTTTGGTTTCGTCGCGCAGTTTGCCAGCGAGGAAGCCGCGTGCCGGCCATTTCGACATGAGGCTTGCGAACCAACCTTTGGGTTTTGACTTGCGCTTCTGCATGACGGCCTTGCGGGCGGCCCATCGCAACGCGCCTTTGCTGTCGACGAGTTGGTCGATGAAGCCTTGGGCGCGGGCGGCGGTGGCGCGGATCATCGAGCCTTTGAGCATCGCCGTCATGCCCGCGATAGCGCCAGCCTGACGGATCGACCGTGCGGTGCCGTTGAAGCCGGGGAAGATGCCCAGCTTGACCTCGGGGAAGCCGATCTTGGTGGAGTCGTCGCGGGTGGCGATGCGGTAATGGCAGGCGAGGATGAGTTCCAAGCCGCCGCCGACGCAGACGCCGTGAATTGCGGCGACGACTGGGACTTTCATCTTCTCGATGCGATCGAGCATTTCGTTGACGGGCTTGATGGCGTCGACGACCTGCTCTTGCGTTTTGAGATCGGCGAACTCGCGAATGTCGGCTCCGACGATGAAACCCTTCTCCTTGCCCGACATGATGACGAGGCCGCGGACAGCCTTTTCGGCTGCGCGCTTTTCAACCCAATCGATGATCGTGGCGAGTTCTTCCAGCGGGCGGCGGCCAAGCGCGTTGGCGCTTTCGCCTTCGCGGTCGAAAGTCGCCCAGGCGATTTTCTCGACGTCGACATTTAACCGCCAATCGTTGAGGACGGGCGGAGCGGTGGTCGTTGCGCTCGTCGTGGTGGCAGTCGGAGTGTCGTCGTTCATGGTCGGTGGATCTCCCTTGCCGCGGGGGCAGCAATGAAATGTTATTCGGCAGCTTCAGCGGTGTGATCGTTGCCTGGTGTGTCATCAGCGTGTTTGTAGTTCGGCTTGACCTCTTCGGGGTCGAAATGGTCAACGGCGATGGCACGGGCAACGAGGGCTTCGGCTTCCTTGAGGTCTTCGGCTTCTTTGGCGGTGATGACGCCTGCCTTGGCAGCTTCATCGAACCAGTTGAGGCCGTGGTAACGGCGGATCGTTCCGGCGCGGATGGCTTTGTCGAGTTTCTTCTCGGCGGCCTCGGTTGCGATGACGCGGGCAAGCGTTGCTTCGAGAAGGCCGGTCGGATCGTCGGGATCATTGGAGATGAAGATGTCACGGGTCAGGCGGTCGCGGACTTCGCCGGGTTCGCTTATGGCGCGTGCGACTTTGCGGGTGAGCGTATCGGAGGCCGGCCGGTAGGGGACGCCGAAGGGGAAAACGGCGAGGCTCAAAAAGCTGCGGGCAAACGGGTTGGGGAAGTTTTCGATGGCGCCGTTCAATGCCGTTTGGAAGCGGTGTAATCCGTTGCGCATTGCAAGCTCAACGATTGGCAGATCGTCTTCGTTGCTACCGTCGTCTTCATATCGCTTCAGAACGCATGACAGGAGGTAGAGTTCCGATAGGGCATCGGCCATGCGGCCGGTCAGCATCTGGCGGGTTTTCAATCCGCCGCCAAGCGTTGCGACGGCGGTGTCGGCGACGAGTGCGAAGTTGCGCGACTGGCGCCAGAGCTGACGATACCAGTGTGCCAGTGGGCCGCTATCGAGAGGCGTTTCGCCGAACGAGCCGAATGTCAGGTTATGGAAGAGCGCGCCGAAGACGTTCGAGACCGAATAGCTGATGTGGCTGGTGAAGGCGTCTTCGAATTCCTTGAGGCCCGCTTTTTTATCTTCGTTCTGGGCGGCTTGGATTTCCCGGTAGAGATAGGGGTGGGAGCGTAGCGCGCCTTGCGTGAAGGTGATCAGCGAGCGCGTCAGGATGTTGGCGCCTTCGACCGTGATGCCGACGGGGACCATCTGGTAGGCGGCCTGCAGGTAGTTCGTCGGGCCGTCGCAGATGGCGCGGCCGCCGTGGATGTCCATCGCGTCGTTGACCGCTTGACGCATGCGCTCGGTCGTTTGGTACTTCATCAACGCGGAAATGACCGACGGCTTCTCGCCAGCGGTGACGCTCGTTGCCGTGACGCCGCGCGCGGCCTCGTTGACGTAGGCGCTTTCAGCGATGCGGGCCAGCGGCTGGGCGATGCCATCCATGCGCGCGATCGGGATGCCGAACTGTTTGCGGATGCGCGCATAGGCGGAGGTGTGGCGCAGCATCGCCTTGGCCCCGGCGGTTGCCGATGAGGGGAGTGAAATGGCGCGCCCGGCGGCCAGGCATTCCATCAGCATGCGCCAGCCCTGCCCGACGCGCTCGCTGCCTCCAATGACCCAATCGAGTGGAATGAAGACGTCCTTGCCCCAGTTCGGACCGTTGGGGAAGGCGGAGCCCGATGGCAGATGACGGCGGCCGATTTCGACGCCGGGATGGTCGGCGGGGATCAGTGCCAGCGTGATGCCGATGTCGTCACCCTTGCCGAGCAGGTTGTCGGGGTCGAAGAGGCGGAAGGCGAGGCCAACGAGGGTCGCTTTAGGGCCAAGCGTGATGTAGCGCTTATCCCAATTGAGCCGGATGCCGAGGACTTCGTTGCCGTCATGCATGCCGCGCTCGACGCGGCCGATATCGCGCATCGTGGCTGCATCTGAACCGGAGGTCGGGCCCGTCAGCGAGAAGCAGGGGATCTCTTTTCCGGTCGCCAGGCGCGGCAGGTAATGGGATTTTTGTTCAGGCGTGCCGTACTTCTCGATCAATTCGCCCGGGCCCAGTGAATTGGGCACCATTACGATTGTTGCGACGTCCGGCGAGCGCGATGAAATCTTACCGAGGATCAACGATTGTGCCTGAGGGGAAAAGCCGAGACCGCCATGTTCCTTTGAAATGAGCATGCCGAGGAAGCCGTTCTTGGCAACAAAGTCCCAGATCTCCTGTGGGATCTCTTTTTTCTGGAAGCGGATCTGCCAGTCGTTGGCCATCCGGCAGAGCTCTTCGGTCGGGCCGTCGAGGAAGGCGCGTTCTTCGTGCGTCAACGT
Source organism: Filomicrobium sp. (assembly GCA_017792465.1). GTDB lineage: Bacteria > Pseudomonadota > Alphaproteobacteria > Rhizobiales > Hyphomicrobiaceae > Filomicrobium. The sequence continues at coordinate 52,211 of CP051234.1, forward strand.
GACGGCCGGGAGGTCATGCAACTTGTTCCAGTTGGGCGTGCCGGAAAACAGCTCGGCATCGAAACCGACGGTGCCTGCATCGAGCGCCTGACGTTCGGTATCGGAGACGCGTGGCAGGATCTTGCGGACCAGATTGAAGGCGGGCTCGATCAAGAGGCGGCGGCGGATGGCGGGAACTGCAAGAAGCGCCAGCACTGCGGGAATGAGCCAGACCGCGATGCCGGTGAAGCTTGAGGGCGGGAACTGGTTGCCGCCGCCGAAAAAGCCAAGCTGAGCAGCCAAAATCGCCACGGACAGGCCGACGGCCCAGCCGATGAGACTTGCACGATGCATGGCGAGAGCGGTGATCAGGGCAATCAGGATCGCCAGATAGGCTACGGTTGCCATGAAGAAATTCCTCTGCGCATTGGGCCGGGCGATGCCCGGGGGGATTTAGACGCTTCGGTTCCTGCCCAGAATTTGGACCTTAGCAAAGGACTGCTGCGCTGTCCGGTCAAGTTGCCGATAAGGGCTAGTCACGCTTGAGCCTGACAGGCAATTTCTTGCGCTGGAACATAGGTTTTCAGGCTTTGGCTAAGCCCTCGTTGTGTCAGTTTCGGACAAAACTGCAAATGCCCGGTGAACAAAACATAAGGATGTTTGTGCAAGTCTAAATGGTTGAGCTGCTGAAATTTTGCGCAGGATTGCCGAATTCGAAGCCCGAGGCCTGCTGTCTTAGCCTACAAATATTGCTGCAAATCAGACAGTGACAACTTGGGTGTGTGCAATTGACCTCATCGTCGGCGGGGGCGTCCTTGTGGGCTTGTCGCCCCTTGGAATAGCCGGTAGAGCAGATGGGTTGGCCCTGTTGATGCCGTTTCCGGAGCGTTCCAAGCCTGGAAGCAAGCCTCGCAGTGCCGGACTTGCCGGATGGGCAAGTGGGGTAAAAGACACTCTAATGGAGGTGACCGTGGCAGAAGAGCCAGTCGTTGCGCAGCCGGGTCCTTATCAGGTCGAACTCGTCGAAGGCAAAGCGTATTTCTATTGCCGATGTGGGCGGTCCCAGAAACAGCCGTTTTGCGACGGTGCGCACCAGGGGACGGGCATTGATCCCTTGCGCTTTGTTGCCGAAAGCAGCGGAACCTTCAATTTGTGTGGCTGCAAGGATACCGATGACGAGCCGTTCTGCGATGGCTCGCACAATATCCTGTAAGGCATTTTTTCGGGGATTGGGCGGGGCGCACGGCAAATCAAGCGTTTTCTGAACTTGCCAGTTAGCTGATCTTGCGCTTCGCTGTCCTTTGCAAGCTCCGCCACGGTGCATTCTCTATCAGATCTGATCCATGAGATGCAGCGACCTTCGACCCTTAGAGACCGATAGGCCGACATGGATTATTTTCTGCAACAGCTCGTCAACGGACTAACGCTTGGGTCGGTCTACGGCCTCATCGCGATCGGCTACACGATGGTCTACGGGATCATCGGCATGATCAATTTCGCGCATGGCGATGTGTTCATGCTGTCCGTCTTCATCGCGCTCATTGTTTTCGTTCTAATCAGCAGCCTTGTCGGCGGGTTGGCGATCGCGCTGGCGCTGATCATCGTGCTTGTTTGCGCGATGGCGCTGACAGCGTTGTGGAGTTGGGCCATCGAGAGAGTGGCTTATCGGCCTTTACGCGGATCGTTCCGTCTGGCGCCGCTCATATCGGCAATCGGCATGTCGATCTTCCTCGTCAACTTCGTGCAGCTCGTTCAGGGCCCGCGCAATAAATCGCTGCCGCCCATTATGGATGGCGGTTTTGTTATTCCCGTGGGGTCGGGGAATATCACGCTCGCCTATAAGCAGATCCTGATCATCCTGACGACCGCCGTGCTCTTGGCGGCGTTCTGGTTTGTCGTGCAGAAGACGTCGCTGGGGCGGGCGCAGCGCGCGTGCGAGCAGGACCGCAAGATGGCGTCGCTGCTTGGGATCGACGTCGACCGGACGATTTCATTGACGTTCGTGATGGGGGCTGCGCTGGCCGCCGTCGCGGGTGTGCTTTTCATGGTGCAGTACGGCGTTGTGAATTTCTCCGACGGTTTCGTTCCAGGCATCAAGGCCTTCACGGCGGCGGTTCTAGGTGGGATCGGGTCGTTGCCGGGCGCGGTGATTGGTGGGCTCTTGATCGGTCTCATCGAGGTGTTCTGGTCGGCCTACTTCTCCATTGACTATAAGGATGTCGCCGCGTTCTCGATTTTGGCGGTGACGTTGATCTTCATGCCGTCTGGCCTGCTTGGGAAACCGGACGTGGAGAAGGTCTAAACGATGGCGCAAAGCGAAGATATCGGCGGTGTCGCCGCCGAACCATCCGCTTCACTCGATTGGCCCAAGGCGTTGCGCGATGCCGGGCTGTTAGCTCTTTTCACTCTTGGACTATCCTTTCCGATTCTGGCTTTTCGCACGCGGCAGGACCTGACGCAGGGGTTGGTTCTCGATCCGCGCTGGGGGCTGGTCGCGACCGTTGTCGCCATCGCTTTTTTCGCGCGCCTGGGCTGGCTTGTGTTCGGAGGGGCGTTGACGCGTGGCGCGGCGGCGGGCGCTGCCAGAGTTAGTCGGGCACTGGCGCCGGTCAAACCGTACGCGTGGATTTTCCGATATATTGTGCTGGCGCTATTGGCGGCCTATCCGTTCCTGGCGGTGCTGTTCACGGGGACTGGCGGCGCGCTCAAATGGATCGACAACTTTGGGATCCAGATCCTCATCTACGTGATGCTGGGCTGGGGGCTTAATATCGTTGTCGGCTTGGCCGGCCTGCTCGATCTGGGATACGTCGCGTTTTATGCGGTGGGGGCTTATTCGACCGCGCTGTTGTCGACGCATTTTGGGTTTTCGTTCTGGATCTGTCTGCCGCTGGCGGGAATCTTCGCTGCGTTCTGGGGGATCATGCTCGGCTTCCCCGTCTTGCGATTGCGCGGAGATTATCTGGCGATCGTGACGTTGGCGTTCGGCGAGATCATCCGGCTTGTCATCATCAACTGGGTGGAGCTGACAAACGGCGCCTCGGGCATTTCGGGGATTCCGCGGCCGACGTTCTTCGGGCTTCCATTCAACGCGTCCGATGAAGGATTCGCGGCGTTCTTCGGATTGCAGTTCACGCCGCTGCATCGGCTCTTTTTTCTTTTCTATCTGATCCTGGCGCTGGCTCTCTTGACCAATTGGGTGACGGTGCGTTTGCGGCGGCTGCCGATTGGGCGGGCGTGGGAAGCGTTGCGGGAAGACGAAATCGCTTGCCGGTCGCTGGGTATCGATACGGTCATTACCAAGCTTACGGCGTTCTCCATCGGGGCGATGTTTGGTGGGTTTGCCGGCGCGTTCTTTGCGGCGCGTCTCGGGTTCATCTCGCCCAAGTCTTTCGAGTTCATGGAAAGCGCCGTCATCTTGTCTATTGTCGTGCTCGGCGGTATGGGGAGCCAGATCGGTGTCGCCATTGCTGCGATTGTGATGATCGGCGGAACGGAACTCTTGCGCGAATTGACGTGGCTCAAGGCCGTGTTCGGTCCGAGCTTCGACCCGACCCAATACCGCATGCTGCTGTTCGGGATGGCGATGGTGGCGATGATGGTGTGGCGGCCACGCGGTCTGATCTCCAATCGAGAGCCGTCGATTGTTCTGCACGAGAAGCGCGCGATTGGCGGCGATATGGTCAAGGAGGGACATGGCTGATGTCGGTCTCTTCAGGCGACGCGCCGGCGGGGGTGAAACCGCCGATTCTGCAGGTCGAGCACCTGACTATGAGGTTTGGCGGGCTTGTTGCTGTCAATGATTTGAGCTTCGACGTTGCGCGCGGCGACATCACTGCGTTGATCGGGCCGAACGGTGCGGGCAAGACCACCGTCTTTAATTGCATCACGGGTTTTTATAAGCCGACGGCCGGACGTATTGCGCTCTATCGGGGAGCGACGCCGAAGCCCGGGACGCTGGACGCGTTGACCAATTCGCCACGGCGGTTTGCCACCGGCGATGATGGCGGGATCTTCTTGCTGGAGCGGATGGGGGATTCTGAAATCACGGCGCGGGCGAAAGTCGCGCGCACGTTTCAGAACATTCGGCTCTTCACCGGGATGACGGTGCTTGAGAACCTGATGGTGGCTCAGCACAACTGGCTCAACCGCGCCTCGGGTTATTCGTTTCTCGGGCTTGCCGGAGCCAAGAGCTTTCGGGATGCGGAGGCGCAGGCGGTCGACATCGCGGTGCAGTGGCTCGACCGCATTGGTTTGAAGGGCCGCGCCGATGATCCTGCTGGCGCGCTACCTTATGGCGATCAGCGCCGTTTGGAGATCGCGCGGGCGATGTGTACGGGGCCGGTTTTGCTGTGCCTCGATGAGCCGGCGGCCGGCCTCAACCCGCGCGAGAGTGCTGAGCTCAACGAGTTTCTAATGTCAATCCGCTCCGGCAACGGGACGTCATTATTGCTGATCGAGCATGACATGTCGGTGGTGATGGAGATTTCCGATCACATCGTCGTTCTGGAATACGGCACCAAGATTTCAGACGGTACGCCTCAGTTCATCCAGAACGATCCGAAGGTGATTGCGGCCTATCTGGGGGTCGAAGACGATGAGGTGGACGAAGCGGAGACGGAGCTGGAAAAATGAGCGAACCCATGTTGTCGGTTCGCGGAGTGTGGACCTACTACGGAAGCATCGTTGCGCTACGCGGGATCGATCTTGATGTCCACGAAGGTGAGATTGTTACGCTGATCGGCGCTAATGGAGCCGGCAAGTCCACATTGATGATGACGATTTTCGGTTCGCCGGCCGCACGCCAGGGTAGAATCGTCTACCAGGGCCAGGACATCACCAAGCTAACGACCCATAAGATTGCACAGCTCGGCATCGCGCAGTCGCCGGAAGGTCGGCGGATCTTTCCGCGCATGACGGTTCTGGAAAACCTGCAAATGGGCGCGCACCTTGTCGATGACAAACATTTCGAATCCGATCTGGCGCGTGTGACCGAGCTCTTCCCCCGGCTACGCGAGCGGCTGGACCAGCGCGGTGGGACGCTTTCGGGCGGTGAGCAGCAGATGCTGGCCATTGCGCGGGCGATGATGAGCCGGCCGCAGTTATTGCTGCTCGATGAGCCTTCGCTGGGGTTGGCGCCACTCATCGTCAAGCAGATCTTCGAAGTCATCAGGGAGATCGCGCAGAGCGGGGTTACGGTTTTTCTCGTCGAGCAGAACGCCTATCATGCCTTGCAGTTGGCCGACCGCGGCTATGTGATGGTGAACGGTGAAATTACGATGAGCGGGCCTGGGCAGGATCTCTTGAGCCGCCCGGAAATCCGCGCGGCCTATCTGGAAGGTGGGCGTCACTAAAGGGCCATGTGTTGCGCGCCAAAAATTTGTGTGCTGCGAACAGGCTGAAACAGGGGCTGATTGCGTTTTATGGACATTCTTTACCCGAGCGGACCCAACGGACTTGCCGTCTTTATTTTCGTGACGCTCATTTTGGGTGGCGCGGCAAGCTGGGCGGCGGGTCGGGCGGTCGCGATGGTTTGGAAACCGATCTGGCAGCTGGCTTTTTATATGGCGCTGATGACGTTTGCGGTGCGTTTCGTTCAATACGCGCTTTTTCATCAGCCGTTTCTGACTGTCGGGAATGTCTTGGTCGATTATCTGGCGCTGTCGGCCTTTGCGATGCTGGGATACCGGATGATGCGGACCTGGCAAATGGGAACCCAATATCCTTGGGTCTTTACCCAGGGCAGTATTATCAGTTGGCGGCGGAAAGATTGACCATATCGCGGGGGACGGCTAGACGGTCTCCCCAAGTTGCGCCTGAAGCTATCGGGCTGGGAATGGCGAAGGAGAGATGACATGCGTAAGTTGCTAATTGCGGGCTTGAGTGCTTTTGCGATGCTGGGCGTTGCCGCTTGTGGCGATTCTGGCGATGAGGGATCGCAGTCCAAGGCAGAAGAAACTATCATGATGGGCGTTGCCGGTCCGCTGACCGGCGCCAATGCCGCTTTCGGGGCGCAGCTCAAGAACGGTGCGACGCAGGCGGTTGCAGACATTAACGCTGCAGGCGGCATCAACGGTAAGCAGATCTCGCTGGTCCACGAAGATGACGTCTCGGATCCCAAGCAGGGTGTCTCGGTTGCCAATAAGATGGCGGGCGAAGGCGTCAAATTCGTTGTCGGTCACTTCAACTCCGGCGTTTCCATCCCTTCCTCCGACGTCTATCTCGAAAACGGGATGCTGATGGTGACGCCCGCGTCCACGAACCCGAAAATCACGGAGCGGGGCATGTGGAACGTGTTCCGCGTCTGCGGTCGCGATGATCAGCAAGGCACGGTTGCGGGGAAGTACATTGCCGACAATTTGAAAGACAAGAAGGTTGCGATTGTTCACGACAAGACGCCTTACGGAAAAGGCTTGGCTGACGAGACGAAGAAGGCTCTGAACGAGGCTGGCATTACCGAGGTCGTCTATGAAGGCGTGAACATCGGCGAGAAGGATTTCTCGGCGCTGATCGCCAAAATGAAGGATGCCGGTGCGGAACTGGTCTACTTCGGCGGCGTGCACACCGAAGGCGGCCTGATCGCTCGCCAGATGCGCGACCAGGGCTTGAACGCGACGCTGATGTCGGGCGATGGCATTGCGACTGATGAATTCGCTTCGATTGCGGGTGCTGATGGTGCGGTTGGCACGCTGATGACGTTCGCTCCCGATCCGCGTAAGCGTCCGGAAGCTGCCGACGTCCTCAAAGAGTTCGAGAAGAAGGGCATCTCCACGGAAGCCTATACGCTTTATTCCTACGCTGTCGTGCAGATCATCAAGCAGGCCGCCGAAGCGGTGAAGTCAACCGATCCGAAGGCGGTCGCCGATCAGATGCGCTCGGGCCAGGAGTTCGACACCGTGATTGGCAAGATTTCTTTCGACAAGAAGGGCGACGTCAATCGTCTCGACTACACGATGTACACTTGGCAGAACACCGGCGACCGGGTGACGTACGTCGAGAACGAGTGATTGTACCTAAGGCCTGATTTTTCCAGGTCAGCTCAAAGGTTATGAAAAGGCGCTCCTATGGGGGCGCCTTTTTTGTTTGGTCCAATGGCGGGTTGGCCGGAAATCTGCTTTCGGCGGGATGACGGATTGGGAGGCAGGATGCTTCGGGTGACGTTGATCGGCTGGGTGGTGGCACTCCTTTTGTTGTCGGGACCTGTTTTCGCGGAAGACGCGACGCCTCCGAAACTCGAAAGGCCGGCCGAGATTGTCGTAATCGGGCACGGCGAGATCATGGATGCTTTGCATCGCGTCGTCGAAGATGAGGTGGCCATCATCAACGGCGACGGTGGAGTGATGGGGCAGCCGCTGAAGGTGACACGCGTGGACGAGCCTTGCGATCAGGGTGCGAAGGCCTCGTTGACGCGGGCGCGAAGCATCGCGAAACGGCAACCTTTGGTGGTGTTTCAAAGCTACTGTGAGGGCAGCGGGCTGGATGAGGCAGCGGCTTTTGCCGAACGCCACGTTCTTTTCATAGGCGTTGGCTCTTGGCCTGCGGCGCTCACGGGCGAGCGTCGCAGCGCGACTGTACTTCGCCTGGCGCCCAACCACCGTGTTGCTCAGGAATGGGCGTTTCATCTTGCTTCCACCGCTAGCGATCATTTCGAACTGGTCTTCAGGGTGCGAGAGCGCAAGAAAATTGAATCCGTTGCCGATGAACTGCGTCGAGGCTTTGCGGCGACGAAAGAAGAAACAGAAGCGTGGGGTGAGTTGCTGCCAGCAAAGATAGCGGTGGTCGAGCTACGTGAGTTGGCAATCGATGGTGCAACGTCAATTTCTGCGGCGCCGAATGATGCGGGCCGTACAACTCTGCTGCTGGCGGATGGTGTCGACCCCGGTCCGGCGGCGTTGCAGCGCTTCGTCGATGCGGGGTGGAACGGCGACATCGTTGTGCTTGGCCTGTCGAAGGCAATCAGGATGCAGCCTGAACGATGGGAGGCGTTTTTCAAGAAGCTACCCGATGACGTGAAACTAATGTCTCTCGACAAGCAGCCGTTTTATCTTGGAGTGCCGCCTGAAGGCGCTAAATCCTACACGGCATTTCACCCCGACTGGGTTGCAGGCTTCTGGCAGGTGATGAAGGCGGTCAAATACGCCAGGTCGATGGATGGTCGCGAAATCGCTGCAGGTCTTGGAGGCCCACCATTCTTTTCGCGCGCGCCCTGGCTGATGCTGCAATCAAGCGGGCGCTTCGTTCCGCCAGCCTTACGGCAGCGGTTCGACGATAACGGCGATCTCAGGTTGGCTGGATTTCAGCTGAAACGAATTTGGCCGGAAGAGTAATGCTCATAACGGCGAGTCGGTCCGCGAGACAGAGGTCGCAGACTTCAGATTGAGGGGGATCGGGCAGCGCGCTCTAATCTTTTTAGAGCCTGCCAAATTGCGGGACGATAGTTATGACCCGCTTTCTGCCGGCGCGAGCATCGCGCCAGCCAAACACCCTAGTCTAAAACGAGACGCTTAGCGCCCCTGAGACTCTGCGAGGCATTCTGTCAGGACGACTTGCTGAAGTCGCTGCAGGTCCTCGGGAATGGCTTCGCCAGCTTCACGATGCTTCTGGATGCATTCGCAAACGGCGGCGTAGCATTCACGCGGGTCTTCGGTTTGGTCGAGGAGGCCGTTCAGTTCTTCGACCTCTTGTTCAAAGTTCGCAGGCATATTGCGATCCTTCTTCGTTTCCTCACTACCAACTGCCAGGAATTTGTCAGTCGGCGGCAAATCCAGTCTCGAATCAATTTTATGAGACCGGCCCTTAAGCATGTACGCAACATAACGCAGGGTTCAAGATCCGACTGTTACATTAGTAACTCGTCGTGGCCTTGCACCAACACCGTCTCAGTATTGAAGTCGGTCCCTCACCGGCATCCCTCTGCGTCGTCGCGAAGGGGGGCGTATCGAAGTCCGCTCACCACTTCAACTCATCTTTTGTGTCAGGCTAGGATGAAGATCTGATCGATTGGCATGGTGCGGAACATTGTGCGGTGCGATTTGAGCGGCTCATGATCGGCTGCCAATGATGCCGAATAGTCCGTCGTTCTGGTTGCTTAGTGTCATGTATACAGGGGAATGCACTTGCTCAATCTCATCACCGATGTTGCCGGGATCGCGGTTGGACACGCTCAAGATGCGACGATTTGCACAGGGGTTAGCGTGGTTCTGACAGAGGCCGGCGCGACGTCTTCTGTCGATGTGCGTGGTGGCGGGCCTGGGACACTCGAGACGGATGCACTCGCGCCGGATGGCACCGTTGATTCTGTGCATGGCATCGTTTTGTCGGGGGGATCGGCATTCGGGATGGCGGCTTCCAGCGGCGTGCGCGATTGGCTAAGTGCGCGCGGGGTTGGCTTTGCGATTCGCGAGGCGCGGGTTCCAATCGTTGCGCAGGCCATTCTCTTTGATTTGCTCAACGGTGGGCGGAAAGACGGGCTGTCGGAGGCCTATGCGGCGATGGGAGCTGCCGCCTGCGAAGCGGCGACTAGTGAAGCTTTCAATCTGGGGAGTGTCGGCGCTGGTTTCGGTGCGACGACGGCTGATTTGCGCGGCGGACTTGGCAGTGCGTCGGTGCGTCTAGACAATGGCATCACTGTTGGGGCGCTCGTTGCCGCCAATCCGGTGGGCCAGGTGACGATTGGCGACGGACCGCAATTCTGGGCGCATCCCTTCGAGCGGGATGCGGAGTTCGGCGGTCGTGGTCCGGCACAAGGAGGTCTGGAGGTTTCGCAGCCGTTGCGGCTTAAAGGTGGTCCGCAGCAATCGACCACACTCGCAGTCGTGGCGACAGATGCCGTATTAACCAAAGCGCAGGCGCGGCGAGTTGCCATCATGGCGCAGACCGGTCTGGCGCGCGCCATCCATCCCGTTCATACGCCGCTTGACGGAGACGTTGTGTTTGCGCTGGCGACAGGGCGGATTGCACTTGCCGATCCCGTGTATGACCTTGCCGTTCTGGGAAGTGCTGCCGCCGATACTCTGGCGCGGGCCGTCGCGCGCGGGGTCTATGAGGCGGATCGGGTTCCGCAGGGCTGGGCAGGGCCGCCGTCTTATCAGGAACGCTTCGGGCGCTAAAGTGCACGCACAACCTCCATCGCGGCGCTTTGCCTGTGCAGTTTGACCGGGAGCATTGGCTCTCTGGCCTTTGGGTCATTGCAGTGTTGGGCGCAGGGTGCTAGCTGCGCGGTCAAATGGTAAGGCGCGCTGGCGCCGTTTCCCGTCTCCAACCGTTGCAAAGAAGAAGATCACCTCATGATTCCACGCTACTCCCGTCCGGAAATGACTGCGATCTGGTCGCCCGAATCGCGGTTTCGCATCTGGTTCGAAATCGAGGCGCATGCCGCGACGGCGATGGCGGAGATTGGCGTCATTCCGAAAGAAGCCGCCGAGACGATCTGGGCCAAGGGCGGAGAAGCTCAGTTCGATATCGCCCGCATTGACGAGATCGAGGCGGTTACCAAGCACGATGTTATCGCGTTCCTGACGCATATGGCGGAGTTCGTTGGCCCGGATGCGCGGTTCGTTCACCAGGGCATGACGTCGTCGGATGTGCTCGACACCTGCCTCAACGTGCAGCTGACGCGGGCGGCCGACATTCTGCTTGCCGATCTCGACCGGCTTCTGGAAGCGCTCAAGACCCGCGCGCACGAACACAAGATGACGCTGACGATCGGGCGCAGCCACGGCATTCACGCCGAGCCGACGACGTTCGGGGTCAAGCTCGCCTATGCCTATGCCGAGTTCCAACGCAACAAGGAGCGTCTGCTGGCGGCGCGCAAGGAAATCGCAACGTGTGCCATCTCCGGCGCGATCGGCACCTATGCCAACATCGATCCGCGGATTGAAGCGCATGTCGCCAAGGAAATGGGGCTGGAGCCGGAGCCGGTTTCGACGCAGGTCATTCCGCGCGACCGTCATGCGATGTTCTTTGCCACTTTGGGGGTGATCGCATCCTCGATGGAGCGGCTGGCGATTGAAGTCAGGCATCTGCAACGCACCGAGGTGCTGGAGGCGGAAGAGTACTTCTCGCCGGGGCAGAAGGGATCGTCGGCAATGCCGCATAAGCGCAATCCGGTTCTGACCGAGAACCTTACAGGCCTTGCACGCATGGTCCGCGCCTATGCCTTGCCGGCGATGGAAAACGTTGCGCTTTGGCATGAGCGGGACATTTCGCACTCTTCGGTTGAGCGGATGATCGGCCCAGATGCGACGGTAACGCTTGATTTTGCGCTCAACCGGTTGGCCGGGGTGATCGAGAAGCTCGTTATCTATCCCGAGCGGATGCAGGCCAATCTCGACAAGCTCTCAGGGCTGCACAATTCGCAGCGCGTTCTTCTGGCGCTGACGCAGAAGGGGGCATCGCGCGAAGACGCCTATGTTTATGTGCAGCGCAATGCGATGCGGACCTGGAACGACGGCGCCGACTTTCTGTCGGAATTGAAGGGCGATGCCGACATTGCGAAATATCTGAAGCCGGCGGAACTCGATGAAATGTTCGATCTTGGCTATCATACCAAGCACGTCGATACGATTTTCAAGAACGTGTTCGGCTGAGCAAAGCTTGAAGGTGTGCTGGTGGGGGTGCTCCCAAGGCCTGCTTTTGCTATCGCCGAGGAATAGAATCGGGACCATCCATGCGTACAGCCGACGCCGACATTCTAATCATTCCCGGGTGGTCGGGCTCTGAAGAAGACCATTGGCAAAGCCGGTGGGAGCGTAGCCTCAAGACGGCGCGGCGGGTCGAGCAGGAAGACTGGTACGAGCCGGACTTGTCCGCGTGGACCGGGCGGATTGTTGATCAGGTGGCGGCCGCCGAAAAGCCTGTCGTCCTGGTCGCGCACAGCCTGGGCGTCGTGACGGCGGTGCATGCTGTGCCGCTGATGCAAAAGGAAAAGGTTGCCGGGGCTTTCTTCGTGGCGCCGGCAGATGCCGATAACGCGGCCGATTGGCCTGTGACGCGCGGCTATAACGCTTGCGAATCCATTCGCGGGTTTACGCCGATCCCGACCGATCCGCTGCCATTCCCGACGACGGTGGTGGCCTCGCATACCGATCCTTATTGCACCTTCGAGCGCGCCAAGGCGTTGGCGGAAGCGTGGAAGGCCCAGGTCATCGAGGCGGGAGATGTCGGGCATCTCAACGTCACCTCCGGCCACGGCCCGTGGCCGGAGGGATTGTTACGCTTCGGGCTTTTCCTCAAAGAGCTGGGCTAAGCCCGCCGCTGCGGTGATTGGCGTCACTCGCCTTCGATCTCAGTGATGACCTTTTCCATGAAGGAGATCATCTGGGCGCGCAGTTCTTCGTCGGAAACCGAGACGCCCTTGGCGTCGAAGTCGGCGCGGACCTTGCGGAAGACGTCATCGTCGCCAGCTTCTTCCAGGTCAGCGCGGCGGACTTCTTTTTGATATTCGGCAACCGAATCGCCAGACAGACCCATCTTTTCTGCGGCCCAGGCTCCCAGAAGGTTGTTGCGGCGAGCTTCCGCCTTGAACTTGAGCTCCGCATCGTGGGCGAATTTCTTCTCGTAGGCTTTCTCGCGATCGTCGAAAGTGGTCATCTTTGGCCCTCTACTCCTGGCTGATGTTGTTTGGCTTAATGCGCGACATAGTTGCGTTTCGGTTTTGTTCACCGTTGGGCTGGTGCCCCGCGGATCCCTCATAGTCGTTTAAGTTCAACGGCTTACAGGAAATGAAACGCTACTGACAAGTTGAACCATTGTTAACATTGTTTCGCCGTAGGCGTTCGGCTAGTCTCACCTGCCTGCGCTCCCCCAATATGCTATTTAATGCCTATTGGGCGAGAGACGGCAGGGCGCAACGCCGCCCGCGGCACCGTGCGGACTTTCGAAGTCCGACGGCTTGCCGACATATAGTAATAACTATCGCATGTGTCATGAGCTCGATCATTCTAAAAGGACCAGGCATGAATAGGCGACGCCGGATTTATGAAGGCAAGGCCAAGATCCTCTATGAGGGTCCGGAGCCGGGAACCCTCATTCAGCATTTCAAAGATGATGCGACCGCCTTCAACGCCGAAAAACACGCTCTGTTCGAGGGCAAGGGAGTCCTCAACAACCGGATTTCCGAGCTGATCTTCGCAAAGCTGGGCGAAATCGGCGTTGCGACGCACTTCATCCGCCGCCTCAATATGCGCGAGCAACTGATCCGGGAAGTCGAAATCATCCCGATCGAGGTCGTCGTGCGCAACGTGGCGGCTGGCTCGTTGGCCAAGCGGCTCGGGCTGGAAGAAGGCGCAGCGCTGCCGCGCTCGATCATCGAGTTCTATTATAAGGACGACAAGCTCGGCGACCCGATGGTTTCCGAAGAGCATATCACGGCGTTTGGCTGGGCGGCACCTCAGGAAATCGACGAGATGATGCAGTTGGCGCTGCGCATCAACGACTTCCTCGTCGGGTTGTTCCTGGGCATCGGCATCCGCCTTGTCGACTTCAAGGTCGAGTTCGGCCGGCAGTGGGAAAACGACATGATGCGGATCATTCTGGCTGACGAGATCAGCCCGGATTGCTGCCGCCTGTGGGATATCAAGACCAACGACAAGATGGACAAAGACCGGTTCCGCCAGGATCTCGGCGGGATGCTGGAGGCTTATCAGGAAGTCGCGCGCCGGCTTGGGATTCTCACCGAGGTCCGTCCGGCTGTCGGCTCGACGCCGGTTCTGGTTTCTTCCAACACACCGGAAGACGAAGGCTGAGTCGGATACTGACCCGGTTTTCCGCATCGTTTGGCTCACCCCTCACCGGTGGTGGGCAATGCGATGCGAGGCCGGGGCGTTCTCATAAATAGACAATCACGCTTATCCTGGTGTGATGAGGTGGGGTGAGACCATGAAGGCGCTGATCAAGATCACATTGAAGAACGGTGTCCTCGATCCGCAAGGGAAAGCGATCGAGCATGCTCTAGGATCGCTCGGATTTTCGGGCGTTAACGAGGTGCGCCAGGGTAAGCTGATCGAACTCGACCTCGAAGCGAACGACGCGGCGGCGGCTAAGGCCGAAGTTGAGCGGATGTGCGAAAGTCTGCTCGCTAATACCGTGATTGAGAACTATTCGGTGGAACTCGTCAGCTAACGGCGCGAGGCAGATCATGGGTGACGGGCAAGGCGAAGGCGTGGGGCCATCGAGGCCGGGTGTCTCTGATGCCGAGCAGGCTATCCGCTATCTGGCCATCAAAGCTGCGATCTTCATCCTGCTGCCGGCTGTTGTGGCCGTGGGCGTAGCCGTGTGGGTCTTGTTATGACGCGGCATGCCGGCGGATACGGTCAATTCGCAGGAAGCCCCTTGGCGCTTGTGTTGGCGCTGCAGGCGGTCCCGCTTGGTGCGCTACCGTCTTCGGCGTTCGATTTCTTTGAGCCTGTCGAACTTATCTGCACAACGCGGGCGGTTAACCTCGACACCAGCCCGTTTCAGTCCAGTCAGGGTGAAATCAAACTTAAGCTTGTTCCGCTCGCGGGTGCGAAGGCCGACAAGGGTGGGACATGGACCGTGGTCTCCCATGACGCCAAGCATGCAGCTTCTTTTACTATCGATGCATCAGGCAAATGCATTCCGAGCTGTCCTTTGACGCTCGGCGGCGACGACGACATCCAGCTGTGGATGCCAAAGCCCATAGCGCTGACGCAATTGACCGATGAGGAGACACTCGTTCTGGTCAGCGTCGATCGCAAATCGATGGAGCTTAAGGCCTCGTCGTTCCGCAAAAAGCAGCTTGCCGGGCTGGAGCGCGGTGAGTGCAAGGTGAGCCAAGAGGTGCCGGACGCGCCAGTGGATGATGAAAAGACGGCGACAAAGCCGTCGCCAACGCCGGAGGGGTCGGCTGACGTCAAACGCGCCGAACCGTGATCTGCGACGTCAAAGATTATCGGCCGAAGGGCGACTTGAGCCCTGGCGCCGGTGCTCTTTTGGTCGCAATGACCCGAGTTGCGGTAAAGGCGGTCAAAGCGTAAACACCACCTGAGATAACCCAAACACGAGCGGCCACACATGATCCGAGCATCAGTCATCGTTTTTCCGGGGGCAAACTGCGACCGGGACGTTCAGGTTGCCACGCACGCCATCACTGGAGCCCAGGTCAACATGGTCTGGCATGGGGATAGCGAAGTCCCTTCCAGCGACTTCATCATCCTGCCGGGCGGGTTCTCCTACGGTGACTATCTTAGATGCGGCGCGATGGCGGCGCACTCGCCGATCATGCGGGACGTTGTTGCGAAGGTGAAAGCCGGGACACCGGTGATCGGGATTTGCAACGGGTTCCAGGTGCTGCTCGAAACGGGGCTTTTGCCGGGCGCATTGATGCGCAACGCTTCGCTGTTGTTTGTTTGCCGTGACGTCCATGTCCGCTGCGAAAACACCAAGACGTTCTTCACCAACTGTTATCGCGAAAACGAGGTGGCGCGGATCCCGGTTGCGCATCACGACGGCAATTACTTCGCGGATGAAGCCACGCTCGACCGGCTGGATGGCGAAGGGCTTGTCGCTTTCCGCTATTGCGATGAGGCGGGAGAGGTGACCGATGAAGCCAATCCCAACGGCTCGCAGCGCAATATTGCCGGCATCACCGATGCGACCGGGCGGATTGTCGGGCTGATGCCGCACCCTGAACGGTTGTTCGAGCCGGCTTTGGGCGGATTGGATGGGCGCCGGGTGTTTGAAAGCGCGCTGGTCTCGGCATTGGAAGCGACCGTCTGAGACCGTCCTAAGCGGCTTGAATTGCAGAATCAAAAACGGGGAGCCTCCGACAAGGCTCCCCGTTTTGTTTTTTTGCGACGCTTGTCGAGCGATCAGCTCTGCGGCTGGAACAGCGCAACGCGTTCGAACGGCTTGACCGTCAGGGTCTTTGCACCGGCTTCGCAAGCGAACTGCAGGGCCTGGCCTTCGGAAGCTTCGAAAGCACCGGTTGCGCCGGGCTCGACGTCAAAGCGGACGCGGGTGCCAGCACCTTTGACGGCGTCTTCTTCGCCGGCAGGAGCGACCATGAGGGTCACAGCGCATTTGCCGTCTTTAGCGAGGAAGTAGCCGACGGCTTTGTTGGCGCCGACGTTGAAGCTTTGGCCCTTGGCAGGCTTGAGGACGACGTTGTGCACTTCTGCTGCGGAAACAGGAGCTGCGAGGCTGATGGCTACAGCAGCGGAAGCGGCGAGGATGAATGCGCGCATGTTGATGTCTCCTTGTATATAGGTAGTCACGTGCATGAAATTGTGAGAGCCGACGGTACTCAACGGAATGTTCCGGGCTCGACGAACAATGAAATAGTCCTTTGGGATTCAGTGCGGTAGCCGTTATTTTGCGGAGCAGCATTGCGCGTTGTGCAGCGCACATTCGCCGCGCGACAGGTCGTTTCACCCGCAGGGAAAATGGGCCCTACCCGGGTGGGTAGGTGAAATATGAAAAAAGCCGCAGGATGGCTCCTGCGGCTTACTGATTTTGTAGAGTTTTTCCGGGCCTACTGGCTTTGTGCGGTTCAACACCGGCCTGCCGCGTGTTGACCCATTAACAACCTGAGGCTCAACACCGGCTTGCCGCGTGTTGACCCGACAAAAACTAGTTCCGGCTCTTGTCGACGAGGGCCTTATCTTTGATCCAAGGCATCATACCGCGCAATTTGGCGCCGATTTCCTCGATCTGGTGGGCGTCGTTGACGCGGCGGATGCCTTTGAAGCGCGCCTGGCCGGCTTTGCATTCCTGCATCCACTGCGAGGTGAATTGGCCGGTCTGGATTTCTTTCAGGATGCGCTTCATTTCCAGCTTGGTTTCCGGTGTGATGACGCGCGGGCCGGACATGTACTCGCCCCACTCGGCGGTGTTGGAGATCGAGTAGTTCATGTTGGCGATGCCGCCTTCGTAGATCAGGTCGACGATGAGCTTCACTTCGTGGAGGCATTCGAAGTAGGCCATCTCCGGAGCGTAGCCATCTTCGACGAGGGTTTCGAAGCCGGCGCGGATCAATTCGACGAGGCCGCCGCACAAAACGGCCTGCTCGCCGAAGAGGTCGGTTTCGCACTCTTCCTTGAAGGTCGTCTCGATGACGCCCGAACGGCCGCCGCCGACGCCGCAGGCATAAGACAGGGCGAGGTCATGGGCGTTGCCGGTTGCGTCATGGTTGACGGCGATGAGGCAGGGGACCCCGCCGCCCTTCTCATATTCGCCGCGAACCGTGTGGCCTGGGCCTTTCGGGGCGATCATGACGACGTCGACGGAATCTTTCGGCTCGATCAGCGCAAAGTGGACGTTGAGGCCGTGGGCGAAAGCGATGGCGGCGCCGTCGCGGATGTTGTCCTTGATGTGGTCGTTATAGATGTCGGCCTGGAGTTCGTCCGGGGTGGCCATCATCATCAGGTCTGCCCAGCCGGCTGCTTCGGCAACTGACAGAACCTTGAGGCCGTCGGCTTCGACCTTCTTGGCCGTCGAAGAATCTGGTCGCAGGGCAATGGCGATGTCCTTGACGCCTGAATCTTTGAGGTTCAGCGCATGGGCCCGGCCTTGCGAGCCGTATCCGATGATCGCCACCTTCTTGGACTTGATGAGATTGAGATCGGCGTCGCGATCATAGAATACGCGCATGGGGCGCTTCCCTCTTCGTTGATATGTGTGGATGCCTGAAGATGCAGCATAGCTTTCGCGGCTTGTCTTTGCCCACAAATAGCTAGCCGATTTCGTATGGAACGCGCGAACCTACTACCCAACGCCGCCCGATTTCAATGCTTTCAAGCAGAACAGCTGCCGGATCAATGACATTCACGGAACTGAGGCTCCTCTTGTCCGTTTTTGTCAGACAGGTATGCTGTCAAAAAAGCCCGTTCTATCGCCAAATATTTCAAAAACTGCACAAATATTGAGCGAGACCCGCGCTGCATAATGTTTGGACAAAGCAGTAGCGACATGACAAGCTAGGCGCAGCGCAAACGCGACAAAAAAAGGCAAATTCCTCCATGGCTGAACTCAGTGCATTTCGAGATACTTCAGAGCCTGCACTGCTGAGCGACTACGATCCCAATGGTTTTTTCTGCGAATTGATGGGGGACGGCAGCGAAGAGCGTCCCCGTCTCTTGCCCTTCTGGCAAAAGCTGGAGCGACTGCCGCTGGCTGACCTGACGACGCGTGCGGCGGACGCTTTACACGAGCTCTACGAGCGTGGGGTCACGTTCACGGTCTATTCGGAGCGCGATGCCATCGACCGGACGCTTCCTTTCGACGTCATCCCTCGCGTTTTGATGGCGTCGGAGTGGGCGGGCATCGAAGCGGGCGTGAAGCAGCGCGTCAAAACGCTGAACCTGTTTTTGAAGGACATCTACGGCAAGCAGCAGATCCTGAAGGACGGCGTCGTTCCGAAAGAATTGGTGCTAGGGAATGCCAACTACCGCAAAGAAATGGTTGGCGTAGAGCTTCCTCACGACACCTACGTGCAGATTGCCGGCATCGATTTGGTGCGCGGCGGCGATGGCGAGTTTTATGTGCTGGAAGACAACGCGCGGACGCCTTCGGGTGTCTCCTACGTGGTTGAGAACCGCCATCTCATGCAGCGCGCATTCCCCGATCTCATCGATGGTTTCAGCGTGCGCGATGTTTCGGACTACGGGCAGAAGCTGCGCGAAAAGCTGGTTGAAGTGGCGCCAGGCGGGCTTGATGAGCCCTCGATCGTGCTGTTGTCGCCGGGCGTCTTCAACTCCGCCTATTACGAGCACATCTTCCTCGCCCGCGAGATGGGCGTTCCGCTTGTCGAAGGCCGCGACTTGGTGGTTATCGACAACCGGCTCTACGCCAAAACGATTTCGGGGCTGCAGTCGATCGATGTCGTTTATCGTCGGATCGATGACGACTTCCTCGATCCAAAGGCGTTCAACCCGGATAGCATGCTTGGCGTCGCGGGGATCGTCGATTGCCTGAAGGCAGGCACGGTGACGATTGCCAATGCGCCGGGGACCGGCGTCTCCGATGACAAGGCGGTTTATGCCTACATGCCGCGGATCATCAAATACTACCTCGATGAAGATCCCATCCTGTCGAATGTCGAGACTTATATTTGCCGCGAAAAGAAAGATCTCGCCTATACGCTCGAGCATCTAAGCGAGCTGGTTGTGAAGCCGGTCGGTGAATCGGGTGGCTATGGAATCGTCATCGGGCCGAAGGCTTCGAAGGAAGAACTCGATAAGTGCCGGGCCGAACTCAAAGCCGATCCGGAGAAATTCATCGCGCAGCCGATGGTGAAGCTGTCGGTGTGTCCGACGCTTGCCGACGAAGGCGTGCGGCCGCGACATGTCGATTTGCGACCGTTCGCGGTGACCGGCAAGGAGACGTGGGTTCTGCCAGGTGGGTTGACGCGTGTGGCGCTCCGCAAGGGATCGATCGTCGTCAACTCGTCGCAAGGTGGCGGCACGAAGGATACGTGGGTTTTGACGAACGACGACGTGGTCCGAAGCGAAGGTAACCAGCCCCAGAAAAAATCTGGCGTGCAATCGCAATCTCAATCGCAAACACAGTCCGGGACGTCGGCCCTATGAATCTACTTTCAAGGCAAGCAGAGTCCCTGTTCTGGCTGGGGCGGTATATCGAAAGGGCGGCCAGTCTCGCGCGTGTTCTGCTCGTTCAGACGGCGTTCGATCGCGGACGGCCCGATGGGGCGACGTGGGCGTGGTTGTTAGCGCTCTATCAGGAGAGCGAGGACTTCTATCGTCACTATGACGATGCCTCGAGCCGCAACGTCATCCGCTATTTCGTCTCCGACAAAGAGCATTCCGGATCGGTTTTGAGGACGCTTGAGGCGGCGCGATCGAATGCGCGCGCGCTCAGGGCGATGATCTCGACCGAGCTTTGGATGCATACCAACCGCGCCTATAGGCGGATCAAGGATCTGCCGGAATCTGCGTTGAGCGAGATGCGGTTGGCGTCGACTTGCGAGGCTGTGCAGATTGACTGCTACGCGTTGCAGGGCATTTCCAACGCGACGCTCTATCGCGATGCGGGCTGGCGCTTCTATCAGCTCGGTCTTGAGACTGAGCGCGCGGACCAGATGAGCCGAATTCTCGATGTGCGGTTTGCCCAGCTGATGTCGGGCAGCGCTGATGATGGAGAAGGTATCGGCGACTTTACGCACTGGTCGATGCTGCTTCGGGCGTGCGGTGGTCACCATGCCTATCGCAGGTTGGTGTCGGGGCCGTTGCAGTCTCAGAACGTTGCCCGCTTCCTGATCTTCGAGCAAAGCTTTGCGCGGTCGATTGCGTATTGCGTCGGGCGACTGGAAAGGTCGATTGACGAGTTGGATGCTGTCAACGGAACGCCGGCCTCCGAGCGCGTGAGTGAACGCATCAATCGGCTTAAGACCATGCTTCAAGACGCCCAGGAAGATACCGGTCTCGTCAAAGGGCTGCACCAGTTTAACGATGCCGTCCAACGTCAATTGATCGGGCTTACGGATGATCTAAGCGCGAGCTATTTTGGAATTGACGCTGAACCTGAAGATCTTGTGGTCGATGAAACTCCGGCCAAAGAAGAGCCTGACTGGGTCGTTGACGAAGATGAAGAAGAAAGTGATGCCGAAAAGGAGCCAGAAAAAGTAGCGGCTGGAGAGCAAAGCGCCTCGGCACAATCCCAATCGCAATCCTAACCTCGAACCCAATCCCAATCACAATAACAGAATTAGCTGACGCTCGAATCGTCGGCTGCCCTGTCGTGAGCAAAGTCTCAGGAGAACTTCTACGTGTCGATCAAAGTCGCTCTCACTCACCGTACGAGCTATCTGTATGACCGTCACGTGACGCTGAGCCCTCAAGTCATCCGACTGCGTCCGGCGCCACATAGCAGAACCAAGATCCTCAGCTATTCGCTGACGCTTATGCCGAAGGATCATTTTCTTAATTGGCAGCAGGACCCGTTCGGCAACTTCCTGGCTCGCATGACACCCAACGAGTTGTCGAAGGAGTTGTCGGTCACGGTTGACCTGGTCGCCGAAATGGCGGTGCTCAACCCGTTCGACTTTTTCATCGAGGAATATGCGCGGGATTGGCCGTTTGCTTATGGCGAGGCGGTCAAAGAGGATCTGCGGCCGTATCTCAAAGTCGAGGCGCCGGGCCCGAAGCTTGCCACCTTCCTTTCAAATTTGAAGTTTGCCAAAGGCGCGACCACGATCGACATCGTCGTCGACCTCAACCAGCGCCTTGAGAAGCATATCGACTATCTCATTCGTATGGAGCCGGGCGTTCAAGCGCCGGAAGAGACGTTGACGAAACGCTCGGGCTCCTGTCGCGATACGAGCTGGCTGCTTGTGCACATTCTGCGGCACATGGGTTTGGCTGCAAGGTTTGTCTCGGGCTACCTCATTCAGCTGAAGCCGGACGTGAAGCCGCTTGATGGTCCGGCTGGGGCGGAAGAGGATTTCACCGACCTGCACGCGTGGGCGGAGGTCTATCTGCCGGGTGCGGGCTGGGTCGGGCTAGACCCAACCTCCGGACTGTTGGCCAGCGAAGGTCACATCCCGCTGGCGGCGACGCCAAGCCCGCAGTCAGCGGCGCCGATTTCGGGTGCGCACTCGAAGGCGGAAGTCGAATTCGAATTCGAGATGAGCGTCAAGCGGATCGCTGAATCGCCGCGCGTGACGAAGCCTTACAGCGAACCGCAATGGAACGAAATTCTGAAGCTTGGCGACAAGGTCGATAAGCGCCTGAAAGAAAGCGATGTGCGCCTGACGATGGGCGGCGAGCCGACGTTCGTTTCGGCCACCGATATGGAGGGCGGCGAATGGATGAACCAGGCTGTCGGTCCGACGAAACGCAACTACGCGGAAAATCTCGTCAGGCATCTGGCGGCCAGTTTTGCGCCCGGCGGATTGATGCACTTCGGGCAAGGCAAATGGTATCCGGGCGAGCAGCTGCCGCGCTGGGCATTTGCCTGTTATTGGCGTTGTGACGGCGAGCCGTTGTGGGAGCGCCCGGAGCTCGTCGATACCGAAGTTCCGGTGAAGCCTGCGGATATCGAGACGACGCGAGAATTCGCGTCCAAGCTGTGTGAGCAGTTGGGCCTGCCTTCCGATAGCGCGATGCCGGCCTATGAAGATGCTGCGCACTTTGCCCTTGTCGAGCAGAAGCTGCCCGCCAATTTGACGGTCGAGGACAACAAGCTCGAAGACGAGGCCGAGCGTGCCCGCGTCGTCAAGGCATTCGATAACGGATTGGCGAACGCAGCCGGATACGTTCTGCCGCTGCAGGCCTGGCAATCGCAGGCGGGTCGGCGCTGGGCCACGGAGCGGTGGCAGTTCCGGCGCGGCAAGTTGTTCCTGGTGCCTGGCGACTCACCGGTCGGTTTCCGTTTGCCGCTTGGTGGCTTGCCCTACCTGACGCCGGTGAACTATCCGCACGTGCAGCCCGACGACACGTTGATGCAGCGCGAGCCGCTACCGGAGCGACGTACCCTCTTGCAGCAGCGACGCATCGTGACGCTTGATGCGCCGCCGATCAGTTCGGCGAGCCTGAACGAGATTTCTGGCAGTGTGCGAACGGCGATGGCGATCGAGCCGCGCGACGGCCATTTGTGCATCTTCATGCCGCCACTTCCCAATGCTGCCGACTATGCGGCTCTTGTCGCGGCGATCGAAGAGGCGGCTGCCTCGATCAACCAGCCGGTTCATATCGAAGGATATGAACCGCCGTACGATCCGCGTTTGAATGTGATCAAGGTGACGCCAGACCCTGGCGTGATCGAGGTCAACATTCACCCGACGACGGACTGGCGCGAGCAGGTCGAGATTACCGAGACGCTTTATGACGCGGCGTTCCAGTGCCGGCTTGGAACCGAGAAGTTCATGATCGACGGCCGCCACTCAGGCACCGGAGGGGGCAACCATATCGTCGTCGGCGGGGCGTCTCCTGAAGACAGTCCTTTCCTGCGCCGCCCGGATCTTCTGGCGAGCCTGATTACTTATTGGCAGCACCATCCATCGCTGTCCTATCTCTTCTCGGGGATGTTCATCGGTCCGACGAGCCAGGCGCCGCGTGTCGATGAAGCGC
The DNA here is from genome assembly GCA_017792465.1 of Filomicrobium sp. Classification (GTDB taxonomy): domain Bacteria; phylum Pseudomonadota; class Alphaproteobacteria; order Rhizobiales; family Hyphomicrobiaceae; genus Filomicrobium. The sequence goes on from CP051234.1 coordinate 75,235, forward strand.
GTCATGAAGGTCTTTACGAACTGGAGATCGCCCTCAATCAGGTTCCGGGTCCGGATCAGCAACAACTGCCGTTGTGGCTTGTCGACCGGCTGTTCCGCAACCTGCTGATCGACGTCACCGGCAATACGCACCGGGCGGAGATCTGTATCGACAAACTGTATTCGCCGGACGGTCCGACGGGGCGTCTCGGGCTTGTCGAGTTCCGGTCGTTTGAAATGCCGCCGCATGCGCGCATGAGCCTTGCGCAGCAGTTGCTGTTGCGGGCGCTCATTTCGCGGTTCTGGGATTCGCCTTACAAGGGCCGGCTCACGCGCTGGGGCACCGATCTGCATGACCGGTTCATGTTGCCGCATTTCGTCTGGCAGGATTTCGTATCCGTTCTGGACGATCTGGAGGCGCACGGCTTCAAGTTCGATCATGAATGGTTTGCGCCGCACTTCGAGTTCCGTTTCCCGTTGTTCGGCCACGTCACCTATGACGGTGTCAAAATCGAGCTTAGGCAGGCGCTGGAGCCCTGGCATGTGATGGGCGAACAGGGAATCATCGGCGGCACGGCGCGTTATGTCGATTCGTCGCTGGAGCGTTTGCAGGTCAAAGTCTCCGGCATGACCAGCGACCGGCACGTCGTCGTTTGTGGCGGTCAGAGGGTGCCACTTGCGGAGACCGGAATGCAGGGTGAAGGCGTGGCTGGCATCCGCTATCGCGCCTGGCAGCCGCCGATGTGTCTGCATCCGACGATCGGCGTTCATACGCCGTTGGTTTTCGACCTGATCGACACCTGGTCAGGGCGCTCGCTCGGCGGGTGCCGCTATCATGTCGCACATCCAGGCGGCAAGTATTTCGATACGATGCCTGTTAACTCTTTTGAGGCCGAAGGCCGTCGCCATGCGCGATTCGAGCCGATGGGGCACACGCCTGGGCCGATGCAGGCGCCGGATGCCAAGCGCAATCCGGATTATCCGGCAACGCTGGACTTGAGGTTATTCAGCTAACTTCATACAGTTCTAGCAGGACAAAATCGTTACCATATTGCATCAATGGAGTTGTACATTGGTGAGTCGCGGGTGCATTGCCCGTTGTTTGGGCGCGAATTGATGTAGGTTTGGTACTGTGGCGTCTTGGTTGCGTGACTGGTTCGGACTGTCTCCTAGCAATACGAAAGCAGAGACCGGTACCGCGACGATGACTGTGGAACTGACACCTACACCTGATGTTGCCGAATCTGCACCCGCAGGTCCGGATGGGGCCTACATTGACTCGTTCCAGAACGACTGTGGACCAGGACCCGATCAGGAAATGACATCAACGGCTCCTAATATGGTGGCGTCGCCGCCTGAGACTGCCGAAGGGTTCTATAAGCCGCAGCCTGGGACCTTCGACGAGATGGTCGCGGCCGATGGCAGCCTGCGTCCGGCGTGGGGTGCCTGCGCCGAGTGGTTCCGGAAAACGTCGCTGCCTTACCAAAAGGGTCTCGCTCAAAAGATCGAGCGGCTGGTCTACGAGAACTTCTCGAATTCCACGCGTGGTGGGCAGTCCTGGCATCTAGATCTCATGCCGCTCGTCTTCGATGCTGAAGCTTGGGCCGGGATCGAGCGTGCGGCTATTCAGCGTGCGCGCCTTTATAATGCGCTGCTGGCCGACCTTTATGGTCCGCAAGAGTCATTCAATCAGGGTCTCATTCCTCCGGCACTCATCCTGAGCGATGAAAGCTATTTGAGACCGATGCACGGAGTTGCGCCGGAGCGGGGACATTTAACCTTCCTTGCTTTGGATTTCGCGCGCGACCCGTTGGGCAACTGGCGCATCATCGATGCGCATACCGAGACGCCGGCGGGCCACGGGTTTGCTCTCGCCAACCGCACCGTATTGGGTGAGGTGGCCGGGACGCTGTTCCGCCATACGCAGGCGCTTCGAATCGGCAATTTCTATCAAGACCTGATCGAAGATCTGCTTGAACGAGCCGGCGTCGAAGATCCGTTGATCGCCGTCTTGGCTCCGCCACCTGATTCGTCGGCCTTTTTCGGGCACTCCTTCATGGCGCGCTATATGCGCCAGAAGCGTGTGCAGGGTTCGGACCTGCGTGTGGTCGGCAACCGGGTCTATCTCAAGACGATTGCCGGTCTCAAAAAGATCGATTTGCTGGTCCGCGCGGTTGAGGGTCATAAGGCCGATCCGCTTGAGCTTTCACCCGATGGCTTCGATGGCCCGGTCGGCTTGGTCGAAGCCTGTCGGCAGGATCCAAATATCATGGTCAACGCGCTGGGCACGGCCGTTGTCGAAAACCGCGGGTTGTCTGGCTATCTGTCTGCGCTGTCGCAGAAGTTCCTGGGCGAAGAGCTTTATGTCCCCGATACGCCGCGCCTGTGGCTTGGCGATGTGGTGGCTCGCGAGCAGGTTCTGGCCAATCTCGACCGTCACATCATTCACGATGCGCAGGAAGGCACCGGCAGTCCCGGAGAGGCCGTGCAGGGCCGCAGTTCTGTTGGGATGAGCGCGAAAGAGCGTGAGGCGCTTGAGGCAGAGGTTCGCTTCAACGCTGCTCGTCTGGTTGCCGAGCTGCCGGTTGGTTACGCGACGGCGCCTGCTTGGACGCCTGATGGCCTGCGCCCAGAGCCTTATGCGCTACGCGTCTACGTCAGCAACATCGGTGGAGAATTCCAGGTCATGCCTGGCGGTCTCGCGTTGTCGATCGACGAGGGAGCGACGGTTGCGCTCAGTTCTTCGCGGTCAATGTCGCGGGATGTCTGGGTCGTGAAGCCGGAAGAGGCTCAGCCAAGTTTGAGCCTGACGCGCATTACCAGCCAGCATGCGACGGTGCAGCGGCACTCGAAGGGGCTGGAAAGCCGTGCCGCGGATAACCTGTACTGGCTTGGGCGCTACTGTGAGCGGGCCGACGGAACGCTGCGTATCATTCGCCAGACGCTTGAGCGCAGTGCTGCAGACTTGTTGGCGCTGTCGTCGAGCCAGAGGCCGATCAGGGTGCTGCGCGCCATCCTGGAGAAGGAAGAGGCGCATCAGGTCAATCGCAAGACCATCGATGCGGAAGCGGCGTCGCTTTGGTCGTCTCTCACGGACCTGTGCACCAGTAGCGAGCGGATGCAAAGTCTGCCGAGCACGCTTCAGCATATCCGTCAGATTTCGGTGCAATGCCGGGATATGCTGTCGGAAGACAGCTGGCGCATTCTTTCCAGCCTTTCGCCGGAAAACGAAAGCTGCCAGCTTCCCGCACCGCAGGTCGATAAGGAGACCGCGGCTGGCGCTGCCATCACGAACGCGCTGGACATCATTGAAGCCGCCGATGGATTGCTCGATCGGCTCGCGGCGTTCAACGGCATGTCGCATGAGAACATGACGCGTCAGAACGGCTGGCTATTCCAGGATCTTGGGCGCCGCATCGAACGTGCGCTGCAGTTGTCGACGTTGCTGCTTTCGCTGTTCGAGACGAGCGAAGGGCCCGATCTCGACAGCGATGACATGTTCTTTGCCATGCAGGCGGCCGATAGCTTCATCACGTTCCGTTCGCGCTACCGGTTCGCGCCCGAGCTTCATCTGGTGCTCGACCTGCTCGTTATCGATGAGCGCAACCCGCGCGGGCTTGCTTATCAGCTGGCGCTGATTTCCGAGCACATCAGCCGACTGCCGAAATCGTCCGACGATGCCGTTCGCGCGCCCGACCAGAGGCTTGCGCTGGATTTGCTGACCAAGGTTCGTCTGGCCGATGTCGAAGAGATGGCGGCGGTCGATCCTGCGGGTAACCGTCCGGTGCTGAGCGCGCTTCTGACGGAACTCAATCGTGAGTTGCCGCATCTGTCGGAACTCATCTCGCGTCAATATTTCAGTCTGGCCGACGAGCAGCCACAGCGGCTCGATTTTAATAGCCAGCGGTGAGCCAATGCCCCGATACCAGATCAGTCATCGCACGTTCTACAGCTACAGTTCGCCCGTTATTCAGTCCAATCATCTGCTGCACCTGGAACCGCGGCAGGTGGCGCAGCAGAATGTCGTCCGCCATAACCTGATCATCAAGCCGAAGCCGGCGTGGCGCGAGTCGCGGCCGGATTATTTCGGCAACCCGACGACGCTGATTTCGATGGAAGACGAGCACAAAGAGCTGCTTGTTCATTCGCGCAGCGAAGTTGAGGTGTCGGATGCCGGCCAGCCCGATTTCATGGCCGGAGAAGGCTGGGAACGGGTTGCTCAATCTTTGCCGTCGATGAAGCCCGATGTGGCGGAATTCGTTTGTCCGTCGCGGTTTGCTGCCGGCTCGAAACAGCTCTACCAATTTGCGTTGCCGTCCTTTGAGCCTGGGTTGCCGGTGCTGGAGGGCGCGCGGCGCTTGATGGAGCGGATCTTCACGGACTTCAGCTTCGATAATTCGACGACGGATGTGGCGACGCCGGTTGCGCAAGTGCTGGAGCAGAAGTCGGGTGTGTGCCAGGACTTTGCGCATTTGCAGATTGCAGCGCTTCGGTCACTTGGTCTGCCGGCGCGCTATGTCAGCGGCTATATCCTGACGCATCCGGCCGAAGGCGAAAAGAAGCTTGAGGGGACGGATGCCTCGCACGCTTGGGTGCAGGTTTGGTCGCCGGAAAAAGGCTGGGTCGATTTCGATCCGACGAACAATCTGGTCAATTCAACCGAGCACATCACGACGGGATTTGGGCGCGATTTCGGGGACGTTAGTCCGATCAGCGGCGTGCTGTTAGGTGGCGGACACCATTCCGTTGGGGTCGCCGTCGATGTGAAGGTTCTGCCGCCAACGTCTGTCAATTAGCCTGCGCTGATTGCGCGTGGTGCCGCGGCTTTGTGTGAGTGCGGAACTGCAAACTGCGCACGCCGTACCAAGCCTAGAGGGCTTGGCCGCATGCCCAGCCGCTGGCCCAGGCCCATTGGAAATTATAGCCACCTAACCATCCTGTGACATCGACGGCCTCGCCGATGAAATAGAGGCCGGGCACTTTCTTGGCTTGCATGGATTTTGATGAAAGTTCTGTGGTTGAGACGCCGCCGATTGTGACTTCGGCTTTGGCGAAACCTTCCGTTCCTGTCGGGTTGAACTGCCAGTTGCAAAGTTCGGCTTCGAGTTCGCGAAGCTGGCGGTCCGGCACGTTTGCCATTGATGCGCCCAGGCCATGTTTTCCGATAAGCTTCTCTGCGAGGATTTGCGCGAGGCGGTTGGACAAAACATGAGAGAGCGCCGTAGCGAGCGTTGATTTTGGTCGCGCGTGTTTTGCTTCGACAAGCCACCCCTCTTTGCTGCCAGGCGCGAAGTTCAAAAAGACGGGGTCGGCGGTCTTCCAATAAGAAGAGATTTGCAGGATCGCTGGACCGGATAGTCCGCGGTGCGTGAAGAGGGCGGCTTCACGGAATGATTTTGCGCCGGTTCGCGCGATGACCTCGGCGGCAATTCCCGTCAGCTTGCCGAAGTCCTGTTCGCTGCCGCTCAGTTTTAGAGGCACGAGGCCGGGGCGAGGCGGGACGATATCGAGGCCGAATTGACGAGCGATGTCGTAGGCCAAACCCGTCGCGCCGATTTTTGGGATCGAGGGGCCGCCTGTTGCGATAACGAGAGAGCGCGCGCGGTGCTTTTGGCCGGTCGAAGTTTCGATCTCAAAGGCGCCATCGCGGTGAGCGATTTCACGCGTGGCGGTGCCCAGTGCAAATCCGGCTCCGGCCTTGGCGCATTCACTTTGAAGCATTTCGACGATCTGGCGCGCGGAGCCGTCGCAGAAAAGCTGGCCGAGCGTCTTCTCGTGCCAGGAAATCTGGTGATCTGCGAGCAGTGCGATGAAATCTTCGGGCCGGTAGCGCTTGAGTGCGGATTTGGCAAAGTGAGGGTTTTCGGAAAGAAAACGTTCCGGCGTCGTCTCCAGGTTTGTGAAGTTGCAGCGTCCGCCGCCGGAGATCAGGATCTTTTTGCCTGGCTGGTCGGCATGTTCGATGACCAGGACGCGATTTCCCCGCGCTGCGGCTGTTGCAGCGCACATCATGCCGGCAGCTCCGGCGCCCAGAATGATTGTATCGTATTGGGTGGTGGCGTCAGGCATCGCTTGATTGGTGCTTCTAGGGGCTCGCTCAAATGGGGATGTGATGGCACAAAAAGTCTGGCTAAATGCCTAGCGTGATGCAGTTTTTCCCGTTTAGGGCCTTCTTTGTAGCTGTTGATAGATTAGGTATGAATGACTTTTCGAATAAAAAGGCTTGTTTGGATGGCTCGACTGGCCAGGTGGAACAGCACAAATAAGGTGTTTTCGCTGCGTTGTGCGGTGTATGCGGCGACGCTCGTCGTCAGCGTCCTATTGAGCCACGTCAGCCTGCAGGCCCAGGAGCCTCCGGCGCCCCAGAAGAAGACCCAGCAAACGTCCAGTCAGGACAGCGGTTGGCAGGCGTCGGTGACATTAGAGGCTGCCGACCCGCTCAAGGCAACGATCCAGGAGATGTTGGGCGACCCGGCCTCGCTGCCGCTCATGGTTCGCCAGCGTATCGAAGCGCTTGGGGCCTATTACAATGATCCGACTTCGCGGCTTTTGTGGCAGGACGAACAGTTAGCGGATGCGTTTTTGCATCGCTTGGCAACCGCGCGTTTCGATGGGCTTGGAGACCGGACCAATTTATTCGAACAGCTGCAAAACATTCAGCGGGTCAATCGATTTGCGTTGAGCCGACAGGCCGATTTGCGGCAGTTGGCCGCCGCCGAACTCTATTGGTCTGCTGGCTTTTTGAAGTACGCGCAGGACCTCAAGAAGGGTCGGTTTCTGCCGACCAAGATGGATTCCAAACTTTATTGGCACCCGAAAGAAGTCGACATGACCGCGGCGCTGCAGCTGTTGGCGGCGTTGGGGCAGGTGGATCAGTTCTTCGACCAGTGGGAGCCGCAGATCCCCACCTATAAGGCGCTCAAGGTCGCGTTGGCGGACTATCTGGGTCTGCAGGAACGAGGTGGCTGGCCGACGGTCAAGGGGATTGATCTGTTAAAGCCGGGTGAGACGAACGATGTCGTGCCGGGTTTGCGCCGCAGGTTAGCTGTGACCGATGGTGCCGGGGCGGCTCAGAGCCAGGAGGTTGAAGCCGTCTTTGATGAGGATCTCGTCAAGGCGCTGAAGCGGTTCCAGGTGCGTCATGGGCTCGATGCCGATGGGGTCCTTGGCAAGAAGACGCTTTTCCAGCTCAATATTCCGGTTGATGCGCGGATCCGTCAAATCGAGCTGTCGATGGAGCGCCTGCGATGGATGCCGGAAAATCTCGGGCCGCATTATATTCAAGTGAACATCGCCGGCTTTGAACTCAAGAACGTCAAGAACGGAACGCTTGTCGATCTGATGCGAGTCGTCGTCGGGAAGCCCTATCACCAGACACCGGTGTTCTCGAAAAAGATGACTTACGTCGAGATCAATCCCTATTGGAACGTGCCGCGTTCGATTGCGATCAACGAAGAGCTCGCGCATTTGCAGAAGGCTGCGGGAGCAAGAGCTGCAAAAGGGTTTGAAGCGCTGATCAACGATAAGCCGGTGCCGGTGACGTCGATCAATTGGTCGCAATATTCGAAAAGCAATTTCCCGTTCCGTTTGCGCCAAAAGCCGGGCGACAATAACGCATTGGGGCACGTGAAGTTCATGTTCCCCAATCAGTTCAACGTCTACATGCACGATACGCCGGCGCGCAGTCTGTTCAATCAGGCCGACCGGGCTTTCTCACATGGATGTATCCGACTGGCTCGCCCTGTCGATCTTGCCGTGGAAGTTTTGTCGCAGGTGCCCGGTTGGACGCGGGAGCGGATCGATGCGGTTTTGGATTCGAAGAAGAACACCACGGTCTCGCTGAAAGAGCCGATCGATGTCCACATTATCTATTCGACCGCGTGGCGGGATCCGGATGGCGACGTCCAGTTCAGGGCCGATATCTATCGGCGCGACGTCAAACTTTATTCCGCCTTGTTTGGCAAGCCATATCCCTATTGATCCGCTGAACCTTATTGCCGGTAAAAAGGTCGCGCTTTTTTGGGGCCGGCGCGGATGTCTTTTCGGGCAATTGAGATTATTTGAAGCAGCAAGCAGGTTGCCGAAACGAACCGTGACGTCAGTTTGCTCGCGTCGGATTGAGTGGGGATGCGGAGAATTACGCGCTTGGCTAGAAAAATGTGCCAATGCAACTGAAGCTCCCGCTCTTTAACCTTATCTGTCCATTTATTCGGTTTCGGAGCCCAGGCAATTTAATCATTCAATCGGGATCTGGGTCTGGCGGCTAATTGCTGCGAACGGCCTTTCGTGCAAGTGAGCGCTCGTTGACAGAATGCCCAATTGGGCAGGCTGGTAGAACTTCAATCCCGCAGGAAGATAAACAAGATAGCTCCATAAGACGTGGGGCGCATGATCAGGATCGCATGACTAGACCAGTAAACATTCTTGGTTTGATTTCCCGAACGCATGATACGGGGCTGGCGCTTTTGAGCGACGGCAAACCCGCCTTTGTCTTCGAGGAAGAACGTTTCAATCGCGAGAAGCACACCAAAGCGTTTCCCGACCACTGCTTTGAAGAGCTTTTTCGACGTTCCGGACTTGGTCTTGAAGATATCGATTATCTGACGATCCCTTGGAACACGGCGGCCCTGGCCAAGTCGTTCTACCAGATCGTCACCGCGCATCCGCCGCAGTCATTTAATTTGCTGCGTCCGGCCGCGCACTCGACGCAAGATGGCCGTGTCGTCAACTTGTGGATGCGTTTGCAAATCGCGATGCGCCGCAAATTCAAGACGATGAAGTTGCCGCCGCTTATTCAGGTCGGCCATCACGACGCCCACGCTTCGATCTTTTTTGTTTCGCCATTCGAAGAGGCCAGCGTGGTGGTCATGGATGGCTACGGCGATCAGGCGGCGACGAGCGCTTATTCGGGCCGAGGCAACCAACTGCAGCAGCACTGGAAGCTTGGGTTCTTCGATAGCCTTGGCATGCTTTACACGTGCGCGACGCAGCATCTTGGCTTCAAGCCGTTCGAGGAAGGCACCGTCATGGCGCTTGCAGCGTGCGGCGATGATAGCCTTGTCGATAAGTTCCGCGAGGTCATCATCCTGGAAGACGAAGGGCGCTTCCGGCTTAATCGCGACTACGTCAGCGTCGATACGTACGGGCTCGTGCGTCCGTTCACGCAGAAATTCATCGATACCTTCGGGCCGGCGAGAGCTGTCGGTGCCGACTTGACCGACCAGCAACGCAATCTGGCGCGTGCGGTTCAAGCTGTGACCGAAGAAGCGGTTCTGCATATCGTGCGGCATGTCGAGAAGACGCAGCCGTCGAAGAACCTCGTCATATCCGGCGGCGTCGGTCTCAACTGCGTTGCAAATGCTCGCATCCTACGTGACACGAGCTTTGAGCGGGTTTGGGTTCCGCCGTGTGCCTCGGACACTGGTGCGCCGCTGGGCAGTGCGCTGTGGCACTACCACCAGACGCTGGGGCATGAGCGCGGCTTTGAGCTGACGCATCCATTCTTTGGTGCTGACTATTCCGAAGCGCAGGTGATCAAGGCTCTTGATGCCTATGGTCTCTCCTATGAGCGCATCGAGAGTGACGAAGAGCTATTCTTGCGTGTCGCGAAGGACCTGGCCGACCAACGAATCGTCGGGTGGTTCCAGGGCCGCTATGAGATCGGTCCCCGGGCACTTGGCAACCGGTCGATCCTGGCCGACCCGCGCAGTTTGAAAATCAAGGATCTCATCAACGCGCGCATCAAGTACCGCGAGCCGTTCCGGCCATTTGCGCCGGCCGTTCTGCTGGAGCGGGCGTCGGAGTTCTTCGAGGTCGATCAGCCTGACCCTTATATGACCATGGCGCCTCGGGTTCGGCCAGATAAGGTCGATGTTATTCCGGCCGCCGTTCACGTCGATGGCACGGGACGCATCCAGACCGTCCGCGAGGAAGACAACCCGCGCTATCACGCCGTTATCAAGGCCTTCGGTGAGCTGACCGGGGTTCCGGTGTTGATCAACACGAGCTTCAACCGCCACGAGCCGATCGTGACGACGCCGGAAGAGGCCGTGTCGTGTTACCTGAGGACGGAAATGGACCGGCTGGTGTTGGGTAACGTCTATGTGAAAGACCGTAACCGGAAGGCCGAAGAGAAGGCTTTGGCGGCCTTCGATAAGCGCTAGAGGGCCAGGTTCGGCGCTTTCGTGCCCGTCCCTGGACTTTTCTCCCAGGTCAGGGTTGTTGCGCGGCTGCGTGCAATCAGGCATGCATAGCACCCGTTTTTGTTAGGGTGGACTGATTGGCGCGGTTAACAGGGAAGGTCTTGCTTTCTCGCGGTCTGTGGCACACCGTCCGCCGAGCCGCATGACGTGGCCAGCGTCATGAGCAATTGGACAGGTTCCCGAGAATGTCGACCCGTGAAGATACCGAGCCATCGTCCCTGATCTCCTCGCGCGATGATCTCGTGGGATGGATCGCGTCGGGTGAAAAACCGGCTTCGGAATGGCGGGTTGGGACGGAGCACGAGAAGTTCGTTTTCCGGCAAGACACGTTCGAACCGGTGCCGCACGAAGGTGAGCGCGGCATCTCGGAGCTGATGCGCGGGTTCATGCAGTGCTGCGGCTGGGAGCCGATCTACGAAGGCGACAACATCATCGCGTTGAAGCGCGCATTGGGGGAGCCCGGCGCGAATGTCAGTCTTGAGCCTGGCGGGCAGTTCGAGCTTTCCGGCGCGCCGCTGAAGACGATCCACGAAACCGCCGCCGAGACCGAGCAGCATCTCATTCAATGCCATAAGGCCGGTGGTCCGCTCGGGTTGTCATTTATGGCGATGGGGTTCGCGCCGACGTGGTCGCGCGGTGAAATGTCGACGATGCCCAAGCAGCGCTACAAGATCATGACGCAGTATATGCCGAAGGTCGGCACGCTCGGTCTCGACATGATGTATCGCACGACGACCATCCAGGCGAACCTCGATTTCGGCAGCGAAGCTGACATGACCGAGAAGCTGCGTATCTCGCTTGCGTTGCAGCCGATCGCGACGGCGCTGTTTGCTTCCTCTCCGTTTACCGAAGGCAAGCCGAACGGGTTCAAGTCGATGCGCTCTGAGGTGTGGCGGCATACGGACGCCGACCGGACCGGCATGCTGCCGTTCGCGTTCGAAGACGGCATGGGGTACGAGCGTCTGGTCGATTATGCCCTCGCCGTGCCGATGTATTTTGTTTACCGCCAGGGCCGCTATATCGATGCTTCCGGGGCATGCTTCCGCGACTTCCTGCAGGGCAAGCTGCCGGGCCTCGAAGGCGAGCTGCCGACGATGGACGACTGGTCGGATCACATGACGACGCTGTTTCCGGAAGTCCGCGTCAAGCGCTTCTTAGAGATGCGCGGAGCCGATGGCGGGCGCGCCGAAATGATCGATGCGTTGCCGGCCTTATGGATCGGACTTCTTTACGATGCTGCTGCGCGGGCCGCGGCGTGGGATATCGTCAAGGACTGGACCGCGGAAGAACGCCAGAGGCTTCGCGATGAGGTTCCGCGTCTTGGCCTGCAAACGCCGTTTCGTTCTCGTACGGTGCAAGACATTGCCAAGCAGGTGCTGGCGATTGCCAGCGACGGGCTCAAAGCGCGCGGGCATACCAATCCGGCTGGCGAAGATGAGCGGGTTTATCTGGGACCACTTGAAGAAATCGCCGATAGCGGCCAGTCGAATGCCGATATTTATCTAGAGAAGTTTCATGGGGCCTGGAAAGGCCGGGTTGAGCCGATTTTTGCCGAGGCGGCGCTTTAAGACGTCGGATTGGCGTCCGGTATCTATTTGATTTACCTTTAAATCCATACAATGCTTTGCGCGTGGCGCGGCTATGTTTTGATGAACTATGTAGCCTAGTTCAGGCGATATTCATATGGTCCGGACTAGGTTCTAATCGGGAGCGTGTTTTGTACTGAGCCTGTGATGCGCGGGATTTGGTGCCGCGCACAGGGGTGTGTCAACGCTGGCGCTCGTCGGATTGGAGGGAGTTTTGAAACGCCATTTTTTGATATTGGCGGTCCTATTGATGATGATCCCAATTGGATCTGTTGAAGCGGGAAATCTCTTGAGCCAGCCGTTCAAGGTTGCCAACAGCTGTGTGGCGTCGTGTCGTGCTGCGCACAATCAGTGCAGGATTGCGACGCGGGGCAGCTCGGCTTGCGACCGCAAGCTGCAGCAGTGTTTGAAGCGCTGTCTGCGGCGTTAAGGCTATTGGGGACCCTCAAAGACTTCTGACGACGATGGCGAGTAATCGGCGAGGGCCGTGAGCTCCAATGACGATCCGCCCGCCAATGTCAGCTGTTCGCGATGGTCCTGAGATCAAGTTCAAGGTGCGAGGCATTGTCCCCGCACCTTTTTCGTTTCTGAGCATCGCAAAGATATCTTCGTAGGTGGCCCTGATGCGGCTTTGAGCGATGACGGTGATGTGCGTGTCCGGCAGGAAACCGAGCGTTACGGGGTTGTCGGCTCCAGACAGCAGCGCAAGGGTTCCGGTTTCGGCGATGCCGCCGAAGGCGACCGACAGTCCTGCGGTGTCGCTGGGTTCGGCGCGGCCATTATTCACCTCAAGGCCGCTGGCTGCGAAATCGAGGCTGGCAAGCAGCGGGTCGGTTCCAAATCGCACCGCTTGCGGCTGGTTTTGCGATCTCAGATAAGAGGCGATTTCGAGGGGGATTTCTTCTGGCCTCGCGACGGTCTTGACGGTTGCGAGCTGGCGTTCGAGTTCGCTGACGAAACAGGCGACAAGATCGGTTCCTGGGGCTGCGACGCGCTGAGGAGCGGTGGCGCGGGGCGGCGTCGCTATTCGTGCTGCGGCGTTCTCCAGGCGTGCCTTATCGTTGGCGTTGGCGCCGAGCGACCGGCGGATGTTCGATAAGATGTCCCGACGGCTCATGGGGTTTCGCCTTGCGTTGCTGGCTTTATGGTAGCGCGCTGGCGTTCGGCCCATAGGTCCTGGAAGGTTTTGCCTTGCGGGGCGGGGAAGTCGCGATGCTTGGTCCAGCCGGTCGCCAATGGTAGCCAGGAGAACGCCCCTTTGCGACCGGCGGCGAGTTTCATGGCCCGGCTCATGATGCGGGCGAAGAGATGGTAGGCCCAGGGCCAGTTCGCCATCGATGCCCAACCGCGCAAAGCCATGCGCACGAAGAGTGGCGGATTGCCTTTTTCAAACTCGATCTCGCGCCATTGCCGCATCAATTTCGGCAAGGGAATTCGCATCGGGCAGACGGATTCGCAGCGGCCGCAGAATGTCGAGGCGTTGGGCAGATTGCCGGCTTCGTCGATGCCGATAAGGCCGGGGTTCAAAGCGGCGCCGATGGGACCAGGGTAGACCCAGCCGTAGGCGTGTCCGCCGACGGCGTTATAGACGGGGCAGTGGTTCATGCAGGCGCCGCAGCGGATGCAGCGCAGGACTTCGCGGAACTCAGAGCCAAGCAGTTCGCTGCGCCCGTTATCGAGGAGGACGACGTGGTAGTTCTCAGGCCCATCCGGGTCGCCTGCTCGGCGGGGGCCGGTCGAGAACGTCGTGTAGGAGGTGAACTCCTGGCCGGTGGCTGAACGGGCGAGCAGGCGCAGGAGAGCGGACGCGTCGTCCAGCGTCGGCACCACTTTGTCGATTGCGGTGATGACGATGTGGGTTTTGGCGAGCGACTGTGTTAGGTCGCCGTTGCCTTCGTTTGTGACGATGATCGACGAGCCGGTTTCGGCTATGAGGAAATTTGCACCGGTGATGCCGACGTCGGCATTCACGAATTTCTCGCGCAGGATCTGGCGGGCTTCATCGACCAGTTCGGCGGGTTCGACGAGCTTGCGATCCTTGGCGAGGTGATCGTGTTCGCGGCGGAAATCCTGTTCGACCTGCGACTGGGTCAAGTGGATGGCCGGCGCGATGATGTGGCTTGGGGTTTCGTGGCGGATCTGCAGGATATATTCGCCAAGGTCGGTTTCGACGACTTCGAGGCCTTCGGCTTCAAGCTTGTCGTTGAGCCCGATTTCTTCCGACACCATCGACTTGCCTTTGGTGACAAGGCGGGCGTCGGCATCCTTGCAGATTTTCAGGATGGCATCGCAGGCCTCGGCCGGCGTTTTTGCCCAATGGACATGGCCGCCGGCTTGTCGGACCTGGTCTTCGTAGCGTTCCAGATAAACGTCGAGATGTTCGAGCGTGTGGTTGCGTAGGTCGCGGCCGTAGTCGCGCAGATCTTCGAATTCCGGCAAACGGGAGCGGGCTGCGGCGCGCTGGGCGACGAGGCCGGTCGGCAAACCCGATAGCGCTTCTTGAAGTTGCGTGTCCGCCAGTGCCGAGCGGGCGTTTGATTTGAAATCGTGGACCGTGACTTTCATGCTGGGAGGCTCGTCCAGATCGACGGCCTCCGCAAGCATAAATTCGTACTGGTGCCGCGGACTTTTGCGGCGTTGGCTCGGGCTAGCCGTTGAGGATCTCGAAAATGGTGTCTTTGAGAGCCAGGCGCTGCTTTTTAAGATCCTCGAATGCTTCGTCGCCGACGTTCACGCCTGCGGCCTCGATGCGGTGAATTTCGCGGTTGAGGGTGTGGTACTCGTCGGCGAGCTTGGCAAAATGGGCGTTCGACGTCTTCAGCTCGTGGATCTTATCCTTCAAATCGGGAAACTCTTCGGCCAGCTCGTGGGGCGTATGGGACATGCGCTCGTATTCTCCAGCTTGTTGGTTTTGCTTTGATGGTTGTTTATCGATTGGGGCTGCTTGCGGACCAGCAGCGGTTCCCGGGTCACTTAATCGTTCGGCGCGCCGATGGGTGGGTCTTCTAACTCACCTGCCAGAACTTCGGCAACATGCCGGCAAGCGACTTTTCTGCCTTGTCGTCGCAATTTACCGGCCATGTTCATGAGGCAACCCAGGTCGCCTGCAAGGATGAGGTCGGTCTCTGCTGCAGCGATATTGGCGGTCTTCTTCTCGACCATGGCGTTGGAGATGTCGGAGAACTTAACCGAAAAAGTTCCGCCAAAGCCGCAGCAGATTTCACAATCTGACATCTCTTTGAGCTGCAATCCCTTGATCGATGTCAATAATTTCCGGGGCTGTTCTTTGATGCCCAATTCGCGCAGTCCTGAGCAGCTGTCGTGGTAGGTGACGCTGCCTTTGAAATCATTGGCAAAGGCATCTGGAACGATTTGCATGCCGCGAACGTCGACGAGGAATTGCATGAGTTCATGCACGCGGCCGGCGAAGGCGTTGGCCTTTTCGGCTTCTGGCGTTTCGGCGAACAGTCGCGGGTAATGCGATTTCAGCATCCCGGCGCAGGAGCCTGACGGGGCGACGACGTAGTCGACGTCTTCGAAGGCGGCGATTGTCTGACGCGCGATTGCCTTGGTGTCTTTGCGGTCGCCCGAATTATAAGCCGGCTGGCCACAGCAAGTTTGCGCCGTTGGCACGACGACGTCGCAGCCGGAAGCTTCGATCAGTTTGACCGCGGCCATGCCGACAGAGGGCCGGAACATATCGACGAGGCAGGTGACGAATAGCCCGACGCGGGGGCTTTTGTTTGTGGGTTCGGGCATGTCTTAGGTTCGCGTTTGAGGATGTTGTCGTCGGCGGGATCAGCAACTCATTCGGCCGGGGCGTGGCGAAGTTTGGCACGTGGGGCGAACGATTGCCATTGGCCGGTAGATCGGGCCCTTGCGGTTTACCAGATTTTGAAGCCATTGAAATCGAACCGGTTTCGAACCTGTAGGATCGCGGGCTCGATTTATGGCGCATTGTGCAATTGTCGCGAAGAAATGCCCCGTCTAGGTTCGCTCATTGGCGATCGTGGTCGAGACGACAAAGGACACCTTGATGAGTGAGCAGCAGGGCTCGGATGTTGTGAGCGCAGCGGCGAAAGCGCCAGGCAAACCGGGAGCACTTGGCTTTGCCGAGCATCCGCAGCGGGTAAATGTCCTGGGCGAACTGCATGCGCGTCCGTTCCTGCCGTTGGAGATGCCGCGCAGGATCTATCACTTCGCCTTCATGACGGATGCGGAAGAAGCGCAAGAAGACCGCCGTGCGGTTGCGGCACTTGCAGCGCAGCGAGGGGCTGCTCCGCCAGCTCCTGATGCGCGTTACCACTTTTTCGATTTCGGGCCATGGGATCTGCGCTGGGAGCAGCATGCCGAATTCACGACCTATACCTGGTCGACGTCGCGCGGGGCCGAAGAGCCGTTTGCGCATCCTAATCCGATTGCTGCTGGCGAAATCAGCTTTCGCGGACCGGGCGAACTGATATCGGCGGTCCACATGTGCTGCATTGCACGCGACGGGCTGATTGAGGATCTCTCGGGATATCTTGACGACTCCAGCCTGTGCGTGGTCCGGGCAGCCGAGCATAGCGCCCGGGTGGCGACCGATTTTCAGGTCGACCCGGTCGGCTTTACGCGGGTTCTAATTGAATCGACGGGGCTGACGAAGACGCGTGCGGGCCGGTTAACGCAGCGCGTTCTTGAGATCGAAACCTATCGGACCTTGTCACTTCTCGGGCTGCCGGTGTCGCGCTCGATCCGGGCGGATCTCGATCGTATGGAAAGCGAGTTGGCCGGGATTACCGGAGAGATCGCGACGGTTGAGAGTTCTCACAAGAGCCAGGAGCTGTTGCGGCGGCTTTCAGCTTTGACGGCAGAGCTTGAAGCGCAGGCGGCGCGGACGGCCTATCGGTTTTCGGCGACGCGGGCCTACTACTCCATCGTCAACAGTCGGCTAGATGTCATCCGTGAGGCGCAGTCGGAGGAATATCCGACGATCTCGGCCTTCTTCAACCGGCGGCTGAGGCCAGCGATCGATACCTGCGATGCGGCGGAGGCGCGCCAGTCGCGGTTGTCGGTCCAGCTGGCGCGGACGACAGAGCTTTTGAGTACCGGCATCCAATCGGATCTCGAACAGCAAAACAGGGATTTGCTGCAGTCGATGAACCGCCGGGCGCGCATGCAACTCCTGTTGCAGCAGACTGTCGAGGGGCTGTCGGTTGCCGCGATCAGCTATTATGTCGTCGGGCTTGTCGGCTATCTGGCGAAGGGCTTGAAGGAAACGGGTCTGCTGCCGCATGACATCGGCACCGGTCTCGTCATGGGGATTGCCGTGCCGGTCGTCGTCTTGTCGGTCTGGTTTGCGATGCATCAGATCCGCCGGCACGTGCACAAGGCCGGTGACGACACCGATCACGAGGAATGATGGCGTGAGCCTTCAAGCCAGCGTTATTGCCGGAGCTTGAGCCGGTTCGCGGGCGACAAGGATTTGGGCGGTCGACTTAGGGGCTTGCGGGTCTTTGCTCAGGCAGCGGGATGTCGACTTGGCCGAGGTTGGCGAGCAGCCAGGGCGCATCTTCGGGTGCCTCGATTGACGCAAGATACGCGATGACGTCCTGACGATCTTTTTCATCCTTCAGGCCGACGAAGGCCATCGACCCTTCCGGCATGAACTTCGTCGGATTTTCCAGATACTCGTCGAGGAAATCAGAGGTCCAGATCAAGCCTTCTTTCGCGGCTTGGCGTAGCGCGGGGGAATAGTCGTAGTTCTTGTGGGCTGCTGCCGGACGGCGCAGGATTCCAGCCAGGTTCGGGCCGACCTGATGGCCGGCGCTGGAACTTGTCTGGTGGCAGGCTTGGCATTGCGCGTAGATTTCCTTGCCGTGCTCAGAATCGCCGGAGCGGATTTTGCCGGCGAGGGCGTCGCTTTTTGCGACGGGGGCCGGCACCCAGCGTGGAACTGCCAAAGCGGGCGCCAATCCGGCGCAAACTGCAAAAGCCAGGGAAATGGCAAAGAAACTGCGACTGGTCTGCACGGGCTTCCTCTAATCGACGGCGTGGACGAACGGGTTCGCCCAATGAAATACAGGCTCCAAACTATTCAGCAAGATGTTTCAAACGGTTAATTCTTGTTCGATTAATGGATAACATGGTGGCCTGTCGGGGGCACCGGTCTCCCGGCGCCCCCTGTCGGTCCCCGCGCTTAACTTGTTGATCCGACAATTGGTTCCGCAACTTGGGTTGGGTTGAACCAATATCGGACCGGGATCAGATCATCCCGTGGAATTCGTTTGGAGCCGCGCTCATCTTCTTGTTTGCCGCTGCGCGCGCTGTCGCTTTTTTCTTTTTCGAGCCGGATTGGCCCTTGTTGCCATCCGGGATTTTGAGGCCCTTGTTCCAATAGGGGTCGGAGCCATAGAGCTCGGTCAGGAAGTCGATAAAGGCGTGGACCTTGGCGGGCAGGAATTCGCGGCACGGGTAGACGGCGTGGACGGCGAAGTTGCTGGAGCCTGTGTATTCCGGCATGACGATTTCCAGTTCACCGCGTTCCAGTTCCGGGGCGATGTCCCAGGTTGAGCGGAAGCCCAGACCCTGTCCAAGGCGCAGGGCCTCACGGATGAAATCTGACGAGTTCGAGCGCAGGTTGCCTTCGACGCGGACGAGATGTTCCTTGCCGTCACTATCTCGCAGTCGCCAAGTGTCCTGGGTGCCGGACAGCAGGCAATTGTGGCGCTGGAGATCTGAGATCTTGGTGGGGGCCGGGTTGCTTTTCAGGTACGACGGGGCGGCGCAGAGGACGCGGTTGTCTGGAGCGATTTTGCGGGCGACGAGCGAGGAATCAGCCAGTTCGCCGATGCGTATGGCGACGTCGAAGCCTTCGCGGATGATGTCGACGATGTTGTCGTTGAGCTGAAAATCGAGCTCAATCTCGGGGTACTTCGCCAGGAACATCGGCAGGTGCGGGGCGATGTGCAGGGTCGCGAAGGAGGTTGGCGCAGCGACTTTCAATAACCCGCGCGGGCTCGTGTTGCGGCGCGATACGAAGTCTTCGGCTTCTTCGTAAAGAGCGATAATGTCGGTGACGCGCTTGAAATAGCCCTCACCGGTTTCGGTCAACGTCAGTTGGCGGGTTGTGCGCTGAAAAAGGCGGGCGCCGAGGCGATCTTCGAGAAGACTGATGCGCTTGGAGACGACTGCGGGCGAGAGGCCCATTTCGCGTCCGGCAGCGGACATGTTCCCAGTGCGGGCAACGCGCGCGAAAATTTCCAAATCGGTAATTGCGGTCATCGTACGAGCCTTCGTGATTTCGATTGCTGGCCAAGTTTGCTGCGGCTGCCTCGAATGAATGATTTGCCTGCCCCGGGGGCGAAAGTTGGCCACGGCGACGTCAAAATGGCGTATGTCTTTATCTATTATGTTGAAAATAGCTTTTGGGGGTCAATGGCCGTTTGAGCATTAGTCGAAAGAGCTCTGGGGTGCGCTTGTTTGAGGCAATATTCTTCCTTGGCGGCTGGTGTCAGCCGGTTGAAGGGACTATTGAAAGGATGGTGCAGTCCACCATGCGCTGCTGACCCTACAGGAGATCCAAAAGTCATGTCGCTTGCCATGCCGGAGCCCGATACCGCCACGATCGAGCGGCGCGATGAGATCGTCGCTCAACTGAAGCGCATTGCCGGGGATGAAGCGGTTATTGCAGATGCCGACGGCCGTCGCGCCTTTGAGACCGATGGGTTGACGGCCTATCGCGCCATGCCGCTGGCGGTCGTGCTGCCGACGACGACCGAAGAGGTTGCGGATGTCTTGCGGTATTGCCACCAGAACAAGCTGAAGGTCGTGGCGCGTGGGGCCGGTACGTCGCTTTGTGGCGGGGCTTTGCCGCTGGAAGACGCGATCGTGGTCGGCGTGTCGCGCATGAACAAGGTCCTTGAACTCGATTACAACAACCGTATCGCACGGGTCGAGACCGGCATCACCAATCTTGCCATTTCGAAGGTCGTCGAAGAGGAAGGTTTCTTTTATGCGCCTGACCCTTCAAGCCAGCTCGCCTGCACGTTGGCCGGCAACCTGGCGATGAACTCCGGCGGTGCGCATTGCTTGAAGTACGGGGTGACGACCAACAATGTGCTGGGCATGAAAGTCGTCCTGATGGATGGCGAAATTCTGGAGTTGGGTGGCGCGGCTCTCGATGCGGAAGGTTACGACTTGCTCGGCCTGATGATCGGTTCGGAAGGGCAGTTCGGGATCGTTACCGAAGCGACGGTCCGCATTATCAAGGCTGCAGAAGGCGCGCGGCCAATGCTCATCGGTTTTTCTTCCAGCGAGGCTGCCGGCGCGTGTGTGTCGGCGATCATCGCCTCGGGGATTATTCCGGTTGCAATCGAGTTCATGGATCGTCCGGCCATCGAGGTTTGCGAGAGCTTCGCAAAAGCCGGCTATCCGATGGATGCTGAAGCGTTGCTGATCGTCGAGGTCGAGGGTGGCGAAGAGGAGATCAACGACCTTCTCACCAGGATCAGCGAGATTGCCGAACCGTTCAATCCGACGACGATCCAGATCAGCTCCGGAGCCTCGCAAAGCGCCAAGATCTGGAAGGGCCGTAAATCGGCTTTCGGGGCGATCGGGCGCATCTCGGAATACTACTGCATGGATGGAACAATCCCGCTGTCGCAGTTGCCGCTCGTACTGCAGCGGATCGGCGAGATTTGCGCGTCCCATCAGCTCAGGGTCGCCAACATTTTCCATGCCGGTGATGGCAACCTGCACCCGCTTATTCTTTACGATGCCAACGATCCAGATTCAGCCGAGCGGGCCGAATTGGCGGGTGCGGAGATTTTGACTCTGTGCGTTGAGGTCGGCGGATGCCTGACGGGCGAGCACGGTGTGGGGATCGAGAAGCGCGATTTGATGATGACGCAGTTTACCGAATCCGAACTGGCGCTGCAGATGCGGATCAAAACGATTTTCGATCCCGATTGGCTGCTCAATCCAGGAAAAGTGTTCCCGCTGCATCTGGCTCCTCAGGGCCTGGCAAACCAAGCCTGAGGAGGCCCATTTGAGCGACATTCTGCGAGCGGCAACAGCCTGGGAGCTGCAGTCGATGCTGCATCCCTATATCGAGCGTCAGCAACCCGTTGAGATTGCCGGTTCGGGTTCGAAGTCGAAGATCGGCCGACCGATGCAGACGGCGGCGACGATCTCGACAAGCTCGATGCATGGCATCTGGATGTACGAGCCGACCGAGCTTGTCATGTCGGCGCACGGGGGAACTCCGCTGGCGCAGATCGAGGCCGAGCTTGCCAGCAACAATCAGATGCTGGCGTTCGAGCCAATCGATCTGGGTCCGACGAGCGGCGGTCGCCGGGGGACTTTGACGATCGGTTCGGTCTTTGCCTGCAATAGTTCCGGCAGCCGGCGCATCATGGTCGGTGCGGCGCGCGACCACCTCTTGGGGCTTGAAGCTGTCTCGGGCGGTGCGGAACTGTTTCGTGCGGGCGGGCGCGTCATGAAGAACGTGACGGGCTATGATCTGTGCCGGACTTTGGCGGGCAGCTGGGGTACGCTGGCGGTTCTCACCGAGGTGACGTTCAAGGTGCTGCCGGCTCCAGAAAAGACGGCGACACTGATTTATCTCGGGCTGCCGGACGATATCGGCAACGAATTGTTATGCGCGGCGATGCGGCTGCCTTACGAAGTCTCAGGCACCGTACATTTGCCAAAGAATGTTGCGGCGAGGCTGGAAACCGCGGTGCTGGCCGAGCAGGGCCAATCGGTGACGGCGCTTCGGATCGAGAACTTCGAGAAGTCGGTCGATTACCGGACCAATGCGTTGCGCAACGCGCTCAAAGTTTATGGCGATCCAATCATCTTGGGCTCGACCAACTCGCTGGAATTTTGGAACGAGTTGCGGCGGCTGTCGGTGATGCCATACAGCGAAGACACATGTCTTTGGAGAATTTCGACGGCGCCGGTCATGGGGCCGAAAGTCGTCGCGGCCATTCAGCGGCATATGGCGGCGGAAGTGTTCTACGACTGGTCGGGCGGGCTCATCTGGGTCGAAGTCCCTGCGAGCGCCGATGCAGGAGCTTCCGATATCCGCCGCGCGGTTGCCGTCAATGGCGGCTATGCGACGTTGATCCGTGCCGACAGTTCCGTCAGGGCGGCGGTCGAAGTGTTTCAACCGCAAGTACCGTTGGCCGAGCGTTTGATGCGCGGTCTGAAACAGACTTTCGATCCCTACAGGCTGCTTAATCCCGGACGCATGTACGCCAATCTTTGATGGCAATATTTGCGCAGGCCCGGAGCGAAACTCATGGGCGGGACGGATTGATCAGTCGAGCGAAATCCGAAGCGGCATTTCAGGTGCCGGCACAATAAGGTTCTCCAATGCAGACGAAGTTTTCGAATGAGCAGTTGGCCGATCCGAAGATGGCAGAGGCTGAGCGGATCTTGCGCCGGTGCGTTCATTGCGGGCTATGTACGGCCGTGTGCTCAACGTACGTCGTGCTGGGCGACGAGCGCGATTCTCCGCGCGGGCGGATCTATCTCATCAAGGACATGCTGGAAAATGACCGGGATGCGTCGCAGGAGGTTCAGCACCACGTGGACCGCTGCCTGACGTGTCTGTCGTGCATGACGACCTGTCCGGGCGGTGTCGACTATATGCACCTCGTCGATATCGCGCGCGTGCACATTAACGAGACCGGTAAGCGCACATTGGCCGATCGCTTCGTTCGGTCGTTGCTGGCCATGATCGTGCCTTATCCGGAACGGTTCCGGTTGGCGCTGAAAGCGGCGCCTCTTGGACGGCCGTTCGTTAATCTCTTGCGCAAGATGAAACTTGCGCCGCTGGCGGCAATGATTGAGCTCGCACCCGATAAAATTCCACGGGCGCCGAAGTATGAAGGTCCCGGCACCGCACAGACGGATATGCGACGCCGCGCGCGCGTCATCCTGCTTGGCGGGTGCGCGCAGCAGGTCCTGCGACCCGACATCAACGATGCAACGATCCGCTTGCTGGCGCGGCGCGGCGTTGACGTCGTCGTTGCTGCGGGTGCTGGTTGCTGCGGGGCGCTGGTGCAGCATATCGGCCGCGAAAAAGAAGCGCTCGATGCTGCGCGCAATAACGTCGATGCCTGGATCAGGGAAATCGAGCGCGAGCCGGTTGATGCGATCATCATCAACGCATCGGGCTGCGGGACGACCGTCAAAGACTACGCACACATGCTGCAGCATGACGAGGAGTACGCCGAGAAGGCGAAGAAAATCGTATCGCTCGTCAAGGACATCACTGAGTTCATCGTCGATTACGATCTGGGACCGCCGAAGCGCTATTCCGCGTTGCGCGTTGCCTACCATTCTGCCTGCTCGATGCAGCATGGCCAGCAGATCACCGAGGAGCCGAAGGAACTGCTCACCAAGGCCGGATACACCGTGGTCGATATCCCCGAGGGGCACATCTGTTGCGGTTCGGCGGGCGTTTACAACATCCTTCAGTCGGAGATCGCGACGACGTTGCGGGATCGCAAGACGAGCAACATCCGGAAGGTGAAGCCGGATCTTGTGGCGACCGGCAATATCGGATGCATTACGCAGCTCGAAAAGGGGATGGATATCCCCATTGCCCACACGGTCGAGCTTCTTGACTGGGCTTATGGCGGTTCGGTTCCGCGTGGGCTTGAGCAGCTTAAAAGCTTCGTATCCGATGTGCCTGAGCCCGAGCGATACGTGTCGGACGATTTCATTTACGATACCGAGCTCGATGCCAAGAGCGGCTAGTGCGCTTGCCATCTGTTTGCAGTAATTTTTGATAATCCTGGCGCGCGGGCTTGCGGCCTGCAGCGCTGGGCGTTTGTTGAAATGAATTTGCGTCGTGATGCGGATGCGCTTGGGCGGGCGGTCGTGAAACGGCGGTGTTTGGAGTCCCGATGCTACTGACGATTTCGACGACCCATCATCCGGCACGTGATCTGGGTTTCTTGCTGCACAAGAACCCGGAGCGGGTGCATGAGATGGACCTGTCGTTTGGCCGGGCGGTGATGTTCTATCCGGAAGTCAGCGACGAGCAGGCGACGTTTGCGCTTCTTCTCGACATCGATTCGGTTGCGCTGGTTCGCGGGCGAAACAAGGATTCCAAAGGTCTGTTTGATCAGTATGTCAGCGACCGTCCCTACGCGGCTTCGTCGTTCTTGTCGGTCGCCATCGCCAAGGCTTTGCGCAATGCGCTGGGTGGGTCATCGAAAGAGCGCCAGCAGTTGGCCGATACACCTATCCCGCTCAAGGCGCGCGTGTTGCCGGTGCCGGTGCGCGGCGCTGAGGATCTCGTTGCGCGGCTATTCGAGCCACTGGGTTATGATGTTGGTATCGAACCGATCGCGCTTGATGAGAAGCTTTCTTATCTGGGGGAGGGCTGGGATCAGAGCCCCTACATCGCGCTCAACCTCACCGGGGAAGTTCGTCTGAGCGATCTGCTGTCGCATCTTTACGTACTCATTCCCGTGCTCGACAAGCGCAAGCATTATTTCGTCGACCGGGCGGAGCTGGAGAAGCTTGTCGCCAAGGGCGAGAGCTGGCTTGGCGGGCATCCGGCCAAGGAGCTGATCGCGAGCCGCTATCTGCGGTTCAAGAAATCCTGGGCGCGCGAGGCGCTGTTGCGGCTGGCGGTTGAAGACGGCATCGAGGAGGTTTCCGAAGAGGCTGAGGCCTCGTTGGATGCAGCGAGTGCTCCCGAAGAAGGCAGCGTGGTTGCCGAGCCGCCTTCGCCACCGAAGGATGCAGCGGAGGAGGCCTTGGAAGAGCCGATCCGGTTGCACGACCTGCGCCTTGATACCGTCACGGCCAAGCTCAGGGACCTTGGTGTTCGCCGGGTTGTCGATCTGGGGTGCGGGTCGGGCAAGCTGTTGAAGCGGCTGATGGCGGAACGCCAGTTCAGTGAAATTCTAGGCGTCGACGTCTCTTCAGGTTCGCTGGAGGTTGCTGAAAGGCGCTTGCGCATTGAGACGTTGCCGGAACGCCAGAAGGCACGCATCAAGCTGCTTCAGGGTGCGCTCACCTACCGCGACCGGCGCATCGAGGACTACGAAGCTGCCGCCCTCGTTGAAGTTATCGAGCATCTGGAGCCTGAACGTCTGGAGGCGCTGGAGCGCGTCATTTTTGACTGTGCGAAATTCGAGACCGTCATAATCACGACGCCAAATAGGGAATACAATGACTTGTTCGAAGGCATGGCGCCTGGGCAATTGCGTCATGCAGACCACCGCTTCGAGTGGACCCGAGGTGAATTCAACGCTTGGGCGTCTTCGGTCGCTGAAAAGTATGCCTATCAGGTTCAGATCAGCGGAATCGGCGAAGAAGTTGAGAATTTTGGTGCGCCATCCCAAATGGCTGTGTTCGAGCGTGTCTGAATTCTGAGCCGCAAGGCCCGTGCCTTGGGGCGCTCGGTTGCGTTCTTTGACGCTGAATCAGCCCCATTTGGCAGGAATTATTGATCGCATGAAGATAACAATCCCCGAATTTTGCCTTGTTGCCCTTGTCGGCACATCGGGTTCGGGAAAATCGACCTTTGCTCGCAAGCATTTCCTGCCGACCGAAGTGGTGTCGTCGGATACGTGCCGGGGCATCGTGTCGGATGACGAAAACGATCTGGATGCCACCGAAGATGCGTTCCGTCTCGTGCACTTCATCGCCGAGACGCGGCTGCGCTGTCGCAAGATCGTTGTGGTTGATGCAACTAACGTGCGTAAAGAAGACCGCGCCCGGCTGGTGCGGATCGCCAAGGATCATCACGCCTTGGCTGTCGCGATCGTCGTCAACCCGGGCGAAGACGTCTGCCATGAGCGCAACAAAGAACGGCCGGACCGCCAGTTCGGACCGCATGTGGTGCGCAACCAGACGCGCAATCTGAAGCGCGACGTCAAGCGCATCGACAAGGAAGGCTTCCGCTACGTTCATGAATTCCGCTCGGTCGAGGACATCGATGCGGTAGAAATCGAGCGCACGCGGGTGTGGTCGGACAAGCGGCATGAGGAAGGCCCGTTCGACATCATCGGCGACGTTCACGGGTGCCGGGATGAGCTGTTGGCGCTCGTTGCCAAGCTCGGTTATCACGTTCGTCTTGAAGGCGAGGGTGAAGAGCGCCGGGTGATCTCGAAGACTCCGGAAGGGCGACGCCTCGTTTTCGTTGGAGATCTGGCCGACCGGGGACCGGGTTCGCCGGATGTGTTTCGCATCGTCATGCACATGGTGGCTGAGGGCCAGGCGCTTTGCGTGCCAGGCAACCACGATGTGAAACTGCTGCGCTTTCTCAATGGGCGCAACGTCAAGCTCAATCACGGTCTCGATCTGACGATCCAGCAGCTCGACCGTGAACCGCCGGCGTTCAAGCGGCAGGTGAAGGACTTCATCGATACGCTCGTCAGTCATGCCTGGCTCGATGGCGGGCGGCTGGCCGTTGCGCATGCGGGTATCAAGGAAAACATGCTGGGGCGTGCCTCCGGTGCGATCCGCGAATTTTGTCTTTACGGTGAGACGAGCGGTGAGACCGACGAGTTCGGCCTGCCGATCCGCTATAACTGGGCGGCGGAATACCGTGGTGCGACGACGATCGTCTATGGGCATACGCCGGTTCCCGAAGCGCAGTGGCTCAACAATACGCTGTGCGTCGACACGGGCTGTGTTTTTGGTGGATCGCTGACGGCGCTCAGGTGGCCGGAAAAGGAAATCGTTTCTGTACCGGCGGGCGAAATGTACGCCAAGCCGATCCGTCCGCTGGCGCATCCGCCGACGCGGCCGGGCGTCGAACTGACGATGCAGGCGATCCACGACGATCTCCTCGACCTCGATGATGTCATTGGCAAGCGCATCGTGACGACGGCAGCGGGGCGGACGGTGCAAGTGCCGGAAGCGAATGCGGCTGCGGCACTTGAAGTCATGGCGCGGTTCGCGATCAATCCGAAATGGCTCATTCATCTGCCGCCAACGATGTCGCCGTGTGAGACGTCGGCGCGCGAAGGGTTTCTAGAGCATCCCGACGAGGCGTTTGCCTATTTCCAAAAGGAAGGCGTCGAGAAGGTCATCGTCGAAGAAAAGCATATGGGCTCGCGGGTGCTGGCGGTTGTTTGTCGGGATACTGATACCGCCGCGCGACGCTTTGGGGTGACGTCAGGTGAAGCCGGTGCGCTGTTCACGCGAACGGGCCGCGCCTTTTTCAATGACCCGATGATGGCGTCCAAGATGCTCGGGCGCATTCGCACGGCGATGGACGGCGCAGATTTCTGGGAACGCTTCAAGAGCGACTGGGCGTTGATCGATGCCGAGCTGATGCCATGGTCGGCGAAGGCGCAATCGTTGATCCGGGAGCAGTATGCTTCGACTGGAGCTGCGGCGCAGGCCGGGCTAGGTGAAGCCGTCGAGCTTCTGGAGAAGGCGTCGCAATCAGGGCTCGACACGCAGGCTTTGCAGGCGGATTTTGCGTCGCGCAAAGAGCGGGCCGACAAATACGTCGAGGCCTACCGGCGTTACTGCTGGCCGGTCGAGACGATGGATGACTACCGCTTTGCGCCGTTCCATTTGCTGGCGACCGAGGCGGGCGTGCATATGGACAAGGATCACCTTTGGCATCTGCACGAGTTGGGTCTCATTGCCGAGGCTGGCGATGAGACGCTGATGACGACCAAGCATCAGGTTGTCGATCTTGCGAGCGACGCGGAAAAACTTCAGGCGACGCAATGGTGGCTGGAGCAGACCGGCAATGGCGGTGAGGGCATGGTTGTCAAACCGCTTGAATTTATCCGCAAGGCTGCGCGGGGCCTTGTGCAACCGGCGATCAAGGTGCGGGGTTCGGAATACCTTCGGATCATCTATGGGCCGGAATACGATCTGGAAGAAAACCTGACGCGGCTAAAGCGGCGCGGGCTTGGCTTGAAGCGTTCGCTGGCCTTGCGCGAGTTTGCTCTCGGAGAAGAGGCGCTGAAGCGGTTCGTGGCGCGCGAACCTTTGCGGCGCGTGCACGAATGCGTGTTTGCAATTCTTGCGATGGAATGCGAGCCGGTCGATCCGAGGCTGTAGGATTGCCGATTGATCCGCGATTGTGAATTCGCACGGTGCCGGAACCTATTCAGACAATCAAGCGAGTGCTCAACGGCCTTAGGCTTAATCGCCGAGGCGGGCCATGATTTCGTTTTGAGCTTCGCGCGTCTGCGGCGTCCAGTTGGCGACGTTGGATGCGATTAGGTTGGCTTGTGATTTCAAAATAATGCCGTCGTCGAGAATGCGCAGGCCGTTGGCCTTGAGCGTGGTGCCTGTCGTCGTGATGTCGACGATCAAGTCGGCGGTGCCGGCCGTCGGCGTGCCTTCGGTGGCGCCGAGGCTTTCGACGATTCGGTAGTCGTTGAAACCCTTGGCGACGAAGAACTGACGCGAGAGGTTGATGTATTTGGTGGCGACGCGGAACCAGCGGCCATGCGTGGCGCGGAAGCTGCCGGCCAGTTCGTCGAGGTTGGCGATGGTTCTGACATCGAGCCAGCAATTGGGGACGGCGACGACGACATCGGCAAAGCCAAAGCCCAAGGGCTTGAGCATTTTGATGCGGGTCTCCCAATCGGTCATGCGTTCCTGGACAAGGTCAGCACCGGTGACGCCAAGGTGTGCCTTGCCGGTTTTCAGATACCAGGCGATTTCGGAGGCGGACACGAACAGTACGTCGAGATTCTTGATACCGACGATCTCGCCGAGATAGCCGCGTTCATTGCCGGTCTTCTTAACCTCGAGGCCCG
Source organism: Filomicrobium sp. (assembly GCA_017792465.1). Classification (GTDB taxonomy): domain Bacteria; phylum Pseudomonadota; class Alphaproteobacteria; order Rhizobiales; family Hyphomicrobiaceae; genus Filomicrobium. The sequence continues at coordinate 103,746 of CP051234.1, forward strand.
CTTTGGCAAGTGCCTCGGTCGCTTGTTCCATCAAGCGACCTTTGGAGGGGAGGGCAAACTGAAGCCGTTCGGTCATGGGGTCTTCTTCCTTCCGGATCAGCCGCGAACTGCTGTCAGCAGGCGTTCGGTGTGAATGGCGGCGCCGACTGCCGGGACGTTTTCGGGCGCGCCGCACATCTTCATGAGGCCGTCGTAGCGTCCGCCGCCGGCGACAGGACTCGTCTGGCCGAGATCTGGGACGAGGACTTCGAAAACGAAGCCGGTGTAATATTCAAGCGAGCGGCCGAACTCGGCGGAGAATTCGGCGCGGGTGATGTCGACGCCCATCTCGGAGAGGTGTTGGAGGCGTTTGTGGTAGCGATCGAGGGCCGGGGAAATGTCAACGCCGGTATCGCGCATGAGATCCTTGACGCGGGCTCCGGCTGCGCGTGCGGGCGCTTTGACGCCGATGTAGCCTTCGATGAGGTTGGCGGTGGCCTCCGGCAGGCGTTCGGCGCGGATGTCGGCGGCCATGCGTGCCAGATGCAGCGAGATCTCTTCGAGCGTGCGGACGCCGATCATGTCGATGTTGTTTGAATCGAGATATTCGGCGGTTTGTTTGGCGGCTTCTTCCGGCTTGGCGGGATCAAGCGACTTTAGAAGTTCGTCAGGCAATCCGCTTGTGTTTGCGTGATCGGCCGATTGGGTCAGATTTTCCAGTTCTTCGCGGAATGCGACCGGTCGCCAGAAGCGGTGGCGCAATCTTTCACGCCAACGCTCGGGCATATCGATCGCGTCGAGGAGTGCGCGGAACAGCCCCAGATCGCCGATGCGCAGCTTCCAGTCTTTGAGGCCGGCGGCATCGAGTGCGTTCAGGATGCGGGCAAGGGTTTGGGCGTCCGACTTCTCGCGGTCGACGACGCCGATCGATTCGATGCCGCATTGGCGGAACTCGCGCGGGTGGGCCGCATCGGCACCGCGCGGCTGGAAGCGGAACGCGGAACCATTATAGCAATAGTCGCCCTGCTTGGAGCCTTCTGGGTGGCGCTCCAGGTGCAGACGACAGATGGGCACGGTGAGATCGGGCCGCAGGCAATATTCGTCGCCATCGGGGTCTGTGAAGACGTAGCTGCGAGCGCGCAAAGCTTCGCCGATCACGTCGAGGTAGACGTCGGCGGGCTGAAGGACGGCAGGTGCAACGGCTTCGTGTCCGGCCGCCACAAAGGTGGACAGGAGCGTCTGGGCTTGCGCCTCCAAAGCTTCAAATGCACGTGCTGTTTCTGCGACCATATTCTGCCGTTTCCGCTCGCCGTTGGGTTGGCGCCCTTAGCCCTGATGACGGGCGATTATTTTTTTCACTTCTTCGACAAGATCGCCTTCTGGAACGGAGACCTGAGCCGGGCGGCTTTCTTTCCATTCCTTGTTGTCGGCGATCGACTGGGCGGCCTTTGCCCCTTCGATCAGGTCCTTGATCTGGACGACTCCTTCATCGCGCTCGTTCGAGCCCTGGATGATGACGCAAGGTGCACCGCGCTTGTCGGCGTATTTCATCTGCGCCTTCATGCCGGAGGTGCCAAGATACATTTCGGCCCTGACGCCAGCATTGCGTAGGTCGTTGGCCATACGCTGGTAACGCGGCAGTTCGGCGCGATCCATGACGAGGACGATGGCGGGGCCGAGCGTTGCTGCCGCAGACTGGCGATCGAGGCGGGCCAAAGCGGCCTGAAGGCGCGAGACGCCAATCGAGAAGCCAGTGGCCGGGACGGACTTGCCGGTGAAGCGGGCGACGAGGTCGTCATAGCGTCCGCCGCCGCCGACGGAGCCGAAGCGAACCGGGCGGCCATCGTCGTCGGTGACCTCGAAGGTCAGTTCGGCTTCAAAGACCGGACCGGTATAATAATCGAGGCCGCGCACAATCGACGGATCGATTCTGATGCGACCGTCATCATAGCCTGCGGCGGAAATCAGAGATTGCATTTCGCGGAGCTCTTCGAGGCCCTTGGTGCCGGATTCCGAATTCGCAACCAGCGGAGCGATGGCGTCTAGCGTTGCATCGCCTGTCGCGGCGCCTGAGGCCACAAAAGCCAGAACCTTTTCGATGGCGTTTTGTTCCAGCCCTGCACCAGCGGTGAAGTCTCCCGATTCATCCTTGCGTCCGGGTCCGAGTAGGAGGGCGACGCCTTCGGCCCCGAGGCGGTCGAGCTTGTCGACGGCGCGCAGGATCGTCAGGCGGCGCTCGCCTTCAGGGTCGGCGGGGTCGATGCCAATGCCTTCCAGAACGCCGTCGAGAACTTTGCGGTTGTTGACGCGGATCTGATATTCGCCGCGCTTAATGCCGATGGCTTCCATCGTGTCGGCGGCCAGCATGCAGATTTCAGTATCGGCGGCGACGCTTTCGGTGCCGACGGTATCGGCATCAAACTGGGTGAATTGGCGGAAGCGACCGGGACCGGGTTTCTCGTTGCGCCAGACGGTGCCTGTCGCGAAACGGCGGAACGGCTTGGGCAGGCGGTCGTAATTTTCGGCGACGAAGCGGGCGAGCGGGGCTGTCAGATCGTAGCGCAGCGACAGCCATTGCTCGTCTTCATCCTGGAGCGAGAACACGCCGGCGTTGGGGCGGTCGGCATCGGGCAGGAATTTGCCAAGCGCGTCGGTATATTCGAAGGCCGGTGTTTCGAGCGGTTCGAAGCCATAGCGCTCATAGGTTTCGCGGATGGCAGCGAGCATCGCCTGAGTGGCGCGCAATTCGGCCGCTTCGATATCGCGGAAGCCTTTGGGCAGTCGCGCGGCGGGCCGCACGGGCTTTGTTTTCTTGGCCATGATTGAAGGGGCTGGTGCCGTTCTTGGTTCTTTGCACTTTCGCGGATCACGGGACCGATGAGGTCTATCCCGCTCCGGTGCGCGCCCCTTAACATGCTTCTTGGCAACTCGCAAAGCCGGTTGCTGGCTTGCCGTTGTGACTACACCTCAAAAGCCTGCAGATTTGCAGTTTTATGCTCAGTTGGCGGGCAATGGCGTGCCGGCTTCGCCGACCACGGGCTCGGCGTGCTTTTCCTTCTGGCGGTCGAGGTAATGGTCTGTGGCGACTGCGGCCAGGAAGATCGAAAGCAGGGCCATCCAGCCGGTGAGCGCGAAAACCGAGGCGTTGGTCAGGCTGCCGACGGCGCAGCCGCCGGCCAGCATGCCGCCGAAACCCATCATGGCCGAGCCTAGGAGGTAGCGGGTCATCGAGGGACCGCCCTGGAAGCCTTCGAGCTTCAGTTCGCGAGCCCAGGCGGCGGCCAGGAACGAGCCGATGACGACGCCAGGCACGAGAGCGACGTCGAAGCGCCATGCGCTGGTCGGTGGCGACAGGAAGAGCATCAGCGTATTGGCCGACGGGCCGGTGAACGTCAGGCTTTCCAGCTTGACCGGTACGAACAGCTGGCCGTTCAGAATGCCGGTCCATGCCCACGCCAGGGCGACGGCGATCCCGACACCGATGCCGCCAAGCCAGCCTTTAAGCGAGATCTTGCTCTGAATTGCGAAATACAGCGCAGCGACCAGCCAGATGCCGCCGATCAATATGCCGCCGACCCACCCCACGCCGAGATGCCCCAGCACATCGAGGTTCTCGCCTGGGGCGACCCAAAGCCCGGCGAGATCGTCACGAATGGGATGAAAGATCCCGCGCAAGGAGGCCTGGGCGGCGACGGCAAAGACAAGGCCGTTCAAGACGGCGCGCAGGTTGCCTTGGCCCGCCAGGATCAGCATACGGCTGGAACATCCGCGGGCGAGGATCATGCCGGTGCCGAACATTGCGCCGCCGAGCACTGCGCCCGATAGGCTGCCACGCAGGGTGAGTTGGCGGATTTCGCCGGTGGAGAGGATTTCGAGCCCAAAGAGGAGCTGGGTGAGGATCACGCCGGTTGAGAACGCCAAGAGCCAAATTGCCAGCTTCGGGCCGAATTCGGCGCGGGAGAATTCAACTGCGGCCGAGCGCAGGCAGAACCGGCTGCGTTGGGCGGCGATGCCGAAGAATATTCCAATAAAGAGGCCGCCGAGCGCCAGAATACCGTCTTCGCCAAGCGTTTCGCTGAATGAAAGAATGAAATCCATGCCGCCCACCATCTCTCTGGGTGTTCCAGCATCCTGCATAATGCTTCATGGTGTGATTGAACTTGCCTTAGATCAATCTCATGCAGTTATTCATATGTTTGTTAGCACTACCATAGGCGCATCTGCAAAAATTTGCCACCGACCGCCCAGATCCCACCGAAAACGATGACTGCCGACAGGGCCAGCAGGACAGTTGCACGCAGCAACGGTCGCGCTGCAATTTCAGCCTTTTGGGCGTCGGCATAGTCGCGCTTGGGCTTGTGGCCGGTCAGCATCGCCTTGATCAGCGGCTCTCCGCGAAACAGCGCGTAAAAGACGTTGGCGAGGATATGCAGGCCGATGAGCCACAAAGTGACGGTGTTGAACAAGAAGACGTGCCAGTCGGTTGCCTGTTCGCGCCCGGCTTCTGAAATGAAGCGGTAGAGCGGTCCGGCGGTCAGGTCGTTATGCTCAACGCTAAACAGCCCGAGGGTTGCCTGGACGATCAAAAGGCCGAGCAGGGCAAAGATCATTAAGGCGCCAAGCGGGTTATGGCCGAGGTATTTGGGTTCGCGGCCTGACAACATGGCTGACGCGTAGGACGTCACCTTTTTGGGGCCGGGCAGGAAGGCTTTGAAGCGCGACGTCGAGGACCCGAAAATTCCCCAAAGCAGACGCCAGACGAGGAGCGTCAGGACGAGTAGGCCAGCCCAGCGGTGATACTTCAAAACGGGATCTTTGAGGATTTCCGAATATTGAAAGCTGAACCAGGAGAAGGCGACCAGGACGACGAGGGACCAATGAAACAGGCGCGTTGGCAAATCCCACGCTGAGACCGTGCGGGCTTGGCGTGAAGCCTCATCGCTTTTGTCTGATGGTGCCTGAGTGCGGGTCGGCTCGCCAGTCTGCATGGTGTCCGGAAATGGTTGGCGTATCGGGATGAGCGCAACGGCCGATGGCGCAGCGTTGTCTGCGTGAGAGGCGGCGGGCTCGTGGTCAACCCGCCGCTTTGAAAGGTGGAAAGCGAGTTATTTTTTCTTCTCGCGATATTTCTTGTGGCAGCCGCCGCAGTTGCCGACGACGGTGGGCCATTTTTCCATCAACGCGAACTCGTCGCCGATCATGCCCTTGGCAGCTTTGGCGTCAGCGACCAGCTTTGTGAAGCGATCGGTAAAGTCTTTCTTGTTCTGCCAGATTGCCGGAAGCGCTTCTGTCTTGCCGCCTTCCTTTGAATCATCGGGGAAGAGGTCGGGAAGCTTGGGCGTTTTTTCGATGAACGTGTCGAGCGCTGCCTCGACAGTTGCCTTATCGAAGGGAATCTCCTGCTTCATCATCTTGCCAGGATCTTTGGCGGCTTTGCCCATTGCCTCAAAGAGTTCTTTGCGCTGTTTGATGACTTCGACGTTCTGGGCGGATGCCGCGGAGAAAGCGGTGGCCGATATCACGGAAGCGAGAATTAGCGTGCGAAGCATATAGAGTTCCTTCAGTCGAAAGCACATGGAGCCCATCAGCCCTTGGGACGCGTAGATCTGCCGGGCGGTTTGCAGTGCGCTGTTGGCGATATCGTTCGACAACGGCCTATAGAACGCTGGCATAGCTTTTTGGTTCGCGTAAACAAACACTGCGCGCACTTTTTTTTTACCTGGACCGTTTGACGAATGTCATAGCTTTCACATTTTGCCGTGCTGGCGAACTCTAATGTTTTTTGCTCAGTCGTTGTGATGGTAGTGCGGAAGGACGGCTCTCGGTGGCCAAGTTAGATGTTGTGGTGCGGCTTCGAGATGGCAGGCCTGTTGGCTATTGCGAATATGGTGCTGACGGCGGCCTTCCGGTCATCGCGCTGCACGGGACGCCTGGATCCAGGCGCAAGTACGGTCTGGCGGATGCCGAAGCGCGCCGGCTCGGTCTCAGGATCATTTCGGTCGACCGTTGGGGTTATGGGCTGACTGCCCGGCCTAACGGGCGTTTCGCGCTCAGGGATTATGCCAGCGATATCGAAGAATTTGCGGATGCGGTCGGGCTGCAAAGGTTCGGCGTCGTCGGGATATCGGGTGGCGGGCCATTTGCTGTGGCAATCGCGGCGCAGTTGCCTGAGCGGGTCAGTGCGCTTGCATTGGTAGCGCCGGTGTCCCCGCTTTCTAAACCAGACGAGCGCGCGGGTGTCAGCCCGTTTCACCGATTTGCTTTCCGCGTCCTGCCGCGGTTGCCAGGAGCCGTTCCCTTTGTCTTTTCGTATTTCCGGCTGGCGCTGTTTGTGGCGCCGCCGGTTGCCATCAGGACGATGGCTTCGCGTGCCGGCCGGCCGGATCGCCAAGTCCTGTTGCGCAAGGAGACCTCACGCGATCTCGTTTCGACCTTTCGAGCCGGTTTTGCGAAGGGGGTGAAAGGTGCGGCCATCGACATGCGCTGCTTTAGCCGGGGCTGGAATATCGATCTTTCGGCGATCACATGCCCGGCGCGGATGTGGATCGGGGCGAAGGATCGCAATGTGCCGGTTTCGGCGGCGAAGCGTCTGGCAGCATCTATCGCGCAGATGGATCTAGTTGAAGATGCCGAGGCTGGGCATTTCTGGGTGATCGAACATCACCCGGAGGTGTTGTTGTGGCTCAAAGGGCAACTGATTGAGGAAGCGCCGGAGCCAAAAAACGACAAAGCGCCTGCGCGATCAGCGCAAGCGCCATAACAGTTAGTGCTCACGCGCGTGGTTACGCGTGAGCAGCTAAAATCGCATCGCTCGTCTTAGGCGGTCGCCCGGCCGACGAGCCAGCTGAAATCGAACAGGTTCCGCCAAGTCGATTCCGACGAGGTGTCCTTCGAGCCAGCTTTGACAAATTTCACGTCATAGACGCTGGAGAGGCGTTGCTTGGAGCGACGAGCAGACTTCCTGGGCGGCGATGCGAACTGGGTGCCGGTCAGCTCTTCCGAGGGCGCAAATACGAGTCCTGCCGCATAAACAGCCGACTTTTCAGATGGTGTATTCATGCACAACTCCTTGGTGCGTATCTCGCACCTCCCGGCTTGGTCGCCATTTGTCGAGGAGAGATCCGGATTTGCGTTGGTCCGGCTCAAACCGCGTTGGCGTTAACCTATATGATGTGCTTATTGCGTGACTCGTCAAGGAATTTATTTCGATTTAATTCTTGGTGGCTGCTGTTCGCGGGTGCAGCGGGAAATGCCCGGATTTCGCTGCGTTGCAGCCAGTGCAGCGCAGTATTGTCCACCGGCTATTTTTGAGAGTTATTCAGGCTTGCATTTTTTCTGATTTTAGTCCGCAAGCCGGACTTCCCCTTGCGCTTTTATGCATGCGGCGCGAACATGAACTGGCTTGGCAGCTCCCGCAGATAACTACCGGCGTTCCCGTTTTCCGCACCACCTTTAATACAGCCGAATATTGCAGCCGAAAAAAACAATCATCGGATTTGGAGGAAACCATGGGTCAGCAGAGTCATTCCAGCCGCACCGGCTCTCGTGGCGGGAAGCACCGCACGATTGCGATCGTCGGACCTTACATGTCGGGCAAGACGACTTTGCTGGAAGCTATTCTTTCGCGCACCGGTTTTTGCTCCGAACAAGGCAAAGCCTCCGATGGGACGTGCAAAGGCGATGGGAGCCCCGAAGCGAGAGCCCATAAAATGGGTGTCGGGATCAATGTTTTCGATACCGAATATCTTGGCGATAGCTATACGTTCATCGATTGCCCGGGATCGGTCGAGTTTGCCAGCGATGGATTGCCGGCGCTGGCTATATGCGATGCTGCGATTGTTGTTTGCGAACCCGATCCGAAACGGGTCCCGGCTTTGCAATTAGTTTTGAATGAATTGGAAGTGCGGAATATTCCGCACTTTTTGTTTTTGAATAAAATCGATGCCTGTCAAATGCGTGTCCGCGATATTCTTCCAATGTTGGAGCCGGCCACGGTCAAGCCATTGGTTTTGCGGCAAATCCCGATTTGGGAAAATGGTATCGCGACGGGCTTTATCGATCTCGTCTCAGAGCGCGCGTTCATTTATCGCGAACATGCTGCCTCGCAAATCGTTTCGCTGCCCGAATACATGAAGGCACGCGAAGAGGAAGCGCGTTTCAGCATGCTGGAGCAGCTCGCCGACTATGACGATGAGCTGATGGAGCAGCTGTTGTCGGACATGATCCCGCCGCAGGACAAAGTTTTCGACGATCTCACCGACGAGTTGCGCCAAGGGCTGATTTGCCCGGTTTTGATCGGCAGTGCGGAACACGGCAACGGTGTCGGGCGGCTCTTGAAGGCCTTGCGGCATGAGGCTCCGAGCGCCGATGAGACGGCAAAGCGGCTTGGGCTCGGCGAGGGTGAGGCGACGGCTTTCGTTTTCAAAACGGTCCATTCCCCGCATGGCGGCAAACTGTCGATGGTACGGGTGTTCGGCGGGCCGATCTCAGATGGCGCAACGGTGCGCGGGCCAGGCGGGGCTGAAGAGCGCGTGTCGGGCATTTTCGAGATCCGAGGCGAAGAAACGGCCAAGCTCAGCAATGCGGGCGCCGGTGAGGTTGTCGGTTTTGGCCGGCTTGAGGCGATCGGGACCGGACAGACCGTTGGTGTCGCTAAGACGGCGCCGGAGCCAATTGACTATCCGCAGCCGCCGGAACCGGTTTTTGCCACAGGTCTCGGACTCAAGGACCGCAAGGACGAAGTGAAGCTGACGGCCGCGCTGGCAAAGCTATCGGAAGAAGATCCCTCGTTGTCGTTCGAAAACACCACCGATACGCATCAGTTGTTGCTCAAGGGGCAGGGCGAAATGCATCTGCGGGTGGCGCTGGAACGGTTGGCGCGCAAGCACAGTATTTCCGTCGAACGCCAGAGCCGCCTCATTCCTTATCGCGAGACGATCCGCAAAGGCGTCGAAGTGCGTGGGCGGCATAAGAAGCAGTCGGGCGGGCATGGCCAGTTCGGTGACGTTGTCATCGAGATCAAGCCGCAACCGCGTGGTGCGGGCTTCCAGTTCAACGAGGTTATCACAGGCGGGGTGGTGCCCAAGCAGTTCATCCCGTCGGTCGATCATGGAGTGCAGGATTATCTGCACAGAGGTCCGCTCGGGTTCCCGGTTGTCGACGTGGGGGTCACTCTGAAAGACGGCTCCTACCATTCGGTCGATTCCTCCGACATGGCGTTCCGGCAGGCTGGGCGGTTGGCGATGAGTGAGGGCATGCCGCAATGTTCTCCGGTTTTGCTGGAGCCGATTATGGCGGTGACAATTGTTGTGCCGGCGGAAGCGACAGCTCGAGTCAACGGCATGATTCCGCAACGGCGCGGGCAGATTCTGGGTTACGACGCCCGGCCCGGCTGGAAGGGTTGGGACCAGATCGAAGCGCATATTCCGGCTTCCGAGCTTGAGGACCTGATTATCGAGTTGCGTTCGGCGACGGCGGGCGTTGGGTCGTTTACGGCAAGCTTCGACCATCTGGCCGAGTTGACAGGCCGGTTGGCCGATCAGGTCGTCCAAGGTCATGTCGAGGCGGCGGAGTAGTTCGGGGAACCGAAGCGCCGGCTGCGATTGCGAGGCCGGGGCGGGGCGACTTGCGAGGTTTTGCTCCGTCAAGTCGGGAAGGCGAGCGTATCGGTGTGTCCGACGGTCATGCCGGTCCGCTTCAGCGACGCCCAGCTTTCAATCGTTTTGGGATCGAGGACGCCTGTCTCGGCGACGGCCCGGGCGTGGCCACTTTGCAGTTCGTCGATCAATGCAGAATCGCGGCTTTCAAGATGCCAGGGGCTGTCGCCTTCCTGGACGCAATATTCGGCGAGCTTGAATTGGTCAGACAGATGCAACGGAGCTGTCGGTCCGGCGGAAGGTCCGAAGCCTTTGTCGGAGCGCTGATGCCGGTGAAAGGCCGATGCGATTTGGTTGTCGGTGGGGTGATGCGGCTGCCATCTGGAGATGCCGTTATAGGTCAGCACCGTATAGAAGACGGCTTTGCGCTGGGCGACGGCTTTGGCGAACTTGCGGATGAAGTCTTCGGAGGCCAAATCGAAGAAGGCGGCGGCGGTGATGAGATCGGCTTTGCTGCCCAAAGCGGCGTCCAAGTCGGCCGCGAGATCGGCTTGCCGGAATTGCACATCGATTTCGAAGCGGTCTTTTTTGAGATGCAGCGTGATGCCGTCGCTTTGCGCCTGGTCGGCCCAGTTCGACAATTCCGAGCGGGCGGCTTGCAGCAGGTCGGCGTCATAGTCGACGAGCGTCCAGGTTTGTTTGATGGGGAGCAGTGAGTAAGTGCCGCGCAGGTTGGATCCTGTGCCGCATCCGATATCGGTCACGGCGATCTCATCGCGCAGGGCAAACCGGGCCGACAGCGTTTCGGCCAATTCGGTGTTACGTGAGCGGTGGTCTGCAGCTTCGCGCAGGCGTAGCCAATCGCTGGAAAATCCGGACATGCGAAGCCCCTCGAAATCAATGAAAGATGTATAACTAGCGTCGCGCGGGCAATCAGGCTTTGAGGCCCATGATGACGGCAGCGACGCGGCGGGCCGTCTCGTTCCATGTGGGCAGTTTGCGGCCGGCTTCCCAGGATGCGTCGGCAAGTTTGCGACGCTGCTTGCGGTCGTCCAACAGACTATCGATGACGCGGTTCAGGGCGTCGACATCGCCAGGGGGCACCTTGATGGCTGCACCTTCCGGGACGGTTTCGGCTGCAGCGCCGCCGGTCGTGCAGATGATCGGCAGGCCGCGCGCCATGGCTTCGCCCAGGACCATCCCATAACCTTCGAACAGAGACGGCATGATGAAGATATCGGTGCTGTCGTAGAAGCGGTCGAGGGTGGCGGGAACGACGACGCCGGCGAGTGTCACCTGGTCATCGAGGCCGGCATTGGCGATCTGCAGACGCAAGGCTGCGGCGGTTTCGGGGTCGCGGTCGTCGGCGCCTGCGATCGTCAAGCGCCAGTCGCGATCCTTGAGCGGCTCAAGCGCGTCGATCAGGACGTCGTAGCCTTTGCGCTTGAGAATGTTGCCGACGCACAAGAGCTGCATCGGTGTTCCCGTCCCCGTTGCGCGGTGGGCGGGATCGGTGCCTGGTTCGGCGACGGTGATCTTTTCAGGCGGGACGCCGAAGTCCGTTTCGAGAATGCGTTTGGTTGCTTCGCTGGTGGTCAGGACTTGCTCTGCAAAGGACAGCGAGGCTTTCTCGCTATCGGCAAGTATTTTGGCGCGCTCTTTGGAGAGGCCCGTTTCCAACGCCAGCGGATGATGGACGAGAGCGATGACGCGCTGGGCGATGTTCTCGGCGAGGTCTTTGGGGAAGGCTCCGTAGGCGAGGCCGTCGACGATCAATGTTGCGTCGCTTGGAAGTTTGCCTGTGAGGTTTTTAACCGCCTCACAATCGTCGGCAGAGGGGCTCGGGAACGAAGCGGGGAGTTCGATATGGTTCACGTTGACGCCGAACGATGCCAGCTCGGCGATGAGCCGGCGGTCGTAGCCGTAACCGCCGGTCGGGCTGTCTATGTTGCCGGGAATTGCGAAATAGACTTCAGTCACCGAGTGGACCCTCGTAGGTTGCGCGGGCCAGATCCGTTTCGTGCAACGTCACGCGGATCTTGGCGATTCCTTTGCCGTCTTCGCCCAGCTTGCCCGATGACGCGGCGGCGGCCATTTCATCGAAAATATACTTGGCGAGAAATTCGGTTGTGGTCAGTTTACCTGCAAACTGCGGCAACTCATCGAGATTCTTATAAGAAAGCGGTTTTAAGGTTTCGCTCAACATAGTGAGGGCGGCCCCGATATCGACGACGACGTTCTGGGCGGTCAGCTTTGGCCGGTAGAACGCAACATCGACGACGAAGGTTGCACCGTGCATGTGCTGGGCGGGTCCGAAGAACGGGTCCGGCAGCGAGTGGGCGATCATGATGCGGTCGCGGACTTCTACGGAAAACATGGTTAAGGCTCCTGGCTTGCGAGGGTTCCGCTTGTTGGACCGTTCGCCACTTGGGCGTGCGGCGCGGAAACTGCTGGTCGTTTACGGGTAGCGGATGACCGGCGCAAGGCCGGTCGATTGTGCGTCGAGAATTGCCGGCAGTCGGTTTGGGGCATCGGAAAACTCAATCTCTTCATCGACGAGTTGATCGAGCGTGTCGCGGTCGAGGAGTGAAAGCGCTGCCATCATGCGCTTGCGGTAATCCCAACGGGCTCGATGTGTTCCTGCAATCTGGCCGACTTGTGAGGAAATCAGCTGAATGCGTCTGGCGTGAAAGGCGCCACCGAGCGGCGCGGAAACGGGTTTGTTGCCAAACCAGGACAGTTCGACGACGCGGCCTTCGAAGCCTGCGCAAGATAGTGCAGTTGCAAGACCGGCGGAGCTGGCGCTGGCATGGAACACAACATCGCGATCGTCAGTTGCGTCGTCAGGTGCCGCAAAGCGCGCGCCGAAACTTTCAACGATCGGACGGCGGGCCGGGTTGGGGTCGATCACGATGACGTCAGTTCCTGGGATTCGGGCGGCGATATATGAGACCAAAAGTCCGACGATGCCGGCGCCGACGATAGCAATCCTGTCGCAGGGGCTCGTTGCCGCATCCCAATGTGCGTTGAGTGCTGTCTCCATATTGGCCGCGAGTGTCGCGCGTTTGAGGGGCACTTGTGAGGGAATCGGAACAAGCGATTCTGCGGGTGCAAGGAAAAAGTCCTGGTGCGGGTGGAGGCAAAAAAACGCACGCCCTTTCAGGTCTTTAGGTCCCGTCTCAGCGATTGCTGTCGTGCAATAGCCGTATTTGACTGGGAAAGGAAATTCGCCGCTTTGCATCGGCGCACGCATCCGCTCGAACTCGGTTTTAGGGACTTCTCCTGAGAACACGAGACGTTCGGTGCCCCGGCTGATGCCGCTGAACCGGGACTTGAGCAGCACCTCGTTGCTACCGGCCTCGGGAAGACATTCGGGGCGTAGGGCTGCCTTGAAAGGTTCTACGTACCAAAGGGCGCGAGCAGGCCTGGTATTTGCGTTCGCGTTTTCCATATTCGGATCGGTCATAACGATCACCCTGCCGAGAGAGCTCGAAGAGAGCCGTAGGCGGTTTAGAGAGATGAAACGATGAGCCAGACGATCGATACCGCGGCCAAGCTGCCGCTTCCACCTAAGCGACGCAAAGTAACCTTGCCGACCCGGCTCCAATCGGTCAGCGAGATTACCCGCCGGCGGGTTATAGTCCTGGCGCTGAACGTGGCAACATATATTGCGTTCATGACGGCAGCTGGCTACCTGATGAGTGCCGGTGGTTGGACGGTCACCGATGGCGTGATCTTTACCTGTCTTCTATTCGGTTTGCCTTGGCCGATCCTCGGTTTCTGGAACGCAGTGATCGGCCTTTGGCTCCTTCACGGCAGCCGCAACACGATGAAGGTCGTTGCTCCGTTCGCTGCCGCTGCTGACGCCGATACTCCTTTATTCGTCAAAACCGCCGTGTTGATGACGCTGCGCAACGAAGATCCTTCGCGCGCGATTTCGCGGCTGCAGACGATCAAGCAGAGCCTCGATCAGACCGGCTTTGGCAAGTCGTACAGCTATTTCCTTTTGAGCGATACGAACGACCCTGAGGTCGCCGAAGCCGAGGAACGCCTCGTTGCCGATTGGAAGGCCTCGACGGCGGATGGTGCGCGCATCATCTATCGCCGCCGTCTCGACAACACCGGTTTCAAGGCTGGCAACATCCGCGATTTCTGCGAGCGTTGGGGCAGCCAGTACGACCTGATGCTGCCGCTCGATGCCGACAGCCTGATGTCTGGTGAAGCGATCGTGAAGCTGACGCGTATGATGCAGGCGCATCCGCGGCTTGGCATCCTGCAGAGCCTCGTCGTCGGCATGCCGTCGAGCAGTGCCTTTGCGCGCATCTTCCAGTTCGGCATGCGGCACGGCATGCGCTCCTACACGATGGGTCAGGCCTGGTGGGTTGCCGACTGCGGACCGTTCTGGGGTCACAACGCGATGGTGCGCATTCGGCCGTTCACGGTTCACTGCGAATTGCCACTGTTGCCGGGCAAGCCTCCGCTGGGCGGCCATATCCTGAGCCATGACCAGGTCGAAGCCACGCTGATGCGTCGCGCTGGTTATGAGGTTCGCGTGCTGCCTTATGAGATCGGTTCGTGGGAAGAAAACCCGCCGACGATGATCGACTTCGCCAAGCGTGAAGTGCGTTGGTGCCAGGGCAACCTGCAATACGGTCCGCTGTTGAGCCATCCCGGCTTGCTTCCTCTCAGCCGCTTCCAGCTTGCTTGGGCGATGCTGATGTTCATCGGCATTCCGGCCTGGGCGGTGTTGATCGCGCTGTTGCCGGTTGCAGCTTATGAGGCGCAAACGATTGCCGATTATCCGGTGGCGTTGGCGGTGACGCTTTATGCGACGTTCTTCCTGATGCACTTGGCTCCGAAAATCGCCGGGCTTGCCGATGCGGCGCTGACGCGCGGCGGCATGGCGGCTTATGGTGGTCCGGTTCGCTTCCTGGTGGGCGCTGTCATCGAACTCGTCTTCTCGTTCCTGCAAGGTGCGATTTCGGCGTTGCGGACGACCGTCTTCATGATTGGCCTCGCCTTTGGCGTGTCGGTCAGTTGGGGTGCACAGGCGCGTGATGCCCATGGTGTGTCCTGGCGTAGCGCGGTCGAGAACTTCTGGCCACAGACGCTCTTTGGCGTCCTGGTCTGCACGGCGCTTTATTGGGTTTCGCCGACCGTGCTCTTGTGGAGCCTTCCGCTGACGCTCGGCTATGTGTTGGCCATTCCGTTCGCGGTTTTCAGTTCGTCGCCAGAGCTGGGCGTGAAGATGCGCGATGCCGGTCTTTGCGGTATTCCTGAAGACTTCGCCCCACCGGCGGAGTTCGAAGGTCTGAGCGGTCCGCGCGATCCGCGACCGACCGCGCCGGTCGTCCCGACCCGTCGCGCAGCCTGACAACAATGGACTTCGGCATGGTCGAAGCATTTTCTCAAGAGTTGTTCGAGCGGCTCAAGGTGCGGTTTCCAAACCTTGGCCGCTCGATTGACGTCTACTACGGCGATCGCTCGCGCGATGCCGCGATGGATGCGTTGAACGGAAGGTTCATCGGGCCGGGGGCTTTGGCCTTCGATATCGGCAGCCACGTCGGCGACCGGATCGGCTCGTTCCGGCGTCTCGGCGCGAAGGTCATTGCGCTCGAACCGCAGCCTGACTGCGCGGCGGTGATCCGGGAAATCTATAGCGGCGATGACGGGGTCGTTCTTGAAGAGGCCGCATGCGGTGGTGAGCCCGGGCGGCTGAAGCTGCATGTCAATTCTGCCAATCCGACTGTCACAAGCGCGTCGCGAAACTTTGTTGAAGCTGCAGAAGGCGCACAAGGCTGGGAAGGGCAAAGCTGGGATCGGGAGATTGAAGTCGCATCGCTGACGCTCGATCAGTTGATCGCCAAGCATGGGGTGCCCGACTTCGTCAAAATCGATGTCGAAGGTTTTGAGGATACGGTTTTGAGCGGATTGAGCCGGCCGCTTCTAGCGCTTTCGTTTGAATTTACGACGATCGAGCGCGAAGTTGCTTGCCGATGCCTCGAACGGTTGTCCAAGCTGGGTCCATACGCTTTTGACGTTGCCCTTGGTGAAAGCCACGAACTGCGATTTGGAGAGGGACATGAGATTGATGCCGCGGGGATGGCTCGATACGTTTGCGAACTGCCGCATGAAGCCAACTCCGGCGATATCTACGCGGCGCTGCGGGCCTGACCGGCTGAGGCAACCGACGAAGTTTCACTTTTCCCGTTTTCTGCTTCCGATCTTTGTCGTGGCTGGAGTGTTGGCTGGGGTAACGGCAGCCAATGCGCAGGCTGAGCCGAAGTCGCACCGTCCAGCAAAGGCTAAGACCGGTCACGCAGCGGCTGTTCAAAAACCGCAGATGGCGCGCGTCGGCGTGTCGGTCAAGAACCGTTCAGAGCCGGTGTTGTGCGCGGAGAAAGATAACGTCTCGCTGCTCTTTACCAATCCGGATGTTCATAGTTTCCGGATTGAAGCGGCGCATCCGGTCTACATCAATACGCTGCAGAAAGATTCCTTCGAGCCCGACTGGACGGCGTGCGATTTTGAGGGTGTCGTCAAAGCGCAGCCGCCGCCGAATAAAATCACTCTTTATGAGGACGTCAATATCTGGGTTGTCGGCTATCGCATCGCCGACTTCTGGCGCGACCGCAAAGTGCCCGTCCGTATTGGCGACAAGATGCGGGACGATCTTCACCTCATTCAAGTCTGGGTGCGTCATGATGAGCGCGCTGAAGAGGTGCTGGTTCTCTATCCGACGGATGGCTATTGGCGGGCGCGACCATTACCGCCGAAGCATCTGGGATGGAGCGCTTACGGGTCGTCGTTCATGATCGGGCCGGTCGAAGATGCAGGAAGGCTTGTCGTCAACTTTTCGGAAATCCGGTTCGATCCGAAGACGATGACGTTCGATTTGAAGTTTGCAGGCGGCGGCGGTTCGGCGACCTTGCAGATTGCCAAGCTCAATCGCGACGTGCAGGTGATCGATGTCACCTTTGCGGAGCCGATTAAAGGTCCGCCGTTTGCCGCGTTGCGCTCGATGTATATTACGAGCTTCAACAATGACGTGGCCGACATCGCGGTTCGGCATTCGGGAGCTGTGGGATGGCGGGAAGCGCCGATCATGCAGTTCAACGAAGCCGAAGACGTTCGTGAGAT
The DNA here is from genome assembly GCA_017792465.1 of Filomicrobium sp. Classification (GTDB taxonomy): domain Bacteria; phylum Pseudomonadota; class Alphaproteobacteria; order Rhizobiales; family Hyphomicrobiaceae; genus Filomicrobium. Next base: position 120,461 of record CP051234.1, read on the forward strand.
CTGGATGGGGCGCACGACGTTGTCGCGGCATAACACATCGTCGCCGGACTTTGTGTTTCGCGATTTCAAGACCCCGGTTGCTATTCCGGTGCGTTCGGGGGCGAAGGCGTCGAGTGCGGCTGAAAGCGACAAGGCGAAGCCGTCAGGTCACCGGTGAGCCCATGGTGCTCTGCGTCGTCTCACCACGCCAGATGCGGCATGGCGGCGACGGCGGGTGGGGTTTCGGGTTTCAAAATCTGTGCTAGCCGAATTGGTTCGATCAGCGCATCCTGCATGGTCTCGTCGCGGTGGATGCCGCCAGCAATAAACAGCGCATCGACACCGAAATTCTGAGCCCCTTGCAGGTCGGTGCGAACCGAATCTCCGACGACCAGGATCTTGTCTGCTGCGACATCGGCCTGGCGTATGTCCTGCGCCTTGGTGCGCGCAGCGTCATAGGCAATCGCGAAGGGTTTGCCCGCCCAGAAGACGTCGCCGCCGAGATGTTGGTAGAGGTCTGCAATGGCGCCGGCGCAGAGGTAAAGCTTGCCGCCGACATCGACGACGAGATCGGGATTGGCGCAGACGAACGGCAACTGGTGTTCGAGCGCTTGTTCAAGCAAGGGGCGATAGTCGTCGGCAGTTTCGTTGAGGTCGTCGTTGAGGCCGGAGCAAAGGATCGCGTCGGCGTCCGGCATACTGGTGCTCAACGTTCCGACGCGTTCGAACAACGCCGCATCGCGATCCTGCGGACCGATGGGCAGCAAGGCTTCGAAGCTCTTGTCTTCGATGTGCTCAAGTGCGAGATCTCCGGAGGAGACGATGGCGTCCCAGGCTTCGCGCGGCAGGCGGCGCTCATCGAGCATGACTGCGACCTGATGGTGAGGGACGGGAGCGTTCGAAACCAGAATGATGGTGCCGCCCTTCTTGCGGAAGCGCACCAGGGCATCGGCGGCTGGGGGAAGTGCTGCATGGCCGTCGTGAACGACGCCCCAGACGTCGCAGAATAAGACGTCGTAGCGTTCAAGCAGGTCTTTGCCGTTGTCGAGGATTGGCGGGAGGTGGGACAGAGGCATTCTTCGGTTTTCTCAAATTATATTGGCGGGCGGTCGCCGGTGCTCAGGATCGTTGGCCGCTGCGTGCGTGATGGATCGTACGATATATAGTGGCTTTCGCTTCTATTTGGAGCTTGCTTCCCTTGGCTTGCGGCGCGCCTTTGATTTTGCCGCCGGCTTCGAAGCGTTTGCGCGCAAGGCGGCTGCGATCGCGATCCGCGCCCATTCGATCATCGCGTCGCTATCGTCGAGGACGTCTTCTGGCGCGCGGCGGTAGGAGAGTTCGCGGCGCTGGCCTTTGGCTTCATAACTGAAACGCGCCAGCCCCAGATCTTCGAAGTGATGCTCGTTCTCCGCGTCGGCCTTGAAGTAGAGCGTGTCGTCGGCAACGAGCGCGAACATCATGTCTTCATAAAAGATGCCAGCGCCGCCGAACATGCGACGGACGGCGACAGGGCCTAGCCCGGCAAGCTGTTCTTTCAGGTGAGTCAGGAAGTCCGAGCTATTGGGCATGGCGTGCCCGTAGGCCATTTCGGTGCCTTTGACCGGCAAGGCTCATCTGCGGATGCGGCGACGCATTGGGAATGGGTAAGCTTCGCGCGGGGCTGGCACTTCGTCAACCGCCTCACCACCATCGGGGGCGTTTTGATTGGCGGCGGCATTTGCCGAAGAAGCTTCTGGTGCTTTGCAGCCCGTCAGCCAGACGTCGAAGACGGGATGTTCCAAGGCGTTGAGGCCGGGGCTTTCGGCAAACATCCAACCTTCAAAGACGCGCTTGACCGATCCATCGATCTCGGTCTCTTCGATTTCGACAAATGACGTCGTCTTAGGCTGCTCGGTGGGCGGGCGCGAATAGCAGATGCGCGGGGTGACTCGCAGCGAGCCGAAGTTGACGGTGTCGCCGACGGGGACTTCCAGTTCCGAAATGCGGGCTGTGACCTTGTCGAGGGCGGCAAAGACCGCCGTGCCGTTTTCCATGCGCTCTGCCTGGACGGGGGACGCCAGAAGCGTCAGTCCGGTCAAGATAAGGGCTATGCGAAACGGTGTGGTCACGGAACGTCCTTAGTTGAAGACGCTTGGGAGCCGGCTTGCGAGCCGCCAGGGCCAATTTGGCGAGGAATCGCCGGTTGCTGCTTGAGCCAAACCCTTTAAGCGGCGATTCCGATCATAACATGACAATTGCGGCGGGATGGTTCGCCGGCCAAATTTCATGACTGTGGGCCGGGTCGCCCACCTTGGATGTCGCCAGATTACTCCGGTTGCCAAGCTTTGTAGTCGCCGGTCGCCTTGGGCCGTGATTCCGGCGTCAGGATCGAACCGTCCGGGCGATAGGCCTTGGAGGTGCCCGTCATGTTCATTTGATGCGGTTTCTGCCATGGCCGGGGCGTGTAGTCTTCCTCGGTTGGCGGCGTATCGACCGTGTGATGCAGCCAGCCGTGCCATTCCGGCGGGACCTTCGATGCATCCGCCAGGTCCTTATAGGTGACGTAGCGGCGTGGCAGGCCGAACGGGCTCGTACCTTTGCGCTGCTCATAGTAGCGGTTGCCGAATTCGTCATCGCCGACGAACTTGGCTTTTTTCCATATGGTGAAGCGGGTGCCCCAGGTATTGCCGCCCCACCAGCTGAAGATCTCGCTGAAAATGCCCACGTCGCGTCGTTCCCGTATAAGGCTGTCTGTCGAAGACACGTGAAATGCTGATGTGTCGTTACAGCAGAGCCGGGCGATCTTGTCTATACGGCGGATGGGCGCGGTAATCGGGCAACACTTCGGTGGCCCGGAATCGGGCTAGTCTCGGACTGCCTGTCGGAACTGCGGTCGATTTCTTCGATGTTCGCCAAAAGCAGTAAAAAGGCCCGGTTGGCGGGAGCCTATTCAAGGTTACGCCAGGGCGCTCGACAGGCCCTCAACAGGTTATCCACAAGACCCCAACATCTAGTTGCACTTGGTGCCGTAACGCGAAATCGACACAACTGGTTGTAGGAGACTCTTTTGAGGGCCTGCGAATCGACCTAGCTTCCTGAGTGTGAAAGCGGTGGGACTAAGGCCGAGGGTTTGCTCGGCACCAGCCGCGAAGTTTGCGTCGTTCTTTTCCAGACATTGGCTGAGGTTTCATCTCGCAACGGGTGTTGTGTGAGAGCGGGGCCGCTTTGCCAAAAGGCTGAGTTTATGCGGCTTTAGCAGGTGGGCCGCGTGCTGCCAAATCGAGATGATGATGACGCAGAGCCCCTAGTTCGTCGTAGGCGCTGCAACTTGCTGAAAATCCGCTGCGAATTCTCGCTTGCCGTCTACGACCGAACCAAGGGGCTTCAAGACAATGAAGATCACGCGCCGCTTCACCGAGGCTGGAAAATCGCCCTACGAAAGCATTCCGTTCCGCCGTGCAACCTCGGAAATCCGAAACCCTGATGGGTCGGTGGTCTTCAATTTGGAAGGCTTCATGGTTCCAGAACATTGGAGCCAGGTTGCCGCCGATATTCTGGCGCAGAAGTACTTCCGCAAGGCCGGCGTGCCAGCGCGTTTGAAGCGGGTCGAAGAAAACAGTGTTCCGTCGTGGCTGTGGCGCTCGGTGGCCGATGAACGGGCACTCTCTGAACTGCCGAAAGCTGAGCGGATCATCGGCGAGACGGATGCCAAGCAGGTTTTCGATCGTCTGGCAGGCACCTGGACCTACTGGGGCTGGCAGGGCGGCTATTTCTCCAGCGAAGAAGATGCGCGCGCTTTCTTCGACGAGCATCGCTATATGCTCGCCATGCAGATGGCTGCGCCGAACTCGCCGCAGTGGTTCAACACCGGCCTGCATTGGGCTTACGGTATCGATGGGCCGGGCCAGGGACATTATTATGCCGACCATCAGACCGGCGAAATTCGCCAGTCGACTTCGGCTTATGAGCGCCCGCAGCCGCACGCCTGCTTCATCCAGTCGGTCGCTGACGATCTCGTCAACGAAAACGGCATCATGGATCTGTGGGTGCGTGAAGCGCGCCTCTTCAAATACGGTTCGGGTACGGGCACCAACTTCTCCAGCCTGCGCGGCGCCGGCGAAAAGCTTTCCGGCGGTGGCAAGTCTTCGGGTCTGATGAGCTTCCTCAAAATTGGCGACCGCGCAGCCGGTGCGATCAAGTCGGGCGGTACGACCCGGCGTGCAGCCAAGATGGTGGTCGTCGATGTCGATCACCCCGATATCGAGGAATACATCAACTGGAAGGTGCGCGAAGAGCAGAAGGTTGCTGCCCTCGTGACCGGTTCGAAGATCTGCGAAAAGCGCCTCAACGCAATCCTGAAAGCCTGCATCAATTGCGAAGCCGACGGTGATGATTGCTTCGTTCCGGCCAAAAATCCGGCCTTGAAGCGCGCCGTCAAAGATGCCCGTCGCGATCAGGTGCCGGATAACTATATCCGCCGTGTCATCCAGTTCGCTCAGCAGGGCTATACGGACCTTAAGTTTGCGACCTACAACACGGATTGGGATTCGGACGCCTACCTGACGGTTTCGGGTCAGAACTCGAACAACTCTGTGCGCGTGACCGATGACTTCCTGAACGCTGTCGAAACCGATGGCGAGTGGCAGTTGACGCATCGTACGGGTGATAAGGTCGCCAAGACGATCAAGGCGCGCGATCTGTGGGATCAGATTGGTCATGCGGCTTGGGCCTCTGCCGACCCGGGCATCCAGTTCCACTCGACGATCAACGACTGGCACACCTGCCCTCAGTCGGGTGAGATCCGCGCGTCGAACCCGTGCTCGGAATACATGTTCCTCGACGACACGGCCTGCAACCTTGCGTCGCTCAACCTGATGCGGTTCCGCCGGGAGGATGCGAGCTTCGACACCGATGCTTTCGCGCATGCTTGCGGACTGTGGACGATCGTTCTGGAAATCTCGGTGCTGATGGCGCAGTTCCCATCGCACCGGATTGCCGAGCTTTCGTATCGCTATCGCACGCTGGGTCTGGGCTTCGCCAACATCGGCGGTTTGCTGATGGCGTCGGGCATCTCGTACGACTCGCCGGAAGGCCGCGCGATTTGCGGCGCCATCTCGGCCATCATGACGGGTGTGTCGTATGCGACGAGCGCGCAGATGGCGGGCGAGCTTGGCACCTTCCCGGGCTATGACGAAAACGCCGACGACATGCTGCGCGTGATCCGCAACCACCGCCGGGCTGCTTATGGCGAGTGCTGCGGGTACGAGGACTTGGCGACGGCTCCGGTTCCGCTTGACCATGCGTCCTGCAAGGATGAGCGTCTGGTGACGGCTGCGAAAGAGGCTTGGGATCAGGCCTATCTTCTCGGTCAGCAGCACGGCTATCGTAACGCGCAGGCCTCTGTGATTGCGCCGACGGGCACGATCGGTCTCGTTATGGATTGCGATACGACCGGCATCGAACCGGACTTCGCGCTGGTGAAGTTCAAGAAGCTCGCTGGCGGCGGCTACTTCAAGATTATCAACCAGGCGGTTCCGGAGGCTCTGACGACGCTCGGCTATACCGAAAAGCAAATCCGCGACATCGAGGATTATGCGGTCGGTCACGGTACGCTTGCCGGCGCGCCTTCCGTCAACCACGTCACGCTTGCCGCCAAAGGGTTCGATGAGGAAGCCATCTCGCGCATCGAAGGAGGCCTTGATAGCGCGTTCGACATCAAGTTCGTCTTCAATAAGTGGACGCTGGGTGAAGACTTCCTGACGACCAAGCTGGGTGTGCCGGCTGAGAAGCTTGTCGACCCGTCGTTCGATCTCTTGATCCATCTCGGCTTCAAGAAGGACGAGATCGATGCTGCAAACACCTTCGTTTGCGGGGCGATGACGCTCGAAGGCGCGCCGCATCTGCGCAAAGAGCACCTGCCGGTGTTTGATTGCGCCAACCCATGCGGCCGCAAGGGCAAGCGTTATCTGTCGGTCAACAGCCACATCGACATGATGGCGTCAGCGCAGCCGTTCATCTCGGGGGCGATTTCCAAGACGATCAACATGCCCAACGATGCGACCGTCGAGGATTGCGCCGAAGCCTACATGCGCTCGTGGAAGCTGGCGCTGAAAGCCAACGCTCTTTATCGCGATGGTTCGAAGCTATCCCAGCCGCTCAACTCGCAGCTTCTCGGCGAGGACGAAGACGAGCAGGATGCGGCGCTCGACAAAATGGCGAGCGACAAGCCGCAGGTGGCGCGCGCAGCGGTTGCTGCCGAAAAGATCACCGAGCGGATTATCGAGCGTCTGGTGCCGCAGGGTCGCGAAAAGCTTCCCGGCCGCCGGAAAGGCTACACGCAGAAGGCTGTCGTCGGCGGGCACAAGGTCTACCTGTCGACGGGCGAATACGAAGACGGACGCCTCGGCGAGATCTTCATCGACATGCACAAGGAAGGCGCTGCGTTCCGCTCGTTGATGAACAACTTCGCCATCGCGATTTCGCTGGGTCTGCAGTACGGCGTGCCGCTTGACGAATACGTCGACGCGTTCACGTTCACCCGCTTCGAGCCGGCCGGCCTCGTCACCGGTAACGAGACGATCCGTAACGCGACCAGCGTTCTCGACTATCTGTTCCGCGAATTGGCCGTCTCGTATCTGGGCCGCAACGATCTGGCCCATGTCGAGCCGGGTGAGATGTCGGCAACGGCACTGAGCGGCGGCGAGGAAGAGGCGCCCGATAAGGCTCCGGCTCTGCCTGCAGCGCATGTCGTCAGCCACGGCTTCACCCGCGGGGCGCTCGCTGGCCGGATTGGTCCGGCACCGAGCAACGACAGCGGTGTGGCAGCCATCCAGCGCGATGTTGCGACGGCGTTCTCGAGCACCACGCCATCGGGCGAGACGCGGATGCTGGCACAGCAGACCACGGAGACCATGGTTGTCGCCACCGAAGGCAACCTCGCTCTCAAGCCCGATCTTGTCAGCGACCGGATCGCGGAAGCCAAGATCAAGGGCTACGAAGGCGAAGCCTGCGGATCGTGCGGCAACTTCACGCTCGTTCGCAACGGAACCTGCCTCAAGTGCAACACCTGCGGCGGTACCAGTGGCTGCAGCTGATCTAGCCAATGGCCGTCTTCGAGGGGCGGAGTAATTCATTTGTTCCGCCCCTCATATCAGGACGATTGGAGTGCATAAGTAATGCTTGAAAACACACTCAGCATCGGTTCGATGGCTTGGCTGCCAAGTTCGTTCCAGCAGACAGACCTGGATAAGCGCTCAATTCGAAGCCTTGTGACTGACAACGTTTTTTTTATAGGAAGTTTGATCGGCGCAGGAGCGTTTGGAGTTGTGTATGAGTGTACCGATGTCTGGGACAATAAACTGGCGATCAAAGTCCTTCGGCCCATTCAGAAGCAAGTTCAGGCTGAGCGTGCCGTGCGCGAGGCGATCACTCAGCGTTTATCAGGGCATCCGAATATCGTTCACGTGCACGAATGCCTTATAATTGAAAATTGCTATTGCTTAATCTCCGAGTTTTGCGACACGACGCTTTACGACCTGAACCAAGTTCCTGATTTCATCCCTGCTCTGTTTTTTCGATCGCTAAGTAAGTGTTTGCTGCAAGGCATACACGTCATTCACAACCAAGGACTAGTCCATTGCGACATCCACGCCGGCAATGTTTTTTTGCATGTTCGTCAAGATGAACTGATGCCAAAAGAGCTGCAGGCTGCTACATTTAAGCTAGGCGACTTTGGGCTAGCTAGACCTATTGGTGAGGTATGTCCCGAAAGTACATTTCTTGACTGCATTCGTCCGCCGGAGACCATTCATCCAGAGGAATTTGGATGTTCCGGTAGGGGAGTAGATGTATATCAAGTTGGCCTTCTTTTGTTGGATCTCATGCACGGCTTCGAGCTCCGGCTTGGTCAGGAAGATTTGTTGTCGGGCCGTCCTCAACAAATCGCGCTGACATACAATGATCCTGTGTTTGACGTTGTCGCAAAAATGCTAAGGCGCCACGTCGAATATCGTTATCAATCAGCAATGGAGGCATGGAACGACCTTCGGACTGCCCTTGATTGCGACCCCAATTGGGTAAGTCGACATTCCAATATAATTTAGTGAGCAAATTTGGCGCGGCTGGTAATGGTTTCGGTCTCGCGTCGCGAATCAGCCCATAATGTTTGCTAGCGAGATGTCGGAGAGATTTCGGGATGAGCGAATTCGATCCTGAGGAGAAGACGCGCCGGGTGCGGCCGCAGTATATGCCTGAGGACGTCGCCACCCGGCGGCTCAATCGGCTGCAGACTGTTCGGCCGTTGCGACGGAATGCGGAAATCCATCGCTTTCCCGATGTTCTGCATCTGGCTGAATTGGTGCCAATCGTTCGTGAGCGTCTTGGGGTTCCTGAAGAATTTGGCGATGACGCGATCCTGGCCAGCCTGAAGATGGTTGCGGCGCGCTCATCGGATCGGGATCGCTGGCGAGCTGCGTTCGACTGCAATCTGGCGCGCTTCCTATCGATCAAGGGGCGCGACATGGGGCGGGTCTTACAGGACCTGATCGGGCTGTTGCCCTCGCCGCGCAGTTGAGCGGCAGAGATTTTTCGAAGAGGCCAGCCGGCGTTTGGTTTGCGGCTGGGTCCTGAGTAACAATCCTGAATTTGTGTCCAAAAGGGTTGTGACCCTTTTTTGCGACTTTTCGAACTGAGTTCTGCGTGTTCGGTTTTGTTTTGGAGACCGGTATGCTTGAGAGCTGTAAGTCAATTCCGCCGTGCGTTTATCCGATCGCCGACAACCTCGATGCGGCATTGGCAGCGGGCGAAGACCTTGTCGCTTCGGCGGCGAACTGGGCCAAGGGCGATTGCTCCGATCCGGCGGTTGCGGGTGCGCAGCGCTGGACGGTTTCGCGTTTCAAGGCGCATGAATTGAACCTGGTGGCGCGCATCGTTCAGGCCCGGCAGCATGTCAACGCGCTCGGCCAGGAGGCGCCGCGTTTCCGTCCGCTGGCGCAGCTTTTCGTTTCGGCGACCGGCGATCTGGCTGAGGCGTTCAGCGAGCTCAACGAGCAGGTTGAGAGTGGATTTGAGACTGGTGGTGATTCGACGGCTTACCTGCGATCGCGCGGGCTGGTCGATGAAGAGGCTGCATCGCTCGAAGAGGCTGAAGCGCCTCAGGTGAGTGATGAGTTCCTGGTTGCCGGCAAGGTTCCGCTGGGCATTTGTCTTGATCTTGTCGCCGAATTCCTCGACGCGCTCGACCTGACGTTTGACCTCTATCCCGAAGAGGATCGCGACGAGGTCAACGCCATTGCGCCTCCCACCGATGCGAAGGTCGGCGAGAGTGCCGGCAGCACCGTTTGATTTTTTGAAAATCTGATTGAGCTGAAGTTCCGAGCGCGCGCAGAGCAAGACCGCCCTGCGCGCGTTCTTTCGTCGGTTTAGCCAGTCATGCCCTGACGCAGCCCAGTGGGGATCACCGGGGTATATTTGACCGGTGTGCGATCAGGCAGCGGCGCATGTGGAAGTCTGCGACCCGCCGAGTAATGGTCGTAGCCAATCAGCGATTCCAGACCCAAACGCGGACGCAGCAGTTCCTGCCAGGAATCCTTGTCCTGTGCACCGACTTCGGCGGTCTTGATCATTTTGACGGCCGTCTTCGTCACGCGTTCTTCCAGAAACCCGGGATCTTGCATCGCGACGTCGGCCAGCTGGCGGGCCGGGCTTATTTCCTTATCGCCAAAGACGCGCGTCGGGGCCGCTTTGACGCGTGCCGTTTCTGCCTTCATCTGCCTGGCGGGCGTTACATCGAGGCTGGCGATCATGCGCATGGTCTTGATGATCGGTTCAAGTTTCTCGCGCGTGCGGATGCGCTTGGTGCGCTGGGTTTTGCTTTCGCGGCGGGCGGCGATGGCGAGGGCTGCGCCGCTCGACTGGGCAAGCACGCTGGCTGCGGTGGCGTCGAGCACCATCATGGCGACGGCGGTGCGTTCAGCTTTCTCAAGGTTCTCATAGCGGCCGATGAAGCCCGGCAAGGGGCGATACTCGCGGCGTTTGACGTACCTCGATTCGGCGTTGTTGGGTGCCTGCAGAATTCGGGTTTCGAGCTTGGCGACGCCTCTGCCGACGAAGCCGAGTTTCTGGGCGGTGGCGTAGGAGACGTCGAGCTTGCGATTTCCCCAGTAGGGTCCGGCATTGTTGATGCGCAGGACGACGGCGGCTTTGGTGGCCGGGTTACGCACCAAGAGGACGGTTCCGTCTGGGTAGATTGGGCTGGCGGCGTTGTCGGGGCGGTCAGGATGGAAGCGCTCGCCGGACGAGGTCAGGCCGCAGGGATTGTAGCGATCCTTTTTGCAGTCGCTGTAGTGTGACGCCATCAGGTGAATTGTTTTGCCGACCAGCTTTTCGGTTTCAGAGATGCTCTTCACGCGGTGGCATTTGCCAACGAAGCAGTAGGTCGAGCCCGGACGCTTGGCTTCGGCTTCAGGCGCGACGGCCGTCAGCGAGACAACGGCAGCAAGGCCGGCGATCAGTGCTGCAGTTAATTTTGATTTTTTGAATTGCGAATTGAGATGGCGCGCGAAAAACCCGCGCGTGAAATTGCGACTACCAAACATGTCCTAACTACTCCCCGTTGACCCCGGTCGGACCGGCCCTGCACTTCCTCTACGCAAGGCGCCCAAGCGGGCGGTTTGTCATCTGCCTCGCGCCCGATCTGCGATGGGCGGAGGTTTCGACCGCAGCTCTGGTCGGGCCTTGCGGATTTCTCGGTGCGTCGCACCATCCAAGGACCGAGCCTGAGAAGGGTCGAAATGCAGACGTCCCAGTGTCCGGCGACGGAATAGCCAGCGGACGTCGATGGGAGCGAGTGAATGTTAAGAAATAGGGTTAACGCAAACTGGCGATGCGACGCAGCGGCAGGCTGACGCACATGGTTAATTAAGCGGTTGAAACCGTGTGGGGAATCCCACTTTTTTCGAGTTTTTGCTGCAGCGCCGAAAGGGCTGTCGTTAACTTTTGTGCGTCAATCGACCGCAGAACGAGCTCGCAGCGCATTTTCCCGTCGGCGAATGAGGGGTAGCTGCCCATCGAAACGCCGGGATGTTCGCCGGCATGTTCCGTGAACAAATCGGCGATGTCTCCCTCAGGCGCCGCGACCTTGATGGTCTCGCTCAAGACCTTTTGGCCGGTGCGCAAATGCGGGAGCACGGCATCGAACATGACCTGCATGATCGAGGGCACGCCAGCCAGGACAAAGACATTCTGTAGGCGGAAACCCGGGGCGGCTGTAATTCGGTTCTGGATCAGTTCAGCGCCATGCGGAATGCGGGCCATGCGCAGGCGCGACGGAGTGAGTTCGATGCCGCGCGATTCATAATAGGGGCGCATCAGGTCGAGGGCGCGTTGATCGACGTCGATGCCGACGCCGAAAGCGGTGGCAATGCTTTCGGCGGTGATGTCATCATGGGTCGGGCCGATGCCGCCGGTCGTGAAGACATATGTGTAACGGCTGCGCAGCGCGTTCAGGGCATCGACGATTTCTTGCTCATCGTCGCCGACGACGCGGACCTCGCGCAGGCGGATGCCGGAGGCGGTCAGGATTTCGGCAATGTAGCCGGCGTTGGCTTCCTTGGTGCGGCCAGACAGGATCTCATCGCCGATGACAAGCACGGCGGCAGTGACTTCGGCCTCCGGTGCCGGTGGCTGGGACGGCTGTTGTTGATCGGTCATGCGTGCTCCCCGCAGATATCTCGCAGAGCTTGTAGCACAACTGGCGCCGCGGCAACTGCGGCGAGGGGCGTCGGGAATGGGGAACGGGTGATCGTCAGCCGGCGATCAATGCGAAGAGCCGGCGCAAAGGCCGACTGGAAGGCTATTTTTGCGGGCATAGTCTACCGGGTGCGCTGGAACATGGCTTCGCGCCACGTTACTCGTTGGAGATTGACGCCGCGTTGAAAGTCTCAGCGGGCAACCAGACGGAACAATAGAGGGATGCGGGATCCATGAAGTTTGCTTCGCCGCTGAAACGTGGCCGCCTGATCAAGCGATACAAGCGCTTTCTGGCCGATATCGAGCTTGATGGTGGGGAGATGATCACCGCGAGCTGTCCCAATACCGGCTCGATGATGGGATTGTGCGATCCGGGGTCGGCCGTTTGGGTTTCGGAAAGCGACAGCCCGACGCGCAAGTACCGGCACACCTGGGAACTTATCGAAAACGATCTTGGCGCCGGGGTTTCGCTTGTCGGGATCAACACGGGGCATCCCAACAAGATCGTGTCTGAGGCCATCGAGGAAAAGCGCATTGCCAAGCTGAAAGGCTATGCCTCGCTGAAGCGTGAACAGAAGTACGGCAAGGCGAGCCGGATCGATATCCTTCTCGAAGATGACGCGAAGGGCCGAGCCTATGTTGAGGTGAAAAACGTGCATTTGATGCGCGACCATGGACTGGCCGAGTTTCCCGATTCCGTGACCGCGCGTGGCGTGAAGCATCTCGAAGAGCTGGGCGACATGGTCGAACAAGGTCACCGGGGGGTGATGATGTTTTTGATCCAGCGTCCGGATGCCACCAGATTTCGCCCCGCTAGCGATATTGACCCGGCGTATGCTGCCGCTCTTGAAAGGGCGTTGGATCGCGGTGTGGAGGCGCTGGCATATCGCTGTGACATCACACCTGAAGAGGTGCGGCTAGCGAAATCGGTGCCGATCAAGCTTGGCTGAAGCGGATCGTCTTGCGGGTCGATTCCGCTAGATCGCGCGTTCCCACAGGGATGTGATTGGGTTTGAGCTGACAGCGGCCGTCAAAATCATCACATTTAGCACATATCGGATAAACGAACTGGCCGGCATTTATTTGCTGGCTCATGTTCGTTGCCTCTAGGGAGCGTTAGACTAACATGAATATTGATAGGCGGACTTTTGCGTTTGGCACGGTTATCGCCGGTTTGGGATTTTCAGCCGGCAGGCTTGCGGCAGGTGAGAGTGAAAGCATGACATACGAAGTAACAAAGACGCCGGACGAATGGCGCAAGCTTTTGACGCCCGAGCAGTTCTATGTGCTGCGCAAGCACGGGACGGAGCGGTCCCATACCAGCCCGCTCGACAAGATTTATTCGGCCGGCGTTTATAAGTGTGCGGGTTGCGGCCAGGAGGTCTTCTCGTCGGAGACAAAGTTCAATAGCGGCACGGGCTGGCCGAGCTTCTATGCGCCGATTGAGGGGAACGTCGGGACATCGACTGACCGGTCGTTTTTCATGGTTCGCACCGAGGTGCATTGCAGCCGCTGCGGAGGTCACCTGGGTCATGTGTTCAACGACGGACCCAAGCCGACAGGTTTGCGCTATTGCATCAACGGCGTCGCTATGAATTTCGATCCGGCGGAAGCTCAAACTGAGCCGAACAAAGAGGGTTCGCAGAGCTAAGCGCCTGCTCGACGTTTGGACGTCTTTTTCGCTCGTCCCCACTTCAGTTTGAAGGATAGGTTTGATGTCTAGAAACGCCTTCGCATTGGGCGCGGCGGCATTGCTGGTGCTAGCGCTATTTGTTGCGACGAGATTTCCCGGAAGCAGTTCGGCGCAAATGGAAGCTGTGGCGGCCGAAAAGGAAGCTGCTGTTTCAACCGAAGGGCTCGAAACCGCAACATTCGGGTCGGGATGTTTCTGGTGCGCTGAATCGAATTTCGACAAGTTGCCGGGAGTCGTCGCGACGATCTCCGGATACATGGGCGGAAGAACGAAAAACCCGACCTATAAGGAAGTTTCGACCGGCAAGACCGGCCACGTCGAAGTGCTGCAGGTGAAGTTCGATCCCAAGAAGGTCAGCTACAAAAAGGTGCTCGATTATTTCTGGATGACGACCGATGTGCTCGACGGTGGTGGGCAGTTCTGCGACCGGGGCAATCAGTATCGGCCGGTGGTCTTCGCGCATACGCCGGAGCAAAGGAAGATCGCAGAAGAGAGCAAAGCTGCGCTCGATGCGAGTGGGCGTTTCGACAAGCCGATTGCGGTTGAGATTCTCGATGCCAGCGCGTTTACGCCAGCCGAGGACTACCACCAGAATTACTATCAGAAAAACCCGCTGCGCTATCGAACTTACCGCTGGGGTTGCGGTCGCGACCGGCGCATCATGGAACTCTGGGGCGATAACGCGGCGACGCATTGATGGTTGTCGCGGCCTGACCTTTGGCCGTGTTTATTAGAGCCCTTCGTGCCTAATGAAAAAGCGGACCCCAATCGTGGGCTCCGCTTTTTTTGTTTTTCGACCAACGCACTTTTGATTGCGCCGGCAGATCCCAGTTCATTCGCCGGTGGCGTACACGTCGTCGGCTATTCTTTGCGCAAGGCGTGCGGCAGCATCCGTCCGAGGACGTTGTCCTTGCGGAAGATGTAATGGTGCATCGCTGCGCCGAAATGCATGGCGATGAGCGCGATCAGCGCATAGGCGGCGAGTTCGTGATACTCGAACATCTCTTTAGACATGGCTTTGTCCGGTGCTGCTATTGCGGGCAGCTTGAATGCGCCAAAAATGTCGAGCGCCGGGAACATGGATACACCGAGATAGCCGAGGATCGGTACGGCGAACAGCAGGACATAGATGCCCCAATGGGTGAGTTCGCTGACGATCCGCTGCCATGGCTCGAGTGTCGGTTCAGGTGCAGGTGCGCCTTTGATCAGGCGGTAGGCTAAGCGCAGGGCGACAAGCGCCAGGATGATCACACCGATCAGCTTGTGGCTGGAATAGAGGTTGTTGGTGACAGAATCCCAGATGTTCAAATCGCCACCGCGATAGGCCATGTAGAAGCCGATCGGGATCTGGATGGCGATGAGGAGAACAACGATCCAGTGGAAAGCGCGGGCGGTTGGCGAGTAGATCTCGATCAACCCGGACGTCGTTTGGGCTGTGTTCTTGCTCGTCTTAGGCATTGGCATCCTCGCTTACATTGTGGCGACAGGCGACCGTCAGGAATTTGCACGGGTTGCGGAGAGATCACAATCGAAAAGGACGTCGCCGTCGGGAAGAACGTAAACGTGAGAGGGTGGGCGCAGGGCTTCGTCGATCTTGTCGATTGGCTCCAGGTTCAATCCGTTCTTGCCGGACCCGAGGATCAATGGCGCGACGAGAAGGTGGAGCCTGTCGACGGCGCCGGCTTCTATAAAGTTTGAGACGGTCATGGCGCCGCCTTCGATGAGCAGGCGCTTGAAGCCTTTTTCGAAGAGCGCGCTCACGACAGCCTTGGGACAAAGCGAACCATCTCTGCAGTTCAGCCGGATCTCTTCGCAAGGGGGAGAAGCCGGGCAATCGTGTGCGGTGATCGCAAAACACTGCGCGCCGTCATTGGTTAGCAGCTTGGCGTCTGCGGGTAGGCGGCCGGATGGATCGATGACGATGCGTGCTGGCTGCTGTTGGCCGGCGGCAAGGGGGACACGGCGGACGTTCAGGCCCGGGTCGTCGGCGAGCACGGTGCCGATGCCGACGACGACCGCATCAACTGCGGCGCGCAGGGCGTGCAGGTGGTCGAGGGCCGCGTCCTGGTTGATCCAGCGGCTTTCCCCGGTCGGGGTGGCGATGCGACCGTCGAGGGATTGGCCGAGTTGGGCAACGACGAATGGGCTCGTCTCAGGTGCGTTGCGAATTCTGGCAATGGCATCGCTTGCAGATGTGCTCACGATTGCGGGTCTCCGTGCTGGCGAGAACAGAAACGCCCTGTAGCCTTTGCGCTCGGCATGGGCAAGTTCGTCAAACCGAATTAGCGCGAATTCGCAATTATTGCTGGAGAATGAGGCGACCTTGCTTAATCTCGACGCGTTTCAGGCGGCTGAGGAAGGACATGCCAAGCAGGGTTCCGTCGAGTTTGCCGGGTTCGGCAACCACGCCGCGCACGTTGCGGATAAGGATGTCGCCGATGCGGACGCGCTCCAGGCTGACGGGGGCCACCTTTGCGACGCCATTGGCGGTGCGGACGCGACCTGTGTAATCGCTGCTGCCAATGAAAAGGCCGGAGCGGCGTGCATCTTCATAGCTCAAGGCCACGACGCTGGCGCCGGTGTCGACCATGGCTTCGATCGCGCGGCCGTTGATTTCGATGGCGCTGTTGTAATGGCCACGCCCGTCCGAGTCGAGTTCGACGTAGCCGATGGGGCGGATACTGCCGGGCTCGCCAGCTGCGCCGGATTGGGCCTCTTCAGCGCGCATGACGCGTTCGGAGGGCAAGAATTTTTCGAGGCCCAGTTCTTGTTTGACGGTCTCGAAATTGGCGATGATCCAGACCGATGCAATGGCGATTGCCGCCACCATCAGGACTTCGTTCATCAAGCTGCGGGTGCCACTCGACATGCGACGCGCTCACTCTTTTTCATGCGTTCCAACGCGTCGGCGGAAGGCACGTGATGGCTCACCCGCGAAGCGTCAAAAAATCTCCGGAAAATTCATAAGAGCGCAGACGTCTTAAGAAACTCATACCCAGCAAGCTTTCGTTAAGATTCCCCGGCTTGGCGACAAGGCCCTGGATGTCGTCGATCACGATGCCGCCGATCGTAATGGAGCGGATGCGGATGGGGGCTGCGAAAGTCGTTCCATTCGCGGTATTCACGGGCGTTGTGTAGGAAAGGCCCGAGACATCGATGCCGGCGCGGTCGGCGTCGGCGGGCCGCAAAACGACGGTCGACGCTCCGGTGTCAACGAGCATCGTGACCCTGGCGCCGTTAACTTCTCCATTGGCGACGAAGTGGCCGTTGGGTCGTTTGCGCAACCGGACGGCGATCTCGCCTTTGGGGCTGGCGACCGCGATGCCATCGCCGGGCGGGGTCAGTTCGCTCATCATGCGGTTGCCGAGTTCGGTAAATTCGCCGCGATAGCTGTAACCCGCGATCAGTACGAGTACGATGCCGGCCCAGATCAGGAGATGTTTGAGCGAGGTCGAGAGCTTGCTGCCGCTGCCGGCCGTCAGCAGGATTGCATAGAGCGCCATGATTGCGGCCGAGCCGACGAAGAGCCAGCGCTCGATGCCGCCAAGATGGCTGACGGCGCTGTTCTCACCGGTCAGGAAGTAGAACGCGGCGATTAGGATTGCCAGGACAATGGAGAGCCAGCCGAGCATAGTTTTCTCTATCGTGCTTTTCGTTTCACAGGTTGGTGTCGTGCCCATCCGATATAGGGTTAACGGGTCTGCGATACCAGAAAAGCAGCGCTTTGCAGCATTTTATGGGTGGCGCCGCTTATACTCTTCTCCGACACGAACTGACTGCGCGGCCTCACGCGCCTGCGTAGTGCTGTGGCCGGCGTTGCGCATCGCGAGGATGGGAGACCATGCGCGGCTGGCGCGTCGACGTTGAGCCGCGGTGGCGTTCGGCCCCGAAGGGCTGGAGTGGGCCGACAGACTGGAGCACGCGGGCAGGCGGCATGTAGATCGTCGCTTCGGTGCCTTTGCGCAGTTCGGAGCGCAGCTCGAAGTGTCCGCCGTGCAGTTCCATCAGGTTTTTGACGATTGGGAGGCCGAGACCGGTTCCACCTTCGGCCGTCTGGTGGGCCAAAGATCCCTGACCGAAAGCCTGCATGACCTTGGGGATTTCATCCTTGGGGATGCCTGGGCCGGTGTCGCGGACGGATAGCTTCTGGCCGCCATCGGGCGTTTGCTCGATGGAAATGATGATCTGACCGCCGCGCGGGGTGAATTTCAGGGCGTTTGACATCAGGTTGAGGCAGATTTGGCGCATGGCGCGCGGATCGGCCCAGACATGGGAGAGGTCATCGCCGAAATTCTCGATGAACTCCAAACCTTTATTCTGGGCGCGAAGGGCCAGCAGTCGATGGCAGTCGTCGGCGATGTCGGTGATCCGCACGGCCTCCTCGTGCAGTTCGTATCTGCCAGCCTCGATGCGGGACAGGTCGAGGATCTCGTTAATGAGGTTGAGGAGGTGGCTGCCGCTGGAGTGAATGTTGTCAGCGTATTCGATATAGGTTTTGTTCTCGATGGGGCCGAGCAATTCGGCTTTCATCACTTCCGAAAAGCCCATGATGGCGTTGAGTGGCGTGCGCAACTCATGACTCATGGTGGCAAGGAAGCGCGATTTTGCCTTGTTGGCGGCTTCCGCGCGCCGTCGGGCTTCGTCTGAGATTGCCTTTTCTTCTTCCAGTTCGGAAATCAGCAGGTCTTTTTGCGAGCGGAACTCCAGCATGGCGAGCGCCGTCGAGTGCAGTCCTGCGGCCAGGAAGACGAAGTAAAGGTGGACGCCGGCGGCCATCGAGGCCAGTGCATAATAAAGCGGGTCGTCGACGAGGATGCCAACGGCGATCAGGCGGCCGACGACGGCAAACGTCATCGGAATCGTTCCAGCATGCATGATCGGCATGATGGTCGAGGCAAATGTCATGCGGATCGCCAGAATGACGATCAGCATCGCGAAGATAAAGACGTGCGAAGAAAACAGCAGCGAATCCGAGGCTGTCGCATAGTTGGATATGCCAACCAAAGCGAATCCCGCCCAGGTCATGCCATTAAGAAGTTCAGCGAGGATGAATTTGCGACGCCAGGAGCGGATGTCGACGTCGGCCTGGTTGAGCGCTAAAAAACGCCTGCAGAGTTCGAGCAGGAAGACTTTCGCTGTAATGACCAGAACGAGCCAAAGAGCCGCCTCCAATGGCGTGGCCCAAAGCATCGAGGCAATCGACAGGATGATCGACAGGGCCGGCATGGTTGCAGCTGCCGACATTTCGTTGCGGACGAACATCGAGAGGAGTTCGTATTCGAACTCCGGTTTAATGGAGGTTCCGGCGGCGAGTTGGGTGCGAATTGTGCGCAGTTGCTCGCTGGAGCGCCGTTGTGCCTCGCGGCGACCCCTGCGTTGCGCGATTTCTTCCGATTTCGCCGACGTTTCCATACGGGCGGACAATCCTAATATGGCTTCTGCAACTTCCAGAAATCAGTTGCAGGTGGCAACTTTGAGTCGGGAGTACACACTTTGTTAGCCGTTAATTTCTCTCGAATTCACTAACTTATCGTTTATCAGATCGGTATGAGGAAAGATTTGGTGGCGATGTTTGATCATTTCTCCAGAATTAATAAGCGTTCCATAATGAAATTTGTGGGCTTAGGAGTTTTGGTCATGGCGATTATTTTCAAGGTTTTTGTTCCGCCTGCTGGGGTTTCGGACGTTAAAGGAAAAGCGCGCATTATCGATGGAGATAGCCTTTATGTCGGCGGGCGCGAAGTGCGCTTGCAGGGTATCGATGCGCCCGAGGGGCGCCAGACGTGCCGCCGGGATGGGCGCGAATGGGCCTGCGGCAAGGGTGCGAGAAACGAACTTGTGAAGATGATCCAAGGCCGTGAGGTCTCGTGTCACGGTCTTGATATTGATAAGCACGACAGGTTGTTGGCGGTTTGTCGTGCAAATGGACGTGAACTTAATCGCGAGATGGTCGCACGTGGGTTTGCTGTCGCTTATGGTAGGCATCAACGGGAAGAGGCTGAGGCTCGCCGCGCGCGGCTCGGCTTGTGGGCGGGAGAGTTCGATCGGCCACGAGATTGGCGGCGACAACGTAACATTGGACGATAAAGGCCTTGGAACAGAATTGTTTTGAGACCATGCCTATCCATAGAACCAAGAAATACCATCTTGGCGGCGAGGAGTTCGACACATGAAAATAATAGAAACACACGCTGCGCCTAATCCGAGGCGCGTGCGGATTTTCTTGGCCGAAAAGGGCATCGAGGTTCCATTCGAGGAATTCGAATTGAAAGTCGAGAATATCCAATCTGACGAGATGTTTTCGCTTAATCCGATGCGGCAGGTCCCTATTTTGCAGCTCGATGATGGAGAGTGCATTTCGGAATCGATTGCAATCTGCCGTTATTTCGAAGCCTTGCGTCCCGAGCCGTGCCTTTTCGGGCAAGAGCCATTGGAGATTGCCCGCATTGAGATGTGGAACAGGCGCGTCGAGTTGGGATTGTTTTATGCCTTGATGCATGCGTTCCGACACTTGCATCCGCGCATGGGTGCACGTGAAGTTCCGCAAGTTCCCGACTGGGGCGAAGCCAACAAAGACAAGGCCCTAAATCATCTCGGCTTGCTCGACAAGCAGCTACAGGACAATCAATACGTTGCCGGTGAGGCTTATTCGGTGGCCGATATTACCGCGTTGGTGGCCGTCGACTTTATGGCGGCTGCGCGTATCGAGAGGCCGGCAGACCTTACTCATCTTTCGCGCTGGTATGAGGACGTGTCCAAGCGGCCGAGTGCATCGGCTTGAGGATTTTGCATTGTCGGTGTGATCGCGTATAGGCTGGCGCGGTTGGGTCGGCGCGCTGGGCTTCTCAAGAGACTGGATTGGCGTCGTTTTTCGGAGTGTTCCCCAGGGAACAGCTTGCTGATGGATTGCGGTTGAAGATCGCAAATTAGGGTTGGACAGGATAATAAAAATGAAGCTGACAGTGGTCGGCTCGGGCGACGCATTTGGTTCGGGTGGACGTCTACAGACCTGTTTTCACGTTGCCAATTCCGAGCGGTCGTTCCTTGTCGATTGCGGGGCGACAGCTTTGATCGGCATGGAGCGTGCCGGTCTCGATCCGGCCGGCGTCGATGCGATCTTCATTTCACATTTGCACGGGGATCACTTCTCAGGACTCGTTTGGTGGATGCTGCACGCCCAGCATGTCGTCAAGCGGGAGAAACCTTTGCTTGTCGTCGGACCGCGCGGGATCGAGGCGCGCTACAGAACGGCGGCTGAAGCATTGTTTCCTGGCAGCACCGAGAAAAGTCTGCGATTTGATCTGAAGTTTGAGGAGCATTCGACAGACCGGCCTTACGAGTGGCAGGATCTTGTTTGCTCGGCGGTTGAAGTCAGTCACCCTTCGGGTGCGCCGGCGCATGGGTTGCGATTTGACCTGCCGGGTCGTTCGTTCAGTTTTTCCGGCGATACGGAATGGGTTGACGGCTTGATTGGCCTTGCCGATGGTGTCGACCTGCACATCAACGAGTGCTTTGCCTTTGACACCATCCCGAATTTTCATACGGCTTGGTCTGTTCTGAAAGAAAAGCTGCCACGGCTCAATGCGAAGCGGATTTTGCTGACGCATATGGGGCGGGATATGCTCGCAAATACCGATGCGGTCGATGATCCAAGGGTGCTCGTCTCCGAAGATGGGATGGGTCTGGAGTTTTGACCTCCAAGTCTTCCGTGCGGTAGAATCTGCAACTCTAAGACACAATCTTCGACCTGCTAATTGCGCGCCATTCTTCGACGGCGATCATCAGGATAACGACGGGCGAGCGCCTTGAGGGCAAAGCGCAATAAGAACGCGGGCTGCGGCACCAAAGACTTCGAGGCGCTGCTGGCGGAGGTGCGTGGCTGCCGGATTTGCCGGGATTGTCCGGATGGCAAGCCGCTTGCGCATGAACCGCGACCGGTCTTCCAAATCTCAAAGCAGGCCCGGCTTGGCGTCTTCGGGCAGGCTCCGGGGCTGAGGGCGCATGAAGCGGGAAAGCCGTTCAGCGATCCATCGGGCGTGCGTCTGCGAGACTGGATGGGCATCTCGGAGCAAGACTTTTATGACATTGAGAAGACAGCCATCCTGCCGATGGGGTTTTGTTTTCCAGGCTACAACGACAAAGGCGGGGATCTACCGCCCCGGCGCGAGTGTGCGCGGACCTGGCGGAGCCGAATTCTAGATGAATTGCCTAATTTGGAACTGGCTTTGCTGGTCGGAAGCTATGCTCAAAACTGGCATCTTGGGCGGAAGTCTATCGAAGGACGAGCGCGGACGCTGACAGCGACCGTTGCAGATTGGCGCAACGTGCTCGGCGAAGACCGGCAGCCACGATTTCTACCGCTCCCGCATCCCTCCTGGAGGAACAATGCATGGATATCAAGCAATCGCTGGTTTGAAGATGAGCTGCTGCCGGTTTTGAAGGAAAGGGTCGCTCAATTATTGGGCGAGACTTGAGCTGCCGAAGTGGGTAAGGTGCGGAGTTTTTATAAATCCAATGTTGCGTCCTGCCGCGAAATCTCCGACCGTACAGATTGGTATTTTAGGCTGACAGCAGTATTGTTGTTGGAAACATGTTTAGTGACGATTTTTGCGGTGGTGAGCTTCAGCAACATAATTTGACGTGGACGGCGGCGCGAATGCGGGTGTGCCGCCCGTTCGGAGGGAAGGCGTGATGCTTGACGAAATGGACATTAAGATCCTGCGCGTTCTGCAGCAGGATGCAACGCGGGCGGTTGCGGATGTCGGTAAGGAGGTCGGGTTATCGACGACGCCATGCTGGAGACGGATACAGCGACTGGAAGAAGCCGGCGTCATCAAGCGCAAGGTTGCGATTCTCGATCCGGAGCGCGTCAATGCTGGCGTGACGGTGTTTGTGCAGATCAAGACCGACAAGCATAGCAACGACTGGCTGCAAAAGTTCCACGATGCTGTTGTCGATTTTCCCGAGGTCGTCGAGTTCTACCGGATGTCGGGTGAAATCGATTATCTCCTGCGGGTCGTTGTGCCCGACATTGCTGCCTACGACAGGTTCTACAAGAAACTGATCGAGAAGATCGCGATCGCGAAAGTCTCTTCGGCCTTCGCGATCGAGCAGATCAAGTACACGACGGCTCTGCCGCTGCACTTTGCCCTGGCTACGACCAAGAGCGCTCAGAGCAACAAACGCTGAGCTACAACAATAAGGAAGGCGTAGAGGCTTCCCAAAAAAATGGACAGGATCGTCAGCACCATCCCGGACACGCGCAATGACAAGATCTGCGGCGTCTGCGACATTCCATAAGCATGCAGGGCCCGGCCGATGACGAGCGATAAGCCAATGGCGTGCAAGGCGAAGACGGACGCGTTGATGCTCTCTGCCAATCCCAGAACGATAAGCCCGATCGGCGTATACTCCGCGCAGTTGGAATGAACCCGCATTCGCTTCAGCAAGGCCTTGTCGCCGGTGTCACCCAAACTGATTCGATTGTCGCGGCGATAGCGGATCGTGCGGTAGGTCAGAATGAGAAAGATCAGCGCTAAGGGGAATGCGTAAAGCGTTGTGATCGGCATTGGGATTCCTCAATGGGTTGAACATCATTCGTTGGGCAGCGTGTGGAGCTGCCGTGCCGCGTGCGGTTACTGGCTGACTTGGCCGGCTAGCATTTTCTTCGATCCTTTATTCAAGGGTTTGGCAGGCGCTCAAGCATCTTGGCGAGCAGTTTGTGGAGTTTGCGGAGATCAGCTTCGCCCATTTCGGTGCGGACATTGTTTTGGGCTTGCTGCCAATCGGTCCGGGCGCGCTTGAGAAGCTTCTTGCCTTTGTCGGTTACGATGACGGATCGGGTGCGTTTGTTGTCGCCTTCGCCAACTGCAACAAGGCCGGACGCGATCAGCGGCTTCAAGTTGCGTGTCAGCGTTGTGCGTTCCATGTCGAGTGCGTCGGCGATATCGCTGATCGATGTGCGCTCGGCATGCGCGATCGTCTGCATGATGCCGTATTGGGCGATGCCGATCCCGAGGTCGGCGAAGTGACGGTCGTAGAGGCGGGTGGCTTTGCGCGTTGCGCGGCGCAATCGCATGACCGTGCAGATGTTGTCGTTGGCGCTGCCTGACATGACTTTGATGTGTGTGTCGGCGTTTGGGTCCGTTGAGCACCGGTTTCAGCGGGCCTCAGTCGGTATCGTATCGCTCAGCAAATTCGTACCGTGCAATTACACGCATGTAAATACACGAATGCAAGGCTTGAGCGCAGTTGTTGCACAGATGGGCTGTCATCCGGAGCGGCCAGGATGGCGTCGACGCTATCTGGTTCTTGCAGCCGGATACTGTGGGGCCTTGTGATCAGCTCGGCAGTGGGCCGCCGAGAATGCGCATGCGGCCGTGCAGCAAAGCGACGGCAACATCGGGTTCGCTTTCAAGAAACAACATCACTTCGTAAAAGCCGTTGCGGCCGCTGATCGTCGTTTCGCGCACATCGGCGACGAGGCGATCACCAAGCGGGACGGGTCGCAGGAAATCCATCTCAGCTGTTGCCGTGACGGATTTCTCGCCGCGTGCATTGGAAGTGAAGCCCATCGCCAGATCGGCAAAGGCGAAGATGATGCCGCCGTGGCAGACGCCAAACGTATTGGCGTGCTGCTCTTTGACGACCATGGCGAACCGGCTTTCTTTGGTGCCGGCCCGGATCAACTCGATGCCGAGCCATTGGTACATCGGGTTGATGGCGGCCATCTGTTCCTTGATGGCGCGCACTTCGGAATCGTCGACCGGATTGTCGTTCGTCATTGAGGCTCCTCATTCCGGTCGACCGGCTTTGGAAAAGTTTCCAGTGTCAGCCGAGTTTTCTGTCGGCAGCGTTCAAGCGGGCAATGAGGCTTGAGGTGTCCCAGCGGCTGCCGCCCATTTTCTGCACTTCCGAATAGAACTGATCGACGAGTGCGGTGACAGGCAGGCTTGCGCCATTGCGGCGGGCTTCATCAAGGCAGCCGCCAAGGTCTTTGCGCATCCAGTCGACGGCGAAGCCATAATCGAATTTGCCGTTCATCATGGTTTCCCAACGGTTGTCCATCTGCCAGGACTGGGCGGCGCCTTTGGAGATGGTGTCCATCACCTTGGGGATTTCCAGATCCGCCTTCTGGGCAAAGTGCAGGGCTTCGGACAGACCTTGGACGAGGCCGGCGATGGCGATCTGGTTGACCATCTTGCAGAGCTGGCCCGCACCTGAAGGGCCGATCAGATTGACCATCTTGGCATAGCTGTCGATGACTGCCTTTACTCTGTCGAAGGGGGCTTGATCTCCGCCGCACATGACGGTCAAGACGCCGTTCTCAGCTCCGGCCTGTCCGCCTGAGACTGGTGCATCGATGAAATGAAAGCCCTTGTCCTTGGCGACAGCATAAAGCTCGCGGGCAACGTTGGCGGTTGCGGTGGTGTTGTCGACGAATACGGTATTGGCGCCCATTTTTTCGAAAGCGCCGTCCTTGCCGGTCGTGACGGCACGCAAGTCGTCGTCGTTGCCGACGCAGGCAAAAACGATTTCGGCGCCGTCGGCGGCTTCGGCCGGGGTCTTGGCGGCGCGGCCTGCGCCATATTCCGAGACCCACTTCTCGGCCTTGGCAAAGGTGCGGTTATAGACGGTCAGCTCATGGCCGCCCTTCTTGAGGAGATGCCCCGCCATCGGGTATCCCATCACTCCGAGGCCGATGAATGCAACTTTTGCCATGCTCTTCTCCCTGTCGTTTGGATGCGCGACAACGCACGCTTGTGGTTCTTAGGGTTTGTAGCCAGTGTGGTGCGGTGTCGGCAAAGAAAATCTTGCATACAAGAAGACACACAATTTCGTTATAAGATCAAACTTTGCGACAGGAGAGCTGCGTGACAGAGGGCGAGGCTGGGCAGTCGGAAAGCGGATTAGCGGTGACGCTGGCTGACGTCGAGGCTGCACGCGCGCGCATAAGCGATGCGATCACGCAAACCGATTGCGATCTCAGTCGGACGCTATCTGAAATCTTCGGCGCCAAGATCTGGCTGAAGCGCGAGAACCTGCAATTTACCGGCTCTTTCAAAGAGCGCGGGGCTTTGAACAGGCTGCTGCAGCTCAGCGAGGACGAGCGAAAGCGCGGTGTGATCGCCATGTCTGCGGGCAATCACGCGCAAGGGGTTGCCTTCCATGCGCAGCGGCTCGGTATTCCTGCCTTTATCGTGATGCCGGAGCCGACGCCGACGGTGAAGGTGGAAAATACGCGCGGACATGGCGCGACCGTCATCTTGAAGGGATCGCAGCTTGAAGAAGCCGCCGCCTTTGCGCAGGCGTACGGTGAGGGGCACGGGCTGACGTTCGTGCACCCTTATGACGATCCGCTCGTCATCGCGGGGCAAGGCACGCTTGCGCTGGAGATGCTCGAAGCCGTTCGCGATCTGGAATTTCTGGTCGTGCCAATCGGCGGCGGCGGTCTGATCGCTGGTGTTGCGGTCGCGGCCAAAGCGTTGAAGCCGGACATCAAGATTATCGGCGTGCAGGCGCGGCTTTATCCGTCGATGTATAATGCGGTGCGTGGTGGAGATCTGCCGATGCGTGGGGATACGCTGGCTGAAGGCATCGCGGTCAAGTCGCCGGGCACGGTCACTGCGCCGCTGTGCGAAAGGCTGGTGGATGACATCGTGCTGGTCAGCGAGGCGCAGCTTGAGCGGGCGGTGAGCCTTTTCATTGGCATTGAGAAGACTGTTGTCGAAGGAGCCGGTGCGGCGGGGCTGGCTGCTATCATTGCGGAGCCTGAACGCTTCAAGGGCCGCAAGGTCGGGCTCATCCTTTGCGGTGGCAATATCGATACGCGTTTGCTGGCGAGCGTACTGACGCGGGAACTTGCGCGGCAGGGTTGCCTGACACAGCTGACGATCGACATCCCCGACCGGCCCGGACAACTGGCGACGGTCTCAAGCATCCTCGGGGAAGCGGAGGCGAACGTCGTCGAGGTCTATCACCAGCGCGTCTTTACCGACTTGCCCGCCAAGGGGGCCGAGCTCCACGTCGTGATCGAGACGCGGGATCGGGGCCACCTGGAGCGGGTGGTCGATGCGCTTGTCAAACGCGGGTATGAGGTCGAAGCCAAGGGCGCGCCGGAGTGATTTTCGCCGGCGCGTTTTTCGCTTGTTGGCGTGGGACCAGTTGGATCAGACGCTGATCGGAGTGTCCGAATAGGGCAGCTGTTCGCGCGCGCGCCAGTCGTTGGTGACGTAGTTGATGATGACCGACTTGCGGATGCCGTTGATCTTGCGCGGCTCGAAGCCGTGATACGTCACGTCGGACGGGATGAAGACCATGGCGCCGTTTGATTGGAACGGTGAGCGGCCAACGTGGGCCTTGTCGGCATCGTAGATGTCGGTGCCCAGATCCGAATGGCTTTCGTCCGTGGAGATGTAGAGCAGCATCGTGAACATCTTGACGCCGAGGTCGGTGTGCGGTTCCAGCCAAAAGCCGTCGATGTCCTGGGCGTATTCCACGCGTAAGAAGCTGCCGTTCAAGTCTGTTTTGAAATGATCGGAAATGGCTTTCGTCAGCTCTTTGGACTGGAAGGCTTCGTTGAGCGCTTTGCAAACTGGATAGCGCTGCATGTTTTCGACGTCGAAGTAGGTCCGCGTCTTGTTATGCAGTTCGCGCTTGCCGGAAACGCCTTCCAGGGCCGGAGCTTCGAAGGGCAGTGAGACCATGGCGTCTCTTGCATCATCAGGAACGCAGTTGCTCAGAAACCAGTGGGGATAAGGCTTGGTGCTGTAGTCTGCTGCGTTCATGCTGGCGATCATGCTTTCCGTGATCGCCTCGGCTGTGATGGCCATGTTGTGTATATCCCGTTGTTTCGTCTCGACGACGATTGCTGCTTGGTTTGACCGCTTGACGGCCACAAGCACGATTGCCGATCGCCCGATGATTGCAGGCGCTTTCATCGCGCTGGGCAATCACAAGCTTCCCCCATCCAAGGCTTTTGCCATGCCCGGACGACTGTCTGTCAAGCCAGAAGTCCTAATTGTGCGCTCAAGTTTTTGCAATCGGGATACGGTCTAGTTGGCTGGTCCTGTGGCATGGATTTGGCCCCTGATGTGCGGCCTTGAGCGCACCGATGGCCGATATTCCGGCAGTTTCTATACCATTATTCTCAAGTTTTGCGTTTGCTGCGGCTTATTGGGCGGGGGGGGGGGCGGACTGGGATCGGGAGGTTTTGGTCGGCGGCAGCCCCGGTTGGCGATTTGCGGGGACTGGTAGATTGTTTTGCCTCCAGCCACCTGCCTCCAGCCTACGCTCGACTGACGTCTCCCGCGCATATCGCATTTCGAAGCTGTGGGCGTGAACATTGCTCACGCTTGGGAAGTTGTGTGTTGAGAAGAATGGGGCTGTTCGGGGAGCTGGGTGCTCTGGGTGGCGGAGCCGGGCAGCCGGCTCGGGAGAATCGGGAGCCGGTTGGGGCAGCTGAGCGGAGCTGCGCTTGGGGGCAGGTCGCGGCACGGATCTCGATCGTTCGCCTTGGGGCCGCTTAAACAGATCAGAATCGGCCAGGTGAAGATGCAACTTTTTTGCGAGTTGCGGGGAAAGCCGGGATCTCATTCGAAAATTTTGCTGTTCAAGAAATAATTCCGGCGTTTCTGACGCCCCTGTCTGTCGATTGTGTGAACTTGGTTCACGTATGGAGTGGAGATAGGTGGTTGGGTGAGAGATTGGCGGCGCAGTTTGGTAAGTTGTTGTTGTTGTTGTTTTATTTTCGGTACGTGGCGCGGTGAAGCGCGCATCCGAGCGCAGGCCTGCGGCTTCTAAGAGTTCGGCCCGGATCGGAACGTTCATCGTCGGTTGCAGATGCTCTTCTTGAGGAAAAGCACCTGCGGTTTCCTGAGTAACAGCGGGCTTTAGTGGGCTTGGGCATAGTCATCTCAACAAACGGGGCGGCCGATGAAGCCAACCTTAGAAAAATCGCCTCCGGGCGGGCTCACACAAACAGCATTCGCGAGAAGGACCAACGTCATGAAAAAGATCGCTCTCATCCTTGCAGCCATCATCTCCGCTGCCACTTTCTTCAAGGTCGACTCTGCAGAAGCAGGCGGCCGTCGCATGAACTTCGGCTACCCGCTGGGTTCGTTCCACGCTTCCAACCATTCGGGTGGCCATCACTCGAGCCACAACAGCTACCGTGCTCGCAAGGCCGCTCAGCGCCGCGCAGCAGCTCGTAAGGCCGCCGCTCGCCGGGCCGCAGCACGTAAGGCCGCCGCTCGCCGCAAGATCGCAGCTCGTAAGGCTGCCGCAGCCAAGGCTCAGAAGCTCGCTGAAATCCGCAAGGCAAAAGCTGAGAAGGCTCAGCAGGCGGCCAAGGTCGAGAAATCGAACGAAGATCATGAATGGCATGCTCCGGTTCGCGCTTCGGCAATCGCTGGCACCAACACACTGAACTTCCGCAAGAAAACGTCTGCTCCTGCAGAAGTTGAGCTGGACCTGAAAGACACGACGCCGGAATTCAAGCTCGGTGATGACGACAAGGCTGATGATCTTGCGGTCGCTGAACTGGCCTGCAAGCGCTACATCCCAAGCGCAGGACTGACGGTCACCGTTCCCTGCGGCGAGTAAAACTCAAAGCCAACCTTCTCGCGAAGGAAGCGGCGCCAGCCTTAACCAAGGCCGGCGCCGTTTTTGTTTGTGCTGTGGCCTCGTGCTAGCTTTAAAAGGTGAGTTCTATGCTATACTTTCTCCTCGGGGGCCCTTCTGGGCGATTCAGCAAGGATTTTCGATGACGCGCTTGGCAGTCTTGATCGTCGCTCTCGTGTTTTCCGTGTCGGCATTGATTGCTGGCGCCGCGGTGGCTGGAGATAAGAAACTCAATTTCGGGTATCCGCTCGGATCGTTCACGGCCAAGTCGCACTCCGACAGCGGGCACAACGGCTATTCTTCGAAAGCAAAACGCCGTGCTGCCGCGAAACGCAGGGCAGCAAAAAGGGCGGCCGCCCGCAAAGCCGCAGCGCGTAGGGCTGCGGCGCGGCGAGCGGCGGCCCGTAAGGCCGCGGCCCGCAAACAGGCTTTGCAGCGATCGAAGACGAAAAAAGCCGCTGTGGCACGTGACGACAAGAACCGCGATGATTCAGCGGAGAAGCAAACGGCCAAAAACAGCGAAGAGGATGATGATAACGGGGGCAGAACAGCTCCGGTTCGGGCGTCATCGATTGCCGGCACCAATACGCTGAACCTTCGTGACAAAGACGATGAGCCCAAGGCTGATTCTGCTTCGAGCGGGACGTCCAATGCATCGCGCGAGCCGGTCGACGTTGTTTCCGCTTCAGATACCGAAAAGCCTGCCGACGATGGCAAGACCTGCAAGAAATACGTCCCAAGTGCAGGTCTGACGGTCAACGTGCCCTGCTGATAGCGTCTTCTGCGAACCAGGGCAGGAGTTTTGTTGGCTTGGGCGCTTGGTCGTGCCCATTTCCGATCAACCCTAATACCTTAGAGATCTCGGTTTCTTACCGAGTTTAATTTCGGTTCGTCCCGGCCGGACTGCGATTTTGCACGAGTTTTTTTGGGGGCTTGTTTATTAGGTTTTTTCGAATTTGAGCCGAGAGTCCCCCCGGTGACAGCGGCAAAACCCCAGCTGCTGCAATCTCCTTTTCAACGACGCGGCCGGACCTCTAGACAAACGCCCGGCCCGGACAACCACAAACAAAAGATTTGAAAAGGACGAGGGCAATGAAGATCACAGCAAACATTCTCACCGCAATTGCAGCCGCCACGGTTGCTTTCTGCGCGACGGTTCCGGCCCAGGCTGGTGGAAAGCGCCTGAACTTCGGTTATCCGCTCGGCTCTTTCGTTGCAAAGGACCACTCGGGTGGTTCGTCACGTTCCGGCTACAGCAATCATTCGTCCCGCAAGGCCGCCGCACGCCGCGCTGCCGCTCGCAAGGCTGCTGCACGCAAAGCCGCGGCTCGGAAGGCTGCTGCCCGTAAGGCCGCCGCTCGGAAGCATGCTGCCCAGAAGGCCGCTGCCCGCAAAATCGCGGCCCGCAAGGCTGCTGCCAAGAAGCAAGCTGCTGCAGTCGCCCGTCAGCGCGCGGCTCAAAAGAAGCTGGCCGAACGCAAAAAGACTGCGAAGAAGCCGCTGCCTAAGCAAATCGCTTCGAAAGAGACTGAAAAGAGCGAAACGGAAACAACGGTTTCCAGGAACGCTCCGGTTAAGGCTTCCGCGATTGCCGGCACCAATACGCTGAATTTTGAAGACAAGACTGAAGTTGCAGCCAAATCGGACGTCGAAGACGAGATCGTTTCTGATGAAGGCAAGGTCAGCAATAACGGCCAGTTGACCTGCAAGAAGTTCATCCCGAGTGCAGGCCTGACGATCACAGTGCCTTGCGGTTCGTAACTTAAAACGTGAGCAAAAGCAGAAAGCCGCGCCAATCTTGTTATGATTGGCGCGGTGGTTTTTTCAACCGTCATGCCTGGATGGCATAGACGCTCAGCTGCCAGATATGTTCATTAGGGGCATTGAAGCGGCTCGTGAGATCCACGAAGAGGTGAATTGACTATGCAAGCCAGCAGCGCAGCAATGGACGGGGCCGAGGCGGCCGCAGCCGGAAAAGGGACGCGTCGCCTGCGGATGGCGCCAAAACTGGCCTATCGCAACCTATTTCATGACCGTATCAGTTTGTTTGTGACGCTGATCGGTATCGTGTTTTCGGTTGTTCTTTTGTCTTTCCAGTCGGGCATCTATCTGGGGATCGAACGGACAATCGCTGCCGTGATCGACCAGACGAAGGGTGAACTATGGGTTTTGCCGATCGGCACCAAGAGCGTCGATGACCCCTCGCTGCTGCCTGGCCGCGAAAAATATTCGGTGCTTTCCGTCCCTGGCGTGAAGAACGTTGAAACGCTGGCCATGGGCTTCTCGCGCTGGCGCAAGCAGCACGGCGGGGCGACGACGGTCCTGGTTGTCGGCTCTGACTGGAACTCTGGCGGGTTGAAGCCGTGGAACGTCATCGAGGGTAGCGTTGATGAGCTGGCCGCGCCGAAAGCGGTTGCGGTCGATAAGACCTACTTCAAGGATCTCGACGTCGAAGGCCTTGGGGCGCCGGCGGAAGTCAACGGTATGACGGTGACAGTCGGGGCGGTGACCAACAAGATCCGCTCGTTCACGACGATGCCTTACGTCTTCACGACCCTGCAGAGGGCGCAGATCATGCTTGGCGCCAATAAGGAGCAGGGGTCCTACAATCTCGTGACGGTTGAAGACGGTGCCGACGTCGACAAGGTGCAAGAAGACATCCAGGCGCGCTTGCCGGATGCGGAAGTGCTTAAACGCGACACGTTCCGCAGCCGCAGCATCAACTACTGGTTGTTCCATACCGCCGCAGGGTCGGGTCTGATTGCAGGCACCGCACTTGCGATCATTGTCGGGATCGTGATTGTCGCGCAAACCCTCTATGCAAGTACCAAAGACCACTTGAACGAATTTGCGACATTGCGCGCGCTTGGGGCTTCGGCCGGCTACATCATTCAGGTCATTTTGTTGCAGGCCTTGTTCAGCGCGATTGTCGGATATGGGCTCGGGATGGCTTTGACGCTGGCCATCTTCAAGGCGGCGGAGAATACGACACTCAACGTTGTGATGACACCGGGACTGGCCGGTGTGTTGTTCCTGCTGACGATCGCCATGTGCATGCTGGCCGCAATTTCGGCGATCTTCAAAGTCATCCGGATCGATCCGGCGGGCGTCTTCAGCAGGTAATTGGAAAAAATGGGGCAAGTTCTTGCGAAGACTTGCCCCCGAGATGTTCTGCCGGGAACTGCCGGCGATTGGGTATTCATCTAGGATGCACAACGACTTAACGGGCATTCTGGAAAATATGAAGGAAGGACGACATGAGCCAATCCAAAGGGGCCAAAAGCAGCGCTGAGCCGCTGCTTGTCGCCAAGAATATTATCAAGGTGTTTGGGACGGGCGCTGGTGAAGTGCAGGTTCTCAAAGGGGTGGACCTGGATTTGAAGCCGGGAGAATTGACGCTTCTGATGGGGCCGTCGGGCAGCGGCAAGACAACGCTGTTGTCGATCCTGGGCTGCATCTTGCGCGAGACGTCGGGGACGCTTGAAGTTGCAGGCTACAAGACGTCAGGCATGAGTGCGGAAGCGATGGCGAACCTGCGCCGGCACCACGTCGGATTTGTCTTCCAGTCCTACAACCTGTTTCCGACGCTGACAGCGGTTGAAAACGTCATGCTGGCGCTCGATGTGCGCGGACGTATGCCAGCAGATGCGCCGCTCAAAGCGACAAAAGCGCTTGAATCGGTCGGCCTGTCGCATCGTATCAACACGTATCCTTCCAAGCTTTCAGGCGGTGAGAAGCAGCGTGTCGCCATCGCGCGCGCCCTTGCAGGATCGCCGTCGGTGATGCTGGCGGACGAACCGACCGCCGCGCTCGACAGTGAAAACGGCCAGGCCGTGATGCAGCTGATGTCGGATGTTTCCAAAGACAACAGCCGCGCGGTTCTTGCGGTGACGCACGACCACAGAATTCTGAAATACGCTGATCGCATCATTCGCATTGAGGATGGCGTGATCTCGACCGATGAGCGGCCAAAGGCAGCTCAGGAACGCGCTGCGAAGGCGGCTAAGCTCGCCGAAACCGCGGCCGAATAACCGATTGAGATATCTGGAGCACTCTAGAATGAAACGTATGCTTTCTTTAGTTCTGGCGCTTGGCCTTGTCGGCGGTAGCGCGATTTTGCCAAATGCTTTCGGCACTTCGGCCCCGGCAATGGCTGCCGAAGAAGGCCCCGACTGGGTTGTCGCGGCGCCTGGGCGTGTCGAGCCGAAGAATGGCATGGTCAATATCGGCACGGCGATCATCGGCCGGGTGGCCGAAGTCTACGTCGCGCTCAACGATGAAGTCGAAGAAAACGAGCTTTTGTTGAAGCTGGACGATGCCGAAGCGCGGGCACGCCTGGCTGCGGCTGAGACGCAGGCCGACGTTCGCGAAAAGGCGCGCGATGACGGCAAGCTCAGCTCCGACCGCAAGGAAGTGCGCGATGCCGAAGACGAGGTTTACCGCGCCGAACGTGCGGCGACGGGGGCTCGTATCGAACTCGACTATGCGCTTTCTGGCCGTCGCGCTGGCACGGTGACGGAACGCACCCTGCGCAACTCGCGCCGCCGCCTTGAGCAGGCAAACGAGCGTGTGCAGAATGCGCGCGTTAAAGTTGCTCGTGCTCAGGCGGATCCAAACCTGCCGGCTCCGACACCGGCTGAAGCTGCTGTCAGTGAAGCGCGTGCGCAGGTGGCGATTGCCGAAGCACTCCTCGACAAGACGCGTGTTCGTGCTCCCGGAGCTGGCCGTGTTCTCATTTTGCGTGCGAAGTCGGGCGAGATGGTTGCGCCGTCTCCGATGCAGCCGCTGGTCGTGATCGGCGATATGAGCGGCCTACAGGTGACGGCCGAAGTCGATGAAGTCGATGTTGCCAAGGTGGAAGTCGGGCAGAAGGCTTACGTCAAGTCGATCAGCTATCCCGACAAGCAGTTCGAAGGCAAAGTCGCGAAGGTCGCCCCGGCGCTGGCGCGCCCTGAAATTACCCAGCGTGGGGCTCGCCGTCCGACCGACGTCGAGATCCTGGAAGTCACGATTGAGCTTGAAGGGGATGTTCCGCTGTTGCCGGGCATGCGGATAGACGCCTTTTTTCGTAAATGATCCGGGGCCGGCCCGACCGGTCAACGATCCAGAGCCGCAGCCAGTCCAGAGGATCATTCGCACGAAGATCGCGACCTTGGGACCCAAGCCGACTTGATACTCAAACAAAGCCTTCCGGTTCGCTCCGGGAGGCTTTTTCGTTTTTTGGGGGGCAAGGCCCTTGTTTTTGTCGGTGGGGATATCTGCGCTCGGCGCTTCATTGCGGTTAGCGTCTTTTGAGCCACCCAACAATCTCCCGTTAACTTCAATCTCTTGAACGGTTTTTTGAATTTTCAAGGTGTCGCGTGCGGAACAGCGCGTCGCAGCAGATTCGCGCACTCTCATCATCAGAAGAAACGCAAAATCCCGAAGGCGAACGAACGCCGGGCCTGCCGATATGGAGAGTGTCAATGCACGGACGCATCATCAAATTCGACGAAACGCTGAAAGTTGGTGTCATCAAAACGCCTGATGGTCAGAAGTACCGCTTTGCGCGCGATCAGGTCGTCAATCCGAATGGCCGCTTTGTCGGTTACGAGGTCGACTTCCTAAAGCCTGTTGCAGGTGCTCCGGCCGGTGACGTCATTCTGATGACCGGTTCGATTTTTTCGGTTTTCGGTCGCGAAGAAGCAACTGGCAAAGCTGACAGCGCCGGGAGGACTTCGTGATGCAGGCGGTTCTCGATCCCAAAGACGTTGCTCTTTCCGGTGCTCCTGAAATGCGCCTTGCATTGCAGGCTGTCATCCAGGCCGGTCGCTCGGGCGTTTTTATGCGCGGTGCGCAAGAGCGCGATCGTGTGATCGTTGAAGAGCAGTTTTGGAAAACCTACGAAGGCCGCAAGGATCGCGGTGGGATTGCTCTCATCCGTCTGTGGTATCTGGTTGAAGCGATGCAGGCGCGCCGTCTTCAGGATCTGTTTCTGGGTGAAGGCTATGCGTTCCTGGAGACTGCTGTGATGGCGGCAGCAACTTTACGGCTCAACATGGATTGGGGTTTTGCACCTCAGCGTCTGATCTGGTCGATCGACAGGGTCAAGGCAGCACGTGCGGTCACCCGTCTGGGTCGTACTCAGCGTCTTAGCCGCCCGGTGGCGATGGCGCAAACGGTTGCAGCTTAAGGTCGGCTGCAAAAGCGGTTGTGATCGGCGGCCCATCCGCCCTGATCAAGCGCGGTGACTTGTTCGTGTCACTGCGCCGTGTGAAAGTCCGTTGCGACGACGATTGTCATGCGCACGGACGGCTGATTTCGTGAAGGGGAGACGAGATTGAGCGACCAATCAGGTCAGGGACCCGAACATTCCGACAGCGGTCAGGCCCCTAATGGAATGGCTCCGCGCCGCAAAGGATCAAGCTTAAGCAAATTTTTATTCTGGCTCGTCGCCTTGCTCGCTGTTGCGGGTGGGGCGCTCTTGTTCATGGTCGAAAACGGCATGATCGAGATCGCCAAGGCGCCGGGCGAAACCGAAGAGGCCGAGGCGGAAAAAGCGCCAAAGCTCAACACGTCGGCGCGAGACTTTTTCAATAGCGGATCAAAGAGCGATGTCCTGCCGGGTGTGGCGTCGGTTGCTCCGCAAACGCCGTGGCTCAAAGTCAAATCCGATCAGGTTCTGACCCGCATTGGCATCGGGTCGTGTTTGTCTCAAAGACATCCGCAACCGATCTGGGATGGGATCTTGCGCGTCGAACCGCGTCCGCAGCTTTTCTTGATGGCCGGCGACAACGTCTACGGTGACATTCGCAGTCCGGATGCGAAGGAACTGGTGCAGGCTTATCGCGATCAGGCGGATCGTCCGGAACTGGCGCGAGCAAGGCAGGCGATGCCGTTCCTGGCGACGTGGGATGATCACGATTACGGCGGCAACGACAAGGGTGGAACATTCGCCCAGAAGAAGACGTCTGCGAAGCTCTTTTACGATTTCTGGCAGATGAAGCCGGAGCGCGAATTCAACAAGGGCATCTATTACGCGCGCACCTATGGTCCGGAAGGAAAACGCGTACAGATCATCATGCTCGATACGCGATCGTTCCGCTCGAACCTGAAAGAGAAGCCGAGGAAGCTCATCCATTGGGGGCCTTATGAGCCCGATGACGACGAAGAAAAGACTGTGTTGGGTCGTGCCCAATGGGCGTGGCTGGAAGAGAAATTCAGCGAGCCAGCGGACGTTCGCCTCGTGGTGTCGTCGTATCAATTTCTGGCAGAAAGCCACGGGTTTGAGCGCTGGGGTCTCATCCCGCACGAGCGTCAACGCTTCATGGACCTGATCTACGATACCGGCGCGCATGGTGTGATCCTGTTGTCGGGCGACCGCCATTTCGGGGCGTTCTACCAAACGGTGCTGAAAGGCGATCAGCGCTTGCCGGAGATGACGGCGAGTTCGCTTAATCGTTCTTATGGCCCGTCACAGGATGGACCATCGCGCGTGCGAATGAGTGAGATGTATAATCAGGAAAACTTCGGTCTCATCGATATCGACTGGCGGTTGCGCAAAGTTGATCTGATCTTGAAGGACATGGACGGGGAAACGCTCGACAGTCTGACGGTGAAGTTCGATGATCTAAAAATTGACTGAGGCGAGGAGAGGAAACGTCATGCGTATAATTGCGATTTTCGTCAGTTTTATCATGCTGACGACGGCAGCCGTTGCAACGGATGTGAAGAGCTATACCGTCTCGGGCGGTTTCGATGATGTGGTCTTTGATGTTGAGACTGCGATTGTCGGTGCCGGCTTGAAGATCGATACCAAAGGTGATGTTGCGGGCATGCTGAAACGGACCGCGCAGGACGTCGGCGCATCGAAGGATCTCTACAAAGGCGCCACGTATTTTTCGTTCTGTTCGGCGGTGCATTCGCGAACGATGATGGAAGCCGATGCCGCCAATGTCGGCTATTGCCCTTACGTCGTTTTCGTCTACGAGACCCAGGCTGAGCCGGGCACAGTCGTTATCGGCTATCGGCGTTTGGCTGGCGGCGGAAGTAGCGATGCGGGTAAGGCTGCGCTCAATGACGTCGACGCGTGGCTTGATGGCATTGTCCGTAAGGCGATCGGGAAATAGCTTCGAGCCAGGCTTCTATGAGGTGGCCTTCAGCAAGAGGCCTGTCGCGTCATCGGAACGTTTGATGCGCGGATGTTTTAAACATTCCGCATCGGCCATTTCCAGTTCGCGAACTTCATTTAGTAGCTGTTCGATGCCTTTAGTGATTGCGGCATCGAGTAGGTCTTGTGGCGTGTAACGGCCAAAGATTTCGACAAGTCGCATGAGGCCGTCGGTTGCAAGAAGCGCGTGACCTGCGTCTGCGATTTCGATCTGGCCGCTGGCAACCATATCCTGCGGCGGAGGCGTAATTGACAATACCGGATATCCGCCAGGAGCGTTCAGTCGCTCGCCACGCTTTTCGCGCAAGTCCGGCCACATGCGTTCTTTGCGTTCCTGATCGCTGGTCATGCGTTTTTCGGCATTAAACCGCGTCAGGTCGTCGACGATGAAGCGGTCACCTGCATCCGGTCCGCCGACGCCGATGCACTTTAGACCCTGCGGCGTTTCCGCAATCATCGCGCAGTCGCCGAGGCTGACCCATTCGAGTTTTCTGTCGCCAAATCTGACGATCAGTGCTGCGGCAGATGGATGCTCCCAACGATGTGCCGGTTCGCGGCGGCATGCGTCGCGGAATTTCTGTGCCAGTCTTTCGTTCAGCTGTTGAGGAAGGTGCGGCAGAGGCGCCCATGCCGCTTTGCCGTCAATTTCGCACAGCAGGTTCTGGGCTTCTTCGGCTAGCCAGTCCGCGTCGCTTGCGTTGCCAACAAGAGGTTCCGTCACCAAGTCTGTTGCACCATCGATGACCCAGGCGTGGGTCGCAGAATTGCCGACTCTATCTTCGTTTTGATAGTCGGACGCACGGCTTGAGAATTCGACGATTTCAAATGGCTTATGTTCAAATGACATGTGATCGGTAGACATGGGAGCGCGGCCTTGTCGCAGTCGGGAGCTGATATTCGCGTTTGTGATCGCTTGTGGCAAAGATCATGAGGTAAACTCTTGCTGGCTGTATGACAGCGGAGCTCTTTGATCGCGAGACAATTTGAGTGCGTCGTTCGGCGGCTCATAAGCATTTAAGTTCATGCGCGGCGTCGAATTTGCGGTTTAGACTATGTTGGCCGCGCAATCGCGGCAGGCTGTAGAATAGGCATTCGAGGCGTGGGTGGCGTAAGCGTCGTTTGCACGCAGATGCAGTCGCAAAATAACGGGGTGAGAGCAGGCATTGGGGCTTTTCAACAGGCGCATTCGTCTCAATCTGGCATTGCAAGGTGGTGGTGCTCACGGCGCATTCACCTGGGGCGTGCTTGATCGTCTTCTCGACGAAGAGCGCATTGAATTCGGCTGGGTCAGCGGAACGAGTGCTGGGGCTGTCAATGCGGTCGTGCTTGCGGCTGGTCTGTCGGAAGGCGGGCGGCAGACCGCGCGCGACATGCTGGGTGCGATTTGGCACAGCGTTCACAAGGCGGGCGTGCCGGATCTGATGCGGCTCAATCCGTTTTTATATTCGCTCTCGCGATTGCCAGCGTTGGCGCAGATGGCGAGCCTCGTATCGCCTTACGAATTCAACCCGCTCGGGTTCGATCCGCTGCGACGCATCCTGACAGAGCACATCAATTTCGAGCGCTTGCGTGAAACGGCGCCGGTCGAGTTGTTGATTTCCGCGACCGATATTTCAACCGGTCGCCCACGCCATTTTCGACGGCATGAATTGGCCGTCGAGTGCGTTCTTGCTTCGGCATGCCTGCCGACCATCCACCATGCCGTTGAGATCAATGGGCGGGCGTATTGGGATGGCGGCTTTTCGTCGAACCCGGATCTTGTGACGATGGCGCAGGAAAGCCCGGTCGATGATACGCTGCTGGTGCAGATTAATCCGATCGTGTCGGCGTCGGTGCCGACCGGCGTTCGCGAAATCAGCGACCGTGCCAACAACCTGACGTTCAATGCGCCGCTGTTGCGGGATATAGAAGTTATCGAAACCGCGCGCAGCATGGATAGCGGTTGGCCTCTTGGTCGTGGGACTGCGATGCAGCGGGTCGCACGGCATCGCTATCACCTCGTCGAGGCCGGCAGATACACGAGCGTGCTGAAGCCCGATACCAAAGCGCAGCCGGATTGGGGGATGCTGACTTACCTCCACGGTGCCGGGCGCGCTGAAGCGGGCAAGTGGATCGAGAAGCACTTGAAGGATGTCGGCCGGCGCTCGAGTGTCGATTTGCGGCGGCGCTATCTCACCGCGGAAGTTCAGGGTGACCCGACGTCGCCTGAGCGAGAGTCCTCAGAAATCCCAAGCGAAGATGCGTTAGGTGGCGCGATGGCGCTGCGGCCCGGCGCCTGATTTACCTAGTGTGGCGGTTCGCGGGGAATTACCCGACGAGCTTGGCGTAGCCGTCGCGTTCGGCTTCTTCGATGATCGTTTTATATTTTTCAAAACAGGCGTGCGTCTTTCCAATCTCGCCAAGTTCGCTTGAGGGGATCTCGGCTTTTTTCGCGTAGACGATTGGGGCTGCGACGGGGACGAGCATCGCGCCTTGCTTGTTGAGTGTCGTGATGAGCCCGCGCATGTGGTCGGTCTGGTCGAGTTGTGAGACCATCACCATGCGCATGGCGCCTTTGGTCAGCGAGACCAGGTGCAGGAACATTGAGGAGGCGGGGACGTAGATACGTCCGCGATGTTGGAAGGCGACGTCGGGCCGTTCGCTTTCTTCAAACAATAAGCTCGGCCATTCCGGATCCCAGACGATGTCGGTGCGATAGGCGATATAGGTTTCGGGCTTGGAAAAGGCCGGCCGGATTGTCAGGTAAGCGCCGATATAGTGATCGACGGCGGCCTTGGTGTAGGCCCCCATGTAGACCGGGGCGGCGAGCCCGCCCTCGCCCTTGAGTTCCATCGGTCCGCTGACGCTGGCGCCGCTCCAGGCCTGTTTGATGACTTCGAAATTCAAGTCGAGCACGGTGCAGACGTCAAACAGCGTCTGATCGCGGACCTGCCGTCCGGACAC
This sequence comes from Filomicrobium sp., assembly GCA_017792465.1. Classification (GTDB taxonomy): domain Bacteria; phylum Pseudomonadota; class Alphaproteobacteria; order Rhizobiales; family Hyphomicrobiaceae; genus Filomicrobium. Next base: position 160,573 of record CP051234.1, read on the forward strand.
CAGGTTCTGCACGGTCTTCTCGTGGCAGCATGCGGCGTCGGCGAGTTCGGCTTGCGTCATCTTCTTTTCAATGAGCGCGGTGCGGATCTTCTGGATGGCGGCGACGCGGTCGTTGGGAGGGTTGTGCTCAGGCATGCGGGCTCGCGGGGTCTTAAGGGCGGTGCCGGTTGCGGGATGGGACGTCGTAGACATGAACATATCGAAGGCAGGGGGCCGTCGTAGACATGGGCACATCGAGGACGTGGGGTTACCGGCTGTTGCCGGAAATTACCGGAAATTAGCCCTCAGGTGCAATCGGCAATGAGCGGAGTTTTTGCGGTGCTGAAAGCTTCTTAGGTCTGCGGGGTGTTGGCGATGTCATTCCAGCTCGGATGCCCGATCTTTCGCTGCAGGAGATTTGCGGACGAGGAAGGACGGAAGAGGCGGTGTGGTGTGGGTCATTCAGTCGGACGAAGACGGTCTGTTTTGGCGCGCCGCCTCGTTCAGTTGAGATCCCGCTTTCATCACCAAAGCCTTTTCAAGTCGACCCCGTATGGACGTGCTGTGGATGCCTTGCACCTGACATCCAGGCTCGTCCAACGATTGCAATCGGGACTTGCTGGTCCGTCGGACAGGCCGGCAGGATGAGGGTGTCAGCTGGTTTTGAGACCGCCAGCTGGCACCCGATTCATTTGAGTTTAGAGGTGCCGACTGATCTTGGTGGTGCCGAAGATGCTGGAATTGCTTGGCCGGCTCGCGTTTGGTTTTGCTTACGGGCTCGGGCGCAAAAAAGGCTTCCAAGTTCCCCACTTGGAAGCCTTTTCTTCTAGCTCGTGATCAAGCTCAAAAGCGCATTTGATCTTTTGCGCCGACGATCATCGGCCGCTTCGGCTTGAGCTGATGCGATCAGCTGCGGCCGAGAACGGTGACGGTGACCGGAACGACGCCGGCGTTCTGCATGCCGATTTTGTAGGCGGCTGCCTTCGACAAGTCGATGATGCGACCTTTAATGTAAGGACCACGGTCGTTGATGCGAACGACAACCGATCGGCCGTTGTGTTTGTTGGTGACGCGGACGCGGGTGCCGAATGGCAACGATTTGTGCGCGGCAGTCATCGCGTTCGGGTTGAACCAACCGCCCGAAGCGACACGCTGAGGCTGCCAGTAGTAGGACGCTTTACCGTAGAGCGTGCCGCCACCGGAGTAGCGCTTCTTGCCATACGACTTCTTGGCGTACTTGCGCGTTTTTTTGCCGTAGCTCTTCTTGGTGTAGCGCTTCTTGTATTTCTTCTTCGAAGAGCCGTAGTACTTCTGCTTTGCGTAACGGTTCTTCTTGTAGGCCTTTTTGCCCGAAGAGCGCGCTGCGCGGTAAGCGCGCTTCTTGTATTTGCGAGCCGATTTGGCCGAGTGATAGACGTTGCCGTTGCAGGCGTAGCTTGGGCCGTTGCACTTCCATTTAGCGGAAGCGGGTGCAGCCGAAATTACCCCGAACGTCAGTAGTGCGATGAGTGCAACAAAGATCTTGCGCATGTAAAACTCCCTGCGTTGGCGACAGTGTTGCGGCGCAGCAATTCTCTCGTCCGGAAGAGCGGTGCTCTGCCGACTGAAGGATTTTGCGAACTCAGTGTTAATCCCACTCGTTTTGTGAGTTTGTGAGTTATAGTGCCACCGCAACGTAACGCCAGAAACCTATCTGTCGTCATGCTAATCGGGAGTGCCGGCCGCATCGCGCAGGGCCTTCCCGTCTGGCGGCGGGGAAGCAACAACGACTGGGCGCTATCGTCAAGGTTTCTATTTGTGATTTTTGTTTCAGTTAGGTCTGCTGTGCATTGAAATTAAATGGAATTTCGAAATGCAGCGTGAGCTGACCGTGACCGCAAGTCGCACATCCACAACTTTTTCTGGTAACCAAACGATAAGATGGCGCTGCGGCGCAGCATTTGGTTAGCTGTGTTCAATCCACGCACCAGTGGTTGGGGTGTTTGATATCGTCTGATCGGGCCTGCGCGATGGCAGCGCGTTGCTCGTCAATCTCATGGGCATGGCGGGAGGTGTCGGATGGGGGGGAATCGGGATGAAGACGACGTTGCGGCGGTCAGTTTCAACGATGCTTTAGGGGCCTGGCTCAAGATTGGGTTCTTGTCGTTTGGCGGGCCGGCCGCACAAATCGCGGTCATGCACAAGGTGCTCGTCGAAGAGCGCGGTTGGCTCAAGGAAAACCAATTTCTCAATGCTTTGAACTTCTGCATGCTGTTGCCCGGCCCCGAAGCCATGCAGCTGGCGACGTATGCCGGCTGGCGCATGCACGGCATTGCGGGTGGCTTGGCGGCGGGGCTGTCGTTCGTCTTGCCCGGCGCGCTTTTAATGCTGGGGCTTGCCTCGATCTATGGGTATTTTGGTCAGTTGCCTGCGATGGAGACGCTGTTTCTTGGCATCAAGGCTGCGGTTCTCGCGATCGTTTTGCAGGCGCTTTTCAAGGTTGCGCGAAAGGCTTTGAAGCAGCCGGTTCACTGGGTGATTGCAGCGGCTGCTTTTGCGGCTTTGTTCTTTTTCAACGTGCCGTTTCCGTTTGTCGTGATTGCCGCGGCCTGTGCCGGTGCAGTCTCCGGATCGTTCGGTGGTACGGGCGCATCGGCCTCGCCTGAAGGTGATGCGCCAGCAGCCCCTCTCGCCGATGGGACAATGTTCAGCCGAACAATACGGACCGCTGTTATCTGGTTGGCGATCTGGTTGCTGCCGTTGGGCCTGTTATGGCTTGTGCTGGGCGGCGATCATGTTCTGGTGCAGATCGGCTTCTTCTTTTCCAAACTGGCGGTGGTGACGTTCGGCGGGGCTTATGCCGTCCTTGCCTACATGGCTCAGGAAGTCGTGCAGGGCTATCACTGGCTCACCGCCCACGAGATGGTCGATGGCCTGGGCCTTGCGGAGACGACCCTTGGGCCGCTTATCCTGGTGACCGAATTCGTCGGGTTTCTCGCGGCGTTGCGCGACGGCGGCGGGATGTCGTTTGCGATGGGGCTTGCCGGCGCTGTGGTGACGCTGTGGGCGACGTTTGCACCCTGCTTTTTGTGGATTTTCACCGGCGCTCCTTATGTCGAGCGGCTGCAACACGCAAAACGGTTGCGCTCGGCATTGGCAGGCGTTACGGCGGCTGTCGTCGGCGTGATCTTGAACTTGAGCATCTGGTTTGCCTTGAAGGTTCTGTTTCACGCGTTTTGGCTGGTTGAAGCGGGACCGGTGAGGTTCGAGTTGCCGCAATTGGCGTCGCTCGACTGGCAGGCTGCGGTGTTGTCGGTGTTGGCGGCGGTTGCCTTGTTCCAGATGAAAACTGGTGTCATGTTGACGCTCGCAACATGTGCGATTGCGGCTTATGCCTTGGCCTTCGTCGTTTAGGCTGGTTAGAGCGCCGCAGAAGACGCATGCAATTTTGGGAGGTCGGTGTGATGCAGCCAACGGCTCGTTTGTTTGGAAAAGGCGTCCTCATCGCGTGCGTTGCAGCTATGTTTGGAAACGTGGCAGTGCCTGCGTCGGCGCGGCCGGTTTGCCGTGATGGCTTCCAGATTGTCGATGGCCGCAAATTGGCGACGCCATACTGCTCGGATCTGTATCTTGCTCAGGTGGCTCGGGAGTTTGGGTCCAAGGTTTCGGCACGCGAAATTCGCAACAACCCGTCGACCAAGCGGGAAGTCTGCGAATTTGTCGGTCAGGACATTCGCGTCAAGCCGATCTGCGACATGGTTCTGCCCCGGCGCGGCTTCTAGACTGTCTGAGACCACGCGCTTGAACGCGCGGGTCGGACGCGTCGAGTGTCGCGAGATGGCGTCGCGCGCGCTTCGGCCCTGGCCGCCGTCTTCTTCCAGTCCGAGATGAAAGAAAAATGGCCAGCGGGAATTCTCCGCCAGCCGCCGATTGCGTTCGGTTCTTTCGTCGCCCGATCAGGCGCCTTGGCCGGCCAGCGAATTGACGTCGAGATTGGGTGTGATTTCGGTGCTGTCTTTGGCGCGGCGCACGCTGCCATCGAACTGAGCGCCTTCAGAAATCGCCAGTTTCTGGTGACAGATGTCACCTTCGACGCGGGCGGTCGGCATCAAGGTCACGGAGGCTGCTCTGAGAGCGCCGCTGACGTTGCCTTCGACTTTGATATCGTTGGCGATGACGGTGCCTTGAACCTGGCCCTGCGGACCAATGACGACTTCCTGGCCGCTGATGTCGCCCTGGATCATGCCGTTCACGCGCACGCGGCTCTGCGTCACGATGGTGATCTTGTCGCCCAGGATGGCCAAATCGTCGCCGATGACGGATTCTGTAACAGGTGCGGCTGGGGGCTGGGCGACAGCGACGGGTGGGGCCGCCGGTGGAACCGGGGTCAGATTGGCTGGATGCACTGGCTGACTTGGAATCTTCTGGTCTTGATTGGTACGCCCGAACACGTTTTTACTCCCTCGACAATAAGCACCCGCTAAGGCTGACCATGCCTTTTTGGGCTGGGATTGTCGAGCGGACTGAGACGGGCTTGACGTAGTCGGGTCAGCAATCGTGCTTTTCGCGCGACGCCAGCCCCGCGAATTCTGACTTTGACCCAATTTGGCTTGAGGTGTGCTCAGTTGCGGGCGTTGTTTCCGGCGAGGGCTGACGCCCGTTCATCACGATTGGGACGTGGCGTGGAAAGACGATTGCAGCGGGGTGGCGTTGACGATCGTTTGGTAGACCACGCAATAGCGCTCGGTCAGTTTAGCCAAGGTCGCTTTTTGTTCCTCGCTAATGGGGCCGTTTAATTCGAAGCTGAGCCGGACCGACTTGAAGCCGACTGGGGCTTCGCGGTCGACGCCGAGCGTGCCTTTGAAATCGAGGTCGCCTTCGGCTTTAACGGTGCCGCCTTCGAGCGGCAGATCGAGTGCGGTCGCGACGGCTTTGGCGGTCACGCCAGCACAGGCGACGAGGGCTTCAAGTAGCATATCGCCCGAACAGGCTTGCAGACCATCGCCGCCGGTTGCGGGGTGGAGGCCTGCTTCGACAAGTGCCTTGTGGGTCTGCAGCGAGCAGCTCACACCCTCGCCAAGCTGGCCTTCGGCTTTAAGCGTGATGACGGCCTTCTCTGGAGTTTCGCGGTACTGGTCTTTCAAGGGGGCCTGAAGAGACTTCAACTTTTCAGAATCCATGCCGTTCAGGGCCTCCCTTGAATCTTCTTTGTTTTATTGGCGGGCTTATCCCGCCTTTCGTCCGGCACTGTGCGTTAGCGCGGAATGTAGAGATCGACGAATGGCGCCCGGACGTGAACGCCGCCGCGGTGTCGGTTGACATATGCGAAGGGCGCGTCGACTTCGACGTCACCACGATAGCCGTCAACGTAGGTGTATGGGGCGTCGACGCAGCAGTCGCGGCGATAGCGGCGCGCGTAGCGCTTGCGCTTATAATGACGATGCCCGTAGCGCTTCCTGTAGCGCTCGGAGACTTTGACGACGAGTTCATCTTTTGCACTCGCGGTCGCACCGGTTGGGATCATTGGGCCGGCGAGGGCCGTTGCTGCGCTGCCGACAATGACAACTGCGCTCATGAGGCTCGCAGCAATGATGTTGGATTTCAGTGACATAGCACCTCCAAACTTACTATTTTGTCGCGTCTCTCGCGACTTCAGCCGCGCAGTCTTATCCAGCTCTAGAGATGCGTCAACCTTCGGTGGGGGCCCGCATCAGGGCGCCGCGAATGACGATCCAAGTGGTTGCGATGGCTAGGACAATAGCGCCGGGGAGGAGGAATGGTTCCAGGTGAGGCATCACATTGGCGCGAGCAGCGGCCAATAGAAGCGATTCATCGCCAAGGTTGAAAAAGGCGATCCAAAAGCCAGCCTGAACGATTGCCGCGATCACAATGCTCAAAAACAGCAAAATGGCAGGCCAAGTGCGGATTTTCAGCGTGCGGTAACGTTTGAAGACGAGCCAACCGAAGATCACTGCAGCTAAAAGGGCGAGGCTTGCCCAGCCGTAGAAGCTGAACCAGCGTGCGCCGAGTGTGGCTCGCAAGATCAGGCCCAGTAAACCGAGGCCCGCGGCCGATAAGGCCAGCCGTCTGATGTATGTGGTTGCTGTCATATGCTGAGGCGATTGATCGTTGTTTTTTGCGGGTTGGTCGGGTGCGAAGGCTCTTTGCGTTAGGTGGGGTTACGAGATCCGATTGGCTCTGCGGCTAATTGCGCTTGCAACCGTGCCGGGCCGGCAACAGGCGCAGATTGATTCGTACCCGAAACCGGCTTTCGCGGCGACCTGCGGGCTAATCAAGCTTGTCAGGACGGGCTCAACGCGCTTCGTTACCGCGCGACCGAGAGAACAGGGGCTTACCATGTCGGCTGGTGCACGTGCGTTCGTGGCGATCAATTTTATCATCCTGGGTTTGTCGTTTATCGCGACGACCGGGGTGCTTTTCTATGAGTTCGGCGTGCAGGCGAATACCGATTGGTCTGCGCTTGCGACCTACTATTCGCACCTGTTCTTGTTCTTCCCGACCTTTGGACTGCTGGCTCTTATCGCGTTCTTCGTCCCGGCCAGCATTCTGGTCGATATGTACTGGACTTACGTTCCTAATGGGAAGGTCCGGTTCCTTGCCGGATATTTCGTGGCGATTCTTTTGGCCTTGATCGGCGGCAGCATCCTGGGTGGCGGCGGCGGGCTGAAATCGATGTTCGAGATAAAGCCGGAAGTTATGCAAGCCGATCAGGGCGAGCCAGCAGGGTGCGCGCGCGCCGAGAACCAAAGCTGCATGAGGGTGCCGCCGCTTGACGCATTGGCGGCCGTGCGCCGTGAAGCCAAGAAGCGCGCCGGGATGTCGAAGTTCGTGCGCGATTGTGCGCCCGATCCGCTGATCGGCGATCATCCGGAACGCGCCACGCGCCGGTATTGCTTCGCTTCACTCAGCCTGCTTGACGCGGAAAGCTGCTGCAAGGCGCAGCGGGCATTCGGCACAGCTTTGTCGGATATGCATCTCAACGAAGACAATCGGGCGCTGACCGGAAAGGTGCATCAGATTCTGCTGCCGCTGAAGGTGTTCTTCCTGCTCGTCGTCTTCACAATCGCGATCCTGCTGGTTGTGCGTCACAAGCTGCTTGAAGAGCATTATGGACCGTACTTGAGCAAGCTGCAGCGCGGCGTGCTGATCGGTGCGGCGGCGATGGTTGTGTGGCCGTTGATGAACCTGGCGTTCCTGCAATCTTCGGGTCTGCTTTATGGTACGGGCTATGAGAGCGTCTACCGTGATGTCTCGCCGCTAATCCTGGCCGCCTACGTCCTGTGGGCGCTGCTGCTCATTTTCTTCTTTTTCAAATCCTACGACCGCGCCGACAAGGACATGGAGAACATGGGGCGCATGGCCGGTGTCGTCGGTTCGATTATCGCAGCGGCCAACATCCAGACGATCATCGACTACGCCGTGCGCTTTGCCGGTTCAGGGGCGACGCTCTGGAGCCTCGGCGGTTTGTTTTTGATCGTTGCCATCGCGTTCATCGCGATCGTCTTGCAACCGCGCAAGTCGTCGACGGGAAGTCTTCACTTCGACAAGTGATCCGACAGACTGTTTCGGATGCGCGGCTTATGCGGCTTCGGCAGCGAGGCTTGCTGCGTCGATCCAGGTTTTGAGTTTTTCGATATCAGGGGGCTCGCCGCTGCGCAGCATGCGTTGTCCGGATTGTGTGGCAGCGAAGGCGAGGATTGCCGCTGACAATTCTTCCGGTTTGGCTTCGGCGATGTCCTCGGTGTAGCGATAGCCAGCGCCGACGAGGAGCTGCGATTGCGTGACGCGCAGGCCGGGGATCGTCAGCATCAGGCGGGCTTCATCCTGCCAGCGCGACACCGTCGGCTCTGTGATGCGGCTGTCGCCTAGGCCGTTTGCGACCGTTGCCGGATCGGCAGCGAGGAGGTCGGAGACCTTCAAGAGGCCGAGCTTGGCCAGCCGCTCAGCTGTTTTCGGGCCGATGGACGGAGCGGCTTCAAGGTCGTCGGTGGTTGCCAGATACATGCGCTGGGATGTTGACCTTGGCTGGTAGCTCGCGAGCTGCCGGTCTGATGTTTTCTTGCTCGCGGTGTCTTGTTGCGGTGTCCCAGTCTTTGCGGTGGCTGGAGCTGCTTCAGTTTGTTTGGGAAGTTCGTTTGCCGGACGTGCACTAGTGGGCTCGGGTGAAGCTGTCTGGTTCGTTGCGGCCCGGGCGACGGGCGTGATTTTTTGCAGCGTGCCGCGTTCTGATCTGTCTTTGCCGCTTGCAATTCTTTTCGCGCGTTCGGCCGACTGGCGTGCCTGGCGCGGTGCCAGGACTTCCTTGGCGTGTAGATCGCGGATGGCCCGGTCGTCTGCGGGCAGGTTCTTGTCGACGGTGCCGGTCTCCATCAACTCATCGTAGATTGCCTGGACCTGCTTACGGGTGGCCGAATCTTCGATTTTGTTGAGCACCCAGCGGGCCGGAATCGTCAATGTCGCGATGATCGATTGGGCGGTCAGATTGGTTTTGGGCGGGGCGACTTCCGCCTCCTTGATGGCGCGGGCCAAAAGGCAAGCAAAGCCCGTGCGGGCGTAGATCAGCAAGTCACCGATCAGCTGTTGCGCGATTGGGTCGAGGCCCTTTTCAGGCTCTACAACTCCGACGTTGATGTCGTAATGGGCAATCAGGCGTTCGTATTGCTCGTGGCTGGTTTCGGCTGCCAGGCAGACGTATTCTGGGAGCCAGTTTTCGGCTTTGCCTGCGGCCGGTGCGAAGGGCGCTTTGCGCTCCTTGGCGTCTTTGACAAGGGCGTCGTAGCTCTTGGAGATCGACCACTCGGTGGCGCGGTGAATGGAGCTTTCGGCTTCGGATTGCGCCGTGTGGAACGGCATCACCGGGTCGGTGAAGTAGTGCGATAGAATGCCGGCGCACCAGGCCGCTTCGCTCCACTGCTTGTCCTTCAGGGCTGTGACGAGATGAGCGTACCAGTTGCGGGCTTTTTCAGGCGCGCCGCCCCAGTAATCGTCGCCCGGGTGCAGGACGTGGTTCTTGAAATCCTTGAATTCCTTATCGGGCGCTTTGGAGCCTTCGAGGTAGAGTTTGGCGTGTGATAAAAACAGGCGCTGCCAATCCTCGGACCCGGGGCCTTGCAGGTCGAGCAAGGCGTCGAGTGCGAGCTTGTGATGCGTTCCCGAGGCATGGGCTGCGCGCAGAATGTGAAAGGCCAAAGTCATGCGTCATGTTTCCGCTGCAAGGATTGGTTGCAGGGAAGGTAAGCCGAGTCGGGCGATTCGTGGAATTCGCGCGGCGGCGTAAGCTGTGGTTCAAGAACTGCTAGGCTGTGGTGGCGCCGGTGCTGGCCAGTTTAGCCGCTGCTTAGCGGCCTTCGCGCCACCATGCCAATGACAGCAACGCGAGCAATGCCGCGAGGGCTGCAAAGCCGTTGAACATTGGGGTCAGCTTGACGCCGCGGGTCGTATAAGCCTCGCGGTCCTTCAGTGCGATCCAGCCAGAGCCGGCCAGGATGCGCGCGCCTTTCAGCATTGAAATACGCGGCATGGAGATCGACTTGGGATCCGAGCTTGAGAGTAGGCCGCCTGTCTTGGTCCAGACAGCGCCGCCGCCGGTTGCGGAGATGATCGGGTCGAGCTTTTTGTCCGTTGCTGTGACTTCGCTCATCTCGACGGTGTCTTCAGTGCCGGCGTAGGCGACGGCGGACAGCTTCTGCACTGGAACGGCTGTTTCGGTTTCGACCTTATAGAGGCCCGGCAGATCGACTTTGACGGTGCCGCGCCAGATGCCGGGTTCGGAGACTTGCAGTTCGACGGGGAATTCCTTGCCGCCTGGCGTGAGGACGCGGACCGGGTCCACCTTGTCGGCCATCGAATGGCGTTCGATCGACAGGTTGAGCCCTTTGGCGTCGGCGAGCAGGCGCTCTTCTTCGAGGTCGGGTTCTTTCATGAGCCAGTGCGAGAGGCGGCGCAGCAGATCGGAGTGCGGACCGCCGCCTTCGAAGCCGCGTGCCCAAAGCCAGGCGTGATCGGAGGTCAGCAAGGCGATGCGGCCCTTGCCGCGGCGATTGAGAACGAGTAGCGGCTTGTTATCGGCGCCGTTCATCAGGATTTCGCCGGCGTTCGGATTGACGTTGACGTCAACCTGGCGGAACCAGTGGCCCCAGGACGGATCGCCGTCGACTTCTTTATTTGCGCCGGGCAGGCTGCGGGTCACGGGATGGCGTTCACCGTCGTCGGACAGCTTGGGCTTGAACGGCTCGGTGATGATGCGTCCGGTTGGCGTTCCGGGGATGACCGGCGACAGCGGCGTGCGAAACAGGCTGAAGCGGCCCGCGAAGTCTTCACCGGCTGCGATCAGAACCGCGCCGCCGTGCTCATTCACGTAGCGTGCGATATTGTCGTAATAGCCAAGCCGCAGGATGCCGCGGTGCTTGTAGCGGTCGAAGATGATGAGATCGAAGTCGTTGATCTTGTCGGAGAACAATTCGCGCGTCGGGAAGGCGATCAGTGACAACTGGTTGATCGGGGTACCGTCCTGCTTTTCGGGTGGGCGCAAAATCGTGAAGTGAACGAGATCGACGGAGGCATCCGATTTCAAGAGGTTGCGCCAGGTGCGTTCGCCGGCATGCGGTTCGCCGGAGACGAGGAGGACGCGGAGGTTCTCGCGTACGCCTTGCGCGGCGACGACAATGCGGTTGTTGGCGGGTGTCAATTCACCGGCGGCTGTTTCGAGTTCGACTTCGAGAATGTTGGTGCCGGCGTGCGGGAACGGCAGCTTGATTGTTTCCTTGCGGCCGATGGTCGTGACGCGCGTTTCATCGGGCTGACCTTCGCGGCGGATCTTAAGCCGGACGTTGGGCGATGCGCTGCCGGTCTTGCCGGTTTCAACGACGCGTAGTTCGATGTCGCGCGACTGTCCGACGATGCCGTAACGCGGTGCTGTGATGAGTTCGATGCGGCGGTCGAATTCGTCGGGGTGGCCTGACAGCAATGCGTGGACGGGTGCATTGAAGCCAAGCGCGTCGACCTTCTCAGGCACGTCATGGACCTGGCCGTCTGTGATCAGGATCGCGCCGGCGATACGGTCGGGCGGGGTGTTGGCCAGGGCCTTGTCGAGCGCCTTGAAGAGTTGCGTGCCGGTGGCGTGGCCGTCCGTTCCAGACGTTGCCGTGACCCACTTTACCTCGAGGTTTTTGATGTTGCCGAGGCGGGTCTCAAGCTGGGTGCGGATGGCTTTGGTCTGATCGGGTCGTCCGGCCAGTGCCTGGCTTGTCGATTCATCGACGACGACGATGGCGATGTTGGAAAGATAATCGCGTTCTTCTTCGCGCAGGGTCGGGTTGGCGAGCGCGAGGAACATGGCGGCGACGGCGAGCATGCGCAGCGGCGCGCCGCGCGTCCGGCGCAGGAACATCAAGGCGATGAGCAGCCCAGCGACAACCGCGGCCGCCCAAAAGAGCGGTTCGGGGATCAGCGGGGCAAAGTCTATCGACCAGTTCATGCGTGTTTGATCTCTTTAATCGTTTGAATTTTTCTGATCGCTATTGGCCCAGGCGTTCCAACAATGCGGGAACGTGAACCTGGTCGGCTTTGTAGTTGCCGGTCAGCGCGTGCATGACGATGTTGATCCCGGTGCGGAAAGCCATTTCTCGCTGGATCTCGCCGCCGGGGACTGTCGGGTAGAGCGGACGGCCGCGGGGATCGAGCGCCCAGGCGGATGCGAAGTCGTTCGAGGTGATAAGGATCGAGGTGACGCCGTCGGCGCGGCGTGCTTCGCGCGGTGCGGTGGCATCGGGCACGCCGCCGGCTTCGACCCACAGTTCGCCACCGTCCCAGCGGCCGGGGAACTGGTGGAGGATATAGAACGACTTGGTGAGCACGTGGCCCTCAGGCACAGGTTCGAGCCGCGGGATGTCGAGTTTGCCCAAGATGCTTTGCAGCGGCGTTTCGTTCTTGCCGGATGTCGGCAACCCGGAGGGCATACCAGTGCCTTGATCGCGGGTGTCGAAAATGATCATCCCGCCCTGTTTCATGTAGGCGTCGATTTTGGCGAGCGTCTTTTCCGGCAACGATTTGGAGTCCGGTTCGATCGGCCAATAAAGCACGGGGAAGAACGAGATTTCATCAGCGACGATGTCGACCGGCATGGGGTCACCGGGGATGACGGCGGTGCGCAGTTTCAAAACGCGCGACAGGCCGGCAAGACCGATGCGACTCGTTTCGTCGATTTGGGAATTGCCGGTCGTCACGTAGCCGAAGGTGACATCGCCGGTCGCCTTCATGGCTCGCGCGGAGAGGTTGCTTGGAGCCTGTGCGAATACGGGTGACGGGCTGAGCACCACAGTTGTCGTCAGCGCGATCAATAGGCCAAGGAATGCGATTGATGCCGTCGTCGATTTGGCGCTGCGCGATCTGCTGCCAGGGAAGAGCCGCGCGCCACCTTGCATCAAGAGTACGGCGAGAATGTCGGTCAGGATGAGGGCGACGGCGATCGCCAGTAGCGTCGGCTTCAACGGTTTGGCTTCTTCGCTGGCGTAAGCCATCAGCGACGCGTTGGATGGAAGGGCAGACAGCGGCTTCAATGTGCTTTCCGGCGTCAAGACGTTGAGCGCGCGGGGATTGCCGGGTGAACCGTAATAGCCTGGCGGAGTCGTTGCGGCAGCGGTGACATTATCGAATTCGGCAACCGGTACGGCGCGTGCGGTTGGCGGCGGAGGGCCTAGGCGGCCGAAGCCGTCGAGGTTTTCAAACGGGCTGAGTGTCCCGGCCGTCGAAGTGGATTCGGTGGCGGACGATCCAGCGCCAGAGGTGATCTTTTTGGTTGGCGTGCCACCCAGGCGGCCGAGGCTGACGATACGGTTCAGCATATCGACGAACAAGCCTGAGATCGGAACGTTGGACCAATCGGTATTGGCGGTGATGTGGAACAGAACGACGAGACCGTCGCCGCGCTTTGCCGAAGTGACGAGCGGCGTGCCATCGGCCAAGCGCGCCCAGACGTGGACGGTGTTGTCGATCCGCGCCGGATCGGCGAGGACCTGGCGGTTGACGGTGACTTCGTCGGGAATCTGCAGTCCGGCGAACAAGCTGTCATCGGCAAACGGGCTCAACTTCTGCGGGGTCGACCAGGAGAGCGCGCCGCCGAGCGTGCGGCCGCCAATGCGTAATGGGACAGGCAGAAGATCGTCGCCGCCTTTCTCGAGGCGTGGGCCTGCGAAGCGGACGAGGAGCCCGCCATTTTCGATCCAGTTGCTGACGTCTTCACGCGACTGGTCGTTCAAGGTGCCGATGTCGGCGAGGACGAGAATGCTGACGTTCTGATCGAGCGCTGTGCTGATGGCCGCGGTGAGGTTTTTGTCCTTTGGCTTGACGACCTCGGCGGTGGGGCCGAGCGCTTTCTCGATATAGTAGAAGGGGGCGAGCAGCGGTTGGGCTTGCTCGCGCGATTCGCCTGAGATCAGCCCGACGCGCTGGCGGCGGGCGCGGGCATCGAGCAGGCTGACGGCACCGGCCGATTGCTGCCCGGCAATTGAGATGCGGGTGACCTGGTTACGCAGCTCTAATGGCAAGTCGAACTTTGCGGTCACTTCGGTCTGGTCGGGGCTGAGCGCGAAGTCGGACACGCCGAGTAATTCGCTGCGCGCCGAGTAGGCGTTGAGGCGGCCGGCATAGGCTGCACCGGAGGCGCGAATGACGCGAGCTTCCAATCCGCCATCTGCGGCGACCTTCGCGTCGAGGCCGAGCGGTTCGGTGCCGGTGGTATTGCGGACGATGGCGAACGTGCCCGACTCGGAGCGTTTGGAGAGCACATCGGCGAAGTCGTTGGCGCCGTTGTCGTGATCGATGCCGTCGGTGAGCCAAACGGTGCTGACGCCGCCGTTGCTGTCGTTCTCGTTCAGAACTTTTTCAAGCGTTGTCGCAGCTTCGGCGCGGTTGGGCGGATAGGGTTGAGGCTCAAGAGCGCGTGCCGTCGTGCGCGCGGCGTTCGGGGCTTCGATCTTCGGCGGTGTCTGGTCGAGGCCCGCGGTCGGCAGTAGCAGCACCGGGCGCGATTGGATTTCCGCGGTCGTGATCAAGCGCTCGATCATCGCTTTGCGCTCGGGCCAGTTGGACGCCGCCGACCAGCCGTTGTCGACAGCGATGACGAGCGGGCCGTTGCCAGCCAATGTCGTTTGCTTATCCGGGTTCAGAATCGGATCGGCGAGCGCCAGGATAACGAGGGCGGCAGCGGCTAGGCGGATCAGCAGCAGCCACCAGGGCGTTTTCGATGGCGTCTTCTCGCGGTTTTCGATTTCGGCGAGGATGCGCGTGGCCGGGAAGGTCTGCTGCCTGGGCCGTGGCGGCGTCGTGCGCAGCAGCCAGTAGATCAGCGGAAGCGTGGCGAGGCCGGCGAGCAGCCACGGGCTCATGAATGCGAGGGCGCCGAATGTCATGCCGGGCGCCTCCCGTTGCTCTCCTGCATGCGGGCGATCAGGCTCAGCATCGGTTCGGTCGCCGGCCGGTCGGTGTGGTGGACCATGAAAGACCAGCCGATACGATTGGCGATTTCGCGCAGGCCGCGGCGATGCGCTTCGAGCTTTTCGCGATAGGCTTCGCGCAGGTTTTCGACCCGGTCGCCGATCCAGCGTTCGCCGTGCTCGGGTTCGATGAATTCCATGCGGCCCTCGAAGGACAGCGATTCTTCGATCGGGTCGAGGACCTGAACGAGATGGCCGGAAATCTGATCGCCGGCGAGGCGCTTGATGGCTTCGCCGATCTTGTCGAGCGGATCGAGAAAGTCGCTGATGAGGACGGTGCCGGAAAAGCGCGAGATGCGTGCCTGAGGCGGCAGACCGGTTGTGAGGACTTCTGAATCCTCGTGCGCTATCAGCGTTTCGGCAAGGCGGGCCGTGGCGCGGCGACTGGCGGTCGGGTTGGTGAGACCCAGAAGGCCGACGCGTTCGCCGCCGCGGACAAGCAATTCCGATAGAGCCAGCATCAAGACGAGCGCGCGATCCCGCTTTGATGTCGGCGAGAGTGTGCTCTGGAAATCCATCGACGGCGACAAGTCGGGCCACAGCCAGACGGTGTGGGCGGCTTCCCATTCGCGCTCGCGGACATAGACATGATGGGCCGATGCCGTCCGGCGCCAGTCGATCAGCGTGGCGGAGTCGTTTTGTTCGTACTGGCGGAATTGCCAGAAGGTCTCGCCGGGGCCGGCGCGGCGGCGGCCATGCACGCCGTGCGTCACGGTGTGGGAGATGCGGGCCGCTTCCAGCATCAGTTCAGGCATGCGTTCGGCAAGCCCATGGGCTGCCTGCTCAATCCTGGCGACTTGCCTGACTTTGCTTTGGGACGTGTTCGCGCTGTTAGCGACCATTCGCGGGTTACCCTACAGACTCTGCGAGCCGGCCGATGATTTCGGTGAGGTCCTGGCCCTCGGCACGCGCCGTGAAGTTCAGCGCCATGCGGTGTTTCAGGACCGGGCCAGCAAGAGCGACGACATCGTCGACCGAAGGGGCGAGCCGACCATCAAGGAGAGCCTTGGCGCGGACGGCCATCATCAGCGCCTGGCTGGCACGTGGGCCGGGCCCCCAGGCGACAAAGCGGTCGGTTTGATCGTTGGCGGCCTGTCCGGGACGGGCTGAGCGCACGAGTTGTAGGATGGCGTCGACGATGCGGTCGGGGACCGGCATTTGGCGGACGAGTTGCTGGATGCTCATCAGTTCCTGGGCCGAAAGAACGCTCGACAGCTTGGTTTCTTCCGTACCGGTCGTTGCCTGCAGCATGCGGCGTTCGGCGGCGAGATCGGGGTAGCTGACATCGATCTGCAAAAGGAAACGGTCAAGCTGCGCTTCCGGCAGTGGATAGGTGCCTTCTTGTTCCAGCGGGTTCTGCGTTGCCAGAACGTGAAAGGGTTCGGGGATGTCATGGCGGACGCCCGCCACCGACACATGATGTTCCTGCATGGCCTGCAGGAGCGCCGACTGGGTTTTGGGAGACGCGCGGTTGATTTCGTCAGCCATCAAAAGCTGGGTGAAGACCGGGCCTTTGATGAAGCGGAACGAGCGCTGCTGTCCTGGGACTTCGTCGAGGACTTCGGAACCGATGATGTCGGAGGGCATTAGGTCCGGTGTGAACTGAACGCGTTTGGCATCGAGTCCTAAGACCGTGCCGAGTGTTTCGACGAGCAGCGTCTTGGCAAGGCCGGGAACACCTATCAACAATGCGTGACCGCCAGACAGGATGGTGATCAGTGCGCGTTCAATTACTTCGTCTTGGCCGAAAATCACTGTTGCAGCACTTTTGTGGGCTGCTCTGACGCGTTCGGATGCGGCCTCAAGGCGCGGGACTATGGTTTCGTCGGTTTCCATGATCATGCTCATGCGCTGGGCCAATTCCTCATGTGATAGGTAAAGCGGCAGTTCTTTTGCCGATTATTCGAAGAAATCGGGCGTACGATCAAATGCCGGCAAGCCGGGGTCAAGTGAATGTTCGTTAAGGGCCGGTGACAAAGGCCCCGCGGGAAAGTAGTTGCGATGGTGATGCAAGACAAGAACGCTGTAGGAACGGGGCGGCTCGAAGGGCTCGAAGCCTTGCTCAAATCCTGTGAGGAACGCGGTGAGGCGCCTATCGAAAAATGGTCGCCTCCTTACTGCGGCGATATCGGTCTTTCTATCTCTGCCGACGGGCAATGGCATTATCGAGGCAGCCCGATTGGCCGCAAGCGCCTTGTGAAGCTTTTTTCGCGGGTCTTATGGCGGGAACCGGACGGCAAACATTACCTCGTGACGCCTGCTGAGAAAGTCGACATCGCTGTTGCCGACGCGCCGTTTCTTGCCGTCGAGATGGACGTTCAAGGGGAGGGGCAAGAGCGGGCCATTATCTTCCGAACCAACGTCGACGATGCGGTTGCCGTGGGCCCTGAGCATCCCATGCGATTTGCGACCGAGCCGGAAAGCGGCGGGGTGAAGCCTTATGTTCTCGTCCGCGGTCGGCTTGAGGCGCTCGTCGTCAGGTCGTTGACGTATGATCTCCTGGAGCTTGTCGAGCAGGACAACGAAGGCCGGACAGGGCTTTATGCAGGTGGGGTGTTTTTCCCGATCGACTGATCTGCCATCGACCGGTTCAGGCGGCGCGAACGAGGGTGTGCACCGGATCAATTCCGTAGGCGGTCGCCGACAGTCCCGCGCGCCGCGGCGGCAATCGTTCGCGTTATTCGGCAGAAAACCTAATCGATGTAATCAGTTGATATGGTACTGGCCGTCGAGCATCCGGACTTCGGCAGGCGAAACGAGCTGCTGATGATTGACGGTGACCTTGTACAAAGGGCCGTCGAGGTTGGCTTCCCAGAAATCCAGGAAACTGCGCAATTTAGGGAAACGGGGATGGATATCGAAATCCTGCCAAACAAAGGTTTGGAGCAGCGACTGGTGGTCGGGCATACGGTAGAGGATTTCAGCGGTGGTGAGAGAATAGCCTTGCAGGGTCTTGGCGAAGTCTGATTCTACCATTGAGGACTCCTTTGTCGTTGGCACGTATTGCTCGTGATCAGGTCCTATCTTTTGTCGTGGTTGCGACTCGTTCGCCGCGGCTTTCATTTTAGGCACGGAAAAGTTTCTGCGTCACAGGAAAATTGTTTATAAACAATGCTTTGGCAGCTCTATTGGGCGAGTGCTAACAAGAAGATCGGGTGAATGGACTTCTTCAATACGATGCTGGCGAGCTTCACCGCTTTTTTCGCAACCGTCGGACCGGTTGAGGCGGCGGTTCTTTTTGCTTCCTTCACGACAGGCATGGAGCGCGCGGAGCGGCGCAAGGTTGCGATTACGGCAGTTGTCATCGCGAGCGGCATCCTGCTGTTCTTTACGCTGGCAGGGCATTTCGTGCTGGAGCAGCTTGGCGTCTCGATCGCGGCTTTCAAAACCGCCGGGGGCGCCATCCTTGGCCTGATCGGGCTGGACATGATTTTTTCGCGGCCAGATCAGGGTTCGAAGCTGAGCCCGAAAGAGGGACAAGAGGCGCTCGTTAAAGACGATTTGGCGGTTTTTCCGATGGCGACGCCGTTGCTTGCCGGGCCGGGTGCCATGAGTGCCTGCATCTTGCTAGCGGTTCGGGCGCACGGAGATTTTGTTGGGCTGAGCGGCGTGTTGGCGGGGCTTGCGCTGGTGATGGCAATGACGCTCGTCTTGCTGCTGGTCGCGCAGGAATTGTCGCGCATTCTTGGTGTGACGGCGCAGCGGGTGTTGGCGCGGATCTTCGGGATCCTTTTAGCGGCGATTGCCGTGCAGGCGATATTCGATGGATTGAAGGAAAGCGGGCTCATCGCGAAGGCGGTGACAGGTTAGACGTGCGAAGGTACCGGAGGGGTCTCCCCCTCCGGCATAGGATGTGGCTCAGGGACTGATTTTGGTCTCTCGATCGCGAGATGCTTGCGAGGTGACCGGGTCGTTATTCGCCAGCCTGTTCGAAGACGTCGAAGGGATTGACGATCTGCTCGGTCTGGCTGGTGTTTTCACCGTAGAGCTGCTGCTGGTCGAAGAATTTCTGGGCGTCCAATGCATTTGCAGAAGAGACAGTTGCAAGCAGAGTTGCGGCGGCGATTGCGCTCATGATCGTTTTCATTTGTTTTCTCCTGTGAGGTTTTGTCTATTTGGATTTATTTGGCTCATGATCGTTATGGATCGAACGATTGTTTTTTTGCTGCCGTCCGATGAGTTGGAATGTAGGCCTGAAAAATCAGAATAGAAACTCACAACGCAGTCCGGTCGTCTCACTTGGCTGCGATGGCTGGCTGGCACTTTATGACGAGACTGTGATGGTCGCGTCATGTCTTGGGCGTGTCATGTATTATTGTTTTTAATCAATATGTTGATAGGCGGCCGTGGGGAGCGGTTTATCTCGGCTCTATGGTGTTGTCACTGTTGTTCGGGCGTAAATCGGATTTTGACAGGCGCTACTTGTTGGGTTGTTGCCGTTGAAACGGACTTTCGGCTCCCGCGTTTCTGAAAAGCGTTTCACGGCGGCGTGAATTTGCAGTGTTTTATATTGGCGGGTGCGTGAATAATCGGAATGGTGAAAATGCCGATTATTCAAGGAAAGGCATATTAAGTCTGATTTAAAGAGCCGGGCCTTCGGTCAGGGCGGGTGTGCCGCTATGGGGCGGCGGTTAGGGCCTTGTTAATAGCCGGCATGGTTTGATGCCCTGCGTAGTATTTTGTGTCCATGTAGGAGCGTTGGTTGTGTTCGGTTGTCTATTCGACTGCTGGCGTCTGGCTTGTCAGCAGACGCGGGGACTGGCTGTTTTGTCGGTTGCCGCGATGTGTCTTTCGGTTGCCGGTTGTGCGTCGAAGACAACTCCACCGCCGCAGGCGCGCATTTATCAGCCGCCGGTGAAAGTTGCGGGAAATAACCAACGGCTTCGTATCGAAGACGATGGGATCGAAGAGCAGCTGCCACCTCTGCGCCGACGCCAGCCGGTCAAAGACGATCCGACCGAGCCGTTTTCACCCAATTATGGTCGGGTCCGCCCGATGCAGAGCACCGACGCTGGCGGGCTTCCAGGTATAACGCGCCAGCCATTGCCGGCTTTGGCGGATCAGGAACTCGCGAAGCCCGCCTCCAGGTCGTAGACTTTTCGCAAAAGCTCGTGCATTTGCGATGTCGTGTGCTGGCGTAAAGGCGAGGAGACCGGCCCTGGCTGACAAAAGCGACGTTCAAATCTGCCGACTCTCGTCCATGGACGTTGATCCAGAAATCATTGGGCAGATTGACGAGATCTTTTTTACCTCAAGCGCGACGCAGGAGTTCTCCAGCCCGGCGGTTCGGGAGGCTTTTCGCGAACGCTGGCTCGGACGCTATCTCACGCACGACCCAGACTGGTTCTATGTGGCGATGAGCCGGAACCGGGGTGTTGGATACTTGGCCGGTGCGATCGATGACCCGGCGCTGACTCCGCGGTTTGCCGATATTGGGTATTTCAAGGTCTGGGCCAGCGAAACGGCGACTTATCCTGCTCACCTGCATGTCAACGTGCTGGCGACGGCCCGCGAACACGGCATCGGATCGATGCTGATCGCCCGATTTGTCGACGATCTGGAAACTGCGGGCATCAAGGGGGTGCATCTCGTCACAGGGCGCAATTCGCGGAATGTTGCTTTTTATCAGCGCAATGGCTTCAAGCCGGTCGTTTGGATGAATTGGAACGGTTCTGAAGTCTTGATGCTCGGCCGGCGGCTTACCACCTCACCGACACAATCGTCCTCGTAGAAGATGGGCCCCGTCTCCCGCGTCGCGGGGTTGGCCTATTGTGGCCTGCTGCGTTAGTCTCGCGCAGCCAAGTCCCTCCGAGTGCTGTCTAACTCTCCAGAAAGGCTTCTTTCTCCCCATGGTTCGATCGCCCGTTCAATCAGATGCCGACGCCTCCGGCAGTGATCGCTTCGGTGTGCCGGCGATTGAAATGATCGATGTCAACAAGTGGTATGGAACCTTTCATGTCCTGAAATCGATTAATCTAGAAGTGCAACGCCGCGAGCGCATCGTCATCTGCGGTCCGTCGGGATCGGGGAAGTCGACGCTGATCCGTTGCATCAACCGGCTGGAAGCGCATCAGCAAGGGCGCATTGTTGTCGATGGGAATGAGTTGACCGAAGATCTGCGGCAGATCGATGCGATCCGTTCGGAGGTCGGGATGGTTTTTCAGAGCTTCAATCTGTTCCCGCACCTGAGTGTGCTCGACAACTTGTGTCTGGCTCCGCAGTGGGTCCGCAAAATGCCGCGTGCGGAAGCTGAACAAGTGGCGATGGAATATCTGGAGAGGGTCAAGATCCCTGAGCAAGCGATGAAGTATCCTGGGCAGCTCTCGGGCGGGCAGCAGCAACGCGTGGCGATCGCGCGGGCCTTGTGCATGTCGCCCAAGATCATGCTGTTCGACGAGCCGACTTCGGCGCTCGATCCGGAGATGGTCAAAGAGGTGCTCGATGTCATGATCGAGTTAGCCGATCAGGGTATGACGATGCTGTGTGTGACGCATGAGATGGGCTTTGCCAAAGCGGTTGCGGATCGCGTGATCTTCATGGATGACGGTGAAATCGTAGAAATCGCTCCACCATCGGAGTTCTTCACAATGCCCAGATCGCAGCGCACCAAAGATTTTCTTGGCCAAATTCTCGCTCATTAGATTTGGTTGACGAACATGTCGCGGCCTAACTGGCCGGCGTTCATGATAGACGGACTAAGTTTGCGTCAAGGCTTTGCCAGCTGATAGAGAAGCCTTGGTTTCAAACGGAAAAGTGCGTTAGTTCAAAGAGGAATGCCGGGCCATGTCGCGCGGCCGTCCAAACGAAGTATGACCCTTATAGGGAGGAGACATCGCATGAGATATTGGCTCGCTGCAGGGCTCGCGTTGCTTGCAGGTTTTGGCCCGGGCACCGGACCTGCCGCCGCCCAGTCCAGTACTCTGGATGCGGTTAAAGCACGCGGTCAGTTACAGTGCGGGGTCAATACGGGACTGGCAGGGTTCAGCGCTCCTGGCGAAGGCGGGATCTGGAAGGGTCTGGACGTCGATATTTGCCGAGGAGTGTCGGCGGCGATTTTTAAGTCGGCCGATAAGGTGAAATACGTTCCGCTGACGGCGAAGGAGCGCTTCACGGCGCTGCAGTCCGGCGAGATCGATGTTCTCTCGCGCAACACGACGTGGACCATGAGCCGCGATACGAGCGCGGGCCTCAACTTCGCAGGCATCAATTATTACGACGGTCAGGGCTTCATGGTGAAGAAGTCGCTCGATGTCGTTTCCGCCAAGGAACTAAGCGGCGCCAGCATCTGCGTGCAGACCGGCACGACGACCGAGTTGAACCTCGCTGACTATTTCCGTTCCAATAAGATCGAATACAACCCGGTCGTGTTCGAGAAGCTTCCTGAAGTTCTGGCGGCTTATAACTCCGGGCGCTGCGATGCCTTCACGACCGATGTTTCGCAGCTTTATTCGATCAGGCTGACGCTGGGCAATCCCAAAGAGCACATCGTTTTGCCTGAGATCATTTCCAAGGAGCCGCTTGGGCCAGCCGTCCGCCAGGGCGATCCGCAATGGGCCAATATCGTGCGCTGGGTTCTGTTTGCGATGATCAATGCCGAAGAGCTTGAGATCACGCAGGGCAATGTCGAGGAGATGAAGAACTCGAAGAACCCTGAAGTGCGCCGCCTTCTTGGTGTCGAAGGTGAGTTTGGTGCGGGCATCGGTCTTGATAACGACTGGGCCTACCAGATCATCAAGCTGGTCGGGAACTATGGGGAATCCTTTGATCGCAATGTCGGCGCGGGTTCGGCGCTCGGGATTGCACGCGGTCAAAACGCGCTTTGGAAAAACGGCGGCCTGCAGTACGCTCCTCCAATCCGCTAAGGCAGCTAAGGCATAAGGGTGATGCCCTTTGGGGCGAGAAGACTGCGCGAACTAAGACGAGAGCGGATTGCGCGTTCAGGAGACTAGCCTGCACCGGAGGGTATGCCGATGACGGGAGCTTCGAAACCGCAATTCGCGCGGCGACGGCCGCGCAGTCTGTCCGACTATTTCTACGATCCCAAGACGCGTGGAGTGGTGCTGCAAATTCTTGTGGCGCTGCTGCTCGT
Organism: Filomicrobium sp.; assembly: GCA_017792465.1. Classification (GTDB taxonomy): domain Bacteria; phylum Pseudomonadota; class Alphaproteobacteria; order Rhizobiales; family Hyphomicrobiaceae; genus Filomicrobium. The sequence continues at coordinate 183,133 of CP051234.1, forward strand.
TTATTTCATCTCCGAGATCGTTTCCAACACCATCCGGAACCTTGAAGAACAAGGGATCGCGTCGGGGTTCGGTTTTTTGGACCGGACGGCCGGGTTCGATATCTCGCAGTCGCTGATCCCTTATGCCAACACCATGACGTACGCCCGGGCATTTCTTGTCGGGCTGTTGAACACGCTGCTGGTAGCCGTGCTTGGGATTATACTGGCGACGCTGATTGGCTTCGTCATTGGTGTCGCGCGGTTGTCGAAGAACTGGCTGATCGCGACGCTGGCCGGCGTCTATATCGAGACGCTGCGCAACATCCCGCCGCTGTTGATGCTGTTTGCGGTCTACTTCGGCGTGTTGAAGAATTTGCCGGCGCCGCGAAAGAGCCTGGAGCTGCCGTTTTCCAGTTTCCTCAACGTGCGCGGGCTATACGTCCCCGCTCCGCAATGGGAAGCTGGGATGTCAGTTGTTCTGGCGGCTATTGCGGCGGCCATATTGGGCATTGTTTTTTTGAATTGGCGCGCGCGCCGAATTCGAATTCAAACTGGCGCGCTGAAGCCCGTAGTGCTGCCTTCGCTTTTGCTGTTGATCGGCTTGCCTTCGGCGGCATTCCTCGCGACCGGCATGCCGGTGACGTTCGATGTTCCAGAGCTTGGCCGTTTCAATCTGAAAGGCGGGATGGTTGTTCTACCGGAGTTCATCGCGCTCGTTGCTGGGTTGACGCTTTATACGGCGGCCTTCATCGCGGAGATCGTGCGCAGCGGCATTCTCTCGGTTCCCAAAGGCCAAAGCGAAGCGGCTGCAGCGCTGGGCTTGAAGGAGAGCCATGCGATGCGGTTGGTGATCATTCCGCAGGCGTTGCGGGTGATCATTCCGCCGCTCACCAACCAGTATTTGAACCTCACGAAAAACTCGTCGCTGGCCGTGGCGATCGGATACCCAGATCTGGTGTCCGTCTTCGCAGGCACGGTTCTCAACCAAACCAATCAGGCGGTTGAAGTCATCCTCATCACGATGGGCGTCTATCTGACGATCAGTCTTCTCACGTCGGTTTTGATGAACTGGTTTAACGCGCGCATGGCGCTGGTGGAAAGATGAGGCAACCGATGCATCGTCAGCCGCCAAATCATGCTTCGGCGTTCAGCGCGAATTCTGCCTTCAATTGGGTGCGCGCGAACCTTTTTTCGTCGTGGAGTAACACGCTTCTGACGCTGCTCGGCCTTTGGGTCAGCTATTTTGTGATCTGGTCGGCGTTGGAATGGGCCGTTTTCACCGCGGTGTTTACCGGCGAGGATGGGGCCGCCTGCCGCGTTCCAGGAGCCGGAGCTTGCTGGCCGTTTGTCGTCGCCAAATTCAAGGTGTTCATGTACGGGCGCTACCCGGTTGCCGAGTTGTGGCGGGTGAACCTGACCTACATTCTGGCGATTGCCGGTCTTGTTCCGCTGATGTGGCCGGGCGTGAAGGGGAAGCTTTGGATTGCGGTCTATTGCTTTGTCGTGTTTCCGATCCTCGCCTATTTCCTTTTGACCGGAGCGGAATGGCTCGGACTGCGCAACGTTCCGACATCGCGCTGGGGCGGGTTGCTGGTCACGCTTGTTGTCGCCTGTGTCGGGATCGCAGCTTCGTTTCCTATCGGTGTGATCCTGGCGCTGGCGCGGCGCTCGGATCTGCCGCTGATCAAGTGGTCTGCGATTTTCTTTATCGAGTTCGTCCGCGGCGTGCCGCTTGTTACGGTTCTGTTTTTTGCTTCCGTGATGCTGCCGCTGTTTCTGCCGGAGAACGTGACATTCGATAAGCTGTTGCGCGCGCTGATTGGCGTCGCGCTATTTTCGGCGGCCTATCTGGCGGAGGTGGTGCGCGGCGGACTGCAGGCGATCCCGCGCGGGCAGTTCGAAGCTGCCGATGCGCTGGGCCTTAATTACTTTCAGAAGATGGGGCTCATCGTGTTGCCTCAGGCCTTGAAGCTGGTCATTCCCGGGATTGTCAATTCGTTTATCGCGCTCTTCAAAGATACGAGCCTTGTTCTCATTATCGGCTTGTTCGATTTGCTCGGGATCGTTCAGCAGGCCGTGTCATCGGATGCGAAGTGGTTCTCGCCACAAACGGCTGCCACTGGATACGTCTTTGCGGCCTTCGTCTTCTGGATTTTCTGTTTTGGGATGAGCCGATATTCGGCATGGCTTGAGCGGCGGCTGCATACCGGTCACCGCAGCTAGACGATTAGCGTCTTGGTAGGCTGGCCGTCGAGCTCCGGCGCAGGTCAGCTTGGTTTGCCGACGAGGTTTGCGACATGCTCGGCGATGGCTGGTGACGACGTCAGGCCCGGGCTTTCAATTCCATATAGCGCGATGAGATTTTCGATCCCGTGGGTTTCGGGGCCGTGGATTGCAAAGTCCGCGGCCGGTTCGCCTTGAGCATAGATCTTGGGTCTGATGCCTGTGTAACCGGGATCGAGTTTGTCGGCTGGCAGGTCGGGCCAGTATCGGCGCACTTCGCGGATGAAAGTCTCTTTGCGCTTCCCGTCGGGATCATCGATGCTGTAATCGATTGTGTCGATCCATTGCAGGTCGGGTCCGAACTTGGCTTGTCCGGCGATGTCGAGGGTCAGGTGGATGCCGAGCCAGGCACCGCTTGGAGCCGGGTAGATCAAATGGCTGAAGGGTGCGCGCTGGGAGAGCGTGAAGTAATGGCCCTTGGCGGGATAGACTTGCGGTGGCGCGTAGCCTTCGCGCCAAGATGCATTGATCCGTTTTGCGAGCTGGGTCGCGCCAAGGCCTGCTGAGAGAATCAGATTGCGGCAGCTGATAGTTGTTTCTTCGCTGTCTGCGTCATCCCCCGAGGTTGAGCGCGTGGCGAGAGAAAACAAACCGTCCGGCCGAACGTCGATGGCGGTCACGTTGGTCGACAGGATGATCTCACCGCCAAGGGAAGTCAGGTGGCCGTCGAGGGCGGTCATCAGTTCGTGGGTGTCGATGACGCCTGTCGATGGCGAAAGCAAAGCCGCGATGCAGTCGAGTTCGGGTTCAAGCGCCTTGGCGGCTTGTCCGTCGAGTTGTTCGAGATCGTTGACGCCGTTGGCGCGTGCGCGTTCGAGGATGGTCTGCAGCTGCGGGACATCTTCGGGCACGGTGGCGACAATCAGCTTACCAAGCCGATTGACGTTGACGCCGTTCTCGGCCGCGAACGCGTAGAGCATGTCGCGGCCTTTAACGCACATTTTTGCCCGCACGCTGCCGGGCGGATAGTAGATGCCGGCGTGGATGACTTCGGAGTTGCGCGAAGAGGTTTCCGCGCCGATGCGTTCGTTGCGTTCGATGAGCAATGTCTGATGACCGCGCATCGCCATTTCGCGGGCGATGGCTAGGCCGACAACGCCGGCACCGACGACGATCGTTTCAATGTCCGGGCTCAACTGTGCGTTTCCGTTTGTGGGGTTGGGACGGGATTTTTCAATTGCGGAAATATAGGTTGAGCACGCAGGGACGAAGCGTTGCAAGGGGCGTTAAGGTTAGGGTCTCGGATGCGATGCAGGTTCCCCGGGCGTCGGCAACAAAAAACGGCCCGATTGCTCGAGCCGTTGATCGTGACTGATGATGTCCGCAAGGGAACGCGTCAGGAAGCGAGGCCCGGCGTTGGAGAGTCCGGCAATGGTGCGGCGGCCATCGGTGGCTTTTCGACCGGTGCTGGGCTCGCCAGTGGATCGTCGCTGCGGCGCGATTTGCCTTCGAAGAATGCACCCTGCTCGATCGCCAGAGCCTTATGATAGATATCGCCTTCGACGTGGCTTTGGGCCTGCAGCATGACGCGCTTGCCGCGGATCGATCCTTCAACATGGCCGCGCACGACTACTTCCTCGCCGATGATGCCACCGGTGATGTGGGCGCGCTCGCCGACGATGATATGGGTGCCGCGAATATCGCCTTCGACCTTGCCGTCGATCTGGACCTGGCCTTGCGAAGAGAGGTTGCCGTGGATCGTCAAATCCGGGCCGATCACTGATGGCGGCATGCGCTCAGCGGGGCGTGCGGTTGCACTCGGCGATGAAACGGAAGGTTGCGCAGGAGCCGGATTTGCGGCTGGCGGGGCAGGTGGCTTGGGGGCTTCAGACTCGTTCTTTTTGAAATTTGGCAGCATAACTCGACACGACCTCCTACAAATAGCCTGACGGCCAATTACACCAACGCCCTATCTGGATCGAAAAGGTCCCGCGCGACCGATCGATCTATTGAGCGGCAACTAGCATATTTGAGTTCACTGGTCACCTTTACTCAAACAGGAAAGTGGCGACGACTTGGTGAATGCGCATTTGAGCAACATTTTCATGTACATCGCTGCAATATTCACAGGCAATTGGTGGCTTTAATGCTCAGATAATGAACTTTGCCGCTTACGTACCTCACACGCCTTACGCGCCAAGCTCCTTGACGGCTGCCAATACTTCCTCGGCATGTCCGGGAACTTTGACCTTGCGCCAGGCACGGGCGACCTTGCCGGCTTTGTCGATGAGGAACGTCGAGCGCTCAATCCCCATGTATTTGCGGCCATACATCGATTTTTCGACCCAGACGCCGTAGGCCTCGGCCGCGGCCTTCTCGGTGTCGGCGAGGAGGCGGACGTCGAGGCTGTGCTTATCGACGAACTTTCGGTGGCTTTTCTCGTCGTTGGGAGAAATTCCCAGGACAATCGCGCCGGTTTTGGCAAATTGTTTGCTCAAGGCGGTGAAGTCCAAGGCTTCCTTGGTGCAGCCCGATGTGTCGTCTTTGGGATAGAAATACACAACGACCGGGGTTCCCTTGAGTTTTGAGAGCTGTACCGTCTCACCGTCGGTGTCTGGAAGCTTGAAATTCGGTGCCTTTTTACCCTCTTCGACCATCTTTTTTCTGCCTTCTCAATGGTGCCTTGATGTATCCCAAATTGCGGCGTTGGTAGTCTCGACTATGCTTCGCGCTCGCAGGATGAGTTGGCGCGTCAGTCGCGTGCTGGGCGCCGGGGCTGTCGGAACAGCATTGAACCGGTTATCCGATACCGAGGCTCGCGAAGCAATAAGGATCGATTTTGAGCAGTCGACGGGGCCAAGCATTGGCATTGTTTGCGCGCCATCCCATTGAAATGGGGAATGGCAGCAGCAAATGGATGCGCGTTGTGCTGTGTTCTGATGATTAGCTTTTCAAAGGTTGGCAGGATTGGTCTCGAAAAGTCAAAACCCCTCTCGTCGGCCGACGCGGCAGCGCGCCCCTGGGGACAGGACAGCGCCGCGCGGCATGGTGCGTCGCGTGCGGCAGAGTGCGCGCAAGGGCGAGCAGGCCGGTGGGCAGAAAGCTTTGTGGCGTCGCGCCTGTGTCAGCGTCGTTACGATGGTGTTCCTGCCGATCGCGCTGCTTGCGGCGTTTGCAGGCGGTGCCGGGTACTTTCGACTGACGCAGGGACCGGTGTCGGTCAATTTTCTGGTCGATCCCATCAAGCACGGCATCAATCAGGGTCTGTCTGGGCTGTCTGCCAGGTTTGACGACGTCATTCTCACGATCGCAGAAAGCGGCGGCCTTGAGCTTCGGCTCGCCAATTTAAGTCTGGCGGATACGTCGGGCGACGTCGTTGTCACGGCACCGCAGGCGGCCATCGGGCTGAGTGCCTCCGCGCTTTGGAGTTTATCGGCCACGCCGGAACGGGTCGAGCTGATCGAGCCGCGCATCTCGATGCTCTATTCGCGCGCGTCCGGGTTCTCTTTGAGCTTTGCGAAAAGCACTTCCTCGCCTGGGCATGATCAGGTGAGTTCGACGCTTGGCGTTGCGCCGAAAGTTGCTACCGGTGAGGCCTACGATTTTGCCGCCATCATTCGTTCGGCGTCGTCTTATGTGCGCAACGGCGGGTATCAGTCGAGCAGCCTGCGCGAGGTCGGCTTGCGGAACGGGACGCTGATGCTGGATGCGGAAGGGCAAAGGACGTCATGGCAAATTCCGCGTCTCCTGGTCGATGTCGATCACAGCGCAGATCGCAGCATCGTCAGTGGTACGGCCCGGATTTCTTCTGCCGGTCGGATCTGGTCCGCCTCGTTCCAGGCTGAGGACGTGGCATCGAGCGACAAGCTGACGGTTTCCACGTCGATCCAGGATCTTGTTCCGAAAAATATTGCCGACGCAGTGCCCGGGCTGAGCCTGCTGGCGCTCTTCGATCAACCTGCATCAGCCGACATCAAGGCGAACTTCGATCGCACCGGGCAGTTGATGGACAGCAAGATTGCTGTCGACGTGTCGGGAACGCGGTTGCAGCTTGAGGGGATGGCCAAGCCGATTTTCGAAGTCGAGGCCGGCGCCTTGAACTTTGCCTATGCGCCGGCCTCCCGGAAGATCGTCATGGAACCCTCGACGTTGAGCGGTGGGCGCAACGAGTTCGTCGTCAACGGCGCGCTGAGCCAACTGGCGGGCGCGGCTCCGGATGGCGAAGGCGACTGGCAATTCGACATGCAACTGGCGCCTGCGGTTGCGGGCAGCAAAGAAGCTGCCGACGATACTGTTCGCTCGGGGATGCTCAAGGGCAGCTTTTCGCCGGCGGATCAGAGCGTGCGCGTCGACAGCGTCGAAATTGGATTGGCCGGCGGGACGATCAATCTGGCTGGCGAATTCAGTGTCGGTCAGGAGCATTCGGCCAAATGGGCGGGTAACTTCTCCGGCATGCCGATCGCGCAACTGGCGGCGCTTTGGCCAAATGCGGTCGCAGAGGCCGGGCAACAATGGCTGAGCCATAACGTTCGTGCGGGTCGTGTGGAAAAGGGCACGTTCAGCTTCCTGAGCGGGCACTTCTTGGCCGCTGAGCAACCCGTGTCGGCGGTCGGGACTTCGCGCATGGTCATTGCACTCGAAGCAACTGGTGTGGACTTTCACGCGCTGGAAGGTCTTCCGCTGGTGCATGCCGACCGGGTCCTGGCGCGATTTGCCGATGACAAGCTTGAGGTCTCCTTCCCAGAAGGGGCCATGGATTTGGGAACGGGCGAGACGATTGCCCTGCGTTCAGGTCAGTTCATCGGTGCGGAAATGTTCGGGGCCGCGCCATCGGGTGACGTCACGTTCAAGTTTTCCGGCGAGGCCGGTGCAATGCGCTCGCTTCTCGAACTTCCGGCGTTCGCGAAGGCTGTTCAAACGGACAGTTCGCTGCCGCCGCTTGGCGGGAACGTCGAGGGGACGGCGAAGGTCGGCTTCCCGCTCGATAAGGTTGTTGGCGCCGAGGATGTGGGTTACGAAATTCAGGCGCGCTTGAGCGATGGCACGCTTGAGAATGCGTTTGGCGGTCGCTCGATCAAGGGTGCAAGCCTCGATCTTGCGGCGACGCCGCAGGCGTTCAACGCAAAAGGTGAGATCCTGATCGACGGCGTTTTGGCAAAACTCAATTGGCAGCGCATTCAAGGCGCCGAGGGGGCACGTCAGCCGCCGCTGCGGCTTACGACAACGCTCGATGCATCGGACCGCAAGCAGTTGGGCATCGACGTCGGCTCGATCGTGCGCGGTGAAGTACCTGTCGAGATATCGGTGGATGACCCGGGTGAGCCCGATCAAAAGGTGCATGTGCGGGCCGATCTCAGTCCGGCGCGGATGATGATTTCCGATATAGGCTGGGAGAAACCGGCCGGTCGTCAGGCGTTCATGGACTTCGACGTTCTCGGCAATGTTGCCGACGCGTCCCGGACGCTGGAGAACTTTCGGATCACCGGTTCGGATATTGCGATTGAAGGCAAAGTTGAACTCGATGGCGACGGTCGCGCCGTTGCTTTTGATTTCCCTGGCTTCTCGCTCAACCTGGTGTCGCGCCTCAGCGCGTCGGGACGTCGGACGAAAGGCAATCTTTGGAAGGCGCAGATTGAAGGCAAAACCTATGGCGGTCAGAGGTTCTTCCGATCGCTGTTTTCGGTTGGCGGCAGCGAGGCTTCTGACGAGGAGTTGGCGAGCGATTTCGATATCGCTGTGAAGATCGACAACGTGCTCGGCTTCGAGGACATTTCCCTGCGCGACCTGAACATGAAGATCTCAAGCCGGTCGGGCAAGCTCTCCAGTCTGGATGGGCGCGGTACGCTTGATGGCGGCAAGCCGCTCGCGTTCGAGTTGCGCGGCGGCAACGGCAGACCGCGGCGATTGCTGGTCGATACCAGTGACGCGGGCACGGCGTTCAAGATGATCGGGTTCTATCCCAACATGGTCAACGGGCGCTTGCGTCTGGAACTTGATCTGGAAGGGCGTGGGGCCGCTGAAAAGACCGGGACGTTGTGGGTCGAGCGCTTCAAGGTTTTGGGTGACCCTGTGATCTCAGAAGTCGTCGGGAGCCCGGATGACAGCATGCCGGCCATCGCGCAACATCGCAAAGTGGTTCGCGAAGAGTTCGATTTCGATAGCCTGAGAGCTCCGTTTTCGGTGGGGCATGGCCAGATCGTCATTGAGGATGCCTCGCTGCATGGGGCGCTGCTTGGTGCGACGCTGCGCGGCAAAGCGGACTTCAACAACAAGTCTCTGGATCTGGGGGGCACATACGTTCTGCTGCAGGGGCTGAACAATATGTTTGCGCCGATCCCGGTGTTCGGCGAATTGCTTTCGGGGCCGCGCAAGGAAGGGTTGTTTGGAACGAACTATGCCATTCGCGGCAGCATGGAGCGTCCGCAGGTGTTTGTGCATCCGCTATCAGCGCTGGCTCCGGGTATCTTCCGCGAAATCTTCCAATTGGCGCCGGACTCCCAGAAAGTGTCGCCGAACAGCGGAATGAGCTACGGGGAAGGCATGCGGGTCCGCTCTTCCAGTAGCCCGGCGACTGTCGGAGAGACCCGCAGGGAAGGGCGCACCATCGAAGGCTGGCGCTCGAATACGCAGAAGAACTGAGATTCCTCAGTTTGCTTGCCCTTGCGCCTTCATTGCGTTGCCTCGGGTTCGGAGGCGGCGGCGCTTAGACCGGCTTCAAGAGAACGTGGCGCTTTTTACCAAACGACAGCTTGATGACGTCGTCGGGGCCGATGTCCGCCATGGTCAGCGACGCGGTTTCGTCGGAGAGAGCCTTGTCGTTGATCTTCAACGCGCCGCCTTTGATCTGCCGGCGGGCTTCGCTGTTCGATTTGACGAGTTCTGCACGAACGAAGGCTTCGAGAACGCCGAGGCCGGCTTCAAGATCGGCCCGCGGGAGATCGATGGTTGGAAGGTCGGTTGAAAGGGCGCCGGCTTCGAACGTCACGCGGGCGGTTTCGGCGGCCTTTTCGGCGGCGTCCTGGCCATGCATGAGGGCTGTCGCAGCCGTCGCCAGCGCTTTCTTGGCTTCGTTGATTTCTGCGCCACCGAGCGCTTCCAACTTGGTGATCTCTTCAAGCGGTATTGTCGTGAAGAGGCGCAGGAAGCGACCGACATCAGCGTCCTCGGTATTACGCCAGTACTGCCAGTAGTCGTAGGCTGGGAGTTGGTTTTCGTTGAGCCAGACGGCGCCCTGGGCGGTCTTGCCCATTTTGGCGCCCGAAGCGGTTGTCAGGAGTGGGCAGGTGAGCCCGTAGAGCTGATGGGTTCCCATGCGGCGGCCGAGATCGGCGCCCATGACGATGTTGCCCCATTGGTCGGAGCCGCCCATCTGCATGTTGCAATCATAGCGGCGCGCCAGTTCGACGAAGTCGTAGGACTGCAAAAGCATGTAGTTGAATTCGATGAACGAGAGTTCCTGTTCGCGCTCCAGGCGCAGGCGCACTGAATCCATGGTCATCATGCGGTTGACCGAGAAATGGCGACCGACGTCGCGCAGGAATTCGATGTAGTTGAGCTTGGCGAGCCAGTCGGCGTTGTCGATCATCATGGCATCGTTGGCGCCGTCGCCGAATTGTAAGAGGTGCGCGAAGACCTCTTTCAGGCTTTCCTTGTTGGCATCGATCTCCTCGATCGTCCGCATGGCGCGGGTTTCGTCCTTGCCGGAAGGGTCGCCGACGCGCGTCGTCCCGCCGCCCAAAAGCACAATCGGCTTGTTGCCAGTTTGCTGAAGCCAGTGCAGCATCATGATAGAAATGAGCGAGCCGACGTGCAGCGAGGGTGCGGTGCAGTCGTAGCCGACGTAGGCGATCAGTTTCTTCTCGGCGGCCTTGGCATCGATGCCCTCGAAGTCGGAGGTTTGATGGATATACCCGCGTTCGGTCAGGATCTGGAGGAATTCGGATTTTGGACGTGCGGGGGTGGTCATAGGGCTAGCCTGGTTGCAGAAAGTTCTCGATTTCAGGGAGCCCGGACAATGCACAGGAAACCCGGTGGGGGCAAGCTGCAATGGCACAACTGACGCGGGCGATTGGCCTCATGAGCGGGACGTCGATGGATGGGATCGATATCGCCATCATCGAGACGGACGGCCGCAGTGTCGTCAAGCGGGGAGCGTGCCGGACTTTTCCTTATGATTCAGCCTGTCGGGCGCTTTTGGGCGAGGCTGTTGTTGCTGCGCGTGAACTTGAGGATCGCGCCGCGCGGCCGGGCGTTATAGCTGAAGCCGAAGCGATGTTGACCGAGCGTCATGCCGAGGCGGTCGAAGAGTTCATCCGATATGAAGCGCTTGAGCGGGCGTCCATCGATGTCATCGGGTTTCACGGGCAGACCGTTCTGCACCGGCCGGAGGCGCGCTTGACGGTGCAGATCGGAGACGGGCCGGCACTGGCGAAAGCGCTGCAAATCCCGGTTGTCTATGACCTTCGGGCGCATGATGTCGAGACCGGTGGGCAGGGCGCTCCGCTTGCTCCCGTCTACCACCGGGCATTGGCTTCGGGTGTCAGCGGCCGGCCGTTGGTGGTGCTCAACATCGGCGGGGTGTCGAATATCACCTGGATCGGTGACGACGGGGAACTCGTCGCGTTCGATACGGGGCCCGGAGGTGCGCTCCTCGATGACTGGGTTCACCAGCACGGCAGCGACGGCGCACGGTTTGACGCTGATGGGGCATTGTCGGCGACAGGCAAGGTGGACGCAGATGTCGTCGCGCGGTTTGCGGCCCACCCGTTCTTTGCGCAGCCACCTCCGAAATCCCTCGACCGGAATGCGTTTTCGCTCGATCTGGTTTCGGGACTCAGTCCGGCCGATGGTGCTGCAACCTTGTGTGCCTTGAGTGCGGAAGGGATTGCGCTTGGCATTGAGCTCATCGGCAAGGCACCGGTGAAAATCGTCGCGTGTGGCGGGGGGCGCAAGAATCCCGTCCTTATGAAGATGCTGGCTGAGCGGACGGGCGTTGAGGTGCTGACGGCAGAAGAAGCTGGCTTCGATGGCGACAGCGTCGAAGCGGAGGCCTGGGCCTATATGGCGGTCCGCTCGCGGTTGGGCCTTGGTATCACCTTCCCGGGGACGACGGGGGCTCCATACGAGCTAAGCGGCGGGGTTCTTGCCGAACCGTCCGCCGCTTAATCAGATCATTTCAGGAATTTTGTCAGGCCTTTCGGTTGGGCGAGCGATCTATTCCTCGTCGTCCTCACCCTCTTCGGCGGCCGGCTCGGCGGCCGCAATGGCTTTCGTGCTTTCAACGCGTTCGTTTTCTTTTTCGGCCAGACGATTGTCGATGTAATCGCCGACGCGTTCCTGGAGTTCGTCGATCTTGCCTTCAAAGAAGTGGTTGGCGCCGGGAACGATCTCGTGGGTGATCTTGATGCCGCGCTGGGTCTTGAGCTTGGTGGTCAGCTCGGCGACCGAGTTCGATGGCACGACGCGGTCCATGTCGCCGTTGATCATCAGGCCCGAGGATGGGCAGGGGGCGAGGAACGAGAAATCGTAAAGGTTGGAAGGCGGGGCGACGCAGATAAAGCCTTCGGCCTCCGGACGGCGCATGAGGAGCTGCATGGCGATCCAGGTGCCGAATGAGACGCCGGCGATCCAGCAGGTCTTGGCGTCCGGCTTGACGAGTTGCAGCCAATCGAGCGCGCTTGCCGCGTCGGCAAGTTCGCCAGGGCCACCGTCCCAGTAGCCCTGTGAACGGCCAACGCCGCGAAAGTTGAAGCGCAGGACCGAGAAACCGCGCTCGGCAAAGGTGTGATACAGGGAATAAACGACCTGGTTATTCATCGTTCCGCCGAATTGCGGATGCGGATGCAAAATCAGGGCAATCGGTGAATCGGAAGCGGGTTCGTGGTGGTAGCGGGCTTCTAGACGGCCAACAGGACCGTTCATAATCAGTTCGGGCATCCAAGGTCTCTTAGTTTTTATTTCTACAGGGCCAGGTTCCCTGCAACGCGGACACCCGCGATTTTAAATACGGTCCATGTGGTGGCCGGTACGTCGAAAGCCAACTCATACGTGCGGTTCTAAACTGCGGAATGTCAGCCAATGGCGGCCTGTGCCAGGGCGCATCCTGTCACAGTTCCAAATACTTGACTTCCTCGCTCGGAATTTACATATTCGAAGGCAAGTTTAGAATGGTTCGAAAGATGTGTATTGTTCCGTCACGTGGGTTGGCGTTCTTAACACGAACAGCGGGTCGGAATGCAAGTCCGACGGTCGCAACGCCGATTTCTGAAGCTTTTGCTCGGCTCTCCCGCCGACGTCGATGACGGATTTGGAGGCGAATACTGTGGAACTCAATACCAGGGGCAGATACGCCGTGATGGCACTGGCTGACATTGCCAAGTTCGCAGATGGCAATTCTGTACCGCTGTCCGCGATTTCTGAGCGCCAACAGATCTCTTTGGCTTATCTGGAGCAGATTTTTCTGCTGTTGCGCCGTGCCGGGCTCGTCAAGAGCGAGCGCGGGCGTACCGGCGGTTACCGGCTGGCACGCGATCCCGCCGATATCAACGTTGCTGAAATCATGAAGGCGGCCGAGGAGCCGACGCGGATGACCCGCTGCCTGGAAGGTGGCGAAGGGTGTCTGGGTGAAGAGCGCTGCCTGACCCACAATTTGTGGGCGGCTTTGGGCGAGCATATCGCCTTGTTCCTTAAAGATGTGTCTTTGCAGGATGTCGCTGATGGGGATCCTGCGAAGAAATTGCCGGTCCGATTGGGGACCGCAGCGGGAGTTACCGCGACGCAATGATGCCTGATCGTACATATTTCGATCACAACGCGACGACGCCGTTGCGGCCGGAAGCGCGCGATGCGCTGATTGCTGCGCTGGGCAGCACCGGCAATGCCTCGTCGGTGCATGCCGAAGGCCGGCGTGCGCGTGGCATGATCGAAGATGCACGTCGGCAGGTTGCCAAGCTTGTTGGGTGTTTGCCTCGCAATGTGATCTTCACCAGCGGGGCTACCGAAGCCAATGCGACGGTGATTGGCCAGGGGCGTTGGCGCGCCGTTGCCGCTTGTGGTGTCGAACATCCCTCCGTTCTGGCTTCGGCGCAGCGTCATGGCGATCAGTTCACGCTGCTGCCGGTCGATCGCGATGGCCGGGTCGATATCGATGCGGTGCGCGATTGGCTTGAAGCTTCCGGCGAAGGCGAGAAGCTGTTGTCGTTGCAGTGGGCGAACAACGAAACAGGCGTTCTGCAGCCGCTTGAAGAGGTCGCTGAAATTGTCGCCGACGCAGGGGCGTATCTGCACGTCGACGCCGTACAGGCCGTCGGCCGGGAAACGGTCGCTCTATCTGCGTTGCCGATTTCTTTCCTGACGCTGTCTTCGCACAAGATCGGCGGTCCGCAGGGCGTTGGAGCGATTGTTCAAGGGCCCGGCGGCGAACTGAAGACACCTTTAATTGTCGGTGGCGGCCAGGAGCACCGGCTGCGCGCTGGGACTGAGAATGTCGCCGGCATCGCGGGCTTTGGTGCAGCCGCCGAAGCGATCGGCAAAGAACCAGCCGCATCTGAAAAGTTGCGTGGCTTAAGGGACAGGCTCGAAGCACGCCTTCTCGAATTGGCACCTGAAGCCGTGATCTTCGGGCGTGATGTCCCGAGGCTCGCCAATACAAGTGCGATTGCCATTCCTCAGATGAAAGCCGAGACGATGGTGATCGCATTCGATCTGGGCGGCGTTGCCGTCAGCTCTGGCTCGGCGTGTTCGTCGGGCAAAGTTGGACGCAGTGCTGTTCTCGATGCGATGGGGGTTGAGCCCTCAATCGCTCAGGGCATGCTCCGGATCAGTCTGGGATGGACGACGCAAGGACAAGACGTCGAACGGTTCTTGGAGGTCTGGCCGACCGTGGTGAAGACCAAGTGTGCGGCCTAGTTGATGTTTGATGGCGGACCGCAAAGGTGCGCCGAGCGAGGGTCGCTCTTGAGCGGCCGTGAATGATTTGAGCAAGCGATTGGCGGAATGCGCGAAGACGCAAGCCAATCGCAGGGTATGAAAAGGAGATTGGGATGGCGGCCGTAGAGTCGACGATCGAACAGGTCAAAGAGATTGACGTCGATAAGTACAAATACGGTTTTGAAACCGCAATCGAGTCCGTCAAGGCCCCCAAGGGTCTCGACGAGGACACGATCCGTTATATCTCTGCACGCAAGAACGAACCGGCCTGGATGCTCGAGTGGCGTCTTGACGCGTTCGAGCGCTGGAAAACGATGAGCGAGCCAACCTGGGCGCGCGTCGATTACCCCAAGATCGATTTCCAGGACCTTTATTACTACTCGGCACCGAAGAACACGGACGGCCCGAAGAGCCTCGACGAGGTCGATCCGGAGCTGTTGGAAACCTACAACAAGCTTGGCATTCCGCTCAAAGAGCAGGAAGTGCTGGCAGGCGTTGCGGGTGCGAAGGTGGCGGTCGATGCGGTGTTCGACAGCGTGTCTGTTGTCACGACCTTCAAGGACGAATTGAAGAAGGCCGGTGTCATCTTCTGTTCGATTTCCGAAGCGATCCGCGAGCACCCTGAACTGGTGCAGAAGTATCTGGGAACGGTGGTTCCGAAATCAGACAACTACTATGCGTCGCTGAACTCGGCGGTATTCTCTGACGGGTCGTTCGTCTATGTGCCGGAGGGTGTCAGATGCCCGATGGAACTGTCGACCTATTTCCGTATCAACGAGCGGGAAACCGGTCAGTTCGAGCGGACGTTGATCATCGCTGATAAGGGCGCTTACGTTTCCTATCTGGAAGGCTGCACGGCGCCGATGCGCGACGAGAACCAGCTGCATGCTGCGGTCGTCGAACTCATCGCGCTTGACGATGCCGAGATCAAATATTCGACGGTCCAGAACTGGTATCCCGGGGACAAGGACGGCAAGGGCGGCATCTATAACTTCGTCACCAAGCGTGGCGATTGTCGCGGTGCCAACTCGAAGATCTCTTGGACGCAGGTCGAGACAGGTTCGGCGATCACCTGGAAATATCCGTCGTGCATTCTGCGCGGAGACAATTCGCGCGGTGAGTTCTATTCGATTGCGGTCTCAAACGGCCACCAGCAGATCGATAGTGGCACCAAGATGATTCATCTGGGTAAGAACACGTCAAGCCGGATCGTCTCGAAAGGGATCGCGGCAGGTTTCTCGGAGAATACCTATCGCGGTCTTGTTTCGGCGCACCGCAAGGCGGCCAACGCGCGCAACTTCACGCAGTGTGACTCGCTTCTGATCGGGAATAACTGCGGCGCGCACACTGTCCCTTACATCGAAGCCAAGACCTCGACGGCGCATTTCGAGCACGAGGCGACGACGTCGAAGATCTCCGACGACAAACTCTTCTACTGCATGCAGCGTGGTTTGTCTGAGGAAGAAGCCGTGACGCTGATCGTCAACGGGTTTGTGCGTGATGTTCTGCAGCAGTTGCCGATGGAGTTCATGGCGGAGACGCAGAAACTGATCGGCATCTCGCTGGAAGGCTCGGTGGGTTAGGAGTTCGTTCGATCATGCCACAACGCAGTGCTCGCAACGAAGCCATCATCCGTCAGCTGGAGTTGGAGGCGAATGCCTCCGCCGAACTCTATGAGGCGGAGGTGGAGGAGTTCCAGGCGCTCTATCGCCTGGAGCGCATGCAGGATGTCGTCGACGACATCGGTGACTGGCTGGAAGACGAAGGCGATCTCGATCGGCTCAACCTGCTCGGGGTGTCGGTCGATGCTGATGCTGGTGCACCACTCAGGTTCCGGCAGGGCCAGCGGTTGTTCACCATCCGCGCGCGCGACGACATGAGCATCGCGGTTGATGGCAAGATCATGCATCCCAATCGCGAGTGTCCGGTGCTTGATCAGGCGCTTTACGACGAAGTCATCGCGCGACTTTTCGATTGGGCTCACAAGCGCCAGGGCGACGGGCCGAGAAGGTATTTTGGGTGATGGCCGGAAGTTCTGACGATTACTGGTTTGAGCCCAAGCGTCACGGGTACGGAGCGACGCCGACCAACTGGAAGGGTTGGCTGGCGACATCGGCTTTCGCGATCATGCTGCCGCTAGTTTCAGTTCCGTGGCTTTTGGCGCTGACGGACGAGACGCGACTCGCTGGGCTCACCATTTGGGCGTTGGCGATGCTTTACGCGGTTTGGACTTTCACGAAGTTTGCCAAACGCAAGACAAACGGCGAATGGCTATGGCGGTGGAACGGAAAACCCTACCGCGAAATTCTAGAAGAAAAAGCGAAAGAATAGGCTTTCGGCGATCGAAACCTAAAAACAAAATGACCGACCGGAGTTGAGAGATGTTGGAAATCAAAAACCTGCACGCGAGAATCGTCGAGGAAGACAAGCCGATCCTGAAGGGGATCGACCTCGTTGTACCGACGGGCGAAGTGCATGCGATCATGGGCCCGAACGGATCGGGAAAATCGACGCTGGCCTACATTCTGGCTGGCCGCGACGATTATGAAGTGACCGAAGGCGATATCCTTTGGAACGGTGAATCGATCGTTGAGATGGAGCCGGATGAACGCGCTGCAGCGGGCGTATTTTTGGCCTTCCAGTATCCGATGGAGATTCCTGGCGTGGCCGGTCTGACGTTCCTGCGTACAGCCGTCAACGCGGTGCGCAAGAAGCGCGATCAGGACGAACTGACGACGCCGGAATTTATGAAGCTCGTCAAGCAGAAGGCCGGCGAACTCAACATCGATATCGAGATGCTGAAGCGTCCGGTCAACGTCGGCTTCTCGGGCGGTGAAAAGAAGCGTTCGGAAATTCTGCAGATGTCGATGCTGGAGCCGATGTTGTGCGTTCTTGATGAAACCGATTCCGGTCTGGATATCGACGCGCTGAAAGTCGTGTCTGATGGCGTCAATGCGCTGCGTTCGCCGGAGCGCTCGATGCTTGTCATCACGCACTACCAGCGTTTGTTGAACCATATCGTTCCCGACAAAGTCCACGTTCTGGCGCACGGCAAGATCCAGCGTTCGGGCGGCAAAGAGCTGGCGCTTGAACTCGAAAAGTCGGGCTATGCGGAATTCTCTGAGAAGGCAGCCTGAACAAGTCTGCCAGACTAGGAACATCAATTAGACCGCGGCGCGGGTCCAGAAACGCAAATCATCAGGACCGAGTTTGACGCCGCGGCGAAGAAAGTATGAACCGCGCAGGAGGCGCGAATGAGTGTGGCTGTAATGAAAACGAAAGCGGAAACCTCTTTGGACGAGGATTTCCAGAAGCTGCGCGACCGCTTGCCGGGTGGATCTGGTGTTCTCGCTGTGCGCAATGCGGCCCATCAATTGTTTGCCGAGCGCGGCTTGCCGCATCGGCGGATAGAAGAGTGGAAATACACCGATTTGCGCAACGCCATGAAAGAGGCGTTGCCGGTCAGCATCGGGGACGAAACACCCGTCACGATCGCCGACCTGATCGTGGCGCTTGGTCCGTTTGCCCATGTCGACGCGCAGCGCGTGGTGTTCGTCAATGGCAATTTCCGCAAAGAGCTTTCGAGTGTCGATGCGCAAAGCGGCGTGAGTGTTGAAAGCCTCGCAGATAAGCTTGAGGCTTCCGGCGATGCGGACAGTGGACTCCTGGGTGAATTCGGCGAAGGTGCGCCTGATGACGACGTCATCGTTGCGCTCAACACCGCCTATTCAACCGATGGCACCGTCGTTCAAGTTGAGCCTGGCGCGAAGATCGAAAAGCCGCTGTTGCTCGTTTATATGCGCGCCGGGCGCGAAGCGGCGTTTACGGCTGTGCGCAATGTCATCGAAGTCGGCGCAGGGGCCGAGGCGCAGATCATCGAAGCGTTCGTGAGTTTGCCGGGTGCTGCAGACGCCGGGCAGGCGAATGCCGTGACACGCATTAGCGTTGCCGATGGCGCCAAGGTGGCACACGCGAAGTGCGCGGCTGATCATGGTGGCCAGGTCACGCACCTTGGCAACTGGGCGGTGCATCTTGGCAAGGAGGCGCAGTACGATGGCTTCCAGCTGACGCAGGGCGTGAGCCTTGCGCGCCATCAGATCTTCGTCACGTTCGGCGGTGAGAACGCGCGGCTTGATTTGTCCGGCATCTTCCTGGGCCGCAACAACGATCACATCGATACGACGCTGGTCGTCGATCACGCGGTCCCATCGTGTGAAAGTCGCGAGCTCTTCAAGGGCGTGCTTGATGATCGGGCGCGCGGCATCTTCCAGGGCAAAATCATCGTCAAGCAGATCGCGCAGAAGACCGATGGCAAGCAGATGTCGCAAGCACTGTTGTTGTCGCCGGATGCAGAGTTCGATTCCAAGCCGGAATTGGAAATCTTTGCCGATGACGTCGCATGCGGTCACGGCGCGACCTGTATGGAGCTCGATCATGATCTCATGTTCTATTGCCGGTCGCGCGGGATTCCCGAAGATGTGGCGCGCGTTCTCTTGATCGAGTCGTTTATTGGCGAGGCGATCGAGAAGATCGAGGACGAAGCTGTGCGCGAGGCGTTCACGGCTTCAGCGGTGTCGTGGCTCGCGGCCAAGAAATAGCGTCGTACGCGGGGCGATCTCGCGTGTGTTGGCATCGATCCAGGGCGCACTCTTTGAGTGCGATTCCTGGCTAGTCCCCCGTAGGTTGCGGGGCGTCGTCTGGCTTGGACGCCAGGGACTGAGAGGAATGAGATGGGTTTAGGTCTTGATGCCGATATCGGCGGAAAGCGGGAGCGGGGTCTGGCGGCGTTCGACGTGGACCATATCCGCACCGATTTCCCGATCCTGTTTCGCGAGGTCTACGGCAAACCGCTCGTCTATCTCGATAACGGTGCGAGCGCCCAGAAGCCACGCTCGGTTCTTGAAGCGATGGATCACGTCTATCGCTTCGATTACGCCAACGTGCACCGGGGCATGCATTACCTGTCGAACTCCGCGACCGAGAAATACGAAGAGGCCCGCGAAACGGTGCGGCGCTTTTTGAACGCCGGGTCGACCGACGAAATCATCTTCACGCGCAACGCGACGATGGCGATCAATCTGGTTGCTCAGTCGTGCGGCGGAATGCTGCTCGGCGAGGGTGATGAAGTCGTGCTGTCGATCATGGAGCATCACTCCAACATCGTTCCGTGGAACTACCATCGCGAGCGCAGCGGGGCGGTGCTCAAGTGGGCGCCCATCGCTGACAACGGTGAATTCCTGCTCGACGAGTTCATCTCGTTGTTGACGCCGCGCACCAAGATGGTGGCCATCACGCAGATGTCGAACGTGCTGGGGACGGTTGTGCCGATCCGGCAAGTGATTCAGGCGGCGCATGAGCGCGGCATCCTCGTTCTTGTCGATGGCAGCCAGGCGGCCGTTCATCAGCCGGTCGATGTCATGGAGCTGGGCTGCGACTTCTATGTCTTCACCGGCCACAAAACGTACGGGCCGACGGGCATTGGAGTTCTTTACGCGAAGAAGGAACATCTCGACCGGATGCCGCCTTATGAGGGCGGCGGGGAGATGATCGATGTCGTTACCGTCGACAAGGTGACGTATGCTGAGCCGCCACATCGGTTTGAGGCCGGTACGCCGCCGATCGTCGAGGCGATTGGTTTGGGTGCGGCGCTCAATTACATGATGCAGGTCGGGCGGGAAAACATTGCCCAGCATGAAGCGATGCTGCAGCGCTATGCGCACGAGCGGCTCAGCGAATTCGATTGGCTGACGATCCATGGCACGGCGCCGGGCAAAGGGGCGATTGTCTCCTTCTCGATGGACGGTCTGCATCCGCATGACATTGCAACCATCATCGACCGGTCCGGCGTTGCAGTGCGGGCTGGGCATCACTGTGCGCAGCCGTTGATGGACCGACTAGGTGTCACGGCGACGTGCCGGGCTTCATTTGCCATGTATAATACGCGGGCCGAAGTCGATGCGCTGGCGGATGCGTTAGTTCATGCCAAGGAGTTTTTTGGATGAGCGAGAGCGGCAAAAATTCGAGTGAGACAGCTATGGGCGATGCAGACGTTGAAATGAAAGAAGCCGCAGCTGCGGATGGCAGCGCCGGCGCAGACGTCGCTGGTGCATCGCAGCCAGCTGGCGAGACGACGCAGCCCAGTCCCGCCAAGGCGCCTCTGAGTGTTGCCGAAGGTGGTACGCCGGTGCCCGGGTCGGCGTTGTCGGCCGAAGAGTTGGACCGATTGACGGAAGACATCATTGCCGCGCTGAAGACGGTTTATGACCCTGAAATTCCTTGTGACATCTATGAGCTGGGGCTGATCTACCGGATCGATATCGGTGATGAGCGGCAGGTCGATGTCGACATGACGCTGACTGCGCCAGGGTGCCCGGTGGCTGGCGACATGCCAGGCTGGGTCGAGAATGCCGTCGGGTCCGTTCCCGGGGTTGGTGAAGTGAAAGTCAATCTGGTGTTCGACCCGCCCTGGGATATGAGCCGCATGTCGGATGAAGCGCGGCTCGCCATCGGCATGTTCTAGGATCGCGTCTCTCAACCAGGACGGCTGGCTGGCGACCGGTGTGAATGGTGCGCGTCGGTCCGTCTTTGGCAGACTTGTTCGTCATCATGGCTGCGCGTTTGACCCGTAACAGCTGGTTGGCTTTGACCATCGCTGCCAATGCGCCCCCGAAAAATCTACGTCAGAGTTCTCGCCCCACGTTGACACAGGGTGTCTAGCAGTGCGTCAGCTGCATCGTTGATGCAGGTGTTACGCTGGGCCAAAACCAATGTGGCAGGCGGTTACAAATCGTCGAGGATTGGCTTAGAGTTGTTTTTGCAGGAACCGTCGCACGTTAGTGGATTTAGGAGAGGCACATGGCGGATACGCGGGTAGCTTTGGTGACGGGAGGTAATCGGGGGATCGGTCTGGAGATCGTCAAACAATTGGCGAGAGCCGGCGTCATGACGGCGATTGGATCGCGCGATAAGGCGAAAGGCGATGCCGCTGCGGCGGCAATGGCTGCCGAAGGCCTGGAGCCGGCCGTTGTGCAGTTGGACGTCGACGATCCGCAGAGCGTCAAGGCGGCAGCGGATCAGGTTCAGCACCTCTTCGGGCGCATTGATATTCTCGTCAATAATGCGGGCGTTCTGAAGGACCGCGCTGATGATGTCGGCGGCAAAGGTGTTTTGGGAGTTTCTGCTGAGAGCGTTCTGCAGACGTTCGAAACCAACACGCTCGGGCCGCTCCGCATGATGCAGGCTGTTCTGCCTTCGATGCTCGAGCACGGCTATGGACGCATCGTCAATTTGTCTTCCGGCATGGGACAGCTCACGCAGATGGGGGCTGGGTACACGGGTTATAGGCTATCGAAAGCGGCGCTTAACGCCTTGACGAGAACGGCTGCGGCCGACGTCGGCGACGGCAACGTCAAGATCAACTCTATGTGTCCGGGCTGGGTTCGCACGGATATGGGCGGTGACAACGCCGAGCGAAGCGTTGAAGAGGGCGCGGAGACGGCGATTTGGCTGGCGACGCTTCCTGATGACGGGCCGACGGGTGGCTTTTTCCGCGATAAGAAGCTGATCGAGTGGTGATCGCTGGGATTTGGCAGGCGACCTCATTGTTGACATGGAGGTCGCCGATTTGTTGCAGTTGCCGGTTGGTCGAAATGGCGGGTTGCAACCTGTCAGGGCGACAGCGCTGATTTCCTCTGGCATTTCGAATAAAGGCTTGTGGCGGTGGCGCATTCCGTGAAGCTTTTTGTCGGACCGCTGTTGGTGCTCCGGCCATTTCTGGAAGTTTCCAAGCATGCCGGCATTTATTCCCTGACGCCGGATGCGTCGCTATTCGTTGTCCCCTATACCGATGAATTGCAGGATGACATTCACGGTGCCAACGGAACCGGTGAGTGGCTTGCGGAGGGCCCCCGTCTTTCGAGCGGTGACATGACGTTCGCGGCGCGGGCGTCTGCGACGGCCAAGATTGGATACCTGGAAACTGAATATTTTGGCGGAGCCGGCGAACAGAGCGCAGCGCTTTGGGCTGGTGGGCGGTTGGTTCTAGGGCCGCTGTCGCTGCGCATGGACGGTTATGGCGCCGGGCGGCCGCGTTCGCTTTGGCCGATCAACGCTGTTTTGCGCGGGCTGGGGGTCGAAGCGAGGGGCGAAGTGGACGAGTTCGACGTATCCGGATTGGGGAACTATCGCTCAAACAGCGCAATCGAAGAGACGGCGCAAAGGCTTGCGCTTCCGTCCGGCCGCTAGTCGTTCGATCCCGTCGATCCGTCGTTCGTCTGACTTCGTTTGATAAGCCAGTCGCCGATGGCAGCTGCCACCTTTCTATAGGCCGCGGACGATGTTGCCGACCATGAGCGTCAGGTACGCGGTCATGGCAAGCCAATATTCCTGGTGGGGAAGATAGCGCGGGATCGGAACGATGCCCATTTTGGTGATGATCGCCAGTCCGGCAAGGATCAGCGAGATCAGGAAGATCACAATGGTCGGCGGATTAAGGCGCATGGCGGGTTCTCAGAGATCTGTTCTTTAGAGGATTTGATCCCGTTTATCGGACCGGTGAAGGTGTGTCCAGGGATCTCAATGAGGAAGGTGCGAACCCAACCTGAGACGTCACTTGAGCGCCACGCGTTGGATACTGCTAAAACGAATTGGTTCTTACAACTCGTGAGAGGGCTGGGCCTGACCGCCTAGTGGCGAAAGGTCGTCCGTCTTGTCGATCAGGATATGGACGTTTGAGCCTTTGCTGCCATCAGCGGGGCGGAGTGTGATCAGCAAGGCGTGCGATGAGCCGGACGCGCCGGTCAAGGCTTGCGCATTCAGCGATTTGACAGCGATGACCTCAAGCTGACGCTTCTCACCATTGGCGGTCATGGTGATCTTATCGCCGGTCGAAAGGGGCCGAGCGCTCTGCCAATTCGCCGGGGTGACGTGTGTCAGGCGGGCGTCGCCGAGCCAGTAGGCTTCGCTACCGGTGACCGGTATTGGTTTTTTGGAAGTAAGTTTCGCAGAGCTTGTCGTCAGGCTTTTGTGGTTTTGAAACGCGGTCTGGAATTGAGACTGGAGCAATGCGTCTCCAGCCAGGAAAACCGAACCGGTCGCGCAGAAAACGGCCAAGGCTGCATAGCTGAGCCAGGGTGTGAGTGAGCCGTTCTTGTTGCGCGTTTCAAAGGGCATGGGTCCTCCTCGAAGCCGACGATCTTGGACTACGACACATTATATGGGCACGCGCGGCAAAATCCCAACCTTTTGCTCTTTGGCCGCTTAATGCCGTGGATATTTCCTTACTCTGACGACGTTTTTGGACTGGGCCCACCGGCGCAAGAGCGCAAGATCAAAGGCATAAAGCATTGCAAACATGATGGCCATGACCGTCAGGGCCGTCCAGCCGTTGGTATTCTTGAATGGCGTGCCGCTTTCGGGCTTGGCTGCTTTGGCAGCAATTACAGGCTTTTCTGCGGCTGACAGGTATGGTGGCGCGGAATATTCCGCCGCGTTTGCGTCTATTGACAGGGCTCCGGTGAAGCCGTTTGGCAGGTTTTCAGGGACCTTGCCATCCAGGACAAAGAAGGCGACTGCGGCAAAAATGCCCAGGCCGACCAGGAAATCCCGTGCGGCTCGCTTGAAGTCCTGGGACTCGAAACTTCTCATCGTCTACCCCTCCCTCTCTATCGGCCATGCAGCCCTCAATTTTGGGCCAAGACGGCGGATGTGAGTCGTCACGCAGCGACACTGGACATCTGTGGTGTGGCGATGCTTGGTCCGGATTGTGGCAGGGCAGCGTTCATTCTGTTGGCCAATGTGGGAGCGCCTGCGGGTGTGGCTCTCAGGTTGCACGCAAAGAAAGCATAAGGGACAGTTGCGGGAGGCTCGTGTCGGCGCTAGCTTGCGCGCGGTTTTCGCCCCCGGTTCAAGGGGTTTGCATCTCCTGCCGGTCCTGGCGAAAACGGTCTGGAACTTTTATCCGCTCAGAAAGGCAAACTGACATGGGCTTCCTCGCCGACAGCCTCAACCGTATTCAGCCATCCGCAACCATCGCAGTCGCCACCAAGGCGCGGGCTTTGAAAGCCGAGGGGCGGGACATCATTGCTTTGTCAGCAGGCGAACCGGATTTCGATACGCCTGAGAACATCAAGGATGCAGCGAAACGGGCGCTGGATGCAGGAAAGACGGGATACACAGACGTCGACGGTATTCCGGAGCTGAAAGACGCGATCATTGCCAAGTTCAAGCGCGATAACTCGCTGGAGTATACGCGCAGCCAGATTTCGGTCGGCACGGGTGGCAAGCAGGTTTTGTTCAACGCGCTTCTGGCGACGCTCAACCCGGGCGACGAAGTGATCATCCCGACGCCGTGCTGGGTCTCCTATGCCGATATCGTATTGCTCGCCGGCGGCACGCCGGTTTTTGTTCCAACGACGATGGAGCATGGCTTCCGGTTGCAGCCCGAAGCGCTTGAAGCGGCGATCACACCGAAGACCAAGTGGTTCTTGTTCAACTCGCCATCGAACCCGTCGGGCGCCGCCTATTCGCGCGATGATCTCAAGAAGCTGACCGACGTCCTGCTTCGTCATGAGAACGTGTGGGTTCTGACCGACGATATCTATGAGCACCTGATCTACGACGGCAACGTGTTCTGCACGCCAGCTGAAGTTGAGCCGAAGCTGTTCGATCGGACGCTGACGCTCAACGGCTTGTCGAAGGCCTACTGCATGACCGGCTGGCGTCTTGGTTTTGCCGGGGGTCCGGAAAAGCTTATCAGCGCCATGCGCAAGCTGCAGTCGCAATCGACGTCGAACCCGTGCTCGATCACGCAGTGGGCGGCTGTCGAAGCACTCAATGGTCCGCAAGACTTCATCGCCAAGCACAACGCGATCTTCGTTGAGCGCCGCGACCTTGTCGTCTCGATGCTGAACCAGGCCAAAGGTATTTCTTGTCCGAAGCCGGAAGGCGCGTTCTACGTCTATCCGTCGTGCGCAGGTACGATCGGAAAGACGAGCCCGTCGGGCAAGAAGATCGAGAACGACGAGGATTTCGTCACCGAGCTGCTGGAAGCCGAAGGCGTGGCCTGTGTGCACGGCGCGGCGTTCGAATCCTCGCCGTCGTTCCGCATTTCTTATGCGACAGCCACGGAAGCCTTGAAGGAAGCCTGCGAGCGCATCCAGCGTTTCTGCGGCAGCTTGAAAGACTAAAGAGGTGTTGAGCAGCCTGCGCTCATGTGTGGGCTGCTGAACCAGCATTCTGACTTCGATGTGAGCCGTGCCCCTTGATTGCGGGTGCGGCTCAAATCAATTCAGCAAGCATGCATTTGAGAAGGCCGACGTCGTAACGTCCCTCGAGTGCTAAGTGAGCATCTTCCAGCTTGCCGGTTTCCAAGGTTTCGCAATCATCGAAGGCCTGGTGGATCGTGTCGATCTCTTCGGGATCAAGCCCGATGATATCGTCGCAGGTGATCAGGCCTGCTTCGATGGCTTCGGCGAAATGGCCGTAGACGGTTGAGATCTGTAATTCGCGCTTTTCGGCGATGCTCTCGGGATTGAGGCCATCGATGTGCATGGAAAGTGTCGCGTTGATTGTTGCCGACAGCTTGTTGTCGAGAAGCGGATGTCGCGGTTTGCCAGCAATTGCGGCGAGCAGTTCATCGCCGTAGCGCTTGATCTTCGTCGTGCCCAGTCCGTTGATGTCGGCGAGCTGCATCTTGTTGGTGGGACGCTTCTCGGCCAGTTCGGCCAGCGTGCGGTCATGGCAGATCACGTACGGTGGAACGTTGGCTTCGGCGGCTAAGCGGGCGCGCACGTTGCGCAGCTCTTCGAACAGTCCGGCGTTTTCGGGCGCGACGGGCGGCGCCTTTTTGCCTTTTTCGCCGCGGCTGCGTTTGCCGCCACGCGTCGTTGCGGCTTTCTTTTGTTCGCGCATGCGGAAGGTGGTTTCGCCGCGCAGAAGCGGGCGAGCCGGCTCACTGAGTGCGAGTGTCCCGTAGCCTTCCTGATCGCCGACAAGCATGCCGGCTGCGACAAGCTGCTGGAAGAGGTAGCGCCAGGCGGAGGGTTCCAGTTCGGTTCCGATGCCGAAGACGGCCAGTTTGTCGTGGCCGTTTCTTATGATGCGCTCGTTCTCGTGGCCGGTCAGGACGTCGACGACGTAGCCGACGCCGTAGCGTTGACCGGTGCGGTAGACCGCCGACAGGGCTTTTTGCGCAGGTACGGTGCCGTCGATGGTGGTGGGCGGGTCGATGCAGTTGTCGCAATTGCCGCAAGGCTTGCAGAGCTTTTCGCCGAAATAGGCAAGCAGCGGCTGGCGGCGGCAGCTGGCAATTTCTGACAGGCCGATGAGCGCATCGAGCTTCTGGCGTTGGACGCGTTTATATTCTTCGGCTCCGTCGCTGGCTTCGATCCATTGGCGCTGCTGAATGATGTCCTGGAGCCCATAGGCCATCCAGGCGTCTGCCGGTTCGCCGTCGCGTCCGGCGCGGCCGGTTTCCTGGTAGTAGGCCTCAATCGACTTGGGCAGATTTAAGTGAGCGACAAAGCGGACGTCGGGTTTGTCGATCCCCATGCCGAACGCAATGGTTGCGCAGATGATGAGGCCGTCTTCAGCCAGAAAGCGCGACTGGGTCTTGGCGCGTTCTTCGGCCGGCATGCCGGCGTGATAAGGTAATGCCGTGCGGCCCTTGCGGGTGAGCCAAGCGGCAGTTTCTTCGACGCCGCGGCGCGACAGGCAATAAACGATGCCGGCGTCTTCGGAGTGCTCTGCGGCGATGAACTGCCAGAGCTTCTCGCGCGCGGAGGTTCCGCCCAACTCGGCGAGGCGGTAGCGGATATTGGGGCGATCGAAGCTTGAAACGTAGTGATGGGCGTCTTCGAGGCTCAGTTCGCGAATGATCTCTTCGCGGGTGCGTTCATCGGCGGTTGCCGTCAGTGCAATGCGCGGCACGTTTGGGAAGCGCTCGGTCAGGATCTTCAGCTGCCGATACTCAGGGCGGAAGTCGTGGCCCCATTGCGAGACACAGTGGGCCTCGTCAATCGCAAACAATGAGATTTCGCAAGCCGAGATGAGATCCAGCATTCGGTCCTGTACGAGGCGTTCGGGCGCGACGTAGAGGAGGTCCAATTGGCCGGCGCGGAGGCGGTCGGCAACTTCGAGCTGTTCGGGATAAGACAGGCTCGAATTCAGGAAAGCGGCCTTGAGCCCGAGCTGGTTTAGGGCGTCGACCTGGTCCTGCATCAATGCGATCAGCGGGGAGACGACAATCCCGCAGCCGGGGCGAATGAGGGCCGGGATCTGATAACACAGCGATTTACCACCGCCGGTGGGCATCAGCGCAAGGCAATCTTCTCCCGCCAGCACGGCCGAAATGATCCCCTCCTGCTGCAGGCGGAAGGCCTTATAGCCGAATACGGTCTCCAGGACGCGCTGGGCATCGGCCATCGTTGGCTGAATGTTCGCTTTGAGCGCGCTTGCGGCAGCGGCGGCCATGGGATCTCGCGATTCGATAAGGTTGGGGAACGACTCAGTAGGCAATCCTCGCTACAGCAACGCCCGTACTCAAGAGGCGAGCGCGCGATTTCATGTGTGCGATGCGTCGGAAACACTCAAGAGAAGAGGATTCGTCGTGACCGCAGTTTCACAAAAGCAACGTAAGAAGCGTCCTATTAGACCCCAAGGCGGCTTGGCGCGCGGGCCTTACTCTGCGAAAGATATGATCCCTCAGCCGCCGGGCGAACCGGTAGGGAGCGTTGTGATGAGCTATCTTTTGGCGCCTTTTGCGCAGCGCAATGCAGCTTTGACGCTGTCGATTGTTTTCGCTGTGCTTAGTCTGGTCGCGATTTTTATCTGGCCGGAGCACGAATTGCTTATTGCCATTCCGCTGCTGGTCTTCGGTTTTCTGTCTGTGGTCGGCATTCGCGATGTGATGCAGTCGCGGCATGCGATTTTGCGCAATTATCCGATTGCGGCGCACTTGCGCTTCTTCTTTGAAGAGATCCGTCCGGAAATGCGTCAGTACTTCTTCGAGAGCGAGAAGGACGGGCTGCCGTTCAGCCGTGATAAGCGGGCGATCGTTTATCAGCGCGCCAAGCAGCAACTCGACAAGCGCCCGTTCGGGACCCAGTACGAGGTCTACAAAGACAGTTTCGAGTGGGTCACGCATTCGATGACGCCGAAGTCGGTCAATGAAGAGCCGATCCGGATCACGATCGGTGGGCCTGATTGCACTAAACCTTATTCGGCCTCGCTGTTGAACATTTCGGGCATGAGCTACGGAGCGATCAGCCCCAATGCGATCCGCGCCATGAACAAGGGCGCCAAGGACGGTGGATTTGCGCACACGACGGGCGAAGGCTCGGTCAGCATTTATCACAGCGAGCACGGCGGCGATCTCGTCTGGCAGATAGGGTCGGGCTACTTTGGTTGCCGCGATGCCAGCGGAAAATTCAACCCCGAGAAATTCGCCGAGGTGGCGCAAGACGATCAGATCAAGATGATCGAAATCAAGATGAGCCAGGGCGCAAAGCCCGGCCATGGCGGCGTCTTGCCGAAAGCCAAAATCAATGAGGAGATTGCACGCGCCAGAGGAATTTCTCGCGACCAGGATTGCGTCTCGCCTTCGTCACACAGCGCGTTTTCGACGCCGATGGAGATGATGCTGTTCATTGCGCGGCTGAGACATTTGGCGGCTGGAAAGCCCGTCGGTTTCAAGCTGTGCATCGGGCATCCCTGGGAGTTCATGTCCATTGTGAAGGCGATGCTGGCGACAGGCGTTACGCCGGACTTCATTGTTGTTGACGGCAAGGAAGGCGGGACGGGTGCGGCGCCATTGGAGTTTGCCGATCACGTGGGTATGCCGCTGCTTGATGGTTTGTCTTTCGTGAACAATGCGCTGGTGGGAGCCGGTATCCGCGACAGGATCAAGATCGGCGCCAGTGGCAAGATCATTTCGGGTTTCGATATGGCGCGCGTCTTGGCGTTGGGGGCGGATTATTGCAACGCCGCGCGCGGGTTCATGTTTGCTGTCGGCTGCATCCAGGCGCAGTCGTGCCATACCGACAAGTGTCCTGTTGGGGTCACCTCGCAGGACCCGGCGCGTTGGCGGGCGATTGTGGTTCCTGGTAAGGCGCGACGGGTCGCCAATTTCCACAAAGCAACCGTTGAGGCGCTGGCGGAGCTGGTTGCGGCGGCCGGGCTTTCCAGCCCCGGAGACCTTTCTCCAGAACACCTTTATCGGCGTGTTTCACAGCAGGAATATGTGACGTTTGCCGAGCTCTATCCGTCGCTGCAGAACGGCGAACTTTTGAGTGGGTCCAACAACAAGCGGTATCGGGATCCGTGGATGGCGGCTAGTGCGGAAACCTTCCAATTCGTTCCATCACGCCAGGACGGCCGCGGAAAAACCCGAATTTACGAGCATTTGCCCCAGGGGGAAGTGGTCGAAGACTCATTCAGACAGGGTTCATATCCAACGAGCTAGATTACTGACATTGGTGATGCTTTTTCGCATGACCGGGCAGAAAGTTTCGGCTTTGCGGCGTTCTGGAGTTGTCTTGAGCGTGGAGCTGTTAAACTGACGGTCACTGCGGGCTTGCGACCCAACGATAACAACGCTTGGGGGACTCTTTTCCAGCGTTCATCAGCGCCTGTGAAGGCGCGAAGCTGGACTAGAGCATTGGAAGGAGAAACATGGTGCTTGCGACCAGAACAGCTCTCATCGTCAGTGCGGCGCTTGCCGTACAGTTCGCGTTCGCTGCGGCGGCCCAGGCTCAATCGACGTGTAAGTGGTATGCCGCGACTGCGCTCAAACAGCAGCAGGATAACGAGCGGCTGAAATGCGGGTTCAAGGGTGACTCCTGGCACGCAGATCTCGGACGGCATCTGCAGTGGTGCAAAAGCGTTTCGCCGGATCAGTGGAAGACAGCTGCGCGGGAACGCGAGCAGCAGCTGGCGGCTTGCGCCAGACGCTAAGACCGGCATCCGGTCGAAAAGGCCGGCTTGAAGTTTTCGCTATCCGTCCAGGTTCAATCGCTGCCTCCTCTCGAACCTGACGGTATCTGCCCCGCATCTCATGGCTTCGTCCAGAGATGCGGGTTTCTTATTTTGGGCAGGCGAGAGAACGTCCCTGAAATCTGACGAAGAACTTCGGAGGGCCGATCGCTAGAGCCGCGCGGTGCTTTCACCGCATCCATCGCTTGATGATCGAAATAAAAAAAACCGGCTGCGGATTTCTCCACAGCCGGTCTTTTTAGATCAGTAGCTTGAGAAGCTAGGGAATTACATCATTCCCATGCCGCCCATTCCACCCATGCCGCCCATGTCCGGGGCGCCGCCAGCCGATTCCTTCTTCGGAGCGTCGGCGACTGCAGCTTCGGTGGTGATCATCAAAGCAGCGATCGATGCAGCGTCCTGAAGGGCGGTGCGGACGACCTTGGCCGGGTCGATGATGCCAGCCTTGACCATGTCGACGTAGGCGTCGCCCTGGGCGTCGTAACCGTCGTTGAGGCTCTTGGATTCCAGAACCTTGCCGACAACGATCGAACCTTCGACACCGGCGTTGTCCGCGATCTGGCGGATCGGTGCCTGGAGCGCGCGGCGAACGATCTGGATGCCGGCTTCCTGGTCGGCGTTGTCGCCGGTGACGTCGATCTTCTGCGCAGCTTTAAGAAGCATGACGCCGCCGCCTGGGACGATGCCTTCTTCAACGGCTGCGCGGGTTGCGTTGAGAGCGTCGTCGACGCGGTCCTTGCGCTCTTTCACTTCGACTTCGGTCGCGCCGCCGACACGGATGACAGCAACACCGCCGGCGAGCTTGGCAAGACGTTCCTGCAGCTTCTCGCGGTCGTAGTCCGAGGTGGTTTCCTCGATCTGCGCCTTGATCTGAGCGGTGCGGGCGTTGATGTCTTTCTTGTTGCCAGCGCCGTCGACAACGGTCGTGTCTTCCTTCGTGATGGTGACGCGCTTGGCGCGGCCCAGCATATCGATGGTGACGTTTTCAAGCTTGATGCCGAGGTCTTCGGAGATCGTCTGGCCTGCGGTGAGGACAGCGATATCTTCGAGCATGGCCTTGCGGCGGTCGCCGAAGCCTGGAGCCTTGACGGCAGCAACCTTGAGGCCGCCACGCAGCTTGTTAACCACGAGGGTCGCCAGCGCTTCGCCTTCGATGTCTTCAGCGATGATGAGGAGCGGCTTGCCGGTCTGGACGACAGCTTCAAGAACCGGGAGCAGAGCCTGGAGGCTCGAAAGCTTCTTCTCGTGGATCAGGATGTATGGATCTTCGAGTTCAGCAACCATCTTATCGGCGTTGGTGATGAAGTACGGCGAGAGATAGCCGCGGTCGAACTGCATGCCTTCGACGACGTCCAGTTCGGTTTCGAGCGACTTGGCTTCTTCAACCGTGATGACGCCTTCGTTGCCGACTTTCTGCATGGCTTCGGAAATCATCGAGCCGATTTCAGCTTCGCCGTTTGCGGAGATGGTGCCGACCTGAGCGATTTCGCTTTGGTCTTTGACCTTCTTGGCCGACTTGCCGATGAAGTCGACGACCTGCAGAACGGCTTTATCGACACCGCGCTTAAGGTCCATCGGGTTCATGCCGGCTGCGACCGACTTCATGCCTTCGCGAACGATGGCCTGAGCGAGAACTGTTGCCGTGGTGGTGCCGTCGCCGGCGATGTCGTTCGTCTTGGACGCGACTTCGCGGACCATCTGGGCGCCCATGTTCTCGAACTTATCTTCCAGTTCGATTTCCTTGGCGACGGTGACGCCGTCCTTGGTGGTGCGGGGTGCGCCGAAGGATTTTTCGATGACGACGTTGCGGCCTTTAGGACCGAGGGTGACTTTCACGGCGTTAGCGAGAATGTCGACACCGCGCAGCATGCGCTCACGGGCGTCGGTGGCAAAGCGGACGTCTTTTGCAGACATATTGGATGTCTCCTAGCGTCTGAGTTTCAGGGGAATACGTGGTCTTAGAAATTCAAGCGAATTGGGAAAACGAAAGCTCTTAGCCTTCAAGAATGCCCATGATGTCGCTTTCCTTCATGATCAGAAGGTCCTGACCGTCGATCTTGACTTCGGT
Source organism: Filomicrobium sp. (assembly GCA_017792465.1). Lineage (GTDB taxonomy): Bacteria > Pseudomonadota > Alphaproteobacteria > Rhizobiales > Hyphomicrobiaceae > Filomicrobium. The sequence goes on from CP051234.1 coordinate 215,321, forward strand.
GCCCGACCATTTGCCGAACAGGACGCGGTCGCCTGCTTTGACATCGAGTGCAACGATTTCGTTGTCGTCGCCGCGGGCGCCTGGGCCGACAGCAACCACTTCACCTTGTTGTGGTTTTTCTGCAGCCGTGTCGGGGATGATGATGCCGCCAGCGGTTTTGGTTTCGCTGTCGACGCGTTTGACGACGACACGGTCGTGGAGTGGACGAAATTTCATGACAAGTCAGCTCCGTTAGGATGGCTTCGTCGGAATCTGGTTTGGGGAGCGGATTGGCTTGAAGATCTCGCCATAGCCACCATGTCAGCGGCTAATAATCCGGGCCCCTCTCCGCACGTGTTAGCACTCAGCAACTTGGAGTGCTAAGGTGCGTGACGCGGTAGATAAGGCCCATGACTGAGCGCGTCAAGGCGGTTCCCCGCGAAAAATTCTTCCTTTTTTAATTGGTTCTTAAGAAGAAATTAACGGCCCTGCGGCAGGCCGGGGATGTTTCACGTGAAGTCGGTGATGGTTTCACGAAGCGCTCGCTGGGCCGGATTTGGTGCTTTCTTCCATCTGAAACAACTTGATGTGGCAGTTCTAGTTAGCACTGCTTAGTTGTTGTGGCCTATAATAACAACAATTGTTGAGATGGACGGAAGAAATAATAAGAAGAATAACGAACTGAAGTAGATTAGATGACATTGGTCCGCAACCTTCTTTAGGTTGCTGTGTTTTGGGTCCCACGTTCCCCATGGATACCGCACGCTAATGAATTCGGGAGCGCCAATTCTCTGATTTTCTGGCAAAACGCGATAAGCCAGACGGTAGAGCCTGTTCAGGGCCAATTCTAAAGAGAAAAGTAGAACGCCAATATATATCGCAAAAATCAGCAATATGTGCACCCGGAGACCTCCGTCGTCTGCTCTTCTGGATTTGTAACCCGACAAAGTACCTTTGCGGCTGCTATAGCAAACCGTCTCAGTCTGCTCTTTGTCGCCGCTGTTGGGGACTTATGTTCCTGAAGCTCCGGTAGGTCCAACCTAGTTTCGCTCCTGTGTTCATGCAACCAACAGGAGTGAAGAGATGCAATTCCAGGTTTTGAAGGTGGGGCTGGTTTTGGCGCTTATCGCGGGCGTTATTTGGGTTCAGCCCGGGCCGCAAACTGCCGAGGCTGCAGCATTTAAGCCGGTCATTTGCGGGCCGGCGGGTTTGCATTCCGCGGCAGCGTCGAAGGTCATCAAGGTGGCCGATAAGTCCGGGCTTTCTGACGCCGAGATCGCTTACCTTTATATCCAGGCCAATTTGTTCGAGGTCGAAACGGCGGAGCTTGGGCTCGCGCGCGGCACGGCTGCCGACGTCAAATCGCATGGGGAGATGGTGGCGCGCGATCATAAGGGTGTGGTGCGGGCGTTCGAAGAGCTGATCCAGATGAACGGCATCAAGCCGGTTTCGACGGATGCGGCGGTGAACGCTGAAAAGCAGCATTCAGCCGTCATGGAGAAGCTCAAAAGCAAGCAGGGCGCAGAGTTCGACAAGGCTTATCTGCAACATGAGGCCGGCAACCACAGGGCTGTCATCAATGCGCTGAAAACGGTTTTGATCCCGGCAGCCAAGAACGATGCCGTCGTCAAACACATGCAGGCGATGCTTCCGGCGTTCGAGCATCACCTGGCGGTGACGCTGAAAGCGGCGAAAAACGCCGGTGTGAAATTGCCTGGCTAAGTCGCTTGGGGCCGTGGGCCTGGGATGGTGGGTGCTATTCCGGGCCTGCTCATTGCAGGGAATGGCTTTCCATACAACTCAATCGTTGATGAGGTTCTTGAGGAGCGCGGCATCGGTAATTTCGATTGCGCGATGACCGAGTGCAATGCCGCCGCGCCGGGCCAGGTTGCGTAAGACGCGGGACGCCACTTCGCGCGACGTTCCCAGGTGATTGGCGATGCGCTCGTGGGTGATGTCGAGGTGTTCGTCGACGCCGGAGCGTCGGAGCAGAAACGCGGCGAGGCGTTGTTCGAGGCCGAGGGAGCCGGTTTCCTGCAAGAGGGTCATGAGGTCGAACAAGCGTCCGGACAGGGCGTCGAAGGTGAATTTTTGGAGCGAGGATTCCTTGAGGTAAAGCTCGCGGTAGGCGTCGCCGGAGATGATGGCGACGTCGGTTTCGGCATCGTCGGTTTCGACCCAGGCGGGGTAAGGCAACCGGGAAAACAGGCAGTCAAGCGCCAGGATGCAGGACTGGCCGGCGTCGACCCAGTAGAGCGTGCCTTCGCGGCCTTCGGCGTTGACGTAGTAGATGCGCAACGAGCCTTTTTCGACGAGAAACACGCCGCTGACTTCGTCGCCTTGGGCCAGAACGGGCGCGCGCGGCGGCAGGCTGACCCGGTTGGTCGTCGCGGCCAGCGTCGATCGTGAGGCGTCGGTTAGGTCGTCGAGGAAGTTGAATTTGGGCAGGGCGGAGTTGGTAGGCATGGCCGCAACTTATCGCGAGCGCGCCAATGGCTGCAACGTCGGTAAAATGATCGAGGCCAGTTATTGGCTATCCAGAATTCGGCAGCGATAGAGGCTGAAGAAGCGCGTTAGTTTGGCTTGTCGTAATGCGGTGGCGAGGCGTGGACGTTTAAAGTGAAGAGTGGGGCGTGGGTTTGCAAAGGAGAATTGGCCTGCCCCGAGTATTCCATGCCAAACTGTTTCTAAATCTCATCACAGCGAACGTAAGAAATGGGTCCAACGCCTGCTTGGCGCCAAGCCTCCATCAAGTTATCAGAAATAAAGAATGTCGCGCCGGCGACCTTTGCTTGATTCCACCAAAGCAAATGGTTCTGTATGTCTTGCTTGCGAACACGTACGCATAAATTTTGATAGTTAATGTGCTTAAACCTCCGGTCCATTGGAGATGTCGTTAGCTCGGATTTCTCAACCACCACTGCGTCCAACTCGACCGGAACCTTTAAGAAGGCGTAATTCAGGAATCTCGCGGGCTCCGGAAATTTAGAGAGATCCAAGTTGATGAACTGCGGAACGGATTGCGCCAAACTCGAATAGATTTTTTGCGCCTTTTCGGAGAGTATTAGGCCGCACTCCCAGTGATCGATATCTGGCAACGTGTTTTCCTTTATTGGATCCACAAAGCGGAGGCGACGCGGACAGATTTCGAGTTGCTGCGGTGTTAAGATGCCGGGATTTCTCAAGAAACGATCATCTTCCCATAAAACACCACCTGGCTTTGTCATTGCGGGGTCGTTCGGCTCCAATATCATTCTCGGAACAAGCTTATTAGGCTCGATGGGGTCAATCACTCTTGGGTCCCCGAGGGCTCTGCCAAAATTTAGAAAATATGTCATCCGTTAGCTCCCATCACGCCGACTCCGGCGTCGGGTTATCGGTCGTCGTGAAAAGGTGGTGGTGGACTTCGAAATCAATAGAACCTGTCATCCCGGCATTTATTGCCGGGATCCAGCAGACGGCGCAACGCGAAGCTCGTTGGTGGGCGCGACGTCGGGGCAATCGTCTAACTCCGATCCCTAGACGAGAACTGGGTCCCAGGGACAAGCCCTGGGATTACACAAAGTGGATGCTTCAGCCATCACAGCACCTGCACCTTCTGGCCGTCGGTCGTTGAGGAAGTCGAATTTCGGCAGGGCGGAGTTGGTGGGCATGGCGGCAACTTATCGCGAGAGCGCCAATAGCTGCAACGTCGGCGTACTGATCGAGGCCAGTTACTCAGCTCCCAGAATCCGGCAGCGATAGAGGCTGAAGAAGCGCGTTAATTTGGCTTGTTTTAATGCGGTGGCGAGGCGGTCACTCATGAAGAACGCCATGTGGAAGTTCTTCTCCAGCCACAGATCGGGTTGCGAGAGTGCAGTTGCACTCAGTGCGACTTGGTCATTTTCATTCTTTAATTCGAGGCAAAATAATCCATTCCCAAATGATTGAAAACCAGTTGACCGGTTGGCGACGAACGACTCTTTGTGTTCCGAAAATGTCAGGCAGTAGTAACTTCCCTCAATCGGCGTTTTTCTATTCATCTTAAGAAGTTGGACCTTGGCTAGCTGATTGCTTCCTAGGTCATGCTGCATGAAAATTTCGGCGACAGCTTCGCTGACGATCCACCAGCCATCAGCCATAAAGATATCTGGTCTTTTTTTGTTGTCCTGGCTGATCTTTGAATAGAATGTTTTTGGAAGTTCATCTGCGCTCACAGGGCTCCCCGACTTGGTGCGTCTCAGAATTTCCAAGCCTCGTTTTTTATCTTCTTCGATAATATCAACGCTGAATTGCCGTCGTCTCGTCGAATCCATCGGTGCAGCGCTAACCCAGGCAATTGGTTTGGTCGCTTCAGTCATCACAGAACCTTCACGGTCGAGTCTTCGGGTGTTGGGCAGAGGTCGTGGACGTCGAAATCAATAGAACCTGTCATCCCGGCATTTATTGCCGGGATCCAGGGGGCGGCGCAACGCGAAGCTCGTTGGTGGGCGCGACGTTGGGGCAATCGTCTAACTCCAATCCCTAGACGAGATCTGGGTCCCAGGGACAAGCCCTGGGATGACACAAAGTGGATGCTTCAGCCATCACAGCAACTGCACCTTCTGGCCTTTGGTCGTTGAGTAGAGATATTGGACTTCGCGATTTCCGAGAAACACCCGCCGCCGTCATCCCGCCGAAGGGCGGGATCCATCCACGTCGCAATTAGTGTCGATTGGGTCCAATTGAATTGAGCATGGACAGATCCCCGCCGTCATGGCGAAGCCATGCTTCGCATGGACGCGCGGATGACGAATGTTTTTATTCTTGCCGGACAAAGATCTCGCGTGGAACGCAACTTCTGCAGCCTCGCTCAATGCGCGCGCTGGCGGCTATCGAAGAGGTGGCCGGAGAGTTCTCGGCCTTTTTCCGATGACAGATAGAGTGCCAGGGCAGCGATGTCGGGCTCACCGATGAGGGCGGCTTCGCCGGGTTCCACGCCCGAGGCCGGTGCAATCGCGTTGATGCAGATGCCTTTGTCGGCCCACTTGCCAGCTTCCTCGCGAACCATGGTGGCAAGCGTCATGCGGACGATTTCCATGAGGATCAGCTGTTCGGCGTTCTGCGGATCGGGGGCGCGGACGACGTGGAGAATGGTGCCGGGCGTTAGTGTCAGCTGCATGCGGTTGGCGTGGACGCGAGCGGCCAACATCGGCGCCAGCAGTTTCTCTGATACCAGACCTTCGATGGCGTCCTGGCTTTCGCGGCCGGCGAGGTCGGCGGGGTGAATTTCAATCAGGTTGATGACGGTTTCCAATCCGCCGAACGCCTTCTGGGCCGGGCCCTGGGCAAACGCGACGGCGTCCTGATCGTCTTCGATGTCGTCGGTGGTGAAGAGTTTCAGATCGCCGGCCGACTGGGCGAGAATCGCGGAGATTTCGTCGACTTCGGTGGAGCTTTCAGCGGCGCGGATGACGAGGCGGGTCGAGCGCTCTGCAAAGGCGCGGGCGATATCGACGCCGCAGGTGCTCGTGAGGCCTGACAGGAGGACGCGCGACTGGGTGAGTTCGGGGTAAACTGCGGCCGAACGCAACTCTTCGACTATGCTCATCAACATTGGGCTTGCTTCCTCCTTAAACGCCGGACCAACAAGGACGCCCGGTGGCGACTATACCACGACGATTCGCCTAACGAGATATAAATGCGCTTGCGATTCGGGATGCCGGGGGGCTCAGAGATGGCAGCAATGCGGCAACCCCCAGGTTTGGTGCTTTGGGGTGAGGCGGGCTGTTCGACCCTTGCGGCTTATCGGGTTGGAAGCCTAAGTAATTGTTCAAGTTTGTTAATAAGTGTGGTGCCCGGCGGGCGATCCATTGCTGCAATTGAGATCGTGCCGGGCGGCCAAGACACAAGGGTTATGCCATGACGGAAACGCGCACAGATGGGCGGCCGAATTCGCTCTCGGACTACTGGATGCCGTTTACGGCGAACCGCGCGTTTCAGCGCGCGCCGCGCATGATCACAGGCGCTCAAGGACTGCACTACATTAGCGAGGATGGGCGCAAGATCTTCGATGCGACGTCAGGGCTTTATTGCGTCAATGCTGGGCATTGCGACCCTCATATCGTGGCGGCAATCCAGAAGACGGCGGGCGAACTCGATTATGCTCCGGCATTTCAATTCGGGCACCCGAAGGCGTTCGAATTGGCGTCCCGGCTGGCGATGCTGGCGCCTGACGGTTTGGAACATGTGTTTTTTGCCAGTTCGGGGAGCGAGGCCGTCGATACGGCGATGAAAATCGCGCTCGCCTATCACCGTGCGAACGGCGACGGCCAACGCGTTCGCTTTATCGGTCGCGAGCGCGGGTATCACGGGGTTGGGTTCGGCGGCATGTCCGTCGGGGGCATTCCCGGGAACCGCAAAGCGTTCGGGCAGCTCCTTCCGGGCGTCGACCATCTGGCGACGACTTATAACCGCGAGCGGCAGGCGTTTTCGGTTGGCGAACCAGATTGGGGTGAAGAGCTTGCCGACGAGCTGGAGCGGATCATCGCCTTGCACGATGCCTCCAACATCGCTGCGGTGATTGTCGAGCCGGTTGCCGGGTCGACCGGGTGCATCGCGCCGCCCAAAGGCTATTTGCAGCGTCTGGCAGCGATTGCGGCCAAGCACGGGGTCTTGCTGATTTTCGATGAGGTGATCACGGCGTTCGGGCGGTTGGGTCATGCGTTCGCGGCTGAACGCTATGGGGTGCAGCCCAACCTGATTGCTTTTGCCAAAGGGCTGACGAACGGGGCCGTGCCGATGTCGGGCGTGCTCGTCGAGGACAAGATTTATCGGGCCTTCATGCAGGGGCCGGAGCAATTGCCGGAATTCTATCACGGCTACACCTATTCGGCGCATCCATTGGCGGTTACGGCAGCGCTTGCGACGCTTGATGTATACCGCGAAAAGCAGCTGTTCGCGCGGGCTGCGGAGAACGAAGCGGGCTTCGCCGATGCGATGATGGGGTTGCGCGAAGCTCGCCACGTCGTCGATATCCGGCCGGTCGGTTTGATGTGCGGGATCGATCTTCAGTCACGCGATGGAAGTTTCGGCGCGCGCGGATACGAGGTCATGGTGCGGGCCTTCAACGAGTATGATCTTTATGTTCGCGTCGGCGGGGATACGCTGGTGATCGCGCCGCCGCTTATTGCTTCGCTTGAGGATATCCAAGACCTGGCCGGGCGATTGCGCCGCGTGTTGGACCAAATCGATTAGAAACACCCGAATCTCGGTGCGGACACGCCACACCTTGTTTCAAGCTTGCCGCGCGCCAGGCGCAAACATGGTGACATCTTGCTTGCGCGCGTTGCCTTCGTTTTCCCCTCGGTCGACTCTTGAGGAAATGCGATTCGCTTGAGTCGCAGGTGTATTTACTCAGGTCGGCGCATGTTGTGGGGGCGATGTTTTGGAATTCATGATCGGTGAAGAGGCGGTTGCCGCCGGTGTCGGGGCCGGTGCGGTCGCCGCAGAAAGCAAGAAACCGCGTCGCAAACCGGCCGCGGTGGCTTCAGGGCCGAAATCGGTTCCGTTTTCTTTGCGCATCACCGCGGAAGCCGTCAGCATTATCGCAATGGCGCTGACGACCCTTGCGCTGGGAACCGCTCTTCATATGCATGCCGGGTTCGCGCCGTGGTCGGCCATTGCGACGTCGGTTGCGGCCTATATCGTTATGCTCGGGTTGCACGCGTTCATTCCGCGGCACTACACGTTGGAGGCCGATAGCGGGGCAGAAAAAGAGGTGCGTCGTTCGCCGCCGCAGCCTGGTTTGATGCCGTCGGCGGGTTCAGCGGGCGAAGTGGAAATTGGACCGTTCGGGGGAGCTCAGCCGGTGCCGCGCCGGGTTGACTGCCCGACGGTCGGGGCAATCCGAACTGAACGTGTCGGGGCTGCGATTGGGGAAGGCGCGCCGAAGGGTCCGCTGCCGCCGCAGTGGCCGGGTGATGATCTGGCCGAGGATCCGCATTTGTCGCGATCGGGTCCGGTCTTGCCATCACGCCAGCCGCTGCCGGGGCGCCCATCGGGTCCACCGCCAACTGCGCCGGTTCAGCGCGCAACGCCGCATCACACGCAGATCGGTCAGAAGCCGGGTGGCGAGCGTGCGCCGCAGGCGGCTGGCTCGCTTGGTGACATGCGCCGGCCACCCGCTCAACCGGTTCCGCCAGCCGTCAAGCGTGACGTCGAATTGCGTGCCCCATCGCGGGGGCCGCGCGAGGAAGACGTGGAGATGATCCAGGGGTTGATCAAGAAGCTCGCCGATGAGGTCAACGCTGCCAGCGCAGAGCGGCCACAAACGCCCGAAGCGGCTGCGGCTGTGGCTGAGCGGGCTGCAAGTCAGTCGGTCGAGGCGCTGAATAAGATGGCCGGATCCATGCGCGAGCAGGAACTGCGCGCTGAAACGATCGCGTCTCAGCGCAAGGCGCCGACGCAGCCGGTTGGGGATGTTTCGGAATCCGGCCGGCCCGTCGCCGTCAATGCCAAGTTGTCTTCGCTGGCTGAAGCTTTGACGATGGGTCGCGTTGAAGTTTTGCTAGACCCGATCGTTGATTTTCATGCGCACCGTCCGCGGCACTTCGAGGTCTTCATTCGTCTGCGGGATGCGTCCGGCAAGGTCATCGATTCCACGAACAGCGCCCGCGAGCTTGCCAGCACCGGCATGCTGCCGCGGCTGGACGCGACGAAGGTTTCGCATGCCTCAGCAGTGGCGATGCGGTTTGAAGGGCGAACGAGTGCTCTTTTCTCGGACGTGACGGGCGAAGCTCTGCGCGCCAATTCGTTCCTCGATGGCGTCGCGCAGGCTTATGAGCAACGCAATAGCTTTGCCGGCCAGCTGATCATGACGTTCTCGCAGGCCGATGTCCGTCGCTTCGGGCTGGCTGAATGGGGTGCGCTGAGGGATTTCCGTTCGCTCGGGTTCCGCTATTGCATCGCTGGCGTTAGCGATCTCGACATGGACTTCGAAGATTTGCGCGAGAAGGGCTTCGAGTTCATCAAGCTCGATGCGGACGTGTTCTTGGAAGGGCTGCCGGCGGGCAATGACATGTTCATCCCGGCCGCCGATATCTGCAAGTTCTTCGCGGAGCTGCGCTTCGGTGTGATCGTTGGTCGTATCGAAGATGAGCAGGTGGCTGCCAAGATCTTCGGGTTCGGCGTCTTGCTTGGTCAGGGCACTCTGTTTGGCGGGCCTAAGAGCGTCAAGCGCGAGGTCTTCGCCTCGAACGGCGGCGCTGCGGCTTAGACTTTTCTTGTCTCACGCGCCAAAGGCGCTCCGACGGGCGGTGCGCACTTGTGCCAACATGCGGCAAGCCGATGTTGGGCTACTCGCCCGTCGCCCCTTGGGCCCTGGCACGGCGCGCGTTCGATGGTGCTCCGCTAAGGAGCGCCTTTGCCGAGGGACGCGCGCTTTCTCTGCGCGGCTCAATGATAGGCGTCAGCGTCACACCTCTTATGGAGCACTGGTCTCGATCAGCGTCTCGCGCTATGGCACGGGGAGCTTCTCCCGCAATTGCCGCTTTTATGGATCTCATGCCCGATAGCATTCCTGTCATTCGCTCAATCGCTCCTTTGGCTCCGACGACGGACGCCTGGCTCGTCGACATCTGGGGTGTCATGCACAACGGAGTGACGCCGTTTGCTGGGGCTGGTGATGCCTGCGCGCGTTTTCGCGAAGACGGGGGGACGGTTCTGCTTCTCTCCAACTCGCCGCGACCCGGACCGGGGGTGAAAGCGCAGCTCGATCAGATTGGCGTGCGGGCCGACGCCTATGACGCCATTCTTTCGTCCGGCGATGCGACGCGGGAGTTGATCCGCGAATATACGGGGCGGTCGGTGTTTCATCTTGGACCGAGCCGGGATCTGCCGATCTTCGCAGGCATCGATGTGTCGAGCGTTGGACCGGAACCGCACGATGGAGCTGAGGCGATCGTCTGTACGGGATTGTTCGACGATACGCGGGAGACGCCGGCGGACTACGAGATGATGCTTCGACAGTTTGCTGACCGCGACGTGCCAATGATTTGCGCCAACCCGGATATCAAGGTCGAGCGTGGCAATCAGGTGATCTATTGCGGTGGGGCGCTGGCGCAGGCTTATGCGCAGATCGGCGGGCAGGTTCAGCTTGCCGGCAAGCCCTATGCACCGATCTATCAGATGGCGTTCGACAAGCTCGCCGAACTCAGAGGCAAAGCGGTGGCGAAGTCGCGGGCTCTGGCGATCGGCGATGGGGTCAATACCGATATCGCAGGAGCGATCGATGCTGGCGTGCGTGCGGTCTATGTCGCCAGCCGAGTCCATATGGGTGACAGTGCCGCGCTTGATGCGGAAGTGCTTGATGGGCTGTTTTCCGACCGCGAACGGCGCCCGGTTGCAGCGATGGCGGAGCTTGCCTGGTAAGGTGGTTGACGACCCGAGCGGGGCGGCATTGCTACTGGCGCGTCTCGGGGATGACTGGTTGACTACGCGGCCGAGCACATCGCGCGAAGCTCTGCGGCGAACGCTAGCGTTTGTTCTTCCGAGATCGGCGAGTCGGGTTCGGGCAGCGGCACGTCTCCCCAACGCGTATCGGGGAAGGCGATGCCATTCCACGTCGGCGGTTTTTGATAGCGCGGGATGGCGTGCACATGAACTTGCGGCCAGACGTTGCCAAGCTGGACGTAATTGAACCGATCCGGTGCGAAGGCTTTGCCAATCAGCTCTTCGTATTCAACGAGGCACACCCTGAGGTCGCTCCACTCTTCCTGCGATAGCGACGCAAGTGAACCCTCGCATTTCCGGCGCAACGTGAATTGCACGCGTCCCAAATAGCATTGGTTGGGAAAGGCGCTCCAGGTCCAACCGTCGGTCTGTTTGATGATGAGTTCTTGAGCGACCATCAGTTTTGTTTCTGTCGGTTTTTGCAGTCCCGGAGCATCACCGTACCGTACCGTTTAGATCCGGCTCAGTAGCTCGGCCTTCTTGGTTTCGAATTCGCTATCGCTGATAATACCCTTCTGGCGCAGATCGGACAGGCGTTCGAGCGTGGCGAAGACGTCGCTTTGGTCGGCCGGTGCGGTTGGCGCCATCGTGTCGTACGGCATGGGCTGCTGTGGTTGTTCGATTGGGGCAGGAGCCGGTTCAGGTGCCGGTGCCGGTGCTGGTTCAGGTGGGGCCTGATTTTGATCCTGGATCGGTGGCTGCTGATTGCTCGGCGAGACGATCGGCAGTTGCGAGACGTAGACGGTGCCGTACTGGCTGGTGAAGGTGAGCGATTGATCGCCGCTTTGCTGCTGTGAGAAGCCGCTGATCATGTGATCGCCGATGTCATAAACGGTGACTGCACCATTGATGTCGATTGCGAGACGACGCGAGTCCGGGAAGACGGCGTAGCGCAGGTTGTTCTGGGCGCCGGTTGAGGATGGCATGCCGAGGTCTTGCGGCCACCAGTTGACCGATCCGGGACCGGGGACGAAGAGGCTTGAACCTGACTGCTGAAAGCCGCCGCTGCCCTGCGCCTGATAGCTGGTTCCGCCGCCCTGGCTTTGGGATTGCGATGATTGGAACTGGGGCTGTGGCGGTGGGGCATAGACGGTCGAATTGGCGAGCACGTTGGATAGCTCGTTGCACAGGCTTTCAACGCGATACTTCAGCTGGTTGTTGAACATATCGCCGATCATGATCATGCCGCCGAGCGACCATTGGCCCATGCCGCCGAATTCCCAGTGGTTGAATTGGGCTTGTGTTCCGCCACCTGCGGCGACCGCCTGCAGGAGCGTCGCAACTGCGTCGAAGCTGAAGCCGTGGCGGCTTGCAACTTCGCCAACGATGCGTTGGCCTTCGGGGGTAAGTTGCGACATCTCGGTTCCTTTGTGGATCAACTCTAATACGCGAAATTAATCCGGCTTCTAGCACGTCGGATTGCGGCGGTCGTGCCTATAATGCGTGCAGTTTCAATGCGAAGACCGCTTTTGGTCAGACGGTCAGCACGATCTTTCCGATGTGATTTCCAGCATCCATGCGGGCATGGGCTTTGGCGACGTCGGCGAGCGGGAAGGTGGAATCCATGACGACCTTCACGCGTCCATCGGCCAGCATCGGTAGGACATATTCCTCCAGATCGCGAGCGATTGCACCTTTGACTTCGGTTGGGCGTATGCGGAGCGTCGATCCGGTGATGGTGAGGCGCTTCAGCATGACGCGCAGGAAGTCGATCTCGGCTTTCGAGCCTTTCTGATAGGCTATGTTGACGAGACGTCCGTCATCGCCGAGGCAGGCGATGTTCTTGGCGATGTAGTCGCCGCCGACCATGTCGAGAATGACGTTGATACCGGCCTTGCCGACCTCAGTTTTGACTTTGTCGACGAAATCTTCGGTCTTGTAGTTGATGGCGAGGTCGGCCCCCAATTTTTTGCAGGCGTCGCATTTTTCGTCCGAGCCTGCCGTTGCAACGACTTTTGCACCGAAGGCTTTGGCGAGCTGGATTGCGGTAACGCCGATGCCGGACGTGCCGCCGTGGATCATGAACCATTCGTCTGCGGTGAGGTGGCAACGGGCAAAGACGTTGTGCCAGACGGTGAAGAAGGTCTCGGGGAAGCCGGCGGCCTCCTCCAACTTGATGCCTTCCGGCACGGGGATGCAGCAAGGTTCTTCAGCGATCGTATATTCGGCATAGCCGCCGCCGTTGACGAGCGCCATGACCCGATCTCCAATCTTGAAGCGGCCTGCCCCTTCCCCAAGTGCAGCGACCTCGCCTGCCACCTCGAGGCCCGGGATTGTGCTATGGCCCTTCGGCGCCGGGTAGGTGCCCTGACGCTGCATGACGTCGGGCCGGTTGAGGCCTGCGGCTGCGGTCTTGATCAGAACCTGGCCAGGTCCGGGCTTCGGCGTCTCGATGGTCGATTGCTTGAGGACTTCCGGGCCGCCTTTTCCCTCGATCGTGATTGCTGTCATTGAAGCGGGAATATCGGCCATGGTCTTGATCCTCGGAATGCTTGACGAATTTAACGCGCCGTCTGGCGGAATTACTTCATGGCATGCCAGCGGGAGCGTTGCGACGCAACAGGGCATTTTTTCAGGCGGATGGCTTCTAGGGACCGGTTAGGGCCGGTGTTGCGGGCCGCCTTGCAAAATTGCGCCGCTGGCGACTGAGAACCGTCAGGAGCGTCCGGGCAAGTGCTTATCGGGCTCCAATGAAGCGATGCGTTGAGCTTGGCTGGCGTTTTGTGTCAGGCTAGCGGCAACAGGATAGGGAGCGGAACCATGGATTGGGACGAGCCAACAAAGAAACCGTCGGTAGTCAGCCTTGGAGAGGATCTTTCCACGCTGGGGATTGGCGAATTGGAGGCCAGGGTCGCTGCGCTCCACGCTGAAATCGAGCGTGTGGAAGGTGAGATTAAGCGCAAGAAGGCGCAGAAAGACGCCGCGGCAAGTCTCTTTAAGAGTTAGAATATTGCGCATTGGTTAGTGTCAGTTTTGCCTGTTCAGTAAACCTTCTTTAAGCATGCGGGGCTATGGTTAAACCCATCCAGTCTTCTGGATTTCGGGGGTGCTTTTGTCACCTTCGTTTTTGACGCCTCCCTGTTGACTTAAAGAGCCGCTGTTTTTTCAGCGGCTCCTTTTTTTGCGCTGGTCTCATCGGACCTTTGCAGCCGAAGGCGCGTTTACCTTTTGTTAGCTATCGTGGAATGAGATGCCGGCAGAGAGTCGCTGAGGCGGGCTGGCTTGCATCGGTCTTGCATGATTAATTGCTGAGAAGGGTTTTAGGCAACTTTTCCACTTGATAGTTGCCAGGTGGTACTCGAATGCCCCGTTTTGGACCTTCTTGTTAACTATGCCCGACTAGAGTTTGAGCGTAAACTTGGTCAAAGTTTCGGTAATTTAAGTAGCGTTGTGTGACATGAGTGATTTTTTCAGGTCTCAGAATTCCGGTTCAGAAGCTCCGATTACAGTCTCTTTCGGTGAGCGGTTCCAGGCATCGAAGCAGTTCGATCAGGTGTTCCGCGAAGGCATGAGCCTGGTCGAGGAAGTTGCCGCCTATCTTGATGGCGACGGGCGACGGGAATCGAAGGCTCTGAAACCACCTGTGTCGGTTCTCTACGCGACCGAAAGCATGCGCCTTACAACGCGTCTGTTGGATCTGGCTTCGTGGCTGTTGATCCGCCGGGCCTTCAAGGAAGGCGAGATCGATGCGCAGGAAGCTGATCGCAAGCGCCAGCGTGTGAAATTGAAAGCGCTGGGCCGGCCAGGCCATATCAAGCGTTTTGGCGAACTCCCGGAAGCTTTACAGGACCTGATCGAGCGTAGCTTTGCGCTGCATGACCGTATCGTCGTTCTGGATCGTGCGGTGGCTTTGGGCCGCGAAGCGGACGAGGACGATGCGGCGGTTGCGGCTCCCGCGGGCGACAATCCGGTTGCTCAGCAGATGAGCCTGCTGCAGAAGGCGTTCGGCAACTAGGCTGCACTTCACAGGCGCGGTGGCCCATTCGGCCGTGGGACAGTTTTGTCCTTGTTTGGGTCGCTGACTTAATACTGAACACAAAAAGGCCCGGGAAATCCCGGGCCTTTTGTTTTGGTTCGGTTTGCAAGGCGCTCGCCTGATCCGAAGCGGTCTGGCGAGACTTCAATGAGCCATGCAACTCTTAAATGACGCAGGCCGGTTCGGCGCGAGGACTTAGAAGAGGCCTTCGAACTTCTTCTTGAAGCGCGACAGGCGTCCACCACGGTCCATCAGCTTCTGGTCGCCGCCCGTCCATGCCGGATGCGAGCTGGGGTCGATATCCAGAGCGATGGTGTCGCCTTCCTGGCCGTAGGTCGAGTAGGTGATGAACTCGGAGCCATCGGTCATGACAACTTTGACCTGGTGGTAATGGGGGTGAAATTCTGGGTTCTTATTCATCGAGCGATCCAATTTTCAATGCAACTTCGTCGCGCCAACTCGGCGAACGGAGCATTTCTTGGCGGTGATTACGGGATTTCAAGCGGGCTTGATAGTCTGAATTGGCCGATACGGCAAGGGTTTTGGGCAAGCCCTGATGAGGAAAATCGTATTTTGTCCAATGGTTGCAGGTCCCTGCGGCTTATTGGCCTTGTTCGGGCCTTGTCGCGGTCGGCAAGGTTGGGCATCTTGCGATGAGCGTCTGCTCGGGATTTGAGCAGTTTATCCGCCGGCAAATCCCCTCCAACTGGCAATTACTTGAAGAGTCCAGTCCTTTGAAACGCAAATCGAAATCCGAAGGCTCGGCCGATCAAAAGGGTCGGGCTTCGTTGAAACCGCTTTTGGGCTTGAAGCCCTATGTCCTGAAGCATCCGTGGATGCTGGTGGGCGGCGGCATTGCGCTTATCGTTTCCGCGCTCGCGATGCTGGTCGTGCCAATGGCGGTTCGGCGCATGATCGATCATGGGTTTGCGGCAACCGACGGGACGCTGATCGGGCAGTACTTCGTGATGCTGATCGTGATCGGTGTCGTCTTGGCGTTGGCCAGCTCGTCCCGGTTCTATTTCGTCAATTGGCTGGGTGAACGCGTCGTCGCGGATGTTCGCAGCGATGTCTTCGCGCATCTGGCGCGGCTTGGCCCGGCCTTTTACGAGCGCTCGCATTCGGGCGAGATGATGAGCCGTCTGACGGCCGATACAACGCAGGTGAAGGCGGCTGCCGGCACGGCGTTGAGCCAGCTTTTGCGCAACGCCATCATGCTTATCG
The DNA here is from genome assembly GCA_017792465.1 of Filomicrobium sp. Lineage (GTDB taxonomy): Bacteria > Pseudomonadota > Alphaproteobacteria > Rhizobiales > Hyphomicrobiaceae > Filomicrobium. The sequence goes on from CP051234.1 coordinate 230,970, forward strand.
GCGCGCTGGTGATGATGCTCGTCACGAGCTGGAAGCTCTCTCTTTTGGTGCTGATTGCGATCCCTGCGATCGTTTTGCCGCTGATGGCCTTTGGCCGGTTGGTGCGGCAGCGTTCGCGCGAGGCGCAGGACAGTCTGGCAGATGCTTCAGCTTTTGCCGCGGAGAACCTCGCAGCGGTTCGCACAATGCAGGCCTTCGGATACGAGGGAGAAGTTTCACGGCGCTATTCGTCGTCCGTCGAGGACGCGTTTGGGGCCGCCAAATCACGTCTGGTGGCGCGCGCCGGATTGACGGCGCTTGCGATCGGGCTGGTGACGACTTCGATCGTCGCGGTGTTGTGGTATGGCGCGTCCTCGGTCGTTTCCGGTGACATGTCGGCTGGCCGGCTGTCGCAGTTCATCCTCTATGCGGTCTTTGCGGCCGGTGCTTTGGCGGAGCTTTCCGAAGTCTGGGGTGAGATCTCTCAGGCGGCGGGTGCATCCGAGCGCTTGATGGAGCTGTTGGCGGTTGAGCCGGAGATCAAGTCGCCAGCAGTCACCGAAGCCCTTCCGGTTCCGCCGCTCGGCCAGGTGGCCTTCGAAAATGTTTCGTTCTCCTATCCGACGCGGCCGGATATCCAATCGCTCGACGGCGTTTCGTTCGAGGTCAAAGCTGGAGAGACGGTGGCGCTTGTTGGGCCATCAGGGGCCGGCAAGTCGACGATCTTCAGCTTGCTGTTGCGGTTCTTTGATCCGCAGTCGGGGCGGGTTTTGATCGATGGTGTCGACGTTTCGAAGGCGGATCTCGATGCGCTTCGCAAGCGTTGCTCTCTGGTGCCCCAAGACGTTGCGCTGTTTGCCGATACGGTGGCCGAGAACATTCGGTACGGGTCGGCGGATGTGAGTAAAGAGGCGGTCGAAGCCGCAGCGATTGCTGCTCATGCCGACAGCTTTATTCGCAACCTCCCGAACGGCTACGACACCCAACTGGGCGAGCGCGGCGTGACGCTTTCTGGCGGTCAGCGTCAGCGGATTGCTTTGGCGCGTGCGATTCTGCGCGATGCGCCGATCCTTCTGCTCGATGAGGCGACGAGTGCGCTCGATGCCGAAAGCGAGCAGGAGGTGCAAAAGGCGTTGGTTGGCGTCATGAAGGGGCGGACGACCATCGTCATTGCGCACCGTCTGGCAACCGTGAAGCAGGCGGACCGCATCATCGTTGTCGAGGACGGCAGGATCGTCGAGATTGGCGATCACGCGACATTGTCGAAGTCAGGCGGGCTTTATTCGCGTCTTGCCGAATTGCAGTTCGGGCTGGAAGCGGCGGAGTAAACTCTTCGACGCCTCGGATTTTCCGATTATCCGCTGTCATGTACGGGATCAGATTTGAAAAAAGGGCCGGCCATGGATTTGGCCGGCCCTTTTCTTTGGCATCGGAGAAGCGGCTCGCGCGTCTTAGCGATGCTTCATGTCGGTGATGTCGGCGCGATCCCACTCGGGGATGTCGTGATCGTCATCCTGCAACGACTGGTAGGCATTGATTTCGCCATTGACGGCGGCTTCTTCCAGCGTTGTGCCGTTGATCAGCTTGGATGCGCCACGGTCACGGCGGAACTCGGTCGTGCGGATGAAGTCGCGGATGCGCGGTTCGATTTCCGTGCGCCAGCGGCGGCCGTTGAAGACGCCATAGTGACCGACGCCTGGCTGCACGTAATGGAATTTGTCGTCGAGTGACAGGTTCGTGCAGAGGTCGTGGGCGGCTTCGGTCTGACCACGGCCGGAGATGTCGTCTTTTTCGCCTTCGACGGTTAGAAGCGCCGTCCGGCGGATCTTCGAGCAATCGACAAGTTGGCCACGATGCATCATCTCGCCCTTCGGCAAGGCATGCGTCTGGAAGACGGTTGTGACGGTCTGCAAGTAGAACTCGGCCGTCAGATCCATCACTGCCAGGTACTCTTCATAGAAGGTGCGATGCTGCTGGACGCTGTCGCAGTCGCCTTTGACGAGGTTATCGAAGAGTTCGAAGTGCGCTTTGGTGTGGCGCTCCAGGTTCATGGTCATGAAGCCAGTGAGCTGCACGAAGCCCGGATAGACGCGGCGCATGAATCCGGCGTTCGGAAACGGCACCAGCGAGATGACGTGATTTTCGAACCAGTCGGTCGTTTTTTCTTCGGCCAGCTTGTTGACGACGGTCGGGTTGCGGCGCGTGTCGATCGGGCCGCCCATCAACGTCATCGACATCGGCTGGTAGGGACTGTCGTTGCCGGCCATGACGGCGGCTGCTGCAAGCACTGGGACGGCCGGCTGGCAGACGGCCAAGACGTGCGTGCGGTCGCCCAGATGGCTAATGAAGTCGATGACGTAGTCGATATAATCGTCAAGATCGAAGCGGCCATCGGTGACGGGGACGTCGCGGGCGTCGATCCAATCGGTGATGTAGACATCGTGCTCGGGGAGCATCGCTTCAACCGTGCCGCGCAACAAGGTCGCGTAGTGGCCCGACATCGGTGCAACGATCAAAACGATTGGATCTTTGCGGTCAACGCCAGCCACTTCTTCTTTTTCGAAATGGATGAGATTACAGAACGGCTTGTGCCGGACCGTCTTGATGTTGATCGGGACGGTGGTGCCGTCGATCTGCGTGTTCTCGATGTCCCATTCCGGTTTGCCGTAGCGGCGCGTGACCCCTTCGAAGACGTCGATGGCAGCCGCGATGGATTTGCCAACGGGGGTCGCAGCCCACGGGTTGAACGGAATTTGCATCTGCATCTTGAGACCCTGTGCGGCGAGGCGCATGGGCGAAATCAGAGCGTGAGCGAACTCATACGCATGATAATTCATCTGGGGCCTTCTATTTTGCGCACACTATTGTGCGTCGCAACAAAATCTTTTTGCATTGCCGCATTGCGAACGATTTGTGTCAAGGGCGGCGGACGAGGTGGCGCACGACAAATGCAAGGGTGCAGTATAGCTTAATAGAAAATCCTTACGGAACAACATAACAGAAGGGCCTAGCAGGCCAGCGGCCGCCTGAGATCTGACGGGGGGACGCAATTTCCGGCTCGTGCAAGTCGGCCGGCAAGGACCCAAATAGCTTGGCTAAGGCCCCGAAACTCGGGTCCTTTTAGCCCTCGTAATCCTGCTATTTAATGCCTATCGGTTGGTCAGTTTGAGTTCGATCCGGCGGTTCTTACGCAGGGAATCGAAGTCGTTGCCCTGTTCGAGCGGGGCAAATTCACCGTAACCGGCCGCAACCAGGCGTTTTGCGGAAACGCCGCGTGAAATCAGATACTTAACAACCGATAGGGCGCGCGCAACCGACAATTCCCAGTTGGATGGGAATTCCGGCGTGTTGATCGGCTGTGCGTCAGTGTGACCATCGACCTGCAGGGCCCAGTCGATTTCCTTGGGGATCTGGCGTTCAAGCTCGACGATGGCGGAGGCGAGTTGATCCATAGCGGCGAGGCCTTCCGGGGTCATCTGGTCGCTGCCCGATGGGAAGAGAACTTCGGACTGGAAGATGAAGCGGTCGCCGACAACGCGGATATCCTTGCGGCCGGCGAGAAGTTCGCGCAAGCGCCCGAAGAAGTCGGAGCGGTAGCGCTTGAGTTCCTGGACCTGTCGGGCGAGTGCCGCGTTGAGGCGTTCTCCAAGATCCTTGATGCGGTCCTGGGCTTCGCGGTCCTTTTGCTCGCTGGCTTCAAGCGCGTCGTTGAGGGCGGCGATTTGGCGGCGAAGGGCGAGCAGCTGCTGATTGAGTAGATCGACCTTGGCAAGCGCTTCGGACGAAATCTCCTTTTGCGAGTCGAGTTCGGTGGAGAGGCTTGAGATGCGGGCTTCGGCTGATTTTTTGGCTTCGTCACCGCTCAGTGCGAAACCAGACAGCTTGTTGTTTTCTTCCTGCAACGAAGCGAGCGTTGCCTGAAGTGCGGCCAGTTCATCTTCGGCGGATTTGGTCTTGCCGCGTTCGAGAGAAAGGATGCTCGTCAGTTCCGCGATCTGGCGATTGAGGCGCTTAAGCGCGGTGTCTTTGCCGGTTGCTTCCTGGGTGGCGAAATACTGGGCCAGCATAAAGATCGACATGAGGAAGGTCACGACCAATAGCAATGTCGACAAGGCGTCGACATAGCCAGGCCAAAACTCGCCGTAGTCGGCTCCACGCCGTGAACGCCCACGGGCCATCTATTAGTTCCCCCGGCGTTGGATGTTTTGCGCCAGTTCGCGCAGCGTGTCGGTGACGATCGCCTGCTGGGAGGCCTGTTCGTCGACCCACTCGCGAACGATCTTTTGTTCGGAGCGCATTTGATTGATGAGCTGACTGACGCCGCGCGCGAGATCCTTTACGGGCTCGGCGTTGCCATCGCCTCCGCCGCCTGAGACAGATCCCGATTCAGCCAGCCTGGTATTGAGTTCGGCAAGAACGCGCTGGAGATCGTAGATCGTCGCGGCGAGCTGGCGGTTGACCGATTGATCGCTGGCGTCGGGGCTCAAGGAAATCTCGGTAATGCCTGAGAGCCATTCTTCCAATTCGTTATAGAAACGGTTGTGGGCGTGGCTTGCCTGCAGTTCGAGGAAGCCGAGGATCAGCGATCCGGCAAGACCCAGAAGCGACGAGGAAAACGCTGTGCCCATGCCTTGCATCGGCGCCGACAAACCGGCTTTCAAGTCGCCAAAGAGCTGGACGGTATCAGTCGCGTTGGTGTCGATCGAGCCGACGACGTTGCCGACGGCCTTGATGGTTTCAAGCAGCCCCCAGAAGGTGCCGAGCAGGCCGAGAAAGACGAGCAGGCCGACGAGGTAGCGGCCGGTGTCGCGGGCTTCGTCCAGGCGTGATGATAGCGAATCCATGATCGACGACATCGATGCCGTCGACAGCGAAATGGCGCCGGTTCTGTCGCGCAGCAGCGTCGCCATCGGCGCCAGAAGGCGGGGCTGGTGGGCGATTGCGAGGCCCGGGTCGGCTATGCGGAAAGCGTTGACCCAGCGGATTTCAGGGTAAAGCCGCAAGACCTGGTTAAACGAATAAAGGATGCCGAAGAACAAAACGGCGATGATCAGGCCGTTCAGGGCCGGGTTATTGGCGATGGCCTCAAGCAGCGGCTTGTGGAGAATCGCAACGATAAATCCAACGAGGATCAGGAAGATCAGCATGCGCGCGAGAAATAGTCCCGGCGCGGTCAAGGTCCGGTGGAGCGATCCCCCGGTGGGTTCGCTTCTACGTCTTCTTGCCATCCAAAGGCCTCCAACGGTGTCGGCAACGCCTGCACTGCGTCTCTTCTAGCTGAACCTTTATACGGCGGAAACCGGCAACATCGTGCTTTCCAGGCCTCATTTGGCGAGGAATATTTACTACGGCAGCATTGGAGGATGGCGAATTTGCGGGCTTCAGGGCTGTTCCGCAGGGAACATCAACCCGCGTCGGTTCCCTTCAGCTTCTGCAAAAGGCTCTTATGAATCTGCTTGTTGGCGACCAGGATGTTGCCCGTCTCAAGCATGTCGTCGCCGCCTTCGAGGTCGGAAACGTGGCCGCCGGCTTCGCGCACGAGAACGATGCCTGCCGCCAGATCCCAGGGTTTCAGATTGCGTTCCCAGAAGGCGTCGAATCGGCCAGCTGCCGCCCAGGCGAGGTCGATAGCAGCCGAGCCGGTGCGACGCAGGCCGGCGACGGTGCTCATCATCGATCTCAGTTCTTTGTGGAAGAGATCGTGGTTGGGGCGCCCGCGATGGGGAATTCCGGTTGCGATGACACACTCACCGGGATCGCGGCGTCCGGCGACGCGCAAACGGCGGCGATCGTTGAGGAAGGCGCCTTTGCCTTTTTCGGCGGTATAGAGTTCGTCGAAGATTGGATTGTAGACGACGCCGGCAACCAGTTCGCCTTCGCGTTCCAATCCGATCGAGATGGCAAAGATCGGGATCGAGTGCATGAAGTTGGTGGTGCCGTCCAAAGGATCGACGATCCAGCGGTGGGACTTATCCGTGCCTGGGACTTCGCCGCGCTCTTCCATCAAGAAGCCGTAGCCATCGCGGGCCTTGGAAAGCTCCTTGTAGATAATTTCTTCAGCGCGCAGGTCGGCGGCGGTGACGAAGTTGGCGGGGCCTTTGACCGAGACCTGCAGGTTTTCGACTTCGCCGAAGTCACGCGCGAGGCTGCGGCCGGCTTTTCGGGCTGCTGCAACCATGACGTTGATGAGGGGCGAGGCTGACATGGGCTAATTTTTCCGGAAAACTCGATTGTGAGAGGCGCCAGTTGCGCACTGTCTGTTTCGCGCGTGCGAAATCGCTGGCACAGCGGGTAGACCGGATAGGCAGCGTTGGCAAGCGGTTGACACGGCGTTGGTGCCTTTCACCGCAGGAGGGTTAAGGCTTTTCGCGGCCAACGTTGGATGCCGTGCCTCACGGCCCGAGCGGGTTCACCTGGCGTTTTTCCTGCCAATTGGTCGCCAGTTGCTGCGCCTTCAAGAGCTCTTTCTTCGGCAATTCGGAGATTTTTTTATCCAGGGCGTCGTCCGGGATGCCGTTGGCCTTGGCGATGATGCGCCATTTGGCCATTTCGGTTTTGTCGGCTGCGACGCCGACGCCTTCCAGGTAGACATAGGCGAGGCGGTTCTGGGCCCCGGCGACGCCTTTTTCTGCGGCTTCGCGCATGTAACCCAAGGCTTTGTGGACATCCTTCTTGAGCCCCATGCCTTTGAGCAGCATCACCGAATATTCGTATTGCGCGGCGGGCATTCCCTGCTCGGCAGCCAGACTGATCCAGCGGGCGGCTTCATAGGCATCCGGTTCGACGCCGACGCCCTTCTGGTAGAGCGCGCTGATGTCGTATTGGGCGGCTGCCAGGCCTTGTTCGGCGGCGTATTGGATGAGCTGTGCGGCGCGGGTTGGGTTCTCCGGCTTGCCGTCGCCTTTGAGAAACAGCAAGCCGAGGTTGTAACTGGCTTCCGGGTGGCCTTTACGGGCGGCCTGTTCGAACATTTGCGCTGCTGCGTTGAGGTCTTTTTTGACGCCGCGGCCTTCGGCTGCGATGAGGCCGAGGGCGAACATGGCGTTGATGTCACCAAGTTCTGCGCCGCGCGTGTACCATTTGGCGGCGGCGGCGAGGTCTTGGGGAACGCCGAAGCCTTCACCGTAGATGCGGCCGATGAGGGTATGCGCTGCCGGATCGCCTTCGGCCGCGGCTTTCTCGGCAAGCTTCAAGGCGGTCAGGTATTTGCCCTGATCGAAGGCCTGGTATGCGGCGTTGTTTTGCGGCTGCTGGCCATTGGCTTCTGCGTCAGCTTTGGTGCGTTTGGCGGTTTTGATGCGGCCTTTATTCGCCTTCGATTTCTTCGCTGGAGCGGGTTTTGATTTTGCCGGTGGGTCGGCGCGCTTGAACCAGCTGCTCGATTCAGCGGCGGCTGGCTGCAGGGGCGCGCTCGCAAATAGGGCGACGGCAATCAGGGGCGTGAGCTTTCTCAGCGGCATCGCTTAGGGCTCCTTACCTTTTGGCTTCGGCCAACCGCGTGTTGGCGTTTTGCAGCCATTCCAGTTCATCCGCCGGGCTTACTCCTGCCGGCAGGTTCAAGCCGACAAAGTCGGCACCGATGGCGGCCAGTTCGCAGGCTTCGTCGAGGTCGTTGGCGAAAAGCGCCACGACGGGAGGCTCGAAGATTTCCGCCCACCATGAGATGAGTTCATGCGGGTCATCCAAGCCAGGGTCGGCATCGTCGTCGTCTTCGCCGCGAACGGGTTTCGCGTGCGAAGGGCTGAATGCGATGTAATCGGCGTTGTCGTCTCCGAGCGCCATGGCGTCGTGTCTTGAAATGCCGACGTCGACGCCGACGATGGCGGTTGGGCCGAGGGCTTGTCTGGCGGCTTTATAGCGGGCCTGGATGTCGTCGGCGATATCGCCATCGCGGTGCGAGAGGTGAACGCCATCGGCGGAAACCGCATCTGCCAGATCGACATCTTCGGCGATGAGGACGGCGGTATCGTTATGCTGCAGGACGGCGACGAGCGGCTTTAACTGATCTGCTTTCGGCGGATTATCCGCATTCGGCTGCAAGATGACGGAAGAGACATCGGTCTCGGCGACCAGACGACTGAGGCGCTCAGGCTCTGGCAACGAAGCGTTCAGCGACAGCAGGAGAATGACCCGTGCCGGCTCTGGGGCTTCTGCTATTTTTTTCGACTTTCCGTTGGACATCTGGCCGTTGGACATCTGGTGCCTGATTTTACGAGCCTGTGGTGACGGCGTGTGCCGCGCTTTGACTGGCTTTGAGCAGTTCTATCGCAAGGCAATCGCGGCAGAATAGCGGCGGTTGCCGGTCACGCGGCAATTTCTCCGAGGCTTTTGGGGCCGGGCTTCACAAGAAACGATCTTCACTGGACCTGATTTCGAGAGGTCCGAAAGACAAATCAGCGCGGGCCGTTTTCGCCCGCGCTGATCAGTTGTCGTTTGCTTTTTACCCCAGCAATCAGCCGAGCTTGGCCATTGCGACTGCGGTATCGGACATGCGGTTGGAGAAGCCCCATTCGTTGTCATACCAGGACAGAATGCGAACCAGGGTTCCGTCCATCACCTTGGTCTGATCCATATGGAAGACGCTGGAGAACGGGCTGTGGTTGAAATCGCACGAAACGTTCGGGTCGTTCGTGTAGCCAAGAACGCCTTTCAGCGGGCCATCGGCTGCGGCCTTGATGGCGGCGTTGATTTCGTCGGCAGTCGTTTCGCGCTTGGCGACGAACTTGAAGTCAATGACCGAGACGTTCGGCGTCGGGACGCGGATGGCAACGCCGTCGAGGCGGCCGCTCAGTTCCGGCAGAACGAGGCTGACGGCCTTTGCGGCGCCCGTTGAGGTCGGGATCATCGACAGCGCTGCGGCGCGGGCGCGGTAGAGATCCTTGTGCATGGTGTCGAGCGTCGGCTGGTCGCCGGTGTAAGAGTGGATCGTCGTCATGAAGCCTTTGTCGATGCCGACAAAGTCGTTCAGGACCTTGGCGACCGGCGCCAGGCAGTTGGTGGTGCAGGACGCGTTGGACACGACCTGATGGGCGGCCGTCAGTTTGTCGTGGTTGACGCCGTAGACGACCGTCAAGTCTGCGCCTTCGGCCGGAGCCGAGACGAGAACGCGCTTCGCGCCCGCCTGCTGGTGCAGAGCGGCTTTGTCGCGCTTGGTGAAGATGCCGGTGCATTCGAGCGCGATATCGACGCCCAGTTCTTTGTGCGGCAGTTCCTGCGGGTCGCGGATGGCCGTGACCTTGATCGGGCCGGTGCCGACGTCGATCATGTCGCCGGAGACTGTGACTTCGCCGGGGAAGCGGCCATGAACGGAATCGTAGCGCAGGAGGTGCGCGTTGGTTTCAACAGGACCGAGATCGTTGATGGCGACGACCTGGATGTCCTGACGGCCGCTTTCGGCGATGGCGCGCAGTACGTTGCGTCCAATACGTCCAAATCCGTTGATCGCGACTTTCACTGACACGTTCGGTCTCCTTCCTGTTGGCGAGCCAAGTTGCGGTTTTGGCTCAAGCTTGCGCCTGCTGGGCCTGCATGAATTTGTCTGCGGCGTCGTGAAACGCTGCATTCACATGTATTTTTCTACTTCTCCGAAGTGGCAAATAGTGGCCGGGGGCGGGGTGTGTCAATGTACCCTTAGGGATGTCGCTGTTTGCGAGCGGGATGGTTCGTGCGTCGATTCAGCCCACAAGTTTCGAAACAGATGCGTTGGAAATCGTGATCTGCGAAGCGTTGACCGGGGTTTCAGGGCGCGCGTAGTTTTCCAGTTCCGATTTCAGCCGCTGCATTTTACGGGGTTCGGCGACATGCCCGCGTCAATAGGTGCCTTGGCTGTTCAAGGCTGCGAGCAATTATGAAATGCTTGGTCCGGTCATGGTTAACCGGCATCTTCATGGCATTGGTAAACAATTGGAATTTGAAATGGCCACCAGGCAACCTCAAAAGGCCAAGCGCGCTGCCACTTCCAAAAAGGCTCAACCGACAGAGCTGAAGTCGGCGATGCAGCGTCTTGAAACGAAGGTCAAGCAGCTGCAGGCCGAACGCGATCAGCTTAAAAGCGATCTAAAAGTCGCCAAGGCGCGGATCGGCGAGTTGGAAGCGCAGCAGACCGAGGCTGTGAACCGAATTGATTGGGTGATTGATTCACTTCATAATCTTATTGAAGACAAAGGATGATTCGGGTCTGGCAACCAGAAGGCTCTCATGGGGCAGGTGACGGCGAAGATCAACGGTCGCACGTATCGGTTTCAATGCCCTGAGGGGCAGGAAGACAGGCTGAAGCTTGTCGCCAGTTATCTTTCTGAAAAAGTCGATGAATTGATTGCCCAGTTCGGCCAGGTTGGCGAGGACCGGCTATTGGCGATGGCGGCTATTTTGATTGCCGACGAACTCTTCGATGCGCGCGAAGCCGTCGAGAAGACGGGCCAGTAGGAGTTATCCTGCCGTTTAACTTCGTTTTCGGGCAAAGGTTTTATTGGGGAGCGTTCAGCTTTCTAGTAGGGATCTCTTTATTCCGCAGCGGCTCCATCTTAAATTAGAGCATGCTGCGGGGTGCGTTTGGGGCAACGAATCTCCAGGGCCTATAAGTTTTGCCAGGGAGCTGTCCCTGCCCAGGGTCGTGGCCTTGGGCACACGGCGCCCACCTATATTTGTAGGTGCCCGGCGAGATCAATACGCTCCGACGGCCTTCGCGGCACTTCACTATCGCCTGTTGGGACATCGATGACTTTGGACGCTGATAAGAAGGCTTTGCGCGTTGAAGCCAGAACGCGCCGGCTGATGGCGTTTATGCGCAATGGCGCGGGAGCAGGCGACAAGCTCGCAGCACACGGGATCGGATTTAGCGGCGCGACGGCGCCGATGATCGTGTCGGGCTTTTCTTCGATTGGCGATGAATTGGACGTGCGTCCGTTGATGCAGGCGCTGCATGAGCAAGGCTTCAAGCTGGCGCTGCCTGTGATCAAGGCCAAAGGCGAGCCGCTTATCATGCGCTCATGGGCGCCGGGCGAGGCGTTGGAAAAGCGCACGTGGGGGATCGAAGAACCGCTCGATTCTGCCCCTGAAGTGCTGCCCGATGTCGTGCTGGTGCCGCTGCTGGCCTTTGACGACGACGGCTACCGGCTTGGTTATGGCGGCGGGTTTTATGACCGCACTCTGGAAAAGCTGAGATCCCTCAAGCCGATTATCGCTATTGCGGTTGCCTTCGACGAGCAGCGGGTCGACGCCGTGCCCCGGGAGGGGTATGACCAACCCTGCGACTGGATTCTCACTCCTTCAGGGTTCAGGCGCTGTACGTCAGCAAAATGATCTAAAAAGAACGCCCTAGCGATATGCGATTGTTATTTCTCGGCGACATTGTCGGTAAGTCGGGACGGAACGCCGTTATTGAAACGTTGCCTGACCTTCGCGAGCGTTGGGCCCTCGATTTCGTGATCATCAATGGCGAGAATTCTGCCGGCGGGTTCGGGATTACCGAAAAGATTTTCAATGAGTTGCTCGATGCCGGCGCGGATGCGGTGACGCTTGGCAATCACGCCTTCGATCAGAAGGAAACGCTCGTCTATATCGAACGCCAGGATCGGTTGATCCGTCCGGTGAATTTCCCGCCGGGAACGCCGGGACGAGGGGCAGGCTTGTACGAAGCGCGCAACGGGGCACAGGTTCTCGTCATGAACGCGATGGGCCGCGTCTACATGCATGAGCTCGACTGTCCGTTCCGTGCGGTTGAACAGGAACTGCTGACGTGTCCGCTGGGGACGGGTGCGGATGCGATCGTGATCGATTTTCACGCCGAGGCGACCAGCGAAAAGCAGGCGTTCGGCTACTTTGCCGATGGTCGGGCTAGTCTGGTGGTCGGGACCCACACGCATACCCCGACTTCGGATGAGCGTATTTTGCCAGGCGGGACGGCCTACATGAGCGATGCCGGCATGTGTGGTGACTACAACTCTGTTTTGGGTATGTCCAAGGATGAGCCGCTGCACCGGTTCCTGGCGCGCATTCCCAAAGAGCGTTTCGAGCCTGCCAACGGACCGGCGACCCTTTCAGGTATTGCGGTCGACATCGACGACAAGACGGGGCTGGCAAAGCAGGTTCGGTCCATCCGGATCGGCGGTTGCCTTTCGCAGTCTGAGCCCGATTTCTGGGCCTAGCTTTTGGCGCTCAACGGGATCTCTTTGCAGCCGTGTCTTGACCTCTGGCGGTCGGGTCGCGCAAAACGTGGCCCCGAACGACACTACGCAATCGACGCAGAGCGCTAAAGAAGGCAGACACGATGGCCGGGCATTCCAAATTCAAGAACATCATGCATCGCAAGGGCAAGCAGGACAAAGCCCGCGCCAAGGTGTTCACCAAGATCGCCCGCGAGATCACGCTGGCGGCCAAGAATGGCCTGCCGGACCCTACGGCGAACCCGAAGCTGCGCCTGGCGCTGCAGGCTGCGCGTGCGGAAAACATGCCCAAGGACAACATCGAGCGCGCCATCAAGAAGGCGACCGGGGCGGATGCGGAGGACATCGAACCGATCCGCTATGAAGGCTACGCGCCAGGTGGTGTTGCGCTCATCGTCGAGACGCTGACGGATAACCGCAACCGGACAGGCGCCGCCGTCCGTGCCGCCTTCTCCAAGCATGGCGGCAATCTGGGTTCGACGGGTTCGGTCGCGCATATGTTCGATCATGTCGGTGAGATCGTCTATCCGGTGGAGGCCGGAGATGCCGACAAGATCCTCGAAGCCGCGATCGAGGCGGGTGCAGACGACGCACAGTCCGACGATGAGGGACACCTGATCACGACGAGCTTTGATAATCTTGGAACGGTTGCGGGTGCGCTGGAAGAGGCGCTGGGCGAAGCTGAAACCGTCAAGGACGTTTGGCGGCCGAATCTCACGACCGAGGTCGATGAAGATAACGCGACGACGATCCTGAAGTTGATCGAAGTCCTCGAAGATGACGATGACGTGCAGAACGTCTTCGCCAATTTCGATATCTCGGACGAGATCATGGCCAAGCTGGCGGAAGCCTAAGCTCTAGCTTTCCCGCCGCTTAATCCGTTTTTGCTGCAGGCTTGAGGCATTCGAGTGCCAGCACATGGCGCGCGAATCGCTTAACCGTGGTTGCCATGGCGGATCAGAGACTTGTCAGAATTATCGGGATCGATCCCGGGCTGCGGCGCACGGGCTGGGGCATTGTCGAAAGCGACGGTGTGCGGCTGACTTATGTCGCCTCAGGCCATGTCGCCTCGCAGGCCGATACCGATCTTGCCTACCGGTTGCGCGAAATCTTCGAGGGCGTCTCCAGCGTCATCGCCAGTTTCACGCCACGCGAGGCGGCCATCGAAGAAACGTTCGTCAACGACAACGCGCGGGCAACGTTGAAGCTCGGTCAGGCGCGCGGAATGGCGCTGCTTGCTCCGGCCATGAAGGGGTTGCGGGTAGCAGAATACTCGCCGAACCTGATCAAGAAATCGGTGGTTGGGACGGGGCACGCCGACAAGAAGCAGATCCAGGCGATGGTCGGCCTGTTGCTGCCTCGCGCCAAGTTCGACAGTGCGGATGAAGCCGATGCGCTGGCGATTGCAATTTGCCATGCCAATCACCGAACCGGTCCGCATGCGCAAGCGGCCGCAACGGCTGGCAATGGTTCCAAGCCATCGCGCGCCAGGCGGGTTCAGAAAGTTCGCCTCTCGGGTCGCTGAACAGTTCTTATCTCTTGCAGACCCTGCTTCCGCTCAGCACTGCAGCGCATCGATCAGGCGCGAGGTTGCCATTGGTTTCGGCAGGCCCGGAGCGGTGGCGTGGATCGTGCCATCGGGCGAGGCGATCACCAAGAGCGGTTCGTCGGTGCTCGGCGTCTCGGAGATTTCCAGCCAACGGCGGCGATCCTGCCAGAGGACGGCGGTATCCTGAATGAGATCATCGTCGCCGATTTCGAGACGCAGGTTCCATTCGGTCAGATGCCTACGCCAGGGTGGGACTTCGTCGATCAGGATGAGGGTGTAGAAGCCTGCTCCGGGTTGGCCGGCGAGGTGCTGGCGTAAAACGGAGTGCCAGGGCGGCACGGCGAGGAGGTGGCTTTTGTCAAACACTATCAGCACGGCATTGCGCGCGCCGGTGAAATCATCCGGCACGCGGACATCCAGCCCTTGAAGCGTGTGTGCGGGTGTTGAAGGTAGTCGCATGGGCGGCAATGTCTGGTGATTGCATGGTCGGGTCAAATGCCCGGTGGTCGCGGTCTCAGCCGGGCGGATTAGAATAGCCCTCAATCGATTCGATATTTTGGCGAAAAATCAGCGGGGTTGCGATGATCGGCAAATTGCGCGGCAAGGTCGATGCCATCGGAGAAAGCGTCGTCATCCTGGATGTCGGGGGCGTGGGCTATGAAGTCCAGGCTTCGGCGCGGACGTTGCGTTCGCTGCAGCTTGGCGAAGAGGCGAGCCTGACCATCGATACGCACGTGCGCGAAGATGCGATCCGGCTTTATGGGTTCGCGACCGAGGTCGAGCGCAGTTGGTTTCGCACGCTGCAGACGATCCAGGGCGTCGGGGCCAAGGTGGCGCTGGCGGTGCTTGGGATCTTATCGCCCAACGATCTGGCAAGCGCCATTGCGCTCGGTAACTGGCAGGCCGTCGAGCAGACGCCAGGGGTCGGCAAAAAGATCGCACAGCGGATCGTCGCCGAGTTGAAAGACAAGGCGCCGGGGCTGGCGATTGCCGGAGTCGGGGGAGGCGATGCGTCCGCTTCAGCTGTTGCGGATGCGGGCGTTGCCTCCGAGCATTCGAATGCCGCGGCAGAAGCGATCTCGGCTTTGACGAATCTTGGGTATCAGCCGGTTGAGGCGGCGCGGGCGGTGGCGACGGCTGCGAAGGAGCTGGGCGAGGATGCCGATACCGCGCAACTGATCCGCCGCGGCTTGAAGGCGCTGAGCAGCTAACGGTCCTGTAAGCCAAGATATCATTGTCGCGAGGCGGCGGCGCATCGAAGGGCGCCTTGCAAGTCTTAGTTGCGGCGCTCTGATGCTCTAAAGCGCGTTGGCGCGCTGAACTCAATTACGACCCAAATAACAGGGGGAAGCCATGCCGATGAAGAAGAAGGTCCGCAAGAAGGCGGCTCCGAAACTCGCCGTTGTTGGCGCTGAGAAGGATGACGGACCGAGCGGCTGGAGCCGGGCGATGTGGGTGTTTCTCGGCTACATGCTCGTCGGGCCGTTCTTTGCCGGGCTGGCGGTTGCGGCGGCGCTGATCGTCGGGCCTCTCATCGGCATGCAGGCGTGGTTGCCTGATCCGTTGCCGGAACCCGGACCGGCAGCGATTGCAGCCTATGTCTGGGCCGCGGTCCCTTCGGCGCTGGCGGCGATCATCGTGTTGCCGCGCGTTATCAAACATGGCCGCTTCAGTTGGATTGAAGCGGCGGCGGCGGGTGTCGTCGGCTTTGGTTCGGTGAGCGTCTTCACCGGCGTTCCCGCGCGCGAATTGCTGGCGGGCTTATCGTTTGTGGCAGGGATCGTGTCGATCCTGGTGCAGCAGGCGATGGAAGCCGGCGGCATCATCAAGAAGGCGGAGTAGGGCGGTTGCGCTTCGCGTTGGTGGTTTTGACGTTCCTGCTGCTCGGTCCTCCGATTGGCGGGTTCTTGATGATGTTACCTGGGATCGTCGGATCGATTGTGTTCAGTTCGCCGAGCGATTGGACTTTTCCCAATGGCGGTATCGTAATCTTGGAGGAGATCGCCGGCTTCTTTCTGATCGTTGCAGTGTTTTCATTCATTTTCGGCGGTGTGGCGGCGTTTCTTTGCGGTTTGTGGGTGGCTTGGAAGACGAGTGACGGTGGGTTTGTCGGCTACGGTCAGGTTCTCTTGGTCGGCGCGATTGCTGGAGTGATCGGCAATTTGGTGCTGTCACTTGTGCTTTTCTCGGCGGGTGAAAAGTCTTCACCGGCAAGCGATTTTGTCTGGATGTTCGTCTATATGGCGCCGCTGGGGGCTTTGTCTGGGATGGTGTGTCTGGCGCTGTGCCGCAGGTTAGGGCTGGTGGCTGCAGTTAGGACAGAGCTGAACTGACCTCGATAATTTCGTCATCCCGGCGAAGGCCGGGATCTGTCCACGAAGCCGGGAACGAACACGGATCCCCGCCTGCGCGGGGATGACGGATTAGGCAGCTGAGTGCATGGAGTGCCGCTGCATCGCAGCGGTTTCCGCTGTGATTTGCCCTTGGCTCTGTCGGAGGTTCGGGCTGGTGGCGAATTCGCGGGCGGTAACGTCATGATTGCAGTGGAAGTATTCTGCTCCGACTTGACGTTCCGCGCGAACACATGCACCACCAACTCATGATGGATGATGATCGGCTGGTGACATCGGAACGGCGCGAGGCGGATGAGCTTGAGGGCTCGATCCGGCCGCAGGCTCTTGATGATTTCATCGGGCAGGAGCAGGCGCGCGCCAACCTCAAGGTTTTCATCGAGGCGGCCAAGTCGCGCGGCGAGGCGCTCGATCACGTCTTGTTCGTCGGGCCGCCGGGGCTTGGAAAGACGACGCTGTCGCAGATCATGTCGAAGGAATTGGGGGTCGGCTTCCGGGCAACGTCGGGGCCGGTGATCTCCAAAGCCGGTGATCTGGCGGCCCTTCTGACCAACCTCGAAGATCGCGACGTCCTCTTCATCGACGAAATCCACCGGCTCAATCCGGCGGTTGAAGAGATCCTTTATCCGGCGATGGAGGATTTCCAGCTCGACCTCATCATCGGGGAAGGACCGGCCGCGCGCTCCGTGCGGATCGATCTGGCGAAGTTCACGCTGGTCGGGGCTACGACACGCGCTGGGCTTTTGACAACGCCGCTGCGCGACCGCTTCGGTATTCCGATCCGGCTCAATTTCTACACCGTCGAAGAACTGCAGTTTGTCGTTGAACGCGGTGCGCGGGTGCTGGGTGCGCCGATGGCGGCAGACGGAGCGCGCGAGATCGCTCGCCGTGCGCGGGGTACGCCGCGTATCGCCGGGCGGCTGTTACGGCGCGTGCGGGACTTCGCGGCCGTTGCCAATGCCGAAAGCATCACGGCTGAGGTGGCCGACAAGGCGCTTCGGATGCTGGAAGTCGACAACGAGGGGCTCGATGCGCTCGATCACCGATATTTGAACTGTATCGCGCGCAATTACGACGGTGGGCCAGTTGGCATTGAGACGATGGCTGCGGCACTGTCCGAGCCGCGTGATGCGCTCGAAGAGATCGTCGAGCCTTACCTGTTGCAACAGGGCTTTATCGGCCGGACCCCACGGGGTCGCGTCTTAACGCTGAAGGCCTATCGCCACCTAGGAATTTCTGGCGGCCCCAAAAGCGCCCCAGAAGAATTGCCGTTGTTTGATGACCCCTAAGGGCCGACGCGTTTGGGATCCCTTGCACGGATTTTGCTTAACCATCTGAACGTCAAACAAGATTTGAGGCACTTCGTTTCGTGATTTCACGTCGCACATTCTTAAAGGGCTTCCTGGCGCTGTCGGCGACGGGCGCCACATTTGGCGGGTATGCGCTGGCTGAACCGTTCCGGATGCGGGTGACGCGCTATCAGCTTACCCCACCGGGATGGCCTGAAGGATTGCGCGTTAAGCTTGCAGTACTTGCCGATCTGCACGTCATCGAGCCGTGGATGGGATTGTCCCGACTGTCCCAGATTGTGGCGCGGACGAACGCCCTTAATCCCGATGCGGTCCTGCTGCTAGGCGATTATGTGCCCAGTTACGGCATGAAGAAGTGGGCCCGTCGGGTTGGCGGCCGCGCGGTCGGGCATGACGAATGGGCTGGCGTGCTTGGTCAATTGCAGGCGCCTTACGGCGTTCATGCGGTGCTTGGCAATCACGATTGGTGGGAAGAAGAAAGCGTCCAGGATCGGCGCGCGGGGCCGACGCTTGCGGGCGCGGCGCTTGAGCGGGCGGGGATCAATCTGCATGAGAATACCGCCATCCGCTTCGACAAAGAGGGGCAAGGGTTTTGGATCGCCGGACTTGGCGACCAATGGTCGTTTTACAAGATCAAGGATCCCACTTGCGGCTGCTATGTCGGGGTTGACGATGCTCCCCTTCTGGCGCGCCGGATTACCGACGATGCGCCGGTTGTGCTGATGGCGCACGAACCTGATTTCTTCGCCGATATGGGAGAGCTTAAGGACCGTGTTTCGCTGACAATCAGCGGTCACACGCATGGCGGTCAGGTGACGTTCATGGGTTATCGGCCCGTCGTGCCCTCGCGCTATGGCGACCGCTATGCCTACGGGCACATTGTCGAAGACGGGCGCAATCTGATTGTCTCGGGTGGACTTGGCTGCTCGGGCCTGCCCATTCGCTTTGGCGCGCCGCCTGAGATCGTGATGATTGAACTTGGCGGAGAGGGTGAAGGGGCTGTGGCTTGATTTCCCGAAGGACCCTGCTGCGCAGCTTAGGTGGTGGGCTTTTCGGTGGTTTCGGGCTGGCTGGCTACGCCTTCGGTGTCGAGCCGCGACTACGTCTGGTTACGACACGATACCGTTTCACGCCGGATAACTGGCCGGCGAATTTCAAGCTTTGCCTCGCCGTTGTCGCTGACTTGCATGCGGGTGAACCGGATATGTCGCCGGCGCGCATTGAGCATATTGTCGATGTCACCAATTCACTCGAAGCGGATATCATTTTGCTGCTTGGGGATTTTGTTGCTGGCCATCACTGGCGCACGCGCATGGTTCCATCGTCGGAATGGGCTGCAATCTTGGCAGGTTTGAAAGCCCGTTTAGGGGTCCACGCGGTTCTGGGAAATCATGACTGGTGGGATGATCGTGGCGCGCAGCGTCGAGGCAAAGGTCCGATCATCGCGGGGCAGGCGTTGGAGCGTGCCGGTATCCCGGTCTACGAAAACCAAGCGTTCCGGATTGCCAACGATGGGAAACCGTTCTGGTTGGCGGGGCTCGGAGACCAACTGGCGATTGTTGAGCATGTTTATCGGCGAAGTCGTGCAGGCAAAAAGAGTGACCTTCCTTTTCGGGGCGCTGAGGACGTCAAGGGCATCTCGCCAGTAGCCAAAGCAATGGCTCGTGGTCGGCGGTTTGCGGGTGTTGATGACCTGCCTGCGACTCTCGCGCAAGTCAGTGATGACGCTCCGATCATTCTCATGGCGCATGAACCGGATATCTTTCCGAAGGTACCTTCGCGCGTTTCGCTGACCCTGAGTGGTCATACCCACGGAGGTCAGGTGCGTTTCTTGGGATACTCGCCTGTTGTTCCTTCGCAATTTGGGAACCGGTATGCTTATGGTCATATCGTTGAGAACCAGCGCCATTTGATTATTTCCGGCGGACTTGGTTGTTCAATTATGCCGGTACGTTTTGGGGTGCCGCCTGAGATCGTGACGATAGAGCTTGGCGGCGAGGGTGAAGGGGCTGTGGCTTGAGCGAAGAAGTTTGGGCAGATGTTGCCGGGCGGCTTGGGGCCGATGAGCAGGGGCAATTCCACCGGCTGCCGATCCGGGTTTATTTCGAAGATACCGATGCTGGCGGGGTTGTTTATCACGCCTCTTACGTCCGCTTTTGCGAGCGGGGACGCACCGACTTTTTGCGTCTGCTGGGTGTCGAAGCGCGGGAACTGATTTCGGGTGAAGCCTCCAACGAACCGGCTGCATTCGTCGTGCGGCGGATGACGCTGGATTTCAAGCGCCCGGCGCGGATGGACGATCTGCTCGTTGTCGAAACGCGCGTGAAAGAGCTCGGCGGCGCGTCGGTGACGCTGAACCAGGTTGTCAGCCGCGACGGGCGCGCCGTCTTTGAGGCGGATGTCGTGGTCGTGCTTGTTTCGGTCGCGGGCAAGCCGCTGCGGCTAACCGATGCGATCCGGGTGGCTTTCGAGCGTTCTTGAGTTGGACTGCTGGCTGATGGAAGCCCGTGGTCCGCGATCTGAATTATGCTGCCGGAGCGTGGAATTCTTTGAAACCATAACGCTCAGCGTCTCTTCCTAAGCCCTTGTTTGGTCATATTGCGAGGCAACAAGCGCTATTCAGACGGGGAGCCGTTAGGCGAAGTCACAAGAGCCTTGAGACCTCAGGGGGATTTCGCAGCGGACGGATTGGGCATCGGTTCGGCAGCTTCGCAATGGAGCGGTCACCGGTGCTTTGCGCATTGTGGGGTGTCGCTCCAATGGTTGGTGCTCTTTGGCCGGCCGGCGGACAGGCGAGGTGAGCGGATTATTTCATGGACCCAAGTTTGACGAGTGAGAATCTCGGGGCTGCTCCGGCGGTCGGCTTTTCCTTCATCGAGCTCTTCTTGCATGCCCACATCGTGGTTCAGGTCGTCATGGTCGGGCTGATGCTGGCGTCGGTCTGGTCCTGGGGCATCGTTTTCGAAAAGTTCTATTCATTCCGGCAGGCTCGGCGGGAGACCGATAAGTTCGAGCATTTGTTCTGGTCGGGCCAATCGCTTGATGAACTTTATAACGGACTGACGCGCGGGCGGCCGATCGCCATGGCGGCGCTGTTCGTTGCCGCGATGCGCGAATGGAAACGCTCGGTTGAGGGCAATTCGCGCTCGATGGGCGGCATTCAGCTGCGTGTCGAGAAGGTCATGGACGTCACCATCGCGCGTGAGATGGAGCGGCTTGATCGGCGATTGCTGTTTCTTGCCACCGTTGGCGCGACGTCCCCGTTCGTCGGGCTGTTCGGGACGGTCTGGGGCATCATGACGAGCTTCCAGGCGATTGCCGTTTCGAAGAATACCAACTTGGCGGTCGTCGCGCCGGGGATTGCCGAAGCCTTGTTTGCCACCGCACTTGGCCTTCTGGCTGCCATACCGGCGGTGATCTTCTACAATAAATTCTCTGCTGATTCTGCCAGGATCGGGCAGCGGCTTGAGGCGTTCGCAGACGAGTTTGCTGCGATTGTTTCGCGGCAGATCGATTCCGGTTCGTAACGCCTGGAGCCTGCCGCGGCCTGAGTTCGTTTAGCTTGGAGACAGTCGCCGATGGGCGCGAGTATCAAAGCCAATTCGCAGAATACCGGTCGCAGGCGGCGATCGCGGCGGCATGCGCCTATGGCGGAAATCAACGTCACGCCGTTTGTCGACGTCATGCTGGTGCTGCTGATCATCTTCATGGTGGCCGCGCCGCTATTGCAGGTCGGTGTGCCGCTGGAATTGCCGCAAGCCAAGGGCAAGCAGCTGCAATCCAATACCGAACCTCTGGCGGTTTCTGTGCGCAACAACGGCGAAGTATATATCGGCGAGACCAAGGTCGGGCTCGATGAGATCAAGCCGAAGCTCGAAGCAATTGCCGCCAATGGCTATGATGAGACGATCTTTGTTCGGGCCGACAAGGGTGTGCCTTATGGTGTCGTCGCGCAGGTGATGGGCCGCATCAGCGCTGGCGGGTTCAAGAAGATTTCGCTCGTGACGGAACTTGAGGAGGGATGATTGCAGGCGATTGGCCTCATCTTTTCGCTGTTGCTGCACGGTGCGCTCATCGGTTACGCGGCCTACGAAATCATGGGCACCGATAAGCTGCCTGAGCCTGCTGCTCCCACAATCGAGGCGGAGATCATCTCCATTTCGGAATTCACCAAGCTGAAGCAGGGCGACCCGGAATCGAAAAAGCTCGAAGCCAAGGCGACGCCGGAAGAAGAAAAGCAGGTCTCGAAAAAGGAAGCGCCGAAGTCGAAGCCTGAGCCGCCCAAGCCGCCGCAGGCGACCGAACCGCCACCGCCTGAGACGCCGCCGGAAACCAAGGTGGCGAAGCTTGAGACGCCTGAGCCGCCGCAGCCCTCTAAACCTGACGATATCGCCGAGAAGATCGATTCTTCGACGCCGCCAATTCCAGCGCCGCCCAATCCAGATGCGGATGCCGAGGCGCGCAAGAAAAAGGCGGAGATACAACGTAAGTATCGCGAGAAGCAAAAGAAGGAAGAAGAAGCGCGGCGTAAGAAGGAAGCTGAGCGCAAGAAGAAGCTCGCGGAAAAGAAGAAACGGGAAGCCGAAAAGGAGCGCAAGGCGAAGAAAAAACAGGAAGACTTTACCAAGCGGATGTCGGCGTTGCTTGATAAAACTCCTGAGGAGCGCGGTTCGAAGCGTTCTGGAACTTCGCAGGATACAGATTATACCGGACCGACGGCCGGGGAACGGGAAGGGCAGGGTAACGAGTTAACTGCTCGTGAGGAGGATCTTCTCAAAGGGCGGATCAGCTCGCAGATCCGCGATTGCTGGCGTTTGCCGGGCGGAGGTGGTGGAATCGACGTGGCTGTGGTTACGGTTCGCTGGCGGTTGAAGCGGGACGGCCAGCTCGATGGCCAGCCGCAGATCGTCGGCGCGCGTAATGACCCGGTCTATCGGATTGCCGGCGAAGCAGCTGTTCGCGCGGTGACGTGTGCGGCGCCGTTCAAACTCCCGCCGGAGATGTACCAAAACTGGCAGGAGATCACCTGGGAATTCGATCCGAGGCATATGCTTTGATGAGTACATGTATGGTCATCAGATTTGAAAAATGGAAAAAGCATTTTCTGTGGGTGGCACGCCTCGCCGTTATTTGCGCTTTGGCATTCAGTAGTTTCGGGTGGGGCGCTTCAGAAATAGCATCGGCTTCTGGTTCCGAAGGAGGGTCTCGGGCGACTTCCCCTTCTGCGGCAGACAACAAATCCTTCAAAAACATGAAGTTGGCTAAGGATCAGAAGCGGAATGACTTCAACAATCGCATGTTGGAATTGCTAAATAAATCTCCATCAGTACATCCGACAAAGCGTAAAGGGTCTTCAAATGGTGCCCAGCTTACCGCGCAGCAACAACATCTGTTGATGGCGAGCATTGGTTCGCAGATCCGCGCCTGCTGGCAACGGCCCGAAGGTAAAGGATCTTTGGTCAGTGTTCGTTGGCGTCTGAAAAAAAATGGCGAACTCGATGGGCCGCCGGTGGTTATATCGCCGCGCAAGGATGTGCAATTCCAAAACAATGCAGCCGCTGCTGTCAAAGCGATAAAATGCGCAGCTCCGTTTAATTTGCCACCCGAGAGCTATGCAGCTTGGCGAGACATCACATGGATGTTCGACGCAACACGATCGTTCTGAGGCTGCACATGAAGTTTAGAGGTATCTGACGAATGAATTCATCATGGTTCGATGATGTCGGTCTTTGGAAACGCTCTGGCGCGATGCTGTCGAGACGGCAGGTTTTGACCGGTCTCGGTGCCGCCAGCCTGTCGATCTGCTATGGGGGCGATCTGGCCTTTGCCCAGGGCCTGAGTGGGACGCAGCGGCAGGGTACGGTTGCGCCGATTCCGATCGCCATTCCGAATTTTGTTGGCGATGACCCGAAACTGGCGGCCGATATCGCCGGAGTCATTGCCTCCGACCTGCAGGGTTCGGGGCTGTTCGCGTCGCTCAACCCGAATTCGTTCCTGGAACGGATTACGAACGTCAATGCCGCTCCCCGCTTTCCCGATTGGCGCGCGATTCGTGCGGACGCGCTGGTCGTCGGGTCCGTGTCGAATGCCGGTGATGGGCGCGTGTCGACCGAATTCCGGCTGTGGGATGTGACGACGGGCCAGCAGCTGACCGGTCAGCGCTTTACGACAGTGGCGAGGAACTGGCGGCGGATCGGGCATATCATTGCCGACCAGGTCTATCAGCGCCTGACGGGCGAAAAGGGCTATTTCGATACCCGCGTCGTCTACATCGATGAGACCGGTCCGAAGCAGCGGCGCGTCAAACGGCTGGCGATCATGGACCAGGATGGCCATAACATGCGGGTCCTCAGCAGCGGCGACGAACTCGTGCTGACGCCCCGGTTTTCGCCATCGAGCCAGCAGATTGCCTACATGTCCTACGGGAAGGGGCAGCCGCGCGTCTACATGATGAACCTGGAAACCGGGCAGAAGCAGGTGGTCGGGGATTTCCCGGGCATGACGTTTGCGCCGCGGTTCTCTCCCGACGGGCAGAAGATCGTCATGAGCCTGCAGGAAGGCGGCGGGTCGTCGATCTTCGAAATGGATCTGAGGTCTCGGCAGACGCGGCGGCTGACGGAAGTCACTCAGGCGATCGATACCGGGCCGTCCTACTCGCCCGATGGCGCGAATATCGTCTTCGAATCGGACCGCGAAGGGACCCAGCAACTCTACGTCATGAGCGTGAATGGGGGCCCAGCAAGGCGGATCAGCTTGGGGCAGGGGCGGTATTCGACACCGGTTTGGTCTCCGCGCGGCGACTACATCGCCTTCACGAAGCAGCTGATGGGGCGATTCCTGATCGGAATCATGCGTCCGGACGGCAGCGGCGAGCGAATCCTCTCCGAAGGCTTCCATAACGAAGGACCGACCTGGGCGCCCAACGGACGCGTCTTGATGTTCTTCCGGGAAGAACGAGGGCAGAACACCGGTCCGCGAATCTTCTCCGTCGACATCACCGGCTACAACGAGAAAGTCATCAAGACGCCCTCGTTCGCCTCCGACCCCGCGTGGTCGCCTTTGCTCAATTGATCCGATTTGGTACAGGTTTTAACCGGCCTTTAACGGGTTGCAGAGTCTTATATTCCCAATGCCGATTGTATTGCTTGGGCAGGTAGGACGCCGCTTCGCGGTGTTCTTTGGGAAGTGTGCTGCGGAGTCCCTGGAACACTGAGGAGCGTTCATCACGCAGTGGCATAATCGCATCAAGACCATTGGAAAACCGTGCTGAAGCGGTCTCATTGCTTGATACGGAACTGCTGCACGGGTACCCAGTTATCTGGCTAGTGCCGAACAAGCATCAGGAGATTGAACTATGCAGGGTGTTAAGGGGCTTATCGTTTTGTCGGCTGTCGTCGCGGCAGTGGCTCTCGGGGCATGTCGTCGTGAAGTTCCACACACGCCAATGAAGCTTGGTGCCGATGTATCGGCCACCGAAGTTGCTCGCTGATATCGGCCTTAGGCCACAGGGACTCTAATTCTTAGGAGAATACGATCATGAAGGGCGCACTTGTTATCGCTGCTGTTGTTGCTGCTGTTGCTCTCGGCGCATGCCGCCGCGAAGTACCGCACACCCCAATGAAGCTCGGCGCAGACGTTCCGGCTTCGGTTGAGGTTGCTCGCTAAGCTGCGACAACATCACCTGTCCAGTTTTCTGGATAGGCGAAGTTATAAAAGCTGGATCACCTACGCAATGGCGGGGTGGTCCAGCTTTTTTTGTGGGCGACCGAATCAGGGCGCCAGTCCGGGCTGGCGAGAATTGCAGAACCGGTCGGGCCGTGGCTGAAACCATGACGTTCGACGAAAGAGGTCTGGGTTTTCAACCGGAGTTTCAGTTGTTTGGCGGGGACGGGCTTCCAATACGTTCGCCAATCGGTCACAATTTCGGCTGATCCCAAAGGTATCAGGCTAGTTGAAGCCCTGAATCATGAGCCGGCGCTGCGTGCAAAGGCGCGTTAAATATAGTGTCCGCATTTCGAAGGGATGAGGCATGAATCGCCCGTTTATCCAAACGCCGTGGGCACGTGTGGTCCTGGTTGCTGCCGCGTGCCTCCTGGCCGCTGGCTGCGCACAGAAAACTCTCGATGAATCCGCCCAGTTGACCAACGGCGCCGCTGGTGGCCCTGTCGTTCCGGGGACTCAGCGTGACTTCAGTACCAACGTTGGCGATATCGTCTATTTCACGACCGATAGTTCCGATATCAGCCCAGAGGCCCGCCAGACGCTTCTCAAGCAAGCGCAGTGGCTGCGGCAGTACCCACAGTTCACCATCACGATTGAAGGTCACGCCGACGAGCGTGGTACGCGTGAATACAACATCGCGCTGGGCGCTCGCCGCGCAACAGCGGTGCGCACGTTCTTGTCGCGCAGCGGTGTGAACCCGTCGCGAATCCGTACCATTTCGTACGGTAAGGAACGTCCGGTGGCCGTCTGTGACGACATTTCGTGCTGGTCGCAGAACCGGCGCGCGCAAACGGTGCTCAACAGCAGGGTGGCAGGCTGACCGGCAGTCACCCCGTTGGGTCATCAAAGACCCTTTTGTTGGCTTGGTTTGAAAGCCGGACCGGTTTTTTCTTCAACGTAGCAATTGTTGCGCTGAGCGTCGGCCTCTTGTCGGTGCTCGGCGGTGCTCGCTCAGAGGCTCAGGCGATCGATGAGGATCGCCCGGGGGCTTCGGTTTTGCATGGGGATGAGACCGAGACACGCCCGTCAGCGTCCGATCTGGCGGCTCTGCCCCAACTTGCTGATTTGGATGCAGCCCTGGCCTTGCGCGATTCCCAGGCATCGCAGCGGCTGCGGTTGTCTGTCGGGGACCGGGTGTTCTTTGCGCCTGACAGTACGGACTTGGGTACGAAAGCCGGGTTGGCCCTCTTCGGGCAGGCGCATTGGCTGGTCGGGACGGGCTCCAAGGCGGTTATCGTCGGTCATGGCGACGACGGGGGATCGTCCGAGGCCAACTTGGCGATCGGATTGCGCCGAGCAGTAGCCGTTCGGAATAGGCTTATCGACAATGGCGTTCCAGCGGACAGGTTGCGAGTTGTGAGCGCGGGACGATCTCAGAGAATCGCGACATGTGAGGAGGCCTATTGCCGGGTGCATAATCGTCGTGCCGTCATTGTGATCGTGCGCGGGTTTGCCCAGGCGAGCGCGCCTCAGTAGTCAGGTTTCGGCTGTGGCTGGGTCGTGGAATCACGTTCCTTGTCATGCGCTTGAGCCACACATCGGATATTGCGGACGGGGCCGGGCTGCACGCGCTGCTGTGACGTTGTATGCTTGGGATCACATGAGACTTCGGATGAGACGGATAGCGCGCTTTAGCCGGGCTGTTCACTTGAGGCGACGAACGGATGATAAGCGGGGCCGCAATGCGCAAGACGACGAATAGGGTAGCTGGCTGGTTCGGATGCTCTTGCGCGGTTGTCTGCCTTGGCTTGGCGTTCGCTGGTGGTTTCTCGACGTCGGCACTTGCGGATGAGACGGCTGATCTCAAGAAGCGCGTTCAGCAGCTCGAAGAGCAGATGGTCGATATGCAGGTCGTCATCGGCACTTTGCAATCCATGAACGCTGGGGCGGCCCAGGGGCCGTCGGCGAGCTATGGGCCGCAAGGTGGCTCGGTAGGCTATGGCGGCGGTGATGGGGCCAGCAGCGCCCGCCTCGATGGCATTGAGACGCAGATCCAGGCACTGACGTCGCAGATGGAGCTTTTGTCCCGGGAGGTCCGCTCGCTTTCGTCGGATCGCCGTGGGGCTCTTCCGACGTCGCCGCAGAATGGATATGCGGAAGCGCCCCAGACCGCGCCGCAATATGGTGTCGAGACCCAAAGCCTGAACGACTCGGTCGATTACGGCGGGTTCGGTTCGACGACCGTCAGCCGCGACCAAAACGATAGCATTGGCGGGCTTTTGTCCAACGGCGGTGTCAATTTTGGCGGCGGCGGATCGGATGCCGGGTCCAAGCAGCTTTATGAAACGGCTTATGGATATCTGCTGCAGCAGGACTACGGTGCGGCCGAAGCCGCATTTCGTGATTTCGTTCAGCGTTATCCGAATGATGCGCTGGCGGGAAACGCGCAATATTGGCTGGGCGAGTCGCTCTATCTGAGAGGGCAGTACAAGCCGGCAGCAACGGCGTTTCTCGAGGGCTATGAAAAGCATCGCAGCAACGGCAAAGCGCCTGAAAGCCTGTTAAAGCTTGCGATGTCGCTCAACAAGCTCGGCCAGCACGATGCGGCTTGTTCGTCGTTCACCGAACTTTCTGCTCAGTTCCCCAATGCGCCGGCGAATGTCCGGCAGCGGGCAGGCATCGAGCGCCGCCGGGCGGGGTGCTGAGGCGGCCCTCGAAAGCCACTTCGCGGCTGATCTAACTTCAATTCATGGAACCTTTGTTCGCGCAGGTGAATTCACCTTTCACTGGGCGCGGTGATGCGCGCCTGCATCACGCCATCCGAATCAATTCAGGTTGCGTTCATGCGCTGGTTGAAAAGGTGGGAAACCGAATCATTTGGTCGTGGATAATGCCTCATTGCCACTCCCGACTTTGATGAGCCGACAAGCATTATGCACAGGTCGATAACTTGGAGACTGTGAACAATGGCGATTGAAGATTTGAATTCGAAAGCTCCGGTTGAAGCAGATCAGACGGCCGCGAAAGATGCAGACGTCAATGCGCTGGCAGAAGCCCCGGAGCTTGATGGTTCGATCGATGCGTTGGTGGCCAATCTGCGCGCGGCTCGCGATCAATTTGCTGAGCTTCTGGACCGTGCAGAATCCAAAGACGAAGCGTCTCAAAGCAAGGTTGCCTGAGCCTCTGGGTGCGGCTGTTACGCCCAGTTTGCCCACACGTTTCCAAGCCGCTTGACTTGGTCACGGTTTACCCGTAGACCGAGCGGCCTACGAACTGCACTTTCCACTGGCGCGGTTCGATTAGCGGGCGTAGCTCAGTTGGTTAGAGCGCCGGCCTGTCACGCCGGAGGCCGCGGGTTCAAGTCCCGTCGCTCGCGCCATCGATCGCTTACGAGATCGGTGGCGCTGCCTGAACAAATCAGGTCAATTCCCCAAGCAGATTTCTTCAAAGTGTTCGCGACTTGTTCGCTGACTCGGGCTGTGAATTCTTGTGCGTGCCGTCGGGTCCGGTCGTCTGATCATTTGAGGTCTGATTGCGTGCAGCGCACATCGGGCCTCAAGGACGGTCGCTTAACCTGTGTTTTTTCCCCTGTTCGAACGCATTGCTTATAGCGGGGAGCCCGTCAGTGTGCTCAAACCAAAGAGCGACACGGTGCCTGTTTACGCAGGTGCGTTAGCGTGCTTTTTTCAGGCTCTGTGAGCGCAAGTGAGATTCGAGCGATATGCGCTCTAGCGGGCCTTGATGTCGTGGTGGCATTCAGGCTCTAGCGATGGCCGGCAGGAAACCGCAAAGCATGACCCAGCTGCTTCTCGACTATCTACCCATTGTTGTCTTCTTGGGCGTTGCCCTGGTGATCTCCGGGGCGCTTGTCGTTGCGCCGTTCCTGGTGGCGATGCGCAATCCTGACCCCGAGAAGGTTTCCGCCTACGAATGCGGTTTCACCGCTTTCGACGATGCCCGAATGAAATTCGACGTGCGGTTCTATCTGGTCTGTCTGCTGTTTATCATTTTCGACTTGGAAATCGCATTCCTGTTCCCGTGGGCGGCGGCGTTCCGCGATATCGGGCTCTTCGGGTTCTGGTCGATGATGATTTTCCTGGGCGTGCTGACCATCGGTTTCATTTATGAGTGGAAGAAGGGAGCCCTCGAATGGGATTGATTCTGCCGCCGGAATTGCAGTTCGATAAGGCGCGTGAGGGCGCGGGGGCTGGAGCTGCGGTTCGTCCCGATCCCTACTTTACTGAAATCAACAACGAGCTTGCCGACAAAGGCTTTCTGGTTACGACGACCGATGATCTCATCAACTGGGCGCGTACCGGGTCGCTGATGTGGATGACGTTCGGTCTGGCGTGCTGTGCGGTCGAGATGATGCAGGCGTCGATGCCGCGATATGATGTCGAGCGTTTCGGGTTCGCGCCGCGCGCGTCGCCGCGGCAGTCGGACGTGATGATCGTGGCCGGGACGTTGACCAACAAGATGGCGCCGGCGATGCGCAAGGTCTACGACCAGATGCCGGAACCGCGCTACGTCATTTCCATGGGCTCGTGTGCCAACGGTGGCGGGTATTACCATTATTCCTATTCGGTGGTGCGCGGCTGCGACCGGGTCGTTCCGGTTGACGTTTATGTGCCGGGTTGCCCGCCGACGGCGGAAGCGCTCGTCTATGGCATCCTGCTTCTACAACGCAAGATCCGCCGCACCGGGACGATTGCCCGCTAAACACTCCGAACGAACGTCCGTCCGGGCGTTCCAACACTACGGCAGGTTGGTATGGATGATACGCTCGACGAACTGGGCGAGTATCTGTCAGGGAAAATGGCTTCGGCCTACCTTGGGTCGAAGGTTGCGCACGGCGAACTGACCGTCGAGGTTAAGCGCGATCAGATCACCCAGGTTTTGAAGTTCCTGCGCGACGATACGCGGTGCCGCTTCGAGGTTCTGATCGATATCTGCGGTGTCGACTGGCCGTCGCGGGCGAACCGTTTCGATGTCGTCTATCACCTGCTAAGCCCGCGCAACAATCACCGGATCCGGGTCAAGGTTCAGACCGACGAAGACACCGCGGTGCCGACAGCGATCGAGGTCTACTCGGCGGCCAACTGGTTCGAGCGCGAAGCCTACGACATGTTCGGCATCTTGTTCTCCGGGCACCCGGATTTGCGCCGGCTGTTGACCGACTACGGTTTCCAGGGCCATCCGTTGCGTAAGGATTTTCCGCTGACGGGGTATGTCGAAGTTCGCTATGACGACGAGAAGAAGCGGGTCGTCTACGAGCCCGTGAAGCTCAACCAGGAATTCCGTTCTTTCGATTTCGAAAGCCCGTGGGAAGGCGTCGATTACGTGCTGCCGGGCGATGAGAAGGCCTCGGGCGCAAACGGGCAGGGCTGAAGCGAATGAAGGACACGTTGCAGCCGGGTGCCAAGGCCGAGTTTGCGTTCACCGTTCCGGCGACGAAGACGGTGCCTCAGCTTTATCCGGAAGCACCTGAATTCGTGGCGATGCCTGCCGTGTTCGCAACCGGGTTTCATGTCGGCCTGATGGAATGGGCGGCTCTTAAGGTTCTCGAGCCGCATATGGATGAAGGCGAAGGCTCGCTCGGCATCCATATCGATGTTTCGCATTCGGCGGCAACTTTGCCGGGCCAGACGATCACGGTTTCGGCGGAGTGCACAAGCGTCGAAGGGCGCCGGATCAGTTTTAAGGTCAAGGCGCACGACGGGATCGACGTCATCGGCGAAGGCACGCATCAGCGCATGGTCGTGCCGTGGGACCGGTTCGTTGCCCGGGTGAACGCCAAAGCAGAGCAAGCCGGTGTAGCGCCGCTGGACGGTCCGAAAGGCTAGATGGAGGATCACGCGCGATGACAGCTTCCGGGTCCGAAGTAAAGGGCAAGTGTCTTTGTGGTGCCGTGAAGTTCGAGGCACACGTGAAGTCGCAGGACATCGGTGCTTGCCATTGTGAGATGTGCCGCCGGTGGTCGTCTGGTCCGTTTCTATGCGTCGAATGTGCGGAGCCGCCGCAGATCGAAGGGGTTGAGGATCTGTCGGTCTATCAGTCTTCTGACTGGGGCGAGCGGTGCTTTTGCAGCAAGTGCGGTTCGACGTTGTTCTGGCGCACGCGGGATGGCAGCCATTTCATGGCCAGCGCTGGCGCGCTTGAGAATTCAGAAGGTTTGCGCATGACGCACGAAATCTTCGTTGACGAGAAGCCCGACTATTACGACTTTGCGAACGA
This sequence comes from Filomicrobium sp., assembly GCA_017792465.1. Lineage (GTDB taxonomy): Bacteria > Pseudomonadota > Alphaproteobacteria > Rhizobiales > Hyphomicrobiaceae > Filomicrobium. The sequence goes on from CP051234.1 coordinate 262,219, forward strand.
AACCAAAAAGATGACCGGTGCTGAGGTGTTCGCCGCGTTTTCTTCTGGTGCCGACAACAATTGAGATACGTTCATGGCCGAAACAGATATCCGTCAGTTCAACATCAACTTCGGTCCGCAGCACCCGGCGGCGCACGGCGTTTTGCGGCTGGTGCTCGAGCTTGATGGCGAGGTCGTTGAACGCGTCGATCCGCACATTGGTCTTTTGCATCGTGGCACTGAGAAGCTCATCGAACACAAGACCTATCTGCAGGCGATCGGGTATTTCGACCGTCTCGATTACGTCGCGCCGATGAACCAGGAGCACGCGTTCTGCCTTGCGGCGGAGCGGTTGCTGGAACTGGAAATCCCGGCACGCGGCAGCTATATCCGCGTTCTTTATTCCGAAATCGGCCGCATCCTTTCGCACATTCTAAACGTCACGACGCAGGCCATGGACGTCGGTGCGCTGACGCCGCCGCTTTGGGGCTTTGAAGAGCGCGAAAAGCTGATGGTTTTTTATGAGCGCGCGTCGGGATCGCGGATGCACGCGAAGTATTTCCGTATCGGTGGTGTGCATCAGGATCTGCCGCCGGAGCTGATCGACGACATCTACGACTGGTGCGATCCGTTCTTGAAGGTTTGCGACGACATCGAAGGTCTTCTGACCAACAACCGCATCTTCAAACAGCGCAACGTCGATATTGGTGTCATCAGTCTCAAGGAAGGCTTTGACCTCGGATTCTCGGGCGTGATGGTTCGTGGTTCGGGTGCGGCTTGGGATTTGCGCAAGGCGCAGCCTTACGAGCGTTACGAAGAGTTCGACTTCGATATTCCGATCGGCAAAAACGGCGATTGCTACGACCGCTATCTGATCCGTATGGAAGAGATGCGCCAGTCGGTTCACATCATGAAGCAGGCTTGTGAGAAGCTGCGTTCGCCTGAAGGTGCGGGACCGGTTTCTTCCGAAGACCGCAAGGTCGTGCCGCCCAAGCGCGGGCAGATGAAGCGCTCGATGGAAGCGCTCATCCATCACTTCAAGCTTTACACCGAAGGCATGCATGTGCCTGAAGGTGAAGTTTACGCCGCCGTTGAAGCGCCCAAGGGTGAGTTCGGCGTCTATCTCGTCGCCGACGGTTCCAACAAGCCCTACCGCTGCAAGATCCGGGCGCCAGGGTTCCCACATTTGCAGGCAATGGATTACATGAACCGCGGGCATATGCTGGCCGACGTGTCGGCGATTATCGGTTCGCTTGATATCGTGTTCGGTGAGATCGACCGGTAAGCGCGCTGCTCGTTCGGTATCGAATTGACGAAGGCCGGTGACGATTTCACCGGCCTTTTGTTTTGGTCGTGGCAGACCAGAGGGGGGCTCTGGCGCGCGGGTTACAGAATGAACCAGCTCTCGTCTGGCGTGCCACCACTGGTGACCCTCAGAACCATTTCCGGGTTGGGGTCGGCATCCGTATTTATCTCGATTGCTGTCGAGCCTGTATCGATGTCGAAGCGTATTTGACCGGGGGCCGTGAAGGCTTGGTTTTCTGTGGTCAGAAAGACAAACGCGTCGTCGCCAGCAGTATTTGGATCGGCATCGATGGCGCTGAAGTCAATCTTGTCGCCTTCGCCGGCCGCAAAATCGTGGATGCGATCTAGAAAGTCATTGCCCTGGTTGGATCCGCTTTCTGAAATATCGGTGTAGACGAAGCGGTCGGCGCCGTCTCCTCCATACATGTCATCGAAACCGGTGTCGCCGAAAATGACATTGTCGCCTGAATTGCCGTAAATGTCGTTGTTTTCGCTATTGCCGAACGCGCTGAGGTTGTCGCTTCCCAGCAGCAACATGTTCTCGACTTCGTAGGGCGCGGTGTAGCTGACAGAGGTATAGACCCAGTCGTTTCGAGTGGCGGCGGAAGTTGGCGCGCTGTCGATCTCGATGATCGTATCGAAGGGGTTGTCGACGTAGTAGATATCGTCGCCGCCATAACCGGCCATGGTATCGCGGCCGGTGCCGCCATTGATGACATCGTCGCCGGTTCCGCGTGCGGCGCGTAAGACGTCATGTCCCCCAAAACCTAGAATGGTTACGTCGCCGACATTGCCTTTGGTGTCGATGACGTTTGACCAGTTGTTGGCTTTGAAGATCGAATCGAAGCCTGAGCTTTTGACCAGAAGTTTTTCGATGCCGTTGGCGAGTTTGTATGAAACGCGGGCGCCATCGAAATCGGCAATCACCCGGTCTATTCCGCTCGAATCAATCAGGCGGTCACGAACATGATCGACGTAGTATGTGTCGTTGCCAGCGCCGCCGCGCATCAAGTCCCGGCCCGTGCCGCCGTCCAATCTGTCGTTTCCGGCCCCACCTTCGAGCCGGTCGTTGCCGGCATAACCGCGTAGCAGGTCGTTGCCGTTGTAACCGAGTAATAAGTCGTTGCCCGCCAGAGCCAGGATGACGTCTCCGGCATTGGTGCCGCGCAATGTCTCAGAACTATTCGTGCCGCGTACTCGCGCCATAAAAACTACTCCAAAAAATATATTCACCTATCGAGGCCGAATGTTTGGCCCCTTGCAAAGTATCGCCGTCCAGAAAAGCAGTCTGCGCACGGATCGACAAGACGTTATGGGATTTTTTTTACGGGCCTATGTCAGTCGTCGCAGAACCTTGGCGTGAGGGGCGTGGTCGATGAATGCATTCTGACATGCGCGTTCAGCGCGCGTTCAATCGCCCGGATGCATCTTGCTTTTCGGGAAATGAAGCTGGTGGCTTTTGAAAAGCAGGAATAACGACAATGTTGAAACTGATGTTTGCGACGGTGATGGCAGGAACTGTTATGGCAGCCTCCATAGTTCCGGCAAGTGCGCACTACGATAGCATCAATGCCAAACAGGCTCATCAGGCCAGATCGATTGAGCGCGGCCGTGCCTCAGGTGCCATCACATGGCGTGAAGGTCTCACGCTTCGTGCTGAGCAGCGCAAGATCAAGCGCCTTGAGAAGCAGTTCCGCAAGTCGGGTGGACGCCTGACGTACAAAGAGCGGAAGATTCTCAAAGGCAAGCTCAAGCAGGCGCAGCGCAATATCTATCAGGAGAAGCATGACAGCTACCGGCGCTTGAAAGGTCTTCCGCGCGTCGGACGCTAAGCGTGTCAACGAACTGCACGAGCGATTTTTCGTATCGTGGAGGGAGCGCGCGGGCTGGATCGGACCATCCGGCCCGCGCGAATTCCTTGAAAGCGATTGGCGTGGATCTTAGTCACGGGTTTGGTCGTCAATGATGCGATTAGCCGAACAAGCGGCTGATGAAGGTCACGGCGACGAAGACTGCGCCAACAATCATTGCAATTCCCAACGCGCGCCGGCTGCGGCGGGCGAGTTTGCCAAACTTCAATTGCTCGCGGCTGGCCTGGAAGTGTTCGATCACAGGGTCCGGGCCGTTGGCATCGAAAATCTTCGAATAGGCGCGCGGCAATGCCGTGAAGGAAACGCCTTCGAGATCGGTGAACGCCGAGTAGATCATATCCTCATCGAGACCGAGAGGACCGACTTTGGGTTCGTTGCTGGACCAAATCTCCGCGAAGCGCCGACCGCCTTCGGTATTTCGGACATAAAGCGTTCCAGCAGCGATCGTCAGCGCCCGTTTGCCGTCGCGGAAGACAGGCGTGAAAAGCATGCAGACGTCGCTGGTCACTGTGTCGAAGAAGTCGGGCGGATGGCGGATGATTGCATCGGCGTCGAGATAGAGGACGTCATGGTCTGGAAATTTTGCCAAACATTCCGTGACGAATTGCGCTTTCAGGCGCGTCGTCGCTTCCCATGTCAGGCGCCGTGGAACCCGTTTGAGATGGTAGTTCAGGCCGAAGCGGTCGAGGGAAGCTTTCAGGCGCAGGACTTTGCTTAGATAGTTCGTTGTGTAGAACGCGCAAACGACAAAGCGCTGCCCGCCGCCGAGATCCGTGACCTCGTCGGAAAGTGAACCTGAAGCGGCTGCCTCACTTTTTGCAGCCGGCATGATGTCTGTCGTGGCTTCTTCTAGTTTCGCCACTGGGATCATTCGCACCAATATTCTCCGATCCAGTGAGCAGGCCCGAAACGACGCCTGGTTGGCCGGAAGTTGAGACCGTTGCCGACACGTTTATTGCGCTGGTGTTCCCCCTTTAATGCACTGTCTGGAGTGATCGATCCGTAGAATACGACGATTTTTCCGGTTTTTGGCTTCTTGGGTGTCGCAAAAAAACGCACAATTCGGTTACGTGGCAAACAGGCCAGCGAAAATGGTACAACCCACTCCTCAGGCCAGAATGTGACATCGTCCACTGCTTTGGTCAGGAAGTTTTGCTCTTTGGAGTCATAGTTAGTGATGATTTCCTCCGGCGGCGTTTCATAAAATCGGTCGAGAACGTATTTCTCATGGCCGATGAAGAACCGCACGATCGAGCTGTTCCCATACCCCAGATGGGGATCCTTCCATTCCTTGATGATACAGAATCTCGCCGGAAGTGTCAGGAAGTCATCGATATTATCGATAATCACGACATCGAGATCGAGGAACAGCGTCATCCCGCTCAGCCCGCCGAGATTCTCAGACATCAGACCGAGTTTCGGCCAATACTTGCCGAGCTTCTTGTCGAATGAGACTTCGGGGAGCGGCTGGCACTCGACGTCCGGGTGGATGCCTGAGGTTTGATCGGTAAAGCAAACAAAACGCACGTTCCAAGTCGTGTTGCGCATGACCATAGCGTAAAGCCGGTTGACCCAGTGCGGACCATACCGGTCGCCCCATTTCATGCAGACAACATTGATGGTCCGCTGGGCTTGCGCCTCGTCGAATTCGGTCTTCCAACTCATTGAAGACATACTCAAATTGCCTTGCCGATCATCTCTCGTCACCGGTGGCACAAGTCGCCGCGCCAAACGGCAATTTGCGCGCTAAGTCGTTTGACTGCAAGAGACTTCGGAAGTGCTTTTTCGTCGCTTCTCAAATGCTTTAGAGGGACGTTTTGTGCCGCCTCAGAGCGCTCATTAGGGGTTTAGTAAGAAGAACCCTGTTAACTGTTGCCTATGGGCCACTGCAGTTTGGAACAGGTACGATCATGAGTGCGCTGGAATCCTTTCCGTTCATTGAAATTCGCGAGCGCGGTAGCATCCGCGAAGAAGACGTCGGGCTGTTGCGCAAGGCTGTCTATGGCGATGGTGAAATCGACCAGGAAGAAGCCGAGCTGCTGATCGATCTCAATCGGTCCTGCAAGGTTCAGGATCCGGACTGGACCGAGATCTATCATGAGGCGATTACGGACTATCTGGTCGTCCAGGCCGAGCCGGAAGGCTATGTGACGCAGGACCAGGCCGAATGGCTGATCGAACAGATCGCGCCGGAAGGAAAACTTCCCAGCCGCAAGGATCTTGATTTGTTGGTCGACGTCATGGATCGGGCGCGATGGCTGCCTGAGATTCTGATTGCGTTCGGCCTGCAGCAGGTTGCAGAAGCGATCTCTGGCGACAATGGCGGCGTTCGGCCAGACGACGGCGAGCCTGGCATCATTCAAGACAACGAAGTCGAACTCGTCCGGCGCATGGTTTATGCGTTCGGCGGAGACGGCTGTGTTGCGGTGACCCGGACGGAAGCTGAAATGCTCGCCATGATCAACGATCAGCTCGACCCTGAAAAGTTGAGCGATGCCTGGATGGAGTTCTACATCAAGGCGATGGCGAACTTTCTGTTGGGGGCGTCCGGTTATGCTGTTCCCACGCGGGAAGAAGCGTTGCGCAACGAGGTTTGGCTCGAAGAGCGCGATGAGCTGTCGCCGCTTGAGCTACTGCAATCGATTTCCAAGCTGAGCCTGGATGATGTGATTGCCGCCTACCAGCCGCAATCGAAGGAAGAAAAGGCCATTGCCCGGCTCGATAAAGAGCGTCGGGTGCTGGTGACGGAAGATGAGCTTGGCGGGGATGAGGCCGAATGGCTGATCGAGCGCCTGGGTCGTGAAGATGAGCTCAACCCGGCCGATGTCGCTGTCCTGAGCTACGTGCGCGAAAACGCCCTGGCCATCGATCCGGCGGTTGATGAGCTGATCGACCGGCACCTCAAGGCCGCCTAAGGCTTCAGAGATTTTCTAAAAAGGAATGACGAAGGATGGCATGACCTCGTGCCGTCCTTTTTTGTGTTTTTACAAAATGCTGTTTGGCGTTGGGTTCTTGTTTTTTGCACTTGTTGTGTGCATCTTCCGCCGGCTGGGCGCGCTGCGGGATCTATACAATCCGGGTTAGTGGTGTAGCGAATTGATTGAGAAGTTACGGGCGGTCTTGCGGAGGTCCACAACGAATGGCGGGCGGTACATCCTCGACCTATCAGCCAAGGGAACTGGCACTGATTTTCGTGCCTTTGGTGCTGGCGGTCCTGTTCGCTTTCTGGTTCACCTATCAGTTTGTCGCGCCTGCGCCGCCCTCGCATGTGGTCATCACGACAGGCTCTGAGACCGGCGGTTATTATGCCTTCGCGCAACGCTACAAGAAGGCGTTGAAAGCGTCCGGCATCGATCTGGAAATTCGCAGCTCGAAAGGGTCGATTGAAAACCTGCAGCGGTTGGAAGATCCAAAGAGCGATGTTTCGCTCGCTTTGCTGCAAGGTGGCATTTCCAATCACAAGAAGAGCCCCGGCGTTGTTTCTCTGGGACGGGTCTTCCTGGAGCCGGTCTGGGTTTTCTACAAGGGCGAGGAGACGCTTGAAAGGGTGATCCAGCTTGCCGGCAAGCGGATCGCGATTGGCGCGCCAGGCAGCGGGACGCGGGCGCTTGCCAGCGAAATTCTTGGTGCCAATGGATTAGGGGCCAATGAGGCAACTCTCTTGCCGCTTGGCGGAGCGGCCGCAATCGATGCGCTTAAAAGCGGGCAAGCGGATGCAATCTTCCTGGTCCTGTCGCCAACTTCGAAATTGATCGGGGAGCTACTGCATCAGCCTGATATTCGCCTCATGAATTTCAAGCAGGCGGAGGCCTACACGCGGCTGTTCCCCTACCTCGCCAAGGTCGTTCTGCCGGCTGGCGTCGTCGATCTTGCCAAGCGACTGCCGCCGGAGGATGTGTCGCTGGTTGCCTCTCAGGCGGCTCTTGTTGCGCGCGAAGATGCTCATCCGGCGATCGTCGGATTGCTGGTGGGGGCTGCCAGCGAAGTCCACAAGGAAGGTGGGATTTTCCAGCACGTCAACGAATTCCCCAAGGCTTTCGATCCTGAGTATCCGATGCAGGAAGACGCCGAGCGCCTCTATAAGCAGGGTCCGCCGTTCCTGCAGCGCTTTTTGCCGTTCTGGCTGGCGAATTTCATCGAGCGCTCGCTCATCATGATCGTGCCGATCGCGACCATTCTGCTGCCGTTGTTCAAGGTGGTTCCCTGGCTTTACGAATGGCGCATCCGGCGGCGCATTCTTTACTGGTATGGCGAACTCAAAGCGCTGGAGCGGGAGGTCGATGACGAAACGACCAATGAAAAACCGCGCTATTTGGCCGATATCCGTGAAATCGAGGCGGCGGTCAGCAAGATCCCGGTGCCGCTGCACTATTCGGATAAGCTTTATGAATTACGCGGTGCGGTCGATTTGGTGCGGCAGCGAATAGCGGGGCTGCCAGACTGAAAATAAGTGTTATGTGGCGGTGTTTGCGCCTTTGGTTGCGGTGCGGGATAGTTTACGTGCGGGCGGGCTCCAGCTAGAACAGTGCTCCTTCCTTCTGCGAAGGCCTTGGGCGTTTGTGTCCGGCATTGCCTCGTGCCGGACGAGGCGGTTCAATGTGTCGCAGGCAAAATAATTCCGAACGAGTTCGACTCCCGAAATGAAGTTCGCGCGGGGTCGCGGGCAAATCGATGCGAACTTCAGACCAAAAAACGCGGTTGGCCGCGCAGCACTCCTCATCCCGGCAAGCGGAATGATTGGTGCTGACAAAAACAGGATCAAAGACGGCGATGTTCAAGAAGATACTGATCGCAAACCGTGGTGAAATTGCCTGCCGGGTTATTAAGACTGCCCGGAAGATGGGTATCGCGACGGTCGCCGTCTATTCGGATGCAGATGCCAATGCGATGCACGTCGAGATGGCCGATGAGGCCGTGCATATCGGACCGTCGCCGGCAGCTGAATCCTACCTTGTGATCGATAAGATCATCGATGTCTGTAAGACGACCGGGGCCGAAGCGGTGCACCCGGGCTATGGCTTCCTCTCCGAACGGGTGGCCTTCGCCGAGGCGCTGGCTGCCAATGACATCGTCTTCATCGGTCCGAACGCCAAAGCGATTGCGGCGATGGGCGACAAGATTGAGTCGAAGAAGGCGGCTGCGGCAGCGAACGTTTCGACGGTGCCGGGCAACCTGGGTGAAATCGGCGATAGCAAGGAAGCCATCAAGATCGCCGGTGAGATTGGTTATCCGGTGATGATCAAGGCGTCTGCGGGCGGCGGCGGCAAGGGCATGCGCATTGCCTGGGATGAGAAAGAATGCGCCGAAGGTTTTGAACTCGCCCGCTCGGAAGCCAAATCGTCGTTTGGTGACGACCGCATCTTTATCGAGAAGTTCATCGTCAACCCGCGCCATATCGAAATCCAGGTGCTGGGCGACAAGCACGGTAATGTCATCCATCTGGGCGAGCGCGAATGCTCGATCCAGCGCCGTAACCAGAAGGTCATCGAAGAAGCGCCATCGCCCTTGCTGGATGAGAAGACGCGCGCTGCGATGGGGGCTCAGGCCGTAGCGCTGGCGAAGGCGGTCGACTATGACACCGCCGGCACCGTCGAGTTCGTGGCGGGTCAGGACAAGAGCTTCTACTTCCTTGAAATGAACACCCGCCTGCAGGTTGAGCATCCGGTGACCGAACTCGTTACTGGGATCGACCTCGTCGAACAGATGATCCGCGTGGCAGCCGGCGAGAAGCTCAAGATCAAGCAGTCGGATGTGAAGCTCGATGGCTGGGCCGTCGAAAGCCGGATTTACGCCGAAGACCCATTCCGCAATTTCCTTCCGTCGATCGGTCGCCTTGTGAAATACCGTCCGGCGCATGAGGGGTGTGCTGGAGGGTTGACGGTGCGCAACGACACTGGGGTTTCCGAAGGCGGCGAGATCTCGATGTTCTACGATCCGATGATCGCCAAGCTCGTGACGCACGGCCCGACGCGGCAGGCGGCGATTGAGCTACAGTCTGAAGCGCTCGATGCCTTCTACATCGATGGCATTCAGCACAACATTCCTTTCCTGGCGGCGCTGATGCAGCACCCGCGCTGGATATCCGGAGAGCTTTCGACGGGCTTTATTGCGGAAGAATATCCTGACGGGTTCGCGCCGCGCCATCCACAGGGCGAAGACCTCAAGGTTCTGGCTTCGGTAGCGGCTGCAATCGATCACCTCAACAACGCGCGGCGTCGGGAGATTACCCACCAGATGGATGGGACGCCGGTTCGGTTTGCAGTTGACCGCGTGGTTGATCTTGGTGAGACGGTTCAGACCGTTCGCGTTGAAGGTGGTCTTGGTGGATCCATCAAGGTTTCTTTGTTCGATGAGAACGGTGAGATCGAGGACGAGCTGGAACTCGCTTCCAAATGGTGGCCGGGCGATGTGATCTGGTCGGGTGTCGTTCGCAACAAGGATGTGTCGGTGCAGGTGCGCCCGATCCTCAATGGCTATGAACTGGCCTACCGTGGAATGCGCGTGCCGGCACGGGTCTACACCAAGCGCGAAGCCGAGCTGGTTGCGTTGATGCCGGTGAAGGAAGCCGCCGACACCTCGAAATTCCTGCTGTGCCCGATGCCGGGTCTGGTGAAGTCGATCAACGTTGGGGTTGGCGACGAAGTGAAGGTTGGCGATCCGCTGGCGATTGTCGAAGCCATGAAGATGGAGAACATTTTGCGGGCCGAGCGCGATGCGACGGTCACCAAGCTGAATTGCGAAGCCGGTGACAGCCTTGCCGTCGACGACGTCATCATGGAATTCTCTTGAGATCCGGCGCGGCTTACTTGATGCGCTGATTTTCCCGCTTTCATCAAAAGTGCATACGGGTTCGATCCGGTCGTTTCGTTGCGATACGAAGCGATCGGATTTTTTTACCTTGGCCAAGGTTTGACGGCCGGTCCTAACGCATCAGCAACTCGGCTGGGCGGACTTTCTTCGGTGAATGTTTGAGAATTCCCGGAGGTCCGGATGCAAGCTTTTCTTTCGCATCTTTATCTGGTCGCCGACCCGCGCGGGCGGGTGAACCGCAAAGCTTTGTTGGGTGTCGCGATCGCGCTGTTGATCGTGCAGGCGCTGGCCATCGTTGGGCATTGGCTGGCGGCCTCGCCGATCCTGCATTTCGTGATCACCGTTTTTGAACTTGGGTCGTTGTGGATTGCGACATCGGCTGCGATCAAGCGCTTGCATGACCTGGGCTATAGCGGGTGGTGGGTTCCTGGAAGCATTCTGGCGCTATTCGTCTGGACGCTTTTGGCTTGCTTCGCGACAATTCTGACTATGGGCGAAGCGGTGGCGGATGTCGGCTCGCCGCAGTTCATGGTTTATGCCGCGGCGGTTATGTTTTGGCCGCTCGCTGCAACCTTTTGGCTGCATTTTGCACCGGGTGAGGTGGGCTCAAACAAGTATGGCCCGGAGCCGGATGAGAGTGGAATTTCTATGCCGCTGAGCGATGCAGACGCTCCGATGGTGAGCGCGCAGGCTGCGTAGCGGGTTCAACTCGTTTCTGGTGAGTGACTGAAAACGGAGAACGGCGGGGGCTTTCGCCTCCGCCGTTTTGTGTTCGTGAGTGTTGCGGTCGAAAGATCAGTTCGAGCAGGGAACCGAGATCGTCAGGCCTGCGCTTGGGATGTAGCGCTTGCAGTCGAGGCTCGGCGTTGCCTTTTCGCTCAGAGCGACCGTCTGCGGCTCTTCGACGCCCTCGTAGGTTTCGAGTTCGTCGTTGGTTGCAGTCGTGTCGACGTCTTCGCTGACCGCTGCGGTTTCGATGGCTTCCGGCTTCTTGCCCGGCAATTCGATCGTTTCGGCCAGGTTGATCTGCTGTTCGAGCTGGGCAGCGCGTGCTTCTTCCTGGCTCTTGGCTACTGCTGCGAGTTTCTGCTGGCGAGCATAAGCGGCCTGTTGAGCTGCCTTCTTCTTACGAGCGTAAGCGGCCTTCGATGCGGCCTTGCGAGCAGCTGCCCGACGTGCGGCCTTCTTGCGAGCGGCTGCCTGGCGAGCAGCGCGGTGACGAGCGGCGCGTTGGCGAGCCTGCTGGTTCTTGTGGGCGTTGTGCATCATTACTGCTGCACCTAGGCCGAGGCCGACGCCGAGAGCCAGGCCGCGACCGCCGGCTTGGGCTTCCTGCGGCTGGACAGCGAGTACAAGAGCAGCGCTGAGAACGGATGCGGTGATGAACTTGAACATTTTGGTCTCCATCGAGGTCTATAGCTGTTGTCGGGGCCTTTGTGGTCGCCCGTTGTTGAGACCAATATGCCGTGCGGGTGCCTGCCGGGCTGTTCCCAACGCGACAGGGCGCAAAATTTTTGAGTTTCTTATTGGCAGTGCCGAAAATGCGGCCGTCGTGGATTGGTCGTCCAAACCTTATTAATGCTGGTTTTATTCATAAGGCTCTATTCATAAGGCGCTCAGGTTCGGGTCGTTAAATAAGCCATTCGAGCCGTCAAGCGACGTTGTTCATTCTCAGGACGTATTTGGCCCAAGATGCGTTCATTTTCATGAGGGTTTTTGAAAATCGGTTGCCGAATCTCTCCATGACTATAGGCGGTTAACCAAAATCGGGAGCCAGATACACTGAGCAATTAATGCCTGGCTGTAACATTGGGAACAGCGTTCGTTTGTCAGACGGCTACAATTAAAGGGCCACCGATGTGTTATTTTTCCTGTCTTGTTGTACACTGCAGGGAGAATTGCATTTTGACCGCGGCTTCGACTGTCAATTGGCCGAGGAATTGAGATGAAATATTCGGCGATTATTACATTTATGGCCTGCCTTTTGGTGGGCGCCGGTGCGGCACATGCCGCGCCGACAGAGCGCATTGGCGCTACGGTGCAGGTCGTCAATGAAGTGTCTGCTGCCTTTGAGCAGGACCGGCGTGATTTGACGCTTGGCGACGACGTGCATCAGGACGAACTCATCGAAGTCGGACCCGACTCGATTGGCGAATTGGAATTCGACGACGAGACCAAGCTGGCGCTGGGTCCGGGTTCGCGGATGATGCTCGATAAGTTCGTCTATAACGGCGAGAAATCGAAAGGCGATATCGTTGTCAACTTGGTGAAGGGTGCCTTCCGTTTCATCACGGGAGTTGCCTCCAAACCGTCATACCGGATCAAGACTCCTGGCGCGGCTATTACCGTTCGCGGCACGGTTTTCGACACCTTCGTTGCGCAAGACAGCACGATTTGGCTGCTGCTTCTGGAAGGCGGCATTACGGCTTGTAACGACCGGGCGACGTGTAAGGACTTGTCGCGTCCGGGCTGGATCTTGCGCGTGCGTCCGGATGGCGAGATCGATGACCCTGTGCGGTGGGTTGGATTGCCGGACCGGGATGCGATTGGTTTCCGTCGGGCCTTTCCTTTCATGGTCAATGCGCCGACGATTGACCCTAATCCAGCGCTGACGCGTGAAGCTGTGCTGCGCCAGGATGCGCCCAAGAAAGCGCTTCCCAAGAAGCGAACGCAGAAGGCTAAGCCCCGGCCGCCCAAGCGCAAGACCAAGGTGATCCGCAAGAAGAAGGTCAAGAAGGTCTACAAGAAGCGGAAGAAGAAACGCGTCGTTAAGCGGAAGCGCAAGCGGAAGGTGCGGGAAGTGCGCCGTCGCCGCAGCGGTGCTTCGGATGCCGCGGCTGCCGCGCTTGCAATCGGGATTGGAATCGGGATTGCCAAGGGGATCGGCCGGAAGAAGAAACATCACGGTGGTGGTCACCGTGGTGGCGGTCACCGGGGCGGCAATATGGACTACGGGCGTCACAAGTACTGACGCACGGTTAAACCCTCAAACAGAATTAGCGGCCTGGGAAGTGACCTTCCCGGGCCGCTTTATTTTGGCTGGTGATCGAGGGCGCGCGCTGGGCTTTGGATCAAGTCGGGGGGCTAAGTTTTGCCCGGTAGTGCGCGAGAAGCGGCTGGTAGGGCGCGAAGGCACAGGCTTCGCAAGCCTCCGCGGCGGCTGATGCACCTTGCGTGTCGTTCGCGTCAAGCGCTTTGCGGAGTGCGGCGTGGTGCGTTGCGAGTTGCTTGAAAGATGGGTTTTTAGCGAGTGCTTCATCTCCAAAGAGCGCGAAGATGGCTTCGGGGCGGGTTTTGCCGCGCGGGATGACATGATCGATTTCAAGCATCGCAAGGCCATCGGCGGCTTTTGCGGTCGGTTCGCCCGCGATGATGGGAACGCCATAGGATTTCGTCAGCTGCTCCAGGCGTGAGGCGACGTTGACTGGATCGCCGAGGACCGAATAGTCGAAGCGTTCGGGAGAGCCGACGTTGCCAACGCAGCAATCGCCGGTATTGAGGCCGATGCCAATTCGGATCGGGGAGAACGTTTCGCCTTTGCCTTCTGCCTCTGCAGCGAGCCTGGCGTTCAACTGGTCAAGCTTGTCGAGCATCGACAAGGCGGAGCGGCAGCTCAGTTTTGCGTGGTCCGGGTTCGGCAGCGGCGCGTTCCAGAACGCCATGACGGCATCGCCCATGTACTTGTCGATGGTGCCGCGCTGTTCGACGATGGCTTCGCTTAACGGGGTGAAGAGCTGGTTGATGAAGGTGACGAGACTTTCGGCATCGAGGCCTTCGGCGAGGCGCGAAAAGCTGCGGACGTCGGCGAACAGCAAGGAGACTTCGCGGATGTCGCCGCCGAGGCGAAGCTTTTCGGGATGATTGGCGAGTTCTTCGACGAGATCGGGAGCGAGGTAGCTTGCGAAAGCTTCGCGGACCTGGCGGCGTTCGTGTTCGGCGCGCACGAAGTTCGTTAACGAGGCGGCCGCGTAAACCGATGCTAGCGCCAGCGATGGGTAGACGGGATCGATGAGGAGGCCGAGGCCGGTATAGGCGTAATAGGCAAACAGTGCCACAGCGAGGATTGCCGCGATTGCCAAGCCCGCAGCGAGAAAAGGACCGGACCGTGTTAAGGCCCAGCCGACGAGGAGGACGCCGATGACGAGGAACGTCAATTCCATGCCGAGCGCGTAGGCGGGGCGAACGATGTTATCGCCAGCGAGCATTTGTTCGACGGCCTGGGCGTGCATCTCGACGCCAGGAACGGAATTGTCCAAGGCGGTCGCGCGCAGGTCGAGGAGGCCGATTGCGGTGGCGCCGATGAAGACGGTCTTGCCCGCAACGAGGGATTTATCGAAGTCGGGTTTCAGGACGTCCTTGGCGGAGATCGTTCGGCGCGGATCGGACGGTGCAAAACGCAGCCAGAGTTCGCCGCGGGCGTTGGTCGGCAGGATCGTTTGTCCGACACGCACCAATTCGATGCCCGTCCTTTGTCCGAATGAGCCAACTCCGCTGGCGCCCGATGATTTCACGAAAATTGTTGTCTGGTCTTCTGCAAGGCGCAGCGCTTCGACTGACAGCGAGGGGTAGAGCGTTTCGCCGAGCCGAAGGAGCAGCGGCACGCGGCGGACGATCTGATCGTTTTCGGGAAACCAGTTGGCTGCGCCCAGGCCGGTTGCTTTTGCGGTTAGAATCGAAAGGTTGGCGACGCTGCCATCATAGCCGGGTGCGAAGTTGACGGCTTTATCGCCGGCCTGGGCAAAGCTCGCTTTCGGCTCGCCCGGATTTCCGGTTGCCCGATCTGCTCCGGCGAAGGCGAGGATTGTCGGCGTCTTGGCGATGGTTTCGGCCAGGCGAGCATCGAGCGTTGGCAGTCTCATGACCTGCGGGGCGAGTGCGGTGAATTCAGGATGGTCGGCATAAGCCTTCGCGAACGTTTTTGGAGACAACCGGTCAGCTTCGGGTAACACCAGATCGAGTGCGATGACTTTTGCGCCTGCGGCATGGAGCTTGTCGATCAGGCTCGCCAGAACGTTGCGCGGCCACGGCCATTGACCGAGTTCGGCGATCGAGGGTTCGTCGATGGCGACAATCTTGACGGGGAAGGCCGGGTCGGCGTCGCGGGGGGCGAGACGCTGAAAGACGTCGAAAGCGTTGAGGCGGAGCAGCTGGATCGGGACGGGATCGGCGATCCGCAGCGCAACGAGCGGCAGCAGCAGGCAGGCGATGACGAGGAGGTGGAGCGGGCGCTTTTTCAGCCACGCCACAGCCTTTTTCCAAAGACCGTTTCGGGCGTCATCGTTCATGGGCGCGGGCTCCGGTTTGTCGTTTCCTCAGGCGGGGCCGGCTCGAATGACGGCGAGGCCCGCATCTGTCAGGCAGCTGTGGACCCTGGCGCCGTAGAGTGAAGCAAGGTTCTTTTTAGTCAATAGATCGCTGGCGTGCGCTCTTTCTGGTTTGGCCGGGTTGCTTTGGTTAATTGGCAGCTCTGAAGGCATACACCAACGGGCTGGCCTCTGCGGCCCGCAGTGACGCGCGGCAAGACCCCGGCTGCTATTGGAGCCAACGTGCGCGCAGGTGATGATAGCGCGGTTCAGAATGAAATCGGTGAACCGCTGATCAGGCGGCTTGCTGGCCGTAGTAGACCATCGAGATGTGGCGCGCTTCGGCGAAGAAAAGCCAGCGTTCGGTAAACAGGCCGACGGCCATGGCGGCTGTTGCGATGAGCGCCAGCAACGTTGTTGCAAAGCCACCCGTTACCATCATCATGACGATGCACAGGGCCGGTGCGGC
Source organism: Filomicrobium sp. (assembly GCA_017792465.1). Taxonomy (GTDB): domain Bacteria; phylum Pseudomonadota; class Alphaproteobacteria; order Rhizobiales; family Hyphomicrobiaceae; genus Filomicrobium. The sequence continues at coordinate 277,956 of CP051234.1, forward strand.
AAACATCAGTGCCATGGCCAAGCGGCGCAATTTTTCGGCATGCTTGCGGGCGATGGAGTAGCCCATCTCGCGCATGACGAAATTTTCTTGGGTGTGTGGCGGTTCGATCTGGCGGATGCGGCCCAAGTGTTCGAGGCCGGTTGCAGCGTAGCGCATCGGCAATGCGTGATCGGTATCCAAGGTCTGCCAGTAGAAGCGTTTGATGGCGAAGGCCGCGGCCAGCACCAAGGCGTTGAGGAGTAGCGGCCAGCTGTTGGCGCCATCGAAGAAAGAGGCGATCAAAAGGTAGAGCACGCCGCCGCTGGCGAGTGCGAGTACGATGTAGACCGGCACGGTCCAGGGCTGGTGCCAGGCTTTAATCGTCGGTAGCGAAGCGTAGATCATGCCGGTCGAGTAAACGGTGGCGATGGCGAATAACGCGGCGAGCAGTGCAAGCAAAGAGATGAAGCCGCTGGTCGTCTCAAAGAAGACCCACGCAATGCCAAACAGGCCGGCAGGGACGTAGGTCGCGATTGCCAATACGCCTTCGCGGGATAACCAGGACGAACGCCATTGCGACATGGCCCGCCATGCGCGCTCGGGGCGGCCGAGGTGCGCGGTCGACGAAAGCAGGCCGCCAGTGATGAGCAGGAATGCGAGGCCGAGGCTGATGAGGCCGAAGCGCCAATCGGTTGGGGCGGTACGCGCCAAGGTGGCGACGGCGACCCACGTCAGCAGCCCATATCCGGCTCCGGAAGCGGTTGTGAAAAAGATGACGGAGTAGGCGGGATGCATGGCGGGTTTTCGATCTGGTTTGTTTGTCTGTGTGTCGAAAGCGAGATCAGGACTGCGGCGTTCAGGTGGAGAGCATCTTGTCGGCCCAGGCGAAGAAGTTCTCGATCGTGGTGCCGGTCGCTGGTGCGGGTTGCTCGACGGCCGGCTGGTTTGTGGCGGTGGTGCCGTCACGGCGCGGACGAGGCGGCAGGTATTTGTTGGTCGGCTTGTAACCTAGCTCGGGCATCAGGTCGTAGCCTTGGCGTTCCGCAACGAGTTTGGAAACATCGCTGTCCGGATCGCCGAGATCGCCATAGTGGCGGGCGCCGGTCGGGCAAGCGCGCACGCAGGCCGGGATGCGATCGCGTTCTTCGAGATGCTCGTTATAGATGCGGTCGACGCAAAGCGTGCATTTCTTCATGACGCCATGGTTGGAGTCATATTCGCGCGCGCCATAAGGGCAGGCCCAGGAGCAGAGCTTGCAACCGATGCAGGTGTCGGGATTGACGAGGACGATGCCGTCTTCTTCGCGCTTATAGGATGCGCCGGTCGGGCAAACCGTCACGCACGCTGGCGTTTCGCAATGGAGGCATGAGCGCGGGAAGTGAACCGTGCGGCTTGCGTCGCCTTCGCCGACTTCGTAGCCATGAATTCGATTGAGCCAAGCGCCGTGCGGATCGGCACCGTAAGGATCGATGTCGGAAAGCGGAGCCGAATAGCCGCCGGTGTTCCATTCCTTGCAACTGGTCGCGCAGGCCTGACAGCCGACGCAGATGTCGAGGTCGATGACGAGGCCCAGTTTCTTATTTGTCGTTTCAGGCAGACAGGTCATCGGTTGGCCTCCTGGAACGACGTACCGAAAGCGAGCACCTCAGGCGTCTCGACATTGATGGGCGATTGCAGCGGTTCAAAGCGCGGGCTCGTTTCGCCGGCTTCGTCGGGCTTGGCCTTTTCGATTGCGACACGAAGGTCGTACCAGGCGGCCTGGCCGGTGACCGGGTCTGAGTTCGAGAAGCGATAACCTCCGTCGCGTTTGGGCAGCAGTTCGCTGATCAAGTGATTGAGGAGGAAGCCTTCGGTGGCTTCGGGCGCGTCGTTATCGAGGCCCCAGGCTCCGGAGCGCTTGCCGAGCGCATTCCAGGTCCAGACCGTGTTGCGGTTGACGCCTTCGACCGTTCGGATCTGGCATTTGACGCGGCCGATGTTGGAGGAAATCCAGATCCAGTCGTCGTCTTTGAGCCCGAGTTCGAGGGCCCTGCCGGTATGGATATAGAGGCGGTTGCGCGCCGTGATCTGTCTCAGCCACGCGTTCTGCGATCCCCATGAGTGATACATGTGCATGGGGCGCTGGGTGATGGCGTAAAGCGGGAACTTGTCGGTGTCGACCATCGTGCCTTCGAACGGCGCGTACCAGAACGGCAGCGGGTCGAAGAAGGTCTCGATGCGCTTGCGGTGCGTTTCAGGAGGCGGGCATGAGCCCTTGCCCTTGGCGGCGAGGCGGAAGCGCTGGAAGGTTTCGTTATAGAGCTGGAAGGTGAGGCGGGCGTCTTTCGGAAGCCAGCCGGATTTGGCGGCGTAGTCGAGGTAGCCTTTGTTGACGTGCTTATGATAGCGCAGCTCATCGGGGAAGTGATCGACGAAAAAGCCGCCGTTTTCGATATAGCGGTTGAGCTGGTCGGGGTTCGGATCGCCGACGTGTATTTGGCTACCGTCTTTACCGCGCCATCCCGCTAGCGGGCCGACGCCAGGGGCTCGTTCGTGATTGACGATGTAATCGGAATAGCCGCCGGGATACTTCGGGCTGCCATCGTTATTGACGAAGCCGGGCAAGCCAATGCGCGCGCCAAGATCGATCAACACCGACTGGAAGCCGCGGACGTTGCGGTCGGGTTCGACGACCGGATGACGTATGGCGTCGGCGGCCGCGTCGGGATCGGAGATCGGCCGGTCGAGCAGCGAGATGCAATCCCATCGCTCAAGGTAGGTGGTGTCGGGCAGGATGAGGTCGGCATAGGGGACCATCTCGGAGTAGTAGGCATCCGAGTAGATGATCTTCGGAATCTTGTATTCGCCGGTCGCTTCGTCCTTGGCGGTCAAGTGCTCCATGACGCCGGAGGTGTTCATCGACGAGTTCCAGCTCATGTTGGCCATGTACATGAAGAGGAGATCGATGGGGTAGGGGTCGGCGTTGGCGGCGTTGGTGATGACCATGTGCATCAGGCCGTGGGCGGCGAGCGGCGCATCCCAGCTGAAGGCTTTGTCGATGCGGGTTGGTTTGCAATCGGGGCCGATCAGCAGATCTTCTGGTCCGGTCGGGAAGCCTAGGTGCGGGCCGCCGAGCGGTTCGGATGCGCGAACTTGATCGGGCTTGCCGTGCGGCTTGAGCGGCGGTGGGATTGGCTTCGGGTAGGGAGGCTTGTAGCGGAAGCCGCCGGGGCAATCGATGGTGCCAAGCAGGATCTGCAACACATGAATCATGCGGCAGGTGTGGAAGCCGTTCGAGTGCGCGGAGATCCCGCGCATGGCGTGCATCGAGATCGGGCGGCCGATCATCTTGTCGTGGCGGCGGCCGGCCCAGTCGGTCCATGGGATGTCGAGAACGACTTCTTCCTTGAAGGCGACTTCGGCGAGTTCGCCGGCGATGCGCCGGATGGTGTCGGCTGAGATGCCGGTCTCTTTTGCGGCGCGCTCGGGGGAGTATTCGGCGGTCAGGTAGCGGCTGGCGAGCAGTTCGAACGAGGGCACGGCTGTGCGTCCATCCGGCAACGTGAAGGTGCCCGACAATGCGGGCTTGAGGTCGGCCAATTCGGCATCGACAAAACTTTGTGTTGCTTTGTCGAAGGCCAGCGGACGGCCTTCGTCGTTGCGCGCAAACAGGCCGTCGTCATCGCCACCAGGATTTTTGATAACCAGCCAAGGCGCGTTGGTGTAGCGAACGAGATAGTCGAGATCGACTTGTTGCGTGCGCAGGAGTTCGTGGATCAGGGCGCCGACAAAAATTCCGTCGGTGCCGGGCGTCAGGCCAAGCCACTCGTCGGCGATGGCGCCATAGCCCGTTCTAACGGGGTTGATCGCCAACACCTTGGCGCCGCGTTTCTTGAGTTTGCCCAGGCCGATCTTGATGGGGTTGGAGGCGTGGTCTTCGGCGACGCCGAACAGCATGAGGTATTTGGTGTGGTCCCAATCGGGTTCGCCGAATTCCCAGAATGAGCCGCCAAACGTGTAGAGCCCGGCAGCAGCCATGTTGACCGAGCAAAAGCCACCATGGGCGGCAAAGTTGGGTGTTCCGTATTGGATGCACCACCAACCGGTCAGCGCTTGGCTTTGATCGCGTCCGGTGAAAAACGCCAGCTTGCGCGGGTCGGTCTTGCGGATATCGCCAAGCCATCCGCTTGCCGTCTCCAGCGCTTCTTCCCAGGAGATTTCCTTGAACTCGCCGGAGCCGCGCGGGCCGACGCGTTTTAGAGGCGCGCGCAATCGCGAGGGCGCATAGTGCTGCATGATCCCGGCCGAGCCCTTGCCGCAGAGGACGCCCTTGTTGACGGGGTGATCGCGATTGCCCTCGATATAACGGACCTTGCCGTTTTTCAGATACACCTTAATCCCGCAGCGGCATGCGCACATGTAGCACGTCGTGCATTTGATCTCGTCGGCGGGGCTCGCCGACAGATCGATCGATGGCTCCTGACCGTGGCGGTCATTTGAGGCGACGGTTTTGTTGGGCGCGCGATTGGAACTCATGCCGCGGGTGTTTTCCTTCTGATTGGACCGATCGATTTGCTCATCAGACAGATCAGGTCTGCATGCTGGTCATGGGCGGGCGTCGGAAAACGTCTTCGCTTGTGTCGGACGTTTGGGGAGCGCCGGTGCTGGATCATGTTTTTCCAGGGTGCTGTTGGCCCCCGGTTTTTGCGGATTTTTGGCGCGTCGAGGATGGTTTGCGCGCCATGTTTCCGCCCCGTAGAGAGCTTGCATAGCAACTAACGGACATTTGGATTTTTGCGCGCTCGGTCGGGTTGGCATCGGAGTCTAATCCGGTGGACTATATTGCATGTGTTGGCTCATCATCGCAGAACTGATCGTTGCGGCTTTGCGGTTGGGTCTGGACTGAAGCGGTGCTGGCTTGTCAGATTGTTAGGTCTTAGATCTTATATCAGACTCTACTGCTTGCATACATTTGGTGGAAGCCGCAAGAGTTAAAGAAAATGCTGTGCCCCGTGGAGGATGAATGGCCAAGCTTGATGACGTTCAGGAACGGCAGGAGTGGATTGACGCGATCAATTCGGTGATTGCGTTTGAGGGTACGGGGCAGGCCGACGACGTTTTGGAAAGTGCGGTGGCGGCGGCGCGGCGCTCAGGCGCGCATCTGCCGTTTGCCTCCAACACCGCCTACATGAACACGATCGCGCCCGATCAGCAGCCCGACTATCCCGGCGACCGGGTGTTGGAAGCGAAGGTCCGGGCGGCGATCCGCTGGAATGCGGCGGCGATTGTCTTGAAGGCCAACAAGGAGAGTTCGGAGCTTGGCGGGCACATCGCCTCGTTCCAGTCGGCGGCGACCTTATATGCAACCGGGTTTACGCACTTCTGGCACGCGCCGCACGAAGGTCACGGCGGCGACCTCTTGTTCGTGCAAGGCCATTCGGCGCCGGGGATTTATGCGCGGGCGTTCGTGGAAGGGCGCTTATCGGAAGAGCAGATCACCAACTTCCGCCAGGAGGTCGACGGGACGGGGGTGTCGAGTTATCCGCACCCGTGGCTGATGCCGGACTTCTGGCAGTTCCCGACGGTGTCGATGGGTCTTGGGCCGATCATGGCGATCTACCAGGCGCGGTTCCTGAAATATCTGCACGGGCGCGGGTTGGCCGATACCTCGAACCGGCATGTGTGGGTGTTCTGCGGCGACGGCGAGATGGACGAGCCGGAAAGCCTTGGCGCCATCGGTTTGGCCGGTCGTGAAAAGCTCGACAACCTCATTTTTGTGGTGAACTGCAACCTGCAGCGGCTCGATGGTCCGGTGCGCGGCAACGGCAAGATCATCCAGGAGCTGGAGGGCGACTTCCGCGGCGCGGGCTGGAATGTCCTGAAGGTTGTTTGGGGTTCGGCCTGGGATGAGCTTCTGGCACGCGATACCAGCGGGCGGCTGCGGCAGCTGATGGAAGAATGTGTCGACGGCGAATACCAGGACTTCAAGTCGAAGGACGGGTCTTATATCCGGCAGAACTTCTTCGGGCGCTATCCGGAAACCGCGGCGATGGTGGCGGACTGGTCGGACGACAAGATCTGGTCGCTGACGCGCGGCGGGCATGACGCGGAAAAGGTCTATGCGGCTTACAAGGCGGCGGTCGATCACCAGGGTCAGCCGACGGTGATCTTAGCGAAGACGGTGAAGGGGTATGGCATGGGGGCTTCGGGCGAAGCCCAGATGATGTCGCACCAGGCCAAGAAGATGGGCCTCGACTCTTTGTTGCAGTTCCGCGACCGGTTCCGGATTCCATTAAGTGACGAACAGGTCGAGAAGCTTGAACTGATCAAGCTCGATGAATCCTCAGATGAGATGAAGTACCTGCGCGAGCGGCGGACGGCGCTTGGCGGCTATCTTCCGCAACGCCGGCAAAAGAGCGACGACGAATTGAAGGCGCCGCCGCTTGAGGCGTTCAAGGGTCAGCTCGAAGCCACCGGTGAGGGCCGCGAGATCTCGACGACGATGGCGTTCGTGCGCGTTCTCAACACGCTGTTGCGCGACAAGACGCTGGGTAAGCGGGTGGTGCCGATCGTGCCGGATGAAAGCCGCACGTTCGGCATGGAGGGGATGTTCCGCCAGTACGGGATCTTCAGCCAGGTCGGCCAGCTCTACCGCCCGCAGGATGCCGACCAGCTGATGTACTACAAGGAGAGCAAGTCGGGGCAGATGCTGCAGGAAGGCATCAATGAATCGGGTGCGATGTCGAGCTGGATCGCGGCGGCGACCGCCTATTCGACGTCGAACTGCCAGATGATCCCGTTCTACATCTACTATTCGATGTTCGGCTTCCAGCGCGTCGGCGATCTGGCGTGGGCGGCCGGTGACATGCGCGCCCGCGGGTTCCTGTTGGGTGGGACGTCGGGACGGACGACGCTGAATGGCGAAGGTCTGCAGCACGAAGACGGGCACAGCCACATCTTCTCGGCGACGATCCCCAACTGCATCTCTTACGATCCGACGTTCGCCTTCGAGGTGGCGGTGATCATCCGCGAGGGCCTGCGGCGGATGGTGGAGAACCAGGAAGACGTCTTTTATTACATCACGCTTTTGAATGAGAACTACGAGCACCCGGGGATGCCGGAGGGTGTCGAAGACGACATCATCAAGGGCATGTATCTGCTAAAGGGTGCCGACGACAAGGCGCCGGGCCACAAGGTGCACCTGATGGGCTCGGGTGCGATCCTGCGCGAGGTGATCGCGGGTGCTGAGCTTCTGGAAAAAGACTTCGGCGTCAAGGCGGACATCTGGTCGGTGCCGAGCTTCACCGAACTGGCGCGCGATGGGGCGGCGGCTGAACGCTGGAACATGCTGCATCCGGAAGAGGACACGCGTCTCTCGCACGTTGAGAAGAAACTGTCGGAACGCGGCGAAGGTCCGGTGATCGCCTCGACCGACTACATCAAGATGTATGCCGAGCAGATCACGGCGTTTGTTCCGGGCAAGTACAAGATTCTCGGTACCGACGGGTTTGGGCGTTCGGACTATCGCCGCAAGCTGCGCCATCACTTCGAGGTCGACCGTCACTTCGTGGCGGTGGCGGCGCTCAAAGCGCTGGCGGAAGAAAACAAGGTGCCGTCGAAGACGGTGAGCGAAGCTATTGAGAAATACGGCATCAATCCGGAAAAGCCCGATCCGGCAACGGCTTGAGGAAGGCTTGCCCGCGCCCTTCGTCATCCCCTGCAGCCGGGTCTCTCCGGCGTTTGAAGAGATAGAACTTTTTTAGACACTGGCCCCCAAGGAACCGTTCCCATGTCCACCATCGACGTGAAAATCCCCGACATCGGCGACTTCAAGGACGTGCCGATTATCGAAATCCTGGTTGGTCCGGGCGACACGGTCGCCGAAGAAGATCCGCTCATCACGCTGGAAAGCGACAAGGCGACGATGGAGGTTCCGGCACCTCAGGCCGGCAAGGTGGTCGAGGTTCTGGTCGCAATCGGCGACAAGGTCTCCGAAGGGATGGCGATCCTCAAACTTGAGGGCGACGGCGCAGGCGCGGGGGCTGATGAGGCTAAAAGCGACACGCCGGCCGAAGCACCCCCGGCGGCAACGTCCTCGGGTGGCAACGGCAAATCGGAGGTGTCGGAAGACTTCGCAGCGCCGTCGTCAGGTGGGTCTTCCTCGCGGGCCATACCGGCGCCGGTGTCGTTCGGCGATGCGCATGCGAGCCCGTCGGTGCGGCGGCTGGCGCGCGAACTCGATATCGATCTGAAGAAGATCACCGGTAGCGGAGAAAAGGGCCGCATCACCAAGGAAGACGTCAAGCGGGCGCTCACCGGCAAGGGCGACGGCGGCGGTGTGTCGGGCGGCTTCGGCATTCCGGAAATCCCAGCCCAGGACTTCTCGAAGTTCGGGCCGATCCAGGAGAAACCGCTCAGCCGCTTGAAGAAGCTGTCGGGCCCGCACCTGCATCGTTCGTGGTTGAACATTCCGCACGTTACGCACACCGACGAGGCCGACATCACCGAGCTTGATGCCTACCGCAAGGAGCTCGACACCTCGGCGAAGGAGAAGGGCTACCGGGTGACGCTGTTGTCATTCCTGTTGAAGGCTTCGGTCGCGTGTTTGAAAGAATACCCCGAGTTCAACGCGTCGCTCGGCCCGCAAAAAGATACGCTCATCTACAAGCAGTACTATCACATCGGGGTGGCGGTCGACACGCCGGACGGGCTTGTCGTGCCGGTCATCAAGGACGTCAATGCCAAGGGCATCATCGACTTGTCGAAGGAGCTGGGCGAAGCCTCGCAGAAGATGCGCGATGGCAAGATCACGCCAGCTGACATCTCGGGCGGGACGTTCTCGATCTCGTCGCTCGGCGGCATCGGCGGTACCAACTTCACTCCTGTCGTCAACGCGCCCGAGGTGGCGATCCTCGGCGTCGTGCGCTCGCAGATGAAACCGATGTGGGATGGCAAGGACTTCCGCCCAAGGCTGATGCTGCCGCTGTGCGTCTCCTACGATCACCGCGTCATCGACGGCGCCTTGGCGGCGCGCTTTACGCGGCGGCTGGCCGAGATCCTGGGCGACGTTCGCCAGCTCGTATTGTAAGGGGGGCGGAAGCGATGGCAGTTGAAATCAAGGTTCCCGACATCGGCGACTTTAACGATGTGCCGATCATCGAGGTTCTGGTCAGCCCAGGCGATACGGTGGCGGAAGAAGATCCGCTGATCACGCTGGAAAGCGACAAGGCGACGATGGAGGTGCCGGCACCGCAGGCCGGCAAGGTGGTTGAGATCCTGGTCGGCATCGGCGACAAAGTCTCGGAAGGCACGGCGATCCTGACGCTGGAAGCGGCTGACGGGGCTTCGGCGGGGGCGGATGAAAAAGCTGCGCCGGCTGCGGCGGCAGCCTCTTCTTCCGCGACCGCTCCGGCTCCTGCCGCGGCCAAGCATTCGGGTGGCGCCGACATCTCGTGCCAGATGCTTGTCTTAGGCGCCGGACCGGGCGGCTATTCGGCCGCGTTCCGGGCGGCCGACCTGGGCCTCGATACGGTTCTTGTCGAACGCTGGAGCGTTCTGGGCGGCGTCTGTCTCAACGTCGGCTGCATCCCTTCGAAGGCGCTTCTTCACACCGCGGCGATCATGGATGAAGTGAAGGCGATGGCCGCGCACGGCATCTCTTACGCGCCGCCCGAGATCGATCTCGACACCCTGCGCAAGCACAAAGAGAAGGTGGTCGGCAAGCTCACCACCGGTCTTGCCGGAATGGCGAAGGCGCGCAAGGTCAATGTCGTCACTGGGACGGGCGCGTTCCTCGATCCCAACCACGTCGAGGTGACCTTGAGCGACGGCTCGGGCACCAAGACGGTGCGCTTCGAGAACGCGATCATCGCGGCGGGGTCGGAAGCGGTGTCGCTGCCGTTCATTCCGGACGATCCGCGCATTGTCGATTCTACCGGCGCGCTGGAACTGCGGCAGATCCCCAAACGCATGCTCGTTATCGGCGGCGGTATCATCGGGCTTGAGATGGCGACCGTCTATTCGACGCTTGGTGCGCGGCTCGATGTCGTCGAGATGCTCGACGGGCTGATGCTCGGCGCCGACCGCGATCTCGTCAAGGTGTGGGAGAAGGTCAACGCGCCGCGCTTCGACAACATCATGCTGAAAACGAAGACGGTCGGGGTCGAACCCAAGACCGACGGCATTCACGTCACCTTCGAGGGCGCCAAGGCTCCTAAGGAGCCGCAGGTCTATGACATGGTTCTCGTTGCGGTCGGGCGCTCGCCCAACGGCAAGCTGATAGGGGCGGACAAGGCCGGTGTGGCCGTCGATGAGCGCGGCTTCATCGCGGTCGACAATCAGCAGCGCACCAACGTCGCCAACATCTTCGCAATCGGCGATATCGTCGGGCAGCCGATGTTGGCGCACAAGGCGGTGCACGAAGCGCATGTGGCTGCCGAAGTGGCGGCCGGTCAGAAGTCGGCGTTTGATGCCAAGCAGATCCCGTCGGTCGCCTACACCGATCCGGAGATCGCGTGGGCGGGACTGACCGAAGCCGAGGCCAAGGCGCAGGGCGTCAAGGTGACGAAGGCGGTGTTCCCGTGGGCCGCCTCAGGCCGGGCGATCGCCAATGGCCGCGACGAGGGCTTCACCAAGCTGTTGTTCGATGCCGAAACCCATCGCTGCGTCGGCGGCGGTATCGTTGGCACGCACGCGGGCGACCTCATCGGCGAAGTGTGTCTCGCCGTCGAAATGGGGGCGGATGCCGTCGACATCGGCAAGACCATCCACCCGCACCCGACGCTGGCCGAATCCGTCGGCATGGCCGCCGAAGTCGCCCACGGTTCCTGCACCGACCTCCCACCGCAACGGAAGAAGTAGACTGCGGGGGCGGGGGGTACGTCTATGGCGTGTTGATCGATTTCGCTTCGGGGTGGTCGTCAGAATTCGGTATGTGCCGAATTGCGACCGTGATGCCTTTGTCGGTGGCGGCAAGGGCCCGAATAACAAGGCGATGCGTGTCGAAACGATCTCATGTCGGGAGAGCGGGCGGCCTGGCAATGGGCATTGCCGAACCCTGGCAGTATCAAGTGGTACTCAAATTACAGTTTCACTACGCTCGGCTTGTCCCACCTGAAAACGCCACCTGGTAGCGTGGCTGGGGGGTATGAGAACAACATACGTTCTGGGCTGATTATTAACACTAAGCCTATCTGTCTGCAATCAAAAGTTGTAGGACTTGGCTAATTTTCGGCATTTGTGGGTGGGCATTGCGGATTGGTTTCGCGGTCGATGACGGGGTTGGCTCAAACGTTCTTTTGGACTCGGTTCGTGAGTCAATGTCTTGTCAGGCCGTCGGGGCGTTTCGACGAGACGTATGCGGAAGGTCTGACTAAGATTTTTGGCGCTATGTAGGGGGTGGATCGGATTGGCGGTCTTTGACTGGTGCGTTATGGTTTGTGGGCAGAGATCTCTCGCTCATTGCACTGACTGCAGGATGCTCTGCAGCAGTTTGACTTTGCGCATTGAAAGGCGCAGTCGGTTATTGGTTAAGATATCTGCTCCTTGAAGACGGAATTACGGAAGCAACGCTTATGGCCCGAGTCCTGGTTGTCTACTTCTCAAAAGAAGGGCAGACCGAGCATATCTCCCATCATATGGCGCGCCGACTTGAGGATGCCGGACATATCGTCCGGTTGATCAACCTGAAGACGGATGCCTCGGAGGCCGGTGCTGACGATTACGATGCGTCGATCCTGGCGGGTTCCATTCACAGGGGCAGTTATGCTCCAGAAATTTCCAGCTTTCTGATGCGGCATGGTCCGGCCGTCAGATCGCATGTCTCGGCGTTTGTTACAGTGAGCCTATCGGCAGCCTCACATGATGCGACCGAGATTTCCGCGCTCAATGAGATTGCAAACCGTTTCTTGTTCGAGGCGGGATGGCAGCCTGACTTTACCGAGCATGTGGCCGGCGCGGTCCATGACGATCAACTCAATGCGTTCGAGAAGGTTGTCCTGCATCAGATCGTGCAGCAGCACGGCGAGCAACTCGATCCGTCGGGGCATACGGAATTCACCGATTGGAGGAAGCTCAACACATTTCTCGATGCGTTTGCTGCGCGGTTGTGACGTTACTGCAGATTATTAGGCGCGGACTGTCAGGTGAGGTTCGGTCTCACCACCCGATCAAGCGCATGAGGCCTCAGCTCATTTATTCTGAGCATTCTGCCCATAGCTTTGGAAGCGAGAGAGCACGTCGGCCATCGCCTCCTTGCCAAGCAAGTTAGGTTTGCCGAGGGTCAGCACCTTATAATATTGCTCGGCGAGCACCTCGACCTCTTGGGCAAGTTCCAGCGCTTTATCAAGATCGGATGCGACGGCGAGCTGACCATGATTGGCCATCAGCAGCGCGTTGCGTTGCGCCAGTCCTTTGGCGACGTGCTCAGCCAGTTCTTCGGTGCCGAAGGGGGCGTACGGGATGAGCGGGATATCAACGCCACCCGCGACCGCGATCATATAATGAAAAGCCGGGATCGGTCGGTGGGCACAGGCCAGCACCGTTGCGTGTAGAGAATGCGTATGTACGACCGCGCCGATTTCTTCGCGGGCCTGATAGGCGGAGAAATGAAAGCGCCACTCGCTTGATGGCTTCAATGACCGCGCAGGGGTTGAGCCGTCGGCATCCATGTATACAATGCTTGAAGGTTTCAGGTCTTCGTAGGGGACGCCGGTTGGCGTGATGAGCATTCCGCTCTTCCAACGACATGACACGTTGCCGGATCGTCCAGGCGACAATCCGCTTCGGCTCATGTCCAAGGCTATGGCGATGACCTTCTTGCGGGCTGCCAGTTCAGCTTGCTTGGTCGGCTGCTTTGGCTTCTTGCTCGCGGTTGAGCGTCTGGACTTCGATTGGGTTGCCATGATGTAACGGGATTAGCGCGGTTGGGGACGATGAACGGATCGTGGGGAGATTAGTTCAAGGCCTAAAAACACAAAAGAGCAGGAAAGCCCTGCTCTTTTGAACGCCGGTCAAGACCGAAACTTGTTGTGCTCCTCGTCCAAGTTTCGGGGAGGAGCGTTGGTTGAACCTTTTTTGGTTCGTTGCGTCCATCCCTAGACTTGGGCTTGTTGCCGATACGTCATGCGGCTGCGACCCTTTTTGCTTTTTGCAGGGCCCTTATAGCTGAGGTGTGTCTGGTTGTCACGGCCAAATAGTGCATCCAGCGAGGTTTATTTTGCTCGGCCGACCGAAACCTGGGCGAATGAATTTTTTTGTCTTACCCGACAGTTAGGGATTGCGGTTGAAATCCCCCGTTGATGGCGGTCGGGCGTGCCATTGCACCGAAACGCATTCGCCGTTATGAGCGTCACAGGCGATCCTCGGAATGTTGATAGATGCGCTGTGCCAAGCTGAATTGCCTGATTTTTGTGCCGGGAACTCTTTAGTTCAACCAAGGATGACCATGCTCCTTTCTCGCTATTTCCTTCCGGTCCTACGCGATACGCCAAAAGAAGCAGAGATCGTTTCGCACCAGCTGATGCTGCGCTCAGGAATGATCAAGCAGTCTGCTGCCGGCATCTATTCTTGGTTACCGCTTGGCTTGCGGGTTTTGAAGAAGATCGAGCAGATCGTGCGCGAGGAGCAGAACCGCGCAGGTGCCGTCGAGATCCTGATGCCGACGATCCAGTCGGCCGACCTGTGGCGCGAATCCGGCCGCTACGAAGCCTATGGAAAAGAGATGTTGCGCATCGTCGACCGGCATGAGCGCGACATGCTTTTTGGGCCCACCGCCGAAGAGGTCGTGACGGCGATCTTCCGCGATAGCGTGCGCAGCTATAAGGACCTGCCGAAAAACCTCTACAACATCCAGTGGAAATTCCGCGATGAGATCCGGCCGCGTTTCGGCGTGATGCGCGGTCGCGAGTTTCTGATGAAGGACGCTTATTCCTTCGACCTGACGAAGGAAGATTCGCGGGCGACCTATTACCGGATGTTTGCCGCCTATCTCAGAACATTTGCGCGCATCGGATTGCAATCGGTGCCGATGAAGGCCGATACCGGACCGATCGGCGGCGACCTGAGCCACGAGTTCATTATTCTGGCTGAGACAGGTGAGAGCCAAGTCTTTCTGCATGAGGATGTGTTGAAGGAGAAGGTGCCTTCAGCGGATACGAATTTCTTTGGTGATCTTTCCGGCATCTTCGAGGCTTGGACGTCGCGTTATGCTGCCACCGACGAAATTCACGACAATGAGCGCTTCGAAAAAGAGGTGCCTGAAGACAAGCGCGTGACGGCGCGCGGCATCGAGGTCGGGCACATTTTCCATTTCGGCACCAAGTATTCCGAGCCGATGGGGGCCAAGGTGCAAGGTCCGGATGGACAACTGGTTGTGCCGGAGATGGGCTCTTATGGTGTGGGCGTTTCGCGACTTGCTGGTGCGATTATCGAAGCCAGCCATGATGATGCCGGGATTGTCTGGCCCGTCCCAGTTGCGCCGTTCGAAGTCGGGCTCATCAATCTGCGCGCCGGCGATGCGGCAACCGATGCGGCGTGTCAGGACCTCTATAGCAAGCTCTCATCGGCTGGGATCGAAGTGCTCTATGACGATACCGACGAGAGAGCGGGTGGGAAATTTTCGACGATGGATCTGATCGGTCTGCCGGTTCAGTTGATCGTCGGGCCCAAGGGCGTGAAGAACGGCGAGGTTGAAGTCAAATATCGCGCTAACGGAGAGCGGGAGACTTTGAGCACCGAGGCCGGGTTGAACAAGGTTATCGAAACTATCAACTCGCAGCGCGTTCTGGCTTGAGGGTTGAAATGAACCTCTTGGCGACTTGCGGTTTTGTTGTCTAGGTGAGTTGGGGTTCTAGACGACTTAGGGCCTAGACAATTTGGGGATTGCGAAAGAAAGGTTTGCTTCATGGCGGTCGCACTGGACGAGCCTGTTAAGGCGCCCGCGCCGTTTTCGCCCTTTGAATGGATGCTGGCGCTCCGTTATCTGCGGGCGCGGCGCAAGGAAGGGTTCATTTCGGTCATCGCCGGGTTCTCGTTCCTGGGCATCATGCTGGGCGTCGCGACGCTGATCATCGTGATGGCCGTCATGAACGGTTTTCGCGCCGATCTGTTTTCGAAGATTCTGGGCCTCAACGGTCATGTGGTCGTCCTCAAGATTGGCGAGCCGTTCAAGGATTACGAGGAGGTCCGCAAGAAGATCGTGCGCGTGCCTGGCGTCATAGATGCGATGCCGTTGATCGAAGGCCAGGTGATGGTGTCCTCACGCGTGCAGGCGACCGGCGCGTTGGTGCGGGGCATGACGGAACAGGGCATCGAGGGGCTGAAGCTCGTTTCCAGCAACATCAAGTTCGGTTCGCTCAAAGGTTTCGACGACGCGACGACGATCGCCGTCGGATCGCGGCTGGCCAATGTCATGGGTGTCTCCATCAACGATACGCTGACGCTTGTTTCTCCGCGCGGGGCGACGACGCCGTTCGGTACCGCACCCAGGACGAAAAGCTATCGCATCGGTGCGATCTTTGAGATGGGGATGAGCGAGTATGACCGCACGGTGGTCTTCATGCCGCTCAAGGAAGCGCAGAAATTCTTCTCCAAGCGCGACACTGTCGATTATGTTGAGGTGATGGTTGATGACCCTGAGCGGGTCGCGCTCTACCAAAACGAAATCAAGAGCCAGATCGGCCGGACCTTCCAGACGACCGACTGGCAGCAGCGCAACGCAAGCTTCTTTAACGTGCTGACGATTGAGCGCCAGGTGATGTTCATCATCTTGTCGCTCATCATTCTGGTGGCGGCACTCAACATCATTTCCGGCATGATGATGCTGGTGAAAGACAAGAGCCGGGACATCGCAATTTTGCGAACGATGGGGGCGACACGCGGGGCGGTGATGCGCGTGTTCCTGATTACCGGCGCGGCGATCGGCATCGTCGGAACGCTGGCGGGGTTTGTGCTCGGTGTCGTGTTCTGCTGGAACATCGACAGCATCAAGGACTTTGTCGCCTGGTTGACGAATACGCAGCTATTCGATCCGTCGATCTACTACCTGACGAAGTTGCCGGCTGAAATCGATCCTTATGAAACGGCATTTATCGTTGCGATGGGTCTCGGGCTATCGGTCCTGGCCACGATCTATCCGTCCTGGCGCGCTTCGACGATCGATCCGGTCGAAGCCCTGAGATACGAGTGAGGGGACGTGATGGACGCTTCACAAAGGCCGACGCCAATTCTGAGGCTTGCAGGATTGCAGCGCACGTTCCGGCAAGGGGCGCGCGAGATCCGCGTTCTGGATGGCGCCTCGGCCGATATCTTCCCGGGACAGGCGGTCGCGCTTGTCGGGCCTTCGGGGGCTGGCAAATCGACGTTGCTGCACACGGCCGGTTTGCTTGAGACGCCGGACGGGGGAAGCGTCGTTGTCGACGGGTTGGAATGCGCGAGTCTCTCTGACAAGGAGCGGACGCGTGTGCGCCGCTCGCAGATGGGTTTCGTCTACCAGTTCCATCAGCTGTTGCCGGAGTTCTCGGCGCTCGAAAACGTCGTGATCCCGCAGTTGATTCTCGGTCGGAGCAAGAAGGCTGCGGAAGAGCGCGCAACCACGCTTCTGGAATCGGTCGGTCTCAAAGATCGTATCCATCATCGTCCGGCAGAGCTGTCGGGCGGCGAGCAGCAGCGCACCGCAATCTGCCGCGGGCTGGCCAATCGGCCGCGTCTTCTGCTGGCCGACGAACCCACTGGAAACCTTGATCCGCGCACGTCGGAAAGGGTTTTTAGTTCATTAATCGAATTGGTACATCAGACTGGGGTTGCGGCGCTGATTGCAACGCATAACCTTGAACTGGCTGCGCGGATGGACCGGACGCTGCAGATGGCGGATGGCCATTTGGTCGAGGTGACGCCGGACCCGCAATAGGTTTGGCAGCAGGCGTGCCGGCGGCGGCGCGTGGCAATGGGAGTGTTCTTCAGCTTCCCGATCGACTTGAAGGTGAAGTTAACAGATGTTCGGCCTCGTAAGCGGACATCACAGTGTGACCTAATGGAAATTTATCTGCCGATTGCGGGAATACCGCTGCCGCTGCTTCCGCTCATCGGCCTGGGTCTCTCGGTTGGTTTCCTTTCTGGGATGTTTGGCGTCGGCGGCGGGTTCATCCTGACACCGATCATGATCGTGATGGGCGTGCCTCCTCTGGTTGCCGTCGGCACCGGGGCCTGCATCGTGGTTGCGTCATCGGTGTCGGGTGCTTTGGGGCATTGGTCGCGCGGCAATGTCGACGCGACGATGGGCTCGCTGCTGGTGGTCGCCGGTCTTGTCGGTTCGACCGTCGGTTCCAAGCTGCAACTTGCATTGAAAGCAATGGGGCAGCTCGAATTCTTCACTGCGATCACCTATGCGGTCATCCTCACGGTGATTGGCAGCATCATGCTCGTCGAAGGCGGCTGGGCGTGGGTCAGGGTTTTGCGCATCGCGACGACGGTGGCTCCTAAGAAGCGGCGTCGCCGCGGGATCAATCAGCGTTTGCCGTTCCGCTACCGGTTCCGGCGCTCGAAAATGTACATCAGCATTCTGCCGCCGATCCTGGTGGGAAGTTTCGTCGGCTTCCTGACGGCGGTGATGGGGGCCGGTGGCGGGTTCATTCTCATTCCGCTGCTTGTGTATGTGCTGGGCATGAACACGCGAATTGCAGTCGGCACGTCGGCGTTTCAGGTGCTCTTTGTTGCCGGCTATACGACGATCCTGCAATCGCAGGTGAACCATAACGTTGATCTGATGCTGGGCATCCCTTTGATCCTGGGTAGCGTTGTCGCCGCGCAGCAAGGGGTTCGCGTCGGCAGCCAGCTGAAGCCGGAGCAGTTGCGGGTCTTGCTGGGCGTTCTGGTTCTGGCGGTCGGAATTCGAATGGTTGTCGATGTGATGACGCGGCCGGCCGAGCTTTACAGCCTGGCAAGCGATACCCTGCACCGGTAAGCGGCCGTGTATTCGCCCGCTGGCGGACGAGGGTTGTGGATATTGCTTAGCAACTCGGGCCTTAAAACTTTCGATATGTGCAGGACTTGAGTTGGCGCGCTAGTGTCAGCCCATGAACGCTCCGATTCGAAACGTCGACGCCTCAAAAGGCAGTCAGTCCGCCTCCGGAAATGGCAGCGGTCCGGCATTCGTGCATCTGCGCGTGCACTCGGCCTATTCGCTGCTTGAAGGCGCTTTGCCGATTCCACGTCTGCCCAAGCTTGCTGCGGCTCATAACATGCCGGCGATTGGCATCAGCGATACGAACAATCTTTTCGGTGCGCTCGATTTCTCCGAGAAACTTGCTGGCGCAGGCGTTCAGCCGATTGTCGGGGTGACGCTGGCGACCGATTTCGAAGGCGACGGCGAGAGCGACCCGTTGGCGTTGGGGCGCCAGCAGCGTGTCGTTCAATCGCACCATCAGCGGCTGACGCGCGATGGGTTCATTGCGCTGATCGCGGCCTCAGAAGCCGGTTACGCGAACCTGATGAAGCTTGTCAGTTTTGCGCACCTGGGCGTTGCCGAAGGCTTGCCGCCGCATGTCACCATCACCCAGCTGAGCGAACATGCCGATGGCGTCATTGTTCTGACCGGCGGGCCCGATGGACCGATCGACAAGGCGATCGTTGACCAGCGAGCAGGCATTGCGGAAGATCGGCTCAAACGTCTGCAGGAGATTTTCGGCGACAGGCTTTATGTCGAGATCCAGCGTCATGGTGCGGAAAACGAACGCATCGTTGAGCCGCAGTTGCTCGATCTCGCCTACCGGATGGAACTACCGATCGTTGCGACCAACGAAGTGTTCTTTGCCGAGCCTGGCGACTACGAAGCGCATGATGCGCTGATCTGCATTGCGGAAGGTCGCTACGTCGTCGAGGAAGACCGGCGACGGTTGACGGCGCAGCATTATTTCAAGTCGGTCGATGAGATGGCCGAAACGTTTTCCGATCTTCCCGAGGCGCTTGCGAACACGGTGGAGATTGCGCGGCGTTGCCATTATCGGCCGCTGGGGCGCAAGCCGATCTTGCCGCGGTTCGTGAAGAGCCTCGATGGCAAAACCGAAGAAGAACTGGTGGCAGAAGAAGCCGCGGAATTGAAGCGGCAGGCCGAAGAAGGTTTGGCGCGCCGTCTGGCTGCGCATGGACCGGCCGAAGGCTTCACCGAGAAGGACTATCAGGATCGCCTCGCTTATGAGGTCGACATCATCACCAACATGAAGTTTCCTGGATACTTCCTCATCGTTTCGGACTTCATCAAGTGGTCGAAGGAGCAGGGCATTCCGGTGGGGCCGGGCCGTGGTTCTGGTGCGGGATCTCTCGTTGCCTACGCGTTGACGATTACCGACCTTGATCCGTTGCGGTTTGGATTGCTCTTCGAGCGGTTCCTCAATCCGGAACGCGTGTCGATGCCCGACTTCGATATCGACTTTTGCCAGGACCGCCGCGAAGAGACGATCCGCTACGTTCAGCAGAAGTACGGTGCGGACCGCGTCGCGCAGATCATCACGCACGGTAAGCTGCAGGCGCGTGCCGTGTTGCGCGACGTTGGGCGCGTGCTGCAGATGCCTTACGGGCAGGTCGATAAGCTTTGTAAGATGGTGCCGAACAACCCGGCCAATCCGGTGACGCTGCCGGAAGCGCTGGAGACCGAGCCCAAGTTGCAGGAGGCCAAGAAGGCCGAGCCGCTGGTCGATCAGCTTATCGAAACGTCGATCAAGCTTGAAGGGCTATACCGACACGCCTCGACACACGCGGCGGGTATGGTGATCGGCGACCGGCCACTTAATGAACTGGTGCCGCTTTATCGCGATCCGAAATCGGATATGCCGGTGACGCAGTTCAACTGGAAGCTTGTCGAAGCGGCGGGCCTTGTGAAGTTCGACTTCCTTGGCTTGAAGACGTTGACGGTGCTGAAGAAGGCTGTCGATCTCGTCAAGAAGGTGCGCGGCGTCGATCTTGATCTGGGCAAGCTCGATGTCTTCGACAAGAAGTCCTACGAACTCCTGGCGCGGGCCGATACGGTTGGCGTGTTCCAGCTGGAATCGACCGGCATGCGCGAAAGCTTGAAGCGCCTGCGCCCCGACCGCTTCGAAGACATCATCGCCATGGTGGCGCTTTATCGCCCGGGCCCGATGGACAACATCCCGACCTACATTCACCGCAAGCATGGCGAGGAGCCGGTCGACTGTCTGCATCCGATGTTGGAAGGCATTCTTTCGGAAACTTATGGCGTCATCATCTATCAGGAGCAGGTCATTCAGATTGCTCAGGTGATGGGTGGGTATACGCTGGGTCAGGCCGACATGCTGCGGCGTGCGATGGGTAAGAAAGACAAGGCCGAAATGGCGCGGCACGAAGCGCGCTTTATCGAAGGTGCCGTTGAGCGAGGCGTTAAGAAGAAAGACGCCGCCTACATCTTCGAACTCGTTAACAAGTTCGCGGGCTACGGATTCAACAAATCGCACGCGGCCGCTTATGCGCTGGTCAGCTATCACACCGCCTATATGAAGGCGAACTATCGCGAGGAATTCATCGCGGCTTCGATGACGCTCGATATGGCGAACACCGAAAAGCTGGCGGGTTTTGTGTCTGAGGCGAACAAGAGCAAGATCCCGGTGCTGCTGCCGTGCGTGAACAATTCGGAAGTCGACTTCACGGTCGAGAAAATCGCAAGCGGCAACGCGGAAGACGGCGGCGAGGTGCGTGCGATCCGTTATTCGCTCGCCGCTTTAAAGAATGTCGGGTCCAGTGCGGTGCAGACGATCGTCGATGCGCGCGATGAGGACGGACGTTTCAAGTCGCTGGGTGACTTCGCTTCAAGGCTCAACGCGCGCGCGCTCAACAAGCGATCGATTGAAACGATGGCGCAAGCCGGCGCCTTCGATGAGCTTGGAGAAAACAGGGCGACGGTGAAGGCGAATGCCGAACAGATCATTGCGCTGGCGCAGCGGGTGAGTGCAGATGCTTCGGCTGGGACGTCGGATCTTTTTGCGGCGCCAGGGTCTGCGCCGAGTTTGGCCTTGAAGAAGGTGAAAGCCTGGACGCCGCTCGAACAGCTTGAAAATGAGTTCGGCGCGGTTGGCTTCTATCTGTCGGGGCACCCGCTTGATCAGTATGAGAAGGTTTTGGGCAAGGTGGGGGCGACGACGTACGCAACGCTTGCCAAGGTGACCGAGCAAGCCGGTGCGAGCGCTGGGCGTGTCGGTGCGATTGTCGTTTCGGTGCGAGAACGCAGATCGGCGCGCGGCAATAAGTTTGCCTTTGCGATGTTCTCGGATGCGTCCGGGCAATTCGAAGCTGTTATGTTTTCAGATACGCTATCGGCGGCGGGTGACCTGTTGAAGGCGGGCACGCCGGTGGTGCTGACGCTCTCAGGTGAGCGCGACGAAGAAGGCTCGGTCAAGCTGCGCGTGCAGACCGTTGAGGCGCTCGACAAAGTCGCGTCTTCTGTTGAGCGCGGTTTGCGGATTGTTTGCGATCCGAAGGTCGTGGGGAGAGGTCCGGAATTCTTTGCTGAAATCAAAGAGAACTTGCAACCGCCTGCGGCCGGCACAAGGGGTGGCGAAATTCGCCTTGTTTTGCCAATAGTGCATCGAGGCCGGGAGCTCGAACTCAAGCTTCCGCAAAAATACGATGTTTCGCCCAATGTCGCTGGCAGCCTGTCGACGTTTGAAGGGGTGCTCAACGTCGAGGAGGTTTAGTGCGGTCGTTTCGGTTTTGGCTTTTGGCGGTGTTGGCGGTTCTGCTTGGCATCGCTGTTTATTATGTTCTCATCAGGCAACAGGCGGTCGAAACATTCCGCCGGCCCATCATTTCCGATGGAGCAATCACGCGGCTTATTCTTGTTGAGACGCCCGACTTTTATTCCAGCGCGGCGACGATCCGAACGTTCGAGCGTTCTGGTGCGGATGGCGCTTGGCAGGCCGTGGGTGAACCTGCAAAGGCGATGATCGGCCGGGCTGGCGTTGGCTGGGCCTATGTGCAACGCGAACTTGCCAAAGGTGATGAGCCGATCAAGCAGGAAGGCGACAAACGCGCTCCGGCAGGACTTTTCCGGATGGGTGCGAGTTTTGGCGCTGGGCCCGCGCCCTGGCCGGGTTATATGCAACTTGCCGAGGGTCAACAGTTCTGCGTCGACGATGTCGGCTCGCCGAAATACGGGGAGATCGTCGCATCGAATGAAGTTGAGGCGGGTGTGAGCGGCGAAAAAATGTGGGAGATCGGGCTTTACCGGCGCGGGCTCGTTGTTGACTATCCCACTGACCGGAAAGCGAAAACCGGGTCTTGCATCTTCATTCACGTGTGGAAGACGCCGGAGACGCCGACGGTTGGCTGTGTGGCGGCGGCCGAAGAGACGGTTGGTCGGCTGCAGGAGTTCGTCAATGAAGACCGGCAGGCCGCAGCGATCGCGATCGTCCCAAGCCAGGCGCTGGGGCGGCTGGGGCTAAACCTGCCCAGGTAGCCTTGCCATTCGCCTCAAACGGCTGTATAGGGGCGGCTCATCCCACACGCGGATCGTTTCGGCCTGAGCGGATTAAAAGCCCCGTTCGGAGCCCCCGGTGAGTTTGGCCCTGCTTTAAGGGCCTTTCTTCATTGGTCCGCGGAGGTTCAACCGGAAACAAGGAATTCTACTCAAGATGGCGCTTCCCGTCTTCAATATGCGTCAGCTGCTCGAAGCTGGCGTTCACTTCGGCCACCAGGCACACCGCTGGAATCCGAAGATGGCTCCTTTCATCTTCGGCGCTCGCAACAACATCCACATCATCGATTTGACGCAGACGGTGCCGCTGTTGCACCAGGCTCTCGTCAAGGTTTCCGATACCGTTGCTGGTGGTGGGCGCGTTCTTTATATCGCGACCAAGCGTCAGGCCCAGGAAGCTGTTGCTGATGCGGCAACCCGTTCGGCTCAGTACTTCATGAACCACCGTTGGCTGGGCGGGACGCTGACCAACTGGAAAACGGTTTCGCAGTCGATCCGCCGTCTGCGCCAGCTTGACGATATCCTGGAAAATCCGCATGGCCGGACGAAGAAGGAAATCCTCAACATCCAGCGTGAGCGCGAAAAGCTGCAGCTGTCGCTGGGCGGTATCCGCGAAATGGGCGGCGTTCCCGATCTGCTGTTCGTGATCGACACCAACAAAGAGCAGATCGCCATCAAGGAAGCCCGCAAGCTCGGGATTCCGATCATTGCCATCGTTGATACGAACTGCGATCCAGACGGCATCGACTTCCCGATCCCGGGCAACGACGATGCTGGCCGCGCGATCACGCTTTATACCGACCTCATCGCACGCGCGGCGATTGACGGTATCGAGCGTTCGAGTGCTGCTGCGGGCGTCGACCTGGGTGCTTCAGAAACGCCAGCCGCAGAAGCCCTGCCGGCTGCAGCGTTCACGGGCATCGAAGCTCCGCGCGGCGAGCCTGATGATCTGAAGAACATCAAGGGGATCGACGGCAAGACCGAGCAGAAGCTCAATGATCTCGGCGTTTTCCACTATTGGCAGATTGCTGATATGGGTGCCGATGACGTTACCGCACTTGAGGTTTCGCTCAAGGCGGCGGGCCGTTTGGCCGAAGAGGACTGGGTCGCTCAAGCCAAGAAGCTCGTTGCTCAATCGGCTGCTTGATCCGGTTCGAATAAAAGGTGCAGGCAAGGCTCTTGCGACTTGAGTGCCGGACTTGGATCCGGTGTCTCTTGCGGAGTCTTGCTCGCGAACGTCACATAAATTTCAATCTGCGGGCTTAGGCATCTCGCCATGGCCTGAAGAAAAGAGAGCATGACATGACTGCGATTTCCGCTTCGCTGGTGAAAGAGCTGCGCGAGAAGACTGGCGCCGGTATGATGGATTGCAAGAAGGCGCTGACCGAAAACGACGCCGACATGGAAGCTGCGATCGATTGGCTGCGCAAGAAGGGCTTGTCGAAAGCTGCCAAGAAGGCGGATCGTGTTGCCGCTGAAGGTCTGGTTGGCGTGACCGCCGATGGCAAGACCGGCGCTGTCGTCGAGATCAACTCGGAAACCGACTTCGTTGCCCGCAACGAGCAGTTCCAAAAGATGGTCAGCGAAATCACCGAGCAGGCGCTGGCTGTCGAGGGCGATCTTGAAAAGTTGCTCGCCGCAAAGGTTCCTAGCGCGGGTAAGACCGTTGAAGACCACGTGAAGGACATGGTCGCCACCATCGGTGAGAACATGACCGTTCGCCGGACGGGCGCCTTGTCGGTCGATGACGGTGTCGTCGCGGCCTACGTCCACAACAAGAGTGCGGACGGCATGGGCAAGATCGGCGTGCTCGTTGCGCTGGAAAGCACCGGCGACAAGGACAAGCTTGCCGAATTCGGCCGTCAGCTTGCCATGCATGTCGCTGCCGCGAACCCGCTGGCTTTGACGCCTGAAGAACTCGATCAGGATGTGATCGCGCGCGAGCGTGCGATCTATTCGGAACAGGCGAAGGCGTCCGGCAAGCCGGCCGAGATCGTCGAGAAGATGGTTGAAGGCCGTTTGCGCAAGGAATTCTTCCAGCAGGTCGTCTTGCTGCAGCAGACCTTCGTGATCGATGGCAAGGCAACTGTCGATCAGGCCGTCAAGGATGCCGCCAAAACGATCGGGGCTCCCGTCGCGGTCAAGGCCTTCCTGCGCTATGGCCTCGGTGAAGGCATCGAGAAGCAGGAAGACGACTTTGCTGCCGAAGTGGCTGCAGCTGCCGGCTCGAAGTAAGTCTTTTTGTCTGTTTGCAATGATTGACGGCCGGTTGCCTTTGGGTGACCGGCCGTTTTCACGTTTTGATAGCTGTTATCCCGGGCTGCCCTTGTATTTGGATCGCGTCGGGCCTAAGCATCGGCTGATCAATTCCACCCTTTGATGAGAGCGAAATGTCGGAACAAGCCAGCCAATTGAAATACAAGCGGTTGCTGTTGAAGCTGTCGGGTGAAGCTTTGATGGGGCAGAAGGGCTACGGGATCGATACCGATGTCGTGGCGCGGCTGGCGGGTGATATCAAACAGGGTGCGGATGCGGGTTGCGAGCTGGCTGTGGTCGTTGGCGGCGGCAACATCTTCCGCGGTTTGCAAGGTGCGGCGGCCGGTATGGACCGGGCCAACGCCGACTATATGGGCATGCTCGCGACCGTCATGAACGCGTTGGCGCTGCAGGGCGCTATGAGCCAGCTCGGCGTCGATGGCCGGGTGCTTTCGGCGATCCCGATGCCGACGGTGTGCGAGTCCTTCGTCAGGCCGAAGGCATTGTCCCACCTCGAACAGGGCCGTGTTGTGATTTTTGCAGCCGGGACTGGCAACCCGTTTTTCACGACCGACACGGCAGCCACTCTCAGGGCCGTCGAAATGGGATGCGATGCGGTGGTCAAGGCCACCCAGGTGGATGGGGTTTATTCCGCCGATCCGAAGAAAGAGCCGAATGCGGAGCGTTATGAGCGGCTGTCCTACGAAGAGGTCCTTGCCCGGGATCTAAGAGTGATGGACGGTGCGGCGATCGCACTTGCCCGAGATAACGCTCTTCCGGTAATTGTCTGCTCGATAGACGAGCCTGGAAATCTCTTGAAGTTGCTCAAGGGAGAGGCCCGATCAACGGTGATTGCCGGCGAATGAAGGCCCAAGCAGTAAACTGCGCTTCTTCGTCCTTTGCGGGCGAATTCAGTTGCGCCTGCGGGTCGAAATTCAGATGTTGAACCGAAGATAGGGCTCATCTTTGCGCCAGGCGCCGAATAATGGAGAAAACAAATGGCGGAAACGTTTGACCTGAGCGATCTTGAAACCAGTATGAAGGCTTCAATTGAGGCGTTGCGCCGCGAATTCAGCGGGCTGCGCACTGGCCGCGCAAGTCCGCATTTGCTCGATGCGATCCAGGTCTCGGTCTACGGTTCGAAGATGCCGATTACTCAAGTTGGCAACGTCTCGGTGCCGGAGCCAAGAACGATCTCTGTTCAGATCTGGGACCGGGCGAATGTTTCGGCCGTGGAAAAGGCCATTCGTGAATCGAACCTGGGCATTAACCCTGTCGTCGATGGGCAGCTTGTCCGCTTGCCGATCCCGCCGTTGACTGCCGAGCGGCGCAAGGAACTCGTCAAGATCGCCCACGATTACGCTGAAAAGTCCAAGGTGGCTGTCCGCAACGTTCGCCGCGAGGGGATGGATACGCTCAAGAAGCTCGAGAAAGACGGCGATATGAGCGAGGACGAGCATCGCAAGGAGTCCGCAAACGTGCAGGAGCTTACGGATCGGTACGTAAAAGAAGTGGACAATCTGCTGGCCGCCAAGGAACAGGAAATCCAGACTGTTTGAATTGGGGGGACTCGCAATATCGTTCGATATGCGTTCTCTGTTAATTTTCGCCAATCACTGAGAGTGTTGCAGGTTCCGTGGCTCATCCTTCGCACATCGAGACCGAAACCGACGTTGAGCGTTGTTCGTTGCAGCACGTCGCCATTATCATGGACGGGAATGGGCGTTGGGCCAACAAGCGGGGTCTGCCGCGGACGCTGGGCCATCGCGAGGGCGTCGAGGCGGTCCGGCGGACGGTTAAGGCGGCGATTGAATTAGAGATCCCGTATCTCACGATCTACAGCTTCTCGTCTGAAAACTGGGCCCGGCCATCGGATGAAATCGACTATCTGATGGGTCTCATGAAGCGCTTTATTCGCCGCGATCTGGCGGAGTTGCATGAGGCGAATGTGCGGATTTTGACGATTGGATCGCGTGACCGGGTCGATCCGGAACTCCTGGCGCTGATCGATGAAGCCAAGGATTTAACGCGCAATAACAACCGGCTGACCCTTGTGATTGCGTTTAATTACGGGGCGCGAAACGAGATTGCAGCGGCCGCTCAGCGTTTGGCCGAGGATGCAGTAGCCGGAAAGATCGATCCCAAAGAGATCACCGTCGAGAAATTTGGGTCCCAGCTCGATACCCAGGGCGTCCCGGATCCCGACCTTTTGATCAGGACCAGCGGCGAAATGCGCCTGTCAAACTTTCTGTTATGGCAAGCGGCCTATTCCGAGTTCGTGTTTCTTGATATCTATTGGCCTGATTTCGGGCGAGAGCACCTCGATCAGGCGATCGCGCAGTACTATGAGCGTGAACGCAGGTATGGCGGTTTAACTCGTCGTTCCATGGCATGAGCGGAGCGATTGCGGGCGGGTGAGCACAGGCAATTCCAGCGCGATGCGAGCGTTTGGCTCTATGGATGAGCTGAGGCGCCGCTCCATTTCGGCTGTCGCGCTGGTGCTCGGCGCGCTCGGGATGCTATTTGCCGGACGCGAGGCGTTTGCGGTGCTGGTGTTGGTGGTCGGCCTCGTCATGAGTTGGGAATGGGGACGGATTGTCAGATCACGTGATGGCATGGATCTGACGTTCTGCGTGCATGCCCTGACCATCGTTCTGATCGTGAGCGCGGCGGCGATTGGGCAATACTGGATTGCTGTCGGCTTCATGCTGGCCGGTGCGCTCGCGCTTTTTGCCATGAACGTCAACGAGGAGACCGGCGCATCCGTGCTCGGCGCGATCTATGTCGGTGTACCGGCTACGGCTCTGATCTTGTTGCGAAATTCCGATCCTTATGGATTGATGGCCGTGTTGTTTGTCTTTTCGGTTGTCTGGGCTGGCGATACCGCCGCGTTCCTTGGCGGGCGATCGATCGGTGGAGCCAAGCTTTATCCCAGTATTTCGCCGAACAAGACGTGGGCCGGGCTCCTCAGTGCATTGCTCGCAGCGCTGGTGGTTGGCTGGGTCTTCTGGCTGTTCCTTGAGACCGCCCAGCTTGGCTACCTCCTGTTGTGCGCAGGCGGGCTCGGTATTGTGGCGCAACTTGGCGATCTTGCGGAGTCGGCACTGAAAAGGTTATTTCGCGTCAAAGATGCCAGCGGACTGATCCCTGGCCATGGCGGTTTCATGGATCGTATGGACGGGATCGTCGCAGCCGGCAGCGTGGCGGTCGCCCTAGGTCTGATGATTAATTCCGCCTCGCCTGCCCGGGCTCTACTCTATGGGATGTGATCCCGCTTGGAGGACCTGATGCGGCAGGCAGAATTCAACGAAGAGTTCGCAGTGCACGGCCGACGTGCGCGTGATGCCGATGCCGGTGATGTCAGGCGGCTGACGATTCTTGGGGCCACGGGATCTATCGGGACGAGCGCGCTGGATCTGGTCGCCCGCAATCCGAGCCATTTTTCAGTTGCTGCGGTGACGGCCCAGACCAATGTGGCCAAGCTTGCCGAAAGCGCGCGCGCCAGCGGAGCGGAGCGCGCGGTGATTGGCGATAAAGCGCTCTATGGGGAGCTGAAATCGGCGCTCGCCGGCACGTCGATCGAGGTCGCGGCCGGCGAGGAGGCCCTAGTCGAAGCCGCTGAAATTCCTGTTGATTGTACGATTGCTGCGATTGTCGGAGCGGCGGGGTTGCGGCCTTCGCTCGCGGCGGCACGAGGCGGGTGGCGTCTGGCGCTCGCCAACAAAGAATGCCTGGTGTCGGCGGGCGATGTGTTCATGCGCGAGGTCGCTCAATCGGCGTGCGAGTTAGTGCCGGTCGATAGCGAGCATTCGGCAGCTTTCCAGGTTTTGCGCGAGGCAGATCGCGGTGCCATCGAGAAGCTTGTGCTGACGGCGTCGGGTGGGCCGTTCCGGGACTGGCCGGCGGAAAAAATTGCCTCCGCAACCCGGGATCAGGCGCTGAAGCACCCCAACTGGTCGATGGGCGCGAAAATTACCGTCGATTCAGCGACGATGATGAACAAGGGGCTGGAGCTGATCGAGGCCTTGCACCTGTTTCCGGTGTCGGTCGATCAGCTGGATATGGTCGTGCACCCGCAGTCGATTGTGCACTGTCTGGTGTCGTTCATCGATGGCTCGGTACTTGCGCAGTTGGCCGATCCGGACATGCGCACGCCCATTGCGCTGGCGCTTTCCTGGCCGAAACGGATGGCGGCGCCAACCAAGCGGCTCGATTTGTGCGAGATCGGGAAACTAACATTCGAACCTGCCGATGAACTACGTTTTCCAGCCATTCGGGTGGCTCGGGAGGCGATGAAGCGCGGCGGGACGGCGCCTGCGGTCTTGAATGCGGCAAATGAAGTTGCGGTGGCGGCGTTCCTTGAAGGGCGGATCAAGGTACCCGATATCCCTCTCGTGGTGGAAGATACGCTGGAGCGGTGTGAAGGTTCGGGCCTGATTTGCTGTGCAGAGCAGCTGGACGATGTGCTGTCTTGTGATAATGAAGCGCGGTCCGTTGCGATCGAGAGTCTGAATGGGCTTTCAAGGCTATGATTCAATGAGAAAATTGTGGCTGCTTGCGGATTTGCGAGTTCGGCTGTGACCTGTCAGGTTTGCGCAGGGCAAGTCAGGCAGATTGGCGGCCTGATTGGTTTTTACCCTTGTTCAATCGACGCGGGTTGCCGGACTGACCGCTGTTCGCCACAGTTGTCTGGGATTCGCCAAGGTTGAGGGCGTTTGAGACGCAGGAAGTGGAGCTGATGCATTTTTTATCGCTGCTGGCCGATAACCTTTCGGGCGCGTTTATTACCTTTGCTGGTTTTGTTTTCGCGCTGACGGTTGTCGTCTTCATCCACGAGATGGGCCATTTCCTGGTCGCCAGATGGTGCGGTGTGACGGTGACGACGTTCTCCATCGGCTTTGGCAAGGAGCTTTGGGCGTTCGTCGACAAGCACGGGACGCGTTGGCGGGTCGCTGCGATCCCAGCGGGCGGTTATGTGAAGTTCCTGGACGATGAGAACGCCGCCAGCATGCCGGATCGCTCCGCACTTGATGAGATGAGCGAAGAGCAGAAGAAGGGCTCGTTCCAGCTGAAGCCGGTTTGGCAGCGTGCCGCGGTTGTGGCGGCTGGCCCGATCGCGAACTTCATCCTGGCGATTGCGATTTTTGCGTGCTTTTTCTGGGCGATGGGCGTCAACCGCATTGAGCCGCGGGCGGATTATATCGTGCCTGATGGTCCGGCGGCGCAGGCCGGTTTCAAGGCGGGCGACAAGATTGTCAGCATCAACGGTCGCGAGATTACTGACTTTTCGCAGATCAATGAAACGGTCTGGACGAGCCCGGGGCGGACTTTGGAATTCGTCGTTCAGCGCGGCGGGCAGGATACGACTATCGCCGTCGAGCCTAGGCTCATCGAGCGCAACGACTACATCGCTGGCCGTCACCAGCGCCCGTCGATTGGGATCCGTTATGCCATCGATCCAGTCGTTGCCGGTGTCGTTGTCGGCGGCCCGGCTGACCAGGCAGGTTTTAAAACCGGCGACGTCGTGGTGCGGATGGATGGGCAGCCGATCAGTGATTTCAATCAGTTGCAGGCCATCGTGAAGGGTAGCAACGGCCGTGAGCTGGATGTTCTGGTCAAGCGCGGCGATGCTGAAATTCCGCTCAAGGTGACGCCGAAGATGACTTCGCCTGGCAAAAGAGCAGCCGATCCTGCGCCGCGGCCGCTGATCGGGGTTCAAAGTTCGGGAGAACCCTTATTCTCAAGGCATGAATATGTCGGCATGGGTGAGGCCGTCTCGCTGGGTGCAGATAGAACCTGGGGCATCATCACAGGCACATTGTCCTACATTGGCGATATTTTCGCTGGCCGACAGAGCGCGGAACAGATTGGCGGAGCGGTCAGAATTGCCGATGCTGCCGGCAAATTCGCCGAGTTGGGTTTCACCCAGCTGGTGCTTTTCACTGCCTTCATCTCGGTCAGTATCGGCTTGATCAACCTCTTCCCGATCCCGGTTCTGGATGGTGGCCATTTGGCGTTCTATGCTATCGAGGCGGTGACGGGGCGGCCGGTCAACGAGGACATCCAGGAGTTCAGTTTCCGGGTCGGTTTGGCGCTCATCCTTATGCTGATGATGCTCGGCTTTTATAACGACTTGGGCATTTTGGCGCGCTGGTTCTCCTGGCTCGTTTGAGCTTGATAGAGCTAGGATTTTTCCCGTTTTGTCTGTTTGGGTAACGATCTTTGCGTTGATAGCGTCGAATCAGGCCGGGTGACGCATTCTTGCCACTTCCCCAGAGCTTGCTGAATCGTTAATAACTGAAGGGTGCGCGTCGGTGCATGAGGGAGTTCGTTTAAGTCAAATGAACATGCTCCTGGCGCCTTGTAGAAGACTAGGACGACATACAGCCAGCTTCTCTGCCGAAAGCTGATGTGTGAATTGGGGGATCGGCAGTACGAGGGCAGATCCGCGTATGTGGAAGCTTCGGATCAGATACCTGGGGGGCTTGCGAGCCGCTCTTATGTTGTTGGTGGCAAGCTTCAGCGCCGTAGGCGTCGGGGCTGTGGTGACATCGACGGCAGCCTACGCACAGGTTGTTGTGCGCGACATTCAGGTTTCCGGCAACCGAAGGGTCGAGCCGGCGACGGTTCGGACCTATCTCAAGTTTACCGTTGGTGATGTTTACGATGCAGGGCTGGCTGACGCCTCGCTGAGGGCTTTGTTCGGTACTGGCCTGTTTGCCGACGTCCGGATCGACCTTCAGGGGTCGACCGTCATGGTCTACGTCGAAGAAAACCCCGTCATCAACCAGGTTGCCTTCGAAGGTAACTACGAAGTCGATACCGATACGCTGGCCGGCGAAGTCCGCCTGAAGCCGCGGTCGATCTTTACGCGCGCCAGGGCTCAGGCCGATGTGCAGCGCATTCTGGACGTTTATCGCCGCCAAGGGCGGTTTGCCGCGTTGGTGGAGCCGAAGATCATCGAGCTCGAGCAGAACCGCGTGAACCTCGTTTTCGAGATCACTGAAGGGACGGCCACCAAAGTCAAAGGCGTCAACTTCATCGGGAACCGCGCGTTCACCGATTCGCAGCTGCGCGATATCATCACAACGACGCAGGCCGGCTGGTTCGACTTCCTCAAGGGTACGAGCGTATATGACCCGGATCGTTTGAACCTCGACCGCGAACTGCTGCGTCAGTACTACCTGAAAAACGGTTTTGCCGACGCGCGGGTTATCAGCGCCAATGCTGAGCTTGACCGCGATGGTTCCGGCTTCTTCATCACCTTTACGATTGAAGAAGGCGAGCTTTATCACTTCGGCGAGATGCGCATCGAAAGTGCGCTGACGGAGCTGGACGGCGAATCGCTGCGCGGTGAATTGCTGACCTACGCTGGCGATACTTATGATGCGTCCCGCGTCGATAAGACGGTTGAGAAATTGACGCTGGGTGTGGCCGAGCGCGGATATGCCTTCGCACGGGTGCGTCCTCGCGCAACGCCGGACTTCTATAGCCGCACGATTTCGATCAACTACGTCGTTGACGAAGGTCCGCGCATTTACATCGAGCGGATCAACATCATCGGTAACGAGCGCACTAAGGATTATGTCATCCGCCGCGAGTTCCGTCTGGCCGAAGGTGACGCCTTTAACCCGCTGCTGGTTGACCGTGCCGAGAAGCGCCTGAAAGCTCTTGGCTTCTTCAAGTCGGTCAATATCAAGAAAGGTCCGGGCTCGGCGCAAGACCGTGTTGTCTTGGATGTTGAGCTGGTTGAGCAGTCCACTGGTGAGCTTTCGTTCGGTGCGGGTTACTCGACGAGTGAAGGCGTGATCGGTGACGTTTCGCTGACCGAGCGCAACCTGCTGGGTAACGGTCAGTTCCTGAGGCTGCGTCTTGGTGGTTCGTTCGAACGCGCTCAGGTTGACCTAAGCTTCACCGAACCGCGGTTCCTCGACCGCAACCTGTCGGCTGGCTTCGACCTCTTCCATAAGGAAGTCGACCAGACGGATACGTCGGGCTTCAAGAGCCGTAAGTCTGGCGGCACCGTCCGGCTTGGCTTCCCGCTGTCTGAAGATCTTTGGGCGCAGACGAGCTACACGTTGTCGCGTGATGAGATCTACGATGTGAACGGCAATGCTTCGCTCGCTATTCGTGATGCTTGCGGCGACAGGAATGTTTCTTTCCGTAACCCTGTCACTGGCGTGCCCTACCTGGCACCGGATTGCCAGGACACATCATATTGGACTTCAGCGCTAGGTGGTGCACTCACCTATGACAAGCGCAACCATCCGCGTAATCCTTCCAGTGGCTACTATCTGCAGGTGTCGTCTGATTTTGCAGGGGTTGGTGGTGACGTGAACTACGTCCGCGTCCAGGGTGAAGCTCGCGGTTACTACCCTGTGGCTGATGGCGTTGTCCTCGTCGGTCGAGCAATCGGTGGTCACATCGAAGGTTGGGGTGGCGACGACGTTCGCTTGCTTGATCTGTTCTTCCGCGGTGGTGAGACGATCCGTGGTTTTGACCGGGCCGGTTTCGGTCCTCGCGACTTGCGCACCGGTGACGCTCTGGGTGGTCAGTCCTACTGGGCGGCAACGGCAGAACTCCGCTTCCCGATCCCGCTCATTCCGGATGAACTTGGGATTTCCGGTGCTGTGTTTGCGGATGCTGGCTCGTTGTTCGGGGCTTCCGGTCGCGCCAAGGCGATCGTTGCTCCGGGTGATCTTGCCGATGACTCGACGGTCCGTTCGTCGGTCGGCGGCAGTATCTTGTGGAACTCTCCGGTTGGTCCGCTCCGCGTCGACTTCGCGAAGGCTCTGACCAAGGAAGATTACGACGACGAGCAGTTCTTCCGCTTCGGGGCTTCGACCAAGTTTTAGAAACTTGGGGTGTTAAGCCTCTCAGGAATAAGAACAAGGGTCGGCAACTTGCCGGCCCTTTTCGTTTTTGATTGCGGCGCATCGTCCGTAGAGTTGAACTGGTCGTTGGGCTATAGCGTTGGTTAATGAAAATGCCGATTGGTCCTAAGTCGCGGTTACATAACGGCCAAAGTTCGAGTGAAAGACTTATGAGCGGCATCGTCTGGCGCGGATTGCGGACCGCGATATTTGGAGCAGAGTCGGTCGCATGCGTCTGCTGTTGCGGGGGCGGCTTTTCTTAAGACGGGCCATCTGCAATTGTCGGGCGTTTGGGAAGGTGTCCCAATCTGATGGGGATACTGATCCCAATCAAATGAATATCGAGGATGGAATTCATGGATCATCCGGGTTTCTTCGAACTCGCAGGCCCTTTTTCGCTGGAAGAGGTGGCTGAGGCGACGGGGTCGCAAGTGTCGGAGAACGCGGCTGGCTCGAAGTTGATGCTGAAGAACGTTCGCACCCTTGCGGATGCCGGTCCGGATGACGTTGCATTTCTCGATAACCGCAAATATTTGCCACAGCTGGCGA
Organism: Filomicrobium sp.; assembly: GCA_017792465.1. GTDB lineage: Bacteria > Pseudomonadota > Alphaproteobacteria > Rhizobiales > Hyphomicrobiaceae > Filomicrobium. The sequence goes on from CP051234.1 coordinate 312,069, forward strand.
CAACCAAGGCGGGGGCTTGTCTCGTTCTGCCGGCGTTTGCCGATAAGGTTCCTGAAGGAACGGTGGCCCTTCTGACGCCCGCGCCCTATCGGGGTTTCGCGAAGGCTTTATCGAAATTCTATCCCGGTTCGTCCTGGCCGCAGCTGGCAGACGCTGACGGGCCGGTTGGCGTCCATCCGTCGGCTAGACTTGAGGACGGTGTGACGGTTGAGCCGGGCGCTATTATCGGCGCTGAAGCGCATATTGGAGCCGGGAGCCGGATTGCGGCCGGAGCAGTGGTCGGGCGTCGCGTCTATATCGGACGGAACTGCTACGTCGGCGGAAATGTGACTTTACAACATAGCCTGATCGGCGATCGCGTCATCATTCATGCGGGATCACGGCTCGGTCAGGACGGATTTGGCTTTGCGATGGGCCGTGAAGGGCATCTTAAGGTGCCGCAGATCGGACGCGTCGTCGTTCAAAACGACGTTGAAATCGGGGCCAATTCAGCGATCGACCGCGGCGCTCTTAAGGATACGATTATCGGCGAAGGCACCAAAATTGATAATCTTGTACAGATAGGGCACAACGTCGTAATCGGGCGGCATTGTGTGATTGTCGCCCACACAGGCATTTCCGGTTCGACCGAACTTGGTGATTTCGTTGTCATGGGAGGTCAGTCGGGCACGGTTGGCCATATCAAAATTGGCACCGGAGCCCAGGTTGCTGGTGCGTCGCACCCCAAAGAAGATGTTCCCGCAGGCGCGCGGGTCGGCGGAACGCCGGCCAGGCCGTTGCGGCAATGGGGGCGCGAGCTGGCGTTGCTCGCCAAGCTGACTCGGCCGGGCGAGAGTGAAAAAGGTAACTAGATTTTGCGCGGCGCGTTGGCCGAACAAGCATTGTGATGAGATGAGTGGGGCCCTCTGGCGGCCGCACTTCGAAGTGGAGACAACAAGAATATGGACGATGTGAGTTCCAAACCAGAACTCGGTACGGCGGATATTACCAAGGTGATGAAGCTCTTGCCGCACCGGTATCCGTTCCTGCTGGTTGATGGCATGTACGACATGGATAGCGATGTCAGCGCTGTCGGCTTGAAGAACGTCACGATCAACGAGCCGTTCTTCCAGGGGCATTTCCCGCAGTTTCCAGTCATGCCGGGCGTTTTGATTATTGAAGGTCTGGCGCAGACGGCTGGTGCGTTGTGTGTGCACAGCCTGGGCGAAGACTACAAAGCCGAACTGGTCTATTTCATGGGGATTGATAAGGCGAAGTTCCGCAAACCGGTCGTGCCGGGCGACGTGATCCATTATCACGTTAAGAAAATCCGCAACCGTGGCCGGGTTTGGAAGTTCTACGGTGAGGCCAAAGTGAACGGCCAGGTTTGCGCTGAAGCTGAAATCAGCGCGATGTTAGCGGATACCGCAGAAGCTAGGGCATTTGCGAGCGGCAATGGCTGATAAGAATATCCATCCGTCGGCGGTCGTCGAAGACGGGGCCCAATTGGGCGAGGGGGTCATGGTTGGCCCTTTCTGTCATGTCGGATCGGATGTCGTTTTAGGTGATAACGTGCAGCTGTTGAGCCATGTCGTTGTGGCCGGCCGCACGACGATCGGTGCGCGCTGCAAGGTTTTCCCTTTTGCCTCACTGGGTCATCAGCCGCAGGACCTGAAATACAAAGGTGAGCCGTCGACGCTCGTGATCGGCACAGATTGCCAGATCCGCGAAGGGGTGACGATGAACCCCGGCACCGAAGGCGGCGGCGCGACGACGACCGTTGGCAATGGTTGCGCGTTCCTGGCGAATTCTCACGTCGGGCACGACTGCCGCGTGGGCAGTCATGTTGTCTTTTCCAATAACGTCATGCTGGCTGGCCATTGCGAGATTGGCGACTACGTCATTGTTGGCGGTGGCGCGGCGATCATCCAATTCGCCAGGGTCGGACCGCACGCATTTGTCGGCGGCATGTCGGGCCTCGAGAATGATCTCATTCCTTATGGGATGGCGCTTGGCAATCGGGCCTATCTCTCGGGCCTCAATATCATCGGCCTGCAGCGGCGTGGCTTCACGCGCGAAGAGATCCATGATCTCAGACGCGCTTACCGGTTGCTGTTTGCAGCAGAAGGTACGCTTGCTGAACGGGTCGAAGATGTTGGCGATGAATTCAGCGAGCATCAAAGCGTTCAGGAAATCGTCGCCTTCATCAAGGCAGGCGGAAAGCGCTCGCTGTGCACGCCGCGCGGCCAATCCGGCACATAGGTTCCTGGCGGCATGCATAGACCTCCGGCAAGGCGGATCGGAATCCTTGCGGGCGGCAAAAGCCTGCCGATTGAAATTGCTGAAAGCTTGAAATCCCGGGGTGTTCCGGTTCATGTCGTGGCGCTCGAAGGAGAAGCCGGCGAGGAGATCGAACGCTTTTCGCCGACGTGGGTGAACTGGGGCCAAATCGGTAAAATCATTGCCTCGTTCAAGAAGGCGGAGTGTTCGCGCATTGTCATTGCGGGAAGCGTGAAGCGGCCCGATTTGGCGACCGTTCAGCCCGACATGGGATTGTTTCGGGCGCTTCCCACCGTTTTGCGATTGATCCGGGTTGGCGGCGATGACGCCATCCTGCGCGGGGTCATTGAGTATCTGCAGACCTTCGATTTGCAGATTATTGGCGTCTCTGAAATTGCGCCTGAACTTTTGCTTCCGGTTGGACGGTTCGCTGGCCCGTCCGAGCGCTTCACGGACCTCACCGATGTCGGGCTTGGCTTTGGCGTCTTGGAAGCGCTGGCGCCGTTCGATGTCGGGCAGGCCGTGATTGTTTCCGGCGGCAAGGTTGTTGCGATCGAAGCCGCCGAAGGCACCGACCGTATGCTGGAGCGGATGACAAAGCTGCGTCATAAGCAGTTGCGCGCGAAGCAACCGGTCGCACGCGGTTTTCTCGTCAAGGCGCCAAAGGCCGGACAGGATCTGCGTGTGGATTTGCCGGCGATTGGTCCTGATACCGTTCGTGCGGTCGCCGCCGGCGATCTCAACGGCATTGCTGTCGAAGGCGGGCGCGTTTTGGCGCTGGAGCGCGGGACGATGAGTTCGCTGGCTGAGACGCATCGCATTTCGATTATCGGGTTCGAACGGGATGATCCACGTCTGCAACTAAGTTCGCCGAACGAGGGTTGCGACGCGCCGCGAGCGGATTATTCGGTTCGTATTTTAGGGCAGCGCAAGATGCCGGACTGGGCGAAGGCGGATGCGTTCAAGGGGGCGAACGTCATTGCGGCTTCGGATCGTTTCGGTGTCGGCAAAGTTGCCATCGTTGCGCGCCGGCATGTTCTCGCGGTTGAGGCGGGCGAGGGTGTCGAAGCGGCGATTTCGCGGGCTGCATCGGTTCGCCAATGGGGTAACGGTTTTTGGAGCCGTCGGGTCGGCGTCGCTGTCGTTGCGGCAGGCCGAGATCTGAGCCGTGAGGTTGTCGCGCAGGTGGCCGATGCGGGGTTGGCGGGGATTGCGGTGGTGTTGCGCAAATTTGCTGCCAGCGTCAGTGCGGACGTGGTTGCCGAAGCGGAGCGGCGGCGGCTTTTCGTTGTAGGATTGGAGTGAGACGTGTACCTCGTCGATCAGGAATTTCGTGTCCTGCTGTTTCAGGGTTGTTTGAGCCCATCGCAGGGAATTTCGTTTTAAGTCGGAGCGCGGGACATGGCGGAAGACGAGACTTCCCTCTCGAAACAAGCGGCTGCTGAAGCCAAGGCGGATGACAGGCCGGAGGGCCGCAAGAGCCTTGTCGTTGACGGCGATGGTCGCAGCTTTCGCGTGTTCGTGGTTGCTGGCGAGCACTCCGGCGATGCACTCGGCGGCAAACTGATGGAAGTCTTGAACCGGCGCCTGACGGGGCGCATCCGTTACCTGGGTGTGGGCGGGGAGAACATGGCGCGCCAGGGACTAGAGTCTCAGTTCCCTCTCGAGGACGTCGCCGTCATGGGGCTTGCGTCGATCCTGCCGAAGCTTCCGCTTATTATTCGGCGCGTTTATCAGACGGTCGATGCGGCCCTCAGCGCGGAGCCCGATCTCGTCATCATCATCGATAGTCCTGAATTCACGCATGCGATTGCCAAACGTATCAAACGGCAGCGGCGGGATATTCCGATCATTGATTATGTGTCGCCGACGGTTTGGGCCTGGCGGCCAGGGCGGGCCAAAAAGATGAGCCGGTATGTCGATCATCTCTTGGCTCTCTTGCCGTTTGAGCCCGCTGCGCATGCGCGCCTTGGCGGGCCGCCGACGACCTACGTGGGGCATCCGTTGATCGAGCGACTTGATTGGCTCGAAGGGCTTGATGCCAAGGAACTCGCAACCCGGCTCGGGATCGACGATGGAGAACAGGTCCTCGTCGTCCTGCCAGGAAGCCGGTCAACGGAAGTTAGCCGTTTGTTGGAGCCGTTCCGGCAGACGTTGGAAGAGCTGGCAAAGCGAGGGCACAAACCGCACGTTGTTATTCCGGTGGTCGAAACAGTGCGCCAACTCGTCGAAGCGGGATGCGAGGGATGGCCGACGCGGCCGCATCTGGTCTTTGGCGAAGAGGACAAGTTCAAGGCTTTCAAGCTGGCGTGCGCGGCGCTTGCCGCCTCAGGCACGGTGACCTTGGAACTGGCGCTTGCCGGTACGCCGATGGTGGTGGGCTATCGCGTCGACCGGATCGCTTCGAACCTGCGGTTCCTCGTCAAGGTGCCGTCGGTCATTCTTGCCAACCTGGTGCTCGATGAAAAGGTATTCCCCGAGTACATCCAGGAAACCTGCGAGCCGGTGACGCTGGCCGATGCGCTCGAATTGCTGCTGAAGGATACGCCGGAGCGCGAAGCCCAGCTTGCCGCCTTGGCGCGCGTGCCGGGCAAGATGCTGATTGGTGATCACAGCCCAAGCGAAGCTGCTGCTGATGTCGTGCAGGAATTCTTGAAGGCTTAGATCAGCTGCTTAGTCTGAGCGGACACCAGACCGTCGTTCGACATGCTATTTCAGATAACAAAACGCCGCCGAGACTACTCTCAGCGGCGTCTGCTTTTTGATTGTCTACCGGGCGAAGCTTGATCAGCCGCGTTCGGTGCGCGGAATGAATTCGCGCGAAGCTTCGCCGACATAAAGTTGGCGCGGACGGCCGATGCGCTGCTCGGGGTCCTCGATCATTTCCTTCCACTGTGCGACCCAGCCGACGGTGCGGGCGACAGCGAACAGCACCGTGAACATTTCGACGGGGAAGTTCAACGCACGCAGCGTGATGCCGGAGTAGAAGTCGATGTTCGGGTAGAGCTTCTTTTCGACGAAGTAGTCGTCCTCGAGCGCGATGCGTTCCAGCTCCATGGCGACTTTCAGAAGCGGTTCGTCGCGAATGCCGAGGGCATCGAGAACTTCGTGGCAGGTCTTCTGCATGACCTTCGCGCGCGGGTCGTAGTTCTTGTAGACGCGGTGGCCGAAGCCCATGAGGCGGAAGCCGGAGGTCTTGTCTTTGGCCTTCTTGACGTACTCGGGGATGCGGTCGACCGAACCGATTTCCTTGAGCATGTTGAGGGCTGCTTCGTTGGCGCCGCCGTGGGCTGGTCCCCAAAGGCATGCGATGCCGGCTGCGATACAGGCAAACGGGTTGGCGCCGGATGAACCGGCCAAACGCACGGTCGACGTAGAAGCGTTTTGTTCGTGGTCGGCGTGCAGGATGAAGATGCGATCGAGCGCGCGCGAGATGACCGGGTCGACGGTGTAGGGCTCGCAGGGAACCGCAAAGCACATCTGCAGGAAGTTCGACGTGTAGTCGAGGTCGTTGCGCGGATAGATGAACGGCTGGCCGATGGCGTACTTGTAAGCCATGGCGGCGATGGTCGGCATCTTGGCGATCAGGCGGCGGGCGGCGATGGTGCGCTGCTCGGGATCGTTGATGTCAGTGGAGTCGTGATAGAACGCTGACAGGGCACCGACGACGCCGCACATGACGGCCATTGGGTGGGCGTCACGACGGAAGCCGGTGAAGAACCGGGTCATCTGTTCGTGGACCATCGTGTGGCGCGTGATGGCGCCGGAGAATTCCTGGTATTCCGACTCGGTGGGGAGTTCTCCGTTCAGGAGCAGGTGGCAGACTTCAACGAAGTTCGATTGCTCGGCAAGCTGGTCGATCGGATAGCCGCGGTGGAGCAGAACGCCTTTGTCGCCGTCGATGTAAGTGATCTTCGATGAGCAGTTGGCGGTCGATGTGAAGCCGGGGTCGTAGTTAAAGCAGTCGGTTTCCTTGTAGAGCTTTCCGACATCGATGACGTCGGGACCGATCGTGCCGGAGCGCAATGGCATTTCAACGGTGTGGTCTTTGACCTTCAGTGTCGCCGTTGAGGAAGTGCCTGTGCTTTTGGAGTCCATATGGCGGTTCCCTTATCACTGGAATTGATCGGAAAAGACGCCAGCCGCTTATTGGTTCGCTGTGCGCGCAACCTGGGGCGTCGATGGTGTGACTAATGTTCGTAAACGACATTCGCACCTGCGGCAAGATAACCGTTGGCAGGGGTCTTGCTGCTCGCAGGGGCGCGGATATGCGGGTGCAGCGCATTTTTGTGCGCTGCGGCTAATTTTGCGATAAAGCGCTGATATTTGTCAATTTTGGTGTGCTGGCGAACGGCAAATCTGTCGCTGCAACCTAATGTGAAATATCTTTCAGGCGCGCGAATGTCTCATGCTCGCCGAGGACGGCCATGACGTCGAAAATCGGTGGCGAGACCGTTGTTCCGGTTAGGGCAGCGCGCAACGGTTGGGCGACCTTGCCGAGCTTCAATCCTTCGTTGTCTGTGAATTCGCGAACTTTGGCTTCGATCGACTGGGCGCTCCATTCGGTTTGATGTTCGAGAGCCGGGAGGAGACGCGCAATCATCTGGCGGGTTTCGTCATCAAGCAACTTGGCGGCTTTTGCATCGAGGGCGAGGGGGCGCTCGGCCCAAATGAATTTCGCGCCATCGATAAGGTCGAGCAGGGTTTTCGATCGTTCCTGCATCGCCGGGATGAGGTCATGCAGCTTGCGTCCGGCACCTGCGGAAAACGCGGTCGAGACTTCGTCGCCGTGCGGGAGGTGGGGCAACAGGTGCGTGATGCGGTCGAACAGTTCGTCGGGGTGGGTTGCCCGGATCCAGTGGGCGTTGATGGCTTCCAGCTTCTGGATGTCGAACCGCGCCGGAGCCTTGTTGATGGCGTCGATGTCGAACCATTCAAGCAGTTGCTCCGTGGAAAAGATTTCATCATCGCCATGGCTCCAGCCGAGGCGGACGAGGTAGTTGCGCAAGGCAATCGGCAGATATCCCATCTCGCGGTAGGCTTCTGCACCCAACGCGCCGTGGCGTTTGGAGAGCTTGGCGCCATCGGGGCCGTGAATGAGCGGCACGTGGATCCACTCAGGCTCGGTCCAGCCCATGAGCTTGTAGATCTGCGATTGGCGGGCCGCGTTCGTCAGGTGATCGACGCCGCGAATGACATGGGTGATGCCCATGTCGTGGTCGTCGACGACGACGGCGAGGTTGTAGGTCGGCGACCCGTCAGAACGCAGGATAATGAGGTCGTCGAGGTCCTTGTTGGCGAACGTGACCTGTCCCTGCACGTGGTCGTTGATCAGGGTTTCGCCATCTTGCGGTGAACGCAGGCGGATTGCGTAAGGGGCGTCCTTGGGCGCGTCGGCTGGATCTTTGTCGCGCCACGGGGAGACGACGCGGAACGGGCGTTTTTCTTTTTCGGCGGCTTCGCGCATTGCTGCCAGTTCTTCCTGGGTGAGGTAGCAGCGATATGCGTTGCCGTCGGCGAGCAAGCTTTCAGCGACTTCTTTGTGGCGATCGGCGCGCGAATATTGCGAAACGGGTTCGTCGTCCCAGTCGAGTTCGAGCCACTTCAGCCCGTCAAGAATGGCCTCGACGGCTTCGGGCGAGTTGCGCTCGCGGTCGGTATCTTCGATGCGCAGCACGAACTTGCCGCCGTTGGCGCGGGCGTATAGCCAGTTGAAAAGAGCGGTTCGCGCCCCGCCAATATGCAGGAAACCGGTCGGAGACGGTGCGAAGCGGACGACGACGGGCGATTTTGAAGCGTTGGCGTTTGGCATGGCTCTTTGGGTCTGGCTGCTTTGTCTGGGGCTACCGAACAATTGTGCTTTGTACGGAGCGGATCGATACTTGAAGCGTATTCATGCTTAAGCAGTGCGTGTAGCATGGCGCAAGTCGGGGCGTAACGGTTTAGGCTAAAGGATGTTTGGAGGGTTCAGCGACAGTCGGACGCAGGAGCGGGGACCTTCGCACGATGCCGTTTCGACCAACCGGGAGCCGGCGCTTTTTGCCAATTTGGCGGGAGTGCTCGAAGCCGAGCGGCCGTACTGGTTTTACTGGGTTCCGGTTTTCGTCGGCGTTGGGTCGCTGATCTATTTCACGCTCGACTTTGAGCCGGACGGATTGAGTGTCGCTGTTGTTTTTCTGACCGCTCTGGGGCTGCGGTCCGTTTTGGGTTCGGCGGGAACGTTCGCAAGCCTGCTGACGGGCATTCTGCTGTGCGCTTCGCTTGGGTTTCTTGCCGGCAAAATCCGCACCGAGATTGTTGCAGCTCCTGTCCTTCAGGAGCGACTTCGCGATGCGCGGGTCGAGGGGTTCGTTGAACTTGTCGAGGCGCGTGACGGGGGTGGCGTGCGTGTTACGGTGCAGCCGACACGGATTGCGGGCCTGAGAGAGGAACAGCTGCCGTCTCTCGTGCGCGTTGTCTTCAGCGCCAAGGGCGGGCGGCGGCTGGCTATTCCACTTAGCGGCGATCACATCGCATTCACGGCTGTCTTGTCACCGCCGCCACGGGCTGCGGCTCCCGGCGGTTTTGATTTTTCGCGCTATGCGTTCTTTCGCGGCATTGGAGCTGTTGGTTACGCGACGAGCGTGGCTGTCGATGTGCCCATGCCAGGTGGGCCGGAACTCTTCAATTCCCTTTCGCATATGATCGGGCGGTTGCGCCAAAGAATTGGTGACCGGGTGACGGCGGCGTTGCCGGGGCAGACCGGAGCGATTGCCAAGGCGCTGATCAACGGTGATCGAAGCGGTATTTCGGAAGAAACCAATGAGGCTTATCGAGCGTCTGGCCTCTTTCACATCCTGTCGATCTCCGGCCTGCACATGGCGATCATGGGAGGATCGATCTTTTTTGCATTGCGCTTTATGTTCGCGCTTTCGCCATGGCTGGCGCTGCAATTTCCAATCAAGAAGTGGGCGGCTGTCGGAGCCATCGCCGGGTCGCTTGGCTATTTGACGATCTCTGGTGGATCGTTCGCGACGGAGCGTTCGTTCATCATGATCGTCGTGTTTTTTGCCTCCATCCTTGTCGACCGTCCAGCGATCGCGTTGCGCAACGTTGCCATCGCCGCGTTGGTGATTCTTCTGGTCTTCCCGGAGAGCGTTATCGATCCGGGGTTTCAGATGTCGTTTGCGGCGGTCGTCGGTTTGGTGGCGTCTTATGAGTTCGTGCGCAGGCGGCACGTTCTATCTGGCGACGTTGGCGCGTCGATCTGGGGGCGGGGGTTGATGTTTGCGGGGGCGATTGTCGGCTCCACTCTGGTTGCCAGTCTCGCAGTCGCGCCGATCGGCATCTTTCATTTCCATCAAACGCAGCATTTTGCGGTTCTGGCTAATCTGGCGGCTGTTCCGATCTGTAACCTGATCGTCATGCCGGCAGCCCTTGCGACGCTGGTGCTGATGCCGTTCGGCGGTGAATGGCTGGCCCTTGCCGTCATGGGGCCGGGGCTCGATGCGATGGCGGCTGTGGCGCGTTGGGTCGCGGGTTTAAGCGGTGCTGTCAGCTATGTTGGGGCCATTCCGGGGCTCTCATTATTGCTGATGGCCGGAGGCGGCCTGTGGCTTTGTCTTTGGCGGCAGCGTTGGCGTCTGCTCGGATTGCTTGCAGTGGCTGTCGGAATTCTGGTCGCGCCACAAATCGGGGCGCCGGATCTTTTGATAGGTGACGGCGGTCAGCTTGTGATGGTGCGTGATGCAAATGGTCAGCTGACTGGGCCGTCGCGGCGTCAGTCGAATTTCATTCTGGCGCGTTGGCTCGAACGCGATGGTGACAAAAGAGAGCCGCGTGAAGTCGGCATCACGGAGCCGTTTCACTGCGACCGAACCGGATGCGTGGCTCAAGTCAAAGGACAGGTGCTGGCTTTCTCCAAGCGTGCCACGTCGTTGCGCGATGACTGTGCGCGCGCGGACATCGTCGTTGTTGCCGAGACTGTTACACAGCCCTGCAAAGCAAAGCTGGTTGTCGATCGAGCAAGGCTCCGGCGTCTCGGTACGCATGCGATTGAAATCGCGCCTGACGGCTCGCTGCGGATCGAGACGGTCGCCGAGCACCAGGGATATCGGCCCTGGACACGGCCGAGCGATTAGTAGCGCCGGATCAGCCCGACGAGGCGGCCCTGGATGTCGACCTGATCGGGACTGAAGATTCGCGTTTCGTAGGCCGGGTTTGCAGCTTCGAGCGCGATGGCCGAGCCTTTTTTGCGCAAGCGCTTCAAGGTCGCTTCTTCTTTCTCGACGAGGGCAACGATGATGTCGCCGTTGTTGGCGGTATTGACCTTGCGAATGATCACCGTGTCGCCGTCATGGATGCCGGCCTCGATCATTGAATCGCCGCGCACTTCCAGAGCGTAATGTTCACCCGCCGAGAGGAGATCGGGCGGACAATCGATGTCGTGCGTGTGATCCTGGATTGCGCTGATTGGCGTACCGGCTGCGATGCGGCCCATCACGGGGACAGAGACTGATTGCGAGTTGATGATGCTTGGGGGCGGAGGTGGTGCTGGCTGGCGCATCGCGCTCATGCCGCCTTCGATGGTTTGCAGTGTGGGCGGGCTTGCCGTGTCACCGTCGGCGGCCCCAACCTCCATGCCATCCGGAAGTTTGATGACTTCGATGGCGCGGGCGCGATGCGGCAAGCGCCGGATGAAGCCGCGCTCGACAAGAGCTGTAATGAGGCGGTGAATGCCGGACTTGGATTTCAGGTCGAGCGCGTCTTTCATTTCGTCGAATGACGGGGGCACGCCAGCCTTCTGCAGCCGTTCATGGATAAAGAGGAGCAGATCTTTCTGCTTCTGAGTCAGCATGTCAGTTGGCCTCCTGAGAGCCAGGCTGTTGGGTGCCTTGCCAGAGCGCGGTGCGGGATTGGCCCGACGGGTTGGCTGCACAAATCATGAACGTACCCTACATGTTCATGGAGCGTTCTGCAAGACTCATACAACCTGATCAGAAGTCAATCTGCATCACTGTGACTTTATCGCCCTTTTCTAGGGCCGGCTGGTTGGGTGCGCGGATCAACAGTGCGTTCGATTGGGCCAGGATTGTCAGAAGCGAGCTGTCCTGGTTTTCAGCCGGCTTGGCGATTAGCCCATGGCCATCGGGGGCCGGTTCGACGGTGGCGCGCATGTAGTGCTGCCGGGGGCCGTTGGGTCCGAGAGGGGTTGCCAGCCGGGCCGTTCGCGTCGGAGAGGTTGCGCCGGATTGGCCGCACATGGCTTTCACCAGCGGTTCGATGAAGACCTTGGTGCAGACGATCGAAGAAACCGGATTGCCAGGCAGTCCGATGGCGCGCTGTCCGGGACGTTTTGCCTGCATCAACGGTTTGCCCGGGCGCATGGCGATCTTCCAGAAATCCATTTCGAAGCCGGCAGTCTTCAGGGCCGGTGCGACGAGGTCGTGATCGCCAACCGATGCGCCGCCGATGGTGACGAGGATGTCGGCGTCTTTGGCTTCGTCGATTTTTTCAGCCAGGCTTTCAGCGGTGTCGCGTGCAATGCCGAGGAGGTGAGGCTGGCCACCCGCTGCGGCGATCATGGCGGCGAGGGCGAAGCCGTTTGACGAGACGATCTGCCCGGCCGCGGGTGTCGTTCCCGGCTCGACCAGTTCATCGCCGGTCGACAGGATTGCGACGAGGGGTTTGCGATAGACGACGACGGACGGGTGACCCATAGCGGCGGCAAGGCCGATATGTCTGGCTTCGAGTTTGATCCCGGCGGCGAGGACAGCTTCCCCGGATTTGAAATCTCCACCTGATGGCCGGATGTGCGACGGGTCAGGAGAGACGTCGACGACGCGGACGGTTGATCCGTTAGCTTGCGTGTTTTCCTGAATGACGATTGCGTCGGCGCCTTTCGGCAGCGGTGCGCCGGTGAAGATGCGCACGGCTTGGCCGGGTGCCACGTCGCCGGAGAATGGATGTCCAGCGGCGGCCTCGCCGATGACCGCCAGTTCGGCGGGTAGTTTCTCGACATCGGCAAGTCGCACCGCATAGCCATCCATCGCGGTGGCATCAAAAGGGGGTTGGGTCAGTGTCGCGACCAACGGTTCAGCCAGCGTGCGGCCTGCGGCTTCGCTCAGCGGGACGGCTTCGGTCCCGACCGGTTCGGCGCCCGACAGGATTTGGGCCAAGGCGTCTTCGACTGACAGTGGGGCTTTGGTCATGACTGGGAACTGACGGGCTTGGTTTGAGAGGTTGGATTGATCCGGACTTCTTCTCAGGAGCCAGGCTTGATAGCCGGGTTATCGGCAGTCGCCTGAAAATGGCCTGAGCGCCCGCCGGTTTTTTCGACGAGGCGGATCCCGTCGAAGCGCATCGATTTATCGGCGGCTTTCAGCATGTCGTAGATCGTCAGGCAGGCGACTGAGACGGCGGTCAGCGCTTCCATCTCGACGCCGGTTTTGCCGGTGACCTTGACTTCGCCGGTGACGTGGATGCCGGGCGCAGGATCGCGGATCGTTTCGAACTCGATCACGGCCTTGGTAATGGGTAGCGGATGGCAAAGTGGGATCAAGTCGTGCGTACGTTTGGCGGCCATGATGCCGGCGATGCGTGCGGTGGCCAGAACGTCGCCCTTCTTGGCTTCACCCTTTTCGACGAGGTTGAGGGTTTCGGGCTCCATGAAGACGTAGCCCTCGGCGACGGCCGTGCGGGAGGTGACGTCTTTCTCGGAGACATCGACCATCCGGGCTTCGCCGCGTTCGTTGAGGTGGGTGAGCTTGCTCATCGCGGTCAGGCTCCCAGCAGCGTTTTGGTGGCGGCTTCGACGTCGTCTTTGCGCATCAGGCTTTCGCCGACAAGGAAGGTGTCGATACTCGATTTCTGCAGCCGCTTGATGTCGTCGTTGGTGAAGATGCCGCTTTCGGCAATGACGATGCGATCGTCGGGGATTTCCTTGGCGAGGCGCTCGCTGGTTTCCAGATGAACTTCGAAGGTCCGCAGGTCGCGGTTGTTGATGCCGATGAGCGGGCTGTCGAGCTTCAGCGCGCGTTCGAGTTCGTTTTCGTCGTGAATCTCGATGAGGGCGTTCATTCCCCAATCGTGCGCGGCGGCGACGAGGTCTTTGGCGGTGGCGTCGTCGATCTGGGCCATGATGACGAGAATGCAATCAGCACCCCAGGCGCGGGCTTCGACGACCTGATAGGGATCGAGCATGAAGTCTTTGCGGAGCGCAGGAAGTTTGCAGGCGGCCCGGGCTATTTTCAGGAACTCCGGAGCGCCCTGGAACGACGGCGTGTCGGTAAGCACGGATAAGCAGGCCGCGCCACCGGCCTCATAGGCTTTGGCGAGTGCGGGAGGATCGAAGTCTTCGCGGATCAATCCCTTGGAGGGGCTCGCCTTCTTGATCTCGGCAATGAGGGCTGGGCGTCCGGCTTTATGCTTGGCGCGCAAGGCGTCGGCAAAAGGCCGGATGCGCGGGGCGCTGCGGGCGTATTCGGCGACGATCTGGAGGGGCTGGCGCGCTTTTGCGGCGGCGATCTCTTCCAGCTTGTATTGCGTGATCTTGTCGAGAATGTCTGTCATTGGGCTGGTATAGGCTGAATTTCACAAAACGTCATAGGCCGTTTTGGGCATGCGCCGCCTGACGGGGGCGCGTTGGGCTTGCCCTCGCCGGGTATCTCAGCCGGCGAGGGTCGAATCAGGCTGCGACCTGATGGGTTGCTGCAATCAGGCGTTCGAGCGCGGATTTGGCGCGGCCGTCGTCGATGGCTGCGGCTGCGGCTTCAACGGCTTCGGCGATGTTGGGGGCGTGGTCGCCGACGACGAGCGCGGCTCCGGCATTGAAGAGGACGATGTCGCGGAATGCGTTTTTGGCGCCGTCCAAGACGTCTCGGATGGCTTGCGCGTTGACCGTCGCGTCGCCGCCTTTGATGTCGGCGAGTGTGGCGCGTTTCAGACCGGCCTGCTCGGGTGAGATTTCGAAGACAGCGACTTGGCCATCGTTTAATTCGGCAACCGTCGATGGGCCGGTGGTCGTCAGCTCGTCCATGCCGTCGGAGCCGTGCACGACCCAGACGCGCTGGGCGCCCAGATTGTTGAGCGTATCGGCAATCGGTTCGACCCATTTGTGATCGAAGACACCGACCACCTGATGCGTCACGCGTGCTGGATTGCAGATCGGTCCGAGCAGGTTGAAGAGTGTGCGGATCTTGAGCGCGCCGCGGGCTGGCGCCCAGGTCTTCATCGCCGGATGGTGCATCGGCGCCCACATGAACGCAAGGCCTGCCTTGGCGATGACGTTTGAAACTTGTGCTGGCGATAGATCGATCTTGACGCCGAGCGCCTCGAGGACGTCGGAGGCTCCGGATTTCGAAGAGACCGAGCGATTGCCGTGCTTGGCAACGGTGAGGCCTGCGCCTGCCGCGACGATGGCCGCACAGGTCGAGACGTTATAGGTGCCATGGCTGTCGCCGCCGGTGCCGACGATATCGACCGCATCGGCGGGGGCGTCGACGGCAAGCATGCGGCTGCGCAACAAGCGTGCTGCACCTGTGATTTCCGGGATCTGTTCGCCGCGTACGCGCAATGCCATCAGAAAGGCGGCGCGCTGGATGTCATCAGCGTTGTCACCCATCAGCGCTTCAAGCGCCTCGGCGATTTCATCTTCGTCGAAGATCTCGGCGCTGGCGGCGCGTTCGAGGATTGTTTTGATGTCCGGTGCGCTCATTGTCGTCAGGCTGCTTTCGGCGGCGTGGCGGGGCACTTCTTCAGGTTTTTGAAGCCGCTCAGTTTGAGGAAGTTCTCCAGGATGCGATGGCCCTCTTGAGAGGCGATGCTTTCGGGGTGGAACTGGACGCCGTGGACAGGATGCGCGACGTGCTGCAGGCCCATGATCAGGCCGTCGTCGGTTTCGGCGGTGACCTTGAGGCAATCGGGCAGGGTTTTGCGCTCGACGATTAGCGAGTGGTAACGCGTGACTTCGAAGGTTTCCGGCAGGCCTTCAAAAATGCCTTCGCCCGAGTGGCGGATCGTCGAGAGTTTGCCGTGCATTGGAATGGGTGCGCGGATGACCTTGCCGCCATAGGCCTGGCCAATCGACTGGTGCCCAAGACATACGCCGAGGATCGGTATCTTGCCTGCGGCTTCGCGGATGAGATCGAGGCAGACGCCGGCTTCGTTGGGGGTGCAGGGGCCGGGCGAAAGCACGATGGCTTTCGGCTTCATCGCCAGCGCATCGGCGGTGCTGATCTGGTCGTTGCGTATGACCTCGCAGGCTGCGCCCAACTCGCCGATGTAATGGACGAGATTATAGGTGAAGCTGTCGTAGTTATCGATGAGAAGCAGCATCTGGTGATCCGTTGTTTTGGCTTATCTGCCAGTATTTGCGCAGAATATTCGCGGGTCTTTCAGCCTGCAAGGCCAGTGATGGCAAAGTGTTACCCGATTTCCTTAGGCGTCACGAAGGCCTCAAGGTGGCCTTTGGCGGGTTTTATTTCGTCCCAGTCGTCGGTGTCGAACTTCAAGATCGCAAGAGCGGCGGTTGGGAACTTCATCGCCAAGTGCTTGATGCCATCGGTATCGCCTTCGCCAACGAGTGTGAGCGCCAGTCCGTGCAGGCCGGGGTTATGGCCAATCACCATGATGCGTTTGTCGCCGGGCTGGGCGCTTTCGCGGATGCGCGTCAGGATCGTTTCGGCGCTTGCCAGATAGAGCGCGTCGTCGATCGTCACATGCGGTGCCGGGGTACCGAGTTCAGGCAGAACGAGCGCGAGCGTGGCGCGCGTGCGGACGGCATCGGAACACAGGATGTGATCGGGTTTCAGGTGATGGTGCGCGATATACTCGCCCATTACAGGTGCCGCCTTGGCGCCGCGTTTATTGAGTGGCCGCTCATGGTCGCTTTGTTCGGGCGATCCCCAATCTGATTTTGCATGGCGGAACAGCAGAAGCGTTAGCATGGCGTTGTGTTGCTCAAGTTTTCTGGCTCAAGTTCTCTGGCGATGGCCGCAGCGCATGCGCTGGCGAGTGCTTCGGTGCGATCAGGCGAAGGGGCCGTTATTGCCAACGGGTTTGGCTTGGGCGGAACCGCCGGCGAAGGTTACGGCGGCTTCGGCGGCGCGGACGACCGCCTTGGCTTTGTTGATGCACTCCTGCTGCTCGCTTTCGGGCACGGAGTCATGAACGATCCCGGCTCCGGCCTGGACGTGCACTTTGCCATCCTTGACGAGCGCCGTGCGCAAGACGATGCAGGTGTCCATATTGCCGTCGGCGGAGAAATATCCAACGCAGCCGGCATAGGGGCCGCGCTTGTTCTTTTCCAGTTCGTCGATGATCTCCATGGCGCGGACTTTGGGTGCGCCGGAGACAGTGCCGGCCGGGAAGCCAGCCATCAAGGCGTCAACGGCGTCGTGGTGCGCGTTATCGAGTTGCCCGATGACGTTGGAGACGATGTGCATGACGTGGCTGTAGCGCTCGATCACGAACTGCGAGGTGACGCTGACGGTGCCGACTTCGCTGACGCGACCGACGTCGTTACGGCCAAGATCGAGCAGCATCAGGTGTTCGGCGCGCTCTTTGGGGTCGGCGAGGAGGTCGGCTTCGAGGGCCTGATCGACGGCGTCGTCGTCGTCGCGTCGGCGCGTGCCGGCGATCGGGCGGATGGTCACTTCGCCATCGCGGACACGGACGAGGATTTCGGGCGAAGAGCCGACGAGGGCGAAGTCGCCGAAGTCGAGATGGAAGAGAAACGGCGCCGGGTTGATGCGCCGCAGAGCGCGGTAAAGCGACAGCGCGGGCAACTCGAATGGCGCGGTAAAACGCTGCGAGAGCACGACCTGGAAGATGTCGCCGGCGACGATGTACTCTTTGGCGCGCCGGACCATCTCCATGTATTCCGTCTCGCTGGTGTTGGAGACGGGTTCGGGGATCGGCAGTTCGGAGTTGCCGCTCAGCATTTTGCCGGGGTGCTTGATGGGCGCATCGAGTGCGGAAACGATATCGCTCAGGCGCTGTAACGCGGCTTCGTAAGCGGCGTCCGCGGTTTCGTCTGCTGTCGGCCGGACGGGCGTGACGATGGTCATCTCGTCTTTGATGTCGTCGAAAATGACCATCACTGTCGGGCGCAGCAGGACTGCGTCGGGCACGTTGAGATCGTCAGCCGGCACGTTGGGGAGGTGCTCGATCAGGCGGACGGTATCGTAGCCCATGTAGCCGAAGACGCCGGCGGCCATCGGCGGAAGGCCGGCTGGTACGTCGATCTTGCTTTCTTCAAGCAGCGCGCGCAGGGCATCGAGCGTTTCGGCGTCTTCCGGCTTGAAGCCGGCTTCGCCGCTTGCCGGATCGCGATTGATTTCGGCCTGCGTTCCCGAAGCGCGCCAGATGATATCCGGCTTGAGGCCGATGATCGAATAACGGCCGCGCTGGGCGCCGCCTTCGACCGATTCAAGCAGGAGCCCCATTTCGCCGTCGCCAGCGAGTTTCAGGTAGGCCGAGACCGGAGTTTCCAGATCGGCGACAAGGCGGGTGTAGACGAGCTGCGGTGCGCCGCTGTCGAAGCCCACCTTGAACTTGTCGAATGACGGGCTCGCTTCGATGTCGTCGCGGCGCGGGGCGTTGCTGGTCAACGGATCCTCTTTGGAAATCGCGTTCGTTTATTGCTGGTCGGCACCGGTGAGGCGGCGGAACATGGCTTGGTTGATGTCGACCTTGTAGCGCTTCTGCAGAGCGGTGACGTAGGCGGCAATACTGTCGGTGCGCAGCTGCTGGAGCAGTTCCTCTTTCAGCTGGTCTTTGAGTTCGACACTCGGCGCCGGTGCCTTTTTGATCTCGTCAAGACGGAAGACAACGCGCGACTGGCCGTCGGCTGTCTCAGTGTTGCTGATCTCGTTCGGCTTCATGGCGAATGCCTGCGTCATGGCGCCTTGCGTCAAGCCATCGGGTAAGGTCGTGCGGCCAAGCGCACCGGTCTTTTCCAATTTGCCGCCGGCTTCTTCGGCGACTTTTGCCATGTCTTCGCCAGCCTTGACGCGGTCGGTCAGCTTCTTGGCCAACTCTTTCAAGGCATCGGTCCGCTTGGTTCTCGTCCACAAGGCTTTGACGGCCTCTTTGACCTCGTCGAACGTTTGCTGTTTGGCGGGCGTGATATCGAGAACATCGACCCAGGCATAGCCGTCGGGCAGCTGGATGGGTTCAGATTCCAAACCGATTTCGCCTTTGAAACCTTCAGCGATGATCTTGCTGGCGTTCTGGCCGGGCAATCCCATTTTGCCGTCTTCGGTAAGATTGCCCTGGGTTATGCCTTTGAGGTCGTAATAGGGAACGTCGAGACCGGCGGCGATTTCTTTGAGTGGCTTGCCTTCGCCGCGGCCGTCATCGACTTTGCCGTAGTACTCGCGCAACTGGGCGACGGCCCACTCCTTGGCCAGCTCGTCTTTGACCTTTTCCTTGTTCTCTTCGAAGGTCGCTTCCTTGCCAGGTTCGATCTTGGTCACGCGGACGATCACGGTCGCGAAGTTGCCCTCGATGACG
Organism: Filomicrobium sp.; assembly: GCA_017792465.1. GTDB lineage: Bacteria > Pseudomonadota > Alphaproteobacteria > Rhizobiales > Hyphomicrobiaceae > Filomicrobium. The sequence goes on from CP051234.1 coordinate 330,822, forward strand.
TCAGACACCGCATCCTTGGCGAGCGCGAAGGTGGCATCGGCGATCTTCTTGTCGATGAGGTCCTTTTTGGACTTCTCGCCGAGTTTAGCGTCGGATTCGGACACTCCGTTTTCTTTGGCGACTTCCAGGAAGTCCTTGCCGGACTTGATTTCGGCCAGGGCTTTCTCGGCGGTGGCTTTGTCCTTGAACGCGATTTGTTCGATTTCGCGCTTTTCAGGGACCGAATACTTGTCCTTCGTGTGCTCGAAGGCGGCTTTGAGCTGTTCGTCCTCGATCGGTGCCTTCTTTTTGAGGTCGTCGATCGTCAGGCTCAGAACGGCCAGTTCACGGCGCGGCTCGGTCATGAAGCGCTGCTTGTTCTCGTCGTAGGTTTTCTTGAGGTCATCCTCGGTCGGTTCCGGGATGGCTTCGAGCTTGTCAGGATCGATCCGGAAATAGGAAAGGACCCGGGTTTCGCCGCGCCATTCGCTCAAGGACTGGATCATTTCGTCGGGAACGACGGTTGCGCGCAGGAGTGCGGTGGTGATCTGGTTTCTGAGTTCGTCCTTGCGGCGCAGCGCGATGAGGCCGCGCTCGCTGACGTCGAGATTGCGGGCGACGTTCAAAAGCATGTTGCGGTCGAAATTGCCGGCAGCATCCTGGAAGGATGGATCGTTCTTGAAGCCTTCGACGACGGCTTCGTCGGATAGGGCAAGGCCCAGATCGCTGGCGTGCGCTTCGACGGCTGCCGAACCGATGAGCTGCGAGAGGACGCGCGAATCGAGACCGACGGCGCGGGCTTGTTCGCGGCTGATGCGGCGGCCGGAGCGCCGCGCAATGTTGTCGAGTTCGTTGGTCAGCTCTCGCTGGAACTCTTCGGGCTGGATTTGCTTGCTGCCGACGGTGGCGAGCGCTCGGCCGGTGGACGCGCCGGTGATGTAGTCGGCGATGCCCCAGATCGCAAAGGAGAGGATCAGGAGCGAGATCATCAGGAACGCGACCCAGCCGGAGGCCCATTTTCTCAGTTTTTCTAGCATTGTCGTCCTTGGTCATCGGTAGGGCGCTTGCCATATCTCGCCGGAGTGCTCAGGGCTTTCCAGCGTCATTCAAGCGACATACTCATCCATTGGCGCGCTTGGCGACCGTTCTTGGCGTGATATGAAGCGCAGGAAGTCCGCGAAAGCAAGAGCGCGTCAAAGCCGCCCATGCAACTTGAAGGCCTCCAGTTGGCCGGCAATGGGTTGGGTTATGTGCAGTCAAGTCAAGGAGGTTGCCTCATGTCGTCGAATGCCCCCGGTGCCGCGTCGGTCAAACCCATGGTGGTTGGCAACTGGAAAATGAACGGGCTTAAGGCGGCGCTGAGCGAGGCGCTGGCGGTCGATGAAGCGCTGGCGGAGGCCGGAGCGACGGTTGGGTCAGAAGTCATGATCTGTCCGCCGGCGACGCTGGTGATGGTGATGTCTGAGCTCTCCGGCAAAGGCGGCATGACGGTCGGCGGGCAGGATTGCCATACGGCGGAAACTGGGGCGCATACCGGAGATGTTTCAGCTGAGATGCTGGCCGATGCGGGCGCGACGGCCGTCATTTTGGGGCATTCCGAGCGGCGTGCGGATCACGGCGAGACCGATCAGCTGGTCAGACAGAAGGTCGTGGCAGCGCATCGGGCGGGGCTTGTCGCGATCGTCTGTGTCGGAGAAACGATCGGTCAAAGGAACGCTGCGCTGACGCTTGATGTTGTGTCGCGCCAGCTTGCCGGCTCGCTTCCTGATGAGGCGACGGCGGCGAATACCGTGATTGCCTATGAGCCGGTGTGGGCAATCGGCACTGGCCTGACGCCGCAGGTGACCGACGTGGCGGAGGTTCATGCGATGATCCGCAGCCGTCTGCGTGAGCGTTTCGGCGAAGACGGCGAAGGGATGCGCATTCTTTACGGCGGATCGGTCAAGCCGTCGAACGCCGCCGAGCTGATGGGCGTCGATCACGTGAATGGCGCGCTGGTCGGCGGTGCGAGCCTGAAAGCCAAAGATTTCTTAGGCATTGTCGACGTCTACCGGCAAAAATAATTGCGGGTCGGCGGCTTCCGGAATGGTTTTCAGCTTCCCCCGCTGCGCGAATGTGACAGCCCTAAGCCGGAAGACGCCAGACACCTTGCGGATTTCCAAATTTTGACAGCAAATGCGCCGGAAAGGCATGTTGTGCATTAACCTGCTTTTAGGGTCGTCGGTTCTACGGATCCTCGGTGATCTATCGGCAGGACTAAAGGTTGTTGGCGTAAGGGGCTCGCTTTCTATGGCATTTGAGCGCGATTGGATGCTCCGGCTGGGAGTGGTCGCTGCGATGCTGGTGTGGTGCCAGTTTGCGCCGGCTGTTGCCATGGCCGAACGCATCTCTGCGCAAGACTGCAAAGATTTCGAGGCCGAACGCGAAAAGCTTGAGAAGTCAGATCTCCCCAAGGATGTCGAAAAAGGCCCCCAATGGGCTAAAGCGAACCTGAAGCCTGAGCGTATTAAGCTGATTGGCCGGTTTATCTATCTGCAAGAGCAACTTGAGTTTCGTTGCCCCGAAGTTCTGGCAGATGCGGCGGTGCGTCAGATGGAGGAGCAGGCGCGTCTCAGAGCTTTGGCTCGCGTCGAGCGGGAGCGGTTGTGGATCGAAAACCTGAAAAAGGTTGTCCCGCCTGAGCGCAAGCCCGAAAGCAAGATTGCGCGGGCCAAGAACGTCGGGAATGGCGCCTTTCCACCGTTGCCGGAGCGCAAGTCCCAGTAAGCGCTCCTTGGCCGCATCAAGCTCGACAGGTCTCGGTGACCTGGATTAGGTGGCTCTTCGCGCTGGCGACACGCGGCAAATCCAGAGTTTTGAGTTCAGGCGTGCGCTTCAAAGGCACAGTTTGTCGCATGTTCGCGGCGCAGATGCGGTCACACATGTCCCAGGGGGTGGCGCTTGGCTGCGAGCTGATGTAGAAGCGCGGTTCTCAAAAGATATTCGCTAGCTTAACTACGCTCAGGTCCGTTCTTCATGGAAACCGTTCTTCTCGTCATTCATATCATGATCGTTTTGGCGCTTATCGTTGTCGTGCTGATGCAGCGCTCCGAAGGCGGTGCGCTGGGCATGGGCGGTGGCGGCGCGGGCGGCGGCGGCTTCTTGACCGGCCGCGGGACGGCTAACCTGCTGACGCGGACGACGGCCGTCCTGGCGCTTTGCTTCTTCGCCACCAGCATTCTGTCGACGATCATTGCCAAGCGCGAAGCGCCTGGCGGATCGCTGTTTGACACGGTCGGGCAGCCGAAAGCGGGCGAAACAGCCCCATCTTCGGGTAGCGGTTCGGAAACGCCGGCTGAAAGCGGCGGCATTCTTGATGATCTTCAGAGGGGTCGCGCACCCATCAGCGTTCCTGGCGGACGCTAAGGCTGGCGGCTGCGTCGCATTTGGGCTGATGTTGCTCTCGTGCCGTCCTGAAATCTGATGTCTTGAATTTGCAGGCGCCGGGCTGTTGGCTCGGCGTTTGTCTGCCCAGAAGTTCGTCAAACATCTCTTTGTGTTCGATTTGGCGGCTCTTTTCGCTTTTCGTTCTATGAAAAGTTAGCCAAACCGTGGATGTGGCTTTATTGCCGCTTCGAATCGGCGCCAATCCATGCGAAACGAAAGGCCCATGCAGCGGTATATCTTCATAACCGGCGGCGTGGTCTCTTCCCTCGGCAAAGGTCTCACATCAGCGGCGCTCGGCGCTCTCCTACAGGCTCGTGGCTACACGGTCCGCCTCAGGAAGCTCGACCCCTACCTTAACGTCGACCCCGGGACCATGAGCCCCTATCAGCACGGCGAAGTCTTCGTGACCGATGATGGCGCGGAGACCGACCTGGATCTTGGGCACTACGAGCGCTTCACCGGCGTTCCGGCGCGCAAGACCGACAACATCACGACGGGACGGATCTACCAGGACATCCTGGCGCGGGAGCGGCGCGGGGATTATCTGGGTGGGACCGTCCAGGTCATTCCGCATGTGACCGATGCGATCAAGGAATTCGTGCTGTCGGGCAACGACGGCATCGACTTCGTACTGGTCGAAATCGGCGGGACGGTCGGCGACATCGAAGCGCTGCCGTTCTTTGAGGCGATCCGCCAGCTTGGCAACGATCTGCCGCGCGGGTCTTCGATCTACATGCATCTGACGCTGGTGCCCTATATTCCATCGGCCGGTGAGCTCAAGACCAAGCCGACGCAGCATTCCGTCAAGGAATTGCGTGGGATCGGTATTCAGCCAGACATCTTGTTGTGCCGGACGGACCGGGAGATCCCGGAATCGGAACGCCGTAAGATTGCGCTTTTCTGTAACGTTCGCGAAGAGGCGGTCATTCAGGGCCTTGATGTGCGCTCGATTTACGAGGTGCCGCTGGCCTATCATCGCGAAGGTCTCGATCGCGAGGTGCTGTCGGCCTTCGACATGGAAGATGGTCCGGCGCCCGATCTCAGCCGTTGGGACGGGATTGCGAATTCCATTGCGACGCCGGAAGGCGAGGTGACGATTGCCATCGTCGGCAAGTACACCGGCCTGAAAGACGCATACAAATCGCTGATGGAGTCGCTGGTTCACGGTGGGATCGCCAACCGGGTGCGGGTGAAGCTCGAATGGATCGAATCTGAGGTCTTCGAGCGGGAAGATCCGGCGCCGTACCTTGAAGGCGTGCATGGTATCCTTGTGCCTGGCGGCTTTGGTGAGCGCGGTGCGGAAGGCAAAATCCTAGCTGCGCGCTTTGCGCGTCAGCGGCGTGTCCCCTACTTCGGCATTTGCTTTGGCATGCAGATGGCGACCATCGAGGTGGCGCGATTTGCTGGCCTGAGCGGCGCGGGTTCGACGGAATTCGGCTCTCCAGAGACTGCTGTCGTTGGTTTGATGACCGAATGGATGCGCGGCGAGGAACTTGAACAGCGCGGCGCAGGCCAGGATCTTGGCGGCACGATGCGGCTGGGGGCTTATCCAGCCCGGTTGATCCCCGGTTCGCGGGTGGCTGAGATCTACGGTACAGAAATGATCTCGGAACGGCACAGACACCGTTACGAAGTCAACATGACCTACCGGGAAACCCTGGAGCAGGCAGGTATGGTGATTTCAGGAGTATCGCCCGACGGGCTGCTGCCTGAGATCGTCGAGATCCCTGATCACCCGTGGTTTATCGGCGTTCAATTCCATCCGGAACTCAAATCGCGCCCCTTCGATCCGCATCCGTTATTCGCGAGCTTTATTGCTGCTGCCGTTCAGCAGAGCCGTCTGGTGTAAAGTCAATCATTGCATCAGGAATGATAATGCATATGCGCAAATGCGTAAAAAGGGCGGCCCATGCGAAATGGCCGCCCTTTTTTATCGTCCGAAAGTTTTAGAAACTCATGAAGCTCAAATTCAGCTTCCCATGGCGGCCTGCACCATAGCGCCTGGCGAACGCGATGTTATGCGTTTGCTGGATGATTTCTTTTTGTAGCTCTTCTGAGTGTATTTCTTGGCGCTATATTTCTTTGCATATTTCTTTTTGCTATAGCGCTTTTTTGCATATTTGCGCTTTGAAGAGCGTTTTGCATACTTCTTCTTCTTGTAGCGCTTGGACGCATAGCGGTGGCTCTTGCCGATCGGCCTTCCACGGGCGTTGACGCAGTGGTGGAAGCGAACGCGAGGTCCGTTGTCGATGTGGATGTGGTGCATGCCGCAGGAATACGTGCCGACGCCACCACTATGGGTGCGCTTCAGGTATGCGACGACTTGGCTATATTTTCCGCGCGGCGCGTGGAAATCAACAGCGCGGCAGGAGGCGTGGTAGCTGCGCTTGCCGGAGCCGGCGATGCGGGCGCCCGGGCGGTGCGTCGAGATGATGCTGATCGGGCCGAATTTGGCTCGGATCTGGGCCAGTTTGGCTTTGACCGAGGCTGGGAGGCAGCCGGAACCTGCCGCGTTTGCTGTCGAATTGGATGCCATTAGGCCGGCAAAAGCCATCATTATCGCTGCGATCAGCGATAAGTTGCGTTTTTTGCTCATTTTCACAATTCCCCGTGCGAGTTTTCTCTTTTTGGAAATAGTTTTATTTTTTTGGAAGTTGTTTTGACTTCGGAATTGGCCAATTCGTTTTTAAATGTGGCAGGAAAAAGGCATTGTGGATTGGGCGCGTCAAATTGGCCAATTGCGTCAATGGGTCGCTGAAATCAAATGAAACGGCTTTTGAATTGAATAAAAACAATTGGAAATTCACGCGGTTATTATTGCGCTGCACAATCGCGATCTGGGTTGGAAAACGGCTTCGTCTTGGCTTGCCAGGGTCGATTGTGATGGCTTGATCCGTGGTCGGTTATTGCGATTTCGCGGTGCTGGTACTCGTCAGGCAGGCTTGGTATCGCTATAAGCGGAGACTGATGCTGCAAGGCGGGCGGGCGTGCTTTTGAGGCTTCGTGAGCGGCTGATCGCAGGCGATCCGATCGATTGATGTTCCCCTCGTCCAGACAACGCTCGTTTGCAGGCCGGCGGGACTGCCTGCGCCGTTCGGCTTGATCCCCACTGTTTCATAAGGAAGACGACGATGAGTGCTCAGCGCACGGTCCGTATCGGAGATATCGATTTTGCAAATGATGCCCCGATTGGCGTTTTTGCTGGTCCATGCCAGATGGAGAGCCGTGAGCATGCCCTCGAGATGGCGAGCGCTTTGAAGGAGATCTCCCAGAAGCTGGGGTTCGGTCTCGTCTTTAAGTCTTCCTACGACAAGGCCAACAGGACGTCCTTGTCGGGAAAGCGGGGCATCGGTCTTGAGCGGGCCTTGGATGTGTTCGCCGAAGTACGCGAGACATTCGGGTTGCCGATCGTGACTGACGTCCATGAACCGGCGCACTGCGCCAGGGTTGCGGAAGTCGTCGATGTCCTTCAAATCCCAGCCTTTTTGTGCCGCCAGACGGATCTATTGGTGGCCGCCGCCAAGACGGGGCGGGTGGTCAAGATCAAGAAGGGGCAGTTCCTGGCGCCATGGGACATGAAAAACGTTGTCGCGAAGGTCGTGGAATCCGGGAATGAGAACGTTCTCGTGACCGAGCGGGGGGCTTCTTTTGGCTACAACACGTTGGTCAGCGATATGCGCGGGCTTCCCATCATGGCCGAGACCGGCTGTCCAGTGATCTTCGATGCGACGCATTCGGTGCAACAGCCGGGGGGACAGGGCACGTCGTCAGGCGGTGACAGAAGGTTTGTGCCGGTTCTGGCGCGGGCGGCGGTTGCCGTCGGCGTCGCGGGTCTCTTCATCGAGACGCATCAGGATCCGGACAATGCCCCTTCGGATGGTCCGAACATGGTGCCGCTCGACCAGTTTGAAGGGCTGATGCGCGATCTAATGGAGTTTGACGTCGTCGCGAAGCGGCAGGCAAAGGCGCGCAACACTTAGGCCGCGCGCCTGCGTCCGTTTCAATTCGCTCGTCGCGTCAGTAGCTTGAGGCGAGAGAAATGCAGGTGTGATGGCGGCAGGTATCAGGGCTGAAGCTTGCTGCGTTGAAGGCGGCAAGGCTCGTCATGGTGACAAAGAGTGCGGCTGCTGTGAGCACTGCAACGCTGGCGAGAGTGCCCAGAATGTGTTCGCCCGACATTAGAAACCCCCAATCCGTTCGGGTGTGGTGCAGGGTGGCTGGCCGACCAGGAATCCAGCCGTCGTTAACCTTGCGCTAGCCAAGGTAACTGAATCGTAAACGAACCGCGACCTTTTGCCACTATTTTTTCGCGGGTGTGTCGCTTTTCTGGCTAGTTTGTTTCCGCAGGGCACGGGTACACCATCGATACGTGCTTGGTTGGGGCCGTTGTCGAAGTTGTTATTTTTGCGCGACCGTCAGTTGTGGCAAAAAAATGCTTCATATATGCGTCTTTCCGCATATGTCCTTCAAAGGATTCAAATCTCACCGCTAGGATTCAAAATTTCCCATGTTGACTGAAGCGCACATCTATTTCGGCGTGGCTCTGGCCGGGCTTGCGAGCTTCCTTTCGCCCTGCGTTTTGCCGCTGGTGCCGCCTTATCTGGGCTATCTGGGCGGGACGACGCTCGATCAGATGACGGGAGAGAAGGGCGTCGACAACAAGGTTTGGGGCCGGGTCGTTCTGACGTCGATTGTCTTCGTCCTGGGCTTTACGACCGTGTTTGTCGGATTTGGCGCCAGTGCTTCAGCGTTCGGGCAGCTGATCCAGTCTTATCGCTCCGAACTGTCGATGGCGGCGGGTATTGTCATCATTCTGTTCGGCCTGCACTTCCTGGGGCTTTTGAAGATTCCGCTGCTTTACACCGAAGCGCGTTATCATGCGCAGGTCGAGGGCGCGTCGCTGATTGGCGCCTATATCATCGGTTTGGCCTTCGCCTTCGGCTGGACGCCGTGCGTCGGGCCTGTGTTGGCGGCGGTTCTTGCCGTGGCGGCGCGGGAGGAAAGCATGACTGCAGGGGCGAGCCTGCTACTTGCCTATTCTCTCGGTCTTGGTGTGCCGTTCGTATTGGCGGCCGTCGCGATCCGGCCTTTCATGTCCTTCATGAACAAGTTCAAGAGGCATCTTGGAACGATGGAGAAGGTGATGGGGGCGTTGCTGGTCATCACCGGCTTGATGTTCCTGACCGGATCGATGAACTGGTTTGGCCAGTGGCTCATCGAGACGTTCCCGATGCTGAGCCAGGTTGAGGATTGGGTAACGCCCGACAGCCTGCAAAACGATATCATGAGAAAGAGCCTGGGGAATTGAGCGATACGCCTGCGTCCCTGTCTGAGTTTGATGATGTGAAATCCGAAGGGACGGGATTTCCCTCCGAGCCGGAGCTGCGAGTGGCCCTGACGATCGCTGGATCTGATCCCTCCGGTGGGGCGGGCATACAGGCCGATCTAAAAACCTTCACCGTGCATTCGGTTTACGGGGCCAGCGTCATCACGGCGCTGACTGCGCAGAGTTCGCTCGGTGTCCGCGGGGTTCACAATGTGCCGGCATCGTTTGTTGCGGCGCAGTTGGCGGCTATCCAGGCCGATCTCAACGTGAGCGCGCTCAAGACGGGTATGCTGGCGACGGCCGAGAACGTCGAGTTGGTCGCCGATGGGATGCGCGCGGACAGATGGCTTGGGCAACGACCAAGCGTCGTCATCGATCCGGTGATGGTGGCGACGAGCGGTGGTCTTCTCCTTGAGCCCGACGCGATCGCTTTATTGCGCGGGTCATTATTTCCCGTGGCCGATCTGGTGACCCCGAACCTGGCCGAGGCGGCGCACCTGTGTTCGCGCGACATTGCGACAAACCTGGAAGAGATGGCGGCGCAGGGTCAGCGGATACTAGAGTTTGGACCGCGGGCAGTGCTCGTCAAAGGCGGGCACCTTGCCGGTCCGGACGGCGAAGAGCATGCGGTCGATGTTCTCGTCATGGCTGACGGGGTGGAAGAGTTTCGCTCACCGCGCATCGATAGCCCTCACACACATGGATCGGGGTGCACATTGTCTGCAGCCATCTGTGCGAACCTCGCTAAGGGTAGCGATCTCGTGAGCGCGGTCCGGCAGGCCAAGGCATTCGTTAACGCAGCGATTACATCGGCGGCGTTGAGACCGGTTGGTCATGGTCGCGCACCTTTGGACCACTTTGCGAAGTTTGATCCTGGCGACTAGTCTATCAATCAGCCAGGGTGTGCCGGGTCTTGGAATAGTCCTGCTATATGCGGATCAGGTCATAGCGCCGCGATTAGAAAACGGAGTGCGAGAGGAGCGTAATGCGGAAGTCAATTGGTCGGCGATCCTTTTGCGATTTGCTATTCGGATCGGTCGGGGCATTCATATTCCTCTTAGTTGCATCTATTGGGCAATCAGCATTCGCAGGCGAAGTCGACAGGCTGGCTGGGCGTTGGTCAGGCTGGGGGGCTGTGCGGCTCACTAACGGGACGACCGAGCAGGTCAAATGCGTCGCGACCTACTTCCTCAAGAATTCCGGCAATTCCATCGACCAGAACCTGCGTTGCGCGAGTGCGAGCTATAAGATCGACGCGAAAGCTAGATATGTGTTGAACGGCAACGCCGTCACCGGCACTTGGGAAGAGCGGACCCATTCGGCCCAAGGGGATGTTTACGGCACGATGGTCAGCAGCGGCTTCCAGTTGACCATTCGGGGCGACACCTTCGCCGCGAAAATGGTTTTGACTTCGACCTACTGCAAGCAGTCGATCAACATCTCGCCGGACGGATTGAACATCTCCAATATCTCGATTGGGCTGAGGAAGTGCTGAGCATCTGAATTGGCGACGATCGCGTCTTGGGGCCTAGTGCTACCGGCTTGCCGCTGCCCTTAAGTCAATTTTGCAATATCCTGAAGTTGCAGGAATAACTGTAACGTGGTCCGTGACGGAATCGTCACAGAGGGCCCTGTAATATCCTGCATGTGCGGAGAAGGCGTTGCCTGTCCGGTCTTCCTTTGTAATCCTCATCACACCTTGTTGATGGGCCATCGCTTAAAGCGTCCTGAAGAGGCGCTGGCAGGTTGCATCCTGAGGGGGAAGACCAAGGGTAGTTGCGTTATGAAGCGTTCGAGAACGGCGCCGTTGTGCGTATGCGTCATTGCCGTGTCGAGCTTGTCGGGGCTTCTTGTTTCCGGACCGGCAACAGCAGGTGGTTTTGCTATTCGCGAGCAATCCGCGTCGAGCCAGGGGGCGTCGTTTGCTGGCAGTGCTGCGGGCTACGATTTGAGCTCGATGTTCTGGAACCCCGCAGCTGTCAGCGTGAAGGGGCCGGGACTAAATTCCGAAAGCCACTACTCGCTGATCGTTCCGCGTGCCGATATTACCGTTGAGAACATCAATGGTGTGCCCGTTGCCGCAACGCCGTTCGCGTCGCTTTCCGAAAGCGGCAACATCGCTGGCCCGGCGATCACCGGCGCGTCTTATGGCGCTTATCAGCTCTCCAATAACCTGTTCGTCGGGATGAGCCTGAATTCGCCATTTGGATTGACGACCGAACCCGACAACAACAACTACCTCGCGGCGGGTCTGGGACGGACGACTAGGCTGTTTACGCTCAACGCCAACCCAATCGTTGGCTACAAGGTTTCGCCGAGCCTCACTGTTGCGGCAGGTTTCCAGGCGCAGTACGCAGACGGCGAGTTGAAGTTTGCAACCGGCGGACCGCTCGGTCCTTCGTCGGGATTTGAGGGCGACGACTGGGCCTTCGGTGGAACTGCAGGAATCCTCTATCAACCCTCGCCAGCGACAAGCATCGGTCTGGGCTACCGCTCGCGGCTGAGCCATACGCTTGAAGGCGACTTCTACACCAACGGGTCTTTCATTACGGCGGGGCGTGCGCTTGTCAGTAAGGCTGAAGCCGACATCAATCTGCCCGACATTGTGACACTGTCGGTGCGTCAGGCGATTGCTTCTAACGTGCGCGTGCTGGGAACGGTCGAATGGTCGAACTGGTCGCGATTTGAGGAACTGGCGGTCGTCTCGCAGGAAAACGCGGTTACGATATTCAATCTGGGAGGGCTCAGCGGCCCGGTTACGCCAGCAGGTTCGCAGATCGCGTCGATCGAAGCGGGGTGGCAGGACGGGTGGTTCTTCGCAGCGGGTCTCGAATACGACACGCGGCCGGATCTGACGCTGCGCGCGGGCGTCGCTTATGAAATTTCGCCGGTGCGGGAAGCCAGTCAGCGCATCCTGGGGATCCCGGACAGCGACCGGTTGTGGTTGAGCTTTGGGGCGACGGCGAAAGTTAGCGAGTCGATGTCGGTTGATGTCGCCTACACCCACATTGTGCTGGAGGATGCACAGTTTGACCGGTCGTCGTTTTTCGGCACGAATTTCGAGGGCAGCGTGGAGTCGAGCACCGATATTTTGTCGGTGAGTATGAAAACACGCTGGTGACAACGCCCTGCGCACCTTCGGGGGGAGGAGCGCGCCGCACTTGATGTCGGGGGCGTCAAATCGGTTCGAAGCCTTAGGGGGCTTCGGACCGATTTGTTTTTTGCGCGCTATGCGACCTGCGGCTTAACTCTCTCATGACCTTGCTTTTTTGGGCGCGGGCGTCACAACACCAGTGGCAACGCGCATGAGGCGTTTCTTGGCGGTGTTTCTTTGGCGGTGTTCTATTGAAGGCTGCGGGTGGTGTTGGGGTGGTTGCTCGGCACGCCTGCAAAAATCAGGTTGCCGATGGCATTGGGCTATTCACAACGGGTCGCGATATTCTTTGGTGCGCTGTTTTTGATCTACGGCGTCCATCTGCCGTTCCTACCCTTGTGGCTAGAGGCGCGTGGGCTGTCGGCTGCCGAAATCTCTGTCGTTGTGGCGTTGCCGTATTTTCTGCGACTTGGCGTTTCGCCTGGGGTCGCCTTTTTTGCCGACAGAAGTCATGCGCACCGCCGGTTCATTATTTGGCTTGCGTGCCTGGCGACGGTTGCCGTGCTGGCTCTTTCGCAAGCGGGTTCTCTGGCGACGATCCTTCCTGCTGCGGTGTTCTTGTCCTTGTCGATGACGACCATCATGCCGTTGACCGAAGTTCTGGCGGTGACCGGTGTGCGGCACTACGGCAGCGTTTATGGACGGATGCGGCTGTGGGGTTCGGTGACGTTCATTGTGGCGAGCACGGGGGCGGCCTGGGTTGTCGGGCTGATCGGCGTCGAGTCGGTCGTTTGGTTGTTGCTTTGCGCCTGCGCGACCACGGCTGCCGCAGCGTTGTTGCTGCCTGGGGTCGGGTTTGCGAGGGAACTGCAAGATGCGCGTTCGACGGCGTCCAAGATCAGTTTGGGAGAGGCACTGTCGTTGTTGCGCAATCCCATTTTCATCCTGTTTCTGTTGGCTTGCGGCGTCGCGCAGGCAGCGCATGCGGCCTACTATTCGTTTGGCTCCATTCACTGGGCGCGGCAGGGCATTTCCCCGCAGATGATCGGGTTTCTCTGGGCGCTGGGCGTGATTGCAGAGATTGCGCTTTTCAATTGGTCAGCCGATGTCGTGCGTCGCGTCTCCACCAAGAAGCTGATCCTGGTCGGCGCAGGCGCATCCGTATTGCGGTGGGGTTTGATGTCTCTTGATCCCGATCCTGCGGCCTTGATCGTGTTGCAGTCGCTGCATGCCTTGACGTTTGGCGCTTCGCACCTTGCCGCTATTCATTTTATTGCAGAAGCGGTCGGTGAGCGTCTGGCAGGGACGGCGCAGGCGCTTTATGCGACGACGGCGATGGGTGTCGCAATGGGGGCGGCAACGCTTGTTTGCGGTGCCACCTATGCCACATGGGGTGGGGACACCTACCTGCTGATGGCGGGCTTTTCACTATTGGCGCTGTGGGCGGCGATCTGGGTCAACAGGTTGTGGGACGGTGGGCAGCTGGCGCTGGGCGATGCTCAAGCGGCGGTCCGTGTTGGAGAATGAGGGGCCTGGCGTTGTGCGTTGGCGAGGCTGCGGCCAGTGTCGCGGACTTGCGGTCAACCCCAAAGCAGCGGCGATGGAGGAGCTATGAGGCCGTTGGTGATCGTCAGGCCGTGTTCTCTGTCGCGCGCCAAAAGGAGCGGCCCGTCGAGGTCGATCCACTCGGCATCTTCGGCCAATAGTAAAGCAGGGGCGACAGCCAATGACGTGGCGACCATCGAACCGACCATGATCTTCAATCCGAGCTGACGTGCCTCATTGGCCATGGCGCGCGCCTCGGTGAGGCCGCCGGCTTTGTCGAGTTTGATATTGACGGCGTCGTAGCGGTTTTTGAGGTCTGCAAGATCCTCAGAGGTGTGGACGCTTTCGTCGGCGCAGACGGGAACGGCGCGATCGATTTCTGCCAGGAACTGGTCTGCGTCTGCTGGCAACGGCTGTTCGATTGTCTCGAAGCCGAGGCTCTGGGCGACAGCGAGAAAGCCTACGGTGTTGGCTGGTGACCAGGCTTCGTTCGCGTCGGCGACGAGGCGGGCGTCGGGACGTGCAGCGCGGACGGCGCGCATGCGTTGATCGTCGCCTTCGCCGCCAAGCTTCAATTTCAACAACTTCAAATTGGGGTGGTCGAGCGCCTGAGCTGCCATCGCTTCGGGCGTTCCCAGGCTGATGGTGTAGCAGGTTTCGAAGCGGCGGAGTTTTGACGATTGTTGATGCGCGAGTGGCTGGCCGCTCATCTTGGCTTCTATGTCCCACAACGCGCAATCGAGAGCATTGCGTGCGGCGCCTGCGGGCATCGTGGAGCGCAGAGCATTGCGGTCGCGTGGCCAGGGTTGTCTTGCAAGCTCCAGAGCCGACCTAAGTGTTTCGCCGTAGCGCGCATAAGGAACGGCTTCGCCGCGGCCCGTTTTGCCGTCGCATGTTAGCTCGACGACGAGAACCTGGGCCTCGGTTTTTGCGCCGCGCGAGATAACAAACGGCTGGGCGAGCGGCCAGGTCTCGATGCGGACGTCAGCCAGTTCGATCGCCGTATTGTTGGGACTAGCCATGGTGTGACCGTGCGCTTAAGCGCTGCTGGCCGTTTGCCGGCGGAACACGATTCCAGCTCCGCCGCCCCGCCTCGCTTCAGCTTGAAGTTACTTGTCCAGACGTCCGCTGACGTGGGCCAGGAAGAGATAGGCGCGGCCCATGTCGGATATGAGATGCGACTGGATCAGTTGACCCGACGGATCTTTTTGTTCGGCGTTGCGGACGGTGTGTTCGAAGTCGGAAAGGAAGCGGCCGATCGCGTCGCGCAGTGGCGGTTCATTGGCGAAGCGGCGGCGCAGTTCCTCGTACGCGGCTCGCGCATCCGGCGGATAGAGGCTTGGTACCAGGATGCCGCGCTGACCGGCGCGCAAGCGTCCCCAGATCTCCTTTGCCGTCGAAGGCTCGATGGCTTTGACCATCAAGCTGACATCCGGCATCGAGCTGGTTGCGCGCGACGCGGCAGACGAGTTGCCGGCTGGCATGCTGTCTTCGGGTGCGTGACCGGCTTTGTCACCGTCGCCGTCGTCTTCGGAGGCGCGTTTCAGCAAGTCGCCGAGGGACCAGTTCTCGCCGCCATGCGATCCTGGCGGCATGCCTTGCTGCGACTGGTTTGGCGCTGTCGGTCGTGGACCGGCTGCCGCCGGGTGCTCGCCCGGACGGCTTGGCTGAGCGCCGGGGCCGGTCGGGGGCGAAGCGTATTTGTTGTCGGCAGATTCGGCATGCGGGTTGGAAGGCCGAGTATTGGTCCGCAACGGCCGCGCATGGAGTTCGCGCGCCAAGCTGGATGACAGGCTTGAGAGTTGGCGCTCTTTATCGGGGTGGTTCGGCGCTCCCGGATTAGGGGCATGGCCGGGACCCATCGATCCAACCGGAGGTTCGATCCGGTGGCGCGAACTGGTTGGCCCTGGCGAATATGGTGCGTCGGGCGTCGTCACATCGCGGTTGCGGCCTTCGCGATTGGCGATCTGGGACAGCTGATCGAGGGCCTTCAACTGATCCTGCAGCGAGCGGCGCATCGCTTCGGCGCTTTCGCGCGAGTTCTCCGGGATCATCGAAAGCTTTTCGCGCAGGCGGAGCTGTTCTTCTTCGATGGCCTTGCCGGCCTGTTTGGCGCGCTCGCGAACCTCATTTGTGGTTTCGTCAAAGCGGTTCGACAGGCTGCCGAATTGCGATTTCATCTCCTGGGAGACGGTCGAGAAGCTGCTGCGCAGATCGGACAGCGCCCGCTTGCTTTCTTCGCCGGCTTCGCTGCGGAAGCGCTCCAATTCGGCAAGGGTTTGACGCTGATGCTGCTGGGTGCCCTGGCGTAACTCTTCGGCCGCGGCCATGGCGCGCTTCTCGGCTTCGGTGATCTGGCCCGCGATGTTGGTCGAATAGCCTTCGACGAACTGCGAGAACTCGTCAGCCTTGTTGGAGAGCTGGTCGAGTGTGCCGGTCAGTTCGCTGTGGCGCTGCTTGAGTGCGCTGTCGATCTTGTAGTTGGCACTTTCCAGAGCGTTGGCGGCCTGCATGATGAGCTGGCCCTGGTTCTCGAAGCGGTTGGTCACCGAGTTGATCTGGCCAAGCAGGTTTTCGGAGACGCGCTTGAGGAGTTCCGACTGGCTCGCCAAGCCCTCGATGGCCTTCAACGACTGACGCGTCACGTTTTCGCTTGAACGGCGCACGGCGTTGATGCCGTTCGACAGCGTATCGTCGATGTCGGCGGTCTGACGCGTGATCGTATCGTGGAAATTGCGCGCGTGGCTGTCGAGCGCCGAGGTGAGCGCGATGGCCTTCTCGCCGACGGCTTCGTCGATGGCGCTTGTCGTGCGGACAATCGTTTCGTCGAACAGGCGCAGGCGATCGGAGAAGGCATCATCAAGCGCGCGGGTGCGGGCGACGAGCTGACGGTCGAGCGCTTCGGCGCGGTTGGCAATCGTCGTGTCGAGAGCCTGGGCGTATTCCTCGAAGACGGACTGCAGGTCGTCGGTGCGGTTGCTGATCGAGGTGTCGAGGGTGACCATGTAGCCTTCGAAGGCTTCCTGCATTTCCTCGGTGCGGCTGGCGAGAGCTTCGGCCAGGGCGGAGGTGTAGACCTCAAGCATGCCCTGCATCTCGCCCGTCGTACTGCCGAGCGACTCGCCCATGCGGCTGGAGTGATCCTCCAGCATGGTGCGCATTTCGGTGCCGTGCGTCTCCAGCGTGGTTTCCATACCCTTGGTCGTGTCGGACAAGGTCTGCCCGAGCGTTTTGGTATGGTCCGAGAGCATGGTGTGCATCTGCTCGGTGCGGGACTGCAAGGCGCCATCGACGGCGCCGGTGTAGCTGTCGAGGACGATTTCAAGCTGCTCGGTGCGATGGCCCAGCGTCGATTCGATCTGCTTGGTCGAGGTTTCGACCGAGGTTTCCAGTTGGCGCGCGCCCTGGTTTAGCGACGTCTCCAGCATCGTAAGGTTGGCGCCGGCGCCTTCGATGATCTGGGCAAGCTTGAGCTGCTGATTGGACAGGGTTTCCATCAGTGCCGGGACTTCGGAGCCGATCGACTTCAAAGTCGTGTGGACGTCGTCGCCGGTGCGCTGCAGCGCGTTGCGCTCGTTGGAAAGTTCCTTGATGAGGTTTTGGATCTTGCGTTCGTTTTCTTCGTACGACCGCTCCAGGATCGAGACTTCGTTGTGAACGAGTGCTTCCAGTTCGCCGGCGCGGCCCAGCGCCCGGCTCACTGCGTCGTTCATGAAGGAGACCTGGCGGCGGACGGCCTGTCCGAGCGAAGCCGTCGACTGTTCGGCGAGGCGATCGGGTTCGGCAAGGCGGATGGCGACTTCGGCCATGGTCGAAGACCTGAGGCGCAGCTCTTCGGAGCGCCAGGCGAGGAGTGCGAGGAACCAGATGACAAGGACCGGTACGATGATCGCTGTGATCATCAAGAAGGTGGTGGGCTTTGTGAGGAGCGCTGCGTAGGGATCAGCTTCCGCCGATAGGGTCAGCCATAAAGCGATGGCGCCGATGACAGCCCAAACGGTGCTGCCGATTGCAGCGTACTGGAACGGCTTGCCGGACGGTTTCTGCTGAAGCGCATAGATGAGGCCGCCGATTGTCGGCGCGTCATCATTGGCTGCGAATCTTTCGCGGACCGGACCGGCCGGACGGCGGCGAGCTTCGCGGCGTGACGGTGCGGCGGGCTCTTCTTCGGGCTCGGGTTCAGATGCGAAGTCTGGCTGCGGTTCAGGCTCTGGTTGGGCTTCCGCCTTGGGCTCTGGCAGCGGTTCTGGTTCAAGCTCAATCTTTGGAGCGACGGCTGCAGCTGCGGCGCCTGCCTGAGCGGCAATACTTGTGACGGATGCCATCGCAGACAAATCAGGTGCCGGTCTTTCAGGTGCCAATTTTTCAGTTGCCAGTCTTTCAGGCGCTGGTTTTTCAGCTGCCGGCTTTTTGGCTTTTGCAGACGGCGTGCTTGCCGTTTCCAGCGAAGTCGGCTTCTGGCTCGCGCGCATGTCCGGCAATGACGACGAGAGAGATGGCGCGGATGGTTTTGGCGCAGCGGCTCCGGGAATGGGGGGCGGCGCAGCGGCAGCCGGCCCGGCAGCATCTAAGCCCGGGATCGGAGGCGGCAGATTGCCGGCCTTCAGAGCGTCGGATCTTGCAAGGTCGGGTTTTCCACCGGGAATCGCTGGCGGCGTCGCGGATTGCCCTGATTCAGGGTCGCTGGCGACTTGGGATTTGATGTTTGCAAGACGTTCAGCAAGACTCGGCGGGCGCGGACCATCCGTACCCGTCGCAGCGATCTCGTCGCCGGATTTGCCTTTAACTTCCTTGTCTTGAGCCATTCGCCCGCCCGTTTAGCGCCAATTTCCCGTGATGCGCAGGAAGATGTTAGTCCATTGTTTGGTGGAGGCTCAATCGCTTGTTGCGGTTATCTGTTGGTTATTTCACGCGGAATCTTCCCCCTGCGCCCCCACAGGTGAGATCAGCGCTAGTTGCCGTTGAAGGCAAAAGCGTGACCTTAGTTCGTCGCTGTGTGAGCACATCTATGGTTAACAAGACCTCTCCAGGGGTCCTGTCAATCGCGTGTTTTCTTTACGGCCTGTTTGCTCAGTTCTGCGATAATTTCCCTCGTATCCCTATGCTGATTGAGGCGGGGCAGCGTTCTGGGAGGGCCGATGGGCGCGGTAGCGGTGAATTTGGAAACTGACAAACGATGTGATCCGAGTGCGCTCGTTCGCGAGAGTGAAGTGCTCGATCTCGAACACCTGGCCCGCTACACGCTTGGGGATGAGGCTTTGAAGAGCGAGATTCTGGACCTTTTCAGGGGCCAGATCGACGCATCGCTGGCCAATCTGCGGGACGCCGCCAGGGCCAATGATGATTTTGCCTGGCAGATGGCTGCTCATACGTTGAAGGGGTCGGCACGGGCCATTGGGGCTTTTCGCCTCGGTGCGGCGGCCGAATTGGCAGAACGGATGGGGATTACGAGCGCTGCCCGATTGAAATCGCTTGAGGCCGTTGCGGTCGTCGCCGAAGAAACAAGCCTTGCGCTTGGGTGAGGCGTTGCAGTTTTTCGTTTCCTTTATTTCTCAAAGCGCAGCGCGATTATTTTCCCTGTGCGGAGCTTCTTAGCAATTTAACCGGCTCGGCATTCGGGGTTGCGGCCCTTGGGGCGGTTTGCCTCAACTTAGGCGCTGGGGCCTTTGTGGGCTTGATGCGGTGGGGCGGGGCGTCTAATTGAGTGCATCAATTCGCCGAGAGGAATATTGATTTCGGCTCGGCGGCGCTTTTTTAGCTGGCTTATGCTGCTTTAAAAGAGACTTTTGACCTCAAGGGAAACCGCTCGAACTCATGCCCAAGATCACATTTATTCAGCCCGACGGCTCCAGCCAAGTCGTAGAGGCGACGGTTGGTCAGACCGTCATGGAGGCTGCCAAACTCGCCGACGTTCCGGGGATCGAAGCTGAATGCGGTGGCGCGTGCGCGTGTGCGACGTGTCACGTCTATGTCGATGAGAAATGGCGCGAGAAGACCGGCTCGCCTGCCGAAATGGAAGAAGACATGCTCGATTTTGCTTTCGACGTGCGCGAAGAGAGCCGGCTGTCCTGCCAGATCAAGGTCACCGATGACCTTGACGGTTTGGTGCTGAAGGTTCCTGAAAAGCAGTTCTGAACCCCGCCCCGCGCACGAACTACGTCAGGCCTCAGAAGATGGCCTGCAAAGGCGTTGGGGCTCATTCATGGCGCGATTGATCTGGCGCGTGGCGCCGATCTGGAGAACGCGGCAGGCGCCAAGTCGGCTGCGTCCACTCAATGAAGGAAGTATGGGACAATGGATACCCCGGTGGCACAGACAGATGGTGCTGTAATCGAAACCGATGTTGTAATCATCGGTGCAGGTCCGGTCGGGCTGTTTGCAGTTTTCGAACTCGGGCTGCTCGACATCAAGGCGCACCTTGTCGATATCCTCGACAAGCCCGGTGGGCAATGTGCTGAGCTTTATCCAGAAAAGCCGATCTATGACGTGCCCGGCTTGCCGGTCGTCACGGGCCAAGAGCTGACAGATCGGCTGTTGGAGCAGATCAAGCCGTTCGACCCGAAGTTCCATTTCAATGAGCGTATCGATGAGCTCGAAAAGCAGCCTGATGGGCGCTTCTTATTGAAGACCGATATCGGCACGACGTTCCTGACGAAGGTTGTCGTGGTGGCGGCCGGTGGCGGATCGTTTACGCCCAAACGTCCGCCACTTGATGGCATCGAGGCCTATGAAGCCAAATCGGTTTATTATTCGGTGCGCCGGATGGAGGATTTCCGTGGCAAGGACATCCTGATTGTCGGCGGTGGAGATTCGGCTCTCGATTGGACGCTGAGCCTACAGCCGCTTGCCAACAGCTTGACGCTTTTGCACCGTCGCGATGACTTCCGCGCTGCGCCGCATTCGGTTGAAAAGATGCGTGAGCTCGTGGCGGACAAGAAGATGCGTCTGATCATCGGTCAGATGGCCGGGCTTGATGGCGCCGATGGTGCGCTTGAAGGGGTGACGGTGAAGACCAAAGAGGGCGAGGAGCGCTTGCCCATCAATACGGTTCTGCCGTTCTTCGGCTTGACCATGAAGCTCGGCCCGATCGCAGACTGGGGTCTCAATCTGGAAGAGAACCTCATTCCGGTCGATACCGAGAAATTCGAAACCAGCGAAAAGGGCATTTTCGCAATCGGCGATATCAACGTTTATCCCGGCAAGCTGAAGCTGATTTTGTCAGGGTTCCACGAAGGCGCTCTGATGGCGCAGCAGGCGCACCGCTATATCTATCCCGACAAGAAGCTTCTCTTCCAATACACGACCTCGTCGTCGAACCTGCAAAAGAAGCTCGGCGTGAAGTAGGCCAGCTTTTTAGTTGCTTGCTCTGGGCGAAGCGGGTGAGACGAAACGATAATGGCGCGGCTGGCATTTCAATCTGCCCCGCGCCATTTGTCATTTCTGCCGTAGCGATCACAGCCTGTCGAAAACCAGGAGCAGGGTGGCGAAAGTCCCCGCGATGGCTTTCTTCACTGGTGTTGGCAGGTGCTGGTAGCTCTGTTTTAACCGATCACGTGCGAAGCCCAGGTAGACCTTGCACCACAACGTGCCTTTTATCGAAAGCGGCACAGCCCAATCGTTGACTTCGATGGCATCGTCCGCCCAATCCCTTTTGAATTGCGCGTCAGGTCCCATGAAGTCGAAGATCTCGATTGCATCCTGCTTGCAATGTTCGAGGTTCGACAGGGTCATCAGGTGACCTGGGCCCCATTTTTCGTAATCCAGCTCATAGCTGATGATGTGTGCGGCGGCGCGATGTTTGGAGACGAAGTTGATGTCTCCGGCGATCAGCTGATCATCGCAGGTCATTAATGTCAGCCGGCAACCGGTTGGTCGCGATGCGTCGTTCGATATATCGATAAAGAAGGAATGCGTGCGCGGATCCTGCAAGGCTTGTGAGACGAGCGACTTTTCCGCCAGCCATCTCATCTTCATCGTCAGGATCTTGCGCGTCATGGCGCAGGCCTCGTCGCCCTCATGCAGAACGGTTGTTTCGACCTGTCCCATGTCTTCGAAGCGGCGGCGATGGCGGCGCAAAACCGAGCGGCGCTTTTTCGAGTAACGGTTCTGGGCGTAATCGGAAAATGTCGCGCTGGTGGACATGTCAGCATATGGCGCCCAATCGCGGTGGGTCGCGATCGCGCCGATCTCAGGCAATAGCGGAGCAATGGCGGCGTCGGCTCGGACCTTATAAAGCTCGACGGTATCAGCTTTGGTGTGCGCTTTGAGGAATTTCCAGCCGGCGCGTAGATCTTCGAGCGGTTTGGCGCTGTCGACCAGGACGTCACCGTATTGCGAGACGGGGCGTCCGATCCAGTTGAGGTGGGTGAGACCGCTCGATTTCTGTGCCACCAGCGGCCAGATCATCGTCAGCTTTCCGTTGCGCCGGCCCGTTACGATCGCAAAAGTATCGCGCGTCTGGGTGCCCAGGAAATTGTTGGCCCAATGCCAGCACCAATTGAAAGATTGAAACGGGTTGCCGGGCTTTCCAGCGGAGTCATAGAGCGCGTTCCAGTCGGCTTCCAGAGCATCGAAGGCCTCGCGCGTCGTGACGAAGGCCAGTTCGAGTGGCGCCTTGATGGATTGGATTGCGGCCGCGCTATCGTCATTCCTGGTTTTTCGATCGATCAGAACGCCCGTCGTGAACGGCATTGCATTTAAGGGTTTTTCGGCGGCGATCACTGACATTGCGCTGAACTCGTACTCGATACTGGGAACTGTGTTTTTGTGGGCAAACAAAGGTCTGCAAGGCGCGCCATGGCCTGAGCTGAGGCTCTGTCTCCCGACAGAATGAATTGCTCGGGTTTGCAAACTCTTAAAACGCCAATGTTCCTATCTTGTTCTTTTGGAACAAATAATGTACAAGTGAGTCAGCAAGTCTCGTAGACTTGATGTGCAACTCATGAGAGATTGGGAATCGCGCTATGAGAAAGCCAGAACTTCAGGTCGTCGAGGGGGGTGTCATGGATAAGAAACAGGCGCTGGAAGCAGCTCTTGCTCAGATAGATAAGAATTTCGGCAAGGGCTCGATCATGCGCCTGGGCGAAAGCAGCCAAGGCCAGGACATCGAAGCCATTCCGACCGGCTCGTTGGGGCTTGATCTTGCTCTGGGGATCGGTGGTCTGCCGCGTGGCCGTGTGATCGAAATCTATGGCCCGGAAAGTTCCGGTAAGACGACGCTGGCCCTTCATGTAGCCGCTGAGGCGCAAAAGAAGGGCGGGACGTGTGCGTTTGTCGATGCGGAACATGCGCTCGACCCGGTTTATGCCAAGAAGCTTGGGGTTAAGGTCGAGGATCTTCTCGTTTCTCAGCCTGACACCGGTGAGCAGGCGCTTGAAATTGCCGATACGCTGGTGCGTTCCGGGGCGGTTGATGTTCTCGTCATTGACTCTGTGGCGGCCCTGACGCCGAGGGCCGAGCTTGAAGGCGAGATGGGTGACAGCCTGCCGGGCTTGCAGGCGCGTTTGATGAGCCAGGCTCTGCGGAAGCTGACGGGTTCGATCTCCAAATCGCGCGGTATGGTGATCTTCATCAACCAGATCCGCATGAAGATCGGCGTGATGTTTGGTAACCCGGAGACGACGACGGGCGGCAACGCGCTTAAATTCTATTCGTCTGTGCGGCTTGATATCCGGCGCATCGGCGCCATCAAGGATCGCGATGAGATCATTGGCAACCAGACACGCGTCAAGGTCGTCAAAAACAAGGTTGCGCCGCCCTTCAAGCAGATCGAATTCGATATCATGTATGGGGAAGGCATCTCCAAGCTGGGCGAGTTGATTGACCTGGGCGTCAAAGCCAACATTGTCGAGAAGTCGGGCTCATGGTTCTCCTATGACGGTCAGCGGATCGGTCAGGGGCGGGAAAACGCCAAGGGGTTTTTGAAGGACAATCCGAAGGTCGCGAATGCGATCGAGCGGGCAATCAGGTCCAATGCCGGGCTGGTTTCCGATCATCTCCTGGTGGAACCGGAAGAAGACGAGAAAGCTGACACGGGCGAGGATGAGGCAGTTGAATCTGCGCCGGCGGCGACTGAAATTGACGATTCGAAGCAGGCAAGAGGCGGCGGGGCCAAGCGTATGCGGCGCTAATCTGCGTTTCCCGGTCGGCGGCTGCTCGGCGGTGCGCTTGTCGGTCTGTCGTTTGATGCTTTGAATTTGTTGCCGTTTTGGCAGTTGTTGACTTCTTTGCTCGCTTTCTGGACAGGTGTTCCAGCCGTCGCTAAAAGGGGCGCCGGCTGGAAGCGATGCCGTGATGCGGTGACATTCCGGTTTGTCGTTGGGTTGCTTAGGCGAGGCATCCTATCCAGTTTTTTGCCGTCGCCCGTTAAGGCCTAGCTTTCGACAGTTGCCCTTTTGGGGTTCGGGTTGGAAGCTGCTTATCGGAGTGACGGTATCTTGCGCGAGGCAGAGAATGACGGGCGTCAATGAGATCCGTAGAGGGTTTCTCGACTATTTCGTAAAGGCGGGCCATACCGAAGTGGCTTCTTCGCCGCTCGTTCCGCGCAACGATCCGACACTGCTATTCACCAATGCCGGGATGGTCCAGTTCAAGTCCGTGTTCACCGGACAGGAGACGCGGGATTATTCGCGCGCTGTGACCTCGCAGAAGTGCGTGCGCGCCGGCGGCAAACATAACGATCTCGATAACGTCGGCTATACCGCGCGCCATCACACCTTTTTTGAAATGCTCGGCAACTTCTCGTTTGGCGATTATTTCAAGGCCGATGCGATCGAACTGGCGTGGACGCTGATCACTAAAGAGTTCGGGCTCGATCCCAAGCGATTGCTGGTGACCGTCTATCACGACGACGACGAGGCGTTCGACCTTTGGCAGAAGGTCGCCGGTTTTTCCGACGATAAAATCATCCGGATCGCGTCTTCGGATAACTTCTGGCAGATGGGCGACACGGGGCCGTGCGGGCCATGTTCTGAAATTTTCTTCGATCACGGCGATCATATTCCTGGTGGACCGCCGGGCTCGCCTGATGAGGATGGCGACCGCTTCATTGAAATCTGGAACCTCGTTTTCATGCAGTTCGAGCAGGACGAGGAGGGTGACCGGATGTTGTTGCCCAAGCCGTCTATCGACACCGGGATGGGGTTGGAGCGCATCGCCGCTGTCCTGCAGGGGACGCATGACAACTACGAGACAGATCTCTTCAGAGCATTGATCGCGGCCTCCGTCGATCTGACGGGTGTCGAAGCCGAAGGTGCGAACAAAGCCAGTCACCGTGTGATTGCCGATCATCTGCGCTCGACGTCATTCCTGATCGCCGATGGCGTTCTGCCGGGCAACGAGGGGCGTGGGTATGTGTTGCGGCGGATCATGCGCCGAGCGATGCGTCACGCTCATTTGTTGGGCGCGCGCGAACCGTTGATGTACCGGCTTGTGCCTGCACTTCTTCGCCAGATGGGCGACACTTATACCGAGCTTGGCCGCGCGTCGGCCCTCATCACCGAGACATTGCATCTGGAAGAAACGCGTTTCCGCAAGACGCTTGAAAAGGGCCTCGTGTTGCTGGGTGATGCAACCGAAGGCATGGCATCGGGAGATGTCCTGGCTGGCGACGTCGCGTTCAAACTCTACGACACTTACGGCTTCCCGCTTGACCTCACCGAAGACGCGCTTCGTGCGCGCGGGGTCAGCGTCGACAAGGCCGGTTTCGACCAGTCGATGGAAAAGCAGAAGGCGGAGGCCCGCAAAGCTTGGCGGGGTTCGGGCGATGCTGCGCAGGAGACCGTCTGGTACGAATTGCGCGACAGCATCGGCGCCACCGATTTTCTGGGTTATGACACCGACACGGCGGAAGCTGAGATCCGGGCCATTGTGCGCGACGGCAAGCCGGTGAAATCGCTCAAGGCTGGCGAAGACGCCCAGCTCGTTTTCAACCAGACGCCGTATTATGGAGAGTCCGGCGGGCAGGTCGGGGATACCGGCGTTGTTCGGATCGGCGATAAGGCGACGTTTGTCGTCACCGACACCTTGAAGAAGGTCGGCGATCTTTTTGTTCACTATGGGCGATGTGAAAAAGGCCGCTTGAAGGTCGGAGACGCCGTTGAGCTCGGCGTCGATCGATCGCGGCGCTCGGCGATCCGGGCCAACCATTCGGCGACCCACCTTGTGCACGAAGCGCTGCGCGAAGTTCTTGGAACGCACGTCGCGCAGAAGGGGTCGCTGGTTGCGCCCGACCGGTTGCGCTTCGACTTCTCGCACCCCAAGCCGATGTCGCCAGAGGAAGTCAGCCAGGTCGAGCAACTTGCCAACGAGATCATCACCGAGAACGGCCAGGTGACGACCCGGCTTATGGAAATCGATGAAGCCATGGAGTCCGGTGCTATGGCCTTGTTCGGGGAAAAGTACGGTGACGAGGTGCGCGTCGTTTCCATGGGTGATGCGCGGCCAACGAGCGTCAGCGCTGACGGAAAGCGAAAGGCGGCGTGGTCGCTCGAACTGTGCGGTGGAACGCACGTGGCGCGGACCGGAGACATTGGCGTCGTGCACATTGTCGGCGAGAGCGCGAGCGCCAGTGGCGTTCGGCGCATCGAGGCGCTGACGGCGGAAGCTGCAAGAGCGTATCTCGCCGAGCAGGATAGTCGTGTGCGCGAAGCTGCGTCGTTGTTGCGGACGCGGCCGGAAGATGTCGTCGATCGCGTAAAATCCCTGCTTGAAGAGAAGAAAGCACTTGAGCGTCAGCTGGCAGATGCCAAGCGCAGTGCTGCGATGGGTGGCGGTGGTACTGCCGGTGCCGGTGACTCGATCAAGACCGTGGGAGCGGTCAAGATGTTCGCGCGGAAGGTTGAGGGATTGAACCCGAAAGATCTGCGCGGTCTTGTCGATCAGGGCAAGAAGGAAGTCGGCTCGGGTGTGGTCGCGATTGTCGGCGTCACCGAAGACGGCAAGGCCGGTTTGGCCGTTGGCGTGACGGAAGACCTTGTCGGATCCTACAGCGCCGTCGATCTCGTACGTGCCGGTTCCGCTGCTCTTGGTGGCAAAGGCGGTGGCGGCCGCCCTGACATGGCGCAGGCCGGTGGGCCGGACGGTGCAAAGGCGGACGATGCGCTGAGCGCGATCGAGGCAGCGCTGTCGGGCTGAGCCGGTCTTTGCGCAGTCTGCTCTCTGAAATTTCTAGTGGTGGTGACCGACCGGCTCCATTGGTGCGGTGAGCGTCGACTTCGGCCGGTCGCGCCTCATCGACGCCGCAATTTCCTTTGCCTTTCGATTTCCGGAAATGGGGACATTGTTTCAAGGGGTTGATTGGGTATGGATAGCGTCAAGCGCCGCACGGATGCCGTTTCGCAAGAGACGAACGAGATCGCTCAAAATACGACGATGGCCGGCGGTGGGCGAAGCTTCGGGTCAAGCATTGGCGGGGTGTTGACCGGGTTAGCGTCGGTTGTGGCGCTGATGTTTTCGGCGGTCAGCCTCTATCATAGCGTGCTCAAGCAGCCCGAACTTGAGGCGCACGTTTCCCAGGTCGTGCATTACACGCGCGATGGTGGCGGAGATGAAGAAGTTTTCGCCATCCCACTGACGATTGCGAACCATGGTGCGCGCGACGGAACGGTTCTCGATCTCGAACTGGACGTTTCCACTGCAGATGGTGAGAGCAGCAAAGTCTTCTATTCGGCCTATACTGTCGATGGCGCCTATTTCGTTCCGCCGCCGCGGTTCAACGTGCAGGAGCGGCGCTTCGAGCGCGTCGATCGACCAAAAACTCCGTTCGCGCCGATCGCGGTTGCCGGTCGCAGCAGCTATTCGGGAACGCTGCTGTTTTATCGCAAAGGCAAGGTCTTCCCGAAGATCGTCACCGCAAAAGGTGATTTTAAACTGCGCCTGAAGATGAACACGCAGCTTGATCGCAGTCTGGGCGTGCTTGATCAGATGCTTGCCAAGGACGTCAGTCCCATCGAGTTCGTCGTCAACCTTCCGTATTTTTCAAACCAGACCGTCGATCGCGGCGGGTCGCACGTGCTCAAGGACGTTCAATGGGCGAAGTCGGCTGACGCGGAGTCCGCTGAGCCCGATGCTGCTGCCACGCCGGACAAGTAAGGACCAGGCTTGCACGCGCTTCCAGTCCAACGAGCTTGCTAGATTCAAGCTGCGCAGATGGAAAAAGAAGAACCGGCAATCTTTAAAAAGAATGCCGGTTTAATTCCAATACATATTCAAGCCAAGTCTCGAAATGGCTTTCCGTCTGCCTTGTCGCGGTTCAGCGATTGAGCGCGACGATCAGAGCTTTGGCGTTGCCACCATTCTCGTTGATGTAATTTTCGAAGAGCCTTTTGAGCTGTTCGCGTCCCCAAAAACCGAGCACCGAAACGTCGCCGACTTTGTAGGTGCCGCCGCGGCGAATGAGCCACCAGCGAACGTCGTAGCCGGTGCCGTCCGTCATCGTGACGACGCTGTCGACGTAGACGCCTGAGCGCGTTTCTTTGGTTTGCGAAACCATGACGGCATTGCGCACATCGTATTTTGGTGCCTGGGATGCGCCGTAACGGGCCAGGAAGCCGATCATGCCGGAATAGTAGGGCTGGCGGTCGCTGCGCGAGAGTGTGTTGACGTAGCTACCGAGCGAATAAAGTCCGATGCTTGGCAGGTCGGCATATTTATTCAGGACGCGGGCAAAATCGCCGGCGGTGCCGGAGCGGGACGCTGCGATCAATTCATTGGCCGCGCGTTGCATGAATTGAACCGGGCGCTCGCCAGCTTGGGCTGCGCCGGGGATCGTGAAAGCGGCGCTGACAGACATCAAGACTGCTGCGAGCAACGGGCGTATTAGGCCGGCTTGGATCATCGTTAACTCCGAGGCGGATCGAATGCGAATGGCCTTTATCGCGGCTTTTGGCATTCATTCTGGCTGCACTATCACCATGACAGGCACGTTTCGTCAAAGGCGGAAACAGACCTTCAAGCGAAGGAGTGTGTCCGGAATGTCTTGCCTGGAGCTTTACGTTCGTTCGATGGCGAGTTGTGGGCAGGATGAGAAAAGCTGCTGAATAACTTAGAGACAAAGAGCAGCAGGCGGTTCTGGATGGTCTGCGTTTCAGCTTCTAAGTGCTTCGGCTGGCTGCATAAAAGTCGATTGCGGAAGCTGTAATTGCTTGTGGCGACGGTGCATCAGACCGGCCGGGAGGACGGGTGTCCCAAGCTTGGCGGACAGGCCGTCTGTCTCGTTCTGGCTGATGGTTTCGTCCATTGCTAAAAGCAAGCATTTGGTGCTCTGCGGGTGGACCAGGATTAATTCCTGACGCGTGCCGGAAATGCTGGTCCGAATGTGGTGAGAAATTCCCTCGAAATCGCTCAACGGCAGTCTCCAGGCGTTGTGTCCGATCAGCGTTTTTTCCGAGACTTCGACGTTTCCGCCAGCGATCCTGATGGTCTGGCTTCGGCCCATCCGGCTGAAAGCCCTCATGGCGGGAATGCCGAACATCACAATCCAGATGGCGACACCAGCAAAGGCGAATGCGGCTCTGGCTGGCGCATCGGAAAAGCGGTCCAGCATTGCGGGCTGGGCTATCGCTTCTGCGGCGATGATTAAGAGCGGGGCCATGACAACGACGAGGCTTGCGATCAACAAGGCGCCCTGTACCAGACCGCTCAATCCGTTTGCCCGCTGGTGGCAGGCGAAGTCTGCATTCGGCTGGTCATCGATGGCGACATGGGTGGAGATGGCTTGGATGCGCATTAGCTCGTTTGCTCTGCCATTGGGAAAAGGAGCCATACGCTATCGCCCGGATGGTTAAGAAGTTATTGGCATCGTTATTCTTTTTGAAACACGTGTGGAACTTCTGGGGGCGTGTGGCCGGTATGTTGAGCGGTCTTGTCAGAAATTTCCCTTGACACATAAAGATATCTTTATATCTACTCCGCGAATGAGCCAACCGTTCGAAAATAGCGACGTATTTTCCAGCAGTGAGCTTGTCAGCGTGCTCAAAGCCGCTGCCGAGCCGACGCGGTTGCGTATTTTGCTGTTGCTGAGGGCGGGCGAACTCAACGTCAAGGATTTGATGCAGATCCTCAGGC
This sequence comes from Filomicrobium sp., assembly GCA_017792465.1. GTDB lineage: Bacteria > Pseudomonadota > Alphaproteobacteria > Rhizobiales > Hyphomicrobiaceae > Filomicrobium. The sequence goes on from CP051234.1 coordinate 360,257, forward strand.
AAAGCCAGCCGCGCTTAAGCCGGCATCTTAAGTTGATGTTCGAAGCTGGATTGCTGGAGCGGTTTCGCGAGGGGAGCTGGGTTTATTTCCGCTTGTCGGAGCAGCTGCGATTTGGACGCCTGGCGCGTGCGCTGTCTGATTTTGCCGACCTCAACGACCCCTTGTTTGCGCGCGATGCTGAGCGATTCGAGGCCCTGAAGAAGGACCGGCAGGACGCAGCGCAAGCGTATTTTGAAGAGCATGCAGGGGAATGGGATCGCATCCGCTCGCTTCATGTCGCCGATGACAATGTCGAGCGCGCGATGCTGGAAGCGTTGGGCGATGAACGGTTCGATTTGCTTGTCGACCTTGGGACCGGCACGGGGCGGACTTTGGAATTGTTCGCCAAGCTCTATCGGCGTGCGATCGGGTTCGATGTCAACCAATCGATGCTGTCGTATGCGCGGGCCAAATTGTCGGAAGCCGGTGTCGATAACGCTCAGGTGCGTCAGGGTGATATCTACAACCTGAGTTTAGAGGCGGACGAAGCCGACGTCGTGGTGATGCATCAGGTAATGCACTTCCTGGCGGACCCGGCGCCGGTTCTGAGCGAAGCGGCGCGTTGCTTGAAGCCGGGTGGACGGTTGTTGATCGTCGACTTCGCGCCGCACGAGATGGATTTCCTGCGCGATGTCTATGCCCACGAACGGTTGGGCTTTGCTGATGAACAAGTCAGTGAATGGCTGCGCCGGGCGGGCCTCGATTTGGTGGACACCATTCCGATGGCGCCGCAGGACGGGTCGGAAGACCGATTGACTGTGATGATTTGGCTGGCGGCAAAGCCGCAGCCTGAGACGGCGTTGGAAGCATCCGAAAAGCGGCGGGCTTCCGGCAGCCAGGTACTTGAGGAGATTTGAGGCTATGGAACGCAAAAGCAGGCTTCTGGGTGAAGGCGAGATCGAGGTTTCGTTCGAGTTTTTCCCACCCAAGACGCCAGCCATGGAAGAGACGCTGTGGGCTTCGATCCACCGCCTTGAACCGATGCATCCGGAATTCGTGTCGGTCACGTACGGTGCCGGCGGGTCGACGCGTGAGCGCACCCACAACACCGTTTCGCGTCTTGTCAAAGAGACGGACATGAAGCCGGCGGCGCATTTGACGTGCGTCGATGCCACCAAGGATGAAGTCAACGAAGTCGCGCGCGCGTATTGGGATGCGGGAGTGCGCCATATCGTGGCGTTGCGCGGCGATCCACCTTCGGGCGCGGGCGAGCGCTATGTGCCGACACCGGGTGGCTATGCAAACGCGGCGGAATTGACGAAGGGTCTGAAAGAGATCGCGCCGTTTGAGATTTCGGTGGCAGGCTATCCGGAGATGCATCCCGATAGCGCCAACCTTGAAACCGATCTCGATAACCTCAAGGCCAAGGTCGATAACGGGGCTGATCGCATCATCACGCAGTTCGTGTTCGACCAGGATATCTATTTGAGGTTTCTGGAGCGGGTCCGTGCGGCAGGCATCTGGGTACCGATAACGCCGGGGATTATCCCGATCCATAACTTCCCGCAGGTGTCGAACTTTGCGCGCAAGACCGGGGCGACGATTCCGGCCTGGCTTGAGCGTCGCTTCGAAGGCCTGGAGAAAGACCCAGGCACGACGCACCTGGTGGCGGCTGCCATGGCAACTGAGCAGGTGATGCATCTGGCTGACAACGGCGTGAAGCAGTTCCACTTCTATACGCTCAACCGTGCGGACCTCGTTTATGCGATCTGCCACATGCTTGGCATCCGCCCGACAACGGATGGCGATACGCGTGCAGACGCTGCCTAAAGCGACTCAACCATCAAACATTGCCTCCGCTCGACGCCTGCGGACGGCTAACCTCTATTGAGAGTGCTATGAGAAGAAAACCGAGTTGGGACCAACTGCACGCGGCCGCCAAGGAACGTATCCTCATCATCGACGGCGCGATGGGCACGATGATCCAGAAGCGCAAGCCAACCGAAGCCGATTATCGCGGCGAACGGTTTGCCGATTGGAAGAGTGATGTCCAGGGCAACAACGATCTACTGTGTCTGACGCAACCGAAAATGATCCAGGAAATCCATGAGGAGTATCTGGAGGCCGGTGCGGATCTGATCGAAACCAACACGTTCAACGCCCAGCGCATTTCCATGGCCGATTATCACATGGAAGAGCTCGCTTATGAGATCAACGTCGAGGCTGCGAAGCTGGCGCGAGCGGCGGCCGATAAATACACCGCCAAGACGCCTGACAAGCCGCGCTTTGTTTGTGGGGCTGTCGGCCCGACCAACCGGACGGCGTCGATCTCTCCAGACGTCAACAATCCCGGCTTCCGCAATACCGATTTTGACGAACTGCGGGCTGCTTATTCCGAGCAGGTCCGCGGCCTTGTCACAGGCGGCGCCGACATCATCATGATCGAAACAATCTTCGACACTTTGAACGCCAAGGCCGCAGGCTTTGCGACGCTGGAAGTTTTCGAAGAGATGGACCTTGAGTTGCCGATCATGATTTCGGGGACGATCACGGACCGCTCGGGGCGGACGTTGTCGGGCCAGACGGCGGAAGCCTTCTGGTACTCGATGCGGCATCTGAAGCCGTTCTCGATCGGGCTCAACTGCGCGCTGGGTGCCGAGCTGATGCGTCCGCACGTTGCCGATCTTTCGCATATCGCGGATGTCTACGTCTCGGCTTATCCGAATGCGGGTCTGCCGAACGAGATGGGCGAATACGATGAGACGCCGCACGACATGTCGTGCCAGATCGAGCCGTGGGCGGAAGACGGTCTGTTGAACATCGTTGGCGGCTGCTGCGGGTCGACGCCCGATCACATCAAGCACATCCGCGAGCATGTTGAAAAATTCAAGCCGCGGGTGCCGCCGAAGATCGCACCGAAGATGCGTCTCTCAGGGCTGGAGCCGTTCGTAGCGGGGTGAATGAATGTCGACGTTGGAGTTCAAGGATCAAAAGCTGCCATCGCTTGATCATTATGCGACCCTGGCTGAGAAGTTCATTCCGGCGAGGCATGCAATCTTCACGACCATCGAGGCTGCCTTTGTCGAGTTGCTCGAATCTCGGCCAGCGAAGGTGTTGGTTGTTGGTGCCGGCGGCGGCGAGGAAATTGTTCGGCTGGGCCAGAAGAACCAGTCTTGGAGTTTCGTGGGTGTCGATACCTACGAGCCGATGATCGAGCTTGCCCACAAGCGCATTTCCGCAAATGCGCCCCAGGCGAACTATGAGCTTGCGGCGATACCTCTGGCGGATCTTGAGGAGACAGACTTCGACGCGGCGACCTGCATTCTGACAGCCCATTTCGTGCCGGACGACGGAAGCAAGCTCGCATTGTTCAAGGACATCCGGGCGCGCCTTAAGCCGGGAGCGCCGCTCGCGATCGTTGACGGTGTGGGAACTTCGGGTGAGCCCCGCACCGAACTCTTGCGCCGGTTCTGGAAGCAGCATGCGCTTCTCAACGGTGCAGATCCCGAGATGGTGGAAAGTAACGCAGAGAATTTTCGCAAAGTCGCTGTCGTGTCGACTGAGCGTGAGTTGGAGCTGCTCGCGGAGGCAGGGTTCTCTGACCTTCAACCGATATTCAAGGCGTTGGCCATCGAAGGTTGGCTTGCCTTTGCTTGAGAGGCGCATCGCGCCCCAAGCCACACCAAAACGGGAATAGAGAGATATGACACAATCTGCAGCCACATCATTCATCAACGTCGGTGAGCGCACCAACGTCACGGGGTCGGCGAAGTTTCGCAAGCTGATCGAGGCGGACGACTACAACGCCGCGCTCGATGTTGCACGCCAGCAGGTCGAGAACGGCGCGCAGATCATCGACGTCAACATGGATGAGGGTCTGCTCGATTCCGAACAGGCGATGCGCACGTTCCTCAATCTGATCGCCGCCGAGCCGGACATCGCGCGCGTGCCGATCATGATCGACTCGTCGAAATGGACGGTCATCGAAGAGGGTTTGAAGTGCTCGCAGGGCAAGGCGATCGTCAACTCGATTTCGATGAAGGAAGGCGAGGGGCCGTTTCTGGAACAGGCCCGCAAGATCCGCCGCTATGGTGCGGCTGTCGTCGTGATGGCCTTCAATGAAGACGGCCAGGCGGAGACTGCGGATCAGAAGTTCGAGATCTGCCATCGTGCTTACAAGCTTCTGACCGAGAAGGTCGGCTTCCCGCCTGAAGACATCATCTTCGACCCTAACATCTTCGCGGTCGCGACCGGCATCGAAGAGCACAACAACTATGGCGTTGCGTTCATCGAAGCGACGCGGCGCATCAAAGAGGAGATGCCGCTGACGCATATTTCCGGTGGCGTTTCCAACCTGTCGTTCTCGTTCCGCGGCAACGAGCCGGTGCGCGAGGCGATGCACTCGGTGTTCCTCTACCACGCGATCCAGGCGGGCATGGATATGGGGATCGTCAACGCCGGTCAGTTGACGGTCTACGATGACATTCCAAAAGACCTTCGCGAACTCGTCGAGGACGTGATCCTCAACCGGCGCGATGATGCGACCGAGCGCTTGCTCGATGCGGCTCCCCGCTTCAAGGGCGAGGGGGGAGCGAAGGCCAAGGCGAAGGATTTGTCGTGGCGCGAGAATGACGTTCAGGAACGTCTGACCTATTCGCTGGTGCATGGCATCACCGACTTCATCGAGGAGGATACCGAGGAAGCCCGCCAGCAGGCCGAGCGTCCGTTGCACGTGATCGAAGGTCCGCTGATGACGGGTATGAATGTCGTCGGCGACTTGTTCGGCGCGGGTAAGATGTTCCTGCCGCAGGTCGTCAAGTCGGCGCGCGTCATGAAGCAGGCGGTGGCTTATCTGCAACCCTACCTCGAACAGGAGAAGAAGGAACTGGGGATCGAGAACCAGCCGGCGGCCGGTAAGATCCTGATGGCGACGGTGAAGGGCGATGTGCACGATATCGGCAAGAACATCGTTGGCGTTGTTCTGCAGTGTAACAACTACGAGGTCATCGACCTCGGCGTGATGGTTCCGGCTGCGAAAATCCTGGAGACGGCGAAGAAGGAGAAGGTCGATATGATCGGCCTGTCTGGTTTGATTACCCCTTCGCTCGATGAGATGTGCTTTGTCGCGGCCGAGATGGACCGCGAAGGGTTCGACGTGCCGCTGCTGATTGGTGGGGCGACGACGAGCCGGGTACATACGGCCGTCAAGATCGCGCCCAACTACTCCAACAACCAGGCCATTTACGTGCTCGATGCAAGCCGCGCCGTCGGCGTTGTCTCGAACCTGTTGTCGGAACGCGAAAGCGAAAACTATCGTGCCAGCATCAAGGCCGAGTACGAAAAGGTTCGCGAGGCGCATCTGGCGGGCGATGCCAAGAAGAAGCGCATCACGTTGCAGGCGGCGCGCGACAACAAGTTTGACATCGAGTGGGACGGCTATCAGCCGGCGAAGCCTGAGTTCTTCGGACCGCGTGCGTTCGAGAATTACGATCTGGCTGAGCTTGTGCCTTACATCGACTGGACGCCGTTCTTCCAGACGTGGGAATTGCGCGGTCGCTATCCGGCGATTCTCGACGACAACACGGTGGGCCCGGAAGCGCGTAAGCTCTTTGATGATGCCAAGGAGCTTTTGGACAAAATCGTCAAGGGCAAGTGGCTGACAGCCAATGCCGTCATCGGCTTCTGGCCGGCGAACTCGGTCGGTGATGATATCGAGCTTTATTCGGGTGAACCGCGCCACTCCAAGCTGGCGATGCTGCACACCTTGCGTCAGCAGATTGCGCGAGACCATAACCGCGGCCGTGCGCACACGGCTTTGGCGGACTTCATCGCGCCGAAGGAAACGGGCGTTGCCGATTACATCGGTGGCTTTGCCGTAACGACCGGCATTGGCGATGAGGCCGCCCTCGAAAAGCACTTCCAGAAGACCGACGACTACGGGCGCATTATGTTCAAGGCGCTGGCCGACCGTTTGGCTGAGGCGTTTGCCGAACGCATGCATGAGCGCGTGCGCAAGGAGTTCTGGGGTTATGCCAAAGACGAGAAGCTCGATAATGAAGGCTTGATCGGCGAGAAGTATAAAGGCATTCGCCCAGCGCCAGGTTATCCGGCTCAGCCTGACCACACCGAGAAGGCGACGCTTTGGAAGCTCATGGACGTGAAGAACAAGACGGGGATCGAGCTCACCGACAGCTACGCCATGTGGCCGGGCGCTGCGGTTTCAGGCGTCTACTACTCACATCCTGAGAGCCACTATTTCGGTGTCGGCAAGATCGAGCGTGATCAGGTCGAGGATTACGCCGCGCGCAAGGGCTGGAGCGTTGAAGAGACAGAGCGCTGGCTGGCGCCTGTCCTCAACTACGACCCGCGCAACCTGTCGGGCGCCAAGGTGGCTTGAGGGCTAGTCATGCCACTACGATTTTCATGATCGTTTCAGTGGAATTTGGATGGGTCTAGCCTGCGGCGTGCGTTGCAACGTTGCAAGCATGGCGGCATGCTGTTGCCATGGACCCACCTTCACTTTCGACCATTATAGTTTTAGCGGTAATTTATGGCCTCTCGATTGGCATACCGGCTATCTGGCGGCAGTTTTCACGTAGGACGGCGCCGGACGAAGGCTTCTTGCTAGTCTTCTTGTATTTCGCGTTCGTAATTGGCACGCCCGTGTTTTTATTAATCTGGATTTGGTTTGGCGTGTAGGACGGGCACCTCTTTCAGTCAGTTGTGACAGCTAACTTGGACAAATACAGTCGACTTGACTTATTTCAATAATTCTTGAATTAATGATGCATGGAGCAGGATGAAGCTGTAACGGCGCTCGGCGCTTTGGCGCACGACAGCCGCCTTTCTATCTATAGGACGCTCGTCAAATGCGGGCCTTCGGGATTGCCGGCGGGCGATCTCGCGAAGGTCGTGCGGATTGGGGCGACCGCCCTTTCGTTCCATCTCAAGGAGATGGTTCGCGCGGGTCTAATCCGGTCTTGGCGGGAAGGCCGGTTCGTTCGCTATAGCGTCGAGATTGAAGGCATGCGGCAGCTTTTGAGCTTCCTGACTGAAGACTGCTGCGATGGTCGTCCTGAGCTTTGTTCGAACAATAACTTTGGAGCTTCAGGTCTTTGCGCTGAAGCCTGCAGGGAGACAGACATGGAAAACGACGAGCCTTACAACGTGCTCTTCTTGTGCACGCACAATTCCGCCCGTTCGGTCATCGCCGAGTGCCTGATGAATTCTTTGGGACAGGGCGCATTCAACGCTTATAGCGCCGGTAGCACACCGCGCGGTGAAGTTAATCCGTTTGCTCTGAAGATCCTGAAAAACCATGGCCACAAAACGCAAGGCTTGCGGTCCAAATCCTGGGACGAGTTCAGCGGTGAGGGCGCGCCCGAGATCGATTTCGTCTTCACGCTTTGCGACGACGCGGCTGCCGAAACCTGTCCGGTTTGGCCGGGGAACCCGATCACCGAGCATTGGGGCATGCCGGATCCTTCGAAGGCGGAAGGCACCGACAGCAACAAGCTTGCGGCTTTCGCGAACACCTACTCGCTCTTGCATTATCACGTCACCAAATTCGTGAGCCTGGCCAAGCAGGATCTCGACGCAAAGAGCATGCGTCGCAAGGTCAAAGAGTTCTCCGAAGAGGTGCGCCGGCGCAACGTCGTCGGTGTCGAGAGCCTGGACGCTGAAGGGTAGTTTCCATGGATGATTATAGCCGGAGCCAACGGCTGGCTTCAGAATTTCTCGGCAGCGCGTTTTTGCTCGCAACTGTTGTCGGGTCCGGCATCATGGCCGAAACGCTGCCGGGTTCGAATGTTGCCGTTCAATTGCTCTGCAATTCGACGGCGACGGGCGCGATCCTCTTCGTGTTGATCACGATGCTCGGACCGATATCGGGTGCGCATTTCAACCCGGCTGTCACCGTCGCATTCTTTCTGCGCGGCGAGATCGACCGGAATGAAGCGGCGTTTTTCATTCTGATGCAGATCGCGGGCGGCGTGTGCGGAGTTTTGGCGACGCACCTGATGTTCGATCAAAGCGTCATGCAAATCTCTCTCAAGCTTCGCGATGGTCCGGCTTTGTGGTTCTCGGAGATTATCGCGACGTTCGGGCTTGTTGCGACGATCCTGCTGACGCTGAAAGCCAATGCGTCGGCGGTTCCAACGTCGGTCGCGCTTTACATTGCGGCAGCCTACTGGTTTACGGCTTCGACATCGTTTGCCAATCCGGCCGTGACGATCGCGCGCGGGTTTTCGGATACGTTCGCTGGGATCAATCCAGCCAATGTTCCAGCCTTTATTGTTGCGCAGCTGGTGGGGGCAGTGCTTGCTGTCTACGTGTGCCGGTTTCTGCTGGCTCAGAAGCGGGACAAGGTTTCAGCGAAGGCGCCTGCTGCAGCCGAGTAGTGACTTGTTTTGCGGGGCCTTAGGCGGCGTGGGGATCCACACCGGCGCTCCCAGGTTATGGAGAATGCTATGGACGTCGTCATCTATCACAACCCGAAGTGCGGAACGTCTCGCAACACGCTGGCGATGCTGCGCCAGGGCGGGGTCGAACCGGAGGTGGTTGAATATCTCAAAACACCTTTGAACCGCGAAGAACTTGTTGAACTCATTGAGATGATGGGGATCAACGTCAAAGAGGTGCTGCGCCAGAAGGGAACGCCTTACGATGAGCTTGGGCTTGGCGATCCCAAATGGAGCGATGACGACCTCATCGATTTCATGGTCAAGCACCCGATTTTGATGAACCGGCCGATCGTCGTTGCCGGGTCGGATGCGATGCTGTGCCGGCCTTCGGAAAAGGTCCTTGAGCTGATGCCGGATCTTGATATGGGGGCCTTTGCCAAGGAGGACGGCGAGGTCGTCACCGACGCTGAGGGCAAGCCTGTCAACAAGGCTTGACTGCCAAAACGTGGCGCTTGGGCGCCAGTGTTGGGGATTGAACACCGTTAGCAACCAGTTTGGACTGGCCACCTGGGGCTATTTTGTGCCAGGGGAGCCTTGTTGAGAAAATTTTTCGTCCAAAATGGGGGTGTGGATATGCTCGGTTACCTGGTTTTGATCGTCCTCCAAATTATTGCCGGCTGGTTCGGCAAGGACATGATCACAGCGAAAATTCCAAATCTTGGAAGGCTTGTTGATGCGGCCGTCGAAGCGGCTGTTGTGGCGGTTATCGTCTGGGTCGTTGGTTTGCTTGCCTCGTTCATCCTCAAAGATGTGCGGACGCCCAGATCCTCGACGCTGGTTTCGGCACTTGTGGGTGCTCTCATCGGGGCGGCAATTGTTATCTTCCTGCCGCAGTTCGGCATCTCGCTGCCAAGCGGCATCAATAAAGAATTCTTCCCGCTGGGTGGCGCTATTCTCGGCTATCTCGTTCGCCGCTAACTGCCGGCCGGGTTCACTGCAAATTGCAGACACGAAAACAGCGCGTAAGCATTGCTTGCGCGCTGTTTCGGCTATCTGCCAAAGGACGAACGGGGGGCTCTTTTGGCTATGGGGTGCCGCGGCAGACAGAAATTTAGGGGGTTAAAGGGCGCCGATGATAATAGCGACAAGGAATCCGAACGAGATAATCGCTGCGAGCGCATTGATTTGCATGCTGAGTGACATAGTCGCCTCCTGGGGTCGGCCTGTATGGCTTGTTATGACGCCGTCATCGCGGCTTGGTTCCGAGACTAGATGCGACGTTGGTATCATGCCAAGTAAAAAAGTTGCTGCGTCGCAAATGGCGTGGGGAGCCGAAACGTGGTCGGCAGGCATCACGCGCGATGTGGCATGAACATTGAGTTGTCCTGATTTGGCAGGGCTGTTAAGTTTTTCTTATATGCAATATTTAGCAGCCTAATGAGCTAAGTGCTTGGATGTGCGCGCCTTGCAGGAAACGTCAAAGTTTCGGAATAACGCCTGTTCAGCTTCTTTAATACAAGTTGGCGGTGGTGTTGCTTTTTAGACCCTCTGCGCCTGCCCATACCGATATTGCAAATGCGAACCTACATTTGTGCATACCTGAATAGCCCCACCTAAAGGGCCGGCTTGGCCTTTGCGCCTGAAATTGCGACACTCGGGTCGGGTTTCACCTAACGTTTTGCGCCTGATTCGGATGCGGTTAGGCGAGTAAGGAAGATGATGGACAGCTTCAAGGCTCTGCAGATCAAGAAAACCGACGGCGGACAGGTTGCGGAGTGGGGTCAGATCGGGCTTTCGGACTTGTCAGAGGGCGACGTTGTCGTGCGGGTTTCGCATACGACGATCAATTACAAGGATGGATTGGCGCTGACCGGCAAGGCGCCTATCGTGCGCAAGTGGCCGCTGGTTCCAGGTATTGACTTTGCCGGCACGGTGGAAAGCTCGGAACATCCAGACTTCAAGGCTGGCGATGATGTTGTCTTGAACGGCTGGGGCGTTGGCGAAGGTCACGATGGCGGCTATTCGCAAATCGCACGCGTGAAAGGCGATTGGCTGATCAAACGCCCAGCAGGATTCACGCCGGCGGAGACGATGGCGATCGGGACAGCCGGGTATACGGCCATGCTGTGCGTGCTGGCGCTTGAGCGTAATCAAATCAAACCTGGCGATGGTCCAATCCTGGTCACGGGCGCAGCCGGCGGTGTCGGAAGCGTTGCCGTCTCGGTATTGGCGAAGCTCGGCTATGAGGTTGTTGCCTCGACGGGTCGTTCCTCGGAAGAGGCTTTCCTCAAGGATCTCGGTGCGGCTTCGATCATGGATCGTGCCGAACTTTCAGAGCGCGGTAAGCCGCTGGGTAAAGAGCGCTGGGCGGGTGCGATTGATGTCGCCGGCAGCCATACGCTCGCGAATGCTCTGGCGACGACGAAATACGGCGGCTGTGTTGCCGCTTGCGGACTGGCGCAAGGCTTCGACCTGCCCGCGACCGTGATGCCGTTCATTCTGCGCGGGGTGACGCTTGCCGGTGTCGACAGCGTGATGGCTCCCAAGGACAAGCGCATCGAGGCGTGGTCGCGGCTGGCTGAAGATCTCGACAAGGCAAAGCTTGCCGAACTGACCGTCAAGCGGTCGCTTGATGATGTTCTGGAGATTGCGCCGGAGCTCATTGCCGGGAAGGTGCGCGGCAGGGTTGTTCTGGAAGTCGCCTGACCTGGGTGAAGCTCGTCGCGGATGTAGACCGGGTAAGTCTTCCACGGATCAACTTTTGTGCGCCGGGCGCGAGAATTGGAGCGAATGTCGGCGTCGTTCAGCCCGCGTTAGGAAATGGCTGGCGCACTTAGAGTTGAGCGAGATTTGAGTTCCGTCGGCCGGACTATTGTTCGAATTATCGGGAGCAATGTCCGGCCCGCCGGGGTTACCTATTCAGCGTTAAGAATAGAGATTTTTGGCATGCGGCGCCTGCGACACTACATGGGTGTCAGAGTGCCCGGCGGTGTCGGTGACACGGGTAAACCTAGGGCGGTTTAGCTATACCAGTGGATCGAGGGCCATGTTAATGTGGCCTGGAAGAAAAAAGGTGCAATATGGCCCAGCAACACGTTCAGCTGTCGAGTGAGGGCAGGCTGCATTCTCATGACCCGATCTGGCAGGCGGTGCGTGAGGAGGCTGAGGCGGTCCTGCGGTCCGAACCGGCGCTCGGGTCGTTCGTTTTCGCGACCATTCTGGGGCTCGACACCCTGGAAGAAGCGATCATCCAGCGGTTGGCCCAGCGCCTCAATCATACCGATGTCGATGCCGGGCTGATTTCCAAGACGTTCAGCGGCGTGTTGCGTGACAATCCTGAGCTTGGGCTGACGCTGCGCGCCGATATGGCTGCCGTCGTTGACCGCGATCCGGCTTGCTATCGCTACATTGAGCCGATGCTCTATTTCAAAGGCTTCCATGCGCTGTCGACCTACCGCTTCGCGCATGAGCTTTGGAAGGGCGGGCGTCGCGATTTTGCCCTCTATCTGCAAAGTCAGGCCTCCAAGCTGTTCAGCACCGATATCCATCCGGCTGCAGAGTTCGGCAAGGGGATCATGCTCGACCACGCCACCGGGTTCGTTGTCGGCGAGACAGCGCGGGTCGGCGACAATTGCTCGTTCCTGCATGGCGTGACGCTTGGCGGTAGCGGTAAGGAAACCGGTGACCGGCATCCCAAGATCGGCAACAACGTTCTGATCGGTGCAGGCGCAAAAATTCTCGGCAACATCAAAGTCGGATGCTGCTCGCGGATCGCCGCGGGTTCCGTCGTCTTGAAGGACATTCCCTCCGAGGTGACCGTTGCGGGCGTTCCGGCCAGGATCGTCGGGCCGGCGGGCTGCCCGGAGCCTGGATCTTCGATGGATCAGCAACTTAACCTGCCCAGTCTGGACAGCGACGGCAATTGACGGCCATAAGGTCGGGAATGAATTCCGTTACCGTTTAAGGAGATTCCAGTTGGATAAGGCCGAGCTTGCCAAAGTCGAAAACTATCTGCGCAAAACATTCGGTTTGAACAACCTCGGTTTGCGTCCGCAGCCGAAGAAGACCGATATGGCAGAGGTCTTCATTGGCGAAGAGTTCATTGCCACCTTGTACCGGATCGATGAAGACGGTGAGGTGGAATACCAGATGCAGATGGCGATCCTCGAAATGGATCTCGAAGAGGCGTGACGCCGTTCCAGTTGGAAGCCTGTTGGGAGGCGCGTCATGCCGCTTTTTTCTCTTGATGCCGAAGTGCGTACACCTGAGAGCGGTCGCTATTGGGTGGCGCCGAATGCGACCGTCATCGGCAACGTCGACATTCGCGAAGATGCGAGCATTTGGTTCAACACGGTGATCCGTGGGGACAACGAGCCGATCATCGTTGGCGAGGGCAGCAACATCCAAGAGGGATGTGTGCTGCATACCGACCCTGGCTATCCCATGACGATTGGGCGCGACTGTACGATAGGCCACATGGTCATGCTGCACGGCTGTACGGTCGGTGACGGTGCGCTTGTCGGGATCGGTTCAATCGTTCTCAACGGCGCTGTCATTGGCGAAGGCAGTCTCGTCGGCGCCAATACGCTGATCCCGGAAGGCAAGGTCATTCCGCCAGGTTCGCTGGTTGTTGGTTCGCCGGGGCGCGTTGTCCGCCAGTTGAGCGAAGAGGCGATTGCGGGCGTCCGGGCGACGGCTGGTCGATACGTCGAGAACTGGCAGCGCTTCAAGGCGAAGCTTCGCCCGCAGGGTGAGTGACGCGGGCTGGTGTAGCTTTACTCTACGGTCGGCCGATCGTTTGAAGTTTTGAGTTGGAAAAGAATAACGGGAGCGGCACTAAATCGTGCGGCTCCCGTTTTGTCTTTGCGGTCGATCGCTGCGGCATTTCAAATTGCCGGAGCAAAACGCCAGATCATTTCTTCGAAGCGGCGCTGCCGGCCATGACGAGCGGCTGGTCCGCGGTTGTTTCTTCCAACGAGACCCAGGCTTTCGGGTTCACATACGATTGGCGCATGACGAACTGGTAAGGGGTCTGGTTCCAGATGCGGACGTCGCTGATCTTGTTGTCGAGGACGAAGTCACCGTATGCGGTGCGGGCTGTCAAAACAGCATGCCCTTCACCCTGCTCGTCGCGTACGACGGTGAGCAGGAGCGAGCTTTCCGGCCAGCCGTGCTCGATCAGCATCTTGCGCTTCAATAGGGCATAGTCTTCGCAGTCACCCGAGGTCGTCGGCAGAGTCCAGAACTCTTCGACCCCGTAGGCTTCCATATCGGTGACGGGCTTGACGCTGGTGTTGACGAGACGGTTGATCTCGTCGAGATCGCTGAGGTCGGCAGGGGTTGCTTCGAAGCGGTCGCCGCCTTGCCAGGAGCCGGCGCAATAGCGCGGCTGAGATTCGCAGAATTGGACGAATCCGTAGGGTGGCTGAGCTGCCCCGAATGCCCTCATGAACGCCGACTGGCGATAGATTTGGCTAGAAGAAGAAAGCGGTCCGGCGGAAGCCGGTAAAAGCCCCAGTCCCAAGAGACTTGCCGCGAGCGCGCAAATGACCCCAATACGCATCTCAACAATACACTCCGAATAGACTTACTCTTGCCTGATACGACCCTGGTGCCGGGTTGCGCCGGCCCCAAAACATGACTTTCTGCTTCGGTGGCTGAACAGAAGACGCGGAGACAGCCGAATTTGTTCCCACGACGGCCATCTGCATCAACTCAACAGTGCCTGCAGTTTGTTGGCATCTTGGGCCTGCAGAAACTGAACACCGATGCCTTTTTCGTGATGCCGGCGAACAATGGCTCTTTGTTTGCCGACAAGAACTTCTGTACCAATCTCCGGTCTGAACAATGTGTTTATCGACGCGCCCGACAACGAGACGTCGAGCAATCTGCACTCGATGGGCGGCTGTTCGCCGATGCGCATTTTCACGATCTTATTCTGGACCGTGATACGTTCGTGCAGGCGTTCTTCGAGCCCTTCGAACTGCGAGCGGTTGATCAACCACGTTAGCTGAGCTGCGAGTTTTTCGCGCTTGTGCGTGGTCATATTGAGGCACATTTCGAAACCGCGTTCAAATACGTTGGATACTGTGCCTTCGAGCCGGCCGACGTTGTCGATGTAGGCAATCACCCGTTCTTCGGCGGAAACCGAGACTGGTGAGGTTAAGCTCATGTGAGAGACGGAAATTTCTGAAAGCGATGTCGGATATTCGGTTTTATCCGGGCGCATGAAGCGGCCTGACAGTGACAACCGGACTTTGCGATGGCGCTCAGTGATAGGGCTGCGCGTGGGTCGAGCCTGGCGCAGGCCTTCTGTCGGTTGTCGGGCGGCAATCAAAGACATTAAACCTACCTCAAACTCGAAGGTACTGTTCGCGGCAGGTAGCGGTCCTGGCGCAAACGGGCACGAGAGGCCCGTGTTGGCGCTCTCAGCGTTCCCTTAAGTATCGTTGAGGTGGTTTAACGATTGCCTAACGGGGAGGTTTATTTTGGTACAACCGTCCGAGGTTCGTAAACCGACGCGTAATCTTTCAGGTCTCTTTTTGCTGGTCTGAGAGGCCGCCGTCGTAAACCCGGAACTGGCGACGGTCTTGTTTGACGATGCGTGCATTGCGGAAGTGGGCGAGGATCGGCGGTTGCGGCTCAGGCTGGGCCTCTTCGACAGGGGCAGGGCTGATGTCTTCGAAACCGTCGGCGGGGTAGGTCAATTCGGTTTCGACGATGCGGTACTCGACAATAGGCCAGAGCCGGGTTTGATCGTCGTCTTCGATTGGAACGATGGCGCCGAGGAAGCGATTGATGTCTTCACCGTTGTGGCGCAGCGGCAGGATCAGGATTTCAAAATTGGACTTCACGCCCATTCTGGTTGTGCCTTCCATCAGGATGCGGGCAATCGCGCCAAGCTTGCGGATTGACGTCAGATGGCGCTGCAACGAGAAGCGGTCGTAGTCCTGCCAGCCGTCGGTAAAGTTGGTGCCGCGCAATTCCCGGCCGAAATTCTCGCAGATCTGGGTGCCGGCCAGGCGATAGCGGTAGCCGTTAGGCGGCTGGAACTCGAGGATGAAGGTCTCCGACAGGATATCGGCAATCTGCGCCGGCTCGATATCGAAGCGGCGGGGAGCGGTGCGCGTGCCACGGACCTCATTCCAATACGAATACAATTTAGAGTTGGTCTTGGTTCTCATGGGCTGGGTCGGCTCCGTGTCGTCGGGTCAAACGTTTCGGCCGTGAGTTCTTTGCAGGTGCCCCAATTTGGGTCATGTGCCTTTGAAATCGCGGCATTCGCTATCTCCAGCAGCAGTAAGCGTGCCAGGGTAACTTTTGGGGCTGTCAAAGGCGCGTCGTGCCGGGGTTCGTCGCCAATCGCCTCAGTGAGGCGTTCACGTCTTGTGAAATCGGCGCGCGCCGTGCATAGCCTTGGGGGTGAGCGCCATCTGGAGTTGTTTTGTCGGTTGGTCGCTCCGGTCCCCTGGGGCTTGGTGGGGCGCGCCGGGTGATGGCAGAAGGAGCTGAATTTGCAATCTTACCGTGAGCCGATGTTCAACGTGCCGGGCAGTGTCGTGGCGCTGATTGGAGTGTTTGTCGCCGTGCACGTCATCCGGCAGTTGCTGCCTGTGGCGGACGACGACTGGCTGACGGTTGCGATGGCATTCGTTCCCGCGCGCTACTCAGGATATGCCGACGAGATCCCCGGTGGATATATTGCTTCGGTAACCTCGTTCATTACGCACATGCTGGTGCACGGCGATATTACCCACTTGATGTTTAACTCAGCCTGGTTTCTGGCCTTTGGTGGCGCTATCGCTTTGCGGATTGGCTCGGCTCGCTTCCTGGCATTTACCGCGTTTACGGGAATTGTCGGCGCGCTCGTTTTCTTATTGTTCCATTTCGGTGAGCCTGTGCCCGTCGTTGGAGCATCGGGCGCGGTCTCGGGGATGATGGGGGCTGTCATGCGTTTTATGTTCAGCGCCATCGATCAGGGCAACTTCGCTTTGTTGCGCGAAGCACCGAAATCGGTGCGCCTGATGCCGCTCAGCGAAGCACTTCAAGACAAGCGTGTTTTGGCGGTGACCGGGATTTGGCTTTTGCTTAACGTCATTACGGCCTACGGCATTCCGGGAATGTCCACCGGTGGCGGCATTGCGTGGGAAGCGCATTTGGGTGGCTATCTGGCCGGGCTTTTGTGCTTTGGCTTTTTCGATTTTCGCAAGCCGCCGCAGCGCCACCGCTTTGAACCGCGGATCGTTCACTGACCTTCAGCTTTTTATCGCCGATGGTTTAAGGCGACTCTTGCCATTTGGGCCATTCTGCCGCAGCATCGAAAAGAGGTTGCCGTCTGCGTGGATTGCATACATGCGGCGGCCCATAAAAAAATAACAAAAGATAAATCGAGCCCGGGCTGCAATTGTCAGATGGGTTCGCCGGCCGAAATGGAGGTTCTATACATGAATATTGCTTCGTTGCTGAAAGCAAAAGGGCGTGCGGTTGCAACGGCCCGGGCGGAAGCCAGTCTTCTCGAAATTGCTTCGCAGCTATCCAGCAAAGGCATCGGTGCGATTGTCATCGTTAGTGAGCGCGACGAAGTGATCGGCATTATTTCGGAAAGAGACGTTGTCAAAGCCATCGGTGCTCGTGGTGTCAGTGCGCTCAGCCTGGCCGTCGGCGAAATCATGACGCGCGAAGTTATCAGCTGCACCGAAGACCGGACCATCGAAGACTTGATGGGTATTATGACGGCCGGACGCTTCCGGCACGTGCCGGTTGTCGAAGGCGGAAGGCTTGTCGGGATTGTGTCGATCGGTGACGTGGTCAAGAATCATATTGCCGAAGTCGAAATGGAAGTCTCGGCAATGAAGGATTATCTCTCGACGGGCTGATTTTTCGTCGCGAGTCATTTGTCTGCACTATTTCGCAGCCAAAAGCATTCGTTGTTATCGGTTTGAAAGATTCGGGCCGCCGGAATCCGCAGATTGCGGGTTGAGGCGGCCCGTTTTGTCGTTTGGGCTTTTTTTATGCGCGCGCCATTGCATAGGTGCGATTGAGTTCTTTGCGGACGGCGATTTCCTGCTTGATGGTATCGATTTCGCGCTCGGCGGCTTTGCGCCCAAGTTGAATCAGTTCATCGGCGCGGTGGAAATCGAACAGGTTGATGCCATACAAGCGCGGGCTGATCATCGCGTCAGGGGGATCGCCGGCCAATCGCGATCTGGCGATGCGGTCCTGGACGATATTGAAGGCTTCGACCATGACGGTTGAAATGCCTGGGACGTTCTCACCCTTGCCGAACATCTGGCGTTGCAGCAGCCGGCGGGCATTGAAGCCATTCTGCTCTTTGGGTGCTGGTTGCAAAGCTTCGATGTCGGGATCGTCGCCGGCGCTTTCGATGTCGTAGTCGACTTGCGGGGCCAGTGTGCCGCGCGAAGACAAATCGAAATTCAAATTGACGGCGATGACGTAACGGGCGCCCATGGCGCGGCAGACCGATATCGGGACTGGGTTGACGAGTGCGCCGTCGAAGAGCCAGCGTCCGCGGATTTTAACGGGTTTGAAAATGCCAGGCAGGGCGTACGACGCGCGGATCGAGTTGGCCAATCCGCCCTTGGAGAGCCAGATCTCATGACCGGTGCCGATTTCGGTGGCAACAGCGGTGAAGGGGGTATCGAGATCTTCGATGCGCTTGCCGCCGACCGTCTTGATCAGCCGCTCGGTTAAGCGTCCGCCGGTGATGAGGCCGGTGCCTGCGAGGTTAAAATCGAGGAAGCTGAAGACGCGGCGCAGGGTCAGTTCTCTGGCGAACGTTTCGATATCGTCGATGTGTCCTGCTGCGTAACAGCCGCCGACGACTGCGCCCATGGAGGTTCCGGCGATGATGTCAGGAAAAATTCCGGCTTCGCTCAGCGCGCGTAAAACGCCGATATGGGACCATCCGCGGGCGGCGCCGCCACCCAGCGCCAAACCAATCTTCATCTCGGTCATCGGTCTTTCTCTTGCCGTTAGACGTTGCCTTGATCATTCAAAAGCAAGTCCTGGTCCATCGCGCGCTAACCGGGGCTCAGCTCCATTCGTTTTATTCCCATCCTAACTCTACAGCACATCGGTTCGAGTTAACTTTATTCTAGGGCCTTCTGCTTACTTGGGCCTGGAGTGGTGCACTTTTGTGCAGGGTGGGGCGATTTCCTATTTCTATTTGTAGACGTCATTGGGTGAAAAGAACCGCTGGGTCACCACTTCGGTCATCTTGCGCGGTGCGTCGTTGGGCGTCTCGCCAAGGGAGATGCTGCGGTAGAAGCAGGTCTTGCGGCCGGTGTGACAGGCCGCACCGTGTCCGGCGATCGAGGCACGGATCCAAATGACATCCTGGTCGCAATCGGTTCTCAAGTCAGTCACGTTGAGAACATTTCCACTGTCTTCGCCTTTTTTCCAAAGCTTGCCGCGGGAGCGGCTGTAGAAGTGCGCGGCTTTGGTTTTGAGCGTGAGGTCGAGGGCTTCGGCATTCATGAAGGCGAACATCAGGATTTCGCCGGAAGCGTCGTCGGTAACGATTGCCGGAATCAGCCCGTGGGCGTCGAATTTGGGCGTGAAGACAAGGCCTTCTTCGAGCTCCTGTTTGTTTGCGGCTTTCGGGAAAGGGGTGTTTTCTTGTGACATTCTCAAGCCCTTGGGACTGGCAAGACCGCGCCGTTTTGCCATGGTTTTGCGGTTGGCGCTTCGCGCTGCGGTATGAATTGCCTATATTGGGTTTTAAAGTACTCACGCCAGCCAAGGCGTGGCAGTCAAGGTGAATCACGCATGAGCGATCTCGACGATATCTATTCCAACCGGATTTTGGAGTTGGCTGCGGCTATTCCCCGGACTGAGCGCCTCGCGACGCCGGATGCGACTGCGAAGGCTCATTCGAAACTTTGCGGTTCGACGGTGATCGTCGATCTCAATATGCGCGATGGCGTCGTCACCGACTATGGGCAGTCGGTGAAGGCCTGTCTTCTGGGGCAGGCTGCGTCGTCCGTCATGGGGCGCGAGATCATCGGCACCACGCCGGACGAATTGCGTAAGGTTGCGGCGCAGGTTCGGGCCATGCTGAAGGAAAATGGTGCGCCTCCCGATGGGCGCTGGGCGGATCTTGAAGTGCTCGAACCGATCCGGGACTACAAGGCGCGGCATCCGTCGACGCTGCTGGTCTTCGATGCGGTGCTTGACGCTTTGCAACAGATCGAAGATCGCGACATCGGCTCTGAGGGGCAGAAGGCAGCAGTTTGATGCTGTCGAAGTCCTTGAGCGCGGCTGTTGGGTTCGTCCTGAAGATACCGATCCACATTTACCGCTGGACGCTCAAGCCATATGTGGGCTGGCAATGCCGGCACTTGCCGACCTGTTCGGAATACGCGCTTGAAGCGATCGACAAGAACGGGCCATGGCGCGGGTTCTGGCTGATGATCTCCAGGTTGTCGCGTTGCCGTCCATGGGGGACATCGGGCTATGACCCAGTTCCCGATATTCGCAACGATCATCATCCCTTTGCCCCGTGGCGCTATGGCCGCTGGACCAAAGCAAGCTGTAAGCATTGTGGCGGCGTCCATGACGCCGCCGGCCGTGGATCTGACCCGTAGGGTGCGCTCTTAGGTGCGCTACTTGGCGGCTTCCAAAGCGGGGGTTTCTTCCGGCTTGAATACGAGCACCATATCGTCGCTGATTTCTCCGCTATCGTTCTGCGCGATGAGCTCGGCCGGAAGCTGGGTGTCATCGCAGATGCGTCTGAAATCGCGCAGCGCCGTGCCGGTGCTGTGATTGTCGACCATCGCTGCGCCGATGTCGTCGCGGACATGCTCGGAATCGACAATCCGGAAATCGATGCTGAAGCGCGTTTTGCCGGTGGTGTTCTTGCTGGTTGCGTGCAACTGATCGGCGGAAAAGATCACCATGCTGCCGACGGGCAGTACAACCTGGACTGAGCCAGTCGCAGCGAAGTCCTCTGTTGGCTGTGGGATACCGCGTTTGTCGTCACCCTGGCGGTAGTTGGCGGCATTCTTCCGGCCGGTCGCGTTCCAACGATAGATGTTGAAATTATCTGACGAGTTGGCGATGGGCGTGGCGCGGTAATACGGGAAGAATTCCATGCAGCTGTAGCGCGACATCTCGAAGACGGGTGTCCAGAATTGGATCTGCTGTTTTGGTGCCGACCACCATGTGTCCCGGTGCGCTGGCTGTGCGTGTCCGATGCCGCTCGTTAGGTATCCGTCGCTGGAGGCAACGCGCAGGCGAGGCACGTCGAGGTAGGTGCGGTCCGGGTCGAAGCCGAGTTCTGCCAGGTATTGCTTTTGAAGGCGGCGGGTTTCGGGGTGGTGAATAAAGCGCGGCTTAACCGGGCCTGCGCGCTCCACGAATTCGTCGACCGTCAGATGGTGCTGTGCGGTGGTTGGTTCATATGGCGCGAAGGCTTCTTCGATCAATCCGCGCGCGAATTCGCAAAGTTCGATGCCGGCTTTGTTGGGCGGGACCAGGACCAGCGCCCCATCATAGGCGCGAAGGATCATCTCTTCCGGGGTCATGCCATTGGCGAGCGTTAATTCAATCGCATGAATGTCGTCTGGCCGAGTCTGATTGGACATTTCCTTTTTCCTGCTCGTGAGGTTCGGCAATTTCGCTACCGATACCGTTCTCATTGTGCAGGGTCAGCGATAGATCCATCTGGGAGACGACGCGCACGCCCCAATTTGGATTGCATCCATCCAACGAATTAGGGACTGCTGATGCGATTGATATTTGAATTAGATATTTTGGATGCGGTTGGGCATACTTTTGGACTTCACCGTGCACGTTAAATCTGTGTGCTGAATTTTGAGTGCAGGTCTCGTGCGGGGTTGTCAGTCACAACGCGCAAACGCACAGCTGGCGGTCGTTATCGCGGACTGTATATCGAACGATGATAACGGACTTTTCCAAATATGCGAAAATCATCCAACTCGTTTTGAATAATCGGTTGTCAGTTTTTCCGACGGCGGATTTTAGCCGATATTTGGTCGGGATAAATGCGATTTTGGTTAACTTCCGATCTCTGCGAAATTCAAGTCAGCGATCTCGTTTTGAATAGTCATATTCCGGTGTCGGAAGGGGCAATCCGACACAGTCTGACGTCGGTCAGGGTGGACGCCCGATTTGGTTGCGTTCCGTCAACGTATTTTCTCGGCCCCTTCACTAACACTCCGGCTCACAAGCAATGCCTTGTGATGCGAAGGAGGCTTCGATGCGATATCTGGTGACACTTCTTGTTTTCTTGATTGCTGGGCCGACGATTGTGGGGTCTTTGATTATTCCGCTCACCGATCCGGCTTGGGGCTTCGATGGCTATAAGTACATTCTTTATATCGTCGGCTTGGGCGTTCTGATTGCGCTGCCGGTCAGCTATTTCGTTGCGGGCATGATCATGAAAAAGGTCGAAGCGGCGACGGCGAAATAGCGCTTGAGAAAATCTCGTGTGATGGAGCGGCGGACTTTGTTGGTCTGCCGCTTTTGATTTTTGGGGTTTGCCTCTAGGCCTGACCCCATCGCTTGTCCGTCGCGAGGAGGCTGCAGCGGGTCTGTCGCCGGCGCGGTGGCGTCACCGGTTGCGCAGGCGAGGCGCCAGGAATTCGGCGACCGCGCGCGTCACGCCTTCGTCGCGCATGTAAGCGTTGTGATAAAGCGCATCGGAAAGGATCTTCCACATCTTGTCGGGATCGCCAAAACCGCCTTCGGTTGCTTCTTCGGCGAGCACCTTTTCGTAAATGTCCTGGGCGCTCGAAAAGATGGCCTGGTCATCGACGCCGCCAAGGTTGGTTGCGTCGATGCGTGTTTCGGTGACGGTGGGGAGCGGTGGCGGGGTTCGGGTCACGCCGATCAGCGCATCGCGTGCGTCACCACCATAGGCTGCGCCGATCAATCCGCCGGTGATGAAACGGTTGATGAGGAAGGCGTAGAGGAAGGCGCCACCCAGGCGCGCGAAGAGCCATACGGCCAGCCAGCCGATGAGGAAGACAACCGGCAAGATGAGCAGGAAAGTCAGGTCGGCGGCGGTGCCGATATTGAATTGTCCGGCCATCGCCTTGTCGCGCAGCGGCTGGGTGAGGTAATCGCCGATCAGCCATAGCGTGATGGCGACTGCGATT
Organism: Filomicrobium sp.; assembly: GCA_017792465.1. GTDB lineage: Bacteria > Pseudomonadota > Alphaproteobacteria > Rhizobiales > Hyphomicrobiaceae > Filomicrobium. The sequence goes on from CP051234.1 coordinate 382,779, forward strand.
AGGCCGGCAATCGTCCCGAAGCCTGTCAGAGATCGAATGCCCCAGGACGTCGTGACGTACGTCGGCTTGAGTTGAGCGGCGGTTTCCAGAAGGCGCATGGCTTCATCGCGTGGACTATGGATGACGAGCCAATCGTCTGGCTTCACCGTTCGCTTCAAGTTTCTTGATACGCGCCAGTGACGCGTGAGGGTGCGCAGTCCGGCCCAGAAGGCCCAGGTCGTCAGCGCGCCGATGCCGCCGAACAGGACGACGGGTTCAATCAGTTTTTCGTTGAGGCCCTTCGACCAGAGGTAGGACCAGTAGGTGACAAAGTAATAGACCATCAGCGGCGTCATGGTGAGGCCGAGCAGGACCTGAAAGAGCGCGATGATTAAGGGCACAAGTTTCAGGCGGCGCTGAAAGAATGGCGTGCCGAAGGTGACGAGCCCGGCTAAACCGCGGGCGCGCGAGACTTCGCCGACGCCTTCCATGGTGACGTTGCCGCCGTGGCTGTGTCCGATGACGGCATAGCGGCGGCCCTGGCGTTCGAGGGTTCGCAATTCCCGGGCGAGGTCGGCGGCACCACGAAGGCGATCATGGTCAGAGTTTGCGCCCGACCAGTGTAGGTGCCTCAGTTCGGCATTAATTCCGGCCGCGATGAGTTCGGCATTGAGGCGTTCGGTAAAGCCGGAGCCGCGTTGCCACCAGCGCGTTCCCTCGTCGCTGATGTCTGCGTCGTTGGTACCGTGGACCATCACCACCACGGGGGTGGCTTTGTCCGAAGCTAGCAGATCTGAAGAATTAGAAGGTGTCACGCATGCACCCCACGCTGAAGTCTGGCAGGTCTTCACCCATCCATAGTGAAAACTGGGTGCAGGTCCAAATCCTTAGGCGCGTTTTGCTGTGTTCAGCCAGGAGGGACGTGGTCTGAGCGCCACATTATGGGGGTGGCGCACTCGCGTTCGGATGCGACAATTCCCGTGTTGATCAAGATTTTGAGACGGTCTCAGTTTACGGTGCCGCAGCCTAGGATTTTTATTCGATTTATTTCGAATTTCATCAGCAAGGGATAAATGCACATTTTTTTTACAGATTTCTGTTTTACTATTTCAGCAAATAATAGAACGGCTCCTGTTGCTTTTTTTCTCGCTAATTTTGGGTGCCTATCTCAGTTCTTATAAATTGGGCCTTTCAAGGCGTCACGACTCGTTTGTGAGGTATATTCAAGTGGCTGCGTTCATCGCTGACAGGCGTGGTGCGATCGCGGTGATTTTTGCGCTGGCTTCAGCTGTGTTGCTGGCGATCATCGGGATCAGCGTGGACTATGGTTCGGCCTATCGAGCCAAATCCAAGATGCAGCAAGCTGCCGACGCGGCTGCAATCGCCTTGGTTCGCTATGACGGAGGCGAAGATGCGCCCACCGTGGCCGCCCGAATTTATAAAAGCAATTCCGACCTAGGGAAGGTTGTCGACGCGATGACCCAAGTCGGCGCTGGCGGTGTCGTGACGAGCGAAGTCAGTGCGGTGAATGACGTCCAAACTTCTTTCATGGGCCTTTTTGGCTTCAAATCGTTGAATGTTGAAGTGCACAGCAGTGCTGAAGCGCCGATGGGCGTTAAGCAGGTTCGCTTCAGGGCCGATGCTGGATCTGGATGGTGGGAAAAGACGGTGCGGCTGATGGTCGACCGTCCTGACGGTTCGGTCGAAGAGCTCGTCAACGTTCACTATGACGTCACCAATGACAAGCCGCCGAAGTCGAAAGGCATTACCGCCACGCCCACCGGGTGGGTTGATCTGGGCGATTACACGCATGCCTACTTGGAATTCAAAATCGGGCCGAAAAAGTTCGAGTTCAACAAATACTGCTCCGGATGCCCCACGACTTTAAGATCAGATGATCCTGACACGTCGGACCGCTTCGTCATCGATGGCAAAAAAATCGCAAAAGGCGTGACGCTCGATCTCTTCGACTGGACCAAATGTAGTGGGGAAAGCAAGCAGTCGTGGGAAGACGGCGGTGGTGGCGAGCCTGATATTTTCTACACAATTGAATCGATTTGCGGGAAAAGTTCCCACGTCACTGCGCGGCTGACGAAGTAGAGGTGCGCGCGGCGTTGGCGCAATGATTTGCATGTGAGCGGCTCGACTCATCTGCACATCCGATTGGTTCAGCGGTTCTAGCTGGACTTCAGGAGAAACCCGATTGCTGACGCGCGTTCGCCGGCTTGCGGTTTGCGGCGACAGTTCGGTTTGGCGTCTGTATTGTCGCTGAAATGCGGTTGCCCCTTCCCTCATCTCTCGAAATCTGCAAGAAGACGCCCTATGTGACGTCCGACGCCTCCTAGCAGGCGTCTTTTACATTAACCCGTCTTACCTGCGCGGTATGCAGTGATTGAGAGGAGGGCCACGACCATGGCTGAAGTCAATCTCCGTTTTCCTGATGGCGCTATTCGTCCGGTCGAAAAAGGCACGACCGGGAGCGAACTTGCGCAAAGCATCTCCAAGTCGCTGGCAAAAAAAGCCGTCGCCTTGACGCTCAACGGCGCGCTCGTCGATCTCGCCGACCCGATTGAAGCCGATGCCGATATCCGCATCATCACGCGCAACGATCCGGAAGCCCTTGAGCTCATCCGGCATGATGCCGCGCACGTGATGGCTGAGGCCGTGCAGGACTTGTGGCCTGGCACGCAGGTGACGATCGGCCCGGTGATCGAGAACGGCTTTTATTACGACTTCGCCAAGGACGAGCCGTTCCAGCCGGAAGATCTGGAAAAAATCGAAAAGAAGATGGGCGAGATTATCGCCCGCAACGCGCCGTTCACCAAAGAGGTGTGGTCTCGCGAGGAAGCCAAAGAGCATTTCCGCGAGATGGGCGAATTGTACAAAGTCGAACTGGTCGACGCGATCCCCGAGGATCAGACGATCAAGATCTACAAGCAAGGCGAATGGCTCGACTTGTGCCGCGGGCCGCACATGACGTCGACGGGGCAGATCGGCAAGGCGTTCAAGCTGATGAGCGTGGCGGGTGCCTACTGGCGCGGGGATTCCAACAACCCGATGCTGCAGCGGATCTACGGCACGGCGTGGGCGGAAGACAAAGACCTCAAGGCTTATCTGCACCGCATCGAGGAAGCTGAAAAGCGCGACCACCGCAAGCTCGGCCGGGAGATGGATCTGTTCCACTTCCAGGAGGAAGCGCCGGGTTCGGTGTTCTGGCACGCGAAGGGCTGGACGCTGTTCCAGGAACTCATCGCCTATATGCGGCGCCGCCAGAAGGCTGCAGGATATGTCGAGGTCAACTCGCCCGACATGATGGAAAAGCATTTCTGGGAAACGTCGGGTCACTGGGAGAACTACGGTGAGAACATGTTCACCACGGTTCTGCCGGATGAGCGCGTGTTCTGCTGCAAGCCGATGAACTGTCCCGGCCACGTGCAGATCTACAAGAACGGCTTGAAATCCTATCGCGAGCTGCCGGTTCGCATCGCCGAATTCGGCAAGGTGCATCGCTATGAGCCCTCGGGTGCGCTGCATGGGCTTTTGCGCGTGCGTCACTTCACGCAGGACGATGCACACGTGTTCCTGACCGAGGATCAGCTCGAAGCCGAGTGTTTGGCGATCAACGATCTGATGCTGTCGATCTATGAAGACTTCGGCTTCGAGGAAGTCGTCGTCAAGCTGTCGACGCGGCCTGAAAAGCGTATCGGTGACGATGCGCTATGGGATCGCGCGGAAGCCGTCATGGGTGATGTGTTGAAGCGCATCGAGGAGCAGGGCAAGGGTCGCATCAAGACGTCGATCTTCCCCGGCGAGGGTGCGTTCTACGGGCCGAAGTTCGAGTACGTTTTGCGCGATGCCATCGGCCGCGATTGGCAGTGCGGCACGACGCAGGTCGACTTCAACCTGCCGGGTCGTCTCGGCGCCATCTATATTGATGCGCATTCCGAAAAGCAGACGCCGGTGATGATCCACCGCGCCATGTTTGGATCGCTGGAGCGCTTCACGGGTATCCTGATCGAGAACTTTGCCGGGCACTTCCCGCTGTGGCTGTCGCCGGTGCAGGCGGTTGTCGCGACTATCGTGTCGGATGCCGACGACTATGGCCGCAAGGTGCATGAGAAGCTGAAGGCGGCGGGCATCCGTGCAGGGCTCGATCTGCGCAACGAGAAGATCAACTTCAAGGTTCGCGAGCATTCCTTGCAGAAGGTGCCGGTGATGCTGATTGCCGGGAAGCGCGAGGCTGAAGAAGGCACGGTGTCGATCCGCCGGCTAGGCTCGAAGGATCAGCAGGTGATGCCGGTCGAGGAAGCCCTCGCCATGCTCATCGACGACGCCATCCCACCCGATCTGCGCCGTGAACGCGATGCGCGGAAGCAAGCGGCGGAGTAGGACAGCTTCGCGTCACCTGTTCCGCCATCCCGCGTCTCACCTACGAACTGTCATCCCGGAGCCTGTCCCCGGGATGCTTTGCTTGGCAACCGCTGGCTTTTTTCGTCATCCCCGCGTAGGCGGGGATCCATTCATGGTGAGTAGAATTGGGACGGTTTGAGGAGACTGGCGACTTGGACGGATCCCGCCCTTCGGCGGGATGACGTTGGTGGGTGAAGTGGCTGTTGGCATGCTCTGCCCCATTCCCGCCGATTTCGTCAGTGCCGGTATGATGTCTGCTCGCCCGTCCTGCCGGAGTTTCCTCAATGTCGTCCGACCAACACCAAGACTTTCATAACCGCGTGATGCGCGAGAGGCATGAGCAGCAGCTCGCGCGCGATGCAGCAGAGGCGAACGCGGCTGCCGCGGAATTGATTGCCGAGCGCATCGCCGCCAAACTGGCTGAGCAAAACGACATCATCTATCGCGTCGGGCAACGTCAGGGGCGGACCAGTTTCATCGCGTACTTGTCGCTGGTGATCGGTCTTGTTGCGGCTATTGGGCAGTTGTTCGGGCCGATCTGGGATTGGCCGATGCTGCGGGGGCTTTTCTAGATCAATTTCGGCTTAGCCGGAATGGCTGCACCACCTCGTACGCCTTTTTTTGGGGGGTGTTGGTGCATGTTAGAGGCTTGAACGGATCCCCGCCGTCATGGCGAAGCCATGCTTCGCATGGACGCGGGGATGACGCTAGTAAGATTTAGCGACGCATAAGAGGTCGGCGCTCGTGAGCATTTATTCAAAACAGCCGCGCATTTATCTGGCCGGGCCGGATGTCTTTCTCCCCGACGCCAAGGCGTTTGCGGAAACCAAGAAGGCGCTGTGTGCGAAATACGGGTTCGAGGGTGTGTTTCCGCTTGATGCCGAGATCAAAGAGGCGGCCTCGTTGGCTCCCGGCGAACTTGCCGCGAAAATTGCTTCCAACAATGAGGAACTGATGCGCAGTTGCGATTTGCTGATCGCCAACTGCACACCGTTTCGCAGCGTCAGCATGGATGCCGGCACGGCTTATGAGGTTGGCTTCATGCGCGCGCTGGGCCGTCCGGTGCTGGGGTATTCCAACATCGCGACGCCGTTCGGGGAGCGCTCGCGGAATTATCGCGAAGCGGGCTCAGTTGTCCCCGACGATGGCGACTTTTCCGAAACCGAGATCGAGGATTTTGGGCTATCGGAAAACCTGATGATCGATTGCGCGATTTCAGCGAGCGGGGCGCGGCTTATTACGGCGCTCGTTGCGCCGGGAGAGGAACTGACGGACCTTGGCGCGTTCGAGGAATGCCTTGAGCTGGCCGCTGAGATCGTCGCCTTACGGTCATAGGTCCACCTGACGTCATGTGTAAAATCGAGCGGTATTAACGTCGCCAAGGAGCCACCCCAATGAAACTATTCTGGTGCGAACAAAGCCGGGCGTTTCGCATCGTGTGGATGCTCGAAGAATTGGGTGAGCCATACGAGCGGGTGCGGGTGGATTTTCGCAGTGGAGAAATGCAGAACGAACCGGAGTTTCGGTCCGCGTCGCCGATGGGAAAGGTTCCAGCAATCATCGACGGCAATACGAAGCTTTGGGATTCCGGTGCGATCTGTCTTTATCTGGCGGACAAATATCCGCAGGCCGGTCTTGGGGTTGCGAGCGACGATCCCGATCGCGGGCGCTTCGTTCAGTGGCTGATGTTTACCAACGCTGTCATTGAACCGGCGATGCTGGAAAAGTTTTTGGAGATGCCCGCCAAGCCGACAACCTATGGCCATGGTGGTTTTGAGGCTATGCTGGATGTCCTCGAAGCCGGGCTTGAGCCGGGTCCGTGGGTGATGGGCGAGCGCTTTACGGCAGCCGACGTGCTGCTGGGCTCAAGCGTCGATGTTTTGGACAAGTTCAAACTCTTGCCGGACCGGCCTAAGTTGAAAGCCTATGCCGAGCGTTGCCGCGCGCGCCCAGCGCTGCAGAAGGCGTTAGCGATGAATGAGCCACTGGCGTGATTTAACAAACGGACCAGCTTATGCAACTTACTCACCGACCTGAAGATTTTCCCGGGTTCTTTGCGACCGTCATGTGGGTGGGGATTGGCGTCTGGCTGTTCTGGACGACACCAGGGGCTGCGTTCTTGTCGTGGCAGGCGGCGATCTACTTCATTTTCGGGACGCTGGCGGTTGGCTTGTTCTTCGGGATCATCGGGCTGACGATGCAGCGGCTGATCCCGGTTTTGAAGCCAATGCCGGGTGCTGCGAAGCCGCCTGGCGGGGTCGCGCAGGTGGTTGGCACGCTTTATGGGGTGGCGCAGTTCGTCATCGTTTATTTTTTGGCCAAGTCGGTGGTCACCAAGCTGTTGTTTTCGGCTCCTGCGGCCTAGGAATTCGGGCTGGTCGGAGGGACGAATTTTGCCGGTTTGAATTGCTCCAAAGCAATATATTCGAATGTTTGCATTGAATGTGGGATCGTTTCTTTCTAAACAAGGTTCGGGCCGAATTTTCGTGCCCTAATGGTTTTGCGGAGGAAACGATGAAGAAATTTCTATTTGTAGTCATTGCGGCGCTCATGGCGATGTCGCCGGCTTATGCGGCCGAAGGCGAAAATCTTCGGATCATCGATAAGGACACGAGCTTCACGGTGAAGACGCCGGACGGCGATGTCCTGATTACGCGCAAGATGACGTCGTGCGCGAAAAACAAGGGTTGGCTGCAGCCGCTCATCCCGGCTGAAGGGATCAATCCGGTCACCGAGATCGAGGTTCTGAAGGCGCTCAACGACGATGACTTCATGGTCGTCGACATGCGTGAAATCGATTGGTTCGTGAAGGGGACGATCCCTGGCGCGATCAACATCCCCTACACCGAAATGTCGACGCGTATGGACGAATTCGGCTGCAAGAAAGCGGACGGCAAATGGGATTGCTCGGCGGCCAAAAAGGTTCTGGGCTTCTGCAATGGTCCGGTTTGTCCGCAGAGCCCGACGGGTATGCGCGCGATGGTCCGTGAAGGCTTCCCGGCCACCAAGATCTATTATTATCGCGGCGGGATGCTCGACTGGGACGCGCTGGGCTTCACGACTGTCGAAGGCACGATGTAAGGCGCGGCCGCCTTGTTGTGGTCTGATGGGTTAGGCCACGTTGCAAGCATCTAAGCATGATCGGAGCCGGGCCTTGTGTCCGGCTCTTTTCGTTGTGGTAGGGAGCTGCTGGCGAGAGGCAGGTCCTGGCGATCAGCCGCGGCCGCGGTATGGCGCGACGCCCTGGTCGGGCAGCCAGACGCCGTCCGGGCAGGTGCCCGATTGCCAGAAGACGTCGATCGGCATTCCGCCGCGCGGATACCAATAGCCGCCGATGCGCAGGAAATGCGGTTCCAGAAGCTCGACGATGCGTTTGCCGACGGCGATGGTGCAGTCCTCGTGGAATGCGCCGTGATTGCGGAACGAGGAGAGGTAGAGCTTCAGGGATTTGGATTCGACGAGCCAGTCCTTGGGCACATAGTCGATGACCAGGTGTGCAAAGTCGGGCTGGCCGGTGACGGGGCAGATCGAGGTGAACTCGGGCGCGGCGAAACGGGCGACATACATCACATCGGGATGCGGATTGGACACCCGCTCGAGGACGGCGGTCTCCGGGTTCGTCGGCACGGCGACGTGGCGACCGAGCTGATCGACTGCCGGAGTGTGCTGTTTATCGTCGTTGGCCATCGGGTGGATCGGACCTGCTCTGTTTCTATTCGGCGGCCTGACGGACGTCGCCCGCTGTCGGCCCATCATAGACGCAGCCTTCATTGCAGCTTTCTCGCATAATCTCGATGCGGGAGAGGCCTGAGACGCGGTTGGAGAGCCGGTTCCAAAGCCACATCGAGATGCGCTCCAGCGTAGGTAGCTCCAGGCCTTCCACTTCGTTCAGGAAGCGGTGATCAAGGGCATCCTGGGCGTCTGCAATTGCTTTTGCCAACTCATCGAAATGGACGATCAGGCCGGTTTGGGCGTCGGGTTCGCCATTGACCCAGACGCGGGCGCGGAACGAATGACCGTGAATGCGCGAGTTTGGGTGCCCTGGCGGTGCGCTGGGCAGGTAGTGGGCGGCTTCGAATAGGAAATCTTTGTATATCTTCATGCGCGGTATTTATGCGTTTTTGGCTGTGGCTTCCAGCCCTTGGTTCAAGTGTTGGTTGCTGCAAATCGTCCGGCTCCTGCGAAATCTCAAGGAATTCCGAGGAGCTTATGGGTCTGGGTCGAGAGCCGCCACTGCGGGTGCTTGAGGCAGTAGCTGACGGCAGCAGCGGTATTCTGGGCCTGCTCGGGGCCATCCATCGGCTGCAGGAAGTGATGTTTGAAGTCGAGACCGGCAACTGTTTCTGGCGCCAACTCAGCTTGCGGAAAGACGAGTTTCAGTTCGTCGCCTGAGCGCTGGACAAGATCGCTGCCGGCTTTCGGGCTGACGCAGATCCAATCGATGGAACGCGGCACGGCGAGTGTCCCGTTGGTTTCGATGGCGATCTCAAACCCTTCATCATGAAGCGCGTCGATCAGTTCGTCGTCGATCTGGAGCATCGGCTCGCCGCCGGTGAGGACGACGAAGCGGTTTTGCGCGTTGCCTTGCCACGTCTCAGCTATTGCCCTTGCAAGGTCCGGGGCCGTTGCGAACTTGCCACCGCCTGGACCATCGGTGCCGATGAAATCGGTGTCGCAGAACTGGCAGACGGCGCTCAGGCGATCTTCTTCGCGGCCGGACCACAGGTTGCAGCCTGCAAATCGGCAGAAGACGGCGGCGCGTCCACTGTGGGTTCCTTCGCCCTGCAGCGTCGGGAAGATTTCTTTGACTTGATACATTGCTCTTAATGGAGCCCGATGGGCCGGTTAGCCGCTACCAGCTCAATACTGGTGGTTGAGTTCGTCGCGCAGGCGCAGAAGCTGGCCGTCGGGGTCGGTGTTCGGCCACTCGCTAAAGCCGGCGCGCTGGTACCAGTACATGGCGTTTTCCTTATCGCCTTCCTGGCGGTGCAGGATCGCGTGGATGTGGTTGGCGCGCTCATCGTTTTCGTGTTTTTGCACGAGTTTATGGGCTTCGTCCCATTTGCCCGAGAGCGCCAGGTCGATGGCTCGGATCAATTCGCGCCGGCTTGCCATTTCTCAAATCCTTTCTGGCGTAACTGGCATGCGGGGCATTCGCCGCAGCCGTAACCCCAGGCGTGCTTTTTCGTTCGGTCGCCAAGATAGCACGTGTGGGTGTCTTCGATGATCAGGTCAACGAGCGCCTTTCCGCCGATTTGGTCGGCCAACTCCCAAGTGGCGGCTTTGTCCAGGTACATCAGTGGCGTTTCGATCGCATATGGACGGTCCATTCCAAGCGACAAGGTCTCAGCCATGCTGTTAATGGTTTTGGCCCGACAATCGGGATAGCCCGAATAATCGGTCTCGCACATGCCGCCGACGAGCGTTGTAATGCCGCGACGATAGGCGATGGCGGCGGCGTACGTGAAGAAGACGATGTTGCGGCCGGGAACGAACGTCGTTGGAAGGCCGTTGGCGGCCATTTCGATTTCCTGGTCGCGCGTGAGGGCAGTATCGCTGATCTGCGCCAGTTCGGCCAGCCGGACCGGGTGGTCGGTGCCGAGGCGGCCCTGCCATTGCGGTTTGAGGTCTTCAATACGCTCCAGAACGCGCTGGCGGATTTCAAGCTCGACCTTATGGCGCTGATCGTAATCGAAGGACACGGATTCGACGGTTTCGAACCGATCAAGTGCCCATGCCAGGCAGACGGTGGAATCCTGGCCGCCGGAGAACAAAACGAGGGCTTTGTCTGTCATCTCAGTTCTTTGAAGTTGGTTTGCTGGCGACACCATAACAAAAAAGGCTGCGCATGGGCTGCGCAGCCGGATTTGGGGTGTTCGGGTGCCCTAGGGTGAGGGCATCAGGATGGCAAGTGCGAACGGTGAAATGCAAATCCGTCCGGCCGTCATTGTGTCGGCGATGCGACCGGTTTCCACATGCCTGTGTCTACATATGACGATTTTTTAACAAGGGGCAAGTCGAAATTTTAATCATCAATTCTGCACTTTGGGCCAGATTTGGCGGGCATTTTTGTATGCAATCCGTGGTCTGCTTTGCGGCGCTGGACGTCCTATGAGGTTTGGACCCGCGCAAGCTTGTTGTTGCGCGTTGTTTTCGGAAAATTTTTCGTGACTGAGGCAGATTGTCCCTGCATGCGGGCAGTCGTTCGGCGATCTCACTCTAGCGTCGGGCGACGGCGTCCGTTAAGAGGAGGCAAATCGAATTTAACCGGCCTGCACGCATAAATAAGGACACCGGCAATGACCGCTATCGTTGACATCATCGGACGCGAAATTCTCGATAGTCGAGGCAACCCTACCGTCGAGGTCGATGTGCTGCTCGATGATGGCTCGATGGGCCGCGCCGGCGTGCCTTCCGGGGCGTCGACGGGCGCTTACGAGGCGGTCGAGCTGCGCGATGGCGATAAAGAGCGTTATTTGGGCAAAGGCGTGCTGCGCGCCATCGAAGGTATCGATGGGGAAATCTATGACGCCCTCGTCGGCATGGACGCCGAAGACCAGCGCGGCATCGACGCGGCGCTGATCGGCCTTGATGGCACGCCCAACAAGTCGCGGCTTGGCGCCAACGCGGTGCTCGGAGTTTCGCTGGCCTGTGCCAAGGCGGCGGCTCAGGCCTCAAACCTTCCGCTCTACCGCTACCTTGGCGGCGCGGGTTCATACGTCCTGCCGGTTCCGATGATGAACATCGTCAACGGCGGCGCACATGCCGACAATCCGATCGACATCCAGGAATTCATGATCATGCCTGTGTCGGCGGAGAGCTGCGCGGACGCGATCCGGATGGGCGCGGAAGTCTTCCATTCGCTGAAGAAGTCGCTGAAGGATGCCGGCCACAACACGAACGTCGGCGACGAGGGCGGTTTTGCTCCAGGGCTTAGCTCGGCTGACGAAGCGCTGAGCTTTGTCATGAAGGCCATCGAGCAGGCCGGCTACAAGCCGGGCGATGACATCATGCTGGCGCTCGATTGTGCGGCGACGGAATTCTACGCTGACGGCAAATACAACCTGGCTGGCGAGAACAAGTCTCTCGATAGCGCCGGGATGGCCAAGTACCTCGAAGACCTCGTCAACCGCTTCCCGATCATCTCGATCGAAGATGGGATGTCGGAAGATGACTGGGAAGGCTGGAAGATCCTGACGGAAATGATCGGCAACCGCTGCCAGCTGGTCGGCGACGATCTGTTCGTCACGAACACCGACCGTCTGTCGCGGGGTATCAAGGAGGGTATCGCCAACTCGATCCTCGTCAAGGTCAACCAGATTGGTTCGCTGTCGGAAACCCTGGAAGCCGTCAGCATGGCTCAGCATGCGGCCTTTACCGCGGTCATCTCGCACCGCTCGGGTGAAACTGAAGATTCGACGATCGCAGACCTTGCTGTTGCAACCAACGCCGGTCAGATCAAAACCGGTTCGCTTTCGCGTTCGGACCGCCTTGCGAAGTATAACCAACTCATCCGCATTGAAGAAGAACTCGGCGATGTTGCGCGATTTGCCGGCCGTAGCGTCATCAGAGGCGCTGCTGGCGCCTGATCCGGCGAGGCGGAGGTGCCGTAATTAACGGAATCTAAGATGGCTTGTGTTGATATGGCACATGCGCAAGCCTTCTTAGCCCATTGTTAAGCCTACTTTTTCACGCGGCCTTAAGTTGCATTCGCCATGATGACGGTCAGTTTTGCGTTTGCGTACAAAAAGACCGTCAAGTGTCCTATCGGCATCGAAGAAAATTCCGCACTCTGGGTTGGCAGCTTTTCGCGCTGTCGGTTTCGCTTGGACTGAGCGGCTATTTCGTTTTCCATACCATTGCAGGCCGGTATGGGCTGGAAGTGCGTGAGAAGCTTCAAACGCGTGTTTCCATTCTGGAATTCGAGGCTTCAAGTCTCGCGAAAGTCAAAGCCCAGCTTAAGAACGAAATCGCGCTTCTTTCACCCGATAAGCCCGATCCCGATATGGTTGCGGAGATTGCCCGCGATCATTTGGGTTTTGTTCTGCCCGGCGACCGCGTGATCCAAGTGCATTAGCATTGCCCTTTCGGGTTGATTTCCGACCGACTTTCACAGCTTTCAAAAATCGTCATGGCTTGGTCGCTCTTGGTGATTAAGTCTGCTAAGCCTTAGTTCGGATGGTCGGGGCGAAGGTTGGGAAGGTATGCACACTGACGACGACGATGACGAACTGTTGCCGGAAGAACTAGAGCTTCCCGACGGTATTCTGGATGCGGAGCAGGCGGTCGAGGTCTTGAGGGCTTGGGTCGCAGACGGGGCGCTGCATGTCATCTTTGATCCGGAGACTTTCCGCCATGATGTCGGCGAATGGGGCCGGATGCTCTCTGACGTTGCGCAGCATGTCGCCAATGCCGTCGAGATGGATGGGCAGATGACGCAACAAGAAGCGTTGTCGCGCATTCACGATGCTTTCGATCAGAATATGCACGGTGGTGATGTCAGCGTTGCGGGTCGCATCAAGGGGCGAACCGAGCACTAACGAGCGTCGAAAATTCCGCGATTCGAGAATTCCTTGGGACGGTATTCACAGGGGTCTGTTGGAAATATCCCATAAATAGGTGCGCGGTTTCTCAGAACGAAGACGCGCGCGCCTGAATGTTTTGGGGTAATATTGCGATTTCTCGCCGCGCGAAAATTCCAGACCTTATCTTTTGTTCAAATTATTCATCTGTGGCCTTTGTGGCACTGGCTTTCTGATTCGCCGACTGGCGGGGCGCAATAGGTTGTTTGTCATTGCGCTCGTCATATTGCTGCCTGCTCAATCAAGTGCTTCACAAGTTGCTAGGGACCGCGGGTCGGAAAAATAGATTCGCATGTAAGTACGTAATGCAACGGGGACCACAATGGATAAAAAAGCAGTTTTCGTGGGGGCAGCAGTTTTGATCGCTGCGGTTCTTGGCGGTTGCGCCAACGATGGAAGTCTTGCTCTGAGCACCGGTTCGATTGCTGGAGAAGAACAGGCTAAGGCGCAGCGGGTCGATCCGGTTTGCGTGGCTTTGATGGCGCGCATCGATGGTCTGCGCAAGGAAGGCACGCCGGAGCGGCTGGCCAAGGTCGCCGACGGCAAGACGAAGACCGCCAGAGTTAAACGCGAAGCAATTGCGCGTATGACGGAGCTTGATGCGGCCAACCGTGAATTCCAGCAGAAGTGTTCGAAGCTCGCATTGCCACAGTCGGCCGCTGCGACGGCTCCGGCTGCCGGAACGGCAGCAGCTGCGAAGGCGGCGGCAACGGCCAAACCTGCGGTGAAGAAAACTGCAGCGGCAGCTACGACGGCAGCAGTCGCTAGCACCAAGACTGCCCAGTAATTAGACAGCTTTGTTGCTGTTTTTTCCGGCTTTCTTGAGTGAAGCCGCGCGCGAAAATTCTGCGTTGCGGCTTCGTTGCCACATAGGCGTCACCAGAGCTTGCGAAGACTCAGAAGTTATGGTGATTGGCGGGTGATCAGACTTTGATTTCGGAGGGCAACGTGTCACGTCCACGTCCATTGGCGATGAAGGTTTTGGCCGGCTGTGCGGGTTTGCTGGCTTTGTCGATGTTGGCGGGGTGCGCGTCCGATGGTGGCGCGGGCGGCAGTTCCTTGCCTGCGGGTTCATCCTGCGGTTCGATCCGGTCTGAATTGCGCAAGCTCGACAACCGCGGTGTTCCCGCCAAGGTCGAGGCCGTCAACGCCGGGCGCCGTGTTTCCGCGAAAGATCGCGAACTCGCAAAGCACTACAACGACCTTCTCAATCAGTATCTGGGTGCGCGCTGCCACATCGGTTAGCGTTGTCGCCATTCCATTCTGACTGACCCGTTGGAGGCTCGCTATGGATGCGCAAACGCAGAAGATCGTCGTCTTCCTTCTAATCGGTCTCGTGGCTGGATGGCTGGCTTCGGTCGTCGTGGGCGGCGGCGGGATCCTGCAATACCTGATTTCGGGTGTGCTTGGCGCATTCGTCGGCGGTTATCTGTTCGACGTGCTGGGCATTCGTCTCGGCATCAAGAATGCGCTGGCTTCGCAGATCGTGACTGCAACGGTTGGGGCCATCGTCGTGGTCTTGGTGGCGCGCTTGATCGTGTGATTTGTGCGGCGGGCCGGGGCGCTATCTCAAGAATCTGCGAACGGCAATGTGGGTCGGTTTGATTTAGGGAGTTCGTTTGATGGATGAAGTTATGGTCTATCTGCAGAACCCCTGGGTCATCATGCTGATCAACGGGCTGATCGCAGGCTGGCTGGCCGGTCTGCTGCTCGGTGGCGGCGGCCTGATCCGTAATCTCATCGTCGGGGTTCTTGGTGCGATTGTCGGCGGGGCGCTCGTTCAGATGGGCCTGCTTAACCTTCCCGCATCCGTGACCGACGTGACGTCCGCGGTCCCCTATGGGACGCAAATCCTGGTCTCGACCATCGGTGCAATCCTGGTCGTTCTGATCGCCCGGATTGTGGCGCGCTAGGCCGGCCGGCCGAGAAATCCTGCTTGGCAGGCTCCGAACGTCGTGTTGATTGTGGGCCTCACCTGTGGTCCTACTCATGGGTGAAAGGACGTCGTGCGGTTGCAGCGGCCCCACAAGACCCGCAATGGCTGGCGTCGCATTGCTGAAAGCTGGTTTGATATATGGTCACGATCCTCGATACGCGCGGCAAAAGCCCTGCGCCACGGCATCCGGAAAAGGCGCATCGGCCCGATAACCCCGTCCATGCCAAGCCTTCCTGGATCAGGGTGAAGGCGGCCGGATCGGCGGAATATGCCAAGACCCGGGCGATTGTGCGCGAACACAAGCTCGATACCGTGTGCGAAGAGGCAGGCTGCCCGAATATCGGCGAGTGCTGGGAAAAGCGCCATGCCACGATGATGATCATGGGCGACACCTGCACGCGGGCCTGTGCGTTCTGTAACGTGCGTACGGGTCTGCCTGATGCGCTCGATCAGGCCGAGCCCGGCCGTGTCGGAGATGCCGTTGCCAAGCTCGGTTTGGAGCACGTCGTGATCACGTCGGTCGATCGCGATGACCTTGAAGATGGCGGTGCGCAGCATTTCGCCAATGTCATCGCAGCGATCCGCAGCGCGGCGCCGACGACGACCATTGAAATCCTGACGCCTGATTTCCTGCGCAAGGAGGGGGCGTTGGAAGTTGTCGTCGAGGCCAAGCCCGATGTCTTCAACCATAACCTGGAGACGGTGCCGGGGCTTTATCTCAAAATCCGTCCAGGCGCGCGCTACTTCCATTCGTTGCGGTTGTTGCAGCGCGTGAAAGAACTCGATCCGTCGATGTTTACCAAGTCGGGCATCATGGTCGGGCTTGGCGAAGACCGCGAGGAAGTGCTGCAGCTCATGGACGATCTGCGCAGCGCGGAAGTCGATTTCCTGACCATCGGGCAATATCTGCAGCCCACCCGCAAGCATGCCGAGGTCAAGCGTTTCGTCACGCCGGATGAGTTCGAGGGCTACCAGCGTACGGCGCTCGCCAAAGGCTTTCTGCTGGTCGCTTCGAGCCCGCTGACGCGGTCGAGCTATCATGCGGGCGAAGATTTCGCGCGGCTGCGTGAGGCCCGCCAGAAACACCTCGAAGAGAATGCGGGCTAGACAGGACCACCGTTTGGTTCTGTTTGGACGGTCGGTTATGTTGATCCTACATGATGAATCGCCAACGATGACGCCACGATCAGATGCCTAGTTTTTCCAATCGCCGGAAGGTCGGCTTTTCGCCGCGCCAGATGTTCGATCTGGTGGCTGATGTCGAGCGCTACCCGGAATTCGTGCCAATGTGCGAAAGCCTGACGGTGCGTTCGCGGAAACCTGTGGCTGATGGTGAGCTTTTGGTTGCGACGATGGCGGTCGGCTACAAGGCGATCAAGGAGAGCTTCACGACGCAGGTGAGGCTGAGCCCTGAGAAACAGCAGATCGTCGTTCAATATCTCGACGGGCCGTTCAAGCATCTTGAAAATCGTTGGCGGTTTCTGCCGGCTCAGGATGGCTGCGTTGTCGATTTCTATCTCGACTATGAGTTCCGCTCGCGGATGTTGGCGCTGGTGATGGGGGCCGTCTTCGATAAGGCTTTCCGGAAGTTTTCAGCCGCATTCGAAGAGCGTGCCAAGAAGGTCTACGGGTCGCGGCGGGAAGCAGCAGAGCCCTGCCCGAACGCAGTCTAGATACCTCCAAATTTGGATAGCAATGTTGTGGCGCTTGCTGCGCTGGGCCGTGTGGCTGGGATCGTGCCAGTCTAATCCTGGCCCAGCAATTCGGTGAGCATGTCGAAAGCCGTCATGACGGTTGCCATGCGCACCTCGTTGCGTCCGATGTCGCCGTAGCGGGCTTCGCGATGCAGGATGACGGGGGCGGCGTCCGGGGCGGTACTTGCCGTTTTCTTGGCAGCGGCCAAGTGAACGAGGCCGACCGGTTTGTCCGGAGATCCGCCGCCTGGACCGGCGATCCCCGTCACAGCGATCGAGATGCTGGCAGCCGGTGTGTGAGCGAGCGCGCCTTCGGCCATCGCAACTGCCGTTTCCTTGCTGACGGCTCCATGTTGCTCCAGCGTTTCTTCAGGGACGCCGAGCAGGTCGATCTTGGCCTGGTTCGAATAGGTCACCAGTCCGCGATCGACGACATCGGATGAGCCTGAGACGGATGTCAGGACAGCGCTGATCAGCCCGCCGGTGCAGCTTTCGGCGGTCACCAGCATGATGCCTTCGGCACGCAGCCGATCGATGAGACCGCCTGCAGCTTCGATATGGGATTGGGTGATCAACGTGACCTCGATTGCAAAGCGGGCTCAAGTCGGGTGTCCGCTCGCAAACGATAGCGATGTTTCGCGTCAGGTGAAATGGCGCAAAGTGCGTCGTGCGACGCCTTAGGGCGCGACCAGCTTTTCAGCGAGGCCGAGCATGTCGTCGAGAACACCGCGTGTCTGATTGCCCAAGATGTTGGTGGCGCGGGACTGTGCGTCGCGCCAGACTGGGAAGGCCTCAACCAGGATCGCCTGGCCCTTGGGTGTGAGATGCAGCCCGCGGCCGCGGCGACCGGCGGGCGGGTCCATGACGATGTGGCCCAGCGCCAGAAGGCGCTTCAAGTTGCGCGACAACGTCGATTTCTCGATGTCGAGTTCGTGGCCGATCTCAACAGCGGTAATGCCGTCGCGGGATGCGAGCTGGGCGAGCAGAGTATACTGGCTTGCGGTGATGCCAAGCGGGCGCAAGGCATCGTCATAGAGGCGCGTAATAATGCGCGAGAGTTGTCTGACGCGCGTCGCAAGACATGCCGACGAAGTCGCCTCCGCGATTTCACGCATGGATGCGTGGTTGGTGGTCTCGGTGCGCTCAAGCGTTCCCGTAGCGACATCCATGCTCGTGTCTCCCACAGCGTTCGGTCCTTCTTATGGTCATACAACCGCTGTCTGAGGGATGCCGCGATTCTGGTTGGAGCGTCAACGATCAGGTGCGTTTTTCGTCGATTGCTCCACGGGCAGCAGCACGGATGCACTAGCCATGGCGGCGATGCCTTCGCGCCGGCCGGTGAAGCCGAGGCCTTCAGTCGTTGTGGCTTTGACGCCGACGCGGGACGTCTCGATCTCAAGGATTTCGGCGATTGCGGCGCGCATGGCGTCCCGGTGAGGGCCGACTTTGGGGGCTTCGCAGAGTAATGTCACATCGACGTTGACGAAGCGGCCGCCGCGGTCGGCCAGGCGCCTGGCGGCATCTTTTAAGAAGACGTGGGACTCGGCACCTTTCCATTTCGGGTCGGATGGCGGGAAGTGGGCGCCGATATCGCCGTCCGCGAGGGCGCCGAGGATGGCATCGGTCAGCGCGTGGAGGCCGACATCGGCATCGGAATGGCCTTCAAGGCGCTGTTCATGCGGAATTTCGACCCCGCAAAGCCAGACGGATGAGCCGGAGGCAAAGCGATGAACGTCAAACCCCGTGCCGATGCGGGTTTCGAAGGCCAGTTGCGACGCGAGTTTGTCATTTGCCAAGGCAAGATCCTCTGCGGTGGTGATTTTTTCGTTTTCGCGCGAGCCAAGGGTGATGACAACGCTGAGGCCGGCCCATTCGGCGATTGCGGCGTCATCTGTAAAGTCTTGGCGTTGTTGGGCTGCAGCGGCGCGGTGGGCATCGAGAATGGGTGCGAAACGGAAGCCCTGCGGGGTTTGAGCCCGCCAAAGGCCGGATCGGGGGAGGGTTTCGATGATTTTATGGGTCTCGCCGCCGGTGCGCTTCAGTGTGTCGGAAACCGGCAGGGCCGGAATTGCGCCGTCGTTGTCGTTTAAAGCGGCCAGGACAGAATCGATGATGGAGGCTGAGACAAACGGCCGGGCGGCATCGTGGATGAGGACGTTTTTCACGCCGGGAATGCTTTTTTGCATTGATTCCAGGCCGTTCAGGACGCTCACTTGTCTGGTCGCGCCGCCGTTCACGGGTGGCGTCAATTTGGTGCTCGTGACTTGGGCGATGCAGTCCAGGTAGGCGGTCTGGTCGTCGGGGTGTATGGCCACCGTGACGGTTGCGATATCCGCGTGCTGCGCGAAGCATTCGATCGTGCGGGCCAGCATTGGTTTTCCGCGCAAATTGGCATATTGCTTGGGCTTGCCGCTGGTTGCCGCAGCGCGTGTGCCACGGCCAGCGGCCACGATCAGCACGGCGATTGTCATATGCAACTCCTGAGCGTTCTGTGTTGGTTAATTGGTTCGCTCGCTTGAGTGCATAAGGCCTATTCACAGCAATTGCACTGTTTGAGATCGGTGCTTGCGCAAATCGTACTGCATCGGTATTGTGCACAAGTCGTGATCACTTTTTTAACGTGCACAAATCTTCGCCACATCGAGATGAATGAACGCTTTACCCAGCCGCTAGCAATTGACAGGCACGTCCTGGCTTCGCGGGCCTTCCTGGCTCCTATGTCAGGGGTGAGTGACCTGCCCTTTCGTCAGCTGGCAGACGGCCTTGGCGCGGGACTTGTCGTGTCCGAGATGGTGGCCAGCGCCGAATTGGTTGCTGGCCGTAAGGACGTGTTGCGCCGCGCTGAAGGTCGGCAACTGCGGCCGTTTGCGATGCAACTTGCCGGTCGAGAAGCGCGCTGGATGGGCGAAGGCGCGCGCGTCGCTGCCGATTTGGGCGCGGACATTATCGATATCAATATGGGTTGCCCGGCCAGGGAAGTGACCGGGCGGCTGTCCGGTAGCGCGCTGATGCGCGACCTCGATCATGCGATGACGTTGATTGAAGCGACCATCGCAGCGGTTGATCTGCCCGTGACGCTGAAAATGCGGTTGGGTTGGGATCATCAAAGCATCAATGCACCGGAATTGGCGCGCCGCGCCGAGAGCGCGGGTGTGCAGCTCATCACGGTGCATGGCCGGACGCGGTGTCAGTTCTACAAGGGTCGGGCGGATTGGCGTGCCGTTCGCGCGGTGAAGGATGCCGTCAGCGTGCCGGTGATCGTCAATGGCGACATTCTCACACTAGATGATGCGCGGGAGGCTTTGCAGCAATCGGGCGCCGACGGCGTCATGATCGGTCGCGGTGCTTATGGGGCGCCGTGGCAGGCGGGACGAATCGGCCAGATGATCGCGACAGGCCACGATCGTGGTGCGCCTCTCCTCGAAGAGCAGCGCGACATCGCGGTTGGGCACGTTCAAGTGATGTATTCCCATTACGGCGAGTTTCTGGGCGTGCGCAACGCGCGCAAGCATATCGGTTGGTATCTGGAATCTTCGGGTGTGGATCAGACGAGCGTTCGCCAATGGCGGAAGCGGCTTTGCACCGAGAATTCGCCGAAGCGAGTCCTGGATGGGCTCGTTGAATTTTACAGTTTCGCGCAGGGCGCTTCGCGAAAGGCGGCGGCATGACGATTGAAGATCGCGGGGGGGCTCCTGCGCCAACGAAGAGCAAGTCGCGGTCCGCAAAGGCGGCTGGCTCTTCACGGCGCGGTCGAGCCACTGTTTCGGCTGTGGATAGTGAGCCGAAAAGAAAGCCGAAAACCAAGCGCAAGGCACCGGCGGCGAACAAGAAGAGCGATCGCCAGAAGTCCGCAAGTGCTGCGCCGAAAAACACTCCTGTGCATGAGCCGATGATCGAAGAAGAAACCCGTCCTGCGTCTAAATCGGTTTCCGGCAAGAACCCGTTCAGTGGTTCGATCCGGGAAGTCGGTATCGCACATGAGCAGCTTCTCAATGCGTTGCCGCACCCCGTGATGGTGCTGGGGCCAAAGAACAACTTTGTCTATGTCAACGCGGCCGCTGAATCGTTTCTGTCGACATCCATATCGATGCTTAAGCGCATTGCGCTCGATGACATTCTGGCGTTTGGCTGTCCGTTGCTGGCGCTCGTTTCTCAGGTTCGTATGACGCATTCGACCGTCAATGAGTACGGGGTTGAGATCGTCACGCCGCGGCTGACATCGCCGAAGCTGGTCGATGTCTACGGTGGGCCTTTCCAGGATGACCCGGAACAGATCGTCTTGATGCTGCAGCAGCGGACGATGGCGCAGATGATCGAGCGCCAACTTACCCATCGTGCTGCCGCGCGGTCGGTTTCGGGCATGGCCAGTATCCTGGCGCACGAGATCAAGAACCCGTTGTCGGGGATACGCGGGGCAGCACAGCTGCTCGAACAGAATCTAAGCGATGACGACCGGGCGCTGTCGCAGCTCATCTGTGCGGAGACGGAACGGATCAGGGTTCTGCTTGATCGTATGGAAGTCTTTGGCGACGAGCGTCCGCTGGCGACGGCACCGGTCAATATTCACGACGTGCTGGATCACGTCCGGCAGTTGGCGAAGGCCGGCTTTGCGCGGGATATCACGTTTATTGCCGACTATGACCCGTCGCTGCCGGCGGTGCCTGCGAACAGGGACAAGCTCGTCCAGGCGTTCTTGAACCTCGTCAAAAATGCCGCCGAAGCGATTGGCGACAAAGACAACGGTCGCATCGTTATGTCGACGGCCTTCCGTCCCGGCGTGCGCATGTCGGTTCCCGGATCCGGGGTCCGGATCGCTTTGCCGTTGATGATCGAGATCCAGGATAACGGACCTGGTGTTCCCGAAAACATCGTCGAGCATATGTTCGATCCCTTCGTCACGTCGAAGGCGAACGGAACCGGTTTGGGCTTGGCTTTGGTGGCCAAATTGATCGCCGATCATGGCGGCACGATTGAGTGTGACAGCGAGCCGGAAAGGACGATTTTCCGCGTGCTTCTGCCGATGCAGGAAGCTCCGCAACGGAAAACCGATCCTTCTTTGGCTTTGTGATTTTAGGTCGAAAAACAATAAGGACCTCGTGAATGGCGCGCGGAACAGTTTTGATCGCCGATGATGATACGGCTATCCGGACCGTCTTGAACCAGGCACTTGCTCGGGCGGGGTATGCGCCGCGGGCAACGGGCAATGCGTCGACGCTTTGGCGCTGGGCGAGCCAGGGAGAAGGCGACGTCATCATCACCGATGTCGTGATGCCGGATGAGAATGCGTTCGATCTTATCCCTAGGTTGAAGAAGGTTCGTCCTGACCTGCCGATCATTGTGATGAGTGCGCAGAATACGCTGATGACGGCGTTGACGGCGGCTGAACGCGGGGCGTTCGAATACCTGCCCAAGCCCTTCGACATCAAAGAGGTCGTGGCGGTTGTCGGTCGTGCGTTGCGCGAGCCGGTGCGCAAGCCGCAACGTGCGCAAGGAGAAGGTGAAAGCGATGAGTTGCCGCTGATCGGGCGCTCACCTGCAATGCAGGAAATCTACCGGACGCTGGCGCGCCTGACGCAGAGCGATCTGACCGTTTTGATTACTGGCGAAAGCGGTACCGGCAAGGAGCTTGTCGCGAAGGTTCTGCACGAGCATGGCAAGCGGCGGAACGGCGCGTTCGTTGCGCTGAACATGGCGGCGATCCCGCGCGAATTGATCGAAAGCGAACTGTTCGGCCATGAAAAGGGAGCCTTCACCGGCGCTCAGATGCGCACGCAGGGTCGGTTCGAACAGGCCGAAGGCGGCACGCTGTTTCTCGACGAGATCGGCGACATGCCGCTTGAAGCGCAGACGCGTTTGTTGCGTGTTTTGCAGCAGGGTGAATATACGACGGTTGGTGGTCGGACGCCGATCAAGTCGAATGTGCGCATCATCGCTGCAACCCACCGCGATTTGCGCTCGCAGATCCAGCAGGGTTTCTTCCGCGAAGATCTCTATTACCGCTTGAACGTCGTCCCGTTGCGGTTGCCGCCGCTGAGGGAACGGCTTGAAGATATCGGCGACCTTGTCCGTCACTTCCTGCGGCGTTGTGCGGCTGAAGGGCTTGGTCAGCGCTCGATCGAGAACGCGGCGATCGACCGGCTGCGTCAGCATCGCTGGCCGGGCAACGTGCGTGAGCTTGAAAACCTGGTTCGGCGTTTGGTTGCGCTCAGCAGCGAGGAAACGCTGACGGTCGATTCCGTTGAACGCGAGTTGCAGGAAATAGCTCAACCGCCGCCGCGCGAAGCGCTCGATGAAAGCGGCAGCCTGGGCGAATTGGTTGAGCGGCATCTGGCGGAATATTTTGCGTCGTTCGGCAATGAGCTACCGCCGCAAGGACTTTATGAACGCGTTGTGCGCGAGGTTGAAAAACCGCTGCTCACGGCCGCTCTGACGGCGACACGCGGCAACCAAATCCGGGCTGCCGAGTTGTTGGGTCTGAACCGGAACACGCTGCGTTCGCGTATCAAGCTCCTCGACATCCAGGTCTTTCGTTCGCCTGCGAATTGATTTGTGGAGTGTCGACGCTGGCGTCTTTTTAGTCACGCTTCGCCACCAACTTGCCACAGTTGCGAGGTGAAACATACCTCGACGAGGCGATTTCGTCGCCAAAATGTCACGCTCTTCGTGTCGCCTGTTGTGCCCCTGTCGCACCGGCGGTAGCTGGCGCGCGGATTAGGCCGAGTTGCGTTTGGCACACGTTTCTACTGATCAAGATGGCGTACTCACTACGTCGCTGCGGAGAACTCCGATGCAAAGCGTCGCGGGTACAACTCGGTCCAGTATCGAGTTCAACAGAGACCAGCCGTTGTTGGAACCCAGCGACCGGATGTTCTTCGTCGGCTTGTGGACCGTCGGGCTGTCTTTGCTATCGGCGCTCGTCACGTTCCTGATCCTCACTGGCCTTACCCCCATCGTTCCCAGTAACGGCGTCGTGCTGGTGGCGCTCTTCTTGAACGTCATCCTGATCGGCGCGGTGATTGCGATCATCGCGACGCAGGTGGCGGGTCTCATCAAGGCCTGGAAGGAAAAGGTCCCCGGCGCGCGTTTTCACATTCGCATCGTTGCGCTGTTTTCGATTATTGCTGCTCTTCCGGCGCTTCTGGTTGCGATCGGAGCGACGGTCAGCTTTTCGCGCTCGCTCGACAATTGGTTTTCGGACCGGGTGCGGTCGATCATCGACAACTCGCGTGTGGTGGCGCGCACCTATCTTGAAGAGCACGGCCAGGTGATCCGGACCGATGTCGTCAACATGGCGCGCGACTTGGATGCGGCCTCGACGGTTGTTGGCAACAACGACCAGATGCTGAAGCAGTTCATCATCTCACAGGCCGGGTTGCGCGATCTGGCGTCGGCCTATCTCGTCAACATTCAAGGGAAGTCGGTTCTCTCAGCTGTTGAAAGCCGGGCGCTGCCGTACGCCCGCCCGACGGCGGCGGCGTTGAACGAAGCTGAAGCCGGTCTCGTTCCGTTGTCGGTGTCGACGCGGGACAAGCGCATTTCGGCGATCACGAAGCTTGAGAACTATCCGGGAAAATATCTCTACGTCAGCCGATCCATCAGCCCGACGGTGATCCGGCACATGAAGCAGACCGAGCAGAACGCGGCCGAATACACGGCGCTGCGTCGGGCGCGCGGTGGGCTCAAGTGGGCGCACGGGTTGATGTACCTGACGATTTCGATGACGGGTCTGCTCGCGGCTATTTGGGCCGGGATGTGGTTTGGCGGACGCTTCGTTGCGCCGATCCGCCGGCTCATTGGAGCGGCTCAGGAAATCTCGGCCGGCAACCTGTCGGTGGCGCTGCCTGAAAAGCGCGGCGAAGGCGATTTGCGACGGTTGTCGCACACCTTCAATACGATGGCGCGGGAGCTCAAAAGCCAGCGCGATGCACTCGTCAGCGCCAACGAACAGCTCGAAGTTCGCCGGCGTTTTATGTCGGCCGTTCTATCGGGTGTTTCGGCGGGTGTGATCGGTCTTGGTAGCGATGGGCGGATCACGCTCGTCTCGCGTGCGGCGGAAGAACTCCTGGGGCGCAGCTCCGATGAGCTCGTCGGCCAGACGCTCGACGTCGCGTTACCTGAGATCGAGGAGATCCATAAGAAGCTGATCGACCCGATCATCAAGTCGCGGTCGCAGGAACAGATCACGATTGTCGTCGATGGCGACGAGCGGACTTTTGCCGTTCGCGTGACGTCCGAAATGGCCGGTGAGGATGACGTCGGATCGGTCATCACATTCGATGACATCACCGAGCTTGTGACCGCCCAGCGCACATCGGCATGGGCGGACGTTGCGCGACGCATCGCGCACGAGATCAAGAACCCGCTGACGCCGATCCAACTCTCAGCTGAGCGTATTCGCCGGAAGTATGGGAAGGTTATCACCGAAGATCGCGATACCTTCGATAAGCTGACGGCGACGATCGAGCGGCAGGCTTCGCACATCAAGAGCATGGTCGATGAGTTCGCGGCTTTTGCGCGTATTCCAAAGCCGGAAATGGAGCTTAGCGATCTACGCGATGCCGTGCTCGATTCCGTCGTTCTTTTCCGCGAGGCGCATCCTAAGCTCGAATACGATCTGCAGATGCCGCCGGATAAGGTGCTGGCTTCCATCGACCGGAGGCTGATCACGCAGGCGGTTACGAACCTCGTCAAGAATGCCACCGAGTCCGTTGAGGGTGTCGGGGGCAATGAGGGGGAAGCTGTCGAGCGCGGTGAAGACTGGAAGGGCCGTGTCGTTACGCGCATCCGGATCGATGGACAAACGGCGAATGTCGAAGTCATCGATAACGGGCCGGGATTGCCTAAGCAGCAGCGTTCGCGCCTGCTTGAACCCTATGTCACGACCAAGGGGCACAAGGGAACCGGTTTGGGGCTTGCGATGGTTCTCAAGATTACCGAGCAGCATGGCGGAACGCTTACGCTCGAAGATGCTCCCGCCGATGTGACCGGCGGTACCGGTGCGCTCGTTCGCATCACCTTGCCCTTGAGTTCGGCGCAAAAGAACTCAGGTGGCGATGACAAAGAGACCGATACAACCGGCGGTGCCGATGAGCGCACTGGCGGTGAACTACCTGCAGAGAATCTAACCTGAAGATTTTGGGCTCAAGGAGCAGACGATGGCCGCTGATATTCTGATCGTTGATGATGAAGCCGACATACGCGATCTGGTCTCTGGGATTCTCGAAGACGAGGGGCATGCAACGCGCCTCGCCCGCGATTCAGACGAAGCTTTGCGATCGATCGAAGAGCGTCGTCCGCAGCTCGTTATTCTGGATATCTGGCTGCAGGGCAGCCGGCTTGATGGGTTGGAAGTTCTTTCCATCATCAAGAAAGCCTACCCGGAGCTGCCGGTCGTCATCATTTCCGGTCACGGCAATATCGAAACGGCTGTCACCGCCATCCGCCGCGGCGCCTACGACTATATCGAGAAGCCGTTCAAGGCGGACCGTCTGATCCTGGTGACGCTGCGTGCGCTTGAAGCTTCGCAGTTGAAGCGCGAAGTCAAAGAGCTGCGCGAGCGCTCCAACGTCTCCATCGATATGATCGGCAAGTCGGTGGCGATGAACCAGTTGCGCGGACAGGTCGAGCGGGTCGCGCCGACCAACAGCCGGATACTGATCCGCGGTGCGTCGGGGACAGGCAAGGAGCTTGCCGCGCGCATGCTGCATTTGAAATCGCATCGCTGCGATGGTCCGTTTGTGGTTTTGAATGCGGCAGCGATGGCGCCGGACCGCGTCGAAGAGGAATTATTCGGCACGGAAGACCACACCGGCGGTCCGCGCAAGGTCGGGGCGCTTGAAGAATCGCATGGCGGCACGCTCTACATCGACGAGATTGCCGACATGCCGCTTGAGACGCAGGGCAAGGTCTTGCGCGTGCTCGTCGAGCAGAAGTTCCTGCGCATCGGTGGGGCGCAAAAGGTGGCTGTCGATGTCCGCATCGTGTCGTCGACGAGCCGGGATCTTGAATCGGAAATGCGCGAAGGGCGTTTCAGAGAGGATCTCTATCATCGCCTCAACGTGGTGCCGCTGCGTGTGCCGAGCCTGGCCGAGCGCCGCGATGACATTCCTGCCTTGATCGAGTTCTTCGTCGCACAGCTCGCGCAGTCTTCGGGCCTGTCGCCGCGGGTGATCGGCGAGGATGCGGTTGCCGTCCTGCAGGCGCATGACTGGCCCGGCAACGTGCGCGAATTGCGCAACAACATCGAGCGTCTGATGATTTTGACGGGCGGCGAAAGCGGTGGGGTGATTACCGCCGAAATGCTTCCCGACGAGATCGGGTCGAACGTGCCGTTACCGGTCAACGGCGGGGCTGAGCATCTGATGTCGCTGCCGCTGCGCGAAGCCCGTGAAATTTTCGAGCGTGAATACCTGCTGGCGCAAATTAACCGGTTTGGCGGCAATATCTCGCGCACCGCGGAATTCGTGGGCATGGAGAGATCGGCCCTACACCGGAAATTGCGCGCGCTGGGCGTTTCATCTGAACACAGAAATGCCGATAGCCGACAAGCGGGTTGATTTGTTGCGACTGGTTGTTGTGCGATGTCGTCAGGTGTTGTTTAAGCTTTTGGACTTAGGGCCTAATTCATCGGTCTTTAAGGTTCAGCATTGGGAGACACCGGTGGCTTGCAGCAATAAAGAGTTGCCATGAAGATTATCGTCTGTGGTGCCGGCCAGGTCGGTACGGGGATCGCCGAGAGGCTTTCTGCGGAAGGCAACGACGTCTCGATTATCGACGCCAGCGAAGCCCTCGTTGAGCGGGCCAATGAGGTCCTCGAAGTTCGCGCGATCCACGGCAACGCTGCCCATCCCGACGTTCTTGAAATGGCGGGCGCGCCGGACGCGGACATGCTGGTTGCCGTCACGCTGCATGACGAAGTGAATATGGTCTCCTGCCAAGTCGCGCACACGCTGTTCAATGTGCCAACAAGGATTGCCCGAGTGCGGGCGCAGAGCTACCTCGACTCGAAATACGGCGAGTTGTTCTCGCGCGAAGCCCTCGCCATCGACCACATCATTTCTCCGGAAATCGAAGTCGGCACGACCGTTCTGCGGCGCCTGGAATTGCCAGGCGCGTTTGATACGGCGGGCTTTGTCGATCAAGAGGTGATGGCGATCGGCATTTTCTGCGGGCCGGACTGTCCTGTTCTGGCGACGCCGTTGCATCAGCTCTCGGAACTCTTCCCGGATTTGCCGGCTGTTATCGTCGCGATTGTGCGTAACGGCATTATCAAAGTTCCCCATGGCGAAGACGTTCTGGAAGAAGGCGACGAAGCCTATCTCATCATGCCGTCCTCGCAGGTTGGGCGGACGCTGCAGATCTTCGGTCATGAGGAAAAGCAGGCGCGCCGTATCGTCATTGTCGGTGGCGGGAACATCGGGCTTTACCTGGCAAAGTCACTGGAGAAGTTGCAACCGAACGCACGCGTGAAGGTGATCGAGGGATCGCGTGCGCGCGCCGTGCAGATTGCCGAGCAGCTTGACAAGGTCATCGTCTTGCACGGGTCGGGCCTTAGCGAAGATATGCTGCGGGAAGCCGAGATTGCTTCGGCCGATGCGGTTGTGGCCGTCACCAACGATGAGCAGGTCAACCTGCTGACGTCGGCGCTTGCCAAACAGCTCGGGTGCCAATCGAGTTTGGCGCTGATCAATTCGGCGAACTACTCCGGCCTTATTCGCTCGCTGGGGATCGATGCGCAGATCAACCCGCGCTCGGTGACGGTCAGCCGCGTACTGCAGCACGTCCGCCGCGGTCGTATCCAGCGGGTTCACTCGATCCACAACGGGGCGGGCGAGATTATCGAGGCGGAAGTCCTGGAGACAGCGCCCATTCTGGAAAAGCCGCTGCGTGACATCAAGCTTGCTGATGGGGTTCGCGTCGGCATCATCGTCCGTGATGGGAAGCTTCTACAGCCGACGGGCGCAACCGAGCTTGAGGCAAAAGATCGGGTCGTGTTCTTTGCGCTTGCCGATTATATCCGTGAAGTCGAACAGATGCTGCGGGTCAGTCCGGACTACTTCTGATCGCGAAGTAGTCTGGTGTTTCGGGTCAGGCCCTGAAATAGGTTGGCCAAGCCAATCGGCAGGGCTGGAACTTCTGATTGGCGAAGAGGCTTCGATTTTGCGATGACCAAGCCTCAAGCTGGTCTTTCTTGGCCGCACTTTCTTGAACGATGTCGCGAGGGATGAATGGCCCGCTTCGTCTACGTGAATGGGCAGTACCGCCGCTATCATGAAGCCGGGGTTCACGTTGAGGACCGCGGGTTTCAGTTCGGCGATGCCGTCTATGAGGTGATCGAGGTCGCCGGCGGTGGTCTTGTCGATGCCGAACGGCATCTGGCGCGGCTTGAACGTTCGTTGAATGAATTGCAGATCGAGGCGCCGATGTCGCGCCAGGCGCTGTTGCTGGTCATCGCGGAAACGGTGCGGCGCAACAGAGTGCGCGAAGGGCTGGTCTATATGCAGGTCTCGCGCGGGGCGGCCAAGCGCGATTTCCTGTTCAGTGGCAAGTCGCTGGAGCCGACGCTTGTGTGTCTTGCCCGCCCGCTGAGCCGGGCCTCCAGGGAGGCTTCTGCGGACAAGGGGATCAGTGTCATTTCGCTGCCCGATATCCGATGGGGGCGGTGCGATATCAAGACGGTGATGCTGTTGCCGGCGGCCCTTGCCAAGGAAGAAGCGCTGAAGGCCGGGGCCAGTGAAGCCTGGCTTGTCGACCGAGACGGATTTGTGACCGAAGGGGCTTCCAGCAACGCCTGGATCGTCAATGCGCAAGGCGAGTTGCAGACGAGATCGTTGTCGAACGACTTGCTACCGGGCGTGACGCGGCGAACGCTGTTCGATGTTGCACAATCTTTAGGCTTTCAGGTCAAAGAGGCCGCGTTCACGATCGCGGACGCAAAAAATGCGCGTGAAGCCTTCAATACCTCGGCCAGTGGGACCGTGATGCCCGTCGTGAAAATTGACGGAAAAAATGTTTCAGATGGGCTTCCGGGAACTATTAGCCGCAAATTGCGAGAAGTTTTTCACGAACACGCAGCGCTATATCCTCTTGGATACGGCTTCCACCGACCTAAATGAACGTTCAAAGACAGTCTTTAGGTCGCATTTCCATTGGTCCTTTGGTGAGTTCTGCGATGCGATGGTGGAATTTTGTAAAAGACTGAGTAGACTGCGTCTCGCATGAGCGAAATTCGCTGCACTCAAACAAAATCGGCGATACAACAAAAAAGTACGGACGAGATCAGATGCCGTCAGAGAAAACACCAAGTCTACAAGACACGTTTCTAAATCATGTGCGCCGGCAAAAGACTCCACTGACGATTTTTCTAATCAATGGCGTCAAATTGCAGGGGATCGTGACCTGGTTTGACAATTTCTGCGTCTTGCTGCGCCGCGATGGTCATTCCCAACTCGTCTACAAGCACGCGATTTCGACCATTATGCCAGGGCAGCCCGTGAACCTCATGGATAGTGATGGCTCTGAAGAAGCAAGCGGATAGGGTTCGCCATAGACAAGCGAACGACTGAGCAAGAGCAGTTAGAAGAGCGCGCCGGCGCGCTGGACATTTCCTTGGCAGACAAGCGCAAGGAAAGCCTGTCGCGTGCGCTCGTTTTCGTGCCAGTGCTCGCGCGCCATGCTTCGGCCTCTGACGATCATGGGCGTGCCGGCGGTCATCACTCTCCTGAAGAGCGCAAGGTGGAAGCGGCCGGCTTGGCGGAGGCGATCGAGCTCAACGTGCTCGAGGCGCGGATCGTTCAGGTCGCCAATCCGAAGCCTGCGACGCTGTTTGGTTCAGGCAAGGTCGAGGAATTGGCCGAGCTTGTCCGTCAGCAATCCGCCGAGCTGGTTGTCGTTGACCATTTTGTCAGCCCGGTTCAGCAGCGCAATTTGGAGAAGGCCTGGAACTGTAAGGTGCTCGACCGTACAGGACTGATCCTCGAAATCTTCGGCAAACGGGCGCGCACCCGAGAAGGCCGGCTGCAGGTCGAGCTGGCGCATCTGTCTTATCAGAAAGGCCGGCTGGTGCGGGCCTGGACCCACCTCGAACGCCAGCGTGGCGGCGGCGGTGGTGGCGCGAGCTTTGTCGGCGGTCCGGGTGAAGCGCAGATCGAGCTTGACCGACGTATGATCCAGACTCGCATCGATGCGATCCGCAAAGAGCTGGCGCAGGTTGTCAAAACGCGCGAATTGCACCGCGCTGGGCGCCGCAAGGTGCCTTATCCGGTGGTTGCCATCGTCGGCTACACGAACGCCGGTAAGTCGACGCTTTTCAATCGCATTACCGGGGCGGGCGTGTTGGCTCAGGATCAGGTGTTCGCGACGCTTGATCCGACGATGCGGGAAGTGAAGCTGCCGTCCGGACGCCGGATCATTTTGTCGGACACGGTCGGGTTCATTTCGGACCTGCCGACGATGCTGGTGGCGGCCTTCCGGGCGACGCTGGAAGAGGTCGTCGAAGCCGATCTTATTTTGCACGTGCGCGATATTTCGCACCCCGAGACCGAGGCCCAGCGCCTTGACGTTGAACAGGTCCTGTCGGGGCTCGATATCGATATGACGCCGGCTGAGCGCCATGTTCTGGAAGTCTGGAACAAGATCGACCTTCTGTCGCCCGTGACGCGGGAGGAAGCGCTCGCGGCCGTTCGCTTCAATGAGCAATCGCCGCGGTGTGTGTCGGCGATTACCGGCGAGGGCATTGATGAGCTGCTGTCCGCGATCGATGAGCGGCTGGGCGTTGACGACACTTATCTGACGCTGGTTCTTCCCGCGTACGAGGGACAGCTTCTTGCGTGGCTGCATGCCAATGCGGAAATTCTCGAACGCTCCGTTGATGACGACGGCGAGACGCGGGTCAACGTGCGGATCGCGGCGGAGAAGCGTGGACGGCTTCTGGCGCAGCTCCAGTCGCGTCGACTGCGGGTGGAGTGAGGCTGCCACACGATGATGGTGGCGAGGTTTTCTGGCGGGCTTCGACGAGGCCTAGCCTGCTGAGTGTCCTGACTTCAGCCCTTACCCTTAGCCCTTTTGTCACTGGCACGGGCTTCATCCCAGAGCGCATCCATTTCCTGCAGGTCGCTGTCAGACGGCGAGCGCCCACTCTCGGCAAGCCGAGCCTCGATATGGGCGAAGCGGCGGCGGAATTTCTCGTTGGCGCTGCGTAGCGCTGCTTCGGGATCGAGTTTGAGATGACGGGCGACGTTCGCCATGACGAACAGGAGGTCGCCGAATTCCTCTTCGATGCGGTTTTTGTCGGCAGGATCTGCAGCGGCAGGTTGATCTTGTGGTTGCTCGGAATGATCCGTGGCGCGTGGGTCGGCACCCAGCGCGACCTCTTCGAATTCCCGCAGTTCCTCGCGCATTTTGTCGAAGACGGGAGCGAGAGACGGCCAGTCGAAACCGACTTTGGCGGCCTTGTCCTGCAACTTGACGGCGCGGATCAGGGCCGGCATGGCGGCGGGCACTCCGGCGAGGACCTCGGATTCATTTGGTGCTTCTTCAGGTAATCCGGCAGCCTTGCGCTCGGCAGCCTTTTCCTTTTTCTCTTCGGCCTTGATGCGATCCCAGGAGCCTTTTTGCGGACCTGCGGCGCGTTCTTCCGGCGTGCCGAAGACGTGCGGATGACGGCGCAACATTTTGCGTGTGATGGCGTCGGCGACGTCGTCGAAGTCAAAGGCGCCTTCTTCTTCGGCCATCCGTGCGTGATAGACGACCTGCAAAAGGAGATCGCCCAGTTCCTCCTTCAGGTCGATCATGTCGTTGCGATGGATCGCGTCGGCGACTTCGTAGGCTTCTTCGAGCGTGTAGGGCACAATCGTCGCGAACGTCTGCTCCAGATCCCAGGGGCAGCCGGTGACAGGTGTGCGCAGGGCCGCCATCACTTCGATCAGGTCGGCGATTGATTTTCTCGTCGGGCCGGTATTGGTCACTGGGCAGCTATTCCGTTAAGGTCGGCGGAGTGAAAAGCGCAAGTTCGCTGTCGCCTCGGGGGGCGCATCTATTGGGGGCCGGTATGATCGTCCTGCGCGTTGCCGTCAATGCTCTCATCATGGCTGTCGAATTGGCAGCTGTGGCGGGTGTGGCGTGGCTGGGTTGGCAGCATCCTTATTGGTTTGCGGGTTTGACCGCGGCCGTTGCGTTTCTACTTGGCGCGCATCTTCACTACGAGCACCTGAAGTTCGAGTACCCCTTCTATTTCGAAGGGCGGCGCACGCCTTATCTGATCGTGCTGCGGCTCATCGCGTTGGCCGATGCCATCCTGGGCGGGGTGATGGTCGGACTCGTTGCCTTGCTGACGTTCTCCGGAGTGGATGACGAGCGGCGGCTGACGGTGGCGATATGTTTTGGCGTTGCGGTCTTTGCAGGTTCCAGTCTTCTGAGGCGTCTTTCGATCTCGTTTGGGGCAATTCCGGCGCGCTGGGGCTTTTTCCGCTTGGCGGTCCCGCTTGGGTTCGTCTTCTCATGCGGGATCGCTCTTGCCGCGTCGCTTGGATATCTGAAAAGCGTCACCCTAAGCGACATCGGCCGCCAGCTCGTTTTCGAGATCCCGTCGAAGCCGAGCATCGATCAGCTGAGCGATCTGTTGTTCAACCTGAAGCTTTATATCGACGGAGTTGTTTCGTCGCTGCTGAGCAATCTCATGTCGTTGGAGTGGGCTCAGATCGTCGGGTTGATTATCTCGGTCAACGTGCTGGCCGGCTTCATCGTGGCGGTCTACGCGGTGGTGATTGCCGAGACCGTCCGTTGGCTAGAACGCCGCAGCAGCTTCTGAGGTCTTTTCCCGTTTCCGTGCTCACAGAGCCGTTGGTCGATATCCGGTTGCCGATCGTGGCAGTCGGTTGAGGTCGGGTCGAGGTCGCTTGAGTCTGTGCAGGTCGAGAGGGGTGTGGGGCACTCGTCGGCAGAGAGTGTTGGGATTGGCGGGAGCTTGGGGCGTCTTCTGGCGCTCGTCTGAAGCGCCCGATTTTCCTGGCCTAGCGCGTCTCAGTTACGACCCAGGTTGTTCGCATAATACATATTATGGAAAATGATGACTGTTTCAAAATGGCACAGAAGGGGTTGGGTAATCGACTTTCGAGGGGGCGGGCGGAAAGCTGAGGGGTGCGACGGGGCGTGCTTTGAAGGCTGAGCCGAGCGACCCGAGTAAAATATTAGCAGTCGGGTCATGCGTGCGGATTAGGTCAACGATGCAGTGTGTCCTGCGAGGGCAATTCGACCCTCAGCGCCAGCCAAACAGTTGAGCTCGCGCTGAGGGGCTGTTGAGACTTATTTCTCGTACCTGTCAGCGACTAGCCGGTCGAGGAGACGAACGCCCCAGCCCGATCCCCAGCTCGGGTTGATGTCGGAGCGTGGCGCATCCATCGCCGTACCGGCCAGATCGATGTGCGCCCAGGGGGTTTCCTTTTCCTTGACGAAGCGTTCCAGGAAGGCTGCAGCGGTACAGGCCCCGCCCCAGCGACCGCCGAGGTTTTTGACGTCGGCGTTCTTGGAGTCGATCATCTTCTGGTAGGACTTGTCGAGCGGCATGCGCCAGGTTTTCTCGCCTGTCGATTTGGAGGCGGCGAGGATGCCGTCGGCCAGGTCGTCGTTGTTGCAGAAGAGGCCGGCGAACGATTTGCCGAGCGCGACCATGATGGCGCCCGTCAGAGTCGCGAGGTCGACCATCATCTGAGGTTTGAAGCGATCCTGGATGTACCACATGATGTCGGCCAGCACGAGGCGGCCTTCGGCATCGGTGTTGAGGACCTCAATCGTTTGGCCGGACATGGAGGCGACGATATCACCGGGGCGGGTCGCTTCGCCGGACGGCATGTTCTCGACGCAGCCGATGATGCCGACGGCGTTGACCTTGGCCTTGCGTGCGGCAAGCGCGTGCATGAGGCCGACGACGCAGGCTGCGCCGCCCATGTCGCCTTTCATGTCTTCCATGCCGGATGCAGGCTTCATGGAAATGCCGCCGGTATCGAAGACGACGCCTTTGCCGACGAACGCGATTGGCGCGTCGTTCTTCTTGCCGCCGTTCCACTGCATGACGACGACGCGCGCTGGGCGCACGCTGCCCTGGGCCACGCACATCAGGGCGCCCATCTTGAGCTTCTTGATGTCCTTGGGTTCGAGAACCTCGACTTCGACGCCGAGCTTGTCGAGAGCCTGGGCGCGCTCGGCGAATTCGATCGGGCCCAATTCGTTGGCCGGTTCGTTGACGAGATCGCGGGCGAGGAGAACGCCGTCGGCAACGCCGCTCTGACGGGCGAAGGCTTTCTCGGCTTTCTTGGGTTCGGCACAATGGACGACGAGTTTCTTGAGGCCGTCGGATTCGGCTTCGCCGTTGTCTTTGTCCTTGTCCTTCTTGGTCTTGTACTTGTCGAACTTGTAGTTTCGGAGGTAGGCGCCCAGCGCTACAGCGACGGCGACCTCTGTCGCGTCGAATTCGCTCTCCTTGTCGGCTTCTACGACGAGGCTTGCGGACTTGCACTTGCGGGCGGTGATTTTTGCAAAGGTCGAGCCGCCGAGTTCCACCCAGTCGTTTTCTTCAGCTTCGGCAGGCTTGCCCATGCCGATGAGGACGATGCGCTTTTCCTTGAGACCTGCAGGGGCCAGGACTTCAATTGACGACTTCTTTTTGCCCTTGAAGCTCGCGGCCTCGACGGCGCGCGTCAAAGTCCCGTCGGAGGACTGGTCCAATTCGGCGATGAGCGGGGCGTAAGAGGGACCGTCGCCGACGAGTACAGCGAGGACATCCTCGCGTTTGTCTTTGAGGGAGGCGAATGTCACGTCCAAACGATCTGCCGGCGATGCTGGCATCAAGTGTCTCCTGGGTATGGTTATGGTGGGTCCGGGCTTTCGCGTCGCTCGGCGTCGCTCATGTGGGCGAGCAAAGTCAAGTGAGCGCGGCGCTTTTCTTGTCCCGGATGGGCTAATTCGGAATGGGCCGCATGATGTGCTAGCGATGCTTCAAGATCAAGCGCCACCGCGATTTGACGTGGACGGATCACGACCCAGAAGTGTTGATTGCAACGTGTCCGCCGCAATTATGGTGCACTGCGAGCGCAGCCGGGGTGCCGAATGAGTTCGGCTCGGGATAACGCCCGCGCCAGCCGAATTTCCGCCATTGTGCTGTGTGACTTGCCCTATACGGTTAAAAATCGGGAAAGTTTTACCCTTTGGGTAAGATCGCTCGATGCGCGTTCGCTTGCGCGTGGTCTTTTTAGGGGTGTGGGGCCTGGGGACTTTGGAGCTTTCGAACTTCGGCGGCGGTGTTGCTCAACGCTGACGCGGGCTGGAGGTTCTTCGCAAAGTGATCCAGTAGGGGAGCCATTCAAGGGCAATGTCGATTTTCTTTCGATACGTGTTTCGTCAGGCAGCCGGTGCGCTGTTGCTGATTCTCGCGTCATTGGGGGGAATTGTCTGGATTGCGTTGGCTCTCAAGCAGCTCAATGTCGTGACCTCGCAGGGCCAGGACGCGTGGATGCTGATCAAGATGACGACGCTGGCGCTGCCGAACCTGCTGGCCATCATCGCGCCGTTCGCCCTGCTGATCTCCGCGTTGCATATCCTCAATCGTCTGAACGGCGACAGCGAGCTGATCGTTATGACGGCGGCGGGAGCGACCGTCTGGAACGTGGCTCGTCCGCTGTTACTGCTGGCCGTCTTGGTGATGATGGCGGTCAGCTTCGTCAATCACATCGGGATGCCGTGGAGTTTGCGGCTGTTGCGCGAATATATTGTGCAGATGCGCACTGACCTCCTCACGCAGGTCATGCAGCCGGGCAAGTTTTCGACGCCTGAGAAGGGGCTGACGTTTCATATCCGGGAACGCGAATTCAACGGCGATCTTCTGGGGCTGGTCGTCAACGACACGCGTAACCCTAAGGATTTGCAGACATATCTCGCCGAACGCGGGACCATCGTGAAGCAGCCGCCGACGGCCTATCTGATCATGAAGAACGGCCATATTTTGCGCCGCGACAACTTCAAGAACCCCGCCGATATCATCGTTTTCGACCAGTACATCATCGATCTGGACAGGCTCGATCAATCGAAGGGCCAGGATTTCGATCTGAAGCCGCGCGAACGCTATTTCAGCGAACTCACGCATCCTGCACCCGATGATCGGCTGTTTAAGGCCAAGCCCGGCATGTTCCGGGCCGAGTTGCATGAGCGCTTTTCAAATCCGCTTTATCCCATAGCTTTCATCTTGATCGCGCTGGCGGCAGCCGGTCAGGCGCAATCAACGCGTCAGGCCCGGACGGAACGAATGGTGATCGGGTTTGTTGCGGCGGTTGGCTGCCGCATGGCGGGACTGGCGGTCAATAACCTAGTCGTGACGTCGTCGGCGCTTGTCCCGCTGATGTATGTCATTCCGGTCGCGGCGAGCGGCGGGGCGCTGTTCTACATCGTTCATAACGCCAAACCGAGGCGCGGATTGCTGATTAGCGATCGTCTGTCGGATCTGTTCGGCCCGATTCTCGCGCGCTTGCCGTGGGTTGGCTCGAGCTCCGGTAGCCCGGCCCCGACGGCTCAGGCAGGTTCAGCGGCGCAGGCTCAGGTGAACGGTTATCATGGGGTGCGCCCCCTCACATGATCGGTTCCACGCTCAACTGGTATCTCGGCCGCAAGTTCCTGGTGTCGATCCTGGGGACGTTTCTTCTTTGTTCCGTCCTGATCTTCATGATCGACTTCGTCGAACTCCTGCGTCAGGCGGGCAAATATGACGACGAAAACAACGTTTCCGGGTTGATGCTGGTCTGGATGACGTTGTTGAGGTTGCCCGCTTATACGGAATTCCTGTTGGCGTTTGCGGTTCAGGTCGGATCGATCCAGACGTTGCTTTTTCTAAGCCGGAAGAGTGAGTTAGCCGTTATGCGCGCGGGTGGGATGTCGGTCTGGCAGTTCTTGCGGCCGGCGTTTGTCATCGCCTTCCTGCTGGGGCTCGTGGGGACGACCCTTTACAATCCGATGGCCGCTGCGGCGCGCGAAAAATCCGAGCAGCTTTTTGCCGAAGCGTTCGGTCGTGAAGCCAACCTCTTGCGCGCCAAATCGGGGGAATCATGGATTCGTCAGAACGGTGTGGACGGCCAGTCGGTGCTGACGGCGGCGCATGCGGCCAACAAGGGGCTGAAATTGATGGCTGTGAGCGCCATCGTTTACAACCAAGACGGGATATTTGTGGAGCGCGTCGATGCCAAATCGGCGGAGTTGAAAGAGGGCTATTGGCAGCTTGAAGATGCGTGGGTTGCTGCGCCTGGTCGCAAGCCTACAAAGTTTGGGACTTACCTGCTTTCGACCTATCTCACGCCGGAGCGCGTGCAGGACGCGTTAGGCACTGTTATTTCAGTGTCTTTTTGGGATTTGCCAGGGCTCATCGAAGTCGCCGAAAAGGCCAATTTGTCGGCCTCCCGGCTGCATATCCAGTACATGCTTTTGCTGGCGCGTCCGATGCTGTGTATCGCCATGGTTCTTTTAGCGGCGACTGTGTCGTTACGGTCATTCCGGTCGGGCGGTATCCAGACTATGGTCATCACCGGAATGGTAGGGGGATTGGGTTTCTTCTTACTCGCCGAGGTATCCCGGCAAATTGGGGTGGCAGGACTCGTCCCACCGTGGGCTGCAGTTTGGCTGCCGATTTTGCTCGTGATGCTGGTTTCGTTAACGGTGCTGTTGCACCAGGAGGACGGTTGAGTGACGCGTTTGGCGCGAAATCCGCAGCACGACTGCGGCAGGGGGCGCGCTGAAATGCCCAACCAAAGCAGATCGTCGGTGCCCTTCGGGTGGCGGCGGTTTGTGCGTGGTGGGTGTGTTGCCGCCCTTGCTTTCGTTGGAACCATGCTGGTTGGCATGGTTTGCGACGTTGCGCCTGCTCATGCCCAAGATCCCAGCATTGCGCGGACAAGCGGTCGGGGGGCTACGACCTTCAAAAAGCCATCGGCGGATTTGTTGCCATCGACCAAGATCGATCGGTCGCAGCCGTTGTTCCTGCAGGGTGATCAACTCGTCTACGATAACTCGGGCAACAGCGTCACCGCGCGCGGCAACGTCGAGATTTATTACAACAACTACGTCCTGACGGCCGACGAAGTCGTCTACGACCAGTCGGCGAACACGCTGACGGCGGTCGGCAACGTGATCCTTCGCGAGCCGAACGGAAACGTTATCCGCGCCGATCGCTACACGCTGACGGATGATTTCCGCGATGGGTTTGTCCAGTCGCTGAGCGTGGTCGCGAAGGACGATACCCGTATTGCAGCGCAACGGGCTTCGCGGCGCGAGGGCAACGTCACCGAATTTTCCGATGCCAAGTTCACGCCGTGTAAGTCGGATGGCGGAATGCCGCCGCTTTGGTGTATTTCGGCGCGCCGCATCACACACGATCAGCAGGCGGCGACGATCACCTATAACGATGCGCAGTTCGAAATTTTCGGGCAGCCCATCGCCTACCTGCCGTATTTCCAGCACGCGGACCCGTCGGTGAAGCGCCGGTCCGGCTTCCTGCCGCCGTCCTTCGGGACGTCTACCGATCTGGGCTTCTCGACGACCGTTCCCTACTATTTCGCGCTTGCGCCGAACTACGACTTCACGTTCGCTCCGAGGTACACGACCAAACAGGGCGTGCTGTACCAGGGCGAATGGCGTCACCGTCTGGCCAATGGGGAATACAAGATCCAGATGGCCGGGATCGATCAGCGTTCAGGCTCGCTGCCGGACCAGGTTTCTGCGGCCGACCGGGAAGACCTTGAAGGCTGGCGCGGCAGCTTGAAGACGCAAGGTAAGTTTTCGCTGGCCAGTTGGTGGGAATTCGGCTGGGACGTGACGCTTGAGAGCGACGATACGTTCCGGCGCTTCTACGGCCTTGACGGCCGCCTGATAACCGACCGTGTCAACCGTGTCTATTTCGAGGGCATCTCAGACCGGAATTATTTCGGGGCTTCGCTCTACCACTTCGGAGGCTTGCTGCTTGATGACAGCCAGCGTTCAGAAAGTCTGGCGCATCCGGTTATCGACTATAACTACGTCTTCGGGGAACCGGTTCTCGGCGGTGAGCTGAAGTGGGACTCCAGCGCCTACAGCCTGTCGCGTGACGACGTGATCGGAAACGGAACTTCGAGCAGCGAATTCAATCAGGATACGACGCGCGTCGTGACCGAGCTGACTTGGCGGCGCAAGCTGATCGACAGCATTGGCATCACCTATACGCCGTTTGCCAACCTGCGTGGGGACGTGACGCAGTTCCACAACTACCGTGATCCGCAGGCCGATCCGCTGTCGCCGAACGCCACGATCCTCGAAGATGAGACTTCCGTGCATGGAGTGGCGGCCGGTGGGATCACTGTTTCCTATCCATGGGTTGCGTCGACCGCATACGCAGCGCACACGATCGAGCCTATCGGCCAGGTCATTGCGCGCACGCAAAACGTGCCCAAGCGTAGTGCGCCTAACGAAGACGCTCAGAGCCTTGTCTTTGACGATACCAACCTCTTCGATATCGATAAGTTCTCAGGCTATGACCGGTACGAGACAGGAACGCGCGCGAACGTCGGTGTCCAGTATACCTTCCAGATGAATACGGGCGGGTATGCACGCTTGCTGGCGGGACAAAGCTTCCAGTTGTCGGGTGACAACCCCTTCGCGGATCCTGGGCGGATCGCCTATGTTAAGCGCAGTGGCTATCTGGAAGATCAGTACGTCTTCAATCCGTCGAGCGGCTTGGATACGTCTCGGTCGGATTATGTTCTGGGTGCCTATATTGCCCCGATCGACTCGTTCCGCTTCCTGTCGCAGAGCCGGTTTGACGAAGATACGCTGGGACTACGGCGTGAGGATCTGTTCGCAACGGCAAGCTTTGGGCCGCTGACTGTTGGGGCAAACTATACCTACACGGCTGCGGATCCAGAGTATGGAATCGATAAATCCCAGCAGGATATTTCCGGCAACCTGGCGCTGCGCCTGACGGATCGCTGGAGCGTTATCGGAGCGATGCGCTACGATATCGACGATGACTTCATGCTGTCGGATTCGGTTAAGTTGCGATATGCGGACGAGTGCTTCGTTCTGACGGCGACTTATGCCGAGCGGTTCTATGACGAGACCAGGGATCTCGATACTGACCGTACGGTTTACCTGGCGTTCGAGTTCAAACACCTGGGCCTCGTCGACTATAAGACGGACATTTTTGCTTCCGATCCGGCCAACGACAACTGATCTGGCAGGGTTGGTGCGCTGGCGGCGCGGCTGCCGTAAGGTGATTTGGTCTGGTGTCGCAGGCTCAAGGGCCGGGGCAGCGCCGTTTAAGGGCTGAAGCGTGCGGGCTTGTGGCGTGCCGCAGCAGAGGCTGATGTCACAAAATTTGCCAATTTTTTCCGCAGAGCCGATTGTGGGTCATCGCGGTGCCAAGGTTGACGTGTCTAAGACGCGATGGAACGCTCTGGAAATCATTGTTGATTCGACGTCGGCCCTTGTTGCGACGGACATGAGCGGGCAATCGGCGCACCGATGAAGCGGTGGCGCAATACTCCTCGGCCAAGGACGTGCAGGTACTTCAAAATGAACATCGCTAGAATAGGTTCCGTTTTCGCTACGCGCTTTGGAGCTATGGCGTTGGTTGTTGGCGCGCTGGGCACTGGCTTGGGCGCGACTGCGGCTCAGGCTGCTGGGGCGACGAACCCGGGTGCATCGGTCGGGCGATCGGCTCTGACGCAGAGAGCAACGTTGCCGGTGATCAGAATTCGTTCTGCCAGTCAGGGCATCGCGGTTCTTGTCAACGATGAGCCGATTACGAACTACGAGATCGAGCAGCGGCAACGCTACATGGGTCTTGGCGCGACCGATTTGCAGAGCAAGGCGCGGGACAAATTCAAGAGCATGATTTCGGCGAAAAGCACGACCGATAAGCTGCGCAATATCCTGCGCAAGACGATCAAGGCCAACCCGGGCAAATCCAAAGAACAGATCTTGAAGATATTCGAGAGCAAGAAGAAAGCGTTCGCGCAATCGCTGCAAAAAAAGGCGGTCGCCAGCGCGCGCGCCAGCATCCTGCCGGGTTTGCGCAAGAAAGCGCTTGATGAATTGATCGAGGAGCGTCTGAAGATCCAGGAGGCCAAGCGCCTCAACGTTATGGCAAGCGATGATGAGGTCAACAAACTGGTCTCGGGGATCGCTAAGCGCAACAAGATGGATCTCAAGCAGTTCGGCGGCTACATGAAAAAGATGGGGGCCGACGTCAACACCATGAAGTCGCGCTTCAGGGCGATGATCTCCTGGAAGAACGTGATCCGCCGTCAGTTCGGGCATCAGGTGGCGATCACCAGCCGCGATCTGGATCGCGTGGTGGCGCATACCGAGGGCAATGAGCAGACCGAGCTTAATGTTCAGCGCATCACGTTGCTGTTTGCGAGAAATTTGGGACAGACAGAATTAGCGCGTCGTCTGCGCGAGGCCAGCTCTTTGCGCGGTCAGTTCACCGGTTGCGGGATGACGGGCAGCTTGGCCAAAAAGGCTGGCGGCTCGCGGTTTTCAAATCTCGGACCGACTGAGGCCGGACGTATTCCCGAGCCGACGCGGACAATGCTGATCAACGCGCAAGAAGGCGAAATGCTGCCGCCGAGTGTCGGTCCGGAAGGCATTGAGCTGTGGGTGTTGTGCGGGCGCAAGACGGTTGAGGCCGATAAGTCGAAGCGCGACGCCGCCGAAGAGGAACTGCGCCAGAGAGAGTTCCAGGTGCTGGCCGAGCGCCATCTCAACGATTTGCGTCAGGATGCGCACATTGAGTATCGCTGAGTGACACAGACGCCATCTCCTCATAAAGCAGGGCAGTTCGCGGCAGGCGAGGGTCGCCCGCCCCTGCCAATTGCAGTGTCGATGGGTGATCCGGCCGGAATAGGCCCTGAAATCACCCTTGAGGCCTGGCACCTGCGCGGACTACGGGAACTGCCGGTGTTCTGCGTGTTTGCGGATGCCGACATGCTGCGCGAGCGGGGTGCTGCATTCAGCGGTGCCGACCGGATCGCGGTCGTCTCGAACCCCAAAGAAGCCATCGCCGTATTTGCGGATGCACTGCCTGTCGTCCATGTCCCGCTGCGTGCGAAATGCGTTCCCGGCGAGCCAGATAAAGTTAATGCATCGGCGGTGTTGTCTTCGATCGAGCTTTGCGTCCAGGCGGTTTTCGAGGGCCGTGCTTCGGCGCTCACGTCCAACCCGATTGCAAAGTCGATCCTTTACGAAACCGGCTTCAAATATCCTGGGCATACCGAGTATCTTGCGGCGCTTTCTGAGTTGCATAGCCCGGAAGACAAGTGCCGTCCGGTGATGATGCTGGCTTGCGATGAGCTTAAAGTTGTGCCGGCGACGATCCACATCCCGCTGGCTGACGTGCCGGAAGCGCTAAGTCCTGATCTCCTCGAAGAGACGATCGAAATCACCTGCCGGGCGCTCCAGGAAAGTTTCGCGATTGATGCGCCGCGCATTGCCGTCAGTGGGCTCAATCCGCACGCTGGAGAAGATGGCGCGCTGGGCCGCGAAGAGATTGAGATCATCAGTCCGGTTTTGGAGCGTCTGCGCGCGCGGGGCTGGGCGATCTCAGGGCCGCTGCCGGCCGATACGATGTTCCACGCCACGGCGCGTGAGCGCTACGATGCGGCGGTTGCCATGTATCACGATCAGGCGCTGATCCCGATCAAGACGCTGGCGTTCGACAAAGGCGTCAATGCCACCTTGGGGCTGCCGTTTGTCCGCACATCGCCCGATCACGGTACGGCGTTCGATATTGCCGGCCGCGGCATTGCGACCCCTGAGAGTTTCATTCAAGCGCTGCTGATGGCGGCTGAGATGGCGGCGTGCCGCGCGCGACAG
The DNA here is from genome assembly GCA_017792465.1 of Filomicrobium sp. Lineage (GTDB taxonomy): Bacteria > Pseudomonadota > Alphaproteobacteria > Rhizobiales > Hyphomicrobiaceae > Filomicrobium. The sequence continues at coordinate 426,260 of CP051234.1, forward strand.
GGGCAGGGGACATGAGCCCCGACGATAATAAAGCGGACAAAGACAAGGCGGCGAGCGGATCAGATGAGATGGTCAATCGCCTCGCCGATCAGGAGCCTCGTGGCGGGGCTGCGATTTCCAATTCCGGCGATGGGCTTCCGCCCCTGCGCGAGGTGATCAAGGACTTCGGGCTCGTTGCGAAGAAGTCGTTGAGCCAGAACTTCATACTCGATCTCAATCTTACGCGGCGGATTGCGCGCGTGGCCGGTCCGCTTGAAGGCCGGACGGTTATTGAGGTCGGGCCGGGACCGGGCGGGCTGACGCGGGGCCTTCTTTTGGAAGGCGCCGGACGGGTGATCGCCATCGAGCGCGACGAGCGCTGCCGTATGGCGCTTGAAGAAATTGCAAAGGTCTATTCGGGACGGCTGTCGGTCGAGTTGGGCGATGCGCTTGAAGCGGACTGGCGTTCGCTCACTGGTTCTGCATCGGGCGAGATCATCGTTGTCGCCAACCTGCCTTATGCGATTGCCACCAGCCTGCTGGTCGGGTGGCTGGAAAGCGAACCGTGGCCGCCGTGGTACGCGCGGATGGCGCTGATGTTCCAGAAGGAAGTTGCCGATCGGATCGTCGCTCAGCCCGGCACCAAGGCCTACGGCCGGCTGGCGGTTCTGGCGCAATGGCGCACGGAAGCTGAAATCGCTTTGAAATTAAAGCCGGAAGCCTTTACTCCGCCGCCGAAGGTGAGCTCAGCGGTTGTGCTGTTTCGACCGCGCCAAAATCCGCAGCCAGCTGCATCGGTGAAGACGCTGGCGAAGGTGACAGCGGCGGCCTTCGGGCAGCGCCGCAAGATGCTGCGCCAGAGTTTGAAGAGCCTGACGCCGATGCCGGAGTTGCTTCTGCAAAAGTGCAATCTTGAACCGACGCGTCGTGCCGAAGAGTTGACGGTTGCTGATTTCGCCCGGCTTGCTGCCGCCTTTGATGGCGGTGAGGCTTAACTGGCGCTCTGATTGGCAAGGGGTGGATCCGCGATTTTATCACCGCGGATGCGGCGCCTGCTCTGACGCCCAGCGCGCTATTTCCTTCGGGCAGCAAATCGCGGACTAATTCCAGACGCTGTGGCCAAGGTCGCTTTGCAGTTTCTCGACAAATGCATTCAACCCGGTGCGCCGTTGTCGTTTCAGGCGTTCAGCGGCGAGGATTGCACAAAGCTGCTTGAAGGCCTCGTCGATGTCGGTGTTGACGATGACGTAGTCGTACTCCTGCCAGTGGCTGATTTCTCCAGAGGCCTGAGCCATGCGCAAGGCGACGACTTCGGCTGAATCCTGATTGCGGGTCTTGAGCCGGTTTTCCAGCGTTTCAGCGGTTGGCGGCAGGACAAAAACGCGGACGACGTCGTCGGCCATGCTTTCGGAGAGCTGACGGGCGCCTTGCCAATCGACATCGAACAGGACGTCGTGGCCTTCGGCGACTGCAGCTTCGACTTTGGCGCGTGGAGTGCCGTAGTAGTTGCCGAAGACCTGCGCCCATTCGAGCAGTTGGCCGCCTTCGCGCATTTTGGTGAATTCGTCCTGGCTGACGAACCAGTAGTCCTGACCGTCTACTTCTCCTGGTCGCGGCGGCCGGGTCGTCGTCGACACCGACATGCGCAAAGCGTCGCCCTCTGTCTCGAGGAGCTTCCTGGCCATTGTTGTTTTGCCTGCGCCCGAGGGCGAGGACAAGACGAACAGCAAGCCACGCCTCTGCGGCTCTGCGGGTGTGTCAGTCATTTGCCTTACTCCAGGTTCTGAACCTGTTCACGCAACTGGTCTATTTTGACTTTCAAGGCAAGGCCAGCCTCTGTCACGGTTGCGTCGTTTGATTTTGAGCAAAGCGTATTTGCTTCGCGCTGAAACTCCTGGGCGAGAAAGTCAAACCGACGGCCGACCGGCTTGCCGGTGTGCAAGAGATCGCGTGCGGCCTCGATATGCGCTTTCAGGCGTTTCAATTCTTCTTCGATATCGGTTCGCGTTGCAATCAAGACCGCTTCCTGATGCAGGCGATCGGGATCGAAAGATTGCTCCGTATCGACGAGCCGCGAGATCGATGCGCTGAGTTTGGCCCGTATGGCTTCCGGTGTTCGCGCCGGAGAGCTTTCTGCCTGATTCGTCAGCCGTTCGATTTCCGCGACCAGATCCTCGATGATGGTGTTCAGGCGCTGACCTTCGGAGGCGCGGGCTTGAACGAGCTCATCGAGCGCTTTGTCGAAGTCGGCCAACAGCGCTTCACTCTCGTCGCTGGAGGCGCCCGTTTCCTGGTCTTCGATTTCGAGCACGCCGCGAAGGGACAAGAGGCTGGCAACTGGTGGCATTTCGCCGCCCGTTAGCTCGGTCGCGCGCTTGGCGGCGGCAATGACCTGGTTGAGCACTGGCTCATTCAGGTTGACCTTCACCGCACTCGATGTGCGCGACAGGTTCAATGATGCGTGTAACGTACCGCGCGTCAGCTTGGCCTGGGCCAGCTGGCGCAGTTTCGGTTCCAGGCTTTCGAAGCCATAAGGGAGGCGAAGGCGCATATCGAAGCCTTTGCCGTTGACGCTTCGAAGCTCCCAATACCAGTTTGCTACCGCGCTGGAGCCTTCAACACGGGCAAAGCCAGTCATACTGCAAATGGGCATTCGACTTCCCTCCGGACGCTCTTTTCGATGTGGCGCCTTGATTAATTAATGCGGGTTTACAGGCCTGGAGCGTGGGCTGCGGGCCTGTCCCATCGTTTTTTCGTTGATGCACCCTAGCACGGTGTCATGATGATTTTTTAGCCGAATTTCGAAGCCGAGGAATGGCCTTAAGTCATTTCTGCGGAGATTATTGGGGTTTGCGGGCCGGCAACGGCATGTCTCCGGGCGAGACTCGGGGCTGATGCGTTGCTGCTGTGGCAATCGGGTTTTGGTCGGCGGCAGCGGGGTCTTGGTCTTGAGCGGTCGCTTCGGCCGCGTCGGCGGCTTCGGTCACGACCGGGGTCTCTTCGTTTGAAGACGGTGTGGGCACGGTCGCGACGGGGCTGCGCTTGGTCTTTGCCTGTTTATTTCTTTCACGCTCGATGCGGCGCCAGTCCGCGACAGCTTGGTTGTGCTCGGCGAGTGTCGTTGAGAATTTATGTCCGCCGGTGCCATCGGCGACGAAATAAATCGCGTCTGTCGCTGCGGGGTTGAGGACGGCCAATATGGCCTCGCGGCCGGGGTTACAGATCGGCGTCGGCGGCAAGCCCTTGATGGTATATGTGTTGTAGATCGTCTTTGTTTGGATGTCGGTCTTGGTGATCGAGCGTCCGAGGCTGCCTTTGCCACCGACGATCCCGTAGATGATGGTCGGATCCGATTGCAGGCGCATGCCCTTGCGTAGCCGGTTCATGAATACGGCTGCCGTCATGGCGCGCTCTTCAGCGACCGCCGTTTCCTTCTCGACGATAGAGGCGAGGATGATTGCTTCATCCATGCTTTGGATTGGCAGTCCTTCCTGGCGCTTTTCCCATAGACCCTCGATGAAATTCTGCTGTGCCTGGCTCATTCGGTCGAGCACGGCCTGGCGCTGAGTCCCGCGCTCGTAAGGGTATGTATCCGGCAGGAGGGAGCCTTCGATGGGGATCGCGGAAATTTCGCCGACAAGGTTTTCATCGGCTTGCAGACGGGCGACGACCTGCTGGCTGGTGAGGCCTTCGGGGACGGTGACCTTGTATTGGACGGACTTGCCGTTCACCAGCGTGTCGAGGACTTCCTCCATGCTGGACTGCGCGGCGAGCTTGAACTCGCCGGCCTTCATGTCGAGGCGATCGCCCAACAGGTAGGAGTGGATGAGGTGGTTCACGATGAACGACCAGCGATTGGAAATGATGCCTTCGGATTCCAGGCGCTTGGCGATTTCGAGCCGACCTTCGCCGCGCGGAATGACGATGGTCCTGTCTTCGGTCAGCGGGCCGGCGGTCGTGTAGTGATGCTGGAGTAGGAAGAACGCCATTCCGAACGCCAGGAACACCAGGACCATGGAGGTCAGGACGGAGCTGAAAAAGCGGACCCATCTGCTGAAGCTGCCGGTCTCGCGGCGTTTGCGACGGCCTTTGGGGCGCGCAGGCGCGCGGGAAGGCTCCAGCATCTCGGCTGGACTGCGCGGACGGATCGCGCGTTGCGGATCTGGCAGTTCAGGCTCCAGGCGGCGCACGCTCATGAGTGTCGTCCTCGAAGTTCTTATCGGCAGTGCTATTCACTGGGTGGCGAATCGAAACCGGGCGCTCACCCAGTGCCTTTTTTATATTCGGTCCTATACCCGGCAGACAGCCTGCTGGCGGTTTTCTCACCAGTTTGCCTCGTCTGAGGCAACGGCCAGGCCGAATTCTTGGCGGTCCTGGCGGCCAACGCGGAACGAAGCAACGCAGGGCGCAGCCGATGACGAAGCGTCGTGCGTTGTGCTTCAGGCCGTCAATTGGGGAGGATTGGAGCGCGAGAATTCCGGCATCAAAAAGGCATTGTTTGCAGCGTTTATCACAGTGAAGCCAAAAGGGACCTTCTGAGGCCGGCAAGTCGCGCGCGCAAGCCGGTTACGGCGATAGAAATCGCCGGTTTGGCCCGTGCAAAGTTGTAGGATCGACCGGGCGGATTATTCGACCCGGCGCAGGACCAGCGAAGCGTTGGTGCCGCCGAAGCCGAACGAGTTCGACAACACCGTGTTGATTTCGGTCTTGCGCGCTTCGTGGGCGACCAGGTTGATTGGCGTGTCGACGGAAGGGTTGTCGAGGTTCAGCGTTGGCGGGGCGATGTTGTCGCGGATTGCCAGCGTCGAGAAGATCGCTTCGACGGCGCCTGCAGCGCCGAGAAGGTGGCCGATTGCCGACTTCGTCGACGACATGCACAGCTTGGCGCTGGTGTTGCCGAACAGGCGTTCGACGGCGCCCAATTCGATCTCATCCCCCATGGGCGTCGATGTGCCGTGGGCGTTGATGTAATCGATTTCGCCGGCGTCGATTTCTGCGCGTTTCAATGCCGCCTTCATGCAGCGGAAGGCGCCGTCGCCGTCTTCGGCAGGGGCGGTGATGTGATAGGCGTCACCCGATAGGCCGTAGCCGATAATCTCAGCGTAGATGCGGGCGCCGCGGGCTTTGGCGTGTTCGTAATCTTCAAGCACCACGATACCGGCACCTTCGCCGATGACGAAGCCGTCACGGTCTTTGTCGTAGGGGCGCGAGGCGCGCTGCGGATCGTCGTTGAAGTTGGTCGACAAGGCGCGGCAGGCGGCAAATCCAGCCAATGCGATGCGGCAGATGGGGCTTTCCGTACCGCCGGCGACCATGACTTCGGCATCGCCGAGCTGGATCAAGCGGGCGGCATCGCCAATCGCGTGAGCGCCCGTCGAGCAGGCCGTGACGACGGCGTGGTTGGGGCCTTTGAGTTTGTGGCGGATGGAAACGTAGCCGGACGCGAGGTTGATCAGGCGGCCGGGAATGAAGAACGGGCTAATGCGCCGTGGGCCTTTTTCCTTCAGCAGGATCGAGGTGTCGGCAATGCCGCTCAGACCGCCGATGCCCGAACCGATCAGGACGCCGGTGCGTTCCTGCTTGTCCTGGGTGTCGGCCTTGTAGCCGGAATCGGCAATCGCCTGGTCGGCTGCGGCCAGTGCGTAGGTGATGAAGGCATCGACCTTGCGCTGCTCTTTGGGCTCCATCCAGTCGTCAGGATTGAACAAGCCTTCGGAAGTTTCGCCACGGGGCACGAAGCAAGCGATCTGCGAAGCAATGTCGTTGACTTCAAATTCCTCGACACGGCGAGCGCCGTTCTTTCCGGCGAGCAGCCGGCTCCAGCTTGCTTCCACACCGCAGCCAAGTGGAGTTACGAGACCCAGTCCGGTAATGACGACGCGGCGCATGGCTTCCTTTCCTTAAGAGCTGGGTTCGGGCGCCCGCTGTCGCGGAGCGCGCCCGAAGCCGGGGTCAATGACGTACTGCGCACAGTCTTTGTGGCGCGGTATCCTGACCATTGCAGACGTCCCTGGCGTAGTCGCGATGGACAAGCGCCGGGGATGGATTCAATACAGAATCAGGCTGCGTTCTTTTCAAGGAATTTGACAGCGTCACCGACGGTCAGAATGTGCTCTGCAGCGTCGTCGGGAATTTCGCAGCCGAATTCTTCTTCGAAAGCCATGACCAGTTCGACCGTATCAAGGCTGTCTGCGCCCAGGTCGTCGATGAAGCTGGCCGATTCGGTGACCTTTTCTGCTTCGACGCCAAGGTGCTCGACCACGATTTTCTTCACGCGCTCTGCGACTTCGCTCATTTGTTTCTCGTCCTCTTTCATCAGTTTGACGGTTCTTTTGGAACCGAACGGCTCCTACAAACTCGTTAAATCCCCCGATCAGCCGATCTGCAGAGCGCAACCCGTTTCAAGGCGGCCGTGAGTCTGTGGGCTTGCGGGCATTTCCATCATCGCAGGTTTTACGAGAAATCTCGCGAATTTTCGATGATGGAGCGTTGGCTCGTTAACACACTTCATAAGGCTTGGCCAGTTGGTGCGCAATCATGCGGCAATGCTTGCAAAGCCGCTTGTGCAGGGCGTCATAGGCTGATCACAGCGTTAATTCTTACTCCCCTAGACCATCGCCATGCCACCGTTAACGTGGAGCGTCTGGCCGGTCATGTAGCCGCCTGCTGCGCTTGCGAGATAAAGTGCAGCCGCGGCGATGTCGTCGGCCTCGCCGAAGCGCTGGGCCGGAATCATCTTTGAGATTTCCTCAGTTTGTTTTTCGTTCAAGGCGGCGGTCATGTCCGTCTTGATGAATCCAGGTGCAATGCAGTTGGCCGTGATACCGCGCGAAGCGACTTCGCGGGCCAGCGATTTGGTCATACCGATCATGCCGGATTTCGATGCAGCATAGTTGCCCTGGCCGGGATTGCCAAAGACGCCTGAGACCGAAGAAATGTTGATAATCCGGCCGAACCCTGAGCGATTTCGCATCATGTGGCGTGAGGCGGCGCGCATCAGCATGAAAGTGGCGGTGAGGTTGACGGCGATGACGTCGTCCCACTCCTCGTCCTTCATCACCATAAACAGGTTATCGCGGGTGAGACCGGCGTTGTTGACGATGACGTCGAGGCGGCCCATGGCGGATACGGCTTCGTCAACGAGTTTTCCGACGGCTTCGCGGCTGGCCAGATCGCACGGCAGGACGTGAACGCGATCACCCAATTCGGCGGCCAGTTCGTCGAGCTTGTCTTTGCGGCGGCCTGAAATGGCAACGGTTGCGCCGGCTTGATGGAAGGCTTTGGCGATGGCGCCGCCGATTCCGCCTGTGGCTCCCGTAACCAGGGCGTTCTTGCCGGTTAGGTCAAACATCTCGTTCATGATCTTTCCTTGTCTGGTCCCGATTGGGCCGCTGCCCCTGGCGTCTTGCTCGATGATCAGCTGGTAAGGGCGGCGGCGTGGGCCTCGATATCTGCCGGGGTCCCGATGCTGGCAGAGTTCAGCGCTTTGGAGGTGCGCTTGACGAGGCCGGCGAGGACTTTTCCTGAACCGATTTCATAGACGTCCGTGATGCCGTTGTCTGTCATGTAAAGAACACTCTCGCGCCAGCGCACGGTGCCTGTGACCTGTTCCACAAGGCGTTTTGCGATTTCGGCCGGGTCTGAGATTGGGGCTGCCAATACGTTGCAGATAACAGGCACGACTGGCGTCTTGATCTCAACCTTCGAGAGAGCATCCGCCATCGCATCGGCGGCAGGTTGCATCAGCGCACAATGGAAAGGTGCGGAGACGGGCAGCGGGACGGCGCGGCGGACACCGTGGGCCTTACCGACTTCGGCGACGCGGTCGATCGCGCTCTTATGGCCGGAAAGGACGATTTGGGTGGGGTCGTTATCGTTGGCGACCTGGCAGACATCGCCCTGGGCGGCCTCTTCAGCGACTTTGAGGGCCGTTTCATAGTTGACGCCTAGCAGGGCAGCCATAGCGCCTTCACCGACCGGTACGGCCTTCTGCATAGCCTGCCCGCGCAATTTAAGGAGTTTGGCGGCATCGGTGATCGACAGGGCTCCGGCGGCAGCAAGGGCGGAATATTCGCCCAATGAGTGTCCGGCGACGAATTTGGCGCTTTTGGCTAGGTCAAGCCCGTGCTCGTTTTCGAGGACGCGCATGACGGCCAAAGAGACGGCCATCAGCGCCGGCTGGGCGTTTTCGGTCAAAGTCAGGGTGTCTTTGGGACCTTCCCACATGATCGTCGAAAGCTTCTGGCCGAGTGCGGCGTCGACTTCTTCGAAGACCTGGCGTGCGCTCGCAAATTCCTTTGCCAGCTCTGCGCCCATGCCAACGTCTTGACTGCCTTGACCTGGAAATACAAATGCCGTGCTCATTTTGCCCTTTTTAATGCAAAAAAACGCCGTTGCGGGGTTGGTGGCAGCGGCAAGAGCACAGCTTGGCGCATCAAGTCAAGCAGGAGGCTGGTTTTTGGACTAGTACTGAAGTTGCGGGCCACATGCTCTGAGGGCAAAGAGAATGGGCTGCGCGGAATGTTCTCAGCGGCCAATTCCTGCTTGCGTCCCGGCAAAATCAGGGTATAAGACCCGCTTCCCGTCCGGTTGAAGGCTGAACGGAAGATCTCATGGCTGTGTCTGCTGCTGTCTTTGGCCGCAGGGCGAAATGAGAAGAGCAATTGGCTCGTCTTCCCGTGTCTTCGCTCTCGTGGGTATCCTGGTGGGCCTTTCTCCACCTGATAGCAAGTTTCTGCTGTTGGGTGCCAGGTCTGCAAGGGGCTATGCGCCGGGCGAACATTTGAAAGAAGAGAAAGGCAAGCACACATGCCGCTTTATGAGCATGTCTTCCTTGCGCGCCAGGACGCGTCGGGAGCACAGGTCGAGCAACTGACCAAAGAATTCACCGATATTCTGAACGAAGCTGGCGGCAAAGTCGTCCGTTCGGAATATTGGGGCCTCAAGTCGCTCGCTTACAAGATCAAGAAATCGCGCAAAGCCCATTACACGATGCTCAACATCGACGCGCCGCCGGCTGCCCTCGATGAAATGGAGCGCCGCATGCGTCTTTCCACCGACATCATCCGTTTCATGACCATCCGCGTCGATGAGCATGAGGCCGAGCAGTCGGTCATGATGCGTAAGCAGGATCGCGACGAGCGTGGCGGACGTGGTGGTCCGCGCGGTGGCGATCGCGGCGATCGTCGTGGCGGCGGCCCTCGTGGTCCGCGCGGCCCGCGTCCGGACCGTCCGGATCGCGGTGATCGTGACAGCCAGCCATCAGCGGGAGCATAATCGATGTCAGCAGCACCTCGCCGTCCGTTCAATCGCCGCCGTAAGACGTGTCCGTTCTCGGGCGATAACGCTCCAAAGATCGACTACAAGGACGTTCGCCTGCTTGGCCGTTATGTGTCCGAGCGCGGCAAGATCGTTCCAAGCCGCATCACGGCAGTTTCGGCCAAGAAGCAGCGCGAACTCGCACGTGCGATCAAGCGCGCACGCTTCCTCGGGCTTCTGCCTTACGTGATCAGCTAATTCGAATTGCAGCCGGCGGTTTGCGTCATTGCGGGCCGCCGGTTGGATAGACCTCTCAATGGTTGGGTTGAAGTCTGCCAGTAGTTGGCAGGGTGTCAGCTCTAACCGCGCAAAACGCGGGACAGCTTTTCGACTATGAACAAGCCATTCCTATTTGGCATCGGCGCCGGGCTTATCGCCTTTGTTGCTTTGATGTCGGTGACGTCAGGCCCAGCGCCCCTGCAGTTCATCATGCTGCTGCTGGCGCCGCTGCCGGTCTATCTGGCGGGCATGCGGTATGGCTGGCCGGCTGCCGCGATTGCGGCTTTGACGGGCGGTATCGCGATTACGCTACTAGGTGGCGCGGTTGTCGGTTTGATCTTGGCCGGCAGCCAGTTCGGACCTCCTGTTCTCCTCACATATCTGGCTCTTCTCAACCGGGCGACGCCGTCGCCTGACGGTCAGGGTGCTGTTGTCGAGTGGTATCCGATCGGTCGCATCGTTTTGTGGGCGGCGGGTCTTGGTACGGCTTTGACAGTGCTTTTGCTTCTGCTGCTGGGCGCGGACAGCCAGACGGTTCATACCAATCTGGAAAAGATCCTCGGAGAGGCGTTCAAGCAGGCATTTGAACAGCAATCGAGCGGCGGCGAAAAGATCCCCGATGAGCATCTGAAATCGATGACGAATGTCGCGGTGGCGCTGCTTCCGGCGGCGTCAGGGATGCTGATTTCTGCGGTCATCCTGTTCGATCTGTGGCTCTCTGCGCGGATCATTCTGGCGACCGGTTTTCTGGCGCGGCCGTGGCCGGATTTGACGGCGATCACTTATCCTTCGATCGCGCCGCTGTTGCTGGCTGCGAGCATCGCTTTGACGGCTGTTTTGAGTGGTTTTGCCGGGATGGCGGCGTCCGCGGCCTCGGGCGCGATGTTCTTTGCCTACGTCCTTTTGGGGCTGGCGATCATTCACTACGTCACGCGTGGCAGCGCCTGGCGGTTTGTGATCCTTTGGGCGCTTTATTTGGGGCTCATCGTCTTCAATACGGCGCTGTCTCTAGTCGTTGCGATGATCGGCCTTGCCGAGCCGTTTTCGCCTCTGCGGCGCGATTTCATGAAGCCTCCCGACAATGACGGTTCCGACGACACGAGCTAGGCCGGCCAGGCTGCTGGGATCCCAGCAAGATTTCGATTTTCCAATTGCGGCAGTTGTCGCTTTTCACAAATGCAACTTGAAACATAAAAAGACGGAGTATCCCAATGCAGGTCATTCTTCTGGAGCGTATCGGTCACCTTGGCCAGATGGGCGATGTGGTCAACGTGAAGAACGGTTATGCGCGCAACTACCTGTTGCCGCAGAAAAAGGCGCTGCGCGCGACAGATGCGAATATCGCTTATTTCGAAACTCAGCGCGTGCAGCTCGAAGCCAACAACCTTGAGCGCAAGAACGAAGCTGAAGCGGTTGGCGAGAAGCTCAACGGTCAGACGTTCGTTGCCATCCGTCAGGCCGGTGACACGGGCCAGCTATACGGTTCGGTTTCGACGCGCGATATCTCGGATGCGATCACCGAAGGCGGCTATTCCGTCGAGCGCCGTCAGGTCGTTTTGAACGCGCCGATCAAGGAACTTGGTCTGCATGAAGTCGACATCACTCTGCACCCTGAAGTCAGCGTCAAAATCATCATGAACGTTGCGCGGACCGATGACGAAGCCGAGCGTCAGGCACGCGGCGAAGACGTCACCGTGATCAAGGACGAAGAGCTCGACCTTGAGACCTTCGATCCGGATGCCGAAGAAGCTGAAGCGACCGATGAGGTTGAAGAAGCCGCTGGCGAAGAAGCTTCCGAAGAAGAGCAAAAAGACTGATTCTGTTTGGCTGGAAGGCCCGTTCTTAAAGGCTTTCCAGCCAGCCGGCTCGTAGCGCCGGTCTGTGGTCCTGTCGCGGCTGAAATTTCGGCTGGCTGTGCATAGCTTGGATAAGCTTTGCTTGACGAGATCAGAGGCGCTGATTCTCGAATGTGAGAGGCAGCGATTCCAGATACGAGATGGGGCATGAAACAACATGCCCTTCTCTCGACCGATCAGCTCAAGTCCGCCGCCCAGGCTGACGAGCCCCTCTCGTTCCGCCAGGTGCCCCACAACATCGAAGCGGAACAAGCCCTGCTTGGCGCCATCTTCGTCAACAACGAGGTCATGGACCGTGTGTCGGATTTCCTGCGGCCGGAACATTTCTACGATCCGCTGCACGCGAATATCTTCGAGACTATCCAGCAGCTCATTTTCGCCAGCAAGACCGTGACGCCGACGACGCTGCGGACGTTCTTTGAGAACACCGAACCGATCGACGACGATCTGACGGTGCCGGAATATCTGTGGCGGTTGGCTGAGAACGCGACGACGATCATCAATGCGCGCGATTATGCGCGCACCATCCACGATCTGGCGACGCGGCGGAAGCTCATCAACATCGGCGAAGACATGGTCAACACGGCTTATGACAGCCCTGTCGATCAGCCGCCGAAGGTGCAGGTCGAGGAAGCTGAAAAGCAGCTTTACTCGATCGCCGAGCAGGACAAATACGGGCAAGGGTTTCTCGATTTTCCGACCGCGATGGATCAGGCGATCGAGGTCGCCAACAACGCGCGGATGCGTGGTTCGGATCTCTCCGGTCTACCATCCGGGTTGATGGATCTCGACGACATGATGGGCGGATTGCAGCCGTCTGACTTGATCATTCTGGCGGGTCGTCCGTCGATGGGTAAAACGGCGCTTGCGACCAACATTGCAGTCAATGTCGCGTCTCAGAAACGGTTGCAGCGCTTCCAGGAAAATCCGGATGGCCCAGCGGAGCCGGCCGTCGTCGGGTTCTTCTCGCTCGAAATGTCGGCTGAACAGCTGGCGTCGCGTATCTTGTCCGAGCAGGCCGAGATTGCGTCGAACAAGATCCGTCGCGGTAAGATCGACGAAGAGGAAATGCGCCGTTTGGTGCTCGCCTCTCAGAGCTTGTCGCAGGCGCATTTGTTTATCGACCAAACCGGTGGCATTTCGATTGCTCAGCTGGCGGCCAGAGCGCGCAAGCTGAAACGCCAGCGTGGGCTCGATTTGCTCATCGTCGACTATATCCAGCTGCTGTCTGGCTCATCGGCTAAAGCGAGCGCTGGGCGCGTTCAGGAAATCACCGAGATCACGACCGGCCTCAAAGCGCTGGCGAAAGAGCTGGAAGTTCCGCTGATCGCGCTGTCGCAGCTCTCGCGTCAGGTCGAGCAACGTGATGACAAGCGGCCACAGCTCTCCGACCTTCGTGAATCGGGCTCTATCGAGCAGGACGCCGACGTTGTGCTATTCGTTTTCCGCGAAGAGTATTACGTTTCCAGGCGCGAACCCTCGATCAACGAGGTGGAAGCGCACCAGAAATGGCAAACCGAGCTTGAGGCCGTGCAGGGAATTGGCGAAGTGATCATTGGTAAGCAGAGACACGGTCCGACGGGCTCCGTGCGCTTGCAGTTTACCGGCGAATTCACCCGCTTCGACAACCTCGACCGCGACCATCCGCTCGCGGGCCGAGGCGAGCAATGAGCGAAGCTGCCAAAGCAGCACGGATGATGATCGACGGTCCGCGCGACGGTTTGCGCGTTCCTTACGATGCCGCCGGGGTGGTAGTCGTTGATCTTCAGGCTCTTGGGCACAACTGGCAGTCGTTGCGCGACAAGGTCGCTCCGGCCGAATGCGCGGCGGTGGTGAAGGGCGATTGCTATGGTCTGGGCGCTGCCGCTGGCGTTCCGGCGCTTTGTGCGGCGGGGGCAAAGACGCTCTTTGTTGCCACCGTTCAGGAAGCCCGCCAGGTGCGCGGGCTGGCGCCGGATGCCACGATCTACGTTCTCGATGGTTTGCTGCCGGGAACGGTTGAAGAGCTGTTAGAGGTCGGCGCACTTCCGGTTCTCTCCAGCCTTCCGGAGATCACCGAGTGGGGGCAGGCAGCCCCCTCGCGCAAGGAGCCTCGGGCCTGCGCAATCCACGTTGATAGCGGGCTTAACCGGCTGGGCTTGAGCGCGCGCGAAATTCAAGAGCTGGCGCATAACATGCACCTGCTCGACCGTCTCGACGTCAAGCTGGTGATGAGCCATCTGGCGTGCGCGGACGAGCCGGATCATCCCAAAAACGCGCAACAGCTGGAGGTCTTCCATAGTCTGCAACCGTTGTTGCCGAGCGTGCCGTTGAGCTTGGCGGCTTCAGACGGGCTGATGCTGGGACCGGATTATCATTTCGATCTGGTTCGTCCGGGGTATGCGTTATACGGCGGGCAGACGCATCCGGAGCGGAATTGCCCGGTCAATCCGATTGTCGAAGTCTATTCCCGCGTTCTGCAAATTCGGGATTTGGCGCCCGGTCAGTCGGTCGGCTACAGCGCGACCTTCGTTGCCGAGCGGGTGACGCGGCTTGCTGTGGTTGCCGCCGGATATGCGGATGGCGCGCCTCGCCATATGAGCGCGGGGTCTGGAGAACGCCACGGGTGGGTTGCGTTCAGAGGGCGTCTCGCACCGATCGTCGGGCGGGTTTCGATGGATCTCATCACCGTCGACATTACCGATCTGGAAGACGTGGAGATTAATCGCGGCGATTGGGTGGAATTCGTCGGGCCGACGATCTCGCTGGAAGACGCCGGAACTTCGGCCGGCACCATTGGCTACGAAATTCTGACACGGTTAAGCCCCCGCTTCGCGCGCGTTTATCTTGGCGGAGATGTCCCTGCCAATGCGGCGGAGGGCTAGGCGATGGCGAAGGCTGCCAAGGTTCAATTCGTCTGCCAGAGCTGTGGCGGGGTTTCTCCGCGCTGGGCGGGGAAATGCCCGCATTGCGGCGAATGGAATACCCTCGTCGAAGAGCAAAACGTGGCGGCCGCCCCCGGCAGCGGTCTGAAAGGCGCATCGAAGGGGCGGGCGGTGCAGCTTGAAAGCCTCAAAGGCGAGACGCAGGAAACGCCGCGGTTCACGTCTTCAATCGATGAACTCGACCGCGTGACTGGTGGTGGCTTCGTGCCGGGTTCGGCGCTTCTCATTGGGGGCGAGCCGGGTATCGGCAAATCGACGCTTCTGTTGCAGGTAGCCGCATCGGTTGCCGGACGTGGCGGGCGATCGGTCTACTTCTCCGGCGAAGAGGCCGTGGCGCAGGTGCGGTTGCGCGCCGAGCGGCTCGGATTGGCGGATGCGCCGGTGGAGCTGGCCGCAGAAACCAATCTGGCTAACATCCTGGCGACGCTTTCTGCGGGGCCGCGCGCCGATCTTATCATTATCGATTCCATTCAGACGCTATGGGCCGATGCGCTCGAAGCGGCGCCTGGCACCGTCAGCCAGGTGCGGGCTGCGACGCAAAGCCTGATCCGGTTTGCGAAACTTGCCGGGTCGGCGCTGATCCTCGTCGGGCACGTCACCAAGGAAGGCAGCATTGCTGGGCCGAAGGTTATCGAGCATATGGTCGATGCTGTGTTGTATTTCGAAGGAGAGCAGGGACACGCGTTCCGGATATTGCGGACGGTGAAGAACCGCTTTGGGCCGACCAACGAGATCGGCGTCTTCGAGATGGCGTCAGCAGGCCTCAAAGAAGTGGCCAACCCTTCTGAGCTGTTTCTCGGCGACCGCGACGCCGATGCTCCGGGTGCAGCGGTCTTTGCCGGGATGGAGGGGACGCGGCCGCTTCTGGTTGAAATTCAGGCGCTGGTGGCGCCATCGCCGCTCGGCACCCCGCGGCGCGCGGTTTTGGGTTGGGATTCCAATCGCTTGTCGATGGTGCTTGCGGTGCTTGATGCGCGCTGCGGCGTGTCGCTGGCGCAATGCGATGTCTACCTCAACGTCGCCGGGGGCTTGAAGATTACCGAGCCGGCGGCTGATCTTGCGGCGGCAGCAGCCCTGCTGTCGTCATTTTCGGGTGCTCCGCTTTCCACCGACTGCGTCTATTTTGGAGAGATTTCCTTGTCTGGCGCGGTTCGGGCGGCATCGCATGCCCCGGCGCGATTGAAAGAGGCCCAGAAGCTTGGGTTTTCGAAAGCCGTCGTTCCCGGTGCCGGAGACATCGACGAAAAGCGGCTAGATCTCGAGGTGGACCGTTTGGGCCATCTCAAACAGCTTGCGGAGATGATTGCCCCATGCCAGTGAAGATGAGCATCCCTCGGCCCGACTGCTGGATGGGCGCTTTGGAGATCTTGAAGACATGATCGGTCCATTGACCTATTTGGATATCGGTGTGATCGCCGTTGCACTGCTTTCGGGTCTTTTAGCGCTCTATCGCGGTCTCACACGCGAGCTTTTGGCCATCCTGTCGTGGATTATTGCCGGCCTGGCCGGGCTCTATTTCGTCCTCAATCACAAGAAGTTCGCGGCCGAAGTTGCCGTGCAGATGGGGCTTGAGCCGGAAGGCAGTGGGTTGATGGTTGCCCAGGGCGTCGTCGGTGGGCTGTTGTTCTTGATCGTTCTGATCGTTGTTCACCTGATCACGTCGCGCATTTCCGATACCATTCTCGACAGCCAGATCGGCATGGTTGACCGCATCTTGGGCTTTGTCTTCGGACTGGTTCGCGGCTTTGTGATCGTCGTCATCCCTTACATGCTGGCGCTGAACTTCGTA
Organism: Filomicrobium sp.; assembly: GCA_017792465.1. Classification (GTDB taxonomy): domain Bacteria; phylum Pseudomonadota; class Alphaproteobacteria; order Rhizobiales; family Hyphomicrobiaceae; genus Filomicrobium. Next base: position 442,345 of record CP051234.1, read on the forward strand.
CCTGAAGAAGAAAAGCAGTTTCCGTGGTTCCGAGACGCCATCACGAAGCCCTATATCGTTTCGACTGGCGAATCTTTGCGCGGATTTCTGATCGCCTACATCGTCCCGTTGATCGACCGGGCAACGGACAAGCATGAGGCGGCCGAACTCGACAAAAGCTGAGTGCGACCAATGGTCAACGTTTTCGGGTTCTGACAGACGGTTCGGTCTGACATATATCTGTCACTTCGGGAGATGGCCTGAAGCCGTGGCGGCTTCACTTTGTCTGCGCCTAGCGCGGATTACCGGACCTAGGCCAGCCGGTTGGAGGCTCAAATGGCATTGAAGTTGGCGGGATCCGGGTTCGGATTGCATCAAGACGCGCATGGCGGGTATTCGTTTTTCGATCCAGACGATGACAGGCTGCGCGAAGAGTGCGGCGTGTTCGGCATCTTCCGGCATCCGGAGGCGGCGACTCTGACAGCGCTGGGCTTGCATGCCTTGCAGCATCGCGGGGAAGAGGCCTGCGGGATTGCGACGACGGAAGGCAAAGAGTTCCACCTTGAGCGCCACATGGGTCTCGTTGGCGATAACTTCAATCAGCGCAGTGTTCTGGAGCGTCTCAAGGGCGATGCCGCGATCGGGCACAACCGCTATTCGACGACCGGCGACACGGCCCTTCGCAACGTGCAGCCTCTTTATGCCGATCTCTCCACCGGCGGCTTTGCTATCGCGCACAATGGCAACCTGACCAACCAGGCCATTCTGCGCCGCAATCTTGTCGAGCAGGGCGCGATCTTCCAGTCGACCTCGGATACCGAAGTCGTGCTGCACTTGGTGTCCAGATCGCGCCAGCGTGGCGTCATCGACCGGTTTGTCGATGCCCTTCAGCAGATCGAAGGGGCCTACGCGTTCGTTGCTTTGACCGACGACATGCTGATCGGTGCGCGCGATCCAGTCGGTATCCGCCCGCTCGTTCTCGGTCAGCTCGAAGGCTGTTACGTTCTGGCGTCTGAAACGTGCGCGCTCGATATGATCGGGGCGGTTTTCGTCCGTGAAATCGAAAACGGTGAAGTGGTCATCATCACGCAGGATGGCGTGCAGTCGATGCGGCCGTTCGAGAGCAAACCGGCTCGACCCTGCGTTTTCGAGTACATCTATTTCGCGCGCCCCGACTCGTTTGTTTCCGGGCAGTCGGTCTATGAGGTTCGCGAACGCATGGGGCGCGAGCTTGCCAAAGAAAGCCCGGCGGACGTCGACGTTGTCGTTCCCATCCCTGACTCTGGCGTTCCGGCCGCACTTGGGTTCGCAGAAGAGGCGCGGTGTTCTTTTGGTTTTGGGATCATCCGCAACCACTATATCGGGCGCACCTTCATTCAGCCCGAGCAGCGCATTCGCGAACTTGGCGTGCGCCGCAAGCACGCGGCCAACGCCGGTGTCCTCAAGGGTAAGAAGATCGTTCTGATCGACGACAGCGTTGTGCGCGGCACCACATCACGCAAGATCGTGCAGCTCGTCCGCGATGCGGGTGCGCTTGAAGTTCATATGCGGATCGCCTCACCGCCGATCATGCATTCGGACTACTACGGGATCGATACGCCCGAACCTGACGACCTTCTGGCCGCGCGCAATACGCTGGAAGAGATGTGCCAGTGCATGGGGGCTGATAGCCTGGCGTTTTTGAGCGTCGATGGAATCTACCGGGCGATCGGCATTGAGAGCGGCCGCGATAATCGCAGCCCGCAGCTGAGCGACCACTGCTTCACTGGCGAATATCCAACCACGCTTTCCGACCTGGCCGAATTCGGCAGTATCCGTTCGTGTTGTTGACAATCGCTCTTTGGCCCTGACTATTGGCGCCGCGATAGGACCGACGTCCGGGGGCGCCTGGGCGGGGACTAAGGCCCTATGGCTATTACGGGAGGATTGATAGTGCGCACGGGTCTGTCTGTTTTGGCGACTGCTCTGGTCGCCGCTTTCGCTTCGGCTGCTTCGGCACAGGATTTTGCCATCAATACCGGTGGTGAAACGGGCGCCTATTATTCGCAGTTTTGTCCTGCGCTCGCCTCAAAAATGAAAGCGGCCGGTTTGTCGGCCACCTGCAAGACCAGTGCGGGCACGGTTGAGAATATGCAGCGGGTGGCAGATGACCCGATGCAGCTGGGCTATGGTCAGCTCGACGTCATGGCGCTGAAGTCCAAGGATTTTGGCGGGTCCGGAGAATTCGTGCGGTTGCGCAAAGATGATGTGCGCGAATGCCTGTTTGCAGTCACCAAGGACAAGTCCATCGAGAACTACGGTCAGGTTGCTGTCCGTGCCGATGAGCTGCGGGTGGTTCTGCCGCCGGAGGCTTCAGGCAGTGCTGCCACGTTCCGCTATTTGCAGGAGATCGACCCCTATGGCGTCGGTCGTGCCAGCGATGTGATTTATGCAGCCAATACCGACGAAGCGATCAAGATTGCCTTGAACGACGACAAGACGGTCGCGCTCTTCGTTCAGTTTCCCGATCCCGAAAACGAGCGCTTTAAACTCGTCGGCAAGAATGGCGGTCACATCATTCCAGTGATCGACCGCACGATCCTCGACCAGTCGATCGGCGGCGTTCCGGTCTATTTCGCGCAAGAAACGCAGGTTGAAAACGCGGGTTGGCTGTCGAGCGGATCGAAGGTTGTAACGGCCTGCACGCCGCTTGTCGTGTTCACCGGTCTAGGTTCGACGATCAATGACGACGCTGCACGCACGCGTCACAACCAAATGGAAGAGGTCGTGAGCGGCCTGCGTGGTGAAGACCTGTTGCCGAAGGCCAGCCTGTTTGCGCGCGTTCTCAAGCGGACGCGTGAGTTGACGGCGACGGGGGCGGAGAAGTTCGTGTCAATCTCTGAAGCTGCCCGCGATAAGGCTGCGCCGCTGTTCGAGAAAGCGCGTGAGGCTGCGCGCAAGGCCGTGCAGTCGGGTGAGCATGGGGCCGAGCATGAAGCGGCGCCTTCAACTCCGCCGGCAACCGAGAATTGATCGGCGCGCGTTTTGGTTTTTGGTTCGACAGTCTTGATGTTGATTTGGTTTGAAGTTGATCTGGTGGCACGCTTTTGAATAATCCCGAAGCCTCGAATAACGATGCCAGCAGCGGACCGCTTGCCGGCAAAATTGCGTTGGTGACAGGGGCAAGCCGCGGCATCGGACGTGCCGTTGCCATCGCGCTTGCAGCCAATGGGGCGCACGTCGTGATCCAGGGCCGGGTCGCCGGCGCGCTCGAAGAAACCGATGATGCGATCCGCGCGGTCAGCGGATCTTCGGCGACGATCATTCCGCTTAACTTGAGCCAGTCCGATCGCGTCGATGGTCTTGGACCGACGCTTTATCAACGCTTTGGCCGGCTCGATATCTTCATTGCCAACGCGGGTATTCTGGGCTCGCTGTCGCCGCTGGGTCATGTCACCGAGAAGGTCTGGGATGATGTGATTGCCATCAATCTCAGCGCCAACTGGCGGCTGATCCGTACGCTTGATCCGCTGCTTAAGCTGTCGGATGCAGGTCGGGCAGTTTTCGTGAGTTCTGGAGCGGCTTCGGGTAAGAAACCGTTCTGGGGGCCTTATGCGGTCTCAAAGGCGGGACTGGAGGCGATGGCGCGGACTTACGCGGCCGAATGCGAGAACACCGCAATCAAGTCCAACATCATCAATCCGGGTCCTATCGCGACGGCCATGCGTGCCAAGGCGTTTCCGGGCGAAGACCCAAAGACGCTTCCAACGGCTGAAGACATCGCCGGTTTGTTCGTCGAGCTTTGCCTGCCAGGCCTTGAGGCAAACGGCGAGACGTTCGATGGCCGGGCTTATCTGGCTCGCAAGTCAGGCTGAGCGACAGCCAAATCTACTTCGGGAATTTTCCGTCGAACTCGATTGTCATGCCGTCATAGGCGGGTTCGACGCCATCGGGTAGCGAGCGGCGCAGCGCGTCGTAATCGAGGTCCGGCATCATGTGGGTCAGGATCGCGCGTTTCGGCTTGATGATATCGATCCATTCAAGGGCGCGTTTGACGTGGAAATGGCTGACGTGCGGCGCGTGGCGCAGGGCGTCGACGATCCAGACGTCGAGACCCTCCAGCAGCTCTGTTGCACCTTCGGGGAAATCGGAAATGTCAGGCGAATAAGCGAGCTTGCCGAAGCGGAACCCGAGCGAGGGAATCGCGCCGTGGATCTGCGGGATGGCGAGAGCTTCGACGATGCCGGCCGGTCCGTCGACCGCGACCAGTTTGCCGGCTTCGATGTCGTGCGGGCGCAGGATCGGCTGATAGCCGCCGTCTTCTTTGGTCTGAAAGCAATATTCAAATCGCGAAATCAGGCTGTCGCGGGTTTGCTCGTCGAAGTAGACATCGACGCGTTTCTTCATCGCGTAGCAGACCATGCGCAGGTCATCGATGCCGTGCGTGTGGTCGGCGTGGTCGTGGGTGAACAAGACACCGTTGATCTTGGAGACGCGGGCGTCGATCAACTGCTCGCGGATATCCGGCGGGGTATCGATGAGGACGCTGGTGCGGCCCGATTTCTCGAAGCGGTCGACCAGGACGGAGCAGCGGCGGCGGCGGTTCTTGGGGTTTGAGGGTTCGCACTCGCCCCAATCGGGACCAAGGCGAGGCACGCCGCCGGACGGGCCGCAACCCAGGATCGTCAAACGGTAGGTCATGGCGTTCTCGCGGTCGCGGGCGCTAGTTGTGGCGGATCTGCCGGGCGCTTGGCTTTGCTGTAATGGCGGAAGAAGTTCTCGGTTGTGGCTTTGGCGAGGTCTTCGAGGCTCATGCTTCTGGCTTCCGCCACGACTTCCGCCGTGTGGGCGACATAAGAGGGCTCATTGGTTTTGCCGCGGTAAGGCACCGGAGCCAGATACGGCGCGTCGGTTTCGACCAGGATCCGATCGAGCGGGAGTTCGGCAGCGAGCTCGCGAAGGTTCTCGGCCTTCTTGAAGGTGACGACGCCTGAGAACGAAACATAGAGCCCGAGGTCGACGGCGCGCATGGCTAGATCACGTCCGCCAGTGAAGCAGTGCAGGACGGCTGGGAAGGCGCCCTTCTTGTGTTCTTCTTCCAGGATGGCGGCCGTATCGTCGTCGGCTTCGCGGGCGTGAATTTCGAGCGGCAGGCCTGTCTCGCGCGCGGCGGCGATGTGCCGGCGGAAGCCTTCGGCCTGAGCTTCGCGCGGGGAGTTCTGGTAGAAATAGTCGAGCCCCGCTTCACCGACAGCCACGCACTTGGGATGCTGGGAGAGGCGGACGATTTCTTCGAACGGGATATCCAGTTCTTCGTGCGCGTTGTGAGGGTGCGTACCAACGGAGAAATAGATGTCGTCGTGGGCTTCGGCGATCGCTTTATAGGTCTCGAAGCGCCGGATGTGGGTTGAGATCGTCACCATCGTTCCGACGCCGGCGGCGCGAGCGCGCGCGACAACGCCATCCATGTCGTCAGCGAACTGGGGAAAGTCGAGGTGGCAATGGTGATCGACGAGCATCTCAAAGTCTTCCGTTCGGTTTGATTGGCTTTTGAATAGCGCAATCGAGCGCTCGACGAAGGTGTCCGGGAAATTATGCCGCGCCGGCGGATCTCAAGTCCGTCGGCACGGAAGTTGTTCGATGGGGCGGAGTGTTGACCTGTTCGGCATCAGCCCTTCTTGCCTTTGCCCTTGCCGTTTTTTTCCTGCTGAGCGCGGCGTTCCTGCTCTTCTGGATCGATATAGCGCGGGAATACACCCGATGGCGCCGGGAGTTCGGTGCCGGCTTTCAGGCGGCCTTTTTCGCCTAAGTGAGCAAAATCGCGCGCATCTTCTGCGACGGCCAGCAGGTCGAGAAGCTTGCCAGATGAGGCCGGCATGACCGGTTGCGCCAAGATCGCGAACTGGCGCACAACTTCGGCGGTCACATAGAGGATCGTCTCCATGCGCTTGAAGTCGGTCTTCTTCTTGGTCCAGGGCTCTTCGCCGGCAAAATAGCGGTTAGCTTCGGCAACGACGGCCCAGACGGCGTCGAGGTATTTGTTGATCGCCTGGGTTTGCATCGCTTCTCTGGCGCTTGCGTAGATCGCATCGGCCTGGGAGAGAATGTCCTTGTCGGCGTCTGTGAAGTCGCCAGGCTCAGGAACGGTGCCGCCGCAGTTCTTGGCGATCATCGACAGCGAGCGCTGGGCGAGGTTGCCCAAGTCGTTAGCCAGATCGGCATTCGTGCGGTTGACGATGGCTTCGTGCGAATAGTTGCCATCCTGGCCGAACGCGACTTCGCGCAGGAAGAAGTAGCGGACCTGATCGACGCCATAGGCTTCGACAAGATTGAATGGGTCGAGCACGTTGCCGACCGACTTCGACATCTTCTCTCCCTTGTTCAGCATGAAGCCGTGGGCGAACACCCTCTTGGGGAGTTCGACGCCTGCCGACATCAGGAAGGCTGGCCAATAGACCGCGTGGAAGCGCACGATGTCCTTGCCGATGACGTGGACGTCGGCGGGCCAGTAATGCCATTTGGGATCGGTCTCGTCGGGAAAGCCGACGCCTGTAATGTAGTTTGTCAGGGCGTCGACCCAGACGTACATCACATGCTTGTCGTTGCCGGGCACCTTGACGCCCCAGTCGAAGGTTGTGCGCGAGATCGAAAGATCGCGAAGACCGCCTTTGACGAAGCTTGCAACCTCGTTGCGCCGCTCCGGTGGCAGGATGAAGTCCGGGTTGGCTTCGTAATGGGCGAGCAGCTTGTCCTGGTAGGCCGAGAGGCGGAAGAAATAGGTTTCTTCTTCGACCCACTCGACCGGCGTTCCCTGCGGCGACAGTTTTGTGCCGTCTTCGCCTTCGGTCAGTTCGCCTTCATCGTAATAGGCTTCGTCGCGCACCGAATACCATCCGGCGTATGAGTCCAGATAGATGTCGCCGTTTGCTTCCATGCGCCGCCAGATCTCCTGGCTCGCCTTATGGTGACGGTCTTCTCGTGTCGTGATGAAGTCGTCGTTGGCGCACGCCAGGGCCGAAACCATTTCGCGGAAGCGCGGCGTGTTGCGGTCGGCTAATTCGGCGGCCGTGATGCCTTCCTTGCGGGCCGTTTGCACCATCTTAATGCCGTGCTCGTCGGTGCCGGTCAGGAAGAAGACGTCGCGTCCGTCAAGCTTCTCGAAACGCGCGATGGCGTCGGTGGCGATCGCCTCGTAAGCGTGGCCGATATGCGGGACGCCATTGGGGTAGGAAATCGCGGTCGTGATGTAGAACGGCTTTTTATCTTGCGGCATGCGTACGGCCAATCAGTTGTATCTGGAAGAGCGGACGGCGCTGGGCGGCCCTGCTTTGATCATTGCCGAGCCGCAGCTTCGATCCGCTGAATGGTTCCTAGGATAAAGGCCTTGCGGTCCAGGTTGAGCGCGCGTGTCTCGGCCTCCTCACGAGCGAGTGTTTCCCATAAGGCCGCCCAGGACGCAAGGTGATGCGGTTTGATCAGACGGTCGGCGATGGCGCTCTCTGGTCCATCTGCGGCGCCGGTTGCAGCGCTGCGGATGATTTTTGCCAGAAAATCGAAGAATAGCTCATGGTAGAGCGTATATTTTTCTTCCACCGCGGCCGGTGCCAGCTGGTCGGCCAGGTCGTGAACTTTGCCCCAGGGCGTCGCAGGGATCTTGGTCAGGATGTCGGTGATCTTTTTGCTGAGTTCAAGCCCGCCTGCGTGATGCAGCGAGATGAGGCGCCGCACGCTGCCCTGTGCCAGAGGCAGCAATTTTTCCAGGTCGTTTTCCGAGGGCTCGTCCTCGCCGCCGGCGGAAAAGGCCTGAAGGGTTGCTTTTTTGAGGTCGTCGGCGGAAAGCGCTGACAAATCGAGCTTGCGGCAGCGCGAACGGATCGTTTTCAAAAGCCGGCCGGGTTCGGAGGACAAAAGCAGGAAGATCATCCGTTCGGGCGGTTCTTCCAGTGACTTCAAAAGGGCGTTGGCGGCGTTGACATTCAAATCATCGGCCGTGTCAACGATGACAACCCGCCATGCGGCATCTGATGCGCGATGGCTCAGAAACGAGCGCAGGCGGCGGACTTCGTCGATCGGGATCGTCGTCAGGAAGCGTTTGGCTTTGCGTTCGTAGGGCCGCCGCAGCACGAGCAGCCCTGGATGCGACAGCGCGACGACCTGCCGGTTGGCTTGCGAGCTATCGGGGATGTCGAGAGAGCCGGCCGCGACCTGGCGTTCGTCGGCGCTGGCGAGCAGGCACTTGGCGAACTTATAGGCCAGCGTTGCCTTACCGATGCCGGGAGGTCCTGTCAGCAGCCAGGCGTGATGCAGTTTGTTTTCGGCGAGCCGTGCTGCGAAATCGCGTTCGGCTTGTTCATGGCCGAAGAGCTTGTCGGTTTGGCGTGGATGCGGGAAGCCGTCGAGGACGTCGGATTCGGGTTCGACCTCTATATCCTGTGTGGCTGGCGCCCGGGCCATCTCTATCGCTCCCGTCTCAGCCGCTCAGGCCGAAGCGTCGGGCGACGACGCGGCTGATCTGTCCAGCGATATCGGCTTCGCTTTCGGAGGCGTCGATGACAACGCAGCGATCGGGTTCGCGCGCGGCAATATCGAGGAAGCCCTGGCGGATTGTTTCGTGAACCTGGGCTTCAGCCTGGTCGTAGCGGTTGGTGTCTCCGCGCATGAGGGCGCGTTCGCGGCCGATGGCCGGATTGAGGTCGAGCATCAAGGTGAGGTCTGGAAAATAAGGCGCGACCGTGTGGGTCTCGACGGCCGAGATCAATTCCGCCGGGATGCTGGACAGTTCGCCCTGATAGACGCGGGTTGAATCGATATAGCGGTCGCACACGACCCATTGGCCCAGCTCGATGACCGGCTTGATGAGTTCGGCGATATGTTCTGCGCGGGCGGCGGCGAAAAGCAGGAATTCGGCTGTGCTCGCAGCGGGTCGCGTATTGAGGATCAAATCGCGGATCTGCTCTGCCAGCGGTACGCCGCCGGGTTCGCGCGTCAGAACGGCTTCAATACCTTGCGAACGCAGGTCGTCGACAAGGCGGGAAGCCTGGGTTGATTTTCCGCTTCCCTCCCCGCCTTCCAGGGTTATCAGTCGGCCCGGTGTCATATCCAGGTTCCGTTCGCTAGGCTCTTTGGCATGGGTCAGATCTTTTCCAGCAGGTCGCTGGCCTGGTCGGCGACCCAGCGCCAGGCCATGACGGCGATGGAATCAAGACCGCGCCTGACAAGCGAGCCTTGTTCGATATCTTCGGCGGCATAAAGCGGCACGTTGTTGACTGTGTTCGACTGACTGGTCACGCGCAGCGTTGCCAATTGCTGGCCCTTCTTTAAAGGCGGCTTCAGCGGCGCATTATAGATGATCTCAGCCGACAAGCGCTGTCGGGCGGGCGTCTTTGTCAGGAGGACCTTGATCGGGCCCTTTCCGACAAGTGGCACGTAGAACTTCTCGCCGCCCCAGACCCGGGCATTGCCGACGACTTCATCGGCAGCAAAGATTTCGAACGACGAGAAATTGTCGAAACCCCATTGCAGGAGTTTGACGGCTTCATTCTTGCGGTCGTTGCTGGTTTTTAGCCCATGGACGACGCAAATGAGCCTGCGGCCGTCTTGCACGGCGGATCCGACGAGGCCATAGCCGGATTCTTCCAAATGGCCCGTTTTCAAGCCGTCCGCGCCGATGCCGGCCCCAAGTAGCGGGTTGCGGTTGAAGAATGCATAGGGCCGGCGGCGGCCCTCGGGCTGATAGGGAAAGCGGGTCATCCCGAAATAATGATAGAATTCGGGATAATCGCGGATGATGTGGTCGGCGAGCGTCGCGATTTCGCGGGCAGTCATCAACTGGTCGGGATTGGGTAGACCGGTTGGGTTGCCAAACGTCGATTTGGGCATGCCGTGAGCGCGGGCATATTCGGTCATCAGCTTGGCGAAATTGGCTTCGCTGCCGGCAATCCCTTCGGCCACGATGATCGCGGCATCGTTGCCCGACTGGATGGCGATGCCCTTGACCAAATCCTCGATGCGGATCTGCTTGCCGAGGCCAGCAAACATTGCAGACGTTCTCGAAGGCGCGCCGCCTGTGCGCCAGGCATGCTCACTGACGGTGAACGTGTCATCGAGCGTCAGCGCTCCCTGCTTGAGGCGATCAAAAATAATGCCGAGGGTGACCAGTTTGCTCATACTGGCGGGCGGGACAAGATCGTCAGCGTTCTTCTGATAGAGGATGGCGCCGGTATTATAATCGACCAGAATTGCTTGTTGGGCCTTGGTCTGAAACGGGCGGGCGTGCGCTTGCAGAGGGGCCAAGACGAATGCCAAGAGGCTCAATATCGCAAGTCCGAAGCAGCCCGCGACCAAGTTCAGCTGTCGGTGGCGTGGATCGTTCCGAAACTGTGTGCGTATCGCCGCCTGCATACCCGCTCCTTACCATTGGCAGACTCGTGCCCGAGTCCTGCCGACTATCGGAATTCTGCTGTCGCCGGTCAACGGCGACACAGCTGTATCGCAGGTCAAATTGGCGAGAAATCAGGGGACTTGGCGCGTAATCGGATTATTTTGACGCGTCGGCCAGAAATGCCTGTTCGCGGTGGTCGCTGCCATCCAGTGGCGCCGGGCCGGCGTAGCTGACTTCGACCTGGGTTGTTCCGAAGTGCGTGAAGCCAAGTTCTTCCGCGACCCGTGCGGAGACATCGATGATACGGCTCTTTTTGAAAGGTCCGCGATCGTTGATTCGGACCATCACCTTGCGGCCGTTTGCGAGGTTGGTCACGTAGGCATAAGACGGCAAGGGAAGGGTCCTATGGGCGGCCGTCAACGCGTGCATGTCATAAGTTTCGCCGTTCGCCGTTTTCTTGCCGTGGAATGCGTCGCCGTACCAGGACGCGACGCCGCGTTCGACATATTTGGGATCATGGCGCGGAACGTATCTGACGCCCTTGATCAGGTAGGGTTTCCCAATCTTGCGATAACCTCCGCCTTTGGGAAGCGACTGGGTCATAAGGCTGGCTTTTTGCAGCTTCGGTGCAGGCGTGCTGATCGCCGGCGGCGGAACGGCCAACAGCGAACTCCTGCTGGAGCGGTCGGAGAGATCCGGTGCGGTCATGACCTGGCTCTGCCAGGCGTCGGCGCTTTGCCAGTTTTCAGCATTTTGCAACGGCACGGCGAACGACGCGGGCGGCGGCAGCTGGGAGCAGGCTGCGAGACCTGCTGCAGCGATGGCCAGAGCAACGGGTTGCATAGCCCGCCGCAATAGCTTTGCAGCGCCCGACTTTGCGGTGCTGCTTGCTCTCGACATTGATCCGGTAGATCTGCGGAACCATTTCATGGATGCCGATTAAGAATACTCGGGGCCACGAAGCAAGAGCAGGGAGGCCACACCGGGGCATCAATTCACAGGTCTCTTGATGCTGGGACGCGTTGCCGCTAGGTTCCCTCGCCTGTCGTCTCAGCTCATGGCTTGCGGGCGGCACGGAAGGGTGGCCGAGTGGTTTAAGGCACTGGTCTTGAAAACCAGCGTGGGTTTGCGCTCACCGTGGGTTCGAATCCCACCCCTTCCGCCATAGTTATGTCCTCACGCGCTTGTCGCGCTCCGGACGGGGCGGCACTCATGCCGGGTCGCCTTGCTCCCTAGTCCTGCGGGCTTTTGGGCGGGTTCGGATTTCGTCTCTTATCGTCCGCCATATTTGGCTCACGGGCCAAAGGCCCTCCGGTCATGGCAGAGCCATGCTTCGCATGGACGGGGCGGCGCTTTATATCTCCCAACATTCGGTATCTGTTTGTCTGCCTCAATCGCATATTTGGAAACAGCGTCGCTCTTGGATGACGTCAGCGAAGGGCCAGAAGAAGTCATTCATCCGGTCTCTTGTACTCTTTATCTGCCAGCGGTCCCAGCAAGGGGCCATACATCCACCTATTGAGCAAACCATCAGAGCTTTGGATGCCGACAATATCCATGATCTGCTCCAAATACGTGAGAAATCTTTCGCGGTCTTCCGTGTCGAAAAGCTCGTTTTGCGCCATTGTTCTCTCGAATTCACTCAAAACGAAGCCTTTTGACGGCCGGGATGGCAGGCCATCAATCAAGCGTTTTATCAAGTCGTTTAGTTGTGACTGTGCCAACAAACGATCCGTCTCTGGCCTCACTCCATTGAACGATGTTCCAGGCTCTTCAGAGTATTTTGGTTTTTCAAGAAGTGTATGGAGTTGCGCTAGATTGTCATTTGTAAGCTCGAGTTTTTCCTCTCGCTGCGACATGGGGTACATCCAAACAGAACTGGCAAGAATCGCGATCAGGATAAATGTAACAAGCTTGAATTTGCTCATTGGCAACTAGAAACCCTACGTCTTTCCTAACCATCACTGCATATTGCAGCAGAACTAGTGTAACAGACGCATAGAATGTCGGCAGTGGGTCACTTGCGGGCTGCTCATTTTTCAAGAATGCCTGACCGCTTTGAACTCTATCCAATATTCGGCAGGCCGATGTTAGGTTTCTTCTCGATCCAACATTCAGCAAGCCGATGTTGGGATAGCGCAGGGTCGCGTTTTTCACGCGCCCTGCGGGCGTCCTGCCGCCGAGACGTGGTGTTGGCGTATATAACGTCGGGCGTCTGGGGCTTGGGTCGCACTGGCTGATAGACTTGAAGGGAACCTGTCCTTCCCCTATCTGTCGGGCGAAAGGACGACCTTTTCTTCGTTGAGATTGCACGCGGGACGGCCCGGTCAATATCAGAGGTGGCTGAGTATGGCTTGGATTTGTCTTGTCGTTGCGGGAGTTCTTGAGGTCGCCTGGGCGTACTCGATGAAGAAGTCAGACGGTTTCACGCTTCTTGTGCCGAGCGCCATAACGATCGTGTTGATGATAGCCAGCTTCGCATTGTTATCGGTTTCGATGAAAACATTGCCGCTTGGTACGGCCTATTCCGTGTGGACGGGGATTGGCGCGGCAGGGGCTTTCATTGTTGGAATTGCATTTTTGGGCGAAGCGGCAACGCCGATGCGAATACTGGCGGCAGGATTCATCTTGATGGGAATAGTGTTGATGAAACTTGCAAGCAGTCCGTAACAGGCCGCGTGCGCTCGCGCACTGCGGCTGGGGGGCGGCCTTCGCTATGGCTGCGGCTTCGAACTCTGTTGCTCGCCGTCCGCCATATTTGGCTCACGGGCCGAAGGCCCTCCGGTCATGGCAGAGCCATGCTTCGAATGGACGGGGCGGTGCTTTGTTTCTCCCAACATTCGGCAGGCCGATGTTCGTTTTAAATTCGACCCAACATTCGGCAAGCCGATGTTGGAGGTGCGCTGGGTCGCCTTTTTCACGCGCCGTGCGGGCTTTGGGGTAGGCTCGTACTTCGTCCCTCATCCTTGCATCGTTATCGGTTGCGCCTTCGTTCGATAACGCTGCGCAAGCTCGTGTTGAGTCAGGATGCCCACACAGCATCTGGCCCATTGGCTTCGTCGGTGGCGTTAGGACGACAAGCGCACGCAGTCGGCGGTCGGGCAACTGGCTGTGCGAGCCGCGGAGATTTCAATATCACGCCGATTGGGTTCAGCCGGTCTGATGGCTCGCGGCCCTGTTTCTCCGGAATATGCCTCGCAGCATGTTGGCAACAGGTGAATGGAAAATCATGCTGGCCAAGATCCGGCCTCTCAATGGTAGTCCATATCGTGTTCCCCAGGCCGCTGTATCGAAGCCGAGGAGAAAAGGGAGCATTTTGTAAAATGCCTGGCGCTCAAGTGGCGTATTGCGGCGCCGGCGCCAAACTCTGAACCAAAAATAGGTGTGCACGACACCGTTGCCGATCGTTGAATTTTGTTGGGCGCAAGCTTTCGACTGCGCTGTAATATCGGCTTCTGGAGGCGGCTCAGGAATTTTCAAATGAAGTGCGTCGAATTCGGAAGCCAGCGCTGCCCACTCTTGCGTTTCCAATTTCTGCGTTGAGACAGCTCCCTCGTGCGCGCGGTACTTCAGCACTAGCTTCGGCGGATTATGGATTTCTCCATGCTCGCTTAGCCTAATGTAGAGGTCATAGTCTTCTGCATAGGGAAACCCTTCTCGATATCCACCGATTTCGCGCAGCGTTTTCGTGCGTATCATTACGAGCGGATGGACCGCCACCGCAATTGCCGGCGGGAAAGTTTCAAGGTTCGTACGCGTTCTCCAGCCGCCCGTCGTTATTGTGGATTTATGGCCGTCATCGCCAAACGTCTCCGCGTAGCCGCCGACCAGGACACATTCCGGGTGGTCTGACAAATATTGGCATTGAAACTGAAAGCGGTCCTCCAAAGCTATGTCGTCAGCGTCCATGCGAGCAATAAACTGCCCCGAGGCATGTTTGAGCCCGGTATTCAATGCAGAAACAATCCCTGCATTCTCTTGGCGCAATGGCACAATGCGCTGATCCCTTGCAGCATAGTGACTGATTATCTGCGGTGTTGCGTCCGTGCTGCCGTCATCGATGATAATAAATTCAAGATCACTCTTGGTCTGAGCCAAAATCGACTCTATCGCTTCTGACAAATAACGCTCACCATTAAATACTGGCATCAGGCATGAAATTGATGCGACGGTATTGGTTTCATTCAACACGCGACATACACCCTTCAAATAATTATTGAAACAATGAGTGCAGATTATTGTCAGGTTATTGCGACGTCAAACTTGATCTTTGTTGTCGATCCATTTCCTTGTACTTGGCCGGACCTCTATGTTTGTTTTTTAGGCGGTCGCCAATATTTTGGCGGTTCTGATGAACAATTGATCACACAAAACAGGGTTTCTTATTATTCTGGATAGGCAGACCTGGTGGGTGCGCCAGCCTGATCAGATAGCGACGCGAGCAAAGGTCCAGTTGGGTTGCTGGCGAGGCATCTTTTCCTGACAGCATCCCTCCAGTCCGTCATGCGATCGTGATTTCGTTGGTCTGCAAAGCTGCCTGGGGGAGCCTTCACCTACCAGAGCTAGCTTGGAAGCCACGGTTACGAAGCGCGGATTGCCGGGGCCTCAGCGTATCGCTCTTTCTTGCCACGGTGAAAAAAGTTCGTGGTCGGTTAATGTGGTGTTCCCTGGGGTACGTAAAGGCGTTTTGGGTTGTGCCAACTTGCACTCAACAAGACTTTTGAGCGCAAGGGACAACGCGACATGATGCTTTCCGAACAGGGCAACGAGCCCAGAAACTTCTTTTCGAATTCCGCACAGTCTGAAAAGCGTGCCGGGGATCGGGCCTATGAACGTTTCTGCACGCCGCACCTTTCTGACCGCCGTGCCGAAAATCACGATGCGCTGATTGAGCGTTCGCGCAAACATCTCGGTCACGCGGTTCAAAGAGTGATCGAAACCAGAGACGGCCCGGTCAGCACCTATGTGCTTGAGCCAGACAGCAACTCAGACAACTCGGCGCCGGTGAAAACGGTGCTTCTTATTCATGGCTGGACCTGTGAAGCGTCATTCATGTCGGTCATTGCTGAGAGCCTGCGTCGCTCGGGTTTTCGTGTGCTGCTGATCGACCTGCCGGCGCATGGGTTGAGCCCCGGGACCAAGACAAGCATCGTGGCTTGTGCACGTGCGGTGACCGACGTCATCGACGCGTTCGGTCCCATCGATTTTACGGTTTCGCATTCGTTGGGCGGCTTCGTATCGTTGTTGGCATCCGCAGGTGGTGCAGCTGTCAAAAAGGCCCGGCCGATGAGCGGTTATGTGTTCATCTCGATGCCGAACGATTTCCGCGACATCACGACCGAATTTACCGATGACCTCGGCCTGTCGAAGCAAGCCGCGCGTCAGTTCGAAACACGTCTTGAAGTAACCGCTGGTTATCCTTTGAGTGAGCTGAACGCTGAAAGTTTTCTGGGTCGGATTGACCGCCCAGCGCTGCTTATTCACTGCGAGGATGATGACGAAATTCCTGTCGACTGCGCCTACGATGTCGCTGCCTCGACAGAGCTGGCGCAACTGGAAACAGTGCGCGGTCTTGGGCACCGTAAGATCCTTTATGCGTCGCGTGTGGCACGAAGTGCTGCGGGTTTTTTGAAGCAATTGTCGGCGACGCAGGATGAGGAGAAAGCGGCCTAGTCATTCGTCGGTGGCTCCGGCTTGTGGTTGGTTGCCGTGGGATTGATGTCCGCAGGGGACTGTCCAAGAACTATCCAAAGAAACCGGTCTTTCTCATCCAGGCATCAAACCATCCGGGCCAATCCAACGCTGGCGCGCCTCCTGCAGTTAGCGGGAAGCCGTGCCTGCCGTTCGGCAGAAGATGGAATTCAACTGATACTCCGGCGCGCTGGCAGGCCGCCGCCATGATCTGCGAGTGTGCCGGATTGGCGATGTCGTCGTCGGCGGCGTGGACCAGGAAGACCGGCGGGCAACTGGCATTCACATGCGTCTCGACGGACCAGTTCGCGCTGTCGGCGGGACTGGGTTTCTCACCGATAAGCAAACGCCGCGTCCAGGTTTTGTCGAAGGGCGGTTTGAGCGTGATGACGGGATAGATGAGGGCGGCCAGCGAAGGTCGCGCGGATCTTTCGTCGATTGCGTCGATGGGCGGGTAGGAGGCGAAATCCGATCGCACCGCAGCTATCCCGGCCAAGTGGCCGCCAGCGGAAAATCCCAGAAGACCCAGGCGTTCGGGATCGAGCCGATAGCGATCTGCGCTAGCCCGGATCAGCCGGATTGCGCGCTGAATATCCTGAAGTGGTGCCGAGGCGCCGGCGTTCCAGTCTTCGCGCGGCAGGCGGTAGGTCAGGACGAACGTGGTTATACCGCGCGCGGTAAGCCAGGTGGCGGCAGGATTGGCTTCCTTGGCAATCTGGATGCGTTTGTAGCCGCCGCCGGCTGCGATCAGAACCGCCGATCCGTTTGGGTTCAGTGGCGCAACGACCTTGAGGCTTGGGGTAGCGATATTGCTAATCGCGCCTCTTGGGCTGATCAGGACCGGGCCGGTCGGCCCGCCGCCACCGGGTGGGCTGTCAGGCCACAGTTCTAGCGATCTACCGCTCGCAACTGCGAACTGCGGAGAGATTGCCATGGCAGCCGAACCGAGCATGACCGAGCGTCGTGTGAGCATTTCAGCCGCCTCAAAAGAAGCCCAGCGCGCGCAGATGCGTTAAGGCTCTCCGCGCTATTCTAGCTCTTTTTTCTCGATCCGGGTGCGCCGTTCTCATGACAGAATTGGCTTTTCAAGGCTCGCCAGCGGTCGTTCTTGCCAGCGATGACGCGGTCGGCGTGATCGCGGCTCATGAGCGGATGGGAGTGTCGAGCAGCCTTTGCCTTTTGCGGTAGAGAGAGCGCTGTTTGACGAGTTTTGGAATAAATTGAGGCTCATAGGTGTGGCGCAGCGATCACCGCGGGGCGTGGAAAAGCTGTTAATAAGTGACTGAGTTTTTTTGTTTTGAGTAAGTATTTCGGGGCCTTAGCTTTCTTGAGCGCAGGCCGATACCGGTGTTGTTATGCGTTGTGTTGTCCAAGTCCTTGTGGGCTCGTGCCTGCTCCTGGGTGTTCCATCATCGCCATCTCAAGCGCAAGATTGGAGCGGTGCCTATGCCGGTATTCACGCCGGCCATCGCTGGGCTGACCTGGATCTTTCGACACCTCCATATACCTTCTCTGACGGAACCGGCGGCACCGTCTACATCCCGGCGCGCAATGAGCAATTCAGCTTGCGCGGCGCAATGGGCGGTTTTCATGCCGGATACAATACCTTTCTGACGCCGCAATTTCTAATTGGCATCGAGGCTGACATTACGGCTGCCAACGACCAGCGCTCGAGTAGCGCAGCCTTTTCCACCTCACACACAGAAACCAGCTTTCAAACGATTACGACGATCACGCCGGGTGATCCGTGCGATGAAGGATGTGAATGCGAATGTGAATCTCCGCCGCCGGTGGTGACGACCACGCGCGTGCCTGTCCAGACAACCGTCGTGACGAACCAGCAGCGCAATTCATCGGTTGAACTGGTTTGGCAGGGGACGGTTCGCACGCGTTTCGGCTGGGTTGCAGGCAATTGGCTCTACTATGGCACGGCCGGTATCGCCTTCACGGGTTTCAGCTGGTCGGAAACGCTGAGCGTCGCCGATGGCGCTTCGCAGACCGTCTCGAAAAATGGTGTGCTGACGGGTGTCGTTTTCGGCGGCGGTGTCGAGACATGGATCGGTGAGAACTTGCTCTTCAGGGTGGAATACCTGCATGAGGACTTCGGCTCGACGACTGTGCCGCTGGCTTTCACCGCCAAGACCGGTGAGATCGACGTGGATGTCGATAAGGTGCGTGTCGGGCTTAGTCTCGCGTTTTGAGGTTTGGGTCTGACGGGGCTGATGGTGATTTCGCTTGGCGTTGCTGGGTGTTTGAGCCTGAACTGGCTTTCGTCCCAAATCCACTGAATGCGCCTAATTCGTCTTTGCCGAGTTTAGTCTGCTATTTTTTTGCCGGCTTTTTTTGGGTTTCAGTTTTGCTCTTGCCGGACTTTTTGGGCTTTTCGGTCGCTTTGGTCGCGGCCGAAGGTTCTGCGTCCGCTTTGACGACGCCCGTCTTCACCCCGATCGCATAGAGCTTCCAAAGCCCGTCGACGACTTCGTAGCCAAGCGTAAAACTGACCTGCTCAGGCTTGCTATCGAATATGCCGACCAGGACTAACCGGCCTTGCGCGTCGATCGCGGCTGGCCGTACCAGCTTGGGTGCGAGTATGACGACTGGCGAAAGATCGATATTGCGGTGGCGTTCGGCTTGGAAAATTTCAGCCAGGCGGGCGGGGGTGTTGGCCTTTTGAAAACTCGGGCTGCCTAGATCGCGCAGGACGCTGTAGTTGCCAGTCTGATTGGCATGATTGTACGCGATCAGGGACGTCTTGATCATGATTGAGAGTTGTAGCGGCGGCGGGACATTGACGGACCGGGCTTGGCCGTGGGCTGCCATCGTCAAGCAGACGAGCGATAGAAGAGCTGCGCCCAGTCGATGAGAAAGTCGTCGCAAGAAGATCATTGCTGCGTCGAACACCTTTGGATACCGCGTGCTTCGAACTGATAGCAGGTGAAGGACCGAATTGCTATCAAGCGACATGCGGGCCAGGCGCGCTCATTTGCGCGCCCAGCCGTGCGATTTTCACGCAGCCTGAGATCGACGTGAGGGTGAACCGGCAGAGCTGCAAGGCGACTGCCGTCCGGCGGTTACCAGGTCCATTGGACGCCCGCGCGTCCGGCGACCACGCCGTTTTGCCGGTAGTCCATGAACTCGGAAAAGCCCCAGCCTATTCCCGCGTCGAGCGACAGCCGATCGCCTTTGACGATCAGGCTATTGCCAAGCACTCCCATGGCGCTGGCGCCGAACGCGTTGGCGGAGCTGTCGTAGCTGTCGAATGCGCCCCACCCCACGCGCATCCCGAACCGCTCGCCGCGCGTCAGCGATGGGCTTTCTATCGCCATCGCCACGGCAACGCCGGCTTGTACACGGGCCAGCCCTTTGAAGACAGCTCCGCCGTCTGACGCTAGATTGCCCCCTGCGTCAGTTGTCGGCAGTTCGAGCAGTCCCGATTGGGCCCGCTTGCTTTCCTGCGATGTGATACCCGGCATCGTGTAGGTGTTGGATGCCGTGCCGAAGACTTGCTGATCGGCGCGGGTTGTCGTCGCGCGGTAACCGAATGCGGCGGAGTTGTCGTAGGCCGCTGTTGCGCCAGGGCCGACGGCGGTCGAGCGGTAGCCGGATGCATTCGAGCTTCTGCCCAATGCTGCCGAGCTATTGCCGGTTGCGGATGCGAGATCGCCAATTGCCGTACCGCTATTGGATGCAGTCGCCATATATCCGACGGCGACTGAGTTAGTTGCGACGGCGCCGGTGCCGATGGCGATGGTGTTGGGCCCCGTCGACTGGGCATTGCCGATGGCGATTGATCCATTTCCGGTTGCCAGGGCATTAAATCCAAGTCCGGTCGCGTTTGTGCCTGAAGCAATCGCATTGGTCCCAAGCGATGTCGCATTGGTGCCGGTCGATTGCGCATCCGTACCAAGCGCCAATGCATTTTCGGCGGTGGCCTGAGACCGAATTCCGCCAGCGATACTGGATATGCCGCTTGCCGCTCCACCCTGGAGGGCCAGAGCATCAGTCGCGCTTGCGGTTGTCGTGTTGTTGGACGTGCCACCAAATGCCGAAGCGCCGACTGCGGTTGAGGACGCTCCGTTGCCGATGGCGATTGAACTCGTCATGGTCGCCTGCGCCTGAAAGCCGTTGATGCCGCCGCCAATCGCGATTGCTGCTGCGCCGCTGGCGGTTGCGTTACGGCCGACGGAAATCGCCGTCGAAGCAGTGGAACTGGCGGCATTGCCGATCGAGATCGATTGTATCGAATCTGCCGTTGCGTTGCCGATTGCGACAGAGTCGTCGCCATCTGCGTTAGCCCCCAGACCGATGCCGACCGCGCGGCGCCCGTCCGTGTCGACGTCGCGGCCGATGGCGATGGAATCGATTTGGTTTGCGTCTGCGGCTTGACCGACAGCGATGCCGCCGGATACTGCGACGCCGGCTTCCGCGCCGAGGGCGACTGCGTTGTCTATGCCATCGCCAATGACGATGCCCCGGCCGACTGCGGTTACGTCGGTCGATCCATTCACGCCGCCAACGGCGATTGTGGTCCCGTTGCCGATTGCTACGCCGCCTTCGGCAACGTCAGAAATCATTGAATCTGCGCCGACAGCGGTTCCGCTTTCGGCAGAGACTTGCGAGCCGTGTCCGACGGCTGTGTTGGCGGTTTGGGTTGCGCGCGAATTGTTGCCAATCGAGACGCCTCCGTCGTTGAGATCGCCGGCAGAGATGCCGATGGAGACGCCAGACGTCGTTTGGGCTCCGTTGCCCAGCGCGACGCCGGTCGTTGCATCGGAATCCGGTCCTATGGCTATGCCGCCTGCGCCCGTCGCGCTGGCATCCGAGCCGACTGCGATGGCTTCGTCGGCGCCGGTTGTCACACGTTGGCCGATTGCGACGGTTTCGTTGCCGGTGACGGTGGTGCTGTCACCGAGAATGATATTGTCGTCGACAGGAGCAACGTTGGTGCCGACATCGTTGTTGTTGCCGATCACGACGTTGTCGTTGCCGAAGATGTCGTTGTTGTTGCCACCAACGAAGTTGTCGTTGCCGTCTATGGTGATTGGGTCGCCGATTGCCGTGTTGTTGTTGCCGTCGAT
Source organism: Filomicrobium sp. (assembly GCA_017792465.1). Taxonomy (GTDB): domain Bacteria; phylum Pseudomonadota; class Alphaproteobacteria; order Rhizobiales; family Hyphomicrobiaceae; genus Filomicrobium. The sequence continues at coordinate 463,453 of CP051234.1, forward strand.
CTGATGCCCGCTGCCGATGGCAACGTTATTCATCCCGCTATTGAGAATGTTGATGCCGCTGCCGAGCAGGCTGTTGTTGCCGCCGCTGCCGCTGTCGTTGTTGGCGCCGACAACGGTATCGTTGACACCCGCGCCAACCGACATGTAGCCGACGACAGTGCTGTTGTCGCCGGACGCCGTGGAGCTGGCGCCGACCGCCGTAGAGTTGAGGCCGGATGCGGTCGCGTTTGCGCCGATTGCGGTCGCGTTGTCGTTCGTTGCCATGGCGCCGGCGCCGATCGCCGTCGCGCCGCTACCGTTCGCGACGGCACCGGCACCGTATGCGGTTGCCCCGTCTCCGCCGGTCGGCGTTCCCCCGGTTGCACTCGCGCCAGTACCGACAGCCGTATCGCCTTCGTTATCAGCGTTCGCGCCGTTGCCGACTGCGATGGCGTCTGGATCGCCGGTCGAAGCGGGCTGGCCGCCGTAGCCCGCTCCTGCCAGGCTTCCGCCGCCCAAGGTGATGCCTTCGTAGTAGCTGATGGCGTCCTCGTTCCCGAGCCGAATTGCGCCGCTAAACGAGGAGATGCCAAGGCCGGTCGAGAGGTTTGCGTAACCTCTGATGGTCCCGGTGAAGTCCGTGTTACATTCTGGAAGGTCGTTCTGGGCCGCCTGGACGCTGTTGGAGGCAATCGATACGGCGTCGGCGGCGATGCCTAGCGAATCTGCGCCAATCTCTCCTGGCTCATCGATGAGCAGGATATCGGTTGCCAGAGCGACGATATTACCGGCGAGCGAGACGGCGTCACTTGTGAAGTCGAGGCCGGTAATGGCTGGGTCGAGCTGGGCTGCGCAGGTGCCGCCTGAGACGCCCGAGATCGGATTGTTGGCCAGATAATTGTTGACGGCATTTTGCGTGTAGGCCGCCTTGTCGTTGTCGTCCGGAACGTTCGAATTCATCGGACCATTGGTGTTGGTCACACCGTCTGCTTCGACAGGGTTATTGTCCCAATCGCTTTGCGCATCTTTGGTGACTTGTGCGAGATCGTCGCCGAGAGCTTTGGCGTCAGCCTCGCTGATTACGGTTCCGCCCAGCGCAACGTTGGTTTCAAAAAACGGCGCACCGGTTGGGGGCGACGTCAGGGGGGCTGGATTGACGGTGACCTGCGCGTTCGCAGACATCGGCGTGAAGAGCAGCAGAAGGCAACTGAGTGCACTTAGGGCCGCGGACTTGGCGACGTGGTTTCCGCAGGTGTCTTCGGAAACGCCGTTGGTGCGCGCAACGTCAACTAGGCGATCTTGGTTCGATTGCCACGCGATGAAGAACCCGAATTGACGGCAGACGTTTAGAAAAGTTGCTCGCAGCCCAAACCAGCAAGCCATAACGCGGTTACTCCATCCATAACGCTTACTCCCCCGCACTTTTTGTTTTTTTGCCGCCAGAGATATGTCCTTATTTTTTTGAGCGAAAATCCACAGAATTTTTTGGTTAAGACGCGGGATTGATAAGCATTGTGACATAACGGTGTCAGCGTTGAACGCGCGTCAGTAGGCGGGCGGTCGCAAGTGCCGTTTCGTCAAGGGCTCGGGCTTGCCGACGTGGCAGGATCTTTTTGAAGGGCTTTGGGCGTCAGATATCGGTTGACGGTTTTGCAATAGAAAACCCGCAGTCCGTATAACGAAACTGCGGGTCAAATTTCTCAATGTGATCTTTTTGAAATCGGCGACTGGAAGGGCCGGACTTCCCTCGGATCAGAAGCGGTGTTTGACCGTACCGCGGATCTGCAGATCGTCGTCGCTGTAGCTCAACGGAGGTTCTGCGCTGTCGGTGGCGTCTGCCGGGCTATCGGTTGCCCCGTACAGAAGCTCCAGGCCGAAATCCATTTTCGGCAAAACGCCGAGACTTCCCAGTCCGGGAATGAAGACCTCGGTTCCCGTTTTGGTTTTGGGAGTCGGCGTAGCAAATTCCATCTCGGCGCCGATGCCGCTCTGAGACGGCGTGCGCGAATTGTCGATGACGATACCAGGCGCCGGCGCATGGTGCTGGGTGGCACCGCCGGCTTGCTGTTCTTCAAACGCAATTGCTGGGAGGGCAGCCAATACAATGGCGGCCGCAATGCCCAACTGCTTCAAGCGTCTCATTCAAATCGCCCCGCGATCAACAACTTTAGCTAGCACCATGCGATGACGCACGTGCGAAAACAAGGATGTTTCGGCACCAGTTAAGTCCAGATGAACTTTTCTTGGTGCAGGTGTGTTCGGACGGTCATGTGGCGTCATTCACACACTTTTCTTAAGACTTTGTTTGCTTTTGAGATAAGCAAACGGGGCAGCCTGAGCCGCCCCGTTGGTCGTTCCAAGTTCTGTGAGTTTATACTCGATCAGAACTTAATGCGGCCACCTGCGACAACGGTGTCGAAGTCGGCGTCAACACCTGGAGCAGCAGCGTCCTGGATGTCGTAGCTGCGGTAGGAGATGAAGAGATCCATTGCAGCTGCGTCGATCTTCTGGACAGCGCCCAGACCCCAGTAGTTGGCTGAGTCGTTGTCGTCGTCTTCGAATTCACCGCCCATACCGAACAGGGTGGTTTTACCGATGGCGAAGAACCGGCGCTCAAGACCACCGCTGAGGAACCAGAAGCTTTCGTCGTCCAGCCAGGTATCGCGTTCGCGATGACCAGCCGAAGCCGTGACGAATACGCCGGAAGGCATGTGCATGATGGACAGGCCACCGTTTACAGCCTGGGTCGGCGGATCGAAGGTGCCGCCAGCGCCGTTGTTGGTGTCAGTGTCTTCGCTATAGGCGATACCAGCAGCGATCTTGAAGCCACGGATTTCACCGGCATAGCGCAGAGCGACATCCCAGTAGTCGTCTTCACCCCAGGCTGCCGAAAGCAGGAAGCCGGAGAAGGTTGGCGTATCGTAACGAACGATGTTCTTACGGTTGCCCTCGAAGTTGGTCATCGCAGGACCACCAAGGTCGTTCGAAATGATCGCGCCACCAGCCTGCGACGAGGACATGCCGTCGGCGAGGTTGGAGTTGGCAACGTTGATTTCGGCGATGCCTGAGCTTGCCGTGTCGGCGAGACCGACGCGGATTTTACCGAGGCGCTTGCTGGCCAAATACCAGTGAGCCTGACGGAATTCCGGGAGGTCCTGGCCTTCGTCGTCGTTGACGCGAACTTTCGTTGCGTCAGCCTGCTGCCACTGCAGTTCGATCTGGTAACCGGCGCTCCATTCGGAGTTGATCGAAGCTTTGCCCTTGAAGCCGAAGCGCGTACCGGAGGTCTGCGGATCGACGACGTAGGTGTTGCTTTCGTTGACGCCGTTGCCGTCTGCGTCCCAGAACATTACAGCCGTGGTGACCTGACCGTAGATGGTCAGCGAAACTTTGCGGTTACCCTTGCGGGCTGTCGTGGCTTCAAGTTCTGCAACGCGTTCTTCGAGGTCTGCGCAGCAATCGCCGCCAAGGTCAGCTGCGAGGACGTTCGTCGAGAACAGCCCGGCTACTGCGGTCATGGCGACCAGAGAGATTCTTTTCATAATTCCCCCAAATCCATGGTCAGTTTGACAATTAACGAGCCGGAGCACCGCACAGCGCGTACAGCCGGTCACGGGGCGCTCAACACTCGCGTTGCGCTCGACAAAGAGGCAACGGCAGGAGCTGAAGGCACCTACGCCGGACACAACCAACACAAACTAGGAAACTAAACTCTGGCCGCTGCTAGCATTTGCCGACTTTAAGCCAGCACGTAAGCCGAGACTCGACTCAGCGGCGTTGGGGAGAAGCTAGCCCCACCCGTATGCAAGAAGGAATAGTGGATTGGACTTTCACCCAGCTTTGAGAGCCATCCGTTGCTCGGCCGCCACAAAATGCGGCACAAAAGCGGCGGATCAGCACCATTTTGCGTGTTCTGAGACGCTGTAGGCCGATTTTGGCTGTTCAAAATTCGTGCGCGGGACCGCTTTGGATCCGAATTTAGCGAATCAAATCCGAGTCTTGGAAGGGTATGGAGTGCATATTGGCGGCGCAGTCGGCATGTCCGATTCCGCCGGGCTCAAACAGCGTTCATTCAGGTTGGAAGCAGCGGGGTTGGTGTTCGCCCGGGGTAGTTGAAGCTTAGTGATTGGCGCTTCGGAACTCACGATGCCCAGCTCCGTAGGTAGGCCCGGACTACAACGCCGCCGGTGGTTTTGGGTGTTATCCCCAATCCTGTGGAGCCATAAGAAAAGGGCCACTCTTGAGAGCGGCCCTTCCTATTAATTCACGCTTGCAGTCATCAAGTCTTAGAACTTGATGCGGCCACCACCGACGACGGTGTCGAATTCAGGGTCTGCGCCTGGAGCAGCGGCGTCCTGAATGTCGTAGTGACGGTAGGAGATGAACAGATCCATCGCAGCTGCGTCGATTTTCTGAACGACACCACCACCGTAGTAGTATGCGGAGTCATCGTCGTCGTCTTGGAATTCACCAGCCATACCGAAGAGGGAGGTTTTACCAAGCGAAGACCAGCGCTGCTCGATACCAGCGTTGACGAACCAGAAGCTTTCGTCGTCAATCCAGCCGTCGCGCTGACGATGACCGCCAGATGCCGTTGCGAAGAGGCCGGTTGCTACGTGCTGGATCGACAGGCCGCCGTTGATGGCTTCGACCGGTGGATCAAACGTGCCGCCTGCGCCGTTGTTGCTGTCGGTATCTTCCGAGTATGCAACACCAGCAGCGATCTTGAAGCCGCCAACTTCGCCAGCGTAACGCAGAGCGACATCCCAGTAGTCGTCTTCGCCCCAAGCTGCCGACATGATGAAGCCAGCCATCGTTGGCGTATCGTAACGAACGACGTTCTTACGGTTGCCTTCGAAGTTGGTCATCGACGGACCGCCAAGGTCGCCGGAGATGATTGCAGCACCAGCCTGCGACGACGACATGCCGTCAGCGATGTTGGTGTTGGCAACGTTGATTTCGGCGATGCCGGAGCTTGCCGTATCGGCGAGACCAACGCGGATTTTACCGAGGGTCTTGGACTTCAAGTACCAGTGAGCCTGACGGAACTCTGGGAGATCCTGACCTTCGTCGCTGTCGACGGTGACTTTCGTCGCGTCAGCCTGCTGCCACTGCAGCTCGATCTGGTAACCAGCCGAAACGTCTGGCGTGATCTTCGCATTGCCTTTGAAACCGAAGCGCGTACCGGAAGTCTGAGGGTCGACAACGTAGGTGTTGCTTTCGTCTACGCCGTTTCCGTCAGCGTCCCAGAACATCACAGCCGTCGTAACCTGGCCGTAGATGGTGAGCGAAACTTTGCGGTTGCCTTTACGAGCCGTAGTGGCTTCCAGTTCTGCAACGCGCTCTTCGAGATCTGCGCAGCAATCGCCGCCCAAATCAGCAGCCTTGGCGGACACGCCGCCGAACGCCAGCCCTGCAACCGCGGCAAGCGCGATCATGCTGGTCGATTTGAAGAGTCCCCCGAACATACTGAACTTCTCCTGTTTACTTACCCTATAAGGTACCCAACCCACTCGGACTGAACACCGTGATCAGTTTCACCGCGAGCCTGACACACAGTGGCGATTTCGAGCCTTGGCCAGTCCGGCATGGAGACAGTTAGCCCAAGGCATTCGCCGGCGTAAACCTCAAATGCCTTTGTGTACGCATTCACGAATCGGGCCGTGTCAACCTTGCAACAGACTGTTGTCAAGCCTCATTGCAGCAAGATGCTCCCATTTCCGGACATTCCGGAAATTACCACGCGTATACAATAGGTTGTCAGGCCTGGGCCTGGCGAGAGGCGGTTTATTGCTTTATCCCCACCGGTGCGTGACCGGCGATGCCAGAAACAAGCTTTAGAAGCGTCAAAAATGTGGCCAGCGACGATCAACTTGTCGAATATCAAGTGGAAGGCCAGTTGGAATGCGTAGAACTCAGTTCGTCCGCTCATGAGCAATAGTTCCCCTTGGGAGAGGTCGTTATGGATGAAATCGTGGTCATTGGTGCAGGCCCCGCCGGGCTTTGTGCAGCGCTGGTTCTGGCCGAAGCAAAAATTGCTTGCACGATCATAGCCGGGCCGCACCGCCCGGCTGGCAATCGGCCCGATACCAGGACGGCAGCGCTCTTCAATCCATCCATTACATTGCTTGAAAACATCGGTGTTTTTGACCAATGCCGGGACGACTGCGCCGAACTCAAGTCCATTCGGCTGGTCGATGACACCGGCGGGCTTTTTCGGGCGCCTGAAGTGCTTTTCGAGGCCCACGAAATCGGGGCTCCGCGGTTCGGCTATAATGTGCCGCAAGAGCCGTTGATGCGCGCTCTGCGGGCGGCAGCGCAAGCTTCTGAGCTAATTCGGATTGTCGAAAGCGAAGGCGTGCGCAGCGTCAGCGCGACGAGCGATCAGGCCGAACTGATGTTAGCGGAAGGCCTCAGTTTGACGTCGAAACTGGTGGTGGCCGCCGACGGACGCCGTTCGATTGCGCGCCAAGGCGTTGATATCGCAGTTAAAGACGTCTCCAGCGGCCAGTCGGCCGTAACTTGTGTTTTCGGTCATACGCGGCCGCATGCCGGGGTCTCGACAGAGTTGCATCGCAAAGCGGGACCGCTCACGGTGGTGCCGATGCCTGGGATGATGTCGAGCCTGGTGTGGGTCGAGCGGCCTGATGTGGCTGATCGCTTGCGCTCGCTGGATGACGCCGCATTCAAGCGAGTCCTGGAAGACAACCTGCAAGGTCTGTTGGGCGTGGTTCGAGATGTCGGGCCTCGGGCGATCTTTCCGCTTTCTCATCTGTCTGCTGACTCTATGGGCAGGAACCGCGTGGCTTTGGTTGGCGAGGCGGGACATGCGATGCCGCCCATTGGTGCCCAGGGACTTAATCTGTCGCTGCGCGACGTCGGTACGCTGGCGGATCTGGTTTCAGAAGCGGTTGCGGGCAATAGCGATGTCGGCAGCTCTGCATTGCTCGAGCGATACAGCGCACTTCGCAAGTCAGATGCAAAGAACCGGGATTTCGCGGTTTGGTCTATGAATCAAGCGCTTCTCTCCGACCTTCTGCCAGTGCAGGCGGCACGCGGGGCCGCGCTTCATACCATCAAGGCGTTCGGCCCGCTGCGCCGGCAATTGATGCAGATCGGCATGGCGCCGACGACAGGGCTGCCGTCGATCATGCGTTCGCGCGATGTCGAACCGGCCGCCTGACGGATTTAGCAAATTCTGTTGGCTCGGTCCCGCGTCAATGCGGGGCGATTGCCGTTCAGCGCGGGAGACTGTAAACGTCCCGGCGATGAGTTTTTGAGCGATTCCCTTTCGGGTGTTCTTGGACGCATTTGCTTTTTCATTCCGGCGGTTGCAACTTCCTGATGTCGTCTTCTCCGCGTCTTACCGATCTCCAGTTCCGATTGGAGTATTACGCGCTTCGTGCGGTTATCGCCGTCGTGCGGTCGATCCCGCTTGAGACGGCGACAGCGATTTCTGCCAAGACCTGGTCGACGCTGGCGCCGATCATCAATCCGAAGCGCCATCAACGCGCACTTGAGAACCTGAAGATCGCGTTTCCCGAAAAGCCGGAAGCCGAGCTCAACGTCATCCGTCGCAAGCATTGGGAAAATCTCGGTCGGGTCATGGCCGAGACGATGCAGATCGACCGGATTACTGCGGATCCGTCGCGGATGACCATCAAGCCGGCGGCGATGTTTGATCGCTACAAGCACAAACTAGGGTCGGCGGTCGGCATTTCCTTGCACATGGGCAATTGGGAGTTGGCGATCTGGCCATTGGCCTATTCGGGGGCCAATCCGGCTGCGATCTACCGGTCGGTGACGAACCCTTACGTCGATCAATATCTGCGCGATCAACGCAAGGATCTTTACCCAGCGGGGCTTTTCGGCCGTGGCAAGGTGGGGGACCATGGGGACGACCGCAAGACGGCGCGCGTCATAACCGATTTCGTCCGCCGCGGCGGACGGCTGGGTATGGTCTGCGATCTCTATGACCGCACGGGTATCCCGATCGAGTTCTTCGGCAAGCCAGCAAAGACCCAAGCGATTGGCGCGATGATCGCACGGCGGGTCGGCGCGCGCATCTGGCTGTCGCGCTGCAAGCGGATCGGCACGAGCAGCCGGTTCGAGATCGAGCTGCGCGAATTGCGGGTTCCGCGCAGCGCCAATCAGTCCGTAGACATTCAGTGGGTCATGATCGAGATGCAAAAGCAGTTCGAAGAATGGATCCGCGAAGCGCCCGAGCAGTGGATGTGGTCGAACCGGCGCTGGAGCTAGTGTCGCGCGCTTCCGATGTCGACCTGCGCTTGCTCGCAATGCGTCTTCGGTGACGATGCCGGGCTCAGCGAATTTCCGATTTTGGGTGGCTGGTTAACTGAATCCTTACCTTGATCAATCTTTATAAACCTACTGCTGGAGTGTGTTGTCAGCAGTCGTGTTTTTGGGTTGTTCGACTGGGTAAGTAGACATTATGCGTACATTTCTTATCGCGCTGGCGATTTGCGCTGCGATTGCGGTGCTCCCCTACCATGCAAAAGCCAACTCCATGCGTTCGGAGAGCGGATTAGCCCGCATCCATAAGCTGGGCATGGAAAACGGTCAGTTCTGCATGACCGATCACGAACATTTCGGTGAATCTGGAGCCTGGGCGACGCTGGATGAGGCCAAGTCTTATGCCGTCCGCTCGTGGTCCGGATTTACGCGTCTGGAGTACGGCGAAGTCTGGGCCAACTTCGAGCTTGCTGCCGATAAGGCCATGGAATGCGAAGAAGCCTATACGATGCGTGGCGACGGATGGGCCTGTTCAGTGAAGGCTCGGCCGTGCAAGGAATCCGAACGTGGCTGGTCGATGAAATAGAGCGAACGGCGTTGGGGAAAATTGCAGCTCAAGGGGCTGCTTTTCCGCTTGGCTGACATGACGCGTTTACCATGTTGACGTGGATCAATTTCGCTGTGTCGATTTTGCAGCGGCGTGAAGCCTAAATAATGCAGTCGCTGTTTAGCGCATGAGAGGTTCGTCGGTATCTGGCATGGTCTGATTCTGCGAAACAGACTTTCCGCATATCGAGGGACCAGACGATGGCTTTCAGGCACACCGTTGTAATTGTAGCGGCGCTCGCCGCTAGTGTATCCGCGTTCGCAATTCCTGCATCCGCTGACGAAACGGGCCTTGCGGCTATTCATACGTGGATGAAAGTAGGTCGCAAAACCTGTTTTACCGACCACATGCATGTCGGTAATTCCAGCGGCAAGTCCTCCAAGAGAACGGCGCTGAAGGCTGCGATCGTCAGCTGGGAAGAATTCACCGCCGCCGAATATGGAACAGACTGGGCCTATTTCCGCAATGCGATCAAGAAGATGAAAGGCTGCAGCAAGGATTACGAGGGATGGGGCTGTACTGTTGAAGCTACGCCTTGCCGGCCTCGCTGATTTTGCATTTTTACCTGAGCACAAAGCTTCGGTATTTCGTGTGGTCGGACACACTTGCAGTTTGGAACACTTAATAATGGGGCGGCATTGGCCGCCCTTTTATTTTGCTAGTCTTCGTTCAACTATCCACGTCTTCGACTGAAGTTCGAGGCTTTCCAGAAGCTCTTTGATTGCCATTACTTATCCAATTTGGCATGGTCCGGCCGCATATTCGCCAACAAGGCTAAAGGGCAACAGATGCGGATCACGGACTAAGCTCGTGCTTCGCCAAGAATGCCAATGGCTCCTTTCGGAGGGACAAAATTCATGACTGAGATCCTTTGGGGGATCATCGCTTGCGGTGCTCTCTCGATTCTCTACGCGGTCTACACAATTCAAAGCGTGATGGCGTCAGACGCCGGCAACGAGCGCATGCAGGAGATTGCAGGCGCGATCCGCGAGGGCGCGCAGGCCTATTTGGGACGGCAGTACACGACGATCGCCATCGTCGGCGCCGTCATTTTCGTACTTGCCTGGCTGCTTCTTGGCGGACTCGTCGCGTTCGGCTTTCTGATCGGTGCGGTGCTTTCGGGTGCTGCGGGCTATATCGGAATGCTGGTCTCGGTTCGCGCCAACGTCAGAACGGCGCAGGCGGCTTCGCAGTCGCTGGCGGCCGGTCTTGATATCGCGTTCAAATCGGGTGCGGTCACCGGGATGCTGGTTGCTGGTCTGGCGCTGCTTGGCGTTGCCACCTACTACAGCATCCTCACCGGTGTTCTGGGGCTTGAGCCTGGTTCGCGTACGGTCATCGATGCCCTCGTGGCGCTGGGCTTCGGCGCATCGCTGATCTCGATCTTTGCGCGTCTTGGCGGCGGCATCTTCACCAAGGGTGCGGACGTCGGCGGCGACCTCGTTGGTAAGGTCGAAGCTGGCATCCCCGAAGACGATCCGCGCAACCCGGCGACGATTGCCGACAACGTTGGTGACAACGTCGGCGACTGTGCCGGTATGGCGGCCGACTTGTTCGAGACCTACGCGGTGACCGTCGTTGCGACGATGGTTCTGGCTGCGATCTTCTTCCTCGATGCCCCTGAACTGCCAGCCATGATGGTCTATCCATTGGCGATTGGCGCGGTGTGTCTGGTGACGTCGATCGTCGGCACGTTCTTCGTCAAGCTTGGCTCGAACAACTCGATCATGGGGGCGCTCTATCGCGGCTTCATCGCGACGGCCATTTTGTCGGTGGCGGGTTTGGCGATCGCCAACTATCTGGTGTTCCCGGATAAGGGCAGCGGCTTCGGCGTGATCGCCACGACGACGACCGGCATCGAGATTACGGGCATGAACCTGTTCATCTGCGGCCTTGTCGGTCTGGGTGTCACGGGTGCCATTATCTGGATCACCGAGTATTACACCGGTATCGGTTTCCGTCCGGTCCGCTCGATTTCTCAGGCCTCGGTGACGGGACACGGTACGAACGTCATTCAGGGTCTTGCGATTTCGCTTGAAGCGACGGCGCTGCCGACGATCGTGATCGTCGCCGGCATCTTGTTGACCTTCAACCTTGCCGGTCTCTTCGGGACGGCGATTGCTACGACGACGATGCTCGGTTTGGCCGGGATGGTCGTTGCGCTTGATGCCTTCGGTCCGGTGACCGACAACGCCGGCGGTATTGCGGAAATGTCGGGTCTGCCGGCTGAAGTCCGCAAGTCGACTGACGCTCTCGACGCCGTTGGCAACACGACGAAAGCGGTCACCAAAGGTTACGCCATCGGTTCGGCGGGTCTTGGTGCCTTGGTGCTGTTTGCAGCCTACAACTACGACCTCAAGTACTTCGCGGCGCATCCTGACAAGTATCCGTTCTTCCAGGGCGTCGAGGTCGATTTCGGTCTCGATAACCCGTACGTCGTTGTCGGGCTTCTGCTTGGCGGTCTTATCCCTTACCTGTTCGGCGGCATCGCTATGACGGCGGTCGGTCGTGCCGGTGGGCAGATCGTTGAAGAAGTACGCCGTCAGTTCCGCGAAAAGCCCGGCATCATGGAAGGCAAGGATCGTCCGGACTATGCGGCGGCCGTCGACCTTCTGACGCGTGCGGCGATCAAGGAAATGATCGTTCCGTCGTTGCTGCCGGTTCTGTCCCCGATCGTCCTGTTCTTCGTGATCAGCGCGATTGCCGACAAGGGTGCTGCGTTCTCGGCGGTCGGTGCGATGCTTCTCGGCGTGATCGTCACGGGTCTCTTTGTTGCGATCTCGATGACGTCGGGCGGTGGTGCCTGGGATAACGCCAAGAAGTCGTTCGAAGACGGTTTCGTCGATAAGGACGGCCAGAAGCACGAGAAGGGTGGCGAGGCGCACAAAGCTTCCGTCACCGGTGACACCGTCGGCGACCCTTACAAGGACACCGCAGGTCCTGCTGTGAACCCGGCGATCAAGATCACCAACATTGTTGCTCTGCTGCTGTTGGCGGTTCTCGCTCACTAAGCCGTTTGGCAATCACATTTACAAAAACGAAAAGGCCTCGCTTCGGCGGGGCCTTTTTGTTGGACGAACGATGTGGCGCCTCAGGACGCGGGCAACGAGAGGCGACGTTCGGGCTTTAGTCTTTTTGCGCGATGGTGGGTGCCAAAGCGTCATAGGCCGATAGCGCTTCGGCGCCATAGATCATCGAGGGGCCGCCGCCCATGTAAACGGCCATGCCGATCGTTTCGATAACCTCCGGGCGCGATGCGCCGAATTTCGCTGCGGCGCGCGCATGATAGGCAACGCATCCGTCGCAACGCGCGGATATGCCGATGGCCAATGCGATCAGCTCCTTGGTTTTGGTGTCGAGTTCGCCTTTGACGGTTGCGGCTCCTGCCAAGCGGCCGAAGGCCTTTGCGACGTCGGGCATGGCGGTGCGCAAGGCACTCATGCGAGTATCGGTTTCCTCGACGAAATCGGACCAGTCGTTTGTGCTCATTGTTCTTCCTTCTCATCCGAATTTGGGCTGGCGAATTGTGGCTGGCGCTTCCGAACGATGGCGCAGCACCTGCCGGTTCGGTTTGTTCGTCCGGCGGGTCGGGTCTGAGCACGGATGAGAGGGACTGGCTCTGAGCGAAATCAATCTTAGTTCGAAAGGGGGATGGGAGGATCCCGGCAATTTTCCGCCGCGATTGTCTCGCCCGAAACAGCCTGCAGGCGCGCCCTGCAGCATGATCACTGCAATCGCTCCAATCGGAGCGGGTTTCACTCAAATGATTGCAGGAGAAGAATTCATGCAAGGACACATGATTGCATTTCAGTCGGCCATGACGCGCAGCGGCGAGATGGTCAAAGCCAAGCCTGAAGCCGTGACCTCGGTTGCAGCGATCCGAGCCGCACTTGGTTCTCTGGTCGGCGAGAAAAACTGAAGCTTTTCAATTCGGCTGAAATAATGTTGCCCAAGGGGTGGCCCGCAAACATGCGCGCCGCCCCTAGACGTTTTCAAGAGACGTGGAAATCTTCAACCGCGCGTCCTTGCGCGACACGGACGCATTAGCCGTCGCCGAAGATCTGCTTGGTGCCCAGGTTGCGGAACAGCTGTTTGAGGATGCCGTCTTCGTTGCCGCCAGGCGCGGGCGTGGTGCGCGAGATGAAGTCGAAGACCTTGCCGTCTTTCAACCCGTAGTTGGCGATGCGTTCCACTGACCCCAGCGGATTGAAGTAGACGGCAACGACCTGCCGGTCGACTTCGCTGGGTTTGAAGAACGCTGCTTGTGTGGCGGTGCTGGAGATATAGTAGTAGACATCTCCGCCGGTGCTGCTCGCCGTCGTCGTCGTCGACGGGCTGCCGAGCGTCAGGCGGACCTGCTCGCGGCTCATGCCGGGTTGTATCTGCTGGAGGTCGCCCTGGCTGAAATGCTGGCCATGCTTGAGGACCTGTTCGCTGCAGCCTCCCAACACCGTGAGGGCGGCAGCGGCAGCTGCAACGGCCGTCAGACACCGCAGTCTGCTAACAGGACGTGACAGGTGGTGCATTTTGTTCTTGTTTGAGCCGCCACGTGGGCTGACCGGCTCATATTGGTTATGGCGCATCATCAGGTGACACCTGTTCGAATCGCTTTTGTTGGCCGTCATTCGTTCGCTTAAACCTCTTGAGAGCGAACAACAATCCGCTTTGCCCGTCTCTGTTGGGGACGGTGCTTTTTATTTGGGCTCGGAGGCGAGAAAATGTTCGCGTGGTTGAAGACTCGCAAGAACGTTCAACGAAACGCGCGGCAGTTGTACGAATGCATCGTTTTACAGGCTCGGCAGCCGGATTTCTATCGCCGGATCGGGGTGTTAGACAGCCTGGAAGGCCGTTTCGAGATGATTGTTCTGCACCTGTTCCTCGTTCTCGACCGGCTTTCGACTTTTCGTCCGGCCTCTGAGGACCTGGCGCGGACGCTCTCAGAGACGTTCGTGACGGATATGGACGACTGCATGCGCGAATTGGGTGTCGGCGACACGAGTGTGCCCAAGAAGGTCAAACGGGCGGCCATAGCACTGCGGGAACGCTCGACGGCGTACAAAAACGCCATGCAAGCGGGGCGGGGAGAATTGGCCGAAGCGCTGCGGGCATGCTCTGGCAGCCTTGAGGAACAACAGCTGTCCGAAGATGCTTCGGTGAAACTTGCAGACTACGTTTTGGCGTGTCAGGACACGCTTGCTCAACAGGACTATTCGGCCGATCCCGTGCCCACTCCTGAATTTGCCGATATCCGGGCGTTTTGAGCATCTTTGCAGGCGATCCCCATGAGCAAACTTGAGAATTGGCGTTACAAGGTCCACGAGATCCCGCGGGCGGGCGTTTCCCAGCATCGCGAAGCCAACGAAGAGCTCCGGCAGTCGGTGGCCGACGAGCTTGGCGAACCTGAGTGTCAGAGCCTTGTTGCCGACTACAAGATCAAGAACCTCGGCAAGGGGCGCTTTGGGCTTTCCGGATCGGTCGACGCGGTCTTCACACGGGCCTGTGTCGTGACGCTTGAACCTCTTCAGGAGGAGGTTCACGAGGTTCTCGATTGCGTCTTTGTTCCGCCCGAATACATGCCAGGACAGCAGGCGGAAGAAGAAGAAGCGCTCAGCGCCGAGGAATACGAGCCGATCAAGAACGAAATACTCGAGGTCGGCCGGGTGATTTTCGAAGTCCTATCGGCTGGTCTTGATCCCTACCCGCGTGCCGACGGCGCCAGTCTGGGCGACGTCGGGCAAGATGATGGGCAAGAAACGGCGGAAGAAGGCGCGCACCCCTTTGCAGCACTGGCTCAACTCAAGAAGGACCGCGACAACACACCTTAGACAAAGAAGTTGTTTCGTTTCTCCAAAGGGGTATTTTCCAACCGCTCCGGGGACAATAATAAAAGACGGTCCGTTTGCGCCTGCAAAACGGCAAATGCCGTCCCCTTTTTGACGAACAGAACGAGGCCAGACAGCGCATGTTGGCGCATCGAACGATCGCGCTTGACGCCATGGGTGGCGATCATGGACCCAACGTCGTGGTTGAGGGGGCATCGATCTCGCTCACACGGCATCCGGGGATGGATTTCATCCTTTATGGCGATCAAAAAGCCATTGAAGAAGAACTGCAGAAGTTTCCGGCTCTCGCCGAGCGCAGCAAGATCGTCCACACCGAATCCGTCATCGCCATGGATGCCAAACCAAGCCAGGCCCTGCGCCGGGGTAAGGGCAGCAGCATGTGGTCGGCGATCGAGGCGGTGAAGAACGAAGAAGCGCATGTCACCGTCTCGGCGGGGAACACCGGCGCGCTGATGGCCATGTCGAAACTGATCCTGCGGCCGATGTCGGCGATTGAGCGCCCGGCGATCGCAGCGCTTTGGCCGACGGTGAAGTCCGAGTGCATCGTCCTCGACGTCGGTGCAAATATTGGTGCGGATGCCCGCCAGCTGGCCGATTTCGCGCTCATGGGTGCGGCCATGGCCCGCGCGCTCTTTCACCTTGAGCGTCCAAGCGTTGCCTTACTCAACGTCGGGGTCGAAGAAATCAAAGGCGATGAGGACGTTAAACAGGCGCATGCCTGGCTCAAGGAAACGAACGGACTGCCATTGGACTACCGCGGCTTCCTGGAGGGCGATCAAATCGGCCAGGGAACGGTCGATGTTGTCGTGGTCGAGGGGTTTGCCGGCAATATTGCTTTGAAGACGGCCGAAGGGACAGCCAAGCAGATCGGTCAATATTTGCGTGATGCGATGAGCCGGACGGTTTTTTCCAAGCTCGGCGCTATGCTTGCGCGCGGTGGGTTCAAGGTCCTGCGGCACAAGATGGATCCGAGGCGGGTCAACGGGGGCACGTTCTTAGGTCTGAACGGCGTCGTTATCAAAAGCCACGGTGGGACCGATGCGCTGGGCTTCGCCAGCGCCGTCGATCTTGGATATGAAATGGCGCAGTCTGGTCTTATTGGACGGCTTGCCGAGGACCTCGTCACGTTCCATCATCGTATTGGTCAAAATGCCGCAGAGTGAGTCCGGGTTTCTGTAGAAGCCGGCTTGGCCCTAGACCGTTGGGTCTTACTGTGGCAGCTAGTGCCCTGATTAGATGGGGTGAATTCAAAAAGTCCCGCAAAGCGTCGATCGACAGCGGAACAGCGTTTCCTATTAGACGCCAGCCGCTGTTAAGCCGAATCAACGGACGCAGCAAAAGAGGATAGAGTGGCAACCATTCGCTCGGTTATCAGAGGTATCGGTGCACACGTGCCGGCCAAGGTCATGACGAACGAGGATCTGGCAAAAATCGTCGATACGAATGACGACTGGATTGTCGAACGAACAGGTATTCGCCAGCGCCACATTGCCGCCGAAGACGAGACTACGGCTGATCTTGGTGCGGCCGCCGCGCGCAAGGCGCTCGTTCGATCGGGCATCGATCCAACCGAGATCGACCTCATCATTGTTGCGACCGCTACGCCGGATCGGACGTTCCCATCTACGGCCGTTCGCATCCAGCATATGCTTGGCATTACGCGTGGGTGCGCATTCGATGTGCAGGCGGTCTGCTCCGGTTTCATCTATGCGATGGTGTGCGCCGACAACTTCCTGAAGGCTGGGCAATCCAGGCGGGCTCTTGTCATTGGTGCCGAGACGTTCTCGCGCATCCTCGACTGGGAAGACCGTTCGACTTGCGTTTTGTTCGGTGACGGTGCCGGGGCGGTCGTGCTCGAAGCGCAGCCGCAACTGGGTGACCGAAGCGACCGGGGGATCATTGCCTCAAGGCTGCGCTCGGACGGGCGCTTCGAAGATCTGCTTTACGTCGATGGCGGGCCCGGCAGCACCAAGACGGTCGGGCATTTGCGCATGAACGGACGTGAAGTGTTCCGGCATGCCGTTCAGAAAATTTCCGGCGTGATCGAGGAGACGCTTCTGGCAGCCGGGTATGCGGCGGACGAGATCAATTTGTTCGTTCCACATCAGGCCAATAAGCGCATTCTCGACGGCATTGCGCGTAAGCTCGACGTGCCACCGGATCGTATTGTCATCACGCTTGATAAGCACGGCAATACGTCGGCCGCATCTATCCCGCTGGCGCTCAACTATGCCTTTGAGCAACGCCGGGTGCATGAAGGCGATCTGGTGCTGCTTGAGGCGATGGGCGGCGGGTTCACTTGGGGCGCACTTCTGGTTCGGTGGTGAACTGAAGATTTGCCTTGCAGATACCGCTTGAACCGACAATTCTTATTCGCCGCCAAAGACGATAATGTTTACCTTTGCCTATTGGTGCGCCGCAACCTCGGTTGTGGCGAAATACTACGCGATTTCATAAGGTTGCGCGCATTGTTGCGTTGACCCTGGGTGCTAACCGCTCTAGCATCTTTCGAAATATTAATTTCCGGGGAGGCCACCCATGACAGCAAAGACGCTTACACGCGCAGATCTTGCCGAAGCCGTAGTTCGGCAGGTCGGTCTGCCGCGGAATGAGTCGCAGGAACTCGTTGAACTTGTTCTGAAAGAGATTTCAAGCTGTCTGGCTGAGGGCGAGCCGGTCAAGCTGTCGTCGTTCGGTTCGTTTGGGATCCGCGAAAAGGGCGAGCGCATCGGCCGCAATCCGAAAACGGGCGAAGAGGTGCCAATCACGCCGCGGCGCGTCCTTGTTTTCCGTCCGAGCAATATCATGAAGGACCGCATCAACGCGGGCATGCAGAAGCCAAAGGCGGCAGAATAGTGCGCGCCTGATTTCGCGGGCCGTCTCTATTTATCGTTTCACTTTTTCCAGACTTGCTGTTTCGGCCGGACTGCTGTCGCGGTATCCTGATCCGGTCGTGGCGAACGGTGCCGTGGAACGTTTTTCTGCGGCAGACGGTTTGTCCGTCGTCGGCTGAACGCAGGGTGATGCGGCCGACGTGAAACAATTAAAAAACAATACTGCTGCGCACCAAATTTGCGCCCTTGTTCTTGCGAAGATGGCTCTGACGATTTTGTTGGTGATTGTTCTTCGCAACCTTCGACAACCGTTTGACCGAACTTATGAATCGGGAAACACTTTGTCGGTGACGTATCGGCCAAATGACCCTGCTTTCGACGTGGTCGGGTCTTGCCGTCAGGGGCCGGTGTGCGCCAGTGCCCACTTGATTGAAAATTGGGCAGCGTGGCTTGGGAAGTTTCACAAAGACATTCAATTAGGAAGCGAAATGAGCAAGGCAGCGACAGCCTTTCGGACCATCAGTGAAGTTTCCGAGGAACTGGATGTTCCCAAGCATGTGTTGCGCTTCTGGGAAATGAAGTTTCCGCAGATCAAGCCGATGAAGCGCGGTGGAGGTCGCCGCTACTATCGCCCTGAGGACATGGCGCTGCTCAAAGGAATTTGCCATCTGCTGCATGCGGAGGCTTACACGATCAAAGGCGTTCAGAAGATCCTGCGCGAACGTGGTGTCGATGCCGTCAAGGATCTGGGTGAAGAGGAAGCGCCCGCCCCCAAGGCGGCGCGAAAATCGACCAAGGCCGTTGCTGCCAAGTCTGTTGCTGCAAAAGGTTCACGGGCGACTGCGAAATCGAAAGCCAAGGCCCCGGCTGCCAGCAAGACCGCGTCGCGCCGTGGGCGTGGTAAGGCCACCGCTAGCGCACTGGGTGAGGAGGCTGCGGCGATCGACAAGGACGTCGTCGACGCACTCAACCGGGCCATCGCGGAACTCCAGGCTTGCCGCAGTGCGTTGCTGACGGCGCCGCCTGCACGCAAGACGAAGGCTCGCACGTCGCGAGCGGCGCGCAACTAGCCCCACAAATGGGCGGGGCAGCTTCGTCATTCGATGATCTTGAGCCCGCAAGGCCAGCCGCGTCGGCGAGCGCTATCTGGCACTTTTAATACTCCGGCATTCGGGAGTTGACCGCGCGACGGGAACATTGCACAAACGGTGGCTCTGTCGGAGCGTAGCGCAGCCTGGTTAGCGCACCAGTCTGGGGGACTGGGGGTCGAGAGTTCAAATCTCTCCGCTCCGACCATTTCTTAACCGTCAGATTTCTAGAAGATTATTCCTTGGGGCGGACGTATTCGCTGCTATTGCGTTCGCTCGTGCGCTGAGGACTGTGACCCAGGTTGCGCCATCTCCTGAGTGATTTGTCATGCGTCTACTCGCATTCGGAAAGAAGCCGCCGTTAAGGACGAATACGCCCCCAATGAGCCGTTCATAGACGTATCTGGTGCACTGGAGGTGTTTGCAGGTCTTCGTTCGTCAGTGAGCAAGCCAACGGCTCTCCATTTAGCTCTATCTTCAGCCGAGCCTGAAAGTCGCCCTTCGAAATCGCCAGGCGGGAAACGACGATTTCTCGTGCGTCCGTTTCGCCAATCTTGACCTTCCCGGATTGCCGGGAGACGGTCTTTCCCGCGGCGGAGCGACTGACGACTTCGAACTCGAACGTGCCGGTGGCAGGGATCAAGGCGATTGCGACAGCGCTGAGCTTGATGAGCCTTGCAGACGGCTGCGTGTCTATTCGACAACCGAAATTCTCTGCCGCCATTGCTCCTGGCGCAGACAAGAAGCAAACAAGCGCGAGAAGCGGCACTAAAGCGCCAAGGATGCGGTTGTAGGTAAGCTTGCACAAAGGGGCCGATGCAGCCTCAGACCCGCCGGAAGGGTGTCGCACGGGCGCGCAATCCTGGTGCGCGAAGTTGCAATCGGCATCAGGATCACGAGACCTACAGCATTCCTGTTTCCCGTTTGTCTTCGGCACGGTTATAGATTTCCAAAATTTTCTCGGCTTCGTGAGGGTCCGCCGTCGTCCAAAGGCCTTCCTTGATGCCCTCGGCAATCAGCGCGAACACACCGAGCTCGATGCCGTGGCGAACCGCCAGGGACCCGAGTTCGTTCTTTGTTACGCCGGCTTCGATTTCGAGAATTTTGTCGACGGCGGCAAACCGGTACGCCCCGCCCTGTAGGCCTACGGCGTAAATCGTTTTCGTCGTGGTTACGGATATGACGACCTCACTCGATATCGGATCGATAACGCGCAGATTGACGGTGACGGTATCCCGCCGGTGCTTCTTGTCTCCGCCTATCCCTAAGAAACGTGCTCCGACACCACTGGTCAGCTCGTTTGAGTCGAAACCGACGATGGACCCGGAGACGATGTATCGAGCGGCTTGGATTGCCGGAACTTGATGTTCGGTCAGGTTCGCGATCGCCTGCTGCGTCTGCAGTAACTCCAGCTCGCGCTTTGAGCGAACCAAGGTGCGCTGCTCTTCATAATCGGGCGGCCTTTTGTCGGCGGCCGTGGCCCGGTCGAGATTGCCCTGCGCCTTCTGCAATCGCTCGCGCGCTTCCAGCACCTTCTCCCGCAGCTTCGTATCCTCTTCGGAAACGGTCGCGTTTGCGTCCGCCTCCTGCCGTTTCTTGAAAGCCTCACCTCTTTTCTTGAGCTCGGCATTCAATTTTTCAAATTCCCGCCGGGCCTCTTGAACGCTCGTGCGCAAACCGGAGAGGTTGGTGGCGCTTACGTTTTCGGCTTGCGGCAACGCATTTGGATCTAGGTGGATTTGCTGCAGGGCGTGGATGCGCTTTTGTGCGATGATCTTGCGCTCCTGAACGACGCTTGCCAGATCGACTCGCTCTAAAACCTTAAACCACTCGCCCTGGCCTGCTCGCTTCAAGACATCGATGAGGATTGGACCGCCGGCTTGCGTCACCGCACGCGAGAAATCGGCAAACACGTCGTTGGGCTTGAGCTGCCCTGTTTCGTCTTTGACAGGAAAGACGCTGACAGGCACCCGACGGCGCGGCCGTGGAATATCTTCGATGAGCGTGCTGCTTTTTGTTTGCGTGATCAGATTGGCTGGGCGCGACAAGGGGTCCGAAATGGATCCGGCCACACACCCCGCCAAGTTCGTCGCCAGCAGCGGCATAATGATGAGTTGTGTCATACGCACAAACACTTTGACTTCCCCCATAACTTTCCTGCGCGTCGCGTTTGAGTGAAAGGTTCGGATCGTCGCCGGTCCGGTGAACAAGCCTTTCGCTCTTTTTCCTCCCGCGATGCCCAATCGCGCGCCCCGTGTCCCCCGTGAAGATGCTTCTCAGCTAGGCTAAGAGGCTTCG
Source organism: Filomicrobium sp. (assembly GCA_017792465.1). Lineage (GTDB taxonomy): Bacteria > Pseudomonadota > Alphaproteobacteria > Rhizobiales > Hyphomicrobiaceae > Filomicrobium. The sequence goes on from CP051234.1 coordinate 484,355, forward strand.
TCGTCTCTGCCCCAAGTCATGTCCGGACCGGATCACTGATTTGGGCTGGTATTGTTATTTGGAATGTCGATGCCAATGATAGTGTCGATATTTCCAAGCAGATCGTTTGCATCGACGTTGGTATTGACGTTGGTTTGCTCGCTAGGCGTGGTGCCCGGGCCGTTTCCTTGGGTCAGGGATTGATTGAGAAGCCAGTCGCCGTTGAATGGCGATCCCCCAAAGGACGGGTTCACTGGCGTGTACGTGAGCTGGCCAGCTGCTAGAGAGCCTGTCAGCAGTGTCATTGCGCAACCGAATGCGAATAAACGAACGAACCGGCCGCCGGTGTTTCCGCTCTTGTTTGCTTTTTGGCTTTTCGAACTAACCTGGGTCATTGGATCAACTCCACTCCACGTTATGTTGACAAATTCGACTTGGGCTCTCGTCAGTTTTTTCCAGCCGACAAAACGAACAGCCTGGTTCCCGGCTGCCCGACTAGAAACAACCGGTTCGTCAGGCCTTCGCCGATTTGAATGCTAAGGACAGAGGTATCCTGACTCCCGATAATCCCGATCGCCGATGTGTTCTGTCGGCCGACTTGCTGTTGAACGATCGTACTGCCAGGGCTGTTGAAAATTCCTGCGAATGCAGCATTCTCCTCGCCGATCTGAACTGACGAGATAAATGAATCGCTGGAGTTCTGTTGAATGGCGGCGAAGCTGTTGCGATTGCCGAATTGCACAACGCGCGCGACGTTATAAAAAGGCGATGTTCCAAACTTCGGCGGCCGAAGCGCGTAACCTTGAAGTGAACTCAAACGCAGCTGGCTGAGATAGCGTTCGCCTTGGTCGCCGGCAATTTTTACATCAAGAAAATCCGTTGAGCTCGTCGCCGATGCCAGGTCTTCGGCCACTGTGTTCGTAGCCATGGTCATGGACGCAAACACGAGAACGAAAACGGCGACGAAATACTGCTGCAGTAGGCTCGCAGATCTTGCGTTTGGCTTTCGTGTTGAGCCGACCTGCGCCGCGTCAATCCTGCGGAGCATGAAGGCAAGTATCGATTTCGACAATCCTTGAAACACCGCACTCTCCACTCAACCAAGAATTAACAAAAACGACGCGATGTGATGCGAAATAAACGTAGGGCGATCATGAGCTGACGAATTGCTTTTTAGATATGGTTCAGCCCTAGTTTTGAAAATTTCCGATTGAATTAATTATAGCATCACGAAAGCGAGCGGTCCTTAATTTCAATTGTCAAACTGGTCGCGTTGCTTGCCTATGTATCTGGGAAGTCACTGCACTTGCAGCGCGTCTATATATTGAAATGGCAATCGCGCCCGCACGAGAAAAACTTGTCCCGCGCGGGCGTTATTCATGACCAGTTTTTCTGGCTTTTATTGATTGCTGAATTGTCTAAGCGTCGCCGAGTTGGCTGCGCCAACCTGGACGACTTCGCCGAAATTGCCACCGCCGTTGTACGCGCCTTGCGTGACGGAAGCACTGTTGAATGCACCGATTTGAACGGTCGACAGCACGTTGACTGAAGGGGAGCCGTAGTAGTCGTAGGTGCCGCCGGAAATATCCTGGTCAATGATGACGCTGTTGAAGGCGCCAAGCTGGCCGGCTTTTAGAAGGTTCTGGCCGTAGTCGTAGCCAAGCTGATCGGTGTAGGCATAGTTCCCAGCGCCGATTTGTTCGACTTTTGCCAGGTTCCAAGCGCTATTGAAAGCGTTCTGTGAGCCAAAGTGGGTGTTGAATGCGCCGGTCTGCATTGTCCAGCTGCCATTCAGATTGTATTGGCTGTGATAGCCGCCTTCATTCTGGTAAATGTCGGCAACGTTATGGAAGCCCACCTGAGTGATGTCGGCGATATTGTAGTAGGTCACGTCAAGATAGCGTTCGCGTTTCTTCGCCCACTTGTAGTCGACGATTTCAGGGCCTTCGGCTTTAACGTCGACATCCGGAGACTCAATTTCGAAAACTTTTTGAGGCTCGGGATTTGGATCTGTTGCAAAGGCCGGCGATACAAGAATTGCCGACATTGCAGCGGCTGCAATAAATTTCTTCATAACATGGCACTCCAAACTAGTTCCGCATACTATTTACACGACTGCTTGGAGGAAGCAGGCGGACGCTCTGCGAGCGGGTTTTGCTGCACAGGTCGGCCACCCTATCCCTCCCACGTCAATCGAAGCGCCGCTCTCAGACTTGCAACGCCCAACTGACCCGAGTTGAGGCTAAAAATAACCCCCCGTTAATCTCATCTATGTAAATGCCTAAATCCAGCTCTATAGTTGTCACAATCAAAAATCATACTCTTGGATGCAATATTTGTTGCGGACCGACCACTTTGTCGCCTTATAATTGTCGGTAGCGTTCGGGATGACTATAGTAATGATGCCCATAAGTTGGGAAAGTTGAACAATTAGAACTTTTATTCGCTTTTGCCGAATGGTTAATTTCTGGATATTTGCAGGGAACTGAAGTCTCTGCTTTTGCGTTCTTCGTTTCCTCTGTGCTCGGTCTTTCGGTTGTCGAATGTGGTTTATGGGATCCGTTCCGCTATTCGATAGGGCAGTCGCCATTGCGCTTGCGTCAGGTGCAACAGGGATTGCATCGCAATCAGCGAAAAATCGCGTCAGTCCGACAGCGCGTTGAAATTGAACGAGCGAACTGCGATTGGAAATAGGGCTGCGCCCTTGGCAATTGACCTTTGCGAAAGAGCCTAAGCGCCGTCATTACCTTTTTATCGACCGAGGTTGAAATGGTCTGAAACTTTGAGTTTGATTGACGTATTTTGCTAGGTCATTAGTTATTTATTCGCTTTTAGAGCACGCATCGCATGCTGAAACATAAGCACCTCAGGCATCTAGCCTATTTTGTAGAAATTGTGCGTGCCGGTTCGATCCGTAATGCGGCCTTGAAGGCAAAGTTGTCAGCAGCCGTCATGAGTGAAGCTCTGTCAAATCTCGAAACGCACATGAAAGTCACGTTGATTAAGCGGTCTACGCGGTCAATGCAGCCGACAGCGGCCGGCCTCAGAGTGTTTGAGTATGCTTCAGCGATGGTGTCGGCTGCTGAAGCCGCGCTAGAAGCCGGCAAAGATGCTGCATCGATAACAAGCGGGCAATTGCGGATCTCTATCGCGTCAGAACTGACCTACACAAACCTGCCGACGATTATTCGAAGTTTCGAAAACGCATTTTCGGGAACGCAAGTTCTGGTCTCGACAGCTGCCGATGCTGGAGATCGCCGGCAGGCGGAAGTTGAACTCAAAATCGTGGCCGATTACCGAGGGCACGGAGACGACCCAAAGGATGTCATTGCCAGTTTGCCTTTGGAGCTGGTGTGCGCACCCCACTTGTTAGCCGGTCACAGCTCCATAAGACTTCACGAAATCATATCTCGAATTGGCCTGATCGGCTCGGCAACGTTCGCCAATCGTTGGGATTTCATATACGCAACGCCGGTGCGGCCTGGGCAGTCGGAACCCTTGACCATGCGGTTCGACAGCAAGCTCAACGTCGAAGGCATGGCGGCAGCCCATCGGATGGCTCTCGAAGGACTTGGAGCGGCGCTGCTGCTGTCATCGCTGGTGTCAAAAGAGATCGAAGACGGACGCCTCGTCCGGGTTTCAAGTGACTACAATTTCGGCTTCTTGGATGTATCGGTCGTGATGCGTGATGACCATCCTTCGCGATTGGCGAAGGCCTTCAAAGAGCATTTATTCTCTCATCACCTGCAGTGATCGAAGCGTTCTGGGCACCCCGTAAGGCGCAGAATTTTCTGACCCGATCGGCGACGGGGCTCCTTTCGGTTTGCGATGCGGCAATGTGTGAAGGTGCCGTTTGGCGGGTGCGATGTGGTATGTCGCGTTGAGTGAACCGACACGCTGAGGACCGATCATGAGCACGCCGCCGCCCTGCCCCAAATGCAATTACGAATATACCTACGAAGATCGCGGCTTGCTCGTCTGTCCGGAATGCGCGCATGAGTGGGATCCGGCGGCAGCTGAAAGTGCCGGTGACGAGGGCGGCAAAACGTTCCGCGATTCAGCAGGGAACGTTCTGCAGGACGGCGATTCTGTCGTTGTCATCAAGGATCTGAAGCTGAAAGGGTCCTCCAAGGTCATCAAGATGGGGACCAAGGTGAAGAACATTCGCCTCGTCGATAGTGATCACGACATTGACTGCAAGATCGACGGTATCGGCGCGATGAGCCTCAAGACCGAGTTCGTCAAGAAGGCCTGAGGCCTGCATTTCGACGTTGCCGTTTCGTTCAACCTGTGGCGCGTTGGGATGTTGAAGGCTCGGACACTCACGCGAAAAGCTTTAGCCAAGTGAGTCCGTCGACCGTCTCTCCGCGCGGGCGATATTCGCAGCCGACCCAGTCGTCGTAACCTGTGGCATCGATACGGGCGATCAGACCCTGAAAGTCGAGTTCGCCTTCGCCAGGTTCGCCGCGATCGGGCGGGCTGGCGATCTGGTAGTGGCTGGTGATGTCGGTGAATTCGCCGATTGCTTCGGCGACGCTGCCCTCTTCGATGTGGCGGTGGTAGAGATCGAATTGCAGGCGAACGTTTGGCTTTCCGACGTCCTCAATAATGCGCCGGGCCTGGGCAGTTTGGGTAACGAGGTAGCCCGGCATATCGCGGGTGTTGATGGGTTCGGTCAGCAGGGTGACGCCATAGTCCGCGGCTTTGTCGGCAGCTGTCTTCAGGTTGGCTATCAGCGTCGCTTCATTGGCGCCTTTGGTGGTCAGGCCAGCCATGGCATGAAGCTGAGAGCAGCCCAGCGCTTCGGCATACCTTAGGGCTTGGTCCAGACGTTTGAAGAATTCGTCGGCTTTGTCTGGGACACCGGCCAAGCCGCGATCACCCGCCTCCCAGTCACCCGGCCAGATGTTGAAGAGGACGACTTCGACGCCAGCGGATTTTGCAAGGCTTGCCAATTCTTCGGCGGGATCCTCGTAGGGGAAGAGGAACTCGACGCCTTTGAAGCCGGCATCGGCGGCGGCCTGGAAGCGCGCCTTGAACGGCAGCTCGGTGAAGAGAAAGCTGATGTTGGCGCTAAAGCGCGGCATGGCGTGTCCTTCGTTCTAGTTCTTGCAGCTTTTCAGCTGAGATCGGGTTTTGACTGGCGCAGGCGCTTGACACCAGAGCGCTGCGTTTTGGCTTTCAGCCGTCTCTCCTTGGCGGCGCGCGAAGGTTTGGTCGGAATGCGCCGCTTGGGCTCGACGAGTGATTTGCGGATCATCGCTGCGAGACGCTCGCGCGCGTCGGCACGATTGCGTTCCTGAGTTCGGAAGCGTTCCGCGCGCAAAACGAGAATGCCTTCGTCGGTTAGTCGCGAACCGGCCAGGCGTTTCAGTCTCGCACGGACACGAGAGTTGAGTGCCTCACACGCATCGACATCGAAGCGCAGTTCGACGGCCGTCGAGACCTTGTTGACGTTTTGGCCGCCGGGGCCGGACGCGCGAATAAAGCGTTCCTGCAGTAAGTCGTCTTCAATCGCGATCTGGTCGTTGATCATCAACATGGGCGATGCCTCAGGCCCGGTCTGCGAGGTTACGGTATTGGCCACGGAAATAAAGGAGCGGGGTGGTGCTGTCGTCATGCCGGCCGGCGATGACGCGTCCGACAAAAATGGAATGGGTGGTGAAGTGATGGCTTTCTTGCAGTTCGCAGTCGAGGTTTGCGATTGCGTCCTGAAGGACCGGCGCACCGGTTGAGAGTTCGGTCCATGTCGCGTGCTTGAAACGGTCGCTTCCTGAGACGCCGCGGCGGCCGGCGAAAACCTCGGCCAGTTCATGCTGTGGTTCGGACAGGAAATTGACCGAGAAGAAGCCATTGTCGGTTATTGCCTGATGGGCCTGCGTGGTTTGCCCGACGCAGACAAGTAACTGCGGCGGCGAGGCGGACAGCGATGACACCGAAGTCGCGGTCAACCCGACACGCGCGCTTGCAGCGCCCGTTGCGACGATTGCGACGGCGGCGGCGTGCTCGCGCATGAGGGTCCGGTACTGGTCACTTGCCAGCCCGGCAGGACTTTCTTTGGGCTGGTTGGAATTGCTCAACGCTGCTGATCCTATCGTTCGTAATTGAGCCGCCGCGATTGGCTGAGGGCGGAGCTTGAGGCTTATGTTGTTTTGCTAACCTGGGCAAACACGATTTTGTTTCCGAAGGGATCGGCGATGATCATCTCGCGGAAGCCCCAGTCTTGATCGAGAATGCCGGGGCGCGCGTATTTGTAGTTCTTGTTGGTCAATTCCCGGTGCAGGGCTTCGATGTCGTCGGTTTCGATGCGAAGCGTGCTTCCCGGCGTTGCATCGCCATGGTGTTCACTCAAATGCAAGGCGACGCCGTCACGGGATACCTGCATATATAGCGGCGCGTCGGGTGTGAAGCGATGCTCGAAATCGACATCAAAGCCCAGATAGCCGCAGTAGAACTCACGCGCCTTCGTTTCGTCGAAGCTGCGGAAGATTGCAATGGAGGTGCTTAGGGGCATCTGCGTGGTTCCTTGCGTCGGTTGGGGCGCGTCAGTTGCTCATAGCTTCCCGCTTTTGATATCGCGCAGGATTTCGCGGGCCGCGTTGCGTCCGGGAAGGCCGGTGACGCCACCGCCAGGATGAGCGCCGGCGCCGCACAGGTATAACCGAGGGAGCGGCATCCGATAAGCCGCGTAGCCAAGTGCCGGCCGCGCCGAGAAGAGCTGGTCGAGACCCATCTGCCCATGAAAGATATCGCCGCCGGTCAGGCCGAATTTTTGTTCGAGGTCCCAAGGCGAATGGATTTGGCGGGCAATGACGCTTTGTTTGAAGTTTGGGGCGTGGGCGCTGACGGTGTCGATGACGAGGTCGGCGAAGGCTTCGCGCTCCTTGGGGTCTTCCCAGCTGCGGCCCTCGGGGAGCGTTGGGGCGACGTGCTGGACGAAGAGGCTGGCGACGTGTTTGCCTTCGGGGGCGAGCGTTTTGTCGATCGTCGAGGGGATCAGCATTTCGACGACCGGCTGCTTCGACCATCCATGTTGGCGGGCGTCGAGATACGCTTGTTCGAGATACTGAAGCGTTGGGCCGATGATGATGCCGGAGCTGTGATGTGGGGCAGTTTCTCCTGGCTTGGTTGGAGCGCAGGTGAAGTTGGGGAGGGCATCGAGGGCGACGTTCATGCGGAACGTTCCCGAACCGGTTTTGATGCGGGTGAAGAACCGGTGAGTCTGGTCGGGTACGGCCCCTGTGGGGAGGAGCTTCTGGAAGAGAAGTTTCGGCCCAATGTTGGCCGCGACGGCGCGGGCTTTCAGGATGCGGCCATCTTGCAGGCGCAGTCCGCGAGCCTCACCGCCTTCGATCAGGACTTCAGCGACGGCGGCGTCGGTTAGGATGGTCGCGCCGGCCTCTATGGCTGATTTCGCCATGGCCTGGGTGATTGACCCCATGCCGCCGACGGCATGACCCCAGACGCCCGGCTTGCCATTCACTTCGCCGAAGCAGTGGTGCAGCAGGACGTATGCTGTTCCCGGTGTCGAGGGAGCTGCATAAGCGCCGACGATCCCATCGAAGGCGAAGGCTGCTTTGACGGTTTCGTTTTCAAACCAGTCGTCGAGGAAGTCGGCGGCGCTCTTGGTGAAAAGGTCAAGCAGCAGGCGTTTGTCGTCGAGCGGTAGTGAGGCCATCTTGCTGCCGAGCGGTGCATTGCGGACGATTTCCCACCAGCCGCTGCCAGCATTGGGTGGCGTCTGTTTGGCTATATCGACGAGGAGGGCGGCAGCGCGATCCAGCGCAGTGTTGTAGGCGGGCAAGCGTTCGGCATCGCGCTTTGAAAATTGAGAGATGGCTTGTTGGCGGGCCGAGTCGCCGTAGGGAAACGCCAGATATCGCTCATCATCGACGGGCCAGAAGTTCGCCATCGGCCGTTCGATGACCTGCAGCCCATGTTTGGCAAGTTCCAGATCCTTGATGACTTGCGGGTTCAAGAGGCTGACGGTGTAAGAGGCGGTCGAATTGCGGAAGCCGGGATGAAACTCTTCGGTGACCGCCGCGCCGCCGACGATGGCGCGTTTTTCGACGACGACGACATCGAGGCCTTGTCGCGCGAGGTAGGCTGCGGCCGTCAAACCGTTATGTCCGCCGCCGAGAATGACGATGTCATGGCGGCTGGCGATTTGGGTTTCATTTATCGAATCGGCCATAGTTTCCGGGCTTTACTCAAGTTCGAATGTTTCATTGTGAGCCAAAAAGCGCCTTCCCTTAATGGATGGGATCTTATTTGGGACAGAATTTTTGTTCGTGCGCGAAGATCTTAAAGCGGCGTTAACGCACCTGGTTGCAGAGTTTGAAGGCAAAGAGCGCCCTCACATTTCCCTTTGGGAGGTTTGTAGCCGTGAAGTCGACAGCCACAATGATGATCGATGCCGAAGCGATCGCGCGGCCCGAATCCGGGCTGTCGCCGATGCACGTCGTGGGTTGGTTGATTACGGCTGTGTTCCCCGCGCTGTTCTGGACCGGGGTTATTGCATTTGCCGCGCCGCTTTTCGGGTTGTCGCTTTCGGCAATGGCGCTTGCGGTGACTGCCGGATCGATTGGGCTGTTCTTGACGATGGTCTACGTGGCTGTGGTGCTTGGCGCCAGTCGGTCCTGAACAACCAAATCCAAACCTCATTCAAACGCCGACCGTGCGGGTCTAGTTGTTCGACCGCCTGCGCTGGCTTGTATCTTCGTGCAGGCCTTTCAGTCGTCAACCCCGCCAGGAACAGCGCAATTTGCGGCAGTTGCGGCGCTTGTTGCCGACCTGGCATCGCGAAGAGACAAAACGGCAGACCCGGCAGCTATAGGATGAGACGCAGCCGCGGTAGCTTCCGCCTTTGGCAAAACGGCAGGTGGTGACCGTCTGGCAGTCGCGGCCGGGATTGATCAGGCCGCCGGGGCCTTCCTGAGCGATTGCGGATTGAAAGCTGGTCGCTGCCATCAATGCAGCAACGAGTGCGGTTGCCCTGACTTGCATATCAATCCTCCCAGAACCCGAAACATCGCTTGGGCCGATGTTGGGCTAACGCGCAGGGACACGCAACAGATCCAGCTTGTTATGGTGGACTGCCGGGCGGATTGTGTTGTGGAGGCAACGTCGCTGCGGGGCGCTGCGCGCGGTCGCTTATTCCGCTGCGGCCTGCGCGTCGGGATGAACGAGCGCCATGTAATCCTTCAGAAGCGTCTCGCAGATCTGCCCGGGTGTGAAGCGGTACTCGCCGATTTCGGCGACCGGGGTCACTTCTGCGGCCGTTCCGGTGATGAAGCACTCGGAGAAATCCGAGAGCTCTTCCGGCATGATGACGCGTTCGATAACTTCGTAACCGCGGGCCTTGGCGAGGCCGATAACCGTCCGGCGGGTGATGCCGTCGAGGAAGCAATCGGGAATTGGGGTGTGGATGACGCCGTCTTTGATGAAGAAGATGTTGGCGCCGGTGCATTCGGCAACGCGGCCGCGATAGTCGAGCATCAGGGCGTCGGCATAGCCGGCGCGCTCGGCGCGGTGTTTCTCGATCGTGCAGATCATGTACAGACCGGCCGCCTTGGCCTTGCAGGGGGCGGTTGCCGGATCAGGACGACGGTAGGTTGCATGGGTCAGACGGAGGCCTTTGAGGCGCTGCTCCATCGGAAAATAGGAGCCCCAATCCCACGCTGCGATGGCGAGGTGAATGGTGTTACCTTGAGCTGAGACGCCCATCTGCTCGCTGCCGCGCCAGGTGATCGGGCGGACATAGGCATCAACGAGGTTGTTTTTCTGGATGACGGCGCGGCAGGCTTCGTCGATTTCCTCGACCGAGTAGGGAATTTCGAAATCGATGATGCGCGCGCCTTCTTTCAGGCGCTCGGAATGTTCGGTGAGCTTGAAGATCTGACCGCCATAGCAGCGTTCGCCTTCGAAAACGGCGCTGCCGTAATGCAGGGCGTGGGTCAGAAGGTGAAGCTTTGCGTCTTTCCAGGGGACCATTTCGCCGTCAAACCAGATCCAACCGTCGCGCTGGTCGAAAGGAACCAAACTGGCCATGGCGTAGTCCTTGTGCTCCGGCGCGCCCAAGTCCGGCGCGCTGCTCAAAACGTTGTCAGCCGCGCGTTTGGGCGGAAATGACAACTTCAGTTTCCGAGGGTTTCCCCGTTTGTCGCGTGTTAACAAACCGCTGGCGAGGCAGATACTAGCGCGACAAAAAGGCTTGTCGAGAGTTAGCAACGGGCGCAGAATATGTCAATAAGGCTGACTTAAATTTGCAGGTCGTAACCGTCTGATGGCTAGTGATCGCTCTCTTGATCGAGGAATGGACCGAGGTGGGAAATCCGCTGCCGCGCTCGATGACGCTGGCGCGCCGGCCGACGGGCGTCGTCTAAGTGAAATCGCGACCTCTCAAGCGCCATCGGCAAAGGGTGCGGGCGCGGAGGATTTCGATCCTGCCAACCTTCCCGACGAAGAACGTAATGCCTTGTTTGCCTGTATGGAGCTTTTGTTTTTCGCCTATCGCGAATTCACCAGCGAGCCTGATGCGATCCTGGAAACGTATAAATTCGGTCGTGCGCATCACCGTGTTCTTCATTTTGTCAGCCGAAATCCCGGACTGCGCGTTGCCGACCTCTTGGAAATCCTTAAGATCACCAAGCAATCGTTGGCGCGGGTCCTGAAGCAACTGGTCGATGAAGGTTTCATCGTTCAGGAGGCGGGACGTACGGATCGTCGCGAAAGACTGCTTTATGTGACGGAGCGAGGGAAATCTCTTGCCGGACAATTGGCAGATCTGCAAATGATGCGTTTACGGAACGCTATCGCATCGGCTGGTCCCGATTCCGAAGGGAAGCTACGAAGCTTTCTTCTTGCCATGATTGGGGAGGACCAAAGGAAACTTGTTGCTCGCTTGATCGACAAAACCGGGGATCTCGACACTCCGGGCTAACAACAAAGACCTACAGGGAGTCTGGCTGTCATGACGGACAGTTCTGCTGCTGCCACCAAACCGGCGGTCTTGCCTGACGACGCGCCGCATATTCTTGTCGTCGACGATGACCAGCGTATTCGCGATCTTCTGGCACGCTATCTGTTCAATAATGGCTATCGTGTCACGACGGCCGGCGATGCTTCTGCGGCGCGCGCTTCGATGCGTGGACTGGCGTTCGATCTTGTGCTGCTCGATTGGATGATGCCGGGTGAAACCGGAATTTCGCTGGCCCGGGATTTGACCAGCCAGCGCGACATCCCGGTTTGCATGCTGACTGCGCGCACCGATCCCGACGAGCGTGTTGCCGGTCTGGAAGCCGGGGTCGAAGACTATATCCACAAGCCATTTGATCCACGTGAGCTGCTGCTGCGCATTCGCAATATTCTGCGGCGAGGCACTGCGGTTCAGGGCAGCTGCGAAGAGATCCGCATGGGTGCGTTTCAATTCCACATCACCCGGGGCGAGCTTCGACGCGGCGATGAGGCCATCCGGCTGACCGAACGCGAGCGGGAATTGTTGCGCCAGTTTGCCAGCAAGCCTGGGCAGCCGATCCCACGGCATGAGCTTTCCAGCGATGATTCTACGGGAAGCGAGCGCGCGATAGACGTCCAGATCAACCGATTGCGGCGCAAAATCGAGACTGATCCATCGAACCCGGTTTATCTTCAAACCGTTCGCGGAAAGGGCTACATCCTTTACGTGGATTGAGCGGCTGGTTCAGAGCTTCAGGCGTTTCAGATCTTTTGGGTGGTGAATTTGCGCCGCTGGCCGTGTGGCAGGCTGGTGGATTGGGTGACAAGTGGCATTTCAAGGATATCCGGCTGAATGGCGTTGATGGGCGAGCAGGAGACTTTGCGCAACTGGCGCAGCGTTCTGCAGCGGGTGCTCGTTCGCGTCGGCTCGTTTGTGAAGCTGCTTCAGTCGGGCGGCCTGCGCGTGCTTGCCGATTTGCTGCCCAAAGGCCTTTATGCGCGCGCTCTCATCATCATCATCGCGCCGATTGTGGTGCTTGAAGGCGTCGTTGCGTTCGTCTTCATGGAGCGGCACTGGCAGGCCGTGACGTCACGTCTTTCGGAGGCGACTGCGCGCGAGATCTCAGCGCTCATTTCCGTTTACGAAGACTATCCCTACGACGACAGCTACAGCCGCCTGATTTCGATGGCGCGCGATAAGCTCAATTTGCAGATGTCGGTTTTGCCGCAAGGGGATCTGCCGCCGGCGCGCCCCAAGCCATTCTTCGACCTTCTCGACCGCGAACTTTCACGCCAGATCAGCCGGCAGATCGATCGGCCGTACTGGATCGATACGGTTGGGCAATCGAAGCTTGTCGAGATCCGCGTCAAACATGACGATGCGATTTTGCGGTTCGTGGCGCGACGCACGCAGACCTATGCCTCCAACTCGGAAATCTTTCTTGTCTGGATGGTCGGATCTTCGGTGATCCTTCTGACGGTTGCGATCATGTTCCTGCGCAACCAGATCCGTCCGATTTTGCGCCTGGCCGAAGCCGCCGATGCGTTCGGTAAGGGCCGGCCTGTCTCGCCTGATTTCAGGCCGCGGGGCGCGCGCGAAGTCCGTCAGGCGGCGCAGGCGTTTCTCGAAATGCGCGAGCGTATCACCACCCACGTCGATCAGCGCACGACGATGCTGGCTGGCGTCAGTCATGACTTGCGGACGGTTCTGACGCGCTTCAAGCTGCAGGTTGCGCTACTGGACGATAGTCCCGAGGTGCGGTCGCTGCGTGGCGATGTCGATGAGATGCAGCACATGCTGGAGGATTATCTGGCGTTTGCGCGCGGCCATGGCGGGGAGGAGGCCAAGCCCGTCAAACTGCGCGAGCTGCTTTATGAAATCGTCGATGAAACGAGTGTGCTGGGTGTTGATGTCCAACTGAAGATCAGGCGGCGGCGCAAGGATATTGTCGTCCCGCTGAAGCGGCATGCGTTCAAGCGGGCGATTTCAAACCTGGTTTCGAACGCTGCGCGCTTTGGCGAGCATGTGGTTATTCGCGCCGCGACCGAACGGCGCTGGCTGAGGATTGAAGTGGATGACGACGGTCCGGGAATTCCTGAGGCCGAGCGAGATCATGTGTTCGAGCCGTTCTACCGGCTGGACGTTGCGCGCAACCAGGACACCGGCAACACCGGGCTTGGTCTTGCGATTGCCCGCGATATCGCGCGCAGCCACGGCGGTGATATTACGCTTGGCGAAAGCTCTATGGGTGGACTGCGGGCGATTATCTCGGTGCCGCTATAGTTCTGCTTATGTTGACGGGGCAGGCTCGGCGGGGGCCGGATCGTCGTGGTCGGGTTGATCGGCGGCGCTCGCGTCGGCAGATCGCCGGCTGCGTGACAGGCCAGAGCGCAGCATCGATTTCACGCGCTGGGCAGCATCAAAGACCGTTTCGATACCGGACATCGCCTGTTCGCCACGGCGCAGACGGCGGTCGAGGACAGCCATCGTTCTGGCCATGCCGGGATCGTCATCATCCAGCCAGGTGCGGAATGCGGCGGCATAAACCGTGGCGAGGCCTGCGGTCTTGATAGTGCCTTTCGCGCCATCTGTTCCGACGCCTGCAGCTTCGAGCATCCAGTGCTGAGACTTCATCATCGGGCGCAGCATGGAGATATCGAACTCACCTGAATTCGCGATTGAGCGCAGCGCCGACTTGTAGGGATCGAGGACGTCGAAGCGGGCCATGATGACTTCGAAGAGCGCGTCGCGTTTCGTTTCGCCGTCACGTGGAGCAGGGGCGTTGGTCAGGACTTCCTTGTCGACGGACGTCAGAAACGCGCTCAGGATTTCCGATTTGCTCGTGAAATGTTCCGATAGCTCGGCAAGAGACAGTTCGGCTGCGGAAGCGATCTGGCGGAGTGTTATGTCCTGCCAGGGCTGTTCGGCTGCCAGGCGCAAAGCGGCGGAAACGATCTTACCTTCGGTGGTTGCCAGATCGAGCATGGACCAAGCCTCCTTTGAGGTTCACCTATCCCATAGAAACGTAGGCACGGCGGAAGTGGATTGCCAGGGCTGCAAGGCCGTTATGGTTGCCGGGGACGGCTTGATCTTGGTGCGGTCTATGCCTCAAGCCTTCAGGACGCGGCCGGCGATGGCGTCCAGCTTTGCAACAAGAGATGGATCGCGTGCGTCCGGTGGCGTGATGATCGCGACTTCGAGGGCCTTGTCGGAGCCGATCGGGCAGGCCGGGTGCTGTTTGGGGAAGTTGCGCGCCAGGTTGGCGACGAGGCGCTGCGCCTTTTCCGTATTCGAGCGCATGATGGCGATGACGGAGGCGACGTCGACGTTTTCATGATCATCGTGCCAGCAATCGTAATCGGTGACCATGGCAAGCGTCGCGTAGCAGATCTCGGCCTCGCGGGCGAGTTTGGCTTCGGGCATGTTGGTCATGCCGATGACGGCGCAGCCCCAGGAGCGATAGAGCTCGCTTTCGGCGCGGGTCGAGAATTGCGGGCCTTCCATCACGAGGTAAGTTCCGCCGCGCGAGACGGAGACGTTTTCGGCCTTGGCGGCGGTCTCAAGGGCGTCGGCAAGCAGTGGGCTGACCGGCTCGGCAACTGAAACGTGGGCGACGCAGCCGGCACCGAAGAAGCTTTTCTCGCGGGCGAAGGTGCGGTCAATGAACTGGTCGACGACGACGAAATGGCCGGGTGGCAGTTCTTCTTTGAGCGAGCCACAGGCCGAAATCGACAGCAAGTCGGTGACGCCGGCGCGTTTCAGGCAGTCGATGTTGGCGCGGAAGTTGATGCCGGAGGGCGGAACCTTGTGGCCGCGGCCGTGGCGGGGCAGGAAGCGGACCGGCAGCCCGTCGATATCGGCGAACAGGATGTCGTCGGATGGGCGGCCCCAGGGGCTCTCGACGTGCTTCCATTCGGCATTCTGGAGGCCGGGCAGATCGTAGAAACCGCTGCCGCCGATAATCCCGAGAACCGTGTCGGTCATGCTTGAACCTTCCCATAATTTTCTGCGCGCGATTTTGATAAACACAAAAGGCCCCGCGTGCGAGGCCTTTTGGTCGAGTTCTCATAGATTTGGGATGCTGCGCCTTAGTGTTTGACGCGGGCCCAGATCCGCTTCTTGGCCAGCCACAAAAGGAGCGTGGTGATCGCAAGATAGATCAGCGCCGTCCAGCCGAGCTGCTTACGCTGGTCCATCGAAGGATCAGCCGCCCAGGCGAGGAATGCCGTCACATCGGCCGCGTTCTGCGAGAGTGAAGCTTTGGCGCCAGCGTTTTCCTCATATTCGACGGCACCGCCTTCAGGCAGCGGCTGAACCATCGCGATCTGGTTGCCTTCGAAGTATTTGTTGTAGTTCATCCCTTCGGCCAGATGGAAGCCTTCGGGTGGCTCTTCGTAGCCCGTCAGGATTGCGTAGAGATAGTCCGAACCGCCTTCGGCATAGCCCGTGATGACGTCCATGAGCATCATTGGGACGTGGATGTACCAGGCGGCATCGTTATGGACGCCGCGGGCGCGCGTGATGAGCGACAAGTCCGGAGGAAACGCACCGTTCTGGGCGGCGCGCGCTTCTTTCTCGTTCTTATACGGTCCGCGGATCGGGTCGGACAACTTGGCGGGACGCTCGAACATCTCGCCCTCGTCGTTGGGTCCGTCCATGATCTGGTTGGGCCATTCGGCTGCCAGGGCCTTGACGGCTTCTTCGTCGAATTCCGGACCGCCCGGCTGGACGAGGTTTCGGAATTTCACCCGGTTCAGTCCATGGCAGGACGAGCAGACGTCCTTATAGACCTGAAAGCCGCGGCGGAGCTGCGGCCGGTCAAATTGACCGGCGATCCCGCTATAGCTCCAATCCTGACGCTCGATGTGGTGGCTACCGCCGCCATGTGCGCCTTCTTCGCCTTCGGCCGCCATGACAGGTGCTGCCATGAAGCTGACCGCGGCAAGAGCCGAAGCAAACTGTCGGAGAAGGGCTGATTTAGAGTGTGACATATTCATTCTCCCTTCTCCCTCAGCGGTGCTCAGGAGCGGCTGCCGCCCCTGCTGGTACGCCCGCACCGGCGCCTGCTGCCTCGTCTTCGCCAAGGACCGCTTCGGTAATCGAGCGCGGTGTCTTGGTCGGAGTTTCGATGGAGCTGACGATCGGCATGACGATCAGGAAGTGCGCGAAGTAGTAAAGCGTGAAGATGCGTGCCCAGAAGACGTAGACACCTTCAGCCGGTTTCGACCCGAGATAGCCAAGTGCGAGGCACGAGATCAAGAACAGCCAGAAGAACCATTTGTAGATCGGGCGGTACTTGGCAGAACGGACCGGTGAGCGGTCAAGCCATGGAATGAAGGCCAGGATGGCGATCGAAGCAAACATTGCGATAACGCCGCCGAGCTTGTCGGGGATGGCGCGCAGGATCGCGTAGAACGGCAGGAAGTACCATTCCGGAACGATGTGCGGTGGCGTCACCAACGGGTTGGCTTCGGTGAAGTTGTCGGGGTGTCCGAGATAATCGGGCAGGAACAGAACGAACCAGGCGAACAGGATGACGAAGGCAAACAGGCCAACAGCATCCTTGGCGACGGCATAAGGATACATCGGCAGCGAGTCAGACTTGGTCTTGATCTCGATGCCCGTCGGGTTGTTCTGGCCGGCAACGTGAAGCGCCCAGATGTGCAGGATCACCAGACCGAAGATGACGAACGGCAGGAGATAGTGCAGCGAGAAGAAGCGGTTGAGGGTCGTGCCCGACACCGAGTAGCCACCCCACAGCCATTGCACGATCGCCGTGCCGAGGCCTGGGATCACCTGATCGAGCGATGAGAACAGGTTGGTGATCACCGTGACGCCCCAGAAGCTCATCTGGCCCCAGGGGAGCGCGTAGCCCATGAAGGCGGTGGCCATCATCGCCAGGAAGATGAAGACGCCGAGGATCCAGAGAATTTCGCGCGGGGCTCGGTATGATCCGTAATAAAGACCGCGGAAGATGTGGATATAGACGGCGATGAAGAACATCGATGCGCCGACGGCGTGCATCGCCTGGATGAGCCAACCGTAGTTGACGTCGCGGCGGATGTGATCAAGCGAGTTGAAGGCTTCAGCCGCACTTGGCTGATAATGCATGGCCAGCACGATGCCGGTCACGATCTGCGCAACGAGGCAGAACGTCAAGATGCCGCCGAAGGTCCACAGGTAGTTCAAGTTGCGTGGGGTTGGGAAATCGATGAACTGGTCGTGCATCATGCGCGGCAGTGGCAGGCGCTCGTCCCACCATTTGGCCATCGCCGATTTCGCCTCAAAGGTTGATTCGTGATTGGACATGGTTTGTTTCTCTCACTCCTCAGCCGATGCGGATCTTGGTGTCCGAGAGGAAGGTGTAGGGTGGAATTTGCAGGTTGCGCGGCGCCGGGCCTTTGCGGATGCGGCCGGCGGTGTCGTAGTGCGAACCGTGGCACGGACAGAACCATCCACCGTAGTCGCCCTTGGAGTCCGACAGAGCCTGGCCTTTTGGAATGCAGCCCAAGTGGGTGCAGATCCCGACCATGACCAGCCACTGTTCGTGGCCCGCAATAGTCCGATTTTCGTCGGTGGCGGGCTGGCCAGGATTGTTGTCGTTGCGGTCGATCGGATCGGCGAGATCGCTGACCGGCGTTTTCTTGGCAGCCTCGATTTCCTCGGCGGTGCGGTGGCGGATGAAGACGGGCTTGCCGCGCCACATGACGGTGATGGCCTGACCTTCGGCAACCGGCGAGATGTCAATCTCGGTGGAGGCCAATGCCTGAGCCCCGGCGTCGGGGTTCATCTGGTCAACGAAAGGCCAGATGAGCGATGCGGTTCCGACAGCGGCAAAAGCGCTGGCGGCCACAACGAGCACATCGCGGCGGTTTGGATCTTCGACGTCTGCGGTCATCCTTAGACCTCCCTCACGTACCTGGCGTATCTTAGCTTGAGCCCCTGACGCGTCTCGCATATGCCGTGGTTAGTCATGGCTGGCGAGGTATTTGGCGCTCGAAAACGGACGAGATCCCTTGTCGAATACAGGCTGCCTTAGCGAATGGGAATAGGCGGGCACCGGTGATTCCGGATCTTTGTGAGATTTGTTCCTGGTTTGACACCGTTTGGCTCAGCCCTCAAGGCAGCTGATAGTATGTATCGTCGGGGCAATTTGGCGCACATCTCGCAGGATTCTCCAAATTTGAGAAAGCCTTCACATGCGTCTTGCACTTTTTCAACCTGACATAGCTCAGAACACCGGGACAATCTTGCGGATGGGCGCTTGTCTTGGCGTTGCTGTGGATATCATCGGACCGGCGGGTTTCGACATGAGCGACCGGGCGTTGAAAAGGTCCGGGCTCGACTATCTCGAGGCGGTCGAGTTGTGTCGACACATCAGCTTTGCGGACTTCAACGCCTGGCGTTGCAAGAACGGCTACCGGCTGGTGCTCGCGTCGACATCCGGGGCCGTGCCCTACTGCGATTTTTTGTTTTCAGACAATGACATATTGATGATGGGTCGGGAAAGCGCTGGAGTTCCCGATGATGTTCGTGGGGAGGCTGATGCGGCGGTCTATATCCCGATGCGCAATGGCATGCGGTCTTTGAACGTTGCTGTTTCGGCGGCGATGATGGTCGGAGAGGCGCTGGGTCAGCTGAGATGATGAGGCAAAACGCAAAACGGGAGCGCCGAAGCACTCCCGTTTTCGTCTTTCAATATTTTCGCCGACTTATTCGGCTGCCTCGCGCGCCAGGAAGCCGCCGGACTGACGAGCCCACAAATCAGCGTAGAGGCCGCCGCGATTGATGAGTTCGCTGTGGGTTCCATCTTCGGCGATTTCGCCTTGCTCCATAATGACAAGGCGGTCCATGGCGGCAATCGTCGACAGACGGTGGGCGATGGCAATCACGGTTTTGCCCTCCATCAACTGATTCAGGCTTTCCTGGATCGCCGCCTCGACTTCTGAATCGAGAGCGCTGGTCGCTTCGTCCAGGATCAGGATCGGCGCGTTCTTGAGGAGTACGCGAGCGATTGCAATCCGCTGGCGCTGTCCGCCCGAGAGCTTGACGCCACGCTCGCCGACATGGGCCTCGTAGCCGGTGCGGCCGTTCATATCTTCAAGCCCGAGGATGAAGTCATGAGCATGCGCCCGCTTGGCGGCTTCGATGGCTTGCTCCATCGTCGCTCCAGGCATGCCGTAGGCGATGTTGTCGAAGACCGAGCGGTGCAGCAGCGAGGTGTCCTGGGTCACCATGCCGATCTGCGCGCGCAGACTTTCCTGGGTCACCTTGGAGATATCCTGTCTGTCGATTTCGATGCGTCCTTTTTCAAGGTCGTAGAAGCGCAGCAGAAGATTGACGAGCGTCGACTTGCCGGCGCCAGAGCGCCCGACGAGGCCAACCTTTTCTCCAGCTTTGATGGTGAGCGACATGCCATCGATGACACCGCCTTCCTTGCCGTAGTGGAAGCCGATGTCGTTGAAATCGATGCGGCCGTTATCGACGACAAGCGGCTTGGCTTGCGGCGCATCGAGAACGGTCTGTTCCTTGCTGAGCGTCGCGATGCCGTCCTGGACGACGCCGATGTGCTCGAACAATCCGGCCACTTCCCACATGATCCAGTGCGACATCCCTTGCATGCGCATGACGAGGCCGACCGTCAGCGCCAAAGCGCCGGCCGTGACGTCGCCGTGCGACCATAGCCAGATGCCGAGCCCGGCGGTCGAGGTCAGCAACAAGGCATTGAGCGAATTGAGCGCAACCGTCAGCCAGGTCACCAGCCGCATCTGACGATGAACAGTCTTTAGGAACTGCCACATGCTATCGCGCGCATAGCCGTCCTCGCGGTCGGCATGGGCGAACATTTTGACCGTCTGGATGTTGGTGTAGCTGTCGACGACACGTCCCGTCATGTTCGAGCGCGCGTCGGCCTGCTCCTTGGAGATCTCTCCCAGGCGCGGAATGAAATAGCGCATGGTTGCGAAGTAGCCGGTGAGCCACAGCAGCAAAGGTGCGGCCAGACGCAAGTCGGTCGCCGCGAACGCGATCAGCGCGCCGGTGAAATAGACGCTGACGTACAGGATCACTTCGGCCAGCGTCTGCACGAACTGGCGCACCGAGATCGACGTCTGCATGACCTTGGTTGCGATA
The DNA here is from genome assembly GCA_017792465.1 of Filomicrobium sp. Lineage (GTDB taxonomy): Bacteria > Pseudomonadota > Alphaproteobacteria > Rhizobiales > Hyphomicrobiaceae > Filomicrobium. Next base: position 504,423 of record CP051234.1, read on the forward strand.
CGGCCGGCAAAATCGTCCTGGAAGAAGCCGAGGGACTGACGCAGGACATAGCGGTGCGCCTGCCAGCGCGTGCGCATCGCCATATTGCCCATCAGGCCCTGGTGGTTGATGGCTTCGTAGAAGAACTTGAGGATCGGCAGGACGACCAGGACCAGAACGGCCATGGCCGTCAGGAACAGACCGTACTCGCTCCAGAAGGTTTCCGGGTTCGATTTTCCGAGCCAATCGACAAGGTTGCCGAGGACGGCAAACAGCGAGACCTCAATCAGGGCTACGATTGCCGCCAGCGACGAGGCTGCGAACAAAAGTTTCCAGAACGGGCGCACATAATGCACGACGAACGGGAAGAACCGGTCCGGCGGCTGAGTTGCAGGAGCTTGCGTCAGCGGATCGCAAGCGTTTTCCAGCCGGTCAAATATGGAATTTGCGGCGGCGCGTAACATAATCAATCTCCGACCTTCGAGTTTCACCCGCGGTTTGGCCCTCACTCGGCAAAATTGGATGCCTGATGGCCACGAACCCGCGCGGCGTCGGGTCGCCTCATTCCTAAGGTGTGAACGCTTTGGAATTAAGACATAAAAGGCATAAACCCTGTTCCTCACGGCATTGCGAAACCGAAAGGGAACTGGGGGCGTTGTCGCCAGCACGCTGTTTTGTGCTAAGCCACCACAGATAGGAAGGCGACACGCGAAGGGCAAGGGAAGGCAATTGATGCAGGTTGGGAGTTCTGAACTCGAAGAGGCCAAAGGTCAGGCGCGCGCCTGGTTTGAAGATCTGCGCGACCAAATCTGCGCCGCGTTCGAGTCGCTTGAAGACGAACTGCCGAAAGGCATGCCTTTTTCGCTTCGTCCGGCCGGCCGGTTCGAGCGCAAGCCCTGGGAGCGGACCGATCAGGCGACGGGTGCGGCTGGCGGCGGCGGCGTCATGAGCCTGATGCACGGGCGCGTCTTCGAGAAGGTGGGCGTCCATACATCGACCGTGCATGGTGAGTTTGCGCCAGAGTTCCGCAAGCAGATCCCGGGCGCCGAAGACGACCCGCGGTTCTGGGCGTCGGGGATTTCCCTCATCGCGCACCTGCAGAACCCGTATGTTCCGGCCGTACATATGAACACGCGCATGGTCGTCACCTCGAAATGGTGGTTTGGCGGTGGGGCGGATCTGACGCCGGTGCTTGAGAAGCGCAGGACGCAGGAAGATCCAGATTCTGTCGCCTTCCACGCCGCCATGAAGGAGGCCTGTGACGGGCACGCGATCGCCGACTACGAGCATTACAAGAAATGGTGCGATGAGTATTTTTATCTGCCGCACCGCAAGGAGATGCGCGGCATCGGTGGGATCTTCTACGATTACCTGACGCCATCCGAAGATGAAGGCGGTTTTGATGCGGCGCTGGCTTTCACCAAAGACGTCGGAAAAGCTTTTTTGAAGACCTATCCGGAGATTGTGCGGCGCAACTTTACGACCGAGTGGACGGAGGCTGCGCGGGATGAGCAGCTTATTCGGCGCGGGCGCTATGTTGAGTTCAATCTCCTTTATGACAGGGGCACGGTGTTCGGTTTGAAGACCGGAGGGAATGTGGAATCCATTCTTTCGTCGATGCCGCCGATTGTACGCTGGCCGTAGAGAGCTGGTCCTGGGCCGTTGAGATCGGGCTTTTGCGCCTGGGTTGTGCTCTGAAGCTCTTTTGGGGCGACAAATTTTCTCCGTTCCAGGCGGGTTTCTGACGCACGAGCGCCATACAATTTTTCTAGAAAAATTAACTGAAACTTAACCTCGAAGGCTCGGAATCAGGTGTGGCCCTCAATGGTCATATTGATGCCATTGGCAGGGCCCAGGTGAGTGTGATGATGCTTTCAATTGATCGACGCGCAGGTGTCGCTCGATTGCAACGTTGGAGGGGTCCGAAAGCCAATTGCGGTTGGTTTCCCCCTTCCGAAAAATACAGGACAGGGACGTTGAAGCCCTCGAAACATATGACCCGGTTTGGCGTAGTTTCTGGTCTCGCAGTGGTATTTGCGGCTTCGATGGCGGCTGGACCAGGTTTTGCGAAGTCAGGCAATACCCCGATGGGCATCTGGATCGATGCCAAAGGCCGCGGGGCTGTCGAGATTGCGCCGTGCGGACGCAATTCGGTGTGCGGTCGCATCGTCTGGGTTCGCGACAAGAGTGAAAGACACGGCTGCGGTCAGATGCTGCTCGGTGACGTTCGCGCTGTAGGTGGCGGCGAATGGGACAATGGCTGGATTATCGATCCGGACGACCGCAAGAAATATGACGTTGCGCTCAAGCGTATCAGCCGAACCAAACTGCAGGTCACCGGCTACATGGGCAGCAAATTCTTCAGCCGCGACTTGATCTGGAAGCTGGCGCCACGTGGTTTGAAACGCTGCGATGGCGCTGACAATGAGGTCATCGAGGCAAAGAGCGACGCCAATCTCGAAATTGCCGCCGCCGGACCGAAAGATGCGCCGAATCCTGAGCGCAAACCGATGCTGCTGGGCGCCGCGAGCGTTGATATTATTCCGCCAGCTCCTGTTCTTGCGGCTCCGCCGCGGCTGGCGAAGCGTCGCACATTAACGGTTCTGGCACAGGATACGACGGCTCTCGACGGGTCCGAGCTTTCTGAAGGCGCGCGCGAGGCACTCGATGTTCTGACTGTGCCAGCGGATTCAGCGGACAATGAGATCCCGGTTCTGACACACCGTCAGTTGGCGTCCAACAAGACCTGCCTCATCTACGCACCGTTCGCGACCGTGACCTACCGCTGCCGTCGCTGACCGCTGCGCTTGCGGACGAGCGTTTGACAACGACCGTCCGCGCTATCTCCAATTTATCTGATTGCTGCTGCGCTGGGCTTTGCTCTGCTCTGCGATCGGCTTGGCGACCTGGCGAAGACTTGTGAACCGCCGAGCCGGTTGGTGTTTTCTTTTGATCACTCAGCGCTGTGCGGCTTCCTTGAAGACGGCGTAGAACTCCTGAGCCCCGGAATTCTTGACGTTCTCGTCCATACGTTTTGACAGCTTTCTGAGAAGGTCTTTGGATGTGCCGTCGCGCACGATGGTGTTGCGCTCATAGCCGCGGCGGGAAAAGAAATTCACGGTCGGCATTCTCAGACCGACGGACGTCATCATTTCCAATCCCGTTCCAGGACCGGCGAGGTTCATGAGCTCAAGCTCGGTCGGACCGATGTCGGGGCGACCGGCGCGCCTGGCGATATCGTGAATGCCTTTGAGTTTGATGACCTGCAGCCAAGGACCGATGTCCCCGTCGATGTTGATGGGGTGGATGCCCATCCCCGGTCCGGTTTTGGCAAAGGACTGATGCGCCGACCAGCGGTGCGGCACGCGCTTGACGCGGGCGATCATGCGTTTGAGTGCGGTGATCTTTGTTTTTAGCCGGCTGCTGCGGGTTTTCGAGATCGATGGTTCGGCGGCCAGCTCTTCAAGTCGTTTGAGGAATTTGCGTCCGTGCTTTTGCAGTTCATTGACGGAGTTTGCGGCCAGCAGCTGGGCATACCCCAACGCCGATGAAATGGGTCTACCTGTGCGGCGGATGGGATGAATTCCCGCCTGCATATCGGCGGTGCCGAGGCCGCTTGTTTCTAAGGCATAGACGCGAACGACCTGATCTGAGTTCATGCCCAGGCGCAAGGCTTCGGTGGCATAGCGTTTTTTGAACTCACGCTCGGAAATGCGCTCAGGAATGAACCCGTAATGCTTCTTGGCGGCCTTCATATAATCGTCGAGACCGGGGATGGTGTAGCGCTTGGTTTTCTTTTTTGTCTTTGGCTTGTCGGCGTTTAGGTAGGCATTCCAAGCTTTAGCAAGTGATTTCGGCAAGTATGGTCCGTCGTACTTGGGGGGATAGCCGTCGACGTAGTCTTTCTGGGTTATCACCTTGCCCTTTTTTCTCTTGGAGCGGCGTGTTCTGCGCTTCGATTCCACCTTGGCCCAGAAGGCATCGGCATCGGCTTCGTAGAAGGTACGGGCTTTGAGATAGTCCTGGAAGGTCTGCTTGTCTTTGGCCGACAGGGTTTCCATGAAGCCGTTGGCGTCGCGGCGGGCTTCGGCGGAAATGGCGCTGAAGAGCAACGCGACAAGCGCGACGGCCAGAAGGAGGGATTGAGTTCGGAAAAGTGCGTTTGTATTTGGGATTATCATGCCGCCGGTCAGTCTTTCGTAAGTTGCTGCGTATGGCAAACGTCATACCTTGAACTTGTGACTTTGCGTCTGCGCCTTAATCTCAGATTGCGCACAAAGCCTCGAAGATGTGCGGAAATTTTGACGATTACAGTTTGTTGGGCCACTTACTCTCGGTGCAAGTCCGCATGCCATGGTATTTGGGTCGCGCAGGCTATATCTAGCCTTTACTTGATATGGCAGAGAAGTATTGAGGTCCAAGCCCTTGGGAGCAGAGCCAACAAACGATTGGGCGCAGAACGAAGAGCAACTGCGGGGTCTGGCACGCGAAAAGCTTCATGCGCAGCCGCCGGTCCTTGAGAGCACGGGGGCGAGCGACTTCGATCTCAATCCTGGCAGTGAAACTGCTGATCCGGCTGTCCGGCGGCGCAAAGCTGCGGTTTTGATCCCGGTTGTTCTTGGCGAAACGCTTTCCGTCATTCTGACGATGCGCACCTCGCACCTGTCTTCGCATGCGGGACAAATCGCGTTTCCAGGCGGCAAGCTCGATCAGGGCGAAGGGGTTCTTGATACGGCACTGCGGGAAGCCGAGGAAGAGATTGGGCTATCGCGCTCATTCGTCGAGCCGATCGGCTATTTGGATTGGTACCGGACGCGGTCGGGTTTTCTCGTCAGCCCCGTTGTGGCGTTTATCCGGCCAGGCTTTGAGATCCGGGGCAATCCGGCGGAGGTGGACGACGTGTTCGAAGTGCCGCTGTCGTTCTTGATGGACGGGGCAAACCATGCCACTCACCAGCGTCAGGTGCGCGGCGAAGTCAGGTCGTTTTATGCCATGCCATATGGCGAGCGTTATATCTGGGGTGCGACGGCGGGTATGATCAAAAATTTCTACGATAAGCTGAGACCCGAATGATCCGCATCGTATTGGAAAATCTGCTGCTGATCCTGGCGCCGACGCTGGTTTATGTGGCTTATGTTTATCTGACGACGGATCCGCACGGAAAGCGCCAGGAAGCTCTTGATGAAACGCCCTTGCTATGGCTGTTCTTGATCGGTGTGATGCTCGCCATTGGCGTTCTTGCACTTTTCGGGACGACGGGGGGCGGAAAGCCCGGCGAAGCTTACCAGCCGCCTGTTTATCGCGATGGCAAAATCGTTCCGGGCAAGATCAAACCTGGCTCTGCGTCTCCAGATGAACAAAAAGAGTGACGAGATCCCCCGATCGGCTCCCAATGAGGCGTTGCCGCATGCGCTGAGGAACGCAGAGTGGCTAACAGCACCGTCGTGCCAGGCCGTGTTCGAGGCCTTGGAAGCAGGTGGCTATCCGGGCCGGGCTGTCGGTGGCTCTGTGCGCAATGCGCTCTTGGGGGTTCCGGTCGCCGATGTCGACATCGCAACGCCCGCGCGCCCTGAAATTGTTGCGAAACTTGCCAAAGAAGCCGGACTTGGCGTTCATGAAACGGGTATCGATCATGGGACGCTGACGGTTGTCTCGGCGCATGTGCCTTACGAAGTGACGACGCTGAGGCGTGATGTTTCGACGGACGGTCGTCGGGCGACGGTCGCCTTCACCGAAGATTGGGCCGAAGACGCTGCGCGGCGCGATTTCACGATCAACGCGCTTTATTGCGACCGTCACGGCATGTTGTATGACCCTTTGGGTGGATTGCCGGACATTCCCAAGCGTAAGGTCCGGTTTATCGGTTCGGCTGATGAGCGCATTCGCGAGGATTTTTTGCGGATCTTGCGCTTTTTCCGTTTCTTCGCGGTGTTCGGCGAAGGGGACATCGACCCTGTCGGTCTTGCAGCTTGTATCGACGAGAAGCAGGGCCTGACACAGCTCTCAGGCGAGCGCATCCATCAGGAACTCATCAAGCTGGTGGTGGCTCCCAGGGCGGTCGAAGCCCTGCATGTCATGAACGAGACTGGGATATTGAGATTGGCCCTGGCGCAAGAGGTCAATATTTCCGTGCTGGATAAACTGGTGGAGCTCGAAACCCGGCTCGATATTGAACCTGATTCAATGAGGCGGCTTGGGGCGCTCATCCAGCCAGCAATCTCCAATTGTGAAGCGCTCGCCCGCAAGTTGCGGCTCTCCAATGCTGAAACCAAGAAGCTAAAAAACGCCAACCGCGGAAATGCGCGGTCTTACTTCGATCTAATGCGCGCGAAAGAAGCCTTATTTCTCCGTGGTCGTGAAGCTTTTCGCGATGACAGCCTCATTTGCTGGGCCCGTTCACAAGAGTGTGTTGATGATCAGAAATGGCTGGATGTGCTGCGCCTGGGTCATGAATGGCCTGTTCCCAATATGCCGGTTAAAGGCGCGGATATTGTCAAGCTCGGCGTCCCCCCTGGCCCTGAAATCGGCGCGGTTTTAGAGGAATTCACCGCTTGGTGGATCGCAAATGATTTTGTGATGGCCGATGAAAAGATACGGGCCAAACTTACCGAGCTTGTTGCAAAGGCGCTTCGAGACTAGAAAGCGACCAAATACCGCACGTTTGCTGGTTGCTAAAACGGCTCTATTCCCGGGTTGATATTGATCTTAGCGCATAAAAAACGCCAGCCGCGGCACGGCTGGCGTTTGGTCTATTTGTCTGAATATCAGGTCCAGGATGGTCGTTTGCAAGGAAGAGAAAAACAGACTTCGAATGTCGGACGTGATGATCGCTTAAATCGCGAAGTCTTCGATATCAGCGCCTTTTTTCAGTTTCTCAACGAGCCAGTTTGGCTTGCGGCCACGACCGGTCCAAGTTTCAGCGCGGTTGTCGGGATTGGCATATTTTGCCGCAGAAACCGTTGATTTTCCGCGTCCGCGGCCTTTGCTGCCGACCAGATCAGACATCGTGAAACCGGCTTCCTGAGCCATTTCTTCCATTTTGGAAAGAACTTCATGGCGTTCGCGGGCACGTGCGTTTGCAATTTCTTGCTCAAGGTCGTCCTGCAGTGCAAGAAGGTCTTTGAGAGACATCTTTGTCAGATTGATTTTAGCGGCCATCCTGGCTGTTCTTCCTTTCCTAGTCATCGATTATTCTCTAGGCCTGAGTTTGTCATTAGGGCGAGAGGGTGATATCGCGCATTAAGCTATCTCGAGGTGAAGCAAACGCTAACGACATAAAAAAATCAATACGTCAATTGAGAAAACATTCAAAGATGTTGATTGAGCTTGGTTTACAACAACCGGGCGCCGGTCATTCAAAGGCGAATTGTTTTGTTGCTTTTTCGGCCTGCTTTTATGCTGCTCCGCATGAGGAATGTTCCAATGTGACAGTTTGAAACAGCCGCAATATTGCGTTTTGGGACGCGCTATTGTGTTCACTATTGCGGTGTCAATGTTTCACTCCACCCCCACGAATTGCCAATCTCAGAGCCGAAACTGCGTCGGTTTGGGGCCTGTCATGCCCGGCGATTTGGGCTCTGCATGGGTTCAGGGTTTCGTTCATCCTGCGTTCAACTGCGTTCATCAAGTATGCGTCATCCCTGGTGTGTCTAACCCCGGCGTGATCCGATTGGCGCGGTGTCCAGGGCACCGCGCCTTTTTATTGCAGCTTCGCTGGCTGTTTTTTTGTTTTTCTTGAAAGTTCTTATTGCGGGGAGGGCTTGGTGCGGTGGGGGGACTTGGCCGGCCGACGAGTGCTCCTGCTTTAAAATTCATGATCCGGAATATTTCTCGTCCCGGTGCTACAGGATTTCCCGTCTATCCAATCCGGTGCTAAGAAACATTTCAGGCGGTCGAGCGTTGACGCCATAATATGTTGTGGCGCAATTGTCCGCAGTGCCATGCTCGTTCCATGTCGCACCGCGCCTATTCGGCCGAGACTCTAAATCCAATCAGAGGTCCTTATCGATGACATTCAAGCTTCCCGACCTGCCCTACGCCTACGATGCTTTGCAACCGTTCATGTCGGCTGAAACCCTGGAGTTTCATCACGACAAGCACCACAAGGCGTATGTCGACAAAGGCAACGAAATCGCCGGCGAAGGTTCGAAGTACGCTGGGATGTCGGTCGAAGACATTTGCAAAAAGGCGTTTACTGACGGCGATCAAGCCGTCGTCAACCAGATCGGGCAGCACTTCAACCACATTCATTTCTGGCAGTGGATGAAGGCCGGCGGCGGTGGCTCGAAAGTGCCGGGCAAGCTGGAGCCATTGGTTTCGGCTTACGGTGGCTTCGATAAGCTGCGTTCGGACTTTATTGCGGCCGGGACTGGTCAGTTCGGGTCGGGATGGTGCTGGCTTGCCATGAAGGATGGCAAGCTTGAGGTTATGAAAACGCCAAATGGCGAAAACCCGCTGATGCACGGCGCAACGCCAATTCTGGGCTGTGACGTCTGGGAACACAGCTATTACATCGACTACCGCAATGCCCGTCCGAAGTATCTGGAGGCATTCGTCGATAACCTGGTGAACTGGGAATACGTCGAGTCGCTGGTCGACTGATCGGGTAGCGTTATAATTCCGACAGGCGACAGCCTTTGCGGTCTAAATACAAAATCAAATGAAGGCGTGGTCCGGTTGCCACGCCTTTTTTGCGGTCTATCGCAACGTTTAGCGGGAGCCAGGCTCCTGGCTTTCAGTCTTTTTCCCGGATTCGAAATAACCCGAGTACTCGATCGGTCCCACTGGTGAAAACGCCAGGGCCGCGAGCATCGCTGCTGCGATGAGAGAAAATGGGGTTTCCATAGCAATTACTCCAAACACGCCATCGGCGCAGAAAGTATTATCGCGGCGAACGTGAATGCTGCCTGAAAGCTGACATGATCGCGGTGATTCCACCAGTTGCATTTGCTTATCAGGCTGTGGTCAACTTGAAAGCGGCGCTGTGGGCAGCGGCGTTGTGTTTGTGGCATGTCAATAATTTCATGCTATTAGGCGTCTTCGAGGGAATTCCTAAGGTTTGTTTGAACATTGTTGAGACCAACAAGGTTCGGTTCATGAGTTTTGCGGTCCAAGTGCGCGCTGGCGCACCATTTAAAGGTCTTGCTGCGGTCTTGCTGACCGTTTGGCTTGCCGGTTGCGCTGTTGTTCCGCGCGACGGGATCGCTGACCCACATCTGGCGCAAATGGCGCATGTGTCTGCCGGTCCCGGAATTCGGTTCTGGGGCGACGAAATTCCTCATGACATCCATGCCGAAGTTCGCCGGCGATTGCCGCATATGCCAAGACTTGCGCAGGGCCTGAATCTGCATGAAGGCCGGCCGCGCGTGCAGATCCTCGGTCTGTCCGGCGGCGGTGGCGATGGGGCGTTCGGCGCCGGATTGCTGGCGGGCTGGACGGCGAGCGGCAATCGACCGGAATTTGAAGTCGTCACGGGTGTGAGTGCTGGCGCAATTATCGCCCCGTTTGCTTTTCTGGGCCCCGACTATGACGACGAACTGCAGGAAATCTGGACCAAGTATCGGACGTCGCAAATCGTGACAGCGCAAATCCTTCCTGGGTTGCTGGGTGGGGCATCTTTGGCTGACTCGCGGCCGATGGAAGCGCTGATCGCGCGTTATGTCGACAAGGCTTTGTTGCGGGCGGTCGCGCGCGAATACAAGAAGGGCCGCATTCTACTCATTGGGACGACGAACCTCGATGCCCAGCGGCCTGTCGTTTGGAACATGGGTGAGATCGCGCGCAGTGGACATAAGCATTCGCTGGAATTGTTCCGCAAAGTCATTCTTGCCTCTGCAGCGATCCCGGGGCTATTTCCGCCTGTAGAAATCCCTGTCCAAGTCGGCAATCGCACGTTTACCGAAATGCATGTCGATGGCGGCACCACGCGCGAGCTGTTCGTTTCTCCAGTCGATGCCCCGTTTCGCGCCTTTGATGTGCTCTATCCGGCTCCGCCCATTCGGCAGATTTATATCGTCTCGAATATGAAGGTCGGTTCGGAGCAGAAGGTCGTTCAATCGCAGACGCTGCCCATTGCGACGCGTGCGATCTCGACCCTGATCAAGAGCCAAAGCCGCGGCGAGGTCTACCGCATCTATCGCATGGCGCAAGATGCTGATGCCGACTTCAATTACATTGCCGTTCCGGAAAACTTCGATGGCAAGGCGGACGAATTCTTCGATCCGCAGTATCAGCGCGCGCTCTATGATGTCGGGTTTCAGTTGGGGCGTGACGGTGACGGCTGGTTAAAGCACCCCTATCGTCGCCCGAAGGTTCGCTAGCCGCAATTTATTCAAGGTTCTTTGACGGGAAGGGTCAGGCGTTCATTCGCTCTTCTCTTGGGTGGGCGTGAGACTCGCTTGAAATCCTTCGCGCGCGATCAGGTCGGGATGCCGGTATCGATCTGCATGAAATCGAGATCAATCCAATTGTAGACGATGATGCTCCAGACCAGAACGAAGATCAGGCTGGCGACCGCGGTGTTAATGAGGATGATCTTGAGGAACGCAGGTTTTGCCGGAGCGCTGGCTGGCGAGCCCGGCACAACCTCACCGGCCTCGTCCTGGGTGCGCCCATTAAAAGGGAGCACGGCGAAGAGCGTCATCCACCAGATAATGAAATAGATGGCGATTGCGAAGGTCAAACTCATTGCTGATCTGGTTGCCTGATTATCTGGTTGGCGCTCTTTTGAGCTGGTGTCGCTGTTGCGTCGTCTGGACGTGCTTTAGGCCTGTTCAAGCTCGGTGAGCGTGCCGCAGAAATCTTTCGGATGAAGGAACAAGACCGGCTTGCCGTGCGCGCCGATTTTCGGCTCTCCATCGCCGAGCACGCGCGCGCCAGCTGCTTTCAGCTTATCGCGGGCTTCGATGATGTTATCGACTTCATAGCACACATGATGAATGCCGCCGCCGGGGTTCTTTTCAAGAAATTTGGCGATCGGAGAGTCTTCACCGAGCGGCTCAAGAAACTCGATCTTGGTGTTGGGGAGCTCAACGAATACGACCGTGACGCCGTGGTCGGGTTCGGCCTGGGGTTCTGAAACCTTGGCACCGAGTGTGTCGCGATAGTTGGCGACCGCTGCGGCCAAGTCGGAGACAGCGATAGCAACGTGGTTCAAGCGTCCGATCATCTTTTTGCAGAGCCTTTCATTATCTAATCTGGTTCTGATTGCTGCGCGCTAGTCAACAACATGCAGGAGCACTTTGACGATGGGCTTTTTGCCCCACTCTTCGTTGAAGGCTGCTCTGACGGCGCGGCGGACGGCATCGCGCACCATTTCGTGGTTCTTACGCCGTCCTTGCGGGATACTTTCCAGAGTTCCATCAATCGTGTCGAGGATGATCTCCTCCATCAACTCGTCATCGCGGGTGTTGATTGGAACGCCATCGAGTGCGACGAGCGGGTCGGACACGACTTCTCCGCGTCGCGTCATGGTCAATGATACGACGGCGATGCCGACGTGGGAGAGTTTGCGGCGCTCGCGGACCGGTCCATCCTGGCCGGAAATGATCAGGCGGCCGTCACGGTAGCGCCGGCCGACGGGTGCTTCGTCGACGATTTGGGGTTTGCCCGGCAGGAGCTTGACGATATCGCCGTCTTCGGGAACCACCGGCGCAGAAATTCCGCAGCGCTGAGCGAAGGCGGCGTGGGCGCGCAGGTGGCGGGCTTCGCCGTGCATTGGAATGAGGGCTTTGGGTTTTAGCCACTCGTACATCTGGCGCAGTTCGTCCTGGCGCGGGTGACCGGTGACGTGAACGAGGTCTTCGCGGTCGGTCAGGATCTCGCAACCCATGCGGCAGAGCGCATTTTGGACCTTGCTGATGGCCTTCTCGTTGCCGGGAATGTCGCGGGAGGAATAGATGATGAGGTCGCCCTTGGAGAACTTGATCTCGGGGTGGTCTCCTTCGGCAGCACGTGACATGGCGGCGCGTGGTTCGCCTTGGCTGCCGGTCATCAAGACGACGATCTCGTTGCGGTCGAGGTTGGAGAATTCTTCCTGGCCGAGATAGCGGAAATCGGGCGGCAGGTATCCGGTATCCATGGCGACATCGATGACCCGATGCAGGGCGCGCCCGGCGACGACAAGATGGCGGCCGGCGGCATGGGCTGCGTTGGCGACGGCCAGAACCCGACCGACGTTGGAGGCAAACGTTGTGACGGCGACGCGCTTTTTGGCCTTCTTGATGATCTCGATGAGGGATTCTGCGACGTCAGTTTCGGATGGCGAAATGCCATCCCGCAAGACGTTGGTTGAATCGCAAACGAGGACGTCGACGCCTTCATCGCCAAGGCTTTGCATCTTGGCGGGGTCGATGGGTTTTCCCGCCATGGGGTCGGGATCGATCTTCCAGTCGGCCGAATGCATGACGAGGCCCTGGCTCGTTCGGATGGCCAGTCCGGAGGTTTCTGGGATCGAGTGCGTCATTGAGACGAATTCGAGGTCGAAGGGGCCGACGTTGAAGCGACCTCCGAGCGGGATTTCGTTGAGGTTGAGGCGCGTCTGGCGACCGAATTCGCTTTGTTTGGCTTTGAGCATGCCCATCGTGAAGGGCGTCGCGTAGATAGGGGCTTCGAGTTCGGGCCAGCATTCAACGATTGCACCGATGTGGTCTTCGTGAGCGTGGGTCACGACGATCCCAGCCAAGCTTTGCTTTTCGGCTTTGATGAAGCGCAGATCGGGCAGGACGACATCGACACCCGGCTCGTTAGGTCCGGGGAACGTGATGCCCAGGTCGACCATCAGCCACTGACGTTCTTTCGGCGGGCCTAATCCGTAAAGATAGACGTTCATGCCGATCTCGCCGAGACCCCCGAGCGCCAGGAATACGAGCTCATCGTTATTGTCGTTGGGCATTTGTGCCTTTCAGGTCGTTTCAATGGGGCGCTTCGTCAGCGCCTATTGGGCCAGATGAGCCCTGCCGCTATGCGAATTTCAAAGATGGGCATTTAGCACGGAAATTCAAAGAAGACCGTCAATTGTCAGCCCCGCTTCTTATAGCATGAGCGGAGGGTCTGACACGTCTCCATGGGTGATGGTGAGTTGCCGGCCGTCTTGTTTCAACAAAAGCGCACCGTCGTCGGCTAATCCGGCAAATTGCCCTTCGATGATGCGGTTCGATGCTTTGACGGAAACGCCCGCGCCGATTGGCAATGCATGCTTTAGCCATTGCGTCTTGATGGCAGCGAAACCGTTTGGGCCCGCTAGCTGCGCGAAGCCCTCGCGGATTTTCTGATCCAGACGTTCAAGGAGCGCCTCAGGTGTTATCGGGGCGTATCCTGCATCGCGAAGGCAGGCGGCCGGACGGTCATCGACCGATGGCGTGGCCTCGATATTCACGCCGATCCCGATGATGCAGGAAAGTGCGCCTGATGGGTTCCGTGTTGTCTCGACCAGGATGCCGCCGGCCTTGCCCGTTGGAAGGAGCAGGTCGTTGGGCCATTTGAGACACGGGGTTGCCGGCAAGGATACGGATTGAAGCGGCAGGGCGGCGACCGTTTCTGCCAATGCGCTGCCAGCCAGGATTGAAAGCTGGCCGATCTCATTTGGCTCGCACCACAGATTGACGATGAGGCTCGCAAAAAGGTTGCCGCGCGCCGGTTGCCAAACCCTTCCGTTGCGACCTCGGCCGGCGGTCTGGTGTTTGGCGGTGACCCAAATGGGGCCTTGTTCTCCAACCGCGATCAGACGTTCGGCTTCGCTGTTGGTCGAAGCCAACTCGTCATGGCGGAGGACGGGCGTCGGGTCGCGGCAGGTGAGAAATGGGTCCTGCATCACATGGGCTCAAAGGCGCAGTGATTTGGCTGCCGCCTCAGCTGCAGAAACGATGGGACCGCCCAGCTGCGGAATCGCGAACGCGAAGATGAAGAAGAGCGATGCGCCCATGACAACGGCGAGGTTTGTCGAGATCGGTGCGAACTTCTCTTTGGGTTCGTCGAAGAACATGATCTTGACGATACGCAGGTAGTAGTAGGCGCCGATAACGCTGGCGACGACGCCAATGATGGCGAGCGGATAAAGCCCGGCTTTGACGGCGGGCCAGAAAACGTAAACCTTGGCCCAGAACCCGGCCAACGGCGGAATGCCAGCGAGAGAGAACATCAGCATTGCCAGGACAAAGGCCATGGGCAGATTGTTTTGGGCGAGGCCGGCGAGTTGGTCGATATCTTCGATCATGTCCTGGCCGCGCTGCATGGCGAGGATGCAGGCGAAGGTGCCGAGCGTCATGGCAAGGTAGATCGCAAGATAGACGAGGACGCCTTGCGCGCCTTCCTGGGTTCCGGCGGCGAGACCGACAAGCGCAAAGCCGACGTGTCCGATGGAGGAGTAAGCCATCAGGCGCTTGATGTTGTTTTGTCCAATGGCGGCAAAGGCACCGAGCAGCATCGAGGCGATTGAAACGAACCAGATGACTTGCTGCCATTGGGCTTCGAGGCCTGGGAAGGCGCTGCCGAGCGCGCGCATCATGAGGCCCATCGCGGCCATTTTCGGCGCGGCGGCAAAGAATGCCGTGACCGGTGTTGGGGCGCCTTGGTAGACGTCGGGTGTCCACATGTGGAACGGCACGGCGGAAATCTTGAACGCGAGGCCGACGAGCATGAAGACGAGGCCGACGATGAGGCCGATGTTGCCGGCAGCTGTTCCCGATTGTGCGATGTTGGCGATGACCGAGAATTCCGTCGAGCCGGTGAAGCCGTAAACCAGCGACGCGCCATAAAGCAGCATGCCGGAGGACAGACCGCCGAGGACGAAGTACTTCAGGCCGGATTCACTTGAGCGGACGTTTTCGCGGTGCATTGCGGCCAGAACATAGAGAGCCAAGCTCTGCAGTTCGAGGCCCATGTACAGTGAGATGAGGTCACTTGCCGAGACCATCATCATCATGCCGATGGTCGAGAGCAGGATGAGGATCGGGTATTCGAACTTCATCAGGCCTTTGGCGGTGAGATAGTCGAACGACAACAAAATCGCGACGGCAGAGCCGCCGAGGATCAACAGCTTCATGAAGCGTGCGAACTGGTCGACGACGAAAGCGCCGTTGAATAGCGATTTGGTATCGGCCGGCTGCAGGACGATCAGTGCGCCGGCCGCGATCATCGCGGCGATGGCCAGCCAGCCGACGAACGCGCCGGTCTTATCATTGTCGTCGTTGAACGCTCCGAGCATCAAAAACAGCAATGCGGCAACGGCGAGCAATAGCTCGGGAAAGGCCGGGGCGTAGGTCATCAGTGTCGACATCTTAATCAGCCTTTGAGGATCACGGGACAGCGAGCGCGGTTGAATGCGCCACGGCGGCCTCGAAGTTCGTCACGAGTTGCTTCACTGATACGGCCATGACATCGAGGAGGAAGGCCGGGTAGAAGCCGAAGACAATGGTCAGGATCACGAGCGGGGCCATGATCGCGATTTCGCGTGGGGTCATGTCGGTGATCGACTTGAGGCTCGCTTTCTCAAGCGTGCCGAAGACGACGCGACGATAGAGATAGAGCGCATAAGCTGCCGACAGGATGACGCCGGTGGTGGCGAAGAATGCGACCCAGGTATTGGCCTTGAAGGCGCCAAGCAGGGTGAGGAATTCACCGACAAAACCGGAGGTGCCGGGCAGGCCGACGTTGGCCATGGTGAAGATCATCAACACGGTGGCATAGATCGGCATGCGATCGGCCAGGCCGCCGTAGGCTGCGATCTCGCGGGTGTGCATGCGGTCGTAGACGATGCCGACGCAGAGGAAGAGCGCGGCGGAAACGATTCCGTGCGAGAGCATCTGGAAGATCGCGCCATCGACGCCTTGCTGCTGGAAGGTGAAGATCCCCATCGTCACGAAGCCCATGTGGGCGACCGACGAATAGGCGATGAGTTTCTTGATGTCTTCTTGCGCCAGCGCGACGAGCGAGGTGTAGATGATCGCGACGACCGACAGCGTGAAGACCATGGTCGCGAGATCCTGGCTCGCCAACGGGAACATCGGCAGCGAGAAGCGCAAGAAGCCGTAGCCGCCCATCTTCAGGAGAATACCGGCCAGAATGACCGAACCTGCGGTTGGGGCCTCGACGTGTGCATCCGGCAGCCAGGTGTGAACCGGCCACATCGGCATCTTGACGGCGAATGAAGCAAAGAAGGCGAGCCAGAGCCAGAACTGCAAATCTCGTGAGAACTTCGTCGGGCCGATCTGCATCAGAGTTGGGATGTCGGCCGTGCCAGCCACCGAGAACATGGTGAACATGGCGAGCAGCATCAGCACCGAGCCGAGAAGCGTATAGAGGAAGAACTTGAAGCTGGCGTAGACGCGGCGCTTGCCACCCCAGACGCCGATGATCAGGAACATCGGGATGAGGCCGGCTTCGAAGAACAGATAGAACAGCATCAGGTCGAGCGCGCAGAAGACGCCGATCATGAGCGTTTCCAGGACGAGGAACGCAATCATGTATTCCTTGACGCGGATCTTGACCGACTCCCAGCTTGCCAGAATGCACAGCGGCATCAGGAAGGTCGTCAGGATGACGAACAGCATCGAGATGCCGTCGACGCCCATCTTGTATTTGAAGGGGCCGATCCAATCCATTTCCTCGACGAACTGGAAGTCCGCCGTGCGTGGATCGAAGTTGATCCAGATGATGAGGGAAATGGCGAAGGTGAAGAGGGTTGTATAGAGCGCGGTGTGGCGCGCGTTGCGATCGCCGCCGGCGTTGCGCGGCAGGAACGCAATGAAGGCCGCGCCCAGCAACGGTAGGAACGTAATGATCGACAGGATCGGGGAGGTCTCTACGTTCATTGGCCAGCCCCTCCCATGAGAAGCGATCGCAGGAAGAAGGTGAGGATGGCCGCGACGCCGATCAGCATCGCGAAGGCGTAGTGGTAGACGTAGCCGGTCTGCAATTTGACGGCGCGGCCGGTCGTCCATTTGACGGTTGAGGCGGTGCCGTCGATGGCGCCATCGATGACGGCCCCGTCGCCGCCTTTCCAGAGGAAGCGTCCGATTGCCATCGTCGGCTTGACGAACAGCCAGTCATAAAGCTCGTCGAAATACCACTTGTTCAGGAGGAACAGGTAGATCGGCTTGAAGGCGCGGGCGGTTGCTTCGGGCAGCCAAGGCGCGGCGATGTAGTAGAGCCAGGCCAGGCCAAAGCCCGAGGCCATCGCAATGAATGGCGCCCAGAAGACCCACTCTTCGGTGATGGCGTGCATGTCGTGCATGATGTGGTTGTGCGGGCCTTCGTAGAGCGCGTGGCCCCAGAACTCTTTGTAGTGGTGGCCGACGAATTCAGGCGCGAAGACGAAACCGGCAGCGATGGCGCCCAGCGACAAGACGCCGAGCGGGATCAACATCGTATAGGGGCTCTCGTGGGCGTGTTTATAAACTTCCGGGGCCGCGCGCGTTTTGCCGTGGAAGGTCATGAAGATCAGACGCCAGGAATAAAACGAGGTCAGGAAGGCGGCGAAGGTCAGCGCCCAGAATACGATGTTGTGAGGCGTATGGCCGGCGAACGAGGCTTCGATGATGGCGTCTTTTGAGTGGAAGCCGGCGAAGCCGATCAAGTGCGGGATGCCGACACCGGTCAGCGCCATGGTGCCGATCAGCATGGCGAAGTAGGTCAGCCGGATTTTCGGAGCGAGACCGCCCATGTTGCGCATGTCCTGCTCGTGATGCATCGCGTGGATAACCGAGCCTGCACCAAGGAACAGGAGCGCCTTGAAGAAGGCGTGCGTGAAGAGGTGGAAGATCGCGGCGCCATAGGCGCCAACACCGCAGGCGGCGAACATGTAACCCAGCTGCGAACACGTCGAATAAGCGACGACGCGTTTGATGTCGTTTTGGACGAGGCCAATCGTTGCGGCGAAGAACGCCGTGATCGTACCGACATAGAGGACGACGTCGCGAGCGACTTCGGCCTGTTCGAAGAGCGGCGAGAGACGCGCGACCATGAAGACGCCGGCGGTGACCATGGTGGCGGCGTGGATGAGGGCGGAGACCGGCGTCGGGCCTTCCATCGCGTCCGGCAGCCAGGTGTGCAGCAGGAACTGCGCCGACTTACCCATCGCGCCCATGAACAACAGGAGGCAAAGGGTGGTCAGGATGTCGACGTCCTGGCCGAGGAAGTTGAAGGTCTTGCCGTGGAAGCTTTCGGCGGCCTCGAAGATGACGTCATAGTTGATCGAGTTGAAGACGAAGAAGACGCCGAAGATGCCGAGTGCGAAGCCAAAGTCGCCGACGCGGTTGACGATGAACGCCTTCATGGCGGCGGCGTTGGCTTCGGGCTTGTGATACCAGAAGCCGATCAGCAGGTAGGAGGCGAGGCCGACGCCTTCCCAGCCAAAGAACATCTGCAGGAGATTGTCGCTTGTCACCAGCATCAACATGGCGAAGGTGAATAGCGACAGGTAACAGAAGAAGCGGTAGCGGGCTGGATCCTCGTGCATATAGCCGATGGAATAGAGGTGGACGAGGGCGGAGACCGTGGTGACGACGACCAGCATCACAGAGGTCAGCGTGTCGATGCGCAACGACCATGAGGTGTCCAGTTCGCCCGAAGTGATCCAGCGCATGACCGGAACGCGGGCGGTTTCGTGATCGAAGCCGACCTGGATGAAGACGATCCAGGAGAGGACGGCGGCGGCCATCAAGAACGCGGTCGTCACGATTTCCGTCGGCCGATCGCCGATGACGCGGCCGAAAAGCCCTGCGATCAGCGCGCCGATGAGCGGAAGGAAGACGATTGCCAGATAGATCATTGTGCTCTGCCTACCCTCAACCCTTCATCATGTTGATATCGTCAACGTCGATCGAGCCGCGGTTGCGGTAGTAGACGACGATGATCGCGAGGCCGATGGCCGCTTCGGCGGCGGCGACGGTCAGAATGAATAGCGCGAAGACCTGGCCGGTCAGATCCTGCAGGAAGTACGAGAACGCCACGAGGTTGATGTTGACGGCGAGCAGCATGAGCTCGACCGACATCAAAATAACGATGACGTTCTTGCGGTTGAGAAAGATCCCGAAGATGCCGAGTGTGAATAAGCACGCGGCGACTGTCAGGTAATGTCCGAGGCCGATTTCCATTATGCTGCTTCCTCGATCTCAATTCGAACGTCTGCCCGGTGATGCATGGCCATGTGAGCTATGAAATTGCTCATCCCTTGCCCTCCGCGGTTGGAAGGATGGCGCCGCCGGACGGAACCTGGATGACTTCGATCGCGGTCTTGGGATTGCGCGCGACCTGGGCGGGGATCGACTGGCGCTTGACGCCTTCCTTGTGGCGCAGCGTCAGCACAATCGCGCCGATCATAGCCACCAGCAAAATGAGACCGGCTGCCTGGAAGAAATAGACGTACTTCGTATAGAGAACGAGGCCGAGGGCGGTGGTGTTATCGAGGCCCGAGCCTGTCGATGGGACGGCTGTCTGTACGGCGCCGGATGCGCCAATCTCAAATCCGTGGGCGATGAAGAGCGCGACGAGTTCGATGAGAACGACGCCGCCGATCAGCGCGCCGACGGGTGCGTTCTTGATGAAGCCCGCCTTCAATTCGGCGAAATCGACGTCAAGCATCATGACGACGAAGAGGAATAGCACCGCGACCGCGCCGACGTAGACGATGATGAGGAGGAGCGCCAGAAATTCGGCGCTCAGAAGAACGAAAAGGCCAGCGGCGTTAAAGAAGGTCAGGATCAAGAAGAGGACCGCATGGACCGGGTTGCGGGCCGAGATCACCATCACGGCAGAGATCACGCTCAGGATGGCGAACAGATAGAAAAAGATTGCAGCGATCATTCCATCCTCATGCGTGGTTTTCGTCGCCCGTGTGGCGCCGATCCAGCTCCTGTTTGACCCGCTCATAATGACCGAGCCAAAGCTTCTTTGTTTTTGCGCTGCGCCACGGGAAATAGACGAAGACCCCCGCCAATCCGAGCGCAAGATAGACGAGCCAACCCGACTCGCCGACGTGATAAATAGTCCAGCCTGCCCATGCGATGAGCGCCAAGGCCGTCAGCAGCATCAGGAGGTTGAGAAGGGTACGGTTGGTTTCACGACGGACCTGGTCCATCGCCATCGAACCATACTGATTGAGTTCTTCCTCCGTCAGAACGCCGAGCAGTCCCCTCCAGTCCTCACCGGTATTTAGCATCGAGCTCAAGATTCTTCGCGATCTCCCTCTCCCAGCGGTCGCCGTTCGCCAGCAATTTATCTTTGTTGTAGAACAGCTCCTCGCGCGTCTCGGTCGCGAACTCGAAATTCGGACCTTCGACAATCGCGTCCACCGGGCAGGCCTCCTGACAGAGGCCGCAGTAAATGCATTTCGTCATATCGATGTCGTAGCGCGTGGTGCGGCGTGTGCCATCGTTGCGGCGCGGGCCGGCTTCGATGGTGATGGCTTGTGCCGGACAGATCGCTTCGCACAGCTTGCAGGCGATGCAGCGCTCTTCGCCATTGGGATAGCGGCGCAGTGCGTGCTCGCCGCGGAAGCGTGGCGACAAGGGCCCCTTCTCGAAGGGGTAATTGACGGTCGACTTTTCCTTGAAGAAATATCGCATCGTCAAAAAGAATGCCGATACGAATTCGGTCAGGAATAGCGATTTAATGCCCTGGGCAACGCCCATTTTCGACTCCCTAATTCAGTACGACCGGACCGACGATAAAACCGACGACGGGAAACAGGATCAAGTCTCCGAAAGCAACGGCTCGCAATAGGTTGGCGGTGCGCTGCTTTTCCGGCGAACCCTCACGATCGAGGCGTGCTGCAACACTGCGGATCATGCCAAAGGCGATAAACCCGAGCACCGCTCCGGCCAAAGCTCCGATCATGGCGGTGCTCATGCGAGGCCTCCGTACTGGAGGACGCCGGCGACGACGACGACCATGATCAGCGACAGCGGTAGGAACACCTTCCAGCCCAGACGCATCAGCTGGTCGTAGCGATAGCGTGGCACCATCGCCTTGACCATGGCGAACATGAAGAACACGGCCACGCATTTGATGATGAACCAGAAGATGCCTGGGACCCAGTTGAGCGGGGCGACATCAAGCGGTGGCAGCCAGCCGCCCAGGAACAGGATCGTCGTCAGCGCGCACATGGTGCAGATCGCGACGTACTCACCAAGCATGAACAGCAAATAGGGGGTCGAGGAATATTCGACCATGAAACCGGCAACGAGTTCGGATTCTGCTTCGGGGAGATCGAACGGCGGGCGGTTGGTTTCTGCCAGCGCCGAGATGAAGAATACAACGAACATCGGGAAGAGCGGCAGCCAATACCAATCAAGAATTGAGTTCGGCAGGCCGGCGGTGGTGCCGAGCCCTGTCTGCTGGGCGTTGACGATCTCGGTCAGGTTCAACGAACCCGCGCACAGCAAGACCGTGATGATGACGAGGCCGATCGAGACTTCGTATGACACCATCTGAGCCGCGGAGCGCAGGGAACCCATAAACGGGTATTTCGAGTTCGATGCCCAGCCACCCATGATGATGCCGTAGACACCGAGCGACGAGATGGCGAGCAAGTATAGCACGCCGACGTTGAGATCCGAGATGACCCAGCGGCCATCGGCGATCCCGAAGAAGTCGCCTTCGGACATCGGGATGACGGCCCAGGACGCCAGGGCAAAAGTTGCCGTTGCGACCGGTGCTAGCAGAAACACGGTCTTGTCGGCGCCGGCGGGAATGACGGGTTCCTTGAAGACGAACTTCAAAAGGTCGGCGAAGGATTGGAACAATCCAAATGGGCCGACGACGTTGGGACCCTTGCGCATCTGCACGGCGGCCCAAACCTTGCGGTCCATGAGGAGAAGGAAGGCGATAATCACCAGGAGCACGACCATCACCACCGCGCTCAAGACCGCGTAGGTCAAGAACCAGATGACGTATTCAAGCAGTAGGTTTTGCGTTTCCTGGCTCATGGTTCGCTCTGCTTCCCCGTCTTTAATTCTTATTCGGCTGCGCGAAGCTGGCCTGTCGCCTGCTTTTGAGCCTTCAGAGCGCTCAGTTCAGCCATGATAGCGGATGCGCGCGAGATTGGATTGGTCAGGTAGAAATCGGTGATGCGGTTGACGAATGGCTGATCGCCGGCGCTGCCCGGGAGGTTCGCGAGCTGGCCGAGGCAGTCATCGCCATGCGGGCCGATATCGTCAATGCGCTGAAGGTTGGGTGTGGCCTGGAAGAGCTTGGCGCGCAGCTGCTGCAGACTATCGAACGGCAGCGTTTTGCCGAGGCGCTGAGACAGGGCGCGAATGACGGTCCAATCTTCTTTGGCCTGACCCGGCGGGAAGATCGCCTTTTGCGTCATCTGTACGCGGCCTTCGGTGTTGGCGTAGATGGCGCTCTTCTCGGTGTAGGCGGCACCGGGCAGGATGACGTCGGCGCGATGGGCTCCGGCGTCGCCGTGGGTTCCTTGGTAGATGACGAAGGCGTTGCCGAGAGCCGACATGTCGATTTCATCGGCGCCCAAGAGATAGACGACGTCGAGGTTGTTGCTGCCGGCCGCGCTAATCATCGCGCTGGTATCGAGGCCGCCGCTTGTTGGCACGAAGCCGAGGTCGAGACCGGCGACGCGGGCGGCCGCAGTGTGCAAGACGTTGAAGACGGCGTGGCCGGGCTCAATTCCGGACCCTGCAGCCTGGGCGATCTTGGCGGCCTGGGCGAGAAGTGCCGAAGCCCCCGGTCTGGCGTAAAGCGCGGAGCCGACGATGATCATCGGCGCTTTGGCCTGGCGCAGGATGCCAGCAAACATGTGCCGTCCCGAGGCCACTGATGCGAGGGCGTCCGGGCCGGCACCGATATATTCATGGGCGTAGGTCAGGTCGGCAGCTTCCCCGATGAGTCCGACGGACAAGCCACCTGCGCGCCAGCGCTTGCGGATGCGGGCGTTGAGGACGGGGGCCTCAAGGCGCGGATTGGTGCCGATCAACAAAATGGCGTCGGCGCGATCGATGCCTTCTATCGTCGAGTTGAAGAGATAGCTGGAGCGGCCGTTCGAGGGATCGAGAGCTTCATTCGGCGCGCGGCAATCGATGTTGTTGACGCCGAGGCTCGCCATCAACTCCTTGAGCGCGAACATCTCTTCAGCGCCTGCCAGGTCTCCGGCGATAGCGCCGATTTTGTCGCCGGATGCATTGGCGAGATTTTCGGCGACAGCACCGAGTGCTTCGTCCCAAGAGACGGGAACGAGGCGGCCATCCTTGCGCAGGTAGGGCTGATCGAGGCGCTGGGTTTTGAGGCCGTCGCAGACATGGCGGGTCTTGTCGGAGATCCACTCTTCGTTCACGGCGTCGTTGTTGCGCGGCAGGATGCGCATGACCTCGGCACCGCGAGTATCGACACGGATGTTGGAGCCGACGGCATCCATGACGTCGATCGATTCGGTCTTTTTCAGTTCCCACGGGCGGGCATGGTGGGCCCACGGACGGTGGGTGAGCGCGCCGACCGGGCAGAGGTCGATGACGTTGGCGCTCATCTCGGAGAGGATGCCGTTTTCCAGATAGGTGGTGATTTCGGCGTCTTCACCGCGGCCGGCGAGGCCCAATTCTTCGACGCCGGCGATTTCCGTCATGTAACGCACGCAGCGCGTGCAGTGGATGCAGCGCGTCATGATCGTCTTGATCAATGGGCCGATGTATTTGTCTTCGACGGCGCGTTTGTTCTCATGATAGCGCGAGCCGCCGATGCCATAGGCCATTGCCTGGTCCTGCAGATCGCATTCGCCGCCTTGGTCGCAGATCGGGCAATCGAGCGGGTGGTTGATGAGCAGGAATTCCATCACACCTTCGCGGGCCTTTTTGACCGTCGGCGATTTGGTGTGAATGACGTTGGGGCTGCCGTCGCGGTTAGGTCGGAGGTCGTTGACGGTCTGAGCGCAGGAGGCGACGGGCTTGGGTGCGCCCTCGACTTCGATGAGGCACATGCGGCAGTTACCGGCGATTGAAAGGCGCTCGTGGTAACAGAAGCGGGGGATTTCTGCGCCAGCCATTTCGCAGGCCTGCAGCAGGGTGATTCCGTCTTCGACTTCGATCTCGTTGCCGTCGACGATCAGCTTCTTCGGCATTGCCGCTCCTTAACAGAGATAGTCCGTTCGGCGTGGTCGCTTGGGATGTTTGTCAAATCTGCCGGGCGGCAGACTAAGCCATTGGCATGCCAGATGCCAATCGCAATGCACTCCCCTGTTCTCCTACCGCGTTGCACACCGTTAGGAAAGGGCGACATTTGGACTGTGCGGGGGATATTTCGCCTTCGGTCCGTCTTGCGGCTGATGAAAATGCTCTTGCGTTTTGACGATGGTCAGGCTGTGCGGTGCAAGTTGTTGATTTTGCGGTGATGAAGTGGCTCGTACGCAGAGCTGCTTCGTATTTCGGTAAGTTTGTACAGAGCGAGAACGTGCGATGCCGGCTTATCCGGTCATGCCAGAATGCATGTTGGATATGATCATTCCTGGCCAAAAACACTTACCTTCACCGGCATTTCCGTTCGAAAGTCCCTCGGCGATCGGGCACGCGCCGTATAGGACCGCGTCCAAAAAAAGCATGACCGCAGCTCCATACCAAATGAAATTCGCAACGATGTTCCTATTGGGCTTAGCGTTCCAAAGACTCAGCGGCACAACGAAAAAGGTCCATACACAGAAAAAGAAGATCCCCATAGCGAGCTGTGGGGGGACAGCCTTTAGTTGGTCTGATGGCGCATTGACTGCAATGAGCATTGCGAATGCGTAAAATGGTGCGAGAACCGCAGCGTTCATGAGCCCTAGCAATGCCAAGCCTTTTACGCTGGGCAATAGGGCCATTCCGATAGCAATCGCCCAATAGACAAAAAAGCGATTGCTTGGCATCCCAAACCTATTCCGCGGCCTCGATGTGGGCGGCTTTGTAGGCATCGATACGAGCTTCGAGTTCGGGGCGGAAGTGGCGGATGAGGCCCTGAATCGGCCAGGCGGCGGCGTCGCCCAGCGCGCAAATCGTATGGCCTTCGACCTGCTTGGTGACATCCCAAAGCATATCGATTTCGCTCTTGTCGGCTTCGCCTTTGACGAGGCGTTCCATGACGCGCCACATCCAGCCGGTGCCTTCGCGGCAGGGCGTGCACTGGCCGCAGCTCTCATGTTTATAGAAGTACGAGATGCGGGAGATGGCTTTGACGATGTCGGTCGACTGATCCATGACGATGAGGGCCGCCGTGCCCAGGCCGGATTTCGCCTTGCTGAGCGTGTCGAAATCCATCGTCAGGTCGTCGCATTCGCTGGCCGGGATGCAGGGCACCGACGATCCGCCGGGAATGACGGCCTTGAGATTGTCCCAGCCGCCGCGGACGCCACCGGCGTGCTTTTCAATGAGCTCGCGCATCGGAATGCCCATTTCCTCTTCGACAACGCACGGATTTTCGACGTGGCCGGAGATCTGGAACAGCTTGGTTCCGGTGTTGTTAGGCTTGCCGAGGCCGGCGAACCAGGTCGCTCCGCGGCGCAGGATATCCGGCACGACGGCGATTGATTCGACGTTGTTGACGGTGGTCGGGGCGCCATAAAGCCCGCAACCTGCCGGGAATGGCGGCTTCAGGCGGGGCTGTCCCTTTTTGCCTTCGAGACTTTCCAGGAGGGCGGTTTCTTCGCCACAGATGTAGGCGCCGGCGCCGTGGTGGACGTAGAGGTCGAAGTCCCAGCCGTGGACGTTATTCTTGCCAATGAGCTTGGCGTCATAGGCCTGCTGAACGGCGGCCTGGAAGCGCTCGCGCTCGCGGATGAATTCGCCGCGGAAGTAGACGTAGCAAGTGTGCGCGCGCATCGCGAAGGAAGCGAGCAAGGCGCCTTCTACTAAGAGGTGCGGGTCGTGGCGGGTGATTTCGCGGTCCTTACATGAGCCCGGTTCCGATTCGTCGGCGTTGATGACGAGATAGGACGGGCGGGGATCGTCTTTGGGCATGAACGACCACTTGAGGCCGGTCGGGAAACCTGCGCCGCCGCGGCCGCGCAAGCCGGAGGCCTTGACCTGTTCGATGATCCAATCGTGACCTTGGTCGATGAACGACTTGGTGTTGTCCCAAGCGCCGCGCGCTTTGGCTCCTGTCAGGCCCCAGTCCTGGAAGCCGTATACGTTCTTGAAGATGCGGTCTTGGTCAGCGAGCATTTCGCGTCAACTCCCGAAGGTCTGGCGGGCGATGTAGCCGGCGGCGATGGCGAACACCGCTCCGAATATAAGCCACATCGGGTCTTTCATGTTCATCGCCATATAGATGCTGATCGCCAGGATGGTGATCGGGACAAGGTATATGGCGACGCTGTTCGACATTCTATTACGACTCGTCGGCCAGTTTCTTGGCCTGTTCGATCCAGTTCTCTCGTTCGATGCGGCCCTTGAAACTCAAGTAGTTATCGACCCAGGCAACGGTCTCACGCGTCCAGGCGGCGACCTGGTCGAAGTGGTATATGCCGAGGCTGTGGAGCGTTTCTTCGAGTTTGGGCCCGACGCCGCTGATGCGCTTGAGGTCGTCGGCCTTGCCGTCGCGCGGAGCATCCAGGCCTTCGGGTTTGAACTCATCGCTGATTGTCGGGTCGGCCACGATTTCGGCAACGGCGACCGCGGCAGTGGGGGAGTTCACGGCGGGCATGACGGTCTGCGGTGGCAATTCGCCGGTATAGGCGTGCAAGACGGTCGGACCGCCGGCCGGACAGGACGCCTGACGGCCCGATTGCGAGCCTGGTGGCGGTGGGTTGCCGGCGGCAAAAGCCTGCAGGACATTCTCGAAGGTCTCGGGCGTCAGATCCTCATAGGTGTCTTTCCAGATCTGCACCATCGGTGCGTTGGCACAGGAGCCG
Organism: Filomicrobium sp.; assembly: GCA_017792465.1. Taxonomy (GTDB): domain Bacteria; phylum Pseudomonadota; class Alphaproteobacteria; order Rhizobiales; family Hyphomicrobiaceae; genus Filomicrobium. The sequence continues at coordinate 531,226 of CP051234.1, forward strand.
AGACATTCAACTTCTTCCCACGAGAAATTGCCGTCAGCGGACAACTCATGTGGGTTTTTGCCAATCTTGCGCTTACAGACCGAAATGAGGTCTTCGGAGCCGCGCAGCATGCACGGCGTGGTGCCGCAAACCTGGACGTGGGCGATTTTGCCGACGGGGGCGAGCTGGAACATCGTGTAGAAGGTCGCGACCTCATAGACACGGATGTAGGCCATGGCGAGCATCTCAGCGACATAGCGGATCGCAGGCTCAGGCAACCAGCCGTCGTGCTGTTCCTGGGCGCGCCAAAGGAGGGGAATGACCGCAGAGGCTTGCTGGCCGGGCGGATAATCTTTGATCTTCGCTTGGGCCCAGGAGAGATTTTCGGGCGTGAATTCGAAGCTGGCGGGCTGCTCGGGATGCAGGCGACGGACGGCCATCGGGGCTCCTCGGTTCTTGACTGCTTGGCGCGTGGAGCACAGACAGCGGTCATGCCAGAGGCCTCAACCCATCGATTATGGGAGCAGCACCTGAACTAACGAACTTTCACCGCATACTTCGAGCCACGCGCACGTGCGCACTTCTCAACTACGGCGATCATAGCTCAGAGGCAAGTGTTGGAACGATCGAGCATTGGTAGCAGACGGCATGATTTTGCCGGCAGATTGCCGCAAGGGGCGCTTGGCAATGACGAACGTCAGCGTTCGACGCTGCGCTCGACGGCGGTGTTGTCTTTTTTGAAGAGTTCACCCGGCGTCTTGGATTGCCAGCCCTGGATGCCGAAGCCCAGGGGAATCGCAAACCAGCCGATGATCAGCAGGAATGCTGCGGCAGGGGCCAGGAAGAGTGAAATTTGCGAGCCGACGCGCAGGAACCCGGTCCAGAAAACGGCCAGCAGAAATCCACAGCCAATGATGATCCAGCCGCCCAGATCTGCGCCGATGGCGACGGCGAAGCCGAGGCCGGCGAGGAACGAGACGATCCCGATCAGGATGGGGACGACGGGAAGATCTGCGTGCAGAGCACCCATCGGCCAGTTGTATTGGCGCGCAAAGACGCGGTAGGTGGCGAGGCTGAGGCCCCAGCCGAAAGCGGCAATTGCGAGCAAAAACAGGTTGTTGATCATCATGGTGGTCGTCTCTTTAGAAGGCGCGCGCAGGCTTGCTTGAAGAACCGGCGCGAAACGGGCTTGCGAATACATGCCATCCAAGCGGGCGCAGGGCCAGGGGCAAAACGTGTAAGCGGTTAAATGCGTTAAGATTTTGCCCGGCGGCGCCAGGCTCCCCAGCCCAGGATGATGCAGAATACGCCCGATAGGACGTGGAACGCGATGGCTAGCGATGGGCCGTTATTGCTGGCGACGATCGTGGCATCCGCCCAGCACACCAGTGCGCCCATCAGCAGCCATAGGCCTAATGAACGCCAGTCACGCAGCACGGCGAAAATAATGGCGAGCGCGCCCAGCCATAGGTCGCGCAGGCCGATGACATAATGCAGGCCGGCGCTTTCCGGCTCGGCATTCGCGAGGCCGAACGTGAATTGCGCGCTTTCGGGCACCAGCAGAAAGCGCACGCCAATGATGAAAAGTAGCGCGCCCGCAAAGGCCCCGAGCCAAACGACATGCCGATGCTTTTTGCGGTCAATCGGGATCTCGGGCACGGCGCTTCCTTGGTGGTTCACAGGCGGGAAGCGCCACAATGAGCTATTTGAGCTCCCAAGTCACCGTTACGGAAGCTGACAGCGCTTGCTCGCCGGGTTCGATGGGCGCTGCCATTCGGGAGGCTGCGGCTTCGAGCATCGGGCCGCGAGAGAAGCTTGGCGCACCGCCTTCGCGGATTTCCAAAACGTCCCCGACTTCGGCGTTGGCGGCCTTGGCGAAGAGTCCCGCACGGCGGCGGGCGTTGGCGACGGCTTCGCGGCGGGCCTCATCGGCCAGTTCCTCAGCCTTGGAGACGTCGAATTGCAGGCCATGGATCTGGTTCGCACCAAGCCCGACGAGCTTGTCGAGGACGCCGCCCATCGATTTGAGATCGCGGACCAGGACGTTGACCTCGTTGGTTGCCTGATAGCCGGTGATTTCGGGAGCCCGGCCGTCTCGATGGTGGGCGTATTTCGGACTGACGTTGAAGTTCGACGTCTGGATATCTTTGGCTTCGATGCCCATCGCTTTCAGGCCGTCGATCACATTGGTCATGTTCTGGGAGTTGGCGGCCAGTGCGTCGGCTGCGGTCTCTGCTTCGGAGCGCACGCCTGCGCGAATGCGCGCGATATCGGGGGCTGCATTGACCGATGCGCTGGCTTGGACGGTGACGCTGCGGGGCATTTTATTGTCTCCGGCGGCTGCGGATTGTGCCGCGAATACGAGGGCGGCGGCCAAAAGGGCAAATGTCTGGAGCAGTGTTTTGAGTTGCATTGGCGTTGTTTTTTTAAGCTTTCGATACGGTGGGTTCAGCTTTCGATGATGGCAAACAATCCTGGCGACTTTGTCGCGATGAGGTGTTCTTTCCTTAGCGATCGTCTGCTATAGCATCGCGTCTTTTCGGCAATGGGGGCCCGTAGCTCAATGGTTAGAGCTGACGGCTCATAACCGTCTGGTTGCAGGTTCGAGTCCTGCCGGGCCCACCATCTTTCTTGGCGCCTTTGGATGCCCACACGGCAACCGGGCGCTGACAATTCTCCGCAGTCTGCGGATGCCCACTGTTTCTAGCTGGCGTACACTTCCTAAAGTCGTGTGCGGCTTCGCCTTGCGCATCCGGCGCCGTACTATTCTCCGCCCCCAAGCACGCTCCATGCACTTGCCTGAAAGACTCGGGAGCAAGGCGACCCGCCGCGAGCGTCGCCCCGTCGGAGTGGCCCGCGCTGAAAGCGCGGAATAGCCACGTGAGACATTCTGCTTGCCCACTAGGCATCCGGCGCCTGACATTTTTAGTTGGCCCTTCGGATGCCCACATGGCAACCGGGCCATGACAATTCTCTGCGACCTGGCGTCGGAACTATGGCGCGAGTACGTGTTGAGCAGTGCGACCTGTTCCCAGCGGAAAAGACATTCGATGCTTCGCTATTCATTTTGCAGGGCAGGGATCAGGCCCGGCAAAACTTTAGCGGAGTTTGAAAAATGCTCAGCGCTCTTTGGACCACTTTGAAACGCTCAACGTTCGGTGAAAAGCTCAAGGTTGTTGGACGCGCGAGCGGTGAGTGGGGTGCGACGATTGACGTGGATATCCGTCGCGTCAGCGATGGCAGGGAGTTCATTACGATATCTGCGACTTCGAATTTCACCGTCGAGATCAACGGTCGGACGACGACCTATGCCTATCTCAATGACGCCGAAGTTGAGAAGCTTTCGAAGGCACTTGCGCAAGCGGTCGCGGAGCGACGCGCTCTTTAAGACTGATCTGTCGGGCTAACGAAGCATCTGATTTGGCGCCTTTTAATACGATTGGTCGACTTCTTGAGCTTTGTTTCTCTTGGCCAATTCGCCTAAGCTAAGCCCCGGCAATCGTGCTTTTGAAAAACAACGGTGGCGCTCATCGACAAACTGCGTCGCCGAAGAATGCGTGACCGATGGCCAGGGAAACGAACGAGGACTTGGGGCGGAGCTTTTCTGCTGCCGAGCTTGGGGCTTTGGCGCACCTTTACCGGGCCGAGGTCTATCGCAGCACGTTATGGCGAACGCGGCTCGACACGACGACGAACTGGTCGGTCGTCACGCTTGGCATTGCGATCTCGGTTTCATTTTCGTCGCTTGATGCCCCATCCTTACCGCTGCTCTTGGTTGGCTTTCTGATCATCTTCTTTTTGACGCTTGAAGCGCGCCGCTATCGTTATTTCAACGTGTGGCGTGCCCGCGCGCGCTGGTTCGAGACGCGGTTTTATGCGCCGATGCTGAAGCACGGGAAGCTCGATGACGGCTCCCAATGGCAGAATGTCCTGGCCCGCGATTACGAGTCGCCCAGGTATCACATTAGCTATCTGCGCGCGGTCGGCCGGCGTCTTCGCCGAAGCTATCTTTGGATCATTCTCATTCAGACCGTCGCCTACGTCGGCAAGATCGTTGCGCATCCAGGTCCTCCTGGAAACGTGGCCGAGTTTTTCAATCGCGCTGACGTTGGGCCGATCTCCGGAGAGGTCATGATGGCGTGTGCACTCTTGTATTTAGGTGCGGCGGTCGGGCTTGCATTGCTGACGCTTTATCTGGATCGTGTCACGCATGCTGGAGAAAAGACGACGGTCGCCGGCGGTTGAACGCAGTGGATGCATGCGAACTTATTTCCTATAGGCTCTGGCGATTGAGTGCGAAACAGGTTTCGCTTTGGTCGCGCTGCTTCTACGGCAAGGTTTTTGATATGAGCCAAGAGAGTTCCGATGGTGCACCATCTTTGCCGTTGAAGCCGTCTTTGTGGCGGCAGCCTGGTGCGTGGTTTGTCCGCAAACTCAAGCTGAAGCTTGCCGATCTGGTTGCGCCGTTTCGTTTGCGCGTCATTGACGGGGTGGACTTCTCAGCTCTGCGGATCGGCGATGAGTTGGCTCACGTTCTCGATGTCGGCGCAGCAGACGGAACGCCGGACTTGTATCAACGCTTGCCAACTGCGCGTCTTGATCTCTTTGAGCCGCAACCTTGTCATCATGACACTTTGTGTCGGCGGGTCCTTTCGCAGCGCGCGGGCCAGTTACACCCCGTTGCGCTTGGTGAGCACGATGGCTCCGCGCAGCTCGCTCTCACCGGTCGCACCGGAGCGTCGCTGGTTGCGCGGACCAAACTCGATGGGTCGGTTGCCGAAACGATAGAAGTTCCGGTGCGTCGGCTGGACAGCATCATCAAGTCAGGTGACCTGCGCCGTCCTTGTCTCCTCAAGATCGATACGGAAGGATATGAGTTGGCGGTTCTGCGCGGCGCAACCGAGATTCTTGCCGAGATCGACATTGCGGTGGTCGAGGTGCATTTCGACAAGCCGCACTTGTACAAGCCCTATGAGATTATTGACCTGCTTGGCGAATACGGGCTCGAACTTGTCGACATGCTCGACCATCACGTGCGCTCGCATCATGTGGTTTGCGCTGATCTTGTGTTTGAGCGGCGCGCCTAACTGTGCAGCAGGTCAATTATTGCCTTCAGGCTCAAAGCCCGCGCAGCGCGGTTCTCAAATAGAGCGGCGCGAATGAAGCGTTGTTCGCGGCGGACGGTGGCGCGCCAGGCATTGTGATGAGCGCTGAGACGTCCTGCTCCTGGCGTGCAAGTTCCTCATCGCTAAAACTCATCGCGCGTTTTTCTGATTTTCGTTCGTTGGCCTTATTGCCGATCTGTTGACGAAGCCGGGATTGGCTTTCCTCGCTCATGCTAATGCCGAGCTTGGTGCAGGCCGAGACAAAGCTGTCGAAGTTGTTCAGGTCCTCGACATCCAACACCGCGTTAGGCAGGCCCATGTTCGCGGCGACGGTTTGGTAATGGGAAATTCTCGCGGCCGTTTCCAATGAGTGCCAGTAACACAACTGGTAATCGGTCAGCTTGTCTTCAGCGCCAGTGGGAAGAACGGCATATGTCGGATCGTCCGGCGACAAGTACCATTTGAAGGCGCGGTTCGTGCGGCCGGGGATGTCGTTCAGGCGATACAATGAGACGGCCGTTTCCCGCGGGTCTCGGGTCAGGAAGACAAGGCTGGGTCTCAGGCCAGTATCCAGGAGAGATTCCAGGAAGCCTTTGCATAAAAGATGACTGGTCTCGACGTAAACAGGCGTCTTCAGCCGGTCGATGGCCGGTAGTTTTTCATGAAGCCAGAATTTGCGGGCCAAGTCTGGTCGGCCTTGCGCCCAACGCATCAAGAGATGGAATGAGGGGGCTGGCTCGTGCAGGCCCATGACGCCATCAATCGCATCGAACAGGCGCGCGAGCATGAGCGAGCCCGATCTGCCGTTCGTGACGGTAAAAATCAGCTTTTTTTGAGTGGCGATGCGGTCGATGAGCTCCTTTGGGGCGTCGGCATTTCCGAGCAGGTCCTGGAATGTCAATTGGAGCTCATAGACTGCTGCACGGAGGGTGTTGCGCATTGCTTCGGCTGGTTTGTTGCTGGGGTGGATTTCGCTCAGGGGCCGTTTTAATCGATGGTTGGCGGTGTGACAATTTATGCGCGTAGACCGATGGAATTCCCTTTGCATCAGTGTCTTGCGGGTCTCGACTGACACTCGGGCCGGAAAATTTACGCCGCCCTCCTGGAACTCATGCCGGGCACAATCGGTTTTAGCGGGCAAGACAGGGTTGGATGCCCTGTCGCTGTGAGAGAACTGGAGGAATACTATGAAACGTTTTATCGGACCGAGTGTTCTGGCCCTGTCGATCGTTTGCGGCAGCTCGCTGGCAATGGCACAGTCGGCAACGCCTGAAAATTCGAATCCACCACCGGCTTCTAACGAAATGAATGCGACTGAGCCAGCCGCACCGTCGACGGCTCCCTCGGCTGAACCTTCTGCGACGCCTGAAGAGACCGCTCCGATGAGCAACCCGGCTGACTCGGCTGCCGTTGCGCCGATGGAGAAGACCTACGCCTATTCGGAAGCAAAAGACTGGGAAGGCAAGCGTCTCTACTCGGTCGAAGGTAACGATATCGGTGAAATCTCGGCCGTTGCAGAAGGTCCTGATGGCAACGTGAAGGAGTTCCATGCCGACATCGGCGGGTTCCTTGGTATCGGTGAAACGCAGGTCGTCGTCGAACCATCGCAGCTTTCGCTTATTGACGACAAGCTGACGATCTCGCTGACCGAGAAGGAAGCCAAAGAGCTTCCGAAGGTTTCGCAGTAAGCCTACATAGCCAAAGTTGGCACTTCCGCGCTTAGCATCACGCTAGACAAAGCACATGTGGAAGCCGCTGGTCCCTTAATTGGGGCTGGCGGTTTTCTCTGTTTTTTATGTGTTCTAGTGCACATAAGAATCGGTCCGGTCATTCAAATGACTGTGTCCGGAACCCCACGAGATGGGCTCCACCCAAAAGTTAGTCACAATGTCTCGCAAGAAGGTCCATCTGGCGCAGTTGCAGATGCGTCAGAGATATGACAGCCTTGGTGACTGATTTAAATGGGGTTAGGCGGAACCTGTGAACGAGGGGGGACACTCGTGCGCACATTGGTGATTATCGCGCTGCTTGGAACGGCGCTTGCGAGCGCGGCGAAAGCGGCCGACGCACCCTACGACCTTCTGGAAATCGATAACTGGATCGTCAAATGGGGTGACGAAGCATTGGGTTCCGGCGCGGTCGTGACTTATGCGTATGCTGACGCGAAACGTTCGTTTCCGAAGGCTCGGAACTGCCAGGACATCGCACCACTCAGCAAACTGCTGAAAGCGACTGGCTTTGACGAGGCGAGGTTCCGCCAGGAAACCGAACGCGCGTTAGCTGCCTGGGAGAAAGCTGCGAACATCAAATTTGTTCCCGCAAAAGTGGGGCAAGACGCAGATATTTTGATCGGCACGCAGGGGCGACCGCGGGGACGGGCCTTTGCGAACGTCAGTCTTCCCGAAAGCCGCCGTCTGGCAGCGATCCAGAAAAGCCGCCAACTGGCGTCCGCTCAAGAAAGCCGCCAGCTCAGCGCCATTGTCGACACCGGTTCAGCAAGGCGCCGTCACAAGCCGTTGGGGATCGCCCGCATCAAGAAATCGCTGGTTTGTCTCAATCCGTTGCAGAGATGGAAAATCGGCCGCGATGGCGACGGCGATGTCTACGATCTTAATTACACCTTGATGCACGAGATCGGTCACGCGATTGGGCTTGATCACGCCGGCTCAAGGGGACAGCTGATGTCGTTTCGCTACCAGGACCATCTGATGGGCTTGCAGGCCGGAGATATCGCCGGCGTGCGACGGCTCTACGGTTCGGCGGAATAATAGCGATCTGCTGATAGTTTCGCATGGCGTTGGTTTTGCGGCTCAGTCGGATGAAACCGCCGCGCCCGAAGTAAGCATCGTGTCGATTTCATCATTGCTGAAACCGGCTTGAGAGAGGACCTCGCGCGTGTGCTCGCCTTTGAGGGGAGCTGGGCGCGTAATGCCGCCGGGAGTTTCGGAGAACTTCACAGGCAGGCCGATGGTTTTAACTTCGCCCGCAACGGGGTGAGTGGTTGAAACGATCATCTCACGGGCGATGGCCTGAGGATCGGCATGCATTTCTGTAATCGAGAGCACCGGACCTGCCGGAACGCCGCCTTTTTCGAAAATTTGCAGCCACTCGTCGGTGGATTTTTGGGTCGTGATCTCCGACAGGAGGTCGGCGAGGACTTCGCGGTTTTCTATTCGTGTCGCGTTTGAGGAGAAGCGCGGGTCATCGTTCAAATGTTCGGCGTTGAGCAAGGCCAGCATGGCCTCCCAGTTTTTCTGGTTTGCCGCACCGATATTGATCCAGCCGTCTTTGGTTTTGAAAGATTGGTAAGGGGCGTTGAGCGGATGGGCGGATCCCATCGCTTGCGGGGATTTGCCGGTCGCGAACGCAATGGCCGATTGCCAATAGGTCTGCGTGATGGCGGCTTCGAAAAGGGACGTGTCGACCTTCTGCCCCTGACCCGTTTTGAGCTTGTTGGCATAGGCGGCAGCAATCCCCATAGCCGCGACGATCCCGGCGGTGATGTCGGAGACTGGCGCGCCGACCTTCACGGGTTCGCGGCCGTGGCCTTCCCCGGTGATCGACATTAGGCCGGACATGCCTTGGGCGATGAGATCGAAGCCGCCGCGATGCGCGTAGGGGCCTGTGCGACCGAAGCCTGAGACTTCGCAATAGATGAGGCCGGGGTTGACCTCGCGCAGGGTCTCGTATCCGAGGCCCAATTTCTCCATCGTGCCCATGCGGTAGTTTTCGATGAGAACGTCGGCGTCCTTGATGAGGCGCTTCAGGGCGTTCTTGCCGTCGTCGGTCTTGAGGTCGAGGACGATGCCACGCTTGTTGCGGTTCATCATCATGAAGGCGGCGCTCTCGCCTTCGATCGTCGGCGGAACGAAGCGGCGGGTGTCATCGCCGTTTAACTTCTCGACCTTGATGACGTCAGCGCCCATATCGGCGAGCATCAAACCGGCGACGGGGCCGGCCATGATGTGAGCCAGTTCAATGACGCGGCATCCCTGCAGCGGTCCGGACATGGTTGGGTCCTCATTCAAGATGCCGCCGCGGCAATCGTTTTCAGCCAATCTCGGCGGCGAGGGTCCTAGCGGTAGAAGTATTCGACCAGGAACATCGGGATGTCAGGCACGTAGGTGCACAGCAACAGGACGAACAGCAAGACGGCTACGAAGTAGACGTTGACCTTGGAGACTTCCCATATATTGGCTCTGGCTACTGCACATGACGTTATGAGCACACTGGCAACCGGCGGGGTCTGCTGGCCGATTGCGAGGTTCAGCGTCACGACGAGCCCGAAGTGAACAGGATCGATGCCGGAGGCCTGGATCAACGGAATGACGATTGGGATGACCAGGATGATGGCGGCGGCTGAGTGCAGGAAGAAGCCGATAATCAGGAAGAAGACGTTGAGGATCGCGAGGATCACGTACTTGTTGGTCGTGAAGTCGAGGATGCCCTGAGCGAGCTGCTGAGGGACCTGCGCGCGCGTGAGGAATCCGCCCATCAGGACGCTGGCAGCGACCAGCAGCATAACAACAGCAGTCTGCATGCCGCCATCGAGCATGGCGCGGCGCAAATGGCTGAAGTTGAATTCCCGATACCACAGACCGATGAGCAGCGCGGCGATGACGGCGAGGCCTGCGGCTTCGGTTGCGGTGACCCAGCCGCCGAAGATGCCGCCCAGAATGATTACCGGAAGCGTGAACGCCGGCAGGGCATCCATGAACGTCTCGAAGACGTGCTTAGTGTTGAAAGCTTCTTCGACGGGTAAGTTGTATTTCACGGCGAACAGGTAAGCGACGAGCATCAGACCGGCCGCACCGATCAAGCCGGGGACGACGCCGGCGACGAAGAGCTGCTCAACGGAGGTGTTGGCAGATGTCGCGTAAAGGATCATCGGGATCGACGGCGGGATGATGATGGCCAGCGATGCGGATGAGGATGTCACGGCGGCGGCCAATGGGGCGGAGTAGCCGCGCTTTTTCATCTGCGGAATGAGGATCGAGCCGAGAGCTGCCACGTCGGCGACGGCCGATCCGGAGATTTCCGCGAAGAACAGCGAGACGCCGATGTTGACCATGGCGAGACCGCCGCGGACGAAGCCGATTAGCGCGGAGACGAAGTTGATCAGGCGGTCGGTGATGCCGCCGGCGTTCATCAAGGCTCCGGCCAGGACGAACATCGGAATGGCGATGAGCGAGAATTTCGTCGACCCGTCGTACATGTCGAGCGCGACGGTCACGAGGCTGTCGGGGCCTTCGGTCGCGAGCAGGCCGACGATCGCGGAAACAGCCAGCGCGACAGCGATCGGCACGTTGATGCAGATGAGGACGAGGAGGGCGACGAAGCAAAGCAGGATCAGCATGTCAGTTGGCTCCTGCCTTCTTCAGCTCGGTTTCGACTTCTTCTTCGATTTCGGCATGTTCGAGCGATTTGCCGTGGGCCGTCATGCGCCAGTATTCCGGCAGGCTCAAAAGCTCGCAGATAATGAACAGGACCGCGCCAATGGGAATGACGGATTGCGTGAACTGGACAGGAACCCAGGTCAGCGAGACGAGATAGTCACCGGTGAGGACCTCGAGGACTTTCATGCCGGCCCAGGCCATGATGACAAAGAAGCCGATGACTACGGTTTCAGCGATGATCAAGGCGATCATGCGCGGATAGACGGGCAATGCGAGCAGGACGGAATCAAAGCCTATATGGCGGCGCTTCAAGGCCGCCAGTGCTGCCCCGTAATAGGTGATCCACGACAAGCAGATGGCTGCGACCTCGTCGTACCAGGAAAGTGAATCGCCAGCGATACGGAACAGAACGGCGACGATGACGATGACGGTCAAGAGCACCATCAGCAAAATCGTGACCCATTCGAGTACGACTTCGAAAAAGCTTCTCAGGCTGGCGAGCATTTACTTGGGACTCGAGATTGTGGTGGAGGGTCGAGGCTGCCACCGATCTTGTCGGTGGCGGGAAGAACAGGCCGGCATCACACCGACCTGTTCCAGACGCGAGTGCAGTTTCGCGATGGCGCGGGTTACTTTGCCAGGGACTGAACCGTATCGATCAGCTCCTTGCCGCCTTTAACTGACGAAGCGAATTCGTCATAGATCGGCTTGGAAGCTTCGATGAAGGCTTCATTGTCTGCCTTGTTGACGGTAATGCCGCCCTTCTTGAGGTTTTCGAGAAGTTCGGTTTCAAGGCGGGCGGCTTCCTTGTAGACGAAGTCCTGACCGGACTTGCCGCACTGGCGCAGAGCCGCTTGGACGTCTTCTGGAAGTTTTGCGAAGTTTTTCTTCGAAACGAGCACGTAAGCCGGTGTGTAAACGTGGCCCGTGATCGAGAGGTACTTCTGGACTTCCTGGAATTTCGCCGACCAGATCTGAGCGTATGGGTTTTCCTGGCCGTCAATCACCCCGGTTTTCAGCGCGGTGAAGACTTCCGAGAATGCCATCGGCGTCGGGTTGGCGCCGTAGAGCTTGAACATCTTGACGCGCCAGGCGCCTTTGGGCGTGCGCAGCTTCACGCCGGCCAGATCTTCAGGCTTGTTGATCGGGCGGGTGTTGTTGGTGATGTGACGGAAGCCGTTTTCGAACAATCCGATGATTTCGTAGCCCTTGGCGGCAACAGCCGGCTGCAGCACCTTATCCATCAGCGCTTCCTGGACGCGGCGCATGTGATCGCGATCCTTGATGATGTAAGGCATCTCGAAGACACCGAATTCATCGGCAACCGACGACATCACCGATGATGGCAGGGAGAATGTGATCTGCCCAAGCTTGAGCTTCTGCAGCATCTCCTTGTCTTTGCCAAGCTGAGACGAGCCGAAGTTCTGGACTTCGGCCTTGTCGCCGAGAGCTTCGTTGGCGCAGCGGGCAAATTCGTTGGCGCTTGTTTCGAACAGTGAGCCCGGCTTGCCGACGTGACCAAACTTCAAGATCAGTTTGTCGGCGAGGGCTGGAGTGGCAAGCGATGCCAGGACGGCAGCGGTTGCAAGCAGTGTCGTGCGTTTCATCGTTTCCTCCCGATGTTATGGGCAGACCTTTTTAGGTCTTTATTATTCTGCCGCGACCGCTGTGCCCGATCCGTTGCCGGTCAACACGTCGATTGCAGCTTGCGCACCACCTGCCCGATGAGGCACGCCGGCTTTTCTTAGTCCCATTTCAACACCCGACAGCGTTCCCATCAACATGAGATCGTTGAAGTCGCCGAGATGGCCTATTCTGAACACGCGTCCGGCGAGCTTTGCCAGCCCGTTCCCCAGCGACATGTTGTAGTTTTCAAGAACTGTCTTACGGAATTCGTCAGCGTTATGACCTTCCGGCATAAGAACGGCCGTCAGGGAGCCTGAATAGTGGCGCGGGTCCTGGCACAGGACTTCGAGGCCCCAGGCTTCGACGGCGGCGCGGGTGGCAGCGCCGTGGTTTGCATGGCGCTTGAAGACGTTGTCGAGGCCTTCTTCATGCAGCATGGCGATGGCTTCAACGAGGCCGTAGAGCAGATTTGTTGCTGGCGTATAAGGGAAGATTGCCTTTTCGTTGGCCGAGATCATTTCGCCCCAGGCCCAATACGAGCGGGGCAATTTCGCGGACTTCGTGGCTTCGAGGGCTTTGTCGCTGACCGCGTTAAATGACAGGCCGGGCGGCAACAGGAGGCCCTTTTGCGAGCCGCCGACGGTGACATCGACGCCCCATTCATCGTGGCGATAGTCAATCGATCCGAGCGATGAGATCGTGTCGACCATCAAAAGGGCTGGGTGGCCGGTGGCGTCCATCGCCTTTCTGACGTCTTCGATGCGGGTCGCGCAACCGGTCGAGGTTTCGTTATGGACGACGCAGACGGCTTTGATGTCTTTTGCGGTGTCGGCGCGCAAGCGTTCTTCGATCTTTTGCGGATCGGCGCCACTGCGCCAGTCGCCTTGGATGAACTCGGGCTGCAGGCCCAAACGTTCGGCCAGTCCCTTCCAAAGCGTCGAGAAATGGCCGGTCTCAAACATCAAGACGCGATCGCCGGGTGACAGCGTGTTGACGAGGGCGGCTTCCCAGGCGCCAGTGCCGGAGGCGGGAAAGATGACGACGGGATTTTTGGTCTTGAAGATGGTCTTGATGCCGTCGAGAGCCTTGCGGCTCATTTCAGCAAATGCCGGTCCGCGATGGTCGATCGTCGGCATGTCCATGGCGCGAAGAACGCGATCAGGGACGTTGGTCGGTCCGGGGATCTGCAGGAAATGACGTCCGGGCATGTGCATGGGAACCCTCCAGCGCTGCTCGACGTGAAGCTTGCACGACGGCATTCTTCTTCTTGGAGCCAGAGCTTGAGGCGGCACCTCTTGCCTTCCTGGCGCATTCGTAATTATGTATTTTGAATACAAATATGAAAGGCTTGTCAATGGCGGCAATCACTCCGGCTTCGAACCGGCGGCTCAAGGAACGCTTGGAGCGTGACGTCGAGGGCGAGGTTTTGTTCGATCGGTTCAGCCGGGGGCGGTACGCAACGGATGCTTCCGTCTACCAGATGATGCCGGATGCCGTCGTAATCCCGAAAACGTTTGCCGATGTCGAAGCGGTGCTGGGTATTGCGCGCGAAGAAGGCGTGCCGATTCTGGCGCGCGGGGGTGGGACATCGCAGTGCGGGCAGACGGTCAATGAAGCGATCGTCATCGATTTTTCGCGCCACCTGAACAAGGTCGTCGAGTTTGATGAAGAGGCGCAGACGGCGGTCGTCGAGCCCGGTCTCGTGCTCGATCATTTGAACGAGCAACTGAAGGCACATGGGCTTTGGTATCCGGTCGATGTATCGACCGGCTCGCGGGCGACGATCGGGGGCATGACCGCCAACAATTCATGCGGGTCGAGGTCGATCCGCTATGGCACATCGCGGGATAACGTGTTGGCGATTGATGCGCTGATGGCCGATGGCGGCCGGGCGCACTTCGGCGTTCTTGGGCGCAATAACGGCAGTCCGCCCGTGCCGCCGGATCTGGTTAACGATCTTCTCGATCTAGGCCGTCGCGAGGCGGACGAGATCCGCGCGCGGTTCCCCGATATCATCCGGCGGGTCGGCGGCTATAACATCGACGCGCTGGTGCCGGGGGCGGGCGACATCAACCTTGCCCACTTGCTGGTCGGCTCGGAGGGGACGCTGGCGATCAGCGAGAGGATCAAGCTGAAGCTCTCGCCGGTGTTGAAGCAAAAGGTTCTGGGCGTTTGCCATTTCCCGACCTTCTACGAAGCGATGGATGCGGCCCAGCACATCGTCAAGCTTGATCCGACAGCCGTTGAGCTGGTCGATAGCAACATCATCCGGCTCGGCCGTGAGATCGCGATGTTCCGGCCTGTCGTCGATGCGTTCGTCAAGGGCGATCCGGCAGCACTGCTGATCGTTGAATTCGCCGAGCCTGACCAGAACGAGAATTTGCGCCGGCTGGAAGCGCTTGATGGTTTGATTGCCGATCTTGGGTTCCGCTGGGGCGATCTGGGCAAGAAGGACGGCGGGGTCGTCAAGGCGACCGATCCGGCGTTCCAGGCCAAGATCATCGAGGTGCGCAAGCAGGGCCTCAACATCGTCATGTCGATGAAGTCGGAGGGCAAGCCGGTCTCTTTCGTCGAGGATTGTGCGGTTCAGCTTGAAGACCTTGCCGAATATACCGACCGGCTGACCAAGATCTTCCACAAGTACGGCACCGACGGCACCTGGTATGCGCACGCTTCGGTGGGGACGCTGCACGTTCGGCCGGTTCTCAATTTGAAGCTCGACACCGATCTCAACGCGATGCGCTCAATCGCCGAAGAAGCTTTCGAGATGGTGCGCGAGTACAAGGGTTCGCACTCGGGCGAGCATGGCGACGGCATCGCGCGCTCGGAATTCCACCGCGTGATGTTCGGCGACCGGATGGTGGAAGACTTCGAATGGGTCAAAGACCGGTTCGATGCTGACGGTGTTCTTAATCCCGGCAAGATCGTGCGGCCGCCGCGGATGAACGATCGTATCGTTCTGCGTTACGGACCCGACTACCAGGTCGAAGACTTCGATAGCGCGTTTGTCTGGCCTGATCACTATGGCGCGGGCCGCGGGTTCCAGGGCGCGGTTGAGATGTGCAACAACAATGGCGCTTGTCGGAAGCTGCGCGACGGGGTGATGTGTCCCTCCTACCGGGTCACCCGCAATGAACGCGACAGTGTGCGCGGGCGGGCGAACTCGCTGCGTCTTGCGATGTCCGGACAGCTTGGCTCGCACGCATTCACATCCGATGCGATGGCCGAGACGCTCTCGCTTTGCGTTTCGTGCAAAGCCTGCCGACGAGAATGTCCGACCGGCGTCGACATGGCGAAGATGAAGATCGAGGTGCTGGCTCAGCGCGCGAAAAAGCGCGGTCTGTCGTTGCGGGATCGGTTCGTCGCCTACCTTCCGCATTATGCCGCGCGGGCCTCTCGCGTTCCGTTCCTGATGAATTTGCGGGATGTCATCCCGGGTGTGGCCCGGCTCTCTGACATGGCTCTGGGCCTGAGTGCCCAGCGCACGCTGCCGAAGTGGTCGGGGAAGCCTTATCAAGGTCGCGTGCAATCGGGATCATCCGAAAAGGCAGACGTTCTGCTATTTGCGGATACGTTCAATCGCTATTTCGAACCGGAAAACCTCGACGCTGCAGCCGCGGTTTTGGGCCGGGCCGGAATTAATTATGCGGATGCCCAGCCCGTCAGCGAAGATGGCAAGCGGCCGTTATGCTGCGGGCGAACGTTCCTCGCTGCTGGTCTTGTCGATCAGGCCCGCGCAGAGATGGCGCGGACAGTTGCGGCGATCCGGCCAACGCTTGAACAAGGCGGCTACGTCGTCGGGCTTGAACCCTCCTGCGTCATGACATTCCGCGACGAAGCCTTGGGTCTTCTTGGAGAAGCCTGGAGTGAAGACCTCGCCGGGCGCGTCTTGATGTTTGAAGAATACCTTGCCATGCGGCATGACGCTGGCGAGCTCGACCTGCCGCTTGGTCCGTTGGGTGGGGACAACAAGGCGTTGCTGCACGGGCATTGCCATCAAAAATCGTTCAATGCGGTTGGGCCGGTGCAAAAGTTGCTCGGGCTTGTTCCTGAACTTGAGACGGAACTGATCCAATCGAGTTGCTGCGGGATGGCGGGTGCGTTCGGTTACCAGTCGGAGAGCTATGATGTCTCGATGGCTATGGCCGAGCTTTCGCTGCTGCCTAAAGTCCGGGATGCGAATTCCGATACGTTGATCGTTGCCGATGGCACGTCCTGCCGGCATCAGATTGCCGATGGCGCCGCGCGGCACGCACAGCATGTTGCAAAGGTCTTGCTGGCATCGTCTGATGCTGCACTAGGAAAAACTGATACTCGTTGAGGGATTTTTCGATGGGCACACCGTCCATGGCTCCGATTGAGCGGCGCGCGCTGCATGAAGATCTAGCCGACCAGTTGCGCCGGGCCATCATCCACGGCGAGCTGCGCCCGGGGGCAAAGATCTCTGAGAAGGTTCTTTGCGAGCAGTTCGGCGTCTCGCGTACGCCCATTCGCGAGGCGTTGAAGATCCTGTCTACCGAAGGCCTCGTGCAACTGATGCAGAACCGTGGGGCATCGGTGACGGATGTCACCTGGGAAGATCTGCAGGACGCCTTTCCTGTGATGGGAGCCCTGGAGGCTCTTGCCGGCGAGCTGGCCTGCGCCAATGCCACCGATGCTCAAATCGAACGGGCCAAGGTTCTGCAGGCGCGCATGGTGTCGATGTTCAAAAAGGGCGATCTCAAAGGCTATTTCCGGGTCAATGAGGAGATCCACCAGCTCATTCTCGATGCGGCCGGGAATGCGATGTTGCCGCGGTTGATGCGGACGGTTTCGCTTCAAGTGCGCCGGGCGCGCTATATGGCGAACCTGTCGACCGAGCGCTGGCAGCAGGCGACCGAGGAGCATGAGGAGATTCTGGCTGCCTGGGTCGCGCGCGACAGCCAGCGGCTGGGTCAGCTCCTGAAGCAGCATCTGGCAAACAAGCTCATGGCGTTGGAGAAGAACTTCGCCTGAGGGCTGTGCCGGTGGCGTGTGGCTTAGGCCGGAAGGCTGATTGGGTTGCATAAGCCGCTCAGCCGGTGCTAGCGCCATTTGGCTGCGCATGGCAGAACGGCAGCGATGACTGAAACTTCCAAGCTCCCTTTGTCGGTTCTCATTCTCTCCGATGGGCGGCCGGGGCACTTCGTCCTTTCCGAAGGCATTGTCGCTGCACTTGGCAGGTTGCGGCCGACCGATGTCGCGTGGCTTCAGGTCAAGCGTCCGGTCTGGCTGCCGGCACGGGTGTTATCGTGGCTCGTCAATATGGGGCTCGGCGCGGGGCCTATTTTGCGTTTCGTTTATGGTCTCGATGCCAATGCTCTGGGGCGCCCGGATTTGATCATTTCAGCGGGCGGCAATACGCTGGCTGCCAACATCGCCGCCGCTCGGCTGACCGGAGCTCCCAACATCTTTTACGGCTCGTTACGGCGCTACCGGGCTGAGGATTTTTCGCTCGTCATGACATCCTA
Organism: Filomicrobium sp.; assembly: GCA_017792465.1. Classification (GTDB taxonomy): domain Bacteria; phylum Pseudomonadota; class Alphaproteobacteria; order Rhizobiales; family Hyphomicrobiaceae; genus Filomicrobium. The sequence goes on from CP051234.1 coordinate 548,821, forward strand.
TGAGCGTGACGCCGATGCCCCCAACCGTCTCATGTGGTTGAAGCCGTCGCGACTCGATCCGGATGATAGTGCTGGGGCGAACACCCAGGCCGGCACCGATGGAACGAGCGGGTATCTCGGATTGATCATCGGCGGCGATAGCGGCACCGTGAAATACACGCGTAGCGATTGGGACAGACTCATTGATTTTGTCACGGCAATGCACGCGGCGACGGGTCAGAAGTGGATCATCTCGAACGCGCCGCGGACGCCTGAAAATGTCTCTGAGCGCTTGAGCCGGCTGGCCAATGACGCGAATCCAGCAGTTGCAAAGTTCATCGATGTTCGCACGGCTGGGCCGGGAACGCTTGGAGCGCTGTTTGCACAATCGAGCGCCGTGCTGTGTACGGCAGATTCCAGCACGATGTTGTCGGAGACGGTTTGGATGCGCAAACCGGTGATCGCCATCGAGCCCGACGCGTTCCGTCTCCCTGACAATGAGATGGGCTATCGGGCGTGGTTGGAACGAAACGGTTGGGCGCGGCGTCTGGCCATTGCTGAACTGTCCCCTTCGGCGCTCACGGAGGCGCTTTCGGAAATTGCGCCTCTTAGCGAGAATCCACTCGATGCGTTGGCCGCCGAACTGGCGCGGCGCTTTCCCGAGCTTGCCTCGTCGCCTTAGCTATCAGCCATGAGGACGGCGACTTCCTCGCCGTCTCGGACGCATGCGAATTTGCGGACGTCATCGACGGCGTGCGCCCAGACGTTGCATGGACTAACGAGGCGGATTTCGTCGCCGTGCGAGGCGGGTGTGCGTCCGAAGCCGATGGCGATGGCATTGCCGCCTGGCCAGAACGCGATTTCTCCTGCGTCCATCACATCCTTTGCACCGGGTTCTTCCGGACAATCAAAATCGACGGTGAAGTAGATTTCGTCTCCCCAGGTGCGTGCCGTTGCGTAGATCGGCAATGCGGCGCGGACTTTTTCAGCGGTCGGCGTCTTGAGGAGTTCGGCGCGAACGGCAACATCGCCGGCGCGGATCAGGATTGCGGTCATATCAGGCGTCCCTCGGCGGAATTTTCCAGGCTTTTTTTTGCGGGAAGGATCGCGCCATCGCTGAGGCATTGCAAGGGTGCCGTGCGGGCGAGCTTTGGCAGCTCTCGGTGCCGGCGTGGGAGGTGTGAGGTTCAAAGCTTTGTGAGCGCAACCTTCTGGCCTGGGTGGACCTTGCGCAAAATCGACAAATCGCCGTCGACGTGGCCGATCACGTTACAGGGGCGCGGCAGGCGGATCGGGCCGTTGCCGGATATGGGCGTTGGGCCGTAAGTCAGAAGGATGCGGTTTTCTTCGGTCCAATAGTAGAGCCCGCCCGGTTCGGCGTTGATGCGCGCGGTGCGGTCGCGTCCGCCGGGGATCGGAATTTCGAAGTGGATGCAGTCGCCCCAGGTTTCGGCGTTCGAATAAAGCGGCAGGGCTTGATAAATGATCGCGGCCGATTGGGTGGCGTGGAACTGGGCCACGAGCTTATGTCCAGCGACCGTCAGCTCGACACTTCGCTCTGCGATCGGCGCATCCTGGCGCGAAACGGAAAGCGGCGAAGCCTTAGAGCTCCGCCGCAAGTAATTCGTAGGCATAAGATACCCGAATTTCTTAGTCTCAGGCCGGAGCGGGCCCGAAGACGAGCACGGTGTTCAACCCGCCGAAAGCGAACGAGTTCGACATCGTGTAGGTAACTTCGTGATCGCGGCCTTGGTTTGGCACGTAGTCCAAATCGCAATCAGGATCGGGTTCGTCCAGACCGATGGTCGGCGGGACCCAGTTTTCTTCCATGGCCTTAATGCACAAGGTGGCTTCGATACCACCACCGGCACCGAGCGGGTGGCCGTGCATTGATTTGGTGGACGAAATCGCCAGCTTGTAGGCGTGATCGCCGAAGACTTCCTTGATGGCGTTGGTTTCGTTCTTGTCGTTGATCGCCGTCGCTGTGCCGTGGGCACTGAGGTAGTCGATCTGATGGGGTTCGATGGCGGCATCGTGAAGCGCCATCTTCATGGCTTCGCGTGGGCCTTCGACGCCTGGGTTGACCATGTCTCGGGCGTCCGAGGTCTGGCCGAAACCGCAGAGTTCAGCGAGGATATTGGCACCGCGCTTCTGAGCGCTCTCGAGGTCTTCGAGGATGAGAATGCCTGCACCTTCGCCAAGAACGGTGCCGTTGCGCTTCTTGTTGAACGGGAAGCAGCCTTCCGGCGACAGCACGTGGAGTGCCTGCCAGGCTTTCATGGTGCCGTAGTTGATGACGGATTCCGAAGCACCGGCGATCGCGCGATCGACCAATCCGTGGCGGATATAGTCGTAGGCGGTGCCGATGGCGTGGGTTGCCGTCGAGCAGGCCGAACAGGTTGCGAAGGTCGGGCCTTTGACGCCGAATTCGATCCCGACGTGGGCGGCAGCCGACGAACCGATGATGCGCAGCAGCGTCAGCGGGTGGGTTGCGCGCTTGTTGTGAATGAACAGATCGCGATATGCGGTCTCGTATGTGACTAGGCCACCGGCGCCGGAGCCGACGATACAGGCCGCACGGTAAGGGTCTGCCATCGGGATTTCGAGGCCCGACTGGCGCATCGCTTCATCGGCTGCAGCCGCAGCAAACCAGGAATACCGGTCGGCGTGGATGACGATCTTATCGCGCTGGAAATGCTTGAGGCGGGCTTTATGGTCGAAATTCTTGATCTGGGCGGCGATCAGAACCTTAAGGTCTTCCACTGGGAAGCCTTCAAGCTCGCTCACACCGCATTTGGCTTGGCGGACGCCTTCCCAAAGTTCAGGGACCGTCTCACCGATGGGCGTAACAGCCCCCATGCCGGTCACGACGACGCGGCGCGTACCGTCTCGTTTGGTCATATTATTTTCTTCCACGTATAGGTTAGGCGCGACCGCCCCGGTCCCCAACTAGAGACCGGACAGGGTACTGCACCATCGAATTTGATCGCCTACGCGTCAGCAAAATTGCTGCGGCGCCGTCCGACGTGGCTGGCCTTGAAACGGGCCGTTAAGCGCCAGCTGCGGCAGCCGAGCCGTCTTTTGCCTGGATGAGCTCACGGACCTTGTCGACAACCGAGCCAACGGTCTTGAAGTCTTCAACTTCTTCATTCGCGTTGTAGGGAATCTCGATGCCGAAGCTGTCCTCGATGTCAAAGACGATCATGGCCAAATCCAAGGACTCGATCGACAGGTCCTGAAGCTCGGTTGAAAGAGCAATGTCATCGCGTGGCTCTTTCATGTGCTTTTTCAGGATTTCAACAATCTTGGTTGCGACTTCGTCCATCTCGTTCTCCTCTCCTTGCTCTGCGCGGCAAAGAGGCCTCAAATAAGCAGCCATTCGTCCGAAAAAACGGCATAACAGGATGTGGCTCACATAACGTTAAACCACAGTCAAGTCCAGCCGCTCGGTTGTTAGGACTTTGGCCAACACCGATAGCCTCGCGCAGACACTGCGTTTTCATACGGCAAGAAGCGTGCCGTTTCTGTTCCCAGGGTTACCCCGTAAATGGGCCGCCAGGTTGTGCAACAGCACAAATTTCACCAATACTTATGGAACCTGCAGCTCATAAGGTGTTGAATAGTCGCAGGCTTGCAAGTTGCAAGTCTGCGTTCGTGATAGGCTGCACAGCATAAGAAATGATTTGGTCACTTCGGCATAGGAATATGTAATTTCAATAGCATAGCCCTTCTGCCTTTGGAGGATGCGGCATGAATACGCACAGCAGCGTCGATGCGGAAGAGGAGACCCTGTTGCAGCCGTGGAAGAAGATATATCCCAGTGAAATCGATTGGTCATTGCCGATCGAAAAAAGAGTTCTGCAAAGCCTGATTGACGATGCGGCAACCGCTTATCCCGACAATGCGTGCACGATTTTCCTTGGAAAAACACTGAGTTATAAGGATATTTCAAAGAAAATCGATGAGGCGGCAGCGGCTCTTCAAAAAATTGGGATTAAGAAGGGTGTACGAGTCGGATTGTTCCTGCCGAATTCACCGACCTACGTCATCTATTATTTTGCGATTTTAAAAGCCGGCGGCATCGTCGTTAACTTCAATCCGCTCTATACGGTCGAAGAGCTTGCCTATCAGGTTCGCGATAGCGGCACCGACATGATGGTGACGCTCGATCTTAGGACACTTTTTGACAAAGTGGAGCAGCTGATCAGTGACGGTGTCCTAAAACGGGCATTGGTCTGCTCATTTCCTTCTTTGCTGCCGGGCACAAAAGCCGCCCTTTTCAAACTTTTTAAAGCCAAGGAATTGGCCCGGCCGCTAGCTTCGCCGGTGACCGATAAGTTGCTGATCGAATCCGATGTCCTTGAGGTGGGGGCTGTCCCAGAACCGGTTGCGATTGACCCAGAAAAAGATCTGGCTGTCCTACAATATACCGGCGGAACAACCGGCACGCCCAAAGGTGCGATGCTGACGCATTACAATGTCTACGCGAACGCCGAACAGGTTTCGCGCTGGTCGCCGCATCTCATTGTCGGCGAAGAGAGCTTCCTCGGCGTCCTGCCGTTCTTCCATGTGTTTGCGATGACGGTTGTCATGAATTTCGCGATCCGGAAGGCCTCCAGCATCGTGATCCTGCCGCGCTTCGATCTGACCGCGACCTTGAAGCTCATTCACACCGCGAAGCCGACGGTGATGCCGGCCGTGCCGACGCTCTTTAATGCGATTTTGAACGAGCCGAAGGTTAGTAGCTATAATTTGGCGTCGCTGAAATACTGTATCTCGGGCGGGGCACCACTTCCGGTTGCGGTTAAGCAGAAGTTCGAAGCCCTGACCGGCTGCGCTATCGTCGAAGGTTATGGGTTATCGGAGGCTTCGCCGGTTGCGACGTGCAATATCCTCGACGGTCCAACCCATGAGGGCACGATCGGCATCCCCCTGCCTCAGACACTGATCAGCCTGAGGGACCTTGAAGATTCATCGCGCGCGGTGCCGATCGGCGAAAAGGGTGAAGTCTGCATCAAAGGCCCGCAGGTGATGACGGGGTACTGGCAGAAGCCCGAAGAGACGGCGAATGTCTTCACGGCGGACGGCTGGCTGCGCACAGGTGACGTCGCCCGCATGGATGAGAACGGCATGTTCCGGATCGAGGACCGGATCAAGGATCTCATTATTTGCTCGGGCTACAACGTTTATCCGCGGCAGATCGAAGAGGCGATCTATACCCACGATGCCGTGGCGGAGGTGACTGTTATCGGCGTCGACGACTCCTACCGCGGCGAGGTGCCGAAGGCCTTCATCAAGTTGAAAAGCGGGGTCGAGGCGACGCCGGAAGACATCCTGGCCCATCTTGAATCGAAACTGTCGCGTATTGAGATGCCGGCCTACATCGAATTTCGCGACGAGTTGCCCAAGACGATGATCGGCAAGCTTTCAAAGAAAGAGCTGCGTCAGGCTGAAGCTGAGGCGCAGACGTCAGCGGCCGGGTCGGCGGGATAGCAGCAGCATCTCGCCAGCGCGCCTCGCGAACCAGGGCTGGCTCACACCCCCTCAGGCGTGCGGTCGGAACGGGCTGGGTGGTGGAAGCAGAATGCCGCCGGGTTCGGGCTCCATTTCTTCGACGGCCTCGACGGGGAGTTCTTCGGGTAGGGCTGGCAAAGGCGGCGGCGGCCAGGAGAAATCATCGGCGCGGCCTGGTCGCGATTGAAGGCGTTCACCCTTCACGAGCACCCGGAAGAACGGTGTCTGCGCCAGCGATAATTTGCGTTCGGTGCCGATCGCAGCAGCGGCGCTTGGCGGCGTGACGGTGCTCATGATGTTGAGACCGTTGGAGGTTTCGTCAACGAGCGTGTCGCCAAGACGGGCCGCGCGCGAGCGGTTCTTCTTACGCGTGACGAGGGCGACGACGGAAGCCGGGATCGCCGGCCTGACGATATCGAGAGATATGATCGTATCTTGGCCGTTGGCGCCTTTGGATTTCAAATTGATGCGGGCGTTATCGGCTTTTTGTTCGCCGCCGGCTGCGTTCAAGAAGAACTGCTTAGGCTCTTGGTTTGCGGCGACTTTCTGCTTTGCTTCATCGACGGAAGCCTTCCAGCCGGTGAGGGCTTTTTCCTGTTTTTCGTTATCGGCTTTGACGGCCGCGCGGATGGCCGCCTGTTCGGTTTCGCTGCCGGCCAGCGGGATGTTGCGCTCGGCTTTGGCCTGCGTGATGTCCTTTTTGATTTCGCGCGCAACGTAATAGGCGACCTTGGCGTAACCGGACCCGGTGAAGTGGACGCCATCACGCCAGCGCAGGCGGGTAACGTTTCCCGTCGTATCCGGTCCGAAAGCGCTGTAGCCGCCCTGTTCGTCGACGAAGCTGGTGTAGATATCGATGAAGCGAACGGAGTTCAGGTAGGCGCGTTCGCGGACGATTTCGTTGATGATCTGGGCGGCCGAGTCGGCATCTCTAGAGCGCATATTGGGGAGGCCGATCCAGTAGATCGAAATACCGGCACGCTTCAGCGCCTTCATCATTCGGTCAACGCGCTTGCCGTATTCGGCGCGCCATTCGGGCGTTCCCAACCAATAGCGGCGGCCGTCAGAAGCCCGGATGCGGCGTGCGTCCTGGGTGCCCAGAATAACAACAGCGATGTGGTCCTGACCTGCCAGCAGGTTTTGCTTCAGGTCTGCGAGCTTCTTGTTGAACGTATTGAACGTGACGCGGGAGAGATTCTGGACGTTTGCGGAGACGCTGACGCGTGGCTCGGTTTTCATCACGTCGCGCAGGCCGTAGATGAGGCCTTCAGCCAACGAATCTCCGACAACTTCGATGCGATAGGTGTCGCCCTGGGGAAAGGGTGTGATGTAGCTAGTGCCGTCGACTTGGGCATTGGCGGTTGCAGCGCCCGCAAGCAGGATTGCTGCGCCTGCCAGAACTGTCATTACTCGCTGAATGATAGTCCGCATATGGATTGTCCGTTAGAAACCATCGTCATCGTCATCGTCGTCGCCCAGCCCAGGGCGAAATGCTGCTGATTTGCTTTCTTATACTACTCCGGCCGTTTCCGCATCCGGCGTCAAGTCGGTTTGCACTGCCTATCGCGCCCAATCGACACCTACGGCTTTGCCTAGATTATCGGATAGCGCCACTTTTGAGTTTGTCGGCGAGATGTGGCGTCGGCCAGCAATCGACTTTGAGGCCGGCGGCGCGTTGAAATTGTCCGGCTTCGCGGCGGGTATTGGAGCCGATAAAGCCATCGATCACCGTGATCGGATGGCCGGCATCCTTGAGCCCTTGCTGGACGGCGCGAATGATTGCCGTTCTCTGCGGGCCGATATCCTTCCAAGAGGTCACGAAATCGCCGCCGCCGCGGATACGGTCTGCGAGGTTGCCGACAAACGTGGCGTAGAGGTCTGACGTATTATATTTGCGGATCGCCTTGAAGTTCTCGGTGACCAGAAATGACGGGCCGAAAGCCCCGGCGGGCGACATCAGATAGGCTTTTTGCTGCTCGATGCCTGCGGGCCAGGGCCGGCCGGAGGGGCGCTTGAAGCCCATGGCGATCCATTCTGCGAACGTTCGTTCGCCGACGGGGCCCTCTTCAGCGCAATCGGACGTCTTGGGAATTACGACCTCGTAGCCCCATTCGACGTCCCGAAGCCAGCCGTGGTTGTGGAGTTGGCGGGCGGCCGAGGCCAGCGCGTCTGGGATCGAATCAAACAGATCGGCGTAGCCGTCTCCGCCCATGTCGTGGACGTGCTGGAAGAATTCAGACGGCAGGAATTGGGTGAGCCCCATCGCGCCAGCCCAGGAGGCGCGCATCTTTTTGCGGGGCACGCCTTTTTCCAACAGTTTCAACGCGCAGAGGAATTCGTCGCGGAACTTTTCCTTGCGCCGCCCGGTCCAGGCCTGGGTTGCCAGGACGCGAATTGCGTCATGCTTGGGGGTATAGGCGCCAAATGCGGTTTCGCGGCCGAAGATGGCCAGCGCTATTGCGCGGTCGACGCCGAAGCGGGCTTCGACTTCATCGAGTTCCTTTTTGTATTTGCGGGCAATTCCGCGTCCGGTCTTCGATAAGCGACCGAGGTAGGCGGCGTCGAGGTAATCGGAGGGTGCGCGGGTAAATTCAGCTTGGCGGACTTTGCGGGTTTTGCCCGGAATGGCGAGATCGGGAAGTGACAGGTCTGGCTTCAGCCCTTTGGTCGCAGACTCGAATGTCGCGCGGGACACACCGTATTTGTCACGGGCTTCCGGCCACAAGCTTGCGATGAACTCGTTGAAGCCGGGTTTGGCATCTGCCGGGTGAGCAATGGCGAATTGGAGTGCCGCCAGACATGCGACAGCCGCGAGCCAGAAGCTGGATCGCGCAGCGCGCACGTGAGGTGCGGCGTATTTTGAGCGATGCGTTGGAGGAAATATTCTCACGTCGCCGCGTCTCCCTTATTCCCGTTATGCGCGAACTGGCACATAACGCGGGGATTCAGGGCCATTTTACGGCATCCAGGCCTGCTGCCGGAAGCGCCCGGCTGCTGGATCGGCGAGAAATCTCAAGAGGCTTGCTTGAGTTGGCTCAAATGCTTTTCCCAGGCGAGCGCGCTCTTGACGATGCCGTCGAGGTTATCGAGTTGCGGTTGCCAGCCCAAAGTGGAGCGGATTTTGTCATTCGATGCGACGATCGCGGCGGGATCGCCAGGGCGTCTGGGGCCCATCCGGACTTCGAAATCGACGCCCGAAGCGCGCTTGACGGCGTCGATGACTTCGGTGACGGAAAAGCCCTTTGAATAGCCGCAATTGAAGACGTCGGACTTGCCGCCGTTGCGCAGATACTCAAGTGCCGCGACGTGGGCTCTGGCGAGGTCTTTGACGTGGATATAATCGCGAATGCAGGTGCCGTCGGGGGTGTCATAGTCGGTGCCGAAGACCTGCATGGATGGGCGGCGGCCGAGTGCTGTTTCGCAAGCGACCTTGATCAAGTGCGTGGCTTTGGGGGTCGACTGTCCCGAGCGGCCATCCGGATCAGCGCCTGCGACATTGAAATAGCGCAACGCGACGTAGTTGAAATCGTGAGCCGCAGCCGTATCGGCCATCATCAGTTCGCTCATCAGCTTGGATGTGCCGTAAGGCGACATGGGCTTCAAGGTGGCCGTTTCTGAGACTGGGATTTCTTCAGGGTTGCCATAGACGGCAGCGGTCGACGAAAAGATGAAACGGGGGACGCCAGCGGTGACGGCAGCTTCCATGAGCGTGCGCGTATTGGCGGTGTTGTTGCGGTAATAAAGCAGCGGATTTTCAACAGATTCCGGAACGATAATCGAGCCAGCGAAATGGATAATCGCGTCAATGTTGTATTCGCCCAGGATGCGGCCGACCAGTTCGCTGTCGCCGACATCCCCGACGATCAGGGGGACGCCTTCCGGCACGGCCCAGGTGAAGCCGGTCGACAGGTTATCAAGGACGACGACTTCAGCGCCGGCGTCGCGCAGCTCCAAAACCATATGGCTGCCGATATAGCCTGCGCCTCCAGTGACCAACACTGCCATGCTTAGACCTTCCTTCTTGGGGGTATGTCGTGGACGCCTTTTGATGCGGCATTAGCCATTTTGGCTAGATTCGGCACAATTGCTCCGGTTAGCCAAAGAGGATCAAAATCTGCCTTAGCATTAAGCTTATACAAATTGAGATCAAGTTTTACGCTTTGTCTGCGTAAACCATTCCACAACTTGGGCGTTATAGTGGGGCAAGTCGTTAAGAGATGATCAACACTTTCAAGGCTCGTTGAAATCCAATCTAAAATTGGCACGCGAAGCCTTGTAGATAAATGAAGAGCTTTCAATGACCACAAAACCACGTCGTATCCGCAAAGCCGTGTTTCCTGTCGCTGGCCTTGGCACCCGCTTTTTGCCGGCGACGAAAGCCATGCCGAAAGAAATGCTGACCGTCGTCGATCGGCCGGTCATCCAGCACGTCGTCGATGAAGCGCGGGCGGCAGGGATCGAGCATTTCGTATTTGTGACCGGACGCAATAAAGGCGTCATCGAGGACCACTTCGACAAGCAGTTCGAACTGGAGCGTACGCTGGCCGAGCGCGGCAAGGAGAAGGAACTCGATTCTCTGCGCCGTGATTTGCCGGGAGCCGGGCAGACGAGCTTTACGCGTCAGCAGTCGGCCAACGGTCTGGGCCATGCGGTTTGGTGCGCGCGCGACCTCGTCGGCAATGAACCGTTCGCGCTGCTGTTGCCCGATATGTTGCACTTCTCCGAGCGGCCGTGTCTGGCTGACATGATGGATGCTTATTCCGAGACTGGCGGCAATTTGATCGGCGTGAAAGCGGTTCCAGAAGATCAGACGCAGAATTACGGTATCGTCGGTGTCGAGGACCCGTCCGACCAGGTCAGCAAGATCCATACGATGGTCGAGAAGCCAAAACGCGGAACTGCGCCTTCCAACTTGCACATCACCGGCCGCTATATCCTCCAGCCGGAGATTTTCGGGCTCCTAGAAAAGCAGAAGCCAGGCGCAGGCAATGAGATCCAGCTGACCGATGCGATGCTCGGGCTGCTTGAGCAGTCGGAACAGACGTTCCATGCGGTACGCTTCGATGGCGACCTTTACGACTGCGGTTCGAAGCTTGGCTTCCTGATGGCGAACGTGGCCTACGGGTTGACGCGTGATGGGCTGGGCGACGAATTCCGCGAGGAATTGAAGAGCTATATCGACCGCGAAGGATTGACGGGCTGACGCCGGTGCGCCGGACGTGTCGTCGCCTCGTATTGCGCGGGATCGGAATGTTCAAGCGCGAAACAGCAGTGAGCTATCGCCGTAAGAATAGAAGCGATAGCCGCTCGCGATCGCGTGGTCATAGGCGCGGTGCATGGTCTCAAGGCCGGCAAAGGCGGAGACCAACATGAAGAGCGTCGAGCGCGGGAGGTGGAAATTCGTCATCAAGGCATCGATGGCTTTGAAGCGATAGCCCGGCGTGATGAAGATATCGGTCTCGCCGGTCCAGGCGGGGATGGTGCCGTCTTCGTTTGCCGCGCTTTCCAGGAGGCGTAGAGATGTCGTGCCGACAGCGATGATGCGACCGCCGTTGGCTCTCGCCTGATTGAGGGCTTGGGCCGTTTCCTGGCTGATCGTCCCCCATTCGGCGTGCATGACATGGGCTTCAGTGTCGTCGACCTTGACCGGCAAGAAGGTTCCCGCACCGACGTGCAGCGTCACGAAGTGGCGCGAAACACCACGCTCGTCGAGTGCGCGAAACAGTTCGTCGGTGAAATGCAGACCGGCCGTCGGCGCTGCGACGGCGCCATCGTTCGCAGCGTAGATTGTCTGATAGTTTTTAGCGTCTTCTGTATCCGCGGGGCGGCGGGCGGCGATATAGGGTGGCAGCGGCATCTTGCCTGCGGCTGCGATGGCGATGTCGAGGTCCGGGCCTGCGAGGTCAAAGCGCAAGGTGACTTCGCCGCCCTGCTTTTCGGCGACTTCGGCATCAAGCTGACCCAGCAGGCAGGCGCTGCCTGTTTCACCGAACTGGATGCGGTCACCGGGCTGCAGGCGCTTTGCGGGTCGGACGAACGCGCGCCAGCTCGAAGCATCGAGGCGGCGGTGCAGGTTGCATTCGATCGTCGAAATGTTGCCGTTACGGTTGCGTCGGCCGGTCAATGCGGCGGGAATGACGCGCGTATCGTTGAAGACGAGGCAGTCGCCCGGTTGCAGCAGTGTGGGCAGATCACGAACCGACGCGTCGCTGATTTCGGGATCTCCTCCTGGCTTAACGACGAGCATCTTTGCAGCGTCGCGCGGTTCGCAGGGAAGCAGGGCGATCCTGTCTTCGGGCAGATCGAAGTCGAAGAGGTCGGTCTTCATCGCAAAGACCCTCTCGCAGGCCGGTGCACACCGATCATTTGTTCAAAACGCATAGTTGGAGAAAACCGTTTCGAGTCTTGGGTCAGCTGCGATGCTCGCCGGTGATACCAGTTTCTGCTTCAGGACGATTGAGAAACACTTTTCGAAGTCTTTAACACCGCGGCAAGGCGGATACTCTTTCCAACGCTCCTCAACCAATGCGCGCACGATGAAGTTGTCCATCGAAAGGTCTTTGAGTTCTTCGACCTTGCCGAGCGTCAGCCGCAAGGCATCTTGGAATGCGTAGTAGACGAGTTCACTGCAGTAGATTTTCGCTTTATCGAACAGGAAGTAGAAATCGTAGGGGCGACCATAATATTCGCGGGCTGCCTGCAAGACGTCGGCGGCTTGCTGCTCAGTCAGATTGTGCAAGCTTTTGACAGCGATACGTCCTTCGATGCCTTGCTCGATCCACTGGTCGAGCGGAATTTCACGCACCGGGCCAACCGCCTCAACCACATAAGGTTCACCGTCGACCATTTTTATGATGCCAACGTGGGTGTATGGGCTGAACGTTGCGATGGCAATTGCGGCAGTCTGTGGAGATTGGATCGACTGGAATACGATGTCGCCGTCTTTGAGCGGTGGCAGGTCTCCAGACGATACTCGCGACATAGCAAGCCAGCCGAAAACCGCCAATGTTGCAACGACCAGCGCGGTGGCCGTAATCCCTAGCCATTTCAGCAGGCGCATTGATTTCCTCTGCACTGGCTCTGTCAGCTCTAGGGCTTGGAGCGTAGCCACTCCAGTAGCCCGGCCACGACGACTGCTAGCCAAGAGAGGATCGTCAACGATCCGCTGATTGGCGCCAAGGCTGGAAGCGGTCGGAAATCCGCCAGCACGCCTAGCGCGACCGTTCCTGTGAAGAGCGTGGCGCCGAGGGCCATCATGGCGGCGGCGATAGTCCAGTAAATCGGGCCTGTCGAATGGCGGCTCATGGCCAGAAGTCCGATCAAAGCCGCGGCGTGAACCATGGCGATCTCTGATGCGGCGCGCAAAGCCGTGCTGTCGGTGACGTGGGCTGCGGCTGCTGCCAAAGCAACGCCGCAGGCCCCAATCAGGCCTGCGACGATGACGAGTATAATTGCGCTATTGGGCACGGGACTGTCAGAGATCTGCTGCGACCTTGACGGAAATCATGCTGTCGGGATCGCGTACCGGCTCGCCGCGCTTGATCTTGTCGACGTTTTCCATGCCTTCGATGACCTTGCCCCAGGCGGTGTACTGGCGATCGAGGAAGGTTGCATCGTCAAAGCAAATGAAGAACTGCGAGTTGGCTGAGTTCGGTGGGGTGGCGCGGGCCATCGAGCAGACGCCGCGGACGTGAGGCTCGGAATTGAATTCTGCCGGCAGGTTCGGGTAGTCGGAGCCGCCGGTGCCGGTGCCTTTCGGGCAGCCGGTCTGCGCCATGAAGCCGTCGATCACACGGTGGAAGACGATGCCGTCGTAGAAGCCTTCGCGGACGAGCTTCTTGATGCGCTCGACGTGCTGCGGCGCGAGGTCGGGGCGCATCTCAATGACGACCGGACCTTTCGTCGTTTCCATCACCAGGGTGTTTTCTGGATCTTTGTAGGTGGCCATCGGTGCCTTCTCCTATTCAGTTTGATTTCGCTTGTCCAAGGCAACGACGACGCCATTTGGCTGGATTGTCGGATCCAGCGCCGCTCGGATCTTGGAATTTCAAGTTGCTGGCGGTCTTGCCGCCACTTCACCCCTGTTTTTTCTCGTCGGCCAGAACGTAGACCTTGAGCATCTTGTCGGGGTTATCGACCTTGCCGTTTTGGGCTTCGTCGCCTTTCTTGACCGCGTCGATGTTCTGCATCCCTTCGACGACCCTGCCGAACACGGTGTATTGGCCGTTCAAGTGCGGGACGCGCGTGAAGGTGATGAAGAACTGCGAGTTGGCCGAGTCGGGACTGGAACTGCGCGCCATGCCAAGGGTTCCGCGCTCAAATGCCGTCAGCGTGAATTCGGCCTTCAAGTCAGGATATTTCGAACCGCCAGCTCCTGTGCCCGTCGGGTCGCCGGTTTGCGCCATAAAGCCTGGGATCACGCGGTGGAAGACGATGCCGTTGTAAAAGCCTTCGCGGGCCAGCTTCTTGACGCGGGCGACGTGGTTGGGCGCCAGATCGGGACGCAGGGCGATGACGACCTTGCCGGTTTTGGTCTCGATGACGAGTGTGTTTTCGGGATCGTTAGCGGCGGGCTGTCCGAGGGCCTGGGCGGTTGCCTCCCCGGTTGCACTGATCTGGGGTTCGTTGGCGCAAGCGGCGACGACGAACGTCAGCGCGAACATCAGGGTCGATATGGCGGTGCGCAGCAAGGCACGATGCTCCTCAAATATAACGGCGCCATTTTGTTGGAGGCGCGAGGCCCCCAAGCGGCGCGGTCAATGCCAGCCGCGAAACGCGGCCCATGCGAGATCATGCAGCGCCTTATGGCGGGAATCTGGCTATTCGGCAACCTTGGGCGACTAACTCACGGGTTTAATTGGCGAAACGGAAATGCATCACGTCGCCGTCCTTGACGACATACTCCTTGCCTTCCAATCGCATTTTGCCGGCTTCCTTGGCACCGTTTTCGCCGCCCAATTCGACGTAATCGGAAAAAGCGATGGTTTCGGCTCGGATGAAGCCTTTTTCGAAGTCTGTGTGGATGACGCCGGCGGCCTGCGGGGCTTTGGTGCCTTTTTCGATCGTCCAGGCGCGGGCTTCCTTGGGGCCGACGGTGAAGTAGGTCGCCAGGTCGAGGAGCGTGTAGCCGGCGCGGATCAGGCGGTTGAGGCCAGGTTCTTCGAGGCCCATTTCTTCTAAGAAAGCCCCGCGTTCTTCGTCGTCGAGGCCGGAAAGTTCCGATTCGATCTTGGCAGAGATGACGACCGATTGTGCGCCTTCGGCTTCGGCGCGCTCGGCGACCGTTTTGGAAAAGGCATTGCCGTCGCTGGCGGAAGCCTCATCGACGTTACAGACATAGAGGACGGGTTTTGCCGTCAGTAGCTGCAGCATTTCGAAGGTTTTGCGTTCGTCATCGGTAATCTCGGCGCGGCGGGCGGGCTGGCCGTCACGCAAGAGTGGCAGGACCTTGTCGATGATCGCCATCATCGATTTTGCTTCTTTGTCGCCGGTCTTGGCCTTCTTTTCCAACGGTGTGCGGCGGCGCTCCAGCGACTCAAGGTCGGCGAGCATCAGTTCGGTTTCAACTGTGTCGGCGTCGGCGACGGGGTCGATCCGGCCTTCCACGTGGGTGATGTCGCCATCCTCGAAGCAGCGCAGGACGTAGGCGATCGCGTCGACTTCGCGGATATGGGAGAGGAACTGGTTGCCAAGGCCCTCGCCTTTCGAAGCGCCGCGGACGAGGCCGGCGATGTCGACGAAGGTCAGGCGCGTCGGGATGATCGCCTGCGACTTGGCGATGGCGGCCAATTTGTCGAGGCGGTCATCGGGGACGCCGACTTCGCCGACGTTCGGCTCGATCGTGCAGAACGGATAGTTGGCCGCTTCGGCGGCAGCAGTCTGTGTCAGGGCGTTGAAAAGCGTCGATTTGCCGACGTTGGGCAGTCCGACGATGCCGCATTTGAAACCCATGGGGCGCTACGTCCTTCATCTCTTTATCAAGGTTTGGCTCTTTTGAGCTTTGGGTCCTGGGCTACACTGGCCGATGGCACCGGGCAATCGGCAAACCGGCGCACCGTCGATGGCCGGGCGTGGTCGCGTGACCCCTTACTCCATTTAGTCTTCGTTATTGCCGCCGCGCTTCTCCATCCATTTGCGAAGGTTCTCGGCGATGGCGTTTTGCGCTTTGGCGCGGCGTTCGCCGGCCGGATGCGGGCCTGCGCGGCGCGGTTTTGGTGCTTTTGGCGGCTTTGCGGCTTTTGGTTTCTCGGCGGGCTCCTCGTCCTGTCCGAGGCGGCGCGCGACTTCGGCGGTAAACTTGGCAAGATCGCCTTTCGCCATTGGCTCTCCGGCGCGGGCGATGGCGTCGAGCAACGGATCGAGCCAGTCGTATTCGGCCTTGGCAAAGTCATGCAGGACGTATCCGGCGACAAGGTCTTTGCGGCCGGGATGCCCAACGCCGATACGGATACGAACATAGTCGTTGCCCAGATGCGCGGAAATCGAGCGTAAGCCGTTGTGTCCCGCATTGCCGCCGCCGACCTTGGCTTTGAGCTTGCCGGGCGTGAGATCGATTTCGTCGTAAAGCACGATGACGTCGGCTTCGTCGATCTTCAGGAAACGAGCAGCCTCACCGACCGATTGGCCGGATTCGTTCATATAGGTCTGCGGCTTCAAGATGAGTGCGCGCTCGGTGCCGATACGGCCTTCGCTGACGAGGCCCTTGAAGCGGTTGCGGAAGGGGGCAAAGCCGAATTCCTCGGCGATCTTGTCAACCGCCATGAAGCCGACGTTATGCCGGTTGCGTTCGTATTTCTGACCGGGATTGCCCAGGCCGACGATCAGCTTCACGGCTTCCCTCCATAGAAGGGCGGCCGCCGGTCAAATCGCTTTGTCCGGGCGGCCGCCTTACCTCTTACGAAGTCGACTGCAGGTTACTTGGCTTCTTCTTCAGAAGCTTCAGTCTCTTCTTCTTCATCAGCACCACCGGACGGGCCGCGGCCAGCGATGGTGGCGACGGTGAAGTCGCGGTCCTGAATGGTCGGCGTCGCACCTTCAGGCATCTCGATTGCCGAGACGTGGATCGACTGACCGATCTGGACCTTTGCAAGGTCGATCTGGAAGGCGTCGGGGATTTTGTCGTACGGGCACCAGACTTCGATCTCGTGGCGAACGATGTTGAGAACACCGCCGCGCTTCAAGCCAGGGCAGGAAAGTTCGTTGAGGAATTTAACAGGAACCTCAACGCGGATCAGACCATCGGCGCCAATGCGCAGGAAGTCGATGTGGAGCGGGGTGTCGCGGACCGGGTCGAGCTGGATGTCGCGGGATACGACAAGGTGCTCTGTGCTGCCGGCTTTGATCTTGAATACGCGGGCCATGAACTGGCCCTTCTGGTACATTTTCCAGACTTCGTTGTAGTCGAGGGAAATGCTTTCAGGTGCTTTCTTGTCGCCGTAGATCACGGCTGGAACTCGGCCTTCGCGGCGGACTTGACGTGCGGCCCCCTTACCGACACGTTCGCGCGCGGCAGCTTCGATCTCGATGGTCTCGGTTGCCATAGTGCTTCTCCATAAACGGCAATTGGGACCCGCAGTCTTTGAGGGTCCCAAAGTAAAATCGCGCCGCGGCCTCCAAGGGTGCCCGCAGCACGCTCACTCTGAATTTGGGTGAGGTGGCCGCTTATAGCTGCAAGTACGCGGATTGGCAATGTGCCTTGACCATCATGTTAGCCTTGGCACGTTTCGGCGTCCCACCGGTTTCCGCGCGTTGGCTCTATTCGTCTGAATCGAACAGGCCAGAGACGCTTTGTTCTCTAGATGTTCTCAGGATCGCCTTAGCCAGCAACGGCGCAATCGACAAGACCTGGATGTTCTTGGATGCGCGCACGGCCTCGGTCGGCAGAATGGAGTCCGTGATCTTCAAGGTCGAGATCTGAGAATGACGGATCTTGGAGACGGCGCCGCCTGAAAGCACACCGTGGGTGATGTAGGCGTGGACTTCGGTTGCTCCATCCTTGATCAGCTCTTCGGCGGCGCTGACGAGGGTTCCGCCGGAGTCGACGATATCGTCGATGAGGATACATCTTTTGCCCGAGACGTCACCGATGACGCTCATGATGCTCGCCTTGCCGGGGGCTTCGCGCCATTTGTTACAGATGGCGATCGGGACTTGCAGGCGGTTGGCCAGTTCGCGGGCACGGACGACACCACCGGCATCCGGCGAAACGACCATCAGGTCGTCGGTCGCAAACCGTTTGCGGATATCGCGGACGATGACGGGCGCGGCGTAGAGGTTGTCGGTCGGGATATCGAAGAAGCCCTGGATCTGGCCGGCGTGCAGATCGAGTGTCAGGACGCGATCGGCGCCTGCGCGTTCGATGAGGTTGGTGATCAGCTTGGAAGTGATGGGCGTGCGGGGCTTTGGCTTACGGTCCTGGCGGGCATAGCCGAAATAAGGGACGACGGCGGTGATACGCTTGGCGGAGGCCCGTTTGAGACAGTCGATCAGGACCAGCAGTTCCATCAGATTGTCGTTGGCCGGGAAGGACGTCGACTGGAGGATGAAGCAGTCCTGCCCGCGGACGTTTTCGTGAATTTCGACGAAGACTTCCTTGTCGGCAAAGGTTTCCACGCGGGCTGCGGTCAGCGGGACGTTGAGCAATTCGCTGATGGCCTGGGCTAGCGGCGGATTGGAGTTGCCGGCCACCAGCTTGAGATTCGGCTGCGGATTGACCGAATCCTCACCTTCAAAAGCGTCAAAAGTCATACGCACATCCCCTTTGCGACAGTCGCATGACAGCTCTGTACCGCGGTGGTCCGCAAAATGTAAACCGCGGCGGATTGCCGGAGCTGCAACAACAGTCTTTCACCTATCGAAAAATGCGTGTCCGTCCTACCCAAAAAAAGCGAAGCCCGGCCGAATATCCCATCCGGTCCGGGCTTTACCTATTCAAAATTTGGACAGCTGCCAAATTGGGCGAGGCTGGACGTCGCCATGCTCTTTTGGCGTCAGTTCGTCTTGCTGTTCGGCAGCAATTTCAGGATGCCTTGGGCTGCTGCAGCGGCTGCCGCATCGGCCGTACGACCCCAAGCACCGTCAAGCGAGCCTGCTGGAATGGCATTCTTTTGCGAAACCGTTCCAAGCTTCTTGCCTTTGGGATCCTTGACGTCCCAATCGATGCTGATTTCCTGCTTGCCGGCGGCGGACTGGCGCAGATTCACGCGGCCCTCGACACGGTAGGAGGCTGGCGTCGGGGTGGAGCCCAACGCCACGCCATTGCGGGTCAGTTCCGAGCGAATGGCGCGGGTCAGCGAGACCGAACCATCACCAGGTGCGCCGATCACGTTCGGCACGATGGCGTTCATGCCACCGCGGCCAATGCTACCCGTCGTCTGATTGGACGCCGATTGGGCAGCTGCGGCGCGTGCCTGCTGAACGGGTCTGGAAGCAGCCGACGAAGCTTGTGATGCGACGGCTGCCGGAGCTGTCTGAACAGCGCCTGCGACCGCCGGGGCTTTCGGCATCTGGGCTGGCAGCCATGAGGCGAGAGATGCCGCCGTTTTATCCGAGATCGTGTTCATGACGGCCGGCGTGACGGCCGCCCATGGATCGCGCCCACCACCGCCAGTGGCGATCTCTTCACCGCTGATGCGGTTCACGCGCTTGCCGGTCGGATCGGTGACATCCCAGATGTAGGAAACCTTGGTGCCTGCGGCTTCGCGGGCCGAGACAACGTAGCCGCGCAAGGTGTATTGCGCGCCTGCCCCGTTGGTCACTGCGATCCCGCGACCCTGCAACGACGACGTCAATTGTGCCTGCAGCTGCTTGGCAACCTGGTCAGGAGCGCCAATGACGGGTGCGATTGCTATCTGCGTTGAATTCGTCGCAGCCGGAGCAGCCTGCTGCTGAGCCGTCAAGTCTCCACCCGAGAGGATGGACGGCCCAGTGGTGCTGCACCCTGCGAGCGCAATTCCGAGGAAAACTGCGATGCTCGTGAGCGTCACGGATTTCCGTACACTCCACGCCGCAGCGGAAAATTTGGTCGTCACAACGACGTCCCCCTGTAATGACCCGCTGATCATCCGGCGGCCGGCGTACTTACATTGCGGCCTTCACATTCCTTACGACCGGTACTCGTTGCTATACCTGTAACTTGGTGTCTTCAGCAACGTCTAGCCACTTTAGATTGCAACGCAAGGGAAGCTTAATGTTTACGCCCACCCCCAGCCGGCCAGCTGTGGATATTGCATTTATGCCACGGAAATTGCGGAGATTTGACGGCCGTAGTCGGGTTCATTTTTGTGGGTCGTGCGCCGGAAACTGAAAAACTGCGATTCGTCAGCATAGGTGCAGGCGGCTTGGCTCTCGATCGAGTTGAGGCCGAGTTGGGCGAGTTCGGCCTCGATGAAGCCGGGAAGGTCGAAGTGTGCCTTGGTTTGGCCCGATGGGATTTGGAAAAACCGTTCGTATTCTGATGACTTTTTGAGAAATTGTTCTCGGAATTCCGGGCCTACTTCGTAGTTGAGTTGGTTAATGCAGGGGCCGATCGCGGCGTCGATGTGGTCCCGGCGGGCGCCGAGCGTCTCCATCGCGGCAACCGTTTCCTGCAGTATTCCGCCGACTGCACCGCGCCATCCGGCATGGGCGGCTGCGACGACTCCGGCGTGACGATCGGCAAAAAGGACGGGTCCGCAATCGGCCGTCAGGATGCCGATGACGAGTCCGGGGGTTCGGGTGACGAGGGCATCGCCGCGTGGTGGCGGTTCGCCTTGGGGGAACGCGTCTTCAACCACCAGTGCCTGATTGCTGTGGATCTGGTAGGGGGTCAGGACGACGGGCGAGCTTGATTTCAGGTGCAATGCGACCCGCGCGCGGTTCTGGGCGACCTTTTCGGAATCGTCGTTTGAACCTAGTCCGCAATTGAGCGACGCATAAATTCCGTCCGAGACACCACCCTGGCGCGTGAAGAAGCCGTGGCGGATGCCTGAGAGGTCCGAAAGGTTTCGGGCTTCAATCGGGCGCGTCATTGGGACTCCTGATCAAGGTTGGCTTGCGGTTCCGGCCCGGCGCTCGGGACGTTAGATCGGGCGGCGATGACGAACGCAACTACTCGAAGGCCGGCAGCGGCGGCAGGGTTTTGGATCTGACGCCAATCGCCTTGAAACGCGTCCCCATGCCTTGCGGCGTGATCAGCCGGGCGACCGCGGTTTCTATAGCGGATGCGTGTGACGGGTTCTTGCCCATCAACATAGACGCCCGTTCGACGATTCCTAGACGTCCGAGGAATTCAGCCTGGGTAATTGGGCCGTCGACTGTCAGATCCGGGTTGCGCTGGCGTACATCACTCGCGAAGTGGGAGAAATCGACCTGGACGGTGAGGTCTGCTTCGCCAGGAGAGGTGAGCGGGTGTTCGTGGCGATGTTCGCGGACGGCTTGGAGTGTGTCGCCGACGGTTGGCTCGGTATGGCCGTAGTCGATGAAAAGGGCCGCGCAGGTTGTATGGTCCAGGATATCACAGGGGATGTAGGCGAAGGGCGTGCGTTCGACGATGTCGCCGTCTTGGGCGTTTGGATAAAGGCTGTCGAGCATGCGGTTTGCGATCGGCTCGGTGGAATTAAAGCTATCGCCGTAGGCGGTGAAGGCCAGCGTGTTGTCCGCGCTGAGGGTTACGCCGCGGCGAAGCCAGCCACCGTCTTTGCGGAGATACTGTTCGGGCGGGAACGTATCGAGAAACTCATTGGCAATCAGGATCGTCGGCTGGTCGCCCAAAGCGGCGGCGCTCACTTCGGAGGCTTCGTCGTGCCACTGCATGGCGGCGACAAAATCGTTGAAACCGCCGAGTGCTTCTTCCTGGTGGTGGCGCAGGATCGGGTTCACTTCAACGACGTGAACGTGGGCGGCGGAAAGGAATTGCGGGACGAGACGGGCGGCTCGCAACGCGTCTTTGAGGAGCGTGCCGCGGCCGGCGCCGAGTTCGACGAGATTGAACTGGGGCGGCTCGCCCATCTGCTTCCAGACGACGACGGCCCATAGCCCGATCAGTTCGCCAAAGAGCTGGGAGATGTCGGGCGCGGTGATGAAGTCGCCAGATGCGCCCAGCGCCGTTTTGGAGCGGTAGTATCCGAAGTCGAGATCCTGCAGGCAGTAGTCCATGTATTCGGAGATGCTGATAACGCCATCTCGTTGGATGATTTGGCGAAGCTTCTCCAGAAGCGGTGTCTCGCGTCTCAGGTCTGGGTCGTACGCGCTCACGCCGCCTGCTCCTCGCGGTCACGGGCCGAACGGGCGCGCATGATGAACCAGATCCCAATCATCAGCATCGGCACCGAATAGACCATTCCCTTCGTGATCGGCCAGCCTTCAACGATGAGGCGGTAATCGACGATCTTGAAGATCTCGCAGAAGATCCGCGCGACGGCGTAGCCGGAGAGGAAGATGCCTGTCGTCAATCCGGGGCTCTTTAAGGATTGCAAAGAGTGGGTGAAGATGCGCAGAACCAAGAAGAGCGCCAGCCCTTCGAGGGCGGCTTCATAAAGCATCGCCGGGTGGCGCGGCTCGTTGCCCCAGCCGGGGAAGATCATGCCCCAGGGCATCTGCGTTGGTGAGCCGACGATCTCGGCGTTGATGAAATTCGCGATGCGCCCGAAGAAGAGACCGATCGGGACGGCGGCTGAAACGAGGTCCATGACGGGCCAGACCGAAACGCCATGGCGGCGGGCGAAGAGAAGCATCGCCAGGCCTGTGCCGAGCAACCCACCGTGGAACGACATGCCGCCCTTCCAGATGGCGAAGATTTCTTCTGGATGCGAGAAGTAATAACCCGATTGATAAAAGAGGATGTGGCCAAGTCTGCCGCCCAAAATCACGCCGGCGGTGACCCATAAGAGGAGTTCGTCGACATCGTCGGCGCTCATCGGAGCCTTATCGCCTTTCCAAAGGTGCGAACTTGAAAGCAGGCGTCGGATATATAGCCAACCCAGGATCAGCCCCGCGGCATACGCGAGCCCGTACCAGCGGATCGCGACAGGCCCAAGCTGCAAGGCAACCGGGTCGATCTGAGGGAATGGAATTGCCAAAAGGGTCATGCGGGCCTGCGTGGAATTGTTGGATCGCTCTATTGCGCCGTTGGTCTGCAGCGAAGTTGCAGGAGCGACGTTTCAAATGTGAGAGCCAAAGTGTCAAGGCGGCATGCTTGCTGTTGCCTTGGCGGTGGCCCATATATAACGCCAACGATGTTGTGCGGGCGTGACGCTTCCGTCCGCCGGTTAGTTGATGGGACTTTAAGACGATGACGCAGACTTCAAACCGCCTCTTTGACGAACTTGCAAAGATGATGACGGACGCCGCCGGCGCCGCGCAGGGGGCTGGCCGCGAGATGCAGACCGTATTCCGGGCTCAGGGCGAGAAGTTGCTGCGGGAGATGGATGTCGTCACGCGCGAGGATTTTGAAGCCGTCCGGACCATGGCTGAAAAGGCTCGCGAACAGAACGAAGCGCTTGAAGCGCGCGTCGCAGCGCTTGAGGAAGAAATCAAACGCCTGCGTGGTTGAACGCCTCCAACTTGTCGCAGATCGCTTTGAATCGTCCTGTTTTCCGGGGTGGGCGATGTCGAGTGCGCGCACGCCTCGCTGAACGTTAATCCTCGGCTTTTCAACAGATAACCCACAGTTCAGATCGTTTGACCGCAATCGGCCACACTGGCGGTGGACACTTGCTCTCCTTCGGTTGCGACTCATGGTGCCCAGATGGTTTGTTGCCTGCGGCGGCGGTGGAGACCACTCAACCGCAAATGAGACTGAGAGCGCATGCGCGCCCCAACGGATCGCCTGGACGGTCCGAAAAATACGAGGACAACGAATGGCAGCAGGTGGCACAGGTTATGAACGCCTCAGTAACCCGATCGATCTCATCGAGCAGCTGGCCCATCGGCACGACTGGCATTGCGACCGCAATGGCGATGAAGAACTGACGATCATCGTGGCTGGGACGTGGACCGACTATCACGTCTCGCTCAACTGGCGCGACGATTTGCAAGCTCTGCACGTTGCCAGTGCTTTCGATTTCCGCGTGCCTGATCAGAGGCTCAACGAAATGTACAAGCTTGTTGCCCAGATCAACGAGCAGCTGTGGCTTGGGCATTTCGATCTTTGGACCGAAGAAGGTCTTGTCATGTATCGCCACGCGTTGCTGCTGGGCGGCTCGGTGGCGAGCTTCGAACAGTGCGAAGCGCTCCTGCAGGCGGCGCTTGAAGCCTGCGAACGCTATTATCAGGCGTTCCAATTTGTCGTATGGGCAGGTAAGCCTAGCCGCGAAGCTCTTGTCTCAACCATGTTCGAGACCGAAGGCCAGGCGTGAGCGCTCTTTGATGACGCGCCACGCAAGCGGCGCGTCAATGAGGAAGCTCTTCGCCAATGTCTGACACTCCATCCATCGACATCGCCAGCCAAGTTACCGGTCCCGTTCTCGTTCTGGGCGCCGGTAAAATGGGTGGCGCTCTTATTTCCGGCCTCCTGAAGCGCGGGCTCGATCCGTCGCTGCTGCTGATCCAGGATCCGTCACCGCCTCCTGAGACGCTCGCCCTCATCGAGACCAACAAGCTGAAATGCGAAGGCCGGTTCGAAGAGCTGCCGGCGGCACCGGCGTTAATTCTGGCCGCCGTAAAGCCTCAGGTGATGGATGAGGTCTTTGCGGATGCCGCGCGGCTGGCCGGTCCTTCGACGCTGACGGTTTCGATTGCCGCCGGGCGGACG
This sequence comes from Filomicrobium sp., assembly GCA_017792465.1. Lineage (GTDB taxonomy): Bacteria > Pseudomonadota > Alphaproteobacteria > Rhizobiales > Hyphomicrobiaceae > Filomicrobium. The sequence goes on from CP051234.1 coordinate 573,044, forward strand.
ATTGCAAGCTTTGAAGCGCATCTGCCTGACGGATCGGCGGTCGTCCGCGCGATGCCGAACACACCTGCTGCTATCGGGCATGGGATGACGGTGTGCTGCGGTAACGCTGCGACGAGCGCGGCGCAGAAGGCGTTGGCGAGCCAGTTGCTTTCGGCAGTCGGGGAGGTTGCCTGGATCGACGATGAGACCTTGATGGATGCCGTCACCGCGGTTTCGGGTTCAGGACCTGCTTATGTCTTCCATTTGGTCGAGTGCATGGCGGCGGCCGGAGTCGCTGCGGGGCTTACTCCCGATCTAGCGGCTAAGCTAGCCCGCGTGACGGTGTCCGGGTCGGGGGCACTGCTGGCGCAATCGGAGCTCGACGCTGAGCAATTGCGCCGCAACGTGACGTCGCCCGGCGGGACGACGGCTGCGGCGCTTGGCGTGCTGATGGATGACGACGTGATGCAGAAACTGTTCGAGCGCGCGATCATTGCCGCGCGCGATCGCGGCCGGGAACTTGCTGGGAACTGACCGTCCCGTTTAGGTATCCGGGAACAGAATGACGATCTTCATCTTGATGAGCCAGGGGAAGAACGTCTGCAGTATTTCGCCGGCACCCCAGATGATCGCGCCAAGCAAGATCAAAGCCGGGATGCCTGCAAGCACCGCCTTCAGGAAGAACGCCATCATGTGCAGGAACGGCACGTCGAAGCGGCGCACGACGGAGGGATACGCGTCATCGTCATGATAGCCCTGGGGGGCGTAGTTGTGGTCCATCGGCGTCGATAGTTCTGGTGCCGGGGCCGCGCGCGGTTCCTGCATTTCTGCTTCACGCGCCCGCGCTTCCGCCTGACGGGCAGCGCGTTCCCGGCGTAATGTGCGCGGCAGGTCGTCCATGTCTTCGTCGTCGTCCATGAGCTGGAAATTCTGATCCGCCATGTCATGCTTCTCCTCTGCCCTGCGTCGCGCACCGCGCGGCTCGCCAAGGCCAAGACATATATTTGTCGATCAGCCCCCTTCTATCTTCTCCAACCTGAACTTGCTATGAAACGCCTCGAATTTGTCGATTGCGCGGTCGTTTGGGCTAAAGGCGAGATATGTCCTTTATAGCCGGGGCTGCACAGCTTTCCTGCAGGGAATTAAGCGTTGTATCTCCTGCGAAAGTGGGGCACCCCTACGTTTCGCCGGTTCATAGCAGAATTTTGGAGGAGCACTTGTCCGATCTCAAGACCCTGATCCGTACCATTCCTGATTATCCCAAGCCTGGCATCATGTTCAGAGACGTGACGACGCTGCTTGGCGATGCGCAGGGTTTCAAGGCGGCGATTGCGCAATTGGCCGAGCCTTACCGGACGGAGCCAATCGACGCGGTTGCTGGGATCGAGGCACGCGGGTTTATTCTTGGGGGAGCGGTTGCCGATCGGCTAGGCTGCGGGTTCATTCCAATCCGGAAGAAGGGCAAGCTGCCCCACAAGACGATCGGTCAGGACTACACGCTCGAATACGGCGTCGATACCATTGAGATTCACGAAGATGCGATCAAAGAAGGCGAGCGCATTTTGGTCATCGATGATCTCATCGCCACCGGCGGGACAGCAGAAGCGGCCGTCAAACTGATCAGGCGGACCGGCGGGCAAGTTGTCGGCGCAGCCTTCGTCATCGACCTTCCCGAGATCGGCGGTCGCAAGAAGGTCGAAGATCTTGGCATAGCCTGTCATGTGCTCATGGCGTTTGAGGGACACTAATGGTCAAATTCAGCAAGTTCATCGCTTATCCGGAGCTTCTCGATAAGGCGATCAAGAGCGTCAGGGCCTGGGAACGCAAGGATACCGACAATATTGTCTGCCCAGTCTGTGGCGCTCCCAATTTGGGCGTCGTCGACAAGTCCGCGCGACCGCATACGCTCTGGTTTGCGCTGTCGTGCAAATCGTGCGGCCTTGATGAGACGATCTGCATTCCCGGGGCGGCGCACAGTTCGGACCACGACGGCTAAGTCCGTCGGCAGCGCGGCCCATTTGAACGCTTACTTGATCTTCGAGGACGAACATGAAAATCGACGGTAAGGCCTACCGCACCATCTGGCTGGGCGATGATGGCTGGACGGTTGAAATCATCGATCAAACGCTGCTGCCGCATCGCTTCGTTGTTGCCGAGCTAAAAACGATGGACGACGCTGCGGTTGCGATCAAGACGATGCAGGTGCGCGGCGCGCCTCTGATCGGCGCGACGGCCGCTTATGGGGTTTGTCTAGCGCTGCGGGCCGATCCAAGCGATGCCTCGCTGGCAGCTGCTATCGAGCATCTCGCTAAGCAGCGGCCGACAGCGGTGAACCTGCGCTGGGCGCTCGATCAGATGCAATCCGCACTCAGCGGTGTCGAGCCAGGCAAACGCGTCGAAGCTGCCTATCAGCGCGCCGCTCGGCTTTGCGACGAAGACGTCGAAACGTGCCGGATGATCGGCGTTCACGGACTTTCCCTGATCGAGGAGATCGCCAAGACCAAGGCGCCGGGCGAGCCCGTCAACGTTCTCACGCACTGCAATGCCGGCTGGATTGCCTGCGTCGATTGGGGGACGGCAACGTCGCCGATCTATCAGGCTCATTACAAGGGTATTCCGGTTCACGTCTGGGTCGACGAAACCCGGCCGCGGAATCAGGGCGCTTCGCTGACGGCGTTTGAACTGGGCGCGCATGGCGTCCCGCATACGATTGTCGTCGACAACGCCGGCGGGCATCTGATGCAGCATGGCAAGGTCGATCTTGTCATCGTCGGAACCGACCGCGTGACGGCCGCCGGCGACGTTTGCAACAAGATCGGGACGTACCTGAAAGCACTTGCAGCCCATGATAACGATGTGCCGTTCTACGTCGCGCTTCCGCATTCGACGATTGACTGGTCGCTTGAAGATGGCTTCAGCATTCCGATCGAGGAACGCTCAGCCGATGAAGTCTTGAAGATGGCTGGCCGGTTGCCAGATGGGTCGGTTGTGACCGTCGATATCGCCGCTCCTGGTTCGGGCGCGGCCAATCCGGCCTTCGACGTCACGCCAGCGCGGCTGGTGACAGGGCTCATTACCGAGCGCGGGATCTGCGCAGCTTCAAAGGCCGGGCTTGAGGGACTTTATCAGAAGGTTGCCTGAGACCGCTTTTCTCAGCCGGCATTGGGCAACATCCAGCTGGCCTGATGGATGGCATGGCGCACTTGCTGGGCGGATTATTTGTCTTCAGGCAACAGGCTGCCCAGGTAGGTGAGGAAGGCGTTGATCTCTTCATCTTTGAGCGCAATAACCGGCATATCCGGATGGCCGGTCAAGATCCCTTCGGCCAGCGCTTCGGCGAGATCTTCGAGCTTGTAGCGCTTGGCAACGACGCGAAACGGTGGAGCTTCTTTGTGCGGCGAGGCGTCGGTAGCTCCAAGTGCATGACACTGACCGCATTTTTCATCGGCGATCGATTCCCCGATGGCGACAATCGCGGCCATCGATTGATTGTCCAAGTCGGCTTCTTGAGCGTGCGCGCTCGATGCGAAGGGAAGGCAAAGCAACATCGCGAATAGGAAGTGTCGCAGCACGGCATACCTCTAATTGAAGAGCGCCTGAATTCTCTGGCCGTTTCCTCATACTGGGCCCACTGACATTCATAACGAAGTTCGCGGGCGCAGCTCTTTTCATTTTTATAGCTTAGTCGGAACTAGCACATTTTCTTTGTCGCCGATCAAGGCTTCTTCCTTCGACGGATTTTGCGCCAATTTGTCAGCCTAAGCGGAGCCCCTTCAAAGCCGAGCGGACGAGTTGGCCGATGACGCGGCGCATGATGGATCGTCCGGCGTAACGCGCGGCCTGTTCGCCGATCGAGGCGCCGCCGCGGGGACCACGGCCGAAAACGACTTTTCCGGCTTCGGACATCCAGCCGCCGGCCTCGGCTGCGGCTTCTGCCTGGGCCTTTTTCTCGGCCAGTTTTTCGGCGCGTTCGGCCAGGATTTCGTGGGCGCTTTCCCGGTCTACCGCCGTGTCGTACTTGCCGGTGAAGGGGCTGCGACGCATCAAGTCGGCGCGTTCGTCGTCCGTCAGCGGACCGATCTGACCTTCCGGCGGGCGGATCAACGTGCGTTGGACGATGGAGGGTTCGCCTTTGTTCTCCAGCGTCGAGACCAAGGCTTCACCGATGCCGAGATCGAGGATGACGCGCTCGGTATCGATATCGGGGTTCGGGCGGAAGGTTTCGGCGGCGGCCTTGACGGCTCTGCGCTCTTTGGGCGTGAAGGCCCGCAGCTGATGCTGAATGCGGTTGCCGAGCTGGGATGACACGGTATCGGGGACGTCGAGCGGGTTTTGCGTGATGAAGTAAACCCCGACGCCTTTCGAACGTATCAGGCGCGCGACCTGCTCGATACGCTGGAGCAGGGCTTTGGGCGCTTCATCAAACAGCAAATGGGCTTCGTCGAAGAAGAAGACGAGCTTGGGCTTTGGTTGATCGCCGACCTCCGGCAGGATCTCCCAGAGTTCTGTTAGGAGCCAAAGTAGGAAGGTCGAATAAAGCCTGGGGCTTTGCATCAGCTTTTCGGCGGCGATCAGGTTGACGATGCCGCGGCCGTCCATGGCGACGCGCATCAGATCTTCGACGTTGAGGGCCGGTTCGCCGAAAAACTTGTCGGCTCCTTGCTCCTCAAGCACCAGAAGTCGCCGCTGGATGGCGCCGACGGAGGCAGAGGCAACGTTGCCGTACTGGCTGGACAGCTCTTTCGAGCGTTCTCCGACGTTGGCCAGAACGGCGCGCAGATCCTTGAGGTCGAGGAGCAGGAAGTCCTTGTTTCCGGCGGCGACCTCGTCGGCAGCGACGCGGAAGACGATGTTGAGGACACCTTCCTGGACGTCATTGAGCTCTAATAACCGGGACAACAATAGCGGGCCCATATCTGCGACCGTGGCGCGGATGGGGTGACCCTGTTCGCCGAAGACATCCCAGAAGACCGTGGGAAATGCGGCGTTGTTGTACGTGTCGAGCCCGATTTTCTCGATGCGCTTATCGATGAAGTCTTTGCGCGTACCGGCTTTGCCGATGCCTGAGAGGTCGCCTTTGATGTCGGCGGCGAAAACGGGCACGCCGGCTTTCGCAAAGCCTTCGGCCAGAACCTGCAAAGACACCGTCTTACCGGTGCCGGTCGCGCCGGTGATCAGACCGTGGCGGTTGGCCAGTTTCAAATCCAGATATTCCGGCTTTACGCTGGTCCCAAGATAGATCTTGCCTTCCTGAAGCACAGATTGGCTCATCGCTCGATCACCCCTTCATCGGTCCACACTTTGCCCGGTGCCACCCGTTTGTTTGGCGCGCATCCCGGTGCGAATCCCTTTGTCCTTCAGCCTAATGGCATAGATGGGCGCAGCTTGAAACAGCAGTTGCATGAACGACCAACAGCTTTTCCTTGAAACACTTGTTCAGCAAGAAGCGCCCGAAACCTTGAAAGCGCGGGGCCAATTGGCTTGGCGCGACCGACGGAGTTGGGTTGATTTGGCCCAGGATCGGCAGGGGGCTCATCCAAAGGCCGGGTTTCGCGCCGGGGCGGCTTTCACGTAGGCTGCAGACGAATTCTTCCAGCCTTCTTGTGCACTGCGGCAGCTCCGTGCATCTATATTCGCCAAATCCCGCGCGAGACGGCTCGCTGCACAACACTATAATTCACGACAACACGATAAGAAGAGGCCGTACGAGATGAGTGCCGAAACCCTGAAGCTGATGAGTGGATTCGAAGCGGCCAGTGAGGACGCCTGGCGGGCTTTGGTCGACAAGGCGCTGAAGGGCGGCGATTTCGAAAAGCGCCTCGTTACAAAGACTGCTGATGGTCTCACGGTCAATCCGCTTTATGCCAGGCGGCCGGATGCGGAATTGATTACGCGCGCCAATATCGGGCAGCCGTGGCAGCTTTCCGCACGGGTCGATCATCCGGATGCGAAAAAGGCCAATGAATTCGCTCTCGACGATCTGACGAACGGGGCCGATTCCCTGACACTGGTTTTCCCGGGCAGTTTATCGGCGCGTGGCTTCGGGCTGGCATGCGAGACGGTTGCCGATCTTGATGCTGTGCTGGCCGATGTCGGTCTCGATATGATCACGTTGCGTCTCGATCCGGCGCCCGGTGCACGGATCAACGCGGCGCTTGTTGCGGCTCTCATAGAGAAGCGGGGGCTTTCTGCGAAAGATTGCCAGATCGACTTCGGCATCGACCCGATCGGTAATCTGGCTTCGCGCGGCGTTCTGGCCGGCGATTGGGCTAGCATTTCAGCGCGTTCGGCGGAAGCTGCGGCGACGCTGAAATCCAAGGGCTTTTCGGGACCGTTCCTGACTTGCGATATCCGTACTTACCATGAGGCAGGCGCATCGGAAGCGCAGGAACTCGGCGTCGCTCTCGCAACTGGCGTGGCCTATCTGAAGGCGCTGGTGGATGCGGGCTTCTCCGGCGAAGACGCGGCAAAAGCGATTTCGTTCACGCTGGCAATCGATGCCGATCAGTTCATGGGTCTGGCGAAGCTGCGGGCTTTGCGGCGCATGTGGGCGCGTGTCTTGGAGGCGAGCGGGATTTCTGCAACGCCTGTCCGGATCAATGCCGAAAGTGCCTGGCGCATGATGACCCGGGTTGATCCATGGGTGAACATGCTGCGCGGAACGATGGCCACCTTCGCGGCTGGTATCGGCGGGGCGGATAGCATGACGGTTCTACCGCATACGATGGCGCTGGGGCTGCCGGATGGCTTCGCACGGCGCATCGCGCGCAATACTCAAAGCGTGCTGCTGGAAGAATCCAACCTCTATCGCGTTGCGGATCCGGCGGCAGGTTCGGGCGGCTATGAGGCCCTGACGGACGAGCTTGCGGCGGCTGCCTGGTCGCAGTTCCAGAAGATCGAAGGGTCTGGCGGTATTGTCGAATGCCTGAAGAAGGGTTCGATCCAGGCTGAGATTTCCCAGATGGCCGCCGCTCGCGCGAAAGATGTTGCCAAGCGCAAAGTGCAGATCACCGGGACAAGCGAGTTTCCATTGCTCGGCGAAAGCGCGCTTGAGGTGCTGGATGTTCCGGCCGACGACACTCGCGGAGCGCTTGGCGGCGGGGAGGGCGATAGCCAGCCGTTTGGCGATGTCATTGCAGCACTTGCTGGAGGCAAGTCGCGCTCGGACGTTCTTCCAGGGCCGGGCGCGACGCCACAGGCCGAGCCGCTCAAGTCGCACAGGCTGGGTGAGCCCTTCGAAGCACTGCGTGCCAAGGCGGAAGCCTTTAAGGCTGCCAACGGCGCCTATCCGCAAGTCTTCCTGGCAAGCCTTGGCCCGATTGCCGCGCATACCGCCCGCTCGACGTGGATCAAGAACCTGCTCGCTGCTGGCGGCATTGAAGCACTGACCAGCGATGGCTTTGCGGATGCAGAAGCGGCGGTTGCCGCCTTCAAGGCCTCAGGCGCCAAAGTTGCCTGCATTTGTTCTTCCGATGAACTTTACGGCCAGATTGCCGACGATGTCGCAAGCGGATTGAAGGCTGCCGGAGCTGACCTGGTTCTCCTGGCGGGTCGGCCGGGCGAACTTGAGAGTGCTTTGACAGCTGCCGGTGTTGCCGGGTTTGTGTTTGCGGGCCTGGACGTGCTTGAGCTGCTCGGCGACTTACAGGGAAAACTCGGCGTTGCCTGATCAGCCGACATTCGGTGCCGACTTTCGAGAGCTGTTGGAGCAGCTCTTCGTTTGGCGGCGGGATGTGCGGAGGTTTCAAACGGCTCCTGTCCCGCGTGACTTGATCGACGACCTGTTGAGCGTTGCGAACCTGTCGCCTTCGGTTGGAAACAGTCAGCCGTGGCGCTGGGTCGAGGTGGCGAGTGCCGAACGGCGTAGGTTCGTTCAGGATAATTTTGAGGCGGCTAATCTGGTCGCTGCTTCGGGCTATGATGACGGCGACACGCGCGCTCACTATCTGGGTCTGAAGTTGGCGGGATTGAAGGAATCGCCGGTTCAGTTTGCTGTTTTCTGCGATCCGACGACATCCCAGGGGCGCGGGCTCGGTGCGCAAACGATGCCCGAGACGTTGGCTTATTCGACGGTAACTTGTATCCACACGTTCTGGCTTGCTGCGCGGGCTCGAGGCCTCGGTGTCGGATGGGTTTCCATTCTGGATACCAATGAGCTGCGACAGGCGCTCGATATCCCTGAAGCTTGGAAGCTGATTGGCTATTTGTGCGTCGGCTGGCCTGTTGAGGAGCACACCGACCCCGAGCTGGAGCGCGAGCGATGGCAGGCGCGCGAGCCGATGCGGCTCTATCAGCGCTGAGTGCGACGTTTCGGCTTCAAGTGCTTGTGGAAGGGGTTGGCTCGGGCCAATGAGCCGTGGAAGACAAGTGCCGGCAAGGCAGCTATAAGCAGGCGCCAGATTTCTTCAACCGGCCTGCTGACCATTCGATCAGGATTGCAATGACCGACGCCCAGAACCCGAAAATCACGCCTGAGATCGTTGCCGAGCACGGGCTGAAGCCCGATGAATATGACCGGCTGCTCGAGATCATGGGCCGCGAACCATCGATCACGGAATTGGGCATCTTTTCGGTGATGTGGTCGGAGCACTGCTCCTATAAGTCGTCGCGCTACTGGCTGAAGACGCTGCCAACATCCGGGCCGCAAGTGATCCAGGGGCCTGGCGAAAACGCCGGCATCGTCGATCTTGGCGACGGGTGGGCTGCCGTCTTCAAGATGGAAAGCCACAACCATCCCAGCTACATCGAGCCTTATCAGGGTGCTGCGACCGGCGTTGGCGGCATTATGCGCGACGTCTTCACGATGGGCGCGCGGCCGGTCGCGAACCTCAATGCGCTACGCTTTGGGGCACCTGAGCATCCCAAGACCCGGCACCTCCTTTCGGGCGTCGTTGCCGGCATCGGGGGCTACGGCAACTGCGTCGGCGTTCCGACCGTCGGCGGCGAAACGAACTTCGATGCAGGCTACAACAACAACATTCTCGTCAACGCCATGTGCGTCGGGTTGGCGCGCACCGACAAGATCTTCTACTCGGCAGCTAAGGGCGTCGGGCTGCCGGTTGTCTATGTCGGTTCCAAGACCGGGCGCGATGGTATTCACGGCGCGACGATGGCATCGGCTGAGTTCGATGAGAACTCCGATGAAAAACGCCCTACGGTTCAGGTTGGCGACCCGTTCACCGAAAAGCTCCTGATCGAAGCCTGCCTTGAGTTGATGGCGTCGGATGCGATCATCGCCATCCAGGACATGGGGGCGGCGGGCCTTACCTCTTCGACGGCCGAGATGGCTGACAAGGGCGGTGTCGGTATTGAACTCGACCTTGATCATGTGCCTCAGCGCGAAACCGGCATGACGGCCTATGAGATGATGCTGTCTGAAAGCCAGGAACGCATGCTGATGGTGCTGCGGCCTGGTTCTGAAGGGGCTGCCGAAGCTGTCTTCCAGAAGTGGGGCCTCGATTTCGCGGTTATCGGCCAGACGACCGATAGCGGCCGGATGATCGTCAAGCACAAGGGTGATGTTGTCGCCGACATTCCGGTGGCGACGCTTGCCGATTCTGCGCCGGTCTATCAGAGGCCTCACGTTCCAACTCCGCCGAAGCGCGCCTTGTTGCCGGAGTGGTTTGCTGCTCCGAAGGATGGCATTCTGAGTTGCCTGGAGCGCATGATCGGCACGCCGCAGCTTTGCTCGCGTCGGTGGATCTACGAGCAGTACGATCACATGGTGATGGGCGATACCGTGCAGCGGCCGGGGGGCGATGCGGGCGTCGTGCGCGTTCATGGAACGCAAAAAGGCATTGCCTCGACTTGCGATGTGACGCCGCGCTACGTGGCGGCCGATCCGGCTATGGGCACCAAGCAGGCGGTCATCGAAACATGGCGCAACCTGGTTGCCGTTGGCGCCAAGCCGCTGGCCATCACCGATAACCTGAATTTCGCGTCGCCGGAGCGCCCGGAAATCATGGGGCAGTTCGTTGGCGCGATCGAAGGCATGGGCGAAGCCTGCCGGGCGCTCGACTATCCCGTCGTCTCGGGCAACGTCTCGCTTTACAATGAGACGAACGGCGTTGGCATTCCGCCGACGCCTGCCATCGGTGGTGTGGGCCTCATTGCGGATATCGAAAAGATGGCCTCGGCGTCGTTCAAGCGTGATGGCGACCTTGTCGTTGTCATCGGACGCGAGCAGGGCTGGCTCGGGCAATCGCTCTATCAGCAGCTTGAATTGAACACGCTGGAAGGTGCGCCGCCACCGGTCGACCTGGCGGAAGAAATCAAAGCCGGGCGATTGATCAGCGCGCTTATCGAAGAAGGCGTGACCGACACGGTGCATGACTGTTCGGATGGCGGCTTGCTGATTGCCGTGGCCGAAATGGCTTTGGCTGGCCGTACCGGCATCGAGCTCTTCGCCTACGAAGGCAAGTTGCCCGAGCATGCCATGTGGTTCGGCGAAGACCAGGGTCGCTATGTTGTGGCGTTGTCGCCGTCGGCTGCCGAACAGGTGATGGAGCGGGCCAAGCTTTTGTCGATCGCGGCGCGGATCATTGGCCGCACGGGTGGGGACACGATCACCAAGCCTGGTGAAGAGCCGTTGGAACTGGCCAAGCTTCGGGCGGCGCACGAAGGCTGGTTTCCGAAATTCATGAGCTGATATTTTTGTATTTCACCGGAGGAGGATTTCGGCGTTTATATCAGCGCTTGCGGCTTGGTCGGCGGTCGTCAGGAATGGCCGTCCAAATCCGATGGCATGCGATGGCTCAATTTACCGCGGAGCCCGGTTGGCAGCGCGTAGAACGCCTTCTTGATGGCCGGTCTTAGCGTGTCGTCCCACATGATCCTGGAAATTCGCCCCGTCTGGGTGAAGTCGGTCGCCATGGTGACCAGTTCGTGCTTTTCATCGGCCCAAACCATTTTGTAAGGGCTGGCGGGGGTCAGGAACTCAATGGATTGCAAGGGCGCACCGTCGTCTTGCAGTTCCATCGCGGTTTCAATGACTTTGGCGAGTTGGATCTTTCCAGGGCTGTGGCTCCAAGCGTCTGCGGAGATGCCGGACATATAGGCGTAGTATCTGCCGCAATGCAGGAAGCCCCACTGCTGGGCGATCGATTGGCCGTTCAATAACAGTTCGAAGCCGATGCACTTGTGCGGCAGTTCAGATGCGCAGTCGGTCATGATTTCGGCATTGCCGGGAACGCGAAAGGCGGGGGCGGTGTTGCCCGTGTCGGCCAGCCAGCGCAGCCTATTGGCCGTCGTGCGGGCAATGAGTGTGCGGACGTCCTGCGGGTCGGTGTGGAGTTTCGATAGCACTTCCCCGCTGCGGTTGATCGAGTTGAATGCGTTGCGCAGGTTCTTCATCGACTTCTTGTTGCGCGAACGTTTGAGCTGGGTGAAATCAGCGAACTCTCCGAGCGCAACGTAAGGCGCGTCCGTTTTGTCCCTTGGCTTGAAGTTGGCATTTTGCAGCGCCCGATAGAGGCGTCCTGACGTCGGCACATTGTTGATGCGGGCACCGTCAGCCTCCTTGCTGTCTCGGAAATGGGCCATGCACTCGCGCACTAACGCATCGGCTTCGGTTTGGCTTTCGGCGATGATGCCTGCAAACTGGCCGAAGGGGTCATCGAGGCTGCGCAAACTGGTTCGCATGCCGGACTTTTGCAAGCTGAGCGGCCATATGGCCGTGACCTCTCCGGCAATTCGGCGGACGGCGACGCAGGGTGAAAAGCTGGTGCGGGCTGGACCAAGCACCCAGGATTTCGCGATGTGGAGGCACCAGTCATAACTTTGAAAGAAGCAGGGGTCGGCGGAGGCTCGTTCAAGACGAAGCCAGTCGTCTCGCAGCTCGGTGATTTCAGCGACCGTGCGCGGCATCGTAAATTGCGCGCCGTTAAATATGCGTGGCGCTTCAGCGGCTGTTTGGAGGTGCATCGCTGATTACTTCTCGAAAACGTATGGGGCGATGTCTCGATAGCCGCCTTTGGCTTCAGGATCGACCTTGAAATCGACGTGGAACTTCTGGCCGCGACCGCGCTGCAACTTCATCGCGCGCGCTGCCGCCATGGTCGCCAGCCGCGTCCAGTAGGTTGTACCGGTCGTGTCGCGGGGGAGGTCCTGCCAGCCTCCGACACGTCTCAGGATGCCGTTGCCGTAGTTGACGACGAAGTTTCGGCGGACGCTTGGCGTTACGTGCTCGGTCGTGAATGAGATATTGAGGCAGGGACCGTTTTCGATTCGGTGGGGCGCATTCAACTGCCAATGCAGCATATCGCCGGGTTCGATCGTGAAGACCTTTGCGTCTTTGTCCCAGTCGGGATCATAGGGCAGGGAAATCTCGTGGGCCTCGCCTAAGGTTATTCGCTCCAGGTTGGGTTGGGCGAGATAGGGTTCCTTGTTGGGGTAGACGTAGGCCGTCTTTTGCCCGCGCACCTGCCATAAAGTCTGGCCGGCCAAATCGCAGTGATAGAAGACCGGAATATTCGGTGACGAGATCAGGATCGAGATCTTCTTTTTGAGGATCTTGAGGGATGGAACGTGCTCGTGGATCTCCGAATAGATTTCTTCGAGCAACTTGGCGTATCCGGAATCGGTCTGATCGGGATAGAGCAACATGACCCAGATGCTGCCCGACTTCACAGCGTTCAGAACTTCCAAACCGCTGAGGCCGCCGAATTCACCTTCTCGCCGGCGACGGCTTCCGTCTGGCGCGATGTCGACAGTGTTGACGTAGTAGTTCTCGCGCGGGGCCTGCTCGATGAGCCGGGCCAATCTGTCATCCTCGAACAGGGGTGAGAGATGGGCGCGATGCTTGAACTTCAAAGGCTCAGAACCGAACTTCGCGATTTTGTCGGCGTCCCAATCCAGGATGATCGGGTCGGCTTTCGATTGGTCATTCATTTGGGCGAACTCAAGTTTGCCGGACTGCGTGCCTTCTTCCGGGATCATTTTGCAGCGCGGCATTTCGGATTGGCTTCGCCATCTTAACCAGCGTCAGCAACACTTTGAATACACGTACCTCACCGGGGTTCAAACATAGCGATCCTTTACCCTGGCTACAATTTCATTACATTGTTCATCATCAATTTAGTTATAACTCCGAGCGCAGTGATATCCCTTTACAAATCCTTAATGGCCACCTTATGTTGCGTTGCGATATAAGCGTGCCTGACATCATTAAGAATTCGGGTTTGTTTAAGAGAGGTCATCCTCGTGTCAGAGGCAACTGAAATAGCTCCGTCGGCTTCTTCTGACTCTGCGGTTTCTCGAGCTTCCCTACCTTCCGACAGTCCTGCAGTTGAGCTCAAGCCGTCGGCTGTTGTCGATGGGTGGCGCATTAACCTTGCGACACTGCCAGCAGCCGTTGATGAGATCATTAGTGCAGCCAAGCGCGCGGAAGGTTTCAGCTGCCTCACACTCAATCTCGATCACCTCGTGAAATTGCGTGGCGATGACGCTTTCCGCAAAGCCTATGGCCGGGCGCGCTTCGTGACTGCCGACGGTGCACCGGTGGCTGCGATTGCGCGGCGGCAGTGGCCGCAAGTCGAGCGCACGACGGGCGCGGATTTATTGGTGCCATTGTGCGAAGGGGCTGCGGGCGAAGGCTTGCCGGTCTTCTTGTTCGGGACATCGACCGACGTTCTCGAACGGAGCGCGCAGGAACTGCGCAACAAGACATCGGGCAGAATAGAATTTGCCGGGATCGAAGCACCGGCTATGGGCTTTGATCCTGAAGGTCCGGCGGCTGACGCGACCATTGAACGGATCAAGGCTTCCGGGGCGCGGCTGTGTTTTGTCATGCTCGGCGCGCCTAAGCAGGAGCTGTTTGCCGCGCGCGCTGTTGCAGCTGGCGTCAATTGTGGGTTCGTCTGCGTTGGGGCGGCTGCCGACTTTGTTTCCGGGCAGCAGACACGCGCTCCGGCTTTGGTTCAGAAAGCCGGACTGGAATGGCTTTGGCGGCTGTCGCAAGAGCCAGGTCGTCTTTGGCGGCGCTACCTCTCGTGCGCAGTGCTGCTGGCAAGAATTGAAATTTCAAGATTAATGCAGCCGATGCGATCGGCTTTGAGACTTTGGTGAGTTAAACGGCTTCGGCCGGTACGATGATTGCAGCGGTATGTTTGCGTTCGAACGCGCAGCCAAGCTTTTTTGGGATTGCCCTGTTCGAGTTCGTGCCAGGCCGACACGTCTCTTGGTTAATGGCCTGGACGATAAACCAAATTGGGACAAAAGGCGCTCGACAGGATCAGTGAAGCGCTAGACAGCGGGCCTGGCATGATAGAGTTGGTGCGGCGCCAAACCGGCGGGTTCGCATTGGGCAAGCCGGACCATCTTGTCTGTCTTAGCCGGGCGAGTTTCGCGGCCAAGCGTTGTTAAGAGTTAGCGGGTTATGACCATCCAAAGTCAGAGTATCGTTCAGCCATTTGTGCTGTCTGACGTTGTCCGAATGAGCAAACGCCAGATCTTCATCGTCGCTTTGACAGCCATCGCGTGCGCTTTTCTGGCTGTCGGTGTCGGCGTGTTGCTGAAGCCATCCTACAAGGCGACGACTCAGCTCTATCTGGATCCGCGTGATCTCAAGGCCCTCGATAATCAAGTGACGCCGACGGCCGAAGCGCAGAACATCGGCGTGACGCTGGTTGAGACGCAGGCTCTAGTGTTGTCGTCGGATGGGCTGCTCGATCAGGTCGTCAAAAAGCTCGATCTGGCAAACGATCCCGAATTCAACGGCAGCGAGCTCTCGCTCCTCGGGCAGATCAAGGGTGCCGTTAGTGGCGTGGTGAGCTCGATTATGGGCGGTTCGGACACCAAGGAACCGCCCGAAGCGATTGCGTTTGCCAAGTTGCGCAAGGCCGTCGACGTGTTCCGGATCGACCGCTCCTACATCATCAGCGCATCGGCGAAAGCGGAAACCCGCGCGAAGGCCGAGCTTATTCTCAAGACGCTTGTTCAGTCGTTCCTTGAAGAGCAGTCGCGGTCGCGCTCCGATGCCGCCCGTCGAACCAGTGAAGACATCGACAAGGGGATCGATGCGCTGCGCGAAGATCTTGGCCGTTGGGAAAAGAAAGTGGCGCGCTACAAGGAAGACAACAATCTTGTGGGCGTGCGTGGGCAGATCGTTACCGAACAGCAGCTTGCTGATCTCAACGGGCAGTTGATCACAGCGCAAGTCGACGCCGAGCGACTGAAGGCGCGACTTGATGCGACCCCGTCATCGGCGTCGAACCTCGACCGCCTGCCTGAAGCTGTCGCCTCGCAGACCTTGCAATCGTTGCGGGATCTGTTGGCGCGTATCTCCCAGCGCAAGGCAAGTCTGGCTGCACAGTTGCGTCCGCGGCATCCGGATATGCGGGCGATTGTCGACAGCGAAAACCAGGTGAAAGCGCAGATTGCAGCTGAATTATCGCGAATCCGTTCGTCGCTCGACATCGCTTACCGGCGGTCGCGGGCGAATGTCACCGCGCTTAAAGGCAATCTGGAAGAGTTGCGTAAGCAGCTCAACGCCGACAACAAGGCCCAGATCCAACTGAGAGAACTTGAGCGCAAGCTCGAAGCGGCGCGCTCTGTCTACGGGCAGGCGATCATTCGCGCCAAGGAGACGAGCGAGCAGGCGCGCCTGAATACGGCCAACGTTCGGGTGGTCTCGCAACCTCGCGCAGAGCAGCGCCGGTCGTTCCCGCCGCCGTTGCCGTTGCTTGCCGCGATCGGTCTCCTGTTCGGCGCGATCATCGCGTTCCTGATCATGCACCTGCGCGCATTGTTCCGGTCTCCGCGCGTCGTTTAGAACCTATGAAGGATCACCCGTCGCTGAGGCTGAAGGGACGCTGGTGTGGGCGGCTTATTTGACGGCCGCCTTGGCGTTGGCGGCTTCGCGTTCCAAAAGTCTCGTTTGCGGTGGAATGCCGGAATTGCCAACCGGCTCCAATTTATATGGGAAGTCGGGCGGCCACCACGGACCGCCGGCCCACGCGGCCCAGCCCAGCCAAACGTCGCGGTTGTCGGAGAGATGCTGCAGAAATTGGTGCGAAGCTTCGAGATTGACGGGGTCGGCGCTGACACCGAATTCCCCTAAGAAGGCGCGCAGTTTGTTCTTGCGGGCCCAGGCCTCGAACTTTGCGATGCGTTCGGTGCCGATGGTCGCGGAGACGGCTTCGGCGTGTTGGCCTGACGAATTCCAATCGAAATACTGGTGGGCTTCGATGGCGAAATTGTCGCCTGGATCCTTGATCCCGACCATGATGCCGTTGCCGTCTTCAAGCCAGGTGTGTGCCGTTGAGTAGCCGGTTCCTGGTACGAGCAGCAGTTGCTCTGCGCCTTCGTAACGGATGACGTCGACGGCCTTTTGGGCTGCATCAAACCAAGCTTTCGGTGCGATGTGCACGGGTTCGTTCATCAGGCCGTAGATGATCTTTTTGTGCTGCTTGGTGCGTTGCGTCAGCGTCCGCCAGAATTGCGTGAAGGCTTCGACGGGGACTTCGCGGCTGCCGATCATGTGCTCTTTGGAAAATCCATCGTCGCGAATGCGGCGGTGCGCGCCGTTATGCGGATCGAGAATAATGTAGAAGCCGGCGTCGAGCGTCAGCTTGATCAGGTGCTCGAAGCGTTGCCATTCGGCTGTTTCAAATTCTGCGAACAGGTCGGGTTGCAGGCGGTCCCAACGAAACGGAAGGCGCAGGATGTTGAAGCCGAAGCTTTTGTAATAATCGACATCCTTCGGGCCGGGATACATGAAGTTGGTGCCGTGCTCGCCGGGAAAGACTGTGCCGAACTCGGCGCCGGCCAAATTGACGCCTGTCAGGAACGGAAGACGTTTTGGGCTCGAATGGACGGGCCAGGAGGGAAACAGTGCAAGTGCGGTGGCCGATGCGGCGCCCCGAAGGCTTTGGCGCATAAAGCTTCGGCGATGGAGCTTCGGCATAGGTTCACCTCATGACCGGTCTTTGAGTTACACGCCTTATCCCCATGAGGCGGGATGCCTATGGGCTGGCTATCGGGGCCTTGCCGCGGATCGTCGGGTTGCGCCTCATGGACTTTAGCCCATCGAGCTTCCTGAATGCCGAAGCAGCCAACGCCCCGTACAGGAACCAGACAACGGCGGCCGTCTTGATACTGGCGTAGGAGTAACTCGCCATCATGCCGAGCGCTAGATAAAGGCAGATGGCGTACTTGTAGTTTCTTTGAGAGCTGTCGGTTTCTTCCAGCTCGACCACGATCATGATCCAGAAGACGACGAACAAGACGATCGACTGGGTGATGATCATGGTGACGATGCCGCTGTCGACGGCGGATTCGATCAACTGGTCTGAAAGCCCCAAGTAGTCGATCGGCCCCATCTGCCGCATCAGTTCGACGGTGTAAGCGAGACGGCCGGGGAAGTCATCGCGGCCGCTGTGTAATCCGGCAACGTCGACGATCAGTAAGGCGGACACGACGACGAGCGGCAGGATGAAGATTGCGGCGTTGCGCGGCGTCAATTTCGAGAAGGCAGCCGCCAGAAGGATCGCAATCGTTGTGACGATCGCCAGGCGGCCATCACAGGCGAACAGAACAAGCACCGATGCAGCGAATGCGAAGAGTTTGGCGGCTCGGGAGAGCTTGTTCCAAAACGCGACAGTAAAAGCGACCAAGACGATGGCGAAGTTGCCCAGCGAGACGGGCTCCAGGAAGACCGAAGACAACCGGTGCAGGCCGAAGAAGGGTAGGTAGCGGTCCTGGTATCGCGTCGCGCTGGTGTAGAGATCGCCGCCGTAGGTGAAATCTGCGCTGACCAAGCCACGCGTCGCGATGTAGTAGTCCTTGATCTTGAGGAGGGCCGCATAAGCATCAACGCTGACCGCCTCGAGGATGATGCCGGCGCTGACGATCGCAATCACGATCAGCATCGTCTGGATCGCCCGGCGTTCGCTGGTGGCCAACCCCAACATGATGAAGGTCGGCACGAGCAGCATGTCGCGGAAATGTTTGACGTTGATTTCACCGATCGCGGCCATTCGCAGAAGGGCGAATAGCCCGACGCAGATGATGAAGGCGTACCAGGGCACCATGCGCGGCGTGAAATGGGACAGAATATAAAGGTGCGCCGTCGCAACGATCGCGATTTCGCACAGAATGACGAACTTCGAACTCATCGGCGCGACGTGGGCGTTGGCGAAGGCCAAGGCTGCGTTGAACGTCACTGCGGCGACGATCAGGATCACCGGCACCAGCGACTCGCGCGGTTGCAACGGCTCTACAGCGTTTGGCACGTTTGCCATGGTTCGGTTCAGTCCGGTTTACTCGTGTGATCCGAACGACGGCGATGATAGAGCCGGGCCGGATCAGCTTCGTTATTTCTTCTTAGTCTTCGAGAGTTCTGCTTCGATGACGTGAATGTATTTTTTCAGCATCTGTTCTTCGCTGTGATGCTTGCGCAGCTGCGGAGCCGCATCAACGGCGGCTTGCTTCACTTCCGGATGAGCCAAGACGTAGCGAAGCATGTCTGCCCAGTTTTCCGGCTCCCAGTCGCCGACAAACGTCGCGGCACAATTGTCATTCACCGTCAGGACTTCTTTTGTGACCGGCAGACAACTGGCGACGATTGGCGTGCCTTGCATGGCGGCTTCGAGCGCGGCCAAGCCAAAAGTTTCCCAATAAGACGGAAATACGAAAATATCGGCGGCTGCGTTCAAATCAGGGATTGCTTCGGGCGGTTGGTGACCGAGGAAATGAACGCGGTCGCGGACGCCGAGCTTGTCGGCTTGGGCTTCAAGTTCGCTATGGTGGGGGCCGTCGCCGGCAATGACGAAATGGACGTCCGGTAGCATCGGCATCGCTGCAATCACGGTGTCGATGCGTTTTTGCGATGACAGGCGGGCGCAGGTCACAAGGAGCGGCGTTGTATCTGTGAAGCCCAGCGCCTCGCGGACCTCTTTGCGGCTGCGGCTGGGTTGTTGCCAGCTGATGCCGTGCTCGATGCGGGTGATGTGACGGCGATATGACGAGGGGTAGTGAGCGAAGGCCTTCTCGGTTTCCTTGGAGTTGGCGATCACGATTGGAAACAGGCCTAGCGATCCCACCAACCAATCCAATGTCCTGGGAACGGGGTGGGTTGCTAGCGGCATGTTCGATTGATGCACCAGATGAATGGTGCAGTTCGGCAAGAACTGGCGCGTGAGGGTGGCGACGATGGACGAGGTTGGTTGCAGCGTGACCAGGATGTCCGGTTTTGCGCGTGCGATGCAGCCAGGCGCCGATCTGATATTCGAGAGCTTCTCGAAGCTGCTGCTGCCGAGTTTTTCGTAGAGCGCCAGCGTTTCGACCTTGGCACCCCATGCGGAAAATGCAGTGCCGAGGATCCGCACCATCTTTTCGACGCCGCCGCCGCCATCAAGGTTGATGACGAAAAGTACCTTCTTGCCGTCCAGCAGGTGGGCGCCGTCTGATTTGAGTGCGGCGGCCGACCCCAGGACTTCCGGGCTGGCCCGGGCTGTATCGAATTGGGTCAAGCTAACCATTTTGGAACCTAACGGCGAACGATATTCCAGGTAGGTCATGGGTTGGCATCCTGGCTACAGTTTTTAGCAGGACGTCTTGCAAGTCGCATTCCGGCACGGTTGGGCTTTGGGTGATCATCGTTAGCGATCCTTCAGGTGCTCTTGAACCGCGCGAGGGCGGCGGCTGTCAGAGAATTGAAGGACAGAATGTCGAAGGCCCGGGCGACCAACAGTGCCAGGATACCGAAGATGCTGAGGTTGACGATGGCCGCCCATAGGCTCGTCGGATAGGCGTTCGCTAACGGTCCGGACAGAACGTAAGCCGCGAGGGCTGCGAACACGATTGTTGCGGCATGCATGTAGGGGAGCTTCATGACGAAGTGCCCTCGCCATACCCAGATATAGACGGTCGATCCGGCGATATGCCCCATCATCATGGCCGTTGCCGCGCCATACATCCCGTAGGTTGGGACGAGCAGGAAGCCGAGCAGCGTCGAGGTCGTGACACTTGCCAGGTTGGAATAGAAGAGCAGGCTGGAACTGGGTGTCAGGAAGATGATCTGGCCGAAAAAGTAGGCCCGGAAGATCAAGGCGGCATTGTTGATCACGATAACGCCGATGATCGGCTCGACGGCGGCGCCAATTTCGGAGCCATAGAGCGTGTCGAATATCCACCTATCGAAGCGGAGGACGAAGGTCGCTGCGAATGCGGTCAAGGCGGTATAGGCCAGAAACGCCTGTCCGAGCGTATGGCTGGCCTGGTCCTGGCGCCCGGCGACGATGTCGTTGCGGGCGATCGCGAAATACGCTCCGGCGATCGCTTCTGCGATGACGATCATGACTTGGCGAATAAAGTCGGCTGCGGCCCCGTAAGTCCCCAGTTCGACATGCGTGCGGTAGTGGGCGAGCAAGAGGCGATCGAGCTGCATGCCGACAGCATCAAGCGCGTAGGCCGGGATGAGCGGCCGACCATAATTCCACAGGTCGCCCATGGCCTCCTTGGAGTAGGTGCCGTTGGTCTTGTCGGAGGCGGCGACCAGCAAGAAGCACGCTGCACCCAAATGGCCCAGTCCAACCGCCAGGGCCAGGGCCAAAGGGGTTTTGAGCGTCGTCAGCGCGATGACGCCGAAGAGCAGCATCAAGGCTGCGCGTAACAACACGCCGATTGCGACAGCGCCGGCCCTGAGCCGGGTTCTGGCAATTTCATAAAGCGCATCATAGGTCACGATGCCGATGAATAGGACGCCGAGCCCGATGGCAAAATTGGTTGGCAGCAATCCGGCGGCTGCGGCGATGGCGAGGCCGGCGATCAGAATTGCATAGGCTGCGGCCAGCGATTTCAAATAGGTTACGACGAAATCGCTGCTCGTTTCCTCGCGGTAGCGTGCGAAAAACGCAAAACGCATCCACTGCACCGAAAGGCCGTAAACGACGTAGGTCCACGCAAACATGACGAGGTAGGCGCCAAACGTTTCAGTGCCGCCCAGGCGTACGAACAGGGCCATTGTCGCCAGTGACAGCACGGCGGCCGCAAGCTTGGACCCCAGATAATAGCCTATGTGGCGGTTGATCATTTGACCCTTGCGAATGTCGGGTGCCAAAGGCTGGCGCACTGCTGATATTGACGCAGCCAATCGCAAAGTCCCAGGTTTTTCGCGTTGGTTAAAGCGCGTTCTTGTACGCTCGTGGCGATACCACTGTCATCAGCAGGATCAGCAGGTCAAATGCAATGGACCAGTTGTCAATGTAGTAAAGATCGTGGGCAAGGCGTTCGCGCATGGCCTGATCGGTGTTCGTAGGTCCGCGGAAACCATTGACCTGCGCCCAGCCCGTGATGCCAGGCTTCACGTTGAGCCGGCGGGCATAGCGATCGATGCAGCGCTCGTAGCGGCGGTCATGTGCGACGGCGTGTGGGCGTGGGCCGACGAGCGACATCTCGCCAAGCAGAACGTTGATCAGCTGGGGGAGTTCATCGATGTTCGTGCGGCGCAGAAACCGGCCGACATTTGTGACTCGCGGATCGTTTTTACTGGCCTGGACGATGTTATCGCCGTCATCCATCGTCACCATCGTGCGCAGCTTCCAAATCAGGAATTCATGCTGGTTGAAGCCGCGACGGTGCTGCAGGAAGAAGATCGGACCAGGGCTGTCGAGCTTAATCGCAATCGCTGCCAATAGAAGAACCGGACTGATCAGCAGCAAACCGGCAGCCGCCAGGATGATGTCGACGGTCCGTTTGAGTGTGCTCTGGAAGGCCCCCATCGGCGCGCGGACGAGCGTCAGGGTCTTGATATGGCCGATGTGCTCGGTCTTGAGGCCGGGGAAGCTTTCGATTGCGCTCCAGCCGGCGAGGTGAATTGTGACAGGGAGGTCCATCAGGCCATCTGTGACGTGGCGCAACAGGGCGTCTCTGGCCGGATCGACGAGAACGACGACGTCGCTGACGATTTCATTGCGACCGCGTTCTGCGGCTTCTTCGACGCGAAGGCTGATCTCGTCAGGAGTCATCCCGTCGACCACTTCGCGCGGGGGCAAGCAGGTGGCGACGACGATCTCAATGCCTCGCCGGCTGCCGGACAGCGCCTTGGTGAAGCGCGCAAGTCCTTCCGGGTCACCGATGACCATCAGGCGGCGCGGTGCGATCCACGCATTCTCGACGCCCCAGGCAATCCAGCGCTGCAGAAAAACGTTTGAGGCGACGACTGCTGCGAGGCCAAGCCCGCTGAAGATCAAGAGCCATCCGCGCGACGCATCGCCGTTCGACTTGGTCAGGAAGCCGATCAGCGTGACCGTTAGGATCGCATAGATCCAGGCTTCCAAAATCCGCGGCACGCCACGGCCGTCCGAGAGGAAATTCTCGACGCGGTATTCACTGCGAAACGCAAATGGAATTATAAAACATATTGCCGTCAGGAGCCCTGACACCGCAAATCCGGCGACTTGGCCAATCTCGTTGTAGGCCGCAACATGGTAAATTATACCGGAAATTATTGATGCGGAAACAATGACGGCAATTTCCATTAGTGCGACAGCTACCGAAAATGTCGCGTTATCAATGCCGCTAGGTGAATTTCCAATTGTAGATTGTTGGACGTGCTCGCGAAGCTCTTGCAGCATTACGTTGACTACTCCCGCACGCTCCGGCCGCACTCTCAACAAGCCGTCTTCTTCCACCCAAAGTCGCGTTTTGAAACGCTCCTTATGCTGGTGTTTGGTATTACCAAGGTCTTTACGCAGGTGCAATATCAACTTCAGTAATCCTAGCTGCTTAGATCGATTTATTATTACGGCGTCTGGGTTGCAGACCCCAGCTGGGCTCGCAAATAGCCCCTTGGTTCGTGGTCTGCGCTTTTGTCCCTGCGACGCTTTGGCATACCAAGCCAAGCGGCTTCAAATCTGAGTGAGGCTGGATGGCTGGTTCGCAGCGTCATTTTCCGATTGCTTTTTCAGGAAAAAAGCCGGCTTTCCAAAAAGGAAAAATAATTTGTCCGCGGATCGATATTATTCGCGAATTGCGATGAGCGATTTGGTCAAGCCAAATGCGCGCTCGTACTTGAATTGGGCATCGGGAAAACATGATTTAAATTGCCGATCATCAAGCAAATAGCATGATTGAACGACGTCCATGGCTGAAGCCACATCCGACTGCTGCTGGAAAAAGCCAAGTTTCATATTCATGACAAGCCGCATTCGGAATTGTTCAGGCAGCCATTGAAAGCCGACAGCGCGGAAATGGGGCTCGTAGGGGAACCAGAAGTAGGGCGTTTGGACGTAGTACTTGGGGGCCAGACGCCGGCAGTTTGCCGCCATCTTTTCGATGTTGCGCCAGTTGCCGACGTGTTCGATGACCGAGTTGGAGTGGACGAGGTCGTAGCTCATATCGTCCAGGTCGCTCAGGTCGGTGGCATCGCCCTTGAGACTTTTCATCTTTGGGTTCGTCGTCGGCTTTTCGAACAGGTTGAACAAATGGATCTCGACATCGTTGTTCGCGATGAGATCCGTGCCGTACTGCCAGTAGTCCTCTTCGCCGCCGATGTCGGCGATACGGCAAGACCCCTTCTTGGCAAGAATGTCTTCGATGAGCTTCTGGACGTGTTCGAAGCGCTTGCGGCGAAATTGCGAGGAATAGGAGTTGGGATCTGCGTATGGGTTCTTCATTTGGGCTACCTGTGCACACCGGACTTGGATGTGGAGCGAAAGATGAGGCGCAAACTACGTTATAACGGCCGCAGAGAGTTGGCTCCTAGTGGATCAGCGTTAAGAGCTGGTGCGACAATTTCGTGATTGGGTTAATGTTAAACGAAGGCGGCGGGAACCAAACGGCCCGTCGTGCGTTCCTTTAAGGGGTTCCAGCGTCTAATCGGGTAGCGAAAACGTTCGTTCGCAAATCATCATCAGCTACAGCAATCAAAGATACATCAATCGTGGCACCGTCCATTTCAATCAATAGCTCCGGCATCACCGAGAAGGCGAAGCTTGTCGTGCGTCGCGCGAAACCGAGCGACGCCGCGGCCATCGCCGAACTCAATCGCAAAGTCTATGCGCCTGCACCGTCTCTGAGTGCGCGCATGATCAAGGGCCAGATCCGCAATTTTCCAGAGGGGCAGTTTGTCGCCGAATATGGCGGCAAGATCGTCGGTCATTGCGCGACATTCATCATCGAGGGCGACGTCGGTTTGAAGCCGCACACGTTCGATGAAATCACCGGCAACGGGTATGCCGCGCGTCACGACCCTGAAGGCGACTATCTCTATGGGATGGAGGTCAGCGTCGATCCTGATTTCCGGCGCCTGCGCATCGGTCAGCGGCTCTATCGGGCGCGTAAGAATCTGTGCGAGGAGTGGGGCCTCAAAGGCATCATATTCGGCGGCCGGATGCCGGGTTATGGGCGGCGGAAGAAGCAGTATCCGGACCCGATGGAATATATCGACGCCGTGCGCGAGAGAAAGATCCGCGACGTCGCCATCAACTTTCACATCTCCAATGGCTTCGATCCGATCGGCGTGCTGGAAGGCTATGACGACGACGACAAACAGTCGCTGGGGTTTGCGACGCATATGCTGTGGCGCAACCCGCGCGTGCCCGATGACCCCGAAGGCAAGGGCGCGAAGGACCGTCTGAGCCCGCAGGAAACGGTGCGCGTCGCGACGGTTCAGTTCCAGATGCGCAAGATCACCGACAAAGAGGAGTTCAAGCAGCAGGTCGAGTACTTCATCGACGTGGCCAGCGACTACCGCTGCGACTTTGTCGTCTTCCCGGAGAATTTCACGCTGCAGCTGCTGTCGCTGGAACCAAACCGGCTGCAGCCCAAGGACAGTATCTTCCGGATCACCAGCTACGTTGACTGGTTCTGCGAGTTCATGAGTGAATTTGCGGTGAGCTATAACGTCAACATCATCGGCGGGACGCATCCGCGGGTCGACGATGACGGCGAGATCAAAAACGTCTGCTACGTTTTCTTACGCGATGGCTCCGTGCATGCCCGCGAGAAGATCCACCCAACGCCGAGCGAAGCCTACTGGTGGAACATTAAAGGCGGCGACCGGGCGGACGTCATCGACACCGACTGCGGGCCAATCGGCGTGATGATCTGTTATGACAGCGAGTTTCCCGAGGTCGCCCGGCATCTTGTCGACCAGGGTGCGATGATGCTGTTCGTGCCGTTTTGCACCGATGAGCCGCGCGGCTATCTTCGGGTCCGCTATTGCAGCCAGGCGCGGGCGATCGAAAACCAGTGCTACGTCGTGATCTCAGGCGTCGTCGGCAACCTGCCGAATGTGGAAGACATGGACATCCACTACGCGCAGAGCTGCATTTTCACGCCTTGTGATTTCGCTTTCGCCAAGGACGGGATCGCGGCCGACACCGCCCCCAACACGGAAACGATTGCGTTCTCTGATCTCAGCTTATCGGACCTGCGGGCCTCTCGGAATGCCGGCACGGTGCGCAACCTGCACAACCGGCGGTTCGATCTTTATCGCGTGTCCTGGGGTGACAAACGGCGGCGATCGCGCTGATCGTTGTCGCACTGGCTTCCGCATGGCGACGTTAGGCTCGAAGGCTGCCTGCTTTTTAGGAGTTGGCAGCCTTCTGCATGCCGCTGTCAGGTCGTGAATTTGCCCGAACGCCACGGTTGGCGAAGACGTTGCCGATTCCGAGTAGCACCGGTTCACCTTCGGCCAGAAGGCTTGTTTCTCCCACCAGGCCGGCAAGGGTCGTGCGTGCGAGCTGGAACTGCGGACGACCGATGGCTTTGGCGATGACGACCGGGGTTTCTGCCGGCAGGCCTTCGCTCAACAACCTCGCTGCAATGGCCGGGGCGGTGCGGCCCCCCATATAGAACATCACCGTCGTTTCGGGATCGGCGATGCCCTTCCAGTCGAGATCTTCGGGCAATTTGCCGGAGCGGGCATGGCCGGTCACGAACCTGACCGAGTGCGCGTGATCACGGTGGGTCAGTGAGACGCCCAATTCGGCTGCAAGAGCAATTCCGGCCGAGATGCCAGGAACGACGGCGACGGAAATGCCCTGGTCGTGGAGTTCGGCGATTTCCTCGCCGGCCCGACCGAAGATCATCGGGTCGCCAGACTTCAGCCGCACGACGTGTTTGCCCTGAAGGGCGAGCTTGATCATCAGGGCGTTGATGTCTTCTTGCCGGCAGCTATCGCGTCCGCCGCGCTTGCCGACCAGCATGCGGCGAGCTTCCCGGCGTGCAAGATCCAACACCTCGTCGGAAACCAGATCGTCGAAAAGAATTACGTCTGCCGACTGTAAGGCGCGCACGGCCTTGAGGGTCAAAAGCTCGGCATCGCCAGGACCGGCGCCGACTAGTGTGACACAGCCTTGCTTGGGAGCAGGGCCAAAAGCTTTCTGGGTAATCCGGTCCCAGAAGGTCGGGCGCTGATTGCCTTTCGGCAATTGTTGCGCCGCAGACTGGCGCATCGTATTGGCGAGCAGTTTCAGGCGCGGTCGTTTTAATTCAACCGGCTTTCGAGACGCTTGTGGCATCGATGATCCTTGCAATCTCGGAGCGGCAGGAGCCGCAGTTGGTTCCCGCCTTGAGGCAGGCGCCGACAGCGTCGACCGTGGCGCATCCCTCCTTGACGACGGCATCGGTAATCTCATTGACGCCGACTTCGAAGCAGGAGCAGACGATTGCGCCTTTGTCGGGCATGTCGGCGCCGGGGCGACCGGCAAGCAGACGGAGGCGATCAGAGGGTTGGATCTCTTCGCCCAGGCGGCCGATGCCCCAGGTGCGCGAGACTTCGACCGGATTGGGCGCGACGAAGAGCGCGGATTGCAGGCGTCCGTCGCGGATCCGAGCAAATCGGAAATGTCCGGTGCGGGCGTCGCGGTAGCTTAGGCGCTCGTCGGACGATGCATCCTCGTCGAAAAGCAGGTTTTCGGCGAATTCGTCCCAGTCTTCGGGGGTGTCGAGCCCGGCAAATTCAGCGCGGAAGCCGGAATGCGCCGGGGCTGTCGCGAAATAATCGGCGCCGTGGGCGGTGAGCGGCGTCAGGCTGATTGCGAACGCGTACCAAGTGGCGTCGAACCGCTTGACGGATGCGGGGGTGAATTTCGATTCCGGCTGGCCTGAAACCGGATCGGTCCGGCTGGCGACGAGTTTGTCGACACGCGCATTGCTGGCGTACTGATCGGTCCAGTGGAACGGCGCGAACACGCTTCCCTTGCGCTGGCGGTCGGTCACGACGGCGCGCAAAAGCACGCTGCCGTGGGGGCTTGCGACCGCTGCGATGTCACCGATCTCCAGTCCTGAAGCTTTGGCGTCTTCCGGGTGGATTTCCAGGAACGGCTCGGCGATGTGCGACATCAGCCGTTGGGTTTTCGCCGTTCGGGTCATTGTGTGCCATTGGTCGCGGATGCGGCCGGTATTGAGAATGAGCGGAAATTCGGGTGTGCTTTTCACCTCCGGCATACGCAGAGCGACCGGGATGAAGTTGCCGCGCCGCGACGGTGTGTAGAACTTTCCGTTGGCAAAGAAGCGGGTCGTTTGCTTTTGCGCGCCTTTGGGCTGCGGCCATTGGAATGGGTCTAGGTCGTCATACTCGGCTTGGGTGATGGTGTCGTAGGCCGATATGTCGAGGTCGCGGGTGTCGTTGTTGTCGACTCCGGTCAGCGCGGCGTATTCCGCGAAGATTTCCTTGGGGCCGGAGTAGCTGAAGGCGTCGGCATATCCGAGGCGCTTGCCAATTTCGCAGACCTGCCACCAGTCCGGCTTGGTTTCACCTGGAGCGCTCAGGAAGGCGCGCTGGCGGGAAATCTGGCGCTCGGAATTGGTGACCGTACCGTCTTTTTCGCCCCAAGCGGAGGCTGGCAGCAAGACGTCGGCGAGGGCCGTCGTATCGGTGTGGCGGGTGACATCCGAGACAGCGACGAAGTCACAGTTGGCGATTGCCTGCTTGACCCGGTCGGCTTCGGGGAGGCTGTCGACAGGGTTGGTCGCCATGATCCAAAGCGCTTTTATCTTACCGTCGGCGACGGCGTCGAACAGGTCGACGGCTTTGTGTCCGGGCGTGTCGGCGACCGTCGGCGAGCCCCAAAAGGTCTGGACGATTTTGCGGTGCTCGGGGTTGGCGAGCTCCATGTGGGCTGCGAGCATATTTGCTAGGCCGCCGACTTCACGCCCGCCCATCGCGTTGGGTTGTCCGGTGACTGAAAACGGTCCCATGCCCGGTTTGCCGATGCGCCCGGTCGCCAGGTGGCAGTTGGTGATGGCGTTGACCTTGTCGGTGCCCGCGGTCGATTGGTTGACGCCCTGGCTGTAAACGGTCACGACCTTTTCGGTTTCAGCGAACCACGTGAACAACGTTTCGATATCGGCAGCATCAAGTCCTGTCGTCGGGGCGATCTCGGAGAGGTCCATCTTACCCGCCGACTTGATCGTCTCGGCAAAGCCCGAGGTGTACTCGGTAACGTAGGCGTGGTCGACGCAGCCTTTGGCGGAGATATAGGAGAGCAGCCCGTTGAAGAGCGCGACATCCGTGCCTGGGGCGATGGCTAAGTGCAGGTCGGCAATTTCTGTTGTCGCCGTGGCGCGCGGATCGATGACGACAACTTTTGTGCCGTTCTTTTTGCTGGCGGCTACCAGGCGCTGATAGAGAACAGGGTGGCACCAGGCGAGGTTCGATCCGACCAGCACGACGAGGTCGGCGAGTTCGAGATCTTCGTATGTTCCCGGAACCGTATCTGTTCCGAAGGCGCGCTTATGGCCGGCGACCGAAGAGGCCATACATAGCCGCGAATTGGTGTCGATGTTGGCGGTGCCGATGAAGCCCTTCATCAGCTTGTTGGCGACGTAATAGTCCTCGGTCAGGATCTGGCCAGAGACATACATGGCGACGCTATCGGGACCGTGCTCCTTGATGGCGGCGGAGAACTTGCTCGCCAGGAGGTCAAGCGCCATCGGCCAACTTGCGTGCTGGTTGTTGATCTTGGGGAACAGCAGGCGGTCTTCGAGAGCCAGCGTTTCGCCGAGGGCCGATCCCTTCGAACACAGCTTGCCGTAGTTGGCAGGATGGTCAGGGTCACCCCGGACCTCCGCCGCCTTGCCATCGGCGGTCGGCGCGACGAGAACGCCGCAGCCGACACCGCAATAGGGGCATGTCGTTTTTGTGCCCGCCGGTTCACTCATGCTGCATCTTTCCGCGAGGCGAAGCTTGAGGCGTCAAGCATGATCCGGCCGTTTTCGACCTTGACGGCGAAAGTTGCGACCCGGGCTTCGTCCGGGCCCAGGGCATCTCCGGTTTCCAGGCTGAAAACCATGTTGTGCAGCGGACAGGTGACAGAAGTGCCGTGCACGATGCCCTGGCTCAACGGTCCACCCTTGTGTGGACACCGATCGTTCAGGGCGAAAACCTTGTCGTCGGCTGTCCGGAACAGAGCGATGCATCCCTTCTGGGTCTTCACGATGCGGGCGGACTGGGAAGGAATATCGTCGACGGCTCCGACATCGAGCCAAACTGTATCCATCGTCATTCGGCTGCCTCCATGCTGGTCAGATCAGCGATCGGTGCAAACTCGTGGGCATCGACATGGTCTTTGGCCCGTTCCGCCCATGGGTCTTTTTGGGAGAATTTCTGCGAGTAGACGAACGCTTCGTAGAGCTCTTTGCGGCGTGGCAAATCTTCGACGACGGTCGCTTGGATCGACTCCATGCCGACGCGGGCGCGCCATTTGTAGATGCGTTCCAGGTAATGGCCCTGCTCGCGGTAGAGCTGGGTCAAGGCACCGATGACTTCGATTGCCTCTTCCTCGGTTTTGACATGGCACAGGAGTTCGGTGCCCTTGATGTCGAGACCGGCTGCGCCCGCGAAGTGGATTTCGTAACCGCTATCGACACATATGACGCCGATGTCCTTACAGGTTGCTTCTGCACAATTGCGCGGGCAGCCCGAGACGGCGAGCTTGACCTTCGCCGGCGTCCACGAGCCCCATAAGAACTTCTCCAACTTGATGCCAAGGCCGGTCGAATCCTGGGTGCCGAAACGGCACCAATCCGTGCCGACGCAGGTCTTCACAGTTCGAAGCCCCTTCGCATAGGCATGGCCCGAAACCATTCCGGCCGCGTTGAGGTCGGACCAGACGGCGGGCAGATCTTCCTTTTTGACGCCAAGAAGGTCGATGCGCTGGCCGCCGGTGCACTTGACGGTGGGGATCTTGAACTTGTCGGCGACATCGGCGATGGCGCGCAGCTCGTCGGGGGTTGTGACCCCACCCCACATGCGCGGGACGACCGAATATGTGCCGTCCTTTTGGATGTTGGCGTGGACGCGCTCGTTAATGAAGCGCGATTGGCCATCATCGACGTATTCGCCCGGCCAAGTCGACAAGAGGTAGTAGTTGAGGGCCGGCCGGCATTTGGCGCAACCGCCGGAGCTTTTCCATTCGAGTTCCTGCATCAGATCAGGAATGGTTTTGAGCTCCTTGGCGACGATCAGGCGGCGGACGTCACCGTGGCTGAGGTCGGTGCAGCCACACATCGGCTTGACGGCATTCGGGTTGTAGCTGTCGCCCAAGGTCAGTGTCAGCAGTTGCTCTACCAGGCCGGTGCATGTTCCGCAGGATGCGGAGGCCTTGGTGTGCGCCCTGACGTCGTCGAGCGACGTCAGATTTTTTGCTCCAATCGCATTGACGATCGTGCCCTTACATACGCCGTTACAGCCGCAGATTTCTGCATCATCGGGCAACGCTGCAACGGCCGCCGTAGGGTCCAGCGCGGCACCTCCGGCGTAAGCTGGTCCAAAGATCAGCGTGTCGCGCATTTCGCTGATGTCGGTCCCGTCTTTGATGAGCTGGAAGAACCAGCCGGAATCGGAGGTGTCGCCGAACATGACGACACCGATGACCTTGTTGTCCTGCAGGATCAGGCGCTTGTAGAGGCCGTTGGTTGCGTCGCGCAGAACGATTTCCTCGCGGTCTTCGCCTTCGGCAAAGTCCCCGGCCGAATATAGGTCGACGCCTGTCACCTTCAGTTTGGTGGCGAGGGCCTTGTCGACGAACCCTTTTGTGTCTTCTCCGGCCAGGCCTTTGGCGGCGATGCCGGCTTGCTCATAAAGAGGGGCAACGAGGCCGTAGACGTTGCCGTCGAACTCGACGCATTCGCCGACGGCGTAGATGTCCGGGTCAGAGGTCACCATGCGGTCATTGACGACGATGCCGCGGTTGGTTTCGATCCCGGCTTCTTTGGCGAGGCCCGCGCTGGGGCGGATGCCGGCGGCCATGACGACGATGTTGGCAGGGATTTCGGTGCCGTCATCGAGCAAAATTGCACGGACGCGTGGAGGCGCACCGTTAGGCGCGGTGCCCAGGATCTCCTTGGTGTTGGCCTTGGTAATGACCTTGATGCCGCGCGCTTCGATCGCCCGTTTCAGGAGGTTACCGGCCGTTGTATCGAGCTGGCGTTCCATCAGCGTCGGCATCAGATGCAGGACCGTCACGTCCATGCCGCGCATTGCGAGGCCGGCGGCCGCTTCGAGGCCCAAGAGACCGCCACCGATGACGACAGCCGACCCACCCTGCTCGGCGGCAACCAGCATGGCTTCAACGTCGTCGAGGTCACGGTAGGTCAGGACGCCCGCGAGGTCTTTTCCCGGCACCGGTACGATGAATGGCACCGAGCCGGTCGCGATCAACAGCTTGTCGTATTGAGCCGTTGTTCCGTCTTCGGCTGTTACAGTCTTGGTGAGCCGGTCGATCGCGTTGACCTTGCGGCCTTTATGCAAGGTGACGCCATGTTCCTGGTACCAGGCGTCTCCATGAATAACGATGTCTTCGTAGGTCTTCTCGCCCGACAGGACCGGCGAAAGCAGGATGCGGTCGTAGTTCGTTCTGGGTTCTGCGTTGAAAATGGTGACGTCGTATTTGCCAGGGGCCATTTCGAAGAGCTTTTCGAGGGCCCGGCCCGGCGCCATACCATTGCCAACGACAACGAGTTTTTCCGTCATTGTGGCTGTTCCTTCGTCGGTTATGCCGCTTGGTCGCTGGAGGGCGATTTGCGCTTGGCCTTGATGTTTTCGAGAACCTCCGGATCAGGGTCCGCACCGCCCTCGTAGGCTTCGAGGAAGTCGAGGAGTTCCTGGCGGAATGCGTAATAATCAGGGTGCTCGAGCAACGCTTTACGCGTGCGCGGCCGGGGCAGATCGACGTCCATGATGTTGCCGATGCGGGCGTTCGGCCCGTTCGTCATCATCACGCAGCGATCGGCAAGCAGGATGGCTTCGTCGACGTCGTGGGTGACGCAGACGGCCGTCACTTGGGTGCGGCTCCACACTTCCATCAGCACTTCCTGCAGCTCCCAGCGGGTTAGACTGTCGAGCATGCCGAAGGGCTCATCGAGGAGCAGCAGCTTGGGTGACAGGGAAAAGGCCCGGGCGATGCCAACGCGCTGACGCATGCCGTTCGACATGTCTCTGGCGAGCTTATCCATGGAATCGCCGAGCCCGACGCGTTCCAGGTAGTAGCTGACGACGTCGTCGCGTTCGGACTTGCTGGCGTGCGGGAAGACCCGATCAACGCCGAGCGTTACGTTTTCCCTGGCTGTCAGCCATGGAAACAGCGAAGGCGCCTGGAAGACGACGGCGCGGTCCGGACCGGCCATGGTGACTTCCTTGCCATCGAGGATGATGCCGCCGCCGGAGATCTCATTGAGACCCGCCGTCATCGAAAGCACCGTCGACTTGCCGCAGCCTGAGTGCCCGATCAGCGTAATGAACTCGCCCTTTTTCATCTTCAGGTCGAAGCCGTCGACGACCTTCAGGGGGCCTTTCGGGGTCTGGTAGACTTTGTCGAGCTGGGAATATTCCAGATAGCGTTCATCGCGCTTGGAGGCGGCGGCTTCGGCCCAGGCTTTGGGGACCTTGCTCTTTTTGCTCTTGAGCTCGATCGGGACGATGTTGGGCAGTTCGGTGCCGGTCTCCATCTCCGCAGCACGGGCCGCGCCAAGATCGATCAGGTAGTTGGTGATTTCCTGGCGAAGTTTCTGGAAGACGGGATCCGAGCTGATGGCCGTGTGGTCGCGCGGACGCGGAATATTGATCTTGAATTCCTTGCCGAGCGTCGCCTGCGGCCCGGGCGTCAGCGGGATGATGCGGTCGGCGAGCAGGATGGCTTCGTCGACGTCGTTGGTGATGAGCAATACGGTGCGTTTGTCCTGCTCCCAGATTTTTTCGATCTCGTCTTGAAGCTTTGAGCGCGTCAAAGCATCGAGAGCCGAGAGCGGTTCATCGAGCAGCAGGATTTCCGGGCTCATGGCCAACGCGCGGGCAACCGAAACGCGCTGGCGCATACCGCCGGAGAGTTCAGCTGGTCTGCGGTCGGCAGCGTGGCTGAGGCCGACCATTTCGATATAGTGGCGTGTGCGCTCGGCACGTTCGGCCTTGCTTTCCTGTCGGAAGACCTGATCTACGGCGAGAGCAATATTTTCAAACACCGTCAGCCAGGGCATCAGCGAGTAGGACTGGAAGACGAGCCCGCGATCCGGGCCTGGCCCAGTGATTGGCTCGCCCTTCAACAGGACCTCGCCTTCGTCGGCCTGCACCAACCCCGCGATCGTAGAAATGAGTGTCGTTTTGCCTGAGCCGGAGAACCCGACAATTGCGACGAATTCACCTTCTTCGATCGCGAGGTTGATGTCCTTTAGAACCTCTGTCTTGGCCGTACCTTCACCGTAGGATTTGCTAACGTCTTTGAGTTCGAGAAAAGCCATATTTCATTCCTTTCCCGGATTAGCGTTTGTCGGAGTAGGTGAAGGACACCTGGAGCGCGTAGATCAGGCGGTCGAGCAGGAAGCCGATGACGCCGATCGCCAGGACTGCGACCATGATCTTGGCCAGCGAGCTTGAGGAACCGTTCTGGAACTCATCCCAGACGAACTTTCCAAGGCCGGGGTTCTGCGCGAGCATTTCAGCGGCGATCAGAACCATCCAGCCCACGCCCAGCGACAAGCGCATACCGGTGAAGATCAGCGGCAGCGATGAGGGCAGGACGAGCTTGGTGATCGTGCGGGACGTTGGAAGCTGCAGGACGCGGCCGACGTTGAGGAGATCTTTGTCGATCGAGGAGACGCCGAGTGCGGTGTTGATCAGCGTCGGCCATAGCGAACACAGCGTGACGGTGATGGCGGAGATCAGCATCGATTTTGGCAGCCATTCGTAGGGCGATGCGTAAACGGCTGAGACGACCATGGTGACGATCGGCAGCCAAGCTAGTGGCGAAACCGGCTTGAAGATCTGGATCAAGGGGTTGATGGCGCCGTTCACGGTCGGAGAAAGGCCTGAGAAGATGCCGAGTGGAATCGCTATCACGACACCGACGAAGAAACCGAGCGCGACGGTAATGAGGCTGGTTCCGATCTGGTCGATGAAGGTCGGCGCGCCGGTATAGGTGCGGTGTTTGACCTTATCGGCCTTGCCGGCCTCGATGAGCTTGGCATTGCGCTTGTCCTGGCGCTCGTAGAAGGCGTCCTGGCGCTTGCGCTCGTTGAGGTGGTCCTCATAAAGGTTGCCGGCTTGCTCGAAGACCTGGACTGGACCAGGGATCGCCCCCAGCGATGTCTTGACCTGTGGTGCCAGATAAGCCCAAGCAGCAAGAAATACGCCGATGCCGATGAGCGGCACGAACAGCTTCTGCCAAAGATCTCGCAGGTTTGCCTTGGGGCTGTCGCCCATGGCCAGCTTGATCAGCGGGACGATGAAGCCGAGGCCGAAAACCCCGAGCATGTTCGACGCGCTGTTCAGTCTTTGATGGATGCGCTCAATGCGCTTCTGACGCTTGATACGCGCTTCTTCTTCACTTTGGTCGATAAAGTCGGTGACTGCAGCCATGATTATCTCCGGTTCGTCTCGGCTGGTTGCTTTGTCCTGAGGCGCGGGAGGCGGCAGGTCTTGTTGCCGCCTCCTTCGGGCTTTGTCGTCATCCGCTCAGGCCGGATGACGACTGGCCCAGCGATCAGTTGGTGATCTTTGTGCCTTCGATTTTCTGGGCGCCCTTGAGGCCGATCTTCAGGCTTTCGAGATAGGCGTTCGGCTTCTTGCCGTCGTAGGGAATGCCGTCGATCATGTCTTCGGGCGGAACTGCCGGACGGAAGCCGTCGGTGCCTTCAGGGAAGTCGGCCTTGTCGACGTGACCTTCTTCGATCAGCATCTCGGCTGCCTTCATGTAGATGTCCGGGCGGTAAACACTCTTGGCGGTGTCGAAGTACCACTCGTCGGTCTTGGCTTCAGGGATCTGGCCCCAGCGACGCATCTGCGTCAGGTACCAGATGGCATCCGAGTAGAAGGGGTAGGTTGCGAAGTAGCGATAGAAGACGTTGAAGTCAGGGACTTCGCGCTTGTCGCCTTTTTCGTATTCGAAGGTGCCGGTCATCGAGTTGGCGATGACTTTCTCGTCGGCGCCGACGTATTCGGAACGCGCCAGGATCTTCACGGCTTCCGGGCGGTTGGCGTTGTTGTTCTCATCAAGCCATTTGGCGGCGCGGATGAGAGCCTTCGTTAGAGCCAGCGTCGTGTTGGGGTATTTTTCGGCGAATTCCTTGGTGATGCCGAAGACCTTCTCCGGGTTGTTCTTCCAGATCTCGTAGTCGGTGATGACGGGAACGCCGATGCCTTTGAAGACGGCTGCCTGGTTCCAGGGTTCGCCGACGCAGTAGCCGTAGATGGTTCCAGCTTCGAGGGTTGCTGGCATCTGTGGCGGTGGCGTCACCGACAGCAGTGCTTTGGCCTGGATGGTGCCCGAAGTGTCGGTTGGCGAATAGAAACCTGGGTTGATGCCGCCGGCAGCCAGCCAGTAGCGCAGTTCGTAGTTGTGGGTCGAAACCGGGAAGACCATGCCCATCTTGAAAGGCTTGCCTTCATCGGCGAACTTTTCGATTACCGGCTTCAGGACATCCGCCTTGATCGGGTGAACGGGTTTGCCATCCGGGCCTTTGGGGATGTTGGGCTTCATCAGTTCCCAAACTTCGTTGGAAACGGTGATGCCGTTGCCGTTCAGGTCCATCGAGAACGGCGTAATGATGTGGGCCTTGGTGCCGAAGCCGATCGTGGCGGCCAGCGGCTGTCCGGCGAGCATGTGAGCGCCGTCGAGTTCGCCGGTGATGACGCGATCGAGAAGTACTTTCCAGTTCGCCTGCGCTTCGAGCGTAACGAACAGCCCTTCGTCTTCGAAATAACCTTGCTCTTTGGCGACGGCCAAAGGCGCCATGTCAGTCAGCTTAATGAAACCGAATTTCAGCTCGTCCTTTTCGACATCGAGCATTTCGGCGTTGGCATTTGGCGCCGAAAAAGACGACAGCACCGCAAAAGCTCCGGCTGCAGCGAGGAATAGCCGCCGCGTCGTGCTGGTTCGTGTCGTCAGAATATTCGTGGTCATCCAGTTCTCCTGCATGTGTTATCCAAGGCCTCCCCCCGTGAATGGCGCGAGGGACTGAACGAGGCCAAAACGCAAAAAACGCCGTCCGCAGGTTGAAAGATGCTTTCATCTTTCTCCTGTCGGCGGCGTTGCCGGTGCCTAAGTAGGCGACATTTTTTGGAAAAGACCCTCGTTGGCCTTGCCAGGGGTATTAGCAGGACCCGTGCCAATCTGGGTCTGAATTTATTTTTGTTTTAAAACAGAGGTTTGCGTTTGTTGTAGCAGCGCAGCTCGGCTCAATCCGCTCATTATTTTTGCTGAAATTATCATCATTAGCCTGTCGTTTGTGCATCGCAACAGCGCAGATGCAGCATATTGCCTGGCAATTTCGGGGGTGGTTTTTGATGGTTTGTGCGGGTTCGCGTTGAGGTATTTAAAGCTTGATGTGAACTTTGTTCACAACTGGGGGGGGGTGAGTATTTCCTCGCGCTGGTAGAGAGAGATCTCGACTTGGTTCAGCTCGTGGTTTTGAAGCTCGCTAGATAATCTTCCAAGCGTTCGGGATCGAAGACCGAGCCGTCGAAGAACTTATCGGGGCCAAGGCTTAGTTTGCCCTGTGTCGCGCCCGTCAGTGTCTCGCCGCTGAGTGCGCCTTCGACCTTGGAATTTGCCGAGGGGACTTCGACACCCATCGGCTCGACGGCAGCACGATAGATGTCCGGACGATAAGTGTCGCGGGCGATGGCGGCACCCTCTTCGCTATATTGGGCCTGTCCCCAGCGGACGATCTGGCTGTAAAACCACAAGGCATGGCTGCGCCAGGGGAAGGTTGCAGCTTTGGATGCGAAGTTCAGGAACCCATCGACGTGGACGTACTGCCCGTTGGGAGCTTTCAGGCGTCGCGACAGGCAGGGGCGCAAGAGTTGCGCCTGCTGGCCGACGTACTCCGAGCGGGCGAGAATGCGTGCCAGTTCGTCCTGGTGCTCGGTGGCGTCACACCATTGGGCCGCGCGATAGATGGCGCGGATCAAACCAGGCAGCACATCAGGGTGGGTTTCCATCCATTCCTTGCGTACCCCTAAGACCTTTTCCGGGCTGTTGCGCCAGATATGCGCGTTGGTCGTCAAGATCACGCCAGTGCCCGCGAACGCCGCGACCGTGCCCCAGGGTTCGCCGGCGCAGAAACCATCGATGCTTCCGCTTGCCAAGGCGTCTGGCAACAGCGGGGGCGGCAGGATCACCAAGCTGACGTCGTCGATGGTGTTGATCCCGGCCTTCGCCAGCCAATAGGCGAGCTGGTAATGGTGCGCTGAGAACTGATGCACGATGCCGAGCTTCAAAGGCGGGTCTTTGCGCTGGCGTCTTTGCTCGACGACCTTGGCGAGAGCTTCGAGCGTATTTCCTGCATCGAAATCGGCGGCTGCGATGAATTCCGACAACGCCGTCCAAAGGCCGTTTGAGACAGTGACGGAGTTTGCACCGGTGCCCAGCGCCATGGGAACGACCATGGGTGTCGATAGCGGCCCGAGACCGAGGTTTGCAGCAACGGGCATCGGAGCCAGGATGTGGGCGACGTCGAGGTGCGCGACAGCGAGGCGGTCGCGGATGGTCGCCCAGGAGGTTTCCTTGGCCAGAACGAGGTCTATACCCTCAGCCTCTGCGTAGCCCAGTTCTTTGGCGACGATCATGGAAGCGGCATCGACGAGCGGGATAAAGCCGGCGCGGACCTGGGTTAATGCCTTGCTCATTTGTCATTCTCCTCGCCGAGCAACCCAGCGGCCAGGATGAGGCTTTCGGCTATTTCCGCTATGCGTCGGTTCTGATTCATCGCGGTCTTGCGTAATAAAGCGTAGGCGTCGGGCTCGCTCAGGTTCCTCGTGCGCATCAGCAACGACTTGGCGCGCTCGATCGTTTTGCGGTCGGCAAGCTCGCTTTTGGCATCCTCCAGTTCGCGCTGCAGGCGCTGAAAGGCTTTGAAACGATGGATCGCGGTATCCATGATCGAGCGGACGCGCTCTTTCTTGAGGCCGTCAACGATGTAAGCGGAGACGCCGGCTTCGATGGCTTTCTCAATGGAGGCCTGATCGCTTTGATCGACGAACATGGCGATGGGCCGTCTGACCGCGCGGGTGACTTCGAACATGTGTTCGAGCATGTCGCGGTTGGGGTTTTCCAGATCGATGAAAATCACGTCGGGGTCTATTTCGACGACCCGCCGCAGAAGGTCGACCGTCTCTTCGAGCACGGTCACGCGGATCTGTCCGCCCGAACTCAGACCATCCTCGATGATCGAAGCGCGCAGCCGGTTGTCGTCGATGATCAAGACGTGAAGTGTCTGGTCCGCCATGGAGCGCATACTGGTTGCAGTGCAGCAAGATAGCAAGAGACAGATTATCGCCTCCCACAGGTCAGCTGCAGGAGCTTCTTATTCTGAGGGAACGGGCCTTAAGAGTGTTAAGCCCGCGTCAGAAACATTCATCGTTAAGGGACGTCGGCGGTTCAAATCGTCCAGTAGAGTTCCTACCTAAGGGTTTGGACCGCGAACGCTGCAACTCTACTGGAAAGTCATACCATGGCCGGACGCCCGAACCGACCTCTTGAGACCATTAAATTACCGGGCGAGGGCGCTTCTGTCCGGGCTTCGTCCCAGCGTGGCTTGAATTTCGAGATCGTCGACACGCTCGACCGGTTCGAAGACCTCAGGAGCGATTGGGACGCGTTGGTCGCAAACGATGGCGAGCCGCATCACGTCTTCCAACAGCATAGCTGGCTTTCTTACTGGTGCAGCCATTTCTATAATTCCGAGCAGCAATCGCTGGCGGTGGTGGTCGGCTGGCGCAACGGCCGGCTTAAATTTGCCTGGCCGCTGGTTCGTGAAACCCGTATGGGCTGCACGCTCGCCAGCTTCATGGGAGCGCCTGTCAGCCAATATTGCGATGTCCTGATCGCCAGCGACGAGGACATTCTGGAAGTTTTGCCGCAAGCGCTTAATCTTCTGACGAGCGATCTGGGTTGTCATCTGTTGATGGCCTCTCGTGTGCGTGAGGATGCTCATATTCTGCCGGCATTCGAGCAAAGCAATGCGCGGCCGTGTGCGCAAGTCGAGGCCCCTGAAATCGAATTGTCGGGATTGGAGAGCGTTGAAGACCTGACAGCAAGGCTCAGCGCTTCGACGCGAAAGAGCCGCAAACGTCGGTTCAAACGATTAAGCGAGAAAGGTGCCGTCTCGTTGCGCACATCTGAGCCTGGAGATGGTGCAGGCAAGCTTGTCCACGAGGCTTTAGCATTCAAGGAAGCGTGGTTTGCCAAGAACGCGATCGTCTCGAATGCGTTTACCGATCCGCGCTTCACAGCGTTCTGGGTTGATGTTGCAAGCGGGCGTTTGGGATCGTGCGGACTTTATGCCTCCGCGCTGGATGTCGGAGGGCGGCCGGCTGCCATAGAGCTTGGGTTGCGCTTCATGGGCGTTCATTTTGCCCATATCGGAGCATTCGATCTCGAACTTGAAGACTGCAGCCCTGGGCAGGCCCACCTTGACCTCATTGTCGGTGACTGCATTGAGGCCGGTATTAACAGTTATGACTTTCTACCGCCGAGTTCGTTATTCAAAGACCGTCTCGCGACCCGAAGTACGCCTGTCAGAGATTTCGTCATTCCGCTCAGCCGGCTTGGCTCTGCTCTCGATGGGGCACGCATCACCCAGGCGCCGCAGCTTGCAAAGGCTGTGATATCGAAATTGCCGCCAAGTGCCCGCTCGGTCGTCAGCTCATCCGTCAAAAAGCTGCGCGGCTACTTCTCGTCCTGATCGCTCCGCAGGATTAGCCCAACTTTGACGCAAACTGGCGCAGACTTGCCAGAAGCGGCTCGTAGGCATCTTCGTCGCGGCTTTCGGGGTAGACCAGGAATACGGGATAGACGAATTTGCGGGCGCGCGGTGGCTGGCGCAAGCGTCCCTTATTGATGTGATGGCGGACCAGGCGTTTCGGGCAATAGCAGGACGCTTCGTTATTCAACAGATAGTCGACGACGCTGGCGCCGACATCCAGGTGCAGTCCACTCGACTCTAACTGGGGGAACGCGGATGCATGATCGCGCAAGAATTCCCCGCCCCAATCGGTTGAGACATATTCTGCGCTGCGACGCCTGCGCGCAGGTGCTGACGTGACGAGCACGAATGTCTCGTCGAAAAGGTGCTCGACGATGAGACCGGGTGGCTGGGTTGGCTGATAGACGACGGCGAGATCCAACGTGCCTTCTATCAGGCGCTGGATGAGGTAGTTGGCGCTATTGGCGGTTGCCGAAACTGCGATGTCTGGAAATTCCAAACGCAGCCATCCGATCCAATCGATCAGGAACTCTCTCCAGAAGCTCATTTGCGCCCCGACAGCGAGGTGATCGCGATGCTCTCCCGACAGCTTCACTTCGAGCTGTGCATGTTGCCACACGCGAACGAGCGCGAGCGCGTGCTTGCGGAACTGTTCACCTGCGGAAGTGAGATCGGCGCCTGTATGAGAGCGTTCGAACAGTGGACGACCGAGTTGCTCTTCGAGGCCGCGGATGCGCGCGGAGACCGTCGATTGGGTGACGTTCATCTCGCGCGCTGCATCGATAAAACTGCCAGTTTCAGAAACTGTCAGGAACGTGCGTGCGAGTGTGATATCCATTCGCCTCTTTCCTGTTTACAAAACGTGTCTGAAGTATCTATCGAAATTTTCGATAGCCTCAACCGGAAAATTCCGTTTGAGACGAAGGGCATTTGCTTACACATTACAATTACCCACGCGCGGTTTGTTGCATCTTACCGCTGCTCTCGGGAAGTTCGAGTACAAGAGAGGAAGTCGACCTCATGAAGGCTAAAAGTTCAAAAGCACCGGCGCGCAAACCTGCCGCCAAGAAAGCCGGCGCTAAATCGGCCGCAGCTAAGAAGCCTGCCGCTGCCAAGAAGACAGCAGCAGCTAAGAAGCCTGCGGCCAAGAAGGTCTCTGCGAAGAAGCCTGCCGTGAAGAAGACCGCAGCCAAGAAACCAGCTGCAAGAAAGACCGCTGCCAAGAAGCCTGCTGTAAAGAGAGCTGCTGCGAAGAAACCAGTCGCTAAGAAGACTGCAGCCAAGAAGCCGGCCGCCAGAAAAGCCGTGGGGAAGAAGCCTGCCGTGAAGAAGGCGCCAGCGAAGAAGCCTGCGGCGAAAAAAGCGGCCAAGAAGCCAGTTACGAAGAAGCCTGCGGCCAAGAAGCCGACCAAGACGGCAGCCGCATCGAAGTCTTCTTCCGCCAAGAAGGTTTCCTCGGCATCCAAGCGTGCGACGAAAAAGAAGACCGCGCGCAAGTGATTGCCCTTAAATCACGAGGTTTGCCCATCGATGTCTGTTGATACTGCGGGCGTTTGCCTGAAGTCGTGGTCGACAGCGATTTTTTGCCTCGGGTTCTTCTATTTGGCAGGCGCCGGTGATGCGGATGCGGTTCGTCTTACTAATAATGACAGCCGATCGTATGCCATATCGGTCAAGGAGGCGTCGGGCATCACAACGCATGATGTCGAGGCGTCCCAGACCCTTGAGAATTTCTGCAAGCAAGGCTGCGGAATTATCTTGAAGGGTGTTGAAGACGGTGCCTACACCCTGCCTGAGGGGAATGAAATCGTGTCGATCGAGGGCGGTCAGCTCTATTACGACGGCAGCGCTGTTGCGCCAGACGCGAAGGCCGAATGACCGATAGGCCTGGCTGTTTTCCGTCGGAACGATGGTGAATACGGCCTCTGGTCGTCGGTTAGTTCGGTCAATCTGGACCCAGTTGAGGGCCTTCTTCCGGTTGGAAGGAGGCCCTTTCGCTTTCTGGAGTGGTAGTTTGCACTCGCTGGCAAGTAAGCGGAAGGGGTAGTGCCTCAACCGTTAGCCGATGCTCGCGATGGAGCGTCGGAACATGATCAAGCTGGCGCTGAAGAAGGCCGCCCCCAGCCCGATCATGGCCAATAGCTGCGGCCACACCGTTTCGAGACCTGCGCCGCGAAAGACAATGGCTTGGCTATAGGCCATGAAGTGGCGTGACGGCAGCAGGTTCGTTAGCACCTGAAGCCATTTGGGTTGGCTTTCGATCGGCGTCATGCCGCCTGACAGCATGATCATGGGCATAATCACCAGCAGCATGAGGAGCGCGAACTGGGCCATGGTTCGGGATACCGTGCCGAGGAAGATGCCGATGGCTGCTGCCGAGAAGAGGTAGATAAACGCTCCGGCGACGAGCAGCGGTCGTGACCCGGCGATATGGACGCCCAATCCCCATTCGACGACGGTGAACATTGAAATGTTGAACGCGAGCAGGATGACAAGTCCGTTGGCCAGGACTTTCGCCATTGCGATTTCGAACGACGACAGGGGCATGACCAGGAGGTGTTCAATCGTGCCATGTTCGCGCTCCCTGAGGAGGGCGGCACCGGTTAGGGCGATCGTCAGGATCGAGATCTGATCGAGAAGTGCGACGACGCCTTCGAACCATCTTTGGATGCCATTGGGGTTGAACGCCCGCCGGGAGACCATATCGATGGGTTTGATGATCGCTGCATCGGAGCGTTGGGCGTATGCGTTGATCTTCTGCATCAGCATCTGCTGGATGTATCCAGCGCCGGTGGCTGCGAGCACAACGGCCGTTGCGTCGACGTTGAGCTGCAGCTGTGGCTGTGTCCCGCGCCTGATGTCGGATTCAAATTTCGGCGGCACGACAACGACGAACGTATAGCGGCTTTCATCGATTGCCGTGTCGAGTTCACGCGCTTCGATGAGTTCGGGTTTCTTGAAATACGGCTCTGTCAAAGCGCTCTGCAGGGCGCGCGAGAGCTGCGAGTGGTCTTCATCAACAAAGGCGACAGATGCATTGTGTACGTTGTCGGACAGACCGGTTGCCCGCATGACGAGGCCCGGGCCGAATGCCCAAATGATCAGAACG
The DNA here is from genome assembly GCA_017792465.1 of Filomicrobium sp. GTDB lineage: Bacteria > Pseudomonadota > Alphaproteobacteria > Rhizobiales > Hyphomicrobiaceae > Filomicrobium. Next base: position 616,278 of record CP051234.1, read on the forward strand.
ATCATGACGACATCGCGCATCAAACTGCGAATTTCCTTGGTGCCGAGCCAGAAGATGTTCGAAATGCTTTGCATCGGATCACCTTTCCTGTTTGCGCAGGAAGTACGCCGATATGCCGACGAAGACCGGGACGAACAGCATCAGGGCGAAGATGTCCTGGATCAGATCAGGCATCTGCAGCCCCTTGGTGAATGCGCCGACACTCAGGTGCATGTAGTAGGTCGTCGGCCACAGCGTTCCGATGACGCGTGCGCCGCCTTCTAGAGATGAGACGGGCTGCAGGAAGCCGGAAAACAGGAACGTCGGCATGATGGACAGGATCGCGGTGGCAAATACGGCTGCGACCTGGCTCGATGTGAACGTGGCGATCAGGAGCCCATACCCCGTCGTGGCGGCGGCATAGACGCACGCGCCTAGGAACAGCGCCAGCAGACTGCCTTTCAGCGGCACTTCGAACAGGTACACGACGATCAAAGTCATGATGATGAAATTCGAAATGGTGATCCCGATGTAGGGCAGCTGCTTGCCGACGAGAAATTCCAAGCGGCTGCTTGGCGTCACATAGAAATTGGTGATCGTTCCGATTTCCTTCTCGCGCACAACGCTGACGGCCATCAAAATGGCGGGAAACAGGATCAGCAGCATGGCCGGGACTGCCGGGCCGATGGCGTAGATACTCTCAAAGCTTGGGTTGTAGAGATATCTCGTCAGGATATCGACCGGGGCTGTTTGAGCAGAGCTGCCGGCTTGCTGCGCGCGGCCAGAAACAAACCGGTCATGAACGCCGGAGACATATCCCTCGATGGTTGCTGCGCGCATCGTATTCGCGCCGTCGATCCAGGCCGAGACCTGGGTGTTGTTGCCTTGAACCATCTTGCGCCCGAAGTTCGGGGGGATCTCTAGAGCGACGGAAATCTTGTCGGCAACCAAGCGCTGTTCCATCTCGGACTTATCGAGGAGCGGGTCGTGTTCCTTGAAGTATCGAGAGCCCTGGAATTCTTCGATATACGCACGGCTTTCCGGCGTGCGGTCGTTATCGAGCACGGCGAAGGCGACTTCGTTGACGTCGGTGGTGATCCCGTAACTGAAGATGAAGAGCAGGATCGTACTGCCGATGAAAGCGAATCCGAGCCGGATCGGGTCGCGCAGGATCTCTTTGGTTTCGCGCAGAGCATAGGCCCAGAGCCGCTGGAAACTGAGGAGACCAGTTGGCGGCTTGGCGCGTTCTTGAGTGCTGGCCATCGGCGCAAGGGCGTTCGCAGCGTCGGTCTCTTGTGGCAATTCGGGAGCATCGTCTTGCGGCTCGCCGGCTGCGGCGGCGTCTTCCATGTAAGCGATGAAGGCGGTTTCAAGATTTGCGGCACCCTCCGCGGCGATCAATTCATCAGGCGTTCCGACGGCCAGCACTTTGCCCGCGTGCATCAATGAGATGCGGTCGCAACGCATGGCTTCATTCATGAAGTGGGTCGAGACGAAGATGGTCACATCGTCTTCGCGCGAAAGTTCGACGAGCTGGCGCCAGAAATCATCGCGGGCGACGGGGTCGACGCCTGAGGTCGGCTCATCGAGGATGAGCATTTCGGGTTCATGCAGGATCGCGACGGCAAGCGACAGTCTTTGGCGCACACCTAACGGCAGGCTGCCTGCCAGCTCTTTCTTATAACGCTCCAGTCCAAAGCGCTTGGTGAGAGCGGCGATCCGCTCCTCGGCGGCATGCGGTTCGAGATGGAATAGGCGGGCATGGAGATTGAAGTTCTGCTCTACGGTCAATTCACCGTAGAGCGAGAACGATTGCGACATGTATCCGACGCGGCGGCGCATGTCATTGCTGCCGGCATCGACGGCCTTGCCGAAGAGAAAGGCTTCGCCGGAACTGGGCGGCAACAGTCCCGTCAGCATCTTCATGGTGGTTGTCTTGCCGCAACCGTTTGATCCCAGAAAGCCGAAGATTTCTCCGCGCGCTATGGTGAAATCGACATTGTCGACGGCGGTGAAGTCTCCGAAACGGCGGGTCAGGCCCTTGGCTACGATGGCGGCACCGTCGTCGCTTGGCTGACGCGGCGGAATGACGAGAGGGCTGCGGTCCGTTCCTTTGGCGGCGGGCAGCAATGAAACGTAAGCCTGTTCCAGGTCATCGACGCCGGCGGCGTTCATCAATTCGGTTGGCGAGCCGGTTCCGATGATCTTGCCCGCGTTCATCGCGACCAGCCAGTCGAACTGCTGGGCTTCGTCCATGTAGGCGGTCGAGACCAGCAGCGTCATTTCTTGGCGCTCCTGCTTGATGGCGTCGATGAGCTCCCAGAATTGGCGCCTCGATAGTGGATCAACGCCCGTCGTGGGTTCATCGAGAATAAGCAGGTCGGGCTCATGGATCAGCGCGCAGCAAAGGCCAAGCTTCTGCTTCATGCCTCCTGAGAGTTTGCCGGCAGGGCGGGTGAGGAATGGACGAAGGCCCGTAGCGGCCGTCAGTGCGTCGATCTTCTCGCGCCGTTCTCGGCGGCCCTGGCCGTAGAGGCGGCCAAAGAAGTCGAGATTTTCGGATATGCTGAGTTCGGTATAGAGGTTTTTGCCCAGACCCTGGGGCATGTAGGCGATGCTCGGACCCAACAATCTGCGCTCGGCGGGATCAGCAATCTTCTTGCCGAGAACTTCGAGCTTGCCGGTCTGAAGTTGGCGCGCGCCTGCCAGCAAGCCCATCAGAGTTGACTTGCCGACACCGTCCGGGCCGATCAAACCGATCTTCTTGTTGGCTGGAAACTCAAAGTCGATCCGGTCCAGCGCCGCCACGTCGCCGTAACGGTGGACCAGACCTTCGGCTTGCGCGGCAATCTGGGTCAGCTCTGCCATAATCGCGATCTCAGGACCCGCTTGTCTGTTTTTCTGGTGGCGTAAAGCGTTTTTGCAGCCAATCCGGCCAGTCGGGTGGATCTATTCCGGGGCGGACGTAAGCGACGCCTCGGATGCCCGTCTTCACGAACTCGATATGCCGTTTTACGAGTTCGGTCGGAACGCGGACCTTGATGCGGAACATCAGCTTTTCTCGCTCAGACGCCGTCTCGACCTGCTTTGGCGTAAATTGCGCCTGCGGAGAGACGAAGATGACGTTGGCGGGGATTGCGAAATCGGTGCCGTCGATGACGATGCGAGCTTCTGACCCGATGGCGAGGCGGTGAGCCTCAAGGGCGGGCAGAAAGATCTCCATATAGACTTCATCGAGATTGATGAGCGTCAGCACCTTGCCGCCGGAGGTTAAGACTTCTCCGGGTTCGGTCAGGCGGTACAGCACGCGGCCCAAGGTGGGTGAGAGAAGTTCGCAGTCGCTGATCTGCGTCTCGACCTCTTGTTTTGCGGCGACTGCTGCGTCGACGTTGCGTTCACGCGAGATCAGTGTTGCTTTGCTTGCGTCCAGGGTTGCCTTGGCAACGTCTCTTTGGCTCAACTTGGTGTCGTAGGTTTCCTGGCTGGTGTGGCCGCGCTCAACAAGGGCGCTGGCGCGTTCCAACTCGCGTTCTGCGAGACGCAATTGCGCTTCGGTCTGGGTGATCTGGGCCTGGGCCTGGGCGACGAGGCTTTGGGCACTGGCGATTTCGGCTTCGGCGCGCAGGAGTTGGGCGCGCAGCTGGGCGGAATCGATGCGGGCCAGGTGCTCACCTTCTTTGACGAGATCACCTTCGCGGACCATGATCTTATCGACGCGGCCAGCGATCTTGGTCTCGATATCGACTTCAACGGCTTCGAGGCGACCGTTGCCGAAAACAATTCCGTCCGGCACGGGCTTAGAGTCTGCGCCGTTCAAGATGACATAAGCCGCGACACCGGCCAGAGCGGCGATGACGGCAAAGATCCTGAACGATAACTGCATGTGCGCATCTCCTTGGTGAGGCGGGCGAGGCTCTTCGGACTGGCATGAGGTTATGAATCTGCTGCAATCCTTTTCGCACATGCAAATTGGACAGATCCTGATCTTAATCAATCGAAAATGAGCGCATTGGTCGTGCCGGCAAGCATCTTGCTGGATCAAGACACTCTGCTATTGCGAGAAATATGACGCGCTAGTGCGTTGAAACTCTACGGCGTTGACGCGCTTGAGGCATGGCCGTTGAGGTTCGCAGTGGCGCTCGCTTCGGGTTCGCACTTGGCAAGGGTCGGCTCAAGTTTGCAGATGGCCTGATACTGGGTCAGGAACACTTCGCCGGTCAGGTCATCGAGGAAATGGGTCTTCTGCAGGCGATCCATGACCGGACCTTTGACTTCCGAGAGATGCAGCTTCACGTCGGAACTGGCAAGGCGATGGCTGATCGCTTCAAGCGACTCCAAAGCGCTGGAATCGATCTCATTGACGGCCGAGCACATCAGAATGACGTGTTTGAGCTCTCGGTTCGATGCGATCCGATCGTAGATGCAGTCTTCGAGGAAGCGCGCGTTGGCGAAATAGAGGCTTTCATCGACGCGCAGGGTGACGACGCTTGGGCTGGTCAAAACTTTATGGCGCTTGATATTGCGGAAGTGCTCTGTTCCCGGAACGAGACCGACTTCGGCCACGTGGGGGCGCGACGTCTTATAGAGAAAGAGCGCGATCGAGGTTCCGACCCCGACCATGACGCCGAGTTCTACACCAAAACCGAGCGTGACGAGGATTGTCGCCGCGACAGCTGTGAAATCGGCCTTCGAGTATTCCCAGGTTCTTTTCAGGATCGCAAAGTCCACCAGCGACAGCACGGCAACGATGATCGTCGCGGCAAGTGTCGCCTTTGGCAGAAAATATAGAAGCGGTGTCAGTGCCAGCGTCGTCAGCGCGATTCCGATGGCCGTCAGGGCTCCGGCCGCGGGAGTTTCGGCGCCGGCATCGAAGTTGACGACAGAGCGCGAAAACCCGCCCGTAACCGGATAGCCGCCCGTCAACGACGACGCGATATTTGCTGCGCCAAGCCCCGTGAGTTCCTGATCGGGAATGATCCTCTGGCGGCGTTTGGCGGCAAGCGTCTGGGCGACGGAAATCGATTCCACGAAACCGATCAACGAGATCAGTATCGCGGAGACAAACAGGCTTGACCATAAATCGGCATCGAAACTTGGCAGCGAGAACGGCGGCAATCCCTGAGGCACCGTTCCGACAATCGACACGCCGAACGTGTTGAGACTGAAGAGCCAGCTGACAATCGTGGTGACCGCGACAGCGGCAACCGGGCCGGCCTTGGCTGCAATATCGGCCGAACGTGGTTGCCAGCCTCGGCTCGACAACATCGGCTTGAGGCCTTTCCTGACCCAGAACAGAAACGCCGTTGCGCTGGCCCCGATCAGCAGGGTGATGATGTTGGTTTGTCCGAGTTTTTCATAAATCGCCTGGACGAGCTCCAACAGGTTTTCACCCGATGCCTTGATGCCGAGAATGTGCTTGAGCTGGCTTGTCGCGATAATGATGCCGGAAGCTGTTATGAAGCCGGCGATGACGGGGTGGCTCAGGAAGTTCGCAACGAAGCCGAGCTTCAAGACGCCCATCGCGATCAGGATCAGACCGGACATGAACGCCAGAGTGATCGCGGCAGGAACCGCGAGCGCGGGTTCGGTGATCCCCAGATTGCCAATCGCCGCGGCCGTCATCAGCGAGACAACGGCAACCGGCCCGACCGCCAGCGCACGGCTGGTGCCGAAGATCGCATAGGCGACGAGCGGCAGGATGGAAGCGTAAAGACCAACTTCCGGCGGCAGGTTGGCCAAAAGCGCGTAGGCGAGCGACTGCGGGATCAGCATGATCGTGACGATCACGGCGGCAATGGCATCGCTTTCGAAGGTCTGCCGGTCGTAGGTCTTGAGCCAAGCGTTGCAGGGGAGATGACGGGAGTTGGCTTTTGCAGCGGCTGCCGCTTTGCGCGCCAGCGCTTCTGCAAAATTCTCGTCGGCCATTTGTTATCTCCCGGCGTCTATTCTTGGCGATCGGGCGTTGTTACGTTTTCCGATCGCCATAAAATGCCATTTCGCGATGGTCTCGGCGACCTAGACACCTTCAGGTACTTTGGGCTGGACCTTTTCAGGTGTCGCCAGCCATTCTTTGCCGCGGAGCATGGCTTTCCAATAGATCGGCGGCAGAACGGTTTCCTTGAGGAACCATGCGGCGCGGCTCGGCTCCCTGCCATTCACCACCCATTTGGGAAGGCTCGGCAGCAGCTTTCCGCCGTAGCCGAATTCCGCCAGAACGATTTTGCCGCGCTCGACGGTGAGGGGGCATGACCCATAACCATCGTACTGGGCGAATGGCGAGCGGCCCATGATGTCGGCATAAACGTTTTCGGCAACGACAGGGGCCTGCTTACGGGCGGCGGCTGCGGTCTTTGCGTTCGGCGCGTTCATGACGTCGCCAAGGCTCCAGATGTTGTCGTAGCTCTTGTGGCGGAGCGTAGACTGGTCGACGTCGACCCATCCAGCCGCATCGGCGAGCGGCGAGACGCGGATGAAATCGGGCGCGGTCTGCGGCGGGCAGACGTGGATCATGTCGAATTCGACTTCGACCGTTTGCGGCTCGGTGTCGGGCTTGGAGACCTTGAACCAGGCCTTCTTTGCGGCGCCGTCGATGGCTGTCAGATTGTGGAAGAAGTTGAGGTTGGCGTGATAGCGCTCGATGTATTTCATCAGCGCCGGCACGTAATCCTTGACGCCGAACAGGACACCGCCGGCGTTATTGAAGTCGATGGTGATGTCTTTCAGGCGGCCCTGGCGCAACCAGTAGTCGGCGGACAAATACATCGCTTTTTGTGGGGCTCCGGCGCATTTGATGGGCATTGGCGGCTGCGTAAACACCGCGCGGCCGCTCTTGAGGCCCTGGACGAGTTCCCAGGTGTAGGGGGCAAGGTCGTAGCGGTAGTTCGAGGTGACGCCGTTCTTGCCGAGGGTCTCAACAAGGCCTTCGATGCCTTTCCAGTTGAGCTTCAAGCCGGGGCAAACAATCAGCCGATCGTATTTGACGACCCGGCAGCCATCGAGAACGACCGCGTTGTTCTCAGGCTCGAAGGCGGCGACCGCGGATTTGATCCAATGGACACCGCGCGGAATGAGAGAGGCCATCGTCTTGGCGGTCGTACTGGGATTGAAGACTCCGGCTCCAACCATGGTCCAGCCGGGCTGGTAATAATGGATGTCGGCGGGATCGATGATCGCGATTTCAAGATCGGGTTTGCGAACCTGCAGACTTGCTGCAACCGATATCCCCGCTGCGCCACCACCGACGATCACCACATCGAAAGAGGCGTCGCCGACATCGGTCGGGGTCTTGCCGCCGTTGGCAATTCTGCGGACGACGCCAGCCATGTTGTAGCCGGCACTCTTGGCGGTCGACAGGATGTCTGGAAGCGGAAGGCGTTCGGCCTGGGACAGTGACCATAGGGTCATCGAGCGGGTGCCTGTGCGGCAATAGGCAAAGACCGGGCCTGGCAGCGCATCCAGGGCCGTACCGAATTCATCGGAGGATTGATCGGTGACTTTACCCGTCTCGACGGGGATGTATTTGGCTTCCATGCCGAGCCGCATGGCTTCCGCTTCGATTTCTTCGAAGGTCGGCTGGTCGGGCGCTTCGCCGTTGGGGCGGTTGCAGATCACTGAGCGGAAGCCTTCGGCCTTCAGCTTCGCGAGATCTTCAATGGCGATCTGCGGGCCCAGTGACAGGCGGCTCGTGACCTTGTGCGATTCCATGCTCGTATCCTCCAAAGTGGCTTGCTTTTCGGCCATTGGCGGCCATCAAGCCCTTGTTTTTCTGCGCTCTTTGAGATTGCCGCGGCTTAGCGTTCGACCCTCTAATTCGTTCGTTCGATCGGAGGCCAGGCGCGTGGCCTGGCGCTCCATCTTCGTTAGAGACCGTTGACCGGGACCTTCAGCATCGGCTTGCCGTCTTTGTCTGTCGGGATTTCGCCGGCGCGCATGTTCACCTGGAGCGAGGGAATGATCAGCTTGGGCATGCCGAGCTGGCTGTCGCGCTCGGTACGGAACTTGACGAACTCTTCTTTGGTTTTTCCGGCGCCGACGTGGATGTTGTGGGCTTTTTCTTCGCCGACTGTCGTTTCCCAGCGGATTTCGCGTCCGTTGGGGCCGTAGTCGTGGCACATGAAAAGGCGCATGGCGTCTGGCAGGGCCAGAAGCTTCTGGATGGAGTCGTAAAGGGTTCCTGCGTCACCGCCGGGGAAATCGGCGCGCGCGCTACCGCCGTCGGGCATAAAGAGCGTATCGCCGACGAAGGCTGCGTCGCCGATGACATGCGTCATGCAGGCAGGCGTATGGCCGGGGCTGTGGATCGCAAAGGCGGTCATGCCACCGATTTCATAGGTGTCGCCGTCGTCAAACAGACGATCGAACTGGCTGCCGTCGCGCTGGAATTCGGTGCCTTCATTGAAGACTTTTCCGAAGGTGTCCTGGACGACTGTAATATTGCGACCGATCCCGATTTTACCGCCAAGTTTCTCTTGGATGTAGGGCGCTGCTGAAAGGTGATCGGCATGGACGTGGGTCTCGATCAGCCATTCCAGTTTGAGGCCGCGCTTCTTGATGTCGGCGATGATTTCGTCGGCGTGATCAAAGGTGATGCGGCCGGCCGCGTAGTCGATGTCCATCACCGAGTCGACGACGGCACAAGCCTCGGAGTTGGGGTCTTTCACGACATAGCTGATGGTGTTGGTTGCCTGGTCGAAAAAGCCTTTGACGTCCGGCTTCACGGTCATATCAACGGGGTAATCTGACATTCATATTCCTCCATTTGCGTCGGCGGCAGGTCGTGCGTCAGGTGGCGCTCGATTGCCGGCTTGGCCTCTTGCAACCGGTTGCTGGCTCGACGCGATGCGCGACAGCTGTCCGTTGCGGGTCATTGCACTCGTGTGGCCTGCCGGTCTTGGCCGTTTCTGACGAGGTCTGGCGTATGCCATTCACTTGGTTGCGCGCCGCCTCATATTCAAGTTTTTGTATATTTATGTACTTTAATGCCCGACAAGTGGAAGTCGCGCAAGCCCAAACTTGACTCGAACAGTTTGACTTTAGGCATACCCAGTTCGCTTTCGGGTAGTGCTGGCGCGAAGAGGGTGGACCGCGCTGATCACTCGGGCACGAGCTGCGTGAAGGCATGGTCTTGCGCGGAGGCACGTCCGCTTTCCAATTTTGAAGCCGTGGGCTGGCTTGCGTGTTCGCGTGGATACGGGGGCATCAATCACGGGACTGCTTGTTTCACGCCGCCTGCCATCTACGCGCCTCTCGCTTGGAACACCCCTAAGTGCTTTGGACGCAGACGACGATCGACTTTTTGTTTTCTTCGATCAATTCCTCAAAATACTCAGATCCTATCAGCCGTTTCGTGTCGCCGTAAATTCGCGTCAAATTTATTTTACTGGATTTGAGTTGATTTTATTCAACCGTTCCACCGGGAACTGAAAATGTTTCATAGCCACCGCATTTACCTGCGCAGCAAGAACGCAAAACAATTACTTACAGCGCAGGAGATGATCAATGGCCTTAAAGACAACTTCTTCGACCAAAGAAATTACCGAAACGAAACCCACCGCTCCAGACGTTCGGAACGAATTCAAAACCAATATCAACGGCACCAGCGCGAATGACGTGCTCTATGGGAATTACGCCGATAACTACATGTATGGCATCGAAGGCAATGACACCTTCATGGGCAGTGACGGATCCGACGAGATGCACGGCAGCGACGGCGACGATACCGTCAACTACTCGAACTCTCCGAAAGCTGTAACCGTCAACCTTATGAAAGGAAGTGGGAAGGGTGGCTATGCCCAAGGTGACAAGTATGTTTCGGTCGAAAACGTAAAAGGATCCCAGTACAAAGACACGATCTTTGGGGACAACAAGAAGAACGTCCTCGATGGTGGGCATGGCGATGACTATCTAGCCGGCGCAGGTGGCGACGACGAACTGATTGGCGGCGTCGGCAATGACATTCTCGAAGGCGGCGTCGGCGAAGACTTCCTCGACGGCGGCAGCGACATCGACACCGCGTCATATGCCAATGCGACCTCCAGCGTCATCGCCGACCTCGAAAGGGGTGGCATCTATGGCGAGGCCTTCGGCGACACCTACAAAAGCATTGAAAACCTCGCCGGATCGGCCCATTCCGACTGGCTTTACGGCGACGACGGCGCCAACGAAATTTCAGGCGGCGGCGCCCAGGACTTCCTCTATGGGCGCGAGGGCAATGATGTCTTAAACGGTGAGGGTGGCGACGATATTCTCGATGGCGGCGAAGGCGCCGACGTCTTGAATGGCGGCTCAGGCACCGACGAGGCGAACTATAAAGACTCGGACAAAGGGGTGACCGTGCGGCTTGCCGGCGTTTCCGAAGGCGGAACGGCCGAAGGCGACACCTATTCCAGCGTAGAAAATGCCGTCGGCTCCGACCATAACGATGTTTTCTATGGAACAGCTTATGCCAACACCTTCTGGGGGCGCGGTGGAGATGACGTCTTCAAGGGCGACGGCGGCATGGACCATTTCGATGGCGGCGCCGACAGCGACACGGTCGATTATCGCGGATCTGATGAGGCTGTGACGGTCAATCTTGCCACCGGCCAGGGAGACGGCGGAGACGCCTGGGGCGATACTTATCAGTCCATCGAAAACATCTATGGCAGCGAACAAGAAGAAAACCTTCTGATCGGGAATGACGGCGACAATATCATTAAATCCTTCGGCCACCATGATGATATAGAAGGCGGCGCTGGAAATGATGATATTTATGTCTATGGCGCCTTTGAAACTATTAATGCCGGAGATGACGACGACTTTATTCGAGTTATTGACAGCAAAGACCAGGATTTCTGGGAAAGTCAGTATTTGCTTGGAACCGGCGTTCGGGTTCGCGATGGCCAACTTTCCTATCGTGACGAAAATGGAAATATTATTCGCGGCCCAGATGGCAATTTCCACACGGGCCTCGTGATAGATGGTGGTGAGGGCGAGGATACCGTTGACTTCGGGCTCAGCAATTGGGTGAACGAGGGGACGTCGGCTCTTTCCGATCACGGCGGCGTCAGCGTCGATCTCTCTGCAATTCGCTTTTCCTTTGAGGGTCACCATTACAATGGTGAGACGAGTTCGAACACCGGAAACCCGCTTGGCGATGACCATGTCACCAAAGGCTGGATCACCAACGTCGAAAACGTCTACGGCACGCAGTACGAGGACTACATCGAGGGTAACGCCAGCGATAACAAGTTTGTCGGCGGCGGCAGCGATGATGTTCTGCGTGGTGAAGAAGGCAATGACGAACTGCGCGGCGACGCTGGTGACGATACCCTCGATGGCGGCGCGGACGACGATACGCTGAATGGTGGCGCGGGCGCCGATGAGCTGATCGGTGGTGAGGGCGAAGACACGGCGGACTATCTGGGTAGTGCGCTTGGGGTCAACGTCAGTCTGACATCAAACATCGGCACCGAAGGCGACGCCGCCGGGGATACGCTGAGCGGAATCGAGAACCTTTCTGGCAGCGACGAAGGTGATTTCCTTGAAGGTAACTCGGACGCTAACGTGATCATGGGGAATGACGGCGCCGACATCATCGATGGCGCCGGTGGAAACGACATTCTCTATGGCGGTGCGGACGGCGACACCTTCTTGTTCGGATCGGAGTTCTACTTCGACGACAGCACCGTCCTGATCATGGACTTCGACGCGAGCGAGGATGTCGTCGATCTCACGCACCTTCCCGGGTTCGAAAGCGCTCAGGATGTTGTGGATCAGCTCGATCAGTTGGGTCCGGATGCCGTCCTGCATTACGAAGGGGCCATGCTCGGATTTGTCGGCGTGCCGGTTTCCGAACTGACCGCAGACAACTTCCTGGTCTAAGACGGTCCAAATTGATTTGCGAGGCGCGGTCTTCCCAATAGGCCGCGCCTTTTCCTATCCGAGCCGGTGTGCGGTTTGGGGCGTGGCAGGCGCTTTGGCGTTGGGCGGTGTCCTCACGCATCTGCAAACGTCCTTGAGCGCTTCGGCTATTCGTTCTCACTTCGACAGTCTGTCGTAAGCCAACTTGCTTAATGCGCGCAGCTTTTGTTTTGCTGCCGCGGTGGCAGGCTCTAAAATCATTGCCCCTATCCAATGTGAATTCTTTGCGCCGCAGTCGCGCTTATCAGTGGAGCCGGTCGAAGACACTGCGCAGAGTTTCGGTCGGGATCGTTCGTTCGCCGAAGTCGCGGGCGCTGAAGATCGTGATCATCGGTAGCGCCCTGACGATGGCGAGGCGGACGTCGTGCTCGTCGGCATGAACGAGAACGTTGCTGGACTGAAAGCCGTAAGCGGGCTTGTCAATTCCATACATCCGGCGGCCCATTTCCGAATTGCATGCGCCGAGGATCTGGAAGTTACTGAATTTGACACCGAATTTCTTGCTCAGCGCATCAGCGACTTCGAGCTGGGTGACGATGCCGTAGCCTTGCTGGCGCAGATCGTTCGATGCGCGTTCCAGGCAGTCGAATAAGTCGGTGCCGTTGAGGACTCTTTCGTAGGCGTATTCCATTTTGCTTCTCCTATTAGAGGGGGCGGCGCGTGGGGCTGACGGCCTGGGCCGCCGGTTCGTCAATCTGGTTGTTTGAGCTCATGGACATCTCGTGGCGTCTTTATGGATTGACTGTCCCGGACGTGTTGTCAGCCTTCGGCTTGCTTGGCGGGCTTGGTCGGACTGTTGCCAGTTGCCGATTGGCTCTGTCCGTTTCCATCGCCCTGTTGGCTTTCCAGTTTCTTGAGGAGTGTCTGGGCTTCTGAAACCTTGGTCGGGCTCAGCTTAGCCAACAGGCTATCTCGGGCTTTGACGGCTGGCTTGAAGTCCTGGCGGGCTGCGAATTCGTAGTAGGCGTAGGCCATCGCGGCGTTCTTCTCACCGCCCCATCCGTTCTGCCACATCCGGGCAAGATCAAACTGCGCCTTGGCGTTGCCGTCGGCGGATGCTTCTTCGAGGAGGTTGCGGGCCTTGTCGAAGTTCTGCAGAACGCCGACGCCGTCCAGGTAGAGGTGCCCAAGTTCGGCTTTGGCCTTAACGACGCCTTGTTCAGAAGCCTTCTCGAACCAGCGCTTGGCTTCCTGGAAGTTTCGCTCGCCGTCAATCAAGCCCATTTCGTAAATGCGGCCGAGGCGATACTGGGCGTCTGCGTTGCCGTGTTCGGCCAAGCTTTGCAGGATGCTTTCTTCGCCTTTGAAATCACCTTGGGAAGCCGCGCGGTTTGCTTCTTTGATGTTGGTTCTGGTGGATGCGTTCAGGAATTGCTGGTTGGCAAATGGGTTGTGATAGATGAACGCCGACGCCATGAACGCGAAAGCGACCGCAGCAAGCAGGAACGGACCAAAGCTTGGCGGTTCCGGTGGGCCGTTTTGGGTTTCGGGTTGTTTGGTTGCCATGGACATCTGCGGCTCCTATTTATGTCGTGACTTTTTGGGGGCTTTGTCGGGCAGGGCCCCGCTCCCTTTGGCACTTGCCGGCGACGGGAGTTTGTGACGCCGGCCGGCGATCGAGCAGAACGCTTATAGTTTGGGAGTCTTCTGGCAATGCCTGTGCCAAGCCCTCAACACTCTGGATTCTCGGATGGAATTCCGTCCTGGCGTCTCGAGTAAAAATCTTTTTGGGGGATTTCGACCACCGCGCGCATGTCCAGGCACCAGGGGGCTGCGGTCCCATCGGCATCTGGCATGATCGCGGTGTTCGTTTTGCAGAAAGGGGGCGGGTTGTGCGTCATTGAAGGGGACGTCTTTCATGCCCCATACGCGTTCGATTTCATGCACGTGAATTTCGTTGGCGTTCCGGCCCAGGCTAAGCGAGATCGTGGAGTTCGGGGGCCAGGCTGGGATCTAAGAAGAGCGCGATCCAAACTGTGGGGTTGTTCGGATCCGTCCAGGTGACGCGATGGCGGCAATGCGCGGGAAGGTAGACGGCGTCACCGGCGACGAGTTTGCGCTCCTTATCGTCACCCTCGATCTGCAGCTGCGCGCTCCCGGCGATCACCATCACCCATTCAGCTTCGTCCTGGTCATACCAGAAGCCCTCTGGTGAAGCCTGTCCATGCGAAACGATACGCTCAAGGCGGACCCCCTTGGCTGTCAGCATCGCCTGCGTAATCTCAGCGGCCGTGGCGTCGGGCGTTGGGTTGCATAGGTTTCGAACAGCCGATTGCATGGTCTCTCTCCGGGGTTGCGGTTCTGCGTCGATCTTCATATCCGCCACCGGGAGGTTAGCAGCCTTGCGCATGGCTCGCGATCCGGATTGGTTTGTTTGGTGACAGTTTCTGGTAGGACCAAACTGCCGGGAATGATACAGGCGCTAATGGCCGATATGGACGGGGCGAGGGGCAATGGAATTTCTTGAACGCTGGTTCGAGCTCAAGCGGCATCGGACAAACTTGCGGACGGAGCTGCTGGCTGGCGCGACGACCTTCATGACGATGGCCTACATCATCTTCGTCAACCCCTCGATTCTTGCCGAAGCCGGTATGGACAAGGGCGCGGTGTTCGTGGCGACTTGCCTCGCCGCGGCGATCGGCTCGGCTTTGATGGGGCTGTGGGCGAATTATCCAGTCGCGCTCGCGCCGGGCATGGGTCTCAACGCCTACTTCACCTATGGCGTGGTTCTGGGCCTGGGCCATTCCTGGGAGACGGCTCTGGGAGCGGTGTTTCTATCAGGCATCTTGTTTTTGATCGTCAGCCTGACGCATATCCGCGAGTGGGTTCTCAACTCGATGCCGCGGAACCTGAAGTTAGCGATTGCTGCTGGCATCGGCTTTTTCCTCGCCATCGTCGGCCTGCAAAGTGCCGGGATTATCGCCGCGCATCCGGTGACGCTGGTCACGCTTGGCAATCTGAAGGCGCCGTCGGTGGTTCTTGCCGTCCTTGGATTTGTGCTGATCGTGGCGCTCGATGCACGCAAGGTGCCTGGGGCTATTCTGATTGGGATATTGGCGACTGCGGTTGCGGGCATGGTCCTGGGTCAAGCAAAGTTCGGCGGTGTGTTCTCGATGCCGCCTTCAATCGCGCCGGTCTTCCTGAAGCTCGATATCGCCAAGGCCTTAGAGATCGGATTAATCGCAATTGTCTTCACGTTCTTCTTTGTCGACGTTTTCGACAACACCGGGACGCTGGTTGGCGTTGCGCACAAGGCGCGGCTCCTCAATGCTGACGGTACCTTGCCCAGAGCCAATCGCGCGCTGACGGCGGATTCTGTCGCCGCGATTGCAGGCGCGGCCATCGGGACCTCGACGACGACCAGCTATATCGAGAGTGCGGCGGGTGTGAATGTTGGCGGGCGCACCGGGCTCGTTTCGGTTACGGTTGCGCTATTATTTCTACTGGCGCTTTTTCTGGCGCCGCTAGCCGGGTCGATTCCGGCTTTTGCAACGGCGCCCGCGCTTGTCTACGTCGCCTGCTTGATGATGGAAGCGCTGAAGGATCTCGACTACGAGGATCCGACCGAGTTTGTTCCAGCCGGCATCACCATCGTCTCTATGCCGCTTACGTTCTCAATCGCCCACGGGATCGCGTTTGGGATTATCACCCATGCCGCTATCAAACTTCTGACCGGAAATTTCCGGCAAGTCTCCCCGGCGATGGCGGTTTTGGCCGTGCTCTTTGTCGTGAAGTTTGCGTGGCTTTGAACTCGCCTTCGACGCTATCCGTTGGGTGACCTTACCAGCGCAGCGACATGCGGCCGGCCACTGCTCCAATAGCGATCACCGTCAGCGTCGCAATCGAATACCAAGCGGCGACGAAGAGCGGGGAATCGTCGATGCAGTGCATGGCGTAGACGAGCGCACCCAGCGCCGCAGCCAGCCGCCCCAAGGCCGCTCCAGCAACCGCCGACGAAGCCGGCGCGCCCGAACGCATGGCATAGATACCCGCGGCCAACGGCGCCAACGACAATACCGGGATCGCAACCATGCAAACCAGCCAATTGGTGCCGAAGAGGTGTTTTCCCCATTGATCTTGTTGCGTGAGCCAGAGTTCGAGTGCAACGGCACTTGCGATCGCAACAGGCAACAGCCAACTCGTCCAGGTGGCAAAATGCCGGTTGGTTGGATTGGTCAGGCTGGCAGCATCCCGCAATGCCAGGATGACCGCCAGGCCGATGAGGGCCAGTTTCAGATCAAAACGCCAGCTGGATAGTGCGTCTATCAGATTTGGACGGAAGCCCAGGATTGACAAGAACACGATCGCAGACGCCAGCGCGCCAATGGACGCTGCGACGCCGACATTGCGTGCCCACAGCGGTGGCGGCGGTCGCGTGTCTGCAACCAGAGCGGAAATGAGTTCGTCGGTCTTCATCAATGGTTTCGCTTGTAAGCTGCAGAAAGGGTTTGCAGGGCGCGGTGCAGTGCGGTTCTTACCGCACCTTCACTCATCTTGAGTTTATCGCCGACTTCGCGCGCGCTGAGGCCCTGAAGGGAGAAGTATCTGACGATCTGCTGCTGGCGATCGGGGAGTTCAACCAGCAGTTCCAGACATTCCTTGACGCTGGCTTCGTTGCGATCGACGGGGGCTGGAATTTGATCCGCCAGTTCATCGATATTCAGTGGTGTCCGGTTGCCACGACGGCGCAGAGTGTCGATCAGTTTATGGCGGGCGATGGCATTGACCCAAGGCTGAAGCGGCTGGTCCTCGTTCCAAGTGTGCTTTTTCAAATGGATCGCCAGCAGCGTTTCTTGCACGATATCTTCCTCGTCGTTGGCATCACATCCTGCTTGACGCAGACCAGCGCGCACGACAACGCGCAGGCGCGCCGCCAGTGCGCCAAGGAGGCGCCGGTAGGCCTCCTCGTCTCCGCTGCGGGCAGCGATCATCAGCAAGCTCAAGTCGTGGTCCTGATGACTCACGGACGACGTTTCCTCATGTCTTTACGTGCGGCTAGGCTCATTCGTTACACAAGTCGGCTGGGCTGTAAGCGAAAGATCCCGGCATTGGCATGTCTGCGGGCGCTCGTACACAACACGTTTAGTTGAACCGGTTCAGCGTAACAAATCGCGGTGACGGTTCGAAACCCTCTACGGGTGCCCGAAAACGGGCGCCTGAGGTCTTGCTTAATGACGGCCTCCTTTCAACTGACAGCCAAATCGAGGTTACGACCCATGAAGATGGCAACCTTCTCAGGCGCAGCGCTTGCCGCCTCCGCCGCGACCCTCCTCATTGCAGGTGCAGCGTCATTGCCGGCGAGTGCCGCCAGCGACGCCAAGGGCCATTGCATCGGCGCCAACGCCTGTAAGGGCAAAGGCGCATGCAAAACGGCTTCCAACGAATGCAAGGGCCACAACGCCTGCAAAGGCAAGGGCTTCAAGGAAATGACGAAAGCCGAATGCGAGAAGATTGAAGGCGCCAAATTCGAGGCCGCCTCCAAGTAACGGCACTTCGAGAAGAGTTCACACTGTTGCTGGACCGGGATGGGCTTTGTCGATGAGGCGGAGCCCGTCCCAGTCCGCGTTGCCGAATTGTTTAAAAAGGAGCGCTTTGATGAACACGGCAGCACAACCGATTTCCCGGCAGCATCGCGACACGCTTGGTTCTGCGCGAGAGCGACCCTCCTACCTTGGCTTCGGTTTGGGTCTTCGCTCCCAGCATTACTCTGAAATTCTGGGCGGGGATCCTCCGGTCGATTGGTTCGAGGCCATTTCGGAAAACTACATGGTGCCGGGCGGCCAACCGCTTGCCATGTTGGAACGGATTCGCGCGCGCTACCCCATCGTGCTGCACGGGGTCTCGATGTCGATTGCTTCGACGGCTCCGCTTAACGTCGATTATCTGGAAGGGCTCAAGTCACTCGCTGATCGTTTTGAGCCGGAGTTCATCTCCGATCATCTGTGCTGGACCGGTGTGCATGGCGTCAACCTGCATGATCTTTTGCCGATCCCGTATACGCGGGAGGCGCTTGAGCATGTGGTCTCGCGGATCGATCAGGTTCAGGACATTCTGGGACGGCCGCTCGCGATCGAGAACGTGTCGAGCTACGTGCAGTATGCCCATTCCGAAATGACCGAGTGGGAGTTCCTGGCGGAGATGACCAAGCGTACGGGCTGCTGGCTCGTGCTCGACGTCAACAACGTGTTTGTCAGCGCGTTCAACCACGATTTCGATGCACGGACATTCATCGATGCGATTCCGCGCGATTGTGTCGTTCAGTTTCATCTGGCCGGTCATGAACACAACACGACCCACATCATCGATACCCACGATGCGTTGGTCCCCGACGAGGTTTGGGATCTCTATCGGCGGGCGGTCAAGCGGTTTGGAGCTGTCTCGACCATTATCGAGCGGGACGATGATATCCCGCCACTGGCTGACATGATCGCGGAGCTCGATCTGGCCCGGCGCTACGCGACAGAAATTCTACCGGAGTTGCATGTCGCAAAGGAATCCGGACGTGAGGTGGCCCGGTCATGACAGCTGCTCTCCAGCTTGACGAGGCGAATGAAGAGGTTCATCGAGCGGATGCCAAACCAGGCCAAGCGCCAAGCCTTGCTGAAATCCAAGCGATCTTCCAGCAGGCGGTGCTGAGCCAAGATGTGAGTCTCCTCAGTTTTATCTGCGATAGCTCGCGGACTGACAGGCAAGTGCTGTTGGGCGTTTACCAGAACGCCTACATTCTACGGCTGGTTGAAGTCGTTCGCGGCGACCATCCAATGCTGGCTGCCTATCTTGGCGACGAAGTCTTCGACGAGATGGTGCGGGCCTATGTTGCGAAGCATCCCTCACGAACCCCGAACGCGCGATGGGTCGCTTGCAGGCTTCCTGATTTTCTGAAGACGCAATCGCCTTATCGCGAGCATGCAGAGGTTCATGAGCTGGCGCGCTTGGAATTTTCGCTCAACATGGCCTTTGATGCCGTCGATGCCGCTGTTATCGATCTTGGCAACCTTGCGGTCTTTGCACCGGAGACCTGGGGTGCGCTCACATTCGTTCCCCATCCTTCAGCGCAACGCTTGGATCTCGTGTCGAACGCAGCGGAGATCTGGCTGGCGCTGAAATCGGAAGAGGCACCGCCCGACGCTGAGCTCAGTGGCAGCGTCGATGAACCCCACCGCCTCATCGTCTGGCGCGATGGCGTCGTGCCAAAGTTTCGGGAACTCAAAGCAGAAGAAGCGATGATGTGGGATGAGGCCGTAAAGGGTATGTCTTTTGGTACTCTTTGTGAGCTTTGCGCGGTCTTTGACGATCCTGAAACGGCGCCACTGAGGGCTGCGGGTTATCTTAACAGTTGGCTCGGTACCGGGATGTTGAGCGGGGCAACGCTAACGGGACAGGATGCGTCCTGAGCCGCCTTCGCGACGATCATTCCGTAACTCGCTTCGATCAGTCGGCGTTATGTACTTCAGGCGCGTTTGAGGCCGCCAGCTTCATGGACGCCGCGCGCGCGATGTCATCGAGGCCTGCGCCTCCGTCGGCTAAATGCGCCATTAACCCCGCGCGCATGCGTGGGTCCCAGAATTTGCGGACGTGATCGGCAGTCGCGGCGATGGCCCGCTCGTCGCCTTGAATTGCCGTATTGCGAGCGATCTGGTTGATCATGTCGACGAGCTTTTTATTCATGCTCATAACGCGCGGGCTCCAATATTCATTGCTGCGACCGAATCGATGCGAACGTCCCCGGTGCGGCGACTATTCGGCCGCATCGACGGCAACGATGCGCCGACTCTTTTCGGCAAAGTCGGAATACTCTTCCTGGTAGTCGGTCGGGCCGTTCGACGGGCTCACCTGCACCGCCGTCACTTTGTATTCGGGGCAGTTGGTGGCCCAGTCCGAATGATCAGTGGTGACGACGTTGGCCTGCGTCATCGGGTGGTGGAACGTCGTATAGACGACGCCCGGCGCAACCCGATCGGTCAGCAGCGCACGCAAAGCCGTCTCGCCGGACCGGCTACGGACCGTGACCCAATCGCCATCGTTGACGCCGCGCTGTTCTGCGTCATGCGGGTGGATCTCAAGACGGTCTTCCTCGTGCCAGACGACGTTGTCGGTCCGCCGCGTTTGAGCCCCAACATTGTACTGCGAGAGGATGCGGCCGGTGGTGAGGATCAGCGGGAAGCGCGGCCCGGTTCGTTCGTCGGTCGGGATGTAGTCGGTCATCATAAACAGACCCAGACCGCGCGTGAAATTCTCGACATGCATCACGGGAAAACCTTCAGGATGCTCTTCGTTGCACGGCCACTGGATTGACCCGAGCCGTTCGAGCTTGTCGTAGGTCACGCCCGTGAAGGTCGGGGTGAGCCGCGCGATCTCGTCCATGATCTCGATCGGGGTCTGGTAGTTCCAGTCAAGCCCGACCTCTCGCGCGATCAGCTGAGTGATTTCCCAGTCTCCATAGCCGTTGATCGGGCTCATCACCTTGCGCACAGGCTGAATTCGGCGCTCGGCGTTGGTGAAGGTTCCGTCTTTTTCCAGGAACGTCGAACCCGGCAGGAAGACGTGCGCGTAGTTGGCCGTTTCGTTGAGGAAGAGGTCCTGGATGACGACGCATTCCATTGCTGCCAAACCGCTGGCGACGTGGTGCGTATCGGGATCCGATTGCAGGATATCTTCGCCCTGGATGTAGAGCGCGCGGAAGGACCCTTCGACGGCCGCATCGAGCATGTTGGGGATGCGCAGGCCGGGTTCCGGATTAAGCGTGCAGTTCCAATCGGCCTCGAACAAGGTGCGTGTCGCGACGTCTGAGATGTGGCGGTAGCCGGGCAGCTCGTGGGGAAACGAGCCCATGTCGCAAGAGCCCTGGACGTTGTTCTGGCCACGCAATGGGTTCACGCCGACGCCGGGACGTCCGATGTTCCCGGTCGCCATGGCGAGGTTGGCGAGCGCCATGACGGTTGTCGACCCCTGGCTATGCTCGGTGACGCCCAAGCCGTAGTAGATCGCGCCATTGCCACCGGTCGCAAAAAGTCGGGCTGCAGCGCGGACTTCATCGGCAGGAACGCCGGTATAGGCTTCCATCGCTTCGGGGGAATTGCGGTCGCGCATCACGAAGGCGCGCCACTCCTCGAACGCTGCCACATCGCAACGGGATTTGATGAAGTCGGTGTTTTCGAGGCCTTCAGACAGGATCACATGCGCCATCGACGTCATGATCGCGACGTTGGTTCCGGGCTTTAGGGCGAGGTGATAGTCCGCCGACACGTGCGGCGATTTCACCAGGTCGATGCGGCGCGGATCGACGACGATCAGGCGGGCGCCTTGGCGAAGACGCTTCTTCATGCGGCTGCCGAAGACTGGATGGCCATCCGTCGGGTTGGCCCCGATGACGAGAATGACATCAGAGTGCTCGACAGAGTCGAAGTCCTGGGTCCCGGCCGACTCGCCGAACGTGGTCTTCAGGCCGTAACCGGTCGGCGAATGGCAAACGCGTGCGCAGGTGTCGACGTTGTTGACGCCAAAACCCTGACGGATCAGCTTTTGCACCAGGAAGACGTCTTCATTGGTGCAGCGCGACGACGTAATCCCGCCAACCGAGCCCTTGCCGTATTGATTCTGAATCCGCTTGAACTCGGAAGCGACGCGGCCGATCGCTTCATCCCACGTCGTCTCGCGCCATGGATCATTAATGCTTTCGCGAACCATCGGCTTGAGGATGCGCTCCTTGTGGGTTGCATAGCCATAAGCGAACCGGCCTTTGACGCACGAGTGGCCGCGGTTGGCCTTGCCGTCTTTGTAGGGGACCATGCGCACGACTTCTTCTCCGCGCATCTCGGCCTTGAAAGCGCAGCCGACGCCGCAGTAGGCGCACGTCGTCACCTTCGAATGCTCCGGCTGGCCGGTTTCGATGAGGCTGTTCTCAGACAGGGTCGCGGTCGGACAAGCCTGGACGCAGGCCCCGCAAGACACGCATTCGGAGGCAAGGAAACTCTCGCTCATTCCGGCTGATACGCGACTGTCGAATCCACGGCCGGTGATCGTCAGTGCGAACGTGCCCTGCACTTCCTCGCAGGCCCTGACGCAGCGATTGCAAACGATGCATTTCGAGGGATCGTATGTGAAGTAGGGATTGGAGGTGTCCTTCGACAGGAAGTTGGTGTTCGGCAGATTTGCCTGCGTGTCGAAAACATGGTTGGCGCCATCATAGCCATAACGCACGTCACGCAAGCCAACGGCACCTGCCATGTCCTGCAACTCGCAATCACCGTTCGCCGCGCAGGTTAGGCAATCGAGCGGATGGTCGGAGATGTAGAGTTCCATGACACCGCGGCGGATGTCTTTGACGCGCTGCGTTTGCGTCTTGACGACTAGCCCCGGCGAAACCGGCGTCGTGCAGGAGGCCGGCGTTCCGTTGCGGCCTTCGATCTCGACAAGACACATGCGGCATGACCCGAAACTTTCGAGCATATCGCTGGCGCAGAGTTTCGGGATCTCGGTGCCCGCCTCCATTGCGGCGCGCATGATGGACGTCCCGGCCGGTACTGTGACCTCGGAGCCATCGATCGTCAGCGTCACAAGTTCCTTCGACACACTGGCGGGTGTGCCGTAGTCGGTTTCTTTGATCAGCATGATTTGAGCCTCATTCGGCGGCCACAGGCAGCGTGCGCTTGCGTCCAAAATCTTCGGGGAAATGGGTCAGGGCACTCATGACGGGATAAGGCGTGAAGCCGCCCAGTGCGCACAACGATCCAAACTTCATGGTGTTGCAAAGGTCCTCGACGAGTTCGAGGTTCGCGTCCACTTTGTCGCCGGCGATGACCTTGTCGAGCGTCTCGCGGCCACGCACCGCACCGATGCGGCAGGGCGTGCATTTCCCGCAGCTTTCGGCTGCGCAGAAATGAAAGGCGAATCGCGCCTGCCGGGCCATGTCGGCAGTGTCGTCAAAGACAACGATGCCGGCGTGACCGATGAGGCCATCGCGCGCGGCAAAGGCTTCATAGTCAAACGGCGTGTCGAAATACTCTTGCGGGAAATAGGCTCCCAATGGGCCGCCGACCTGTACGGCCTTGAGCGGGCGGCCGGTGGCAGTGCCGCCGCCGATGTCATTGACGAGTTCTCCGAGAGTGATGCCGAATGCGGTCTCGAACAATCCGCCATGCTTGATATTGCCAGCAAGCTGGATCGGCATCGTTCCGCGCGAGCGACCCATCCCGTAATCGGCATACGCCTGCGCGCCTTCGGCCAGGATGAAGGGCACTGCGCCGAGCGAGAGGACGTTGTTGACGACTGTTGGCTTACCAAAAAGGCCTTCATGTGCCGGCAACGGCGGCTTGGCGCGAACCAGACCGCGTTTGCCTTCCAGGCTTTCCAGCAACGAGGTTTCTTCGCCGCAGACATACGCACCCGCGCCGATGCGGACTTCCAATTCGAAATCGTAGGTGCTGCCGCAAATGTTGCGCCCGAGATATCCGCCCGCCTTTGCAGCAGCGATGGCCTCATCGAGGGCAACGGCGGCATGTGGGTATTCGGAGCGGAGGTAGATGTAGCCTCGGGTCGCGCCGACTGCGAGGCCTGCAATCGTCATCCCCTCGATCAGGCAAAACGGATCGCCTTCCATCAGCATGCGATCGGCGAACGTTCCGCTGTCGCCTTCGTCGGCGTTACAGACAATGTATTTCTGGTCACCGTCGCAATCGTGGACGGTCTTCCATTTTGTTCCGGTCGGGAATCCGGCACCGCCGCGGCCGCGCAACCCGGATTTCGTCACCTCTTCGACGATTTCGGCCGGCTCAATGGCGAGGGCTTTGGCAAGACCCTGGTAGCCACCATGAGCGCGGTAAGCCTCAAGTGAGACGGGGTCGGTGAGACCGCAGCGCGCGAAGGTTAGGCGCGTTTGCTTTTCGAAAAACGGGATCTGTTCGGTTGGCCCTAGCGCCAGTGCGTGTGAGATTTGCGAAACGGATGTGCCTTGCGCCAACTGAGCGATGATTTCAGCCGCCGTTTTTGCGTCGCAAGGCCCGAACGCATAACGAACGCCGGCTTCCTCAATCTCAAGAAGTGGCTCAAGCCAGAGCATTCCGCGCGATCCGTTGCGGACGATCGTGGCCTCCAGACCGTGACGCTTGGCTTCGCTGGCGCAGGCTTCACCAACGCCATCGGCCCCGCACGCAATCGCGGCCGCATCGCGCGGCACAAAAAGCTTGAAGGTCATTCAAAGGCCTCCTTGAGCAAGGCGTCGAGCTTGTCAGCATCGAGGCGTCCGACAACGCGCTGATCGAGCATGGCAGCAGGAGCGGTCGCACAAAGGCCGAGGCAATAAACCGTCTCTAGGGTGACACGTCTGTCAGCACTCGTTTCGCCACAGGCCACGCCAAGCCGTGCTTCGGCCGTTTCTACCAGGCGCTCGCAGCCCATCGCCTGACAGGCTTCCGCCCGGCAGACCTTGAGCGTATGACGGCCAGCCGGTTCGCGGTGGAAGTCGTGATAGAAGGTCACGACGCCATGCACTTCGGCACGCGAGAGATTGAGCGCGTCGGCGATGATCGGTACGGCTTTTTCGGGAACGCAACCGAAGGCGTGCTGCACATCATGCAGGATCGGAAGCAGCGGTCCCTCGCGGTCCTCGTGGCGGGCCACGATCGCGCGTGTCTCCGCCTCACTCCAGTCGGTACCTTCGGGCATCCACCGTCTCCGCGCCTGTGAAAATCAGGGACACGTTCGATGGAATGTCGCACGGCATCAATAGAGCAGTTCCGTTGTGCGATTGCAAAATCCTATCGTCCGGATGAATTGGCGGTTTGCGGCGGGACTTAGTCCACAATCCTGCACTGCAGCGGGGCTAGACCGGAGACTTCTCAGGCCGGCGGAACGCCTTTTCGGCGAACGTTATGAACTTCGCTACAACCGGCGTGTGCGTTGCGCGATCCGGCAGGATGAGTCCAACTTCATGCTTGATGACCGGCTCGACTAAGGGAATTGCGCGAAGCCGGCCCGGCCGTTCCAGTTCGGCGGCAAAGCGCACCGGAATGATGCTGGCCCAGCCGCCGGTGCGCACATGAGCATACAAAACCAGCATCGAGTTTGATTCCAGCGTGCAGTTTGGTTTAGCGCCAGCTTCGCGCAGATGCCGGTCGATGAGGCGGCGGTTCTGCATATCCGAAGACAGCTGGCAGAGCGGCAAGCGCCCGGCTTCTTTCCACGTCACGGTCTCTTGATCTTCAAAAGGGCCGTCAGGGGCAACAAGCAAGGCATAGCGCTCGTCATAAAGCGGGATACCGCGAAACCGGCCGAGGGGCTCCTCGCCGAGGTAGGAAATCCCAATATCAACTTCGAGGTTTTGCAGCTTTGAAAGGATCGCTTCGGATGTGATGGCCGAGACTTTAAAGGTCACATCGGGACATCGACCACGGAAAGGGATGGTGATCTCGGAAACGATTGGGAGTGCTGTTGGAATGACGCCGAGCTTCAGTTCCCCCCGCAAGTTCCGGCGCAGCGCGTCAACCTCCTGGCGCATCGCCCGCATGTCACTTGTCAGTTGACGCGCCCAGGTGAGGACGTGCTCGCCTTCTTTGGTGAAACCGCGAAAACGCGAGCCGCGTTCGACGATGCGGACGCCCAGTTGATCTTCCAGGCTCTTGACCGCCGACGACAGTGTAGGCTGCGTGACGCCAGCCGACTGGGCTGCCTTTCCGAAATGCTTCTCGCTCGCGAGATGGAGTAGAAGCTCAAGCTTATCGAGCATTTCAGGAGAGCTCACTCATTGGCTGTGCGGCAAGCGTCGGTCGACCTGCGGCTCTTGGCAGCCGGTCATACCAATCGATGATCGACTCGAGGTTGGGTTCCAGAACATCGCCCAAACCGCCGTGAAACTCGTTCCATGCCGGAAGATAATCGGCGCGCACTGCAATGAGCGTCGGTCGTTCGTCTTCGGCGCAGCGCTGCAGGACGTTGCGTAAACCATTGCCCTCGCTTTCGGCCCGGCCAAAGCGATTGAGGATGATGATGTCGGCGTTCTCTTTCAATGACGCTTCGATCCACTGGCTCGCGTCCGCCATCGCCCCATAATCCAGACGACAGCCTTTTGAGTGATGGCCACGCGGTTGCATGATCGGAAGTTCCCAAGTCGCGCCGATCGCTTTCAGCCGGAGATTGGATCCGTCACAGCCGGGCGTTTCCGAATATGTCTGCAGCACGCCCGCTGCGATGAGACCACGCATGTGGAAGACCTCTGCAACGCGCGCCAGAAGTTCATCGATGCGAAACGGCTGCTCGAACGCAACGCCCGCGAGCCAGTTCGACGTCGAAGCGGGACGTGTTTGCGGGTTGGCCATACGGGGGTCCTACATGGTTGCACGCGTCCGTGAATGCTCCACTGATCCTGTCGCGACGGACCGCGAAGGTTGAAGTTGTGAGGAGCGGACAAAACGGCGGTTGTCATATGTATACGACTGTATAAAATAGCACAAAATGTCGCAATGAAGAAAAATGCGACACATAAAACATAATAATACTCATCAACGCGCTAGCGGAGCGAGGAAATGTCTCAACAGAAAGAAGATGTTCTGTCGCGCTGGTCGCGGCTGAAGCGCACCGACACCAAAGCGCCGGACGACCAATCCGCGACCGAGCCGCAGACCGAATTGCAAGTTGCTCCCGCTGACGACACGACTCCCTTGGCAGATTCGGAAGAAGGGACGGAAGAGCCTTCGGCAATCGACGACCTACCAGACATCGAGACACTGACTTACGACTCCGACTTCACGGCCTTCATGCGTGACGGCGTACCTGCCGCAATCCGCAATGCCGCGCTCAAAAAGCTCTGGGGGTCAGACCCGGTGCTCGCCAATGTCGATGGGCTCAATGACTACGATCTCGATTACTCGATGACCGAGTTCATCCAGATCGCGACCGAGTCTGCCGAAGACCTGCTGCGCGGCAAAAAGCGTAAAAGCGCGCACGACTTGCGGCGCGAAGAACGCGAAGAGCGTCAAAACGTTGAGCGCCAGCGCGAGCTGGCCCGGGAATGCGGTCCGCGCAATCGAGCCCAAGCCGACAATCAGAACGATCCACCGCAAGACAGCGACGCTGCCGGCCGCTCGGTAGCGGCGCACGACGGCGACACGGAGGGCTCGCACTCATGACCGGATTTGCAGCGCAGTCAGAAGAGAAGGCGGTGCGCCCTGCTCGTATCGAGATGGGAGCGAGCCACTCGCAATCGTCATTCGAAACCAGCGAACTCGCGCCGGAAGACCAGCATCGCGCAGCGCTCTACCATCTGCTGGGAGCGCTATTTTTTGAATCTCCATCACACCAGCTGCTCGACGAAATCGGTCAACTCACTGGAGGCGACGGCCACTTTCCGACCGCCATCGGTGAACTGGGAACTGCAGCACGGAGCTGTTCGCAAGTCGAGGTGGCCAACGAATTCGAAAGGCTCTTCACGGGCACACCCGTCGCGCAGCTCATGCCCTACGCCTCACACTATCAGGGTGGACGCTTGTTTGGCCGTCCCTTGGCCGAACTCAGAATGGAAATGGCCCGACGCGGTATAGCGCGCAACGAAAATGCCACCGAACCTGAAGACCATGTCGCACCGGTTTGTGAAATGATGGCCGGCCTGATCCTCGGGAAATTTGGGGAGCCACCACTTCCGCTCGGGCAACAGAAGCAGTTTTTCGATGCTCATATTTCTCCCTGGATGGGCAATTTCTTTGCGGATCTGACTGCGGCTCGCGATGCCAGCCTTTATCGCCACGTCGGAAACGTCGGCAAGCTGTTCATCGAGCTTGAAAAGACATCGCTTTCAATGGTTTCGGTCGAAGACTGACGCCGGCACGCCTGAGCGCTTCCCAAGCCCGCCCCCACTCTCCAACCAATTAATCCGCAAACGCGCTCTGCATTAGAGTGCGTTTTTGTGTGTTTTTGCGCTTTTTATGCTGGATTGTTCGGAACTATAGCGCTTAAATGCGCCAGAACGACGCATTGGTGTGACGCGCACCGCGCTGCTCCAGCGTCGCTTGGCGACCGATCATTCGGCAGAACGCGGGGGCACCCTCGCAGACCTTCAGGGAGCAATGGCATGTCGAAAGGGACTTCACAGAACAGACCAAGAGGACCCGACGGGGTCAGCCGCCGAAGCTTTTTTGCATCGATGGGTGCGATCGCAGGTGGCGTCGCAGGCTCAGCGCTGGCGTCGGGTGACGCTCATGCGCAAAGCCGCACTCCAGCTAATGAGCCATCCGGTACGGGCTATCGCGAAACCGAACACGTCAAGACCTACTACGACTTGGCACGGTTCTAGGGCCCACGAGGCGTCACGAACGGATAGGGACAACACGTCATGCTTAGAAAGACATCAAGTTCTTCGCCCAAAAGTTCTCGAATGGCGGCCTTGGATTTCAAGTCCGCTTTGAGCGCCGTCGACCGAAGAACGTTTTTGCGCAATTCGGGGATCGCGGCCGGTGGGCTTGGCGTTGCGGGGTTGGGCTTCTCATCGGTCCAGAAAGCCAATAGCGCGGCTGGAAAGGCGGCGGCCAGCGGCACGCCTCCGGAAATCAAGACAAGCGTCTGCACCTTCTGCGCGGTTGGTTGCGCAGTGAAAGCTGAAGTCAAGGACGGCGTTTGGATCGGACAAGAGCCAGCCTTCGACAGCCCGATCAATGTTGGCGCGCACTGCGCGAAAGGGGCGGCCCTTCGCGAAGAAACGATTTCCGAACGTCGCCTCAAACATCCGCTCAAGCTGGTTGACGGCAAGTGGAAGAGGATCTCGTGGGATAACGCCATCAATGAGATCGGCGACCAGATGCTGAAGATCCGCGAAGAATCCGGACCCGACTCGGTCTACTGGCTCGGCTCGGCAAAAGTCTCAAACGAGCAAGGCTATCTGTTCCGCAAGTTCGCCGCCTTCTGGGGTACGAACAACGTCGATCACCAAGCGCGCATCTGTCACTCCTCGACCGTCGCCGGGGTTGCCAACACCTGGGGCTACGGCGCGATGACGAACTCCTTCAACGATATGCACAATTCAAAGTGCATCATAACTTTCGGCGGTAATCCGGCAGAAGCGCATCCGGTTTCGATGCTGCATATCCTGAAGGCCAAGGAAAAGAATAACGCGCCTTACATTGTCGTCGACCCGCGCTTCACCAAGACGGCAGCGCATGCCACCGAATTTGTTCAGCCGCGCCCAGGTACGGACATCGCCGTTATCTGGGGCATCCTATGGCATATCTTTGAGAACGGCTGGGAAGACAAAGAGTATATCCGCCAGCGCACCTGGGGCATGGATAAGGTCCGCGAGGAAGTCAAGAAGTGGCATCCCGATGAGGTCCAGCGCGTCAGCGGCGTTCCAGGGGCTCAGTTGCGCAGAGTGGCTCACACTCTGGTGACGAACAAGCCGGTGTGCCTGACGTGGACGCTGGGCATGACCCAGCACACCATCGGCAACAACAACACCCGCGCCATGCCGATCCTGCAGCTCGCACTCGGCAACATCGGCAAGGACGGCGGCGGCACCAACATCTTCCGCGGTCACGACAACGTCCAGGGTTGCACCGACATGGGCGTCCTGTGCCATACGCTGCCGGCCTATTACGGTCTCTCATCGGGGGCCTGGAAGCACTGGTCGCGCGTCTGGAATGTCGACTACGATTACATGAAGGACCGCTTTGCCAACACCAAGGATAAAGACGGCAAAGACAAGAGCATGATGGAGATTGCCGGCACGCCTGTGTCGCGCTGGTATGAACTCGCCATCATGGACAAAGAGGATATCGACCAGAACGACAACTTGCGGGCGATGGTCTTTTGGGGGCACTCCGTCAACTCCTTGACGCGTCTGCCAGCCCAGCAGGAAGCCTTCACCAAGCTCGACCTGCTCGTCATCGTCGACCCTTATGTTCCCGCTTCCGCCCTCTTCGGCGAACGCAAGAACAACACCTACCTTCTGCCGGCGTGCAGCCAGTTCGAAACCTATGGCGCGATTACCGCTTCGAACCGGTCGGTCCAATGGCGCGAAAAGGTGGTCGAGCCGATCTTCGAGTCGCGGCCCGATCACGAGATCATGTATCGCTTCGCCAAGAAGTTCGGATACGACGGCGAGATGTTCAAGAATATCAAGATCAACGGCAATGAGCCGCTGATCGAGGACATTACGCGCGAGATCAACAAGGGTTTCTGGACCATCGGCTACACCGGTCAGTCGCCCGAACGCCTGAAGTTGCATATGGCCAATATGCATACCTTCGACAAGACGACGTTGAAGGCGAATGGCGGGCCTTGCGACGGCGAATACTTCTGCCTGCCGTGGCCCTGCTGGGGTACGGCAGACATGAAGCACCCCGGAACGCCGAACCTTTACAATCCCTCGAAACCCGTTTCCGAAGGCGGTCTGGCATTCCGCGCACGCTTCGGCGTCGATGGGCCTGCCGACTGGGGCGGCGGCTCGCTACTGGCCGAAGGCGACACCGAGGGCGTCTCCTATCCCGTGGGCTCCGAACTGACGACCGGCTACCCCGAGTTCACGATGGCGATGCTGAAGAAACTCGGCTGGGATGCGGACCTGACCGACGACGAACGCGCCACCATCGAAGCCGTCGGCGGCGACAAGGCGAACTGGAAGACCGACTTGTCCGGCGGCATCCAGCGCGTCGCGGTCAAGCACGGGTGCGCACCGTTCGGAAACGCCAAGGCCCGGTGCGTGGTCTGGACGTTCCCGGACCCAGTGCCCATCCATCGCGAACCGCTCTACACGCCGCGCCGCGATTTGGTTGCCGACTACCCGACCTATCCGGATCGCCGCATGTACCGGCTGCCGATCAAGTACGCCAGCATTCAGCAGGTCGACTACGCCAAGGACTATCCGCTGGTCCTGTCTTCGGGCTGTCTTGTCGAGCACGAAGGCGGGGGCGCGAAGTCGTTTGCCAACCCGTGGCTCGCCGAGTTGCAGCAAAACATGTTTGCCCAGGTCAATCCGCGCGATGCCAACAACCATGGCATCAAAGACGGATCGGCGATGTTCCTGGAAAGCCCCGAAGGCGCGTCCATTCAGGTGCAGGCGAAGATCACCAACTCGGTGGCGCCAGGCAACGTCTGGATCCCGTATCACTTCCTCGGGCGCTTCCAGGGCAAGGACCTGTCCGGGAAGTTCCCCGAAGGAACCGGACCCTACGTCCTTGGGGAGTCGGGCAACATCGCCATGACCTATGGCTATGACTCGGTCACCAACATCCAAGAGAACAAAGTCTCGCTGTGCCGCATCCGGGCAGCCTAGGAGGAATGAACAATGGCAAGGATGAAGTTCCTTTGTGACTCCGAGCGCTGCATCGACTGCAACGCCTGCGTCACAGCTTGCAAGAACGAGCATGAAGTGCCGTGGGGCATCAACCGCCGGCGCGTCGTCACCATCAGCGAAGGCGAACCGGGACAGAAATCCGTTTCGGTTGCCTGCATGCACTGCTCGGACGCGCCGTGCATGGCGGTCTGTCCGGTCGACTGCTTCTATCAGTCGGAAGAGGGCGTCGTGCTGCACTCGAAGGATCTGTGTATCGGCTGCGGATACTGTTTTTACGCCTGTCCGTTCGGCGCTCCGCAGTATCCGCAGGTCGGCAACTTCGGGTCACGCGGCAAGATGGACAAGTGCACGTTCTGCTCTGGCGGTCCGGAAGCCAACAACTCTTCGGCCGAATTCGAGAAGTACGGCCGCAACCGTTTGGCTGAAGGCAAGCTGCCGCTGTGTGCGGAGATGTGCTCAACAAAGGCTTTGCTGGCAGGCGACGGCAACACCGTTTCCGACATCTATCGCGAACGCGTCGTGAGCCGTGGCTTTGGTTCGGGAGCCTGGGGGTGGGGAAAAGCCTACCAGGGTCAGCCGGGCTAAACCTCGTCTTCGTTACGAACGCATTTTGAAAACGCGACAAGGCAGACCGGCTCCATCTGTTCTGCCTTGTTGCTTCTCAGGCAGCGCATTAAGTCGTCGGCCAATGCGCCTGAGTGCGAAATCGAATCAATATGGGCAGGTGTAGTCATGAACGGTTTTATTGGAGCGCCAAACGGACCTGAAAGGATGTTGCGGGTTCGTCTCCTCCTCAGCATTGCTGTTGCGCTCGTTGCAATGCTGCCTGGCTTGAGCTTTGCGCAAGCGCCCAGCGCTCAGCACCCACATGGAGCCGGACGGCCGACGCCGGTCCCATCGAAAATCACCGAAGGCCAGCTTCCAGGTGGAACGCTCGGCAAGCAATCCTCGGAGATTTGGAAAAAACTGCGCGAGGGTGAACGCGGCGCCATAAACATTCCCGACGAGAAGGCGGCGCAACTCATTCGCGGCCGGGCGAAACGTCTCAACACGGAAGCGGACATCCGGCGTGCGATGGAGCTGCGTCGCCAGCAGTCGGATGCCGCCGACACTGGTAACATCGCGTCGTGGGTGGAATACCGGAAGGGACCGCTGGCGCGTTATGGCGCGTATGGCATGCTCGGCATGCTTGCTCTTCTCGTCGTGTTCTATTTCGTGCGCGGGCCCGTGCGGATCGAACATGGCAAGTCAGGACGCGTGATCGACAGGTTCGCGACCATTGAGCGCGTCGGACATTGGCTTGTTGCCGTCAGCTTCATCATCCTCGGCTTGACAGGCTTGGCACTGCTTTATGGACGAAGCGTCTTGATCCCGGTTCTGGGCAAGGAAGCCTTCGCCAGCATCGCAATGACCGGCAAACTCCTACACAACTACATCGCCTTTTCCTTCATGGCAGGCTTGGCGATGATCTTCGTGGCTTGGGTGAAAGATAACATCCCGCATCCGCGCGACCTGGAATGGGTTGCAAAAGGCGGTGGCGTCTTGCTGAAGAGCGTGCATCCGCCGGCAAAGAAGTTCAACGCGGGTCAGAAGGTCGTCTTCTGGGTCGTGATCCTCGGTGGGATTTCGATGAGCCTTTCGGGTCTGGCGCTGATGTTCCCCTTCGAGATGCCGCTGTTTGCAAAAACCTTTGCGGCTCTCAATACGATTGGCTTTACTCTGCCGACCAACTTGTCACCCGTCGAAGAGATGCAATATTCCTCGGCTTGGCATGCGATCGTCGCGCTCGTGCTGATCTGTGTGATCCTCGCGCATATCTACATTGGCTCGATCGGCATGGAGGGGGCGTTCGATGCCATGGGGAGCGGCAAGGTCGATCTCAATTGGGCGCGTGAGCACCATGGGCTATGGGTCGAAGAAGTTGAAAACAAAGCCCCCGACAAAATTGACAGCCGAGAAATGCAATCCATGCACCCCGCAGAGTAGGATGTTGGGCACAGGAACCCGGATTGCTGGCGCTGGGTCCCTTCCGCAAACACACTGCTGTTCAGTAGAAAAACCAGGAGATTGGGATGAAGGCTTTTCTCATCAGCCTAAGTTTGATGGTCGTTATTGCCGGCGCATCGGCGGTCGTCCTCAATTCTCTGGAGCGGTCCTCTAAGGATGTGTACTCTAGCTCCTACACGCGCTTTTGAGTACACTGCGCTCGCAGCAATTCCCGCAATCTGCAGGCAGCCGACACAATGGATCGTCACGGACTTGAGAAATTGGCGGACGACTGCGCTGAAGAGCCGATGGAATGCTCATCTCCGGCGAATTCAGATCGGCCCGTCGCGGCAGACCTTTGCGCGTTGATCGCGGCGCGCCGCTCGGTTGCGCCAAAGAGGCTTGTCGCGCCCGGACCCTCGGCTGACGAACTCGAAGCAATCGTCGCGCTTGCACTTACCGCACCTGATCACTGCGCGTTGAGACCTTGGCGTTATGTTCTCGTCGAAAAGAAATCCCGCGAGTTGCTCGGCGCTTTGTTTGCGCAGGAAAAAGAAGAGCACGATCCATCAGCAAGCGTGGAGGACATAGATAAAGAGCGCAGCCGGGCGCTCAATGCGCCCACTCTGCTGGCTGTTATTCTCAGATCGACGCCCAATCACGCCAAGGTTCCGGTCAGCGAGCAGTTGATTTCACTCGGCGGCTCGGTGCAAAACCTCTTGCTCGCCGCGCATGCGTATGGTTACGCCGCGATGATAACGAGCGGGCGAAAGATTGCTTCGACACTTCTGCAGGAAGCATTTTGCGACAGCCCGACCGATCAGCTTGTCGGGTTTATCTCAATCGGCACGCCCAGCCGCCTTCCCAATGAACGCGCTGAAGCCAAACTGGCCGAACATTTTCAGGTCTGGTCCCCAAAGTTCTGAAGGCGCATACGACAGCGTCGCGTCAGACCTTCAGGCAACCAATTGTGGGCGGCCGTTAAAGTGAACCGTCCCGATGCCGGAAAAATCATAACCATCGAGCCCCTTGGTCATCTCCAAGAACTCGTCGGTTGCCACAAACCGCATCAGGCTTTGAAGCGGCGGCTCAAACCATTCGCGCCACCAGACGAGAAGGTCAAACCGCTCACGGGTCAGCGGGATGAAATCGAGCCGGTACTGGTTGGCCAGGGATTTCAATCCGAAAGCGACGTCGACAGTGCCTTCCACCACGGCCAACACGGCGTCTGATTCCGTTCTGGCGGGCTTGGTGAATTTGATCTTTTTCGCCGCGTCGCCGAGCTTGTCGAGATAGTGTTCGAGCAAAATCTGACTGCCGGCATGGCTTTGCCGCGGCACCATCTTCAAACCTGGCAGGGTGTCGATTCCCTTGACCTTCTTCGGATTGCCTTTCGGGACGACCAATCCCCTATCGCGCCAGCCCCATTCGATCAACGATGCGGGCTTGTCGGCAAATTGCTGCGCGACGACCGGGACGTTCCAATCGTTCTCCTCGGCGCAATAGATGTGAATTCCAGTCGCCACCCCCTCGCCCTTTGCGAAGCGCTCGAGGCCATCCCGGCTGCCATCGAAAAATGTGGCCAGACCCGAATCTGATTCGCGCAGACATCTCTCAAGGAATGGCTCATGGCTGCCCAGGAAGACATTGGCGGGATCAATGATGCGACGGCCGGCTCCTTCGGAGCCATGTCCGGCCAGCCACGCGTCAATTGCGGAGCGTTCGAATAGCAACTTGCCGAGCGCTCTCGTACAGGGAATGTCTCCAGCGGAAGCAAGATCGTAAATCTTACGCTCTCTGACATGGAGGAGTTCGGCCAAATCCTTGGTCGTCAAATACTCGTCCCTGAAGCTCTTCATTCGAATGGGTCTCGACAATTGTGAATTCCGTCCGGTGGCTTGTTATCTGATTATGCCAGACACGAACAGCCGGTGCGCGGCCAATCGCGGCAGATCGCGCTACGACAAGGCTGGCGACAAGGTCGTCTGGAACCTGGATGAAGGCAACCCGGCGTTTGGGGAGAAAGGACCACCGAACGATGGCGCGCTCGCACTTCTGGGTTGCATAGGCCGGTGAAGAAAAACGCCGGACTAACCGAAAGATGCTTTCAGAAAGCTGCCCTCGGCGCTTTGTTTTTCGACGCGGTCCGAACAGGCAAAGACTTCAAAGCCATCGTCGCGGGCGATGGCTGCCAGCGTGATTCCGGCTTTTTCGGCCGTCCTGATGGCAAGTGCGGTTGGGGCGGAGATCGCGACGAGAAGGGGGACGCCGAGCCTCGCGGCTTTTGTTACCAATTCGATCGATACGCGGCTTGTCAGAACGACAAGACTTTCGCCGATCTCGGTTGCGTCAAGTGACGATGCCCCCATCAACTTATCGAGCGCATTATGGCGGCCGACATCCTCGCGCAGGCAGACGAGACCGGATTGCTTATTCCATAAGCCTGCACCGTGCATGGCTCGGGTCTGTTTGTGGAGCTCCTGGCGAAATTCGATCGCGCGGACAGCAGCCAGAATATCATCGTAGAAGAAGCGGGCCTCAGATTGAACGGGCGTGACCGGCCTCATCGCCTCCGTGAGGCTTTCAATTCCGCACAATCCGCATCCAGTCGGTCCCGCCATACGTCTGCGGCGTGCCCGCAACTGAGCCATCCGATCCTCGTCGATCCACATCCTGAGCTCAATTCCTTCTTCGAAAGGAACCGCCTCGATCGACTGGATCTGCCCCACCTCTGAGACGATGCCTTCCGTCAGAGTGAACCCGCGGGCAAAGTCCTCTAGATTTAGAGGTGTCGCCATCATCACGGCATGGGCGGTGCCGTTATAGACGAAGGCCACCGCGGTCTCCTCGGGAACCGCGCGCTGCATCGATGAGGCGCCGGTATCACGGCACGCTTTGCTGGTGACGTACTGAATTGCGGTCATACCGGAATGGGTCCCTGGGCAAACGGCGCAGCGCTTCGATCTTATGCTGTATTGCGCGCTATGGAAGTACAAAACAGCGTATTTTGCAATAAAACGTCATTCCTTCAGCAATTTTGGATGTCGGCAGACGATCTCAGCTGGTTGGCGATGCGGTGCTCAAAGCCTTCGATGGGGCACGGACCGTTGGGCCGCACGACCTCAAACATCTTTCATTGCGGCGGCGCGGGCTGTATTCGTTTGAATATAGCCGGCAACGCGGCGTGTTGTATCGCGGTCCCCGATCAAAAAGAGCCTCCCTGATCGTCGTCTCCGATTAGGGGATTACGCCCCAGGGTGGCTGAAGGCCTAGAGGTGCAGTGGTCCACATGGCGTCCAACGGAAAGCAGATAACTCAGCCACGGGCCGGAGCACACATTGCTTCTGTCATGGGCGATGCGTCTGGCGCTTTCGCGGACCTTGGAACGTTCCTGCCGCTGGTCAGCGCGATGCTGTTGTTGGGCAGCTTCGAACCTACCCGTGTTCTGATCGGCTTCGGGCTATTTTCGGCTCTGACAGGCGTAGTCTATCGACGCCCGGTTCCCACGCAGCCCATGAAGGCCATTGCCGCGATGGCTATTACCGGAACTCTGAGTTCCGACGCCGTCTTCGCCAGCGGCATGATTGTTGGAGCCACGCTGCTGGTGCTGGCCGCAAGCGGCGGCATCGCCCGATTGCAGCGCATTGTTCCTGGCTCTGCTTTGACGGGCATCCAGATCGGCCTGGGGATTTCGCTGATACTTGCCGCACTCAAAATTCCGGACGTGGACACGGTCGTTGGGGCCGCGTTGTTTTTGTTGCTGATCGCGATCCAGTTCAGTCCGCTGAAATCGATCGGCGCACTTGGGCTCCTTGTTGGTGGTCTTGCGACGACGGTGGCCTCCGGAGCCGCTGTACCCGAACTGGCGCCGCATGCCATCCCGACACTCATGGTTCAGTTCCCCGATTGGCAGTCGTTCATGACGGCTGCATGGATCGGAGCTCCAACCCAGCTTGCCATGACACTGACGAATGCCATTCTGGTCACCGCCAGCTTATCGGCAGAGTACTTTCCCGACGATCGCAAACGACTTTCGGCGCGCAACTTCGCCGTCAGTTCCGGTGCAATGAATCTACTTCTCGCTCCCTTTGGCGCGATCCCGATGTGTCACGGCGCCGGCGGCCTTGCGGCTCAATACGGACAGGGCGCGCGTACAGGGCTCGCTCCGATAATTTTTGGGTGCGCTTGTCTTATCCTTGCCATCGCTGCGGGCGCATCCGCCGTTCAATGGCTCTTGTTGATCCCGGCCGAAATCATCTGCGCACTTCTTGCTTTTGCAGGCTTCCAGTTGATGTCGGCCAAGACACTGCCGCGCGACGACACGTTCAGCCTTTTCGTTATTGCGGTCACCGCCGCGATGACCGTCGCGGTGAATGCAGCCCTGGGACTTGTCGCCGGGCTCGTTCTTGTTTGGATCAGGACGGCTTTCGCGCCTCGGTGAGAGGCGCTCCTTGCTCAGCCGACCGTAGCCGGAGGTGCAAATAAGCGTCTGGGAGTGGGGTTGAACTCGACCGTGCGTTTCGGGATGTCAACTTCACAGGCGGATAGGATTGTTCCGCCATTTGGCCCGTACGCGCTTATCGCGAGCAGAACCGAAAGCCACCGATTTCAGCAGCGTCCCGAAGCCTCAATGGCTCTTAGAATGACAGGGATTCTTTGGAAGATAGGAGCGTCTCAAAAAAATTGGTGCGGTCGAGAGGACTCGAACCTCCACGGTGTTACCCACTACCACCTCAAGGTAGCGCGTCTACCAATTCCGCCACGACCGCATTGACCTGAAAATATCTTCAGGTTCCGTCTCGATCGCTGCCGCGCCAGGCGCATGACGACCGAGACGGAAGCTGCTATCAGATGGCGTTGGCGATGGCAAGTCCTGATGGCATGAGATTGTCGAATATGGCGACAATGTCCCAGTTGAGTGATATCAGCGGACCTTCGCAACGAAACGCAAGGCATCAGCAAAATATGGCGATGGACCTTTTGCCGCCGGTCGAATGGGCGGTCTCTCCGACGGTTGTGGATTATCAACAGGCAGTCCGCGCAATGGAAACGCGGGTTGCGGAGATCTCGGAAGGACGGGCTGGAGAACTCATCTGGCTTCTTGAGCACAGTCCGCTTTATACCGCCGGAACAAGCGCACAAATTGGCGATTTGATCGAGCCTGACCGCTTCCCAGTGCACCAGACGGGGCGCGGGGGGCAGTACACCTATCACGGCCCCGGCCAGCGCGTCGTTTATGTCATGGTCGACGTGCGGCGGCGCTTCAAGGGCGATGTCCGGCGCTTCGTCGAGTTCCTGGAACAGGTCATCATCTCGACCCTGGCCGGGTTTGGCATTCGTGGTGAAATCCGCTGTGGCCGCGTCGGTGTCTGGGTTGCGCGGCCGGACCTGGGCGAGGGGCGGGAGGACAAAATCGCAGCACTCGGCATTCGTATTCGCCGAGGGATCAGCTTCCATGGCATGGCGATCAACGTCGATCCGAATCTGGGCCATTTCTCAGGGATTGTCCCGTGCGGCATCTCGGAGCACGGCGTCACAAGCTTTGCCGATCTGGGCTTGGCTGCGGGTCTCGAACAGGTCGATGCGGCGCTGAAGGAAGTGTTCGTGCAGCAGTTTGGTGCAATGAAAGACGTTTCGGCGCCGATCACAAACGAGGCGGCCTGACGGTATCGCTGCTCGCGGTGCGGACAAGGAAAAAACGCGCCCCCTTTTTCGAGTGAAGGCGCGTTTGACTTCCAGGTTTAATTGATAGAGCCGTGACTTTTCTTGATGCAGTCTTTACGGCGCTATTTTTAGGCGCTGGCTGCTGCCAGTTCTTGTGTTTCTTCGTCCGAACCGATGGCATCTTGCGAAGCAGCGGTAACTGCCTGCCGGCTTTCCTTGACGAGCTTTTCCAAAGCTTCGGTATTCTGTCCGGTCAGCAGTTCCAAAGTTGCTTGGAAGTTGACCGGCCGAGAGATCAGGAAGCCCTGCATGGATGCACAGTTCATCTGCAAGAGGGCTTCGGCTTGAATTTCGGTCTCGACGCCCTCGGCGATGGTGTGCTTGCCGAGGTTGGTGCCCAAGTCGACGACGGCGCGGACGATCTCCTTTGAGCTGTTATCCTCGAAGAACGACTTGATGAACGTGCGGTCGATCTTGACGTTGTCGAAGGGGAACTTGTGCAGATAGGTGAGCGACGAGTAACCGGTTCCGAAGTCGTCGATGGCTAGGCACACACCGAGGCTGTGGAGCTTTTCCAGTATTTCAAGCGCACGGTCTGCGTCTTCGAGAACGGCACTCTCGGTGACTTCGATCGCCAGGCGCTTGCCATCCAATCCGCTTTTTTGCAAAGCGTCTTTCACGGTGTCGTAGATCCGGAAGTTGCGCATCTGATGGGGGGAGACGTTGACCGACACGTGAACTGATTCCGGCCATTGGCTGGCATCGTTGATGGCCGTGCGGACGACCCACTCGCCGATATCTTCGATGAGCCCAGCCTCTTCCGCCAGAGGGATGAAGTCGAGCGGTGGGACCATGCCGCGCTGGGGCGAATTCCAGCGTAGCAGGGCTTCGAAGGATTTGATCTGTCGGCTATTGCAGTCGACGATCGGCTGGTAGTGCAGTTCGAATTCGTTATTGGCCAAGGCCTTCTTGAGGTCGAATTCCATCGCGCGTTTGCGCTCGTAGTCCTCATTGAGCTTTTCACGGAAGAATACGGCACGTGTCCGGCCCAGTTCCTTGGCCCGATAGAGTGCTACGTCGGAGCGCTTCATGGCGTCTTCGAGGTTGGTGGCATCCGCCGGGATCATCGTCAAACCGACACTGCCGCCCATCGGCAGAGTGAGGTCTTTGATCTGCACCGGCTGTGCGAGTTCCTTGACGATGTTGCGGCCGATACGGCCAAGCTGGAGGCGCGAGGCCAGGGATTTGACAATCACTGCGAATTCATCGCCGCCGATGCGCGCGACGACTGCGTGCTCGCCGACCGTTTTGGTCAGGCGCCGAGCCGTTTCGATCAGTACGGCGTCACCGACATCGTGGCCGTGACAGTCGTTGATCAGCTTGAATTTATCGAGGTCGATGCGGATCAGGCCAGCAGGCCGGGAAAGCGTTGCGCTTTGCATCACCTGCGACATGTTGCTGTCGAAGGTGGCGCGGTTCAACAGGCCGGTCATCGCATCGTGGCTAGCCAGGAATTTCAGATCGTCTGAGACTTCGGCGGCTTTGACAGCGTGCCGGTAAAGGGCAAGTCCCGGCAGCGCAAAAGCGAGCGTGGCAAACAGGCCTGTCACAACGGCTATCGCTACGGCATATTTCTGCAAGAACTGCAGGCGCTTGGTATCGTCAATGTAGACTTCGAGGACAGCGGCCGTCTTTCCGTTGCGAACAACCGGGCTCAAGACGCGGGTGTAGCGAGCTGGGTGTCCTTCGGCGTCGCTATCCACAAAGCTATCGATCGTCAGCTCGCGCGTTTTCGCAGCGAGCTTTGCGTCCTCATAAGATTTCGACCAAATGGTTCTTCTGGATTGAACACCATAGTTCAGTCCGGACGCGAGCGTACGCGTGCCGTCGGGGGAGAAAATGCTGAACCGGTAGACGTTCCCGAATTGCTCCATCAATTTAATGATGCGGTACTCGGTCTCGGTCGGGTTTCGTCCCTGGGCCAGGCTATCGATATCCGGAAGTTGATTGACGAGCTGCTGCACCCATTCGGTGGAAATCGCAGCTGCCTCACCCTCGCCTAGAGCATGCAGAGATTGGCGCGCCGCATTGAAGCCGATGGCTGCAATGGCTACAACTGATGTCACCAGAACCGTAAAGAGACGTGCTTGGCGCAGACGCATGCGACAGGAAAAGAATGTCGCGAATCTGCCGAGCGATTGCACAAGAGGGTTCTTTGAAGCCAGACAAGCTTCAATATACGCGGACATTACGACCTACCGGATTTATACAAATTTTGGAACAGGCCACCCATAGTGGCGCAGCTGAGTATGCTTCATACGCGACCGGTCATTACACATTGGCCGCCCCAGCAATGACAATTTATTCCGGGGATGGTTGGAATTCGTAAAAGAATACAGTTGCAATTTTAATTTGATTTGTCTGGTTAACTTTGTATTGCGCAAACCTGCGAATGGTGCCTGGAATGTCTCATTTTAGAAATGAGCCGTGAGACTGTTAAATGCCGGAAACTTTTTCAGGGTCGTGGACCTCGTCTTTCGGCTAATGGTGATATCCGGCGCTTTAGTTTGGCGGCCTGAGAGGTGTTATCGTTTGGCGTCGAAGCCGGGCTTCTGCGAGCCATACCTTTACCATTTTGCGTAGAGGCAATCGGCGGCATTGTCGGTGATTTCACACAGGCGATGGTCGAGAGGCAGCTCAAGCCCGTGGTTTGCATCGACATCACGCAAACGGTCTCTTAGGAAGCTCGACAATTCAGCGCTATTGCCGCCAAGCGGCCATCTATTATCTTTTTCAAGCATCGCAATGCAATCCCACAGGCCTAATTCGGGCGCGCAACACCTAAATCCGTGACCGTCGCCGTTGGCCAATACGAAGGAAATAGATGCGAGTTTGAATTTCGTAGCGTCCTCGGGGCCAATTTCCAGAACTGTGCCGTCCTGGCGCTTGATTTTTATGTGCGTAGCCTTTTTGCCGCTGCCCAGTTTGACGGCCAAGCCGCTGAAGTGAAGCCAAGGGCCTTCGCCGCGTTTGGCGATTGCATGTTGTATAGCTTGCCAGAGTGATTTGCCTGTCACCTCGCGGATGACGAACTTGTTTTTATATGGAAACATCTCTTCCAGATGCTGGCGCGTCAGCACGGTTCCAGCCGGCAGGGTCTGGTTCAGGCGGATTGCGCCGGCGTTGAGGATCGCGACATCGGCTTTTCCAGCTTCGCGGATTTCGTCGGCGAGCCAATCGCCAAAGCCGGTCTCGGCGGACCGGTTACGGATTTCCTCGGTTTCGATTTCAGAATTGACCTTGGCAAACGTCGTCTTGAGGCAGGCGCCCTGGTTCACCGACTTGAGGCAGGTCTTGCGGTTGTCACCAGTTAGCGAGATGCAGTCCTTCAGACAGAAGCGCTCTGCGTGCTGTCGCAGCCATAACTTCGAGATGCGTTCGACCATTGGATCCGGCTTGCGGTTTTGGTCGAGCGCTTCAAGCCTGCCGTCTATCTTGATTTCACCGTCGGGGGATTTTGCAAATTCGATCACCCATGCCGAGAGCGCGTCAGCGTCGGCCTTGAAGAGGCGCGGATTTTCGGCTGGAAACGCCATGGCTGTGTGGTCATGACCGCCGATGACCAGATCGGGAGGTTCTTGGCACTTACGCACGTCCGACGGCAGTTGTTGCCAATCCGGTCCAATGCCTAGAAGGTCGAGGTCGTCTAGATAAGAAAGATGGGTCAGGGCGACGACGACGTCTGCTCCCTGACTGCGCAGGTCTGCTGTAATTTCGCAGGCCGACTTGACCGGGTCGGATACGATATCTGCGTAGGTCTTGCCGGACAACGTTACGCCAAAGAGGCCAATTTTCAGGCCACCGCTTTCGATCATGCGGCTCGGCTTGATCTTCGGATTGCCAGCCAGCGGTTTGAGAGGCTCGCAGCGTGAAAAGTCGAGGTTGGCTGCGAGCCACGTGAATTCGGATTTTGTGACGAGATCCGCCAACGGGCCATTGCGGCTGCAATGGGTGTCGTCGAATTCATGGTTGCCGAAAGCGACGAACATCCGTTCGTCAAATGCGCCCTCTGCGGGGTCTCCATCCATGATGTTCATCACATCTACCATCTGTTCGCCCGCGTAGGTGCGACCCAGAAATGAGGGGCTCAGGAAGTCGCCTGCGTGGAGAAATAGAAGATCGGGCGATGTCTTTTCCAAGTCCTGGCGCAGTGCGCGGACGCGGCCCATGCCACCGGCAATACCGCTGTCGATTCCTTCGATGCGATAGACATCGTTGATCGAGAGGATGACGGCCTTGCGCTCTGGTTCAGCGGCGCGCGCCATGTGGGATGGGCCTGAACAAACCACACCCAAGGCTAAAACCAGGACCATTCCGAGCGCGACAGCGGGCAACCTCACAATGGCGAAAAAACCTCGGCGTCTTTCCAACTCGTCTGACATCTTCGTCTCCCCCGTTCGGTGCGTTCATCCTTTGATGCGCGATGCCAATCGACGCGTTGCCGCCTGGCGCATCTCCCGAGACTTCGTGATGAAGCCTGCCAGGCGCGTGCGTTCGGCGCGGTCTTTGCCGGCATCATATAGCGCGACGGCCAGAGCGAGCGCCTTCAATTGGTCGTCGGTGATCGTGCGGCCCTGCCCCTCATCTTGCCCCCATCTGCCGGGGTGGAATGAGTAGGTGACTTTGGGCTGATCGTTCGCCAAGTGGTAGAGCAGCCTTCCCGGCGCCGAGACGTTCTTGATGATCGCATCAGGAATCATATCGAGCCACTTCTGGTGCTGCTGCCAACGCCAAGTGTTGGGGCTGTTGTGAGTGCGCACCCGCAATCCGATGATGCGCAGGCGGCGTTGAACGGCATTCCAGTCGATACCGTCGCGCTCGGCTTGCATATGCAGGAGCGAAACGAAGTTCTTCATGGTTCCACCATGGGCAACGAAATCGACGAGCGCCAAAGGCCTGTCGGCGGAGCTGATGGTGGCCGCGTCTACGCCTTCTTCCTTCAAATACGCGAAGAATGCATCGAGCTTTTCTGGATCGATGGCGGCCAGACCATCGGGGCCGGCCCAGCGCAGGGAGAATTGCACCAAGTG
This sequence comes from Filomicrobium sp., assembly GCA_017792465.1. Classification (GTDB taxonomy): domain Bacteria; phylum Pseudomonadota; class Alphaproteobacteria; order Rhizobiales; family Hyphomicrobiaceae; genus Filomicrobium. Next base: position 660,171 of record CP051234.1, read on the forward strand.
CAGCGATGGCGCTTCGTCAACGCCTTCGAATACGCCGCTGAGGTAGTCGAAGAAATTTTCCGGTGTGCGACCAATGAAGGCGAGGTTGGCATCGTCGGCAAAGGCAATGACGCGGGCTGCAGCTTGTCTGAGATCGCGCAGAAGGCCGTAGGCTCTGGGATCGACCTTGCCGGCCTGTTCAATGAGCGTGCCGAGCTGCTCGCGTTTGGTGATGCTCCAGCGGAACGGTTTCATGTTCTGGCCGACCTCCAGAAGCAATCGGGTGGCGCCACTGCGCAAACATGCCAGCTTGTTTGCGCGTAACTACGTCTTGTCTTGGTGGCGCCAAGCCTTGGCCGTTCAGCCGGTGGTGGTCAATAGTTTCAGCATATGATTGTCAAAGGAAATGCGCGGCAGCTTATGCAGGTTGTCGCCTTTGCCGCTCGGGCCGGTTTCATGGAGCTCGCCAAGGCCGGAGGAGACGATGAAACCGCCGTGATCGGAGGCAGCGACGCCGCAGCCGTCCTTGATTCTGTGACGTTCGAGAATCTTGCCGTTGCTGGCATCTATGAAAATTGTCGTGCCGGCGCGCGGGGCCGATGCAGCGATGAATTGACCGTCGCGACTTGCCGTCACCGAACCGATGTAGCCGTTCAGGCTTGGTCCAAATGTGGGCTCGGCCTCGCAGAAACAGATTGGCTTGTCGCGGCTGACATGCGCCATCAGCATCGGCGCTTCGTCGCGCGACCCTTCCCACTGACCGCCGACCCAGACCTGGCCTGTTGCATCCTGGCAGATGTGGCGCAAGGACAGCTGATGGATGTCGGCTGGGGCTTCATGGCGCGCAATCACATCTCCGGTCAGTCGGTCGAGAAACACGATCGATGGTTGCATCGTTGCAAGATTGAGTTTGGTGCGGCCGGCGGCTGGATGCGTTTCAATGCCGCCATTGGCGATGCAAATGGTGCGGCCATCTTTCAGAAGGAGGAGGTCGTGCGGTCCGATTCCCTGTGTATCGAGTTCGCCGATCCTGCGGAAACCGGCTCCTACGTCGTAGATGCCCAGCACGCCGCGGGCGTTTTCATAATCGTTCTCGGTGGCGTAGAGCAGCCGGCCGTCGGGGGAGAAGACGCCATGACCGAAGAAATGCCGATCCTCGGGCGAATTGAACAAGACCGGGGCTTTGGCGCGGGTAAGATCGTAGGCCATTGCAAATGTGCCGGGCCGGCGTGCGAAGACGACAGCCAGGTTTGCCGTTGGCGATGCAGTGACATCGTGACCGCGGCCGGCCAAAGGAACTGTGTCGATAAGGTCGCCAGCGGCCGTCACCACAACGAGGGCATATCGCCCATCTTCGAGTTTTGCCGCTGAGGCGTAGAGTGCCTGCTTTGGTCCGGATAGACTGGCGGCTGCGGCACGATGAGAATAGCTGGCGAGTGCGGATGCGCCGAGTGCCAGGAAGTGTCTGCGATCAATCACCATCTAACTCATTGAACCCCAGAAAGAGACCGGTGGCCGGTACGATTTCGCGGCCAACGATCTGGCGAAGGCCGTTGGTGAAAAACTTGAGCCGCGCGAGCGGCCGCGTTTTCTGCTTGACATCGGCGGACTTTTCCTTGGCTGCCTGGGCTGGAAGCTTCAGCTGCTTAGCTTGTTGCGCCATGCCCTTGTAGGCATTGGGCAGCCATTCGACGATCCACTTTTTCTTTTGGTCCTTTGCTGCAATTTGCTTGGCATAGGCATCGAGACCCATGACGCGATGCAATTCGCCAAGCGATGCGATCTGATTTGAGAGATAGGATTGGGACAAGCCGGCACTTTCAAACGGCAAGCGGGCCCACTTCTTCGACTTGGTCACCGCGTCAAGCCAAGGCAGGACCTGATTGTCGCGAATGATTTGCAAAGCCGTCAGGTAGGATTTGACGATCTCGGCTGCGACGTCGGCCTCGGTTTTGTAAATCTGATTTTCGGGGCCTGGCGATAGCATCGTCGCGCGCCACCCCTGAGGGCCCAGCCAACCGGCTTGCATATCGGCTGCCTGCTTGGACACGTTAGCGGCAATGGCCTTGGCCAGTTCGCAGCGGTATTTGCGCGCTTCGGACTTTTCAGACGATGAGCCCGAAAACAGGAGCATTTCCAGAGCTGGAAGTCCCTGGATGGCGACCGACTGCTTTTCCATGGCGCCGGGCTGCAACAGGGCTTCGTTATGGTTTGCGAGAACTCCGCGCATTTGACGGCGGACGATGCCACGCGGATCGGGCCAGAAGGAGATGCGTGTTGCCCGGTCGCGTTTGCGGGCCGGACCGATGCGGTCGGTGGCGACGCGGGCCCAGCTTGAGACGGCGTCAGCGAACGCCGCGTTGACTTCTGAGGCAGCATTGGGATCGCTTTGAAGGCAGTCTTTGGCGATTGCGGAAGACAGGTCGCCGGCCTTCTGCGCGAAATGTTCGAGGTTGGGAAGAATGTGCTTGTCGATCGCTGCAATGACCATCTCGCGATAAGATGGAACGTCGCCTTGCTGGGGCGCTGGTGCGCCCTTCTTGGCATATGCAGCTGTTGGAACGACACTTGTGAGGACGGCCATGGCAAGCAATGATGCAAGCCATGGCGCGACGTTGTAAGTCTTAGAAATCATTCGACATCGTTTGCAGAGTCGGCGTTCAGCAAACCGTAATTCTCAACGCCAACCTTTTCTAGGAGTTCGATCTGCGTCTCAAGGAAGTCGATGTGGCCTTCTTCATCGGTCAGCAGTTCTTCGAAAAGCGCCATGGAGACATAGTCGTCCTTGTCGCGGCAAAGGGCGCGGCCCTTCATATAGTGTTCTTTGGCGACATACTCACCTTTCAGGTCGCATTCGAGGACTTCCTTGATGTTCTGGCCGATCATCAAGGGAGCGACATGCTGCAGGTTCGGATGGCCTTCGAGGAAGATGATCCTGCTGATGATCTTATCGGCGTGGTGCATCTCTTCGATTGATTCTTCACGTTCTTTCTTGGCGAGCTTGGTGTATCCCCAATCCTCGAGCAAACGGTAGTGCAACCAGTACTGGTTGACAGCTCCAAGTTCGAGTTTCAGCGCTTCGTTGAGCATATCGATGACTTCTGTGTCACCCTTCATGACGACTTCCTTTTCACATTCGACAGACTGCGAGACAGTGCTCCGCAATCGGCAATTTTTCAAGACGGGCGGAAGTCGTCTATCTAGACCAGAATCAGTTTTTCTGGGGAGCCTTCATTTTGTCTGTCGGGAGTGAAGTAGGAAGTGCGTCGTTCTGGCGTCGTCTGCGATCCAGCGCGTTCTGACATGCATCAGGGCTGATTAATCCCTTCGCCTCCAGCTCGATCAGCTTTTGATATATGATATCAACAGCATAAGGCGCGCAGCCGCAGCATTTCATCTTTTTTTGAAGGTGGCGCCAAACAACCCCAGGGGTCGGGATTGGTGCGTCGTCTTCAATCATGATTTCCAAGAGGGCCAGTTCGATATCGTGATCGGTGATGACCGTACATGAGCAGATTATCAACGTCGGTCCCTCTCTTAGTGCACCGGTTCCGGCTGTGAATCGATGTAGGAATTGGCGTTGACGATCCAGCGCGGCGAAACGATCTGGTCCTGGCTGCGCAGCGTGATGGCGAACGTGTCTGCATGATGCAGGACTTCATCCATCATCGCGGTATCAACGAGTGCGAACGCGCAGGCCCGCATCGCCGGGCACGTATTGTGCTGGCTGGCTGCGATCATCGAAATGGCCAGGCATTCGTCACGGCAGAAGTTGCAGGTGTCGGAGTCATTGATCTCGACACGGCGATGGGACGCTTCGCTGACCGATTTCGCCCACGACGAAAGGCAGCCGACGACGACGCGCGCCGAGCAAGGTTTCATGATGTTGGAATAAAGACGCCAGACCTTTTCCCAGTGGCGGACGTCACCTGTCTGGTAACCCGCTATCCAGCCACGGAAACCGTGGCCCACCAGTAGTTCGGGGGCTATTGCCTTGAGGGCGTCATCGGATCTGCCCCCCTCGTCCACCCTATAAAAGGGGCGGTGCGAAGATCTCGTCATTTTCAACTCCAATCGAAGGGGTTCAAGGCCCCGACATCGGACACTTCGAATTCATTTTGCTTTGGTCAGAAAACTCGGATCTGTTTCTCAAGTCAACCAATAATTCTCAGCAAGTCAAAATAGTCGCTAAGCTTTTTTGGAATGAATCAAGATTAGAACCGGTCTAATTTCCCGACGTTACTTCATTTGGCTGCCGGAGCTTGAGTTCTCCGCGGGCTGCGCGGCTTGCGTGCTTCGATCGGCGGTTCGGATTTGCGGGTGGCGCGCTTTTTAGCGGTTTTGGCCTTCGAGGCCTCTTGATCTGCTGCTGCTGCCAGGTCGGCAATGCTGTTCTGGTTTAAAACCTCAAGGAACGCACTCAGAGCCTCTCCCATGAGTGGGACATTTTGACCGGTCGTTTCACCGCTCGTCGATAATCCAGACGTATCTGCGTCGGGATATTCCATCGCGGCCACGACTTCACCGACTTTGATCAGATTTGCCGGCCGTGCGAGTGCGACTCCGCCGTTGCGGCCGCGCATTGCCGTCACAAAGCCGGCGCGCGAAAGGAGATGGACGATCTTGAAGGTATTTTGCTGAGTCAGTTCCAATTGGACGGCAAGATCTGCGACCTTGACCATCTCGGCTTCAGCTCTTGAGCAAGCGACGAGCAGCCGAACTGCGTGAGTTGTTGTTTTATTCAAGTTCATTTCGTTGCAGCCTGTCGTAGTTTCCAGGTCTTCTCGCTTTGTTTCTTTATGCACCGACTTTTCGCAAACGGTGGCTTGATGCGCAATCCAACAATGGGCGTTACTCAAACACAACGCACCTGAGGTCATGGTATAGCACACCCACCTTATACTTGACGAGTGTCGTACAGAATAGGTATTTCAGAGTCCAGCTCACGTTTTCTTTATCTAGCGGGAGCCTGCCTTCAATCCGAAAAGCCGGGGCCTTGAACCCCGTTGCCTTGGAGATCTACCCTTGTTTACTCGCAAAATCCTGTCATCCCTCGTCGTCCCTGCGCTCCTCATCACGGTGCCGCACAACGCCCGAGCCGATGCACCAAACGCTGCCTCCGTCGTCAGCCAGTATGCTGATATCGCCGAAGCCAACTATTCCGACGCCTTGTCGTCAGCGCAAAAACTGCAAGCTGCCGTCGACAGCCTCATTGCCAAACCGAGCGATGCAACCTTGAAGGCTGCTCGTGAAGCCTGGTTGGCCGCACGCGCGCCTTACCAGCAAACCGAAGCGTTTCGCTTTGGCAATCCGATTGTCGATGACTGGGAAGGCAAAGTGAATGCCTGGCCGCTCGACGAGGGACTGATCGACTATGTGGCCGGGACCTACGGCGACGATAATCCTGAAAACGAATTCTACGTCGCCAACGTCATCGCCAATGAAAAGATCACGTTCGGCAGCAAAGAGATCGATGCCAGCAAGATCACGGCGGCGTTGCTCGCAGATGAGTTGCAAGAGGCCGGCGGTGTCGAAGCCAACGTTGCGACGGGCTACCACGCCATCGAGTTTCTTCTTTGGGGACAGGATCTCAACGGGACGGGTCCAGGTGCAGGCGCGCGCCCTGCCACAGACTATGACACCAAAAACTGCACCGGCGGCCATTGCGACCGACGCGCAGCATATTTGAAAGCCGTCACCGATCTTCTCATCGATGATCTGAAGTGGATGGTCGCCCAGTGGGGCAAAGACGGATCGGCCCGCAAAGCTGTTGTCAGTGCCGAAGGCGATGGCGGCGTGCAGGCGATCTTCACGGGATTGGGTTCGCTGTCCTACGGCGAGTTGGCCGGCGAGCGAATCAAGCTTGGCTTGATGCTGCACGATCCCGAAGAGGAGCACGATTGCTTTTCAGATAACACGCACAACTCGCACTATTACGACGTTGTAGGGATGCGAAATGTCTATTTGGGCGAATATTCCACGGTAGATGGAAAGACGATCAAAGGCCCAAGTGTTTCGGATTTGGTGCGCGCCAAATCGCCAGAGATTGACGCTGATGTTCGTGCGGCAATCGAGAATACCGTTGCCAAGATGGGGGCATTGAAGAAGCGCGCCGAGACGGTTGAGCGTTACGATCAGATGATCGGTCAGGGAAATGCAGAGGGTAATGCCGTCGTGCAGGCCGCTGTCGATGCTCTGGTCGCTCAAGCCAAGGCCTTTGAAAAAGCTATCGCGGCCTTGGGTATTTCAGCCATTCAGTTCGAAGGCTCCGACAGTCTCGACAATCCGACAGCCGTAGGGAACCCATAACCATTTCGCTTTCCGCTTCTGGCGGATCTGAAATTCACTGGACTGGATTTGGTAATCGTCGTTTTGCGTACCGAGCTTGGGGGTACTTCGCTCCGTAGGTTTGCGCCTTGCCTAAATCCAGTCTCTCAAGAGGGACACGAACGATGATTACTGCGAGATCGCGGAGCTTTGTGATCGCTGCAGCAGCCGCTGCATTCTTAACTGCTCCTTTAACCCAAGTGAAAGCCGCCGATTTCGGTGGAGATTGTTGCGCCGATCTTGAGGAACGTATCGCGGAACTAGAAGCGACGACCGCGCGGAAAGGCAACCGAAAGGTTTCTTTGACCATCTCGGGCCATGTGAACGAAGCCGTTATGTTCTGGGACGATGGCGGCGAATCCAATGCGTACGTTGTCGACACGCAAAACGATCAGTCCAACTTCAGTTTCTCGGGCGATGCAGCCATCTCGCCTGACCTGACAGCGGGCTTCTCGCTCCTCATTCGTCTCCAGGACAGTCTTTCTGGTGAAGTTTCGCAGGACGATGACGACACCGATCTCGATCCTTTGCTGTTGTGGGAGGCCAATTGGTTCCTGGAAAGCAAGAGGCTCGGTAAGGTGACGGTCGGTTTGGCCTCGCGCGTTTCCGACGGCGCTCCCGAGCAGGATCTTTCCGAAACGGGTTTGGCCGGTTACGCGGGCGTCCAGGACGTCGGCGGTGGCATGGCGCTGCGCCGTTCGGGGGATGGGTCCTTGGTCGACGTCGGATGGGGTGACATCTACAGCCACTTCAACGGCGATACCGCAAACATCGTGCGCTATGACACACCGTCTCTGGGCGGGTTCGTCCTGTCGGCCTCTTGGGGCGAAGACGACATTTGGGACATCGGCGCCAGCTATGAAGGCAAGCTTGGAAACTTCGCGCTCGCCGGTGCGATTGCATATACCGAAGCGACCGATGAGAACGGCGCATTCGGAGATCCCGGCGAGCCGGATTACTCGATCGTGGTCGGCTCGTTCGCAGTCTTGCACGAGCCATCCGGCTTGAACGCGCTCATCTCTGCGGGTCAGCAATCCTTCGACAATGCTGTCGTCGATGCCGACGGCGCAACGCGCAACGTAGCGGATGCCAAATTCATCTACGCGAAGCTTGGCTGGATCACCAAACTCAACAGCTTCGGACATACGGCATTCTACGGCGAATACGGGTTGTTTGAGGATTTCGTTTCCGCTGGTGCCGACGCGGCTCTCGTCGCGCAGCTTGATGGCTCCGGCGGTAGTGCGGTTCGCATCACTGGCAACGAAGCCACCGTCTGGGGTCTCGGCGTCGTGCAGCGGATCGAGGCTGCGGATATGGATATCTATCTGGGCTATCGGCACCACGAAGCCGACTTTGATCTTGTTGACGCGGCCGGTACGAGCGTTTCAGATCAGTCGATTGATGGCTTCGATACGTTGATCGTCGGCTCGAACATCAATTTCTAAAGTCTGTCGAACGACAGATTTGCGATCAAAGTAGTCTCCACTTTCGGGTGGGGACTTCTTTGCGTTTGAATGTGGTAGATGTTGGCGAGCCGCCACGGAGGTTTTTTGGTGATGCGCTGGAATGGCAACCCGCAAACGAAGTTCACGCTCGTTCTGGCAATCGCGTGTTGCGTGACAGGAGGCGTGGGGTATTACGCATCTGCCAAGGACCAAGACGATGCAATCGAAAAATCGTCCCTATTTCCTGGTGGGGCTGCGACGACTTCGCGGGCAGCCAAAACGCGCAATGCCTTTTCCCAGTCATCAGCCAACATCGGGTTTGGCGGCGAGGCGCGCTTCAAAATCGGCAACGCGATCTTCCGCAAGATCTGGGTGTCGTCCCCGGCATCGACGAAATCCTCCGATGGGCTTGGGCCGATCTATAATGCCCGCGCCTGCCAGCACTGCCATCTGAAAGACGGTCGTGGGCATCCGCCCGAAGCCAACTGGCCCGATGACGATGCGGTGTCGATGTTCCTTCGGCTTTCCATCCCGCCGCAGAATGATGAGCAGCGCCGGTTGTTGGCCGAACATCGCATCGATGTCGTTCCCGAGCCGACCTACGGCGGACAGCTGCAGGACATTTCCGTGCAAGGCCACAAAGGCGAAGGCCATATGCACATTACCTATAAAGCGAAGCCGGTGACGCTTGGTGACGGAACCATCGTCGAGCTGCGCGCACCGACCTATTCGGTCACCGATCTTGGCTATGGTCCGTTGCATCCGGACACGATGCTGTCGCCACGCGTCGCGCCGACGATGCTGGGGCTCGGCTTGCTTGAAGCCATTCCGGAAGATGCGATTTTGGCCGGCGCCGATCCCGAAGATAAGGACGGCGATGGGATCTCGGGCCGCGCCAACCTCATTTGGTCGATCGCGGATAAGAAAGTGACGCTCGGGCGCTTTGGATGGAAGGCCGGCAATCCGACGGTGCGCCAGCAAAGTGCGGGAGCGTTTGCCGGTGATATGGGGTTGTCATCGCCGATGTTCCCCAGGCCTGCTGGCGACTGCACAGCGAAGCAAACGTTCTGTTTGAAGGCGCCCAATGGCGAGGACGCGAAGAAGGGGACGCCCGAAGTCACCAAACAGATGCTTGATTTCGTGACGTTCTACGCAGAGAACCTCGCTGTGCCGAAGCGTCGGAATGCTCACGAACCGGAGGTCGTCGCGGGCGAGAAGCTGTTCAAACAGCTTGGTTGCGCGGGATGTCATACACCGACGTTCAAAACGGGGGTTGCACCTGGCGGGCGGCATCTGAGCAATCAACGCATCTGGCCCTATAGCGATATGCTGTTGCATGACATGGGCGAAGGTCTTGCCGATCACCGACCTGAAGGCGTTGCCGACGGTTTCGAATGGCGGACGGCTCCGCTTTGGGGCATCGGGCTGACCAAGCAGGTCAGCGGCCACACGTATTTCCTGCATGACGGTCGGGCGCGCAATATTGAAGAGGCGATCCTCTGGCATGGCGGCGAGGCTCAAACGGCGCGGGACGGTTATGCCGGTCTCAGCAAGGATGAACGCGCGGCGCTGATTGCGTTCGTCGAGTCCCTGTAGGTTTCGTCTTTGCCGGGTTGTCCAGGTTCAGGTTGGTGGCGGCGGCGTACCAGAATGAGGGTGGCCGCCAGCGAAGCCACCCACCGGCGGGACGAGATCGCTCAGGAGCTGCCTCACGGTGGTGACCACAGCACCTTGAACTTGTTCGCGAGCCCTTTTGCGTTACGAACGTCGTGGAGCAGATGGCCCCATTCGCCGAGTGCGATACGGATTGGATTGTTCGATGGCTCGCGCCCTTTCAATCCGTACTTCAGTTCCTCTTCGTCCGGGGCCGCAGCATAGGTCCCGAAGAGTCTGTCGAAGATGATGAGCACCGATCCATAGTTGCGGTCGAGGCAGGCCTCGTTGCTGGCATGGTGCACCCGGTGATGGCGTGGCGTGTTGAGAACGTATTCCAAAGGCCCGAGCGAAACGTCGACATTGGTGTGCAAGAAGAACTGGTAGATCAGCCCCAGTCCGAGCGTTGCAACGATGGCGACGGGATGGAACCCAAGCCAGGCCAACGGCAGGAAGAACAAGAACGCGCCTGATAATTGCCCGGTCCAACCCAAGCGGATCGCAGCAGACAGATTGAAACGCGTTGCCGAATGATGGACGGCATGGGTCGCCCAAAACCATCTGATGCGATGCGACGCGCGATGGAACCAATAATAAAAGAACTCGACGCCCAAAAAGAGCAACGCGAGCGACCACCAGCGATCTACAGGGATGTCGATGAGCCGGTGCTGATAGGCAAACATGAACGGTACGGCGACAAGGCCGCCGGTCAGGATCTTCATCGCGATGTTGCCGATGGCAACGCCGAGCGAGGCCAGAGTTTCGGGACCATCGTAGGTATCAGCGTGGTCTGCGGCCAGTCGGGCAAAGCCGAATTCCAGGGCAATGAAGGCCAGCGCAATTGGTAGAAATGCGCCGGCCCCGGGCGATAGCGGGAGAGCGTTCTGTAGGGGCTCAACCATGGCAGGCACTCCATTGTTGATTTGGGATGCAGAGGGCAGCCGGGTGGTCGGCAACGCTGACTACCGCGTCAACGCTGCCTCGGCGGTGTCGAGTGCTCGATTGCAGCTGGGGGAAAGCTTGGCGCGGTTGTTGTTGAGGCAAAAGACAACCCGACCCTTGCCAGGGGGAACGTCTGCACAGACGCGGGCGGCATCCGCTTCGCAGGCAAACAGAACGCCTTTTGCCGATTTGGTCTTAGCAACGAAGGAACGGCAGTTCGGGCTCAGCCGGCCATATTGATCGATGAGGCACTGGGCGATCCGGCCGCCGCCAGGAAAAACGTTGGCGCATAGTCTGGAGATGTCGCCGCCGCAATGGCGCATTCCGGCTTGGGCGAAAGCGAGGCCGTCAGCGTTCGCGCCGAGGGGCAGTTGGGTCGTCAGAATGATGGCGCAGACTGCGGATGCGATACGTGTCTTCATGGTAAATCGTCCTCTCGTTTTGCATATCGTTTGAGGAAATGGCGGGCTCTCCGAAGCCGGCGGGACGTGGAGAGCCCGTTTGGGAAAGAGGTGCTTTTTGGGGGATAGGCTTAGTAGCGGCGGAACGTGCGGGAGCGCGTCACGGTTTTGCCGGCCGGGCCTTTGTAAGTTGCCGTGCCGTTGCAGACGCCGCCTGCGCAGGCCGTTGAGCCGGTGCGGCTGACGGTATTTCCATAACGGCCGGTTGCGGTTTGCGTCGAAGAGCAGCTGCCGCCGGCGCAGCTGCCGGAGCTATGCTTGGAAACGGTTCCGCCATAAGGGCCGGTCGTCGAGGTGTGGCGCTCCCAGGCGTTTGCCGAGGTTGCAGATGCTGCCGCCAGGGCGAGGATGGCAGGGAACAGCGCGGACTTGATCATCTTTGACATTTCGTAAATCTCCAACTCGTCGGGGCCACCATTGGCCGGCGACAGGTGGAGATTGCGCCTCGTCCTTTGCGCTCCTGTTGCAGGGGACGGGGTCGTTTGTAACGAAGTGTAACGTTGGCCAGGATCGTATTTCTTCGTGAACCTCTGGCGGCTATGCTTTGCGCATGACCCATGCTTCGCGAATTGTCGTTGTTGAGGACGACGCTGAAATCCGATCGCTGCTCAAGGATTACCTGCAGCGCGAGGGGTTTCGTGTGGATGTTGCCGAAGGCGGCGCCTCGTTCGACCGGCTGATGGCGCAATTCGAGGAACCGGATCTGATCGTTTTGGATTTGATGCTGCCGGGGGAGGACGGTTTTTCGATCTGCCGCCGGGTCCGGGCCAACTCCCAGGTGCCGATCATCATGCTGACGGCGCGCGGTGAGGACGTCGACCGGATCGTCGGGTTGGAACTTGGCGCCGACGACTATCTTCCAAAACCTTTCAATCCGCGAGAGCTGCTGGCCCGCATTCGCGCAATTCTAAGACGCAGCGAACCGCGGGCTCAAAACGAAACCAAGCGGTTGCTGGTCGGACCGCTGAAAGTCGATCTGGAAGCGCGTACCGTCACGACTGTTGGTGATGGCGATGGCGACGTTAGCATCGAGCTGACCAGCGCTGAATTCGATCTCTTCGCCTGCTTTGTCGCCCGCCCTGGCCGCGTTCTCTCGCGCGACCAGTTGATGGATTGGACGCGCGGGCGGCGGCCTGATGTTTTCGATCGCACCATCGACGTTCAGATGAGCCGGCTACGCAAAAAGATCTCGGTTGGCGGTGAAGCGTTGATCAAGACATCACGCGGGGCCGGATACATCCTTGCCGTGCCGGTCAAGGAGGCCTGACAGAATGTTTGGCCGTCTTGGCTTTCTAGGTCGACTGTTGCTGATCGTGCTTGCGCTGCTGGTTGCTTTTTTGGCGCTAGCGATCGCGATCTCTTTTCTGGCGCGTGAGCGAAGGGATCAAGGGGCGGAACGCTTTCCCATTCCCGCTCAAGCTGCAGCGATTGTCGCGTTGCTGGACCGGACACCGCAGGAGAAACGCCCGCTTGTGTTGAAGGCCGTCAGCAATGAGCGGTTCTTCGTTAGCCTGACTCGCGACGCACCTCCTGATGATCCGTTGTTGTCGCGGATGCCGGCGGTCGAATGGCTGGTGGCGCAATATCTGGAGACCCTGCCGGGACGGAATGTGAAGGTTTATCTGGGTAAGCGCAAAGCAGATGGCCTAGTCAACCGGTTGGCCGACAGGCTGACGCAATTCAATCAGACACCGGTCTCGATTCAGGTCTCTTTGATGGACGGCAGCTTCGCGATTTTCCAACTGCGCGGGGATGGATCGCGCCGGATCTTCGGGATCCCGATTGGATTTTTCCTGGGAGTTATCGGTTGCCTGTTTGCGGCCCTGGCGATGTGGGCGATTGTCCATGAGGCGCGGCCGTTGACGGCGCTTGCGCAGTCGGTTGAAAAGTTTTCTCAAGATGGGAGCCCGCGTTCAATTGCGCCGCAGGGAGCGCCTGAGATCAAACGTCTCGTCGGCGCAATCAACGACATGCAATCGCGCATCGCTGCCCTTCTTCGGGGGCGCACGATGTTGCTTGGCGCTATCAGCCACGATCTGAAAACGTATGTGACGCGGTTGCGCCTGCGGGCGGAATTCATTGAACCCAGCGATCAGCAGGCACGCGCGGTGCGCGATCTTGACGACATGACGGCGCTCATCGATTCAGCGCTTGCGGTTGCGCGCGGGACCTTGACGTCGGAGCGCCGAACTCGAGTTGATGTTCGACAACTCGTCGCTGACGAAGTGGGGCGCAGGTCGGTGGACGCGATTTCCGTTTCAGATCAATCGTTCGACGGCAGGCTGTATGTCGAAGGCGATGCGGTAGCGCTGCGCTCGGTAATTGCCAATCTGCTCGACAATGCTGAGCGATACGCCAACCATGCCAACGTGCTTGTTCGCAAGTCTCGCGACCGGATTGAATTGATCGTCGAGGACGACGGTCCGGGGATCGCGGGGGGCGAGCGCGAAATGGTTTTCGAGCCGTTCTATCGGGTGGATAGTTCGCGCAGCAGTTCGACCGGCGGTTCGGGACTGGGCTTGGCGATCACGAAGCAGATCGTCGAAGCACATGGCGGACGGATCAGCCTTGAGACATCGAATAGCGGCGGTGCGCGCTTCGCAATTTCATTGCCGGCCGCGGGGACGCTCGACTGATCAGGGGTAATGCGGCGCCCACCCTGACTTGTAACGACGCACTAACGCCTCAGGCTGCCAGATCCCTTACAGTCCCGTTCGGAACAGCATTTAAAACGGGCCACCGAATACCTATGTAAAAAAGGTCCCGGTTGCATCAGATTTGCAGCTCACGTCTCTTTCTAAGGTTCAGTTGATGGAAACCCAGTCGAGAAATCGATACGCACAGATCAGAACGTTCACCATTCCCGGCTGGGCCGTTCCGCTGTTTTTCATCGCCGGCCTGGCGATGTTTGTTTTGATGTTCTTCGTCGGGTTGGCGATGTTTGTGGTGTTGGTTCCGCTCGCAATACTTGTTGTGGGATTTTATCAGCTCAAGGCTTGGCTGGGCCGTCGTGGTCTTGAGAAACGACCGCAGTACACTAGCCACGCTGGTGACTCGCAGACCATTGAAGCGGAATATTCGGTTATTGATAATCAATCCGATGCGTCCCGTTCGGATCGGGGTAACTAGGCAACGGCGAACGCCACCCATCCATCAAACCTGTAGAAGCTTTATCGGCCCTAATTGATTTGCGCTCCGTCTGCCATCGCCGCTCTCGTTGACGGAAGTCAATGCCAAGCCTTGCGTGATCTTCCATATGCGCTTCAAAGGCTATGCGAGCGCGATGGTGAACGATCTAGAATTCTGCGTGCTGCTGACACCTCATGGCGAGCGGAGATGGCGGAGCGCGCGGCGCAATACACTAGGTGTGTTCGCCGAGCAGGGGTTTGCATAGAAGGCAAGGGCAGGCACAAACTGTGCTTTTATGGCTGATGACGACCCGTTGTGTCGACCAAGGGCCTCAATGTAGGATTTGGGATTGGACGGCGACGCGGCTAGATTTGCCGCTCGACTAGGTTTTTGGATTGCGGGCGGCCTATCATGGTGGTGGCCATTCCCCTGACAATCATGGTTATTCCGCATGGGTAAGCATCAAGACCCTGACATCAACCGGCAGCACAAACGCGAACCTGTCCCGATGCTGTTGTTCTTTCTGGCCGTTCATTGCGGAATGGGTGTTGCGATGGGCGTGGCTGTCGCTGCGTTGATCGTTCTCTTCAATGTCGCCGGTCTGAAGGACCTGCTGGTTAACAGCAGTGAGCCGGTCATCCCGACGTTTATGCTTTTTGCATTGTTTGCGCTGACATTCGGGAGCCTGAAGATGGGGATCGCGATCATGATGCTGCCTTACGATGACCGCCGTGGCAGCGATGGCGATGAGCCGCCCGAGCCGCCGTCCTGGCATTAGGCGTTTCAGCAATCTACCCCAAGTGGCTTGGCTTAAAAAGGTCTCCGCTGCGGTCGTTCGTTTGTTGCCGCCAGTCTTTCAATATGACGACAGTCTAGGCGGCACTGATCTGGCCGCGGGCTTGGCGGAATATTTCGGCGAGCTTGCGGAAATCATCGGCATGGGCACTGGTGCGGCGCCAGGCGAGCACCACTCGGCGCGGGCAGGCGCCAACCAGCGGGGCCAGCCTCACCTCATGGCCATTGGCGATGCCGGCGTCGACCGCCATCTGGGGCAGCAGCGTAATCCCTAAGCCTTCTTCGACCATCGAAATCAGAGTGATCAGGCTCGTTGCCGCGAATGTGTCATCCTGTTCGATGCGCACTTCGGGAAAGGCTGAAAGCGCGTGTCGCTGCAGACAATGTCCCTTCTCCAGCAGCAATAACTGCATTCCAGCAAGCTGTTTGCCGCTGATGCGTTTCTTGGCGACAGGATGCCCAAAGGGGGTTGCCAGCTGATATCCATCTTCGAAGAGCTCTTCGGTTTCGACTGCGCCGATCTCAAACGGGAGTGCAACAAGGATGACGTCAAGGCGCCCGCCAAGCAGGCCTTCGACAAGCCGCTCGGTCAGTTCCTCGCGGATATAAAGTTTGAGGTTGGGGAAATGCTCTCGCAGAAGTGGGATTGCTTTCGGAATGAGGAACGGTCCCACCGTGGGGATAGCGCCGAGGCGCAAATCGCCGCGCAAGAGGCCTTTGGAACGCGCGGCCAAGTCTTCGATATCGCCGACCGCTGTCAGGACCGAACGGGCACGCTCGGCAATCGCCTGACCAATCGGCGTCAGGATCACTGACCGTTTCGTTCGTTCGGCGAGCGCAACGCCAAGCCCGTCCTCCAACTCTTTCAATCCAGCGCTCAGCGTCGGCTGGGTGACATGGCAGACTTCGGCCGCGCGCGAGAAGTTGAGTTCATCGGCAAGGGCGACAAGAAAGCGGAGTTGGCGGAAGCTGGTCATCGGCGCCTACGTTATAGCGAATTCCTATTACTAATATGATTATTATCAATTTCCACTATTTATGAGAAGGGCCTATCTCTCCTTGGCAGTGGCCAGACTGCTACCGCACACGAAGGAGAGACGAGATGACTGAGCAGGCGACTGCAACACCCGCAATCAACGCCGCACCCGTCGGTGGGATGCCGCGTATCAACGAGCCAGCCCCCGAGTTCACGGCGCTGACGACGCACGGCACGAAGTCCTTGTCGGACTACCGTGGAAAGTGGGTCATCCTTTTCTCGCACCCGGCTGATTTCACACCGGTCTGCACGACTGAATTCATGGGGTTTGCAAATCGCAAGGCCGACTTCGATGCGCTCAATTGCCAACTGATCGGGTTGTCGATCGATAGCCACTATGCACATATCGCCTGGGTGCGATCAATCAAGCAGGGCTTCGGCGTCGACATCAGCTTCCCCATCATTGCCGACCTCGACATGAAAGTCGCACAGGCCTACGGCATGATCCAGCCAGGCGCTTCGGATACGCAGGCTGTGCGCGCGACATTCATCATCGACCCCGAAGGTATCCTTCGCGCGATGGTCTATTATCCAATGACTGCCGGCCGCCAGATCGATGAGTTCGTACGTCTGTTGACCGCGTTGCAGACCTCAGACGCCAATAAAGTTGCGCTGCCTGAGAACTGGCGCCCGGGTCAACCCGTTATCGTTCCAACGCCGCAAACGACGGATGCGGCCGAGGCGCGCATGGGCGAAGGCTATGAGACGGTCGACTGGTACTTCTCCACCAAGAGCCTTTGAGGCGCCTGGAGCTCCGGCAAATGCGCCGGGGCTCCGACGAGACGTCGGAATGCAGATCACAGGAGGTGAAGACGAGACCATGAGCAACAAACCGGTTGTAAAAGCTTTCTGGGATGAACCTACGGGCAGCTGGCAATATGTCTTTCATGATCCGGTGACGAGGAAAGGCGCGATTGTCGACCCTGTCTGGAACTTTGATCCGCTTTCGGGATCGACATCAACAAAGAGCGCTGAAGAGATTCTCGATTACGTGCAGAGCGAGAAGCTCGAGATCGTGTGGATCCTCGACACGCACCCGCATGCCGACCATTTCTCGGCCGCGCCTTGGCTGAAAGAGCGCCTGGGTGCACCGACCGCCATCGGCGAGCACGTGAAGAAGGTCCAGCGCCTCTGGCACGACATCTACAATCTGCCCGACGACTTCCCGACCGACGGGAGCCAGTGGGATCGCTTGTTCCGCGACGGCGAAACATTTCAGGTTGGAGAGATTGATGTGCGCGTGATGTTTTCACCCGGGCACACGCTAGCCTCGATAACCTACGTCGCAGGCGACGCGGCGTTCGTGCACGACACGTTGATGATGCCCGATAGCGGCAGTAGCCGGGCGGATTTTCCCGGCGGCGACTCCGGCGAACTCTACAACAGCATTTCGGCCATTCTGTCGCTGCCGGGGGATACGCGCGTCTTTGTCGGACACGACTACGCGCCGAATGGCCGGGGCCCTCAGTGCGAGGCAACCGTTGGCGAACACAACAGAGCAAACATCCACGTCGGTAAGGGGACCAGCGAGGCGGACTATTGCGCTCTGCGCGATGCACGCGATGCCACTTTGCCGCTGCCCAAGCTGATGTTGGCGGCGCTGCAGATCAACATTCGCGGGGGCCGCAAACCGGAGCCGGAAGATAACGGGCGCTCCTACCTAAAGATTCCTCTGGACCGGTTCGAAGCCCGGTAGGGAACAAGTTTTTTTTGATGATGATTTGAAAGGAACAGAGCGATGACGAACGAACCCAAGAAGGCCTGTGCGGAAGCGTTGTCCCGTGTCTTGGCTAATACCTATGTCCTTTATCTTAAGACGCACAACTTCCACTGGAATGTCGAGGGTGCGAAGTTCCGTGCCTTGCATGAGATGTTCGAAGAACAGTATCGCGATTTGTGGGATTCTCTCGACGAAATGGCCGAACGTATTCGCGCGCTCGGTGAATATGCTCCAGGAACATGGGGACAATTCAGCCAGTTGGCGACTATCAAGGAAACGGCCGGCGTTCCCTCTGCCGAGGAGATGCTGCAGCAGCTCATTGCCGATCATGAGACGGTCGTCGACATCATTGCCGAAGCCATCAAGACGGTGCAGGACGCCGGTGATGAACCCTCGGCCGGACTGCTGACCGACCGCCAGACCACGCACGAAAAACAGGTCTGGATGATGAAGTCGATGTTGGCCTAATGGACAACCGGCAGTTGCCGGTGCGGGACGACGCTGCACCGCGCAACGCTCTTATGCTGGGCCGCACAATATTTTTCAGAAACTGATCGTTGATCGATCGATGCATTCTGGCGCCAACCTCCTGGCGCCAGAATTGCTTTTTGTTCTTGTCGCCGAACGTGCTTCAGTCGGTCGCTGGAAATTCAGACTGCGGTGGTAGAAATTTTCGCACTTCGGCTTTAAAGAACATTTGCTGATGCTCGGCACTGACTTGGACAACGTCGCTCGACCTCCTGAAAAAAGGATCCGCGGATGCGTCAGTCCTCGCGCATCCGTTAGACAAATTACTAATGACGGCCGGTTGCGAATTGTCAGGGCTCTTTCAAAGGGCTGGACGTATCACAACGCAAAAAATGTGGTCGTGGCTCAGGTGAACAGAAATGATCGATGACACTTTCGTGGAGCTCTCACGCTGGCAGTTTGCTTCTGTGGCGATGTATCACTTCTTGTTCGTTCCCCTGACGCTGGGGCTCAGCTGGATCCTGGTGATCATGGAGACGGTCTACGTTATGACCGGCAAAGAGATCTACCGGGACATGACGAAGTTCTGGGGCAAGCTGTTCGCCATCAACTTTGCTTTGGGCGTGACGACGGGCTTGACGATGGAATTCCAGTTCGGGACGAACTGGGCCTACTATTCACACTATGTCGGTGACGTCTTCGGAGCGCCGCTCGCCATCGAGGGGCTGATGGCGTTCTTCCTGGAATCGACCTTTGTCGGGCTCATGATTCTTGGGTGGGACAAGCTGTCGAAGCGTCAGCACTTGGCTGTGACCTTCATGACGGCATTGGGAACCAACCTCTCCGCATTGTGGATCCTGGTCGCCAACGCGTGGATGCAAAACCCTGTCGGCGCTGAGTTTTCCGCAGAGACCATGCGGATGGAGATGACCAACTTCTGGGACGTCGTTTTCAATCCGGTCGCACAGGTCAAATTCATTCATACCGTCGCAGCGGGTTACGTGACGGCCTCCGCCTTCGTGCTCGGCATCTCTGCCTGGTACATCCTGAAGGGTCGCGATCTGGCGTTTGCCAAACGCTCCTTTGCGGTTGCTGCAGGTTTCGGTCTTGCCGCATCGCTGTCGGTCATCGTACTTGGCGATGAAAGCGGTTACGAACTGGGCGACGTGCAGAAGATGAAGCTCGCGGTGATCGAAGCGGAATGGCACACGCAGCCGGCTCCGGCGAACTTCAACGTGATCGCTTTTCCCGATCAGGAGAAGCGGGAGAACTGGTTTGAGTTGCAGGTGCCGTGGGCGCTCGGGCTGATTGCGACGCGCTCTGTCACCGAGCAGGTAGCGGGGATCAACGAGCTTGTTGAACATAACGAGAAGCGCGTGCGCTCCGGTATGATCGCCTACGACAACCTTGTGAAGCTGCGTGCCGGTGACAAGTCGGAAGCCGTCAAGACCGCCTTTGAAGAACACAAAAAGGATTTGGGATACGGCCTCCTGCTGAAACGCTATGTCGAGAATCCTGCGGATGCCACAGAGGAACAGATCGCCCAGGCGACTTGGTATAGCGTGCCTTATGTGCCGTACCTGTTCTGGTCGTTCCGCATCATGGTCGCGATCGGTTTCTACTTCCTGGCGATGTTCGTGGCGAGCTTCTACCTACTTGCCAACGGGACGCTGGAGAAAAATCCATGGCTGCTGAAGGCTGCGGTGTGGTCGATCCCGCTTCCTTGGGTTGCGGTAGAACTTGGGTGGTTCGTTGCCGAATACGGGCGGCAGCCGTGGGCCATCGGTGAGGTACTGCCGACTTTCCTGGCGACCTCGGCGTTGACGGTCAGCGACCTCATTTTCTCGTTGATCGCCTACTTCATTTTCTATTCCGTGCTGCTCGTCATCGAGATGTACTTGATGTTCAAGTTTGCGCGCCTTGGGCCAAGCGCGTTGCATACCGGGCGCTATTACCATGAGAGGGGTGGGTCAGGGCGCTCCACCGCTCCGGGCCTGCAGCCTGCCGAATGATGTCATTAGCAATCCATCTTTGATGAGGAACAGCAATCATGTTGCTGGATTATGAAACTCTAAAATTCGTCTGGTGGTTGCTGGTTGGCATCCTTCTGATCGGCTTCGCCATTACCGATGGGATGGACATGGGCGTCGGCACGCTTCTGCCGTTCATTGGCCAGACCGACTCCGAGCGGCGGGTTGTGATCAACTCGGTTGCGCCGCATTGGGATGGCAACCAGGTTTGGCTCATCACGGCAGGCGGCGCGATCTTCGCGGCTTGGCCTGCGGTCTACGCGGCGGCGTTTTCGGGCTTCTATCTTGCGATGCTTCTGGTGCTTGCGGGATTGTTCTTCCGGCCTGTCGGGTTTGACTACCGCTCCAAGCTGGAGGACCCGCAGTGGCGCAATGCCTGGGACTGGGGTCTGTTTGCCGGGGGGACGATTCCGGCGCTGGTGTTCGGCATCGCCTTCGGCAATCTGTTGCAGGGCGTTCCATTCCATCTGGATCAGTTCCTGAAACCGCATTACGACGCGTGGTTCATCTGGGCGCTGCTCGGGTTGCTCAATCCGTTTGCGCTTCTTGCGGGCCTCATCAGCGTTGCGATGCTATCAACCCATGGTGCGGCATGGCTGCAGCTCAGGGCCGATGACATCATCGCTGAGCGGGCGAAGAAAGCGATCTTGTTCTTGGGCCCGTTGGTAACCGTTGCCTTCGCGCTGGCCGGTCTCTGGCTTTATTTCGGTATTGACGGCTACCGGATCGTTTCGCAGCCGCCGCACGATGCGTTACCAAATCCGCTCGGCAAGGAAGTCGTGCGAGACGCGGCCGCCTGGTTCCAGAACTATGCCGATTATCCGGTTGCCCTGCTTGCGCCGCTTCTCGGTCTTGCCGGTCCGCTTTTGGTTGTCGCTCTTTCGCAAATGAACCGCCCGGCTCTCGCCTACACGATGAATGCCCTGTCGATGGCCGGGATTATCGCAACGGCCGGCATTTCGATGTTCCCATTCATCATGCCGTCGAGTTCGGTTCCCAATTCCAGCCTGACCATCTGGGATGCGCCTTCGAGCCATCTGACGCTGACGATCATGTTTTGGGCCGTGGTGATCTTCCTGCCGATCGTGCTCGCCTATACCGTGTGGGCCTACTCGGCCATGTGGGGCAAGATCACCATTGAAGACATCGAGAAGCGCAATCACGAAGTTTATTGAGGAAGGACGGGAGCGATGTGGTATTTCGCTTGGATCTTAGGCGTCACGGCCGCTCTTGCCATCGCGGTTATTAACGTCATGTGGTACGAATTCCAGAATTCGTTTGAGACCGACCCGTCTGCGGACAAGGATGACGTTGGGTCACCGCCTCAGTCCAAATGAGCTCGTCCGCACAAGCGAAACCGATCATCGCATAACAATCTAATCCGGCTAGCAAAGATTTGAGCTTCCCGCGCTTTTGTGCGGGGTAGGATTTCTTCGGAGGTGAATGTCAAAGCCCGACGTCGATAAGGCGACGACCGCCGATTTCCTTAAAGCCCGAAGTGGCGGCGCGAAAGCGGCATTGCGTTTGGCGGTCGGCGTGACGCTTGTTGGCGGCGTCCTTGCCATCGCGCAGGCATGGGTCTGCGCCTGGATCATCTCCGACGTCGTATTCAACGGGGCCGGATTAACTGAACAGACCCCGCGCCTCTTAATCCTTTTTGCGCTGGCCCTCGCACGTTTTGCTTGCTCTGCCTTTGGAGAGACGCAATCCGCGACGGCGGCGGCCGAAGTCCATCGAACGCTCCGCCGCGAAGTCCTCTCTCATATTAACGCGCTTGGACCTGTCGGACTTGCAGACCGCGCAACCGGCGAAACGGTCGCGGCCTTGACCGACAGCTTGCGGGCGATCGAACCCTACTATTCCCGCTACCTACCAGCTGCTTCGCTGGCCGCGCTGTTGCCGAGCGCAATCTTTCTTGCCGTCGTGCCCTACGATTGGATCTCGGCCATCGTGCTGATCGTAACCGCGCCGATGATCCCACTCTTCATGGTGTTGATCGGAGCCGGCGCGGAGCGGCTCAATCAGCGCCAATGGCGCAAGTTGGCGCGGCTCTCGGGCCATCTTCTCGATGCCATTCAAGGGCTGACGACGCTCAAGGTTTTTGGCGCAAGCCGGCGCGAAGCCGCCAACGTCGCCGCGATGGCCGACGACTACCGGCGCGAAACAATGGGCATTCTGCGCCTGGCCTTTTTGTCGTCGCTGGTCTTGGAATTCTTCGCTTCGATTTCGATTGCGCTTGTGGCCGTCTTCATCGGGTTTCGCTTGTTGTGGGGCGACCTTTCCTTCTTCAATGGCTTCTTCGTTCTGCTCCTGGCTCCTGAATTCTATTTGCCACTGCGGACGCTGGGCAGCGCCTACCATTCGCGGATGGAAGCGATTGGTGCCGGCGAACGGATTGTTGCGCTGTTGTCGCTTGAACCGGCTGGTGCACGTCCGCCGGATAGTGGCTCCGTAAAGCATGTCGATGTTGACGGCCGCGACAGCCGCATCCAGCTTGACGGTGTCTCAGTCGAGTTTCCCGATGGCCGGATTGGTCTACGAAGTGTCGACCTCGAAATCATCCCTGGAGAAACGCTCGCGCTCGTTGGGCCAAGCGGCGGGGGCAAGAGCATGGTGCTCAACCTGCTCTTGGGTTTCGTTTCGCCCAGCAAGGGGCACGTGCGCGTCAACGATCTCGTGCTTGATGACATCGACCTGTCTTGCTGGCGCGATGAGGTTACGTATCTCCCGCAGCGCCCTCACGTCTTCGATGCGAGCATCCGGTCCAATATTGCCATGCAGTTCGATGGGGGGCCGGTCGATGGGGACCGGCTGCTGGATGCTGCAAGACGGGCCCACATCGACCATGTGATTTCCGCCCTGCCTGAGGGCTTCGACACGCGCCTGGGCGAGCGCGGCTATGGCCTTTCGGGCGGGGAGGTGCAGCGGCTGGCTTTGGCCCGCGCCTTTTATCGCGACGCACCGATTGTCCTGATCGATGAGGCGACCGCGCATCTGGATTCTGAAAGTGAGGCAATCGTCGCTGATGGGCTGGCGAACCTCGTCGCCAATCGAACCTGCGTGATGATCGCGCATCGGTCTGCGACCCTGCAATTTGCCGACCGCGTCGCCGTCATCGACGACGGCACGGTGAAGGAGATCACCACGCCCTCAGGTTGGATCACCGCCAACCCAACGGCGCTTGTCGAGCCGTTTTCGCTCTCGCCGTCGACCGGCCCGGAGGGTGGCGAGCCATGAGCGATTTCCTCCGGCTCCTCCAATTGATGCGTCCCTATTGGGGCTGGCTCGTACTCTCGGCTTTTTTGGCGAGCGTCACGGTGCTTGCAAACGCTGCGCTGCTTGGGACTTCCGGCTGGTTCATCACTGCGATGGGTCTGGCCGGTGTCGCCGGGGTCTCCATGAACTACTTCACCCCGGCGGCGATGATCCGCGGCTTTGCCATTTTGCGAACCGTGAGCCGGTACGCGGAACGGGTGATCAGCCACGAGGCGACATTGCGGGTGTTGGCGGGCTTGCGCGTGTGGCTTTACAAAAAGCTCGAGCCGCTTGCACCCGGCGCGCTTGCGACGAACCGCGCCGCTGATCTCAGCACGCGACTGCAAGGCGACGTCGATCGGCTGGAGCAGGTATTCCTTCGTTTTATTTCGCCTATCGCCGTCGCGCTCTTTTGCGGAATTGTGCTGGTTGCCTTCACGGCATTGTGGTCGCTGGACTTCGCAATCGCATTGGCGTTGCTGCTCATCTTGAGCGGTTTGGTGTTGCCGCTCGCCGTGGAGCGCTATGGCCGGGATGACGCCCGGCAAGTTGCGCGCGGTTCGGTCGAAACGAACATCGCGCTCACCGACACCGTCGAGGGACTGGCGGATCTGCAGAGCTATGGAGCCTTTGATCAAGCCAAGCGGCGTGGGCATGAGGTGGCCGACACGGTCGTTTTCGCGAACTGGCGGTTGGCGCGCAATTCGGCCGTTGCGACAGCAGGGATTGGTTTGGCGGCTCAACTTGCAGTCATCGCAGCGCTGTTGATCCTGATCCCGCTGTTCGAGCGCGGTGCACTTTCGGGGCCCGATCTGGTGATGCTGACGCTGCTGGCAATTGCCGCTTTTGAAGCGGTAATGCCTATGCCTGCCGCGCTCCTGACGCTGTCGGCAACTCTTGCCTCGGCGCGGCGCATCTTCGCCCTGGCCGACACTGAGCCAGTCGTGAAGGAGCCTGCGCGGCCCGTGCCCCTGCCAGTCGATATGACGTTTCAATTTAACGATGTCTCGTTCAGTTATCCGGGGCAGGAGCGGGCAGCCGTACGCAATGCCGACCTAACGCTCGCGCCCAGAAGGCGAATTGGAGTTCTCGGCCCGAGCGGTTCGGGCAAGTCGACCCTCGGAGCACTCGCTCTTCGATTTTTCGATCCGACCTCCGGTTCAGTCTTGCTTGGCGGCGTGAACATCAGGGACCTGTCTGCAGACGAGCTACGCAGCCACATCGCCGTCGCCAGCCAGACGGATCATTTCTTTACGGCCACCATTAGAGACAATCTGAGGATCGCGCGACCGACGGCGGCGCCGGAAGAGATCGAAGACGCCTGTCGCATGGCGCAGATCCATGATTTCATCGTGGCTCAACCGGACGGCTATGACACGTTCGTCGGCGCGGCCGGCCTGAAGCTATCGGGTGGGCAACTCCGCCGCCTCACTGTTGCGCGCGCAATCCTCAAGGACGCGCCGATCCTCATTCTCGACGAACCGACCGAAGGGCTCGATGGCACCGTCGCCGACGCGCTCTTGGCTGCTGTCCTCACGGGCCTACCGGACAAATCGATCCTGCTCATCACGCATTATCCGGTTCGGCCGGAGCTGCTCGATGAGATGATCGTCATGGAGGACGGCGCTATTGTTGAGCGACGGATGCCGCCGCAATCGTCAACGCCGGATACCGAATGACGGAAGCACTCGAGCGCCGGCTCAGCTCATTCGAAGCCACGCTCGACAACTGTTTGTCCGTTCGTAAGGCTTGGGCTTGGGTAGAGGACGACACGGGCGCCGACATCGAGACCTTCGAGCACTTCTGCGATCGTGCCGTTGTTCTGGCCGATCTTCACTGAAGTTGCAGATGCCCTGCCGTTTGTCACAACGAACGCGCCCCAGGCGTCACCTTGCCGGAAGATCGCGCTTGATGGGACGACAAAGATATCTTTGGCTTCCCAGATCACGATCTGCGTCTCGACGCGAAATCCATGACCGAGCATGCGGCGCGTTTCGGGCGGGTCGGTAAATCGCACAATCGTCCTCACCCGTTGCTCTTCGACGCCCAGCGCGGAGACCTTTGTGAAGCCCCAGGGTTCAACGCGTTCGACGACGCCATGCAAGGTCGTCTCGCCACCCCATTTGCGGATCAGCACACGATCATTCGCCTCGACCTTCACGGCGTCGGTGGAAAGAAGTTCGGCAACGACTTCAAGATCGTTCGAGATGTCACCGATTTCGAGAATTGGCGTCCCCGCCGTCACGGTCGTCTCGCTTTCCTGGATCAAGCGCAGGATGCGTCCGGAAATCGGTGCGGTGATCGGGATCGTTTTTTCGCTTTCACCCATTCCGAGCTGCGACGGGGCTTCAAAACCGGGCGGAGTTTTGGATGCTTTGAAGGTCATCATCTGCGCACGCGCGTTGGCAAGTTCAGCTTCGCGCATGGCGATCGTCGCCTTGGCAATATCAAGCGAGGCCTGTGCGGAACGATAGACCTGCTCGGCCTCGTCGAAAGCGGCCGCTGATCCGGCGCCACGTTCTTGGAGTTTGCGCTTCCGCTCAAGGTCGACGTCTGCAAACTCTTTTTGCGCGATGGCCTTTTGCAGTTCGGCGCGGGCTGCCTGCAGGGCCGCTTCGGCAGCCGCCACCGCAGTCCGGGCCTGTTCGAGCGAGCGCACGTCGAGGGCGGGAACGTTGGTTGGCAGCATGCGCGCA
Organism: Filomicrobium sp.; assembly: GCA_017792465.1. Taxonomy (GTDB): domain Bacteria; phylum Pseudomonadota; class Alphaproteobacteria; order Rhizobiales; family Hyphomicrobiaceae; genus Filomicrobium. The sequence continues at coordinate 686,107 of CP051234.1, forward strand.
ATGACGGAGCGTCCTCCCTCGACCAGATCTCCGGACGTCACCTCGACACGTAATAGCCGACCGCTGATGGGGGCAGATACGACATAGGTATCGCGGACCCGGGTGCGCGCCTCCTCGTCGATTGTGACAATCATGTCGCTGCGTCGCACTTCCGCGCTATCGATCTGCATTGGGCGCGGCCAAAAGGCATAAGCGAATGCCACGACCAGCAGGAGCGCTGCCGCCATTGTCATCCAGTTGCGCGTTGTCAGGTTTCTCACCGGTTTATTCCCTGGTTTTGAGAACGCTGATGAGGTCAAGGCGGTCGACGTCGCGCTTGACCAGGAAGCCGGAGAACGCCGCGGCTACAATCACGGCAAGCGCTGCGGTTCCGTGGGCGTCTGGAACGAAGTCCGCCGGAATCTGATAGAGGTCAGTCGAAAATCCTGACGCAACCAATTGCAGTAAAGCATAACCCAAGATGGCCCCCAGCGGCAGAGCGGCGAGCGTGATCACCCCCAACTCGCCGAGCAACACAAATGTCGCCTCGCCTTTTGTAAAACCGATGACGCGCATACTTGCAAGGTCGCGAGCGCGTTCGGCAAAGGCGATCCGGGCGCTGTTGTAGACGATACCGAAGGTGATGATCGCCGCGATTGCGGTCATGATGTAGCGAACCGACCCTGCCCCCTCGTCCATCAGGCGCTGGAACGCCTGTCTTGCCTCGCCTTTGACGTTCACGCCAGCCACGATGGGCATCTCCTTGAGCGTTCGATAGATTTCGGCGGCGTGGGCCGTATCGATGCGCATGAATGCGCCTGATACGCGCCCCGGTTCCTTCATGGCCCGATTGAGGGCGTGCCTCTCGAAATAGGCAGGTGCTCCCAGCAACGTATTTGCAATTGCCACGACCGGGACTTCGAGGATCGGACGACGGCCTTCGCGGACGTCGATCGTCAAGGTTTCTCCGGGATCAATTGCGAGCTTATCAGCCAGCGCCTTCGACAGGATGATGCCGTCGCTGCGCACATAGATGGGTTTGACCTCTTTATCGACGGCGCGATTCAAGTGCGGTTCGGATTGCAGACCTTCGATCCCGCCGCGGCAACTGCGCAAACCGTTCCTCAGGATTGCTGGAACAGACCGGAAGGGCTCGACTTCGATCACGCCTTCGATGCGTTTGAGTTCATAGATCGCCTTTTGTCCGATGGGCTCGACGAAGCTGACCGATAAATCGCTGCGGTCGATGACGCTGAAACTGAGATCGAGCGAACTGTTGAAGGAGCCTAACACGCTGAGCTGGGTGACGGTCAGCGCCATGCCTGCGGCGATGCCAACGATGGCGGACACGGCGCGCATGGGTTGGCGGACGAGGCGTCGCAAAACCATGCGGCTTGGTTGGTCGAGGCGGAGTTTGATGAACTGGGCGAGCGCCATGGTGCGGCTGTAATCGGCTGGGGCGGGCGGACGCATGGCGACGGCTGGAGATAGCCGGAAAACTCCAATCAGAACGAACAGCGCTCCAATCGACGCGGCAAGCACGCTGACGGTCATGCCCATGATGAAGGCGCGCGGTTCGACCTCGAAGGCGAGAAACGGAAACTTGAAATAGTTCTGGTAGAGCTGCGCCATGCCGCAACCTGAGAAGATGCCGAGCAGGCAACCGAGCAGCGCTCCGCCGGTCGCGATTGCGAGTACGAATTTGAAGTAATGGGCGGCGACAGCAAAATTCGAATAACCGAAAGCCTTGAGCAGTCCGATCTCCTCGCGCTCCGATTGAACGATCCGCGATACGACGATGTATAAAAGGAACGCGGCAATCGCCAGGAAGATCGGGGGCACGACGGTGCTGGAGGACCGCAAGCCTTTGAGTTCTTCGACGATAAAGCGGTTCGACGTCTGATCGGCCAGACCGTAGGCGCCAAGACCGCCATAGGGGTCGAGCAGTCGGTCGATGCCAGATAGGACGGCCGGCAAGCTTGCACCGCGCGACAATGACACCAGCGCCTCATTAAACGCTCCGTCGAGATCGAACGTTTTTGCCAGCGCATCTTCGCTGGCCCAGATGACTGCAAAGCGCGAGTCGTCTGGGGCCAGTTCGCCCGGCGCGACAGAGAACAAGTATTCCGGTGCCTGGACCAGGCCGACGATATCGAAGGTGCGTTTCTCGCCATTGATCGTTGCCGAGATACTTCCGCCGGGCTTCAATCCGTGCGCCTTGGCGAAGCCGTTGAGGATAAGGATTTCATCGTCGCGCGTCGGATCCATGCGGCGGCCGTCGACGAGATAATAATCATTGAGACGCGGCGATCCGGACTCCGGGAGCGACAGCACCCGCGCGCGTATCGGAACATCGACGCCTTGCAGATCGATGAGCGCTCCGCCTTGTATCCGCCCTTCGACGGCTGCCACGCCGGGGAGTGCCGCGATGTCCTTCAGCAAACGGTTTGGCGCGCGCTTGGCCGGTGCGAACACATCGGCGAGACGATAGCGCTCGTAGTAGGCGCGCTTTGTTTCTTCCAGCGTGTTGATCAGGCCGCCCATCATGACGTTGATGAGCACGCCAAGGGCGATGACGGCGGCGATCGCGGCGGCCTGGCTCTTCATGCGCCACAAATCGCGCAACAGTTTTTTGTCGAGCGGGCTCATGTCTCAAGGTTCCCGGCGCCTACCATGAGATTTCCTCGGCGCGCTTTCTTTCTTCGTTGACGACGATGTCTTTGACGCGACCGTCGGCAAGATAAACGGCGCGGTCGGCCAAATCGGCGGTTGCGGCTGCGTGCGTGATGATCAGCACGGATGTGGAGAGGCGTTCGTTGACGTCCTGCAGCACCTTCAAAACCATGCGGCCGGTCTTGCTGTCGAGCGCGCCGGTGGGTTCATCGCACAACAGGACTTCCGGTTGCTTGGCGATGGCGCGGGCGATGGCGACGCGCTGCTGCTCGCCACCGGACATCTGAGCCGGGAAATGATCGCGCCGCTCGGTGAGGCCGACGACATCGAGGGCTTCGCCGGGTGACAAAGGACTAGTCGCGATTTCGGTGACGAGTTCGACGTTCTCAAACGCCGTCAGGCTTGGCATCAGATTGTAGAACTGGAAGACGAAGCCGACATGATTGCGCCGATAGAGCGTCAGCTCGTCGTCGCTCATGGCTGTCAGGTTTTCGCGGCCGAAGTGGACGCTGCCGGCGGTGGCCGTATCAAGACCGCCGAGGATATTGAGCAGTGTCGACTTGCCACTGCCTGATGCGCCCAGCAGGACGGTGATTTCGCCCTCGCGGACATCCAGATCGACACCGCGCAAGGCGTGGACCGCACTCACGCCGGATCCGTAAATCTTGGTGAGATCGCGCACCTTGAAGGCGAGTGAAGGAGAGTCCATCGGCCTTGTTCCGGAAGCCACCCATTGCAGTCGAACTGCCGAACAGCATTCGCATCACTTACTTATTGCGCGTCCGGCCGAGCCGCGCGAACTCAGCATCGAGCTTCTTCTCCAGCATGACAAGATCTTCCGGCAGCGGCATGCCCGACGCTTTCATCTGGTTGAGCTCCAGATGGATCCTGTCGAGCAGTTCGTGCGCGTCCGCCGGCTTCTGCTCCATCTGATCGAACATGATATTGATTTCGGCAATGATGTTCTCGAACGCCATGACGCTCTCCCTTGTTTGTTGTCCTTGAGCATGGCCCAGGAGCTAGGAATCTACAAGCGAGTTGCCGATTACGTACGATTGATGTGGCCCTGCAAGGGCGTTCGGGCTTGGTTTTTGAAATACTACCGCTGGTGTCGAATTTTCCTTGCAGGGTTCGTTGGCTTTCGTGAGGTGGCTGGGGCCGTGCACTGAACAGACGACGGTCTAATTTGACCGGTGCTAGGGCGTCGAGACGATCATCTCGATTTCGATGCGGGCATCCATGGGTAGGCCGACGACGGCGACGGTTGTGCGGGCCGGATACCCGTCTGTGAAATAGGAGCCGTATATCTCATTCATTTCCGGGAAGTCGGCCATGTCTCGCAGATATACCGTCGTCTTGATGACATCCGCGAATGTGCAGCCGAGGTCCTTCAAAGTCGTGGCGATGTTGGAGAATGTCTGACGCGTCTGAGCTTCCAGCCCGCCTTCGACCAGTTTTCCAGTTTCCGGAGAGACAGCGAATTGGCCGGAGAGGTAAGTCAGCCCGCCTGCGCGCGCAGCATGCGAGAGAGGCAACTTCGGGATACCGAGAGCTTCACTGTTTTTGAATTCCGGTTTGGTCGACATGGATTGCATCCTTGGTTGGGACGATTTTGAAAGATCGCGTTGAAGTGGAAACTAAAGATCGAGGGTGACGCGGACGCGGGCACGCGAAACGCAGAGCATCATCTGGTCCTGACGCTCTGCCGTGCTCAGGACCTGGTCGCGATGAATGACGGTGCCGTCGCTGTAAGTGCATTTGCAGGTACCGCAGACGCCAAGTTCACAAGATGACGGGAGGACAAAACCTTCCTCGCGCAAGACGTCGAGCGCGCTTCTGTCTGCGGGCACATGAAGAACCGCGTCGGTCGATGCGATGCGGATATCGAAAGGTTCCGGTGTGAAGTTCTCATCGATCACCGGTTCAAAGACTTCGAAGTGGACTTGTTCGGGTGGCCAATGAGCGGTGGCGCGCTTTACCGCGTCGATCAGGCTCGCGGGACCGCAACAATAGATATGGGTCCCGTCTTCGACCGTTTTGAAAGCGGTTTCCGCGTCGAAGCGCGGGGCTTGCGGGTCGTGCGTGGTGTAGATCGACACGCTGTCGCCGCAGAGGTCCTTGAGGAAATCGCTGAAGGGTGGGACAGGCTGCCGGCTCGAATAATGCAGAGTGTAGTGTTGATCTGCGGCGCTCAGTTCCTGAACCATCGCCAGGAACGGCGTGACGCCAATCCCGCCGGCGACCAGCACATGCTTTTGGGCCTCGGAACTCAGACCGAAGTTGTTGCGGGGGGCCGAGACATGCGCTTCGCTGCCGACCTTTAGGGACTCATGCACCCAGCGGGACCCGCCGCGCCCGTCGTCTTCGCGTTTCACGGCGATTCTGTACTGCGTGCGGTCGGTGGGATCGCCGATTAGCGAGTACTGCCGGATCTTGCCGTTGGGCAATCGCAAGTCGACGTGCGCTCCGGGCGTGCTTTCGGGCAGCTCTCTCCGAATGGGATGGCGCAGTGTCAGCACGCGGACGTCGGGCGCTTCGTCGTAGACGTCACTGACATGCAGCTTCATGATCATGCGTGCGGACATGAACGACTAGCCTCAAAGCGTTTTTACAATTGACGGGTCGAGCGGATTGATCGCATCGCCGGGCCGGATCGTTCCGCCGCGAATGATCGAGCAGTTGAGACCCGATCTGTTGTAGAGCGGAAGGTAGACAGGCAGACCGAGGATCTCTTCGAGATAGCGGCAGGGGAAGTTGAGGCGCCCGCCTTTGAAGATGACTTCGCCGACGGTGAAGTATTTGCCGACCAGGTGATTGAGCGGGACACCGCGCACCGTCAGATTGCGGCGATGATCGACCGGCTTGAGGACGATTGGCTCGTCCTGCATCGGCGGCTGGTTGAGGACCAGGTGCTCAAGGGCCTCGGCTTCGATGAGCGTGATGTCCCGGACGTCCGGTTTGGGTGAATAGGTGCCAACCCCCTTGTAATACCGATCTCCTTCGATGCCTTTTCCGGCGACACAGTTGGCCTCTTGCAGTTCTTCCATCTCATAGGAGGCTTCGGGCGCGATATGAATATGCTCCAATCGTCCGCCCTGCCATTCGGTCTGATAGGAGGGTTCGGCATAGACGGGCACCTGCTTCTTGGTTGAGTTTTCCGGCATCTTGGGCAGTTTTCCTCTAGATTGCGATTAATCGAGAATTGAATGGGGGAGCCACAGCACGAGGCTGGGGAAGAACGCGACTGCGAGCACGGCCAGCAGCTGGAAAATGACGAATGGAATGACGCCGCGATAGATGTCCGGCATGCGGATGCCCTCAGGGGCGCAGCCGCGCATGTAAAAGAGCGTGATGCCAAACGGTGGTGTGAGAAACGACGTCTGTAAGTTGATGGCCATCATCACTGCGATCCAGATGACGACATCGGCTGACTGCACGTGGCTTCCGAAGTCGAACAACGGGAATATCGGCAGGAAGATCGGCAGCACGATCATGGTGATCTCGATCCATTCGAAGAAGAACCCCATGACGAAAACCAGGGCCATCATGCCGATAAGGATGGTCCAGGAATCTGCGCCCGAACTGCGCACCAAATCTTCGACCAGATAATCGCCGCCAAGCGCGCGGAACACATAGGAGAACGCCGTCGCGCCAACGAAAATCAAGAACAGCATCGCGTTGATGCGGCCGGCAGATTCGACGACCTCCGACATCATTCCAACCGAGACGCGACGTTTCATTGCGGCGATCAAGAAAGCGCCGAAGGCTCCGACGCCAGCGGCTTCCGTCGTTGTTGCCCAACCCGCACCGATCGACCCCAGAACCAGGAAGATCAAAAGCACCGGAGGGAAAAACGTGCGCGCGAGTTCCATACCCAACGACCGGCCATCGGGGAGCGGTGGCTCTCTTTCGACGTTCGGTGCGACCGATGGTCGGTATTTCGAATAGGCGACGATGAAGACGATGTAGACGACGGCGAGAAGGAGGCCTGGGATGAGGGCTGCCAGGAACAACTTGCCAACAGACGTCACGAGAAGATCGGCCATCAGCACGAGCATGATGCTCGGCGGAATGAGAATGCCAAGAGTGCCGGCGGATGCGACCGTGCCGCAGGCGAGCGCCTTGTTGTAGCCCTTCGAAACGAGGACCGGCAAAGCGAGCATCGTCAGCATGACAACGGACGCACCTACGATGCCGGTGGTCGCCGCCATGATGGTTCCAAGCAACGTCACCGAGACTGCCAGACCGCCCGGCACGCGCCATAAGAGCCGCTGCAGCGTTTGCAGGAGTTCTTCGCCGATGCCGCTTTTTTCCAACACCGTACCCATGAAGATGAACATCGGGATGGCGACGAGGATGTAGTTCTGAACGACCGCGCCGTAGATGCGGGCAACGATGTTGAAGAACTCAAGGCTTGAGAAGGTCCCGACCGCGATGCCGAGGAGCCCAAAGATCACCGCCACGCCGCCCATGACGAAACCGACGGGGAAGCCGCTGAACATCAAGACGACGAGGGTCCCGAACATGATGAGCGGAAGAATATCGGAGAGGATCATGAGGCCGCTCCATCATTGCCGCGTGTGTCCGTGGAGGGTCGCGATCCGTCGTCCAGGTCTGCGGGTTCGTCATCGTTCCCTTGGCGCAGATATCGTAATTGGGTCAGCCCGAATGCCAGGCCACTCAGGATGACGAGCGCGAAGCCGATCGGCAGAAATGCCTTGATGATCCAGCGCTGCGAAAGTCCTTGTGCAGCCGAGGAGGTCTCCGCGCCGACATAGGCTGAGACGGCAAAGCCAACCGATAGGTAAAGCAGCAAGCCGAAATAGGGGATGACGAAGAGGAGAATGCCTAAGAGTTCGATCAGCGATCGCACGCGAAAGGGCAGTTTTTCGGAGAGGACATCGATGCGCACGTGCGCGTTGTTAATGTATCCGTAGCCCAAGGTCAGCAGCAGCAGGATGCCATGAAGATACCATTCCAGCTCTTGCAGCATAACGGTTGGCAGCGACAGGAAGCGCCGTCCAACGACATCGAAAACGATGAGCAGCATCAAGGGCAGGAATAGCCAGCACGCCGCTTTTCCGACGGTGTCGACTGTCGCTGTAAGCGCTTTTTCGACAGGGCGCATCATGAGTTGGCAACCTAACTGGGTCTTTGAATTGAGAGGGGATTTGGCGTCGGGCTGTTTGCGGGCCGATGGGTGTCACGCTTCAGCATCCACCGGGCGCGCTTTGTCTGCGCCCGGCGGTTCGTGCGTCTCACCTCGTCCGTATCAGCGCTGGAGATAGCCGATATCGAGCCAGGTCTTGTAGCGCTTGCGGAAGGCTTGCATCGACTCCCAGGTTTCCTTGAAGTCTGCGTTCTTGTCCGACTCTTGCGCGGCGACTTTCTGCCAGGATTTTTCCAGGGCGCTCAGAATTTCCGGAGACCATTTGCGGACTTCGACGCCCTTACCTTTGATGAAGTCGAGGCTGTCGGCCTGCATCGATTCACCCATAGCAATCGCCTGGCGGACGTTGTCGCCGCAAACGGAATGCACCATCGCCTGCTGGGCTGGAGACAACGCTTTCCAGGAATCCAGATTGATCATCAAATCGTAGATCGTTGCCGGCTGGTGCCAGCCGGGGAAGTAGTAGTATTTGACGATCTCGTGCAGGCCGAGCGCTTTATCGACGGAGGGAGCGGCAAACTCGGTTGCGTCGATGACGCCGCGTTCCAATGACGGGTAAAGCTCTGCGGCGCCCAGGAGCATCGTGGAGGCGCCGAGATCTTCAAGGACGAGCGCACCCAGCCCGAGGAACCGCATCCGCAAGCCTTTGAAGTCTTCGACCGAGTTGATCTCTTTCTTGAACCAGCCGGAGGCCTCGGGGATCATGCCGCCGCACGGCAGGGCATACATGTTGTGCTTGGCGTAGAGGCGCTCATAGATCTCCTTGCCACCGCCGTAATAGAACCACGCCATCAAGCCCGGCCATTCCATGCCGAAGGGCGCTGCCGAGAACAGCGCCATCGCGGGTTCTTTGCCATACCAATAGGCCGGCGTGCTCCAGCAGGCCTGGACACTGCCCTTGCTGACAGCCTCGAAGCATTGCTTGGGCGGAATGAGCGCACCTGGCTCATAGAATTGAACGCGGAATTTGCCCGACGAGATCGCCTTGAGTTTCGTCTCGATGTCTTTGCCGGTGGTGCCAGCGTGCGGCACCTTCGATGGGAACCAGCTCTGCATCTTCCAGCGCACCGGCTTGTCTTCAGCCGATGCGGAAACCATCGGGAGTGCTAGCACGCTCATCGCGGCGGCCACGACCATAAGTCTTCGCTTGAGTGTCATCTCGAACCTCGCATGTCCTGACTGAGGCAGGGCGCATCCCAACCTTTCGTCCGCTATAGTGGATACAAATCCCATGCCAGAGGTATACGAGCCTTAACTTTCGAGCTTTTCGGGGTATTATGATCTCTGAACTCTGTTGCACGTCAGGCAATCGACTGATTTTGTCGCATTTAGTGGATCTTTGTGCACAAATATCGTTCAAATCGATGCTTGGCAATCTTGATGTGGAGCCTAGGCCGTGGGTTGGCATCGCCAGTGAAGGAAGAGACATGCGCTTTGCAGTTTTAATCTACGACGACGTGGAACCCATCGATCTGGGCGCAACCTTCGGCGTCTTATCGATGGCTCGGCGTATGGCCCCCGATATCGAGACGGTTGCGCTGGCTCGTAGTCTCGAGCCGGTCATATGTGCCAATGGGCTGAAGGTCATGCCTGACGAAGACTACAAATCGTTTTCGGGCGCTGACGTATTAATCGTCACTGGCGGGCCCGGCTGGATGCGCGTAGCCAAGGACCCTGACACGCTGGAATTCCTGAAAAATGTGAGTGGTGACGTTAAGTTGGCTGCGATTTGCACCGGGGCGATGATCTTAGCGGCTGCCGGGCTGCTCGATGGCTGCGAAGCGACGACGAAGGTGGAAATCGCGGGGGCAGAAATTCCGCCGCTCGCTATCCTCGAAAAGGACTACGCGACGATAACGGCGCGGCAGGCTGTTGCAGTATCTTCAAACGGCTGCTTGACCAGCGGTGGCGTTTCGCTTGGAATCGATGGTGTGTTTTATTTGCTGGCCCAGACCCATGGCGGGCAGGTTGCCAAAGACGTCGCCCGCATCATGGAGTATTCTCGGGCGCTCAAGGCGAACGCCGCCTCCGCGCCGCCTATTGGCTTTACGAAAGATGTACTTGAGATCGCGCAATGAATGAACGACCGAATAGACCTCACGATCTGATCCAGGGGGCAGAGCCTTTTGTCGCCGGTCATCCTCACCCGCAAGGCGGACAGCTAGCCGAATTAGAGGTGCAGGATCATACCGTCGATGCCCTGGGCGTCCGCCTTCGCGATTTGCGCAAGCGTGCCGAACTCTCGCTTGATGGATTGGCCAAGCTTTCCGGGGTCAGCAAATCGATGATCTCGAAGGTCGAACGGGGCGAGGCCAGTCCATCGACGGTGGTGCTTGCGCGGATTGCCGAGGCTCTCGGCGTGACCTTCTCCGATCTGATGGCAAACGAAGAAGACAATGAAGTCATCGTTCTGCCCGTCGACGCGCAACCGATCCTGTCGGACCCCGAAACCGGTCATACGCGTCGTTGTTTGGCGCCAATTTTGCCGGCACGGGGTGTCGACTGGGTTTTGAACTCTCTGCCGCCGGGCGCCTCGACGGGTCAATTCATGAAGCATCGCCGCGGCGTCGAGGAATACATTCACGTGCTTAAAGGCCGGGTGCGCGCCATTCTCGGTGGCCAGGTCTATGACCTGAGCGAAGGCGATGCGCTTTATTTTCAGGCCCACGTGCCGCATGAATTCGTCAATAACGGGATGGGGGCATGCCAGTATTACCTCATCATCGACAGCCAGAAGGTTCGCTGAACTTATTGCCGCCCAGCGCGGATAGTCTCGCAGTGGTTTGATGGCCAGTTGCAACTTGATTTGAAGACTAGATGCTGGGCACCGCCTCCGCGAGGATTGGCCCGCCACTCCATGACCTGCGAACCAATCGAAACGTTGCGCCTGTTTGCGGCTGGAAGCTTGCGCGCCTCCATGACGGACGTGGCTCTTTCATTCGAAGCCAAACACCCGCGCACGAAGATTGAAGTTGTATTGGGTGCCTCAGGCCTGTTGCGCGACCGCATCGACGGCGGGGAAGTTGCGCATATATTTGCTTCGGCCGATATGCGTCATCCGCAAATTCTCTTTCAATCGGGACAGGCTCGAACGGCTGTCAGGATGTTTGCCCGTAACCGGCTATGTGCGATCGCGCGCTCTGACATAGCGGTTTCGAGCGACACGTTATTGGACGCCATACTTTCCGCAGATGTGCGCCTGGGGACCTCGACGCCGAAGTCAGACCCCGCTGGGGATTACGCTGATGAACTCTTCAAGAAAGCAGACGGCTTGAGGACGGGCGCGTTCGCCAAGCTTGCAGCCAAGGCTTTGCGATTATCGGGTGGTCCGGATACTCAAAAGGCCCCGGCAGGCCACAACCAATACGCTTGGCTCATGTCGCAGGGCCATGCCGATATCTTCCTCACCTATCGCACGAACGCCTTGCTGGCCAAGCTGGAAATACCTTCACTTCAAATCATCGATATCCCGCCGCGATTGTCGGTCGGAGCCGAATATGGGCTGGTTGTTTTGAAGGACGCGCCGCCGTCGGCAGACGAATTGGCGGAGTTCATTCTTGGATCTGAGGCTCAAGGCATCCTGAGAGGCTATGGGTTCCAGCCAGGAGACGATGTGCCGGGATAGCTTGCGGCTGGCATTGAGGCGTCCCGCTCCAGTTGGTGCTGGCGATTGTCGGTGCGGTGGCCGACCAAGCGAGATGTTAGGAGCGTTGAATGCGGTCGGACGCTTCAGGAACGTCGGCGGGGGAATATAGAAAAACAGCGCACGCCGATATCGGCGTGCGCTGCTTTTGTGTAGTTCCGGATTGGGCTCTAGGTCCCTTATTCGTTCAGCCTTAAATCAGCAGATAGGCCAACACTATGACGATCAGTGGGACACCTAGAAGCCAAGCGATAATTCCTGGAAGCATGGTTCGAACCTCCTAAATTCGAATTGGGCGGACAATTCGGGTTTGAGTAATGGTCAGGTTTGGATAATTGGCGCGTGTTCGGCGACGATCGCTGCCTCATCGCGATGAGCACCGCCAAGACTTGCTGCCCACCAGCTTGCGACTGCCGAAAGCAACACCACGATGGCCGTCCAGAAACCGGCAAACGCGGTGGTTTCTTTAGCCTCTTCGAGCGACTTCTTCGTCTCGGCGATTGCCGCTTCCAATTTCTGGTTCACGGCGGCTGCTGCCTCTTCGGGCTGATAGCCCAACTTTTTCTCTAGGATCATCGACAGATATTCTTTGTCGGCTTCGGAAATTTCACCGTCGCTGAGGCTGCGCGCCACCATCCTGAGGATTTGATCGGTCAACTGGCGGCTGAGCAGAACTTCCTCGTTCGAATCTGACTGATCCGCCACAATCGTTTCTCTCGTCGGCGCTGCCGTTGGGCTCGCTGGAGCTGCCGGTTCTTCGCTCGTCGCTGCTGGTTCCGATGCGGGTTCTGCCGGTGATGCCGGCGGGGCGTTCGCTGGCTCGGCGCTGCTTGCCGTTGTTGCTTGGTTACTCTCGGACGCCGGTGCGCGAAGCAGGTCGTCAACCGCCTTCTGAGCCAACGGTGAAACGAGTGTCGACACGCCACTGGCGGCCGACGAGGTCGCTTGTGCCGCGCGGTCAACGGTGCCGACAACGGCATTGCTCGCAATCAACGCTCCAACGAGCAGAGATGCTGCCCAGACCACCAGACCGCTCGCGCCATCGCGAAAACGTGCCTCATCGGTGCCGATGGCATGTCTCGGCCGTAGACGGCCAGCGAAATACGACCCCATCGCCAAGGAATAAAGATAGGCTAGCGCCACGAAGATAATGGCCGCCATTGAAATAACAGTCTTGGTCGTTTCACTGTGAGACCAGGGTTGGGCGACGTATAGGCCGATGGACGCGCCAAATCCGTAAAGCATCAGCGACATGGCGGAAGCGATCGCAGTGCCGGCAATCACGGCTGACCAGTCAATGTAAGCTGGCCGCGCTGTGTCGATTGACAGAACATCAATTTCCGTCTGTTCGACAGGACGGTTAGCGGAATTTGCCATAGTTTCTTTTCCGTTTTTTCTATCGTTACGGCGGAGAGCGAGATTAGATGCGACCGAGAACCGCCAAGAGCAGAACAATGATGAGAAGCGTGCCAAGGAGGCCGGACGGGGCGTAGCCCCAAGACCTGCTGTGCGGCCAAGCTGGTGCGGCACCTACGATGAGCAGGATTAGAATAATCAATAGCAACGTGCTTAGCATTATCAGAGGTCTCCATTCCTTGCCGCGGGCATAAAAGGCACGCAAAGAAGAAAGCCTCAGGATCGGTATTAGTTCCGCTGCCGCAGTTTCAAATTTGCGGAGCGATGATTTAGCCAATGCGGGATACAAGCATTTTGCTCGAAAAATTTATTGCGTTGCGAATGCGAATTCTTTGGGAGGCATTGAGACGGAGAACGTTATGGATGAGCCGAGTGCGGGCGTCGATTTCGGTCGACATCTGGGTCACGGATTCGGCATTGCCTGATGTATAAAGATTGTTTGGCGTTCACCTGCTTGGCGTACGGAAACGTGCATTGAATTGAGGCCGCAGAAAACGCCATCCTTCTCGCCAGGAGACAGTTATGACAACCAACACTATTCAACGATTGCAGGCTTGGTTTGCCCAGAATTGCGACGGTCACTGGGAGCATAGTCTTGGCGTTTCGATTCAAAGTTGTGACAATCCTGGCTGGTGGGTCAAAATCGATATCCGCGGCACGTCGCTTGAGCACAAACAGTTCGAAAATGTGCAATCGGGTGTGGACGATGCGGGTCACCCGAACAGTGAAAGCTGGCTCAATTGCTACCTGTGCGAAGGCGTTTGGAATGGCGCTGGCGACAGTGAAAAGCTTGAAGCTATTCTGGTGCACTTTCTAGATTGGGCAGATTGAATGCGATCAGGCCGTCGGTTCAGTTGTAGATGTCGCTGAAATCGCAAGCGCCGCGCAAAAAGAAGCGCATCGTCGTGCGGCGCGCAAGCGGTTCAGCTTCTGCGCTTCAGCTTAGAAATACCGGCGTCGGGAAGGAAGGCTTCCCCATGTTCGCCAACGAAGTTCCACATAGCCAGACTCGCAGGAAGTGGACACCGCCCCACGGACCTCACCGCATACCAACTACGCGTCACCGGCAGACCGTCAACGCGCAGCACCGAGAGCCAGCCCGCCTTCGCCTCGGCCGCCACGGTATGGGCGGAAATAAACGCGATGCCGAGACCCGCCATCACCGCTTGCTTTATCGTTTCATTGCTGCCGAACTCGGTGACCTTGCTTGGGGTGAAGTCGAACTTCGCGAAGGTCTTTTCCATCAGGTTCCGCGTTCCTGATCCCAACTCTCGCGACAGGAATGTTTCGTCTGCAAATTCTTTGAAGGCAACGCGCCGACGCTTTGCGAGAGGGTGGTCCTTGGCAGCCACGATGAAAAACGGATGTGGGCCAATCAGCGTGTGTTCGACTTCAAGTTCGGCTGGAGGACTTCCCATGATCGCGAAGTCAAGCTCTTCCAAGCTCGCCATAATCTCTTCACGGTTACCGACTTTGAGTTCGACATCTATTTGCGGATGGACCTCGATGAAGGCAGCGATGATACGTGGCGCGAGGTACTTCGCCGTACTGGTGGCACCGACCGAGACGCGGCCGCGGCCGAGCCCTTTCAACTGCGCGCAAGTCGCCGATCCTTCGTGCAAGGCCGCTTCGATTCTGGCATGAACGCCGAGTAGAACGTGTCCCGCCTCAGTGAGACGCAAACCCTGTTTTGAGCGTTCGACGAGCGGCAGGCCGGCGTTACCTTCAAGCAGCTTCAACTGCTGTGTGATCGCTGGCGCAGTGACCGACAACTTCTGTGCGGCGAGATTCAATTGACCATTGCGGGCAATCGCCGCCAGCACCCGCAACTGTCGGATCGACACGTTTCTGAGACAGTCCGGATTAAGTTTTTCTTTCATGATCGATAGCATGTCATATATTGCCTAAATCATCAACGTCGGTCAGTCTTTGGATCTCCAACGCACAAAGCCGCCCCTTTTTTGGGGGCCTTTCAGCCAGCGAACGACGATGGTGATCGAATGAATTTGACGGTGGCGACCAACGGCAAAGACAGTTTCGACGCAACGCAGGATCAAAACCGCGAGGCCGGCGAGCCAGCCGCCATTTGCAGCATTGTCATCGACGGAAGACCGCTGACGTCGGAGGCCGACCGGACAATTCTGGAGGCCGCAAAGCGTGCAGGGATCGATATCCCAGCCATGTGTGCCGACCCGCGGATCAAGCCAACTGGCGATTGCGATCTATGTCTCGTCGCCGTCGAAGGACTTGCCGACCCCGTTAAAGCCTGCATGACTTCTGTTCGCGATGGCATGTCAGTCTCGACCGTAACCGACGACCTGAAAGCCCGACGAAAATTGCGCCTCAACGAATACCTGACCAATCACAACGCCTACTGCGAGCCGCCGTGCCAGTCGGCTTGTCCGGCTGGTATCGACATTGCTGGCTATATCGAACTCATCACACAGAAGAAGTACGTCGAGGCCACAGCGCTGATCAAAGAGATGCTGCCGTTGCCGGGTATCCTTGGCCGGGTGTGTCCGCGTCCTTGCGAGGACCCATGTCGCCGCCGCCAGATCGACGGCGAGCCGGTTGCGATCTGTGCGCTCAAGCGCTTTGCCGCCGACAAAGCTGTCGAAACCGGCCTTCCAACGCAGCTCGAGCCGAAACCGCCAACCGGCAAGCGCATCGCGGTTGTGGGTGCGGGACCAGCCGGCCTCTCGGCTGCTTATTACCTGGCGCTTGAGGGGCACAATGTGGTCTTGCTGGAATCGGAAAAGGAGCCTGGAGGCACACTGCGTTTCGGCATCCCCTCCTACCGTCTGCCCAACAGCGTCCTCGACCAGGAGATCAACGATATCCTGTCGCTCGGTGTCGAGCTGCGCGTAAATCAACGCATGGGGACCGACTATCAGATTGAGACTTTGCGCGAGCAAGGCTTCGATGCAGTCTTCCTTTCGATCGGCGCGATGATCGGCAAAGCTGCACGCATCTGCGGTGAGAACGCTCAAGGCGTCATGCCGGCGGTTGAATTCCTTGCCCGCGTCAACTGGGGAGAGCGTGTCGACCTTGGCAAGCGCGTGATTGTCGTCGGTGGCGGTTTCACAGCAGCGGACGCCGTTCGCACAGCCCGGCGCGAGGGCGCCAGCGACGTCACGATGATGTACCGCAGGACCCGCGAAGAGATGTCCGCTGCGGCCCACGAGGTGCACGAATGCGAGGTCGAGGGCGTGCGCTTCGATCTCCTCGCCGCGCCAGTCTCCGTTACCGTTCATAAGGGACGCGCGATCGGGATCATCGCACAGCGCATGGAGCTTGGCGAACCCGACGCAAGCGGAAGGCGCAGGCCCGTTCCGGTTCCGGGATCGGAGTATTTCACGCCCGCCGACACGATATTGATGGCGATCGGACAGGACGTCGACGGCGCGGCGCTCAACGAGAGCCACCTCTCCCTCAACAGGTGGGGTCACATCGCCATCGACGAGTCGACGATGATGACGAACCTGCCCGGCGTGTTTGCCGGCGGCGACTGCGCGACAGGTGCAGCGACTGTCGTTGAGGGTGTCGGCGCGGGCCGCCAGGGCGCCTATGCCATTCACGCCTGGCTGAATGGCGCAGACGAACGCGGCATCGCCAATGCGATCCGCAAACGCAAACCGCAGTTCTTCGATATCGGCGCAAGCGCAAAGTCTGCAGCCAAGATGGCGCATATGCCGGTCTTGGACCCAGAGAAGCGCGTGTCAGCTTTCCGCAACTCAGGTCACGTCGGGCCGGTCGATAATGACGGTGCGTTCGCGGAAGTCGAGCTGGGCTTTACCGAGGAGGTGGCGTTGCAAGAAGCCGAGCGCTGCCTGCTTTGCCGGTGCCAAGCATCGGGAGCCTGCAAACTGCAAAGCCTGTCGCTGGAGTACGGCGCGAGCACAACCGAATACAAAGGCATGGAGGCAGGCAAATGAACGAGATCACTCAGGATTTCCGGGCTGAGCAGGAATTGAAGCCGCTTGTGTCTTGGCCGTTTTTCCAGCTCGACTATGCAAAGTGTATCAAATGCATGCAGTGCGTCCGCATCTGTGACGAGGTTCAGCACCGTGCTGTCTATACCGTTGACGACGTCGGCTACCCCGCCCTCGTTAGCGGCACGTCGGATTTT
The DNA here is from genome assembly GCA_017792465.1 of Filomicrobium sp. Lineage (GTDB taxonomy): Bacteria > Pseudomonadota > Alphaproteobacteria > Rhizobiales > Hyphomicrobiaceae > Filomicrobium. The sequence continues at coordinate 703,117 of CP051234.1, forward strand.
CGTGACACCCAGTGCAACAACTGCGGACAATGCGTTGGCGTCTGCCCGACCGGGGCGCTGAAAGACCTCACCGACCGAGGTTCACAACCCAAAAGCTCGCGGCACAATACGACGACGATATGCGGCTACTGTGGTGTCGGCTGCGCCATCGAACTGGAAAGCGAGAACGGCCGCGTGGTCGCCGTCAATCCTTCACACACGTCCGATGCCAATATCGGAAACCTGTGCGTTAAAGGCCGCTTCGGTATGGACTTCATCCATCACCCCGAGCGCCTCACGATTCCGCTCATCCGACGCAACGGCAAGGACAGCCCGCTGGAGCCCACTTCGTGGGAGGAGGCGATTGCTTTTGCGGCGCGACGCTTCAATGAGGTCAAAGCGAAACACGGTCCGCATGCACTCGCCGGTATTACGTCAGCGCGTGCGACGAACGAAGACAACTACGTCTTCCAGAAGCTGATCCGCTGCGCCTTCGGCACCAACAACATCGACCACTGCGCGCGGCTCTGCCACATGGCCTCAGCCGTAGCATTGAAGAACGCGGTCGGCTCCAGCGCTCCGTCGGCGTCGGCACCCGACGTTCGCCTGGCGACGGCATTCCTTGTCGTCGGCTCCAACACCACCGAAACACATCCCGTAATGTCGAGCCAGGTGTTCAAGGCGAAGTACGAAAGCGGTGCGAAAATTGTCGTCATCGACCCTCGTCGCATCGAGATGGTTGACCACGCGGACGTCTGGTTGCGTCCAAAAAGCGGCACGAACGTCGCCGTGCTGAATGGCCTGGCCCATGTCATCCTCAAATCCGGTCTCGCCAATGAGGCATTCATCTCTGCCCGCACGGAGAACTGGGAGGCCTACAAAACCAATCTTGAGAAATACACCCCGGCCTATGTTGAGGAAGTCTCGGGCGTGCCCCAAGATCGCTTGATCGATGCGGCCGTGATTTATGCCAAGGCCGACCGCGGCATGCTGCTGTGGGGCATGGGCATCACGCAGCACCTGACCGGTGTCGATGGAGCGCTGGCGATGGCGAACCTCTCGCTTCTGACGGGGCACGTCGGCAAGCCGGGAACAGGCTTTATTCCGCTGCGCGGCCAAAGCAACGTGCAAGGCGCGTCAGACATGCAAGGCCAGCACAATGCGCTTCCAGGCTATCACTCCATCACCGACCCTCAAGACCGGGCCAAGTTCGAAAAGGCGTGGGGTGTGCCGATGCCCGAAGATCAATTCCTCTCCGTCGTCCAACTGGAAGAAGGCGCAATACGCGGCGACATCAAGGCGATGTACATCATGGGTGAAAACCCCATGGGATCGAGCCCGGATCTGGCCGAGGTGGAACATGGTTTGAAGGCGCTCGACCTGCTCGTCGTCCAGGACCTGTTCTTGTCTGAGACGGCAGCGCTGGCTGATGTCGTTTTCCCCGTTGCAAGTTTTGCTGAGAAGGACGGCACTTTCACCAACACCGAGCGACGCGTACAGCTCTTGCGCAAGGCCGTCGAACCGCCAGGAGAGGCGCGCGCCGACTGGGAGATCGTCTGCGAACTTTCGAAGGCGATGGGCTATGAAATGAACTACGACAGCCCCGCCGCCATCATGGCCGAGATTGCTTCACTGGTTCCCTCCTATGCGGGCATGCTTCACGAGCGCCTGGGCGAGGGCGGCCTGCAATGGCCATGTCTCGACATCAGCCACCCTGGAACGCGGTTCCTTTATGCCGAGAGCTTTCCGACGCCGACAGGGAAGGCATCGTTTTCCATGGTCGACCAAATCGATAGCGGTGCGGATGCGACCGACGACAAGTATCCGCTCAATCTCAACACCGGGCGATTGCTTGAGCATTATCACACAGGCACCATGACCCGCCGATCGCGAGGTCTGGATCACATGCGTCCGGAAGGTGAAGTCGACGTGCATCCCGAGGACGCCCGACGCTTTGGTCTTGAAGATGGTCGGATGGCCCGCATCATTACGAAGCGTGGATCGATTGAGGTCAAGGTCAAGGTGACGGACAGAACGCCCGAAGGCGCGATTTTTTATCCATTCCATTTCGGTGAAGCACCGGCCAATCGCCTGACCGGCGCAAAGTACGACCAAGCCTCACATACGCCAGCCTATAAGAGAACCGCAGCCCGTTTGGAGCGCATAGATTGACCGCTTGATATCCGGTCTCCGAGAGCAACCCAGATTGCCTCGGAATGACATCATCGGTCTTTCCATCTGCTATAACGCCGACAAGGATGGCCACGTTTCGTCCGTGCGTTACAAGCTTCCCCAGGCAATCGGCGCTGTCTCAATCATTACATGAATGCCAAGACCGATTGCGAATAATGCAGCTACGATATGAACGCCGCTATGCAGCCATTTTGCGCCGCGTTCCGCCCAGCCAAGCGGCCATGCGGCAACGAAACTCAAAATAGCCATTCCTAAAATGGAGCCAATACCGAACAGCACCACGTAACTCACGGCCAACCATGCATCCTTGGAAGCAGCAACTGCCAATGCCAGCAAGCCAGCAGAGCCGGCAGCACCATGCACTAAGCCAACGAGCAATGCTTTGAGGGGAAATCCTGAGCGGTGCGTATGATCGTGAGCATCATTCTCATGTGGCACAGACGACCCCGCATGACTGTGTGCATGCAGGTGTGGTCGTCCGTCTCCGTGATCATGCACATGAAAGTGCATTCGCGCATTCCGCAATCGGCGCAGTGCGTCCAGTCCAAGAACCACCAGCATGATACCGACAGCGAATTCCAATGCAGCTGAAGTCTGCTCGGTGAGTGCCAAGCCGAATAGGATTGCTGCCGAACAAAGTGCAAATAACGTCAAAGTGTGCCCGAGCCCCCATACAGCGCCGCGCATCAATAACGCCTTTGGACTGTTTCTCCCGATTGCCATCGCGCCGACGGCGGCAAGATGGTCCGCCTCGATGGCGTGACCCATGCCGACGAAGAACCCGATGACCAAGAACCATTCCATGACAATAAATCCTCAACAGTAACGGGGGAGATGTGCACCAACCAGCATATCGACGATGCCACCGCCGACTACGAGTACTATCGTCGGTTGAACAGCCCCCACCGAGTGGCATAGTTCGATTGTTAGGCTGAAGCCGGCTCTAGTTCCGGCTTTGGCGCGGGCGTCGGAGCCGCTCTTAAGTTTGTCGGCGACGCAGTTCGCGAGGCATTCGCGCGCGAGCTCATCAACAATCTTGAGCATCCGCAAAGTACGGCCGTCATGCGTACGATGATGCACGAAGTCGTATGACCAGACTTAGTTTGGCCGCTCGGCGCGAAACAAAAAACATGAGCCGCCGGTTAGCCATAGTCGCTTGCGTTTGCTGCTGTTTGGAAGAAACTTTCAGCCCTTCAGTCTCCGGATCCGTTCAACACGTTTGTCGTTTGCAGTCCAGCCGGCGCAACGCAACAGCTCTGCGATCCGGCGAAATCCATAGACGCCGTAGTCACGGGCGAACGTAACGATGCAGGCCGTCAGCCAGACTTCATCATCACCTGTAGTACGTCAGCTAAGTCACACCGATCTGGCAGATCGAATTCGCGACAGTCGCTGACAGCGACATCAGCACATCGACCTGGCGACGTTTCGCGACGACAGTGTCTCTTCCGCCTATCCGGTGCTCCTCAGGGACTAATCCAAACCTCGGGTTGGATCACTTCAATGGGGGAGGCTCACATAACCAGTTGAGCCTCGTCGACCGCTGCGCGGACACCTCCTCCCACAACATCATCGAACCACCATGGACCACGTCGTCAGGGTGGTTGCTTCGCTCCGAATCCGAAAACGGATCGGGCATGCACTTGGCCCCGAGTAGCTCGGTTGCCGCAGTTTTCCGTGAGTCGGATAGCTGCCGTCGCGACCTAGCGGAAACGCACTTTTGACTCCTGGCGCGCTTGACACACGGTTACCTGGTGGATCAATATATAAAAAAGCGTTCTATATGGTGGAACAATGGATTTAACTCTCCTGAAAGGCCTGCGGCTTCTCGAGCACCTTGCTCGCAGCGATCAAAGTCGTGGCGTCTCAGATCTCGCTCGCGAGCTCGAGTTGACCAAAAGCAACGTGCACAGGACGCTGCAAACTCTGGTCGATGCGGGCTATGTGCGAAAATGTGCAGGGTCTGGGCACTACGAATGCACGCTGAAACTCTTCGAATTGGGCAGCGCGATCCTGGCGCGGACGGATATTCGTCAGGTTGCCGAGGGGCCGATGGCGGAACTGGCGCGCATCACCGAAGAGACGATCCACCTTTCGGCTCTCCAAGGTCGTGATGTCGTGTACGTGCACAAGATCGAGAGCCCGCAGCCGGTGCGAGCCTATTCCTCGATCGGGGGGCGCGCTCCCGCGTACTGTGTCGCTTCGGGCAAGGCGCTTCTCGCTTTTACTCCGGGCGCACTAGAGCAGTTCGCCGACCCGCTTCCGACCTATTCGCCGAAATCGATCGGCACGGTCGCGGCACTGGCCAACGAGCTTGAAGACATCCGCCGCAGCGGTGTCGCGGTGAACTGGGGCGAGTGGCGCGAAGCGGTGCGGGGCGTCGCGGCGCCAATCTTCGACGCCACGGGTGCAACAGTCGGATCAATTGGCATCTCCGGCCCTGCCGAGCGCCTCACTGAAGCGGCAATTAAAAAATTCAGCCCCAATGTGATCACCGCCGCTGCAGAGATCTCGACTGCGCTCGGGAATCGCGGCGGCTCGACTTGGGCGAACGCTTCATAAGGAACCAGAATGCAACCTCTCAAGAACGTCAAAGTGATCGAGTTCTGCAGTGTGGCGGCCGGCCCCTTCGCCGGCATGCTTTTGGCTGATTTCGGCGCTGATGTCATCAAGGTCGAACGCCCGGATGGGGGCGACAGCCTTCGGTCGTGGCCGCCGCTGAGCGACGGCTTCAGCGAGAACTTTGCGTCGTTGAATCGAAACAAGCGCTCCGTAACGCTGAACATGAAACGTCCGGAAGATCTGGAGCTGGCGCGGCAGCTCGTGCTGGAAGCCGATGTCGTGCTTGAAAACAATCGACCCGGCGTAATGGATCGGCTCGGACTGGGCTATTCATGGTTCGAAGAGCGCCGACCCGAACTCGTCTACTGCTCGATCTCGGCCTATGGGCAGAAAGGGCCGCGCTCAAAGGAGGGCGGGTTCGACCTCACATTGCAGGCCATTAGCGGCATCATGGGCGTGACCGGCGAGATGGGTGGTGCGCCTGTCAAGTGCGGCGTTCCGTTGACCGATTTCTGCACCGGACTCTACGCAGCGATGGCAGTCATCGCTGCACTTCAGAATGTGGCGACCGGAGGAAAGGGCACCCATATCGACGTACCGATGTTGGGAGCGTCACTGGCTATCGCTGCACTTCAGACAAGCGAGTATTTTGGTAGCGGCAAAGACCCGCGGAAGCTCGGTTCGGCGCATCCGCGCAACGCGCCCTATCAGGCCTTCAAGGCTCAGGACGGGTATTTTGCAATGGCGGCCGGCAACGACGCGCTGTGGCAGGCAGTTTGCCGGTCCCTGGAGCGTCCCGAGCTGGCCGATGACCCGCGCTTCGCCTCGACTTCTCTTCGCGCGCAGAACCAGGAGGTCCTGCGGGAACTTCTCGAGTCGCAGTTTGCGACGATGACCAGCGACGAGTTGCTTTCGCTCTTTCGCGAGGCCGGGGTTCCTTGCGCGCCGATCAACACCTATTCCGAAGCGCTCGCTGACGAGCAGGTCAAGGAGATGGGCTGGATTCAGGACATCATGCTGCCGGGGGGCGCGACGACCAAGACCTTCGGCTCGCCCCTGCGGTTCTCTGGGCAAATCCCGGGCATCTACCGAAATCCCCCAAGCCTCGGTGAACACAACTCCGAGATCCTAGACGGCCTTCGCGCGCAACTGGCGGAGAAGGATGCATGAGCCAATTGCTTTCGGATCGCCGGGCTGGCGTTTGCACTCTGACCCTCAATCGGCCGCAGAAGCTTAATTCGCTTTCGGGAGAGCTTGTCGATCTTCTGCTCGCGGAGGTCCGCCGTTGCGAAAACGACGGCACACGTCTTCTGGTGCTGCGCGGGAATGGACGCAACTTTTGCGCGGGGTTCGATTTTTCTGAATTCGAAAGCGAAGATGACGCATCTCTCCTGCTGCGCTTCGTGCGAATCGAAGAGCTACTGCAAGCCGTCTATCACGCGCCCTTCGACACAATTGCGTTCGCCCATGGGCCGACAATGGGCGCCGGGGCGGATCTGGTCTGCTCGTGCGCGCGTCGCGTCGCCTCGCCTGATGCGCGATTCAGAATGCCTGGCCTGCGTTTTGGATTGATCCTCGGATCACGCCGACTACTGCACCGCGTGGGCCAGGATGCGGCCCGGCAATTACTGGCTGCAACACGGACATTCTCTGCAGAGCGGGCGCTGGAGCTCGGCTTCGTCGAAGCGCTGCATGAGCAAGAGGCGTGGGAAGGCTTGATCGAGGCAGCCGCCAATGACGCGATGGTGCTCGACGCAGAAGTCCGACGCTCACTATTCGCCGTCACCACTCCCGACACGCGACACGAAGACATGTCGGAGTTGGTGCGCTCAGCCGCCCGGGCGGGACTTCGGGACCGGCTGAAAGCCTATCTCGAAACGCTGAAATGAGAAGACGCACTATGGTCCTTTCCGCAAAAGATAAGATCGTCTCGTTGTCCGAACTGGCTGCGCTGATAACCGATGGAAGCTCTTTGGCGCTCGGCGGCAGCTTCCTGCACCGCGGCCCGTTCGCCCTGGTACGCGAGTTGATCCGGCAGGGGCGCCGCGGATTGGAGCTTATCAAGCAATCGCCTGGCTACGATATCGATCTTCTCTGCCGCGCAGGTGCGCTACGCCGCACCCGTGCGGGGATCGTGGCGATGGAGGGGAATTTCGGCCTCGCGCGCTGGTATCGGCAGGCGGTCGAGAGTGGGCAGATCGAACTGGAGGAGCACGCGTGCGCCACCATTACCGCAGGCCTGCGCGCCGCCGCCTTTGGCATTCCGTTCCAGCCATGCGGCGGGCTGCAAGGCTCCGCGCTTCCAGCCCTAAATGGCTGGAAATCCTGCGAGGACCCTTACGGCTCACGCCGGGACGTCTGGCTGATCCCACCGATAGCGCCGGACTTTGCGATCATACATGCAAATGCGGTGAGCAGAAGCGGTGACGCTCGGGTGCTCGGCACGGCGCATTGGGATCGCATCATGACACGAGCGGCCAAAAAGGTTCTTGTTGTCGCCGAAGAGCTGCTACCCGACGAAAGCTTCCGCGAACGGCCTGAGCTTACGCTCGTTCCGCATTTCATGGTCGAGGCGGTGGCAGTGGTGCCGCGCGGCGCATGGCCGGGGTCCTGTTGGCCGCACTACGAAATCGACTATCCCGCTGTTGAAGCCTATGTTGCGGAGACGGACAGTGATTTATCGGGCCATCTTGCCGCCGCCCCTGAAGCCAGGGTGAGCGCCAATGCCTGAAGAACGCTGGAGCGGATTTTCCTACATCGTCACAAACCTCGCCCGGTTCATCCGGCCAAACGAGGTGACTTTCAGCGGCGTCAACTCGAACCTGCCGATGATGGCGTGTCTGTTGGCGAAGGATGCCTACGACTTCTACTTCACCTACATCAATGTCGCCGGTGGAGTGGATCCACACCCCACCAAAGTTCCGATCTCCAGTTCGGACCCAATGCTGGCCGCCGGAACGCAATCGATCTTCTCCAACGAAGATTTCTACGATCTCTGCACGCGCGGCGGAATGGACCTTTGTTTCCTCGGAGCGGCGCAGATCGACGGCGAGGGGCAGACGAACGTGTCCGTGATCGGCGACTGGCATGCGCCGAAGGTCCGGCTGCCGGGCGGCGGCGGCGGAGCGGTCATGCTGCCTACAGCGCGGCGGTCCTGCACGTGGCGCACAGAGCATTCCCCTCGTGTCTTGGTCGAGCAACTGGATTTCGTGACAGCCTCGGGCGGCATGCACGGCTTGGTCACGCCAATTGCAGTCTTCGTGAAGCGCGACGGACGTCTGGTCCTGCAATCCTGGCACCCAGAAAAAACTCTCGATGAAGTGATCGCGCGGACAGGGTTTCCTATCGACGGGAAGGGCGCAACGCCGACGCCGCCCCCCACAGCGCGAGAGCAAGCGGCGCTTGCGGCGCTGGACCTGGCTGGCGCCTTCGAGGAGGCCGCACATGTCACGCTGGATTGAAGTCGATGCGGTCTCCGACCTGTCGCTCTCAGAGCTTCGCCCCATGATCCCCGCGCGATGTTCGGCGCTCGGCACGATCAACTTTGAAACTCTAACCGCCCGGCTGGCGGAGCCGCGTGAAGTGGTCCCGCCATGACTGGATAAGGCAAGTCCAACGAACAAGAACGACGAAACGAAACCAAACAAAAGGGAGTAAGAAACAATGAAAATCAGGGAAATAACGCAAATTGCAGCGCTGTCGGCCGCCCTAGTGATCGGGCAGGGTCAATTGGCTCACTCAAAGGACGAACAGAACTACCTGCTGGCGACCGCGACGTCGGGCGGGACCTTCTACTCCGTGGGCGTGGCGCTCGCGACTCTGGTCAAGGTGAAACTCCAAGCCAGTGAAAAGATCGGCATGTCCGCCATGAATTCCGCAGGATCGGGCGAGAACATCGCCTTGATGCGCGACGGCCAAGCCCAGTTCTCGATTTTGCAGGGTCTTTACGGTTCTTACGCAGCGCACGGTAACGGTCCGCTCGAAGGGCAAGGGGTGCAGAAGAACCTGCGATCCATCGCGAGGCTTTGGCCAAATGTCGAGCATTTCATGCTGCCGACGCGCCTCGTTAAAACTGGCACGATATCAGATGTTGAAGCCGCGAAAGGGCAAGGCGCGGCTCTTGGCAAGCGGAACTCCGGGGCGTTGGGGTCGAACGAAACGATTCTGAAGAACCTCGGGTTTAACGCGGAGAGTGATTTCAATTTGTTCTATGCCGGTTTCACGCCGGCAATCGAGGCGCTCCAAAACGACAAGGTCGTGCTTGCCTCCACGCCCGGCGGCGCGCCGGTTTCTGCAGTGACGACGGCGTACGCAACGATAGGCGCCGGCAACGTCACGGTGCTGGACTTCACTGACGAGCAGTTGAAGACGGCCGATGGTGGTCTGGAGCTGTGGACACGATACGTGGTCCCAGCAGGCACCTACCCGGGACAGAAAAAGGACATCCAGACGATCGCCCAACCGAACTTGTTGGCCGTCAACGCCGACGTTCCCGAAGAGACTGTGTATCTCATCACCAAAGCGATCTACGAAAACCTATCATTCCTTCAGGGCATCCATCCGGCGACAAAAGCAATGTCGATCGAGAATGCTATCTCGGGACTTCCTTTGCCACTGCACTCAGGCGCAGTCCGGTACTACGAGGAAGTGGGAGTTAAGATCCCGGATCGCCTCCGTCCGGCAAAATAACGACAGACGCCAAAACACACGATGCAAAGGTGCAAGTGCAAAACGCACTTGCGCCGCCATCACTGCGCCCGTCCGGCCACTGCGCAGAGCCCTGTCACATGAACCAAGAACCAATCTTGGCGGGAGGATTTCATGAAAGAAGGTGACGAACAGCTTGCTACGGCAGGTTCCGCCGAGGCGCCGCTTGCGCAGCAGGACACCGTCGAACGGGGTGAGACCGACGCGTATCTGCGGCGGATGTCCGGAACGCTCGCGAACGTGGTCACCGTTATCGCAGCTTTGATCTCCTGTTTTCATATCTACGCCAATCTCTTTGGCATGGTGTCGGACCGCTGGTTGATTTCGCTGCATTTTGCAGGTTTCGCTCTGCTGTGTGCCTTGCGATATCCTGCAACCGATCGCAAATGGGGAGCGTCGACCACTGCGCTGGTGGCTGACTTGGTCCTCGGCGTTCTCGTCTTCGGCGCCACGGTGTTTCTCATCGCATCGGAGACCGCCATTTACCGACAAGGCGTCAGGTTCTCGCCGGAGCATTGGGTCGCGGCGGTCATCGTCATCGTCGGAGCGATCGAGCTGACGCGCCGAGCCACTGGAATCATCATTCCGATCATTGTGATCCTGGCGCTCACTTACGCGACGCACCTCGGCCAGTATGTGCCGGGGGCGTTGAAATTCACTGGCCTTACGGTCGAGACCATCGCCTTTCGGTCGATCTACAGTGACGAAGGCATGTTCGGTATGATCGGCAGGATTTCGGCAACGTATGTTTTCATGTTCATCCTCTTCGGGGCGTTTCTGGTTCGATCAGGCGCCGGAGACTTCATCATCGCCATCGCCCGCATCACTGCCGGGCGCTTCGTTGGCGGCCCCGGATTCGTAGCAGTGCTCGCGTCTGGACTCACTGGCACGATCTCCGGGTCGGCCGTCGCCAACACGGTATCCACTGGGGTCATCACCATCCCGCTGATGAAGAAATCGGGTTTTCCAGCAAAGTTCGCGGCCGGGACCGAGGCCGCGGCGTCGACCGGCGGGCAGTTGATGCCACCGATCATGGGGGCAGGCGCGTTCGTGATGTCGTCGAACACGCAAATCCCCTATCTCGATATCGTGGCTGTCAGCTTCCTTCCCGCCATCGTCTATTTTCTATCGGTCGCCTTTTTCGTCCGGATCACCGCCAAGAGAGTTGGGCTGGGCGCGCTCACCCAAGAACAAGGCGACGAGACGGTTATCGACGTACTGAAGCGCGGTGGCCCGCCGTTTCTAATCCCGATCTCCCTTCTGATTGGCCTTCTCGTCAGCGGATACACTCCAGTATACGCCGCGGGCTGGGCGATATTGGCGGTGATCGCCGCGTCGTGGCTCACGCCGAACAGAATGGGCATCCGCGCGATCTTTGACGCTTTGTCGCTGGGCGCCCAGAACATGGTGATGACCAGCGTGCTATTGATCACAATCGGACTTCTCGTGAATGTCATCACCATGACGGGCATCGGCACCACGTTCTCGCTGATGATCGCAGATTGGGCCGGGGGCAGCCTGCTAATTTCCATGACGCTGATTGCGCTTGCCTCGCTGGTTCTCGGGATGGGGCTACCGGTGACCGCGGCCTATATCGTGCTGGCTACATTGTCCGCTCCGGCGCTTCAGGCGCTGATCCAAAATTCCTTCCTGATCGACGCGCTCACCTCTGGGACTCTGCCGGAGGCGGCCAAGGCACCTTTCATGCTGGCGTCGCCGGACGCGATGGCGCTGCTCGCCGGGCCGATGTCGCACAGCGCGGCCGTCGAACTCGTGTCGTCCGCCCCTGCCGAGGTCCTGGGGCTGGTGTATCCATTGGCACTCGACCCAGCAATGATCACCGCCGCGTTGCTTTCAGCGCATATGATTATCTTCTGGCTCAGCCAGGATTCGAATGTCACACCTCCGGTTTGCCTGACAGCCTTCGCGGCGGCGGCAATCGCGCGGACGCCTCCAATGGAGACTGGACTGATGGCGTGGAAGCTGTCCAAGGGGCTCTATCTCATGCCCATTCTGTTTGCGTACACGCCATTTCTTTATGGCACTCCGTTTCAGATTCTGACGATCTTCGTCATTGCGGTGGTCGGAGTCTACGCTCTTGGTGCAGCGTTGGAAGGGCACATGGAGGCTCCTCTTTCGCTGGTGGAGCGGATCTTGACCGGCGTAGCCGGCATCGCGCTGATGTGGCCGAACACGCCGATCCTCGAGATCGCTGCTGCGATCGTGCTTGCGATAATCTTCGTGGTGAATCTTCGTCGATCTCGTCTCGAGTCCGTCTCGTTCGTGCAGTCTTAGCGCACAGTCCTAAGTGGCGCGGACCGCCTATGCCGCCTCCGGTGCCAGGTCGCTGACTTCGCGGATAACATCGAAGGTCGCTGCCGAAACGACCTCGTCGACAGTTCGTCGTGTCACGAAGGAGAATTCAACCTTTGGGAACCTCGGGTGCGTACGCAAACTGCGCAGCCGCCCGGTCCTGATCTCCTCGCGATAGCATCGTTGCGGAAGCAGGCTGATTCCGAGGCCCGCCTCCGTCAGCGCCGCGATCACATTCATACTATTGCAGGATATCAAGTTCTCGTAGGCCACCCCGCTCTTTTGAAACCAACGCTCAATCACCGGATAGTGGTAGGAATCTTCGCTAAGTGTCAGAATTGGATGCTCGCGAAGGTCTTCCGGTCCCAGAGAGCGCTCGGGCAAAACAAGCGAACGCCCCGCCGTCCAGCCGAATTCATCGAAGCCGATGGTTTGGCTCATCAGGTTGGGATCGTTCATCGACCCGGCGAGAATTGCGAATTCGATCGTGCCCTGCCTTAAATGCTCAGCTAGGGTTCTGGTTAGCCCCACATCCAGGCGCAGTGTCAGGCCCGGATAGCGTTCGTGAAGCGTCTTCACAAGTGCCGGCAGCCAGGTGTGCGCCACCAGCCCCACGACCCCCAGCCGTACCAGCCCGGAAATATCTTCGGGCTGTCGAAATCTGCGGCTGATGCCCCTGGCGCGTCCTACGAACTGGTGCGCAAAATTGAGAAGATCTTCACCCACTGGCGTTAGCTGCACCCGGTAGCCCGCCCGGTCAAAAAGTTCAGCGCCGACGTATCGCTCCAGTTCTCTGATCCGTGCAGACACGGTCGATTGGGTTGCGCCCAGCATGGCGCCGGCGCGCGCGAAGCTGCCATGTTCGTTGATTGCAATCAGGGTCTCGAGTTGCGTGAGATTCATACAATGACCTATCGAAATTATCGATTGAGTTGGCCAAAAAGTTATCGCTATTAGCATTGTTCTGCCAGCTATATATTTCCGAACTCATGTTTGCACAGCCAAGAGTTTAGATGATGCTTGCTGGAGAAATCCTGACACCTTCCTCCGATAAGGAGGCTATCGCCTTTGAGGATGGGGAGTGCCATTCCTATGTGGGGCTGAGTACCCTCGCTGATCGTTTCGCGAATTTCTTTCGCGGTCTGGGGCTGGACAGCGGTGATCGCGTCAGCTTCTTGTGTGCGAATGATCCGCTGCTCGTGGCCGGCTACTTCGGTGCCTTCCGCAGCGGCCTGATCGCGAACCCGCTGAACAATCGGCTGACGCCGTCCGAACTCGCCTACATCCTGAATCACGCGCAAAGCCGGTGCGTCGTCGTATCGCCGGAATTCACCGAACAGCTCAATGCGACCCTGCCCCTACTGAATGAGAAACCCGAGATCCTCGCGATCCGCTCTCAGGGCGATCTGCCATTCGCTGCGCATGGCGGAGAACATGTTGGTGCGGCTCCAGCCGAGCTGCAGCCCTCATGGTCGCCCGATCCCAATGACGGCGCTCTACTCATCTATACCTCGGGCACAACAGGCATGCCGAAGGGCGTACTCCTGAGCCATCACAACGTCGTTTCGGCTGTGAGCTATGTACGCCGAGGATTCGAGATCGGTCCGGAGGATCGCACGCTCTGCGTCATGCCGCAGTTTCACACCAACGGATTGATGTTCAGCACGCTTCCGTTTCTAGCTGCGGGAGGCACGGTGATTCTACGTCGCCGCTTCAGCGCCACGCGATTCTGGGCGCAGTGCCGCGACAATCGCGTAAACAGCTTCAGCGCTTCGCCGACGATCCTCGCGTTTCTGCTCGAACACGAAGCGACAGCACCGCCGCTCGAACAGATCAACCTGAAATACGTCAAGGTCGCCTCAGCACCGACATCGGTCGACCTCGCGAACCGGTTTGAGAGCAGGTTCGGAAAAGGCCTACTGCTGGAGACGTTCGGCTTAACCGAAACGACGGCGATTTCGACAATGAATCCGCTTCACGGACCGCGCAAGTTTGGATCGATCGGCAGGGCACTGGAGCCGCAAGAAGTCCGGATTGCGGACGAAGAGGGCCGCTGGTTGCCGCCGGAGACGGTCGGCGAGATCTGCATTCGTGGCGAAACAGTCATGAAGGAGTATTTCCGTGATCCCGATAGCACCGCCAAGAGCATCCGCGATGGATGGCTCAGGACAGGGGATCTGGCGCGCATGGACAGCGACGGCTTCGTCTACATGGTCGGGCGCGCGAAGGAGATTATCGTCCGCGGCGGCGAGAATATCTCGCCCCTCGAAATCGAGGACGTCGTGGCCCGCTGTCCCGGTGTTCGCGAGGCAGCCGTCATCGGAATTCCAGACCCCATGTGGGGCGAGATCGTCGGTCTTTGCATCGCCACTGACAAGAGCCTCACCACGGATGAGGTGATCGGCCATTGCAGAGAGCACTTGAGCGACTTCAAGATCCCGCAGGTGGTTCGCTTTGTGGACGAACTGCCGCGAAACGCCATGGGTAAGGTGACGAAGAGGCGCCTGAACGAATTGTTCTAAACGACGCCGGTGAGCGGCATCTGACAAATGACTGAGGGAGGAAACATAAATGGCGACGAAGAGCGTCTCGGTCGATTTCGGCGACCGGAAAATCGACATCGACGTCCCGTCCTCCGCCACGGTGGTGGAGTACAAGGATCCGCAGTTGCTGGAAGACCCGATCGAAGCGGTTAGAGCGGCGCTGCGAAGCCCCAGGGAATCCGCGCCGCTAGCTGATTTGGCAAAGCCGGGAATGCGCGTCGCGATCGGCTTTGACGACATTACGCGTCCGAACGTGCCGGCCCGCACCATTCTACCGTTGATCGTTGAGGAGCTGAACAACGCCGGCGTACGCGATCGCGACATTCTTTTCATCAACGCCTGTAGCAATCACAGGAAGAACACCCGCTCCGAACTCGCAAACCATGTCGGTCCGGAAATCTTCAACCGCTTTTGGCGCTCCGGGCAGATCCGCAATCATGACTGCTCCGATCCTGAAGGTCTGCGGTACTTCGGCACTACCGAGGGCGGCCGCATTGTCGAGCACAGCCGGGATTTCTTTGACGCCGACCTGCAGGTCTATCAGGGCAACGTCTCCGGTCAGCCCTGGCGCGGGTTTACTGGCACTGGAGTTGCGGTGGGGCTCGCCTCGACCCGCAGCATCGCCTCGCACCACAGTTTCAATACAATCCCCGATCCGATGCGCAAGTCACGCAAGTCCGGCGCAAAAAAGATCGGTATGAAGGAGGAGATGACCGCGCATCTAGAAGCGGAGACTGGCAAGAAGACCTTCTACGTCAACGCTGTCACCGCGACCGGTGGACGCTTCGTGGATGTCTTCGCAGGAGCGGCGGGGGCGGTCGCTGAACCCGCCTGGGAACTCGCCTCGAGCCTGATTTCGCGCGAGACGCCGCAGGCCGACGTGCTGATCGTAGGGCTGCCTCCCGCATATTCCTATGGCAGCGCCGACAACACGCTGATCGGGTCGGTCGGGGCGCTTGTGCCGCCCCGCTACAGCCCGGAATTGCCGATCCTCCGGGAAGGCGGCGTGGTCATCGCCATGTCCCCAACGCGCGGAGTGATCGACCAGGCACGCTATCCCTCCTATCAAGACGCAATCGACCTCTATGCGCGGTGCCACAGCGTGCGGGAGATGGTGGACCACGAAGCGGAGTTCGACGCCCGCCCGGAATATGTGCATCCCTATCGCAACGGCTTCGGATACCCACCGCTGCATGCGTTCTGGCTGTTTTATGAACTGGAGTACACGCTCAAGCGGGCAGGTGCGGTCATCATGGCAGGGACGAGCAACCCTGGAGCCTATCGCAGTCTCGGGATCACGCCGACGACGGATTTCGACAGCGCCTGGAAAATAGCGGAGCGTCACGTCGGTAAGAACCCGGTCACCGTCGTCGCACCGACCTTCTGGAGCAGACCCCGTTTGAAGTTCCTGGTGAAGTAGAAAAAAGAGTATCTGATGGACACCCGAAACATCAGCCGTATCCACCTGGACGTTATTGGAGGTGTCGCGGGCGATATGTTCGTGGCCGCAATGACCGACGCCTTTCCCGAGCATGTGGAGCCGCTTATGGCTCTGCTTCGCGGGCTAAATTTCGAGGAAGAATTTTCCGTCGACCTCGAAAGCGTTTGTGATGGCGATGTCATGGGCCGACGCTTCTCAGTGCGGCTGGGGCAGCCCGCGCGCGCTGCGTTGCGCGTTGATCACCATCACCATCACGACCATCACGACTCCCATCACCGCGAGCACAGCCAGCACCACCATCACGATCACGATCACCAGCATGGACATCACCACCGCTCCTATCGCGATATCCGCCGATGGCTAGATTCTGCCGTGCTTGACGCTGATGTGCGCGAGCACGCCCACGCGCTCTTTCGCATCCTTGCGGAAGCCGAGGGGACGGTGCACGGCGTCGCGCCCGACGATGTCGGTTTCCATGAGGTTGGCGCAGTCGACTCGATTATCGACTTCGTCGCGGCCGCCTATCTGATCCACGCGTTACAACCGCTTCGCTGGAGCTGGTCACCGCTGCCGCTTGGAGGCGGGCGCATCGACACGGCTCACGGCGTCCTGCCGGTCCCGGCGCCTGCAACGACTCTTCTATTGCGCGGTCTCCCGGTGGTCGACGACGGCGTACAAGGCGAGCGCGTGACACCGACGGGCGCTGCGATCATCAAGTATCTATCCCAGCTCAATGGGCCGGCCCCGCAGCAAGACCTACCTGAGACGATCGAGGGCACCGGCTTCGGTTTTGGTTCGCGCCGGCTTCCTGGCCTTCCCAACGTCATACGCTGCCTGGTGTTCGCTTCCTGCCAAGAGCCGGTCATCCAGGACACGATCTCGACGCTGCATTTCGAAATCGACGACCAGACGGCGGAGGATCTCGCCGTAGTGTTGGACCGCATACGCGATACAGCAGGCGTGCTTGAGGTGTTCCAGGCGCCGCTCTTCGGCAAGAAGGGTCGAATGACGACCCAGGTGCAGATCCTCACCGAAACCCCCTCGCTCGACACTGTCGTAAGAACTTGCCTCGAAGAAACGACGACATTGGGCCTTCGCATTGCTCAGGTGTCCCGCCGCAAATTGCGCCGCCGGGGGGTCACGGTCGCCGATCCGCCAATTCGCGCTAAGGTCGCCGAACGCCCCTCGGGTCGCATGACGGCGAAAGTGGAAATGGACGAATTAGCAAAAGAACCGGGCGGGTTCGACGGACGCGATAACCGCCGTCAGCGCGCAGAGCATGAAGCGATATTGGCAGTTACGGATGAAGCGGATGAGTAAGGATTCCATCAAAGCTGTTGCCGCACTGCTCAGAGGATTTGACAACTACGCCATTGCGGTCAGTGGCGGCATCGATAGTTTAACTCTGGCAACTATCGCAGGTCGACACGCCGGGCCATTCACGGCGTTTCACGCCGTCTCGCCCGCCGTTCCTAGCGAAGCCACGGAGCGTGTGGAACGCATGGCGATCCAAGAGGGTTGGATGCTGAGCATAATTGACGCCGCCGAATTCGACCGCAGCGAATATGTCTCCAACCCCGTCAATCGCTGCTTTTTCTGCAAGCAATCGCTCTATTCGACGATCGCTGCCGCCTTTGTAGGCCAGGTGTTTTCGGGCACGAACCGCGATGATCTGCAAGAGTATCGCCCTGGACTCGTCGCGGCGCGCGAAAAGCGCGTGCGACATCCGTTTGCCGAATTAGATATTAGCAAGGCGACGATCCGCGATATGGCGCGCACTCTTGGTTTAGGCGCTCTCTCCGAACTGCCCGCTTCTCCCTGTCTTTCTAGCCGCGTGGAGAGCGGAATAACGATTACCGCGCCGCTGCTTGCAAGTATTCACCGGGCGGAGGTTGCCGTTCGCAAATTGACGGGGGCCAAGGTCGTCCGCTGCCGCTTTCGGCGCGAAGCGATCGTCATTGAGTTGGGCGACAGCGAGCTTGCCGGCCTTAAAGACGCGGATCGCCAAATGATCCTTAGGATTGTCCAAGAGACGTTCACTCCATCACGCCTTCCGGTCAGGTTTTCCGCCTATCGCGTCGGAAGCGCTTTTCTTTTGCCCGAAACGCAGTCCTGATCATGTCCGATGTACTTCTTGATTTGGAACGGTCGAGCCGCATCGGCTTCGATGAGGCGATCTATTCGGCTGGAAAGACACCAGCGCAGATCGAGACCATTCTGGGGTTGGCTATTGAGGCGGGCACGCCGCGCCTTTTCACGCGTCTGACGGCGGAAAAGTTTGCGGCGCTTCGTCCCGACTATTCGGCGCACCTCGACTATGATCCGCATTCGGGGACAGCGATGTACGGCCGGCATGGCAAAGAGGACGGGCCAATCCGCATCGCCATCGTACTGGCTGGAACATCAGACACTTCTGTGGGAGGGGAGATCTACCGCACACTGGAGTACTACGGGCACGAGTCGCTTCAGATTACGGATGTCGGCGTGGCGGGCCTCTGGCGGCTCCTCGATCGGCTAGACGAACTGCGCAAAATGGACGTCCTGATCGTAGCCGCCGGCATGGAAGGGGCGCTGCCGAGCGTGGTCGGCGGGCTGGTTCCCGGCGTGGTCATCGCAGTTCCAACCTCGGTCGGATATGGTGTTTCGGAAGGAGGTCGCGTTGCATTGAATTCCGCGCTGGCCAGCTGTGCGCCCGGAATCGTTACAGTGAACATCGACAATGGCTATGGCGCGGCCTGCGCTGCGCTCCGGATCGCAGGGGTTGCGCGAAAGCACCGCGCCGTCGTTGTCTAGCTCCTTGTGTTGTACCGGTCATCGGCGGTTTCTCTAATATCGTTTCGGGCGCCGCCTGCGGGGGGGGCAAGGGCGAGGTACGGGCGGATCTGATTGTACCGCCGGAGCTACCGTTTGATGACCGTTTGCGCCTCCAGCATTTTGGAAACCACTCCGCATTCTGCACCTCCTCGCGTCGCAGCGTCCCATTGAACCGCTCGTCGCGTCGAAGACGCGCTTCCGGCGAAAAGCCATTTGGTGGAAGCGCGACATTGATCCGATGTAACCTCAGCATCGGTTCTCAAAACACGAAGTCGTCTTGAGACAGCGCTGCTATATCGACACCCACCAATTTTACCGTGTCGTTGTCGGTGGTGTGAATGACTACGTCATTCCCGACCTGCTCCATGTAGTCCCCGTCAGCGGTTGTGAAGAGGTCGTTCCAGCTACCGATGTCGGTGTCAGAGATATCGAGACGGTCACCGTAAAGTGCGTTTTCTGAGGCTGTGACAAAGCCGACAACGGTATCAGACTCGCCGTTGCCACTATGATCAAATACGAACGTGTCAGAGCCAGGAACGGGTTCGACAAACCCTGGGAGATCCTCATGCGCCTGCGAGGCGATCAGGATGTCGTCGCCACTGCCGCCGGCTAACACATCGCTACCATTTCCACCAAGCAGGATGTCGTTACCGCCGCCGCCTTCAAGGATGTCGTCACCATCGGTACCCGACAGTTGATTGGCGAAGTCATCACCGATCAGGATATCGTCACCTGAACCGGAAATGACATCCTCGATCGAGATCAGCGTGTTTCCATAAGTATTGTCACCTGTTTCGAGGGAGACGAAAAAGTCGGAGTCGAGCTCGCGAACATCCCATCTGTCGACACCTGCGCCGCCATCCAGAATGTCGGTCCCTTCGGCATTCAAGAAAGTATCTTTGCCCTCTCCCCCGACAAGATAATCGTCCCCAGCGCCGCCATCGAGCCGGTCGCTTCCATCGCCTCCAAACAATTCGTCCGCGCCGGTCCCTCCAAAAAGAGCGTCGCTGCCATCAAGGCCGAAGAGTTGGTCCGCACCGTCTTGGCCGTAGATCGCATCGTTGCCGCTACCGCCAATCAGGTAATCTTCTCCGTCACCGCCCTCAAGATTATCGGCGCCGGAGCCGCCGTTGAGATAGTCGTTGCCATCTCCGCCGAACAGGCCGTCGTTGCCGCTGCCGCCGTCCAATGAGTCGTCACCGGCGTGACCATACAGGTTGTCATTGCCCAAACTTCCCGACAGGTCGTCGTCGCCGTCGTGTCCGTAGAGGGTATCGCTACCGCCCCCACCAACGATATCGTTCGCGTTATCGTCGCCATGGATAATGTCGTAGTGCGATGTTCCAACGATCTTTTCGATGCCACTGGTCCAGCTCGGATCGAGTGTGAAGCGATGACCAGGGCCGCCTGACAACAGCAAGGTGTCATAGCCGGTACCGCCATGAAGTTGATAACCATCGGCGGCATCAAGCCTGTTATCTCCGTTGCTATCGAGCGCGATCAGGTAGTCATCACCCCAACCCCCATGAAGCTGATCTCCACCACCTCGCCCCGTGAGCGTGTCGTTGCCTTCTCGACCAGCCAAGACTTCTTGGGTTGCGGTGCTGCCGCTTAAGTTATCGCCGAGGTGAGTGCCGAAGATTGTTTCGACATTCACAACATAAAGATCGCTATTGCCGGGATTTTCCAGATCAATGGTTGCGCCGGTCGTTTCGTGGGATAGCTCAAGGGTATCGGCATCATCCCCGCCATCGATGTAGTAGTATCCGGCTCCCGGGTCGAACCAGTCGGAACCCGATTCACCGAACATATGTGTTGTGCCGGCTCCACCTTCATGTGTGAGGTAATCGTCTCCGGAACCGCCGTACATAATGTCATTGCCGGTTCCGCCATACAGGCGGTCGCTTCCCGAGCCGCCATACAGGCTGTCGTTGCCGCTTTCGCCGAATAAGTCGTCGTCGTGATTGCCGCCAAAAAGGATGTCAGATCCCGCGCCGCCGTAGAGAAAATCGTTTCCAGAATTTCCCATCAGATAGTCGTTGCCAGATCCCCCGTCGATCAGATTGTCGCCGGAACTGCCGTATAGATAGTCATTGAAGTTGCTGCCGGTCAGGTTCTCGACAGATGTGAACGTGTCCCCCTGAGCCTCGCCCCAGTAGCCCTTTCCGCTATGCAGGTTGACGTAGACGGCTGAGCCGGCCTGCGAGTAGCTCACGGTATCGACACCGCTGCCGCCATCGAACTCGTCGGCACCAGCCCCGCCGAACATCCAGTCGTTGCCTTCGCCGCCGAACAGTCGATCGTTTCCGGCAAACCCATAGAGCCAATCGTGACCAGCATAACCCCAGATGTCATCTGCACTGTCGGTCCCGGCGAGATAGCTGTCATTTCCGCTGGTACCCCAGATGTTGCTCATGAAGGTCCACATCAATACCGGCATCCGTCGTCTCCCTTGGCTCAATATGAAAGCGTTGCTGACTGAGCTTCTAAGGGAGGTGCAGGGCGTGTGCTGTTACCGAGGGAATGCTGACTAAACGGGCCTACGATCGGCACCGGGTCCTGACAAAGCAGCAATCAATTCACAGCAGACACTCTCTTCGAGCAGTCGTGCCAGGAGCATGTTTCAAGCATGCATTTGAGCGCTGCGAATTAGCGGACGCTGAAAATTTGATGGCCGAATATTGAGCTACGGATACTTCATCCAAGCGGTCCAGGTTAGGCGCCCGGGCCGTCCTGCAGCGCATCGCCCGCAATCGTTCATTCGATCGGCGGGTTGACAGTCAGCACCTCTCTCATGAAATCCCCACGTGTCGATACGCCGATCTTTCTGTAAATGGCTTTCACTTGGCTCTTTATTGTATCGTACTGGACTGACCTTTCTTCAGCTATGGCTTCGTTTGTCAGACCGTTCACGAGCAGTCGACAAACCTCCGTCTCAGAGGCGCTCAACCCATAAAGCTTTGCGACATTCCGCGTTGAAAAAATGCGAGGATTTTCTGGATCGATAATCGATACCATCGCGCCTACAAAAGTCGGATCTATTTCTTTGAGACTGTCGCGGAGAGGAACCACTTCAACCAGGAAGGGTCTCGCACCGGAGGGGCGTGGAACCGCGAAAAGGCATGGTTCTAATATCTTTTCGCCCATAGCCACGAGTGACGCGCTCTGTACCGCAGTTGCTATTTGTGCTGTCTGGCCATCTGTTCGGCTCAAGAGTTTTTGGTCATGACCTCGCAGTAGACCGTCACCCATGCCTAGGATGCGAGAGGCTTCACTGTTTGCAACCACGACACTTCCTCGCGGCTCCACAATGCAAATACCTATCTTCACGTGGTCAAGGGCAGCGAGTGCCGCCTGATATTTCGCCTGAAGCAAATGGAAAAAGCGATTCAGCTCTACCACCTTGGCAAGGCTTGGCAAGAAACCTTGAATGAAGGTTAGATTGCGCTCGGGGATAGTTTCTTGGTCAGTTCCGAAATGTACTATGCAGGCATCGAACCACGCCGGACTTCCGTTGAGACGCGTGCCTACGCGCCGATAAATTCCATAGTTTTCTCGGGTCCATCGGAAGTCACCGCGCTGCTTTAAATCCTCCCAGCCTGGCCAAATATCAACTTCCCTGCTCAATGTTTGAGGTGGGGTCTTTGCGAAGTGAGCCATCGCTTCTTCTTCATAGGCCTTAAATTGCGTCGAATACGCCGTGAGGGATGATTGCGAGCCTCTCAGGACCTCACTTGCCTTTGTGATGCTGTAAGGTTGAAAGCCATCTTCAAAGGCAAAGACTAGCGCACTCTTGGCCTCGACCGAACTAACCAGCGCGTCTAGGGCAGCTGGCCAGGCCTCGTCACAGATCGCTGCGTCGAGAAGAAGAGGTAGGGCTGAAAGCTGCAGGTTCGTAAGCATGTTCTGAATTCAGTTTGTATAAACCGACTACAGAGCTTTCGCTATTTCGTTTGCCGTTTCAATGGGGCTGACTTCAGAAACTCGCTGCGCGGCTCGGTTTAACCTTGCTATTCCGTCTTATTCACCGAAGGTGTGCCCCATATTCCTCAAGTCGGGTAATGGCACGACGCTGAACTCAGCCCAGCGCGAGTCGAATTCTGGAGCAGAAGGTGAAGCGGAAGTCAGTGCCATCGATGTCTGCATCCAGGATGCTGAGCCGACGTGCCGGTGAACATTGGCGCCGTGCCGTAAAGGACCGCACTCTCAAAGCCGCACCTGAGGACCAGCGCAAGTTCGGCCACCGTGGAGGTTCAAGCCAGAGCGTCGCAGGCCAACCTACACCGCATGCACGCAGACCTGACAGCGCCTAACGGGCCACCGCGACGGCCGTATCGAGCCTCGCCTTGCTCCGGCCGACCTTTTGATACGGCAACACTGCCCAGGATGGACGCTCATAAAGGATCTGAAGCGGTGTTCGCCGAAGCGCCCAATGCACCATTAGCGGCGTCGCTAGCGCGACCAGCCAGACGAACAAGGACGCGACGCCCGTATCGTGTATTACGCCGGTCTTGAGAAGGAAGACGCGGGTGCATGCCATCGGGATCGTGAAGGAGATATAGAGCACGATCGAGTTGGCACCGCAGTAGCGAATGAAGGGCGCGGCGTCGAATTTCGATAACTGGCTGGCGATCAGCACGATCGCCATCGCCCCCATCCCGCCGAGAACAATCGAAATGACGGGGAGTTCTGCGACGGTCGACCATCCAGGAATTGGGCTCGGGAAGAATGCAAGCGAACCGTTTAGCAACGCCCACGCCGAGATTAGAGCCCAGGCTCGGCCGCTGTTCTCTGCCGCCCACGCCGCAACTTTAAAGATTTGAGGCGCCAGCAGGTATCCTCCGAGGAAGAAGACATAGTAGTGAGCCGCGAAATGGTCGATCGCGCTCCAACCAGAGTGGACAGGCAGTGTTTGTATGATGGCCGCTCCGGTTAGCATCAGCCAAGCCGGCACGCCATGCATTAGCTTTGTTGCGACGAAGAACAGCGGCAGCACGTAGATGAACCACAGCGTGGGATAGGGATTGATAAGTGCGCCGAGGAACGTCGACGCTAAGGCCGCGCCGTCGAGACCTTGTGTAGCCGCAGTCTTGATCACAGCTTGGATGATAGTCCAGATGACATAGAAATATGCGAAATGCACAACCTTCTTGTCCAGGTAGTGCATCCAAGAGCGGTTGATGGCGAACGAGAGGAAAAGCCCCGCAAGCATGAAGAAGTCCGGCATCCGGAAGGGCTTTGCGTAGGCGACCACCCAATGCATGAAGCCTTCGCCAACCAGCCCTTTCGCTGCGAACGCTTCGCCCACGCCGAGCGTGGAGTGCATCATGACAACGAGAATGATGCAGATGCCCTTGGCATAGTCGAACCAGGCGACATGCCTGTCCCCGGCGCGAAGTCCGCCATAACGGGTCGAGGCCTCGTTCGAACTGGCGCCGCCTTCCGCATTGTATCGTTTTGGTACACTCCGTCTCGACTCGAAGGGCGTCGCAGCGTGCTCGTTACAGTCAATCTGAGACATGGTGTCGGGCCTTCTGCACATCTTTCGGTTTCTTCCCGAAACGGGGTGCAGCACGCGTGCCAGTTTCAGACTGCGCCAGAGTCCGGACGCTTCAACTTGGCCGCGGAGGAGATTCCCATACCCAACTTTCGCTACGATCATAAGCAGACGAAATCCGGCTACGCAAAATCTGTACGGATCATCGATCGTTTTGCGGCAACAGGAGACATCAACGGCGTTCAGTAAAGTTCCGGACCGTCTCCAATACCGTCCGTCTCGCCGCAACGCAGCGAAACTTTGAAGAGGGCCAACAAGGTCGGTCTGGCTGCATGATCTACCCTCGTGAGCTGACAGTTGTGAGAATATTGCGAGAACGCGACGCGATACCCTCCAGGGCAGAAATTCGCATCGGTTGGCTCAACCGACGAAAAGGTCCTATAGCGGCTATCGTTTCTTATGGTGTTGCTGCCAATTAAACGCCTGCAAAGGGTTGAGACGCTAACGGTTTGTTGACGGGCCGAGCGTATTCGGCTGCGCATCAATGAACGCTGTCGTCAGGCTCAGAATTCGTTGTTCTTGGTTGAGCTGCGCATTTCACAACTCAGAGAATGCTCACCGAGATTTTGCGCAAAATTTGCGTTGCTGAACAGAAGGAACACTGGATCGAGACACAATAGGCTTTCTTTGTTAGCCTTGGTCGCATGACAGGGAATGTCCACAGCGTGAAAAAGCAGCGCCACATAATGTTTTCAGCCGTTCTAACGGCAACGATGTTGATCTTTGCGCTTCCCATTGCCGAGAGCGGAGCCCAAGGATTTCCCTCTGCACGGGCAAGCTATCTGCAAAAGTGTGCTGACTGGGAAAAGCTAACAGGCTACCGAAAGAAAAACGGTAGGTTTGTAAAGGCTGCCCCCAAGCGGGCGCTTACTATGACAATGACCGAGTACCAGGCTTGGCTGCATGATGTTGCGCGACGCAACCCTGGCAAAACTTGGCAGGAAATAATCACCAATCTCCATAAGCAGCACCAATCGAGCGACGATCGGCTTTGGGCTGGCCCGCTCCTTGGCTACACAAATATCCCAGGACCTGAAAACGATGGCTATCGCGGCGTAGATGTCGGTTGCTATGCCACGGGGCCGACCGGCAAAAGGCTTCCCAATACACCAAGCAAGGTCGTCAACGAATTTGGTCGGGTCATCGACGTCACCCACATTTATGCGGCGCTGCGTAGCGATATGAACAGGCCGAACAAGGGCGGCTTTCATGCAACGATCATGCGATGCTTGAACAATACCTGTGGTGATCTTGGACAACATGTCTTTCAGGAGGATATGTGGGACTGGGTGAAAATTCCTTATCCGTCACCTCACAACATTGGCGGAGAATCCGGCTTTCATATCCCGTATTGGTGGAACATCTATGACCGGTGGGGTGTCTATCTGCCGAGAGATCAGTTTCGCGGCAATATCATTGGCTTGACTGCCGCAGAAATTTTTCGAAACCAACCCAAACCTGACAATTGGGTCGAAGCGCTTATGGACGCCTTCCGGCGGGAAGGTTTTGTCCACGAGGTCATGCGCGACCATGCAAAAGAACCTGATCCAGCAGAGAAACCCGATCGAACAGATCCGACATCGGGATGCGCTCCGAAGGCCCCAGTTTCGTCGACATCGACAGGTCTTGATCCGGGTTTCATAGGCCAAACGCACGGGCCAGTCGACAATTACGACCACGACTGTCCGCCGATCGGAGCAATCGCTCCTCGCAACGATCCAGGGCCCGTCGACTGCAACCCCGCGCAAGACCACTATTTGAAAGCCCGGAGCAGTTACAATGACGGCAACGCGGTCGCCTATAAGCGTGGGTTGGATGAAGCCGAGCAGGTTATAGCGGAGCTTCCAGAGGGTTCGTGCCGCGAACTGATAGATAAGATTGCAAAGGGTCGCGAACAGGCTGATATCCTGCAGAAGGTGAACAGCAGCGCTGAACAACTGCTATCGTCATGCAAAGCTTCCGATCCGCGCGAACAGGCACGGCGAATACGCCGATTGGCAAGCCTCCTTTCAAGAACCAAACAGCCTCATATTCAGCATCTCGTCGAACGGCTTGACGCTGCCGAGCAGGCGGCTCTGACTTATGCAGAAACTAAAGAGTCGTTTCGAGCCGGGGATATCACTGGCGCTAAGGAGCGTCTGGAAATTGCCCGCAATACGCTTGCAACTGTCGCACCGACTGATTGCCAGGACTTGCGCTCAGCCATCGAAAAAGCTCCCCGGGTTCTCGATAATTGGGCGCGCGCCGCAGAGACCGTGGACAGGGTAACATCCTCCTGCAATGTCAGTGAGATAGAGAAGCTTGCGACGAAGCTGCAAGGTGACGGAAGCCCGACCAGTTCAGCGCTAACTGCAAGATTGAATCTGGCTCTATCTGACTGCAAAGATGCTTTGCGTGCCAGTCAACACGCAACAGAGGCTGAAAGAGCCCAAAAACCAGAAAAACGACCTGCGAGTTGCGCCAAGGGATATTATCCCGGTCTTCCAAATGCAAACGGACACCAATATTGCCTGCCTACAAAGAGCACGGCAAATTCCTGGTGCAACCGCCAGAACAGTGGCAACAAAGGCTATTATGCGATCAACATCAAACAGGACGGCAGTTTTGGTTGCCGCCCAACAAAGGCTCGGGCGAATGCCGATTGCCGCGCTGCCAACCGGGGGCGTAAAGGCGTCTACGGCAAAGTCAACGCGAATGGCTCAGTAAGCTGCAAGCAAACAAACAGGGCCGCAAGGGCAGAAGCAATCGCCGCTGGGAACCGTGCGTGTCAAAGAGCCAATAAGAACAGACGGGCACGCGCCGCTAAGTATTTGGGCAATGGCCAATGGAGCTGCTACATACCGGGTCAGCAGCGGACCGCCAGACGACCGCAGCCGCATATCAGCTCACAAGATATCGCGACTGGTGCGGCTATCGTCGGCGGCATTCTCAATCAGATGCAGCGGGGTCGAGGGCGACACAGACCTCGAGGTGTCGCTCCGCGCAATCCTGGGACTTGCATCAAACGGGTCGGCGACGGATTTTACCCTTGCTAGACAAGCTTCATGAGCCGCGAAGATCGCGGCGCAGTTACTGTAGGCCTCATAGAAAAGCGTTGGCGGATACTTTTCGTAAGCCAATCGCGTTATACGTGGCACGCCCTGATCGCCGCCGGCACCTTGCTCTTCAACACAAATTTTCCAGAGGCAACAGATTCCGGATTAGCTGGGTCAGACACCAGCCGGTCACATTCATGCAACGGCGCATTCAGTGCGGCCTTTTTGCCGGTGGTATGTGCCGACGCAATCTGCTTCTTAATCGCCTCCAGACGCAGGCGCGCAAGAGGCGCAAACTTTCCGTCGGGATAAGCTTTCAAACAGGCTGCAAGTTCTGGTGCAGATTTTGAATCTCTCACACTTTCCCAGAAGCTGATTTCCGTTGAATCGTCCTGCCCCAACACGGCCAAGGTCTGCTGAAATGCAAAAAAGTGAGGATGAGAGGTGCCAGAAGACGTTTCATTTTTCTCAATCAAGTTTGCCCAGATCTTCAGATGAGAATTCCGGATCAAACTGAGGGTTAGTCTTTTCAACCTGCTTGTTGCTGGACGCGGATGGCGAACTGTCACCCAGTTGCCGGAGCCGCGCGATGGCATTGGTGTCGCCTGCCTCAGCCGCTTTGCGGTACCATTTGATTGCTTTGACATAGTCTTTGGGAATGCGACCGCCCCGTTCGAACGATTGACCGAGCGTAAACATCCCATCCTTGATGCCTTTGGCAGCGGCCTTGCGAAACCACTCGACGGCTCGCCGATCGTCCCCGCTCACGCCCCAGCCAAGCGCGTATGCCATTCCAAGTTCGATCATCGCATCTGCGTCGCCTTGGCTAACTGCCTTGCGGAACCATTTGACAGCCTCGACATGGTCTTTCGCGACACCTAAGCCGTCTGAATAGAGCGTGCCACAAATATACATTGCCGATCCATAGCCTTGCTCCGCGGCTGCTCGGTAATACTTCGCAGCTTCTGTGTATGACCCGCTCTTCTGAACTGCGCGGCCAAGCTGGAATTGGAAGCGGGCGACGCCGGGATAAGTTTCAAGCGCTTTTTCGCATGCAAGCTTCGCTGAGGCTGCATCAATTGCATTAAGATCCACCCCCTCAGCCTTCTTGGCCAAATCATAAGGGTCTGCAGCCAACACATCGCAATCGTGAACCGGAGGATCATCTAAATTGGCCATATCAACCGAGGCGTTTCTTGCCTGACTTTTCTGAAATTTTGCAGCCCCTCCCCTTTCTCCGTGATCATTCTCCTGCTGCAACTTCTTTAGCCGTAGACGGGCGAGGGGCGCAAATTCGCCGTCTGGGTAGGCGTCCAGATAGGCTTGAAGTTCTTCATGCGTTTGGGAGTTTCTGACACTTTCCCAGAAAGTGATCTCGGCTTCATTATTCTGCGAGATCGCCGGCGACACCAATGCAACCGAGATTGTAGCAAACAGACTGAAATGCTGAAAATTCCTCACCCCGACCTCACTTGCTGACCTTATGGACAAGCTAAAATTAAAGAGCCATGCGAATTTGAAGCAAAAATTAGCGTACCGCAATTTGTTGGATTACCTATTGCGCGGCCGATCGCCGATCAAGCTACATCGGGCAACTTGCCGACCCGATTATCTCCAGCAGCCAATATAGAACAGCCGACGTCTTGAAACGATAATTGGGTCAAGATCGCCAATTCAGCATCCGAACTGTGTCGGCGAGATCCGCTGCCAAACCGGCAAGCGGGACTCGTCGCGGAGCCGCCCGTTGAAGCTCTCAACGAAGGCATTGTGCTGCGGCTTGCCCGGCTGGTAATAGTGCCAGCCCATGCCGGTCGCTGGCGTCCATTTCAGGATTGCCATGCTGGTGAACTCCGTCCCGTTGTCGGAAACACAAGTCTGGGTTCTTGCGTTGCGTCGTGCGATGATGTGATCGCGTTCGCGGGCGACGCGACGACCCGAAATCGATGAGTCAGCGACGAGACCCAGGGCATTCGCGCGTGAAGTCGTCGATAACTGCGAATACCCGGAACCGGCGGCCATCGGTGAAGCTGTCGGACACAAAGTCCATCGACCAGCGGACGTTCGGCCCCGTTGGCAGTTCCATCGGCGCCCGGGTGCCAAGGTGGCTGCAATCGGCGTATGACACTGGGTAGTCTGGGCGACATGACCGTGGCATGAAGGTCGTTCTTATTTACCCTCTATCTCCTGTGTTCAAGGAGATAGTACGTTGTCGGCTTGACGACCTATTTTGACCTTCCTCAGACCGCAGTGGGTTTAGAATGCTGTGTCCGGTAGACGTTGATGACGTCGAACGGCCAAGGATTTCTAATTGTGGCTATGCGCCGCCTCCAACTCATCGATCAGTCGCTCGGTCTCTTCGACTCTAGGCTTCGACAACGGTGCAATTATTCTGTAGGCGACCGGCGTCAGGAAGAGCGTGAAAATCGTGGCGAAGCCAAGTCCGCCGACAATGACCCAGCCGAGCGCGATACGGCTCTCTGAGCCGGCGCCCGTCGCTATCACCAGCGGCACCGCGCCAAGCACGGTGGAAACCATGGTCATCATAACCGGCCTGAGACGCACGGTTGCAGCCTCTCTGATCGCCGTGTGAACATCAGCGCCTCGGTCGCGAAGCTGATTGGCGAATTCGACGATCAAGATTCCATTTTTCGCCATTACGCCAACCAGCAGAACAAGGCCGATCTGGTTGTAGACGTTGAGCGAACCCACCGAGAGGAGAGCGGCGAATGCGGCGGCTGCCAGGCCAAACGGAACCGTAAAAAGAATAACGAGCGCGCTAACGACACTCTCAAACTGAGCGGCAAGGACCAGGAATACAATCAACAACGCTATTGCAAATACAAATCCCGTGCTTTCGGTTGTCTCGGAAAGCGTTTTTGCCTCGCTCAGCAGGACGATTGACATATCCGGAGCCAGCACGTCGTCGGCGATCGATCGCATTTTCGTAATTGCATCGCCGAGGGCAACCCCGTCTGCAAGCTGCGCCGTAATCGGCACGGCCCGACGGCGAGCCTCACGAGCTAGCGTCGGCGCGACGGCAACCTCTTGGAGGTGAACCAGGGAGGACAGCGTGATGAAGCGACCGGAACTGGTCTTAACAAACAGGTTGTTGAGGTCTTCTGGGTCGTTGATGGGGCGACCGCCGGCCTTGACTTGGATTTCAACGATGTCGTCGTTGATAAAAAGATCGGCAGCCTTGCTGTAATCGATCATCGTATTCACAAGGCTCGTAATCGTGCTGATCGGCACTCCAAGCTTTGTCGCGGCTTCACGGTTGATACGGACGACCAATTGCGGCTGCGTGGTATCATTGTCGGGACGCGCATTGCGGAAATCTGGTGACATGTTGAGACGGCTTGCAAGCTCGTTTGCAGCATCTGCAAGCTTGTCGTAGTCGCTGCCCGCGACGGCGAATCTGAGGCCCTGTCCACCGCCACGGATTCCAAGACTGTTCGGTGCAAGAAGAAAAACTCTGAGACCAGCTACGTCGGATAATTTCTTTTGTAGTTCGGCTTGGATTTCTCGCTGAGTGCGCGATCTTTCCGACCATGGTGCAAGCGGCGCGACTATAAACCCGCGGTTCGTCGAGCCCCGTCCGACCATCGCGAGGACATCGGTCACTTCACCGCGATCCTTGAGTTCCATGAGTGCTGCTTCGACCCGCTCGATCTTGGTCGATGTGTAGGAAAGGTTGCTGCCCTGCTGTGTCGAGACACGCGCGATGATCAGGCCTCTGTCTTCAGATGGTGTAATTTCGCGAGGCAATCCAACGAAAGTCAGATAGCCAGCGACAGCAAATGCGAGCGAGGCAAGAACGACAAGCCATCTCAGCCGCAAGCAAAAATCCAGGATGAACTCATAAAGCCGCGAAGCGCCTGACCCAATTCGGTCCAGCAATCCTGAGCGGGTTTCAGTTCCTTCCGAGCCACCGCCGGCTCTAGAGGCGATCATTGGACACAGCGTCAGCGCAACGAACGACGACGCCATCACCGCGAATGCGAGCACAAAACCAAACTCGGAGAACAAATTCCCGACAAGGCCTGGCAAGAACGAGATCGGTATGAAGACTGCCGCAAGCGTCGCAGTCGTCGAAAGGACCGCGAACACGATTTCTCGAGTGCCGAGCACGGCTGCGGCTCTCGGGCCTGCCCCCAGTTGTCGCCGCCGAGCGATATTCTCGACGACTACGATAGCGTCGTCGACGACGATACCGGTCGCAACAACTAGTGCGAGCAGCGTTAGGATATTGATTGAGAACCCCGCAAGCCAGATTGCAGCGAAGGTGCCGATAAGGGATACCGGGATGGCGACGGCCGGGGCAATCGTGGCACGCAAGGATCCCAGGAAGACTAGAATGACCAGCACGACGATCACAGTCGCTAACACCAGACTCGTGGCAACTTCTGTCACCGCCGATTGAATAAAAACGGCATCATCTGACGTGATGGAGATGCTGACACCGCTGGGCAGGGACCGCTGCAGTTCCTCCACTGCCGCACGAACACCTTCCGAAATCGCGATCGTATTGGACTTTGCTTGACGAATGATCTCTATGCCGATTGCCGGTTTTCCATCAAGGCGGGTCTGGGACGTCGCCTCCTCGAAAGCCCACCGGGCGAATGCCACGTCGCCGACTTTGGTCTGGGCGTCTATTTCGAGAGCGCTGACTTCTTCCGGAGTCGCAATTGGTGCTTCCGCCTTCACAAGCAGCTGCTGTGTCGCGTTTTCGAGTGCACCGGACGGTGGTGTGACCGAGGCGTCGGCCATCGCCGTGATCAAGTCGGCGAGCGACAGACCACGCGCTGCAAGCGCCACTGCATTGACCCTGACCTCGATGATACGTTTGCGCAGCCCGTAGGATTCGGCCGAAGCCACACCTTCGACTGCAGCAAGCCGATCTTCGATAACGTCTTCTATGAGGTCGGTAAGTTCACCTTCGGTCAACGTGTCGGAGGCCACCGCGAGCCGCATGATAGGCGAAGCATCTGCATCGGCTTTTACAACGCGAGGGTCCTCTTCAAGATCTTTTGGCAACTGTGTCCGAATGTCAGCGACCGCGTCTCGAACGTCCATTGCGGCGCTGTCGAGATCCGTACTGGTCGAGAATTCAACGGTTATGCGGCTGCGGCCATAGCTCGAATTGGAGGAAATTGCTGAGACGCCCTGAACGCGAGAGACTGCGCTTTCTACGATCGACGTGATCTGGGCGTCGACGCTTTCAGGTGATGCGCCCTCGTACGTCGTCGTTACGGTGACGACGGGCCGGTCGACGTCTGGTAGTTCGCGGATCTCTACTCCCTGCAATGCCGAAATCCCGGCTACGATAATCAGGAGATTGAGCACAATTGCAAGAACTGGACGACGAACGAAGACGCCCACCATGCCACCATCGTCGCGTCGGAAACCCGAGCGATCTGCCTCATCGACCATGACCTCGACTCCCTCGCAAACCGAGAACTGCAGTTCTCGAAAATGCCGCTTGAGTTTTTAGGAACTTTGCAGACGTACCTTCTGTCCTTGTCTCAAGGAGTCGCCGCCCTCTTGGACAATGGTATCGCCTTCGTTGAGGTCGGCCTGCAGCAAGGCCGTGTCCCCGTTGCGGGCAACAATTGCTGCATCCACCCGCTCGACTGATTTGTCATCCTTGAGCCGCCAAACATAAGCGCCTTTGCGGTCCCATTGCACTGCCATTCCAGGCACTCGCGGCGCTTTGCGCCCGGGCAGCATTACGCTGATCGAAAACGTCGACCCGGGAATAAGCCGGCCTTCGGGATTGGGAAGCGCGGCTCGCACTTGAAACGTTCTCGATACTGGGTCGATACGTGTCCCCGTTGCCTGCACTTCGCCATGATAAACCTCTCCCGATCGGGCGATCAGGTTGGCCCTGACAGGCAATCCCTTGACAATCGAAGGAGCGGAGGCCTCGGGAACTGTAAATTCGACTATGATGGTCGAGCGATCATCGAGCGACGCAATCGCTGTGCCGACGGCAATATAGTCGCCGACTTCGAGGTTCGTTAGACCAATGACACCTGCGAAGGGAGCCTTGATTGTCATACGGTCCAAGTCTTCTCGCGCCCGTCTGAGTGCCGCATCAGCGACCTTGAGAGCAGTTGCCGCCTCGGCCCGCGAAACCTCGGTAATCGTTCCAGACCTAAGCTGTTTGTACCTTTCTACCGCGTCGGCAGCCTGGGCACGCTGTGCTTCGGCCGTCTCGACAGCAATGGCTTCGGGCTCCGCGGACAACTGAATGAGCGGTTGGCCGGCCGTCACGTTCTGGCCACCCTCAAAAAGGACTTTATCTATGACGCCAGCCACTCGCGTCGAGACCGTAACCTGTCGGCGAGATCGCCCCGATCCCACGGCGGCGACGCGGTCGTTCA
Source organism: Filomicrobium sp. (assembly GCA_017792465.1). Lineage (GTDB taxonomy): Bacteria > Pseudomonadota > Alphaproteobacteria > Rhizobiales > Hyphomicrobiaceae > Filomicrobium. Next base: position 736,644 of record CP051234.1, read on the forward strand.
GTGCTTCGAAGACAACCTTCGAAATCGTGACTGGTGGAGTTGTATCTCTTCCTCTCTGGCGCTGTGCGCTGGTTTCGAAGGAAACCACGAGAGCAAACGAGACGACCGCCATGAACAATGCCGCGGCAGCTGTATTCCTTCTTCCAGACCTGAGCGTCATTCGGTCTCCTGCATCTCTCGCCAAATCCATCGCCAGTCACTGCTAGTGATCTAAAGTGTCAAATCTTAGTAACGCAATCGGATTTAATGCCGACGAGCAATTTGGCGCAGTGTTGGCCCGGAGGACGACTGGCTGACCGGCTCAGTTCCTATCGCTGAAGGCGGCACCACTCGTGGTTGTCTTCCACGGCAGAGGCGGCGACTGTAGCCGATCGGCGTAGCAGTGAATTGCTTGGAGCCGCCAAGCCGGCGACCAGTTTGGGAAAGCACTAAGCTCCATGCCGATTGCCCTCGGAATGGCAATGAGCTCTGGTGTTAAGCTGTTGGACCTCGGCTGCCTACCCATACTGTCTGGAAAATGTCTACAGCCAGAAGAGGACCAGTCGTAGCCCGCGGCGATCTCCGTTACCGAGCAACAGCCGCAATTGACTCGAAGAACATGAACGATTTGCGTCACTCTTGAGAAATGCATGGCTGCAATTAGCCGGGGTGCACACACCTGAGCCTGAGTAATTCTTGAGGAAGACCAGCGTCGCCAAGTCACGATTGCAGCAACGGTTGAACTTAATGTTACTGCTTCGCGCTTTATCTCACAGCCGAGATGCACTTGAAGATGTCTCCGGCCGCTTCCATATCGCGGAGACCGCCGAATTTTCGCATCCGACGGGAGCTTCACTAGTGCATTCTTCATGTCTCACTGCTGCAATCCTGCTCCTGATCACTGGCCTCTGCGGTGGTGGCGCGCATGCCGAAACCAAGCTTGTCGGCAAAAATAATCCCAAGGTCGCCGCAGCGCTGCTGGCCGAGGTTTCCACTTTCAAACCAGGGCAACCATTCCGTGTCGGGCTCCATCAAAAGATCGCGACGCACTGGCACACTTATTGGAAAAACTCAGGCGACTCTGGCGAGCCAACCCGGATCAATTGGAAGGTGCCGGACGGCTTTCAAGTTTCTGACATCGATTGGCCGAGCCCTGAGGCGATCCGGGTCGGCCCCCTCGTCAATTACGGCTATTCCGAATCCGTTCTGCTTCCGGTCAAGATAACGCCGCCCCAAGAATTCGCGGGCCAGGCTGTAACGCTGACGGCCGAAGCGAGTTGGCTTGTTTGCGAAGAAATCTGCATTCCTGAATCCGCCACCCTTTCAATCCGCCTCCCTGTCGCGCGCGGTGAAAATACTCCCGGCCCGAGCGCTGATGCGCCCCTTTTTGCGGCCGCGGACCGAAACACGCCGGTAGATCTCAACTGGACCGCATCGGTGGCGGCTGTCGAGGATGCTATCGAACTAACGGTCAAGGCGCCGGAGCTCGATTTGGACCGCGTGCGAGATATCGCGTTCTTTCCGGACACCTGGGGCATGATCGACCATGCGGCGCCGCAGCCCATGACGCGATCTCCGCAAGGCTTCCTGCTGCGCCTGACACCCGGCGACCTGGCAAACGCGGGCAATATTCCAACACTGAAGGGTGTTCTTATCCTCAAAGAGGAGAGCGGCGGCCAGACGGTTCGCAACTCTGTTTGGCTGGAAGCCTCTCCAATTCGCGGTGCCAAAGATTTCGGGCATGCTGGAGACGCGGGGGAAGGCGCTGAGGAAGGCCGGGCAGGTGGCAGCGCATCGTCCATAACCTCGCCGGTAGGTCCCGAAGGTATCGGCCTTTTGCACGCCATCGCCTTTGCCATTCTCGGCGGTGCGCTCTTGAACCTGATGCCATGCGTCCTGCCGGTCATCTCGCTCAAGATCATGAGCCTCGCAAAGTCCGGCAATTCAGGTCATGGCAACAAAACAGCGGCGCTTTCATATCTTTTCGGTGTGTTGGGCAGCTTCCTGCTACTTGCTCTCGTTTTGGCAGTTATGAAGGCGTCTGGCGAAACCCTCGGCTGGGGCTTCCAATTTCAATCGCCTAGCTTCGTCCTTGCGATGGCCGCTCTATTTTTTGCACTCGGTTTGTCGATGTCCGGCGTCTTCGACATCGGCGGCCGCATCGTGGGCTTTGGAGAGCAGCTGACAAGGCGCGATGGTCCTGCAGGGCCTTTTTTCACCGGCGTTCTTGCATCTGTCGCGGCGACCCCTTGCACGGCTCCTTTCATGGGCGCGGCAGTCGGTTTTGCACTCGGGCGAACAACCGTTGAGATGGTCCTTGTGCTGCTCGCACTGGGCCTCGGGTTCGCCGCACCGATTGTTGCGCTTACGCTTTTCAAGCCAGTCAGGCGGCTTCTGCCAAAGCCCGGCGCCTGGATGGAAACGTTCAAGCAGATCCTCGCTTTTCCGCTTTACGCGACTGTTGTCTGGCTCGTCTGGGTGTTGGCGCAGCAAACCGGCGCGGACGGTGTGCTTGCCGCGGGGCTCATGCTCATCGTCGTCGCGTTTGCAGCCTGGATGCTGGCACGCGCTGATTGGCAAAGCTCGTGGCGAGTGCCGGTGGCCTGTGCTATTGCAATCCTGGGTGTCGCGACAGCAGCCGCTTCGGTAAACCAGCCGATCGAGGCAATGAGCCCGACACTATCGCAGCAGGCCACCGTGACGGACTCGGGTGTTCGCAACGTTGCGGCGTTCGACAAGGACATGATCGAGGAACTGCGTCGGTCGGGCCAGCCGGTGTTCGTCAATTTCACGGCGGCTTGGTGCATCACCTGCAAGGTCAACGAGCGCGTAGCTCTTTCGGGCGACGCCTTCGAGCGCGCCCTTCGCGACCACGGCATCGCCTACGTCAAGGCCGACTGGACCAACAAGGATGCTGGTATCGCCCAAGTTCTGAACAGTCACGGCCGTGCTGGCGTGCCGCTCTATTTGTTGTATCCAGCGGATCCGGCGGCAGAACCTGTAGTCCTGCCGCAAATTTTGACACCGTCGATTGTGGTCCACCGGTTCGCGTCTGTTCGTAAAGGTTCACCACTGTCCTCAACTCCTAGGTAAACGAGGTTCAAGCATGACCCCCAGAAGCACCCCTATGACACTGTCTACAATTGCCCTTGGAACGGCGATGGTTTTGGCTGCATCAACGACGGCTGTTTTCGCTGCCCCGAAAGTCGGTGAGCCTGCACCAGACTTTGCGGCTGTGAACAGCAAAGGCGAGCCGGTGAAACTCGGCGATTTCAAAGGCAAAAAAGTCATTCTGGAATGGACGAACGATGGCTGCCCTTACGTCCAGAAACATTATAGTTCGGGCAATATGCAAGCGCTTCAGAAGCAAGCTGCAGCCGATGACGTTATCTGGCTGAGCGTGATCTCTTCGGCGCCAGGAACCCAGGGCCATGTCGATGGCGCCGGAGCCGACGAGCTTACCGAAAGCCGCGATGCAGCACCCCATGCCGTGCTTCTCGACGAGAAGGGCTCGATCGGCAAGCTCTACGAAGCCAAAGTCACGCCGCACATGTATGTCATCGATGAGGCGGGTGTCCTCAAATACATGGGCGGCATCGACGACAAGCCGACGAGCAACGTTTCCGACATCGAAACGGCGACGAACTACGTCACGAATGCGCTTCAACAACTGAATAACGGCAAGGCTGTCGATCCAGCCGTCACACGCGCTTATGGATGCTCTGTGAAATACGGCTCCTGATAGTTGGCGCGCGGCAAGTCGGCAGTTCTCCGGCTTGCCGTTTTTAATGACACGCTCGCGAAAATGATCTCACTCCTTCGCCGCGAAAGGGGGCCGCTTTGGTCTCGTTCAAACTCAATGGAAAAGACGTCAGTTTCGATGTCGATCCGACGGTTTCACTTCTCACTGTGCTTGTGAACGATGCCGCGCTTGCGGGCGCTAAATATGGATGCGGCAAGGCCCAATGCGGCGCCTGTAAAGTCATTATCGATGACGAGGCGGTCCCATCGTGCGGTGCCGGCGGCTGCCGTTCACGCCCGAACGGGTAAAGCGCGCAATGTCCCAAAGAACTTGACGACGGACAACAGAGACGCCCAGCCTTTTTGCGGCTTCTGTCGGACTAAGAGTTCGATGTTGTTCTTCCATTTGAAACCTTGAATTGCTTGATTATCGCGACTCTCGGGGCAACCCGACAGGCCGGAGCATGAGTAGGCCTCAATGTGCCGTGCTTTTCCCCAGACGAAGCTCTCGTCGCTAACTTCCGGAAATGGCCGCGCTGACCTCAGCCCCGAGTTGGGCGAGGTCCGATGTCAGGGGAAGAACGGGAGACCGGCGCCGCGCCAGCTCACGGAAGAAAATGACCCACTGGCGGACGCGGAGCGCTCGAAATTTACTGCCCGATCGGAATGTAGAACAGTTCCATTTCTTCCAGCGCATTCATCTCATCCAATCTGCGCATGTCATTGCCATGTCCACACGATGCAAGAAACTGCACGATTCTTGGATAAGGATGGATGGAAGGCCAGCCGTTTAGCGGTTCTGTCAACTTGACGAGCTGTTTAGGCATAGTTCTTTTCCTGACAAAACGAGATTCTATCTTTGCTCAATCGCCATCATGCAAAGGACAATGCAGCGAAACAATTACAGGTGTATTTCGTGCTTGCCGAAAAAATAATAATGGTTTTTTCACTTCCAACATCTGATCAGCCCCAACCGGGTGGCCCTCTCTGAATGCTGGTTCGGCGGCGGTGTCATTTCCAGACGCAGCGAGACCGTCGTAGCCGCTCCAATGGGTTGAGGCGGCAACGGTACCGCTGGAAATACCGCCGGCTTAATAATCGACAACAACCTGAACCGATCACCGAGAACTGATTAGACGAAAAGCTCAGTGATATAGCCAACTCGCAACGTCGTTCAGGGCTGCCCAATCCCACCAGCACCCTTGCAGGACCACGCCAAATATCTTGCAGGCAATTGAAACCTGCCCACAGCAGCCCTCGCGCAGCAAAAGGTTTTTGCCCGAGTTCAAGGCCGGAAAATTCTTTATTCGATCGTGTGGAACCTAACCTGGACGCAAGAGTTTCCTAAACGTTTCCCAAAACCGCGCGCTCACTCGCGCTCATGCGGGCTGAGCCAGGAGTAGATGTAATGCGTCCCATAGGGGGCATTTCAATTCGATCTGGAATTTTGTCTGGGTTTCTTCAGACGCTAAACGGGCTGTCCAAATGACAGGCGCCCGTGACTATCCGCGGCGGGTTGTTGACGGTGGCTTGGACGTTGTCTCTTGCGCCCGCGAGCCTATCCGCATACCCGGAAGCATCCAACCCCGCGGGGTCTTATTTGTTGTGCAACCGTCAAGCGGCTCGATTATCGCCCGGGCTGGCCATTTCGGTGCTGATGCGGACAAAAAAACCAATAGCCAGACAATTGATGAAGTTTTGGGAGAAGGCGTTCTTGACAAGCTTCGACAAGCTCTCGCTTCAGACTTGACTGGTCATTTGGGGCCTGCCCAAGTCGAAGGATCGACTTATGATCTGTCTGCATTTCGTGGCGACGGAAATATCATCGTCGAGCTTGAGGCCCGCTTGGCTCAATCAGAGGCTGCGATCTTGGGCATCGAACCCAACGTTCGCGGCTTTCTCGACGAAGTCGCCGAAATCGATGCGCTGGCCGATGTCCTTGACCTCGCGGCTAGAACCATCCGCAAGCTCACCGAGTTCGACCGAGTATTAATTTATCGTTTTGAGAACGATTGGTCGGGAACTGTGATTGCCGAAAGCCGCAACGAGGTATTGCCATCCTACCTTGATCTGCGTTTTCCCGCATCCGATATCCCACTCCAAGCTCGCGAACTTTATCGAACAAATCGCATTCGCATCATTACTGATGCCAATTACGTTCCTTTGCCAATTGAACCGTCCGTCGACCCGCAAACCGGAAAGCCGATTGATCTCAGCCATTCTATTCTGCGCAGCGTTTCACCAGTTCACTTACAGTACATGCGCAACATGGGCACACTCGCGTCGATGTCCGTTTCCATTTTGCTCGACGGTAGACTGTGGGGCTTGATTTCTTGTCATAACGCCACGCCATCGAACTCAAGCCACGCGGTGCGCTCGGCTTGCGACTTCATCGCTCAACTTCTTGCAATCCGCATCAGTTCGATCGACGCCGAGAAAATTGCTGCTGATCGAAGGCAGCTCTCCCATCGATACAGCGAGTTGCTCGCTGAGATGTCGAAAGCAGATCATTTCGTGACCGGTCTCGTAAATCGCGGCGAAGACCTATTAGAACTGACACGATCTCGTGGAGCCGCAATCATTGTCTCGGATCGGATTTCGACCGTCGGAGAGACGCCAGACGAGGGCGACATCAAACGTATCTCCGACTGGCTTGCTCCAATGAAGATCGCGGAAACGTTTGCCACCGATCAACTTTCCTCCCAGATGCCTGACGCTGAAGGCATGAGGGAGATTGCCAGCGGACTGCTCGCCATCTCAATCTCTCAGCTTCACGACAGCTTCATCATCTGGTTCCGTCCTGAAATCGTCAGAAGCGTGACCTGGGGCGGAGATCCCAGAAAGTCGCCGGACACGTTGACTCCACGATCTTCGTTCGCGAAGTGGAAGGAAACCGTAGGCTTCAAGTCGGCTGAGTGGTGCGCTGCTGAGATCGAGGCCGCCGGAGAGTTGCGCACGGCCATCGTCGATATCGTTTTACGAAACGCTGAAGAACTCGCTGCAATGAACGCGAGGCTTGTACGAGCCAACAAGGAATTGGAAGCCTTCTCGTACTCAGTGAGCCACGACTTGCGCGCGCCGTTCCGCCACATCGTTGGGTTTGCCCAGCTTCTGAAAGATCTGGAAGGGGATCAGCTTTCAGAACGTGGCAACCATTACATTGACACGATCGCCAACGCTGCAATTTCGGCCGGTACGCTCGTCGACGACCTATTGAGCTTCTCGCAGATGGGTCGCGTCGCGTTGAACCCGATCCCGGTCGATATGAACACACTTGTCAAAGAAGTGATCGCCTCCCTATCCATGGAGGGTGAACACAAAGAAGCGGCATGGAATATCCAGAAATTGCCCGATGTAGAAGCGGACCCTGTTCTACTACGCGTTGTGCTTCAAAACCTCATCCAGAACGCTCTAAAATTTAGCGAAGGTCAGAAAAAACCGATGATCGAGATTTCTGGCCATCGCGATGATGAGGAAACGATCTATTCGGTGCGAGACAACGGCGTGGGTTTCGACATGGCCTATGCTGGCAAATTGTTCGGCGTTTTCCAAAGGCTGCATCGGGTTGAAGACTACGAAGGCACCGGTATTGGGCTGGCGAATGTCAAACGCATCATTGAACGACACGGCGGCCGAGTCTGGGCGCAAGGTAAGCTCGATGAAGGCGCCGAGTTCCTGTTCAGTTTGCCGCGCGTATTTGAGGAGCACGAGGAGTAGACTCTATGAGCGATCTCAAGCCCATTTTGCTCGTTGAAGACAGCCCGAATGATGTCGAGCTAACGCTCGCCGCTTTGGAGCGATGCCAGCTTGCCAATGACGTAGTCGTGGTCCGAGATGGTGCAGAAGCGCTCGACTATCTCTTTGAAAGGGGGCAATTCACGAAACGTAATTCGGGCAATCCCGTCGTGGTCTTGTTAGACTTGAAGCTTCCCAAAGTTGATGGGCTCGAAGTCCTTGGACAAATCAAGCAGGACCCCGGCTTGCGCCAAACTCCGGTCGTCATGCTGACGTCGTCGCGCGAGGAACGCGATGTCGTCGAAAGCTACAACCTCGGGGTCAATGCTTTTGTCGTCAAACCGGTAGAGTTCGAGCAATTTTTCGTGGCTATTCGAGACCTTGGAATGTTTTGGGCAGTGCTCAATGAACCACCCCCAAGAGTACTCGGCAAGTAACAGGCTGGAACATGACTGTAGCACCGTCTGCGATCCCATCAGGTACACGAATTTTGTATCTTGAGGATAGCCTAATCGATGCCGATCTCGTACGTACGCTCCTGGTCGGAACACAGCCTGAGCTTGTCTTCACGCATGTATTGGGCAAGAGCGATTATGAAGAAGCTTTGGAACAAAATGCATACGATATAATTCTCGCTGACTACCAAATTCCGTCGTATGGCGGAGAAGCGGCACTTGCGCAGGCACAACTGCGACGACCTGATCTACCTTTTGTCTTCGTCTCAGGAGCGCTCGGCGAAGAAATTGCCATCGAATCCGTGAAGCTCGGAGCGACAGACTATGTTGTCAAACAGCGGCTTCAGAGACTTCCTGCAGTCGTCGCTCGTGCATTAACGGAAAAGCAGGAGAGAGTGAAGCGCCTGAGCGCTGAAATTGCCTTGCGAGAAAGCGAAGCGAAATTCAGGCATCTGGCGGAGAATGTTCCCGCACTCGTATGGATGACCGAAAGCGATCTCTCCTGCTCTTACCTTTCTCCATCCTGGAGTGAGTTCACCGGACAGGCAGCCCAACTTGGACTTGGCAATGGTTGGCTTGAGTCGATCCACCCCGATGATCGTGAGGGGTTTATCGAAGTACTACGCAATTCGCACCAGGAACACCTGGGGGCGGAATGTGAGTGTCGGCTGCGGCACGCCGGAAATGGTTACCGGTGGACTATCACGACCGCTGAACCCCGCTTTTCAGACGTTGGCGACTTTCTCGGTTTGATAGGCACGTTCGTAGACATTACGGAACGGCGCCGTTACGAGGATGAACTTGCGCTCCGTGCGGACGAGTTCCAATCGCTTGCCGACAATATTCATCAGCTTGCATGGATGGCCGACGCGAACGGATGGATCTACTGGTACAACCAGCGATGGTTCGACTACACCGGCACCACGCTGTCCGAAATGCAGGGCTGGGGTTGGCGCAAGGTCCATCATCCTGAACATGTCGATCGCGTCGTCGAAAAGATAAGCGCTCATTTCAAGTCCGGCGAGACCTGGGAAGACACCTTCCCATTGAGAGGACGCGACGGAGGCTATCGGTGGTTCCTGTCTCGGGCGCGCTGTGTTCGCGACAAAGGCGGAAACATCGTTCGCTGGCTTGGCACCAACACCGATATCACAGAGCGCCTAGAGGCAGACCGCTTACGACAATTGCTCGTGAATGAGCTTAATCATCGGGTCAAAAACAGTCTCGCAACCGTTCGCGCAATCGCCAGCCAGACCATGCGTCATGAAGAGTCGTTCGAAAACTTCAAAGAAAAGTTCGAGTCCCGGATCCTCGTCTTTTCGACCACACACGATCTTCTAACACAATCGAACTGGCAAGGTGCGGATTTGCGCGCGCTTGTAGAGCAGTCACTCGCTGCTCATGGAGAATCTAGCCAATATCTGACCGATGGAGAGACACTGCATCTCGACCCCAAAGCGGCTGTCGCAATCTCACTGGCGCTGCACGAATTGGCAACCAATGCCGTCAAACATGGCGCGCTATCCAGTCCCAGCGGTCGTGTGCGCGTAAGCTGGTCGAAGGATCAAAAACAAAACCCTGAGTTTCATCTGCGCTGGCAGGAAGAAGGGGGGCCGCCGGTGTCCAAGCCCAAGCGCTCCGGCTTTGGAACTCGCCTCATTCATAGGAGCTTGGCTCAAGACATCGACGGTGAGGTCGACTTCCGTTTTGAACCTGAGGGACTTGACTGCCGCATAACAGGCCGGTTGTCGAAGCAATAAAAATTGGACCAAGTAATGGACAAACAACTGACCGGCATAAAGATCATGATTGTCGAGGATGAAGGCTTGATAGCTATGGACCTCGAAGATGAGCTTGCCGATTGCGGTGCGACGATCGTCGGAAGTTATCGCGGACTAGCCGAGGCGCTGCCTGCCGCGAAAAGCAGCACGATTGATTTTGCGATTTTGGACGTCAATCTCGGCTCAGAAACGTCTTATGCAATCGCCGAGGTTTTGCGCAGTCGAGAAGTGCCGTTCGTGTTCGCCAGTGGTTATGACAAAAGCGGTTTGCAGTCTGAATGGCAGGATACTCCGATCGCGCGCAAACCGTTCAACCGGGCCATTCTTCTAAAATTGATTGGAGAGCAACTGGGGATTTGATTTCGCCAACTATCAATCCAAGGGCTTTCTAACGCCGTGTCCGAAGTGGAGGTCGTTGCCGTTCGATGCATGCAGCAAATAGCTCAGCCGACTTCGACCTTCGGAGCGCCAGGTCGCAGACAAAGCTGCTGGCCGGGACACGGAATTTCTAATTCACAATCAGGGAGTTATCTGGAAGGCTCAAAAGAGATTTATTGCTTCTTCTGGCTTGAGCATGCCAACTTCGCTCTAGGGGTGGTTTGATAAAATCAAGATAGGCCAGGCACGGGTAAATGCCGCAGTCGTGATCGGCTGTCGCCCTCTTGCATAGAGTTTAGGACAAACCGGGATGTTGCGTCGCCAAAGCATGCCATTGAACCCCATGAGCTTTCTTTCAGGAGAAAGCGAAATGGCGCGGCGCATTCGCGCAATTAACGAGGGCCGAATTCGAGCCTTCACTCGGCAAAGACTTGGTTTGTTGGATTTGAATACATTCGGGCGTACGCAAATCGTATTTCCGTCAGGTAATGAAAGTACAAAAATGCACAGACGTGCGAGAACGTCCTGCGTAAGGTGCATTCACAAGATTTAGCTTGCGCGCACGGAAGTTCCGGCAGACATTGAGCCGGTGGTGCGTATAGGTGGTGTTGCGTGAAATGGGTCAAAGTTGGGATCGCTGGCTGAGATGCCAGCCCGACGAAGCGCTCGAAAAAATCGCAGACGCGGAAATCGAAAGCTTAATTGCTCAGGGCTGGCATCCAGAGGATGCCGCCTTGTTCGTCGCTTTTTCAATCGCGTGGCCATACGCAACGCCGGAACGTGCCGAGGCCGAGTGCGGGTCATCGCCGGACACGCCTGACGCTTAGAACAGAAGCCAGCGTCACCAGCCGATGCGTTCGCGGATGACAGGATGCATGCGGTCCAAGTAATTCTCCGGCATGAATGGATCGGGCACGTCGTCGGGGTCTCCAAACTCGCAATTGCTACCCGGAATAATTTACGGGCGGCAGACAATGCCCTGGACAAGCGGGTACGCAGGTGCGTTGCTCCCGCCGCGCAGCAGCAGAATAGATTTGTTTTCATCCGCTTTGGTTTCCGGTCGTGGCCCGACGCAGACCTCGACCCAGCGCTGGGGCAAGTCCGCTGATGTGGGCAAAGCTTTCTAGCCGCGCTTTGACGGCAGTTTATCGGGGAAGACCGGACGCGAGAATACGCGACGCTGATGCTCGATAATGACTCGTCGCTTCAGAGGTCCAGCAGCTACCGGCAGGTCAATGCCAATTGCGGAAGCAAAGCTTCTGGCAATCGGCAGCGATGTTACCACCGCTGATCATGTCCGCTATACGTCTAGGATTGCCCGCAGTCATTCTCATCCTCTTCCGCCACCAACCCATAGCTAGTCATCTCACCGCGCACCTCTTGGATTTCGCGGTTTAGCTGAGTGATGTATTCATTCGCGACCTGTGAAAAAAGATCTTGGCCGACCTCCTCTATGTCAATCTTGAAATCTCCTTGCTTGAGCCGCGCGATTAGTCGGTTGAAAGCGGTTTTAACTTCGTTCGCATTGTCTTCCGACATCGGGATTTTGATTGGCGCGTCACCAGTCTCGATCTGAATGAAGTGCTTTTCGTCGATCTTCTCGACCGTCGCCTTAAGGGTTTCCATATATTCTTCCTCGCTCGCCAAATGCTTCCTCACCTCCTTCAAGGGTTTTCATGCTGACCTTCTTCCAATCAAGCACTTCATTTTCATTCTCCAAGTTGGCAAGGTTATTCGAAAAGGGATTTCCGATGTAAGTGGCGTAACCGTCTGGTCCATGGCAGCGATAGACTGAGCTGTAAGGTAGCGTTCGAACTGCGATATTCGCATCGTGGGTTGAAATGAATAGCTTTCTACCGGCACGGGCTCGCTCTTTGATCAGTGGCACAATCACATCGTTGATATACTCGTTGCCAAGGCTTCGCTCGGGTTCGTCGAGAATATAGACCTCCTTGTCCGTCTCCAGTTCTTTTTGCAGCATGACCATTGAGGACTCCCCACTGGAAGGCGAGTATGGAAGACCATCTATGGCAAAATACCGTTTAAATAGCAGCAGCTCATAGACCGTCTGAATATCCTCTATGTCTTCAATTTCATTGAGAACCGCAATATGTTGAAACAGGTTATCGCTGTAAGCATGTTTCTGAATAGCCCGAACCGTCTGTGCAAACTTCTTTTGCGCTCCCTTCTTGATGTTCTTCAATTTACCAAACTTACCATCGGTCAGGGTGCCATTTTGGAATCGGAACTCTGTCCTTAGCTCCAAAACTCCCTTATTTGAGCCGAGGCTCCCAACAACCTCATTGTTTTCTGGAATGTTCGTATCCAGGCTCTCAATTATCTTCAAAGCATTGAATTCGACCTTCACACGATTGATAGCATATTGGCGGAATCCGGTCGTTGTCGGCTTGGCGGGCGTTCCAGTCTTGCGTTCAACTTCAGCACGAAATTTATCAATTGCTGCGTTAAGAAAACAAATCTCTTTCCAATCAGTAAATCCTTGCCATTCTCGATTACGAAGCCGCTCAACCAGGTCCGAAAGGATGCGGGTAACATCGTTGAGCTCGTCTACTTTCAGCTCTTTCTGTACCGATGAATTACCTTCGAGAAAGGAAAGGAATCTGACAGTGCTTACTATTGCATCATTGAAGTCGGTAAACTCGCGCCTAGCTGCGCCTTCCTCTTCTGGGTCGATATCTTTGATCTTGATCTTTTTAGCGTTTATATTTGTCGTTTTTGTTTGGAAATAGGTGATGTACTTGCTCAGGCTCGTGACACCGACTTCTGATGCGTTTCTCAGACCTTCGATCTCGTCCTTACAGTAATTGATATCATAGGTGGCGAGATTAAGAGACAGATCTCGTCCTTTTATATCAAAGATTTCATCGAGTTTGTCACTCGCCGGTTCGTAAACGCTAGCGTCGATGCCGTTATCGCAATAATACTTAGCGATCGCCTTCAGAAAACAGGATTTTCCAGTGCCTTTCGGACCGAAAACCACATTGATGTCATTAAATGCTTGAAGTTCTACAGAACTTCCGTCATCGAATGGTTCAAGAGTGAGAATCTCTGCAATCTTCTTGTCCAGAACGGTATTAATCGTCGTCGGATCCTTTTCGAGTAACAAACAAAAATGATCAAAGCTCTCTACCGGGAGTCGGAGATCCGGAAGGTCACGCGCCTGCTCTTTGTAGGTGGACCAGTCGTGGACGTCGGAGCCATGTATTGAGGCGTAGCCGTGCGAGATGTAAATCCCTGCCGAGATCGAATTCGCAACCTCCTTGATCACTCGTGCGGGATTTTCGGTCGCAGCCATGATCTTCTCGATCGCTTCTTCAGAAATGTTGGGTTTCTTCTGCTTGTAGTGAGCGACGTATAGCGGCCCCAATTCATCAAACTTTTCGATAACCTGGTCGATCGTTATCGTGAAGCTATCTGGTGTAGAATCTTTGGTAATCTCTGTAACGATATCGGAAAATTCTTTAGATTTTTTTGGCGAAACGATCACTAGCAGATGTCCGCGCGCACCGCAGTCTAAGACATCAAGCTCGATACCTGGCCAGACCTGCGCAGCATCAGCGATCTCGTCAACGATTTCGTTGTATTGACGAAGATCAAAAACGTTGTGGTTGGTGACTGCAATAATACCAACCTCTGTAGACCGGACAGCTTCGGAGAACTCCGCCGGCCGGATCTCCCTTGTCGGCGCATCACCTGTTTTGCTTTTCTTGGTGTGCGTATGAATATCAATCTTCATGAGTTCATCCTCGCGCTAAATCAATATAAAATATGTTTAGTGTACTCGCGAGACAGCTGTTCGCATCTGTTTTTCCCATAGAATAGATCTATTGTCGTTGAGACGGGCGGGAAAACATTTCTTCGGTCGTCGAGCTTGCTCGTTTTTGCAGAATGCGGGGATACTTGCATCTGCTCATCCGGCTGGCGAGATTTCAGTTCTCACTGTCGCCGCTGGCGCGTCATGTTAACTCAGCTGCACCAATCTGACTTAGCTTCCCCCAACGACTCGTATTCTTGAGGTCCGCTGATTGACGTGGTGCGACCTTGGGATGGGACGTGCTTGGACCGCGACCCCACTTATCTACAAATGTCCGCAAACTCCACCTTCCCGACTTCGAGAGCCTTCTAGTTGCTCAGCGATATCTAGGTTCGCCTTAGCGCGGACCAGCCTACGAATTGTGTGTAGGGCAGAGTGGCAAATGACTTTCGGTGGATAAAACGGTTCCGTACCAGAAGATCGCTAAATCGGGCAACCGTTGCCTTTCAGAGGTACTTCAAATCCGGACTGCGCCTTGAAGCCGCTATCTTGGCCTTGAATTGCATGGGCCGCCGCATCAAATTAGGTGCTCAAGAGGTCGATTTGGGGCCTACTCATCGCCTACTTTTCAAAATCGGCTTAGCCTATCCGAATCCGCAACCCATTGAAAATAATGGTGCCCCCGGAGAGACTTGAACTCCCGACCCCCTGATTACAAATCAGGTGCTCTACCAACTGAGCTACAAGGGCTATGAGTGCAACTAGCGCGGACGGCGCGTTACCTGTCAAGCACTCAGAATAGCTGCACAGACTTAGCGACGCGGATGGCCCTTGGCAAGTCGGCTCGCAAGCCAAAATTCGTCAGTTTCCACGCTTTCCATGCTGGGCTGGCATGCTGGCATGCAAAACCGATTCGGTCCGATTCAGGTATTCCCTCAGTGCAGATCTGCTGCGCGATTTATCGCATTGCAACATGGAATGCTGCGGTGCATATAGCTGGCATACCAAATGCCACGTCGCAAACAGTGGCGCCACTTCAGAGGGGTGATGATCATGAGCACAACACTACCAATTCGCGTCGAAAGAGGCTTTTCGCCGATTAAAGCTGTCGAGTCGGCAGTCCTGGCGGCCGGGTCATTTTTCTATAATCTGCACCAGGCCTACTTGGCTGCGCGTGACTTCGAACGGCTGAGCCATCTCTCGGACGTCGAACTGGCGCGCCGTGGGCTGACGCGGGACACGATCCCTCAGCACATTTGCCGGACCTATCTTGACGCCTGAAGTCAGAAGGTTTCGTGAGCAATTCGCGACAAGCGGCGGTCAAACCCGGTTTGGCCGCCGTTTTTTTGTTTACTGATTTCAGGGTGCAAGGCCGCCTAGAAGACACGAAGGATGGCGTCGCTTAATTGCCTTTCTTGGGCTTTGTCGCTTTGAGATGTCGGCGGAAGGCGGTGAGGGTCTCGGCGCTGACATGGTGTTCGATGCCCTCCGCGTCGGCTTCGGCCGTCTCCTCGCCCACGCCCAGCGCCAACAAAAAATCGCGCACCAGGATGTGGCGCTGATGCGAAGATTCGGCCAGTTCGCGACCGGCTTCTGTCAAAAAGATCGACCGATAGGGCTTGGATGTAACGAGCCCATCACGCTGCAGCCTTTGGACGGTGTTGTTCACCGTCGCGTTCGTCACGCCAAGCCAGACGGCGAGATCCACGACCCTGGCCTCACCGGTTTCGTCGATCAGGCGCGCGATCAACTCCACATAATCTTCCGCAACCTCGGTTTGATGGGCCTCGCGCACGCGCTGGAAACGCTCGGCATGGCGCTTGGCTTCCTGTTCCCGGTCGTCGGTGTCGGTCATCGGGCGCTCCGGTCATTTAGCTTGGTTCACCGTTCTACAGCGACTCGCGCTTGACAAAAAGTTAGCCGTCACTAACTTTATACATGAGTACTTCAATTAGCCTACTCAGCTAATTTGTTCTGAGCTTGCTACAATCAGATCTTTACGTTGCGCTCGTCGCTGGATCAACGAAAACGGAGTGAACCGAAGTTGTCTGTCAAACTTTCCCGCCAGAGCGTCGTCGTTTCGGCCGTGGCCTTGGCCATCGTTGCGCTAGGGCTAGTCACGATTTCGCTGATGCGGGGGTCGGATGGAACTACTGAGGTTGCCAGCGACAAGCTGACGGTCGTTGCAACGACCAGCATGATCGCCGATGCCGTGCGCGAGATTGGCGGCGATCGTGTCTCGGTCAAGTCCTTGATGGGCCCGGGCGTTGATCCACATTCCTACCGGCAAACGCGCAGCGATATCGCCGCCATGGTTCGGGCGGATCTCGTCTTATATAGCGGGCTCGATCTGGAAGCGCAGATGATCGAATTCTTCGAGGACCTGAAAAAGCGCAAGGGTGTTGCGGCTGTCGGAGAGGCCGTTCCGGTCGCCCAACGGATCCCCTATGCGGCGCATCCGGGCCGCTACGACCCGCATATCTGGATGGCTCCGGATGTCTGGACCTTTGCGGTTGAGAAGGTCCGCGATGAACTGATCGCAGCGCGGCCGCAGGATGCGGAGACCTTCAAAACCAATGCAGCGAAATATCTGTCGCAGTTCTCCGACCTGAAAGACTATGCCTCGCGCGTTCTGGCGACGGTCCCAAAAGAGCGCCGCGTGATTTTAACCGCGCATGACGCCTTCTCCTATTTCGGGCGCGACTTCGGTTTCGAGGTGATCGGCATCCAGGGCATCTCGACGGAAAGCGAAGCTGGTCTCAATCGCATCAAGTCGCTAGTTGAGACAATCGTGTCGCGCGGCATCAAAGCCGTATTCGTGGAATCGTCGGTTGCCGAACGCAACGTCCGCGCCCTTATCGAAGGGGCTGCGGCGCGCGGCGCGAAAGTCGAAATCGGCGGCGAGCTGTTTTCGGATGCCATGGGGCAGCCCGGCACCTACGAGGGCACTTATATCGGCATGATCGATCACAACATTACCGTGATCACGCGCGCGCTCGGCGGCGATGCTCCGGTGCGCGGAATGAACGGTGCTTTGATGGCGGTTGCCGAGAGGGGAGCTGGTTGATGAGTGACGTCGAACTGATTGCGCGTGACGGGGATCGTGTCGGGCGCAAGGATCCCGAATGTCCTTTGGCGATTGACGGTCTTACCGTTTCCTATGGTGACAAGCCTGCTGTCTTTTCGGTCGACACGCGCTTTGGCAAGGGACGGATGGTTGCCATCGTCGGCCCGAACGGGGCTGGCAAGTCGACGCTGATGAAAGCTGTGCTGGGCATTGTTCCAAAGCTCGCCGGCCGGGCGCTGTTCTTTGGTGAACCCTTCGAAAGCGTTCGTTCGCGGGTCGCTTACGTTCCGCAGCGCGCCAGCGTCGATTGGGATTTTCCGGTCCGCGTCATCGATGTCGTCTTGATGGGGCTCTACCGGTCTTTGGGGATATTCGGCATGACCTCGAAGAAAGATATCGCCAAGGCACACGCCTGTCTGGAGCGGGTGGGCATGGCGGATTTTGCGCGCCGGCAGATCGGTCAGCTTTCGGGCGGGCAACAGCAGCGCGTCTTCCTGGCACGCGCCTTGGCGCAAGACGCCGACCTCTACCTTCTCGATGAGCCGCTGGCCGGCGTTGATGCCGCCACCGAACGGGCGATCATGTCGGTTCTCAAAGACCTGAAATCAGAAGGCCGGACGGTTGTTTGCGTCCACCACGATCTGGCGACCGTCAGATCCTATTTCGACGATGTACTTCTTATCAACGTGCGCAAAATTGCCGACGGCCCCGTCGCTTCTGCTTTCAACGACCGGAACCTTCAGCAGACTTATGGCGGCCGCCTCGGCGCGACGCATATCGCCGAATTGCAGCAGCCGGCTGGATAAGGGGCGCGCATGACGGAGTTTGTTTCCGCACTTCTTTTGCAATCGGGATATAACGCTGCACTCGTTGCAATCGGTTCGGCGCTGCTCGGTCTTGCCGCCGGGGGAACGGGAACATTCGTATTCCTACGCAAGCGCGCGCTGATCAGCGATGCCGCAGCTCACTCGACGCTGCCTGGCATCGGCTTGGCTTTCATCATCATGGTGGCGCTTGGCGGCGACGGCCGCAATCTCTTCGGTCTTATTGCGGGCTCTGCGCTGTCGGCGATCGTCGGCCTGTTGGTCGTCGATTGGATTACGAAATCGACCCGGCTTCCGGAAGATGCCGCGATCGGCGCGGTGCTGTCGGTGTTCTTCGGATTTGGCGTGGTGTTGCTCACAGTCATTCAGGTGATGTCGGCGGGTAAGCAGGCCGGGCTTGAAGGCTATCTCCTAGGCTCGACTGCAGGCATGCTTTTTCAGGAGGCGGCGACGATCGCGCTTGTCGGGGCGATCTCTGCTGGCGCGCTGCTCTTGTTGCATCGGCGCATGATCGTTGTCGCGTTCGATCCGCAATATGCCGAGACGATGGGGTTCAGCGTCCGGGCCACCGACTTGATGACGATGGGCCTCGTGCTGCTGGTGACGGTCATCGGGCTGAAAGTCGTCGGGCTGATCTTGATCGTTGCCTTGTTGATCATTCCACCGGTGACAGCCCGCTTCTGGACCAACCGTGTCGACCGGCTTGTGACCATCGCTGCGGTCTCTGGAGGATTGGCGGCTTATATCGGGGCTGCGCTATCTGCGGCCTACCCCAAGGTTCCGACCGGAGCGATTATCGTTCTGGTTTCTTTTGTGATGTTCGCGATTTCATTTCTGCTGGCACCGGAGCGCGGAGTGGTCGGCTCGCTTCTGCGTCATTTGCGGTTTCAGCATCGCGTGCACAGGAGGCAGGGGCTGTTGGAGCTGGCGCGCGGCGAGACAATCTATGACAGGATGACACTCAGGGTTTTGCAGCGGGCCGGCTACTTGCGCGGCGACGGCGTGGCGACGCTAGCCGGACGAGCTGCGGCGGCCCAGGAACTCAAGAACGAAGCGCGCTGGGAGATTGCACGCAGACGCAACATCGAGTTTGCGGACGCGGCCCGCTTCGACGGGCTGTCGCAAATCGATACCGTTCTTACCGCCGATGAGATTGCCGAGATCGACGCGGAACTAAGCCGTCAGATCGGAGCCGTCTCATGATCGGGCAGGAATTCGTGCAGCTCAGTCTGACGCCAATGCTTGTGGGCATCCTCGCGTCGCTGGCGTGCGCGTTGCCGGGGAATTTCCTACTGCTGCGCCGGCAGACTTTGATCGGCGACGCGATCTCGCATGTGGTTTTGCCGGGGATCGTCGTAGCGTTTCTTATATCCGGGAGCATTGCAGCCTGGCCGATGATGTTGGGTGCGTCCGGGGCAGCGCTTGTTGCGGTGCTGATGATCGAAGCCGTCAAGCGCTTCGGGCGCATCGAGTCGGGTGCCGCCATGGGCGTTATTTTTACTTCGATGTTTGCCGGTGGCGTGCTGCTATTGGAGCAGAGCGATACGTCGTCTGTTCATTTGGATGTTCAGCACGCTCTATACGGAAACCTTGAAAGTCTGATCTGGCTGTCGGCCGAGGGATGGGGGTCGTTGTTCGATCTCGCTGCGCTGAGCGAGATGCCGCCGCAAGTCGGCCGTCTCTTCGTTGTGCTGGCGCTCGTCGTGGCATTCATTGCGGTGTTCTGGTCGTCGTTAAAGATCGCGACGTTTGATGAATCCTTTGCGTTGTCGATCGGTATCCCGGCGCGGCTGCTCGGCTTTGCGTTGGTCGCGCTGACGGCCATAGCAGCTGTGGCAGCCTTTGATGCGGTCGGCTCGATTATCGTTATCGCGATGTTTATCTGTCCGGCGGCGACGGCGCGCCTGATGACCGACGATCTCGTCGTGCAGGTGCTCTGGAGCGCGGTGTTTGCCGTCGTCTCAGCAGTGCTGGGCTATATGCTTGCAGGCTATTTGCCGGGACTGTTGGGCTATGACTACGCCGTCAGCGCCGCCGGGATGATGGCGACGGTTTCCGGGCTAATCCTTGGCGTTGCGTGTCTGTTTGGACCGAAGCGCAAGCGGATCGCCCCGACCGCTTGAGCTCTCTAACACGTCCGCTGTTTGGTTGGACGGCTTTGCTTTTTCACGATGCGACAGGCGGCCGTCGTTCGGTTCGGTCTAGCTCTTTGGTTGGCAGCGCTCTTTCAGCCGCGCCTCGATTTCGGTCGAGACAAACGCGCTGACGTCGCCGCCCATCTTTGCGACCTGACGAACGAGGTTGGCGGCGATGTGACGGACTTGTGGGGACGCAGCGACAAACACGGTCTGGATATCGGGCGCCATCGCGCCGTTCATTCCCGCCATCTGCATTTCATAGTCGAAGTCCGTGCCGTCGCGCAGACCGCGAAAAATGACGGTTGCGCCTTCGGAACGCGCTGCATCGACAGCGAGGTTGTCGAAGGTGACGATATCGATCTCGGTGCCGGACTTGTCGGCGATCACCAGCGTTTCCTGGCGTAGCATGTCGACGCGCTCTGGCGGCGAAAACAACGGGGATTTGCTCGGGTGGACGCCGACGCCAATGACCAAGCGGTCAACGAGCTCGGCGGCGCGAGCGATCACATCGGTGTGTCCCAGGGTGACGGGATCGAAGGAACCGGAGTAAAATCCAATGCGAGCCATGGGCATCCTTGTTTGAGCGATGGCTTATCTGAGCGATGTCGCAGTCTGGTGCGCGCCGGGCGAGCTTGCTGGCAAACCTGGGCCGCCTTCAACGGTGCGAACCGGTGGTGCGCATCCTAGCTTGTCGGCCCGGTCTCGGACAACTCTGCATCAGCCGGGCGAGGCCCGTCTGGCTGGCGCGACAGTCGTTCAATCTGCACGTCCGGTATTTGAAATAACCAATAACACAAACAAAGGGTTCAGGAGACGCTTATGACACTGACACGCCGTCAATCCCTGAAGCTATCTGCAGCCGCCGCTCTTTCCGCCGCGGTGCCGAGCGAGCTGGTGCGGGCAGCCGAACCGCAGGTCAATGACGATGGCCTGCACACGCAGCCATGGTTTTTGAATTCTTTTCTGGACCTGCGCGAGGACGCCGCTGAGGCGAAAGCAGCCGGCAAATCGCTCGTTATCTTCTGGGAACAAAACGGGTGCCCCTATTGCCGGGAAATGCACCGCGTCAATCTCGCCAAGCCGGATATCGTCGATTACATCCAGCAGAACTTTGTTGTGTTGCAGCTCAATCTTTACGGGGCGCGAGCCGTGACCGATTTCGACGGCACCGAAATGGAAGAGCGTCAGCTGGCTCGGCAAATGAAGGTCAACTTCACGCCGTCAATCAGCTTCTTTCCCGCCGATCCGGAAGCTTTGGACGGTAAGAGTGCTGCGGATGCGGAGGCGTGGCGCCTGGCAGGCTATTGGAAACCATTTCATTTTATGGGGACGTTCGTTTACGTCGGCACTGGCGGCTACAAGGACGAACCCAATTTTCAAAAGTGGCTGACCGACTGGCGTGAGAAGCGCAAAGCTGCCGGCGAGAAGATCGACATCTGGTGAGAAGCGCTCTGGCGCGGCAGGATTTGGCGGCCCTGGCGGCTATTAGCATTCGCGCCGACAGCGCTGCGTTCACCACTGCCAGCATAAAGAAAGGCCCGACAAAATCGCCGGGCCTTTGGAGTTGTGCAGAAAAATTGGGAGTCAAATTCGAAGGCTTACTTCATCGGTTCGTAAGTTGACGGACCGCGGTTGAAGAGGTTGAAGCGGTAGCCAACGCCAACCGAGAAGATCCACGGGTCGAGGTCGTGGTCTGCGGTGATGGTGTGACCTGGGATGCCGAGCGCGTCGTGAAGGGTCACTTCCGTGTTCAAGAAGGACTTCTTGACGTCTGCGTTGAAGTACAGGCCATTGCCGATTTCGTAGTCGAAGCCAGCCTGAAGCGTCACGCCGAAGGCATCATCAACATCGATCTTCGAAGCGCCGACGATGTTGTCACCGAGCTTCTCGTCGAAGAAGTGGATCCACTGAGCGCCAACGCCGACGTAAGGCTTGAACGCACCGAGGTCGCTGAAGTGATACTGCAGCGTCAAGGCTGGTGGGAACATCCAGACGTGGCCAAGCTCACCCGACAGGCCGATGCCTTTGTCTTCGAGCTGGATGCCGGACGAACCGAAGCAGCAGAACAGTTCGACTGCGACGTTCTTGTTGAAGAAGTAGGTCAGGGTGGCCGTGGGCAGCCATGAGTTGGTCGTTTCGGTGTCTGCAACGCCGCTCAGATCACCAAGGATCGACGAGTTCAGACCTTTGTTTTCATCATCGGTCAGCAGGTAGGTGCCCTGCAGACGGACCATGAAATCCCCGTTATAATCACCGGCAGCACTCGACTGGATGGTTCCGAGCGTTGCGCCGAGCGCTGTGACAGCGGCGAGCACAATACCTTTAAATGCTTTCATAGTTCCTAGTCCCCTCAATACCCTCGAGTACATCTATGTACTGGACTCGATTGGTTGAGTTGAGGAAAGCAGGAAAATTGGGGATTCTACGAGTGCTGAGTGGGCGCATTCCCTGATGCGGATCAGTCCACTAACTGGTCACAGGCGCTTGTTGCAGTCGCGCAACGGATTATATTGATCTGGATCAAGCATATTACTGACTATCTACTTTTATAGGCCAAAGGACGACTGATTTGCCTCAGTCGGACTTGATACTAGTCAATGCTTTGCGCTTGCGAAGCGGTCAGTTTGCCTACCTCAGACCGCCCCTGCTTTTTCTGGGACGGGGAAGGCAGCTATGAAAACTCGACACATTACGGAATCGAGCAGTCTCAACCCATTGCCGAACGGGCATCTGGATAGCGGGGCTTATATTCGATTGGACGGCGAAAACCCGGTCGACGAGATTTTGAAATCCCACGGCACCGCCATCAAGGCGCGGCGCCGGCAGCGGCTTTCGGTCGATTTCGACAACCCTGACACGGTTTATTTCGTGAAGTCAGGCCTCCTCATCTTGAACTCGGTCTGTTCAAGCGAGCGCCAGCAACCGCTGACGATCTTTTATCCAGGCGATTTCTTCTATCTGGAACTGGTGCCGCCGTTTGCGGCAGCGGATCTGATTGCAATGACGGAATGCGATCTCATTCGCATCCGGCGCAGCTCTCTGGCAGACACTTCTGATGGCGAGACGCTGGAAAAGGCGCTTGGCCGGCAGGCGGCCGATATGTTTGCGCGTTCCAATCTGCATATCGCGCGGCTTGCGGCGCTGTCGAGCGAAACCCGGGTAGCTGCCTTCATTCTCGAATTGGGGTTGCGAACCGGTCAGGTCGTCAACGACACAGTTACATGTGATCTGCCTTTGACGCGCAACGACATTGCCGACTATCTGTCGCTCAATGCCGATACGCTGAGCCGAATCATGACCCGATTGAAGGCTCGCGGGACGGTTGCAACCATCGGGCGCAGCCGTGCGATCGTGAAGAGCATCAAGAAGCTGTGCCGCGAAGTGCCGATCTGCCAGGCGACGATGGAGCTGCATGGCGGCGTGATGCAGCCTGATTGATACGCGTTTGCGGCGAGCCTTGGTCTAGCTCGGGCCGGGAGGAAACTGGCTTGGGCGGAGCCGACTTCGGTCGCGTTCAAACTCGCAAACTGGTTTGCTGCGTCTGATTCGACATCAATGGATTGCGGCTTGAGGACAAGACCAAGCAGTCCAGCTCTGACGGCGGGCTTTCATTGCCCAGCCGCCAAATAATCCGCCCATCAATCGGTTGTATCGTCGTCGTCGGATTCCGGCTGGTCTGGCTGCGGGCTCGGCGTTGTCTGCTCGCCAGTCTCTGCCGCTGGGGGTGTCTCACCTTCGATCTCGTCAACTGCTTCCTCACCAACATCGGTGATGCGTTCCACCGAGACGACCTTTTCTTCCTCGTCGGTCCGGAAGATACGGACACCTTGCGTGTTGCGGCCGGCGATTCTGACCTCTTCGACGCTCGTCCGGATGATCTGGCCGGCGTTGGTGACGAGCATGATTTGGTCGGTGTCTTCGATCGGGAAGGACGCGGCCAGCTTGCCATTGCGGTCGTTGGCGACCATAGCGACGATGCCTTTGCCACCGCGGCCCGAGGTCCGGTATTCGTAGGATGAGCTGCGCTTGCCGAAGCCGCGCTCGGAGACGGTGAACACGAACTGCTCGCGTTCGGCCATTTGAGCGAAGCGCTCGTCAGTGATTTCCGTCGACTCGCCGTTTTGCACCTCGTCCTCGACATCAGCGGCGTCGGCAACCGGTGAGATATCCTCTTCGTCTTCATGACCAGAGTGGGCGCGACGCTGGGCCGCCGCCATCTTCAGGTAGGCGGTGCGTTCGGCAGGCGTGGCCTCCATCGGCAGCAGGATTGCCATCGAGATGAGGTAATCGTCGTTGCCGAGCCTGATGCCGCGTACGCCCATCGAATCGCGGCCCTTGAACAGGCGGACGTCTGTCACGGGGAAGCGGATGCACTGGCCGTTTGCAGTTGTGAGCAATACGTTTTCTTCCGGCCGGCAGATGCGGACGTCGACGATGCGATCGCCTTCGTCGAGCTTCATGGCGATCTTGCCGTTGCGGTTGATGTTTTCGAAGTCGCCCAGCGCGTTGCGGCGGACATTGCCCGACTGGGTCGAGAACATCAGCTGCAGTTCCGAATAGGTCTCGGTGTCTTCCGGCAGCGGCAGGATCGAGGTGATCCATTCGCCCTGCATCAGCGGCAGGAGGTTGACGAGCGCCTTGCCTTGCGATTGCGGCGTGCCAGCCGGCAGGCGCCAGACCTTCATGCGATAGCACATGCCGCGGGAGGAAAAGAACAACACCGGCGTATGCGTAGAGCCGATGAAGATCTGGGTGACGAAATCCTCGTCGCGCGTGTTGAGCCCCGAGCGGCCTTTGCCGCCGCGGCGCTGCGCCCGGTAGGTGGCGAGCGGAACGCGCTTGATATAGCCCTTGTGGGTCACCGTGACGACGACATCCTCGCGCTGGATCAGGTCTTCGTCATCGACCTCGCCCTCGATATCGACGATCTCGGTGCGGCGCGGCACGGCGAACTGCTCGCGGATTTCGGTCAGCTCGTCCTTGATGATGTCGATGATGCGCAGGCGCGACGACAGGATTTCCAGGTAGTCCTTGATCTCCTCGCCGATCTTCTTCAGTTCATCGCCGATTTCGTCGCGGCCCAGGGCCGTCAAGCGTGAGAGGCGCAGTTCGAGAATCGCCTTGGCTTGTTCTTCGGAGAGCTTGTAGGTGCCGTCTTCTTGAACCTTGTGGCGCGGGTCGGCGATCAGCTCGACGAGCGGGGCGATGTCGCGGGCCGGCCAGTCGCGCTCCATCAACTGCTCCTTGGCGACAGCCGGAGAGGCGGCGCGGCGGATCAGGTTGATGACTTCGTCGATGTTGGCGACGGCAATCGCCAAACCGACGAGGACGTGGGCGCGTTCTCGCGCCTTGTTCAACAAGAACTTGGTACGGCGGGTGACGACGACCTGACGGAAGGCGGTGAACGCCTGCAGCATGTCCTTGAGGTTCAGCTGCTCGGGGCGTCCGCCGTTGATCGCCAGCATGTTGGCGCCAAACGACGTTTGCAGGTCGGAATAGCGCCAGAGCTGATTGAGGACGACGTCGGGCACGGCATCGCGCTTCAGTTCGATGACGACGCGCATGCCGTCGCGGTTCGATTCGTCCCAGATATCGGAAATGCCTTCGACGCGCTTTTCGCGGACGAGGTCGGCGATCTTCTCGATCAGAACGCGCTTGTTGACCTGATAGGGTATCGCGGTAACGACGAGCGCGTTGCGATCCTTGCGGATCTCCTCGATCTCGACCCTCGAGCGCATGATGACGGACCCGCGGCCCTTATGATACGCCGCGTTGATGCCGGCGCGGCCGAGGATCATGCCGCCGGTGGGGAAATCCGGCCCGGGAATGATTTCGATGAGTTCGTCGATGCTGATGGCGGGATTGTCGAGGACGGCGAGGCAGCCGTCGATCACTTCACCCAGGCTGTGCGGCGGGATGTTGGTTGCCATACCGACGGCGATGCCGCCAGCGCCATTCACCAGCAGGTTTGGATACTTGGCGGGAAGGACGGTCGGCTCGGTTTCGGAGCCGTCGTAGTTCTCCTGGAAGTCGACCGTATCTTTATCGAGGTCGTCGAGAAGCGTGTCGGCGACCTTCTCCAGACGGCATTCGGTATAGCGCATGGCCGCTGGCGGATCGCCGTCGACCGAGCCGAAGTTGCCCTGCCCGTCGATCAGCGGCAGGCTCATGGAGAAGTCCTGCGCGAGGCGGACGAGGGCATCGTAAATGGCCGAGTCACCGTGCGGGTGGAGCTTACCCATGACGTCGCCGACGACGCGGGCGGACTTCTTATAGGGCTTATTCCAGTTCAGCCCCATTTCGCCCATGGTGTAGAGAATTCTGCGGTGCACCGGCTTCAGGCCGTCACGGACGTCGGGCAAGGCACGCGACACGATGACGCTCATTGCGTACTCAAGGTACGAGCGCTTCATCTCATCGGTGATCGATACCGGCCGGATATCGTGCGGGCCGCCGGCGCCGTCGCCAGGCGTATTTGAATTATCTGCCACTATGTCGAATTTCCACGAAGGAGACTGGATGGGTCGAGGCGGCCAAATGGCGGGGCCCTAAAGCAAATTCCCGACTTGCCGGCTCGATTCTCCTCCTATGTAGCGCATCGAGGGGGTAGGCCGCAATCTTGCCCCAGGCGAAGCGTCTAATTGCCCCCTGAAAAGACCATTTTACCTTGGTTTTCTTCTCCCCGTATTTGCGTCATTGCCCGTGGTCGGACTTGCTCGCGTCACATTCGAGCAGTTAGACCGCCATTAACTATCCGGCGGGCTAGTCAGGGGAGCACTTTTCATCCGGATAGCAGTGGTCGAACGTGAAGTGGATGGAGGATCAATCCTTATGAACGCCTTGAAATCGCTTGCAGCTGCAGCCCTTTTTGCTGCTTTGGCAGGTCCGGCATTGGCCCAAGAGCCGCCCGCCGCCGCTGGTGAGCCGCCAGCGTCCGCATTCATCGAGGCTCAACCGGAGAATTCTTACCTGGCCAAGGATGTTCTCATCGGCGCCAAGGTTCAGGGCTCGGACGGCAAGATCATCGGTGATATCGAGGACGTTATCTTGAACGACTGGAACCGCGTCCAAGGCGTTATCATGGGCACCGGCGGGTTCCTCGGGATTGCCGAAAAGCGCGTGGGCGTCAGCCTCGGGGCGCTTGAGTTCCGCGAAGAGAACGGCAAGCGCATCATTGTGCTGCCGGGCGTCAACCGCGAAATGCTCAAAACGGTCGCCGAATTCAAACGCGCCGAGCCTAAAAAGACGCTGCTTGAGCGGGCTATGGAAAAGGCGCGCGAGCTGACCGACAAATCAACCGAGACCGCGAAAGAAGCCTACGAAAAGGCCAAGAAGGAAGCTGGTCCAGCGTTTGAAAAGGCCAAGGAGGCCGCCGGACAAGCCTACGAGAAGACCAAGGAAATGGCCGGTGAAGCTTACGAGAAATCGAAGGAAGCCGCCGGCAAGGCCTACGACAAGGCCAAGGAAGCTGCTGGAGACACGATGAAGAAAGAAGAGGCGCCTGCGTCTCCGCCGGCTGAGCAAAACTGACGAAGGCGGCTGGCCTGCCTCGACGAGTGGGGTGGAGCGAAACTGAACTTCTTTGCCGCCGCGCCGACATTGGAGAAGGGCATGCAACGGACCGCGTTGCGTGCCCTTTTTATTTCGGCGGGGCGAATGACTGCTGAAGAGGTTGTTCGGCGCCAGTTTGGGGGCGCGCTTGAGCTTTGGACGGCGTTCTCGGCGCATGACCGGAGGCCGTGCTCGCGGCTTCGACGTTTCATGTGAAACGATTCATGTGAAACATTCGTGCCTCCTGTAGCGTTGCAAATCTGTGCCGTCGACGTGCGCGCCCGGCTTATTTGTGCCGTCTGGTTCGTTGATTGGCGGGCGCAAGCGGCTAATCTGGCCCGCGACATGGGCGCGCGATTCTCGCGTGCCGACCAATTCTTCAGTCTGGGGAGACGTATGGCAGGTGGATCGACAACGGTTGTTCTAGTGGCTCTTGGCGCCAATCTCGGGATCGCCGTAGCAAAATTCGGCGCTTCGGTTTTGACCGGGTCATCGGCGATGTTTTCCGAAGCGATCCACTCGCTGGTCGACAGCGGCAACCAGGGGCTGATGCTTTATGGCATCAAGCGATCGGCGCGGCCGGCCGACGACAAGCACCCGTTCGGCTACTCGAAGGAGCTCTATTTTTGGAGTTTCGTTGTCGCCATCATGCTATTTGCGCTGGGCTCGGGCGTCTCGATCTACGAGGGGGTCGAAAAGCTCAAGCATCCGCACCCGATCGCGGATGTCTATATCATCTATGCGGTTCTCGGCATCGCTGTCCTCCTTGAGGGTTTTGCCTGCTATAAGGCGATGCAGGAATTCAACGTTCGGCGTGGCAAGCGTGGCTTCCTGACGGCTTTGCGCCATTCGAAAGACCCCTCGCTGTTTGCGATTCTTCTTGAAGATTTCGCCGCGATGCTCGGTCTTGTGGTGGCAGGCGTTGGCGTGGCGGTCGCCGATCTTCTCAATTACGAACCCGCCGATGGCATTGCCTCGATCATTATCGGCGTCATTCTTGCCTGCGTTGCCATGTTTATGGCGTTCGAAATCAAGCACTTGATCATTGGCGAGGCGGCTGACGCCGAGACCCAGCGCGGCATCATGGCGGCGATCAAGGCCGAGCAGGGCGAGGGGAAACCGATCCTGGCGATCAACGAAGTGCGCACCATGCATCTTGGGCCGCACGATATCCTGGTCGCGGCGAGCGTCGATTTCGGCGGCAACGTTTCGGCCGACGAGGTCGAGGCGGCGACGGCGCGGATTGAGACGGCCATCAAATCCAAGTTTTCTGATGTGCGCCGCTTATTCCTGGAGGCTCAATCGGTGGAGGCTCATGCGGCAGCCATTGAAGCCGAGGTCAAGCACGAGGCCGAACTGGTCGGTGCCGAAGCTGATGAGATGATGGAGAAGAGTGTGCAGACCAAGATGACGCCTGAGGCCGCGCAACGGCAGAGCGCCAACATCACGGCGAGGCCGATGAGCCGCAAAGGCCGCAAGCGGTCGAAGAAGAAGAAGGGGTAGGAGATTTTTAGTTGCTCCTTCGGTTGCCCATATGGCAACCGGCGCCGGATGATCTTCCGCACGGGCTGAGTTTGGGGCGAATGCCGAGTCCTAAAAATAAAAAGGGAGGCGCACGGTGCGTGCTGCCTCCCTCTTTGGTTCTCGTTTGAGCCTCGCGATTGCGGCTCCTTAGAACGGGATTTCGTCGTCCAGCGTCTTGTCGAAGCTTCCGCCGCCACCGCTGCTACCACCGCCGCCGCTGCCGCCGCGCGGTTCGTCATAGCCGCGATCGTCGTAGCCCGACTGGCCGTTGTCGCTCATACCGGCGCCGCCACCACCGCGGGCATCCAGCATATGCAGCGTGCCGTTGAAGCCCTGCAGAACGACTTCGGTCGAGTAGCGATCCTGACCGTCCTGGCCCTGCCATTTGCGGGTCTGAAGCTGACCTTCGACGTAAACCTTCGAACCCTTCTTCAGGTATTGTTCGGCAACTTTGCACAGGCCTTCGTTGAAGATCACGACGGAATGCCATTCGGTGCGTTCGCGGCGCTCGCCGGAATTCTTATCGCGCCACGTTTCGGACGTTGCGATGCGCAAGTTGGCGATGGGGCGACCATCCTGGGTGCGGCGGATCTCGGGGTCGCGTCCCAGGTTGCCGACGATAATGACTTTGTTCACTGATCCAGCCATATGAGGCTCCTTTATTCGTTTACTGGCATCGCCCGGTTTCGGCCGCATCGCCAATTGGAATTGCGCTGCTGACGAGCTGCAAGGCAGGGCTCGAATTGAAGCGCTCGTCCCGAAGGCGCAGCCGAGGCCCGACTGCTGAAGACCGATTCGTCACAATGAGCCTATCGTGTTGTGCAGGCCACCGTATCGGCGATGGCGGTTTGTCCACGGAAATTGGCATCAGTGTCAGTCATTGCACTTGGCCCGGGCGGACGGACAGCTGCAGACATGTTCCACTTTTGTTCCGAACATACGCGCTGCTGCAGGTTTGCGCAAGGGGTCACAGGTTGCAGCGGCACTGTTTTTCTGCTGGCGGATGCTGTTCCTTGGACCGGCGCCCGCGCGTTATCCTTGGTTATCCGCCGCGTGCGCGGTCGGCCGTCGACTGCAATTCGCGTACGACCCGGGCTGGCACGCCTTGAGCCGCGACGCACTCTTGATCCGACAAGCGTTCGTCGATTGCCGCCAGATCGCCCTTGAACTGAGGCGCGATGGCCCGCAAGGCGACACCCGTCGCGACGGCGCCGTTGATCCATCGAACCCGGCAAACCATGGTCTCGAGATGTTGGGTGAGCTGCTGGCCGTAATAGCTGCGAGTGGCCGATGGGGCGGGTGCCTCATACGGTGTCGGCGCCGGGGCTAGCCCTGCGTCAGCATCTGCTGGGAAGGGTTGCGGCGCGACGGGCTGGACCGACCTTGCGCCGCGACTTGCAATCGAGATCCAGGTCTGCCGGTCGGGAGAAGATTGCCAGTCGGCCATCGTCTTTGCGTCAAGCAGCTTGGCGAGGGCATCGCGCACGTGCGCCTGCAAGCGCGGACTCGAAATCTCTGCAATGTCGGCCTGTAACTTGTTGCGGCTCGCGTCATCGAGCGGCTCAATCTGGATGCCGTCGAGATCGATGAGATCGGAGTTTGCCAGGTCCGGCGGGGTTGTCAGCCAGACTTTCGACCCGCGCAAATCAGCGGCGGTCAGCTTGGCGCCCTTGAAATCTGCGCCCTGCAGATAGGACTTGTAGAGGCTTGCCGCCTCCATATCTGAGCCTTCGAGGAGCGCACCTTCAAGACGCGCGTAATCGAGGATGACGGCCTGCATGGAAGCCCAGCGGAAATCTGCGCCAAACAAGCGGGCGCCATTCATATTGGTGCCTTGCAGCGAGGCAATCGCAAAGTTCGCACCCTGGGCCTGCACGCCGCCTGTGAGGTTGGCCTTGTCGAGTCGGGCTTGCGAGAAGTTGGCACCAGCCAAGTCGGCTTCGACGATATCGGCGTCTTCAAGGATTGCCTCTTCAAACGACGCGCCGCGGGCATCGATGCCGGTCATGAGAGCGCCCGACAGTTCGGCCCTGGCAAATTTGGTCGCTACGGCGCGGACGCACTTGGCTTTTATTCTATCGGCGCGCAAACGCAGCGCATCGAGTTCGCCGCACTGGAGCGAGGCGTTGCGCAGATCAGTTCCATCGAGGCTTGCTTCGGAGAGATCTGCTCCGGTTAGATCGGCCTGGTGCATGTCGGAGCGATCGAGACGGGCGTAGCGAAGGTCCCGATTGCGAAGTTTCAGGGTCGGTTCGCCTTCGGTGACATCGCGGTCGGAGACAAGGTCGGCATCGGTGACGACGAGGTTGCGCCGGAAAATGCCAAAGAGAGCGCCTTCAGCATTTACGGGGATCAGCGGAACCAGGGCGCTGCTGTAATATTTGGGGCCAGCGATGTTGTCGCTCTGATCCATCTGCCAGAAAAACTGCCTGCCGACGGCGTCGAGGTTCTCGCCCGGTATGGTTGCGACGAAGAAGGAGAACATCGTCACCATGCCCAGAACGACGGTCGTCAGCAGGAAGCTCACCGGATGCGACGCGGTCGTGCGGAAGAAGGCCTTGAAGAAGGACGTCTCGGCCCGCATCAGGAAGACGCCGATCAAGACCAGCATCAGAACGTCGACGATGAGCGAGACGCGATGGGTCCAGGTGATCACTGCGTCGTGGTAGGGCAGGAAGACGACTTGTATATAAAGGAGTAGGACGACGGGCAGGATCACCAGCGTCAGCCAGCTCATCAGGTGCAAGAAACTGCCCATGACCTTGCTGCGCGACGGGCCGGCGATGGCCTGTACGAAGAACAGGTTATGGAGTTCCAGCCGCAGCGGGTGGCTGCGCCTGTCGGAGGTCTCAAGAAGACGGATCGCGTGATCGAATTCCAGGGCTTTGCGCGCCAACAGCACGAGCTGCGAGACGACGCCCAGGTGGAACAGGACCAGGACGATCGGTGCGAACTGGAAGAATTGCGTGAGTGGTATGTCAACCTGGAGGATCGGCAGCGCGACCGGGGTCTCCAAAAGCAGGTTGATATGCGTGACCCCTGCGACCGCGATCATCAGGTAGGTCATGATGCCCATGAAGATTAGCCACGCCGTATGGGCCGTGTCGCTGGAACGGTTGACGGCCTCCAACAGGCTGTAAGGATTTACAGGCGTTTCACCTTCGGGCGAGACGCGGGCCAAATCAGACATTCAGGTTCGCCCCCCAACAGACTGAGAACACACACACCAGTTTGGTCACTAGTGGCCAAACCATAGCGGAGAAAGTGTGGCGCGCGCATCCGGCTGATTCGTCCCATGGTTTCCAGCGCGGACTGAGTGTGGCCGCATTGTACCACTTGTGAGCCGCAAAGCTCTGTCGATGCCGTATCGCTGCCGCTCAAGCCCATTGGGCAAAACAGTTGTTTGCTGTTTCTTGCGGGCGTTGACAGACGGCGGGCTGTAGTGATGTCTGGAATGGTGCACTTGCGAAACGAGGGAGCCGGTATGGCGAAAGGCTATGACTGCCTGAATTGTCCGGGCTATTGCTGTTCTTACCCGCTGATCGGGCTGACAAAGCGGGATGTCGAGCGGCTGGCGCGCCATCACGAGATGGATTTCGAAAAAGCGCGAGAGCAATTTACCGAAGAAGCGCATGGCCGGAAGTACGCCATGCGGCGGCAGAAGGATCCGCACTTCGGCAAGATCTGCCAGTTCTTCGATACGGATCAGCGGCGCTGCACCATCTATGAAGCCCGCCCGGCGGTGTGTCGCGATTATCCCAACACCAACCGATGCGGCTATTATGATTTTCTGCAATTCGAACGGGACGCCCAAGACGATCCCGAGTTCATTGCAGTCACAAATCATCGATAATCTACGGCCCAAAGGCCGCTGGCTCACTAGCGCTTAAGATCCGGGGTGAAGATGCGCACGCTTTATGTATTCGGGCCCAAGTTTGGTCTTCCCGATCCCAGCCCGTTCTGCATGAAGGCCATGGTTTTGTTGAAAATGGCCGGGCTCGACTATGAGGAAGACGTCTGCGATCCCAGAAAGGCGCCGAAAAAGAAGGGGCCCTACCTCTCAGACGATGGTGAGCTGGTTGCGGACTCGACGTTCATTCGGTGGCATATCGAAAAGAAATACGGCCACGATTTCGATGCCGGCCTTACCGACGAGCAGAAGGGTATCAGCTGGGCGGTCGAAAAGCTTTGCGAAGACAACATCTACTGGGCCGTCATGCATGAGCGCTGGATCGTGGATGAGAATTTCCGCGCCGGGCCTATCCGATTTTTCGATGCGATTCCAAATCCAATGCGGCCGCTTGTCGTTGCCATGGTGCGGCGACAGTTGAAACGCAATATTTGGGGTCAGGGCTTTGGGCGCCATAGC
The DNA here is from genome assembly GCA_017792465.1 of Filomicrobium sp. Classification (GTDB taxonomy): domain Bacteria; phylum Pseudomonadota; class Alphaproteobacteria; order Rhizobiales; family Hyphomicrobiaceae; genus Filomicrobium. The sequence goes on from CP051234.1 coordinate 769,961, forward strand.
CGTGCGGAGATCGTCAAGCTCGGCAACCGTGGTCTTGAAGCCATCTCGCAAGTGCTGGGCGACAAGCCTTATCTGCTTGGCAACGAAGCAGCGTCCGTCGATGCCTCGGCCTTTGCGACGGTAGCAGGCGCGTTAAGCGAAACGTTCGATACGCGCATCCTTGAGCATGCCAAAAGCCTGCCCAATCTGGTCGCTTATCGCGACCGATGCATGGCGCGCTGGTTCCCCAAATACGCCCGTCCGGTTGCAGCGGAATAAGTGTGCCGAGACTGGGTTACGTGCACTGTGCAGGTTGGCATTCTAAAAGCGCCTACGGGCGCAGTTCGATGCCGAGTTGCTGGCGCTGCTCCGGGGTCAGATCCGGCAGCGTGTCGACGATCTCGCGGGCGAGTTGGATGAGCGTTTCCCTTGAACGGTAGGGGTAGTATTCGAAGATTTGCGGCCGCAGATCGCGCTGGCCTGGCATCCGCCTTGAAGCAACCATCACCTGATTTTTTGACAAGGCGATAACCCGGTTGCCGTTTAGTTCGCCGAACCCTGTATACAGCAGGTCGTCAAGGCGATGGCGCTGGCGCTTGAAGGCGTCATAATCATAAATGCGCAGGCGTGAGCCCAACCCCTCTTCAAGTCCGGCGAGCATCCCGAATTTGTCTGAGATAAACAGGCTGGTGGACGTTGGCGTGCAGTGGCGACCGTTCATCTCTGGCGGGCCATCCAGGTCAAAGACGCAGGCACGCTGCGGCGTGTCGGCCTCAACATAGTTGCCATCGGCAGAGATCCTGACTGCCATGCAGCCGCCTTTGATTTCGCCGCCTGCGTACCCGCCTGCTTGCGGCTGCATTGTGTAGCGGTAAAGGCGGTCGGCAGCGCAGGCATAAATCGTCTTGCCATCAGGTGCGCAAGCGACAGAAGAACTCAATACAGCGTACTTCAGTTGTTCGCCCGACAGCACCTGAGCAATTCGAATTACGCTTTGTTCAGGCGATTGAAAACTTAGCCAGCCATCGGCCTGGATTCCACAAGGCTGAGTGGGGCGAAACGCGTCGCTGGGTTGATTGAGTTCGGGGCGCGCCGTGAAGAAAGAGTCGAGTTGGGCCGGGCCCAGCCGGCCAAGTTCAGAGAGCAGCTTGATGGCGCGGACTTGCCCATCGGCATAGAGCACCAACAAATTCTCATCTTCGGGGCTCTTCCCGACCGGCACGAATGCGCTGACGATCTTTGTTCCTTCAAGGGAAAATTGCTTTGAGTTGCCGCTTTCAGGGCCATCACGCCTGCCGACTCTAACATTCTCTGAATCTCGGCCCTTGCTAACGAACAGTCCTTTTTCGCTGATGGGGTCTATTCGTCTAACGAGAAGCGCATCGTCTTCCCCACTATGGAAGGCCAAGCCTTGCACAAACCGGCCATCGACGAGACGGAAGACTTCGACAGTGTCATCGATCTGCAGCATGAATTGCGTGCCGTAATCGTTGAATCTCCACTTCAGCAACGTCGACGTATTCGATTGGATGCAAAGCATGCCGTCGGCGTTCGTGAGCCGTTCGTGCACGACCGGAACAATGTTCCAGTCGGCGACAGAGAGCACGTAGAAGCAGCTTTCCTTGGCGCCAAACCTTGCGAATTTCTGCGCCAGGAAGTATCGGCCGGTGGAATCGAAATCGGCGAAAAATGATGTGCGTTGGAGGAGAGGCGGCACATGCTGCCAAAGCACCTTCTGGTCTCGCGTGACGTAGTCGAGCTTGACGGCGCGCGCCGGTCTCGGCGGTGAGCCATCTACCGGCGTGCCGCCTTGTGGGATGTAAGTCACGATATTGCTGCTGTCGCCGACGAATGCCATCACGCCGGGGTTGGGATCGGCCAGATATTTGGATTGCAGACCGAACACCTTGCCGCTCGAGATCTCGTAGACGAACAGCTTGTCGTCGGTGCGAATGGCGAGGCGTTTGCCGGCATGGTCGAAGCGCATGACGGCGTTCCAGGCAACTTTGGTTTTGAAGAGTGCTTGTTTGGCTTGAAGGTCCCAGAGTTCAACACGGGTGTCGTTGGGTTCCGGCGCTTCCTTGGTCGCGAGATAGCGGCCGCTTGGAGAAAACGTCGCTGCCAACGGGCCCATGGTACCTTTGGGGCGGCTGGGCAGGATAATCGTCGCGGGCTTGTGGGCTTGGACGGCGCGATAAAGCGTTCGATAGGCAGCGATCATATTGGGATGCTCGATCGTATTTTGAAACGTCGGCATATCCGAAAACGTTTCGAGCCCGAGACGGATTGCCGTAGCGGTGTCGCCTTTTGCGAGGCGGTCTTCTGAGATTTGCGTGATGAACTGGGCTTTGCGCAGCAGGATGTTGTCGCGCGACAGGATGGCCTGATAGGCCTGCCAGCCCGCGAGAACGGCGAGCAGCGAAATTCCCGCGACGGCACTTAGCGCGAGGCGCAGGGCACGCTTTTGTTGCGAGAGCTCTTCACTGAACAGGTCTTCTTTGGGCATGCCGCGCACGGCGGCAGCAATATCGGCGGCGCGTGAGCGGAAGGCATCGTTGCGTCGTAGATCCGTCACGTGGTCGGATCGGAATTCGCGCAAATCGACCCACTTGGGTTCGTCTTTGAATTTGCCTCGCAGGGCAGCGCCGACGGGTGTCTCGACATCGACGGGAAAGTCGTCGACGTCGTGGCTCCATTGCAGATCGCCGCCCGATACGGCCACCAGAATGGTCTCGGGCGGATTGCTTGAAAGCCAATACTCGATTTCCTTGGCGACCCAGATCGACTTCGCGGACTCGTCCGACAAAATGAGGATCAAATAGCGCGAGTTGTCGAGGGCCTTTTCGAGGGTCGGCCACAGGCCCGGCGTTGCAGCGAGGCTGGTGTCGTCGCGGAAGATGCGTGCTGCGCGGCGCTTGTGCCAGGGCTTGCCCATGAGCTGGATGACCGACTGCAGAGCGCGCGCAATCGGTTTGTCCTTGGCATGGCTGTATGAGATGAACGCATCATACACGGCTGGTCAGGCCTTTTGAAAATCAAAAGCGATCAAATGCAAATGGCTGTCGAACTGGCTCGCGCTGCGCGCTTCCCCCCTGAAGTTTGTACGATAACATACGAAATGGTTTTGAAAAGTTTTTGGGGTTCAGGCTGGAAAATTTGCTGACCGAATTTCGAAGCGCTCGATGAGCCTGTGTGAAGGCTCATCGAGCTCGCTCTTTTGCCTTGCCGAAGATTGCGTATCAGCTTGCCTGGGCGAGTGCCTGGTCAAGGTCGGCGATGATATCGTCGATGTTTTCGATGCCGACTGACAGGCGCACGACGTCGGGACCGGCTCCTGCTGCGACGCGTTGCTCGTCGGTCAACTGGCGGTGTGTCGTCGAGGCCGGGTGGATGACGAGGCTGCGGGTGTCGCCTATGTTGGCCAGATGCGAGAAGAGGTTGAGGTTTGAGACCAAGCTCACGCCTGCTTCATAGCCGCCTTTCAAGCCGAAGGTGAAGACGGCGCCCGCACCTTTCGGCGAAATTTTCTGCTGGATTGCATGATTGGCGTTGGAGGGGAGGCCAGCATAATTGACCCAGGCGACCGCGGGATGTTTTTCGAGCCACCCAGCAACCGCGAGGGCGTTCTCACAATGCCGCTCAATTCTCAAGGGCAGGGTTTCGATGCCGTTGAGGATCAAGAAGGCGTTCATGGGAGAAATGGCCGGACCGATGTCGCGTAGACCCATGACGCGGCAAGCAATGGCGAATGCGAAGTTGCCAAACGTCTCGGCCAGTTTCATGCCGCTGTAAGATGCGTTCGGCTCGACCATCGTGGCATAGCGGTGCTTGGCGTTCAGCCAATCGAACGTGCCGCAATCGACGATGACGCCGCCGACGGAATTGCCGTGACCGCCCATGAATTTGGTCAGCGAATGGACGATGATATCCGCGCCGAAGTTTTTGGGCTGGCACAGGTAGGGCGAGGCCAGTGTGTTGTCGACGATCAATGGAATGCCTGCGTCCTTGGCGATTTTGCCAATCGCTTCCAGATCCATGACGACGCCGCCGGGGTTGGCAATCGACTCGCAGAAAATCGCTTTGGTCTTGTCGGTGATGGCGGCGGCGATGGTCTCAGGCTGTGTGCCGTCGGCCCACTTGACGCGCCAGTCGAATTTCTTGAAGGCGTGATTGAACTGGTTGACCGATCCGCCATAGAGCTGGCGGGCGGCGACGAATTCATCGCCGGGCTCCAGAAGAGTGTGGAAGACCAGAAACTGCGCGGCGTGACCGGAAGCCACAGCCAATGCTGCGGTGCCGTCTTCCAGGGCTGCAACGCGCGACTCCAGCACCGCCTGCGTCGGGTTCATGATGCGGGTGTAGATGTTGCCGAAGACCTCCAGGTTGAAGAGGGCCGCGGCGTGGTCGGCGTCGTTGAAGACGTAGGAGGTCGTCTGGTAGATCGGCGTCGCGCGCGAGCCCGTCGCGGGGTCGGGAGCTGCACCGGCGTGAATGGCAAGCGTGGAAAAATGTGGTTTGTCTGGCGTTTCGTTATCCGGCATCGGGCCCTCCAAGTTTTTGTCGCGGCGAACTCGCACGCGCTTTTGGGCCGGCACGATAGGGCAGGTGGGAACGTTGTTGAATAAGCAAATTTGATTTTGGCTGCTTCTAAATGCGCCAATGGATCCGGATGAGCGCTATTGCAGATCCGACTCACGGCGGATCAAGATCGATGCGCCGGGCTTTGAATTGCCAGCCGTCTGGCGTCGCCAAAGCGCGTCTCGTCATGCGAGACGTCACACGAAAAAGAGCGACCTAATGGCGGGAGCGGTCCGAGGCCATGGATACGGCCGGTCCCTATGTTTCTACTTTCTACGCGACAACTGATCGTCCGGACGTTCAGCTGATGGGTTAAAGGCTATTACTAGTCGTCATGGATGCAGACATCGGGCGGTCTTCGAAGCTTCGCCAGAGTTCTGCGTTCACGACCCTTGCGAGAAGTTCTGCACGGGCGACATCGCAGTCTTCGACCAAGCGTCAGGTCAACGGGCGTGCCAGCTCAGAGCTTGGCAAACTCGCGTGCTGCGCCGCACTTCCATTTTGAGATTTTGTAGTTGGGATGTTGTTCTGCCCAGCGCGAAGCCGCAACCTGTCCGCGGAACATGCAGACGTAAGGTGTTACTTTCTCACCCATCTGCGCCAAGCTTATTTCTTTACAGTCTGAAGGATTTGCTAGTAGACATACTGACAAGACGATCTCGATCATGACAATCTCCAAGCTTTATCTTTTAACCGCATTGATTGCGGCCTGATTTCACTTGGGCGACCCTGGATCTTTTCTTGTTATGCTTAGAGGCTAATCGAGTCTGATCGGCTGCTTCAAGTTTGATTATCTATCAGGCGCTGCAGTTATTTTGTGCAGCGCACCCTAGCCAAAAGTTATGCGACCGAATCTGTTTGCCCCTTACCTGTGATTTTCACAGGTGAGAGAGTTCTCGCCTTTGCAGCACGAAACATGAAAAATGCTTCATTTTTGTGCGATGCGGCACGCCGTCACAAATTTGGTCACTGCGAATGGTGCAACACTGTTGCCTGTTTGATACGCATTTATGCACACCACTGCCGCCATCTGGGGATAGATGGCGGCAACCTTTGACCTTTCGGGGACGCGCGAATGGCGCTTTTGGCAGATGGAATCGCGCTTATCTTGGCTCAACCCGAGATGTCGGCGCCGTCACGCCGCAGCGATTTGCCGTTGCGCTTTGGGCGCAGGCTAAACCTCGAAGGCTTTGAGATTCGCTGACTCAGACGACAAGAGCCACGTCAGTCGATCTCGACGACCGACATCACCTTGAACGTGCGCATGACGCCATCATGCTCGTGGATCGACACGTATTCGCCGGGCTTGAAGGCATGTTCGCCGAGCTTATAGCCCGACTCATCGCCTTCAGGATCGCCGTGGATGTCGTAGTGGAAGGCCCAGTGCCCGCCGCGCTTCTTGACGATGTGGCCGACTTCATCGGGCTCGCCTTCCCAGAAGCGCTTCACGCGGCACTGGCTTTTCGATTTGCGCCAATCGGCATCATCGATCATGCCGTTGGCATCGAGCGGCGCGATGAAGTCGTAACCGCGTGAACGGCTGCCTTCTGGATGGTCGGGGTCACGGGCCAGTTCAAGTCTGACGCGGCGCATCGATGGCAGGAAAGTGGGCATTCGTATTCCTCTTATGGCTTTTGTTAGATTATTTGGACTTCTGAGCGGCCCGGACAAGGCTTGGTTCACATTTCCAGTGAAGCGAATTTCGGTCGAGGGCGGCGCGCAAACCAAGTTGCAGATGCCGCCCGTTGCGTTAGTGGCTAATCAGAAGCGGGATGTTGCTGTCGTTGGTGAGATCGCGCGTCACGCCACCGAAGACGAACTCGCGCAGGCGGGAATGGCCATAGGCACCTAACACAAGCAGGTCGGCACCAATCTTTTCGGTCTCGTCCAGCAGCGTCTTCGATATTCCTGCGCTTTCCGTCTTCAGATGCGTGATCGTCGTATCGATCCCGTGGCGGGCAAGCGTTGCTGCAAGAGCTGTCGTTGGCGTCATCGCTTCCAACGGCTTGCCATCATCGGTGACGGTCAGGAGCACGACTTCCTTGGCCGCATCAAGAAACGGAATGGCATCGAAGGCTGCGCGCGCGGACTCTCTGGTTCCGTTCCAGGCGATCGCAACCTTTTCGATGGTGAGTTCCTTTTGGCCTTTACGGGGCACAAGGAATATCGGACGTCCGCTTTCGAGTGCGAGCTGCTCGGGAAAATCAAGAACAGGACCCAATTCCCAATCGGGGTCGCGCTGTGCGGCAACAACAAGATCGACAGCGCGCGCCTGATCCAGGACGGCACCGACAAGATCGCTGGTCAGGCCCTTGACGCGGACCCATTCGGATACGAACGGGGCATCATGGGTTGCGGCCTCGAAGGCTTTTTTCAAAGTGTCCTCCGCCTGAGCGGCTGCCTCCTGCATCTCTTTGATGACTTCCCCGCTATAGGGAATGGTCAGGGGCGGCACGGGCGGCATCGCGGAAAACGCGGCCATACCGATGAGGTGGGCGTTGTACTTGCGCGCGAGAGCACAGGCCGCTTCCATCAGCTGGCCGGCGTCATGGCTGCGCGTCATGTGTACGAGGATCGTCTTGATCTGCATCTTTGCGTGTCCTCAGTTGTCGGCTTTTCCTGACTGGAAAACTCTTGTTATTTTAATTGACCTTTCTTATCCGGCGTTCTTTGACCAACATCAACGTCTAGAGCAAAGAGAGGGGCGAGACTGCCCGAAACCATAGACGTAACTCCAGGAGGATCCATGGCGCGCAAGTCCCTGTTTGCCAAAGCTGCAAGCGCCGTCGTTGTCGGCCATGTGGCTTTGTTTGCAATGGCCCAGGCGGTCAATTCCGAAGAAAAAAAATCAGACGCCGAGCTCAAACTCAATCCGGCACAGGAAACGTTGCTGCAGTCGCAGCTTACCGAGCACTACAAATGTGAACTCGAAAAGGTCCTGTTCATCCGCAAATTCGAAATCGGCAAAGAGACCAAGATCGAAGGCCGGATCCGTTGCACCGACCAACGCGAAGTCGACTTTACCCAGGCAAGCCCGCATCAGAAGTTCCAGCTGCGCTTGTGCCAGCCGACCGTTTGCTGATCGGCGCTGCATGAACGATTGGGCAGCAGCTTGAAGCGTCAAACCTAATCCCTTCGATACGACTTCATTTTCGCAATACGCGTAGAGACCGGCTGAACGATATCGGCCGGTCTGCGTCTTTCCTTGCCTAAGAGGCGCTGGCGTTGCGCTGCGACGAGACCCAATTATTGCGTCGTCGCGAACTTTCGGCTCATATCGAGCTGGACATATAATTCCCCCTGTGCCAACGACTTAGTCCTTTTTGCAAACCGCTCAAGTCAATCATTCGCGTCGCGCCATAGCTCATGCCCTTCGACCCTAAATCCTGCGAGACAACCGTATTCAATGCACTGCTCGATGCGCGCCGAATTCATGGCGGGTCGAAGGTCATCGTTGAGGATGCCGACCGTCAGGCCCTGACCTACGACCGGCTAATCCTGGGCAGTCTGGTATTGGGCGCGCGAGTGGTTGCCGGAACCAGTCGCAGCGAAAGCATCGGCGTTCTGCTGCCCAACGTTTCGGGTCTGGTCGTTACGTTTTTCGCGCTCAATGCTTTCGGGCGGGTTCCGGCGCTTCTTAATTTCACGGCCGGGCAACGCAACATCGTTTCTGCCGCCAAGACGGCGCTGTTGCATACCGTCGTGACCTCGCGCCGCTTTGTCGACGCAGCCAAGCTTGAGTCCGTGATCGCTGCGCTGGAGAAGACCGAGGTGACGCCGGGTCACAAGGTCCGCATCGTCTACCTGGAAGATATCCGAGCCAAGATCGGCACGCTCGACAAGGTGCTCGGCTTCATTCGCTCCAAGTATGTGCACGAGTTCCATCGCAAACATGGTGGCCGAGCCGGAAGCCCGGCCGTCGTGCTCTTTACATCCGGCACGGAAGGCCACCCCAAAGGCGTGGTGCTGACCAACCGCAATCTCATTGCCAACTCCAGGCAGATGTTCGCGCATGCGGATGGTGCGTTTTCAGCGGCCGATGTCGTTATGAACCCGTTGCCGATGTTTCATTCGTTCGGTCTGACGGCGGGCACCGTTATGCCGATCGTCAACGGCATGCGCGTGCAGCTTTATCCAACGCCGCTGCACTACCGGCAGATCCCGAAAATCATCAAAGACAAGAAAGCCACCGTTCTATTCGCGACCGACACATTCCTTGCCGGTTATGCGCGCGCGGCCGATGACGGCGATCTGGCGACCATGCGGTTCGTCGTTGCCGGCGCCGAGCGGGTGAAAGAGCAAACGCGCAAGCTCTGGAGCAAGATCGGCACCGAAATTCTCGAAGGCTATGGCGCAACCGAATGCGCGCCGGTCATCGCCTGCAATCTGCCCGGACAGAACCGCTCAGGCACGGTTGGGCGCTCGCTGCCGGGAATGGAACTGGCGCTTCAGCCGGTCGCGGGAATTGAAATTGGCGGCCGGTTGAAGATCAAAGGGCCGAACGTCATGGCGGGGTATGTGTTCGCCGAAAATCCGGGTCTCGTCGTACCACCCGAAGGCGGCTGGCACGACACCGGCGATATCGTTGAAGTCAGCGATGATGGCTACATCACGATCAAAGGGCGCGCCAAGCGGTTTGCCAAGATCGGCGGCGAGATGGTCTCGCTGGCTGCCGTCGAAACGTTGGTTTCCGATACTTGGCCAGAAGGTCAGCACGTGGTCGTCAATCTGCCCGACCCGCGTAAAGGTGAGCAGCTAATTCTGGTCACCGATATTGTTGAGGCCGACAAGGACCTCCTGATGCAGCATGCCCGCTCGCATGGTTTCCCGGAGCTGTGGGTCCCCAAGCACATCATGGTCGTTGCCGCAATTCCCGTACTGGGATCGGGCAAAGTCGACCTGCCAGCGACGACAGCACTGGTTCGGCAGGCGCGTCCGCTACTCTAAGTAAGGGGCGCTCGCTTAATCATAACCTGCCCCGGAGCTGGCGAAAATCAGTGCACGCCAGATACACTCAAGCAAAAACGGAAACCGCCAGGGCTTTTGTCATTTCCAGGATATGGGTCCTGGGTACGGGGCCGGCCGTTGTCGGGCGGACACGCTTGCCTGACCGAAAACTGTTTGTTCCCTAGGGAACCTTGACCGGAACCCGAACCTGCTACATTCAGTTTGAACATAGTGGGCAGTTTGAACAAAGCGGGCTGCGCAAAGCAGCGAATTCTTCTTTTCTGATCGGCAATCATCAAACGATCTTCCGGGGAGCACCAGGGAATGACTGTGGGGGACACGGACGCGCAGGTTGATGCGCAGGCTTCACCGTTCAATGCGGCTTGGTTTCTGAAGCGCTTGATCCTTGGAACGGCTATCCTCGTTTTTTCATTCGGCGGTCTCGCCTGGTTGACCCATGCAGCCATCGATCCGACGTCGGCGACCGCCAGCGAGAACCTGCTGGACGCTATCGGGCGTTTGGCTTCGCAGTTCTAAATCCCAGCGATTTGCGAATTTTGATGTGCGACGGGCCGCTTTTCAGCGGCCCTTTTGCGTTGCGGAATATCTTTTGCGGCAGTTCACCCGCTATGCGCGATCCATGGCGCTGCTAACAGCAAGGCGACATGGGCACGGGCTTGGAGCTGTCACCCGCGGCTGCCTGTTGCATCTGAACGGTGACGAATGGATTGCTCGTTCCGCAGCCTGGATAGATGCCGTAGTGGCGCGTGAAATCGCCGATCAGTTCGAAGTATGGCTTGAGGCGCGTGTCGGACAACATACGCAGTGTGTTGCCGCAGACCGGGACCACTTCACCTCTGGGGAAAGAATGATGGGCGTCGAGGTGGAAGACGTCCTCGTGATGGGGAATACCGCCGCGATAGATGACGGTCTGGCCATAGTTCTCGCAGCCGGCATCGAGTTCGGAGAGCTTGAATAGTCGATAGGTCGCCGAAACAAAGCAAGCTGCGCCAAGCTTCTCGATGAGATCGGGGTCGTGGATCTCCAAGGTGCGCGCGGATACCAGGCGCGGATCGAGGAAGCCGCAGCTTCTGGCCGTTTCCAGGAAGTCGTTCCAGTAGAGCGCACCGCCGAGACATTCGCCGACCAGGACGGGGTGGTTCTTGATGTCTTCGTCCAAGCGCCGGTCGGCGTAGACGTCGGCAAAGTACATTTCGCCACCCGGCTTCAGGAGATCATAGGCGCCGCGCAGGACGGCCGCTTTGTCGGGCGAGAGATTGACCACACAGTTGGAGACCACGAGGTCGAAGCTTTCCGGTGGCAGACCCAGCTCGCCGAGCTTTTCTATATAGCCTTTGACGAAGCGGGTGTTTGCTTCCGCGTAGCCGAACCTTTGGCGATGCCATTCGACGTGCTGTTCGGCGACGGAGAGCTGCTCGTCGGTCATGTCAACGCCGACGACGTTGCCGGCTGCGCCGACCATCTGCGCGAGGGCATAGGCGTCGCGGCCGGAGCCACATCCCAGGTCGAGAACACTTGCGCCTGCCAAAGCTTCCGGGAGGACGAGGCCGCATCCGTAATACTTGGCGAGAACTTCATCATGAATGTTGGAAAGCGCGGCTTTCAGATAGTCGGGCATGGGCGCGGTGGTGCAGCAAGCATCCGTCTTGAGATCCGAACTGGTCTGCAGAACCTTGCCGTAGTAATCGCGCACGACTTCGATATTCATCTTGCTCCCCATGAGAATGCGCCAAGTTTAAGGGAGCTTTGCCAGTAATTCCGTGGATCGACAATTCAAGTTCGCGCGACGAAGGCGTGTTGCATCCGTCACCTAGAATTGCGCTCCCAGTCCCGCCAGTGCGAAGGGCGATCATCCACTTGGAAGCCTGAAAAACCGGCAAAAACGAGCCTGCTTGATTGATGCCCGTTTGCTCCCCTATACTTACTCCGATCATGTGACTCGGCATTCATCCGTGAACGATAAGGGTCCGCGCATAGATGACGGCTCCCCATAAGAACTTTCCGGAGTTCTACATTACTGCGCCGCAGCCTTGCCCCTACCTGAGTGGGCGGCAAGAGAGGAAGCTCTTTACACACCTCACCGTCGACCGGCCGCTCTCCTTAATCGACAATCTGCTGAAGGGCGGGTTTCGACGCAGTCAGAGCATCGCCTATACGCCGCACTGCGAAAACTGCAATGCGTGCGTTTCGGTGCGGGTGCCTGTCGATCAGTTTGAGCCCACCCGTTCGATGCGGCGGATCATTTCGCGCAACAGATCGCTAATAGGCCGGGTCGTTCCCGCGATCGCCTCGTCTGAGCAGTACGCCTTGTTTCGCGATTACATCGATGCCCGTCATGGCGATGGCGGCATGGCTGGAATGACGGTTCTCGATTTTTCAGTGATGGTTGAGGACAGTCCGATCCAGACCTTCCTCATCGAGTATCGCGAGAAGGCTGAGACGCCACTTGAAGGGGCGCCGGGGAAAGAGAAGCTCAAGGCTGTCGCACTTTGCGATCAGCTCTCCGACGGGCTTTCGATGGTCTACAGCTTCTTCGATACTGACGATGAAGCCCGGAGCCTCGGGACCTACATGATCCTTGAATCAATCGAGCGGACCCGTCGGATGGGCTTGCCTTACCTTTATCTTGGGTATTGGGTTCGCGGCTCCAAGAAGATGGCTTACAAGACGCGTTTCCAGCCACAAGAGCATTTGACGCCTGATGGCTGGCTGCGGGCCAGTGAGAACGATTGCGGCTAGCGCTCTCTCCCAGCACTATTTTCTCAAGCTATTGTGAAGACGATTGTCTGCCTGAGCGGTTTCATCGTGATGAACACTTAGGCATTCTGCCGGCCAATTCGATATGGGCGGTGCAGTAGCTTGCTGTCTGGATAACGAATTTCGAACTGCGCCGCGCTTGCGGTTCATTGCAAAGACCGTCGGGCAATTTGCTCTAGGTTTGATGGAGCCAATTGGGCAATCACGCGTTTTATTTCCGCGATCGACTTCTAAATCAACGAAAGGGCAAGCCGTGACAGGCAGGTTAACCGTCCGTGACGCAGGACAAGAAGCGTCGGCGCACGATGATCTTCTCGCGCGCAGGCTGGCCGACAGCCGGAAGCTTTCCTTGGAGCTCGCGGCGCCATTGTCCGACGAGGACCAAGTGGTCCAGGCGATGGACGATGCCAGTCCGACGAAATGGCATCTGGCGCACACGACCTGGTTTTACGAAGCGTTTGTGCTGACCTCGTACCTGCCGGGCTATCAGGTATTCTCCCCTCAGTTCGATTATTGCTTCAACTCGTATTACGAAACGCAAGGTGATCGCCATCCGCGTGCGTCGCGCGGGCTATTGACGAGGCCCAGCGCCGTCGAAGTCCGCGATTATCGCGCTCACGTCGATGAGGCCCTTGATCGGCTGATGGCGAGCGACGCAGGGCGGCAGCCTGATGTTTCCGCTTTGGTCGAGCTTGGGATCAACCACGAGCAGCAGCACCAGGAATTGCTTCTGACCGACATCTTGAGCCTGTTTGCATTGCAGCCGCTCAGACCGGCCTATGTTTCACCGCCCTTGAGAGAAGTCAGCCTCGTCGAACGCCCGGACAACAGCTTCATCAACTTCGACGGCGGCATCCATGAGGTCGGCCACATCGGCAAAGGCTTCAGCTACGACAATGAAGGCCCGTGCCATGAAGTCCTGTTGCGGGATTTTGCTCTAGCGCAACGTTGCGTCACCAATCGCGAGTATCTCGAATTCATCGAGGCGGATGCATATTCGCAGCCGCTGTTGTGGCTGTCGGATGGCTGGGCGACGGCCAAGACTTCGGGTTGGCAGGCGCCACAGTATTGGGAAAAGCGTGACGGTCAGTGGCAACAGATGACGCTGAACGGCTTGCTGCCGATCGACCTCGACGCTCCGGTTTGTCACGTCAGTTATTATGAAGCCGATGCCTTCGCGCGCTGGGCTGGCAAGCGTCTGCCGACCGAATTCGAATGGGAAGTCGCTTCGCGCAGCGTTGAACCCGTTGGCAATACGATGGGCACGCGCAACTTCAAACCGGTTGCGGTCGGGCCCGTGGCAACGCCGGTCTTGCAGCAGATGTTCGGCGACGTTTGGGAATGGACCGGCAGCTCCTATCTGCCTTACCCAGGCTATCACCCGCCGGCCGGCGCGGTCGGCGAATACAACGGCAAATTCATGTGCTCCCAGCACGTCCTGCGTGGCGCTTCGTGCGCGACAGCCGACGGCCATAGCAGATCCACCTATCGCAATTTTTTCTATCCCGGCCAACGCTGGCAATTCATGGGCTTCAGGCTCGCGGAGGACAAATGAGTACGCTCAAGACGGTATCTTCTTGGCAGCAGGAACCCAAAGGCGGACCCGGTTGCGACGCCACCGACCTCGGCTTTGCGCGCGCGTTGTTGGCGGGCCTTACCAAAGAGCACAAATCCGTTCCCAGCCGCTTTTTCTACGACAAGCGCGGGAGTGAGCTGTTTGAAGAAATCACCGAATTGCCGGAATATTACCTGACGCGGACCGAAACGGCGATCTTAACCGAGAACGCAGAAGCAATCCGCAAGCAGACTCCAGCCGGAAGCCTGCTTGTCGAATTCGGTTCGGGGTCGAGCACCAAAACCGAGATCCTGCTTGAGACTTTGGACCGGCTGGCCGGATACGTTGCCATCGACATCTCTCCGGCTGCCCTCGATGAAGCCTCGCAAAGACTTCGCAAGCGTTTTCCCGAGCTGCCGATCTATACCGTCGTGGGGAATTTCTCCTCTCCGATGCGCCTGCCTGAACAATTCCTATCGGTGCCCAAACTCGGGTTCTTTCCAGGCTCGACAATTGGCAATCTGGAACGCGATGAAGCGGTCAGCCTCCTCTCCAACATGCGCGAAATTCTCGGGCCAGGGAGCCGGCTGATTGTTGGCGCGGACCTGAAGAAGGATCGCGAAATCCTTCAACGCGCCTACGACGATTCAGAAGGTGTGACGGCCCAATTCAATCTCAATCTGCTGGCGCGCGCCAACCGCGAACTGGGGACCGATTTCGATCTTGCAAGCTTCAAGCATCAGGCGGCCTACAATGAGGCTGAAGGACGCATGGAATCCTATCTTGTGAGCACCAAAGACCAGTCTGTCAGGATCCTGGGCCAAGAAATCAACTTCTCAGCTGGCGAAAGAATGCATACTGAAAACTCTCACAAGTATGAGATCGAAGAGTTTCATAAGTTATGCTGCAGTGCGGGATGGGCGATCCAAAATGTGTGCACTGATGACGACCGCCTATTCAGCGTGCATGTTCTGCAAAATACTGCTTAGTCTGTCTGGCATACTTATAAAACCGGAGTAAATATTGGTATAAATCTGATCTTCAATCGCGATTCCAGTGGTGACTGAACAGGCAAAATGGCGTTACGCTAATCCGTGCGACAAGATGCCTAACCACCACTTTGGACCAATAACGAATGAAGCCAGGACCAACTCGGCAGATCCGACTCTCGGATTATCGACCGCCGGAATATCTGATTGATTCCGTCGATCTCGACGTTTCGCTGCATCCGACCGACACGGTCGTTCGATCGCGACTCAAGGTGCGCCCCAATCCGGACGCGAAATCGCGCGGCGCCAAGCAGTTGCGGCTGGACGGCGAGCAGATCGGTCTGGAGAGCATTCGCCTGAATAAGGAAGAGCTGGGTCAGGGTACGTTCCGTGCGACGCGGACGGGTCTGGTGATCTCGCATCCGCCGTCCGGCCCATTCGAACTCGACATCACGACCCGAGTGAACCCGGAGGCGAACAAGGCGTTACAGGGGCTTTACCGGTCGCGCGGTGTCTACTGCACCCAGTGCGAGGCGGAAGGCTTCCGCAGGATCACGTATTTCCTCGACCGTCCGGACGTCTTGGCGACCTATCGCGTGCGTCTTGAAGCCGACCGCGACGAGGTCCCGGTTCTGCTCGCCAACGGAAATCTTGTCGAACGCGGCACACTGAACGGCGGTGCGCGCCACTATGCTGTCTGGCACGACCCCCACCCCAAGCCTTGCTATCTGTTTGCGATGGTGGGCGGAGACCTCGGTTCGATCACATCCGACTTCAAGACCAAGAGCGGCCGCAACGTTGCGCTGACGATTTATGTCGAGCACGGCAAGGAAAACCGCGCCGCCTGGGCGATGGATTCGCTGAAGCGGTCGATGCGCTGGGACGAAACGGCGTTCGGTCGGGAATACGATCTTGAAGGCTTCAATATCGTAGCCGTTTCCGACTTCAACATGGGGGCGATGGAGAACAAGGGTCTCAACATCTTCAACGACCGCTTGATCCTGGCCTCTCCTGAGACGGCGACCGACACCATGTACGCGGCGATCGAGAGCGTTGTCGCGCACGAGTACTTCCACAACTGGACCGGCAACCGCATCACCTGCCGGGATTGGTTCCAGTTGTGCCTCAAGGAAGGCCTGACGGTATTCCGCGACCAGGAATTCTCATCCGATGAGCGCTCACGCGTCGTGCAGCGGATTTCCGATGTGCGCCAGCTGAAATCGGTGCAGTTTGCTGAAGACGCCGGACCGTTGGCGCACCCGGTGCGCCCGCGCAGCTATGTCGAGATCAACAACTTCTATACGGCAACCGTCTATGAGAAGGGCGCCGAAGTCGTTCGCATGCTGCAAACGATCCTGGGCGAAGACGATTTCCGGCGCGGCATGGACCTTTATTTCGATCGGCACGATGGAGAGGCGGCGACGATCGAGGAATTCCTCGCCTGCTTTGCTGAGGCTTCAGGCCGTGACCTGACGCAGTTTCATTTGTGGTACGAGCAGTCGGGAACGCCGCGCCTCAAGGCCACGTTCACGCACAATCGCAAAAAGGGAACCGGGGAACTGGTTCTGGAGCAATCGGTGCCGCCAACGCCGGGCCAGCCGAAGAAGTCGCCGATGCATATTCCGGTGCGCATGGGGCTAATCTCGCAGCGTGGTGAAGAGCTGCCGCTTGTCTTGTCTGACGGGACGGCTCTTGAAAGCGGGCTCATCAACCTCACCCGCAAACGTCAGGCTTATACGTTTCAGGATCTGCCTGAGCGGCCGGTGCCTTCTTTGCTGCGCGGGTTTTCAGCCCCCGTCAATATCGATCTGGATCTGAGCGACCGCGACCTTGAATTCCTGCTCGCTCACGACAGCGATGCGTTCAATCGCTGGCAGGCTGCCAATACCTATGCGACGCGGACCATCGTTCGCAAAGCTGAGGCTTTGGCGAAAGGCAAGAGGTCGAGTGCCGGCGAAGGGCTGGTCCGGGCGCTTGAAGCCGCGCTCAAAGACGACTCGCTCGATTGGGCGTTTCGTGCCGAACTCATGCAGCTTCCGAGCGAAACCGACATCGCGCGGGAAATCGGCAGTAACGTCAATCCCGATCACATCCACTCAGCCCATCGCTCGCTGTCGTCGCTGATTGCCCGGCGTCTTGAGGAATTGCTGGTTGACATCTATTCGAAGCTCAAGAGCCGAGGCCGCTTTTCGGCAGATGCCGAAAGTGCAGGGCGACGGGCCGCCCGCAACAGTGCCTTGACGCTACTTTGCAGCCGTGGCGGCAAAGCCGATTGGGCACGGGCCGGCGAGCATTACTTCGCGGCCAAGACCATGACGGAAGTTGCCCACGCCATGACGCTGTTGGCAGCTTCCAACGCTCCCGAGCGCCGCCAGGTTCTCGCCGACTTCCATGATCGCTGGAAAGATGATCATGTCGTCATCGATACCTGGTTTGCGGCGCAGGCGGTTTCGCCGAAAGCAAACGTCATCGCGCAACTCAAAGCGCTGCTTAGGCACGAACTCTACGATCGAACCGTGCCCAATAAGGTGCGGGCGCTGGTCGGCAGTTTCGTGATGCGCAACCCGGTGCAGTTCAACCGTTGCGACGGTGAAGGCTATCGGTTCTTGATCGATCAGGTGCTGGCGACAGATGCCTTTAATCCGCAAATCGCGGCGCGGCTGCTCAATGGCTTGAGGAGCTGGCAATCGCTGGAACCTCGGCGCAGAAAGGCGGCAAAGGCGGCTCTGCAACAGCTGTCCGGCGCCGACCATCTGTCTCGTGACACGACCGAGATTGTGACAAGAATCCTTCACGGATGAGCGATCTCGGAATCGATTCTTTATTTTCGATTTAATATCCTCGACAGGATTCCGCGAAGCACCGATGCTGTTCACAACGGATCGGCGGTAGGGCTTTGCAAGCCGATTTGCCAGGGCAATTTGTACGGAAATGCGGGGGAATGGGAATGGATGGGACTACGTCCGCCAATCCAGAGCGGCTGGCTGTTTTAAGCAGAAAAGATGATCTTCATCCCTTCGAGCTCGCGCACTCTTTTTTTGAAATTTGTAAAAATTTATGGTCAGCAGTGCGGAACAAATCATTCTATCTGGGAGTTACATTAGGTTGCGTAGCTTGCGCGCTGCTTGCGGCGTGGCTCAATGAAACTTCGTCGCTGGTGCTGGCTTCGGTTATTCCAGTCATGATCCTGGCTCAATCGCAGCTGTCGCGTTGGTCTCGCGCTCAGGCTGGGCGGTCCGCGCGCTGTCGCGAGACGGTGTCCGATCTTGAGCGCGAGGACGTCGATAGCCTGCACGAAAGCGGGCTGAAGGCCTCGCAGCCTCTCACAGGCGCAGGGCCGCAGAGTTTCACAAGCATGGATGAAGCGCAGGCCGGCGCGCTCGCGCAGTTAACGGCGCGCATCAGCCATGACCTTCGCACGCCGCTTAATGCCGTCATCGGCTTTTCCGAATTGATGTCGAATGAGACGTTCGGGCCGCTCGGCTCAAGCCGTTATCAAGACTATGCCAACCACATTCGCGAAAGCGGTCAGTCGCTGTTGAAGTCGGCCGAAGATACGCTGGCAATCACGTCAGCGCTGGCTAATCCGAATGCGGATGCAGGGTGCGACAAGGCGGTGATCGACTTGCGGGATCTGGTGGAAGAAGCCGCCGAGCGCGTGTTTTTCCAGGCCGCTCAAAAGCAGGTGGTCGTGGTGTGCCAGGCGGGTGACCATTGCCAGGTCATCGGTGAAAGCCGTTCGCTGCGTCAGGTTTTCGTGAACCTGCTCATTGAAGCCGTCAACAGAAGCCGCCCAGGTGCGCGAATTCAGGTTCAGGCGGAAAGCGTTGCCACAGCTGTCAGAGTGGAGATCGTGGCGGAGGTGCACAGCGAGTTGTCTCGGGGCAACGATAGCCTGCCGCTCAGCGTCGCGCGGGCTCTGCTTGAGATCTACGGAACGGGCGTCGAGCACCAAGTTGATGACGGTGGCAACTGGGTGGCCAAAGTTGAACTCGAAGCTGCGGCGCAAAAAGATCTATTCGGCAGCTGCGCGGCTTAAGGCCTGTTGCGAACTAGGCGTGGTCGCGGGTCCGGCGGTCTGTCGATCGCTCGACGTACTAGGCAAAAATCCGGTCATAGACCGCTTTTACGTCGGTTAACGCGGTGCGCAGCGCCTGTTCCGTCTTTTCGAACGTCGGCAGATCCGCAGCACGCGCCAAAAGTTCGCGCATGCCGAGCAACGCTGTTTGCGGGTCGAAGGGGCCGTCGGTACAAATCCGCAAGACCTGGGTGAGGTTGTGGAGGAGACGGCCCGCATCCAACAAGGTTCTGGCGTCATCCTGATCGAGCAGTTGCTTTTCGCGCAGTTTATCGAGGGCGTCGAGCGTGCTTGTGTGCAGCACGTCGGGATGCTCGTTGGCGTGAACGAGCTGCAGATATTGGGCGATGAACTCTATATCGATGAGGCCGCCGCGGACGTTCTTGATATCCCAGATATTTGTCGTGCCTTTTTCCTGCTCAATGCGAATGCGCATCTCCTTGACGTCGGCGGCCGTTTTGGCTTGGTCGCGCGGGCGGCATAGCGCTTCGTGAATGGCGGCTTCGACGTCGCGTTGAAGTTGCGGCATTCCTGAAATTACGCGGGCGCGCGTCAGTGCCATCTGCTCCCAAGTCCAGGCTTCCTCGGCCTGGTAGTTGCGGAAGCTGGACAGCCGCGTTGCAACGGGCCCTTGTTGGCCGGATGGGCGCAAGCGCATATCAACTTCGTAGAGCAGCCCTTCGGAGGTCGGTGCGCTTAAAGCGCTGATCAGGCGCTGGGTCAGGCGGGCATAGTATTGGGATGGAGATAGCGGGCGGCGCCCATCTGACTCAGTCGCGGCGTCGGGATGGTCATAAATGACGATGAGATCGAGGTCGGAGCCGGCCGTCATTTCGCGGCTACCTAGCTTGCCCATTGCCAGCACGCAGGCGGCTCCTTCCGGAACGACGCCATGAGTTGCAGCTAACTCTTTTTCGACTGCCCCTTGCAGCGCGTCGATCAGGCTTTCGGCGATCCGTGCGTAAGCCTCTCCGGCGTTACAGGCATCGATCGTTCCCGACAGGACACGAATGCCGATCAGAAAAAGCTGCTCGCTCCCGACGATGCGCGCCTGGTTCAGCATATCTTCGAAGTCTTGCGCGCGTGCAAGCTGATCCCGCACGACAGCGTCGAGTTCTTCCACTGAGGGAATTGTCTGGAAGGTCCTGGGATCGATCACGGCATCGAGAAGCCGGCGACGACGCGAAATGGTATGAGCGAGGCGCGGGGCGGTGCCCATGATCGAGGCGACCAAGCGCAACAGATTTGGATTTGCGCGCAGCAGGGAGAATAGCTGAACACCGCTCGGCAGCTCGGCCACGAACCTGTCGAAAGCAGCGATCGCCGCATCCGGATCGGCAGTCTCAGACAGGGCTTCGATCAAGGCAAACTGCACATCCGTCAGGCGTTCTCGCGATCGCGCCGAACGCACTGCCGCGTAACGGCCATGATGCCAGCTGCGGACAAGATCGATCGCTCGCGTCGGCTGAGTGAAGCCCATTTCAGTGAGGGCGTCGAGCGTGTCTGGATCATAGTCAGTGCCGGCGAAGACCAAGTCTGACTTCTGGCCATCGAGATGCGGCTGGTCTTCAAAGAGCGCCGCGTAATGACGTTGGACCGTATGCAAGACCGGTAGCAGCGCTTGCGAGAATTCTGCGGTATCCGCGTAGCCGGCGAATTTCGCGAAGCTTTCCAGCCGGTCGGGGTCTTTGGGCAGATTGTGGGTCTGCTCATCAGCGACCATCTGGGTGCGGTGCTCGATTTTGCGCAGGTATAAATAGGCGTCGCTCAACTCCTTGCGGGCGGTCTCGGTGATCCACTTCATGCCGGTGAGTATGCGTAGCGCATCAAGCGTCTGGCGAACGCGAAGGCCCGGCTGCCGGCCGCCAGCAATGAGCTGTTGCGTTTGAGCGAAGAACTCGATCTCGCGGATACCGCCGCGGCCGAGTTTGACGTTGTGGCCGGCGACGCCAATTGCGCCCAGCTTCTTGAAGGCATGGACCTGGCGCTTCATGGCATGCACATCTGCAATCGACGCGTAGTCGAGATAGCGGCGCCACACAAAGGGCTCGAGTTCTTGGAGGATCGCTTCACCGGCCGGGATATCGCCGGCGACCGCACGGGCCTTGATGAGCGCTGCACGTTCCCAGTTCTGGCCGAAGCTTTCGTAATAATGCAGGGCTGAATCCGTCGACATCGCCAACTGGGTGGCACCCGCATCCGGACGCAGGCGGAGATCGACGCGGAAGACGTAACCTTCGGCGGTTCGATCGTCGATGAGCTTGACGAGGTCGCGGGTCAGGCGGACGAAAAATGGCTGGTGTTCGAGGCCTTCGCGGAGGGTCGCTTTGCTGCGCTCATAGAAGACAATGAGGTCAATGTCGCTGGAATAGTTGAGTTCGCCCGCGCCGTACTTGCCCATGCCAAGAACGATATAACCGGAATTCGCTTCGGGTTTATCAGGCGTCTCGGTCAGCCAGTCGCCCTTGGTGGCCGCCTTGCTGAAGAGATATCTGACGGCGAGATGCAAGGCTTGATCCGCGCACCGGGTCAGATAGTCGGTGACCGTCATGACCGGCCAGACGTTGCCGATATCCGCAAGTGCGGTGAGGAGTGCGACCTCCGATTTGAAGTGTCGGAGTTCGGCCATCACCTCCTGATCGGTCGTCGCGTTCGCGATATTGGCTTCCAGGGTTGCTTGCAGATCGTCGAAATAGGCTTCCGGTGCAGCGCTAAAGATCTTGCCGCAACGCTCCGGCGATCTTCTGATCAGTCCGGCCAGATAGGGGGAGTGGGCCAGGACGCCCGACAGCAGATCCTTGGCTGGATGATTGAGAGGAGCATCCGGATCAAGCCCGATGACGTCAGCCATGGCAGGGGCCTGAAGCAGAATTTCTTTGGCTTCGTCAGACGTGTCGGCGCAAGCGTAGCCAGGAGCGATATCGATGCGGGAGAGCAGAGTTTCGGCTTTGGCGGGCGTTGGCTTGGATGGCGATGTCATTCTTGTCAGGGCCTCAATCGGTGGGACCCGGATGCTATCTTATTGTCGGCAATATCGAAACACCCCGGCGGGCGTAGGGGGAGCGCGGAGAGGGCCGCCATCTCAGGCCAGCGGAAAGACCAAAACCGCTTTCAATCCGGGGTGGTTGTCCTCTAGGAGCAATTGGCCGTTGTGCATCCGCGCGACGGCTGCGACCAAGCTCAATCCCAGTCCGGTGCCGGGCAAACTGCGGCTCTTGTCGAGCCTGACAAAGCGCTCCATCGCGCGGGCACGATCTTGGGCCGAGATACCCGGCCCGTTGTCGGCAACCGAGATTACGGCTTGGCCATTTTCGCGCCGAAGGCCGATCTCGATCAATCCGGATTGTGATGCATGGCCCGCGTCCGATTTTGACTTACGACCGTACTTGATGGCGTTGTCGATGAGATTGATCACCGCCTGGCCGATCAAATGCCGGTTTGCCGATACGGTTGCGTTGTCGAGGTCGGTGATCTTGAGGCCGAGGCCCGCTTCCTCGGCGACGGGTTCATAGAGTTCGGCGGCATCGGAGAGCAGCGCCGACAACGCGACCGGCTCCTTGGTTTCTTCGATGGCGCCGGCTTCGAGACGTGCGATCAGCAAAAGGGCGTTGAAGGTCTTAATGATCTCATCGGCGGCTTCGATCGTTTGCCCAAGACCAGCAGATAATTCCTCAGGCGTTTGGGCGGATCGCAGCGCAGCTTCGGCGCGGTTGCGCAAGCGATTAAGCGGCGTCTTCAAATCATGGGCGATGTTGTCGGAGACTTCCTTCAGCCCGTGCATCAACTGCTCGATCTTTTCGAGCATCTCGTTGACGCTTTGCGACAGGCGATCGATCTCGTCGCCGTTGCCTTGCACCGGCAAACGGCCGGCGAGGTTGCCTGCCATGATGGCTTGGGTTGCATTAGATACCCGTTCGACACGGGCCAGCACCGACCGGCTGGCGAACAGTCCGAGGTAGAGGCCGCCGACGGTAATCGCCAAGAACGCCGCGATGGCGAGCACCTGTAGCCAACGAACGAGCGATCGCTGCTCTTCGATGTCGCGGGCGACGATGAGTTTGCTGCCGCTGGGTAATTCGATGCTGATGCCGGCCGCTGCGCGCAAATCGGATGATTGGCTGCCGGGCAGTTGGTACGTAAACAGGCCGCCCGTGGGGGACGTCGTCAATTCTTTTGGGACCGCTTTCAGATTTCCGGCAATCGGGCGGCCATCATGTGCGGCCAGAATATAGAGGCGGTCGGTCCTGTTTTTGCTGAGCTGCGCGACGATCGCCGGCAGCGTTTCAGCCTGGCCGGTTTCGTTGACGGCGACAAGGGTCTGCGCTTCGGCCGAGAGCGTACCGAGGACGTCGGACACAAAAACACGGTTTGCCTGCCAGATCACGGCGGCGAAGATGAGCGCAGTCAGGACAACGAAAGCCGTCACGCCGATCGCCGTTATGCCGAAGATCGTCGTCGATAAGGTGGCGTTCGGCTGCCACTTAGCTGTCTTCACGGACCACGTACCCAGCGCCGCGGACGGTGTGGAGGAGGGGTTTGTCAAAGGCTTTGTCTATCTTGGAGCGCAGGCGGGAGACATGAACGTCGATGACGTTGGTCTGCGGGTCGAAGTGGTAGTCCCAAACGTTTTCAAGAAGCATCGTACGGGTCACGACCTGGCCGGCATGCTTCATGAGATATTCAAGCAGCCGATATTCCCTGGGCTGCAGGTTGATCGGTTCGCCGGCACGGGAGACGGCGTGGGAGAGGCGGTCGAGGACAAGATCGCCGACAACGAGACGGGTGGCTTGTTCGCCGGGGATCGTGCGGCGCGACAGGGCTTCGACGCGGGCCAAGAGTTCGGCATAGGCATAGGGCTTAGTGAGATAATCGTCGCCACCGGCTTTCAGGCCCTTCACACGGTCGTCGACTTCGCCGAGAGCGGAAAGAACCAGCACCGGGGTTTGATTGCCCTCTTTGCGCAGGGTCTGGATGAGTGCGAGGCCGTCCATTTGCGGCAGCATGCGATCGACAAGCAGGACATCGTAAGCCCCTTCGCGGGCCAGCGACAGACCGGTCACCCCATCGGCGGCCCACTCGGCGGTATGGCCGCTTTCCTTCAGAGCCTTGATAAGGAAGGTTGCAGTTTCGCTGTCATCCTCGACGATCAACATGCGCATCAGTGAGCCTCGGCTTTCTCCCGGACCGGTTTTCTTGTTTGCGGCCTTCGCATCATGATCAATGCTCAGCCGCTTTAGCGCATGTTGGGCGGCCTGTCCTAGTCACAGACCGCCCAACGCATTCTTGTCCTCGTTTTTTCCGACTGACCGGTTGTGTCCGGTCAATCGCATGAGGTGGCTTCGGCCGTCTTATTCGTCCTTTTTCAGGCGGACCGCGACGAAGCGCTTCACGTTGCCGGACTTGATGTGCATCAGGACTGCTCCGCGGTCACGGCCACGGGCCTTCTTGACACCTTTGATCACATCGTCTGCGTCGCTAACGGAGATGCCCTGGATTTCGAGGATGATGTCACCCTCTTTCAAACCCTTGCGGGCAGCATCCGATTCCGGGTCGACCTCAGAGATTTCTACGCCGCCTTCTTCATCCGACGCAGCAGGTTTCAAGCTCAGACCCAGTTGGTCGAGTTCGGTGACTTCCGGCTTTGCCGGCTTGCCCTGCTGCAGAGCTGCAAGCTCTTCGGACGTTGATGGGAAGCGACCCAAATCAACCTTGATCACCTTCTTGGCGTTGTCGCGCCAGATCGTGACATCAACTTTCGACCCGGGAGAATAGCCAGCGATCGTGCGGGCCAGATCACGGCTATCCTTGATCTTGTTGTCGTCGACCTGGATGATCGCATCCTGAGGTTCAAGACCGGCGCCTTCTGCAGGTCCTTTTGGCGTGATTTCGGAAACAAGAGCGCCGTGCGCATCGGCAAGGCCAATGCTGGCAGCGGTATCTTCATCGATATTCTGGATCTTGACGCCAAGCCAGCCGCGGCTGACCGTGCCATCCTTCTTCAGCTGCTCGACGACTTCTTTCGCCGTTGCGGCCGGGACGGCAAAGGCGATGCCGACGTTGCCGCCCGATGGGCTGTAGATCGCCGTGTTCACGCCGACGACATCGCCGTCGAGGTTGAAGGTCGGACCACCGGAGTTACCGCGGTTCACGGCAGCGTCGATCTGCAGGTAGTCGTAAGGACCAGAGCCGATGTCGCGGCCCTTTGCCGAAACGATACCGGCCGTCACGGTGCCACCCAGTCCGAACGGGTTACCGACGGCAACGACCCAGTCCCCGACGCGGATATTGGTGTCGGCGAATTTGACGTGATGGAACTTTTCGTTCTCGGTGTTTTTAATCTTGAGGAGCGCGATATCGGTGCGCGGATCGGTGCCGACGAGTTCGGCATCGTATTTGCGATCCTTATCGAAGGCGACTTCGATTTCGGATGCGTCATCGATCACGTGGTTATTGGTGACGATGTAGCCGTCTTCGGAAATCACGAAGCCGGAGCCTTGTGCCAAGCTCGGACGCTGCTGCCTCGGGCGGGCCTTCGGCGCACCAAACTTCTTAGGCAGCTGGTCGAAGAACTTCTTCAACGGGTGATCGTCGGGGAGATCCGGCATGCCGGGAATCGGCGAGTCGTCGTCGCCGCTGGCCAATTTCTTCTTCCCGTTGGTGACGGAAATGCTGACGACGGCTGGCTTCGTCTTTTCAACGATGTCGGCGAAGCTTAACGGCGCGCGGCCAATGCCTGCGCCGGAGGAGCCTGGAGCCAACTGCGCGAGAGCAGGCGTCTGAGCGGTATCAAACGCCATGAAGGCCGTTGACATCGAAAGGACCGCGGCAGCAGCGGCCAAGCGTCCAGTCCGTCCTGCGAATTTCATTGAACGGCCGGTTTTGGGGGCCGGGTTCGTGGTCGTCGCTAGCATCAATGCGAGCCTCCAGTTGGGGGTATTAAACGTTCAACTGGGACTATGCGTAGCGAAGTGCCGATTACGGCAGTCTTTCTGGAGAATTAAACATTGGTAATGAATGGCGATGGCAGTGGACGGGTGGGAGCTTCCTTCTGAGCGGCCGCGGGCGGCTGTTTTAGCTAACGTGCTAGTTCGCTGTCCCGTCGTCGAGAATCTTCTTCAGGCGCGCTTCTTCGGCTTCCGTCAGGTCCTTTTCGACTGTCCCGGGCGAGCTTTCTGTCGCCGGGCGTGCCGCCAGCATGACTGATCGTGCGAGCAAGACGCCACCGATCAAGACGAAAGCAGGCGTCAACCAGAGCAGAAGCGTGTTCAGCGCGAACGGCGGCTTCAGAAGCACGAATTCGCCATAACGGCTGACGACGAAGTCCATGACTTGCTGGTTGCTTTCGCCTTTTTGCAGGCGTTCACGCACGAGAAGGCGGAGATCGCGGGCCAAGGGCGCGTCGCTATCGTCGATCGACTGGTTCTGACAAACGAGACAGCGCAGTTCGGCGGAGATCTCTCTGGCGCGCTTTTCGAGCTTCTCGTCTTTGAGGATCTCGTCAGGTTGCACCGCCAGGACCGGCTGCGCGGTGACGAGGACCGCCAACGCAACCGTCACGGCTGTGAACGCCGACGCCAAACGATTGAGGAAATCTGAGCGCATGATGATCGGCCTCATTCGGCAGGCGTTGGCGCCAATTGGCCAACCTTCCTGTTACTGCGGCGGGGCGCGCCAACACGCAGGCGGCGATCCGACAAAGATATCCCACCGGCGATGAACATCAACACCGCGCCGATCCAGATGAATCTGACGAGCGGGTTGAAGTAAACGCGGATGGCAAATCCACCGTCTTCCTTCTGGGCATCACCGAGGACGGTATAAAGGTCGCCTTGCCAGGAGGCATAAATACCAGCTTCCGACGTCGGCTGCGGCGGCGCATCGTAAATGCGCTTTGCAGGATGGAGGGTCAGCAGGAACTTGCCTTTGCGCGCAACGTCGATGGCGCCGACCTGTTCGCGATAGTTGGGACCGCGATGCGGCGCGACGCCCTTATAGGTCAGCTCATAGCCGGCAATCTCGACTTTATCGTTCGGCTTCATGACGAGGACTTTTTCTGTCCGATAAGCGCTCGTCCCAACGATGCCGACGACAAGCAGTCCGACGCCGAAGTGCGCCAGCGCCGTCCCGTACATCGAACGCGGCAGGTTCCAAAGACGGCGCATCAGTTCTTGCGGTCCGACCGAACCCAGCTTCACTCGGTAGGCGAGTTCCTGCAGGGCGCCTGCCATCACGTAAACGCCAATCGCCATCATTATCGGAGCAAGCCAGGGGCCGCGCATCGACATCGCCATGGTGGCAACCATCGCAACAAGGCCGATCAGGCAGGCAACGAGAAGGCGCTGAGCGACGGCTGCTAGGTCGGCGCGCTTCCATGGCAGGAAGGGGCCAAATGGCAGAGCCAACAGTAGCGGCACCATCAAGGGGACGAACGTCAGATTGAAATAGGGCGCGCCGACGGAAATCTTTGCTCCGGTCAACCCTTCGAGCACGAGCGGATAGAGCGTTCCGACGAGAACCGTGGCGGTGGCCGTCGTCAGGATCACGTTGTTGAAGACGAGACCGCCTTCTCGGCTAATCGGCGAGAACAGACCACCCTGGCGCAATTCACCGGCCCGCAACGCAAATAGCGCGAGGCTGCCGCCGACGAAGATGCTGAGGATTACGAGAATGGCGACACCGCGTTCGGGATCGACGGCGAACGCGTGCACGGAAGTCAAGACGCCTGAGCGCACGAGGAAGGTGCCCATCAAGGAGAGCGAGAACGTCAGGATGGCCAGTAGGATGGTCCAGACTTTGAGCGTCTCGCGCTTTTCCATGACGAGTGCGGAATGCAGGAGTGCCGTCCCAGATAACCAGGGCATGAAGGACGCATTCTCGACCGGATCCCAGAACCACCAGCCACCCCAGCCCAATTCGTAGTAGGCCCACCAGGACCCCATCGCGATGCCAAGCGTCAGGAACATCCAGGCAGCAAGAGTCCAAGGCCGCACCCAGCGCGCCCAGGCTGCATCAGTCCGGCCTTCGATCAGCGCTGCGACGGCGAACGAGAAGGCGATCGAGAAACCGACATAACCGGCGTAGAGAAACGGGGGGTGGAACGCGAGTGCGGGGTCTTGCAGGATCGGGTTGAGGCCGCGTCCGTCCATCGGTGGGTTATCGAGGCGCAGGAACGGGTTCGACGTCGAGAGCAAGAATATGCAAAAAGCCAGCGCAACGGCGGACTGGACCGCCAGCACATTGGCTTTCAGCGTGAGCGGCAGGTTGTTGCCAAAGAGCGCGACCGCCGCACCAAACGCCGCCAGGATCAGGACCCACAGAAGCATCGAGCCTTCATGATTCCCCCACACGCCGGAAATCCGATAGATGAGTGGCTTCGTGGAATGTGAGTTGGCGACGACGTTCGCGACCGAGAAGTCTGACACGACGTACGCGTAGGTGAGAGCCAGGAAGGAAACGGTCAGCAGAAGGAATTGGAAGATCGCAGCGGGCTTGGCCGTCGCCATCATGCGCTGCTCTTGGATCTGTGCGCCCCAGAATGGGACCAGCATTTGGAACAGCGCCACGACGGTCGCCAGAACCAGTGCGAAGTGTCCGAATTCAACAACCATGTGCTGCGAGGCCTTTCGGGCTTACGAGATCAATTGTTTGCTTTGCCGGGATGGGTCGCGCCTTCGCCAAGCTTGACCCCCTTGGCTTCCAGGGCGGCGGCAACTTCCGGCGGCATATAGTTTTCGTCGTGCTTTGCCAGGACGGTATCGGCGACGAAGCGACCGGTCGGATCGAGCTTGCCTTCTGTGACGACGCCTTGGCCCTCACGAAACAGGTCGGGCAGAATGCCGTCATAGGACACCGGCACATTGCCGATCGTGTCGGTCACGGCAAAGGTAATCTTGGTGCCCTGGCCGCGGACAACGGAGCCATCGGCAACAAGACCGCCGAGCCGGAAGCGCTGCCCGACAGGCACCTTGCCCTCGGCAACCTCAGAAGGCGTTTTGAAGAAAACGATCGTGTCGCGAAGGGCAAAGGCGACCATGATTGCAGCGGCGGCGAGAATTGCGACGCCCGCGCCGATCAAAATTCCTCGTTTCTGCTTACGCGTCATTTCTGTCCTGACTGTTCTCAGACCTTGATCAATCTACGACGACTTGAGGCCCAACTCTGAGGCCAGAGTTTCAAGCCGGCTTTTCTTTTCGCTATCTTCGCCGACGCTCTTTTTAGCATCTTCAAGCGCACGTTGCGCATCCGCCGTCCGGCCTAAAACCGAATAGGCCCGTACCAGACGCAGCCATCCCTCGAAATCCTGCGGGTTCTTCTGGAGCTTGTCGGCGAGCCTTGCGACCATCGAATTGATGAAATCCTGGCGGTCGGACGTGCTCATCTGCCCGGCTGCGGCGACATCGGCTGCACTCGGTCCAGGGGCAGCCTGCGGTCCACTGGCGGGCGGTGCAGTCGGCGCTTGTTTGGCGCCTGGCGGCGTTCCTACGGCGGCCGACGGACCTTTGGTGTTGCCATCGAGATTATTGAGGCGGTTTTCAACCACAGCTTTCCATGGCGCGCCCTCGGGTGCGTCTTTCAGCAGGTTTTCATAGCCCAACCTGGCCTCGGCAATCTTGCCTTCTTGCTCGTTGGACAAGGCAATCCAGAAGCGGGCTTCGGGGTTGGGATTATCTTTGTCCAGCTCCACGATGCGCTCAAATGCTTTGCGCGCGGGCTCGGTCACAATGCCGTTATTGGCCATCACCGTCGCTTCGCCGAAGCCTCTTAGACGCTTGGTTGTCTCGCCTAGCAAGCGCAGAGCCTGGGCGAATGCGTTGGCGGCATCATCGTAGCGGCGCTGGCGCAGGTAGACGGGCGCCAAGACGTCCCAGCCGACGCCGTCTTCAGGCGTTTGGCGCAGTTGGGCTTCGACCTTTGCGATCAACTCATTGACGGAGGATTTGGTCGGGTCGGAATGCATGCGGGCGGTCAGCGGCATACCCGGCAGCCAGGGGGATCCGACGCCGAGATAGATGACAAGCGTCAACACTGGAACAATGGCCGCCGTCGCATAGGCGAGATGCGTCGGAGAGGGGGAGGGAACCCAAGTCGCGGCCGCTTTGGCCTCGCCAGACTGATCGTCAGCGCGGGTAATCATGCGCCGGCCAAGCTCGGCGCGCGCGCTCTTGGCTTCAGATCGGGTAATGAGCCCGCGCTCCAGATCGGCATCAATTTCAGCCATTTGGTCGCGGTAGACGGCAAGATCTGCTTCGTCTTCCGCCTCAGGCGCAACTTGATCTGCCAGCATTGGCCGCGCAAGTGCGGCGATGACGGCGGCGGCCAGAACTGCGAATGCGATCCAGAGAAACATTGAGATTGTTACGGGGCTCCCAGAGTTTTTAGGACACTATGGAAGCCCAAGCGCAAAGATCAAGCGATCGGCACGTCCTGCGCTGCTTGGCCGCTTCGGACGTTAGGAAGTCCGGGTGCGCCGATTTGGGCATATTGCAGCGCACCACAGATGAATACCGTTCAGCCGATCAGGTTACGCTCGACCAGGTCCCGTCCGGGTTCCGGCAGGCGGTTCCAGCAATCGTCTCAGGCCGACCGCCGATGTAGACCGTATGTGTGTAATCGCGGCAGTGCCGGGGTCCGCGGCGATATGGCTTCTGCGGGACGACTTCGCCGTAACGGCCGCTATCGGGGTTGCGCCAGGGTCGGCCAACGCCTGAGCGGCCATCCTCAAGAGCTGCGAGTTCAGCTTGCTGAGCTAGGCGGCGATCCTGTTCGTCAAGCGATTTACCAATCGTATGGCCGACGACGCCGCCAACGAAAGCGCCCGCCACGGTCGCGAGCACCTTACCGGTCCCGTTGCCAACCTGATTGCCGATAATGCCGCCCGCGACAGCGCCGATTGCCGTTCCGCCATCAGCTTTCGACAAGCCACCTGGACCGCAACCCGCGAGCATAACGGACGTCAGTATCGCTAAAATCGTGGCTGCACTTCGCATCGCAACATCCCTCGTACATTCGTTTGCAGCTGGCATTCGTCTCCTCGCATCTCTTCTGGAGAGCTTCTCGAGCGTTCTGCGCCCGGCGAAAAGCCAGCAATTATCGTTGCTTCAGCAAGGGGGCTTGATTCGGGCGAAAGTTCGGCTTTTGCTTTGCGGACGCGTGAAAACAGGCGTTTTCAGCTATTTCAAGCCGCCGGTAGATCCAGGATCGCCTTCAATCCCCCCATCTTGGATTGATCCAGGTTGAGGCTACCACGATAAGACTGCGCCAAATCGATTGCGATAGACAAACCGAGGCCTGTCCCCGGTTTTGTTTCGTCCAGACGCAAGCCTCGGCGACCGATGCGGGCGCGCTGGTCTTTTGTCAGGCCTGGACCGTCATCGGCGACAATGATCTTCAAGCGCTTGCGGCCGGTGGCTGTGGCTGGTTTTTTTTGCTCAACATCCAGCGTCACGCGGGCTTTCGACCATTTGCAGGCATTGTCGAGGAGGTTGCCGAGCATTTCCTCGAGGTCTTGCTTTTCGCCCTGAAATGCCGCATCCGGCGGACAATTGACGACGATCTTTACGCCCTTGCCGGAATTGATTTTCTCTAACGCTCGGACAAGGGGATCGACGACCTCTTTCAGCGGTGTCACGCGACCGATCACGCCAACCCTGGCCGCCATTCTTGCCCGTTCCAGGTAATGCTGGACCTGATCGGTCATCACTTTGGCCTGCTCGATGACTTTCGTACCCAGCGGGCCTTTGCTTTCGCGGGCTTCGTTCGTGATGACGGCCAGCGGCGTCTTGAGGCCATGAGCGAGATTGCCGACTTGGGTGCGGGCGCGCTCGATAATGTCCTCATTGGACTGGATCAGCGCATTCAATTCGTCCCGTAACGGCTCGATTTCAGCCGGGACGCCGCCCTCCAGCCTCGTTGCCTTGCCAGAGCGGATTTCCGCTAGCGCCTCTTCAACCCGCTTAAGCGGTGCCAAGCCAAAGCGAACCTGAAACAGCATCAAGGCCAGCAAGGCTGCACCGGCGACCGCCAATGCCGCCGTCAGACGGTTGCGGAATGTCGAAACGGAGAATTCCAGCCATTCGGACGGACCGGCGACAACGATGGAGTACCGCGGGCCATCCGACGCGTGGCCGAGACGGTCAATCACCTCGACGATCCGCACGGGCTTACCGTCAGGGCCAACGTCGTTGCGCCACCTCATATTCGTTTCGGGATCGGGCGGATAGCCCAGTGCCATTGGAGACGGGAGGCTCGCCGTTGCCAGAGAGGCCGATCTCAGCGTCGGAGTGGACTGGCCATCAAGCGGTTCGATCTGCCAATACCAGCCCGAATGTGTCACTTCGAAAAGCGGCTCGTAACGGTTCGTCGGTGCCGCCGGGGTATTGTCGACCGGCTGCATGCTGTCGATGGTGATCGCCGTAACGAGCTTCTCAAGTTGCGCATCGAAGCTTTTTTGAACGTCTTCGCGGTAAAGGGCGTAGATCAAAAATCCTGCCAGCGGCAATACCAGCAGGACCCACGCCATCGATGCGACGATCAGTCGAAAGGCAATCGAATCAATTCGCATCGTCTTCCGCGGTTATCCGATACCCCAGTCCCCGCACGGTTTCGATAATCTCAGCCGGGATCTTCTTGCGCAATCGGCCGATGAACACTTCGATGGTGTTCGAATCCCGATCGAAGTCCTGATCGTAGAGATGTTCGACCAGTTCGGTCCGTGAAACGACACGCCCGCGATGGTGCATGAGATAGGCCAGCAGCCGGAACTCATGCGACGTCAGCTTGATGGGTTCGCCTGAACAGGTGACGCGCGCCGAATTGGTATCGAGACGGACCGGCCCGCACTCGATCTCGCTTTTGGCGTGACCGGCTGCCCGCCGCAACTGAGCACGGGCGCGGGCCAACAGTTCTTCCATATGAAAGGGTTTGGCGAGGTAATCGTCGGC
The DNA here is from genome assembly GCA_017792465.1 of Filomicrobium sp. Taxonomy (GTDB): domain Bacteria; phylum Pseudomonadota; class Alphaproteobacteria; order Rhizobiales; family Hyphomicrobiaceae; genus Filomicrobium. The sequence continues at coordinate 802,805 of CP051234.1, forward strand.
GCCGGCGTCGATGCCCTGCACCTTATCGCTCCAGCGATCGCGTGCCGTCAGGATGATGACCGGCACCTTCTTATCCGACCTGCGCCACTGCTCGAGGATCGAGATGCCATCCATCTTGGGCAAACCGATATCCAGGATGATGAGATCGTAGGGCTCAGTATCGCCCAGGTAGTAACCCTCCTCACCATCCAAAGCGCTGTCGACGGCATAGCCGGCATCGCTCAAGGCTCCCACGAGCTGACGGTTCAGATCGGTATCGTCTTCGACAACAAGTACGCGCAATTCTCTCGCCTCGCCAATCGTCTGGTCTAACGATCATATACGCCACTGCGCGCGATGTGGCGAGGTCTTGGATGAAATGGTCGTGAGCGTTGCTACATACCGGGAAAAAATCGCGGGTCGATTTGACAAGGGCCATCTGGCAAAGAGGTCACTCGTTCTGGCCCGCGACACCGATCTCGATCCCGCGCCGGGCATCATAAGTTGCCGAGGCAAACCGGCCCTTCGCGGTACGGATCACCAAGCGATACACATAGCCATTGCCCTTGCGGCAGAGGTCGGTCTTGATAATCTCGCCCAGGTTCTGGCGACGGAATTGACTGCTCAGCGTGGCGACGCTCACGAGGTTCTGCTCAGAAACAACGCGTGCTGCTTCTGACCAGTCCTTGAAACAGTCTTGCCGCTTTGAAGGGTCGCCGGCGTACGCAGTATGCAGCGCCGCCAACAAGATGGCGACGACTGGCGCAGCGATTATCAGCATGGTTTTGGACATCAGTGCCTTTCTTGGGGGCCACGAATATTTATGGCCCGGCGTTCGGCAAACACGGTTAACTGATATCCGCTGAACCGGTCATGAATGGCGTCAGGTCGCCCGACACGGTCGCCTGCGAACAGCAGCTCATATCTTTACTACAACGTCTCGGCGCACGAGAGGTTGCACAGCCCTGGTGCGGCCATAAATCGTCATCGCCGTACCCGCCAATGCGGCAAGCGCTTGGACGAACGCGACCAGTTGTTCGCCCAGTTCGCGGACGAGAGTTGCATTGAGGTCCAATCCGATCACAGGACCGATCGTCGGGAGGATGGCAACGGCGGCTGTCATCATCGCGCCCCAGATGGTCATCGACTGACCCCACCATTTTGGATTTTCGGACTTTGTTGTCGTCGACATGTTTTGAGTTCCTTCCTGCTTGTCGGTTTTCGGGCTGGTCTTCGATTGGCTTTTGAGGTTGCGCGCCAAGCTCGATGCGCGCGACACGGTTGTGTCGACGCGCCGCAGCCACCCGCGGCCGAACCTCCAGAAATGCGGCAGGCTTCGATACTTGCGACGGCGCGCGTCGGCGTAGCGTTCGAGGAGTCGCGAGAGCACCATGGCCTGAACCTTCTTCAACGTTTGCGGGCCGATCTCACCGTCGACGTCGGCCTCAACGGCTTGCTGCAGCAGGCGGGCCGCTCCGGTGACTCCGTGATTGACGGCCGCGTCGAAATGGATGAACGCGACCGGATCGGGCACGGCCGAACACGACGCTGGCAGCCAATATTTCTGACGGTAGATGGCCCTGACTTCGTCCGGCGAGATGGTTTTCAGGGCGTTCAGGAGCTCACTGGTGTTGGCTTTCGAAAGGCTAATGCCGCGCCAGGCCGCAAGCGTTGCCAATGTGATCCCTTTATTCGTCGGGCCGCCTGGATCGTGTGGGTCGTCGGTGAAGCCGCCCTCTATTTCGAGGACGTGTTCCAGCGCCGTCTCGAAGAGGCTATCGCTTGTAGATCCGGTAGTATCGGCTCGCTGATTCTCGCCCCCTCGCGCCGTCGGCCAGCGCAGCGCCACCAACCGATCCCGGTCGAACGGCGCAACCGTCACGGCGTTGCTCTGATTGCCGCCGAGCAGCCACAACCGATCATCCGACCAGCCAAGCAGGAAACCGACATGGCCCAGCGCCGGATTGCTGCCGCGACTGAGGACGGCAACCGCGCCTATATTTTCAGATTGGCTCTCATTGCCGTAGCTCGCGTATGAGCGCGCCATCAACGACCGAGTGCTTGGATATTCGGAACGTTCCAAACACGCGCCAACGAATGCCGCGCACCAAGCCGTTTCGTCGCGGGCAAATTTCTCATGGCCGAGTTCCTTGAAGAAGGATGTTATGCGGCTGTTGTGTCGATTTCCGGCAATCTCGCGTTGGCCGTACTCGCGCCAAGCCTCTGCGAGCCAGGGCGGCTGTCCCGTCATTGCAAACCCTTCAACTTTTCAGGAGAGATGTCAGAGCGTAGCGTCTGCCGGTGCGCCGCGACCGAAGAGCGAACTCAACTGGAATATTCGAACTGAGATCGCTGCGCGGGGTGCGCCGAAATCTTCGGTCTGTTCGGCTGCAGCATAGGTCGCCGTCGTCGTCTCCGACTGCAGGGTTCGCAGCACCCTTTCATCATCGGCCAGAATGTCGACCTCGTAGCGCTCGAAATCTTCCGAGACCGGCGGCTCGATCGTGTCCCAGCTATCACCGCCGATGCGTGTGCGCCGGATCCAGTTGATGTTCAGATCACCGGAAGGATTGCGCGATGCGCTCAGATGCACCGGCGCATACGGGCGCAGACCGATGCCTTGGAATGCGTATTCGGTCTCTCCATAGCTCGGACCAGCGAGGTCGTCAGCTGCCCGGCCATAACGCCATGTGTAAGGCAAGCGCAATTCGTCCAGGCTGAGATCGACACGGCCGACAGCGCCATCGAGCAGCACGAATTCGGCTCCAGCACTGATTGGCGCTCCCACAAGTGGCAGTGCGGGATCGCTCCCGGCCTGAGCGCGCAACAATCCTGTCAGGGCGTAAGTGTTTTCGCCCGTCAGTTCGGCGCTTTCAAATTGAAGGATTTCCCATTCATCATCGCGTCCGCGCACCGCTGCGATATTTGCTCCGGCGAGCAATTGGGTTCGCGTGACGGACGCGAGTTCGCCCGTCCCAAGCTCGACTTCCAATCGCGTTGCATAATCGAGGCGTGAGATGGCGCCTTGCGGCAGGTCGTTCAGCGTCACGCCGAGGACGGCTGCTGCCGGCAACAACGCACGCAAACGGAATCCGCTTGCTTCGGGCGAACCATAAACCGCAACGACGCCGGGCCAGGGGTTTTGAATGGCCGCAACGTACCCCGACGCGGGCGGCTCATTGCCTGTCAGCAACGGCAAATTCAGGAACGACAAGCTCGGCTGGCCGTTGGTCGCGGATTGAGGCGCGCTCCCGTCACGTGGGACAGTGCTGATCAGCTGGTAGACTTCCGGGTCGATGCTCAGTGCCTCAAACCGGCGCGCACCAAAGTCCGCGACTTCGGTGACCCGGTAGGATTTTTCCCCGGCGCCGGTCTCAAGTTCGACGACGTCTCCGGGTTCCAACTCCAACGTGCTCGGTGGCAATTCGAAACTTGCGCGCTCGCGCGATGCCCAGGCTTCAAAGAGCCAGCTTTCGGCGATGCCGGCAGCCTGATCGCCTTCCATCACAATCGGCAGTTCGGCCTGTGCCAGGCGTCCGCTTGCGCCGACCAGCCTGCGTGCTTCGGCAACAGCCTGCGAATAGTTGGTCGCACCGCTGATGTAGTTAATTTTGGCAGACGCCGGCAGATCGGTTTCTTGTGCGCGCGTCAAAGTCAGGAGTGGTAATTCGGGCTTTTGCTCGACAAGATCGTCGTTCGCCAAGGTGACGACTGCAGGCTCTCTTCCGCGATGACGAAATGCGATCACGCTTCCGGTTTCGATGGCGTCGAAGAAGTAGGCGAGCCCCAACGGTTGCAAGGCATCGCGCGCGCTCATCGGCCGTTCGACGACATAGCCCGGCACCGTGCCTGCAAGGCTGTCCGCGTCGCCATCGGCAAAGTCAAAGGCGTTGAGCAGATCAGCCAGCAATTCGCTCAGCGGCACGCCGGACAGGCGACCGTTGACCCAATGGCCAAGCCGCCAATTTTCGCCATCTCCCCAGACATCCAAGTTGTAGGGGAATGCCGGATAGGGCCTCGCATCCCAGCAGTAGACGAACATCTTTTTGAAATCGATCATGCGCCCGCCATAGACGGATGAGACCGGATTGCTTCCGGCGTACCCCTCTGCGGCGGGATCGAATTCGCTGATCAACGCTTGGATATAGCGGCGCTGCATCAGGTCGTCGCGGCGGCCGTTGGAATAATAAGGAAGCGCGTTTTCGGAACTCTTGGGATCGACAAAGACGTTGGGCTGGTTGGCGCCCTTATCGGTTGCCGGACAGCCGATTTCCATCAGCCAGACAGGTTTTGATTGCGGCACCCAGGCCGTCGGCGACCCGGTTTCAACTCCGGCAGGCCGGTTGTAATGCTGGTTCAGCCACCAGCTTCGCAAGTCCTTATATTTGAAGACCCACGGCTTGCCGTATCCATCCGTGATCGGCGTGCGGATCTGCGCATTTCTGTTCGGGTTGTCAGCGTAATACCAATCGTAACCTTCGCCGCCCTCAATGTTCGAGCGCAGGTAGTCAAGGTCATAAACCGATCGCGCGCCGCCAACGAAATCCAGGTGCGCGCGTCCATCGCGCCAGTCCGCAAGCGGCCAGTAGCAATCGATGCCAATCGCATCGATACTGCTTGAGGCCCACAGCGGATCGAGATGGAAATAGACGTCGCCAGACCCATCTTGCGGCTGGTGCCCGAAGTATTCCGTCCAGTCCGCCGCATAGGTCACCTCGGTCGATGCGCCGAGAACGGTTTTGACGTCTGCGGCCAGATCAATCAAAGCGTTGACGAACGGATAGGTTGCAGCAGCAGAGCGCACCCAGGTCAGACCACGCAGCTCGGTGCCGATCAAGAATGAGTCGACTCCACCGGCCGCTTTCGCCAGATGCGCCTGATGCAGCACCATCCGGCGATAGCTCCACTCGGCCGGGCCGAAATAGCTCACCGTCTCGCCCGATAGCGAGAAATCGCTTGGGTCCGCCGTGCCGACAAAGGCCGCAATCTGCGTCGCCGCCGCGGCCGTTTGGTCGGGGCTGCCCGCTTCTCCTGGAGCCGGATCGCAGGTGATGCGACCGCGCCAGGGATAGGCCGGTTGCGACGCTGCTCCAGTATAAGGATCGGGCAGCGAATTGTCGGAGGGCACGTCCATCAGGATGAAGGGCGTCAGAGTGATGGACATGCCGCGCGACTTCAGATCGCGAATGGCGTCGACCACGCTCTGATCGGACGGGGTTCCCCCATAGGCCGGCTTGTTGTTACGACGGCTAACCAGATGCGCTCCGGCGCGCCCGACGCCGCCCGCGCGCCAATTCTCCGGCAATGTCGTCTTGGCAGAAACCTCAACACCAGGGCGGATTTCACACTCACCGGCGCGGAGGTCATCGCCGAACCAGCTAACGACGAAGGAAATCGCTTTGACGTTCGGCAAGGCTTCTTCGAGTTGATCGATTGCGACTTTCCAATCGGTGCCCGAGAGAACCGTATGGACGTTTTCGGCCGTCGTCCCGCCGATCCCGAAAGTATGCGTCACCGTCTGGGGGGCATAGACGAATTCGCCGGAGCCCGGGATCAAGACAACGCTGCGGACTTCTTCGTGGAAGCGGTCGACGGCACGATGTAATTCGAATGAGAGCTGCGGGATGCGATTGCCGAAATCAGCCAGTGGCAAACGCTCGAAGACGATATAAGACAATCCCCTGTAGGCCGGGGTCGCACTCGCCCCTTGATGGGCTACGATCAGTGGATCTGGGTCTTGGGCCTCGCTACCTTTATAGAGGCGATAAACGAAGGCCGAGAGATCGAGTTCGGCACCATCGGCCCACACCCGGCCCAGTCCGGTGATCTCTCCTTCGCAGAGAGCAATCGCGATATTGGCGTAATAGCGATATTCGACCGTTTCGACGGTTGCGGCACTCGCCGAGGAGCCGCCGATCCCTTTGCCGCTACCACCGCCTTCGGTTGTGCGCACGACCTCTTCTTCATGGTCGGTGGCCCAGATGACCTGACCGCCCAAACGCACGCGGCCGAAAATGCGCGGCACCGCAGCGCCCTCCGTCGACGCCGTGACATGAAGCTCCTGCAAGCGAGGGCCTTCAACGGTGCGCGCTTCTCCCGACGCGCCGAAAAGCGCTTGGTCGACATAGCTGCCGGCCAATGCCCCGACCTGCGCTCCGATTGCTGCACCCGATAGCGTCGCTCCGAGAACCGAAACGCCCGCTGGCAGAAGCGTGTTTCCGATTGCCGCCCCGGCCACCGATAACGCTAGTGTCGCCATTCGTGCTCAACTCCTGGAAATCGAAACGCACCAGCCACTCTGCGGCGCCACCAGTTTGAGAAGGCCACCTCCGAAACCGGAGCGCCTTCGATTGCGTGGACGAAGCTCTCATCCGTCACCAGCAACCCGCAATGCTTGGCGGGCAGATTGGCGCGGTAGCGGAAGATCAAGACATCTCCGGCCCCGGCTTGGTCTAGTGGCACTTCCACGAAATGGCGGCGTGCGGCCGCGATCAAGGTTTCACCGCCTACAGTCCAATCGCGGCTATAAGGCGGAGGCATTTGCGGTTCGCGCCCGTGAATTTCGCGCCAGACCCCACGCACCAGCCCCAGGCAATCGGTCCCGATACCCTTGAGGCTGGCTTGATGATGGTACGGCGTTCCAAGCCAGCTGCGCGCGACGCAGACGATGTCGTCCTTGCTCACGGCAGCAGCCATCTCCTGGCCTGCTGATTTCGACACGCCAGCCTCCTGAAGTTTTGTCATGGGATCCGTCGTCGTCAGCGGCGCGAACCAGGTCGCGTGGCGTGGGAGGCAAGGAAATCGTTCCCGGGCATGTGCGGAAAGCCGCGGAAGTTGTCGGCGTTCGAAAACTTTGTCCTGCAGGTCGTCAGGCTCTTGTCGCAGCCGGCGCGGACGTCGAACGTCACGCCATCTGTGAGCGGCTCTCGCACCGGCTCCCAGCATTCGATCGTGATGACGCCATTGCGTTTCACATGCGCTTTGACTTCGAGCTTCTGGCCGAGCGCTGGACCGTTTGTGAATTCCAGCAAGCCGCGCGAAAAGAAATCATTGGGAAAGCCGCCTAGCAGGGCTGCCGTAAACCTGCGGCTCGATTCGAACTCCAGCACGCTGCCTTGGCCCAGATAGCTCGCGCTATTGAGGTTGACGGTGCAGCGCGAGTCTCCCAAATCGGCATCGCAGGTATATTGATAGAGCCGACCCTTGGTTTGCTGCAGGTAATGCGCCAAACCGCGAACTTCAGCCTTGAATGCCAGTCCCGATCGGCTCACTTCACCGATGCTGCCGGTTCGCATTAGCACCCTGTTCTCGGGGGATTGCCAATCGACGCGATAAAGTTCGACTTCGGCATCGTCGTAGAACCCGGCGCTCAAGTCCTCTTCGGTCAGGCGCGTCGAACTCAGAGCGCCACTGACCTCCAGGTTATCCACCCCCAAGCCGACGCTTTCGTTGATCTCGCTGGCCGAGAAGCCACTCGCAGCCTCGAACGTCGTGCCATCAAACACCACGTCGCGGTCATGGTCGGTGAAGCCCATCTGTGTTCCGTCGCGGCGGGTGACGCGCCAGCACCAGCACAGCGTCGTGACGCCACTTGCAAGGCTTGCTTTCAAACCAGCTGGAAGTGCTTTCATAGGCGGATCTCGACGATTGGAATTGAAGGGATGGCGCCGGAGCGAAACCCCTGCAGATTGATCTGCAGCTGGTCGGTGTCGAAACGGACTGGAACATCGAAGGCGAAGCCTGCCGTTACACTGGCTCCGCTTATGGGAATGCTTGCGGGCTGGAAGACAATCAGGCCGTTTATTTCGTCGACCAGATAATCGTCCGGATCGGTCTGCGGCACGCCATCGACAGCAACCACGACGCTTCCCGCGACGGGCTTCGATATCGCTCTCGTCCAAGGCGCAAAGGTCGAGCCGTATGTCTTGATGAGTGGAAAGGAGACCTCGACGCCGTCGCCGGTTCCGAGCACCTGGTCGGTGGCCGCGATCGCCTCACCGGGAGCGCAGGATTTCCAATCAGTATGGTCGCGCCAGCGAAAGCCATGCAGCCGCCCTCGTCGCTCTTCGAAGAACGCGATCACCTCGTGCAATTCATCCAGCGAGCGCACGCCATATCCGGCGTTGTAGCTTCGACGCGAATCCGCCCAACGGCTGTTTCGCTCCTCATAGCCCGACCCCAAGACGACGACATCGGTGCGCCGCTCCGGTCCGCCTTCCGCCCCGCGGGAAATGCCCGTCGGAAACAACACATCGTGGAAGCCCATGAAATCCTCTTGATCGCGGCAACATCAGAAATGCTTCTGCCTCACATATTGCGCCGGCCAAGCGAAACCGCCCGAGTCAACATGGCGGCGACCTGCGTCTCAGAGCGGCGGAAGCTTTCCGCGTCCGGCGACGTCACCTGGAACGTGATGTTGACGCCGTTGCCGCCTTCGGAGTGCGCCGCGACGCCGAGACTGCCATCGGGCCCACGCGCCAGGGGCAGGACTGCTTCGGCGCCGCGCTCGCCAGCCAGCCCCAAGCGGTTGCCGAGGGGAAACGTCGTTGGCGCCGCGATGACCCCGCCTTTGGCGAACGGGACCGGCAGCGAAGCCGCACCACCGCCGCCCAGCGCTCCGGAAAAGAGGCCTGAGAACAGGTTGCCGATGCCCTGTTCGAGCGGTTTGAAGGCGGCCTTCAAAACAATGTTCGAAAGGTCGAGAGCAAGCCCGCGCAACACTTCGCCGAGGCTCTTGCCCTTTGCAGCAATACCTTCAAAGGCGTTGGACAACGAACGTGAAAACTGCTTGCCAAGGCTTGCCGCCGACGACAGCTGCTTGCTCAGGCCGGAGGTGTCTGCGTCGACCACCACCGTCCAAGTCTCAACCTGGTCTTCGAAATCAGCCATCAATTACTCCTGATCGGGGAAGCGCTGCATCAAGCGCTCAAGGTCTGTCGGGGCCAGGGGCGATGGCGAAGCCTGTTCGCCCAGTCGCCCACGGAGGGCAGCCGCCAATTCTCTTGGAGTCGTGCGCCAGAATTCATCGGGTGCTAATCCAAGGAGTCCCATTCCGGCGGCCATTACGTCCTTCCAGGGAAAGGGCCATTTCCTTCTTCAACCTCGCTTGCCTTAGGCGGGTCTTCTGCAGAGGTGCTATCTGCAGAAGGACCATCCTCCGCGCCAACCTCGTCCGCCTCTTCGCTGTCATCGGCGAAGGTGGCGCGCAGGAGCCGGGCGACGATATCGATATAGCCGCCCGCACCGCCATCGGCCTGCATGGCCCGCACGTCATCATCTCCGATGCCATGACCGGCGCCGCGCAATCCGGCGCCGATAATTCTGACGGCATCGTTGGCGCGCATGCGTCCCTGCTCGAAACGTTGTGCCAGGGCGATCATGTCGTCAGCCCCGAAAGCATCTTCCAACTCAGCCAATGCGCCCAACGTCAGGCACAAGCGGTATTCCTTGCCATCAAGCGTCGCGGCGATTTCACCGCGGTGGCGATTTGCCATGTCTCAACTTCCCGTTATCTGCCCGATGCCTTGTGATTAGGCGGCAGCGAACGTCACTTCGCCAGCGCTCTCCATCGTCATGTCGAAGGTCATCTCGTTGTCGTGACGCCCGGAGAACTCCAGCGACGTAATCTGGAACGCGCCGGTTGCCGTTCCGAAGTCCGGGATCACAACCTGCCAATCGCGGATCGTGCCATTGAAGAAGTAGCCGCGCACCACTTCATCGGAGGCGGCATCCTTGAAGACACCGGAACCCGACAGGCGCGCGCTTTTGATGCCGGCGCCGTCGAGCAGTTCGCGCCACTGGCCGGCCGATTCCTGATGGGTGATATCGACGGTTTCGGCATTGAAAGAGATCGTCCGGGTCCGCAGCCCCGCAACCGTCGTGAAGCTTCCCAATCCGTCGCTATCGACCTTGAGCAACAGGTCCTTGCCCTTCTGAGCCGCCATGCTGTTTTCCTTTGTCTTGATGTTCGCCCGCTTCCAACGGGCCGTGGATTACTTCGCCCGGTTCAGCCGGTAATCGGTTCGGTAGTCGCTCTAAAGCGGACGAGTCCGCGATAGGTTTCGCCATCGGTTTCGCGGCGGGCTTCGGAGAATTCGTAGCGAAGGTTGATGAGGCGATATCCCTCAAGCGCCAGGCCTGCGTCATGCAGCACCGACCGCAGCAGTCCCATCGTTTCGTAGACTTCCTTGCGCCCGTTTTCCCGCGACCAGACGTGCAGCGAGAAGAGATGCTCTTGCCCGGTTTCGGTCCCCGTCGCCCAATCACGCAACTGGCTCAGACCGAAGGTGACGTAGGGGTATTCGGCATTGCGCGGCACATCGTCGAAGATCTTGTCCGCCCCAATCAAAGCGGTCAGGTCCACATCTGTAGACAAGGCTTCGAACACGGCTTTCTGCAATGCCCAGCCAGAACTCGGCATTCACACACTCCTATTTTTGGTTAACAAGTTCGGCTTCGAACTAACGGCGGCGCGGCCGCTCAGAGAGCCGGTCTGACAGCAGCACGTCTTGGTCTGCGGCCAGCCGCTCAGACGCCGCATTGCGGTCCGCATCGCTTCGTCCCGTCATCTGCCGGGCAAGAAGCCTGTCGCGCAATCGTGCGATGCCCGCGGAACCCAACAACCGCCCCGCACCATCAAGGCGAACGTCGATCTTCATAGGTCACGCTCCTCGACCAGGCAGCGCAAGAAGCGCCGCCGCTCATCGAGGTCGAGCACGGCGCGAATATCGAAAATCCGACCGTCATAGAACAGCCGATGTTCCGGTGCGATGTCGGCGCGAAAGCGCATGACGATCTCGTGGCTGACCTTGCCGGCGATCCCATCGGCCTCGGCGCGTTCGCTGCCATTGAGCGGGCGGATCTGTGCCCAGACCTGCGCCAACTCAACCCAGCTTTCTTGAGCGCCGCCGCCGCCATCGCCTGTGCGCAGAGGCTCTTCGATCGAAACACGCTGTCGCAGGTTGCCGATCTTGATGCTGTCGGTCTCGGTCATATGCGTGCCAACCTGTAGGGCTTGAGAAGACGTGAGACCGCTGCCGGGATGGCAACCCCTGACGTGCCGATCTCAACCGGATCGCGGTGTTCGAACCAGTGGGCAACGAGCAACAGCAATGCCTGTCGGATCGGCGCGGGAACATCGTCTGCCGCATCGCCATAGCCTGCCGTGAACGCAATCTCGATACCGGCCGCCTTTTGACCAGGCGTCGGCCACACAACTCCCGTCGGAACAACCCGACCCGGATTGCCCGCGACGTCGACGATATAATCTGCCGATGGCATGACAGCCGACCCGCCGTTGCCGTCATAGACACGGATTTCGGTGACAGCCTGCAGCGGCCGCAACGGAATGTGGACTTGGCCGCTCTTGGGCCATCTGTCTAACGTCTGCCGCCAGGTTTGCGTGATCAGCGCCAGACTGAGGGCCGCCTCGATGTGCAGCCGCGACGTCATGATCAGGCTGGAGATCAGCGTATCCTCCGTCGTGCCATCGACACGCAGATGCTCTTTGGCTTCGGCAACCGAAATGGGCTCCACGGCAGGAGCAGAAAGCATCGTCAGGGACATCGGCTTATCTCTTTCGTGATTGACGTGCGGCCCGTCCCGCCGGTCCGCGACAACGAAAAAGCTGGAACGGCGGCGGCTTGCCCGCTCGCGAGCGCCAGCAGCCGTTCCAGCAGTTGCGTGCACGGGGAGGAGGAAACGCGCACGGGAAACACAAAAGGCGGATGCGCATGGCACCCGCCTTTCGAATATTGTCGTCGCCGCTTTCCCAGTCGCCAGCCCGAAGGCCTGCAACCGGTCCGCGTTACTCTTCGAACTTCAGAAGCTTTATCGCGTCGAAGTCCTGGATGCCGCCGCCAACGCGTTTGGTCGTGTAGAACAGTACGTAAGGCTTGGCCGAATAAGGATCGCGCAACACGCGGATACCGACCCGGTCGACGATCAGATAGCCGCGTCGGAAATCGCCGAAGGCCACCGACAGGCTGTCGGCAGCGATATCGGGCATGTCTTCGGCTTCGACGACGGGGAAGCCCATCAGCGTCGACGGCTCGCCCGGTCGCGTGGCAGGTTGCCAGAGATACGTCCCGTCGAGATCCTTCATCTTGCGGATCTCAGCCTGAGTCGAGCGGTTCATCACAAAGTGGGCGTTGGCCCGATAGCCGGAACGCACCGCATAGATGAGGTCGATCAGGACATCGCTGGCGTTGCTTGCCGGGAAGGCGCCTGCTGCACCCGTCGAAACCGTGCCGACTTTGGCCCAAGTCCAGGACGCGTTATCGACGGTGGTGTAGTCGAGAAAACCCTTTGGCTTGTTCGACCCGTCACCTGTGACGAACGCGGTGCCTTCCTGTTCGGCGAAGGCGATGCGCACTTCTTCGGCGAGCCACTCGTCGATGTTGACGGCGCTGTCATCCAGCAGGCTCGGCGTTGCCGCCGGCATTGCGTAAAGTTCCATCGTCGGGAACGAAAGTTCCGCCAGCGTCGGCGTGGTGGTCTGGGTCCGCGCTGCGGTTTCGCCGACCCATCCGGTTTCAGGACCGGAAATCGCAAATGGCCGCTTATAGACCGAGGACGACACCTGACGAATGCCGGCTATCGCGCGGATCGGCGAGATATCCTTCAAGGCGCGGTTGACGGTCGCTTCGGTCTCATCGGGGACGAGGTATCCGCCGTCGGGATCGGAGCCCACCGAAAGCGCCTTGGATTCCAGATCGCGCAGCGTATCGGCTTCGCCTTTGCGCACATAGCGATGGAACGCCGTCTTGTGTTCAACCTGTGCGGCTGAATAAACCGCGCCATCGCTGCTACCTGCCAATGGAGGCCGCGCACGTTTCAGAGCGAGTTCATCGACGCGCTGCTTATTCGCATCGAGCGCGCGGTTCAGTCGGTCCAGCTTATCGGTCGTCACCACGTCGACCGACATGCGCTTTTCCATCTGCGCCAGGCGGTCGTCGTTTTCGGCCTTGTAGGCTTCAAACGCCTGCATGAATTCATCGAAGGCCATGGCGACATCGTCGCCGGAAGCCTTCGTTTCCAGTCCGGTCTCTTCAATCATTAAGTACGTCCTTTATCAATTCCGGTCAGTTGCGTCTCAAGAGGCGCGCGGCGTCGCTAAATCGTTGCGCAAGTCCGGCTACCTCCGTTTCGCCTCCGCCCGCGTCCCGCAAGGACCGGAGACCGTTGAGGCCGTTGCGCGCCACGGCGCGGGCCTCGATGCGCGTCAGCCCAGCGTCCCGCGTGAGCCAACGTTCGAATTCTCTTTCGCTTGGGGTTTGGCCAGCGAAGGGCCAGGCCTTGATGCGCTCGACGCGCGCGCCCGGCAGCATTGGAAAGGTCACGATCGAGATTTCCCACAGATCGAGCTTCGCGATGCGCCGTACCCCGCGTTTGCGATCGCGATGCGCCACCACGGTCCGAAACCCGATCGACAACCCGTCAAGCGCTCCGGCGCGCATCAATGCCGTGACCTCTTTTGCCCGGGCGACATCCTGGGTTAGGCGGCCGCGTGCCTTGAGACCACGCCGGTCCTCCTCCAGATGTGTCCAGGTTCCAATCGGTTCGCTTGGGTCGTGCTGGAACAGCATGCGAATGCCGCGTGGGCCGCGCTTACGAAGGCTCTCAGCGAAGGCGCCGCGAGCGATGACGTCGCGACCGAGGTCGACGCGTTCGAAGAGACTTGCATATCCTTCAAACGTTCCGTCTTCCTCGACGCTCTTCAAATCGAGCGCGAAGAACTTGGATTCGATGGTATTGCCCGGCGCGTTCGTGCGGCTCTGGCTCATAGGCTGTCTCCCCCGGCCACTGGGCCATACCCGACTGCGGCGCGCTTCTCGTTGACCGTCAGGAAGCCCGCCTTCTCGACGCGTGACCACACCGCCTCGCGTTCGACGGCGAGGGCTTCGATCTGATCGAGGTCCGGCTTCAGGCTGAGCGGGTCTTCACCGAATGCCGGCCACAACCAGTTGGACCACGCCTTTGCCGTCCGGTTCACCAACGGTAGAACGGTCTGGCGCCAGAACGCGCGATTGGCTTCGCGGTAGTTGGCGTAGGTGTTGTCGCCTGGAATGCCGAGCAGCATTGGCGGCACGCCGAGAGCCAACGCGATTTCGCGCGCGGCGGCGTGCTTAGCTTCGATGAAATCCATTTCTTTCGGCGTGAGGCTCAACGGCTTCCATTCCAGCCCGCCTTCGAGCAACAGCGGACGGCCTGCGTGTTTGGCGCCTTGGAAGCCACTTTCCAATTCGCTTTTCAACCGGTCGAACTGTTCGCCTGTCAGGTGGCCGTCGCGCGCCGAATAAACGAGCGCCCCTGACGGCCTGGCGGCGTTGTCGAGCAAGGCCTTATTCCAGCTTGCAGCTTCGTTATGAATGTCGATTGCCGCGGCGGCTGCCTCGATCGGGCTCATGCCATAATGATCGTTCGACGCATGAAAAAGCTTCAAGTGCAGAACCGGACGGACGCCAGGGACGACTTCGTTGACGAAGCGAACTGAACGTCCGGCAACCGAATACTCGAACCCGTCAGGCCAGCCATCTCCGCTGGAAAGAACCTTCATGCGATCCGGGCGAAGGACGTGCAGTTCGCGAATGCCCTCATCGATACCGACGGCTTCGGCATAAGCGTTCCCAGCGACAAGCAAATATCCATACCAGGCTTCCAGCATGTCGGTTGATGTCTGGTCGCGGCTTGGACGGTGCAGGAGATCCAGCAACGGGTGGGCTTCGATTTCCTCTTCGCCGCGATAGAGCAGCAGGGGAATGGAGGCGGCGGCTTCTGAGATCATCCGCACGGAGCGATAGACGATGGCGTTCTGGGCGAAACCTTCTCTGGCAAACGCCGCATAATCGCGCGGGCTCCAGATCGCGGTTCCAGGACCGTTGAAAGCCACCAGCTTGTCGGTCCTGCTTGCTTTTTCTTCGACGTAGCCGGTCGGCCAGACGGGCATCAAGCCCGCCAGCTTATCGAGAATGCGTGGCATTCGAGGTCCTTCACAGATTTCAAGAAAAGTCTTGCGACGGTCGTTCGTTGGCGTGTCACAGCATGCGCAGCGCCGGGCGTGCCGGCTCGGGGGCCATCAAGTCCGTCAGTGCCCAAACGAGCGCATCGAGGCGGTCGGGGCTCTTCCCATTCGCGCGTCCATCAGCGCCGAAGGCCATCATTTCGTCTTCGAGTGTTTCATGTGTTCCGACATGGCTGACGCGGCCTTGCGCATAAAGCGCCGCGACCGGCTCGGCCCGCACCCATTTGCCTCGGCTCGCCCGCACCTGGCGGATCACAACCGTGGAGTCGATCTGGCGCAGCACCGCGTTCACCAGGTCGCCACCCTGATTCACTTCCGCGACGATCCTGTCGGCGTCATAATCTTTCTTCGCCGCGATTGCCGCCTGCGCCCACACCGTCGGTTCGCGGCCCTGGACGCTTCGATCATCGAGCACATAGAAGCGGTGATCGTCCCCGCGGGCCGCGACGACAATCCCGCACGCGTCAGAACTCGCGGTTGCCGTGACCGGCGGGTCGACTGCAACCACGATTTGCGCAACGGCTTCAGGACAGTTTGTTACCCGTGCGCCCTCAATCCAGTCGCGGCGCCACAGACTGCCACTGACGTCCTCGATCAGCTCACCATAGAGCTCTTGTCGGCCCAGCGCCGTACCGGCATAGCGCCGTGTGATTTCATCGACGAACGAGGGCGCGAGGTTTGCCGCATTGGCGATTGTCGAACACCGGCCGATGACGGTTCTTTCATCTTCCATCAAACGCTTCAATAGTGGCACCGGCCGCGGCGTCGTCGTCGCAACAATCTGCGGGCGTTCTCCCAAACGCATGGCGAATTGCAGCATGTCCCAGGCCGCTTCGCCGTTGCGCCACTTGGCGACCTCATCGCACCATGCAATCGCGAACTGCGGCCCGCGCAGGCCTTCGGCATTCTCAGCCGAGAAGATCTGCGCAACCGTTCCGTTGGGCCAGGTCAGCTGCATTTTCGATGGCTCAAACAACGGCCGCTCATCGGCACGATGGATGGATAACAAGCCAGACACGCCTTCCACCATGACGGCGCGAACATCGGCCATCGTCTCTCCGACGAGCGCGATCCTGCCGGCTGGCCTTTCGGCGAGCGGCGGCGTCCCCAGTGCTTGCGCCTTGATCCATTCTGCTCCGGCGCGCGTTTTGCCGGCACCGCGTCCGCCGAGCAGCAACCAGACCGACCAGGGCTCACCATCCTTGGCCGCCACGGGCGGCAGTTGATCCTCGCGCGCCCAAAGCTGCCAGTCGGCGTGGATCGCTTCGATTTCATCGTCACTGAGCTGTGCCAGAGCCTGTCTGATCGTCGTGCGCCCAGAGCCTTTCAAGGCGGCGAGCAATTTCTTCGCGCATGCGCTCCGCATCGCGCTTTCCGGAATCCGCGCGTTCAGGTTCGCCTTGCCGGCTTGGTTTTTCATTTCCTGCAAGGGCCGCTACCTTCTCAAAACTACGGATCATTGAACCCAGTTCGCGTGTTTCGCGCTCGCTGTCGGCAGCACTCAGATCATCGTCGCTTTGCATCCGCGCCTCCAATCGGCTGAGTTTGGCGTCAATTGCTTGATAGAGCCGCTCGGCCAATTCGGCCCGGCCCACCTTCGCTTTGGATTGTTTGGACTTTGCGCTTGTCTGCGGGCGTTTCGATCGCCGCGTTTTGTTCGTTTCGGTCTCCTGCGGCAGCTTTTGCTGCTTGTTGGAGCGTGAGCGGCGAACCCAGCAGTCTTTGCGGGCGCGCCGGTAGATTGTCCCGGCCGAAACCCCGCAGCGCTTGGCAATGGCTGCGACGGGATCGCTGCCATTTTCGTAGGCGCTGCGTATCTCAGTCCAGGTTGCCTCGTCTTTCGACATGCCCCCGGCTGCATCCTTCTGGCAGGTGCCAAGATTCTCAAATGTAGGGATTTCAATCCGTGCCCGAAGATGAGCGGCGTTTTCGCCTCACCCTCTTCCGGCCATACACAAAGACTATGCGATCAGCGTTTCGCTGTCAATTTTTTTCTTATTTATTTTCAATAACTTAGTCGCCATCATCATGGTCAAACAAACAAGTGTATCGAGCCCTCAGGGGGCTGCGGATAACTGCGTTGGGCCAAACTTAACAGGCCGCCGCGTGCACGCCTGACGCGCCAGTACTATTCCTGCGCAAATCGGCCTGGCGATTTTCAGTCGTCGTCGAAGTCGTCGATGATGTAGCGTTCCAGCTCTTCGACCCGTGCCGTCGTTTCCGGCCGCGCCCAGCCACGCACCGAGATGCCGGCCTGGTGCACGGTTTTCGGATCCCCGGAAACCAGCGGATGCCACCAAGCCAGGCCACGCCCCTCGGATAGTCTGCGGTAGGCGCATGTCTTTGGCAGCCAGGACAGCGTTTTCACCTTCTCCTGGTCAATCGTTAGGCAATCGTCCACCAGTTCGTGGCGCTTTTCGTAGTCGCTGCAGCGACACGTGCCAATTTCCAGCAGTCTGCATGACAGCCTGGTCAGATAAATCTCGCTGGTGTCTTCGTCTTCCAGTTTCAACAGGCAGCAGCGGCCGCAACCATCGCAAAGCGCTTCCCACTCTGCCTTGGTCATCTCGCCGAGACCTTTAAGCTCCCAGAACTGCTTCTCGATTTCCTGGTCCATGCGTCCTGTTGAAGGTTTATTTGCACCACGTCAAAGCGGCACCTTGCCCGATTTGCGCCGCATCGGTGCCACAGATGCATTTTTTATGGGAACAGTAAAATTCCCGGTTGATCCGATACTGGTATCGCGCGGTCGGCTGGGGTACACCACCGATATAGACGCATCTTCACCGTCGCAAGCGACGGAACCGTGACCGAGCGGGGCATCAGGTTTTGAGCGACTGGTTCTTTAAACAAGGTGGCCGTGACCGAATCATCGACTGGTTGAGCCTGGATTCCAAGATCGATTCGTTGATTTCGGAAACTTTGGGCCGGATTCGCGACACCTGGAATTCGCTGACGAGCTTTTTTGCTCGCTTCAAGCTGACCGGCTGGAAGCGATTGGCAAATGAACTCGCTTGCGAATCTCTGACGCTTGGCGCTGGTGGCCTGATCATCCTTTACGCCCTGGCACTGCCCGCTTTCCAGGAATTCGACGAAAGCAAGTACCAGACCGGCCAGTTCGCCGTCACCTTCCTGGATGTCAACGGCAATGAGATCGGCAAGCGCGGCATTCTGCATGACGACGCCGTACCGCTTGAAGAGATTCCCGACAGCTTGATCAAGGCGGCTCTCGCAACCGAAGACCGCCGCTTCTTCGAACACTACGGTGTCGACTTCCTGGGTACACTGCGCGCCTTGATCGAAAACGTGCGCGCGTCCGGCGTCGTTCAGGGTGGATCGACGCTGACGCAGCAGCTCGCCAAGAACCTGTTCTTGTCGCCAGAACGCTCGATCCAGCGCAAAATCAAAGAAGTCTTCCTCGCGTTCCTTCTGGAATCGCGGCACTCCAAGCGCGAAATTCTCAAGATGTATCTCGACCGCGCCTACATGGGCGGGGGCGCGTTTGGCGTCGAAGCGGCCGCGCAGTTCTACTTCGGCAAATCCGTCAAGGATATCGACCTGGCTGAAGCGGCACTGATGGCAGGCCTTTTCAAAGCTCCAACAAAATACGCGCCACATGTCGATTTGGCAGCCTCTCGTGCGCGCACCAACGAGGTTTTATCCAACCTCGTCGAAGCCGGGTTTTACACTGCCGGTCAGGTTCATAACGCCCGGCTCTTTCCAGCCAAGATCGTCGAACACGTCAATCCTGAGAGCCCGGACTGGTTCCTCGACTGGGCCTTCGAAGAAGTTCAGCGGATCGCCAAAGGCAAGGGCGAGTATATTCTGACCGCACGCACGACCGTTGATCTTAGACTACAGAAAGCTGCCGATGAGGCCCTCGTTTCCTCGATCAAGAACCAGGGGCGCTATATGCGCGTGCGCTCAGGCGCGCTGGTTTCGATGGAGACCGACGGCGCCGTACGCGCCATTGTCGGAGGCGTTGACTACGGGCGCAGCCAGTTCAACCGCGCGACGTCCGCCCGCCGCCAGCCCGGCTCTTCTTTCAAGCCCTATGTTTATGCCGTGGCTCTCGAAGCCGGCATGAGACCGACAACCACCGTGCGCGATAGATCAAGAAGTTGCGGTCGGTGGTCGCCGAAAAACTACAATGGAAGTTACGGCAGCGGGCGGCGTATTCCACTGCAATACGCTTTGGCCAAATCGCTCAACACCACGGCTGTTGAACTCTCACTCTCACTGGGCCGTGACAAAGTCCTCGAGATGGTCAAGCGGCTGGGTGTCTCAGGTGTCCGCAAGACCTGCTCCATGGCGCTTGGCGACGGTGGCGTGACCGTTCTTGAGCATACCGGCGGCTACGCGACGTTTGCCAACGACGGCAAGCTTGCCAAACCCTATGGCATTCTGGAACTCGTCAATTCTCGTGGCGAACTTATCTATTCCCATCAGCGCGACGAGCCGCCCGCTCCGCAGGTCGTCGAGCCGCGCGTCGCAGAAGATCTCAACAAGATGCTTTACCAGGTTGTCAACGCTGGCACGGGCGGACGCGCGCGGCTTGACTTCACCAATGCGGTCGGCAAGACGGGCACGAGTTCCAGCTATCGCGATGCGTGGTTCATGGGCTTCACAGGCAAATACGTGACCGGGGTCTGGCTCGGAAACGACGACTTCCGGCCGACCGGCCGGGTGACCGGCGGAAGTCTGCCGGCGCAGACGTGGCAGGCTTATATGTCGGTTGCCCACACCGATATGAACATTCCGACCATTCCGGGATTGCAGCCGCATCCGACACAGATCGCCGAAATGGAACGCCTGGCCTACTTGCGCAAGACCGACCCGAACTATCAGGCGCAGGCCAACGCGAATTCCCAAACGGCAAGCCTGCTTCCTGTTGCCACCAAGAAAGCGCTCAAGGCACTGGCGACGGCATTGCGCAAAGCTAACGGAAAAGAAGCTTCCGACGACGCTCCGGCTGATCCGAAAGATGGCGCCGAGAAGAAACCCGATCAGCGCGCCGAGTTGCCTTCTCGCGGTGAAGCCAGCAAGAACTCTCTTTCGCGTTAGCGCGGTCTCGCGGAACCAGAAACTCCAGTTCACCCCGTTACAGTGTCAACGCTCAGCCCATAATTATTGCGAACCACGAAAAACCAGCCGATGCATTTTGCGATTCACAGGATAAAAAAGAAGATCCAGACGACGATCGTTCGCATCTCGGACGTCGCAATCTTCACGGGTCTTGTCCTGATCGGAGGGCTTGGGTCGAGCTACTACATGGTAAGCTCCGGCAGCGCTCTGACAACGCGTACGGTTGGGCCGTGGAGCACCTGGAAAAACGAAGGCCGCAGCGACGCAGATCCTTACACGCGCGCGCACTTCGCACGTTCGGGAACACTCAATCTGACGACCGAAATTGCACAGACCTACCTTGCCGGCGAAGACAGCGAAGGTCTCGCCCTGCATTCATCTTGCGAATATCACATCAGCGGCGAACAGCTCGAAGCGAACTGGTGGAGCATCACGGTTTTCAATGACCGCGGCGAACTGATCACCAATCCGTCCGACCGTTACACCTTCACCAGCGACACGGTCGCTATCTCGCCGGACGGGACATTCATGGTGACGCTGGCTCGTGACGCGCGGCCTGGCAATTGGTTGCCGACAGCAGGGGCGGGCCGATTGACTCTCGCCATGACGCTGCTCGACTCGCATACGGCCATCGCCGGCGACACCGAAGCCGAGGACATGGCCATCAACCTTCCGACCATCAAACGGGTGAGCTGCCGATGATCGAGCGCATCCAGAAAATTGGCCTCGGTTGGCTAAAATCGATTGCCGCTTATCGCCCTGACGTACGGCTCATTCTAATGGCCGTTTGCGCGATCGGCGTCCTGCACATCTGCGCGACACTGGCTGCGCCGATGCTGATGGGTCGCTCGGCGTTCGACCGGCTGGCACCGCTTCTGCCGCTCAACGAGCGCGTGATCTTTCCGCCTGTCACCCCGCAAGCCCAGGCCGTTCCGTTCCTGACGCCTGACGTGCGCTATGCGATGTGCCGCTATGACACCAGCTACTCTCCAGTGGCGATCACCATCGAACTGCCCGGGCGTGGTTGGTCTCTCGCTCTGCACACGCCCAAAGGCGACAATGTCTATGCGGCCACCGGCGAAGACGAGCGCACCACCAAATTGAGACTGCGCCTGCTGCCCGAGAGCGAACGCTTCATGGGACTGACGCCGGAGGCGATGGGGGTTGCCGATACCTCCGACAAACCGCAGACCGTGCGCACCGACAGAGGCATTGCCGTTTTACGTGCTCCAGATCGCGGGCGCGCCTACCAGCCCACGACCGAACTTGGCATGCGCCAGTTTCGCTGTTCGGCTGAGAAGGTGCAGTAACTTCATTTCCCAGCGCAACGCGAAAGAAGGTCGAACGCGACGCGTCCGACCTCCTTTTTTCACTGACGCCAAGTCAAGCGCTTGGCGGATCAGAAAGTGCGGCGATCAGATTCTGAAGATCGCGCCTTTCACTGAACGGGCGCGCTCGCGAACGCGACCGCCGTCGTTGCCCGACTTGACGATCCAGCGGCCATTGGCTGCGCGACCGGTGATGATACCGACGTGGTGGCGCCAGACGACGACAGCGCCGACCTGCGGGCCTGTCGGACGGCCATACTTGCGCCAGTTCCAGGCGACGTTGAATTCCGGACCGCCGCCGAGCTGTGTGCGCATCCACCAGCCGCACCATTTGCGCGGACGGCCACCAACGGCGCGCTTCGAAGGATAGTAAGCCGCGCGGGTTTTCTTGGTCTTGTATTTCTTTTTCGCTTTGTAGGTCTGTTTGGTATAGCCGCCTGCCCCGAGGTTGCTGCGATGGCTCGACTGCCTCTGATAGAACGCCCCGTCGCGCTCTTCGAACATGCCACCGGATTTCAAAGCAAACGATGGTGCCGAGAACGCGCAGACAAAGACTGAAGTCATCAGGACTAGTGCTTTGCTCTTCATCTCATTTCTCCCGTTATTGTGCGGCGCCGCAACAATCGCTGGAATGTGGCTGAAATGTGCAAAGTGGGCTGATGCGCGTCAGGATGTCTCTTGCAGTATGTTTCTCGATTTTCTCGGGAGCGCAGAATTTTCGAGCGCGCGCGGGGACTTGCGGAAGTTGCAGGTCAAATCCGCGCAGCCGTCTTGAACTCAGTTTGAGAATTCTGGTTTCGCGGTTCTGTTACGATAGATCGCGCCGCCCGGAGTTCGGGCCCATACCTGAAACTCAGGCTGTACAGAGCGATATGGTTAACGCATAGTTAACGGCGTATGTGCGGCAGTATATTTCGGGGGCGTATTGTGGAGTGCGGAGATAATACTTGGTGCGAGTTTCTCGCACTGATTTTGCAGAATGAATTCATTGCTTCGACGATTTTCAAAATGCTGGCAAGTGCCGGGAGTTCAGCTTCGGACTGGATGGCACAGCTGCAGCCGATAATTCAGGAGCACGGAGAGAAGCTAATCGCTTTGGCTGGCGTTTGCTTTGGGGTCTGGAAATGGTGGGTTTACAGAGAAAGCATCCTCCACCGTCGTCTAGAAAAATATCTAACCAGAGAGAATAAACGGATCTCGACTGCGCAACGGGATGTTATTGAAGCGATCAATCGCCCTGGCCCAGCGGGTCATTCGGCTCAGACACTATATGCCGTTGGCCCATTGCGAAGCATCTTACGCAGGCGCAAGTGGGAGCCAGTTTTGAACTACACTGGCACCGAGCATGGGGCAGAGCGCCAACTTGACCGAGCGCTGGATAAAATACAGCAACGCATTGCTCACGCAGAGAGAGCGTTACTGATTTTGAGGAGGCAGCAGGTCGGCGCACACTCGATCAAAGGCGCCATTGCGGCAGCTAGAGCATCCAACCGCAACAATGCAGTGAAGCGAATAGAGCTTGAAAATCGTGCGCTAGGCTCATTCCAAACTGTTTTGAATATTCCGGGCCACGAAAACGACGTCTGGGCGAAGGAATGTGAAGCGCACCAGTTGCGACGACTAGGGCATTTGGATTTGGCACTTGCTGCATATGAAGAACTTGAAGCCAGCGCAGCAAATATTGAAGATGATCGCAGTCGTGCTTTGACCATTGCAAGGTCCAAGCGTTACCGAGCTGAAATTTTACAGGCGAGGGCGCTCAGCACGCAAGCCGGAGCCGGTTCAACGACAGCGCATAGGCTTATGGCGTCGGAGTCAAATATCAATCCCGGAGCGCTCACGATGAGAGCTCAGTTTCGTCCTTACAGCCGCTGGGACCAAATTGAACAAGGCGAAATGCATTACACTGCAGCATTTATTGCACATAACCTGGGGTATGTTGCTGTTGAACGAACCCAGCTTCAGCTAGCTGCAAATGAATATCAATCTACTTTGGATCGAACACCTAGCGGGCGAATATTCGTATCAGAGGCGACAAAGAGGCTACGCACCGCTGCGCTTGCAGGGAAGAAGCGCGTCCAGAAAGCTCTTGATAAAACGTGCGAGTACGATCTCGAATGGCTTATACCGCCGGACTCCAACCCACCCGTTTCAAATAACCCGCAGAACGACACCCAGCCCGTAGGCGCCGCCGGCGGCGACGAGAGCGTTGGCGAAGCTTCGAAGCAGGACCCCGTCAACGAGGCTTGAAAAGCCCATTTCGTTGGCGCGGTCGTAGAGCCGATGGTGTTCAGCGTAAGACAACGACGCCAGCGCGATTGCGCCTGCAGCGATAGCCCAAAGAGGAAGACCGGCGTACCCGGCTAACGCCGAGCCGAGTATGGCAATATAAGCAATCAATTTGCGTCCCCAGGCCGCCACGCTCGCACGGGATGTTGCGGCCATTCCCGGGCTATCTGAGTCGCGCGATGCGATTAAGGCTTGGGGGCGTCTATCCATAGGTAAGAGCTGGGGATAGCCGAGCGGTATACAAGCCCTTCATCTGGAGTGGGCTCGTTGCGGCGGCTTCTACGTACGCTTCTCTTACTATCAGGCAACAAAAAGCCCCGCCGGGATGGGCGGGGCCGATATCGTGGTGCTCTTGCTTGGAGCCCTCAGGAGTCCTTGTCTTCGGATGGCGGAGGAGGCGGAACCGCGTAGCTTTGCTCTGACGGTGCCGCGCCGTCGCCGCCGCCGTCCTGGCTGATCGCACTGCAGCCGGCGGCAAACGTTGACAGGAGAACGGTAACAAGAAGTGCGGCGAGAGGAGTCTTCACCGAGTTCATGGGAGTGGTCTCCAAGGGTCCCGGCGCCGGAAATCGGCCCTGCCAGACCAGACGCCCGCGACTCTCAATTCCGCGGGCGGCAGCAGACGTCAGCGCCCGGATCGTGGCAAATTCGCGGCGGATATTGGGGCCTCCATCAAGATGGCTGGAGGCCATGTGGCGCGGCGGTCACGGGCGGCGAAACCCGACCCTTTGATCCGCCCGGCAAGCAGGTCCATATTAGGCTGATGGCAAAGACACCTTCATCGAAATCCTCCGGCAAGGCGACGGCCGCCAAGAAACCTGCGACGGCTAAGAAGCCGCGGGCGGCGCGCGGGCGCTCGGGTAAGCCGACACCGCCACCCGCCGAGACTGCGGCGCAGACGCCAGGGCTGGCAAAGCCTGCGCGGCGCAGCAAGGCGGCGATCGCAAAAGAGCGCGCCGAAGCTGCAGCGGCTGCCGAAATGGAGAAGATCGGCGGGTTTGGGGAAGCGGCGCAAACCGCGTTCGATCACGGACCGGATGCGCTTCCGGCGTTGCGCAACCAAGCGCTGACGCCGACGTCGGGAAACATGAGCCTGACGGCCTATCTCGATGCACTTCTGGCCAAGCCCGAAGAGCGCGGCGACCAGCAGCGCGAGCTTTTGAAATCGCAGCCGCTGATGGCGGCGCACCCGGTTGTCGCCGGGGCCGAAATCAACTTCACGCCGCACCGCCCAGAACGCCCGGACAAGAGCGAAGGCGGATATCGGTTTAACCTCGTTTCGGAATTCGAACCCCGAGGCGATCAGCCGGCTGCCATCAAGGAACTCGTCAGCGGCATCAACGACGCCGAGCAAGATCAAGTGCTCCTTGGCGTCACCGGCTCGGGCAAGACCTTCACGATGGCGCACGTCATCTCCGAGACGCAGCGCCCGGCGTTGATCCTCGCGCACAACAAGACGCTGGCTGCGCAGCTCTACGGCGAGTTCAAGAGCTTCTTCCCGGATAACGCGGTCGAGTACTTCGTTTCCTACTATGATTACTACCAGCCGGAAGCCTACGTCCCGCGCACCGACACCTACATCGAGAAGGAAAGCTCGATCAACGAGCAGATCGACCGCATGCGGCACGCGGCAACGCGCGCTCTGCTGGAGCGCGACGACGTCATCATCGTCGCCTCGGTCAGCTGCATCTACGGTATCGGTTCGGTCGAGACCTATACGGCGATGACGTTCGCGTTGAAGGTCGGCGATAGCATTTCGCGCCAGCAGCTTCTCGCCGACCTCGTCGCCCTGCAATACAAGCGCAACGATCAGGCCTTTCAGCGCGGCACCTTCCGCGTGCGTGGCGACACCGTCGAAATCTTTCCGGCCCACTTGGAGGACCGCGCCTGGCGCGTCTCGATGTTCGGCGACGAGATCGAGCAGATCACCGAATTCGATCCGCTCACCGGCCAGAAGGCCGACGACCTGGAACTCGTTAAGATCTACGCCAACTCGCACTACGTGACACCGCGTCCGACGCTGCAGCAGGCGATCCAGTCGATCAAGACAGAGATGAAGCAGCGGCTTGAGGAACTCTATGCGGTTGGCAAGCTGCTCGAAGCCCAGCGCCTGGAGCAGCGCACCATGTTTGACATGGAGATGATGGAGGCCACGGGATCGTGCGCGGGCATTGAGAACTACTCGCGCTACCTCACCGGCCGCCGCCCTGGCGATCCGCCGCCGACGCTTTTCGAATATCTGCCCGACAACGCGCTCGTCTTTGTCGACGAAAGCCACGTCACCATTCCGCAGATCGGCGGTATGTTCCGCGGCGACTACCGGCGCAAGGCGACGCTGGCCGAATACGGTTTCCGCTTGCCGTCGTGCATGGATAACCGGCCGCTACGCTTCGAGGAATGGAATGCGATGCGACCGCAGACCGTGCACGTATCAGCAACGCCGCAGAAGTGGGAGCTTGAGCAAACCGGCGGCGTCTTCGTCGAGCAGGTCATCCGCCCGACAGGGCTGACGGACCCGGTCATCGAGGTTCGCCCGGCCAAAACCCAGGTCGACGATCTCCTCGACGAGGTGCGCCAGACATCGGCCAAGGGTTATCGCACGCTCGTCACGACGCTGACCAAGCGGATGGCCGAAGACCTCACCGAATACATGCACGAAGCCGGCATCCGCGTGCGTTACATGCACTCGGACATCGACACGGTCGAGCGCATCAAGATCATTCAGGACTTGCGGCTTGGCGCGTTCGACGTGCTGATCGGCATCAACCTTCTGCGCGAAGGCCTCGACATTCCTGAATGTGCGCTCGTCGGCATTCTCGATGCCGACAAGGAGGGCTTTCTCCGGTCGGAAACCTCGCTCGTTCAGACGATCGGGCGTGCGGCGCGTAACGTCGATGGCCGTGTCCTGCTTTACGCCGACAAGATGACCGGCTCGCTGGAGCGGGCCATCGCGGAAACCGAGCGCCGGCGCGAGAAGCAGCTTGCCTACAATAAAGAGCACGGCATCACGCCGCAGAGTATCCGCAAGAACATCGCCGACGTTCTGCAATCGGTCTACGAGCAGGATCACGTCTCGGTCGGCACTGGCTTGGCGGAAGCGCCAGAAACCTACGGTCACAATCTGTCGAAAGTGATCGAAGATATGGAAACGCGCATGAAGGCTGCGGCTGCCGATCTTGAATTCGAGGAAGCCGCGCGCCTGCGCGATGAGGTCAAGCGGTTGCGCGACACGGAACTGGCCATCGCTGATGATCCGATGGCACGGCAGTCGGATGTCGAAGCGCAGGCCGGGCGTTATTCCGGTCCGAAGAAATACGGCGACAAGGCCAATATACCGCCCACGAAATCAGACAGCCGCATTTCGAAACCGAAGCTCGGCGAGATGGGGCCCGGCACAGACATGGCCGTTCCACGCCGCGACATCGATCCCAGAACCAAGGGCGGCGCATTCGGCGAGAACATCAAAGGTGCGCACAAGCCGACGCTCGATGAGATGGGACCGCACGCGATGGCCTCAATCCCGCGCGGCGCGCAGGAGAAGCCGAAGCGTTCGGCGCGCACCATCGAATTCGACGATCCCTCACAGAAGAAACCGCGCAAGGGCTCACGACGTCCGAAGAAGACGGGACGGCCGGGTGGGTGAGCTTAGGGGCCGATGCGCGTGAGCAAATTCGCGAAAGCTCACCTAATCTACGCAAGCTTTGCGGTGATTTGGCTCGGTGCTTTTGTCATGAATGTAAAAGTCCATGGCGGCCATCTGAGGCAGCTCGCCATTGAACTCGCCGACATGTCTCCGGAGGCTTCGGCTCGGATAAGAAGCGAAACCGAAACAAATCTGCAGTGCGGCGAACACATAAGATGCGACGAAGACGGTTACTGGCGATCGCAAAGGCAAAACTTCTTGGAATTCGCAATGCTGCCTTTTGTCTTGTGGCCCTGGGTCCTGTTCGGGTCGCTTCGCCTGCTTGAAGGGGCGTTTTCGGTGCCCGTTGCCAGGGCCCGCCGAATAACTAAAGACCCCGTCGGCTTCTTTGTAGATCACAGCGTGATGCTGCTCCTGAGCCTCGCTGCCTTTTTAGCATTCATAGTGCTAGTCGTTGCGATGGCAGGTGTCGGTCACTTGTTTGTCTGGTGGCTGACCATTGATTGGCCCGATCAATACCCTGTCGCAGGACGATGGGGGCATCCATAATATTGCATCGGTGCCACCGGGTCCCACTTCACCGAGTTGTGTCATTCGAATGCTATCTGTGACCTCCTGGGCATCGCCAAGGCGCGGCAACGCGCCTACAGTTCGAGCCGCACTTGAACATTCCAACCCCGAGAAAGACTGCTCGATGCGCTTTTCTTCTTTTCTTGCGACCGCCGTTGCCGTGCTTGTGTTGGCCTCATCCGGTGCGACACCGAGTTATGCCGGCAATGTCTTCAGCAAGCTCGCCGGCACGTGGTCGGGCGGCGGCAGCGCGCGTTTCACGAATGGCAAGCGTGAACGCCTGACGTGCCGCGCGTACTACACCAAGAAGGGGTCATCTGGGCTTGGGCTCGCGATCCGCTGCGCCAGCCCGTCGAACAAGATCCACATGCGCGGCTATTTACGCGGCAGTTCGGCGGTCACGGGAACCTGGGAAGAGCGCACCTTCAATGCCGGTGGCAGCGTTTCGGGTACGGCAACTGGCTCGACCTTGCGGCTTTCGATCCGCGGTTCGGTTTCAGGATCGGTTTCCATCTCGGTCAAAGGCAAAAGCCAGTCGGTCTACATTTCAACCGGCGCATCTGAACTCAAAGGCGTGTCCTTGAGCTTCCGCAAGCGCTGAGGTGTCAAACACCGCTAAGCTGGTGTATGTTAAGGCAAATCGCTTTACGTAAGGGAACAAACATGAGCGCGATTTCACAACTCCAGAGGCTCGCCGTCGCGGCCGGTTTGATCGCCTGCACGGTTATGCTCATCAGCAGCGTTACGATGCCTGCCGAGGCTGGCTGGCGCCGGCAGCCTGAGGATCTGTCCCGCGGCTATGTCGTCGCCGAAAGCCGCTATGGCAACGGGACTGTCTCCGGGCCGATCCGGATGCGCCGCCTTGGACCGCAGGTGCGGCTGCCGGGCGGAACCTGGGAATGGTGCCGGCGGACCTGCTCCGAGACGCTGCGGGTCGAGTCGATCGATTTCTGGGACAGCCGCCAGGACGGGATCGTCACGGACGAATGCGGAATCTTCGGCTGCCTGGAACTGAAGTTCGGCTATTGAGCCGCCCTGCGTCTCTGATGACGCTGGCTGACCGGCGCAACCAATACGAAAAAGGCCGCGCTCTGTGATGGAGCAGCGGCCTTTTCATTATCAATCGGCGAATGCGCTGACCTTCGTCCGGCTTACTTTTCGCGCAAGAAGGGATTGGAGCGGCGCTCCATGCCAATCGAGCTTCCGGTTCCGTGACCTGGAATAAAGGCATATGAATCATCAAGCGTCAGGAGCTTGGTCTTGATCGCTTCGATGAGGGCCTGGTGATCGCCGTAGGGAAAATCAGTGCGGCCGATCGATCCCTGGAAGATGACGTCGCCCATCAAAATGAACTTGTGCGCGTGATTGATATAGACGAGCGAGCCCGGCGAATGCCCCGGGCAATGTCTGATTTCGAATTCATGGGGCCCGATCTTTAAGACGTCGGTCTCGCTCAGCCATTTGTCCGGCATCACGTTGCGCGCTTCAAAGCCGTATTCCTTGCCCTGCTCCTCCAGGCCTTGCAGGAGGAACTTGTCGGCCTCGTGCGGGCCTTCGATTTCGACACCCAGCTTTTCTTTCAGCTCGGCTGCTCCGCCGGCGTGATCGATATGGCCGTGGGTGAGGACGATTTTTTCCGGCTTCATGCCGACTTCGGCAATAACGCCCATGATGGTGTCGATATCGCCACCGGGGTCGATCACCGCGCCGACCTTGGTCGCGTCGTCCCAGATCAGCGTGCAATTCTGCTGGAACGGGGTCACAGGAATGACGGCGGCTTTCATCGAAGGCTGTTTTGTCTCGGTCATACGCTCAGTCCTATCCCTGCACATATCGAATTATTGGATTGGCCGAATTTGGTGCACCATTGCAGGACACCGTGAATTCATTGCGCCATAACTCCCACGATATGAGGTTTGGCTGCAAGTCCGCTCATGTCGTCGGGCCTAGACAAATAAAAAAGGCTCCCGGGGACATATCGGGAGCCTTACTCGGTTACGAATTGACAATCGGGACAGAGCGAACGCAGCCGTCGATCAGGCTGCCGCGTTCTCGTCGTCGGGATCGCGCAGGACGTAGCCGCGCCCCCAGACTGTCTCGATGTAGTGTTGTCCGCCTGTTGCTGCCTGCAATTTCTTGCGCAGCTTACAGATGAACACGTCGATGATCTTCAGTTCCGGCTCGTCCATGCCGCCATAGAGATGGTTCAGGAACATCTCTTTGGTGAGCGTCGTGCCTTTGCGGAGGCTCAGAAGCTCCAGCATTTGATATTCTTTGCCGGTCAGATGAACGCGTGCGCCGCCGACTTCGACCGTCTTGGTGTCGAGGTTCACTTTCAGTGCGCCCGTCGAAATCACCGACTGAGCGTGCCCCTTGGAGCGGCGAACGATGGCGTGAATGCGTGCGACCAGCTCGTCCTTGTGGAACGGCTTGGTCATATAGTCGTCGGCGCCAAAGCCCAGACCCCGGACTTTATCTTCAATTCCCGCCAGACCCGACAAAATCAGGATCGGCGTTGAAACCTTGCTGACGCGCAACGCCTTCAAAACTTCATAACCGGAAATATCCGGCAAATTCAGATCCAACAAAATAATGTCGTTGTCATAGAGCTTGCCGATTTCGACGCCGTCTTCGCCAAGCTCAGTTGTAAAGACATTAAATCCCTCAGACCGCAGCATAAGCTCAATGCTCTGTGCTGTGGCGCTGTCATCCTCAATGAGAAGCACCCGCATGCCAATTCCTCTCTCTCTTCCAGCCTGATGTCCCCAGGCCGTTGCCCCGAATGTGAAGAGAACGCGAATCTCTCCAACAAACGCTTCGTTAGTAAATTAGCCCCGAGAGGTTAACAAAACCTAATAACCCCTTGCAGACAACGAATCTTTCAGCACAAACATTTACGATTTCGACACACCTAACCGCCCTGCGCCGCACGCGGTGAGCAGTGCAAGTGGTTCAGATGTACGGATTTACTCGGAACTGTTTCAGGCCGGACAGAGAGTCGGCGGGCTCATAATCATGAGGCGGGATCATCCCGCGTTGTAGCAACTCTTTATTAATTGCGAGATTTGCAGAAAACGGCGCCGTTTGCCCCGGCGACTCAATTTTCAACGCTGCTACATGTCTGCAAAGTCACGTTACATTCGTGATCTATCAACAGCTAACATTATTCGCCCATCCGCCCTAGGGGCTCAGCGCAGAAAAAACGGCTTGGACCAGCTTTGACGGAATGGCGCTGGCAAGCCGTGGCTTTAGCGCAACGTTAAGCTCATCGGTTTAGGATGATATCTCCGAGATGAGAAAATTCTTCAACTTGACGTTCAGCTTAAGGTAGAGCACGTTAGGTTAACGTGTGCATACGGAATTTGAAGAGCAGGGCGTGGTTGGCACGAAACTTGATTAAATGACCTCGGTGATTTGGTCGAATGTGTTTAGGGGTATCGAACCATGAAGTCCCGGGACAGTTTTGTTCGCGTGAAACGTTTTGAACTCGATGAAAAAGCACGGCGGGTTGCTGAGCTTCAGCATATGATCCGTGACTTTGAACAGCTGGCGGCTGATCTTGACCGGCAGATTGCTGCTGAGGAAGACCGCACAGGCGTCAAGGATATGGCGCATTTCGCCTATTCCACCTTTGCCAAAGCGGCCTTGCAGCGCCGTGACAACCTGATGTCTTCGGCAGCGGAACTTCGCACGAAGCTCGAGTCAGCCGAAAAAGATCACGACGAGGCTCGCGCTCAGCTTGCCCGTTATGATACCGATGAGAGCTCGCTTGCCGGCGTTCATGCTCCGGCAGCAGAAGCGGCCGGCGCCCGCTAATCCCAAACGCCTGTTGGGCTCTGCCCAAAGGCTGCCGTAATTGGTTTGGAACTGTGAGGCAGCGCCCGGCATCCCGCTCGGCGCTGTTTTTGCCTATTGTCGGCGATCTGGTCCCGTGGGAATTTTGACGGGTCGTCAATCGGGCGCCACGCATACTGGGGTAGACGCGACATGAGCAGGATCGGCCGCTTTGCCACTGCCGTTGCTCTGGTTGCATACGCAGCAGCCGCAGCCGGCTGCTCAAACAATCTGAAGCTCGAAGACCTCCAGTCTGGCGCGACGGGCGCTCTTGCGGCGATTCCGGCTGCCGCAAAATCGATTGTCCCAGGCGCCATCAAGCAGCCTGTCGGATCGGCCACTGAAGTCTACACCCGTGTCGCTCATGGCGCGGTGACGTGCTGGCTTGGGCCGCAAGGGCCCCTAAAAGGCACACATCTGTTTCAAGCTAAGGCGCAACCGCGCTCAGAGGGCGGCGCAGCGGAGATTGCGATTCACGAACGCATTAAAGGCGCGCCAAACCAGCCTGGCAAAAAGGTCTTTCTGGTTGCCATAACGCCGATCGGCGAGAGGGCTTCGGTCTCGTCCAACAATCTTGGGTTGCCGCAACCGCAAGGCGATTCCATGCGATCCGACGTGGAACGCTGGGCGGCGGACGATGTCGGCTGCCTGGCCGAACCGATTGCTGAAGGCTGGAATGCCGAAGAAAAGACTGCAAAGAAGACCGCCTCGAAGAAGAAACGGCGCTAGCCACATCTGTTTTGGGCAAGTCATTGTGGCTCAGAGGCGCAGATCTTAGCCGATACGCCCGAGATTTATCGAAATAAAAGCCCAGTGCAGCCGAGCGCAACATCCAGTCTCGCCCAGTTCTTTGAGGTTGCGCATTGCCGCTAAGCGTCCGCCCATACCGGCTGTGCGTCCGGCCTGACAGGCCAAGCGCCATCTGACGCGCGACCGCGCGGTTCTTCGCCTGGGCAGAAACGAGCACTCACGGGCGGGCTGCCGCCAGTTTCATGGCGGCAACGCCAAGTCTCGCTCTGAGACTTAAAGATTACTCGCGATAGTCCTGAAGCCGCGTCGCACGCAGGCCAGGCAGACCATGCTTTTCGATCGAACGCTGCCAGGAAAGCAATTCGTCGACCGTCAGCCGATACCTCTCGCAAGCTTCATCAATGCTCAGAAGGCCACCGCGGACAGCCGCGACGACTTCAGCCTTGCGACGGATCACCCAACGCTTGGTGTTTTTCGGAGGAAGGTCCGCAACGGTCAGAGGGCTGCCGTCCGGTCCGATTACGTAACGCACACGTGCGCGCATCTGTTGTTCATTCATGGTACGCATTACACTCTTTTTGACGCCTGCTACTTTTCTAACCGAACGCCGTTAATGATGCCCTAAGTTTATCAGTAAACTTACCGTAACAACTTGTCCCATTCAGTATTTATTCCGCTCATCACAAGTATTTCTCGACGACTTACTTGAGAAATAACTTGTGTCACATCTTGGGACTGAGACATCTATTCATCGCCGCTCAAGAAACCTTACCGCGCAGGTCATAATTGGCTTGAAGATTGGAAATCCACTACCGATTGACTAACAGACGGTTCGATTTACCTCTTTTCTCAGCAAGCCCTATGCCACGTTAAGGATCCTGGCTGTTCTGTGCCGCATGAGCGAAGAGGTCTGCAGACTTGCAAGTGCCGGCAGGAAACACCTAATGTCGCGAAACGTCAGAGTTCCAAGCTGAACTCTTGTTACGAACGCTTTGCCACCCGAATTGCTGGCTCAAGACTGGCAACTCATTTGGCTCTTGCTGACATTTTGCTTCAACTAGCGACCAACAAGCTATGAATAACTCTACAATAAATCCAAGCAAAGCCAAGCCCGGCCAGCCGCTACGCGTCGTGGTTGCCATGTCTGGTGGCGTGGATTCTTCCGTTGTTGCCGCGCTGCTCAAGAAAGCCGGCCACGAAGTGATCGGCATCACGCTGCAGCTTTACGACCATGGCGAAGCAACGTCTCGCAAAGGTGCATGCTGCGCCGGTCAGGACATCCACGATGCCCGGCAGGTCGCAGAAAGGTTGCAGATCCCGCATTACGTCCTGGACTACGAAGACAAGTTCAAGAGCGCCGTGATCGACAGCTTTGCCGACAGCTACGTGTCTGGCGAAACGCCGATCCCGTGCGTCACGTGCAATACGCAGATCAAGTTCAAGGATCTGCTCGATACGGCCACTGAACTCGGCGCCGACTTCCTCGCCACCGGCCACTACATCCGCCGCCGCGAAGGGGATGCGGGTCCGATCCTGGCGCGCGCGCAGGATGCCGACCGCGATCAGAGCTACTTCCTGTTTTCGACGACGAAAGCACAACTGGAAAAGCTATGGTTTCCGCTGGGGGATCTGCCGAAAGCCGACGTTCGCGATATGGCTCGCGAGCTGGGCCTACCGGTCGCCGACAAGCCCGATAGCCAGGATATCTGCTTTGTGCCGAGTGGCAGCTATGCCGGCGTCATCGAGCGCCTGAAGCCGGAAGCCCTGACGCCAGGCAATATCATTCACGTCGACGGTAGGACCCTGGGTCAGCACAGCGGGATTATCCATTACACCGTCGGCCAGCGTCGCGGTCTTGGCATCGCCTGCGGCGAACCGCTGTTCGTTGTGAAGCTCGACGCCAAGAAGAATGAAGTCATTGTCGGCCCACGCGAAGCTCTTGCCACCCGCCAGATCACTCTGCGCGACGTCAACTGGCTGGGCGACACGCCGATCGCGCAAGCTGCTGGCGGAGAGGGAATTGAGATCTTCGCCCGGGTTCGTTCGACCCAGCGGCCTGAGCCTGCGATCTTAAAGGTCGACGACGAAGGCGTCGTCAGCGTCGAGCTGGCGGATGCGGCGAGCGGGATCGCGACCGGGCAGGCCTGCGTCTTCTATACCGACGGCAGCAACGAAGCGCGCATTCTGGGCGGGGGTTGGATTGCAGCCACGCGCAGCGCTCTCGATCTGGCGTTGGCCGGCTGAATTGCGCCCTAGGCATTCGGGCACCGTGCTTATCCGCTGCGACTTGTTGGGCGATCGCTGATCCGTGCTTGACAGGCTTGGCTCGCAGTTTCTATAGACACCGTTCGCGTTCGCACGGCGCTGGCGAACTTGCGATTGGCGGAGTAGCTCAGCTGGTTAGAGCAGCGGAATCATAATCCGCGTGTCGGGGGTTCAAGTCCCTCCTCCGCTACCAATGTTTTCAATAACTTGCACCGCATCTTCAATTTGATCCGAGTGCGGATGCATGCATTTTGCATGCATTTGCCGTTTCGTGCGAACGTTGTGCGAACAATTTTGGCGCCGACTGCGCAGCATCGTTAGCGTCGCACTCTCACCTTCACGCCTCACCACTCGCTCCGACATCGCGATCAAATTAGCGATTTCGGCAGTCGAGTAGTGCGTCGTCATTCGCTTTGAGCGATGCCCAAGAAGATCTTGTCGATCCTCGAAGGACACGCCTGCTGAACGAAGCCGACGACCATAGGTGTGTTTGAGGTCGTGAACTCGTACATGCTGTAGCCCAGCGCGGTCTGTCGCCTTGTACCACGCCGTGTTGCCCATCCGTGTGATTGCCGCTCCTAGGTAATGAAAGACATGCGTGGAATGTTGACCGCGCTGACCTTCGATGACCTGTTTGGCGATGCCATTCAGCACAACGAGACGATCGTCTTCCCGCCCGCCGTCCGTATCCTATACGTCTTCGCACGGAATGATGAATACCGATGTGTTCAGGTCGGATAGTACGACCTCGTCGTCCCATCGCAGACAGCAAACGTCAGAGTCCCGCAATCCTGTATTCACTTTGAATAGCGCCATTACACGGAGATGCTTTGGCAGTTTGGCAAACAAGCGATCCTGCTCTTCCCAGTTCATTGGATAAGGCTTTCGCTTGCCGCGGTTTGCCAGAAGTTTGATCTTGGGCGGACGCTCAAGCCAAGTGAGACCATTCTCGTCAACCCATTCTGAGGAAGCCAGATTGACGATGCGTCTTACGATCTGCAGACCGTGATTGATCGTTCCGTTAGACACGCCGCCACGGCGCCGCTCTTGCATCCATTGCTCAAGTGAGCCCATATGCAATTGGCGCAACGTAACACCGCCGATGAAAGGCATCAGTCGTTTCAACTGCGTGATGTCTCCCCTCAGACTGGCTTTATGCTTGTTTTCAATCACAAACTTGGCCGCTGCTTCTTCGAAAGTCCGATCTGGACGAACATCGAAGATCTCAGCCTGTCGCTGCTCTTCGATCACCTTCGCAAGGATGGCTTCTGACCTGAGCCCCGCAATCTCCTCCAGATTTGGGTAGAGTCCGATCACCTGAAGAAGGAGGTGGACGATGAAGAAGAGCAGGTTCAGCGAAGAGCAGATCATTGCGATTTTTGAAGGAACAGGAAGCAGGCGTGCAGAAGGCTGAGGTTTGTCGCAAGCACGGCAATAGCCCGGCGAGCTTTTACAAGTACAAGGCCAAGTTCGGCGGCATAGAGGTTTCCGACGCCAGGAAGCTGCGGGCCCTTGAAGACGAGAACGCCCGGTTGAAAAAGCCGGTGGCCGATCTCTCGCTGGACAATGCGATGCTGAAGGATGTCAATTCGCGAAAGTGGTCACGCCGATGGCCAAGCGGCAGGCGGTGGCGCATCTCATGACCTCTCACGAGGTTTCCGAGCGCCGCGCCGGTAGCGTCCTGCAAGCCGACCGCTCGACGGTTCGGTATCGCTCGCGTCGTGCCAGCGAACGGCGTCGTGTCTTGTCGTAGACGCGCTTTCAGTACAATGGCTGCCGGCGTTTGCTGATCCTGCTGCGCCGCGACGGTGTCGACATGAACCATAAACGCTTTCGACGCCTCTACCGGGAAGAAGGTTTGCAGGTGAGGAAGCGTCATGTTGGAAACATGCTTTCAGCATGGCGGACGCGAGCGTGCGCTTGGCACCCGGGCGCCGATGGAGCTGCCAACCGGACCGAATGTCCGCTGGTCTATGGCCTTTGTGTTCGACAGCTTCACCGATGGCCGCCGGTTTCCGGTTGTCTGCAGTTGTCGACGACTCCACGCGCGAATGCTTGGGCCTCGTCGCTGACGCCTCGATTTCGGGCCGCCGAGTTGCCCGTGAACTCGTTCACATCATCGCAGAACGCAACGCAAGACCCCAGACCTGTGTTTCTGACAACGGGACGGAGTTCACCAGCATGGCAATCCTGAAATGGACGCAGGCGACCGGTGTGGGTTGGCGCTATATCCAGCCGGGCAAGCCGCAACAGAACGCCTTCGTTGAGAGCTTCAACGGGCGGCTCCGCGACGAGTGCCTCAACGAGACGGCCTTCTCATCGCTCTCAGAAGCCAGATCGCTGCTCGCGGATTGGCAGCAGGATTACAACCACGTGCGACCCCATTCAGCGCTCGCCAACCAGACACCGGAGGCATTTCGAACGAAGCATTTCGCCCTTGCCCGACAGGCTTGGCAGAGGCAGGATCTCAACCCAGGACTCTCACTCTGATTGGATGGAAGTCGGGGATCAGGTCAATTGCAGCGCTGAGCAGCTACTTCGTAATCGGTTAATTAAGGCTATTGACGCATCTACATCCGTGGCGATTAAAAAATTCTCAAAGTCCCATCGGTTTTTTATGGAGACTTCACGACTGCGTTTTTCACTTTTTCTGCTATGAAGCTGCGATGTCAGGGTGCTCTTGTGAAGCTCCAGAGCATTTTTGGACAAAGTCGTCCATGACCACCGTTCCGCAGCTCGCCTTGATCCTCACCCATTCCAGTGGTTCAGAAATGAACCGAACTTAAGCTGATCAATCACTCTTGTGGAATGTTTGTGTGCGAGCGCAGGGCAGCCTTCGCTTCGTCCGATCCGTCCGTGCCTGTTGGCATATTGCTTCGAAACGTAGTGTGCGCCATGCATCACGATAAACCTTTTTCGTGCGTTGGAGTTTGTATATTCCAAACCATCCAGACGCATGGAGTATCCGTTGCTGCCCGTATAAGTCTCTGCGCATCGGTAGATGCCAAGAGACGTGCATTTCGACCCACTGTTGTTGCTAAATTTCTCTGCGATTCCGTCATCGTCAGGACCTTCTGAACCGATACCATGCGAGCAAAGGTAAGACTTCACTTTTTCTTCCACTACGTCGAAGAGATAAAGGCGTCGTTCTGCGGAGTGCTGCGCGAAATTCACGACACCCCAGTAGCGGGGACGGCTGTTGGGAAACCTCATGTTGCGAAGGGCGATCATTTGCTCGATGGCAGGTAAAACGCCGTGTGCTGGCGCAAGAGCACGCAATACTGCCTCATCGTACCGGCTGTCACGGAATCCAGCTATTGGCACATTATCCTTGCTAGATAGGAAAGCGTTCTCTTCGGTTGGATATGCGCGCTCATGGAACGATGAGCCATGGACATCGGATACATCTGGACCTTGCCCGTCTAGGAGCTCATGGAAAAGTCGATTTACCGCTTCCAGCCGTTGACGGATCTCGTCAATTATTTCGGCTGTATCTTGGTTGCCCATTTGGCGTTCCATCGTTATTTAGGCTTGAATGCGCGGTCTGCTAGGGACGTGTCCATGCTATATGAATATGTCGATCATGTCCTCGAACCCCAGGCCCCAGCACTTTCTGTGCTCCGATCGCGCGGGCGCGATTGCGGACCGCGCGTTGATCTTTATGACTGGCATCGACGTGTGACCCATTTATATAGGTTATGTCTGCAGCCACTCCGACGTAATGGCGAGAGCCGACACTGTGACTCGCCCCTGCAATTTCCGAAATGTGATAGCTGTAGTCGTTAGCTAGGCTTAGCAGCCCCCTGAGCAGGCGTTCGTCTAAATAAACCGATCCGCCGGGGGCATTTCCATAGTTGCTCCGAATTGCTCGGTTTCCGGCTGCTGTATCGACGATGTTGTTGTATGCGAACGCGTCATCGACAACACCCGAAGGATGCCGTCTTGCGAGTGATATATTTGGATGATTGATGATCTGATCAGCTAACTCTGCACGCGTCGATGCAGCACGGTGTGCAAAACTCTCGCTTATTGCATCGGGCTCAGCATAAGTCGCGCATTCGCACAATCCATCACCTTCTTCAACCGTACCATGCAAGTGCTCTCGAAATTCCGGTTCCCGTTTTTGCTGTCGTAGCATAACACGGATGGCAGATTCCAGCGTACTTGCCGCGTTAAGGACTTCCTTCAATTGTTTATGTGATCCAGAATCTAAATCACCGTTGCGCGCTGCGGATTCAAAGAGGGAACTGGAAGGTTCTCGTAGTTCGGATGCTAACAAAAGATTTTCCGTGCCCGCAACGTCGTTGGCCTCACGTCCAGTGAAAGTCTCGAATAGGGCTTTTGCGCCGATTTCGGCGAGAAACATCAAATGAGCGGTGGAGTTTAGGCCCTGCATGAAGCCCAACTCCAGCAGGTGCGCCAACGGTCTGGTTTGTTGAATCCAGCCGAGGCTGCCATGACGTGACTCGGTATGGCGGCGTGCCCACGTGTTGCTGTGTGCCCCGTGTCCCTTCATGGATTCGCGAACGAACTCACCAATGAGCCGGCTGCCTTGAGAGTCGCCGTAGTAGCATCCGCATCTCCGAGACGCATCGTCAGTACTCAGCCCCGATGCGGAGTCACGGTGGACTTCAATGACCCAGGCATCTCCAAACCCATAGCGGTCATTGATGTGGGGAATGGTTTGGTGAGTGTCGTGTGCATGTGGGGTGACAACGACATCGACCTCCCAGGAACGAAGTAATTCCGCCATGCGATCGACAATTGGAATTGCTTGGTCTCGTTCTTTGTGCGGTCCGTTCGTCGCGCCAGGGTCATTGCCTCCGTGGCCTGCAGCAAGAACAATCGTAGGAACATTTTCCAAAAGGCTAAATGGTGAACCGTTCATAGTATCTATCTCAAAGAAAATTCTTTATCTGTACGTGTATCGACGTTAGTACCACTTATAGTGGCGTCTTCATTGTATGCAAAGACTTCATTTCCTTGCAATCCACGTCGAGTTTTGTTCCGAGACTGACGAAAGACTGTGGGAGGCTTCTGTGATTTTTCCCACACCGTTGGCTGGCGTCAAGCAAAAGTGAACCTCCTCCATATCCAGTGCTACTCGGATTAAATCCATTCTTCGAGTTCGAAACACTTCAGTGGGTGTGGACCAGGACCACTTGTCGGAGGCTAGACATTCGGACGCTCTTTCGCGTTACTATTATCAATCTCACCGTTTTTCCTTTCCATACATCCGCAAAGTTGCAGATTTGACCTCCAGTCTCATTCTTAAATGCAACGGTCTCAGAGGAAAGATTGAAACTCATTCACGGCGCTTCTGCTGATGTGGTCGCCTACGCCGTCGTGTTGTCGCCCTTGGTAGATGCGGCCCTTGTAGTACTTGAGCGGACCGTGGTGGTTCAGTGTGTGGCGGATCAGGCGGGCGGTGTACTCGAACGCAAACTCGTGATCGCTTTTGGTCACCTCCAAGAACCTTTTTGACCGTTGTGGCCCGCGCCGGCGGATGCCAATCTTTTCGAAGACCTGCTCGATGTATGGGTCATCCCTGAGAAAGTACATTGAGTTCGAGGAGCACTGAAAGATGCCGCCTTCCGTAGTGTCATGGTCGGTGTTGTTTGCGCTCATGTCGCGACCTTCATTCCAGTTCCATGAACTCTCAAACCCACCCAGAACCCGTAGCACCTCGCACATGGCCGCCTTTCGGTGTCGCAGGGATTGCCACGGGCCGAGATCGGCAGCGATCTTCGAGTAGATATCGAACCTCTCGTTGCGGGCGAAGACCTCATCGTCCGCAGAGATCGCCCAATCGATCAGCTCGTTAAGAAATGCCACCGGCGGACGGCCGCGGTTGTACATATTTTCTCTCAGGATGCCGAAGTCCCGCGCCGCATCGATTGTCACAGCCTCAAGTTCAATAGCGTCGCCGCCAGCGATACTATGATCACGCAGGTAGCGTTGGAAGCTGTGGTTGCGTGCGTGTATGACAAAATCCCGCCAAACTCCCTCATCGCTGAGCCCACCACTGCCGGCGAGACCGAGGCCAAAGAATACCTCGTCCAGTGCCGCCCGGGTGCGCGCACCGTAGACGCCGTCGATGCCGTCGTCATAGCGCCCTGAGCTGCCGAGGTCCTGGTCGAAGGCGTTGCGCAAGACTGACTGGATGAAGAAAGTCTGGGCCTTTGAGCCGAGTCGGTAGTGGTTACGGTTTTCGTAGTTGAAGTCGACGTGGAAATGATCGCGGTGGTTCGGGCAGAAATGATTCAGCACCTGCGGAAAATATAGGAACAAGTGGGCGTTGACCCCGTCGCTTAACAACCTCGACTCGTTGTAGTCAAAAACCCGTAGCACAGTGCCGTCAGCCTGTTCGAAACCGCTCAGGTCGAAAGCGCTTCCCTTGCCATGAGAGCTCTCTCCATCGCCCAGCGCGCCCATCGTAAGAATGGCTTTCGGCTTTCCCAGCGGCCAAATTTGAAAGAGCTCCTCGAAGCAGCTCTCGAGCGTGCCGTGGAGTTTATTTGAGCAATGATAGGTGCGCTTTTTGCGGAAAATCTTCTCATCGCCGTCGTTCGGCTCGTCACGTAGGTGATACCAAACCGCGGTGTCTGCCAGCTTCTGAAATGACTTTTCATTAGCGCTCATATAATTACCTCCTCCAATTACGGCTGACCGGGGTCCCGTAATTTCTTTCTTATCTGAATAGAGTATTTTCTCCATTTGAGGGCTCCAGATCGCTTTAACCGCGTCTAGCCTTGCGCCAGCTTCTAGCCAAGCCAGCCCGACAAAAGCAGCCGTACGAATTCGGCTTGCATCCGCCGCCCG
The DNA here is from genome assembly GCA_017792465.1 of Filomicrobium sp. Lineage (GTDB taxonomy): Bacteria > Pseudomonadota > Alphaproteobacteria > Rhizobiales > Hyphomicrobiaceae > Filomicrobium. The sequence continues at coordinate 844,392 of CP051234.1, forward strand.
GTATCCCCGCCGCCATTGCCATCACGTTCGCAAATAATCTCCTCCAGAATCAGACGACCCTTAGTCAAATTCCTTGAAATTGAGGGCGCTGGCGCCTCGCTTCTGATCGGTTTGCCGACACCTTCCCCCAACAAATATTTGGCAAGCACACCGTCCGGTGTTGTAGGCAAATCAACTTCACTTGCCGGCGCTGTCAATAACGTGCGAATTGACCTCAACACGGCGGATGAAGACATCAGCTCACCGTGATTGCCGGAAACGAAGTAGTTCGGCACGTCATCAAGGGCTGTCGAAGCATGAGCAACGACACCGTCGCCAGAATAGCTGATCGAGTATTCGGTACGGTTCGTGATCGGAGTGGACGTGTCGGCGCCCGTCACGGTTTCAAAGGAAAAATCGCATCCAGCAACGTTGCGCATGACTTCGGGTATGACGGCTGTTTCCAGGAGGCTGTGCATCTCCAGTGCGGCCTGAAAGTGGGCCGCAGACAAGCTCTCCTGCAGTTCGGCGTAATTGCTTCCGTCATAGATAGACAAGTCGGACTGGCCAGCGTGAGATACTGGAGCCGGCAGGAGTTGATAGCACGCTGGGAGGGAATGTACGACAGTGAGAACCTTGTTAACCTCATCGTCGAATTCACTCTGAAAAGAGGAATAAGCCTGCAGACCGAGTGCGAGCACAGAGATTGCTTCTTGTGTTCCCGTTAGAATTTTAAGGGCCTCGTAAGTCCCCCGATTGGGTGTCCCGAGCATTACCAGGCGGCCGCCTTCACCGAGGACACGCGTGCATTCGGCACCGCTTGCCAATCGTTGCGCGATCATAGCCCGAGCGACTAGGCCACCCATCGAATGGGCAATAATGTGGACGGGCTCGCGGCCGAATTCGGTCGTGAGAAATTTATCGAGCGATCGCGCGCTGCTGCGAATGTCTTTGCGCCAATCGTAAGCAAACTTGCGAACATTGAACTCGGGCAGCAAAGAAAATTCCAACTCATCGAAGTACAAAGTCAGTATGGCTGGCGCAGAAACGGCGACGCCCGCTTGAGCAGATGTTATTCCATCCGCTGAGAGCCGTAGTCGATCGATGCCGTTGTTCGTGAAAAGATTGTCAAGATCAACCCAGATGGGTTGTGGTTCGGCAATTTCGGAAGTAATGGACAACTCGCTGCCCATGACGCCCGGTATGAGCACGATGTTTTCTGGTGACGCCCCCCTGTCCAGTCGCGATCCCGGTGATGGCTCAGACACTAGCCGTTCGAGCCTCTCGAGGCGCTCCGCGCCATAGTACTCTTCAAAAAGTTCTCGCTCCGGAGGGGTGCAGGTGCTGATCCAGTCGCGCAATTCTCGAGCCGCTGACTGGCGGGCCTTTCTGAAAAATTCCTGGCGCTGCATCAAACTCTCCTCTCATCGGAGATAGCCGCTAAATGTTTTGGCAGTTGAACTTTGCCGCCTGCCCCTTGTTCTCAATGTATTTCATCCCATCTCGGACGGATCTTGTTCTGGGCGATTGCGGCTCCCTTGAAGTCGGGCAGCTCCTCGCCACGTGTTGCGATAACCTTCTCGGCAGGAGGCTCGACCGGCTGATAGCTCCAACTCTCTTCCTGAGGCAGAGGCGCCGTTTTCTCGCCGCAGAGGAAACGCATCGCCCGCCGGCCCGGTAGAAAGAAGTAGTCACCACCGCAGATCGTTGCAAAGTCCTTGAATTCCGCAACAAGGAGGGGCCCCTTAGCTGTTGGAATGGTGAGCCGACCGCCCTTTCCACCACGGCCGAGAATAGTATCGACCTCTCCGTCAAGGCCATGGAAGAGCCGAGCGCTCGCCCAAGTCTGCTGGATAAACTCGAATTGCCGTTCGATGTCTGCGTTGAGGCACATGAACAAGAGTCCTTGTGCGCCAATGGTGCCGTCATCGCCCCTCTGGTCGTAGCGTCGGCCAACTCGAAGTATGCGATGACGGTTTGTGATATCCAGCTGTATCTTTGACCCTGGTTCGAGGCTGTCGCGCGGATTGGTGCGCCGGATATGCGCGCCAAAAGGACACTTGTGGCCAAGAGGATCTTCAGCACCCAGCAGGAATGCGTTATCGGGCTCGCGTTGACGATTTCCATGCCAACCCGTTCCCGGCGCGTGAGGATATCTCACGATAGAGGTCCCGTCTTTCCACCGCCCGATGACCTTCGCTCCCAACCATTCGGCGATTTGAGCGTTAGATAGTCCCTGAGGTACACCTGGGCGTCCGATCAGACGATCGGCTGTATCCTGTAAGCACTGATTGAAAGACTCGACGTGCTGCTCCATCTGCCGGATCACCATGAACGATCCGTTTTTGCCCAGGTCCCGCTGAGCATTCGCCACACTTGACGAAAAGTCCGGCAGATCACCAAAGGGCTGACTGCGGAACGCCGGCAAGACATTGTCAGGGTCGAGAGTTGCAGGCACTTTCGGGCTTGGCGGCAAGTACCCCCTATTGTCGGGGTAACCCAAAATAAATTCGCCAGGGGCAACGACATGAATGGCATCGCTTTCGCGCAACCAGCGCCGGGTGCCCTTCATGATCGGCTGAGATATGCCATCCACGAATCCGAACGGTTCGCGGATAGGTTGATACGGATCGTAAGAAGTTAGCGAAACGCGATGGACAACCTGCCCGCCAAGTCCTTCCAGTTCGGTTGTTTGGGCTTGGACAAGCTCATCGAGGGACTCTTCGGAATCGGCATAAAGGATAATTGCCGCGTCAACGCAATGCTTATCGTTACCCCATTTCCAGTGCCTGGGATGATCTTCTCCGGTGTCCCGAAGGACAATCTGGCGGGTGGGGGAGGCCATGCCTTCTCGGAATACGGCTGGGAACTCGGACAAGACGCGCTCCTCGCACCCAAGGGCCACGAGACCGTTGTGGCTCAACGCCAAAATGCGTGCGGTGGCGACAGGAGGTGCATCTCCGAACGAGACTGTCGGCTCGACGCGGGACAGCCATTCCTGAGCGCCACTAGGCGTTTCGGGCATTCTGATCGCGAGGCAGGCAGCATGATTGAGATACTTCATACCCCCAAACAAGATCGACTGGACATCGTCGCTCTCGATAAATTCGGCTGACCTTTGGCGCGAACCGACGCACGCCAGCCAAGCGGCGGCTTCGTCCTCAGTACTGACGGAAACAAGTCCCTGCCGGAGCGCCGAATTGATGCGTATTCTTTCAGTCGTCAGGTGTGGATAGGCGGAATACCAAAAGCGGGTCGGGTACTGCTGACGGCGCGCCCAGCGCTTGAAGCGATCACCGTCAGCCGCTCCACCTTCGATCAGATTTTTTGTCCTGGGATAACCGGCTGTATTCGACCAGACGCCGGTAAGTCCGAATGATGCCTTGGTGATAAAATCCTCAAGATAGCTTTCCCAACTTCCTCCATAGTTCGAAAAGAACAAAAGCTTGTTTGTCGCAGGCAGGCGGACCCATCGGGCAAAGTGAATTGTTCCAAGGCTGCCAAGGAAGCCGGGCTTGCTCCATTTCGCTCCAGTTGCAATGACGATGAAAGAAAGTCGCAAGAGAAGCGATCTAAGGAAGCCATCTTTCATCGTCGACACGCCGAACAAGTGGTTCTGTTCGGTCTTGTTCTCGCGCACCATAACGTCCGCCAATCGCGCGCTGTCGGGAGCCATATCGTTCGGCAATTCGCTAGTTTCTAGTCTGCGCAAGCTCAAGTAGGCGTAGAATGCAAGTAGCCCGATGGCTACAACCTCTGCAAGCAGCGTGAAAGAGAATGCAACGAGCCCCCAAAACGCGCCGCTGGAATAATTTGCCAACATGCCAGCGAGGATTGCGATGAGAATAACGGCCAGCGGAAGGATCCAGATCTGCCTCAGCAGGCTCCAGACGATTTGTAGAACTATACCTTCCGCTTTCGCCGCCGGTCCTAGCAGTGGAGAATCGTGGCGTACAAGAATTTTGGATGCTAGCTCATCCTTTGAAAGTTCGTCTCGAACACCTTCGATGATTTGCAGAGGCGTTCCACGGATATTGCCTTGTTCGAGAAGGTTTCGCACTTTTCGGCCGAGTTCGTACTCATCTCGGATACGCTCCAGCGGCATGTGCGGCGTCCCGCTGAAGCATAGCCCTGGTGTTGCGAAAAAGCCGAGGCCGATGCGGATCTCGTTACGTCGCATCAGCGACTTGATTTCGTCGAGCGAAGCTGTCGCATCCGCGTCGGCTGCTCTCCCTAGCAGGCCGGCAGCTTCGGCGACCTCGCGCAACGGAGCACTGATGTTTTTGGCGAGCAGTTCAATGGCATCATCACCATCAACCGACGCTTCCAGAAGCCAATAAGGACCATGCGTACTGTCGGCGGGTAAAACCGACATCGACACGAAGTGAACGCCTTGGTTGCGGAGGAAATCACGCATCCTTTTATTTGCAGGATTGCCCAATGCATCTAGGGCAGCCTCTACGGCGCTCGACTTATTAGGTTCAAACGGAATTGCGACTGTGAGATACTTGTGCGTCATTTCAATTCATTTTTTTAAATTCGACCACAAACTCGTCCGGGAATGGACCACACATCCTAATACGTGAACCGGACTTCAATCCTCGTCGAAGCAGGCCGCCGACCAGCGTCGGAATATGGACGGCGTTGAAGTCTCGTCCGCTGCACAAGTGAAGTCCTCGCCCGAAGTGCATGTATCTGTCTGGAGGGCGGTCCGGCCTCAGCATTTCAGGAGAGGCAAACGCCATGGGGTCGTGCATGGCTCCTACGGTCAGCACAATTACCAGCGCGTCTTTCTTAATAGGCCGGCCTGCTAACTGAGCGTGCGGCCCGGCTCGTCGGATGAGCAGCGGATTGTGCGGCCGACGTCTCAGCGCCTCCCAACACCATCCCGAGAGCCGGAGCGGATCATCTAAATCCCCCCTCATCGTTTGCTTCAGAACGGGGTCGTCGAGGATAACTTTCGCGATATTCGCGACTGCGGTCGCCGTCGTATCGATCGCGCCGACCAAGAGACCAGCCAACATTGCGCGCGACGCATCTTCGTCGGCTCCCGTCGATCGCATCAAACAACCGAGAACATCATTGTCATTGTTGGAGACATCGCCCGCACGCCTTGTGCGGATCTCTTGTTCGATCCAGGCACGCAACTCTTTTCCAGCCGCAATGCCCCGCACCCGAACTTCTGGGTCATCGCTCAAGTTGAGAAATGTTTCGTGGAAGATTGCTCGGGCAACACGCATTAGGTCCTGCTCGGTTGGTCCTAATATTCCAAATAGTTTAGAAGCGAGACGTGCGCCGATCAGCCGTGCATACCCATTGACGACGTCAATACGTCCCTGCTCGGCGATGGCCTCGTCAATAAGGCGGTCTGCCTCACTCTTGGCGAGGGGGGCAAGTGCAGATCGGTCAGCACTGCGAAGTGCGGAATAAACGTGCCTACGCTGTTCGAGCAGTTCTTTGGAACGGTCCATTCCCAGGATGAATGGACCGCTGACGGATTCGATGCGTTTCTGGTTGATTGGCCCAATAAGAAAATCGTTATCGCGGTCAAGAACTTCGGCGCAGCCTGCCCAGTCGGACACAATGTACCGGCTGCCGATTTGCAGGCGCGGGGCCCACCTTACCAGGGTCTTCGCACCAAACCGTAATATGGGTGGGCGCAACAACCATCCGACGAACCCCGTCTTTTCGCGAATGTCTCTCATGGCCTCCTGCCGCTTAGGCCGGATCAGGCGATACGTTTCCATCCCGACTTTACCACATGGCCGACTGCGGCACTGATCGATCAGTTGGCGCAGCTCATCCGGCATCGTCTCTAACAAGGGAAAGGGTGTGCTGCAGCCCTCTGGCAGGAGCAGCGGTGAAGCCATCGCAGAAAATATTACATCGGGAACTCCAGGCACCTCGCCGGCAAGGAAACTGCTGCCTTGGCGATCCAGAATGGCGTCTGCCATATCGAGCGCTGACTCAATAGCTGACTTCAATTCGTCGAGATTGAATTCGGTTGCACGTCGCTCTTCGAGCTCAAGCAGTCGAATGGCAAACTTGGTAGATTGCCGCGCCTCACTCCACAGCTTTGATTCAACCGCGGGAAGTTTAGAGAAACTCCGCCTCGGTGCGGACGAAACAAAATGCATCCATAAAAGCAGCCCCGCACGACCAAGTTTGAACCAAAGCGTCTTCAGAAGTTCCGCATCAAAGACTTCTCCTGAGTCTGTCGCGCCATAGACTTTTTCAGTTTTTCGCGAGCGGCTATCAATTAGATTGACCGCTGCTATCATTCCTTGGGCCGCTCGATCCGCAGTCGTCAGTTTCGGTCGGCCTCCGGCCTCAAGGGAAGGATAGATTTCCTCGACGTACGTGATCCGTCGTTGCTCCAGCAGCCACCGCAATAGTTCCGTGCGCGCACAGATTCCGCTAACTTGCAAACTAATGCGGGGACGTTCAAAACTTTTGTGCATCGAAAGTCGCCCTAGCTGGCCGCGGAGCGGAAGCATAGGCCTGCCCTTCTTTATGGAAATTCAACAATGGATTTGAACTGCGTTGTCCAAACCACAAGAAGAGTTTGGACAAACGCATAAGCATTCAGCGTGAAAAAACGGAAGTCTTTTCGACCTTCTCCCAACCAAGCGTCATTTAATGAGGTCAGGACAAAGCCAAGTGTTGCCCAGGTCGATATTGTCAATCGGAAAGCATTTCCGACGCCAATCAATGCCGTCAATAGGCCTCCAATGACATATATCCATGGATTTCCGGCCTGCAGCCTGTGGAAATCTGGAAATGGTGTCTTTTCACCAAGCGCCGTTAGCAGTCCCAATCCAGAGCTAAACATTCCGCTGAGGATATTGATGGCGCTCAGCCAAAAAAAGGGGGATGCAGCCCAATCCATGAAATTCTTCTCGCAACGATCGTACCGCCAATACTAAACTCGGAGCAACTTGCAAGCACAGACCGCTTGCGCTTGCGACACTTGAGTTGTGAGGCCCGATGAAAAACCATAGTCGGCTGCCAAAGGCAGCATCAATAAAGCTCAGATTTGTTCCCATTGAGTATTTATAGTTTATCTCCCGACGTCAACAAGCTTGGCGGATATTCCCAGCCGCCAAACGCCGCCTCGTAGTGCGCAAATGGCATGTTGGAACTGACATGCTTTCATGCGGCAATTTGCCGAATCCTTCTTCTTTCATTCGGTCAGCAGCTCAAGCTGCATTTCGCAATCCGCATTGAACTTAATAAACTTAGGAGACGAACAGACAGTCTCCGTTGCCGATTTTACGAACTGCTCTAAATCAAACCTCTTGGAGACGTGCAGCTGGGCGAGCTGTTCGGGCGAGAATGTGTACAATGCGTCCACAAGTGCTGCATGCACGGCGTCGCCGAGACTAAAGGATGCTGTATATGGGATGACAGTTAAATTTCGATAGCTTTTGGTTCTGCCGCGAGTGATCCAATGCACCGGAGGTAGTTGATTAATGTCCGGCCGATCTCCGCCAATCCCAAAGGCTCCAAGTATTCCGCCTTCGGGGCGGGCTTGATAAACTTTCAGGTCGATTGCTCTGGTCAGTCCGATGGCCTTCCGGATTTGCTCTTTTGTTTCGGGTGACATCCTGAGTGCGGCACTCTTAAAAGATGGCGCTGTCGCGAAGAGTGGCAGCGCGTCTAAGCTTTGCTCCCGCTCCTGTTCTCTTAATCTTGCGCAGGCCTCGTTCTCTTTCTCAATTTTTTGCCGGCACTGGCTAATACTCAAACGTTTTCTCGTCTCACATTCCAGACGGGCCCTTGCCGCCTCGAATTCGCACCCTGCTTTTGCTGAAAATTTCCTGCTTTCACATTCTGGATCTGGCAACACAAGATGGCGAAATGGAGTTTTCAGTAGTTTCAAACAATCCCTGGAGCTTGACATGCAAGACGCCAGCGCTTGAGATTCTGCTTGGGCGCAATTAATATTCGTTTGGCCACATTCCGCGGCTGTTTTGCAATTCCTGAACACGCCTTCCTGGGGTATAGGATAGTCAAAGCGCTTTAAGAGATCAAATGCCTCTTGTGCATTACCTGAGCCACTACAAACTATGCCTATTAGCAGCGACAGAGTTGTTAATCGTCGCATTGGTCCAATTTCTCTTTTGATGTAGAGAGGTTCCGTTGCGCTTCAACAATAGATCGTTGAGCGTCGTTCCGATCGCCTTCCGCATTTGTCAGCAGACGATCCAGTTCTTGATTCAGGCCTTCGAGGTTGCTCGACGGGTTTCTGAGTTGCACTTCGTCCTTGAACCTCTCCAGAAGTATTCGGAAGTGCAGAATGGAGGCTCCTGCCTTGTGCGCCGCCTGCACTTCTCGTTCGTGGAGCGCTATGGTGGCAGTAGCCAATGAGACTCCCTGCTGGTGAAACTGGCGACATTTTAAGCCATCAATCCGTTTGGTTTGCTGCGCTGCTATATGGGAAGCAATCAGAACCGATGCCAAAACAGCCGTCGCAACTACTATCATTGAGTGAAATCTCGCAGTCCCTTGTCTAATCGTGTTGCGGACGGTCTCAGTAAGTCGGAAAACAGGCATATTAGGCCAGTTCTCGTTGTTTTCCAGTCTCGCTTCTTCGGGCCGATTTTTGCTTTCTGTGTTGACGAGCTTGATTTCTGAGAAGGCCTCGGCAAGGGCATTAGTTGTAATAATGTGCCCAGTATTTTCCTCTAAGTTCGCTCTAGCCACCAATCCTATGACGTAGTCGCCGCTATTTTCTGCTTCATCCTTGTCCAAGATGGCGGGGCCTCCACTCGTTCCCGGCCGAAGAAATGGATGATCGTTGTCGGCGATCACTTGCTTGTAACCGCCCCCAGCGTCATCCATGATGCGGCCATACGCTAAATTCATCGGACTTTTTGGGCCGGAGAAGTAGCCGGCCCGAAAGCGCAGGCCAGCGGGAGTGGAAATGAGCCTTGCGGTCTTGACACTTTCTGGCAGCGGCGTGGTGAGTTGCAGGACACAAATATCGCTGACGCCATCGAGCTGCCCAGGCCCGATCCATCGCTTTACGTTCCCCTTTCGATCATGCCCGGAATTGGGAAAATTGAGTCGCACGATTGCAGTCGGCGCGGGTCTTTCATCGGAATCGGAGGTCCGGCCAAGAGCCTGATTGACCACATGTGCCGCTGTTACGACCATGTCCTCGCTAATCAGAGTGGCCAGCCCTATCCGATTTTGGTCTTGGTCCAGGATCACTCCAAGGAACATCGTCATGGTTTGAGGCCCTCTGCGACTACCGGGTGCTGTCTAAGGAGCACGGACGAGACCTCGGCCCACGTCTTCTTTCGCCAATCCACTGCTCATTTGCGCCGACGCCCGGATTTCGTGAAGCACTTCTTGAAGTATGAAGTCGCCGTCGTTTTCGTCCATGATTTTTTGAGCCCACAAAGCCGCGACACCAGCGACATGCGGTGCAGCCATACTGGTTCCCGACATCGGCTGTAACCCTCCCTCGAAATCTGCAGACCAGATTTCCACGCCAGGAGCCGCGACGTCCGCTCGAGTGTTAGAGAACGGTGCAATTTTGAAAGCATTCTTCTTGCGTTTCACCTTTTGGAGAGCTGCAACAGACAAAAAGCCCTCCGACGTCGAGGGTGGCCCTTTGGCGATCTTAAAGGCAGAATTCAGGTCTCGACGGCTCTCGTTGCCGGTCGCGGCCACCACCAGCGCACTCCTACGCGCGAATTCACCAGCCTTGATCGTTTCGCCCAATCTATCAAAAAGCAGTACATTGTTTCGGTATCCTTCCAACGCCATCGATGTGGCCACCTCTTCGGGCCAATTTTCCTCGACTAAGCGTTGGCGGTAACCGGGAAAATCCATGCCGAGCGACATGGAAATGATCTGCGCACCTCTGGATAAGGCCCAGTTCAAAGCATCTGCAATGTCAGCTGTGCTTCCGCTTCCGTCCTTTCGAAGGACTTTTGCAACCAGAAGTTTTTCGATCTTGGGGGCAATGCCGATCCTGATGCCGTCCAAAACACCTCCGCAAATTGTTCCTGCGCAATGTGTGCCATGGCCGTTCTCATCACCATTGCCTTCATCAGTGAAGTCCTCTTCTTCGATCCGGTCGATCATGGAATTGAATGCAGGGTGCTCGCGGTTGATTCCCGTGTCTAGAACTGCAACGGTTACGCCTGCGCCACTGAAGGATGTCTCGAGGGCGCCGACAGCTTGCAGACCCCAGCAAACGCGATCGGGCGACTTTGAGTTTCTCGACGCGGTGTTTAAGGGCTTGATGAGCGCGACATTAAATTCAGGAGCCTCAAATAAAAGGCCGCGCTGCTCTCTAATTTTTGCCAGTTCCTCTGACTCAGCCACGTGTGTTGAGAGGTCGATGCGCGTACCGGCTGTGCCTGCCTTCGCAACCATTTTGCTGGGGTCAGACAACTCTCCTTGATGAAGCGTGATGATGCGATTGTTCAACATATCAATCCGCCTTCGTGTTTTTCTTACAGTTGCAAAGCCACGACGCGACTTGCGACATCGTGCGGCCAATCGACGTTCTGACAGTCGCTTGCGACCGGCCTCAAGACTTAAACAGCATCATGTCCGTCCCTGTTTCGATTGCCCGAAACAGTCCAGTACTTTCTCGATTGACACCTTCTGAGATATCTACTCGGGCCATCGGATCGAAAGGAATGTAAAAACCAAAATCAAGCCCGGTCTCGTCGCCAATAACCGAAATTGGAACCTGATAGGTTCTGAAGCCTCCATAGACAAACACTTCAGTGAGCCGCCGGATCATGTTTCCTTGCGTTAGGACATAGCCGGTTGCCGAAAGCCTTTTTGTTTTTCCGTCAACTATTACGACCACTTTCCAGAAATCTTCCGGCAATTGCACCGAGATCGACTCGGGATGGCTACGTTCGTAGACGGGATCGTTTTGGCGCAGTATCGGCCCGGTCAGTACCGACACTTTCAGTTTGTGTGTCCGGGCATTCCCCAGCACGTAGTTTTCAAGCGCCAACCATTCTTTCTGGTTCAACCCCGCATGCTGCGGAGCGCAGTTTGTGTAATGGAATGTGTCGATGTTGGCTTGGTTGGCATCTTCCATCGAACCCCATACCGGATCTTCCCGACGGACCATATGCCCTCTGTCGAGAGGATTTCTCGCGTAAGCTTCGTTGCCTATTTGAAATGTGTCATGCAAGCGCCCGTCCACGTACCATTTGTCGACGCGGCCGAGACGCTTGCTCTTCAGTCCGTCAATGTTCACAGCGGTGATCAAAGGAAGCTTCCGAGATACGCTCATAACCACCGAGAAATGTCGATACTTCAATTCGGTCGTGATCTTGCGGCTGTCAGCGTCTTTGACATCCGCTAGGTCTTTCTCCCAGCGTTCTCCAGGGCCAGGCAGCTCAATACGCTTTTTCCCTCGCCCCAAAAATTCCCGATTAAAGCCGTCGCGATCCCGATAAAACGATACCGGCTTTCGACCGTCGCTCACTATTTCGGTGTTGGAACTACTAACCACCACTGTGCTAGATAGGCCTGCCAGTGCATCGAGTATCGCTTTGCCAGAAACAGCATAATTTGCGACACTAAAATCTCCGGCAAAATGTAGCCCGACTGCCTTGCCGGATTCGAGGTTGAAGACGCATGATCCGGAATTTCCGCCGAGCGTGGTGGCGTCGTGGGTGAACTCGTCCGGAAAGCCAGGAGATGGATCTGCCTCACCGAATGCAAAACGCTTTACGTTAAAGATGTCGCCAAAATAGCGAACAATGGCGGCATGGTCATTGCGACTATCATATGCAGGATAACCAACTACGCCAATCGGTGTGTCCGGTCCGACCTGTTTGGCCGAAATTTCGATCGGCTGCAGTTTTTTGACGTGACTACCCACAATTTCTAGTAATGCAATATCGGGCGCGCCCTCTGGCGCGATAAAGAGGACATCGACGACAGGAACGTTGGCACGCTTGTCAGAGTCATACTCGCGAAGGAAATCAATCTCAGCACGGTAGTCCCGAAAGTTCGGCGCCACCTTGAAGTGATAACGGCCATGCCCAGCGGCCCTAGCGAATTCTTTTGCGACATGCCGATTGGTGACGAGTACGGCACGTTCTTCTGCCGTCTTATCGATGATCCAGGCGGTTCCAACAAAAGGAACATTCGGAATACCAATCAGGTCAACCCGCCCAGTTCTCTGAATAACGGCATCTATTTTGCTTTTATCGAAATTTTTTATCTGATCCAGGGTCTCGTTGGGAACGGTACCTGTCGTCGACTCCGGCACTAAGTATGTGCCGCGCTGAACCAATAAGGGTGGCCGGCCAATCATGAGAACTATTGATTCGATTTTTGCCAATTCGCTTGCTAGTGCCGCTTCGGCCCTACCGTTTCGAGCGGCAGTTCGTGTCAATGTAGGGCGCTTCTTGTCGAGGAATGACATAAGTCTGGATCTGACGCCACGATCCAAGTTTGCACCGCGAATTTCTCCTATCGCAACAATCTCACGCAATTCATCGGCCAACTCAGGACGTCGTTGAAAAAGATTGGAGACGCGCGCGCTATCTGTGAAATGCATGACATCAAAACAACATTGTTTGGCGTATGGCCATGTAAAAAATTTGAAGTGATTCTGCTCAAAGTCCTGCGTTTCCGGCAGGCAACTAAAGTGGCAGCATATCGCAGTCCAACGCATCCTGACAACAGCGTCGATCCCGTATCTACCTTATTGGGTTCGGAGGTTGATTGTTCCGTTGTTTCTACTGCTCCTTCGCTACTACCGCCTGAGCGCTTGATCGTAGTCAATGGACTACATCAATTGAAGGAACAGCTTGAGGAATTGTAAACCCATTCAATCGGTTGACTAGCAGCGCGCCGGCGAAACGTTAGCTGGGATCTTGCGCTGGAGTGCAGAAGGGTAGACCCAGGTCACTGGAAGCCAGCACCATTCGTGGCATAAGACCGGGAAGTCGAAATTCTATTGTCCTAGAGCCAGAACAATCACATCCGTCCTTACCACGCCCTCGGAATGCGTCCGCCCGTGCCCGAAACGTTATTAGAGAAACGCTCTGTCACTGGTACAGCCCAAGGGGGCTAGACAGGCGCACGGAAGGATCCGCAGGGCAATGTACTGCGAGACGTTGTTCGAGAGGAACTGCAGCGGCGCGTGAAGAAATCAAACGTCGAGGCTGGCAGGGTGATTGTGACTCGCCCCGGAGAGCTAAGACGTATGAACGTACGTGCGATCTTCCACATCGCCGCGCAGCACGGCGAGCCATGCAACGGTTACATGACAATCAGAAGCTACACATCGGTCATCTCAAATGCACTCGAGACAATGGATAATCTAAACGACAGTCTGGTCCGCCGGCTCATGCTGCTGCGCCATCCTCGCCGGCTGACGTCGATCGTTTTCCCCCTGCTCGGGACTCGCAGCCGAGAACTCGATGCAATCGACGTGACAGTGGATCTTGTGCGCGAGGCACGCAAGTATGTGAGCCTGTGGCCTGAGACCGATGTTCGCGCGATCTACTTCCTCGCCTACACGCAGCGCGATCTCGAACTATGCGAAGCAGCGTTTCAGCGGCTCGGCATGCCCCTACCGGTAACTTCGTTATCTGTGTGATCAGCCCCCATTTAGCGGCCCAGTTTTCGGGGATCAGAGCACTCGTATAAAACCCTAAGATGGAATCCAGCCCTGTCGCACAACAGAACAATTCTGTTACTGATTTAAATGCGATGACGCGGCAAAAAGGGCTGCGTGAATCGCTGCCCATTGAAAGTGTGAGTGCAACAGCTGCAGCTTGGCTTTAGGTCATTGACCGACAAATTCGGATCAACTCGCGCGAGCTTATTTTCCTCATCGACATATAAGCCGCTGAAATATGTGCTTTCTCCTACTCGGACGACAGAACACCGCCGCTCGCGAGGCTTGGCCACTATCCAGAATATAGGATCCGGTCTGTCGAGACGCGCGACAGCTTCACGATAAGTCTCATCCCAATCATAACCTACGCGGGAAAGCAGAAACTGAAACAAAGGGGTATAGTCCATTCCGTGCTTAAGACTAGACTTCATAGAGCCATGGAGCCTCATATTGCCATAGACTAAATACTCGTCCTGTTTTCTCTTCGCATGTCGATCCCAACGTGCTTTACCGCCCACACCTTGCAGCGCTCTATGGGTCCGTCTGTTGACCTTCCGATACAATGGCTTTTTTGCGTTCAAACCATGCTCCTTGTTCAAACTTCTGATTCCAAAATCGCTCCGCTCTCCCACGCGCCGGCTTGAACTTCTTAAACTCGTCTATGTATTTGAAATGGATATGTAAGCGGATGAAGTCGCCGATCAGCTAAGCGTGGCAAGGCGCACCATCCAAAAGCAATTTGAAGGGATCGATGATGCCCGATGGCTTTCAATCGCCACTAACGATGATCGGGTCAAAAGTTCGCGTCAATTAAGATCTCCGGTCCAACAACTTGGTCGCCGCCGGACGGTTACGCTGCCGCCAGTGTTCAATCAGGTTTTGTTCGACACCGAAGCGGCCACCAGTAGGAAGCATTGCTAGGCGGCAAATGATGTTATAACGGACTGAAAATCCATACCCATCTCTCAAAGAGATGTGCAGGCAATGACTTGGTGCTTACAAAGACGGTCAAGGTGTCTTCAAATTTGCGGGATCACAAGCTAGCAGGAGTAGCATATGGATAATTTCACAATCAGTCTGATCGTGGCTGTTACCGTAGGAGTGTGCGTGGCGGTCCTCGGTAAGATGTGGGAGGCCAACCAGAACAAAGATGATTGAGCTCGACGACTGACGGCCAGCCTTGAATACCCAAACGGCCCAACACTATTGCAGTCCGTTGGAGATCAGGTGCTTGGCCCCTAAGGTTGTACCAGTCATCGGCTGTTCCTCTAATCGTGTTTCGGGCACCGGCGGCGCGTTCCAAGGGCGTCGTTCGGGCGAATCTCATTGTACTGTCGCAGCTATTCATTGATGACGGTTTCTGGAAAGGTCGGTAGCTTTCCGCTGCTGAGGGTCATGCCGCTGCGCTCTGTGCATTGCCGTACTCGTGACGGTGACCTTAGGTAGTCAGAACTTTCAGACTTTATTTCATAAGATAAGGTGATGTAACGTTTCGATTATGGGCGCAATTGCGAGGCTCTCGTCTGGCAATCGCAGCCATCATCCGTGATACCGAGTAGGCCCAAGCAGTTGCCAGACCAGTTAGACACGAAAGTTGAACGCATCTGTTCTGAACTTGGGTTTCGGCATGTTCAACGGCCTGCGCCCGGAAGTTGGGCCCTCAATCTTTCCGTTGATGCCGGAGTGCCGCAGACGTTGTTCATCGATAAGGTGGCCAGCCAACGCCTTAAGATTGTCGTCCTTACTCGGATTGCGTTCAACACGCTCGAAGAAGTCCCAGGCAATCTCTCAACGGCATTGCTCAAGCACAACTACAAATACCTTTATTGCTCGTGGGCATTCGAACAGCGCGATGGGCTTGAGGTCCTCTCAACCATATACAGGATGGAGCTACCACATCTGGAAGCAGACTTCTTCGAAGTTGTGGCCTCAAATCTGGTGGAAACCGCTGCCGCGTTAGACCTTTCAATCGCTCAAAAACTTGGAGAGCCAATTTCTCACAAAGAAAGGACAGCTAAGCCTTCTCACACGTCGTCTCTGTTGGAAGACGTCTCACATAGAGATTTCACGAAAGGCTTCGTTCAAGGCGCAGCGTCAAGACTTGGTAGTCTGACCGTCGACGCGTTCTCAACGATGCTCGGCTTTGGCGACAGTTGATTGTCTGAAACAATACGGAGTGCAAGTTGTCAAACCCAGAAAAGCGCAACGCGACCTGGACTGTATCCGGCGATCTTGATCAGCCCTGCTATTACTTCGCTCCTTCCGATCGAAGGCCGCCTCCTTATTCTCAGCAACGGACTGTCACAGCGGTAATCGACGTTGCAGACGACGGCACACTGGCTGGAGTGGAATTGATAGAGAATATGCCACCGCCGCCTATCGGCACGTCTGATAGGAAGTAAATCAGGAGTCTACCGCGCATCGAAATGCTGAGTCGAGCACCAACAAACGGCACCGCATCGTGATGCGTCGCAACATTCGTACGTCGCGGACTTACTAACAGCCTCTCGGGATAAACGACAGCTCAAAAACGTGTGGTAGCCTCCCATCCTCTGCGTCAGACCCAACCAGGAGTGATGTGAGTATGACCGGAGTATCGCGTAGGAATGCGTTATTTGGGCTTAGCGCCTCAGGCTTGGCGGTGGCGACTGGGCTATCCATTGTTGGCACTGGTTTCGCTGGTGGTGTCAAAGAAGTGCATCAACTGAAACCGGGTGAATTTGCCTGGCACCCAGAGCGATCGCCGGAAGGCCCGGTCGCGATCGTCGTTTCCCTTCCTGACCAGTTGGTTCATGTTTACATGAAATGCTGTCCGGATAGCCGTATCAACTTGCTCAACGGGGAAGAAGGGGCACAGCACTCCGACAGGAGTCTTTACGATTCTCGAAAAAGACAAGCATCATCGGTCGTCAACTTACAACAACGCTCCGATGCCTAATATGAACCGGCTTACTTGGCGCGGCATCGCGCTCCATGCAGGCAATTTGCCCGGTTACCCGGCTTCTCACGGTTGTATACGACTCCCACCAAAATTCTCTGAGTTACTGTTTGGCATAACTCATGTCGGGACCCCCGTGATCATCGCCGGCAGTTACAGCGATCCAACCGAAGTCGTACACCCTGGACTGGTTCTAGGAGATTATGCCAGCCATGAGTTTGAAGTGGTCATGGCGGGGTTGCAGGAAAAACAATCGCCTTGGGCTGCAACGGTCACGAACTTTTCCGCTCCGGCCTCGATCGTCATAAGTGCTGCAGATCGCACTGGCACGCTTTTGATAAATGGCAAGGTCGTCGGTCGCCGACCCGTTGAGATCAGTGATCCAGCCCAGCCGTTGGGTTCGCATGTCTTTATGCTGAGTGCCGCCCATGAAGCGAGCGAGGGGCTAAGTTGGCACGCCATCGGGCATCACGAGGATGTGGGTATCGTGCCGGGCCGGCCAGAAGAATCTGTTCTGATGCGTTTGTCCATCACAGCCGAAACGCGGCATGTGGTGTCGCAATACCTGCATCCCGGAATGACTTTGGTGACAACCGATCTGCCATCGCATCCTGATACGCGTTCGGGCCGTGATTTCGTTGTGATGTCGCAAGCTGTCAGCTGATGACCCATCCAGATCTATCCAGATGGTTTAGCGCATTGAAATCTAGGCATTATGTTGTCGAATTTCTGAAGGGATGGCAGACTGCAGTCTAGAGTACAGGCTGCCATTTGATGTTCGTATACCGACAGACAGTCGAGGGACAATGTCGAAACCTCATGCTTTCAATCGCGCAGGCTCTGGCATTGCGATGCTCGGCGCTTTGATTGCGGTTCTATTATTTAGCCGCACCGGCAACGCGGCCGAATATACCCTCTGTGCATTTCGTAGTGGTGATCGCGGGCCTTGCACGTGTCGCACTTCCGGTGATGCACCTGGTCAGTTCAGCCTTGTTTCGCGGAAATATTGCCGGACGAAAAAACGTACGGCTCAGCCGAAAAAGAAAATCGAAGTCCCCCAGTTGCCGGAGAAGGCGAAGGCTGTTCGCACCAAGGCCGAGGCCGATGCGGCTGAAAGCGTGCAGGAGGATGCTGCAGTCGCGAAGATACGGACAGAACAGTTGCCCAAAGCAACATCCACGATTGCCGCGGTGAGGGAGAGAGGTCGGCTGAGATGCGGTGTGAACACGGGTCTAGTTGGTTTCTCGGCTCGCGGTGCGACTGGAGTATGGGAAGGTATAGATGTCGATTTCTGCAGGGCCGTCGCAGTGGCGACCCTCGGGCATCCTGAAAGCGTCGATTTCATCGCACTGGAAACGCAGGAGCGTTTTGATGCCCTGGTCGAGGGCAAAGTGGATCTTTTATCCCGGAACACGACCTGGACGATGAACCGAGTCGTCGACTACGGAGTAGAATTTGTTGGTGTCGCTTATTTTGACGGTCAAGGTTTTCTTACGCGCCAAGATCGAGGCTTGGTCTCTGCTCAACAACTCGAAGGTTTGACGGTGTGTGTTCAATCGGGAACGACCACGCAGTCGAACCTGGACTACTATTTCTCCTCTCTCCGAATAACCGCAGATGTTCAGGCTTTCGACGACAAGACCAAACTGATCGACGCCTACATGGCTGGCCAGTGCGATTCCTACACGGCTGATCGATCCGCCCTATTTTCGGATCGCGTGGGTTTCCCCGATCCTCATGAACATGAGGTCCTGCCCGAGACGATTTCGAAAGAACCACTTGGCCCTGTCGTCAGGCAAGATGACCGGCAGTGGGTCGAGATCGTCCGTTGGACATTGGCAGCACTCATCAACGCAGAGGAAACGGGACTGACTCGAGAGCGAGCCGCTGGCCTTTCTGAACTTGATGGTGACGCCTTGAGACTTGTGGAAGGCGCTGGAAAGAGTGGGGTAAAGCTCGGGCTGCATGAAAGCTGGTTGCGAGATGTGGTCGCAAGTGTGGGCCACTACGGTGAAATATTCGAATCTAATCTCGGCAAGAAGACGCCACTTGGTATGGAGCGCGGAATGAACTCACTCTGGAAGCAGGGTGGCCTGCTTTATGCCCCACTTATGTGGTGACCGAATTGCAGCTCGCAACAAATAACGCGCGACAGGAGATCAGAATGCGTGACCAGCGTACCCGTGTATTCTCATCGATTGCCGCGTTCGCCTCGATACTATTTGCCTTGAGTATTCATAGCAGTCCTTCGTTTTCAAAATCGCGAACACCACCCCCGCCGCCAACAGCGCAAGTCTTTGTCAGCCAGGAGGCGATCAATCAGCTGGGGTCTGCTTTGAGCTTCTATCAAAGCATTGCTCAGGCCGGCGGTTGGCCAAAATTGTCAAAAAGAACGGTTTTACGCTCGGGCGACAGCGATACCGAAGTACTGACGCTCCGTCGGCGTTTGAAAATCAGCGGCGACATGCCAGCCAACATTCCGGACTCCTACGCGTTCGACGCAGACGTCAAACGCGCCGTCATAAGCTATCAAGATCGCAACGGGTTGGAGCCTACAGGTGTCGTCTACGGCATCACGCTGAGATCACTCAACGCTTCCGTCGAATACCGGATCAAACAACTGCAAGTGAACATATCTCGCATTCAGGAGCTTATGCCGAAACTTAATTCCGAACGTTACCTTCTCATGAATGCGGCAAGCTTCGAAGTGCAAGGAATCCGGAACGGACGCGTCGAGATCGCGAGTCGTTCGATTGTCGGCAAGAGAACAACACCCACCCCCATCGTCAATGCATCCATTCGTGCGGTGAATCTGTTGCCTTACTGGCACGTCCCGTCGACGATTGCACAGCGGGCTCTGATCCCGGCGATCAAAAAGGACCCAACTTACCTTTACCGCGAAAAGATCCGGGTTTTCTCGTCCTTCGGAGGCGAAGAAGTCGACCCGTCACAAGTCAACTGGTGGGGCCCCGAAAGCAAGCGCTACGTTTTCCGGCAGGATCCGGGACAGCAAAACGCACTTGGTGTCGTTCGGCTCGATATGCCGAACAAGCACATTGTCTACATGCACGACACACCGATGAAGCAACTGTTCAACTATCACGAAAGGGCGTATAGCGCCGGCTGTGTCAGACTGCAGACTGTACTCGATGTTGCGGCGTGGCTGATCGACGGTAAAGATGGTTGGACACGCCAAGGCATCGATCGGGCTATCGCGAACGGCCGACGCGACACGATCAAATTACCGAACCCAGTTCCGGTTCATTTCATTTACCTCACCGCCTGGGTTGAGAATGGTACGGTTCAATTTCGAAACGATCTGTATAACCGTGACGATAGCTATGGAGTAGAGCTAGAGGGGAAACTCGTTGGAGGATTTGAAACGACGATCACGCCATAATCGAATTATTTGAGGCCAATAAGTTAAAAAAGGAAACTCGAACCGTTAAATCAAACAAATGCGCAGATGCATTGCCATTTTGGTGCGGCCCAAAAATCGCTTCAATTGTTGCATCTTTCGAGCATGAAAAGTACTGAAACCAAGCAATGAATGCCTAAGTTTTCTGTGTGAGTTGGATAGAGTAGATGGCGTGGAGGCAGAGCCAACATCAGCAGCCCGAGCAATGCATACCGCCTAGCTGGGGTTCATCGCTCCTCGTTGTCACGACTTGTCTGCTCTTGATTGCTCAAGCTGGCTGCGCAAGTGGACCTCGTGTCGGCGAGCCACTTCAGGCTTCCGTCGCATTCGGGGCAATTCCTCTCTTCGACGACCCCCAGCATGCGAATGTTCTTCCAGACAAGGCAACGATTTCAGGCGACATTGATCTCCCGAAAACATCGACTCCTAATCATGATGTCTTAGTTCTGTCCGGAGGCGGCTCTCATGGAGCGTTCGGCGCCGGGATGCTGGTCGGCTGGACAGCGAGCGGCAAGCGGCCCGAATTCGAGATTGTGACTGGGGTTTCGACCGGTGCACTCATTGCAAGCTTCGCTTTTCTCGGATCTGGGTGGGACAGCAAACTGGAGCGGTTTTATACCAACATTTCCAACGATCAGATCTTCATCAACCTCGGTCTCGAAGGTTTTTTCGAGGAAAGCCTCTATGACACGGCGCCCTTGAAAAGTCTCATCGACGGCATCGTCGATCAGCCAATGCTGAATGCGATTGCAGCTGAGCACCAAAAAGGTCGGCGTCTTTACGTTGCAACCACTGACCTCGACGCGGGTCAATTGGTGGTCTGGGACATGGGCGGCATCGCTTCCAGCGATTATCCCAATCGCCTCGAATTATTTCGACAAATACTTCTATCGTCCGCGGCCCTGCCGGGACTCTTTAAGCCAGTCTACATCCCGGGGAAGAAAGGCCGCTATCACATGCATGTGGACGGCGGCGTAAAGGCTCCAATCCTCCTGCGGAGTTTCATGGTTGGGTCGAAGAAGAGAAAAAGAACCGTCTATGTCTTGGTCAATGGAAAACTTAGCCTAGCGGCCGGCGCTCCTCCGGTCGATGCCAATTTCAAAGACATTTCACTTCGCTCGATCTCGGAACTGATGCGCGGCCTGTACTACAAGACGATCTATCAAGGCTATGTCACGACCAAAAATGCAGGAAGCAGGTTCCGGATCGCTTACCTTCCAGACGATGTCGCTACTGGCAGTCCGATGGAATTCGATCAAAAAGAAATGCGGCGTCTATTCAAGGTTGGCCACAGAATGGGCGGTGATCCAAAATCTTGGGAAAGCGAGCCGCCGCGTTTGGAGCCGCTCGAGCGTATAAGCGGTGCACGAAGGTGAGCATTGCGCAGGCGAAACAGAGCTCGTTTGTTGAACGCAGGCTGTAATTGATCAACAAACCCTCAATTTGAGAATGACGAAATTGGGGCATTCTTGGTTGGCGGGCAAGCGGACGCTCCAGTGAATTGGTTGCCTTCGGTGAAACCTATGACACATCCATCGAATGGGGATCCGATCGTGAACATTTTGCATGCCATCATAATTGCGCTTGTGCCGGTACTGACACTTTACTTGAGTGCAGCCACATTCGCGCAACCCATTAGCCGTAACAACATGGCGGCTTACTGCCGACATGTCGATGACAAGCAGGGTGGACAAGCACCCGTGATCGACGGCTTTTCCGGTGACCAGCGCTATTTCTTGTCGTGGGCTCAGGTCTGGCGGCCAATTTCAACCGAAGCAGAAATCCGGCACCGCTTGGCAACGGATGTTCACAGCCCCTATCAGTTTCGTGCGAACGGGGCAGTGCGCAACGTCGATGCTTGGTATGAGGCTTTCGATGTTGGACCGGACGATGACCTATACTTGCCACCGGGTCAGCGCGTGC
This sequence comes from Filomicrobium sp., assembly GCA_017792465.1. Lineage (GTDB taxonomy): Bacteria > Pseudomonadota > Alphaproteobacteria > Rhizobiales > Hyphomicrobiaceae > Filomicrobium. The sequence continues at coordinate 866,271 of CP051234.1, forward strand.
GGATTTGGTAGGGGCACCTTGCATTGCAGCATTGCGTTAGTGTGCGCCGGAGCCTCAGGGTGATTGGCTAAACACACTCCCACGGATCGTCGTTGCTCGACCTGTACCGCTTTTTGGCCAAGCGCGTTTTGCCGAGGCTACTGCAGGTTCGTCCGCAGCCAAGGGTATAGCGTCACCGTTCTCGGTTCGTGCCATGAGTTGCCGCAGCTGAAGGCACAGCTGACGTGCTTAGACACCGACGAAACCGTCGAAGATGACCCGGATCGGAAGTGGCCATATCGGAGCTTGCGGACCCATCGCACGTCCGGTTCTACTTTCACTGTGCTAGCAGCCACACGCAGACAACGGCCCAAATGGCTAAGCGAAAATGCTGCGGCTCTGTTCTTCCCGGCCGCTTACTAGATCCAACAGCGGGCTGTCGAAAATGTTTTCTTGGCAGAACCCTCGAACTTCGAAGCAACAAAAACCGGCCTTTAATAGAAGCTTTCGTTTAAATCCGATGCAAAATGACTCAGTCGTCAAAAAAATCTCCGAAGTAAACTTGCTTTATCGCTGCTTGGAAGCCGAGATTATAGAATTGCTCAATGTTTCTCGGATCCGTAAAATCATACAAATCCGTTCGTTGCCGTTGACTTAGATCAATATCAAACTGCGGCGAAACAGCCCCAATCACAAGCGGAACATCATACCTCTGGAACCTCATAACATTTGCGGCCTTATCGCCAAGAAGAGAAGAGAGAAGCAGTTCTGATTCCAGATTCCCGACCTCGCTGTTAATTCTCCAACCAAACCTGGGGCTAGATAGCGATTGCATCACCTTAAGAACTTGCAGACCTATTTCTGAGCCGATACTTTCAAGCATTTGACTTGAATTCCGCGCTATTGCGAGGTCCTTCTTTCCCGCCCCTGACAAGAAATAGCGTTGATAAAAGGAGCCTAGGGGACGATCAGAGCGCCTATACATCGGCTGAGCGAAGCCAGAGCCGATTGAGATCATATTTAGTTCTGTCGGCGAAAGTTTCCAATTTAAATTATACGACGGCAAAGTGCACCGTATTAATAGTTCCAAGGAAGGATTTTTTAGAGTTGAAAGTGAGCCATCTACAAACTGACCCACTTCGTTGTCATGGAGACGGACTTCCGTTGGCGTGGGAAGCATTGGACTTGAGATTGCAGCTCGTAAAATAGACTCGAGCCTTAGCACAGAATTTCCATGGTAGCCCTCCCCACTCTCGAAGTAAGGTGCTCGTGGATTATTAGTCAGCATCCAGGCACTTGACGTGTCGAACCTTTTGACGCCGATTGCAAGCCCCGTTTTAATCTCGGGAGAGCCCAGCTTAAGATCTTTCACAAGCGATCGAATGCCGCGAACCAGAGGCTCAGAGTGGAACCGCGACCCGGAAAATAATGTTCGTCGGCCGGAAAAAATCCGCGGCGTTAGCTCGTTGAAAAGAGACCTGAGAGAATTGGAATCATGACCAAGTGCCAGAAACGTAGCAATAACTGCCCCGATTGATGTCCCGCAAAAAAGGTCAAAGTGATCAGACAGAGTAGCATTCGCATTCCTTGTTCGCGCCCGGATTTCTCTTTCAATTTGCTCAATGAATGCTATTGATAGGACCGAGTTCGCGGCGCCACCATCAATGCAGAGAATTCGTTTGGGCTGATCGGAGAACAGTTTCCCCTCGAGGCTCGTTATCGGCCCAGGAGCAATTTGTTTTCTTTGGACTCTTTCTATTTCCACTTTCAGCTTTTGATCTGACAAACTCGTATCTTTGAATTCCGTTAGCTTTCGCACCAGCCTGTCAGCGTCTGACTTAAAAGAGTCGGGACGAAGAGTTACAGCCTGAAGCCGGGCTAGCTTCGCAATTTCGGAAGGCATCTGCTCTTCTGGAGGCAGTGCAGCGCCTCCAACCAAAACAGGAATTATTCGTTTCCCCGATTGGAGTGCGGACTGAATTTCCAAAACAACAAAATCTTTTTTAGGATTGTCAGCGATACACTGCAACCACCTCGGACCAACGATTGCCAGCACGATATTGCAATCTGTTATCGCTTTCACTAGGGCGGTTACAAATTCTTCACCTGGCTCAAGGTACCCCTCAATATCCATAAAAAGTTCTGTGCGAGAAAAATATTCGGATAACCGATCAAATAGTGCCTGCGCAAAACCTGGATCATCCGCTCGCTTGTAGCTAATGAAAATTCCCCAAGACATATTCCAGCCCTCTCAGCCCAATGTGGTCGACTCGAGAACCTAAATCCACCAGTCACGGGAATCTGATGCCTGTTCGAGCATTCCGAATCTTAAAGGTCATCAAATCGACCAGTCGAACAAACCGACGCTCCTGAAGTGGATATAGTTGAAGGCCTTCGAGCCTGAAGGCTGCACTTCTTCCTATTCGATGGATGTTAAATATGCAGATGCGCTATAAAAAAGTCTGCATAGGGCGTTTCTACCTGACTGTACATGTTGGATTGTCACGTAAGTAACAAACTTGATGCGGGAAAATGATAGCCGTATGTACGACGTAACGGCAAGCTCCGTGCTCATCATTGCACCAAAAGGGGCGCTCAAGAATGTTCATATCGCCCTCAAGGTTTCCGTTCGACTGCTGGTAAGCGGACGAACTGTTAGGTTGCATCTAGCGGATCGCTTTGTACGCTCCTGGCCCTCTGTGGATCCAACCTGATCGTCGGGAAATGTCTGATACTGGCAGACGATCAGAAGTTGAGGGCAAACTAGATTAGCAAGCTGGCACGCCTGGCGCTAATTGCGACATCACAGGTCGGCCCGGTGCGAGGGGCTATCCTCTGCGCGCTTTCATGGAAGTCGTGATATGACTGGGGTGCGGATTGCACTCAACTGATGGAAGTCAATATCATGAACCTCGGAAACTTTTACCCGGCCCTGGCTGTGAGGGACCTTGCTGCTTCGAAAGCCTTTTATGAAAAGCTCGGCTTTTCTGCGATGGGCGGAGACGAGGCTGGCGGTTGGCTGATCATGCGGAACGGCGATACGACCCTGGGACTTTATCAAGGCATGTTCGAAGAGAATATCCTGACATTCAATCCTGGCTGGGATCGCAACGCGCAACGACTTGGGAATTTCGACGATATACGTAAAATTCAGAAGAAGCTGAAGGAGAGAGGGCTGAACTTGGATACGGAAGCTGACGAGGCAGGCAGCGGCCCTGCACATCTTGTCCTCAAAGACCCCGACGGCAACACCATCATGCTCGACCAGCATGTTTGATGCCCCTGCCCAAATCGATTTGCCGAGGGACAAGCAGAATTCGTTGGTGAAGAGGCATGTCTCCAGTAGACTTTGAACCGCGATCCAGTGAGTCTGCCTTCCGTTGATGACCCAGAGCGAACATCAACGTTCTGGCAGTATTGTGAAATCGAGGCCCGCCTCAATGCTGTCTACGTCCAGAAAAATCTGATCGCGAGGATTAAGTCTGCGTGAGGCGATCAACCAGACGTCCAGCTGGATGTTTGGCGTCGTCACGCCGATAAGAGATAAATATGCCGCCCAACCTTATGCTCCCCAAAATGTTTCGTGCATGGCACGATGGCGATGTCGCGCAGCTGCATGACAACTCTATAACGCGCTTGGGCATCCTTTGGTCTTGGTAGAGGCAGGCAGTCTACTTAGAACAGAAGCCACCGGTCCACTGAGATCCGCCTTACATAGCTAGGGCTTAGCAAGGCCCTGATCACCGTGGATAGCACGTGAAATTGTGCACGTGACTCTCCGGCCAGCCCCGCTGGTGCATCGCTCACCGGTCTCGAATATGAGCTGAAGCTCGCCAATTCGCAGCGCGACGTGCTCCTTGACTGACGAGGGCGACACTGTTGCATTTTTTGGTGAGGATGGGCTGTGAATGCCTGCTCATGGCCCATAGCGGAATTCCGATCAGCACAGGAAGACGCCCGTTGCTAAGTGGCAATCGGAATTAGTCGCTCAAAAAGTCTGCTGGAGTGCGATTCGCCGACAGGCAGCACTACGGTACTGGATTGCCGGTGCCTGGCAGGTCCCCCAGTGAAGATCAATTCCGATCCATATCAAAGCTGTTATTGAAAGGTAAATCTCTCCATTGAGCCAAGCCTACGACGGACACCGACGACACATTGGAGAGTACTATCTGTATCTAGTAGTGCTGCATTGACTGTTTGCAATTTCTGACGCTGGGTCTTGCAGATGAGTTTGTCAGCCCAAGTTTCCCACACCGCGGCTGACCATTTCGCTCTGCCTTTCCTTGATGTATGACCAGATCGTGAGGCCGACGACCACAGTCGTCAAAACCCAGAAAACCCAGCAGATCAGCGTGGAGAAGAAGACGCCCGGATCGCCTTTCGAGATCAGCATCGCCTGCCTGAAATTGTCTTCGAGCATGGGTCCGAGGATGAATGCGATCAGGAATGGAGCCGCCGGAATTTCCAGCTTGAGCATGGCGAAGCCGACGATCCCCATGATCATCATCACCATCACATCGAAAATCGAGTTGTTGACGGCGTAAGCTCCGAAGACGCAGAAGACGAATACAACCGGGAACAGAATCCGTTGCGGGATATCGGAAATTTTGCTCATCACGCGGATTGATGCTTTGCCGATGATCAGGAGATAGAACGAGCTGAGCATGATCCCGATAAAGAGCGCGTAGATCAAATCGATGTTCTCCTGAAACATCAACGGACCTGGCCGCAAGCCATGGACCATGAAGGCACCAAGAATGATGGCCGTTATGATGTCGCCGGGGATGCCCAGCGCCAGAAGAGGAATCAAGGTGGCGCCGGCAACGCCGTTGTTCCCCGCTTCCGATGCGGCCACACCTTCCAACTCGCCCTTGCCGAAGTTCGCCTTGTTCTTGGATGTCCTTCTTGCTTCTGAATAGGAAAGAAACGCTGCTGGAGCTCCGCCAATTCCTGGAATGGCACCCAATACGACACCGATGAAACTGCCGCGGATGATTGTTTTGAGGTTGTTTTTGAAGTCGGCGAACGTGGCGCCCATGCCAGCAAGAGCGCTTTGCTCACGCGGCGTACTCTTTTGCACGAAGAAGTTGATGATCTCAGGTAGCGCGAACAGGCCAATCAGGACTGGAATGAATGCAAGCCCGTTCATCAAATTGAGATTTCCAAAGACGAAGCGGTTGGTGCCGAACACCAAGTCCAGGCCGAGCGTCGCAAGGATCAGTCCCAGGCATGCAGATCCATAGCCCTTGAGCAGCTGATCCCCAGAGACGCCGGAAATAATCGTCAACGAGAACACGATCAACGTGAACACTTCGGCCGGACCGAACTGCAACGCAAAGCTGGCCAGCACTCCGGCGAACAAGATCAGCGACAAATTCGAAACGAAGTCGGCCACGCAGGAGGCATACAAGGCCATATCGAGCGCTCGACGCGCTTCCCCGCGCTTGGCCATCGGATAGCCATCGATGGCGGTGCAGGAGGCCGCAGGCGTGCCGGGCGCGTTTATGAGAATTGCCGTGATCGAGCCACCATAAAGCCCGCCCTTGTAAACGCCGAGTAGCAGCAGAATTCCGGTGACGGGCTGCATCGCGAACGTGAACGGCAGTGTGAGCGCCACCGCCATCGGCGTCGTCATGCCGGGAATGGCGCCAGTGATCGTTCCAACGACCACCCCGACGAACAGGACCATAACGTTTTGGAATGTCGCAAAGAGCCCAATCGCGTTTGCCAGCGTGTCATACATGGCTCAAATCCCTTGCAGAAACGGTTCAAGAATGCCGCCGGGAATTGGCACGTTCGCGATCTTGGCGAAGAAGAGGTGCAGGCAGATCGGAAGAAGCAGGGCAACAGGAGCAATGATGAAGGGATTTCTTTCGCCAGCAAGGATCATCAAGAAGAAGAGAGCCAAGGTGCACGTCAGAACGAAGCCGGCATGCGGCAGGGCATAAGCGGTCAAGAGAAAGGCGATGAAGACAACCACCACCTTGAAAATTGGACGCGCATCGATATTGGGAAAGCTTGAACCTGGCTTTTTCTCTGCCAGGGCGCCGAGCGTTATCATCAGGCCGATGATTGTTATCGCAATCGCAATGATACGCGGGTAGTACGACGGTGACATCACCGCGAATTTCACCCTCTTGGGTTCGTCGATCCCGACCGGAATGAGAAACACCAGCAGTCCGACGCCGATCGCTAGGAATATGATTCCGGCCCAAAAGTCTCTGTTTCGAACCACCAACGTTGTCCTCCGGTTGTCATTGTGCGTTTTGTTATCGTTGTTCGAGTCATGCGGCCTTCAGCTTTTTGACGTTGAGCTCTCCAGTGAAGACGAACTCTTGCAGCGCGACACTGATCGCGGCGTCGGCTGACTTGATTGTGCTGCGCTCAATCATGGCTTTCGCGTTGCTCCGGCCTGCCGTTTCCAGTCCCTCGATCAATCCGGCGCAATACTCAGGCTGCCGGCCGACCTCACCGCCAAGGATGACGGTCTTGGGGTTGAAGAGAGCGATCACAGCGTCGATACCGACGGCGAGCCGACGTCCGGCTTCACGAAATGCGTTGACCGCTGTCGGCTCTTTTGTATCTGCAGCAAGCACAGCCTCGTTCAGACTTGCAGCTTGTTGCGCCAATGGCAGATTGGGCTTGCCGAGCATCTCTAGAATCGCTCGACCGCTTGCGGTCACCTCGAGGCAGCCGCGCCGTCCGCATTGGCAAGGCCTCTTCTCATCGGGAATGCGGAAATGCGAGAGTGAGCCGAAGCCCGGTGCACCAGAAGCGATGAAGCGGCCATCGAGATAGGCGCTTACGCCGATGCCGAGCGCGACGTTGACGAGATAGATGTCGCCGGGTTCAGCCCGCGGCTTCAACTCGGCGCGTAAAATCGCGGCGGCTCGAGGTTCGACCCGAACAGGCAATTGCAACGCCTCTTTGAGTATTGCGCTGACAGGAACATCTCGCCAACCGAGTGGATTAGAGGTCAACAGATCGGCACGTCCGGCCCTGTCGGCGCCACTCGATATTGCTGCGGCAACGCCAACGCCAAGCAGCCGGCTACGATTGAAATTGGCGTCATAGATGAGGGCCTTTGCGCGCTCCGCCAGTTTTTCAAGAAATTCTGAGGCCGAACTGGGATCGAGATCGTCGCAGTCGATTGTTTCGACGATGTCGCCCAGCGCATTTGCAAGGGTCACGCTGCGGCGGTTCGCTGTCAGCGACACAGCCAGTACGAATGCGCCAGTTGGATTGATCGACAAATGCGTTTCACGACGCCCAACCCTGCCGGGCGGCTCGTCGCTGGGGCTCTCGATCAAAAGTCCCGCTTCGAGCATCTCCCGAGTGATCCGTGAGATAGCAGCGCTCGTTAGACCCGTCTCCTCGGCCAGCCGGGCGCGAGTGAGCACGCCCCTTTGACCGATCAGGTTTATGAGGCTCTCGCGATTTTTCCGCCTAAGGACCGCCGTCGATGACGCTCCTCCGAGCTGATCAAAATTATCTACCGACATAATAATATCCAAGAAGGCTTGTGAAATTAGCTGTGTTCTAGCGTTAGTTATAATTTTTTGCAAACGGTAAATAATTATTGAGCCGACGCCATCTTGGTGCTAGGGAGGCAAAGCTCGCGGCAAGCTGGCGCGAGACAGTCGGAGGAAAAAATGCGCAAACAACTCATAAGAATTGCTGCTGCAGCGTGTGCTGTATTCACGGCCTTTCCGGTGCTTGCTGACACCTACCCAAGCCGCTCGATAACGCTCATCGTTCCGTACGGTGCGGGGGGCGCGGCCGACGTGTCAGCGCGCGTGCTCGTCGGGCCTGCGAGTGAGAAACTTGGTCAGCCTGTCGTTGCGGTGAACAAGACAGGTGCCGCCGGAGTCATTGGATCGTCGTATGTCGTCAGCTCGCCAGCTGATGGATACACGATGCTTTCCGCGCGTGTCGGCTGCCAGATGGGCGTGCCCGCCATGAACAAGACGATCCCGTACAAGTGGGATGACTTCACCTTTATCGGCCTGACCGAAACCAACCCTTTCGTGTTGGTCGTGCCCGGCAACAGCAAGCTCAAGAGCTTCAAGGATTTCGAAGCCAAGGTGAAAGCCGGCGAGGATTTGACCTACGCGTCTGCGGGCGTCGGGACACTCCTGCACATTGCGACCGCCGTCATGGCTGATGAGATGGGCGTCGGCCTCGACCACCTCACGCATGTTCCCTTCAAGGGCGGCGGAGCTGCCAATGCTGCCATCGTCGGGGGCAAAGTCGACTTCATGTGGCAGAGCCTGTCCGGCGTGATCAACGCAATCGAAGCGGGTCAGTTGAAAGCACTTGCCATTACCACGCCGGAACGGTTTGCAGCCGCCAAAGATGTCCCGACCGTATCAGAGCTCGGCTATCCTGGCATGGAGCAAATTATTGGCTGGTCGGCCGTCTACGGTCCGCCGGGCCTTCCCAAGAACGTCGTCGCGAAGTGGACGCAACTTTTGGAAAGTCTGAAAAGCGATGCTGCGTGGGTGAAGCGGACGACCGATCTCGGAAACGTCGTCGATATTCGAAGCCCTGAAGACACCAAAAAGTTCGTCGGCAAGCAATACAAAGCGTTTGACGTATCTCTGCAGAAGCTTGGGCTTCGCGTCGAGTAAGACATGCCCACGAGTGCCAGGCCGAGCAGTGCAATGCGCTGCCGCCTGCGCCCGCGCGCACAAGATTTGCGAGCATTCCAACGGAGCCTCTATGCGTTCTGATCAACCGAATTTTCTGTTCATTCAGGCCGACCAGATGGCCGGACCGGCAATGCCGTTCAGCGGCAACAAGACGGTCAAGGCGCCCGCAATGAGCAGGCTGGCCGAAGAAGGTGTCATTTTCGACAACTGCTATTGCAATCTGCCAATGTGCGGGCCGTCGCGCGCTTCGATGCATGCAGGGCGCCTGCCATTCAGTATCGGCATGTATGACAATGCGAGCGAGTTCCATTCGGCGATCCCGACTTTCGCGCACTACTTGAGATCGCTCGGCTACCGTGTCGAAATGGCCGGCAAGATGCACTTCGTTGGGGCAGACCAACTGCACGGTTACGACAAACGGCACACGACCGAAATCTATCCCGCGAACTTCGCCTGGACAGTCGACTGGTCGAAAGGGCGAGATTACCGGCCGACCAATTTGACCATGGCTCCTGTCATTGAAAGCGGGCCGTGTATCCGGACCTTGCAAATGGACTACGACGATGAGGTTGGCTACCACGGAGTCCAGGCAATCTACGACCTCGCGCGCAAGTCCGATGGAAAACCGTGGTGGTTGACGGTTTCATTCACGCAGCCGCATTCGCCGTTTGTCATCGCCCAGGAATATTGGGATCGTTACGATCACGACGACATCGAAGCGCCGAGTGTGCCGGAGATCCCCCTCGATGAGAAAGATCATCTGAGCCGGAACCTGCATTATTGCCAAGGCCGTCATCAGTTCACCGTGAGCGAAGACCACAAACGCAATGCGCGCCACGGCTACTACGGCATGATCTCGTTTGTTGATGACAAGGTCGCTCAGCTGCGGTCGACATTGGAAAAATGCAGGCTTGCCGACAACACTGTGATCATCCTGACCGCGGACCACGGGGAAATGATGGGTGAACGCGGCATGTGGTACAAGCAGCACTTTTTCGAATGGGCCAGCCGGGTGCCCTTCGTCGTGCACGCGCCGAAACGTTTCAAGCCGGCCCGCATCCAGGAAAACATTTCGCTTATCGACCTGATGCCAACGGTGCTAGACCTCGCGAACGGTGACCCCTTCACGGAGTATGTCGGCGAAAAGATAGATGGAAAGTCGCTTGTCGAGCCGCTCGAAGGCGACAGCACCGGGATGAGCGATATCGTCATCTCCGAGTTTGCCGCAGACGGCTCCACGGGACCCAGCAGAATGGTCAAGAAGGGGTCGTGGAAATACATGTATCTCGAAGGCGTGGATGAACTTCTTTACGACATTACAAACGATGCCAAAGAGCTGACAAACGAGGTCGACAATCCAGCGCATGCCGATCGTCTCGAAGAGCTTCGCCGGATTGCCTTCGAAGGCTGGGACCCCGAGGAACAGCGCTGCGTTATCCGCAAGGATCAGGAGCGGCGCCTTATGATCCATAAGGCAACCGACGGCGAACCGACTTGGGTCAACGTCGTTCGAATTGACGACAACGAACGCTACATACGCAACGCCGGGGCCGCAGACACCAAGGCCAAAGCCCGCCTGCCCTACGTTGCGCCAGCAAAGCCAGACAAGATGTGACGCGCCGCAATCTCTGTTCCATGAGTATGGGCAAGGTGTCCGCACGCCCAAGGCTTTATCGGATTGACTAGACCGACGATTGCTGCCGAACAGTTTGGTCTGTCGCTCGCAGTTAGCTGCGTGACTGAGGCAGTTCGTTGCCTGGTTAGCCCGTCGGACAGTGCGCTGCTCTCGACCGCACGCAAGGAGAAGCAAGAATGAGCGAGATCGGGGAAAAGTACGATTACATAATTGTCGGTGCCGGGTCGGCGGGCTGTGTTCTGGCCAACAGGCTTTCAGCCAATCCCGATTTACGGGTGCTGCTCATCGAGGCGGGCGGATGGGATAACAATCCATGGATCCATGTTCCAGTCGGCTACTTCAAGACCTTGCACAATCCTAAAACCGACTGGTGCTACAAAACTGAGCCCGACCCCGGCTTGAACGGGCGATCTGTTGACTGGCCACGCGGAAAAACTATTGGAGGTTCAAGTTCCATCAACGGCATGCTGTATATCCGAGGCCAACGCCAGGATTACGACACCTGGGCCCAGTTAGGAAACAGAGGCTGGGGCTACGATGATGTCCTGCCGCTCTTCAAGCGTTCTGAAAACTTCGAACGAGGCGAGACCGAATTCCACGGCGCAGGTGGCGGCCTGTCGGTCATCGAAACGCGCGCCAAGAGCAAAATTTCAGAAGCCTTCATCAACGCTGCTGTCGAGATGGGCGTGCCTCGAACGAACGATGTCAACGGGGCTGTTCAGGAGGGCGTGGACTACTTCCCACAAACCACGCGCAATGGTTTGCGCTGTTCGAGTTCGCGCGCATTCCTGCATCCGGTGCGCAATCGAAAGAACCTCGACATCGTCACCCATGCTTACACGCAGCGGTTGGCGTTTGCCGAAAACGAGCCCAATCGCGTCAGTGGTGTCGAGTATCTGCGCAAGGGTGTCGCGCAATCAGCCGCCCTCAAAGACGGTGGTGAACTGATTTTGTCTTCTGGCGCGATCGGGTCGCCGCAAATCCTAGAACTGTCAGGCATCGGCCGGGGCGACATCTTGAAATCAGCGGGCATTGACGTGTGCCATGAATTGCGTGGCGTCGGCGAAGCGCTTCAGGACCACCTTCAAATCCGCCTGGTCTATGAAGTCAATGTTCCCACCCTCAATGATGTGATCAACAACGTCTTCCACCGGATGGGGATCGGACTTCAGTACGTCTTGAGCCGGACCGGCCCGATGAGCATGGGCGCGAGCCAGGTTTGCGTCTTTGCAAGGACGATGGACATCCTGGAGACACCTGACATTCAGTTTCACTTTCAGCCGTTGAGCGCGGACAAGCCGGGCATCGTCATGCATCCATTTTCGGGCATAACGTCCTCGGTCTGCCAGTTGCGTCCAGAGAGCCGGGGGCACGTCCACGTCGCCACACCCAACGCATCCGACCATCCCAAAATCACGCCGAATTACCTTTCAACGAAAGGCGATCAGGATTGCGCAGTCCGGGCGGTCAAGTTCGCAAGAGAGATGACCAAGACAGAATCGCTCCGACCGTTCATCGTGCGTGAGCATATGCCCGACAGCGATCCGCAAACCGACGAGGCATTGCTTGATGCAGCTCGCAATATGGGCCAGTCGATCTACCACCCGACATCGACCTGCAGAATGGGCCCGGACGATCAGGCTGTCGTTGACGATAGGCTTCGCGTGCGGGGCCTCAAAAGCCTTCGCATCGCGGATGCCTCCATCATGCCATCGATCACCAGCGGCAATACCAACGCCCCGTGCATCATGATCGGTGAAAAGGCCAGCGAAATGCTTGTCGCTGATCGCAGGCTCTAGCCATTGCAATCAAACTTACTGTGCACTGAAGGCCTAAAGGGTTAGGCTGAATTGCGTTGGTTATGAGCAGATCTTGTATCGCTTCGGGCGACGTTCAGGCGCAGATCCATGTTTTGGACCAATTGGATCGGGCGATGACCGATATCTAGGGAGAAACAGTAATCCTAAGCAATACCGTCTCCTTTCGGCGGAATTGGCGAAACTCGATTCAGCGACGGTTGCTTCCCTTATTGGCCCGAGGCAGACGTCGGTCCAGCCCTGCGGGAAGTTCGCTGATGAGGGCAAAGCCGTCGAACCGCGCTTTGACGGCTGCTGACCGGGAAGTCCGGACGCGAGACTGCGCGCCGCTGATGCTCGAATATGACCCGGAGCAAGCGTGCCGGGCACCAAATGCTTCCGTCCAAAGCGGACGTGCTTAGTCCTCGGCGTTGAGCCCTTTCAACACTTGATCAACTACAGTTTTCGCGAAGTCGCTTGTCAGGGGTTGGTGTCCCACCAAAAGTCGAAAGAAGATCGGCGCCAGGACAAGATCGGCAGCAGCCTCGACATCGGTAGCCTTCCGCAGTTCACCTGCCTGGATTGAGTTCGAGAGGACTTCCATGATCGATTCTCGGGTGCGCAGGATGATCTGATGCCGGAAAGCTTTTGCCAGCTCGGTGGTTGGATCGGCAGAGGCGATGAGTGTTGCTGCATTTCGTCCAGTCGCCGTGCCAAAGACAGCGATAACGCCTTCAAGTACCCGGGTAAGGTCCCTGGCGACCGATCGGCCGAGCACGGCAGCTGAACTGTTTGGGACATCTGCCATCAGCGCTGCCATGGCAACTGACGTCGCGTTTGGCCAAGTGCGATAGATAGTTGGCCGCGTCACGCCCGTTCTTGTCGCAAGTTCCTCGATCGTGACAGCGGCCACTCCACCTTCGGCCATAAGCTCGCGCGCTGCATCGAGAACCTGCTGCCGAGCAGCAAGATTGGGAGGTCGCCCCCGAGTAGGCCTGGACATATGAGCCTCTTGACAGGATATTTATTTTACATATCGTAACGTAAAAATAGCATGAGAGATAGCCATGGCCAAGGTCCAGTCTGTTCCTTCTGATCAGAGCCCTATGGTGCCGCAGATCACTGTCAAGAATGCTCCAAAGGCGATCGACTTCTACAAGAAGGCGTTCGGTGCACAAGAGGCGTTTCGGCTCGTGGAATCTGGTAGCGGTAAGGTTGGCCACGCCGAGCTTCGCGTCGAAGGGGCCCTGTTCTCACTCAACGACGAGTATCCTGACTGGGGCTGACTCAGCCCCCTGACGATAGGTGGCTCTCCCATGCGCTTGCAGCTTTATGTGCCTGACGTCGATGCGGCGGTACAGCGCGCCGTTTCTGCCGGCGCAACAATCGTCCGTCCGGCACACAATGAATTCTATGGCGACAGAACCGCCACTATCGCGGATCCTTTCGGCTACCAGTGGAGTCTCTCCACTCGGATCGAGAATGTCTCGCCCGCCGAGATGCAGGCGCGTTGGGATCGCATGATGGCCGGACACAAATAGGCTTCATTCAGCGAACGTCTTGGCACGTTCGCTTCCGCTTACAGATCACGTTGCTTCGTCTGCATCTGGCCCGTCACGTCGATCGACTGTCCTTCAGCCCAGTTACGCTTTTAAGGGTATCGCGTCGGTGGACCTGCTTTACGACAAGGATGGTGATGTCATTGGGCCATACACATTCCGGGAGCTTTCGCCGCATCCGCGTTTGGCCCATCCATACAGATTGATCAGCATCTAGACACGCTTGCCTGCATCGCTAGATCCGGCAGATGATATTCGTCGGACGAAAAGTGTTTTGTATCCTGTTGGCAACCAAGTCTGCTATCGCCAAGTTTAGGATCGGTGACTATCGAACGACATGACGGTGGAGAGTGCCGATGCGATCTATGGCCCTGTGCCTATTTTCCATTTCCTCTATGGCGTTACTGTTCACATCCTCAATAGGGATGGGACAATCTAATTCGGAGACAGCCCGACGGGAGATAATTGCGTTGGGCCAGGGGATTTATCGCTTCCGTGATAACAAACACTTCTCGATTTTTATTGTCGGCAGGAAATCGGTTTTGATGACCGACCCAATAAACCGAGATGCGGCGGCATGGCTTCGCGGCGAAATTCGGCGGCGTTTCGGTGACCTTCCTGTCGCTTATGTCGTCTATAGCCACAACCATTGGGACCACGTCAGCGGCGGCGAAGTCTTCGCGGACCCTGGAACGCGCTTCATTGCACATGAGATGGCGGCTTCAGACCTTGTGCGCAATAATGCTCCTACGCGCCTACCGGATCTTACTTTCTCTGATCGAATGACGATCGACTTCGAAGGGCGCGCAATCGAACTCGCGTATTGGGGACCGAACAACGGCGCTGGAAATATCTCTCTGTTCGTGCCGGACGCGCGTCAGTTGTTTGTCGTCGACTGGATTGTTTTAAAGCGCCTGCCTTGGAGAGAAATGTACCACTACGATCTCGACGGCATGATCTCATCGATAGAAGAGGTGCTAAAGCTGGATTTTGAAAAGGTCGCGCCCGGGCACAGCGTTGTTGGAACTCGCGCCGATGTGGAAGAAACTCTCGATTACCTGAGAACGTTGCGCCAAAAAGTGCTCGATGGCATGAACGATGGCCGGAGCCTCGAAGAGCTTCAGCGCACAATCAAGCTCGATCGCTTCTCGCATTTTGCAATGTACGACGAGTGGCTCCCTCTGAACATCAAGGGAGCCTGGAATCAACTGTCCCAGACATCCGGCCGGTTCGGTCAGGACAGGTGAAGCAGGGAAACTAATACTCCTCGAAGACACTGCACTTCCGCTGATGGCCCGACGCTGACGTCCGACAGTCGCTGTGCGATGTCTGTGTTTGAGGGAGAAGCTGACCTGATGGCAAAGCTCGCCAATTGACGCGACTAACCCTGACCGGTCATGAACCGCGAGAGACGGACAGGGTGTCGGCCCAGGGTTAGAAGCTCCACCAAAGCAGACATGCCGGCGAGGCGACCGATCTTGGGCGTTTCCATTTGCTGCCCTGGCGCAGCCAAAACTTTTGTCGACGCTTAGAATGGCAGCGAGAATTTTACAGAACCCGTATGGCGACGCGTGAGGTCGCCGTAGGCGCCGTCATAGCGCAGGCGCAGAGCCACGTCGGCCTCACCGACGAGATCGACGCCCGCCGAGAAGGTGCCCACGAGTTCATCGGCCTGCGATAGGACGGTGAAGTCGGAGCCGGGAACGGCTGCGAAGCTTGCGGTCGTCGTGAACTCGTCCTCGCTCTGCCAGCGTAGGCCGCCACGGAGGTAAGGCCGGGCCACGGCGCCTTGCCAGATCGGTATCTGAGTGCCGAGTTCGACGAACGGCGCGACGGTGAAAATGGTCTCATCGTTCTCGGCAACCTGCAATGCGATGCCGCCGCCAGCCTGCTCAGTGTAGGCATCGCGTGCCAAGTAGGAGACGGCGAGGTCGACTTGCGGTTTCAGGTAGAAGCGGCCGCGTTCGAGCAAATAGGCGGCGGTGAGGCGGCCGGTGAAGAAGCTGGTGTCGTACTCGCTGCGGGCGCGCTGCCAGAAGTTGCCGATCGCGACATCACGCATCCCGTCATACCATCCGTGGCCGCCAGAAATACCGGCTGCCAGAAGCAACGGGCCGGGGTTGTACTTGACGACCCCGCCGAGGTGGAGCTGGTCGCCTTCGGTGCTGGCGCTACTCGATGTTTGCAGGTCGGATGATGCGTAACCGATACCGCCGCCGAGGCGCCAGGGGCCTCCGAGGTTGACCTGGACGCCGGCTGAGAACATCGTCGACTTGTCGTCATAGGACGCGCCGGTGTCGCCGCCGTCGTTGGAAAGCTTACTTGCTTCGGCGCGTGCCCAAAGACACTGGCCCTCGCGGATGATGGCGTTGGCTTCACCGTCGCCGTTGACCCGGCAGGACAGCATGTGGCTTCCAAAATTTGCGCCATTGACGAGCGTTGAGCCGAAGTTGCCGCCGTCGCCCAAGGGCGACAATTGCGTTAGAGCGTTGCCGAGGCCGTTCATGGACTGCAACTGCATGAGCGGGTTCATGAACGCGAGTGTGTTGCCATGGCCGAACATGATGTTCAGCACGCCACCGACATTGTTCTGGTTTTGGTTGAAACCGTTGAAGTTCGGCTGTTGGCTACTGCCGCCATCGGTTCCGAGGAAATTCACTGTGGCTACGACGTCGAGTGTGTTCGCATCCGGTTGGTTGAGTTCATAATCGACTGCCGCGCTATCCTGGGCGGCTATGCCGTTATCGGTTATGCCACCGCTTGCGGTGAGGATGGTGAATGTTCGGGTCATGCCGGCGTTCGCCCGCACTGACGACGACGGGAAGGAAATCGGGTTGACGACGACGGCGCCTGCCAGATTGGCGGTGCCGATGACATCGAGACGATCGGACTGCGGCGTTGCCCAGTCGGCGTCGACCCGGAAGCGGCCGGTTGATGTCTGAACAAAACTGCCCGATACAGCCGTTGTCTGAACCGTCCCTGTTCCACCCGGCGAGAGCGTGCCTGCGTTGTTGAAGGTGCCGGCGTTTGCGAATGAAACAGTTGATCCGCTTTTGAATATGCCGCTGGCCTTGTTGTCGAGCAGTTCGGAACTGCTGCCTTCCAAGCTGACATTGCCCGTCAGGGTGCCAGAGTTATTCAGCGTGACGTCCGCACCTATCAGCCTCGCAGCGTTTCCGGAGAGCGCACTCAACGTGCCAGCGTTGTTGAGCGCAACGGTCGTGCCGCGTGCGTAGACGCCGAGCCCGTTACCGGAACCGCCCTGGACCATGCCGGAGGCGAGGTTGTCGATCGTAATGTTACCTCTGCTACCGCCGCCGCCGCCGGCGCCGCCCGTGCTAAGAGCAAAGATCCCGTGACCGTCGGCTCCATTGACGATAATCTGGCCGGCGTTCGAGACAGAAATGTTGCCGCCATTTCCGCCTTGGCCGCGGCCGGAGTATTTGGAATGGCCGCCAGAACCACCTGTGCTCGTGGCGTGGATGCCATTGGCAGACGTGCCTGTGGTCTCAATTCGCCCCGTATTTGAAATCGTTATGGCGCCACCAGCACCGCCGACTTGGCCCGTAGTGTATTTCCGGTAGCCGCCGTCGCCCCCCCTTGCTGTTGGCACGTATGCCGTGAGAGCTATTGCCGGTCGTGGTGACGTATCCGGAGTTGGAGATGGTGATGCCGCCGCCAGCGGTACCCGCCCTATAATATTCTTGTCTGCCGGTGCTGTCTGCATTGATCCCGATCGAAGAATTCGCCGAGGTATTGATGGCGCCGGAGTTCGTGATAGAGATCGCACCACCAGCTTCTGAATGACTGGTTGAAAGCCTAAAGACGCTGATACCGGACGCAGACGCTCCAGTTGTCGCGAAGTCGCCGCTGTTGGTGAGCTGAACGTCATCGTTTCCATAGAAGCCCTGATAGATGTCGACCCCGTGTTCGCCGCCAACCGATGTGTCTGGAACGTTGGTGCAGGTGATGATGACGAGTCCGGGTGTTGTCGAGTCCTTGGTGCACCCTGGAGGGTCAAGTACAAAAGCCTGGGCAGGCGAGACTTGAGAGAGATCGACGACACCACAGGTCAGCGCTATGGCAGCCACCGAAGCGTTCAGAAGTGGACTTTTGCGAGTCACTGCATTTCTTTTGCGGAGAAGTGCGCGCTCGCGCCGGCGTGCCTTGCGGTTCAATGACATTCCGTGTCGTCCTCACCCGGGTTGGTGCGTGTTGAATTTCTTTGTGGACGCACGAAGGGCGCAGATCGAATGAGCCGCGCTTTTCGTCAACAGGATTACGAGCATCGCCCGGCGAGTACCGCAGGTAAGACGCATTGCTTCAGGTTTGAAGATAGGCCGATTCGCCCAATCCGTACTCAGACCATCACTGTGCAGATGCAGGCCTTGAGGGAAGAGAGGACGAGCTGTTGTGCCGTGAGCACAGTGGATGTCAGCGCTGCACGTTCGCCGGCTAGCAGCGCCGGCTAGCGCCAGATATTTCCAACGGATCCGACGGCGTGTCGATTGTAATGAACTCTTGAAGTTCTGTCGTACCTGGCCCGATCGTTAATGGATTCTTCTCACCTGGCAGGACGCAAACGTCAAAGAGTTCCGACATGCTGCCGTCGAAGCGCAACCATTGCGCGACATCCCCGGAAGAGAGATTTATCACCTGCACCCCGCACCATGCATCCGCATCCTTGGCATCCAGCGTTTCGCCCAAGGCGAGTCCGTCGAAACGCTTGATACGCGGCTTTGACAATGTGACGAATGCATAGCCGTTGTGAAAAGAAAGGCCGCGCAAGAAGCCCGGACAGAACGTCAACGGCTCAAAAGACTTCGTCTTCGGCTCGACAAACCCGAGTTCGCCAGTGCCCGAATTCAGAACCCAGAGACGGCCATCATACCAGCGGGGTGAATGCGGCATCGATAGACCCTGAGCAACGATCTCATCGGTCTGGATATCGATGATTACGCCGCCATCCCGGCGCCGGTCGCGCCAGCCGTCGATGACGTCCGAGCGACAAACCGCCGAAGCATACTTTGGCTCGCCGTCAACCATCGCCAATCCGTTAAGGTGGCAGCGGTCTTCCGGTGCCAGTTTGGAAATGAAGCGCGGCTTCCAGATTGGCTTGAACGAATGCGTGATGCTCGGTTCGCAAAGGCATGAATAGGACGTGTTGATGAAAACCATAACGCCGTTCTTGCGGACACCTAGTTCGTGAATGTCGATGGAACCGGTTACCTGGAAATTGCGCGGGACGTAGAGCCTGTCGTGGACGCTGTTGACGAGTTGCCCTGGCGAGAGCACGTTTTCGAGGCGGACAACTTCGGTGAGCGTGCCGAGATAAATTCGGTCTTGATTGCCAACGAGGCCCATCGCCTGAGGATAGCGGGCCTCATGCAACGCCAGCTTGCCGTCATCCGCGTGCCCGAGCAGGTACAGTCCTCCAGACTGATAGGAGGTGAAGGCCACCGATATGTTCTGGCTTGCTAAGAAGTTGGCAAGGCCCCGTGAGAACGAAATTTCTGACTCGGATACCGACGGGGCAACCGGTTCACCAGACTCATCGGTCTGGCCGCCCGTTTCAGTCTGAGAAGGTTGGCCCTGCGTTTCCGTCATCTCTGTGCTCGATTCTGGTTTTGCGGCAGAATAGGCGATGTTGTGCGACTCACCCAAAAAAGCGGCGTTCGCAAATATCACTTGTTGCATAACTCACTCAACGCCCGATACCACGCGCCGCTGTGGAAACAGCATGCGGTCCCGGCTGCGGTGCATCTCAAGCTAAGAGCGCGAATCCGCCAGTCTTCGGTGGGGGCCATCCCAGAATAGAGGGTAGACCCAGCAGGATTGTGCGTACTGGTCATGGCCCAGGAGTTTGAAACCGTTCGCTTCGAACACCCGGTTGACGACGCCCCTGCGCATGAATTTGCGGTTTTCGGTAACGAAGGCAACGTGCGAGGGCCTTCCGTTCACGCTTGCGTTTTCCAGCGCGGCACAGGCGGTGAAGAACAGCGACAAAAACAGAAGCGGTTTGCGTTGCCGCGGATCTATGAACGTGCGGTACATGTAGACTTCGAGCTGTCCGTCTCCTCGCTGAATCGTGTCGCGATATGCTGTGCCGACTCCGGCGAGCTTGCCAGTGGATTCATGGACGACTGCCGCCAACTCCCTTGCGCGCCGGTGGCGTTCGTCGGCGCTTGGGACGACCCCGTTTTCTTCCCAGAACCGCGATGCTTCGAGCGCAAGTTCGGGCGTGACGCGGCCGTAGACCTGTTCATGGACGTAGTCGAGACGCGTCGTCATGCAATTGTTCTCGCCCAAAGCACTCTGTGGAATTCCCCTGCCAATTGGAAACCAGAAGGCAACCACAAAACCGCAAACAAATCACGGTGTAAGCGTCCGTTGTGTGGAAAACGCCATACAGTTGACTAGATGTCTCAACGTCTCGTAGTGGCCCATGGCTGACTGCCAAAGCATGCTGGAAAAAGTCTGCTGATCGGGGAGTACCGGTCGTGCGCCACATTCATGTCCGAAACCGAACGGCCTCGGGGCGTACCAGGAGCTTAGCTCGCCTTGAGTGACGGCTGCAGAAATTGCGGACGCGGAAAAGACCCTTTCGATAGAGCGGACGTTCGCAGATATCCGTCTCAGCTGAACGCCAGTTGGTGCGTTGCGCAAATCTGACTTAAATATCGTCGAGCATCGCCGTAGGCTGTAATATCTTGCGCATTGCGAGTGCCAAACTCTTCGCAGAGGAAGCCGTTGACGCTCTCGCCGTCGTCAAGTTCGACCGGGCCGATGCCGAGCGGAGCGGGTATCCCGGCAACAAACAAACCGAGTTTTCGAAAGAGTAAATGGCCTTTTTGCTCCGAAATGCTGAAGAGGGCACGAAGGTTGAAGAGGTGTGCCGGAAAGTTGACTATCCGCATGCGATCCGCGTCGACCAAGTGCCAGAGTTCGTATCCAAGGGTCTTTGGGACTGGGTGAGGGTCCGTTGAAGCGAGGATTTGGATCAGCTGAGGACCGCTAGCCAAAACATCCGCGCGCTTGTACCGGCATTCGTCACATTGAGTGTAAGCTACTGTTCTATAACGCCGATCTTCGACGAAATTCTCCGGCTAACCCATTGATAATGAAACGATTTTTATCAGCATCATAATCCACGTGTCGGGGTTCAAGTCCCTCCTCAGGTGGCACCGAGCCGAACTGAAGCTCCGAGATTGCGAAATCGCGCCGGTCCGGATGATTGGTCGGCGCTGTGCGTCTTCTTTGAGTCATGCTGCAGTAAATCGCTCATGACTAGAAAAAAGATACATGACGTTGATGATTGCAGACTGTTACCGGCACCGCGTTGCGAAACACGCGATTTGTTCATATGGCCAGTTTATTGATAATTCGCGTCAGAAATAATCCTTGAGCCGAGATTCAACAAAAAAGAATCAAGTCCTTCTTTAATTCTATTTTCGCAGCCAATGAGCCTTTCCCGAACAAAGTATTGCCACCTCAATTTCATATCCTCTTTTGAATAAAGCTGCTTGCGACCAGCACTTACACTTCGCGTGCCTCCATAGATATGCATCGCGCGCAGAGGGCTTCGTGCGAACCGAGCACATCGCGGCCAGTCGGCGCAACGGCCGGTGAGATAAGGCTCGCTGAATATTTTACTGTTTGTGCCCTCGGGCTCCATCTTCGCGGCCTCATCGGCATGCTGAGCGACCACCGAGGATCAACACTCCCAAATGCTCTAATTGCGAAGACAATTTCTAGACAGCACGACGCAGATATCTGCGTGAGATTGAAATCGGGTTTTGGTGTGGCGGCATATTTTCCTGGTCCAGCAAAGGAGAAAGACCAAAGAGATGGAAAATGCAGCTTTAATTCAGGGTCGTGTGCCTCGCGAAATACCTACGTCATTCAACCACGCGCCGACGCGCCAGAAGCGAATAGCGCCAGGACCAACACCCCCAATTCGAAACCGATTTCGAGCGATTGTTCCAATTGTGCTCGTCAACGGTTTAATCGCCGCCGCACCGCCGGCGCACGCCGACCGCTATGAATTCGATCCGCGGCGCACGGAGGTCCGCTTCTCCTACGTCATGGCCTTTGCGACGCAGCGCGGCCGGTTCACGAAAGTGAAGGGCACGCTCGACTATGACGAAAATGCTCCTGAGAAAAGTAAGGTGCGGGCCTCAATTGCTGCGGCCAGTCTTTCGACCGGTGAAGCGATTGTCGATAGCAAGCTCAAAGGGGCGGACTTTTTCAATGTGGAAGCTGCCCCCGTCATTTCGTTCAAAAGTCTGGACGTCAAAGCGCACTCAGCAACCAAGGCTGACGTTGCGGGCGAAATCACCGTCAACGGGATCACGCGTCCCGTCGTCTTAAAAGTTACGCTGGAACCCCACGACGATCCGGCGCTCAAGTTCGATGTCGGGGCGCGGAAATTTTCAGCGACCACGAGAATCCAACGTAGCGCATTCAATATGACCTCCTATCAAGCCTTGGTCGAAGATGAGGTCAATCTGGAGATCGAAGCCATCGTCCGTCCCAGAAAGCGCCGCCAGAAGCAAGCCGGACGCTGATTTCGTCTTACCCAATTGCGAAACCATTTCAGTCAGCGCCCGCAACGCCGTCTTGGCAGCGGGCGCATTTTTTTTGACTAATACATATCCAGGAATGGTCTAGGCACCCGACCGCCTAGAATTTCCGCCTGACTTCCGCGCGAACGCCGAAGTTGTCTTCAGCGCTTTCCTGAAACTGATAAGTTGCATCTGCGCGAAACAGCCAGGCGCGGGTGATCGGGATTTGATAACGCGTGCCGAATGCGTACTGCGGATCCTTGGCACCGATGCCATCGTCGTCGAAGGGCTGCACCATCGCCACTTCGAAGACGAGCTGCTGATCCAGATTGAACAGGTACTGCACGCCAATAGCCCCGCCGAACGCGTTGGACGCTGTGTCGTCGATCTTCGGATAGCCGGTCAGCGCGTCGGTCTCGAAGTTGATGCCGACGTTTTTCAGGATGCCTGCGTTGTTGCCATCGACGAGCGGTTGCGGAGCGCCGACGCCGACGAAGAAGTTGGCGTAGGGCAGAAATGTGCTGGGCAGGCCCGAGATCAGGCTGTTCTCCGATATGATGGCAACGCCGTCGCCGTTTTCACTCGAACCGTTTTCAAAATTGGCGAACACGCGTGTCGAATTCGACAGGGTGTTATAATAGCGGCGCGTATAAGCGGCGGTGAAGAAGTGCTTGATCAGCCCCTCCTGCTCATCGACGCCTTGCACAAGACCGTATCCGGCTTCGATGTAACCGTCGAAGGCGTCGACGAAGGCGGTCACGCCGAAAAGATTGGCGCTGTGATTGTCGACCTTGCCGTCCCGTCCGACGACGCTGGCGTTATCGACGTTATCGAACGCGGCAAAGAACGTGATGTCGTAATTGGAAAGACCAAGTGCCGGCGAGTTCTGCGCCGGCAGCGAGATCGCGCCGCCAAGGATTGCGTCATTGGCCCAGATCCCGTTTTGCAGGAAGAGCGGAAAAAGGCCAACGGTGAAGGGAAGATCGAAGCTTGAATCGCGTGAGGTGAAGCCGGAATAGAGGGCACCAAGATCCCCTTCGAAAAACAGCGTCTGCGGGTTGGCTTCGAACTCATCGCTGAATTCGCGGTCGCCGTCGCTGCCGCCAAATTCATACCGCGTGAATTTCACATTGCCTTCCTGAAGCGGCGTAAAAAACGCGTGGATGCGCTCGGTCGCGGTGATTTTCAGATCAACGTCCAGGTTCAATCGCGTCGCGATTTGCGCGATGTCTTTTCCGTTATTATTGTTGTAGGCGACCGCGGTTCGCCAATCGCCATAAACCGCAAGACCGGGAAGCAGCGGGTTCTTTTCACCGAGCAGTGTGCTGCTCTCATCATAGATGCCTGAGGTGTATTGCTGGCGCCCGAACTCCAGCGGCGGACGTGGCGGGTCCACCGCAACCTTCCCGCCATAGATGTCGATTTGCTCTTGCGGGTCGTATGGCTTTTCGTAGCTGGGATCAGGCAAAAAGGGGTCGCGATTGCTTGCTGAAGCGGTGCGCTTTCCTTTGCCGGCCGCCTGTGTTTTCCAGCCTCCATCCGGTGGTGAATCTTTCGAATGACCCAGTGCGCCATCGACTTGCCGGGCGCCCAGCCAGATCGGCGGAATGAAGCCCGCCTGATAGTCTGCGCTATAATAATCCTGCGCGTTGGCCGACTTTGACGTTGCCGCCGAAATCGCGAACATGCTTGCAGCTGAAAGCAACATCGGAGCGACAGCAGCCTGGGCGATGCGCCGCGGCATGCCTCGGGAGAGACCATCCATGCGAATGTTCCAAGTCTTGAGATAAATTGTAATTCAGGGTGATTGCCAGGACCGAGACTTCGGTCGCAGGCTTATTGCTTTACATCGACGTCCACGGCGAAGACGTGGAAGTTCATAATTCGCTCGTTCATGCTCTGCTCCATGGCCCTCGTCGAACCGACAAAACGCATGAAATAAATTGGCTCGGCGCGGCTGCGCATGCGGAAGGCGAGTTGATACTTTCCGGGTTTCTTGATCAGATTTCCCGGCACCCGGTAGCTCGCGACGTGTTTGCCCAACGGCGGCAACGAGCGGTTTTCCATGCGAACCAGCGGCGGGTGATTGAGAACCGTTGTGGGAATTGCCGGCGGCCGCAAATGCGGTAGCGGATCGATATCGAAATTGACCGGCAGATACATTTCGCGGTCGGTACCTTTAACATTGGTTGTCAGGAATTTGGTTTGGAAATGCACGAGCTGCTGGTCGGTCGCGATACGGCCGGCTGCGACATCCAGGCTATGCAGATCGGCGACATCGCCATTGCTATCGACGTAGCCTGACTCCCAGATGTTTTTTCCATCGGGGTCCAGAAGGGCGACGTTGACCCATAGCTGGGGCTGGGCACCCAGCGATCCGGACGGCAGGTTGTGGCCTGTGTTGGTGTTCTTGATCGTATAAGAGAACGCCAAATCCTCGCCGATTCTCGTTGGTCCCTCGATCAGAGGACCATCGATGTGACTGCTGTTCTCCATCACCTGACGGCGGATCTCGTCGCGCTCATCAAGTCTGGCGATATTCTCCTCGATGATGGCGCGGGCGTCTTCACGATCGAGCGCGTCGGCCCAGCGCGGCGGGAACTTGACCTTGATTTTGCCGTCCGCGACCTTGTCTTCGAAGGCCGTCGTGCCCCAACCTGCGCGCCAGTCGAACTCAAGCCAATCCTTGATCGAGTAGGCCTGCGCCTTCTTGTTGTGCGGGAAGATGCCCGGGTGGGCGATGGAGTATCCCGGACCGATGAAGCGATGATTGGCATGCTTGCGGTTCGGATTGACGGCCTTGCCGCCGACAATCGCGGATGGTGCGGTGGAATAGCCTTCGGGCTTTCCCGGCACCTTACCCATGTGGCAGTCCTGGCACGTCACTCCGGCCTTGCGGGCGGGGCTGTCGCGATACTGATCCCAGACGATTTCCAGCTTGATGCCGAGATTGACGGCGACCTGGTGGCAGCTCACGCAGAACTCGGACTTGCTGAGCTGATTGTTGGTGATCATGCCCTTGTGGATCTGGTTGCCGCGCTCTTTCTCGCTGGTTGCGACCGTGTATGTCTCTTTATTCTTGATGACATCGTTGATGACGCTCTTCTCACCGCTGCCGTAGACGGGTTCAAAGATCTTGCCCGGCTCGACGCGGCGCTCACCATTGACTTTGCCATACTGTTCTTTCACCCGGTGGCACGTGATGCACGTCACACCCTCGCGCGAGATCTGACTGCGTTGCCACAGCGGCGTTTCGCGCTTCTCGCCAAGCTGGGTTCCGACCTGCTGGTGACAACGGACACAGAACGTTCCGACAGTGCCTTGTGTCAGCTCCTGAAACTTCTGCTCAAATTTGTGAAACATCGGCGAGATCGACGCATAAGCGTGGTTGGACGACGCCCACTCTTCGTAGATCTGCTTGTGACACTCGCCGCATTCGGCAGCGGTGGGATAAAGGCTCAGGTCGACCGTGTCGCCGCCGTGCTCGACCGGACTGGGCTTGTTTTGATCGACTATTTCGACAGCGCGCACCGCCCAGCCATCTTCCGTCTCGTCCTGCTTGACGAAAGCCCGAAGTGCATCGACGGGATCGCTTGATTTCGCTTGGGCAATTTTTATTCGGGCAGTCGAACTTTTCGCGGTCTTACCTTGCCGACCAAGCGGCTCGCTTACGGCATAACCGTTCGTAAAAATAGGAATCCAAAAGGCACAGACAAAAACCCAAGCCGATATCGACGGGCCAGAAAATCGGTTCATCACGGTCCCCCCAGCCGCCTATTTTAATTCGGCGGCATTTCGCTTCGATTGCCCAATAAATATAATTGAATGGGCATCTGGACCTCCCCGTCCCGACCAACGGTAGCAGCGATCGTTAAGGCGAAATTAGGCCGAGATAAGGCCGCTTACTTATTGAAAAACATAGATTAGTTGGGCAGCTCATTATTTCGGAAAAGTGCATAAGGTAGCCTGCCGCATTTTTCGCCACTATCGCAAATAACGGGAATTATTATTCTCTTTTTTCAGTCGCCAATTGACACATTTCGCAATCATTGTAACGGCTGATATTCCGTTTCGACTCATAAGTCGCGAGCAAACCAAATCGCCTTTGTTTGACCATAAACCTTGAACAATCAAAGAGAAGAAAACAGCGAATTGCAAAGCCGGTATTTCCAACCGAACGTGGATGTCTCAATCAATTTTTAGTCGAAGGCATCGGCAAGGAAATGCTCGAGCTGGCTAGATCCAAATCACCCGCCCGCGACGGCTGCATGGCGCACTTGCGGGCGCAAGACTTCAATTTCAAGCATTCCAGGATGGGACGATGGCGAGAATCTGCCAGATCACTGTCAACGGTCACGCGTTCACGGCTCAACCAGGAGAGTTGCTCCTTGATGCAGCCCTGAAAAATGGGATTGATCTGCCTTACGACTGCCGGTCCGGCCAGTGCGGTACGTGTTGCGTTCAGCTCGTGTCGGGCAAGGTGTCAGGCGGCGAGGGTGCTGAACCGGGTACGGTTCACGCCTGCCAGTGCCGCATCGCCGGTGATGCCGTGATCCAACGAGGTCAACGCTCGCAGCTCAGCACAATCGATGGCGTCGTTAGCGTCTTGCGTCCGGTGACGTCTGAAGTCATGGAAGTGGGCATCAAGGTGGATCGTGCGCTGCCATATCTGCCCGGGCAGTATGGCCGGTTGCGTTTCAGGGGCTATCCGAGCCGGGCCTTCAGCATGACGCACGCCTTGCTCAGCGACCCGGATACGGCCTCGATATGGTTTCATATCCGGCGTGTTGCCGATGGCCGCGTCAGTTCAGCGCTCGGTCAGCGCATTTTGCCGGGCCACCGCGTGACATTAACTGGGCCATATGGTTCGGCGCATTTCCGGCCGGACCAAACCAACCGCATGTTGTTGGTCGCGACCAGCACCGGCTTTGCACCGATATGGTCGATCGCTGCTGCAGCGCTTCGCGAAAATCCGCAGCGCGCGATCATGGTCATCGCTGGCGGCCGCAAACTTGAATCCCTCTACATGGCTCCTGCCCTGGAGCGGTTGGCGAGCTTTCCGAATGTCCGCGTGATCCCTGTTTGCAGCACACCTCAGACGGCCTTTTCGTCGGTGCAATATGGGCGGCCAACCGACTACCTGCCCCACCTTCTGCCAATGGACGTGGTTTACGCGTGTGGCGCACCAGGATTGGTTGATGCGATCAAGTCAGTTGCCGCTCGCAGTGGAGCGGTCTGCTATGCCGACCCATTCGTTCCTTCCAGCAATGACGAAGACACCGGCACTGCCAGTCCAACGCCGACGCTCGCTCGACCGGTTTCTTTGATGGACCGTTTGTACCCGAGGTTGGCTCCGGCCGGTCATACGCTTCGCGGTCCTGACCTGCCGAAAGGATCGCCCCAGTTGCCTGAACATGCGTGAGGTGCGTTCGTGGCGCAAACTCCCCGTCGCTGCATCCTGCCCCGACCTTCGAAAAGAGCCTTTGTGGCTGCTTTGATCGTTTGCCTGTGCGCTTACCTGCCGGTCCTCGCACTCGTAAGCAAAGGTGCCGGGGCGAACGTTCCGCCAATGACGCTTGGGCCTAACGTTTGCGGCGAGTGCCACAAGCAGGAAGTCCTGGCCTGGAAACAGTCGCACCATTTCAAGACATTCCGCGAAATGCCACGCAGACGCCGCGCCAAAGACATTTCGAAGAAGATGGGTGTGCGGCGCGTGAAGTCGGAAAGCTTGTGCCTCAACTGCCATTTCACGGTTCAAAAAAAGAACGACAAGTCTCGGCCGATCGCAGGCATCTCCTGTGAATCCTGCCACGGCCAAGGCCTGAAATGGGTCAAGGTGCATAGTAGTTATAGCGGCAAGAAAGCCGATACCGAATCCAAGGCCGAGGAGAAAGCGCGCTGGAAAAAGGCTGATGCCAACGGAATGATCCGGCCCAGCGCGCTCTACCAATTGGCCAAGAACTGCTACGGCTGCCACGTCGTGCCGAACGAAAAACTCGTCAACAAAGGCGGGCACCGGGCCGGCAGCCCCTTCGATATGGTGTCCTGGTCGCAAGGCGAAGTGCGCCACAACACCTGGCACTCGAAGGGCAAGGACAACGTGGTGGCGAACGCCTCCCGCAGGCGCATGCTCTTTATCGTCGGCCTTGGCGTGGAACTCGAAACCTCGCTGCGTGCGCTAGCAAAGGCCACGCTTAGAAGTGTCTATGCGTTCGAGATGGCAAGTCGCGTCGACCGCGCGCGCAGGCAATTGGCTGCAGCCGCGAAAGCTCTGCCGAAAGTTCCAGAAATCGCCGAGTTGGTCCGGCAGGCTCACTCCGCCGGACTGAAGCTTGGCAACCAGAGTGCTTTGACGGGAGCCGCCGATGGCGTTTCGCGGCTCGTTATCAGCATTGCCAAGAAATACGACGGCGCCGCATTCGCCGGGATCGACCGGCTAATTTTGGGCCCGAAGAAATATCGAGGGAAAGTCTACCAATCGAGCGGCGCAAACTAACGACTGGCCGCAGCGCGACTGGATATTTTTGAAGAACGGGGGGAACCGAAATGTTTGAGGACAGGGGGCGTCTATGGCCGGGGTTCATACACTTAAAGGTGCGATAGGCCGGCGCGATCCGAATTCCGCGCGCGGCCATTTCAGGACAATCGTCCAGGCCCTCCTATTTGGTTCGATATCGGCCATGCTGTTCTGGCTCGTCGCGGCATACGGCAACGCTTTGCGAGATCCGCGCTATCTTGATGGATGGGTGTTGGCTGGCGGCATGGGCGTGCAGCTTTATTTTCACGTTGCTACCGCGACAGGACGTCTGACACCGAAGGCTGCCGCTCGATGGCGCAGCCTCCATATATTTTTCGGATTGCTGCTGGTCCCGGTTTTTCTGTTGCACTCAAATTTCTCGCTTCCCGATACCAACTTC
This sequence comes from Filomicrobium sp., assembly GCA_017792465.1. Taxonomy (GTDB): domain Bacteria; phylum Pseudomonadota; class Alphaproteobacteria; order Rhizobiales; family Hyphomicrobiaceae; genus Filomicrobium. The sequence continues at coordinate 895,373 of CP051234.1, forward strand.
GAGTGGGCGCTGTGGATCGCGTTCGTTCTAATATGTCTGAGTGGCTTATTTGGCATCTATATCTCCTGGTCGCTCAAGTCGCGGCACATGTTCGGCGACGATATCGTTTTGGACCGCATCCCCGAAGAGAGGGCCAAACTCGCCCGAGAAGTTCAAGCCATCGCAGCCAGGATCGATCAAGCCCCTGCCGCGAGCGCGCTGCCCCCGCCGCCGCATGACGCCTGGATTCGCGAACTTTATGCCAGCCGGCTCATTGGCTTTTTTTCCAAACGCCGAAACGCTTTTTCTCATCTCATCGGTTCAAAACGGCCGCTGAAGCAGTTGACCGACGAGATCGATCACTTAACGGGCTTTGTCGATAAGAGAGGCCAGGAAAAACTTCGAGCGATCAGGCGATTGGTAATTGAAAAAGACCGGCTGGACGCCGCGAACGTTGCGTTGGGGCTTTCCAGGGCCTGGCTTCTCGTCCATGTGCCCGTCACCTATTCGATTGTTATTTTGGCGGTGGTGCACATCCTCGTCGTCTATTCATTTTCTTCCGGAGCCTATTGATGCGGCACAGTGTGCGGCTCCGAAAAGCCCGGACCGAACCTACGAGAGCCCAAGGCACTCCTGCCTCCGTGCGCAACCGACTGGCCGCCGTCGTCGCGCTCGCCACCCTCGTTTTCATCGGTTCGGTGTTTCTTCTTGCGGGAAGCAAATCCTTCATGATGCCGGGACCGCTGACGAGTGCGCATGGTTCAATTGCGGACTGTAAAACGTGTCACACGAAAAGCGGTGACGGCAAGCTGAGCTGGCTACATGGTCTGGTTGCAGGCGATCCGGTCGCCGACAGCAAAGCCTGTCTTAGCTGCCACAAAATGCCCGACACAGCGCTCAATCCACATAGCGCTTCGGTCGACATCCTGAAGCAGAGCACTGCACGCCTTACCAAGACTGCCTCAAACTTGGTTGTCCCCCAATCGGTGCGCGCGCAATCGATTGCCTTCCCGGTCGACGGAATGATTGGCCGAGGCCTTTTTTGCGCGACCTGCCATCAGGAGCATCAAGGCACCAATTTCGAATTGAACAAGATCACCAGCGAGCAGTGCCGGTCCTGCCATGCCGTCAAGTTCGACAGCTTCGACGGCCAACACCCGGAGTTCGAATCCTTCCCGTTCAGAAGGCGAACGCGGATCATCTATGACCATGCCGGTCATTTCGGCAAACACTTCCCCGAAGTCGCCAAGAAGGAGCCGGGCATGCGCATCCCTCAGACTTGCGCATCCTGCCACGACAGCCGCGACGATAACGGGGTCATGTCCGTTGTGGCTTTCGACAAGACCTGCGCCAGCTGCCATTCCGATCAAATCTCCGGCAAGGAACGCGCGACCGGACCGAAGGGCATTGCCTTCCTGGCGCTGCCGGGCATCGATCTGGCTTCTATCAAAACGAAAAAGGTGGCGATCGGCGAGTGGCCGGAGGACTCCGAGGCTCCCCTCACGCCGTTCCTCAAGATGATGATCAGTCGCAACAAAAAGGGCCGCAGGCTCATCGCGGCGATTGAACCTCTCGATCTGCAGGACCTTTCGAACGCCAGTGACGATCAGGTCAAGGCGGTGAGTGAACTTGCATGGGAAATCAAGTCGCTGCTTTACGCGATGATTACGGGCAAGACGCAAGAGGCGTTCGGCGATCTTGGTATCGGTGCCAAACTCAATGCCGATGTTGTAGGTAGCCTCACGGCAAGCCTGCCGCGCGACGTGCTGATTGCGGCCCAACAGAAATGGCTGCCAAATCTGTCAGCCGAGATGACCAATGGTCCTGGCGTTGCTCTTAACTTAGAGAGCAACCAATCAACCGTCAGCGCTGAGCCGGCCACGCCTGAAGAGGACCAAGACGCGTCCACAGAGGAGGCCGAAGCTGCGTCCATCGATGAGCCAGTAGATTACGGGCCTGCCCCAGCAAGCACTGCGCCCGCCGGCTCGGCGAACACAAGCCAAAAAACGGCGGAAGAGGGTCGCAATCCGCAAGCCTGTATCGCCAGTATTTTCGGCCAATGCCTCCTACTCAAATCCGATGGGGACACGGCGGACAATGCTCAAGCAGAAGAACGCGAGGCGCCGCAAAATTTGCAAGGCGCATTCCGGGTCGGCCTTGGAGACGTCCGCGCACCACCCAAGCCAAAAGCGCAATCAGGTGGAATTACGATCGCACAAGCCAGTCCTAAAGGCGGCAAGGGCCCGCCATCGGCAGTTGGCAAACGCAATGCGACAAACCAGAACGACGACCTCCTATTCCCCTCCGATGCCGAATTGCGCGCACTCAATGCTCACCGCAAAAAAGCCGGACGGGGAGCACGGGATGGACGCCGCAACCCTGCTGCTGCCCCTCTTGCGCCAGGACCAGAGACCAGCCCTGGCAATCGCCAAGCGAACGCAGCGCAAAGCGCATCCATCGCAAGCGACATCGATCCGGAGAACTGGGCAGAACATGGCGGCTGGTATCAGCAGGATCACGCAATCTTCTATCGCCCCACAGGGCACAAAGACCAGTTCATATTCAACTGGTTGACGCTGACCGGGCCGAAAGCAACACTAGGCGCCGCCAACCCTGCAGCAGAGGTTTTCGATGCGCTCACCGGCAAGGACGCACAAGGCTCATGCGCCAAATGCCATAGCGTCGACGCAGTCAAAGGCCGGGGACGAACGATCAATTTCCCGCCTCTTTCCGTCGCCATGAAGCAAGGACGTTTCACGCGTTTCGTCCATGAGCCTCATTTTAATGTCGTCGGAAAGCGCGGCTGCATGACCTGCCATAACTTAGAAAAAGACCGCCCTTATCTAAAGGGCTACGAACAGGGCGATCCGTTGAAATTCCAGACCGAGTTCAGCCCGGTCAAAAAGGAAACCTGCAAGACCTGTCACGCCGAAGGCAGAGCGCGACAAGATTGCCTGCTCTGCCACAAGTATCACCTGCCGAACGTGACTGCGCCGGTTACAGAGACGACGCTTCGGTCCCCGTAGCGGGCGTCAGTTCTCGCTTGGCTTCTGCGCTAAATGACGGCGGTGGCGGCAGCTCTCGGCCTCTCGGCATTGGCGGAAAGCCGAGCCACCTCAAACTGACATGCGGAATGGGCACTTGGCCGAGCTGATCGGCGACCGGACTAATACTAATCCAATAACGACTGAACCTTGTCGACCAGGTCGTTAGGTGCGCATGGTTTAGTTAGAAAGATGGCGCGGCGGAGGTTGGCAAATTGCGGCGCGCTTTCGGAATAGCCTGACAAAAATACATATGGGATAGAGCGCTGTTCCAGGGCGCGCGCCACCGGCTCGCTCGTCAAATCTATCCCAAGATTTATATCGAGAACTGCCGCGTCCGGAGGAGAGGCGGATATCGAACTTAATGCCTCATCGATGCGGGTGAAAGGACCGGCAATGGCGTATCCTGCGCTGTGCAGCTGGTCGGCCATGTCAAGACCGACGAGCGCCTCATCTTCCAGGACCAGAATTGTCTGCTGCCGTCGCAAAACATCCTCGCGAACTAACCTTCAATAGGAAGCTCAATAACGCATCGGACGCCATCTTGTTCCAGGTGCAGCTCGCTTGTGCCCGAGATCTGGTGGGCAAGGGCGTTGGTAATGAGAAAGCTGCCAAATCCCTGGTGGCGGTCGTCACTGACCTTTACAGGCGGTCCATCCAGCTCTTTCCAAACAATTCGCAGCTTGCCGTCATTTTCCTCGCAAGAAATTTTGATCCGCCCCTTTGAATCTGACAAAGAGCCATATTTGGCAGCGTTCGTCGCGAGTTCGTGTACTGCGAGGCACAAACTGAGTGCCTGTCTTGCATTCAAATAAGGGTCACAGCCTTTGAGCTCGTGCCGTGGCGACCCTTCCATTTCATAAGGCGACAATTCGTTCGCTATCAGCTCGCTGAGCCGGCTACCCCGCCAATCTTGCTGCGTCAAGAGGTCGTGAGTCTTTGAAATCGCGCCAAGCCTGGATTGCAAACCCTCGACCAAATTGTCCACGTTGTCGGTCCTACGGGCGCTGAACCTTATGATGGCAAGAACGGTGGCCAGAGTGTTCTTGACACGGTGCTGGAGCTCTTGCATCAGAACAGTCTTTCTGGCCTCTGATGCGCGAATTTCCAGCTCTGCCGATTTCATTTCGGTGATGTCCTGCACCGTGCCAAGCAAAACGTGGACGTTGCCCTTTTCATTAAGGATTGGCCGGCCTTTCGCGGAGATCCATCTGCGATCTCCATCGGCACGCTCAATGGAGCATTCGAAGGACCAGTTCTGGCGATTTGCGATTGCCTCCTCGTAGCGCTCGCGGACCTGTTGACGATCTTCCGGCACGACATGTTCGAGAAATTTTTCCAGGTTCCATTCCTCGAGAAAATCGTCGTAGCCAAATATCTGATCGTGCCGCAAGGAGCGTTCGGCTTCGCCGGAGTGCACGTCGAGTTCCCAGGCACCAAGTGCGGCGACATCAAGCGCGAAGTTGAGCATCTGCTCGCGCTCGACAACGGCCATTTCAGCCAGTCTTCTATCCGTTACGTCCCGGCCGACGGCCTGGTATTCTCTTGATCGATTGGGCGTCTCAACGAGCCTGTTTGTCCATTCGATCCACCGCTCCTCGCCCGAAGCGGTCGTGACGGTGTGCTCGATCGTCGCCGACGGGTTTTCTGGCGACAGCGTCTCTATCGTTTTTCGAACTAGATTGCGATGCTCTTCGTCTGCGATCAGCGGGTAGATCGACTTGCCGATTAAGGCGTCAGGCTCTTCACCGAAGGTGGCTGCATATGCGTTGTTGACGAGCGTCAACGTGCCGTCTTCCAGGAAACGGCACAGCAATTCGCTGTGGGCTTCGATCACCGATCTATAGCGCTGCTCACTCTCGACCAGTTCTTGTTCGGACTTTTTGCGATCCGTAATATCGATGAAGGACACGACGCATCCGTCGAGACGGTCATCGATTGTCCGGTAGGGGCGGGTTCGCATCAAATACGTCTCGGCATGTTCGCCGATCGTTATTTCGCGAGATGCTGGACGCAGCTCGTCGATTGCGATGAGCGCGTCGGTTTTCACTGTTTCAAACGGGATCTTGGACGAAAGGTCTTCCAAGGGCCGGCCCAGGTCCCTCTCCTTGACCCCGAACAATCGTGCGGTCTCTGGCGTAAAGCGCCGTACGCACAAATTACCGTCGAGAAACAGGGTCGAGATTTCCGTGCTTTCAAACAGGTTTTTCAGATCGCTGTTGGCGCGCGTGAGCTGCATGTTGTTTTCAGTCAGCTCAGCGTTGATCGTCTCGAGTTCTTCGTTGATGGACTGAAGCTCTTCGCGTGAAGTCTCAAGCTCTTCGTTGGCGCTTTGAAGCTCTTCGTTCATTGAAAGGAGTTCTTCGTTTGAACTGCGAAGCTCCTGGTCAACGGTGTCGTGTTCAGATTGCGCGGCGGCGAGCTGACGACGCGTTAGCGCGAGTTCGCGATCGAGAAGTTCGCGGTCTTCATCAATCCTCGCGTCCGTCGTCGCAGCGAGCTCCTCTGCGCCTTGCACCCGTATCGGACGCAGCACAACCAGGGTCGCGCCGTCGCCTTGGGGTGCAGGTGACGCCACGACATCTACGACGTGCTTTTGATCGCCAATCGGAACGATGATGTTTGCTTCGACAATCTCTTCTCCGGTTTCCCGCACCTTCTCGACTGCGGCGCGAACCGGAAGTCGCAACTCCCTCACCAGGAACATCTCCAGCGCCGATGACGGCGCGCCTCTGCTCGGTCCGACAAAAGGTGCGATATTCTCGGAAAGATACACCACTTCATTGCGTTGACTGACGACCGCGTGAGGTGGCGAGAAATACCTCAAAACATGCTGCTCAATAGATTGTTCGAACGACTGCTCGAACCTTGCTCCAGACGGGAGCGTCGGCAGGCTAGCCTCTGGGGGCACATTGACTGATCGCGGTGCCGGGTCTCGCTCGCGCCAATCCGACAGACTTGAATAGCCCGCGTGCTGGTCGTCGTTGCGGCGGAAAATTCGAAACTCTTTTTCGATCGGCTCGAACAATCGCTCTCCAGGACCGAGCGTTTCTGAAGGGCCGAGAAACAAAACGGACGAAGCATTCAGCGCGTAATGAAAACGAGGAATGATCTTTTGTTGTATGTCAGGATTGAGGTAAATCAGGACGTTTCGGCATGAGATCAGGTCGAGCCTTGAAAATGGCGGATCCTGAATCAGATTGTGTGGCGCGAACACGCACATCTCACGCAAACGCGGTGCCGCAAGGACGCTCTCGCCTTCGCGGATAAAAAACTGGTTGCGCTGACTTTGTGTCAGTGGATCTAATGCCGAAACGGGAAAAGAGCCGGTCCGCGCTCGCGCCAAAGCGCTCAGGTCGATATCCGTGCCGAACACCTGGACGGGAATGTGCTTGTTCAGCTTGTCGATCGCTTCGGCAAGGATGATCGCAATGGAGTAAGCTTCCTCACCCGTTGAGGCGCCCGGCACCCACACGCGAATTCTCGACGGCTCGCTGTTGACCAATGGCAGCAGGACTTTGTTTTTGAGAACGTCAAAGGCTTCTTGATCGCGAAAAAACTGAGTGACGCCGATTAGAAAGTCTTGAAGCAGACGGCTGCGTTCTTCCGGCTGGTTCTCTAAAATGTTTATGAGACCGTCGACGGTAGGCTGGCGCAGGATCGTCATCCGCCGTTCGACGCGGCGTATCAGCGTCCCGGTCTTATAGCTTGAGAAGTCATGCCCTTCTGCTTGATCGATGAGACCGATGATCTGTCCCAGCTTGCCGTTAATCTCATCTTGGACCGACTGTTGCGAATCGCCTTGCTCCACCAAACTGCGATGCGCTTCGATTTCTTGGAGTCGGATCGGGATCTGGCTCGGCTTCAACACAAAATCGACCAGCCCGGTGGCCGCGGCGTTTTCCGGCATGCCAGAAAACTTAGCCGAGCGCGCCTCCTGCGCTATCGCCACGCCGCCAGCAGCTTTGACAGCCCGCAGACCGGCCGTCCCATCGCTTCCTGTCCCCGACAAGACGACACAATAAGCGCGTCGCCCAACCTGTTCGGCCATAGAATGAAAAAAACGATCGATCGGTGTGCGCAGGCCGCGTTCGGGTGGCTTCTCATGGAGGCGAAAGCAGCCGTTTGAAATCGTAAGTTCCGGACCGGCTGGAATGACGAAAACCTTGTCCGGCTCGAGCGGTAGACCATTCTCGATTTTCACCACCGGTATTTTGGAGTGACTGGCGAGAAGCTGATCCATGATCGAGGGATGATCGGGTGCTAGATGCTGCACGATCACGTAGCACATACCCCTGCCAGGGTTCACGGCCTGCACGAAGTCGCGCAGCGCTTCGAGACCACCGGCGGAAGCTCCAATCCCGACAACTGGGAAAGGAACGTCAGGCTTTTTTGTATTTTTCATAAAATTGCAAGGGTTGCGCGGACGCCGTGACGGCTCGCGTTCAATGGTCAGGAGCGATGCAAGAAGTATTGCACGGAATATCGCATTCCTGCATCAGATAGTCTGGCAACGGTCCATGAAAGTTGACGGGACGGCATTTTGCTCAGTCTAACGTGAACGGTCTAGCGCAAACGCTTTGCTTACTCAAAGCATGAGTAGCAAGTGTTTTGAATTCGGGTCTGTACGCTATCGTACAAAGCGCTGCATTGTATTGCGCCGATAGTTTGAAACCATTTCATAACAATCGCAGCACGAGTTCGTCAGTCGCTCTTTGTCATTCAATTCGATACGGCCACGATCGCGGCGAATTGCACCTTTGGCTTCGAGACGCTTCAGCGCATCGGAAATCGTCGCGCGACGAACATTGATAATGTCCGCGAGAAACTCGTGAGTCAGCCTGATGACCGGCTCGTCGCTTCGATCGATCATCATCAAGAGCCAGCGCGCAAGACGTTCATCTACGCCGTGGGCACCGTTGCAGGCGGCGGAAATCATGATTTGATAAATGAATATGTCGGCATAACGCTTTGTTAAGCTGCGAAATTCCTCGTCCTCGCGGACAAGTTCGTCGAAGTCCTCGCGCTTCATGGCGTAGGCATGGCCGGCAACCTGTACGACGTACGTGCCGGGTTGAACCTGGCCGTCTAGGAGCCCTGTGATACCGGCAAAACCTTCGCGACCGACTGTTGCAACCTCAATTAAGTTGCCGGATGCGTAAGTTGCCAAGATCGATATCACGCCCTCGGTCGGGAAGAAGACACGGTCGAGCGGGCTGCCCGCTTCAGACAGTGTTTCACTCTGAACGAGCTCAATCTTCTCGCACGAAGATATGATCTGCCGGCTCTTGGCATCGTCGATCAATCCGAGAAGTTCATTTTGGTTTGCACTCATGAACCACGTAACGGTTCACGGAAGAGTATGGTTCCGGCAGCGCCAACGTTCTATTGACGCACGCAATCGCAGATCTAGACGAACGATTTGAAATGAGTCGGATGGCAAATCGCTTGTGAGCCTTTGCATCACATCGTTGCAGCTGGTTGTCGCGCTTAGCACTCGCCGCCCTTAGTTTCTTTGTGAATCCGAATGGGCTGCGACATCTGTCTCGGCCATGAGGCAAGCGCGCTGATGAGTTCAAGCGGTCCCGCCTGGTTAAGTCGTATTTCGAACCGTCGGGAATTTTGAGACGATCGCCGATGCGCAGACGGCAAATAGTTTTTAAAGAAATGAAATCGACAAAGTATATCGCAAGCGACATTTCGACACGATTCAGCACTATAAGTCCTGAAAATACAGGCTTTTTCTCAAGTTCAATTCAGCAAATATTAGGTTTAACTGGGTAATAGTTTTTATACAAACCATTACTTGAGTATGCCGTGATGAATTTGTTCGGGGTCTTGTCAAAACGCACTGCGGGCGGCGCTATCGGGATAGCGTTCGCGACCATCTTATTCGCCAGTGGCGCGAGGGCTTCTCCGGCAACATCATTGGAAGCGCGCATTGACGCGCTGGAAAGATCTGCCAGCAATCTGGACTATGTTTGGACGCTTGTGGCTGCGTCGCTGGTCCTCTTGATGCAAGCTGGATTTCTCCTGCAAGAAGCAGGACTTGTTCGATCGAAGAACGCGATCAGCGTTGCCCAGAAGAACCTTCTAGATTTTGCCGTTTCAGTCGTCGTCTTTGCGGCCGTCGGTTTCATGCTGGCATTTGGCAAAGAGTCTTTTGGCTTTCTTTTTGCCTTCGACGCGAATTTCTTCTTCCTTTCAGAACTTACGCCGTGGGAATATGCATTCTTTGTTTTCCAGGTCATGTTCTGCGGCACAGCGGCGACGATTATCTCCGGGGCCGTCGCCGAGCGCATGAAGCTTTCGGCTTACCTGTTATGTACGGCTCTGACGGCGGGCATCATTTATCCGATGTTTGCCCATTGGGCTTGGGGAGCGGCCTTAGCCGAAAACGAAACGGCTTTCCTGTCTAACTGGGGCTTCGTCGATTTTGCTGGATCGACCGTCGTCCATTCGACTGGAGCATGGATTGCTCTGGCAGCCTGTCTGATTATCGGGCCGCGCGTTGGCAAGTTCGACGAGAACGGCAAACCGGTTCGTATCCAGGGACACAACATGGTGCTCGCATCCTGCGGCGCGTTGTTGCTTCTTGTCGGCTGGATCGGCTTTAACGGCGGCTCCACAACTCAAGCGAATACCGACATCGCCAAGATTATCGCGAACACGGTGCTGGCAGCGGGAACCGGTGCGTCGGCAGCCTATATCCTCTGCGTGTGGTTGGACGGCGGTCGCGTCCTGCCAGAAAAAACGATTACGGGAATGATCGGCGGCCTTGTCGCGATCACGGCAGGCTGTCACGCTTTAGAGCCGCACGGCGCGATTATTATCGGCGCTGTTGGTGGCGCGGTGGCTGTGTTCGGCAACTGGTGGCTCGAAAGGTATCTGAAAATCGATGACCCGATCGGCGCCATCGGTGCGCATGGATTTGCCGGCGTTGCTGGCACGGTCGGACTGGCGCTACTCGCCCCTCTTGCAAACCTTCCGGCGGGAAGCCGTTACGATCAACTCGTTATTCAGCTTAGCGGCGTTGGCATAAATTTCGTCTGGGGTTTTGGTCTGGGCATCGTCTTTTTCTATGGTCTCAGCCGGATCTATTCCGTCAGGATCGGCGGCAGTGACGAAGCCCAGGGCTTGAATTGCGCCGAACACGGCACGCTCATGGGCGTCGGCCATGTTGAAAACGCACTTTCGGATCTGGTCACCGGTTCAGCCGATCTGGATATGCGCCTGCCGGTGAAGTCAGGAGATGAAGCCGAGCGGCTTACGCGGCTCTTCAACGACCTGATGGACAATATCCAGGCGGAAGAATATTCAAAAATCAAGGAAGCCGATGCGCGTCGCTCTGCCGAAGAAGCAGAGCGCCTGTCGGCCCTTGCGAATAGCGCGTTTGAAGCGATCATCATTTCTATCGATGGCCGTATTATCGATTGCAACATTGCTTTCGAAGAGATGATCGGCCTATCGCTTTCAGAGCTTGAGGGGCGGGCGCTCATCAGTCTGTTCCAGGAAGATGAGAACAGCCAGCTATCGACGCACTTCGCGGAACTGCGGCCGCCTCTCCTGGAAACGGCACTTCTCGATCAAGCCGGAACGGCTATCCCGATCGAGTTGCGCGGGCGAGAGATTGTTTTCCGCAACCAGAAAACGCGGGTCACGGCGATTAGCGATTTGCGCGAGCGCAAACTTGCCGATGAACGCATTCGTTATCTTGCCAATCACGATTCGCTGACCGGTCTTCCCAATCGGACGGTGTTTCAGGAGCGCCTGGCACAAGCGGTTGCAAAATCCAAAGGCACGAGAACCACGACGGCCGTCTTTTTGGTCGACCTGGACCGGTTCAAGGATGTCAACGACCTTTATGGACATCCCGCCGGCGACACGGTCATCCGAACGGCATCGGAGCGTCTACACGCATCCGTTCGCAAGACCGACACCGTAGCGCGGCTTGGTGGCGATGAATTCGCCATCATCCAGAGCGGAATTCTATTCCGAACTCATGCCGAAGATTTGGCGCATCGCGTCATTGCCGCGCTCGCCGAACCGATCGATCTGGGCGATGGCACCTCGATCCGTACTGGTGGAAGCGTCGGCATTGCCTTGTGTCCGAGCCACACCGAAGATGCCGACGAACTCGTCAACAAGGCTGACACTGCGCTATACCGGGCGAAAGACAACGGGCGGAACACCTATTGCTTCTTTGAAGATGGGATGGATGTCGCTTTGAAAATCCGCCGCAATACAGAAGCGGCTTTGGAACGCGCCATCGAGGAAGAGCAGTTCGAACTTTGGTTCCAGCCCTTTGTCGAGCTTAAGACAGGCACAGTGACCGGCCACGAGGCCTTGCTGCGTTGGCGCTCGCCTGACAAAGGCCTGATCCCGCCTCAGGACTTCATTCCGATCGCCGAGGAGTCTGGCAAAATTATCCGGATCGGTGACTGGGCTCTTCGCAAGAGCTGTGAAATCGCCAAGGCAAACGAGGCGATCAAGCAAGTCAGCGTCAATGTGAGCCCGATACAATTCCGCGACAAATCTTTCGTCGAGGGCGTGCAAAACATCCTCAAGGAAACGGGGTTGGAACCCAATCGCCTTGAACTTGAGATCACAGAAAACGTCCTCATCCAGCAGGACGATGTCCGCGCGCTCGCCATGCTGCGCTGCTTAAAGGAATTTGGCATCCGTATAGCGCTTGACGACTTCGGGACGGGCTATTCGTCCTTGAGTTACCTCAGCCGTTTCCCGTTCGACAAAATCAAGATCGACAAATCGTTCGTTCAAAAACTTTCAGATGGCGAAGGCGCTGCAGAGATCATCCAGACGATCGTCCGCCTGGGGCGCACGTTCGATATGCAGGTCATCGGAGAAGGCGTTGAACAAGCTGAAGACGTTCGCTTCCTGCAACACGAAGGTTGCGACGCCGTGCAAGGCTACTTCTTTGCCAAGCCCGCGCCCTTGGCCGAACTTTGCCTGACGAACCCGAGCCCGTTCGCTGAAAAACTCGCGGCCGTTCGCGAGATAGAGGTGGATGCCCTAGTTGAAAAACTTGCTCAGGCCGAAACTGCGTTGCGGAAAGCCGATCAAGAGGCCAAGGCCAATAAAGTCGCGTAAGCGCTGCGCAGAATTCAAACTCTGCACAGCGCTCTGATAACATGATTTGGATTGGGCCGGTTTGGCCTATTTCTTGGTCTCGGCAGGTTTCGCGCCGCCGTCGAGATAACTGATGATCGCGCTTCTGACATCGGCGTCATCAATACCGGAGTAGGGCTTCATGTTGTTGCCGGGCACCACGCTTTCCGGCGCGGCGATGAATGCGTCCAGCTTGTCCCTGGTCCACGAAAAGTCCGCACTGGCAAGCGATGACGAGTAGTTGTAACCCTCAGCTTGAGCGACCTTGCGTCCGACGATCTGGTGAAGGTTCGGCCCGAGCCGGTTGTCGGCCGCGTCAGTGCTATGACAGGTCCGGCAATTGTTGTTGAACGCCAGCTGCCCTTCGGGATCATCGGCAGCGATTGATGGGCCCGATGCGACGAGCGAAGCGACAACGACGGCTATAGATTTCAATGCAAATTGACAGTGTTTCATGGAAACCTCTTATTTCGATTTCCACGTTGAACGCCGGGCCTCTTCGAAGCGTTCCATAGTGCGACGTCGGTGCGGATTCTCCGTCGACCATTAGCTTCCCTGAGCGAGTTCGGCGCGATTTCGCGAATGCGAGCAAAGCTGTTTTCAGCCATTCGTGAAAGAGCCTCAGGCGGCGGAATCCGCACGATCCGGGCAGCTTTTCATCTCCTGCAGCACTCCAAAGCCCGGTCAATCGGAACAAATGCGACTTTTCCGAATTGTTTAAGACACAATGTCGACAAAAAGTGGATCCGGAACATGACAACGAGTACGGGGCGCGCGCGAACAGGTGTCGTAGGACTAGACGATGTTTTGAATGGGGGCCTTCCCACAGGTCGTTTCTACCTTGTGAGGGGCGCAGCTGGGACAGGTAAGACGACCTTGGGTCTTCAATTTCTGTTGGAGGGCGTCAAGGCGAACGAACCAGTCCTCTACGTTTCATTGTCGCAGACTGAAGAAGAACTCATTCAGATCGCGCACTCGCACGGCTGGTCGTTGGATAATGTCCATATCCAGTCCTTGAGCACGGGTGACGATTTACCGAAATTGTCCGAGCAAACCATCTTTCTTTCCGCCGATCTCAGATTGGATAAAACCCGCGACGCTATTCAGCGGAACATCGACGAACTCAAGCCCAAACGTATCGTTTATGACAGTCTTTTGGAAATCCGGCTGCTTGCCTCAGATAGCCAGAAATTCCGGCGGGAAATACTGGGCTTCAAATCGTTTTTGAACAACGCGAATATCACGACGCTGTTGCTGGATACCGAGCATCGCGGCGAGCACGACCGATCCGAAGACCAGCTCGAAAACATTGCGCACGGCATCATCCGGCTGGAGAAGAAGCTGCCCAGCTATGGATTTGCGGCTCGCAGGCTGGAAATCAAGAAACTCAGGGGCTCTCCGATCCGCGACGGCTACCATGACATTTCCATACGGCAGGGTGAAGGGGTCGTCGTGTATCCCCGGGTTCTCCCGAACTTGCAGCCTGATATCAGCGAAGATAATGGGTTGATCAAGTGCAACATCACCGAACTCGATGACATGCTTGGTGGCGGCCTCGACGAGGGGACCACGGCGATCGTTATGGGGCAATCGGGCACCGGCAAGTCAACGATGGCGTCGCTTTATGCCCACGCAGCTCTGGCGCGGGGTGAGCACGTCGCGATGTTCTTGTTTGAGGAGCGGGTTGAAACGTTCTTTCGCCGAAGCGAAGGGCTGGGCATCGAGCTGCGCGAACCTTTCGAGCAGGGGCGTTTGCATTTGCGCGACTTCAACCCGTCTGAAGTTTCGCCGGGAGAATTCTCGCAGATTGTCGTCAAGACGCTCGAAGATCATAAAGTGCGCGTCATCATGATTGACAGTCTGACCGGCTATTTGAGCGCGTTGCCGAATAGCGAACAGGCCGTCGTGCAGATGCATACCGTTCTGAAGTACGCAGCGCGCAAGGGGGCATTGAGCCTGCTTATCGTTGCCCAGCATGGTTTGCTGGGGCAGGGTGAACATAGCGGTAGTTTGGACGTCAGCTATCTTGGAGATAGCGTGCTCTGGCTGCGGATGTATGAATGGCCAGGGGTGATCCGGCGGACGATCACGGCCGTTAAAAAGCGGCACGGTCCGCATGATCTTGACGTCCATGAATTCAGCATTGGGCCTGAAGGCGTCGAGGTCCATCCGTTCAATCCGCCGCCGCCGGGCATGCCCGGGCCTCTCCCTGCAAATTGAAGCCATGGAGAATGACAGATCATCCACATAAGAAGATCCAGCTTCACTTATGCGCACCGTACCGTGAAGACCTCACGATATTGCACTCCGCCAGTAGCGAATTGATCGCAACTGGCTCCAATTCCGACACGGAATATGAAGTCAGGACCGATCAGGACTTCGGCCATCACTCGGTTCTTGTCTGCACCCAAGAAGGCCTTTCAAAAGATTTGATTTCAAAACTTGAAGCGACCGTCGCCACTCAGCCTTCATGGTCGCAAATGCCCGTTTTGCTTATTCTCGATCAGCTCCTGGAAGAGCGTGACATACTGGAAGTGATTGGAAGCTTCGCAGCCGAACTCCAACTGACCGTGCTGCACCGCCCTGTGCGTCCCCTGGAGTTTAAAACGGCATTGGCGGCCGTCATGGATGCAAGATTCCGCCAACTCCAAATCAAGTCGTTTATCGCGCAACAGGAAGAACTGAATAATGAACTCAATCACCGAATAAAGAATACTTTGGCGTCCGTCATTGCGCTTTTCAATGTATCGCTTCGACAATCTTCCGATCTATCCGATTTCCAGCAGCGTTTCAGTGATCGGCTGACCGCATTGAACGCAATCCAGGATCTCCTGCGGGATTCCGACAATGCAACGCGGTCCATCAAGGATATGGCGTCCGCAGTGTTCGCGCCTTACCTCACATCGAGCAGCGAGCGCATTTCCATAGACGGCGGGTCAGAAACCCTTTCCAGACAGCCTGCGCAATCCGTGGCGCTCATGTTTAACGAGCTCGCGACCAACGCTTCGAAATACGGCGCGCTCAGTGTTCCTAACGGTAAAGTCGCAATCACCGTGAAGAGCGACACCGAATTCACAAAGATCTATTGGCGGGAAATCGATGGCCCGCTCGTAACGCCTCCCACCAAGAAAAGTTATGGGACCAGATTTATCGAGGCGACGTGCAGAGGTCTTAGAGGCGAAGCCAAATTCGATTATGCGGAAACAGGGCTAATCTGCGAAATGTCGCTCAGCTTAGCGGCGATCGACGCCTAAACACTGGAACAGCACAAGGCTCGATCGCGTTAGCGCTAGGTAGTCTGACAAGAGAATTGAAATCGATGATAGTCCTGGTGGTTGAAGACAATGCAATTTTGGCTATGGCAATCCTAGATGAGCTGGAGTCGGCTGGGCACACAGTTATCGGCCCTGCCTGGTCTGCTTCGGAGGCTCGCACGCTTCTATTGGCCAATGATATCGAGATGGCTCTGATCGATATTGATTTGCAGGACGGCCGCACAGGTGGCGATCTGGCGAAAGAAATTAAGTATTCTCATGCGTGCCCGGTGATATTCACGACCGGTCAGCAGCACATGGCTGAAGCGTGGCGGGACTACGCGTTTGGATGTTTGGAAAAACCATTTGATCCAAAGATCGTGACGACCACCATCAACGCGTTCGAGCAGAACGCGGAAGGGCATAAGATCGATTGGCCCTATCAATTCATTCAATATGCCAACAATCGCTAACGATCAGCCGTGTCAAAGGATTGGACCAAATAGTTTTCCGAGCCAGTTCATCGGTGCAAGGGAACTTTGTTTCGCCGGAATTGGTTCAATATTTTTGACGACCCGGCTGGAATGTCAATTCCGCCCGACGCTATCTCATCCCCTGTTGCCTTCACCTACGAGGCCCGCAAATGCTTCCTGAGGTCGAAATCGAGCCCCTGGCGATACTCCGAGAGCGCTTCGAAGAAGGGTTACGAAGCGCGATCGAGTTGAGCCCAAACCTCTTGGCTGCGTTGTGCTTTCTGGCTTTCACTTGGGCGGTTGCAGCAATTGCCAAGCTATCGGTCGGTAAAATTCTTAAATACAGGCGCGCCCGCCCGGCGCTTCTGGATGCTGTCAAGACGATTGTCGCGGTGATCGTTTGGTCGATCGGCATCCTTTTGGCCGCGACCATCGCTTTGCCTGGATTGTCGCCATCTGAAGCCTTGGCCGGGATCGGTATCGGCTCGATTGCCATTGGCCTTGCGTTTCGAGATATCTTCGAGAATTTCTTGGCAGGCTTGCTTATCCTTCTGCGCAAGCCCATGCGCATTGGCGATTATGTCATCTGTGAAGATGTCGAGGGGCACGTCGAGCGCATCACTATTCGCGACACCTACCTGCGCCGCACAGACGGTGTGCTGGTCATGGTGCCGAATGCGTTCATCTATAAACACCCCGTAGAGGTGCTCACCGACAGAACGCTGCGTCGACAGGAGATTATAGTCGGTGTCGCCTACGGCGAAAACGTCGATGAAGCACGCTCTGTGATCGAAGGGTCTTTGAGCAAACTCGAAACGATTGAGGACAGCCGACCTATTCAAGTTTTCGCCAAGAATTTCGGCTCCTCAAGCATTGATTTTGAAGTGGCCTGGTGGACGAAATCCGCGCCAGTCGATATCCGTCGGTCGAGGGACGAGGTCGTTGCCGCGATCAAATCGGCTTTGGACGCTGCAGGCATCGAAATTCCATTCCCATATCGCACTTTGGTTTTCAAAGACCGCGTTGGCGTCCACCTGAAGGGCAGCGAGACCGAGCAGAATTGACCGCGCAGCCGGGCACTGGCAGCGATTCCCCGAAAGCAATTTGTCCAACGGTCATGTAAGAACCACGACTCCACAGACTGACGATGAATGTGAGCAGGGTTGCAGAGGCACAAGTCCCCTCGCTCCCGAAGGAACAGACGGCTGGCACGAAGAGCGCGGTGTTGGCTGTCACGACACCGCCCTCCATCCGCTGCATTTATTCAGCTCTATCTGAGGAAACAGAAACCTGGCCGGCCTCACAATAATGGCGCCCAACTGTTTTATGGAACTGCGGCGCGCTTCAAACTAACATTCAGACCGAAACACTTTACGAGGGCCAGGCCACGGTCGCTCCCAAGAAAGCAATTTCGGAGACAGCTTCAATGAACCGACTCTTTCGCGTTTTTCTTTCCGGCTTATTGGCTGCCCTTCCGCTTGCCTTGACCGTCTTCATTGTCGGCTGGTCTCTCACTCTCATCAACGAGTATCTTGGTCCAGGAAGTCAATTTGGGCAGTTTCTCATCTCTCTCGGGCTCGGCGTCAGCACTACGGCCTCGTACATCATAGGTCTCGTGATCATATTCGTTTTGATCTACCTGCTTGGGACGTTGATTGAATCGCGGATTGGCGTTTGGATCGCGGCGCTATTTGATCGCTTGGTACGCCGTACGCCGCTCATATCCAATATCTATGATCTGTCCAGTCGGGTGGTCTCCGTCGTCAGCTCCAAGGACAGCGATTCCAACCTGGCAAACATGAAACCGGTCTGGTGTTTCTTTGGCGGTAAACCGGGGGCCGCCGTCCTTGCTTTGATGCCGACGTCCCGCCCCATGGTGCATGGAGACACAAACTACATAGGTGTCCTCATCCCGTCGGCCCCAGTCCCCTTCGGTGGCGCGCTCATCTATGTCCCCGAGGCTTGGGTCGAGCCGGCGCCGGGGCATCTCGATGACTTGATCAGCGTTTATGTCTCAATGGGCGTTACGCCGCCCAAGGCTCAAAGTCAGCCATTGGAAAAGCCGCAGTGAGATAACGACCCATCCTAAAGAAAGTCCCGAACTTTCGAGCAAGGTAGGTAGCTTTGGCAACTCGCCACTTAGGGCGTTCGCGCGCCTTGGTTAGATTGAAATCCGCATAAGCCTGGAACTCATCTCTCTGAAAAACGTTGACTTTTGACAGTCCATCAGAGGGAGAGGAACATGGAACTTCTCATCCTTATCATCGCGTTTTTCATACCGCCGCTCGCCGTGTTCCTCACGTGCGGCATCTGTAAGCATTTCTGGATCAATCTGCTTTTGACCATTCTGGGATATTTCCCAGGCGTCATTCACGCGTTCTGGTTCATCGGCAAGAGATACGCCCATGCGTAACGGTACTACTTCTGCGCCGCAGTCCGCGCTCGACGGTGAGATATTTCCACCCAAAGGGGCCGTTCGCGGTCGCACCGTCCTCGATCATGACGAGGAGCTCAAAAAACTTGAGCGGTTGGCAAGCTGGCTCGATGCGCGCTTCTTCCTGCCCGGGACCAAGATGGCAATCGGTCTCGATTCAATTTTCGGCCTGCTGCCCGGATTGGGCGACACGCTTACCACTGTGCCAGCAGCCTATATTATCTACACGGCCCACCGGCTTGGCGCGCCGTCTCATGTTCTTGTGCGGATGGCGGCGAACACCGGCATCGACTGGGCCATCGGGTCTATTCCTGTCCTGGGTGACCTTTTCGATGCAAGCTTTCGCTCCAACGTCTTGAACGTCGACTTGCTCCGCCAGCATCTGTCCGAAAAATGACGCTTAAGCGGTTTGCAACTGCTCGTTTTACTGCCAAGCTGCTCCTCGAATATCGTACTTCAAAATTTTTGCAAACTTGCTGGGAACTTCGCTCAACTCGCCGTGTTAGAATGCGATTGCGAAGTTCAAAGAAAGACAATTCCATGCACGCCGTTCTTGCGGAATCCAAGTTGGTCTACGACGTCGCCCAGCCGACCATTTTGCTTGTCAACCTGATGGCCGCATCAACCGGCCGGCAGTCGATAAAGTCGGAAGATTTTCGGGTCTATCCTTTGGTCGACTACCGAGTGTTGCCTGTCGGTGAGGAGCAGAACCGTATTGTCCGGTTGGCGCTCAATGAACCCGGCCGGTATGAAATCTCTTACCAAGCGAAGATCCTGCTCGATCCGTTTACAGCGCGTTCTCCCGACGTGGAAGAAACCGATTATGCCGACCTGCCGCCAGACGTCCTATCCTATCTGAACCCCAGTCGATATTGCGAAAGCGACAGGCTTTCCAACTTCGCTATGGCCGAGTTTGGAGGGATGGAGCGGAACTTCGATCGCGTCGATTCAATCTGCAACTGGATTGACGCTCAGATCGAATACCTGCCGGGCTCGACCAACTCACTCACCACGGCAAGCGACGTTCTGATTCAGCGGACAGGTGTCTGCCGGGACTTCGCGCACCTGGGAATTTCATTTTGCCGGGCGCTTGGCATTCCGGCTCGATATGTCTCCGGTTACGCCTGCCTGCTGGACCCACCCGACTTTCATGGCTTTTTCGAAGCCTATCTGTCCGGGCAGTGGTATCTGTTCGACCCGACAAGACTGGCGCCGCCCGCCGGGCTCGTTCGGATTGGCACAGGCCGGGACGCAGCCGACGTTGCATTTGCCACGATCTGGGGCAAGGCGGAATTGGTCGAGAAAGAGGTCTTGGCGACGGCCATTTCGGCGGAAGCCTTGGAAGAACAAGGCAAGGTGGTCAGCACGGCCTGAACCGCCTTCCGGCCTGCCCATTCAAAGAGCGTAGCTGTTCCACGTCTGCGTTTATCGATGAAGGCCAAGTCGCGCACACTCAAGCAGCCAGCAATTATTCAACCCGTTTGTAATCCGGCAGGACTTCGACCGCGTAGACATGCAAAACGCGGTCGACGCAGCGCAGCCGCGGTTTCCTAAAGCTGCGTGCCGAAGAACGGTTGGTGCGCGATATTTCGGGAGTTGAGTGAATGGGCCGGATGGCATGTCGAACCGTTTCTGTGACGTTTGCGGGTCTCTTGCTGGCGACGATCTTTGCTCAGATCGCGCAGGCCAATCAGCCTTCGGCGATCAAGCCGCCCTATGCCATGAGGCCGGTCATGACTGCTGTTGGAGAAAATATCATTGCCTGCGGAATAGCGATCGACTTGAAGGCAGGCGATCAAACATTCGAGCTCATCCTTTCAAACGAAAAAACCGCTCAACTCAAACTGACGAAACTGCAAGCGCGACAGCTTACGGCCGACCAGGAAACGAAGCACGTTGAGATCACAAACGCTGCTCTCAAGACCGCCGACTATTCGACTACGAAATCGTTTCGCGTGGTGTTTCCGAATGCGCACGGCCGGTTCGAAGCCACTGTAGCCGAAGACAGCGGTAGCGCCGGTATTCTATTTCAGCAGTTACTCATCGGCGGCGGCAAAGTCACGATAGAAACTGCAGAGCGGAAGTTCTCCTGGCATCTCTCCGGCCCAGCGCCGCAGAACGTCCGCGCACCCTATTTGATGTGTGCCGGAGACCTTTATCGGCCTTGACGGCAGATGACGAGCAACCGTCTCGCCTCCTCGACAGTTGCCCAGTGCCGCCGCTCAATTTTTGCTCTCAGATGGCTGGACGCTCTTCCATCTCGTCTTTAAGAACCATTCGCGATGGACAGCGTCAGATTTCTTTCGGCTGCCAAAAGCCGAAAGGTTCCCCCATGAAGGTTTGTATTGTCGGAGCGTCAGGTAAGCTTGGACGCTACATGGTTCAGCATTGTCTCGACCGTGGGTATGACGTGGCGTGCGTCTGCCGGCCGGAAAGCGTTGCCAAGCTCGACGACTTTAAGGATCGCATCTCGATCTTTCCGGCAATGACCGACGACCGGAACGTCATTGCCAAAGCCGTTGCTGGCTGCGATAGCGTTCTTACCGTTCTCGTCCCATGGGGCATGAAGAAGTATGCCTCACGCACGGCCCAGGCAGTGCTCGACCTTGCACCACCGGATGCGAGGCTCGTCTTCTCTTGTGGTTGGCACATCAGTCATGACGGCAAGGATGTCTATTCCTGGCAATTCAAGACGCTCGTCGCGGTTTTCGGATTTGTTGGTCGCCTCTTTCGCATTGTCGACCTCAATGATCAGGTCGAAGCCTGCCGCCGAATTTTCCAGAGCAACACACGATGGACCGTCGTGCGCGGAAGCGATTTGGAAGAAGGCCCGTCCCAAGGCCTACCGGTTTGGAGCGCGCACGTTGGCGATCCCATTCTGGCCAGCAACCTGACACGGCGCATAGATTTCGCGTTGTTCATGGTTGAAGCACTGACTGACGACGCGCTCGTCAGAAAAGCTCCAGCAATCGTCGGGTGCGAAACTGAATCGGCTAAGACCTATGCAGCCGTCGCAAGCTCTTGATGATGGTGGCGGCCGAATTGTCTGACCTTCAATGCGAAGGTCACCGGGCGGGCGTCAGCTTGAAAAAGCCGACATCGATGGCCCCGTGGCGGAAGCCCGCAGCGCAGTACTTGAGATAATAATTCCAGATCCGCCGGAAGCGGTCGTCGAAACCTAGTTCTGCAATCTCTTCCCAGTTCGCGTTGAAGCGCTCATGCCAGATATCGAGCGTCTGCGCGTAGCTCGGACCGAAAGGTTCGTGATGGACCAAGTCAAAGCCTGCCCGTTCGGCCTGCTCGCGAATGATTTTGACGGTCGGCAACATGCCACCTGGGAAGATGTACTGCTGAATGAAATCCGGACGGCTGCGGTAGCTTTCAAACAGATCCTCCGCAATGGTAATGATCTGCAGCAACACAACGCCATCGTCCTTGAGCGATTGCCGAAGCTTTTCAAAATAGACCGGCCAATAGCGTTCACCGACAGCCTCGATCATTTCAATTGAAACGATCCGGTCGTAGCTTTCATCGACGCTTCGATAGTCCATGAGTTCAAATGAGATCTTGTCGGCAACGTCGGTGTCTCGCGTCCGCGCCTTTGCATATTCGATCTGCTCTTTGGAGAGTGAAATCCCCCTCACAGATTCAGCACCGGATCGAACAAGATGGCGCGCAAGCCCGCCCCAGCCGCAGCCTGTTTCCAGGACACTCTCGCCGCCGGAAACGTCTAGCAGCTCAACGATCCGGGCGAACTTCCGCTCCTGTGCTCGTTCCAGGCTCTCGCCAGCGTGTTCGAAGATCGCCGAGGAATAGATCATCTCAGGATCGAGCCAACGCTCATAAAATGCGTTGCCCAGATCGTAATGCGCTGAAATGTTTCTACGGCTGCCGCGCGGAGTATTGGAGTTGCGAAAATGCGCCCAGCGATTGATCAGGTGCGCCAGTCCAAAACCTTGCGTCGCTGTCGAGACGGCAGCCTCATTGCACAGCCCGAAATCGAGGACGCCTGCAAGATCCGGCGTCGACCAGTCGCCGTCGACATACCCGCGCGCCAGTCCGATTTCGCCTTCGGCCAGCAGCTTGTACATGAGCCTCCAACGCTTCACCGCCACGATGGCGTTGGGACCGGGGTGAACGCCGCGATGCTGGATCGCCTTGCCGTTCGGAAACGTCACGGTCAGGCTGCCGGTGTCGAATTGACCGAGCCTGCGCGTCAGGTAGTTGCGAAACACTCGCTCCGGCGACAACGGGAGCGCGGGGGATAAAGTTGCAGATCTCACAGTCATTCCCGTGGGGCTCACTTGTTGGGGCGGACGATGCTAACCGCGATGCTCTTGCTCGGCGTCGCAGGATTGACGGCAAACCCGCGCATCCACATTTTCAGCGCATGCCAGTGGATCGCGGCCATCACCTTCATCGGCAGCAGCGGATGTGTCGCTGTCAGTCGCAGAATGTTGGCGTCCGAGAGGGGCAGCCGATCGCCGCTCAGAGCGGTGTTGATGATGGCAGACCCGTTTCGGGCCGCCTGAATTGAAACGCTGACCCTCTCGCCAGGCGGCTTGGTCGTGAAGCGATAATCCAGGTCGAGATCCATGAACGGAGAGACATAGAATTCTTTGCTGCAGCCTTGATGAATCGTGTCCGGATCTCCGGCTGCGTCAACGCCGGGCGCTCGATTTTCGACCGGAATGACATAGCTGTGGCGACCACCGAAGGTATTGTTGACCTCATAGATGATGGCAACCAATCGACCATCGGCGCGGAAGCAGAAGTAGACACTGAGCGGGTTGAAATCATATCCAGCGACGCGCGGCATGCACAGCAAGCTGATCCTGACTTCGTGATCGCCAAGACCGGCCGCGCTTAACTGCGCACTTAGTTGGTCGAAGAGATTTTCCGATGTTCCGCCCGCATGATCGCGATCATAAAGGCTCATCAGGCTGGGCCGGTTGTGGGAGAAGAATCTCAGCTGCCGGTCCAGCTCCGGCAGCTCTGCCAAGTCGGCCAAAAGCCAATAGACCCGGTGGCGCAGGTCATGACGCTTGGGCACGACCCTGCGGTGGGTCACATGGCCGACGTACAGTGCGGAGTTGGTCATCAGGCGGCCACTCCTTCCCGGATCGTTTCAATTTCTGTCGGCTCAATATAGATCCGGCCGGACTGGTTGGCGACTTGCCACGGCCGCTTTTTACCGCCGATGGCTTCGGCGACAGCAAGACCCGACTGCAGGCCGTCTTCGTGAAAGCCTGCTCCAAAATGTGCCCCGCAATACCAGACACAATCACGCCCTTGGAGCGACCACAGATCCCTTTGTGCGCGCATGGCAGCTGCATCAAACAGCGGGTGTTCGAAGTGAAGGCGTTGGTGAACTTTATCTGGGGCAATCGGCTGAGCGGGGTTCAGCGTCACGAACAGCTGAGGATGCGCTGGCAACGATTGCAGGAGGTTCATCCAGTAGGTGACGGTTAGACCGCTTGCGGAGCCCATGTCGCTAGATCCGATATAGTTCCAGCTTGCCCAGGCCCGGCGACGCTTGGGCATGAAGCTTTCATCGCTATGCAGCACGACTTCATTGGAGCTGTACTGGAAGGCGCCAAGAACTGCGCGCTCGTCGGTCGTGGGTTTTTCCAACAGCGCGAGCGCTTGATCGGCGTGCGTCGCGATCACGACCTGGTGGAAACGCAGACGTTCGCCGCAGCGGGTGCGCAGGTAGACGCCGTCGGGTCGGCGCTCAATTGAAACAATTCCAGCGTCGGTATGAATTCGATCAGCGAAGGGTGCGGTGAGTTTCTTGACGTATTCGCGGCTGCCGCCAACCACCGTCCGCCACAGCGGTCTATCGGTGAGTTTCAAAAGGCCATGATTTTCATAGAAACGAATGAAGGCGTGCGCGGGATAGTCCAGGACCGCCGAAGCCGGCATCGACCAAATGGCAGCCGCCATCGGCAACAGGTGGTCCTCGCGAAAGGCGCGGCCATATCCTCGGGACTCAAGGTATGCGCCCAGCGTCATATCCTGGCGCTCAAGCTCTTTCAGATCTGCTGCAGCATTGCGGTAGAACCGCACGAGATCCCAGACCATGGCCCAGAATCTCGGACGCGCGATGTTGCGCTTTTGCGCGACCAATTGATTTAGATAACCACCGGCATATTCCAGCCGCCCGTCGTCCAGGGAAACGCCGAATGACATGTTGGTCGACTGCGTCGCGACGCCCAGGTGGTCGAACAAGGCCACTAGGTTGGGGTAGGTGAATTCATTATAGACGATGAATCCCATATCCACCGGCGTCGTCCCGCCGTTATGCGCGGCTTCGACGGTATGGGAATGGCCGCCAATCCTCGACGCCTGCTCGAAGACTGTGACATCGCACGTTTGCTGCAGAAGCCACGCGGCCGACAGCCCCGATATCCCCGTTCCGATGACCGCGATCTTCGGTCGTTCTGGTTGTAGCGCTGACATTTCTCCGCCCCTCCCGCGATCAGCTTGGCTTGGGCCGATCTACGGGCGCCAGCACTTGATAAAGTCACATACGGAGCGCTCCTGGGCTTGGATCACACACGCCGCGGAAACTCCCTGACGCTTGTGATCCGACCAGGTGGGCTAGCCGTAGCGGGTTCATGCAGATAAATTCGGTCGCGACAAGAAAGGCATTGGCAATGGATTGGGCTGCGGTTTACCGCACGCGCCAACTTCATCTCGCTCGCGAGCACCGTTGTGGAACTCCTATGGACCAGCCGTCAGGCGATGCGCTAACAGACCCGCCGCCCGAAGAGCTGATCGCGCAGATCGCTCTGGCGCAGGATAAGAACGCGTTCGCCACGCTGTTCGACGCCTATGCGCCGCGCGTGAAGTTTTTTTTGATGCGCCAGGGGGCCTCGCCAGACTCGGCTGAGGAGCTGGCGCAGGAGGTTCTGCTGACCGTCTGGCGTAAGGCGTCGTATTTTTCATCGCAACGCGGGTCCGCCTCCGCCTGGATTTTCACGATCGCGCGCAATCTGCGCATCGACGAGACGCGCCGCAATAAGAGAGCCCGCGTCTACGCGATGGTCGAGGAATTCGACGATGTCGATCCTGATACGCCGCATGATCTCGTCAGCTCCAAGGAGCACGCCTTACGCGTCCGCTCCGCAATAGGGGAGCTCCCCGTGGAGCAGCAGGAGGTCGTCCGGCTTTCATTTGTGGAAGGGGCGCCCCACAGCGAAATCGCTCAGCGCTTGAAGCTCCCCTTGGGCACCATCAAATCCCGATTGAGATTGGCGATGCGCCGGATGAGAAAATCTCTCGAGGACCTGGCATGAAGATTACGCATCACCCGACAGACGAAACTTTGGCGGCCTTCGTCAACGCGACGCTGTGCGAAGGCAACACCCTGGTCGTCGCAACCCACCTGGCGCACTGCCCGGCTTGCCGCAAAGCCGTTCGTGAAATGAGCGAAGTCGGCGGCGGGTTACTCGATAAGGGCGAAACAACGCCGATTTCAGATGGCGCGCGTGAGAAATGCCTCGCCAAGCTCGACGCGGTGCCGCCAGAACCGACGGAAGCCGGCACGCCAATGCCCGAAGCCGAGCGTCCAATGTCGCTGGTGTCCTTATACGAGGACGGCAAATGGCAATGGGTCGGACCGGGCGTCTACCGCAAGTTTCTTGATGTCCCCAGCCTTGAGGGAACACGCGTCTTCATGTTGAAGGCTGCGCCTGGGACCCGTCTGCCCGACCATCGCCACGTCGGAACAGAGTGGACGTGCGTGCTCAAAGGGGCGTTCATCCACGATCACGGGCGCTTCGGCGCCGGCGACTTCGATGAAGCCGACGACAGTGTCGCTCACAACCCGTACGTCGAAGAAGGTGAGGAGTGCATCTGCCTCGTCGCGCTGAACGGGGAAGTCGAGATGACAGGTTGGCTGGGCCGGCTTATCCAGCCGCTCTTGCGACTTTGATTGACGCGGTATTGGCAACTGGCCCCAGGTAAATGATGAGGATCCACGATTGGATTTCATGACCATCATTGCGACCGCTGCCAGGCTCTGGCTATTCCTTGCCGGCGCGATGTCGGTTGCCTGGCTGATCGATCAACGCACCGGTAATTCCGGCTGGATCGATGTGAGCTGGACGTGCGCGATGGGGCTTGCCGGTTTAATCTCGGCAACTGGTTTCTTCGATGTCGGAAGCATGACGCCAAGGCAGTGGCTCGTAACCGCCCTCGTCACGGTCTGGACCGCGCGGCTGGCCGGGCATATCGCCAATCGCACCCTGCGCATCAGCGATGATCCGCGTTACAAAAAACTGCGAGAGGATTGGGGCCCCGCCGCGCCTAACAAGATGTTCTGGCTGCTTCAGGCACAAGCCGCTTTGAGCGTGCCGATGGCGCTGGCGATCGCGCTTGCCGCCTGGAACCCTGCGCCGGTTCCGCAAACGCTTGATTTCGTCGCGCTCGCGATATTGGCGGCCGGACTGGCGGGCTCTGCGCTCGCGGACTGGCAACTGAGCCGGTTCAAACGGGACCATCGACAAGACGGGCGCGTTTGCGATCTCGGGCTCTGGGCTTGGTCGAGGCATCCGAATTACTTCTTCGAGTGGCTGATTTGGCTTGGCGTGTCGCTTCTTGCGATCGATCAGCAAAATATCTGGTCTTGGAACCTTGTCGCGCTGGCCGGACCGGCTTGCATGTTCTGGCTCTTGCGTTTCGTCTCCGGCGTCCCGCCTCTCGAACAGCACATGTTGGCCAAATACGGGGAGCGCTATCGCCGCTACCAGCAAACGACGAGCACCTTCTTTCCGCAGCCGCCGGCCCGTGCGGCCACCTAGAAAAATCCTCCGCCAAAGGACCCACGCGAACATGTCGCTTGTCGAGCATCTCATCACCCTGACCGAGCGGGCTCCGCTGCCGGACGTTGCGACCCGAACCGGCATTGAATTCCTGGTCAGCCGCACAAGGCGGCAGCTTGAAATGACGGATGAGGCCACGACGCAGAAGTTCGCGCGCGATATGGCTGAGTTTCCCATCGCGCTCGCGACCCAAGAGGCCAATGACCAGCACTACGAGATCCCGGCCCGGTTCTTCGAACTGATACTGGGCCAGCGGCGCAAATATTCGTGTGGGTTCTACGATAACGACAGTTCAACGCTTGATGAGGCGGAAGAGGCAGCACTTGCACTCACCGCTGAACACGCCGGCATCGCAAACGGTCAGAAGATCCTGGAGCTTGGTTGTGGCTGGGGCTCGTTGACGCTCTGGATTGCGGAGCATTTTCCCGGCGCGCGCATTACCGCGGTTTCGAATTCTCAATCCCAGCGCGCCTATATCATGGCTCGCGCAGATGAACTCAATCTGACGAACCTCACGGTCATCACGGCCGATATGAACGAATTCGCGACGGAAGCGCAGTTCGACCGCGTCGTCTCAGTGGAGATGTTCGAACACATGTCGAACTGGCGCGACCTGCTCGCCAAGGTTTCGCGCTGGCTGGAACCGGACGGGCGCTTCTTCATGCACGTCTTCAGTCACAAGAAACTCCCCTACCGGTTCGATCACGCCGACAAGTCGGATTGGATTGCCCAACACTTTTTCACCGGCGGCATCATGCCGAGCCACGATCTCATCAAGCATTTCGACGACTTGGTCGAGCTTGAAAAGAGCTGGCGCTGGAGCGGGCGTCATTACGAACGGACCGCGCGGGATTGGCTTGCGAATTTCGACCGCAACAGCGCTGAAATCGACGTCATACTTCAGAACGTCTACGGGCAGGACGCCAGGCTATGGAAGCGGCGCTGGCGTTTGTTTTTTCTCGCGACGATGGGGCTGTTCGGCCATAGCGGTGGCAGCGAGTGGGGCATCAGCCACTATCTATTGCGACCCTCCCGCGGTAGGTGATGCGCCTCAACCCAAGATCTCGCCGTGCTTATTTTCCTTCGAAGATCTGCAACGCATAGAAAGCGGCTGTCGCACAGAGACCGGCGACGATTGCGCCATAGGCAATGTCGATGAGCGTGATCTCGACCGACCACTGCTTGAGTGTCGCGTAGTTCGTCAGATCGTAGGTTGCATAACAAAGCGCTCCCAGAAGCGCGCCCAGCGCAAATGCGGTCAGCGCGGTGCCGTCTTTGTGCGCGGGCAGCACTGCGAAGACGACGACGCCGATTGGAAAGGACAGGTAGAAGACCAAAGCCGGAATCATGCGTATCTTTTCGACCAGCATGTCGCCAAGCGCCGGGCGATAGAACGCATCGGCCATCTGCCACAGCCACAGGGCGTCGATAATTCCGAATACGACGAGCACGATGATGTAGGCGATTAGGAACGTCATTGCGGGCCTCTCCGATCGACACAGGTTTCGATTGATACGCCCCAGCACCCGATCAGGATCACGCCAAACGTTATGCTGCCAAACAAAGACTGCCCGCCACAAACCCCGCGCAACCCGCTTCAAACCAGCATTCGATGCTGCTGGACCATTCGGTGGTGCGGGCCACGACAGGCGTGAAGACGCGCTCGTTATTTCAAATACGCATGCTTGGTGAACTCAGCTTTGAGCTTTTCGGCTCGCTTGCGGATGTCGCGACGCTCTGCATCGTTCTTGCGGTCGAGGTTATCAAACTGGAATTTCATTCGCGGGTTCGACTTCAGCCGATTGCGATTGCGCGACAAGAAATCCCAATAAAGCGTCGTGATCGGGCACGCGTCATCGCCGGTGGCCTCCTTCGGCTTGAACCGGCATGTCCTGCAATAGTCGCTCATCTTGTTGATGTAATTGCCGGAAGCGGCATAGGGCTTTGTCGCCATGACGCCGCCATCGCCGTATTGGCTCATGCCCAGGACGTTCGGCAGTGAGACCCAATCCACCGCATCGGCATACATCGACATGTGCCAGCGGTGCACGTCGTAGGGACGCGCCCCAAGCAGCATGTTGAACAGCCCAAGGACCATGAGCCGCTGGATGTGATGCGCATAAGCATGGTCGACCAGCTGACCGACCGACTCGTGAATACAGCGCATCTCGGTCTCGCCCGTCCACATGAAGGCTGGAACATCAAGGTCGGCATCCAACGCGTTGAGATCCTGATACTCCGGCATGCGCGTCCAGTAGATTCCGCGAACGAACTCTCGCCACCCCAGGATCTGACGCACGAACCCTTCGACGCTGTTAATCGGCGCCGCGCCGTCTTCATACGCCTGAATTGCGGCTTCGATCGCCTTGCGCGGGTCAAGCAAATGGAGATTGAGCGAAGTCGAGATGCGGGAATGAAAAAGATAGGGATGCCCGGCCGCCATGGCGTCCTGATAGCGTCCGAAATCCGCCAGGCGATGGTTGACGAAATCCCTCAGCGCATCCAGCGCCGCCTCATGTGTCACCGGATAATCAAATTCTTCCAGGCGACCCGGGGCGTCCGGGAACATCCGTTCCACGAGCGCGATGACGTCATTGGTCAGGGCATCAGTCTGAAACCTCCGGGGCGCCTTGATATCGGGCGGCCCGTTGCGTCCGAATGTCTTTCGATTGTCTGCGTCGAAATTCCATTTGCCGCCGACGGGCTCGCCGTCCTGCATCAAGTAGCCGGTGCGGTGGCGCATTTCGCGATAGAAGAATTCCATCAGCAGCGAGCGCCGTCCGTCCACATGTCTTTTGAAATCGTCAACCGAACTGATGAAATGCGTGTCGGCCACAAACTTCACGTCTGTTCCGGTTTGTCGGCAAGTCTTTTCGATCAATGATCTGACGCGATAGTCGCCGGGCTCAAGGCAGACGACCTGCCGAGGCGACTGCTGCTTGATCCAGCGCTTGAGCTCCGCCCCGATCGCGCCCTTGTTGGCTTCATCGTCAAGCGCGCTGTAGCAGACCGAATAGCCTTTCTCGCGCAGGTCGTCGCGAAAATGGCGCATCGCCGAGAAGAACAAAACCAGACGGATTTTGTGCTGCGGCACATAGCGCGCTTCTTCGGCCACCTCGATCATTACAACGCGATCGTCTTCGGATTTGGCATACTCCAAGGCTGGGGATTCCAGCCAAAGCTGGTCGCCTAAAACCAGGACGAGATTGTTGCAGCCCATCGTGCCCAAACCATTTATCCGAATTATGGAATGCCCCGACCAGTCTGGCCTGAAGCGCCACGTTGGCCTGAAGCACCACTATGCGTCGCTAACGCACCAAAGGGCACTTTGGATTTCTTAAAGTTTCAGGACTGCAGCATAAAACCCCGCGGCCTCCATCCGACGCCGCGGGGCCATTGCAACCGAACGCTCGGTTGCATGGCGTCGCGCTCAAAAAATCCCGCTACCTGAGCGCGCCACCGTAACCTTGAATACTATTTCGCGAGGTGCTCATAGGAGAACAGGAACGAAGACTCCTTGAGTTCCGAGTGGCACGAGCGGCAGGTCGCGAAGTCCTTATCCAGCCGTGTCCCGTCAGCCTTAAAGCCCGCAAACTCCCAATCGCCGACGTTCATTTTTTCACCGCTGTAGTCTTTGCCCCAACCCGCACCCTTCTGCTTGACCATCACGGCTGCAAGGTCGCCGCGAACGAGGCGATCAAGGTTTTTGCTGCGAACCGGCTTGCCGTCCTTGTCCATCTTCGCTTTGTAGACTTCCATGATCACGATTGAACCGTCTGGCATCTCACCTCCGGCCTTGGCGCCCTTCACGGCGACGTCATTGGCATAGAAACGGGCCAACTGTTTTCCGTTCTGACGCTCGGCATTCATGTAGTTCGAGAAGCTCTCCTGATATCCTTTCGGAAACTCAATCCGCTCGGGTCCTGCCATCGCTGTTGCACCTGCTGCGATTAGGATTAGTCCGGCCGTTGCTAAACGTTTTTTCATTCGCCTCGTTCCTTATGTTTTTCAGCAATCACAGACCTGCGCGCATTTGTCCTTCGGGACGTCAATCCATCGAACAAATGGCTGGTCCTGCTTCGTGCGCGGAACGGCGGCCGACCCAAAGAGCAGTCCATCAAAAGCGGACCGACAGCAATTCGCCCTGCGCGATTTTTCTCATCGTCGCAGTGGAGGTACGTGGAGATTTCTGGGGAGTTTCAGGCGGCTCGAAAAAAAGACGGTTGTTCCAGAAGCGATCGGGCAGATCAGCCAATTCTCAGCCCACGCAACCGTCGCCCATCTCAAAGTTGAGACGGGATCAGGCGCCCATGAACCGCGCGGCCGGTTGGTGTCCCAGTTGGTGATCCACCTTCCGGTTCCAGACTGATCCCGAAAGTCGCCGACTGCAGAAGATCGGCGTCGTAGGGCAAAGTCTTGCGCGTCGGTTTGGTCGGCTCGTCCAGAAGCCCGAGCGAGCGCGGCTTGCCGCCGAGCTGATCGGAGGCGATCCAAAGCTGATAGGTCTTACCCGCAGCAGGCTTCGCGGTCACCGGGCGGACGATAATCTGACGCGATTTCAAGTCGATCGACATGACGAAGGCGGGCTGCTCGTCGTTGTTTTGAAAGACCGCAACATAGTGACTGTCAGGCGTGGTGGTTGGCGGCGCACGGAAAACGACCAGAGCCGCAAGCCCGGCTGCTATCGCATATCCGCTGATTGCCGTTGCCCGCCAGAAATTTACGGAGCGCCGCAAACGACGCGGCTCGGCCGTTTGCGCCCATTCCGCCCGCTGGATGCGCTCGACACGCTCAATTAATGACGACTTGACGTGGGCTGGAGGCTCAACCGATTGGTATTCAGCCAGCCAGGGAGACAATCGAGCCTCCCAAGCAGCAATCGCCGCGCCCAGTTCGACATCTGTCGTACGCCGGGCTTCGACGGCCTCGCGTTCCGACGACGTCAGCGTTCCCACGACGTATTCGGCAGCCAGCATGTCGATCTCGTCGCTGCTGCTCATCCGACCAAGCACTCCTTCAGTTTCTTTAAGCTCCGATGGAGCCAAGTCTTGACGGTTCCAACAGGAATTCTCAATTGCGCCGAAATCTCATCGCGAGAATGACCATTGAGATAGGCCAGCTTTACCGCTTCGCGATGTTCATCCTCAAGTGCGCCGAGACAATACTCGAGCTTCTGCCACGTTTCTTTTTCTTCGATCACCAGATCTGCGCGCGGCACGGTATCGGGAACCTCTGTCACATCGGCATCTGAGGCTTGAAGATCCCTGGCATGCTTGCGAACGACATCGATTGCGGCGTTTCTTGCAATCGTCGCCATCCACGTGATCGGCGAAGCGATGTCCCGATCGAACGTGTCCGCTCGTTGCCAAATCTTGAGATAGACGTCTTGCAGCAGATCCTCCGAGCGTGCGCGATCCTTGAGGATACGAAGAATCACCCCGAAAAGTTTCGCGGAAGTGGCATCATAGAGCTTTGAAAAGGCCGCCCGGTCCCCGCTCGCTGTCCGCGCAACCCATTCGGTCAACTTTGATGAAGTCGTTGGCATGGACAAGGGGCCTGTATCATTGCAGTCGCTCAGCGGTGGCTGGAACAGCGCTCGACAGCCATTCTTCGCTGCTTACGCCACTGGCTCGAAAAAGGCATCTTAGAGTTAAGGTGATGAACTTCCTATCAGAGGCGTCCGACACCTCAAACCATTTTTGGCAAGTGAGCCAGATAGCTTTTCGTGCTGGTGTCGGCGCGGCCATGAAGACGCTACGAATTCGCACCAGCCATGTCTTCGAGAACTTGTAGCCGGTCCTTTTAGATCACATCGCAACGACCAAAATATCGTCAACTCTATGTGATCAGTTTTTTAGAAACCAGCACACCATGGGCGCGTAACTCCTCCAGCTCTCAAGAGCTCAAATCAACCCAAGGAGTTATTGTTTAAATGGTCACAAAATCAATTTTCCGACTTGCTGCCGTCGCGCTGATCGGTGCCGGCGCCTTCGCGACAGCTGAGCTGCGGCCGGCAATGGCAGAAAAGACTCTCGAGGTTGGCGGGGCCGCAATGTACCCGTCCAAGAACATCATCGAGAACGCGATGAATTCAAAGGATCACACCACATTGGTCGCCGCCGTCAAAGCAGCCGGTCTCGTTGATACGCTGAGCGGCGAGGGGCCTTTTACCGTCTTCGCGCCAACGAACGCTGCATTCGACAAGCTGCCGAAAGGTACGGTCGAAAATCTCATGAAGCCGGAGAACAAGGAAAAGCTGAAACAGATCCTGACCTATCATGTCATCGGCGGCAAAGCGCCGACCAGCGCCGCAATCACGCAGATGACCAAAGACGACGACAACGCACACCCGGTCAAGATGGTGTCCGGTGATAAGCTGACCACCATGATCGATGACGGCAAACTCAAGATCAAGGACGCGAGCGGGAACGTTGCAACTGTGACGATCGCCGACGTCAAGCAGTCGAACGGCGTCATCCACGTCATTGATACGGTGCTGTTGCCGAAGTCATAAGGCGGGACGGGCGGCTGTTGCCACTGAGTTTTGCCCCCCTCTTGGTGGTGACAGCCGCTCTCTTTTTTAAGCCGGCAGCCGGCCATGCCGCGAAGCCAACAACTCTAGCTCTTGCGAAATGTTCGCCACCGACTCCATCAAGAAGCCTCAAAACCTGGGAGAAACCCATGCGCGCCAGACCTCAGTCTCTCACCACCTTGATTGCCGTCGTGATCATGTCCTCGGTTGTACAGGCGCAACCGTTCCTTGCCGCCGGCCAAGAGGACAGCGCGGCGGCACAGCAAGAGTCCATCGCAAATATGAGCGAGGCTGAACTGCGGACCGCCATTGAGCGTTTCATCAACGATTTCTACCTGGCGGGCGAAAACCTTTCGCGTGACGAAATGAAGATCATCTACGCGCCGGTCGTCGACTACTTTGGCGAGCGACGCAAAACGCGCGCGGCGATCATGAAGAACCAACGCGCCTATTATCGGCGATGGCCTGATCGGTTGTTCGAAATGATGCCCGGAACGCTGGAGATTAGCCGCAAGGAAGGTTCCACGGGCATCGTCGACGTCACGTTTGAATATTTCTACGAGACGCGATCTGCGAAAAGAGTTTCGCGCGGCCAAGGCGTGTCGTACCTGACTTTGGACTTCACTGTCGCAGGTGGACAGATCATTCGTGAGGGCGGGAAAGTCCTCAAGCGCTTTCGTTGACGTCGATATTCGATCCTGCAGCGCATCTTTAGAGCGGTAGCCAATTGGCCAGGACTGGACGCTCGACCTCCCGACGGCAACTTTCTTGGCGACTGATGCGGCAGAAGCACCACGATCGATGCCTTCCATCGCTAGTATCTCTTCCGACGGGGCCAGTCGAAGAGGGACTTCAGCATAGTGAAGAGTTTGACGTTTGTGTCGCTGCTGACAGCAGCGTTGAGTGTGTTTACGACCGCAGCGGCGGTCGCGGACTGCATCGATCCGAAGACAGTTGCCCGCGCCACCACCCCAATTTTCAGGACATTGAAAGGAAACGATGAGGCGACCCTGGTTGCCGGCACAGGCTGGTTCTTGTCGCCGAGCAGAATCGTAACCGCTGCGCATGTTGCCGACGGCTTGAAGTTGACCCCGCACAGTTGGGCGCAAATCAATCTTGGACCAAAAGGGGACGCTGACAGAGTTGACGCCCGCATTGGGCAACTGGTGGACGCGCACCCGGAAAAGATCGCCGTTATCGAGTTGAGTAAGCCTGCGCGCGGGGCCATGCCACTTGCGGTTCGATCCGCACCGCTGAAACCGGACGAACCGATCCTCTCTGTCGCATACTCAGGCATGCGCTTGCGTTTCGCAGGCGGGAGGTTCGTCGACAGCGAACCTGCTACTAAGTTTCCAGGGGCCGCACTGTTTGAAATTTACGATGGAACGGACCGGCTGGTTATCGATGAAGGTGCGTCTGGCGCTCCGGTGCTCGACTGCCGCGGCGAGGTCGTCGGGGTGATCACCGGGACGCTTTCCCAGGAGGTCACGATCTTTTCCCGGACGGTGCGGATCTCTACGGCTTGGCAAAAACCGAATGTCGTCGGCATCCCCGTCGAGAGTTTGGCAAATCTCGTGCGGTAGGGCGCAGGCCGCGGCAAGGCCCTCGCGGTCTGGGACTCGAAGATTGCCTGCAGAAAGGCAGCCCCAGTACTTATCGACGCGGGATAGATAAAGGCATCGCGGCCGTGAACAGGAATGCCTCACCTTCAAGGCGGTTCTTGGCTTCAAACTCGTGAAGCCAACGCAAAGACGTAGAAACAGGAATTTGCCCGGCAAGAAACGTGTAGTTGATGTTCGGCCCGATTGCCGACACACGCCCCTTGAAATCGCCAAGGGCGGCCCCGCCGCCGCTGTCACCCGTGATCTGGTCGTAATGATAGCCGGTGAGCCCGACAGCAAATGTCTTCGAGAAGTGCTGCATGATGGCAGCTTCGACGTGAAACTCGGTGCCGGTGCGATAGTCGGTGTCAGGGTTTCTGCCGTTGAAGGTGAAGCCTGCTGCGGTCGAGACTTCGAGGCCAATTGCAGGATCGAGCCAGGTGACGGCTGCTGAGGCATCAAAGCCCCAGCGATTGAACCCCATATTCGCGAGATTGTCTTTGTCATAGGAGCCGACGGGCACGTTGAGGAGGCCGGCCACCTTCCAATGCCAATTCCCGCGGTGCCAACCGAGGAACGCCGTCAGCACAGGATCGCCGAATGCGAACGTATCGTCATCAAGGCGGAAGTGTGCGCCACGGCCAAAGGTCCGACCGTCTGGCAGATTTAATGTCGCGAGTGCGTCGACGTCGGCAGAAATGTCCTGTGAGCCAAAGGGTATCAGCACGCCAAACCCAGCGTTGCCGCCCAGGACTTGTCCCGGGGCCACCCACAGAAATGTTGGAATGCTGATGAAGATGTCCGCATCGACTTCAACATTGGCTTGGACGTTGGCCTGTGCACCGATCTGATCGATAACAATCCCGGCTGCGGCAGTCGCGGAGGCGTCGCCGGTATAGAAATACTCATAGGTCGTAAAATACGTTCCCGGTGGCGGCACTGCGCCGGACATGGATGCGTTCGAACCCAGAAGCACAAATCCTTTGGCATCTTCGGCAGCCCTTACTGCCGTCGAAGCTGTCACAAAAGCGCAAAACAGCAGCAGCGCCGCCTTAATTCTTTTGGCCGGCATTTGATCGGACCCTCGAATAAAAATAGATGCAATATCTCAATGCTACGGTTAGCTGATTCTGCACCATGCCGCCTGCCCACAGCCAATTAATTAACGAAACAATCGAATGGAAATTGCTGTTTCTATATGCTGCGTGCGGTTTTCGTCACAGCCAAAGCGAAACAACAATAAGCGAATGAGATTTCGAAGAAAAATGGCACCAGATTCCCCCGTCCGACCGCCCCCTTTTTGCTTGCCGCGATGTCTGCGCAAAGATGAAACGAGCCGTAAACGCTACAGTTTTTCAAGTAGATGGCGTGATTTTTTATGTTGACAGATTAAGAGCCCAACAACTACCGTCTCAAAAGATGGGTGGCTGAGGGAACTTGTTCAAAGGAGCAGGTTCGTGAATGCCAGAAGTTTTGATTTAGTCGAACTTTTTTTGTTTTCTCGAAGCGCTCCACAAAGCGCGCTGGCGCTTTCAATTTGCGCGCAGCAGCAAAATGCGATTAGCACGAATTATCAGCGGACACGGTTTTTATTTTCCAATTACCGCATAGGCGCTTGCCGCTTTTTATTTGCGCCTGACTTTTCCATATTTCTCAGGTCTACTTTCGCGTTTTTGTGCACTGCAATTCCGGCTGCAGGACTGGCTATTTTGGGTGTTTGCGGGATTGCCAATGCCGCGTCATCCAAGTGCGCTAACCCAATTTCTTTGACGAAATGGGAAAGCGATCGAACGTCGGGGATGGTCTACATCCCGGGCGGCACCTTCCAGATGGGTTCGGAAACCATGCGGCCGGAAGAACGCCATGTGCGAAGCGTGCATGTCGACGCCTTCTGGATGGATAGGCACGAGATTACGAACGCGCAATACCGCCAGTTTGTCGAAGCAACCGGCTATGTCACTGTCGCTGAACGTGGATTGGATGCCGCGTCCCACCCCCAGATGTCGGCCGATCTTCTCGCTCCTGGCTCTGTCGTCTTCATCAAGCCGACCGATCTTCAGCGCGGAGGAAGCATTACGCAATGGTGGCAGTACCGGCGCGGCGCCAACTGGCGCCACCCCGAGGGTCCGGGCAGTTCGATTGTCGGGAAGGACAATCACCCCGTCGTCCATGTCACGTTTGAGGACGCTGAGGCCTACGCGAAATGGCGCGGGCACAGTCTGCCGACCGAGGCGCAATGGGAATTTGCGGCGCTTGGAGGGCTAAGCGCCGATCATGACTGGACGAAGCCTTATGACAAGGCGGGCAAGCCGGGGGCCAACACCTGGCAAGGCTACTTCCCGTTGTTGAACACGATGGAGGATGGCTTCGAGGGTACGGCGCCAGCGGGCTGCTTCAAAGCCAATGGCTATGGCTTGCAGGACATGCTGGGCAACGTTTGGGAGTGGACGCGAGACTGGTATGTGCCGGGCCACCCCCGCAAAGAAGGCGTCCAGAGCAATCCGACCGGTCCAGACCGCGGACTGATGAAGGCGCTTGCTCCGGCCCAAATTGCCAGACGCGTCATCAAGGGCGGGTCCTATCTGTGCGCGTTCAACTACTGCAGCCGTTACCGCCCTTCAGCCCGCCAACCGCAGGAAGCCGACCTGGGCGCAGCGCACCTCGGCTTTCGAACGGTATTCGTCCAACCAGCAGAAGAGGAACAGGCGCTAAGCACAGCAAAGTGACATCTGAACGAAGCCACCGGGGTCGGATCGTTGCGGACAGATTCGATCAATCGCTGTCGAAATTTTCGGTCACGAAGGAGGAAATAGTTTTTCAGCACGAATAAGAGGCTACCAAGCGGGGAAGCTTGGACCTGGAGGAAACGAAACATGCTTCAAATTTGTTCTAGAGCGTTAGCGGCGTCGTTTTTAAGCGCCGCGATATTGGCGAGCTCTGCAGCGCCCGATGCTGCATTCGCCCAAGACAAAAAGCCCAATATCCTCGTGATCTGGGGTGATGACATCGGGACCTGGAATATCAGCCAGAGAAATCTGGGAATGATGGGCTATCGTACGCCCAACATCGATCGCATCGCCAAGGAAGGCGTGGCCTTTACCGACTACTACGCCCAACAAAGTTGCACGGCTGGCCGGGCGGCTTTCATCGGCGGCAACGTGCCTGTCCGCACTGGCATGACGAAGGTTGGACTGCCTGGCGCCGAGCAGGGCTGGCAAAAGACCGACGTCACGATGGCCACCGTTCTCAAGAGCCAGGGTTACGCAACCGGCCAGTTTGGCAAGAACCACCAAGGCGACCGCGACGAGCATTTGCCGACCATGCACGGCTTCGATGAGTTTCTCGGCAACCTCTATCACCTGAATGCAGAAGAAGAGCCGGAAAACCGAGACTACCCAGGAAAGATGCAACTCGCCAACGGCAAGACGTTCCGCGATCAATTCGGTCCGCGCGGCGTCATCCACTCGTGGGCCAACGAAGATGGAACGCAGAAGATCGAAGATACCGGTCCTTTGACCAAAAAGCGGATGGAAACGATCGACGACGAGACCGTCGCGGCGGCCAAAAAGTTCATCACGGCGCAGCACGATGCCGGCAAGCCGTGGTTCGTCTGGTGGAACGGCACGCGGATGCATTTCCGTACGCATGTCAGGGACGACCATTCCGGCCTCTCGGGTCCCAGTGGCAACGAGTATCACGACGGTATGGTTGAGCACGACATGAATGTCGGTGAGCTGCTCAAGCTGGTTGATGACCTCGGCATCGCCGACAACACCATCGTGATGTATTCGACCGACAACGGCCCGCATTACAACACTTGGCCTGATGCCGGTACGACTCCCTTCCGCAGCGAGAAAAACTCCAACTGGGAAGGCGCCTATCGCGTCCCGGCCTATGTCCGCTGGCCTGGAAAATTCCCGGCAGGAACCGTGCTCAACGGCATCGTTGCACACGAAGACTGGCTGCCGACCTTTGCTGCAGCAGCCGGAGCGACCGACATCAAAGAGAAGTTGCGCAACGGAGTCGAACTCAACGGTCGTAGTTACAAGAACTACATCGATGGCTACAACATGCTCGACTATCTGTCCGGCAAAACCGAAGAGTCGCCGCGGCATGAATTCTGGTATGTCAACGATGATGGTCAGGTCGTTGCAGCACGCTACGACGATTGGAAGGTCGTCTTCCTCGAAAACCGCGGGCGAGCCTTCGAGGTCTGGCGCGAGCCGTTTACCGAACTGCGCGTCCCATTGGTGTTCAACCTACGCCGGGATCCGTTTGAAAAAGCCCAGCACAACTCGAACACCTATAACGACTGGGTCCTGGATCGTGCCTTCGTCATCGTTCCAATTCAGGCGTTGGCGGCGAAATTCCTTCAGACCATGAAGGAGTATCCGCCAGCTCAAGAACCAGGCTCGTTCAACCTGACGGCAATCGAAGAAAAGCTGAAAGCCGGAATGGCTGGCAGCAACTGATATTGCCATCGGCATCAAGGGCGAGCGGGGCCAGACATGCGGCCCCGTCACCGAGACCCTTCACTACGAATATTTTGAGAACAGTTTCCGAGTCCGGCCCCGCTGCGGGAAAATTTTGAGCGGTCGCCGGACCGGAATGGAGCCAAGGTGGAGCAGGCGCGTCAATCGGGCGGTTCAAGTCCCGTCCTGAAACGCGCTCCCCCCCCCCCGTGCCTGTCACAGTGCTTCCCCCCAGTACTGATGACGCCCACCTTGGCTCCGCTTCTTTATGGCTTAACACCGGAGTTCGTCGCATGGTGCGAATGGGATCAATTGCCGTTGTGTTGCTAATGGCTGCAACGCAACTGGCCTTTGCAGGAGAAGACCTCGCCTCATGGCGGGACGGACCTGTTAAGCAATCGATCATTGACTTTGTCGAGCGTGTGACGGCGGAGGGGTCTGCGGACTACGTACCGCCGGCTGAACGCATTGCCACGTTCGACAACGACGGGACGCTATGGGCTGAAAAGCCCTTTTATTTTCAGCTCGCTTTTGCCTTGGACCGTGTGAAGGCGTTGGCGCCCAAGCATCCCGAATGGAAAGAGAAAGAGCCATTCGCGTCTCTGTTGAAAGGCGACCTCAAAACAGCGTTATCTGGCGGCGAACATGCCGTCGCCGCGATCATCATGGCTTCGCATGCGGGCATGACGTCTGAAGAGTTCGAGCAAATCGCCTCTGACTGGATCGCCACGGCCAAGCACCCGAAAAGCGGCCGTCTCTACACCGAGATGATCTATCAGCCGATGCTTGAGCTCCTGAATTACCTGCGCTCAAACGGCTTTAAGACATTCATCGTTTCCGGTGGCGGGATCGAGTTCATGCGGCCGTGGACCGAGAAAGTCTACGGCATACCGCCCGAGCAGGTCGTTGGCTCGAGCATCAAGACGAAATTTGAGCTGCGCGATGGCAAACCGGTTCTCGTCAGACTCTCTGAAATCAATTTCATCGACGACAAAGCGGGTAAGCCGGTCGGGATCCAGATGCACATCGGGCGACGTCCAATCGCGTCCTTTGGCAACTCGGACGGCGACCTCCAGATGCTGCAATGGACGACGTCGGGAAGCGGCGCCCGCTTTGGTCTCATCGTTCATCACACCGATGGCGAACGCGAATGGGCCTACGACAAAGACTCACATGTCGGCAAACTCGAAGAGGCACTTTCCGAGGCGGCGAACAAAGGTTGGACCGTCGTCGACATGAAGAAGGATTGGGACGTTATTTTCCCGAAATGATTGATCCCCTAGTGGCTCTGAAAAGTAGCCATGAGGTGATGCGTGGCGCACATCGCCAATGAGCGCCTGGCAAGAATGGAGTGACAGCAATGCAATACAAACTTGGTTGTCTGGCCCTGGGTGCCGCGCTCGGGCTCGGCTTATTAAACATGAAGCCGATCGAGACTTGGGTTCCAAAGCCTGCTTTGTCGCTGATCTCAATATCGCAAGCCGAAGCACGACCGCGTGGTCATGCCCGCCGTGAAGTTCGCCGCGTCTCGCGCCGAACAGCCAGACGAACAACCCGGCGTGTCGTCCGTCGCAGGTCGGTCGCCGGCTGCCCACTGCGCACGGGCTACTACTACTGCGGCGGCGTTTACTACCGTCCCATCACCGAGAACGGCACCACCGTCTACGTCGTCGTGAACCCCTGAGGAGTGTGAGATGCTGAGAACGACTTCTTTGGCGAACCTTATGTTCGTTGCGCTTGCGTTGGTCGTGCCGCGTGGGCCGGCACTTGCTCAGGATGTCCTGCAAGCCTGCGAAACCGATATCGCAAATTATTGCAGTCAAGTGACACCCGGCCAGGGGCGCCTGCTGGCCTGCGCCTATGCGCATGAGGACAAGCTGTCTGACAGCTGCGATCAGGCGATCAGCGAAGCAGCCGATCAGCTCGATTGGTTTCTTCATGAAGTAAAGACGGCGATCGAGACTTGCGCGGTCGATATCGAGAAGCATTGCTCCGAAGTCGCCGCCGGAGAAGGGCGGATCTATCGCTGTCTCAAGAAAAAGAAGGCTGAGCTCGATCCGGACTGCGGCGGCGTCGTTGAGGAAGTGACCGCGCGCTTGATCAGCGAATAGGAAGGTTTGCGGAGTGTGAAACTGAGGTCCGCAACTACTCCGCAGTCGCGTTCAACTCTTGCGGGGTAAACCGCCTCGCTTTCTTCGACGCACAGCTTCAGCCAAAAAGCCGGGCGGGAAATGGCTGTCGTCTTATTTGCCATGCCGGAGCCGTCCATGCTTGGATTGGGGTAAGACTATCTGACCGCCGAGTGCTGCCGGGTTCGTCGACTGTGCGGCATCTTTCTTCATCGCCCGCATCGCGAAGTTCCGATAGCATGGCGCGATGGATCTAGAGCGCGAACCTTTTTCATATCTGCAAGATCATGACGTCCCACCGTTTCAGGCTGGCGATGTGTTCACGGTCATGGATGCCAAATGTGCGTTGTGTTCGCGCGGTGCGGCGTGGATTGCGCGGCATGACAAAGCGCAGGAATTCACCATCATTCCGATGCAATCCGATGTTGGGCGTGCATTGTTCTCGCACTACGGCCTCGATCCGGCCGATCCGCTATCTTGGCTCTACGTCGAAGACGGGCGTGCTTATAGTTCGCTCGATGCGTTGATCCGGGTCGGCGCGCGCCTGGGGGGATTTTGGAAGGTCCTCGGCCTGCTGCGCGTCCTGCCGGTCTCAGTGCAGGATGCCTTGTACCGGCTCGTTGCGCGAAATCGCTACCGGCTATTTGGAACCACCGACATGTGCGCTCTTCCCGATCCGCAAGTGCAAAAAAGGCTGCTGCGGTGAAAGTCCTCATTCTCGGCGGCTACGGTGTTTTTGGCGGGCGGCTTGCCGAGCTTTTGTCGGATATTTCAGAGCTTGAAATTGTCATCAGTGGGCGCAACCTCGAACGCGCTGAAGCCTATTGCGCGAGCTATCAGGGCTCAGCCGTCGTTCGGCCACTGCAGCTCGACCGTGACGACATCGTTGCGGCGCTGCAGGCCGAACATCCCGATCTCGTCGTCGATGCCTCCGGACCGTTCCAGGCTTACGGCGATAAACGCTACGACGTGATTTCCGCCTGCATTGCCGCCGGGGTCGACTACGTAGATTTTGCTGACGCGGCGGACTTTGTGTTCGGCGTCTCGAAGTTCGACGCGGACGCCAAGGCAGCCGGGGTTTCGGTTCTGTCCGGCGTCAGCAGTTTCCCCGTCCTGACGGCCGCCGTGCTTCGGCAAATGGCTACAACCATGGACATCGTCTCTGTTGAAGGTGGCATTGCGCCGTCGCCCTATGCAGGTATCGGGCTCAACGTCATGAAGGCGGTTGTCGGCTATGCCGGCGCGCCTGTGAAGCTTCTGCGAAACGGTGTGCAAACCCATGCGACGGGGCTCGCCGAAAGCTTGCGGTTTACAATCGCCGTGCCCGCGCGATTGCCTTTGCGCAACATTCATTTTTCGCTAGTGGACGTTCCAGATCTGCAAGTCATCCCGCCGGAACACCCTCACCTTCGCGATATCTGGATGGGTGCGGGGCCGGTTCCCGAAATTCTGCATCGCGCTTTGAACCTGCTTGCCAAGGCGCGCGCCACGTTCGGGTTGCCATCTTTCGCGCCCCTGTCCGGTCTGTTTTACCGGGTTTTGAACGTGATGAAATTCGGTGAGCATCGTGGCGGC
Source organism: Filomicrobium sp. (assembly GCA_017792465.1). GTDB lineage: Bacteria > Pseudomonadota > Alphaproteobacteria > Rhizobiales > Hyphomicrobiaceae > Filomicrobium. The sequence continues at coordinate 938,823 of CP051234.1, forward strand.
ATGTTTGTGCGGGCGCGCGGCCTTCGGGGCGGCCAAGAGGTCGAGCAAAGCTGGCATCTCTTGGCGGAAGGCGATGATGGGCCCTACATTCCGTCGATGGCGATCGAGGCCATTATCCGAAAAACTCTGGCGGGCAAGAAACCGGAGGCTGGCGCACGAGCTGCGACGCAAAAACTGCAATTATCGGACTACGACCGTCTCTTTGAAAACCGATTGATCACGACCGGCTTTCGCAACAAACCGCTGGCAAGCGACCCGATCTACCGAAAAGTTCTCGGATCTGCATTCAACGAGCTGCCGATGCAGGTGAGGGCGCTCCATGACAGTACCGAAACGCGCCAATGGTCAGGTCGCGCTCAAGTGCGCCGCGGGTCGGGCATGATGGCGAGGGCGATTGCGTGGATCATCGGTTTCCCGGAAGCCACGAGCGAGGTTCCGGTACGTGTCGCGCTCACCCCTGAGGCGCACGGGGAACGCTGGACCAGGGATTTTGGCGGCAAGGTCTTCTCTTCGTACCAGGAATGCGGGACGGGCAAGAACGACTATCTGATGATCGAGCGCTTCGGCCTCATCAGCATCGCACTGGCTCTCGTGATGAAGAAAGATAGGTTGTATCTCATCCCGCGCCGGTGGTCGTTTATCGGCGTTCCCCTGCCCGGATTTCTTCTCCCGCGCGGACAAACGTACGAGACAGAACGCGACGGTCATTTCTGTTTCGATGTCGAGATCGCCGCGCCGTTGATTGGATTGATCGTCGCCTACAAGGGCGAGCTTCTGCCGGACTAAATTATTGCGAATTCGTGGCGCTGAGCGGCCAGTTTCGGTCGGCACCCAGACATTGCATTGTCTCTCGCGGTTCGTTTGCCAGTCAAATGGCATCACCACCGTCTACCGACAACAACAGCCGGCCGCTATCGGTTGCGCGTCAAGATCGACGAGAAGCCCCGGTTGATCGTGTGGTTGATGAAGGTGTTTAGCACAGCCTTGCTGACCGCCTGCCCCATGATGCTGGTGACACTCGGATTGTCTTGCGATTTGGCGGCATTGCCGGCTTGACGGGACGCTGGTTCGGCTTGGCGGTCGATTTTCGCGACTGCCATGCTATCGGTGCCGGACCCATCCTTGTTCGCGCTCGACCTAGCGTGACGCTCGACTCTGCGGTTGAGTGAGGCTTTCGGGCAGTGCTCGCAAATGTGGTCCATGATGCAGTCGATCTCGCCGACCTCGGTGCAATAGTGCACGATGATCGACGCCGCGTAACGATTGATCTCGATGGATTTGACGCCGTCGAGCGAGCCGACTTTTTTCTCGATCAAATTCGCCAACTGATCGTCGCGGCGCAAAGCTTCAATCTTGAATCGGACGCGGCCTGGAATGTGGTGAACACAGGAAACCATTTCGACTTCCTCCAATTTTCCCCATCGACTTTACATAGCATTTTTCATGCCAGTAAGACAATCAATATGGACCAGTGCGCGACTGAGTTCTGCTGTTGTGTCCAACTCGCGACCATGGGCTAGGAGACCGCAGGCGTCGCGTTCTTTCGATCTGCAATCCCGGCGCGGGCAATCGCGGTCGCCAGCAGGCCGATCGTCGAACCATTGTGCAGGACCGCGGCCGCAACCGGCGAGAGGAACCCGGCCGAGGCGGCAATGAAAAGACCCGTGTTGATGCCAATCGCCGCCGTGCCGTTCGCCGATATGATCCGCATCGCCTGAACGGCTGCCTCACGGGCATCCGCGACTGCGCTGATACGATCGTCAAGCAAGGTGATGTCAGCTGCGGCTCTTGCGATATCGGCGCCCTGCGACATGCTGAAACCAACATTGGCGGCCGCCAGCGCCGGAGCGTCGTTCACGCCATCGCCAACGAAGGCAATCTTGCGTCCAGAGTTCTGCAGCTCGGTCAGGATGCGTTGTTTGTCCTCAGGCCGGAGCTCGGTATGAACCTCGTCAAAGCCGAGCGCTTCTGCGAACCTTTCGGAACGGCCTTTGCGGTCACCGGTCAGCATCACCAGTGAGGTGACGCCGGAAGCGCGCAGTCGGTCAGCCGTTGCGCGGGCATCGTCACGCAATTCATCGCGCAGCCCGAACACGCCGACCGGTTTGCCACCAACGGCGACGTAGAGCAGCATCTTTCCTTCTTCGACCAATTTTTCGATCGCGTCGGTGTGATCGTCAAAGCTGATCGCCTCGATGTCTTCGAGGAAGTGCCGGCTCCCGATCAGGACCTCGCGCCCATCGACGGTTGCGCGCAATCCGTAGCCGACGTCGAATTTAACTTCGCCGTGCGAAACGTGGCTCGTCTCATTCGCGCGGGCTTCGTTGACAATCGCCTTGGCGATCGGGTGCTGGGAATGCTCTTCGACCGAGGCGCTAAGTGCCAGAATGTGTTGGGATGACCAGTCATCCGGTGCGAGCGAAACGACATCGGTGACAGACAAATTGCCGTGTGTCAGCGTTCCGGTTTTGTCGAACACGAACGTATCGATCTCCGCCAGCTTCTCGATGCTGGGGCCGCCCTTGATCAGGATACCGCGTGCCACAGCGTCAGCCATTGTGGCCCGGACGGCAACCGGGGCAGAGAGTTTGATCGGGCAGGCGTAATCGACCAGGAACACGGAGCTGAGCCGGCGCAAGTCACGCGTCAGCAACAGGGTCGCAAAACCCAATCCGAGCGTCATGTAGACCTGCCGGTCTCCTTGTTTCTGGGCCAGGCGTTCGGTGTCTGAGCGGACTTCCAGCGACTCTTTGATCAACGCCGTGATCCGCGCTGTCGTCGTTTCGTCCCCGACTTTTTGCGCCTCGATCCGGAGCGAACCGTCTTCGACGAAACTGCCGGCGATGATGCTGTCGCCGGTCTCTTTCGTCACCGGCAAACTCTCACCCGTAATCGAAGCTTGGTTGACCTGCGCTGCGCCACCGCGCACGACGCCATCGACAGGGACCAGTTCGCCGGTATTGACGACGACGATGTCGCCGGACTTGACGGTCGAGAAGGGAACTTCGACCGCGCCGCCGTCGTGCTCGACCCACGCCGTTTCGGGGTTCGGCATCAAGAGTTCTTGCAGGAGTTCGCCGGAGTGGCGAACGGTTGTCTCTTCGAGATATTCGCCGGCCCCCATCATAAGATCGGTCGTGACCGCGGTCGCAACCCCGCCGCGCACAGCCCCGACCGAGACAGCAAGCGCGTCGAGAAGCTCAACGCGGACGCCTTCGGTGACAAGCGTGCGGACGCCGCGCAAAACGCGCGGAGCGATCACAGCGGCCCCCAGCGCATTGCGGACCTTAGGGGGGAGCAGTGGATACGCCGCCAGGAACGCAATCCGCCCGACGAGAGGCGTTGGCGATGGCGCATCATTTTCGCCGCGCGGCCGGAAATGAAGCTGATCGCGCCTCAGTTCGAAGAGACGTTTCAGGATCCGCGCACGGGCCGCTGCAGTTCCATCGTAGCTGATCACCACAGAGATCGCAGCCGGATTGATGCGGACCGATGCGGCACCCGTCGTTGCTCGGATCACGCGACTGAGATGCTCGACATCAAGCCCGGGGAGACCCAGAATGGGAAGTTTCAAGCGCAATCGGCCACGGCATTCGTGGACAATATCCAATCCCATCCCGATCACGGATGACGGAGCGAGGGCGGGTTCGGATTTGGATTCGATCACCGGGGCATGCTGCAGCTGCATTGCGGCTCTCAATCACTCGTCGCGGGCGGCTTTGATTTCAGATTCGGCGTCGCGGAAACGCTCTTTCGTCTCCTCTACAGCGCCTTTCAACGTAAGCCACATATGAGCGGCGCTATTGATTGCGGCACGCTGAACGGCTTCATTTGTCAAGACGTAGGTTACCAAACCGCCAAGGACTGCACCGGTCACAAAACGCTTTCCTGTCAAATCGGGCAGGCCGGTCCGGGGTGGTGTTGCCATCGTTATCTCCTTCAGGACTTTTGGATTGGGCAAGGTCTTTTGAATTTCGTTTCGCACATGGTTGGCGCCGGTATTCTGCCGATGTCGGCCGCCATGGCGCTAATTCTTGTGCTCTGGCTCCGGCTGAGGTTCTGCCTTGTGCGCAGCAGGCGCGTGAGATGCGCTTGCGAAATAGACGGCACCTATGGCCAATGCTGCGAGACCGATCATCGGGACGCTTCTTGCGATATGCGAGGCCAGGTGCGCGACTGCCCCTGCCCCGGCGCCAACGACGGCGCTCTTGGCCGTGGCCTGGATGGCTTCATCGGCGGTGATCTCGTTATTGCGCACGCGAACCGTTTCATAAATCGCTGTCCAAGTGCCAGCGATCGCCGCGCCGCTGGCACCGGCACGCAGGATTTCGCCAGTGGGTGGAATAGCGCCATTTGGCGGCAAGGCCGCCCCGTTGGAGTTGTTCACAAGCCTGTCTCCTTCATGCCAGGGCCGTCTGTATCGGTTGCCGATGGGTCCGCGCTCGCCGACGTCTCCGATGAATTCGTTTCGGGCGCTGCGTCAGGATCAACCGAATGACCAGTTCCGCTCACAGCATCGGTCGCGGCCTGCACCATCGACGTCAAAGCCGGCAGGTTGGAAAGCAACAGAACCGCGGCCGAACCAACGAGTGCACCCTTCCAGAAATCGCGGTCGTTCAGATTGAGTAAACTTCCCAACGTTTGCGCATCCACCTCTCCTCTCGACATCTTGTCGAAGGCCTGCATGAGATCCTGGTTGTCGGCTTCTGCAGCCGCGTGCCCGTGTGCCGGCCCGTGTTGATTTCCATGCATCTCTTGACCCTTTGAAGCAGGTCCGGCCTCCCATGGCGGTTGCGGGCCAAAATAGTACCACCCCTGGGGCGGCTGACCTTCGTGATGCGCGTGCCCCTGATGCGCGTGTCCTGGCGACTGTGGGTGGCCGTGAGCATGCTGAGGGTGGTGATGGCCATGCATGTGGTCGTCATGATGGTGAGCGTTGCCATGCAAATCACCGTGCGTCTTTTCGGTCATTTCGTCTCCAATTCGAGCCGGGTCCATTTCCTCGTCGGCATCTTCAGCCGATTGGGTCGATGGGCGCCCGCTTGAAAAAATCTGCCAAGGTCGGTCGCGGTCGTTTTGCTCAGCCAAACGTTGTGGCTGTCGTCGTTGCCGTCGTCGGGGTTTCTTTTGTGATGCCGGGCTTCATCATGCTTTCCAGGAGGGGTCCAGCCTGTTTGCGATCTGCGTGCATCAATTGCTCCCAACGCTCTGGCGCGACTCTGCCGGGTGCGTAGGAGATAACGACGGAACCGGCGGCTTCATTGATCCGAACCTCCTTGATGCCATCGATCTCGTTGAGGAAGCCTTCGACGTCAGACTTGTTGACGGTGCCGAGTTCCTTCAACGCAGACACCCCGATCTTCAGCCGAATTCTTCCCGGAATGTGATGGGCGATCTTCATGTGTCTTCTCAAGTCGAAGAAGCGATTCAGTTCGATCTCTGTCATGGTTCCAGATCTTGTTTCTTGCTAACGTGGCTCGCAGGTTTGTATTTCAGAAATTAGCATACGAGCGAATTCCCAGTCTTCCTCTTCGCCGTCGCTATTGGCGGCAAGGTAAATTTCCAGACCGACATAAAGCGGTGATGTTCCAAGCCAAACTCTGTGCGGTATCCATGTCTTGGCTTCGGCGTCTGCGACGCTGACGGATCCTGATGGCTCAACGCGTTCATCGGTTGAGGCGATGTGCACCAATCGGACGTTTTCTTTGAAGCCACGGTCTTTGGTTTTGTGAGCAAGGCATTTCAGAAAGCGCTCGTCGTGCGAGAACACGTCAGCGCTGCGGCCCGCTTCATCCAAGCCGCGATGCAAGTCGATCAGGAGGCGGTAGCGGTTGTGCACCTGTTGATGCAGCTGCAGGTAAATCTCACGATGCTGAGCGCTGGAGTAGAAGCGCTCGCGTGGGCTCGTCTTGGCCTGTGGGATGCCCTGGGGAATCCGCATCAGATCGAAGCGCGATGGATCGATATGCGCGGCAACCCGGTCGCCAAAACCGAGTTCGTCACGATGGATGCCGATCACCAGGAGCGTGTCTTTCATCATAACCGTTGTTCGGACCGGGGAGTTACGCTCCAGTCCGCGCTAATCTCTCCATTCATAGATTTCCATCGTCAGGGGATCGCATTTGCAGCAGGTTCCGCATGGCTTTGCGGCCAGAAGTTTCACGACGCTGCCTTTGGAGATCCATTTGCTCAGCATGCCTCGCAAGGCATCGGGATCGGAGCCGAAGCGAAGCGCCATATCGGACAACGTGGCGCGCCGATGCGTCTGCAGATAGGTGCGAAGTTCCGATAGGATCATGACCACATCCTCTCTCTCTCACGCCGGGACCTGAGCACTGCTCGGCAATGTCTTGCTGCCACGGTCTTGCCCCCAGTATCGCATCGCCCCGATGACGAGCGCGGAGAACGCGATACACCCTGCGATCCACGCTGACGAAGAGCCAACGTGAGCGTTGAACGTCGCAATCTGGTAGAAAAGCGTAGCTGCGATATACGCAAAGCCGGTGGTCCAGGCTGCTACAAAGATGGTCCAGCGTGCACTGGCCTCCCGGCGGACGGCCGCGATGGCAGCCACGCACGGCATGTAGAGCAGCACGAACAGCAGATAAGCGAACGCTCCGGCCATTCCGTCAAATCGCTGCGTCATGGCGCCATAAGTGCCGACGCCGACTTCTTGCGCTTCGGCTGCGGCTGCTTGATCGGAGACGTCGCCAATGTTGAGGCCCATCGGATCGAGCCAGCTTCCCATGGCTTCCGACAAGTTGGTGGGAATGGTTGCCAAACCTTCGGCAACCGTCCCGATGAGATCAAAGGGTTTGTTGCTCTCCTTGGGAGGAGGCGCTGGCAGCTCTTCTTTGGTTTTGTCAGCGCGCCAGCTCATTGGTTTTGGATTGGTCTGACTGCGTAGCTCAGTCTCGTCCCTCTCGCCCAAAGACGTGTAAAGCGCATCAAGCGTTCCGACGACCGCTTCCTTGGCCAGCAGGCCAGTAAAGATACCAACAGAGGCGGGCCAGTTCTGCTCTGTCACACCGAACGGCGTGAACAGCGGAGTTATGGTGCGACCGATTTCGCTGAGAACGGATTTGTCGGAATCCTCATTACCGAAGCTGCCGTCCGTGCCGATGCTATTCAGCACGTTCAGCACCAGAACCATCGGGACGATCACGCGTCCTGCGCGCACCACAAAGCTTTTCGTGCGGTCCCAGGTTCTCAGCAACACGCCCTTCAGCGTCGGCATCCTGTAAGGCGGCAACTCCATGACGAAGGGCGTGACTTCGCCTCTTAAGAGTGTGTTCTTGAGAATGAGTCCGGTCAACACGGCCGCCAGAATGCCGATGAAGTAGAGCAAGAAAACAATGTACTGCCCATATGAAGCGAAGAAGGCGGCGGCAAACAGAGCGTAGACGGGCAGCCTCGCACCGCACGACATAAACGGCGACATGGCGATCGTGATTTTGCGGTCGCGTTCGTGCTCAAGCGTGCGGGTCGCCATAACGGCCGGCACCGTGCAGCCGAAACCGACAATCATCGGCACGAAAGATTTTCCCGGCAATCCGATGCTACGCAGAAAGCGGTCCATGACGAACGCGGCCCGCGCCATGTAGCCCGAATCCTCAAGCACTGAGAGGAACAGAAACAAACTCGCGACAATCGGGATGAATGTTGCGACGACCTGAAGTCCGCCGCCAATCCCATTGGCCAACAACACCGTCAGCCATTCCGGCGAACCGACCGCGCCAAGAAGGGCGGCGAAGCCATCGACGACGAACGCGCCCGTCACGATGTCGAAGGCATCGATGAACGCGCCACCAATGTTAATGGTGAACATGAACATCAAGTGCATCGCGAGCAGGAAGATCGGGATGCCCAGCGCCCGGTTGAGGACAACGCGGTCGATCTTGTCGGATATGTTGCCGACAAATTCACCCTTGCGCTTGACCGTGCCCTCGACCAACCGATTGACGAAACTGTAGCGGGCATCCGCCAAGGAGATGTCGATGTCGTCGCCAAGGGCCGCTTCGAGTTGGCGCTGGTCTTCTGCGAACTTTGCGGCCTTCTCGTTGCCGGCCATTTTTTTCGCGAGGTTGTCACCTTCGAGGAGCCGCAGCGTGAGCCACCGAGGGTCAGCGTTATTGGATGCCGCCAGATCAACGAGCTCGGGCTGAAGCGACGCAACGGCTTGCTCGATTGCCGGAGCATAGGGGATCGTCAAAGGCGATACGCGGCCGTTTTGAGCGGCCTCGCGGATGGCTGCTTTGAGTTCCGGGACGCCCTTCCCCGTCGGCGCGACTATGGGAAGAACCGGGCAACCCAGAGCGGTCGCCAGGGCGGGAACGTCAATGCTAATGCCAGCATCCTCGGCGGCATCGATCATGTTGAGCGCCACCAGCATCGGGACCTTCATTTCCAGAAGCTGGGTGGTGAGATAGAGATTGCGTTCCAGGTTCGAGGCGTCGACGATGTTGATGATCAAGTCGGCGTCGCGTTGCGCCACATAATCGCGCGCGATCTTTTCATCAACGGAGACTTCGGCGTCGGACACCTCAAGCGAATACGTGCCCGGCAGGTCGACGAGTTCAAACTCGACGCCATCGAGGTAATATCGGCCGGTTTTGCGTTCTACGGTGACACCGGGCCAATTGCCGACACGTTGCTTTGCTCCGGTCAGAGCATTGAACAAAGTCGTCTTTCCGCAATTTGGATTGCCGACGACGCCAACGACAAACTTCTTTTTGCTCATGACCGATCGCTCTCGACTTCAAGTGTCCCAGCTTCATCTTTGCGGAGGCTCAGGCTGAAACCTCGAACCCTGATTTCCACTGGGTCCCCCATGGGCGCGAAACGCGTGACCTTGAATTCGGTACCGGGCGTCAGACCCATCGCCAAAAGCTTGTGCCGATAAGCTTTGCTGCCCTTGTCGAAGCCGGTTATCCGCCCCGTTTCACCGACCGTCAGATCTCGCAGCTTCATCGATGTTCTCCTGATCATTTCGATCGCGCCTAAAGCTGCGCCACCAGAATTTTCTGTGCCATGCCTGCACCGAGCGCCAAACGTGTCTCACCACGAATGACGACGACCTGATTGGCCAAGCGTTGCGAGACCAGAACTTCGCTTCCGACGTTGAGGCCCAGGTCGGTCAGACGCATTTCGATCTCGTGCCCGCCCGTGTGGCGGACGATGCGAACGCGCTCGCCTTCCTGGGCTAGGGCCAGAGGGAAAGGTTTGACTTGCTCGCCGTCGAATGCGTCCACATTCACCTGCCAAAGCGATCCCGTTGCCTCTCAGCGCGTTTGCGCCGGAGTGCCTCCACGCCGCCATGCACAAGAAGGGGCGGCCTCACTGAAACGAAGCTTTGATGTGCTTGATCCGAATAGAAACCTAACCCCCAAGAACTTTACTTGTAAAGTATACTTTTCGTCGCTGGAAAGAATGATCTAAGTCATTTTTAAGAAGAAACTCAGTATCGTGAAATGTTTTGGAACGGATGTACTGCGTCGGCTTCCCACACCCTATTTGGGCAGATCGACAAGTGGCTGCTGGCAGTCTTCTGTTGAGTTAAGGCTAATAGAATTGTTCTGGTCAGCGCTTCCGAACTAAAATTGGAAAGGCGGACATGCGGTGCGAGGACGATCGGTTTGGTCCGCCCGGTCGTGACCATGGCCATGGATTTAGACGTAGCAAACAGAACGACGAAAATTGGGGTCTGATGATGGATAAAGATGAAGTTGCTGCTCACAAGGAACACCTGCGTCACGAGCAGGATCACCTCAAGTGGACGGCGGAACATATGCGCGCCCTTGCCATTCTTAAAAGGGTCGAAGCGCATCTCTTCGTGCATGAGGCTGAGATCGCAGAACACCGTGCGGAGATCACCAACCACGAAGAAACGATTGCCCACGGGCACGATCACGCGCCAGCGGGCTCGTCTGGTGTGCATGAAACGATGGCAAAGGCTCATTCCGATGCCGGCAAGAACCATGACCGGCTCATGGAAGCGATCCTGGCTTTGGAAAAGCTGCTCTAAACGCTGAAAAACTCAGCTTGGCGCGGCGTTGACGCAAAAGAAGAGGCGCACGTGTTGCGTCCCCTTGATCTTCGGCGACCGGTGCACCAGCCCCGGTCGTCCAGGTTGCTCGCCGGCAAAGAGGCTAACCCAGAACGGTGGGATCTCGATCACCGGTCCCGCATAGTTTTCCTGTTCGATCCGCGCGTGTTCGCCATGGCAGCGCGGGACAGCGACCGTACCGGGGCCGACGTAGGTGACCGCCAACCTCTCCGGATAGCTGTCGACATGATAGCGTCGGCAGGCATCGTTGCGGATGACATCAAGCCTCGCCTCGATCTGTCCCGTCCCGGTGGTCGTTGCGAAGATGCGTGTCAGGCGCACCATGTCGGTGGCGAGGAAGCTGGTAAGTTCTGGCTGAGCGAATTCACTGTCTGCCATAGCCTCTGCGATGACCGACCCTGCAATCTGGGCATCGAAACTTTTGCGCCAGCCGGTCATCCGGTCCAGCTGTAATTCGTCAAGATAGCTGGAGATGTCTGCAGGGGGCTGGCGACACCACATGGCCAGTGAGGTCAGTTCATTGCCCCAACTGTTGAAAACAGCTGCAGTATCTTCGCAAGCAATCCCGGGACCATCGAAGTTCGGCGCTTTTGCCGACGCTGCGGCCAACTCCGATGCGTTACCGCTGCACGTGGGCTGCTCAAATAACTCAGTCGTCATTGCACCCTCCCTCTGCTCAAGGATCTACGCATGGCCGATCCACCCGCGCCAAGTGAACGCAGAAAAGAACAGATCCACATCTTCGAAGCCGCCGTCGCGGAGAATTTTTTCGTCGACTTGCGGTGATAGCGCTAGGTCACTCGCCTCAATCGTATCGCGCGCTTTCACAGCCCGTTCTCGATCAGCTCCCGACGCAATCGCAAACGTTGCGTAGCGGTCGAGCCAGAGCGACCTTTCTTTTGGCGACTGTGGAAAGCTCGCATGGGCCGCGACGAAAGGTGCTCCTTGCCGTAGCCGCCGATGGATTTCTTTGACGGTCGCAAGGCGCTTAGCCTCAGGCAAGAAGTGCAAAGTCAAAAGGCATGTGGCGGCGTCGAAAGGACCGAACGGTGCACCAGTGATGTACCCCTCGATTAATTCGACCCGTTCCATCTGCTCACCCAGCACACGTCTCGCTTCGCGCAGCATTTCGGGCGCTGGATCAACCCCGACGAAGGTCCATCGCGGATGCGCATCCGCCATAGCCTTTAATTCAAGACCGCCGCCGGCTCCCAAAACAAGAACACGCGCATCCTCCGGAGCACGCTCGGCCAACAGCGCGCCTGTCATCACGTGCAACGCTTCGCAACCAGGAAGAAACCGCTTCAACTCGGTTCCATAGGCATCGATGAATTCGCGGTCTGAGAAGTTCTTGAGGAGGTCGGACGAACTATCTAGATGTTGGCCGCTCATGCTGCCTCTTTGCCCCATGCCGGAAACGGGTCAGGCAGCTTGCGCCATTCGCGCGTGTCGATGCGGCTTCCGGCCGGGACATCCAGCAGACAGGCATCGAGTTCAGCGCGGATCGCGGCTTCATTCATTTCGCTTGTGCCAATGAATACGAGTTCCTGCCGCCGGTCGCCCCACAGCTCGTGCCAGCCCTTCTCGACGCGGGCTACGATATCGGCGTCCTTCGGCCAGTTCTTTTTCGGCACCGCCGCCCACCAATAGCCAACGCCTTCGGTCCGCATCATGGGGCCGGCTTGTGAAAGCTCACCGACGTATTCGGCACGCGAAGCAAGCCAGAAAAACCCTTTCGCGCGAACGACGCCCGGCCAGCTTTTGGCAAAGAACGCGTGCACTTTGGCTGGATCGAAAGGCTGGCGTGCCCGGTAGACGAAACTGGTGATGCCGTATTCTTCGGTCTCCGGTACGTGGTCCTTGAAGCCGTTCAGCTCCTTGAACCAGGTTGGGTGGCCGTGCGCGGCCTCGAAGCTGAACAGTCCTGTATCGAGGATTTCGGCAAGCTCGACGTTTGCGTTGGTTGTCTCAATGATGCGTGCGTCGGCATTGAGCGAGCGAATGATGGAGCGAGCCGAAGCAACCTCGTCCGGTGCGGCAATGTCCAGCTTGTTGAGGACGATCACGTCGGCGAACTCGATCTGGTCAACCAGGAGATCGACAAGCGTACGTTCGTCTTCATCGCCGGCTGTCTCGCCGCGGTCTTTCAGGAAATCGTGGGACGAATAGTTGCGTAGCAGGTTGGCCGCATCGACGACCGTCACCATCGTATCCAAGCGTGCCACATCCGAGAGGCTAAGGCCTTCGTCGTCGCGGAACTCGAAGGTTGAGGCGACGGGGAGAGGTTCTGCGATGCCGGTCGATTCAATCAGCAGGTAGTCAAAGCGGCCGTCGGCAGCCAGACGCCGGACTTCCTCCAGCAAATCCTCGCGCAATGTGCAGCAGATGCAGCCGTTGGTCATCTCGACCAGCGTCTCATCTGTCCGCGAGAGATTGGCGCCGCCATCGCGAACGAGTTCGGCGTCGATGTTAACCTCACTCATATCGTTGACGATGACAGCAACCTTCTTGCCCTCACGGTTGCCGAGCACGTGATTGAGCAGCGTCGTCTTCCCGGCGCCGAGGAAGCCTGACAAGACGGTGACGGGCAGGCGGTTGTCAATGTGGGCGTCTGCGTTTGCCAAATGGGTCGAGAGTTTTTCGTCCATGGGAACTCCAGGTCATAAATGTTGACCGCAATCTTTCGGATGTTATAACATCCGTCAAGGGGGCAATTTCGTTTCTGGACAAGATCCTTTGAGTGCCGCGTTGCTCACGAAGCGGTGTCGTTATCGATGGTCGATTTCGACACCCGTGCTGTTTGGTGAATTCCAGATGATCGCCGAGAAGAAACGGGCCGTTTGCGGTTATGCCTTCCAATTGTGCGAAGACGCAGCCAAGAGGTTTGCGGTGACTTCGGACGGATCCACCCCTTTGCCGGCAACAGCGGAATCACAATGCCACGTAGCCGTCATTATTCGATGATGTTAAGAGTGCATTCCGAAAGCTCCGGAGAGCCTTGCTTATGAAAGCGTGCTGGCGTCAGATCGGAATTCCAGTCTTGATCGTGGCCAGTCTGGTCGGGCAGATGCTCGTCTGGGCCGTTCATTCGCACGCGCATGCCGAACGGATCGTCGCGCCGCTCCAGTGCAAGACGATCCTCCACGCCGCCGGTATGGTTCCTTGCGATGATCCCGATCATGAGGACACCTGCTCCATCTGCTGGGCCCATGCCACTTCTGGGGCAGCGCTTCCAACACCGCCGCCCTTCGGCCCATTGCCCAGCGCGCAAGTTTTAGAACATTTGCAGGCAGCGCCGGCGCGCCTTCTCGTTCCTGCCCAGCAGGTTGCCGGTTACCGCTCACGCGCACCGCCGGCAGGCGCAATCTTCCGGCGCTCGCAGATCCTGCGATAAGGGAGCAGGCCGCCGTGCGTCGACACCTGACACATTTCAAATCGAGCTGAAATTCGCCGCTGCCAGAGGTTGCGTGCCGTGACACGCGCCGCGCCGGCGGCTCACCCACAAGGAATACATTGCTATGTCCAGAAGTCTCATCGCTGCAAGTGCCGCTGTTACCCTTGCTGCATTCACGCTTCCCGTCCAAGCCGAGAAGCGCCAACTCGGACCCCACGAGCACGGCCACGGCACACTCAATATTGCGATTGAAGGCAAGAAGGTTGCGATTGAACTTGACGTACCCGGTGCCGACATTGCCGGCTTCGAGCATGAAGCCACGACGCCGGAAGACAAGGCGCAGTTGGAAAAAGCGCAAGCCAATCTGAAGGAAGCGCTAAAGCTGTTCGTCATGCCTGCCGCCGCGTCATGCAAACTCGCCAAGGCCGAAGTCGAGCTCGAAGCCGAGCACGAACATGAGCATGAAGAGGGCAAAGAAGCTCATGAAGATCATGATCATGAAGGCAAGGAAGCCCACGACGATCACGAAGGCAAGGAGGCGCACGAAGATCACGATCATGAAGGTAAGGAAGCTCACGAGGACCACGATCACGAGGAAGGCGCCCGGCACTCTGAATTCAACGCGACCTATGAGCTCGATTGCGCCAGCCCGAAAAAGATCGAAACCATTCAGTTCGACTACTTCAAAGTTTTCCCAAACGCACGCTCGCTCACGGTCAACCTCGTCAGCGATGCAAAGCAAGGCAGCTATGAGGTAACCAGCGAGAAGCCGGTCCTCGATCTCACAGGGAACATGTGAGCGCTGTGTCTGGAGACAGCTTGAAGAGCAACGAGGTGGGTGCCAACGCGGCAGCCACCTCCACTGTCGACATATCGGACGCCAGGTTCACTTGGCCCGGTGCCAAAGGCTTTACCCTGACGATCGATTCCTTCGCGCTGCCGCCGGGCGAACGGTTGTTGCTGATCGGTCCGTCGGGAAGTGGCAAGTCGACGTTCCTCAGCCTCCTTGCCGGCATCAACGTGCCGACAGACGGAACCATTTCAATTCTCGGCACCAACATCGCGCGTCTCTCAAGCGCTGCGCGTGATCATTTTCGCGCTGAGCACATGGGCATCATTTTCCAGATGTTCAATCTGCTGCCCTATGGATCGGTCATCGATAATGTCGTGCTACCTTTGAACTTTGCCAAACAGCGCCGCGCACGCGTTGAAGGCTCGGGCTCGATTGAGAGCGAAGCCCGGCGTCTTCTGCAAAGCCTGGGACTTAGCCCGGCAGACTATGAAGGAACCGCGGCGGCCAGCCTCAGCGTCGGGCAGCAGCAGCGGGTCGCTTGCGCCCGGGCTTTGATCGGCCGGCCGGAGCTGATCATCGCGGACGAACCGACGTCATCGCTCGACCGCGATTCCCAGATGGCGTTTCTCGATTTGCTGTTCGCGGAGGTCGAGCAGGCCGGCGGGACCCTCATCATGGTCAGCCACGACCAAAGCCTCGCCACTCGATTCGACCGCGCTCTTCGCCTGGATGAGATCTCGCGAACCGGCTTCAACGGAGGACGGCCATGATCATCGTTCGCCTCGCCACACTGTCATTGCGCAACCGATGGCTGACTGCGTTTCTCACGGTGCTGGCGATTGCGCTGAGCGTCATGCTGTTTCTCGGCGTCGACAAGGTCCGAACCGGAGCGCGCCAGAGCTTTGCCGACACCATTTCGGGCACCGACCTGATCGTGGGAGCGCGCACAGGCGGCATTCAGCTTTTACTCTATTCGGTCTTCCGCATCGGCAATGCGACCAACAACATCACCTGGAAAAGCTATACCGACATTGCCAATCAACCCGACGTCGACTGGAGCGTTCCCTTGTCGCTTGGCGACAGCCACCGCGGCTTCCGCGTGCTGGGCACGACGACGGAATATTTCGAGCACTACAAATTCCGCAGCGGCCAATCGCTGGCTTTTTCGCAAGGCGTTCCCTTCGACGACCTTTACGATGTGGTGCTGGGGGCCGATGTCGCGCGAGAACTCGGCTACAAACTTGGAGACAAGGTCGTCATCGCGCACGGGCTGGGCCGTGTTTCGTTTGTCGAGCATGCCGACAAGCCTTTTCGCGTTTCCGGCATCCTCAAGAAAACCGGGACACCCGTCGACCGGACGCTTCACGTCAGCCTCGAAGCGATCGAGGCGATCCACGTCGACTGGAAAAGCGGCATGCCGGTCGCCGGCCAAACGGTTTCGGCCGAACAAGCTCGAAAACTCGATCTGACCCCAACGGCGATCACGGCCGCACTTATCGGATTAAAATCGCGCCTGGCGACCTTTAGAATGCAACGGCAGATCAACGAATATTCTGAGGAGCCGCTGTCGGCCATCATACCGGGCGCCACATTGCATCAACTGTGGGGACTGGTCGGGACCGCAGAAACGGCACTCTCGGCTGTCACGGCGATGGTCATCGCAACCGCGCTCCTGGGCATGGTGACGTCGATCCTGACAACGTTGAATGAGCGACGGCGAGAAATGGCGATCCTTCGTTCGATCGGCGCCCGCCCCGTCACGATCCTCGGGATGCTGACAACGGAAGCCGTCGTCCTGACGTTCCTGGGCATCTTGCTCGGGGTGATCTTGTTCTACGTCGCCCTGGTCGCCCTGCAGCCGATCATCGATCAGCGGTATGGTTTGCTGTTGAGCATTTCCCCGCTGCCGGAAGAACAATGTCTGACCCTTGGCATCATTTTGCTTGGTGGATTTCTGGCCGGCCTTATCCCGGCGCTACGAGCCTATCGCTTGTCAGTGGCCGACGGGATGACGGTCAGGACGTAGGCAGCAGGATGATGGACCAAACGACGCGTCGCTTTATCGGTCGCTCAGACGACTGACGTCGCGCCGCCTGCATCTACCGGGCGCAGGCGCCGGGTCCGAGTTGTATCTGGGCGCACGTCATGACCTTCGGGCACTGGGGCCCGTTCCCGCACATCTGCTCTTTGAAAAAATTCACGGGCCAGAAAAGAACCAGAAATATTGGCGTGTGATGTTGCCGGAAAATGGGGCCGGACAGGAGACATGTCGCGCGAGATCATACCGGCCGCGCGACAATATACTGGCTGGCCCGGCCGATCTGCGTGTGATGGAATCGGATCTCTCCTCCCCAGAAGGAACGCCCATGGATACCCTGGATGACGCCGCGAAGCCGCACCGCGAAAGGCCGGATATCGAGAAAATACTCGGTGTCGGACGCGAGCATGCTCCCTCCTGGTTGGCGCGTCACCGGATCGCTGTCGCATCTGCCGGCGTCGTTCTTGGGGCAATGCTCCTATATCTGTTTTTCAGCGGCGGCGAGAGCAATGCCGTTCGGTATGTCACGGAGCCTGCGAACCGCAGCGATCTGACCGTTGTCGTCACTGCGACCGGCTCGGTTCAGCCGATCAATTCAGTTGATGTGTCGAGTGAACTTTCAGGCACCGTCCGGAAGGTTCTTGTCGACTACAACAGCAGTGTAAAGAAGGGTCAGCCGCTGGCGGAACTCGATACCGACAAGCTGCAGGCCACTGTCGAAAGCTCGCGGGCGAAACTGGCGGCCGCCGAGGCCAAGGTCGTTGACGCGGAAGCGACACGCAAAGAAAAGCAACTCGACTTTGAGCGCAAAGATGAACTGGCAAGCCGAAGTGTCACGTCCCGGCACGACCTGGAAGCGGCCAATGCCGCTCATGATCGAGCGATCGCCGCAGTGCTCAGCGCCAAGGCCGACGTCGCGGCTGCCAAGGCCGATTTGAAGCTCAACGAAACCAATCTTGCCAAGGCTTGCATCTGCTCGCCGATCAATGGCGTCGTTCTGACACGTGCGGTCGAACCCGGACAGACGGTGGCTTCAAACCTTCAGGCCCCTGTCCTTTTCACGCTGGCTGAAGACCTGTCGAAAATGGAAGTTCAAGTCGACGTCGATGAGGCCGATGTCGGACAGGTCAAGGAAGGGCAGTCGGCGACGTTTACGGTCGATGCCTATCCGGACAAGGTCTTCAATGCGCGCATTCGGGAAGTCCGTTATGGGTCGGAAACGGTGCAGGGCGTCGTCACCTATAAAGCCATTCTGGAAACCGATAACAGTCAGCTTCTCTTGCGGCCAGGCATGACGGCAACGGCTGAGATCCGCGTCCAGGAACTCAAAGACGTTATCACCATTCCGAACGCAGCCTTGCGGTTCGCGCCTCCCGAAAAGGAGGCAGGCGATGACCGCAGCCTCCTCAGGCGGCTGCTGCCGGGTCCGCCGCGACTGCGAAAATCAAGTCCGAATATCTCTGCAGGGCCTGAGCGTGAAATCTACGTTCTGGAGGATGGCGTGGCGAAGAAGGTCGCCATCACAATCGGCCCGACCGATGGCCGCCGGACAGAGGTCCTCAAAGGCGATATTGCGGCAGACCAATCGGTGATTGTCGATACGGCCATCAATGCGGAGTGAGCCGGGACCATGTTGGATACCGTTGCCAGTCCACCGCTGATCGAACTGCAGCAGGTCACGAAAACCTACGGGTCGGGCGAAGCTGCCGTTCATGCCCTTGCCGGGCTTGATTTGAACATCGATCAAGGTGAGTTCATTGCTGTCATGGGGTCGAGTGGATCGGGCAAGTCTACCGCGATGAACATCATCGGTTGCCTTGATGAGCCGACGACAGGTTTCTATCATTTCATGGGTATCGATGTTCGGCTTTTGACGCTTGATCAGCGCGCGCTTTTGCGGCGCAATTTCATCGGTTTCATTTTCCAAGGGTTCAATCTGCTGCCTCGGACATCGGCCCTGGAGAACGTCGAGCTTCCGCTCATCTACCGCGGCATGAAGGTCGAGGAACGCCGCCAACGGTCGCTCGAAGCGCTGGAAATGGTCGGCCTCGGCCATCGCGCAAACCATACACCCGGCGAACTTTCCGGCGGCCAGCAGCAGCGCGTTGCCATTGCGCGCGCCATCGTCACCGACCCGTTCATCATGCTTGCCGACGAACCGACCGGGAACGTCGACACCAAGACAAGTATCGAGATCATGGACATCCTCACCCGCCTCAACCGGGAGCAGGGCATTACCATTCTCATGGTGACCCACGAACCCGACATTGCCGAGTACGCAAACAGGCTCATCCATTTTGTCGATGGGACGGCTGCCCCATTGGTGCGCGCGAGCGAGGCGACGTAATGTATTATGAAACGCTGAAACTGGCATCGCAGGCCATCCGCCGCAACGCGATGCGTTCATTTCTGACGCTTCTTGGCATCGTGATTGGTGTCGGGGCGGTGATCGCGATGGTCACCATCGGCAACGGGACGACGGCCAAGGTCCAAGCGGAAATGGCGAAGCTCGGCTCAAACCTGCTGTTCGTCGTTCCAGGGCAGTTGGGTCCGCGACGCTCCAGTTCGACGGCAAAGCCGTTCAATTCGCGCGATGTCCAGGCGCTGCGGTCCGAGCTTCGCAACGTTCGTGCGGTCGCTCCGGTGGCAAGTGGCAGCGCAACCGTCATCTATGGCTCCGAAAGCCGGACCAGCACGGTCATCGGCACGGACAACGGCTATTTCATCACCCAGGCGATCGATGTCCGCGATGGCCGCAAGTTTCTTGAAGGAGAAGTGCGCAGCGGTCTTGGGGCCTGTTTGATCGGCGAGACCGTGCGCAAGGAAGTCTTTGGCGCGCTCAATCCGGTCGGCCGCAAGATCAGGGTCAACCGCATTTCCTGCCAGGTCGTCGGCTTGCTTTCCGAAAAGGGGCAATCCGGATTTGGCATGGACCAGGATGACGTCGTGATCATGCCGCTTCGGACCTACCAACGGCGCATCGCCGGCAACTCCGATATCGGCCGCATTTACGTCTCGGCCGTCAGCAGTTCGGTCTCTTCGAAAGTGCAACGAGACATCGAGTGGCTCCTGCGCCAGCGCCGCAACATCGGACCGAAGGAGGACGACGACTTCGCGGTTGCCGACATGCAGCAGATCGTAGCCAGCCAGACGGCAACGACATCAATCCTGACGATGTTGTTGGGCGCTGTCGCCGGCGTCAGTCTTCTCGTCGGCGGCATCGGCATCATGAACATCATGCTGGTGTCAGTTACCGAGCGGACGCGCGAAATCGGCATCCGGCTTGCCATTGGTGCGCTTGAGAGCCAGGTCCTGCTGCAGTTCCTTGTCGAGGCTTTTGTTCTGTCGCTGATTGGCGGGGTTGTGGGCGTGATGCTGGGCTTGTCTCTGGCGGGGCTTGCGTCCTATGCGATGGACATTCCTTTTCTGGTCGATTTTCGCATCGTCTTCATCGCGTTCGCGTTTTCCGGGCTGGTCGGCGTCGTATTCGGATACTTTCCGGCTCGCCATGCGGCGCATTTGAACCCGATCGATGCGCTGCGGCACGAGTGAGCGCGAACGCCAGCGACTTGCGCTGGCGGCGGGGCGCTGTCTCTTACAAAAAATGTGTGCAGGATTATCGGCAAGCGGCGGGCTTGCGGCAGCTGTGCTACCGAACGAGCCAAAGATCAAGGCGCAGAAGCTTGGGAAAGCCGCTGCGCCTTGATCGGTCGTCGGTCATATCCGGAGAGTTCGCGGACGCCGCTGCTTGATTGAGCCTTAGCCGAATTTTGGACAGCGGGTCATCAAGAAGTACTTCAGCTCTTCGAACGGCAGCGCTTTGCTGACGTAGAAGCCCTGGAAGGAATCGCATCCGATCGACGAAATGAACTGTAGGGAGTTGAACGTCTCAACGCCTTCGGCGCACACCGAAAGTCCAAGCTTGTGGCCGAGCTCTACGAGCGACCGCACCAGGCCTTTGGCATTTTCTCTGTTATCGCTGTTGTCGCTGTCCATGACGAACGAGCGATCGATTTTGAGCTCGCGGAATGGAAGCGTGTGCAGGTTCTTGATCGAAGAATGCCCGGTTCCGAAATCGTCCAGGGACAGCCTGATGTTTTTGATGCAGAAGCGAGTGAGGGTGGCGATCGTATCCGGCGAATCCGAGAGGGCAGCCTCCTCGGTGATCTCAACCGTCAGGTAGAGCGGATCGATATCGTACTTTTCCAGCTGATCGCTGATCCAATCAGGAAACTTGTCGTCTTCCAGCATCGCGGGTGGAACGTTGATCGCCAAGCCGATCTTGTAGCCGGAGCTATGCATGTCCGCCAGCTGCTCAAACGACTGCTCGACAACGACGCGTGTCAAATCAGGCAGCAAGCCGCCTTCTTCGATAGGCTTCAGAAACTTGCCTGGTAGGATTATTCCATCTTCGGGATGTTCCCAGCGCACCAGAGCCTCGACACCGCACAAGCTCGTGTCCAGCCCATCGTGGAATGACAGCTTTGGCTGGTAGTAGACTTTCATCTGGTTGCCGTTGATGGCTTCCCGGAGCTCGTCAGTTGACGGGCCTGCATGAAGAGATATGCAGTTCTCAATAACCCGTTCGAGATCATCGAGTGAAAATGGTTTTTCCAGATTCGCCACGTGGTTCAGACCGTATCCTTTTGCGATACGGGCTGACGCGGAAATAACGCTTTGCCCCATGCCGCTGCAAAGAACGATGGAAGCGCAACATGACGCTTCGGCTAGCATCTGGAACATCTGGATGCCATCGGCTTTTGGCATTTGCAGATCCACAAAAATAAGTTTGGGCTGGTACTTGCGCAGGTTTTCCGCGAGCTGGTCAGGCTGCGAAATACACTTTGTATCGCAGCCTAGCTTTGAAGCGACGTTGGAGATCAGGTTCGCGATATGCGAATCATCGTCGATGATAAGTATGTTTAGTTTTGAGCCCATAAATCCAAATCCCTTCAGCACACTTTGACTGTGACGTTTCTCGGCGTCATGCGCGTCATTTCACCGAGTTACTATTGTCAACTTTGTGCTAAAAAACTGTTTCGTCTGTATTGTTGAAACTCACAAAATTTGCCGGCATTTCCACAATGCCCACACTTACAAACAAATTCGAATCCCCCCTTCTTGGAGTGCTCGCCGAATTCTAATTTCAATTCAATTCTCTTTCGCTCTCCGCCCCACCCAAAAACACCCTTTGTCCTATTCATTTCCTCGCCGGCAGGAGACGAAACTCTCAACCGACGAGGAAAGGAAATTTATGACCAGGAGTGTGGGGCCTTATCAGGCGCAAGCGGCAAGTTCGATCTGTTTTCCCAGCTCGGAACTCGAATAAGGTTTGAGAATCGTGTTGAGGTTCGAGTCCTCGTACTCGCTGTACATCGAAAGCACGTTCGCATAGCCAGACGCGTAGAGCACTTTTAAGTCAGGCCGAATTTCTTTTGCCTTTATCGCCAGCGCCACCCCGTTCAAGCCGCCCGGCATGACAATGTCGGTGAACAACAAGTCGATCGATGGGTCGTTTTCGAGGATCTCCAAGGCGGTTGACGAGTTACTCGCCTGCTGCACCTCGTGGCCGAGTTCCTGTAACAGCGAGACTGCAACGGCGCGAACTTCATCCTTGTCTTCGACAACGAGAATTTTATAGGCGCCATTGGACTCGATTGGCACTGCATTCTCTGTCGTGGTCTCGGCTTCTCCCGCCTGATCGATGCACCTTGGTAGATGGATCGTGAAACAGGTGCCTTCCCCTTGCTTGCTGTCGACAAAGATGCGGCCGCCCGACTTGGTGATATATCCTTTCACCATCGCCAAACCGAGGCCGCTGCCTTCTTGCTTGGTGGAGAAGAAGGGCTCGAAGATTTTCGACAAGATATCAGCGGGCATGCCGGCGCCAGTATCGCGAACGTTGATCTCCAGGTACTCGCCCCAATCCTCATCTTGCGCACCTGGCGTGCCGGAGGCTTTGCGGTTGGCGACTGAAATGGTCAGACGGCCACCGCTCGTCATTGCGTGTTTCGCATTGATCGCCAGATTGAGGAGGGTCGATTGGAGGAGATTGCGGTCGGCGTGGACCTGCCACAGGGAGGGGTCGCGTTCGTTGACAATCTCGATTTCTTCGCCAAGCGTACGCTTCAAAATCTCCTGCATATTGTCGATCAGTTCGCCGATATCGAGCGGCTCGTCTTTGGCGGGCTGCTGATGAGAGAAATTCAACAATGCGCGCGTCAGATCGGCTCCGCGCCTCGTCGCCTCAAGCGCGCCTTTGAGAAGCGGCCTTACGCTTTCATCGTCTTGGGTCAGCGAACGATCCATCAATTGCAGGTTGCCGAAGATCACGGTCAGCAGGTTGTTGAAGTCGTGAGCCATACCGCCCGTCAGCTGGCCAATCGCCTCCATCTTCTGGGCCTGTAGGAATTTTTGTTCGGCGGCTTTGCGCTCGCTGACATCGACAATAACTTCCAGCGAATGCAGCATCTGTCCTTCGGCATCGTATTCGATCATGCCTGACAGCTCAGTTTCGACGACCTGCCCCTCTTTGTCGACGAACTCCACGGCAACGTTCTTGCAGTAACCGAGTTTGTGGAAATCGCGGAAGGCCGCATCTCGCAAATACCGGCGCGAATCTTCAGAGAGGAACGAGACCATGGGTTTGCCAACCACTTCGTCTCGCGAATAGCCCAGTCTCTCCAGCCAATAATCGCTGACATTGATGAGCTTGCCTTCCTTGTCGACAGACTGCAGCATGGCAGGCGTTTTCTTATAAATGTCGCGATAGCGTTTTTCGCTCTTCTTGGCGAGCTGCTCGGTATGGCGATGCTTGGTGATGTCGTGCATCGATACGACGGCCCCAAGTTTCATACCGTTGCCGTCACGCATGGCTTGTCCGCTGGTATTGACGATCAACGGCTTATGGCCATCTTTTTTGATCACCAGCTCA
Source organism: Filomicrobium sp. (assembly GCA_017792465.1). GTDB lineage: Bacteria > Pseudomonadota > Alphaproteobacteria > Rhizobiales > Hyphomicrobiaceae > Filomicrobium. The sequence continues at coordinate 962,048 of CP051234.1, forward strand.
TTTCTTTGGAAAACCTCTCCGCGTAACGCGCGATCAAGCGGGAAGTCTTCGCGCTCCAATCGTGTGTCGCCGTCGGATTTGAACAGTTTGCACTGCTCGAAGTCCGGCTTTGTCATGGCAGGTGGACTTTCCAGCCCCAGCAATTCCTGGGCACTGCTATTCATGTGCACCAGGCTTCCGGAGCTGTCGCATGCGATGATGCCTTCTTGGAGATTTTCCAGCACGGCGCTGACGAACTCGTGCCTGGTTTCGAGCTCCTCAGTTTTCTCCTGAACAATCTCGCTGAGGCGACGGTTCGTCTTGATCAGCTTTTCAACCGCCAATTTCCTGGCGATATGATTGCGCACACGACTGGTGAGGACCGGCAGACATACTGGCTTTTCGATATAATCGTCGGCGCCGCTCTGCAAGGCATGAACCTGATCTTCGATTTCGTTGCACGCGGTGATCACGACAATCGGCAAGTCCAGCTTTGGGAAATGGTCGCGGAAATAGGAAATAACGCTCATGCCATCGATGCAAGGCATATTCAGGTCGAGCAAAATCATATCGGCGGGCTGCCGGTCGAATTCGTCAAACGCGGCAAAACCATTATTCGCAACCGCAACCGAATAACCTTCTTGCGTCAAATGAAGCCGCAACAGTTCGCAGACGGCCTCATCGTCATCGACGATCAGTATTCTGCCTCCATGAGCGAGCACTTGATCTCGCTGAGTTACCTTCATTTGTTTCTCACAAGTATCCATGTTTCAGCCCTACCCTCTCAGCAATGAGGTCAGAAGTTTGAAAAGAGCTCGCATTCAGGCCTGCCTGCTAAATGTTGTACAAAGTTGATTGCTGGGGCTTCACCGACCCAATAAGGCGCGCAAGGTCGCTGTAACACCCAGCGAGCTTTTCCTTCTGAGAGGGGCTGACCACAGCGTTATGCTCGGCAATGTCGCGAAAACAAAATTCCAGGCTAGCTGCGGCAGCGCTGATCTCAGGGAAGCCGATCGAGCCGCTGCTGCCTTTGATTTTGTGCGCGTGTTCAATGCCCTCTTTGACGGCGGCGGCGTGTTCCGCATTGGGCTGGTTGATGTTCGCGAAACAGGCATCCATTGCTGCCAGCTCATTGGCCAGCGTGGTGCAGTGTCTGGTAATCAGCTCTCGTAACTGCTCTTGCATGATCAGGCCGCCTTTCCTGCGTTGTAGCGGTTCCATACAGCCGTGATCTGTTGCGAGAGCGTGATCGGGTCGAACGGTTTGGGAATGACATCGATGGCGCCCATGTCCTTGTAACCCTGGACTTCGTGCTTTTGCGCCTTGGCGGTCATGAAGATCACCGGGATGCCGGCAGTTTCCGGGATCTTCTGGAGTTCCTTGAAGGTCTCCATACCGTCCAGGCCCGGCATCATGACGTCGAGCAGGATTAGGTCGGGGCCGAACTTCGGCGCCTTTTCGACGGCTTCGTTGCCACAGGTGCAAACGTCGAGCGTAAAGTTGCCGACAGCGGTCAGTGCGAGTTCGGCCACTGCGCGGATATCCGGCTCGTCTTCGACATAGGTGATCCGGTTGAGGTCTTTACTCATTGGTGTGCTCCTTTAGGCGGTCGGTTCGAGTACTGAACGGACCCGGGGGGCCGTCAGCTCAAAACTGCGTTCTGTTGCGCTTGCACCGAGCAATGACTGGATCTGTTGCCGGAGCGCTTCTGTACTCGTTTGGGATTTGACCATCGCGGCGTCGACTTTTGAGGCCATCGACTTGGTCACCGCCAGGTTGGTCAGAACCAAGACCTGCGGCGGTTGCGTGCCGTTGGCCTGGATCAGCGGCAGCAGGTCTTCGCCTTTGCCATCGGGAAGCATGAGATCGAGGATCACAAGATCGTATTCGTTCGCCTCCAAAGCGCGACTTGCTTCAGAGCAGGTTTGAGCGCTGTCAACGACGGCGTCATCGCCGACAAGGGGAGACAGGACCGAAACCTGATCGAGATCGTCTTCGATAAAGAGGACCCTGAACGCGCCCGAGTGCCTGACCTTGACTGAGCGCGCGACTGCCGAGCGAAGCTTTTCGACATCGAGCGGCTTCTCGAGCCAATCGGACAGAGTGATCGCGCTTCCATTCAATGCCTCCTGACCGTCACCCGCGCTGGCCGACACGACAAGGATCGGAAGATCTTTCGTTTTCTCATCGGAGCGCAGATCTTTGATGAAGCTGACGCCGTCGCTATCGGGCAGGTTGAGGTCAAGCGTCATGGCGGAGAATTCATTTTGCGCCAGCAGCTTCTTTGCTTCTTCTGCGGTGGCGCAGACCTCGACGTCGTAGTTCATGTCATCGATGATCAACCGCAGCAGGGTCGCCATGTCCGGATCGTCCTCGCAGATCAGAACTTTGCGGACGGCCGTGATTTGCGGTGCGGCTTCATGTCCTTCGATCGACTGACTTTGCGGCAAGTCGAAGTAGAATGTCGTGCCTTTACCGTCGGCGGTTTCAAATCCGATGGAGCCGCCATGCAATTCGATGATGGTCTTGCTGATGGCAAGCCCCAATCCCGTACCGCCCTGCTCCTTCGTGTTGGACGAGTCCGCTTGCGCGAATTTACCAAAGATCTTCTTGCGGAATTCCTTGGAAATACCTGGTCCTTCGTCACGTACAGACACTCGGATCATCTCACCGTTCTCACGTGTCGAGACGTGGATGGTGCCATCCTTCGGTGTGAACTTGGCCGCGTTCGACAACAGGTTTGTCATTACCTGCTCAATTCTGTCGAGGTCGCAACGGACCCGCAGACTTTCGTCGACCGGCTCTAGTTTGATTGTCGCACCATATTCGTCGGCATAGGGGCGATTGGCCTCGATGACGCGCTCAAGGAGTGGAGCAAGGTAGGCTTTCTGGAAGATGAAGGTGAGCTTGCCGGCTTCCATTTTTTCGATATCGAGAATGTCGTTGATCAAGCGGATCAGACGATCGGCATTGTTGTAGGCGATCGTAATCATCGACTTGACCTGGTCGGGAAGCTCGCCAAGCAGCGATGCCTTCAGCAGACCAAGCGATCCCTTAATGGACGTCAGCGGGGTGCGAAGTTCGTGGCTGACGGTGGAGACGAATTCATTCTTCATCTTGTCGATCTTCCGGAATTCGGTCAGATCGGTCATGATGCCAGTGAACAACTTTTTGCCGCTCAAATTGATTTCGCTGACCGCAAGATGCACGGGCACGGAGATGCCGTCACTGCGCAGGGCTTCGACTTCACGGCCGATGCCGATAATTTGCGGCTTTCGCGTCGTGTGATAATTTTCCAGATATTGATCGTGGCCCTTGCGGTCCTTCATGTTCATCAGCATTGAAACATTCTTGCCGATCATCTGCTCTCGATCGTAACCGAGCAGACGCGTCGTCGCGTCATTGGCCTCCTGGATGATGCCGCGGCTATCGATCGTGATGATCGGGTTCGTCGCGGTCTTGAGGATGGCTTCGGTGCTGGCCTGGTTATCCTTCAGTCTCGTCGCCATGCGGTGGAAGGCGCGGGCAAGAGCACCGACCTCATCGCTGCGATCCAAGGGCACATTGAGGCTGTCAACAGATGCACCCTCCGCCAACTGGCTGCTTGCAAGGCTCAACTCTCGCAACGGCTTGACCAGGTAACGCGCCATAACAACTGCGAGAATTGCACCTGCGATCGCGAGGCAGGTTGCGATCAGAATGATCTGCACGCGCGTTGCATGGCTTGCCGCCAGCAAGCTCGACATTGGCGTCATCGCCGCCGATACGAAATAGCGTGAGGGGTCGCTCGGATCGAAGCGGTATTTGGTGAGATGAGCGAGGTAGTCGCCGTTGGAGGCGTTCGCGTTCAAATCAAGCCGATCGCTGTTTTTGTCTTTGAAAAAGGAATTCGCAGCTTCAAATTCGGACTGGATGCGAAAACGATGGCCAAGATCGAAGCCGAAGGTCTTCGTTTCATCTGGGTGGATCAGGTAGTCGCCCAGCTTGTTGGTCAAATAGAAATTCTGACCTTTATCAAAAAACTGTTCCATGCGTTCGAAGACATGGCCCATATCGATATTGATAACGAGGACGCCGAAAATGCCACCGGCCTTCGAATAGATCGGCGTCGCTGAACGCAGCACCGGCACGTGCGGTTCTTCAACCTTTCCGTGTTCGCGGTTCAGGTTGATGCCGAACAAGCTGACGGATCCCTCGCGCCGCGTGCGGGTCAAACTGACATAGTCGGCTGTTCCTTTGTTCTGAAGTTCACTTTCGTGCTTTCGCACTGCACCTTTTTTTCCTCGATCTACACGCACCAATTCTTGCCCCTTAGCTTTGATCAACCGAATTTGGACCAGCTTCTGATCGCTTCGGAGCATTGAGGAAAAGATTTGTGCGAGCCGACTCTTCCAGACCTCTTGCGTCGACCCATCAGTCGGATCTATTCCGTTGTTCGATTCGGCCCGGATGTAACCTTGGATTGGAGGCGTCTCGGCAAGAAAGAGAACTTTGCTGGAAACGTCCTCAATTACATCTTTAAAATACAAAGTTGACTTCTGCAGAGAAACATCGAGCCGCCCAGCTTCGCGGGAAATATGTCCGGCGGTGTTTTGCTGATACTGCAGGACGCCAACGACCCCCGCCGTAACGATAACAAGCCCAGCAACCACCACAACGAATTGCATCGCGATGCTTTTAAAAGGCGATACAAGATCCGCTATATTACCCATGATATATCCTTGTTTTGCACAGCGAAGTGCGAGTCCACTTGATAATCCCTACTGTGAGAGTATGACTTTAATTTCGATTTAAGGACGACCCCCGCAATTTAAAAAAAGACTCTCCTCAAAACTAAATTCCCCAATTCTCTATTTGATACTCCTACAAAGAACCCCATATTCCTTTTGTTGAATTTTATTTTTTATATAAATAAACCTAAACTTCGACTCTTTGAAATTCCTCTGATGCTGTAAACTATGGAGAAGGCTCAGTAGCGGCTCACCGCCCAGACATCAACCGCCTCTAGAATCATCGGAATAATCGGGCTTTGCGGGCCGTAAGCGACTTAGCTGACGTATGTCAGCAGGGCCAACTAGAGGTGTTAGGAGCCATCGCTGGCGGAGGCTGTCGCAGGCATTGGATGAATATAAAAGGCAGCCTTATTTAATAGCGCAATTCGTGAATTAACGCCTTTCCTTAATTTAATTCCTGCGGTCATGTAGAGGATATTCGAGAAAACTGCGCTGCATCAGTATTTTATCCGCTTATTCCAGTCGACACCCAAATGGGCTGTTATCCGCGACACGAATAAAAAGAGAAAGCACTCCAGGACATTGCATTATGCGCCGCGGCGGATGAATAACGATTCTCTATATTACAAATTGAAACGTTTATCTCGTTTCTATTTTTGACTTTTTGAGTATTATTTTAATTTCAATTTAAACGAATGAGCCCATTCTAAAATCATACGATCGCTATCGATTCGTTAAGTATGATAGCGCGTTGCCTGTGCAAATGTCGCAAAATACACATTCCGCTTTTTGAATTGAATTTCTGCGCCTGAGTTTTCGCAAAGCGCGACTTATTCACGGCGTCACGACGAATGAGGGAGACTATGGGGATTTTAGGTCAGGGGACCGTTGGTGATAGTGGGGCGAGTGGAGTGGAGCGGCAGCGCAAGATTCTGGTTGCCGAAGACAGCTCCATCACGCAGGACTTGCTGAAGCTGGTCCTCTCGCAGCGCGGCCATCGTGTCGACATTGTCAACGATGGCAATGAGGCGCTCGAAGCTCTTGTGCGGGAGGCTTATGATATTGCGCTTCTTGATTTCCATTTGCCTGGCCTCGACGGCGTTCAGGTCGTCCGATCGTTCCTTGCGCAATCCGGCGGAGGTTTGCGGCCTTGGTTTGTGGCAATCACGGCAGACGTCGAAGGGCTGCTTGCCCATGAAGAGAATTGCGAAAGCTTCGATAAGGTTGTTCCGAAGCCGGTCGATATCCAGGAAATCTCGCGGGTTATCGACGAGGCCGGTCACCATGAGCAGCCAGTCCAGCAGCCTTCTCCCAAGAAAGATCCGGCGACATCTGAGGCCTTTTCGCAGCCCGAACTCGCAGCAGCTCCGCAACCGCGCCGTGTTCGTGTGGCTTCTGCGCTCTCGTCCAAGCTCTTTGGCGACCGCACGTTCGTGCGCTGGCCGGATGATTTTGATGCAAGGAACCTGTCGGGACGCGCTTTGCAGGCGAAGGTTCAACAAGGCAATGTCGATGCGCTGCTCATCGAAGAACCCGCAACGGTGGCCGACCTTGAACGTGTCTGGGAGGTCGCCGGACTGCATCTTTATCCCGTGATCGATTTGACCGGCACACTTGGCGAGCATGCCGATATCGATTGCTCAAAACTCGCCGCCAACGAAACGGACGCGGTTTTTGATTTAATCGAATCCTTTCATGACAAGCGGGCTCGCATACACCCGGACGCGGCACGCTCGGAAAATCTCGACGAAAAAATTCTCGGCCGAATGTTTATTGCCGATGCCCCATTGCGACCGACTTACGATGGCGCTGCCCCATCAATCGTTCGCTATAATATCCTGCTCGATGGGCAATCCGTCATCAATCATGCCGCCAAATTGGTCGAGGCTGGATTTCTTGCTCCCAAATTCTTCGACCGGGTGCATGTCTGCGGCGGCTGCGGATCTTCGCAATTCAATGTGCGCGAGGAATGTCCGGAATGCCGCTCGTCGGATCTCAAGGATGAACTTTATTTGCATCATTTCCGGTGCGCGTATCAGGGCCCTGAATCTGATTTCCGCCATGGCGATGATCTGGTCTGCCCGAAATGCCGCAAGGAGCTGGCCCATTTCGGCAGCGACTACGACAAGCCCGGCACGATGATTGTCTGCAATTCCTGCGCCCATACGACGTCAGAGCCGATGGTCGGGTTTGTTTGTCTGTCTTGCGGACAGCACACCGACGGCGATGCGATCCGGACGCGGGATATTTCGAGATATGCGCTGACCGACAAAGCGACAGGATTTCTCGAAGCCGGCAACGCCTTCCTCGGCTTCACGCAACAAACCCTGCGGTTTGCCGATTTGCCGCTCGATCTTGTCGTTGCGCTCAACGATCAGGCGAAGCGCTTTAACGAAGACGGGACGCCCTTTGCGCTGCTCGACATCAGCTATCAAAACGCCCGCGAGATTGACCGCGAATATGGACCGCGCCAGTTCTTCCAGCTGCGCGAGCTGTTCTTGGAGAATCTCCGCAACGTCCTTGCCAATGATGTCGCGACGGCCGGAGAGGCCAGGGTCGTCAAGGGCCAAGCCTTCGATTTTGCCATGTTGAAGGAAACCAAACCGGACATGATCCGTCAGCAAATTGGCCTGATCTCTGCCAAGGCGAGCGAGCCGTTGCGATTGGACCTGGGGGTGACGGTGACTGTATTCGGCCCTGAGGACCTCTCCTGATGTTGACGATGATTTCGGACGGGCTGAACTATCTGCAATCGCAAAATGTTGCCGGCCTCATCGCATTGTTCTGGTTTGTCTTGCTGTTCGACGTGCCGCGCGTTGTTCTCGCATTCGTGACAGCCGCCTTCTTTGCTGAAGACGATTATTCCGAGGTCGACACCGCGACGATCGGTCGGATTACCGCCGTCATCGCCGGACACAACGAGGAAGATGACATCGAACGGTGCGTGCGTTGTCTCTTGGAACAAAGCCTGCCGCCGGATGAGATCGTCGTTGTCAGCGATGGGTCGACTGACGGCATGAAGAAAAAGCTCGCGGACTTGCTGCGGCGCGGGCTGATCCAGCGTGCGCATGGTACGGACTTGCGGGCCGGCAAAGCGGCGGCCGTCAACCTTGCCGAACGGCTGTCGAGCGGGGAAATCATCATCAATGTCGATTGTGACTGCTCATTCGACCGCCACGCCCTCAGAAATATCGTACGCCCGTTTCTAGACCCGCGCGTCGGCGCCGTCTCCGGCAACATCATTTTGCGGAACCCATTCGCCAGCGTTGTCTGCAGCTTCCAGGCGATTGAGTATCTTGTCAGTATATCGCTTGGCAAACGGGCGCTCGGCGTCATCGATCAGGTGACGTGCGCGTCTGGCGCGTTTGGCGCTTTTCGAGATCGGGCCATGCAAGACGTCGGCGGGCTCGATGCTGGCGGCGGCGAGGATCTTGACGTGACGCTGCGGATGCGTCGCGCCGGCTGGAAAGTTGCGTTCGCGCATGATGCGGTTTGCTATACGGATGCGCCGGCGTCGCTTAGCGCTTTTGTTCGCCAGCGGTTTCGCTGGGAACGCGATGCAATCCGTTTGCGGTATCGCAAGCACGTTGACTTTATGAACCCATTTTCCAATCGGTTCAAAGCCAGCGAACTCATACACGAAATCGAGTTCCTGCTTTTCAACGTCGTTGCGGCAGCAGCCTTGCCTTTTTACGTCATCTGGCTCTTCGCGACTTATGGCGATCTTGCCCCGGCCATTCTTCTTGGCGCGCAAGCAGTCCTCTTGGTCGTCGACCTCATCATGTTTGCACTGGCGGCCTATGTCACGCCAAAGGCGAGGGCCGTCCAGCTCTTTCCGTTCGTGATCGGCTTCAGCTTGTTCAATGGTTTTTTCATGCGGGTGATCCGATCGATGGCGTATCTGCAGGAATGGGTCTTGAGGGCATCTTATTCGGATACCTACGTGCCCGATAAAGTGCATTTGGTGCGGCAATAGAATCTAAGTTCACCGCGATGTCGGTTGGTGTGGGAAGAAAGGCCTAGGGGGAATTCGTTATGCGGGCATTGAGAAAGCGACCGCGCTCAGACAAGCTTGTTAATCAAGCGCGCAAATCCAGCAGCAACCTGAGCCGCCGGCTCTATCTGGTTCTGCTCTGCCTGCTTGGACTGAGCGGCGTCAACTACATGTGGGGCGACTTGTTGCTGCTGCGCGGTGACGGTCTCGTCCTTCGTGACCACAATGTCGTTGCGACCGGATACGTTGCAAAGATCGCCAACGTCTTCGTGGAAAAAGGGCAGGCTGTCAAAAAAGGCGACGTCTTGCTGAAAATTGAATCGATGGAGTTGTTGGAAAGGTTGGCGGATCTCTCCATGCGTCAGGCCGCTCTGTCGCAAAGAGCTGCCGAGTTTCAATTGCGATCGCAAGTGGCCACCCAGCTGTTGCCGATTGCGCTCAGACGCCAAAAAGAGACCGGGGCCGTGCTCGCGCAATTCGACGATATGTCCGCCCGTGGGCTTTTGACCTCTGCGCGTTACGAAGAAGCCTTGCGCGCGAATTACGATGCCAACCAGGACCAGGTGCGACTGGCTGCGGAAAAGGAAACCCTGAACGCGCAAATCAATTCGCTGGAAGCTGCGCGTACGGCTGCCTCAGAGGCGCTGAAGGAGTTGCAGAGCCATTATGGGAACGGCATCGTCCGCGCGAAAAACGATGGCGCGATCGGGGCAGATGTTCCGTCAGTCGGCGACGTCTATCGCTCGGGCGATCCGATCCTGAAAATCTATTCGGGAGAAACTTACGTCCTTGCCTATCTGCCGACGCGGTATCTGTTCTCGATCCAGCAAGGCATGAAGGTCACGGTTTCGAGCGGTCGCTATAGCGACAAAGGGGTTATTACCGAAATCCTGCCGCTCTCAGATGCGCTGCCGCAGGAATTTCAGAACTCGTTCAAGCCGCGCGAACGCAACCAGCTGGCAAAGATCAAACTGGAGAATCCGACTGCATTTCCGGTCTTCGCCAAGGTCGGGATTTCCTACCGGTTCTTCTAGCTCAGATATGGACTGAGGAAGCGGGTCAATCCTATCGGCGCTCGACGCCTGCCGGACCGGTTTGCTTTGATCTAGAGCCCGGTCTCGGCGAACTGCATATGTTGCGGCAGCGATTTAAATTTGAAAGCGCTGCTCAATGCGTGATGGCTTGGAAGCCGTAATACGCCGGTGCCAAAACCAACGCGGCCCAGATGACTGACGAAACGGCACTGGCGGCGACAAACTTTCCGCGCGACATCTCGGAGGCTCCAACCAACATCGGGACGAGCGGCCGCATGGGGCCGGAAAGCTTGGAAACGAGGATCGCCATTATGCCCCAGCGCTGCACAAAGGCGCGAGCTTGCGCGTATTCCTTGGGGTGCTGCCGGAGCGGCCAGATCTCGGGCAAACGTTGGCGGAAATAGAAACCGATTGCGAAGGACGCGAGGTCTCCAAATATCGCGCCAACCGTGCCCGCCACAATGAGCGGAATGAGTGGTCCTTCTGCCGCCCCTTCCAAAGCGCCGACCGCGATGAAGATCGGCGTCGAAGGCACGAACACCGAAGCAACGATAATCGATTCGGCGAACGCGCAAACAAACAGTGCGACTTCGATCGATGTCTCATTGTCGCGAACTAATTCTAGTGCCGACTGCCACCATTCATTGAGGTTCACAGCCGATCCCCCGGGATGAGCTTTGGAATGGCAATGCCGGTTTCGGCAAGCGGCCATCCAAGACAAGGCTGGCAGAGGATGACAAGCATCACTCTGCCAGACCCAGTGAAGCATGCTCTCAGTGAGCGTGCAGCGGTTCGTTTCGAATGAGGTCTCGCGCTTACTTCACGACAAACCGATTTTCGGCCGGCAACTCGGCTTTCGCCCACACTGCTTTGTCGCCGTCGCCGGGTTTGAACGACGGATCGCCGTCGGTATCCTTATATAGGGCCAGCCATAGCGTTTGACCGGCTTCGGGTTTCTTTTTCAAATTAACCTTGAGCATGCTATGGGCGCCTGCGTAGATCTTTGCGAAACCGAGCGGTTCGCCTTTGGCTTTGCCGTTGTCTTCCGCTGCGTAGATCGCGACATATCCATTCACCGGCAGGTAAGCGTATTGGACAACGACTTTGTCGTCGCTCAAGCCCTGGTCAAATGCGAAAACTGACGGTGGGGTTGTTGGCTCGGATTGGCTGTCCAATGCGGTGTTCGCATAAGCAGGCAGTGCGGTTGAGACAAGCATCATCGCGGCAAACGCTTTCGATGCAAAACCCATAGTGTTTTCCTCCATTTCCGATGACGAGTTTTCACTTACCGCCGAACACGAGTGATCGGGCAGCATGGGGCACGCCTCGACCCTTAGCCCAACGGGGTGATCGCTTTGGATCGATCTGGCGCTGGAATGCATTTGGGAATCCCGAGCACTCTCGCCCAATAGAATTGGATGGCGCATCTGATAGAAATTTTCGATTGCCGAAGCGCTTCCAAGAGCGGGTCGCCGCAAACAAAAGCTGTCATCGAAAAACTCGATGGAATGGTCGCCTGGTTTCTATTGGCCGGCGGTTAGAACGCTTCCCATGTCGAATGCATCAATCGCAATGAGATGCAGAGACAAATGAAAATGCTTCAGTCCGATCCCGGCCAATCAATCACGACCTCGAATTCAAACGACACAAAATCAGACTCTGGCGCGATGGCTCCCGATATCCCGGTTTTTGCAGCCGTCAACGGTTATGCACAGGCCATCATTGTGAAGGCAGAGGCGAAGGCCAGCGGTGCGGGCTTGGACATGATCCATCAACCACAAGGAGGAAGCTGATACGATGTTTGACCTGGCACGTTTGAGCGAAATCGTCGTCGACATGATCGCGAACACCGGGCCTGAAAGTGGGCTCGATCAAATTCTTCAGCAGTTGAGTGAGCATGGCATCGATGCCGGGCAACTGGACTGCCTGGATGCTCAAGGGTTCGTTGAACTCCTCGAGCAGAATGGGGTCCCGCCTGATCAACTCGATCCGAACCAACTCTCGCAACTGGCGGACCATCTTGGGTTCTCGTTGCCGCCGGGAGATCTGGACTATCCCTTCGACATTCAAGGCCCGTCCAAGTCGTCATGATCTTCGCTGCCCGGAAGGGCTGGTCCAGCCGTCAGGGTTCGATGACGTGCATCGACCAGCTCTCTGTGTCCAGATCGAGAATCGTCACGCGCACGGGATCTCCTTTCCAGCGGTGGATGATCGGAAAGACGAGTTGGTTCTGTGTCCCCTCTTTCAACCGACCAGGCGCGACGATCATATCGTCTGGATTATTTTCGGTGCTGCCGATGCGGCGCAGCGCAAACGTGTCGAGATCCAACTCCAGAAGGATCGAACGAAATTGCGGCCAATGCGCCGATAGCGTCCGGTCCGGAGTTCCCGATATAAAAACGCGGTCCTCATGCCACGTGACGTGCAGGCTATGTAGAGCGGGCAGCACATCTGCTGGATAAAGGTAGAACTCGATCTTCCCATCGGGATGCCTCAGAATCGCGTCGGAGTAGACCCAGTTGTCGATCTCATCGCGACCATAGCCATCGTAGGCGCCGCCGAGCGTGATGAGCCTGCCGTCATCCAACTCGATTTCGGCTTCCTCTTCGCGCACCGAGGTCCAGACAATCTCATCGATCGGCCGGATTGAAGACTTGAGCGCCTTGCGCTCTTCCTGCGTCGGATCGCTGCCATGATCGCCAAAAAGATCGCGGGCTCGTCTTGGCAGCAGGTTGCGTTGCGCCATTGCGGTCCAGAAACGATTTTCTACGCGCTCCGGATTGGCTTTCCCAAGACGAGGTGACTTGAGGCGATGGTAGTCCTCTATCGAAAGACCAAGCATGGCGGGGCCAGCCTGGTCGAGCTGCCGCCAACTCCCGGATGAGACATCGAGCACGAAACAGCCGCCGTTTCCTTTGCCGACTTCGGCGCCGTCCTCGTCGTGTTCTAGCAGGCCGCCGCCGCCGATTACGATCTCGCTGTCGCCCATCGGCTCGGCCCAATGCCGGTGCAGCCAACCGGGTTGCCCAGCGCCGCTCGGGACGGGCGCGATTTCGAAGGACTGGGTGTCGAGCACATAGAGTTGCGTCTCGCCGACCTTCCGGAGATCGCGATAACCGAGGGCACCGACGATCCAGATCTTTTCGTCGATCAAGGTCGCGCTGTGAAAGTCTGTGGGGGGAAAGAGGTCTTTGGGGTAGCCATAAATCTCGAAGCTGCCATCGGGGTGTTCAACGACGACGTCATTATAGATGCAGAAGTCGAGGTCGTACCAATCCTCGTGTTCGCCTCCGATATGGATGAGACGACCATCGGCAAGCTCTGTCGTCGAGCGTCCGAACCTCTCCCAGGTCCAAACCGGACCGTCAGGCAATTCCCGATAACTCGATAGCCCAGAGCCGACGCCTTCGCCCGAGTTCGTGTCGTCATGGGCCATGCGTATCTGGTAGGCCGTTTCGCCGCCGGAGATCGCGGCGAGCCACAGCGGATTCTCTATGCGCTCCGGATTCGTCTTGCCGTAGCGCGGACGCGAAAATTCCTTGTATTCAGTGGCTGAAAATTTCACAGGCGGCTCCCGTACAATAAGTCCGCACCAAAATTTCGGTCAGGCTATCGCGATGTTTAGGCGAAAGTTGGCAAGGTCGAACGTCGTCCGTCCGTCCATCTTGCGGGAGATCATTGCCTGTTAGAACTTTGCGCCCTGTTTCCCTCGGAACAGCTCTCGGCCGGCTGAAAACCTAGTCGTTAACAAGCGCGCTCTTCGAATGGGCCGTCCGCCGATTGCGTGAACCGGTCTGACAAAAGCTGCCGGCAACCATTCGGCGCACTTCACGAAACTGGAACTCTTTGCACGCATTGCACTTTTGCGTTGGCAGCTGTGGTTCTATAGTTGTGCTCTAAAGCGTTTCTCGATTTTTGACTCAATAAAGTCTTGGGGGTGGCTTGGTGATGGAAACGGACGAACCTGCTGAAGCATGGCTCGAAGCTGCCAATGGCCAGGACTGGCCGTTAGGAGCCAATTGCTCGCTTGGGCGTTCGCCATCCAACACAATCGTGCTGGGCGACCGGAAAGTTTCTCGCCGGCATGCCGTCATTCACCGGCAGAACGTCAACGAATATTGGCTCGTCGATCTAGGCAGCGCCAACGGGTCTTACGTCAACGACGCCCGCGTCTCCCTGCCGGGCCGTCTCAAGAACGGCGATGTCATGCGGCTGGGTGATTTTTCCTTTGTTTTCCATCAGACAAACGCCCTGGAAGAGGCCGATACCGAAACCAACTCAATGATGTCGTCGATGACCATCGTCGAGGTGAAGGGCATCAATTGCTGGATGCTTTTGACCGACATCGTCAACTCGACGAAGCTTTCATCCGAGCACGATCCCGCCGATTGGGCTTTGATGGTGGGGACATGGGCCGGGCGCTGCCGGCAGATCATCGAGTTGCATGGCGGCGTTATCAATAAATATCTCGGCGATGGGTTTCTTGCCATCTGGCCGGCCAAACCGCGCCAGGTCGATCACGTCGCGAGCGCGTTGCAGGCGCTGTTCGAAATCCAAAAGGATGTACCGAATTTCCGGGTCGCCGTGCACAAGGGACAGGTCTTTTCCGGCGGCGGGCGTACGCTGGGAGAAGACAGCCTCTCGGGCATGGAGCTTGTGATGCTTTTCCGGATGGAGAAGCTAACCGGCTCATTGGGCAAGCGGTTCTTGTGCAGCGAACCGGCGTTCGAAGCCCTGCATGAGAGGCTCGATCTAGTGCCTGCCGGCCTGAGGGAAGTTCCCGACTTCGCCGACGACGAAGCCAGGGCGTTTTTTCAGCTGCGTGAGGAAATGGACGACTGAGGGTTGGTTTGGCCGTGAGCCTTGCTGCGTTCGGCGTGTTTGGGAAGCAGCACGGCAACTGTGCTCTAGGCGAGCTTGTTCGCCCAGGCGGCCTTGAAGTAGCTAACGACATCATCCAGTCGCGAACGCCGGCTCCGTGACGGCCCGACCCGGGTCGGTTCGGTTGGCTCGTCATCGTCGAGATTTTCGGGGATGATTTCTCTTTCCGCCTCGTGACCGGCCGCAAGTTTGTCGCCAACAATTTTGACGGCGACAACCGTCGTGTTGTCCTGACGCGGCTTGTTCCTGCCGTCCACTTCCTGGATCAGACGGCGGGTGACGGAGACAGGGTCTTCGTTCTTGTTCCTCGCCAGGAAGCTCGCGATGTCGTTGCCCTCCATGGTCAAAAGACCGTCGCTGGCGACAATGACCCAATCGCCCGGATAAAGCGCATGCGGGTTGAGTTCGAGATCCCGCATCTGAATGGGACCGCCGGTCAGCGCCGAATACAGGGCGCGGCGCCTGGTATCGTTGATGGCGGTTTCGCGCGAGATGATCCCGGCGGCGGCTTGTCGGTCGAGGATGGCCCCGTGGGAGTGGTCGGCGTTCAAGCGATGCAACGATCCGTTGCGGTAAAGCAGGAGCGTCGAATCTCCGACGCTGACCCACCGCAAACCGTTTTCGTCGAGATAGGCGCCGATCAACGTGCAGCCCATGCCCTTCAGCTGCGGATCCTCAACAATGGCATCGGCAAGCTTCTGATTGGCGACATCGAGAGCCCGGGCCATCTTGGGCCCGATCTCCTCGGAACTGCCGGTGAAAGACGCGATATAGCTTTCGCAGGCTAAACGGCTGGCCGCATGCCCGGAAACGTGCCCACCCATCCCGTCCGCCAGCACCACAAGGACGGGCTTTGTGGCGTCATCCAAGCCGGCGTCGCCCGGCGCCCAAACGGCGGAATAGTCTTCCTGCCGTCGGCGCTGTCCGAGGCTGTCGCAACTGCCATGCCTGAACTGTAGTGGGCGGGCGTTCATCCGTTGGCTTCTCCGTTCACGCCTCGGTCCCGGTGTTGGGACCGTCATCGCCCTCCAACCAATCGAAATCGGGGCCGCAGAGCGCTACAAACAGCATCTCGGTTTCCCCGATCTTAATTATATCCCGATCCTTGATTTCGGTAGGAGCCATAACTGCAACATTGTTTAACCGCACGAGATTGGCCTTGCCGTTGTCGCGCAGGAAATATTTGCGGGCCAGGTCGTCGTAGATCAGAAACGCGTGCGTATCGCGGGTGATCCTTGCATCGCCGAAGTTCAATCGGATCCGTTGTTGTTCGCCGCGACCGATCGAGTTTTGGCCATAGTAGACCGAGCAGTGCTCGCCTCTTCCGGGCCCATCCAGGATCACCAGCCAGCCGACAGTGGGATTGAAGCTCGGCTCGACGTCCTGCTGCTCGGCGCCAGTCGGCATGAAATAGGTTTTTTCGTCATCAGCATCGCTGTCAGGATCGGTCTCGCTTGAGGTGCCGATCACCGAGCCCGGAGTGGCGGGCGCAGACGTCCGCATCGGCAGGATGCGAGTCGCCTCGAGGTCGTTGTCGTCGTCAGCCATATGGCCGTCGTCCTCAAACTCGTTTTGAGGATCGTCGCCATGTCCGCCGGATGAAACTGTCATTCGCCAAATCTCCTCATGCGCATTCGACCGCTATCAACCGTTGATTGTGCGCGTTGGGGCCATCGTCCCCGGTTTGCAGTTCACGGTCAAGGTAAGCCCAAGATGGTCAATTGCCTGTTCCAACAGGCACTCACGCAGGCTCATCTACGAAACGCAGTTTGACTTCTCCAAGTTCAATCAAATCACCGTCGTTGAGTGTGCGCTGGCTGCAGCGGTCGCCGTTGACGAACACGCCGTTCTTCGTTCCCAGATCGTGAATCGAGAAACTGCCGTCGGCATCCATCTGGATCATGGCGTGGCGGCGGTGGACCGATGAATTCGTCAGGCGGATATCGCTATCTTTGCTGCGTCCCAGCTGGATATTTCCGGCGCGTAACGGGGCGGGTTGCTGATCGGTGCCGACGAGTTCCAGCCAGGCCAGCGGTTTGGCCTGCGACCCCGATTGCATGCCGAGAATTCTCGTTTCACCGGCGAAATCGTCTTCGTCCTCTTCGCCGTTGGGATCGCCATGGTCTGCGGTGTCTTCGTAGTCATCGAGCTGAGAATAGCGATTTCTCGCATTAATCGAGCGCAAGACGAGGAGTGCCCCAACGCCAAATCCAAGGGCTGCCAGCACCATATAGAAGTGGTCGGAAACGAACTGCTGGGCGGTATCCAGAAACGAATCTTCGGTCTGGCGCTCGATCGTGACGGTCTCGGCGGTTTCAGTGCCGTTTCCGTCAATTTCGGCGGAGATTGTCACGTCGCTCGACTGCGGCAGACCCGTGGCGTCGACACTGATGACGTAGCCATTTTCCAGATAGGATGAAATGCGCGAGGCGAATTCGAGAAGCTTGTCTTTCGACAAATCCGAAACGTCGTATGCGCCACCGTTGGAATCCTGCCCCAACCGCGTGAGGACATTCGAGGGTCGTTCGTTGTTCTTTCCGAAAGACACGAAGTAGAGGGCAATGTTCTTTTCTTGAGCCTGGTCGATCACCTTGGAAGCTGAGAAGCCGCTGGTCGAAGGCTCGGCATCGCTGATGATGACGACGGCACGCCGCTCGGCTGTTTCACCCTCAAGCTTTTCGATCGCGTCTTCGATCGAGCTGAGAATCACAGACGCCTCGTTTTCATCGGGTGTCATGGTCCTGACTTCGCGCAGAACGTTTTCCAGACGAAGGCGCGACGAGCCCAACGGGGCTTTTTCTTCGAAGCTGCCACCGGCAGTGGCGAACCCGATCTTCTGTTTTCCAACGGGCGAGGCGGCGCGGCTGGCAAATTCGTAGATTCGCTGCAACTGCTCGGAATTGATCGAAGACGTCTGGGCGATGAAGTAGATCGCAGACTGATTGGTCACCCAGCTATAGGGCGTTGCCGTGAACTGGTGAACCTGGCCGGCATCGCTGACTTCGACCTTCAGATTCTGCATCTTCTTGGCGTCGTCAGTGCGAAGCTGACATACGAACTTTTCAACATCCGATACGATTTCAGACGTACATGATGAGTATAAGGACGTTGCATTGGCCGTTGTTGCACAGAACAATGTAAGAACTGCCGTCAAAGCCAGTCTGTACTGATTAGTCGATCGCATTCAGTCCCCCATGATCATCACAAGTCTGAGCGGCAAGGTATCAACTGCGGTTTTTCTCGTACAGCATCTAAGGGCTTCTCGACCGCCTGTGCCGTGGAAATTCATGTCTTGGTTTCCGTTTCCGGTGTGGCTTAACGCGAATCTGAGCACCAATTGTCCGTGCCGGCCCTATAAAGAATGGAAATTCGGCGACCTGCCTGTTACCCAGGCAACAGCGCCACTTGCAGAAGCTGTTAAGTAACACGATGTGAAATCACTGGTTGAACCGGTAATTTCAATCGATGTCAGGCTGTTGCTGACATCAAATGTGCTATACAGTTGACTGGAGAATGTGGAGCGGCTTGTCTCGTCAGATTAGCCTGAAAACTTAAGCACTTTCGCAAGCGGCCGGTCCCGAATCGGAATGAAATCTGCAGGGACGGCCGGTCATAAAACGGCTTCAGCGAGCTGATCTCGTGGGCCGGACGAACACAGAATGACGGAATTGGTGTCAAAACACTCGCCGTCGAGTGTCTAGTGGTGGGCATGGAATACGAGCAAACATTGGCTCCAGGGACCGTTCTGAACGGTGAGTTCAGAATTAAGGGTCTACTTGGGAGTGGAGGTTTCGCAAATACCTATCTTGCGGAAGACCTGACGCTCGGCCGTGAAGTCGCCATTAAGGAATTTTTTCCAGCCGAACTGGCTGTCCGGGCCAATTCCAAGAGCGTTTCGGTTAAAAGTAACGCGCAATCCTCGCAATTCGAGTGGGCGCGCTCGCGGTTCGTCAGGGAAGCCAAGACGCTGGCGAAATTCCTGCACCCGAGCGTTGTGCGCGTTTTTCGCGTCTTTGATGCCAACAATACGGCTTATATCGTCCTGGAATTCGTCCGCGGCTCCAATATGGGGACGTGGCTGAAGCGCATGCAGCGCCCGCCCAACCAGGACGAATTCGATATCCTGCTGCCGCCGCTGCTCGATGCGCTCGAAGTCGTTCATCGGGCTGGCATTTTGCACCGGGACATCAAGCCGGCGAACATCTACATCCGCGAAATCGACCACATGCCGGTGCTGCTCGACTTCGGCGCCGCCAAGTATGCGACTGCGGCCGACAACGCCGGGACGACTGCGGCGATTGTCTCTAAAGGCTATTCACCCAACGAGGCCTACTCTACAGACACGCGTCTGCAGGGCCCGTGGACCGACATTTACGGGCTTTCTGCGACCGTCTACCGGGCGATGACCGGGTCGGCTCCGCCGGAATCGACCTCGCGCATCATGCACGACGAGTGCATTTTGACGTCCGACCGCCCGGAATTGAAGGGTCTTTACCGGCCGGAATTCCTGACCGCCATCGATAAGGCGCTGGCGATCATGCCGCGGCATCGTCCGCAATCGATCGCGGCCTGGCGCAAAGAGCTCTTCCCAGAACTTGCCATGCTGCAGCCTCAGGTTGCGCAGCTGGGCATTGGCCCAACCAGTGATGCGGAATGGCACCCACTTTCTGACGGGCCTTCGGGCACCGAGACGATATATTCTGCTCCGCAACAGCCGAGTGGTGCTGAAGCTTCCGAGGCTGAGAACAAGTCGAGCGCGTCTGGAACTGCGGCCGCTGCATCGGTTTCGGCTGCCCGTTCAGCGAGCAGCGCTTCGCGCGCGCCGTCGTTCAGTTTCTCCACCAAAGATCTGAGCCTGCAATCGGCAACGGAAGGCTTGTCGTTCGTCACCCGGACGGTCGGTCGCTATGTCCGTCCGCCTGAGGGGGCGTCGAACACGACGTTCTTCGCGGGTGTCGCAATGCTGCTGATTGGCGCCGTCACGCTTGGCGTCACGATGCTGCAGACCGGCGAGGATCAGGCCAATACCCAGGCTGCGACGAAGGCCAATATCGAGCGGGTCGCGCGTCTGGAAGCAGCCGAACGTGAGCGCATCGCGAAAGAACAGCGTCAGGCTTCTGAGCGCAAGCGTGTTGAAGAAGAAACGCGCCAGGCTGCCGAGGCCGCCGAACGCAAGCGTGTCGCTGAAGAGAAGCGTCTGGCCGCTGAAGCCGCCGAGCGCAAGCGGGTCGCCGAAGAGAAGCGTCTGGCTGCCGAAGCTGCCGAGCGCAAGCGGATCGCCGAAGAAAAGCGTCTGGCTGCCGAAGCTGCCGAACGCAAGCGTGTCGCTGAAGAAAAGCGTCTGGCCGCTGAAGCTGCCGAGCGCAAGCGGGTCGCCGAAGAGAAGCGCCTGGCTGCCGAAGCTGCCGAACGCAAGCGTGTCGCCGAAGAAAAGCGTCTGGCCGCCGAAGCTGCTGAGCGCAAGCGTGTCGCCGAAGAAAAACGCCTAGCTGCCGAAGCCGCGGAGCGCAAGCGTGTCGCTGAAGAGAAGCGTCTGGCTGCCGAGGCCGCCGAGCGCAAGCGTGTCGCCGAACAGAAGCGTCTGGCTGCCGAAGCCGCCGAACGCAAGCGTCTCGCTGAAGCAAATCGTCAGGCGGAAGAAGAGCGCCGGGCGAAAGAGGCTGCTGAGCGCAAACAGCTGGCCGAAGCGCAAAAGCGCGCCGAGGAAGAGGCTCGCGCACGCTTGTCGGGTCCGGCAAAGCCGATCCAGGAAGCTTCCAGCGGGCCGCTGTGCGGTGGCGTTTATTCCTCCGAGATCATCGAGCGCTGTGAACTTGCACAGCCGCATCGCCTGTGTGCCTGTGCTGCGGATCTGGAGCTGAGTGAGCGGCGCTATCAGCGTCAGGCCGCGCTGGTGACGACCAGCACCCGGCTCGACCAGCCGCAGGTTATCGCTCCGGTTGTGCCGCCGACCGAAAACAGATTGCCAAGCGCTGGCGCCCGCCGCGTTTACCTGACCGAGATCCAAACCGGTCTCAAGGCGCGTCAGTGCTATGACGGCAGCGTCAACGGTCGTCTGGAAGATACCCAGCCGGCATTGGAAAACTACGTCACGAAAACCTTGCCCGACGGCCGCAAAATCGAGCTGGCAAGCGCGACGACCGCTGAATACGAAGACTGGATGCGCTGGTTCCGGGCTCTTGACGAATACGTCTGCATCCCGCTGGCACCAAGACGGCCCGAGATTGCTCGGAGACCGGAACCTGAGGCGGAACCGGATCGTCAGCAAAAATCAAATCGGGTTTATCGCAAGCCCCGCAAGACCATCCGGAAGCCGCGTCCGCCGAAACGGACCGTCACACGGCCCAAGAAGCGGAAAAACACCGCCCGCCGGACCGCACGGAAGCCGAAGTCTTCCTCGTCGTCGGGAGCTAGCTACAACAGCCTGCTCCGCGGCGGCCGCTAAGATCGCGGTTCCAAAAGTCAAACAACCGCCCGGTCATCACCGGGCGGTTTTCTTATCTGTTGCATATTTCTTCAGCAGGCTTCGCGAACGTGTGGCTCTTTAGGTACGGATACTGACTACATTCCGTTTCCTGGCCTTTCCAGATCGTCTGCCGGTTGGTTGCATCCCCCGAATCACATTAGCCCTTTCTTAACGGTTGTCTCGCGTCTGCTGAACGGTTGAACTCGTGCGCTTGCGCGCGGAGGGGGCATAGAGATGAATTTTGTAGTTAGAACCGCATCCACCGCGGTCGCCTGTTTGCTGCTGTCGGGGAGCGCTTGGGCGGCGGACCTTGGCGGTGACTGCTGTGCGGATCTTGAAGAGCGCGTCGCAGAGCTTGAAGCGACAACGGCACGCAAGGGGAACCGCAAGGTCTCGCTGACCGTATATGGTCAGGTGAACCAGGCAGTCATGTTCTGGGACGATGGCACTCAGGACAACATGTACGTCGTCAATAACAAGACATCGACGACGCACTTCGGTTTTGAGGGCAACGCTGCGATCAACAGCGAATGGTCCGCCGGCTTCCGGATTGAGATCGAACCTGCACTTGCAAACTCCGACTTCGTCGATCAGGGCTACGTGCCTGGAGCTCCGGGCGCGCTATTTGGCGGGTCGCTGGGTGTTGGTGACGATGGTCGCGCGGCAATGGTTTTGCGGCACGCTCACTGGTACTTGAACAGCAAGCGGCTTGGTCGCCTTTCGGTTGGCATGCAGTCGAACGCCACCGATAACATCGCCGAGATGGACCTTTCGCGCACCTCGGTCGTCTCGCTTTCGAGTGTTGAGACCTGGAACGAAGGCTTTTTCCTCAGCGACGCCAACACCGGCTTTACGGTCCAGTTCCCTGGCGTTCTTGCGCTTTCGGGTGCAGGCGTCTCGATTATGGGTGACCTTTTCCGAGGCAACCTGGATGGCGGACGTGGCAACCTGGTTCGCTACGACTCTCCTGTTCTTGCCGGCTTCATCTTCTCGGCAGCCTGGGGTGAAGATGACGACTGGGATGTTGGACTGCGGTATGCCGGAAAGGCTGGCGATATCCGGTTGCTCGCTGGCATCGGCTATCACGATGGCAAGATCCTCGACACGGATAACGTGACGTTCCTGATTGGCGCCAACTCAATTCCGACGCACCAGGAAGTCGTTGGTTCGTTCTCCGCTCTGCACGAGCCTTCCGGCTTGTTCGTCAGCGTTGCTGGCGGCGGCCGCAACTGGTCCGATACGCCTGTTGCCGGGGTCGATCTTCTGGGTGAGAAGTATTTCTACGTCAAATCCGGTTTGCTGCGCCGCTGGTTCGCGCTGGGTGATACGTCGATCTACGGCGAATACTACAAGATCTGGGACGTTGGCCTGGAGTTCGGTTCGACGCTTGACCCGCGCTTCAACGAAGAAGCTCAGATGTTTGGTGTCGGCGTTGTCCAGCACATCGATGCTGCAGCCATGGAACTCTATCTGGCTTATCGCCATTACTCAGCTGACGACATCACCGACTTCACGCTGACGCCGGGGACAGTCACCTTGAACGACCATGACATCCGTATGGATATGGTCATGGGTGGTGCGCGCATCAAATTCTGATCGGCACCTAATCGGGATCAGGACTTCGATCTAAGATTAAGGCCCAGTGGCACCGCTGCTGGGCCTTTTTTGTTTCGTGCTGAGGGCTTTCAACAAACGAGAGTTGGAGTGGTATTATTGAGGCGTTTTCAACGCTGGGGCTATTGCTGCTGCATTGCGAAACGCGCAAATGTCGTTTCCTTAGATTCGGGTAGTCCTGTTGGGCTCGCCTTTGAATTGAAAGTCTCGACCACCAACGGATACCAGCGATGGCTGCAAACAAGAAAGCCAAATCCCCGCGACTCTCAGACGTTGATCTCAGCCGGAAGCTTTCCAAAGAGGACTACGACGAGAAGCTTCTGGCGCTCCAGCAGAAGCTGATACAGATCCAGCAGGCCTACCTTTTCCAGAACCGCTCAGCCGCGATCGTTTTTGAAGGCTGGGACGCTGCAGGAAAGGGCGGAACCATCAGGCGCATTTCCATGGCACTTGATCCTCGCAGCTTCAAGGTCTGGCCGATCGGCGCGCCGCGACCGTACTATCTCGACCGGCACTATCTGGTGCGCTTCATGGAACGCCTGCCGCCGCGCGGTGCCATTACGGCTTTCGACCGGTCGTGGTATGGGCGGGTGTTGGTTGAGCGCGTGGAAGAACTCATTCCTGAAGATCGCTGGCAGGCCGCCTATCGCGATATCGTCGAATTCGAGAGACTGATTATCGACGACGGGACGCGGCTTGTGAAAATCTTCTTTCACATTTCGCAAGACGAGCAGCTGGAGAGATTTCAAGAGCGGCTGAAGGATCCGCTCAAGCGATGGAAGCTCTCCTATGAAGACTTCCGCAACCGCGGAAAGTGGGATCAGTACTACGAAGCCATCGATGAGATGTTTGAGAAGACGTCGACGGCGTCGGCTCCGTGGACGCTCATCGCGGCCAACAACAAGAAGTACGCGCGTATCTCAGCCATGGAGGCGGTTGTCGACTGTCTTGAAAAGGATATCGACCTGTCCCCGCAACAGATCAGTTCCGATGTCCTATCCGCCGCTCGGGAACACCTGGACATCTCAGCCGATCTCATTGAGGCGCTGACCGGGCGCAAAGAGTGATTGTCTCGGAATCGAGGACGTTGTCAGGGGCAAGTAATGGCTCGCGGTGTCGCGTCCAACCCATTTGGGTATCGGAAGGCAATCGGCAGTTTGTCCGGGATGTCTCGGCTGGGGACCGATGCGGCTGGTCCGCGGTCATGCTGCGGAGATTGTGGCGCAGTGGCGATCGGGCGCAAAGCGTTATAATGGTCAATCCAACATTTCACGTGGCAGGTCTTGTCACGGCTTTGCCGACGGCATGGATTGCCGGCAAAGTTCTAGGAAACTCTCACGGCGCGTAAGACATGGCATCAAAGGTCGGCAAGGACAGTACGAACGCAAAAGCGGCGGCTTCAAACGAGAAGGGCGCCATCTTGAGCGAGAGCGAGGAGACGAACCACTGGCTGCGTTCGATCCTGACTGCACCCGTCTATGATGTCGCCCGCCATACGCCTCTGGAACGTGCACCGGGTCTCAGCAACCGCCTCAAGAATGAGATTTGGCTCAAGCGGGAGGATCTGCAGCCGGTATTCAGTTTCAAACTGCGTGGCGCCTATAACCGGCTTCGGCAGCTTACGGATGAGCAGCGTAAACGCGGTGTCGTCGCGGTGTCGGCAGGCAATCATGCGCAAGGCGTTGCGTTCAGTGCGCGCGAACTGGGGATCGACGCAACCATCGTCATGCCGGTTACGACGCCGCGGATCAAGATCGCAGCCGTAGAAGGTTACGGAGCGCGCACTGTGCTTCACGGCGATTCTTATAATGATGCTGCCGCGCACGGATATCAACTCGCAGAGACCGAGGGCCGATCCCTCATTCATCCATTCAACGATCCTGCCGTCATTGCCGGTCAGGGCACCATCGCGATGGAGCTGATGGGGCAGCACCGCGGCAAAATGGATGCTGTCTTTGTTCCGGTTGGCGGCGGCGGGCTTTGCGCAGGTATGGCCGTTTACCTGAAGGCGCTCGACCCTGGTGTCCGCATCATAGCCGTCGAGCCCGCGGATGCTGCCTGTTTGGTTGCAGCATTGGAGGCAGGCGCACCGGTGCCGCTGGAGCATGTCGGGCTCTTTGTCGACGGGTGCGCGGTCAAGCAAATCGGCGACATCACGTTCGACCTCATTCGGGATCGCATCGACGAAGTCATCACCGTCAGTGTCGATCAGGTCTGCGCCTCCATTCGCGACGTGTTCGAAGATACGCGGAACATCGTCGAACCGGCCGGGGCGCTGGCACTTGCTGGCTTGAAGGAATGGGTCGCCAAGAACGATGCCGAGGGGCAGGATCTGGTTGCGGTTCTGACCGGTGCCAACATGAACTTTGATCGCCTTGGCCACGTCACCGAGCGGGCCGAAATCGGCGAACAACACGAAGCGATTTTCGGCGTCACGATCCCGGAGGAAAAGGGGAGCTTCCTACAATTCTGCCGGACGATCGGCCGCCGCTCGGTTTCCGAGTTCAACTACCGCCATCGTGCCGATGCAGCCGCACAGGTTTTCGTCGGCATCCGACTGACAGGCGGAGGGACCGAGCGCGAACAGATCCGCGAAACGCTCGTCGATGCCGGCTATGCGATTTCCGATTTCACCCAGAACGAAGTCGCAAGAATCCACGTCCGCCATATGGTTGGGGGGCCGGCTGCCGACGTCGGACGCGAACGGCTGTTCCGCTTTGAATTTCCTGAGCGCCCCGGTGCGCTGCTGCAATTTCTTGAGACACTGGGCACGACCTGGAACATCACGCTGTTCCACTATCGAAACCGAGCTGCCGCCTATGGGCGCGTGCTTGCCGGCTTCAGCGTCCAACCCGAAGACGACGCAGCGTTCGAAGCCGATCTGGCGCGTCTTGGATTCTGGTTCAACGAGGAAAGTGACAACGCGGCGCTTTGCCAATTCCTGCGCTGAGCACATCGCACGCATGACATCCATCGCGAATGGAGATGCGCGCACCGCGCGTTCGCGATTGTCGTTAGCAACTGAGGTGCCGATGGCGTCCGAGACTGCCGCTTCACAATTTCGTCACCAGGCAGAAAAGCGAGCGTCTGAGTCTCTACGACGGAAGTTGCAGGCTCAGTCGCAATCGCGCCGTGATGCAACGCCTTGGGCGTGACAAGGGAGTCTTCAGTCGCAATTTGTGAAAATGCGTCACGGGTCTAAAGACTATCTTGGCTGGGTTTGCAGTTTGCTTGGGCACAGTCCAAAATCAATTGTATACAAGACCGCCTTCATAAATCCCAACGGATAAGATCAAGATGCAGAACGACAGCCAGCCGTTGTCGACCTGGAGTTTGAACAATGGCGTGATCGGTGTCTCGCTCATCGTCATTACAGTCCTCGAAATCGCTTCCCAGTGGAGCGATGTGGAGCTTTACGATTACATCGCCGCTGGCATCATTCCGGTATTTCTCCTTGCGGCTCTGCCGCGCTCTTCGGCTTCCCGATTGGCTTTCATTTTTACCGGCCTTGTGCTCGTCGTCATTGCTGCCGTCAGCCGAGATGACTGGCTGGCGATGACGTTCTCTGCGCTTGAGAAATCAGCCTTCATTGCAGCATTCTTTACGGCCCTCACCTTCTTGCGCCATGCCTCGGCGACCTCGCCGTCAATCCGACGCTGCGGTTTGTTTCTTGCCGAACAGCCGCCCGGGCGCCGCTACGCTGCGCTGACTGTCGGCGGCCACCTTTTCGCTCTCATCCTGAATTACGGCGCGATCTCGCTGCTTGGAACTTTGGCGGAAGCGAGCGCGCGGAGCGAACCCAGCGAAGAGATCCGCCGGCATCGCACCCGCCGAATGCTGCTTGCCATTCAACGCGGATTTGTCTCGACGTTGCCGTGGTCGCCGCTGGCTTTCGCAATCGCGATTACGACGTCGCTTGTGCCGGGCGCGAACTGGGGTCAGGCATTGGGCTCGTGTCTCGTTAGCGCACTCATTCTGGCAGGTCTGGGCTGGGCGCTCGATATCATTTTCAAGCCTCGGCTATCGGTAACGCCGCCGCCGCGCCAAGCACCGAAGGATTCCTGGTCGAGCCTGCTACCGTTATTTATTCTGCTATCGATCCTCGTCGTGACGGTCGGCGGAATTCACATTGCGACAGATGTCCGCTCGGTGGCGGTGGTGATGGTCGTCGTGCCGATCATTTCGGTCTTCTGGATCGCGTTGCAGAACTGGAATGATGAGCCGGTGTCTCGCGTCACATCGATCTCGCGGCATTACGTCTTCGAGGAGCTGCCGATCTTCTGTCCTGAACTCGTGCTGCTCACCATGGCCGGGTTCATCGGCACGATTGGTGCCCAGATTCTGGTTCCGATTGTTGCTCAATCGGGTCTCGACCTGACAGAACTGCCAGGATGGCTGGTGCTTGTTTCGCTGGTTTGGATCCTACCGATCATGGGGCAGTTGGGCATGAATCCGATCCTGTCGGTTTCTTTGATTGCGCCGCTTCTGCCGACGGCCGCCGCGATGGGTGTGACGCCGACAGCCGTCATTACCGCAATCACTGCAGGGTGGGCGCTATGCGGGGCGAGTTCGCCGTTCACCGCTACGACGATGCTTGTCGGGAAGATTGCCCACGTCAGCGCGGTTCACGTCGGCTGCAGGTGGAACGGCCTTTACACGGTGCTGTGCGCGGTTGTGTTGTCGATCTGGGTTGTGATCGTCGCCAGCACCTGATCCGCGGGAGATAAGCTCGCCTAGTTGTCGAGATCGCATCCCAGGGCTTCTTGCAAAGCGGCCAGCAGCTTTCCCGCAAGCCCGAGCCGTTGGTCCCATAACCTGACGACGAGAGCGTTGGGAACGGCTTGCGGGCGCAGCTTGAAAACGGCGTCGACAGCTTCGTCAGGCGGCATGGACTTTGCCAGAATTCCAAGTGCCGTTCCGGGTGAACGACCCACGCCTGCAAAACAATGCACAATAAGCCGGGCGTCGGCCGGCTGGTTGTCGACCCAGCCGTCGATGCGCTCGATGTGTTCGATCGTCGGTGCCAACATTAGGCTCTGGTCCCAGGTATCCTGGAACCCAAGCGTCAGGTGGTTTGCTTTTGCGATTGACTCAGGCCGACTAATTTTCCGACCCGGTTCGAGCAACGACAACAGATGCGTCGCACCGAAAGAAGCCGAAACTTCTTCGACTTCCAGAAGACCACAAATCGCAATTTGGTTCGCCTTCATCGACACGTCCCCATCGCCAGCTCGAGACCATTGGCAATCACAAGAAATTACAAAACTTGTTTGAGGCGATTTGTGAGCGTCACGCGCCATGCTCGCTGGCCGCCGATGCGAGACGACGGCAACGACGCGATGGTAGACGCGGCAGAGTACGGGAACTCATTGCTGCGTCCTAGATCTGCGCGCTGTGGACGACAAACTGCGGAAAGTTTTCTCGGATCGCATCACGAAGGACGTCGGCGAGATCGAGATAGGATTTTCGCCGCGATGTCGTCTTGCGCCAGATGAGGCCGACTGTCCGGTAGTTCTGGCGGCCCTCGAGTTTGACCGTCTTGATGTTGGGGTCTCTTGAGGCAACAGATTCCACATAAAGACCGGGCAGAAATGTCGCTCCCAAATTCATCGCCACCATTTCGCGCAGGGTATCGAGGCTCGTGCCTTCGTATTCGTATTTCAGGTTGGCCCCGAAATCTTTGCAAAGGGCCGTGACGGCATCGTGCAACTGGTAGCCTCGGCCCAGCGCCAGGATGTCGATCCCTTTCAAGGCGCTCTGGTTGGCTTTCTTCTTGGCCGCCAGCGGGTGTTGCTTTGAGACCGCCAGTGTCAGCGGTTCGCGAAACAACGGGGCGCACTCAAGATCCGAAGCAATGACCGGCAACAGCGAGATCGCGAGATCATAGGTCCCGTTCTCAAGCGAATGCGGCAGCGTGCCGGGCAGTTCTTCGCGCACATAAAGCTGCAATTGCGGGTAACGGGCCTGAAGTTCGGGAATGACCAACGGCAACAAGTAGGGACCGATCGTCGATGGCAATCCTAGACGCAGCACGCCCGACAGCTCGGCGCCGCCTCTTGAGGCCAAGACGCGAATCTCATTGGCGTCAGCCAGCATGCGTCTGGCGATCCCGACGACCTCAGCGCCGAGCTGGGTCAACATGACCTTGTTCTTCGAGCGCTCGACAAGCTGCGCACCAAGGCGCGTTTCGAGTGCCTTGACCTGTCCGCTCAGCGTCGGTTGCGTGGCGTTGACGCGCTCAGCGGCGCGGCGAAAATTTCGTGTCTCCGACAATGCTATGAGGTATTCCAGCTGTCTGAGGTTCAGCATCGTTGATCCTTGTTGCGAGCCTAAAAGGACAGGTATGTGCTCGAGGGGCTATTCGCCAGCGCTGATCGGAAATTTCTATCGAAAGTGGTTACGTTTCCGATTTGTTGGCCTTCGCTGAGCCCCCCATTTCATTCTTATCGCCAACAAAATTGCGACGAGGTGATCAAGAGCGATGCAAACCGATCAGCACCGAAGGCTGGCGAAGCACACACCGCCGCAGGCCAAGTCTGCTTCGACATCAGAATTGGAATGTCTGGGTGGCGAAGTCCGGGTCATCGTGAGCTGAGCTGCGAAGGATTTCCGTCGCGCTGAAAAATCAGGTTTCAGCGCCTCGCCAACTTTCGGTTGAGCTTGATGTTCCGTGATGGAGCACTTGTTGGCCCTGCCCGACAGCTCGCCAGATACGGCTTGTCGCCGGCAGTCAGCGGCTTCTCGGTTTCCTTCGATCCTCGATGCAATATCTGCAACCGACAGGCAGCGGGTTGGCGGCTGGCTGTCGCAACGTAATCGGGAGATATGTTGTGGGTTCGCACACCTACCAAAGTTCGCAGCAAGGCAAGGGGATCGGGAGACTGTTCAGTGGCGATGTCGCTGGTGGACTAATGCTGATTGCCGCGACGATCCTTGCTCTCGTTTTTTCGAATACCGGTTTGAGCGGTGTCTATAGCTGGCTTCTGAGCACCAAGATCTCGGTTGCTGTCGGCGAGTTTGCGATCAACAAGCCTTTGCTGTTGTGGATCAACGACGGGTTGATGGCCATCTTCTTTCTGCTTGTCGGTCTGGAGCTGAAGCGGGAAGTTCTTGAAGGCGAACTTTCCGACCGCCGCAAAGCAGCGCTTCCTGTCATCGCCGCGCTTGGTGGCATCTTGGTTCCCGCCCTCATCTACGTCGCCTGGAACTACAACGACCCTGCAACGATCGACGGTTGGGCCATTCCAGCTGCAACCGACATCGCGTTTGCCATGGGCATCCTGGCGTTGCTGGGAAGCCGTGTTCCGGTGGCTTTGAAGGTCTTTTTGCTCGCCGTTGCTATCATCGACGATCTTGCAGCGATCATTATTATCGCGGTGTTCTATACCGCCGAGCTATCGCTTGCTTCGCTCGCTGTCTCGGCGGTCGGTATTGCTTTGCTGGCGGTTCTCAATGCGCGCGGGGTCAACAGGCTCACGCCTTACATCGTCGTCGGTGTCATTGTCTGGACGTTCTTGCTGAAGTCCGGCGTCCACGCGACCCTTGCCGGTGTCGTTACGGCACTGTTCGTGCCGCACATGCGCGAAGCGGGCGATGAGAATGAGGAAACGCTTCTGACGCGTACCGAACATGATCTGAAGCCATGGGTGCTTCTTGGGATCATGCCGGTCTTCGCCTTCGCCAACGCAGGCGTGGCGCTTTTCAACCTGAGCCCGAGCGATCTTTTCGGACCGGTCTCGTTGGGCATCGCACTCGGTCTTTTTGTCGGCAAGCAAGTCGGCGTGATGGCCGGCGTGTGGATTGCCGTAAGCCTCGGCGTCGCCAAGCTGCCGAGCGGGGTCAACTGGGCCCTGATGCATGGCGCAGCTTTGCTGGCGGGTATTGGTTTCACGATGAGTCTATTCATCGGAACGCTTGCCTTCCCGGAAACTGGTGACGCGGCAAGTGTGCGTATCGGTGTCCTTGTCGGATCCTTGCTGTCCGGCATCTGCGGTTACCTGTTGTTGCGCTACTACCTTTCCGCGAGTTCGTCTGCCCACTCCCGAGCGAGCGGACTTGCGATGCCCGCGGCCGGTCGCTGACCAACAGCCGGCCTGGGACGAGCGCGCCGCAAGGTTGCTTTTGCAGCTGAGCGGCGCGCTTTTTGGGTCATACCTCTTGAGTTTTTCAGACTACGGATAACCTTCTCCCAATTGCTACTTGCGGTTGCTGTTTTTGCTGCTAGTCATTGGTTCTGCAAATCCCAGCCATATGAGCTGCGACATCGAATAACCTATTTTTTCTGCTGGATATCTTTAGAAAGGCGCTGGTCCTCGGTAGGCGTCGACGGCAATATCAAGCTTAACAACCTAGAGTTGGTCAAAGTTTATCGTTTTCGCGTGGCGAAGGCTGGCCACTATTGTGGACTTCTATCGCGCTTCGGGACCGAAAACGTGTTTCAGTTAATACCGCCCTGATTTGGTTCAAGCTATTGGTTCGAAAACCGTTTATGCAGTAGTCGCTAGAGTTCCGATTATGATTTGTTTCGAAAGATCGTGTCAGTTATCGATGTTGTCTTGCGAGGCGATACTTACGGAGCGCTAACTTCCCTGGAAATGCCAATGCCCCTAATTCTTTACGTTGACGACGAGGAACACGCGCTCAAATACATGCGGCGCGCCTTGGACCGCCAATGCGATCTGATCAGCTGCCAGGACACCGACGAAGCCTTGCAAGTCATTGACGAACGCGGTGAAGAACTCGACGTCGTCATTGCCGACGAGCGCATGCCGCGCATGTCAGGACGCGAGCTGCTTCGCGTGACCCAGCTGCGCAACAAGAAAACATCGCGGATTTTGACGACCGCATTTGCGGATGTTTCCTGTCTCGCCGATTGTCTCAACGAGGGGCTGCTCGACAAGATCATTTTGAAGCCCTGGGACGCAGATATGCTCGCCAATGAAATCATATCTGTGTTTACCGCCAAGGCTGCAGCTAACATGGCGCTGTCGCGAAACGAATGTTTCGCCAATCTCGATGCCACGACAAAACGCCTGCAAGTGATTTCATCTGCATTCGCGGCGCACGCGAATTTTTCCGATTACGACGCCGAGAAAGAAGGATTGATTTCGCTTCTCGACAATGAAGTCGGCTCAATCGGCACAATCATTGACGAGGCCTATGCCAACCAGATGTCGCGGCCGATGTTGCTGTCGCGAGAGACTTGCGATCTGGAAGATTGTCTCAATCAGGCCGTCGCCAAATTGCCATCGGTCAATCAAAAGGCGGAGCGCCTCGACATGGAGCTGCCCGCAGGACGAATGCTCGTCAGATCCAGCCCGTCTTCTCTGGTCATGATTTTGAGCGAGCTGTTGTCCTATGCGTTTCTGATCGCGCAAGACGCCAACAATGGTAAAGTCACGGTTCGAACGCACAAAGAATTCAATTTCGTATGCGTCGAAATTTGCGGCAGCGGCACAGTAGACCTGCTGGAAGTCGCACGGCAGATACTTGTCGGTTCGAATTCTGCCGGCGCACTTGGGCTATCCGTCATCTCATGGATCATCAGGCAGAGCGGCGGACGTTTCACGGCCAACTTCAAAGATGATTCCAGTTTCGTTATGACGCTGACCTATCCGTTGCTGCTGAACTGATCAGGTCAAATTGAACAGGTCAGCTTGGCGCCTCGTCACTGGGGCCAGATTTCGTAGCTGCGGAAGCTCTGCTTGATCTTTTTTGTGGCGTCGCGCTCTTCACCGATCTCAGATTTCTCACTGAGGACGATTGAGAGTTGTAGACCCTCTCCGTCGCCGCTCAATTTGATCGCGCCGGACGTTTCGCCCGCCATCAGGTACGCTTTCAAAAGCGACGCCGCACTCGTTGTCGGAGGTTCGTCGCTTGCGGACGCGAACATCACCGGGGGCATCGACCCGTTGCGCCGTTTGCCTGCAATCGTGATTTCGGAGATGCCGTCAGCCGACGTTTGCGCCTCGACTTTGGGATCGGCGACAAGGCTCAACATGCCGTCCATCGCGTTCTGAAAAATTCCAACGAGCCAGTCTTCGGCCATCCCGGCCGTTGCCGATTGCAGGCTCGTGGGTGCTGAAGGTGCAACGCCCGCATCGCTTTTCAATTTGCCGCTGGCCGCACTCCAAGCGCTCGCAATATTGGCCGATCCGCCATCTTGCTGTGGGGGCTGGGGAAGCGAGGCCAGCTCAGAAACGATATTGCGGAGAAAGAGCGTCTCGAGTTCAGCCTGCTTCCAAAGATCCAGCGCTTGCGGGTTGGTGCCTGCGGACGTCTGCGGCAGGCGCCCAACGTCTTCTCCATAGCGGCACGCTGACCAGTCTGCGTGCGGGAACGACTTCAATGCCGTGCAAGCGACGATCAGCGTGCGCAGCCGGTCGACGGCGGTGATGCTTTGCTGGACGCTCAGCTTCTCCTGCAGCAGCTCCGACCGCTCAATCTGCAGCTTGAAGATCTGCATTGCTGTATTCAAATCCAGACGCAACGCATCGATGTCCCACGGCTTGACGATGTAGCGCAGGACTTCGCCGCTATTGACCGATTCGATTGCGCTTTCCAGATCGGAATACGCCGTTGTCACCAATCGCACGATTTGCGGATGGTTCTTGCGCAAGGCGCTCAGAAGCGACGCGCCCGTTCGCCCAGGCATGCGCTGATCGCTGATAACGATCCCGACGTTCTCGGTTCCGCTGTTGACGAGAGATTCGGCAATGTCGGCACTTGGCGCAGTGAGAATTTTGAAATTGTCCTCGAAGGACCGCTTAAAATATTTCAGCGCCTGCTCTTCGTCGTCGACGTAGAGGATAGCTGGCTCGTCAGCGCGTGGATTGTATGACATGGGAGCCTTCCTGGCCTATTTTTTCAGAGGGTGCGCGTGGAATATCGAAATTGAATGTTGAGCCGCGTCCAAGCTGGGTTTCGACGTCAATCTTGCCGCCGTGGCCTTCCACAATCGAGTGCGAAACGCTGAGGCCGAGGCCCATTCCGCTGCCGACATCGTCGGTCGTAAAGAACGGATCGAAAATTCGCGGCAGGACTTCGGGTGAAATACCTGGTCCATTGTCTTCGACTGAAATGACGATCCTGTCTTCGTACGAGCGGGCGCGGACGAAGATAACCGGTTTTTCGGCTCGATCCATTTGCACAATACTCTTAGCAGCGTTCAAAATCAGATTGACGAGCACCTGGGTCAATTGCTGTTCGTTGCCCCAGCCGTACAGATCTTCGGAGACGTCGAGATTGAGTTCAAGATCGCGCGTGGCGCTTGCTGTGAAGCGGCGCGCGTGGTTGAGCATCTTGGCAACTGAGAAGCGTTCGCGCAGATCCTGTGCCGACGGTTTGGCGAAGGCCCAAAGATCCTTGACGATCGACTGGACGCGGTTGACGCCTTCGCGCGCATCGTCGACGCACTCGCCAAGGTCCACATCGGATTTTACCGACTTGTTTTTCGCCGCATGTGCAAGCGCCATGTTGGCGTAGTTCAGCGGATTGTTGATCTCGTGCAGCAGGCCGGCCGCCATGGTGCCCAGCGCCGTCAGCTTTTCACGATGGACAAGCTGCGCTTCGGCTTCCTGCAGGCGTTTCAACGCATCCGATAGCGCTTCGTTCTGCTCGCGCAGTTCGCTTTCCAACCGACTGACGGAATTGAGGTTCTTCAGCCTTGTCTTGATCTCAAGGTAGCTGAACGGCTTGACCAGAAAGTCGTCGGCGCCAGCCATTAAGGCAGAATACTTGGCATCGTCATCGGCCCGCGCCGTCAAAACGACGACCTTGAGTTTACTCAATGCGGGGTCAGCCTTGATTTTCTTGCAAAGCTCGATGCCATCAATTTCTGGCAGCATCAGATCCAAAACGACGAGTTGGACGGCATGTGTCGTCAGGACATCGAGAGCGGCGCGGCCTTCCTTGGCCTGCAGCACGTTGAAATCGGTTTCGAGAACCGAGGCGAGGTAGCGCCGCATCTCCGGTTCATCATCAACGATCAGGATTGTCGACTTGTTCGTTGCGCGCTGTTCTGGACCGCTTGCGTTGTCGGAATCGCCAACAGCTCCTTCAAAGGCGGCATCCAGATAGGCGATTTCGGCTGCGCTCTTGTTGCCAACGTCTTCGCTTGGTTCGAGGCTCGACCCTGCCTCGGCATTGGTATTATGGAGCGGCAGACGAACCGTGAATTGAGTGCCGGAGTTCAACTCGGATTCGACGGAGATCTCGCCGCCGTGCTCGGCCAATGTTTCCTTGACCAGTGCCAATCCGATGCCGAGGCCCTGGTAGCGCCGCGTCGTAGAACTGTCGACTTGCTTGAAGCGGTCGAAGATCTTTTCCTTATCTTCCTTGGCAATACCGATGCCGGTATCTTTCACGATGAGGATCGCCTCGCCGTCTTTGGCGCGCACCGAGACGTCGATGCGACCGCCTTCGCCGGTGAATTTCACGGCATTGCTGACCAGATTGATGACGGCGCGTTCGAGGGAGTGCAGCCGGCCGGCAACTAAGATTTTTTCTCGTGGGATATCAGCGATGAGCTTCAACCCTTTGGCATTGGCGTAATGCCGGCTTTGTTCGCAGATGCTGTTGGCAAGCCCGGCAAGATCGACCGTTTGAAGATCGTCTGTCGGCTCGCTCAGCTCCATCTTCACGAGATTCAAGAGGTCATTCACGAGCCGTTGCAGGCGCAGTGCCGACTTCTGGATTGTCGCCAGGGTTTTTCTCGTTGTCCCGGCCAGGCCGTCTGAGTTCAGGAGTTCCTGCAACGGTGCGAGGATCAGCGTCAAAGGCGTGCGCAATTCGTGACTGACGTTGGCGAAGAACTCCGACTTCATCTGATCGAGCGCCGACAATTCCTTGTTGGACACTTCCAGCTGTTGGCGCAGTTCAAAATCGGCAAGCCGCCGCTTCCTGGCATAATAAACCGCGGTGATGCTGATGATTGCGGCTAAGGATAGGAAGTAGAAATTATTGAACAGGATCGGAAAGTTCGTCGCGTCGATGCCTTGGTAGGCGCAGACGGCAAGATAGATGCCAAGCGTTCCAATCGAGATGCCGGCGGCGGCTGAGACCGTGAGTGGCAGCAAAATGCCAACGGCCAGGATCGAGAGCACCAATCCACCGTAATACGGAGAGACCGCGCCGCCCGTCCGGTAGATCATCAAGCAGATCATCAAAATGGCGACGCCAAGCCAGATGGTGATCAGCGTCGACGGAATACTCTTGGCGCGGCCAAGTTCATGGGCGGCGACCGTCAGCACGACGAAGACATCGGCAAGAAAACGGTAGGCTGTGAACTCGTAGAAATATTCAGGGTAGACGAAAAAATCCAGGGACGCGCCGGCCGGTATCAAAGCAAGCATCAGCCACGCACCAATGCGCGACTGGCGATATCGCAGCTCAAGTTCGGAAGCTTCGAAATCGCGGCTCACCGTATCTGGACCGGTTGCGCTCAATCTTCGTCTCCCACACTGATGTCGACGAACACATTCATGTGCGTATCGTCGTCATAGACAAGCTTTGGATACTGTTCGGGCGACAGGTTGGCGAGGTCTTCCATGGTGCGATGGATGAGGTGCCATTCGATGACATGCTCCATAATCCATCGGGTCGGATTGTCGGGGTGCACGTTGGTTGCGATGACGTGCCCACCCGGCTTGGTCCATTTACAGAAGAGTTCCAGGAGCCGCTGGCAGACGCGGTCTGAGAGGTAATCGAAAAGGCCGGCGCAATAGACGAAGTCATAGGTCTGCTGATCGGCGTCGTCTTTTTCGGAAGAGGACTGCTTCAGGAGACTGTGAACCGATAACTGCTTGAATTCGATCTGCGGCCGCCGCGAGACCTCACGCATGGTATTTTCAATCGCCCCGCGCGCGTATTCGATGGTCTCCGCGTTGAAGTCGATCAGCGTGAACTGGCAGAACTCGCAGTAGGGCGAATTGCGAATGAAGCGGATGAGTTCGATCGCCGGGCCGCAGCCGACGTTCAAGATCTTGACCTTGCGCCCGGCCTGAGCCGCCTGCTCAGCGCACTTGTTCAATTCGCGCTCGATGATAATCAGGCGATTGCGGTGAGCCTTGACGAGGTCGATTTCGAGGTAGAAGTCGTTAACGAGGCGGGCGTATGTCGTAGGTCCAGCGCGCCGTCCCTCGACCATCATCTTCACCATCATGTAGTCGCCGGCGTAACCCAGCGGCTTGACATACGAGCGATGGAAAAACGGTGCGCGCATCATGAGCGGGAGGAGATCGCGCTGCGCGAACTGGCGATGTGCGATCAATTCGTCGCTGCCGACAGCTTTGGCTTCTTCTTCAAACCGGCTTTGCAGTTCGGAGACTTTCGGTAGCAGCGGGCCCCTTAGCTGCTGGAATACGTCGTCGCTGACGCTGGTCGTTTCGTGCTCGGCGCTGATGTCGACCTGGTCGAGCCATGGACTGAGCTGGGACAGCAAGGATTTCAAATCGCCGACGGCCTGCTGATAACCGGGACGAATGCGCTTTTGCTCTTCCCAATCGGTGATGAATTGTTTGACTTCGCCTGACAGATCGTTGCTGCGGGCCAGCGCAAAGGTGAGGTCGTTCCAATTATCGACGAGGGTCGCTGAGACGACCAGCATCAGGCCGGTATTCACCAGGCTGCTGACCACGGCCTTGCCCTGATAGATCGGCGCTTCCGCATTGCGGATCGTGACGTCCTGCAGAACCTCGCTCAACTGCACAATCGAATATGGATTGTAGACCTCGAACGAGATCGACGTCCGGGACATGTGCAGCAGGGTACCCCTGGCAGACTGACCTTCACTGTTCTTAAAAGTCAGCAACCGTTCGATCGAATTGGCCATGTTGAACTTGTACCTACGTGTCTGCCCCTTCGAGCGAGCCAGGTAATTGACCTATCGACTGACCTATCGACATTGCAACGATGGGCGCGCGACTAGTCCTTGGATGTGGAGCGTCTCTAGTCCGGCGTTCTGCGCTGCAGTGCATAGGCGACGCCGTCGAGGTTGAGATACCTTTCGGAATACTCAACCGGGTCGTCTCCGAGAGAAAGTAGCCGCGCCACCTTCAGCACTTGTGTGCCTTCTGGAATCCTCAGGATCGAAGCGACTTCGTTGTTCGAAATGTCGGTTGAAATCCACTCCTCAGCGCGCAGTCGCTGCAGGGGGTCCATCGCTTGATAGGCGTCTTCCAATTTTTCGTTGGAAAAAATATCTACGTGGCGGACTTCCTCATAAATCGGTTTTGGCAAGTATAGGCAATCGACGGCGCGCGACTTGTCATCGAAGACGATTCTGCGAACCATGACCGTCAGCATCTGACCTCTGGGAACACCCAGCTTGTCGGCGATCTTCTGTGGGGCCGGCTCTTCTTTCACGTCAATATCGTCGGCAGGCGGAATATCGGTGCCGTAATCGAGAACCGACAGGCGCGCCTGCGGCTGGGCTGCAATGATCTCTGTGCCGCGACCTCGGCTGCGGCGGATCATCTTGTCATCGGTCAGCATCGACAGCGCCTTGCGCATTGTCCCGACGCTGACATCATAAGACTGTGCCATATCCAGCTCGCTTGGCAGGATGGTCCCCACCCGCCAGCGGCCGTTGGCAATTTCAGAGCGGATCACCTGAGCAACCTGCGCGTAAAGTGGGCCTCGGTAAGCCGGTCGTGTCGCCCGTTCTTCAGTCAATTTCCGCCTCGTAAATCAAAATTTGATTTTTGGCCCATGGCTGCAACCCAAAACCGCAACTGGAGTTTGCATCTCCGAGATGATTTTTTGAGTTTCAAGCAGCGATCAATCCGCACCCTGATCAATGCGGACCAGATTGATTTGTACCCTATTGTTCCCGGCACGCTGTAGTTGGTCAAGAAAACTTCAGCTGCATCGGTTATTTTCAACCATTCAAACTTACTTTTCAGGCACGCTTTGACAGCTCTAGTCTTGGCGCGTGCCGTTTCTGTCCAGATATTCGCATGTTGTGATGCCGATCTTCGAGTGATTTCTGAGTTCGAGTAAGGGCTTGATTATGTTTTGGTTTGACGCGCACTGGCGGCTTCGCCATTGCGTCCGCCGCTTTGATTCCTGAGTAGACTTCGCCACTTTCGAAGCTCCAGAGAGGAAACAACCAGAAAATAAAGTGTCATTGAGTTTCAGCAATAAACTGCGGATTAGAGCGGTTGTATTTGCGTCGTGTTGACTGCTCAGCGTTCTTCATAAAATGGCAGGCGCATTCTGGATTTCTTCGATTCGAACTGGACGGATGCGTCATCGGGCGCACGTCGGCGAATGCGCCGAGCAGATCGCGCGACGACATCCTGACGTTTATGTCAAAACTTCCCACCGGGCATCTCGTTCCATTGCCGGTTGCCAAGCAACCCGCCCGGCGATGCCGTGACAATGGTAGACTGCCGAACGCGGGGGGCGTTCTGTCTAAAGGCCGGCCATCTGATAGCCCGGCGTCGACTTCATCAGCGCGATTTCATCCTCGGTCATCACATCCTCGATGTTCTCGAAGAGTGGCGTCGAGAGATAGCGCTCTCCGGTATCCGGCAACATGGCCAGTATGACGGAGCCGGCTGGGGCCTTTTCGGCGATCTGCATGGCAATGGCAAAGGTCGCGCCACCGGACACGCCGGTCATGATGCCTTCGCGAGCCGCAAGCTTTTGCGACCACTCCATCGCCACCGGCGGCGGGACCGGAATGAGTTCGTCAAAATACTTGTTGTCGATGGCTTCCTGCAGCACGAGGGGAATGAAATCAGGGGTCCAGCCCTGTATCGGGTGCGGCTGGA
The DNA here is from genome assembly GCA_017792465.1 of Filomicrobium sp. Classification (GTDB taxonomy): domain Bacteria; phylum Pseudomonadota; class Alphaproteobacteria; order Rhizobiales; family Hyphomicrobiaceae; genus Filomicrobium. The sequence goes on from CP051234.1 coordinate 1,001,524, forward strand.
AGGCTGAGTGGCTGACCGCGGGCGAGCCGTCCGCATCGCGTTCCTGGGCGACGCCGCTGGCCACGAGCGCGGCATTGGCCGGTTCGCTGAGGACGATTTTGACTTCGGGGCGTTCCTTTTTGAGCGCCCGACCGACGCCTGTCACGGTGCCGCCGGTGCCGTAACCGGTGACGTAGTAATCCAGTCTCTTGCCGGCGAAATCGGCCAGGATTTCGCGGCCGGTGGTGTTCTCGTGGATCTTTGCGTTGTCGGCTGTCTCGAATTGGTGGGCGAGAAACCAACCGTTCGCCAAGGCCAGCTCAACCGCCTTCTGGTACATGCCGAAGCCTTTCAGCTCCTTGGGCGTCAGCACGACCTTGGCCCCCAGGAAGCGCATCAGCTTGCGGCGTTCCACTGAAAAGCTCTCGGCCATCGTCACGACCAGGGGATAGCCCTTGGCCGCGCAGACCATTGCAAGTCCGATCCCGGTGTTGCCGCTCGTCGCCTCGACGACGGTCTGTCCCGGTTTCAGGTCTCCGCGCTTTTCGGCCTCTTCGATAATGCTGATGGCGAGGCGGTCCTTGACGGAGGCAGCCGGATTGAAAAACTCAGCCTTGACGTAGACCTCCACGTTCGCGGGGGCGAGGTTGTTTACCCGGACACATGGCGTGTTGCCGATGGTCTCAACGACACTTTCAAAAAGCTTGCCTTGTCCGCTGGTCGATCTGGAACTCATTGCGCTGTCCTCGTCACCTGATCACCCGTCGGCTCATCCCTGTGGTGCGGTGCCCGGCGGATTTTTGAATACATAAAACTGCTTGCCGCGCTGAATAATATAAATGTTCGGCAAAGCCTCTTAAAAGCCTATAGCTCATCCCGGTGCAGCATTAAAGCGATAGCGGTTGGGCCAATAGGAGCGAAAACCCTAGTCGTCAGCTCAGGATCAGGATGCCGGCCAGCATCAAAAATCCCCAGACGAGGCGCTGTAGAAGTCGCGGTTCCTTTAAGAAGATTGATGCCAAAAGGATCGAAACGGGGATCGAAAACTGTCGTGTGGCGCTGACCTCGGCGGCATCGCCGCCAAGGCCGAAAGCGATCAGGATCAGGAGATAGGAAAGATAGGAGGTCGCCGCGGCTATCAGCAATCGCGGCCAGTCGTCCGCCCAGCTCGCCAGAAGGCTTGTTGCTACCGGCTCATTCTGGCGCCCGACGATCAACGCTCCGATTGCAAGTTCAAGTGAAACGAGAATGTAGACCCAGAACAAAAAGGCTGAGGGCATCGCCGTTGTCATCGCGTGGGCATCGGCGATCGAATAAAGCGCTGAGCCCAGCATCGCGATCAGGGCGACGGCCATTGCCTGTCCATCGCCGAAGAAGCGGTTGGGCGTGCGCTGTAAAAAGAGCGCCCCGACCATGATCAAAAGGATGCCGATGAGATCGAGAAGCGGGTAGCTCTTGTCCAATACGAGCCAGCTGATCACGACGATGGCTGCAGGGGAGGAACGAATGATCGGATAATAAACCGATAGCTCTCCGCGGCGCATCGCCAAAAGTGTGCCCATATAGTAGGCGCCCAGGCCGAGTGCCGAGAGGATCGCCGGCAGCACGGCCGCCGAGGGCAACAGGAGCGGCGTTCCCGAAGCAACCGCCTGTATCCCGGCGATCACGATCCAAACCAGGCAGACGCCAAGATAGGCGGAGAAGTGGTGCGACGCCCTTTTCAGCAACAAATCCCGCAAGGGATGAATCACTGCGGACGACAGCACGAGAAGGAGAACTGCGCGATCGATTGCAGCCTCCTTTGGTCGTCACATCACGAGTTGAAGGATCGCATAGGTGATCGCAGCAAGCGTCGCGGCGGCTGGAACGGTAATCACCCAGGCCCCGACGATCATCGTGAAGTGCGATCGACGGACGAGCTTGCGACGGATGACGTCCTGGTCGTTCATTTTCTTTTCGACATCGGCATCCGGATCGCGACCTTTGCGCAGGAGATACCGCCGCCTGATCTTACTGTGGGCGATGAAGTGCTCGCGGTAGAAGCCAACGCCGAAGACGGCACCGACAGCAATGTGCGTCGAACTGACGGGCAGCCCCAACCAGGACGCGACCAGCACCGTAATGGCCGCTGACAAAGCCACGCAGAACGCACGGATCGGGTTCATTCGGGTGATCTGTTCGCCAACCGTCCTGATGAGGCGCGGTCCAAACAAGAAGAGACCTAAGCTGATGCCGACCGCGCCGATCACCATAATCCAGATCGGCAGGTGGACTTTGCCGGAGACTTCCCCGGTTTCAAGGGCATGCAGAATACCTGCTAGCGGACCGACGGCGTTGGCGACATCGTTGGCGCCGTGGGCGAACGACAACAGCGCCGCCGAGACGATCAGCGGAAGCCGGAATAACTTGCGCAGAGACTGATTGCGGTTTTCGAGGCCTTGCGATTGGCGATGGATCAGCGGCTTCAGAGCCACGAAAGACAAGATCAGCACCGCAAGTGAGACCCCGATAATATGCAGTGTCGAAGGGTGGTAGATCTTCGATACACCCTTGACCATGAGGTAGGCCGTGAAGCAAGCCGCCATCAGGGCGACAAGACCCGGCACCCAGATTCTGGCCGCCGCGATCTTGTCGTCACGATAGACGATATTGGCTTTCACGAAGGCGAGGAATAGCGCTGCGATCACCCCGCCCATGAACGGGGAAATGACCCAGCTTGCCGCGATGGCCGCCATCACCGGCCAGTTGACCGCCGCTGCGCCGACCGCCGAAATGCCGGCGCCGACCACCCCGCCAACGACGGCATGGGTTGTCGAGACGGGTGCGCCGATCCAGGTCGCGAGGTTGACCCAGACGGCCGCCGCACAGAGCGCCGCCATCATGGCGATAATGAAAGTGCCGCCATCGGAGACCGCTGCCGGACTGACGATACCCTTCGAGATGGTCTTGACGACATCGCCGCCAGCCAGGAGTGCCCCGGCACTTTCGAAAAACGCGGCGATGATCAAGGCGCCGATCATCGTCATGGCGCGCGCGCCGACCGCCGGCCCGACATTGTTGGCGACATCGTTGGCGCCAATGTTGAGCGCCATATAGCCGGCCAGGACAGCGGCGGCGACGAGGACGGCAGCCTCAGTCTGTGCCCCCGCTTGAAGCGTGGCATAAAGCGCCGTCAAAGCGAGGAAGATGATGGCGATGCCAGGAGCCAGCAAACCCGAACTTGCAGCACGCGTCTCGTCTTCCAGATGCTGGATTTTGCGCAGATCTTTGTCGAGCGATGCTTTGCGAACGCGATAGCGTCCTTCCGCGAGTGTCTTGCTATGGTCCGGCATGTCTTCCTTGGGTTTTGTCACAATAGTGACATACAGCCCGGGCTCAGGAAAACAACCCTATATAGTTCGCGTTCAACGAGATTCGCTAAAGCGCTGAATAAGTTCGCTCAATTCCGGCTCGCGGACCGCTTTCGCGGCAGCTTTCGCGCTATACCAAATCCGCTCGCGCTGCTTGGATTCGGGCCAGTCGTCGTTTTCGCCGGTGACGAGGAGCGGATAGACGTCGACCCTGCAGGTGGCACTGGCGAACCAATGCAACCCCTTGCGGTAGCTGAATGCTCCAATTGGCTCATCGCCGATTTCCCCCGTCAGACCGGCTTCTTCGAAGGCTTCCTTGGCCGCAACCTTATGCGGCGGCTTACCGCGTTCCGGCCAGCCCTTGGGGATAATCAGGCGGCCGGTCCCGCGACTGGTCACCAGACAGATGGACATCGCCGAACCGTGCCGGCGATAGGGAAGCGCTGCGAGTTGGACGAACCCGGTGGGATTGGAGAATACGCGATTGAGAAGGGTTGCCATGACTTGAAGTACCTTTGAAGGTTGCAGCAACATCGCAGACCGGTCGCCGGTGGGGGCGAGTAACTACCCATCGAACGCGTTTGCGTCAACTGATCGGCCGGAAACAACGGATGGCTAGCCATCGCTGCGTTTTGGTGGTTTGAATTCGCAACCCTCGCTATTCGTTTTGCGGCGGCGATCGAGACCTGGACAAAGTCCTTGGGGGACACGGGAGACAGTTTCATGGATATCGCAACGGCTCGTTCGCGACGGACGATCCCTTTGGTCCTGCTGGCCAGTTGCTTTCTTGCGGCCTGCGATCAGGGCCAAAAGAACAAAATGCCGGCACAGCCGCCCGCCTCGGTCGTCGTGACGCCGGTGGAGTTGAGGGACCTGACTTCGGAACGTACTTTTACCGGTCGTATCGAGGCTATCGACAAGGTGCAAATTCGCGCGCGCGTGCAAGGTTTCCTGAAATCACGCCGTTTTGAAGAGGGCGCGGAAGTCAAGAAGGACGAACTCTTGTTCGAAATCGAGCCGGAACCGTTCGAGTTGGCCGTGCAGGAGGCCGAGGCCAACGTAACGAGTGCGAAGGCCGCCAAGACGCTGGCCGAACAGACCTTCGGGCGCACCGAAGAGCTCGTTAAGCGCAATACGTCTTCTCGCGCGTCGCTTGATGAAGCCCGCTCGACACTGGCGCAGGCGCAAGCGAGCCTGCAGGCGCGGACGGCGGAGCTTGAGACGGCTCGTCTCAACCTCAGCTATACGAAGATCTCAGCCCCGATGGACGGTCGGGTCGGGCGTGCAGCCTATTCGGTTGGCAACCTTGTCGGTCCTGACAGCAATCCTCTTGTCGCGCTCGTCTCGCAAGATCCTGTCTACGCGAGCTTTCCTGTGCCGCAGTGGCTGCTTTTACAGGTGCGCAAATCGGGGCAAGGACCCGACAGCGTCATTGTGAAACTCAAGCTGGCTGATGGCTCTTTATACAAGCACTCGGGCGCGATCGAGTTTACCGACGTGCAAGCGACGTCGGCAACCGACTCGGTTCTGGTGCGAGCGAAAATGCCAAACCCGGATCGGCTCCTGGTCGACCAGCAGTTGATCAATGTGCAGGTGATCCGCAAGAAGCCTGAAAAGAAGCTCGTCATTTCGCAATCGGCTCTGCTGCTCGACCAGCAAGGCGCTTATGTGCTTGCCGTCGACAAGGACAACAAAGTGCAGATCAAGCGGATCACCGTGGGCGAACAGCGCGGGCCGCTGATCGTTGTCGAAAGCGGCGTCAAGGAAGGCGACCGGGTGATCATCAGTGGGCACCAGAAGGCGAGGCCGGGCGCGCCGGTCGCGCCGCAGATGGCCAGTGACGAAACCAAAAGCGTCATGACCGGCGCCGAGGCGAAGAAGCCATGATCTTCGATATCTTCATTCAGCGCCCGCGCCTTGCGATGGTCGTGTCGCTGGTGATCACGCTGGCGGGTGCCATCGCGATCATGGTCATCCCTGTCGCGCAATATCCCGACATCGCACCGCCGACCGTCCGCGTTACCGGAACATATGCGGGTGCGGATGCGAAAACGGTTGAGGAAAGCGTCGCCCAGCCGCTTGAGAACGCCATCAACGGCGTCTCGGGCATGCGTTATATGAAGTCGACGTCCGTCAATGACGGCTCGTATACGCTGAACGTCAGCTTCGACCTTTCGGTTGATCCCGACATCGCGACAGTCAACGTGCAAAACCGCGCGAGCCTTGCGGAAGCCAAGCTGCCACAAGAGGTGCGCACGACAGGACTGACGATTGCCAAGGTCTCGACCGACCTGTTGCAGGTCTTCATGTTCCATTCGGAAAAGCCGGAACATGACCAACTCTTTCTGTCGAACTTCGTCACGCTCAATATCATTGATGAATTAAAACGCGTGCCCGGCGTGGGTGATGCGTCCATCTTTGGTGCGCGGGATTATTCGATGCGCATCTGGATCGATCCGCAAAAGCTTGCCAACTATGGGCTCGCTGTCACGGAAGTGATCTCGGCGGTGCAGTCGCAGAACGTTCAGGCTGCCGCCGGGCGCATCGGCGCGGCGCCATTGAGTGACGATCAGCGCATGCAGCTGACGATCACCACCAAAGGCCGACTGACGTCTGCGAAGGAATTCGGCGACATCGTCTTGCGCAGCGAAACCGACGGCTCTTTCGTACGCCTGAAGGATGTTGCCCGCATCGAACTGCAGGCGGCGAATTTCGACACCGTTGCGCGTTTCTCCGGCAGGCCCGTTGCGCCCGTCGGCATCTATCTTTCGCCGGGCTCGAACGCTGTGGCTGTCGCCCAGGCTGTCTCGCAGCGGCTGGAGGATCTGAAATCCCGCTTCCCTGAAGGGGTTTCCTACTCCTACATCTATAATACCGCGGCCTTCGTCTCGGCGATGATGGAAAAGGTCGTCAGCACGCTCCTTGAAGCTTTCGTGCTGGTGGCGATCGTCGTGTTCTTGTTCCTTGGCCGGTTGCGTCCGACGCTCATTCCATTGCTGGCGGTTCCTGTCGCGGTCATCGGCACGTTTGCGGTGCTGCTCGCGTTTGGATATTCGGCCAATACCATTTCGCTCCTCGCCCTGGTTCTCGCTATCGGGATCGTGGTCGACGACGCCATTATCGTTGTCGAGAACGTCGAGCGAGTCATGGAGGAGGAGCCGGAGCTCACTCCGGCCGAAGCGACACACAAAGCCATGAGCGAGATCGCCGGACCGGTCATCGCCATTACGCTGGTGCTGCTGTCGGTCTTCGTGCCGATTGCCTTCCTTCCGGGTTCCAGCGGCGTCTTGTTCCGGCAGTTCGCGATTACGATTGCGGCTGCGATGGTGATCTCGGCGATCAACGCGCTGACGCTCTCGCCCGCACTGTGCTCGGTGCTCTTGCGTCCTGGTCACCCCAGCGGCGTCATGCGGGCCATCACGGGGGCTATCAACAGCGTTGGCGATGGTTATGCGTGGATCGTCGGGCGGCTCGTTCGCGTTGCCATCCTGAGCATCGTTTTGCTAGGCGGGCTATTCGCCGGCACTTACTACCTTTTCGAGCGCACGCCTTCAGGGTTCCTGCCCGAAGAGGACAAAGGCTACCTCATCACGATCTTCAATCTGCCGTCGGGCGCTTCGCTTAATCGGACCAGCGCCGCAGCCGCCAAGGCCGAAGCCATCATCTCGAAAGACCCGGCTGTCGATAACGTCGTGTCGATCATCGGCCTCGACTTTCTTGGCGGCGGAACCTCGCCCAGCGCCGGCGTCATGTTCGTGCGCCTCAAGGACTATGAAGAGCGCAAAACGCGAGACATGCATGCTTCCGTTGTCGCGCCTCGGCTCGCGCAAGCCTTGGCACCGCTGCCAGATGGTTTCTTCCTGGCTCTAAACCCTCCGGCGATTTCGGGCATCGGTCAGGCCGGCGGCTTCGAATACATCCTGGAAGGCATTGAGGGGCAGGAACCGACGTCGCTGGCGGCGACCATGCGCGGCCTCATCGTCGCGGCCAACCAGCGCCCTGAACTCGCCCGCGTATTCTCGACTTACGATGCCGCAACACCACAGATCAAACTTGAGATCGACCGCGACAAGGTTCAGGTCCTCGGTATCGACCTGTCCAATCTGTTTGGATCGCTACAGGCGACGTTGGGCGGATTCTACGTCAACGACTTCAATCTCTTCGGGCGCACCTGGACCGTGCGCATGCTGGCGGAAAAAGAATACCGCGCGTCGATCGATTCCATTTATGCGATCCAGGTCAAAACCCGCACAGGCGAGATGGTGCCGTTATCGGCGGTGGCCCGCGCGACGCTCGAGACCGGTCCGCGTTCGGTCGTGCGCTATAACAATTATCGCGCCGTATCGATCAACGGCAGTCCGGCGCCGGGACGCGGCGATGGCGAAGCGATCGCTGCCATGGCTGCGCTGTCGAAGTCGACGCTGCCTGCGGGCTATGCGTTCGAATGGACGGGGCAGGCGCTTGAGCAGACGCTTTCTGCCGGTCAGACGCCGATCGTGATCGGGCTGGCCGTCGTCTTTGCCTACCTGTTTCTGGTGGCGCTTTATGAAAGCTGGAACGTGCCGGTCCCGGTGCTGTTGTCGGTGATTGTCGCCATCCTCGGAGCTATGCTGGCGTTGTACTTCTCACGCATGAGTTTTGTGCTTTACGCCCAGATCGGCATCGTCGTCCTCATTGCGCTGGCCGCCAAGAACTCGATCCTGATGACGGAGTTCTCGCTGGCGCGGCGGGCCGAGGGGCAAAGCATTCTCGATTCCGCCGTGAGTGGCGCGCATCAACGCTTCCGACCGGTGATGATGACGAGTTTCGCCTTCATCGCCGGCCTCATCCCGCTGGTTCTCGCCACCGGTCCGGGCGCCGACAGCATGTACGCGGTCGGTCTGCCAGTGCTTGCCGGGATGATCTTTGCTTCGGTGTTCGGGATCTTCCTTATTCCCATGCTGTACGTGGTCTTCCAACGGCTTCGCGAAGCCGTGACCGGGCGGCGGGGAGAGCGCAAGCGTGCCGAAGACGGCGCCGTCGCTAATTCGGATCGCTGAGCCTCGGAAAGATGAGCCTCGGAAAGATGAGCCTCACGGCGGCTATTGGGTCCCATTGGCTTGGCCGGTTCGCGCGTAAGAGCCGGTCAGATCTCTTGGGCACGGATGATACCAGCTGGAAAGGACAAGCTTTCGCCAAGCTCGGCGGGCAGCTTGTCCTCAATTTTTCGCGAACTGCCAAACCGAGGTGAGATGCCAGCTGCTTCCCCGACAGCCGCCGCAAGGGTGCACATAGCGTGCGGCCCCTGTTCTGGACCTGCGTTCCGCCTCAGCCATTTTCAACCCTGGCGCGGGCTGTTGGCCTTGATTGCGATGATGGGAATGGTTGTCATGTCCAATTCTCCTGCCTTATCTGCGGCGCAATCGTCGGCCCAGGGCTCGGCCGTCGAGACCGGTGCGAAAGTTCTGGCGCGCAGCGGTTTCGCCATGCTGTCGGGCAAGCGTGTCGGCCTCATCACCAACCAAACCGGGCGCGTCGGCGATCGCCATCTCGTCGACCTGATGGCGGAAGCCGACAATGTGCACCTCACCGCCATCTATGCTCCCGAGCATGGGTTTCGTGGAGATGTCGAGGCCGGGAAAAAGGTTTCCGGCCGTGTCGATGAAAAGACTGGAATAAGGGTCTTTAGCCTCTACGGCGACACGCGGAAGCCGACGCAATCGATGCTGCGCAATATCGATGTCTTGGTGTTCGACATCCAGGATATCGGCGTCCGGTTCTACACCTACATCTCGACGATGGGACTCGCTATGCAGGCAGCCGCCGAGAAGGGAATCCCGTTCATCGTGCTGGACCGGCCCAACCCGCTCGGGGGCACATATGTCTCGGGCTTCGTTCTCAACCCGCGCTACACCTCGTTCGTCGGGCAATACCCTCTGCCGATCGTGCATGGCATGACGGTCGGCGAATTGGCATTGATGATCAAGGGTCAGGCTTGGCTTTCCGGCCTGAAGAAACTCGACCTCCTCGTGATCAAGCTTGAGGGATGGAACCGTGCGCTTCGATGGCAGGATCTTGGCCGGGACTGGGTCGCAACCAGCCCCAACATTCCCTCGTTTGAATCGGCCCTGCTTTATCCCGGCATTGGCATCGTCGGAGAAACAGCCGTCAACGAGGGTCGCGGCACGGACGGTCCTTTTACGCGCTTCGGCGCGCCGTGGCTCGATGCGGAAAAGTTGGCGCAGCGCTTGTCGGCCCTGCGACTGCCGGGCGTGCGATTTGAGGCGACGGTCTACAAGCCCCGCTCCATTCCAGGCGTCGCAGCGAACCCGCGTCACCTGAAAGAGCGCGTCAGGGCCGTGCGCGTCTTCATCACAGATCCCGATGCTGTCGAGCCGCTCGAAATCGGGATGCATGCTCTTGCGTTTCTTGTTCCCGAGGCGCAGAAGGCGGGGGTGCGAAAGTTCTTTCCCAACCGGCGCATGTTCCATCTGATTTCCGGGGACGGGCGGCTATTGCGACAGCTTAGGGCGGGTTGGAGCGGATCTCGGATTATTGCCAGCTGGCAGGATGAACTGGCGCGTTTCAAGGAGAAGCGTCGCCGTTATCTCATTTATTGAATTCACGGGTCAGTAGTTCGGTTTTGACGTGCTTTGGGGGCTAGCAATGCGTCTGTGCATCGTTCGTGTGTTGGGGGCGGCCGCGCTCGGGTGCGCCGCGTTACTCAGCCGATTCGTTTTGAAAACTCATGCGGCCACGATATTGGCCGTGCTGGTTATTCTTTTTTCCATTAAGGTCGTTTCGCAAGCGAAGGCGCAAGATGAGGCCGCTGCGGCGACACGGCCCCCGCAAACTGTCGCCGTTTTGCTTTCCCGGCGCACCGACCGTTGCTTCACCAATGGCTATGACGAAGCCATCCGGAAAATGATGCTGCGCGAACGCGACCGCATTAATGCCCGCGGCGGCATCAAAGGCGCGCCGTTGGAGGTCAAGTTCTTCGAGGCGGAACGCGGGACTGGCACCACCGAGCAAGAGTTCGACGCTGCGGTGTCGACGGCGCGCGAAGCTTTACAGCAAAGCGAATTGCTGGCGGTCGTCGGGCTTGCAAGTTCCGACCATGTCAAACGGATCGTTGAAGCCGTCGGCAACGAACTCACGAAAAGCAACATCGCCTATATCGCTGACAATTCAGCAAGCGATGTCTTTCAGGATTACCCGACGGTCTTTTCCACCCGGCCAGCGCAAACAGGCGCGGATGGGCGGGCGCGTATCGTCGCCGAATTCTTAAAGACGCAAGGGGCCGCACGCGTTGGCGTGTTCCTGAATGAAGGGCGCGAATATTCCAAGGCTTTTGGTAACGACCTGATCGACCGGCTCGGTCAGGACAAGATTGCCTGGGTCGGTCGACACGACCAATTCAACGGCTCAGATGAAGCCGACGGCCTTGATGCCCGGATCGCGGCGCTCAAAGCCAACGAACCTGACTTTGTGGTCACCTCGACGATGTCGTCGCAGGCTGAGAAAATCATCGAAAAGATGGGCGAGACAGGACTGCGTCCAAGAGTGTTCGTGCTCGGCAGCCTTAGCAGCATGAAGCAGTCGGTGCTTGATAACTATCCCAGCGATATCTTTGAACTCACGACGGACGATCTTCCCGAAGTCTTCAATTCGAAACTGGGAAACCTCGTCCAGCAAGGCGAGCCTGGCGAATGGGTTTTCGAAGGTCGCCCGGTTGATGAGGCCAAGGGCTGGTCGGATGGCCAGTGCAAGCCGCGCGACGAGGGCGCCGAAGACCGCGATCCGTTGGATGCAAAAAACCTCAAAGCGATCAAGCGTGGCGCGCAGTACGCCGACGTTCTGGCGATGATCGCTGCGGGCGCCTCTGATGCCCCGGCGGAAGGAACAATTGCCGACAGACGCAAGGCGGTGGTGTCAGCGCTGAAGGATCGGTTTGCTGCCGGCAAGGGGGCATTTCGCGGCGAGTTCAACATCTGGTCATTCGATCCGCAATCGCGCGTCGCCGTGCGGCCGCTCTTCGTTGTGATCCGGCCGCCGACCATCAAAGCCCGGCAGCTGGCGCAACAGCAATTTCTGCGGCTCCGCGACAACTCGCTTCAGAAGATCGATACCTTGTATCTCGATATCGATTTGATCCGGGCGCACCGGGTCGATGAAAACGAGAAGACATTTTTTGCCGAGTTCTACCTGGCGCTTCGCAAGAACGCCGGCGCCGACATCTCGCGCCTTGAATTCACCAACGCCTATCTCAATCCGTTGAATGCCAATGGCGTGAGCCACTCGATCTCGGATCGGGCGAAGTCGCGCACAGGCGGCAGGCACCTCATCATCCAAGAGCTGCACGATGGGAACGACAACGCAGCATTTCCGGACCGGATGCAGATCTACCGCGTTGCCGGCCGCTTCCTGTTTGACCCTGACCTTTCAAACTATCCGTTCGACAAGCAGCAATTCTCGATCGACATTCAGCCGCGCAGTGGGGCGGGTTCGTTTGTCATTCAGCCGCCTCCCGACAATCTGCGGGATGGGACAGTCGATTCCGATGACTGGCAGCCGGTCAGCAAGTTCGTCGGTGCCGGCGAAGACTTCGTGCCGATGATCGATGCCTTTACGCACGCGCCCAGCGTCGTACCGTTCTACACCTCGAAATTCGTCTGGGTGATGAAGCGGGAGGTGACCGACTATCTGTTGCGGGTTGGCGTACCTTTGGCGTTCATCCTGATCGTCGCCTACGTGTCGATCTTTATCCCGCAAAGCAATTTCGAGGCGATTGTCACGATCCAGGTGACGGCGCTGTTGTCGGCCGTTGCTCTTTATCTGTCGCTGCCGCAGCTGGAGGCCGACACGGCCACGCTGTCCGACCGTATGTTCCTCCTCGATTATCTCCTCGTGAGTTTGATGATCGTTATCTCGATTGCGCGGATCAACAAGTTCGTCGTCCGCAACAAATGGCTGCGGGGCGGCCTCTATTGGCTGCATATCATCGGAGCCCCGATCGCGGTTGCAGGCACGATTCTCTACCTGAGGCATATGACGCTGACGACCTGATAGCGCGGTTGCCCAACAGCATGGTTGCCTGGCCTCCCCAGTCACAGGCATCAGTAGTGGTGACCGGCAGCCGTTGCCGCCGGTCTCCTTGAGTCGCCTTAGAAGTTCGTGACGCTTCTGACGTAGAACGACCGGCCCGGCTCGTTGACGCGGACCTCGTTGTTAAAGCCGTCCTTCTTGTTGAGATGGTTGGCGTAGGTCTTGTCGAACAGGTTGGTGACGCCGGCGGTGAGCTGGAAGTTTTCTGTCACGTTATAGGCGCCGAAAAGGTCGACGGTTAGATAGCCGTCGGTCTCGCCAAAGTCGCGGCCGCTGCCGACAGTCGGATCGGAGTCGATGCGGGTCTGTTTGGCTGCCGCATTCAATCGGGCACCAACCATCCAGATGGAGTTGTCGTAAGCGATTTCAAACCGGCCCGAGAGCGGTGCGATCTGCGCCAACGGGATATCGTCGCTCAAGTTCTCGCCGTAGGTGTAGGCCCCCGACAGCTTGGCTCTCCAGAACTCTGCGAACTTGTACTCGGCTTCAGCTTCGAAACCCGTCAGCATGGCATCGATGTTGGTATAGACCGAGACCGACGGCATGTTGGTGAGGACACCGCGCTGGCCGCGAGCGGTATCGAGCTGGATGAAGTCCTCGACACGGTTGTAGTAGGCGACACCCGAGAGCCGGAAGTCCTGCGCCGCATAGGTGCCGCCCAGTTCGATCTGATGATGCTTTTCGGGATCGAGGTTGGGATTGCCGATCCAGCTCGTGTTCATCCCGTTCATCATCATATAGCTGCCGATGTACCGCTCCGTCGCATCGGCGGTGCGCACCGACCGGCTCAGCGCGCCGTACACTTTCACGCCGCCACCCAGATCCTGTTCGAGGCGCAAGAGGCCGCTGACGTTATTCTCGGTCTGATCTTCGGCTTCTACACCGTAAGTCATGCGGTAAAGATCATTGGGCGAGAAACCGTTTCCAAGCATCATGCCGGCGGCAGCGGCTTCGTTGGCGCGGCCTGCAGACGCGTTGACGAAATCAAAGCGCAAGCCGGCGACGAGGTCGGTCGTCGGTGTGATCGGTGTGGTCGTCTCACCGAAAACGCCCAGCTCCTTGATCGAGGTATCGGCCCACAACACCGACTGAACCATCTCGGGCATCATGCCGCCCATGCCGGTGTCGTAGCGGTTGCCGTCGCGCTGAACGTCGCGGTAATCGACGCCCATGTCGAACGCCGTTGTACCCATCCGGCCATTGAACACGACCTTGCCGCCGAGCGTGTCGGCTTCCATGCGCGCCTGACGGTACCGCATCATGTTGGGGCGAAGCGAGAAGTTATCCATGACGTGATCGACGGTTGTCAGGTAGACGTCCGCTTTCACGCCCCGGATTGCTCCCCAATCGAGATTGGTTTCGCCTTTGAGCTGGTAGGTCCAGTCGTCGGTCTTGGGCGCGTCCATGCCGGAACCCGGGAAGAGCGCATCGTCGACGTTGTTGTTCTCGACCTTGAGCGTGATCCAGCTCGTCGCGTCGATGGTGCGGCCAAGGATAACGCCGCCGCCGATCTGGTCGAAGCTCGAACGGATTTCATTGCCGTCGCCGTCTTTATAGTTGCCGGCAGCCGCGTAGGATCCGAAGCCGCGCACGTAGCCCCAATCGTTGCCGACGCTCATGTCGACGAAGGCTTCGCGGCCGCTGGCGTTCGAGTTGTAACCGGCACCACCTTTGAAGTTCGTCGAAATCTGGTCGCCGGGGTCGAACGTCGGGTTAACGCGTTCGAACTGGATCGAGCCTCCTGGTGCCGGAGGACCGTCGACGACGCTTTGATAACCGCGTTTCACCGTCACCAGATCGTAGGTGTAAAGCTGCATGTGCGAGGTTGGCGGGTCCATGCGGTTGGGGCAGCCGCCGAAATGGAATGCGCCATCGTTGGTGATGCCGAGCTGGTTTTGATCGAGCCCGCGGATAACCGGATCGAGGCCGTGTCCGCCGGTGCGTCCAGCATCGACGCCGTTGACGTGGCGCAGGAATTCTCCGCTGTCTCCGGTTGAGGGCGGACGCGCGGGACTATCTGGATCTTCGAGCGAGGCGCTTGCCGCACCCGCGTGCAGTGCTTCGCCGCCTTCGGACGGCAACATCGGTGTCGTGCTGTAGATGACAATACCGGGGAGCTGGACCGGTTCGGCGGATGCGGGCGCCGCCATGGCGAGGGACACGGCGCAAAGAGCGCAAACGGAAACGGTGGCAGGACCGCACAGTTGTGCGCGTCTGATATGACGAGACATGGTTTAAGGCTTTCGAGTTCTAAAGTGATCGCGTTGGCCACCGGAATGCAGGGCGACCGTTTACGTGCTTGGGGCTGATCAGATCAGAACTCGGGCCGGGGGACCGCGGGCCAGGCGCGTCGTTTGCCGCTTCGCACTCAGGACGAAAGCGTCGAACCGCGCATGCTCGATGGCTTCGAGCTCGCGCGTCAATAATAGGAGGGGTTGGGGGTCTTCGCCCTGGAAGGCGACCGGCATGGTTCCATAGTCGCAAGGACGATCGGATTGCTTCTTGTCGGTCTGTTTTGTGGGGTTGCCGTCTTCGTCGAAAGTGATCGTCTCGAAACCTTGCCCGGTACAGATCACGACTTTAACGCCGATCTCGCCAGCCTCTTGCGGCGCGAACATGTATCCCGCAGGCACAAAAGCCCGCAGAACAAACGCAACCAAGACGAGACTGATAACGAACTGACGCAAATTCTTACCCCCGATCGGGCAATCCTAAGCATTACACACTCACTCGAACAACTTTGTTGGAACAATCTGGCTAGAGATATTCACATCTTGAGACAAAAGGGCCACAGAATTTTCAGCTTGCGAATTGTTTTCCCAAAGGTCGGCTGCGGGTCTCAAACACATGAGAGAGTGAGTTGTATTGCGCCACTCATTACCTGAAAGATACTGCTGTTGGTGCCGGAAAGTCGGATAGAATCGCCTCCGGACTCAGGGTGAACTGCGCACCTCGACAGCGCTTGAAATGTCAAAGTCCGCTGATACCGTCGCCCGTGTCGACATCGCCCCTTGAAGACCGACACCAAGAAAGCGAGCGCCTCTTTCATGGGAAATGAAAAATCCGAATCTGGTTCCGCGCTTCGCCGTACGCCGCTTCATGACCTGCACGAGAAGCTGGGGGCGCGCATGGTGCCGTTTGCCGGCTATGAGATGCCCGTCCAATATCCCACCGGCATCATGAGCGAGCATCGCCATACGCGCGAACATGCCGGACTTTTCGACGTTTCTCATATGGGTCAGCTCATTGTGGATGCGCCAAATGGCGGTGCTGGCGAGGCGGCACTCGTTCTCGAAGCGCTGATCCCTGCCGATATCGTCGGACTTGGCGAAGGCCGCCAACGCTATGGGCTTTTGACCAACGACGCCGGCGGCATCGAAGACGACCTGATGGTGCAGAACCTTGGGGATCGCTATCTGCTGATCGTCAACGCGGCGACCAAAGAGGCCGACGAAAAGCATCTTCGCGAAAAGCTTGCCTCCTCCGTGCGCGTTACGCGTTTAGACAATGCGCTCATCGCCCTGCAGGGGCCGGAAGCCGAGGCTGCGCTGAGCAATGTCTGGTCCGGTTGCCAGGACATGCGCTTCATGGATGTACGGGAAGCGCAGATCCTTGGGCATCCCTGTATCGTTTCGCGCTCTGGCTATACCGGTGAAGATGGATTTGAGATCAGCGTGCCCAATGACGGGGTGAATGCGCTGGCCGAAGCCTTGCTGGCGCACGCGGCGGTCCAACCTGTCGGTCTTGGGGCGCGCGACAGTCTGCGTCTGGAAGCGGGCTTATGTCTTTATGGGTCCGACATCGACACGGAAACGACGCCGTGCGAGGCACAGTTGAAATGGTCGATCCCGAAGGTGCGCAGAACAGGCGGCGAACGGGCGGGAGGTTTTCCTGGCAGCGACGTCATTCTCGCGCAATTTGCCGAAGGCACCGAACGCGCGCGGGTTGGATTGCGCCCTGAAGGCAAAGCGCCAGTGCGCGGTGGAGCACCGCTTTTTGCTGACGAAAACGCCGGACAGAAAATCGGCACCGTCACCTCCGGCGGCTTCGGGCCAAGCGTTGGCGCTCCTGTCGCCATGGGCTATCTTGCAGCCGATTATTGCACGCCGGATGCGCGCGTCTTCGCCGAAGTGCGCGGCAAGTTCCTGCCTATCGTCGTATCGCAACTTCCCTTCATCGTGCCTAGTTATAAGCGGACTTGAATTTCCTGTTCCGGCCGACGGCTGAAGCAACCCCCAAAGGAGAGACGCGTGTTGAAATTTACCGAGGATCACGAGTGGGTGCGGATTGAAGGCGATGTCGCAACGATCGGCATTACCGAGCACGCAGCCGAACAGTTGGGCGATCTCGTATTTGTGGAATTGCCCGATGTCGGCAAACAAGTCGGCAAGGGTGACAATGCTGCGGTCGTTGAATCGGTGAAGGCCGCGTCCGACGTTTATGCGCCGTTGTCGGGCGAAATTGTCGAGGCCAACCAAGCCATCGTGGATGATCCTTCACAGGTAAATTCCGATCCAGCGAACGCAGGATGGTTCTTCAAGCTCAAACTTTCGAACGCCAGCGAAGCTGAAAATCTGCTCGACGAAGACGCCTATAAAGCGCTCATCGCATAAAGGCCAAGATGTACACTCCCGAGACCTACAAGCCTTACGACTTTGCCAACCGCCGCCATATCGGGCCATCGCCGGAAGAAATGGCCGAGATGCTCAGCGTCGTGGGTTACGAAACCCTCGATGACCTGATTGACGCCACGATCCCGAAAGGTATCCGCCAGGCTGAGCCTCTGGAGTTCGGCAAGCCCGTCAGCGAATTCGGATCGCTCGACCGTATGCGTGAGGTGGCAGACAAGAACCGCGTGCTCACCTCGCTGATCGGCCAAGGGTATCACGGTACCATCATGCCGCCGGCGATCCAGCGTAACATCCTGGAGAACCCGGCCTGGTACACGGCCTATACGCCTTACCAACCGGAAATCAGCCAGGGCCGGCTGGAAGCGCTCATCAATTTCCAGACGCTGGTCACCGATCTCACCGGTCTTGATGTCGCCAACGCGTCGCTTCTGGACGAAGCCACAGCGGTTGCCGAAGCGATGGCGATGGCGCACCGTCTTTCGAAGACCAAGGCCAATACGTTCTTTGTCGATCACGAGTGCCTGCCGCAGACGATTGCCGTCGTGCGCACACGCGCCCGGCCGCTCGGCTGGGAGGTTGTTGTCGGCGATCCTGATAAAGACCTCGATCCGGCAACCGTCTTCGGGGCTGTCTTTCAGTATCCCGGCGTGAACGGCGGCTTTCGTGATCTCACCGCGCTGATCGAAAGCCTGCACGATGCGGGAGCGCTGGCCGTTGTCGCGGCGGACCCGATGGCGCTGACGCTTCTCAAACCGCCCGGCGAAATGGGTGCCGATATCGCGGTCGGTTCGATGCAACGGTTTGGCATGCCTGTCGGATATGGCGGACCGCATGCGGCGTACATGGCGGTGAAAGATACCTACAAGCGCGCGCTGCCGGGGCGTCTGGTCGGCGTCTCGGTCGATGCGCGCGGCAACCGGGCTTACCGTCTGGCGCTGCAGACGCGCGAGCAGCATATCCGCCGCGAGAAAGCGACCTCGAACATCTGCACCGCTCAGGTTCTGCCGGCCGTCATTGCCTCGATGTACGCGGTGTTCCATGGGCCGCGCGGGTTGCGCGCGATTGCCGAACGCATTCACCGCAACACGACGCGCGTGGCCGGCGGCCTGCAATCGCTTGGCTTTAAGATCGCTCCGGACGAATATTTCGATACGATCACGGTCGAGGTGGGTCCCTATCAGGGCCTCATCATGAAGAACGCCGTCGATAATGGCGTCAACCTGCGCAAGGTCGGCCATGACCGTATCGGCATCACCTGCGATGAGCGGACGTTGCCCGAACACATCAAAGCGGTGTGGCGTGCGTTCGGCGGGTTTGATCTCGAGTTCTCATTTGGACGCGCGCCCTATCATCTGCCCAAGGCGCTGATCCGGACCTCGAAGTATCTTGAGCATCCCGTGTTCCACATGAACCGGGCGGAGAGCGAGATGACGCGTTACATGCGGCGTCTGGCCGACCGCGATCTGGCGCTCGACCGCGCGATGATCCCGCTGGGATCGTGCACCATGAAGCTCAACGCGACGGTCGAGATGCTGCCGATCACCTGGACGGAGTTTGCTCAAATTCACCCGTTCGCGCCTGCCGATCAGGCCGAGGGGTATGCCGAACTCATCAGCGATCTTTCCGACAAACTGTGCCTAATCACCGGTTACGACGCGATCTCGATGCAGCCGAACTCTGGTGCGCAAGGAGAGTACGCAGGCCTTCTGACCATCCGGGCCTATCACGAAGCTAACGGCGATGACGCCCGCGATATCTGTCTCATTCCGGCCTCCGCGCACGGCACCAATCCGGCGTCGGCGGCCATGTGCGGGATGGACGTCGTCGTCGTTGCAACCGATGCGAACGGCAACATTGACCTCAATGATTTCCGCACTAAGGCCGAAGCGCACAAAGACCGACTGTCGGCCGTCATGATCACCTACCCTTCGACGCATGGTGTGTTCGAAGAAACGGTGCGCGAAATCTGCGAGATCACGCATGCCCATGGGGGCCAGGTCTATCTTGATGGCGCCAACCTCAACGCCATGGTCGGCCTCGCGCGGCCGGGCGATCTGGGCGCTGACGTGAGCCACCTCAACTTGCACAAGACGTTTTGCATTCCGCATGGCGGCGGCGGGCCCGGCATGGGGCCGATTGGCGTCAAGGCGCATCTTGCTCCGTACTTGCCGGGGCATCCGGAAACAGGCGGCGGCGAGAATACCGTTTCGGCCGCGCCTTACGGCTCTCCGGAAATTCTGCCGATCTCCTGGAGCTATTGCCTCTTGATGGGCGGCGAAGGTCTTACGCAGGCCTCGCGGATCGCGATCCTGAACGCCAACTACATCGCCAAGCGTCTGTCGGAGGCTTATCCGATCCTCTACACCGGTGCTAATGGACGGGTCGCGCATGAGTGCATCGTCGACACGCGGCCGTTCAAGGACGAAGCCGGGATCACCGTCGACGACATCGCCAAGCGGCTGATCGATTGCGGCTTCCATGCCCCGACCATGAGCTGGCCGGTTGCGGGAACGTTGATGATCGAACCGACGGAATCGGAAACCAAAGCGGAGATTGACCGCTTCTGCGATGCGATGCTCGGCATTGCCCGCGAGATCAAAGCCGTTGCGTCAGGCGAACTTGATCCTGAGAACAATCCTTTGAAACGTGCACCGCATACGGTTGAAGATCTGGTCGGCGAATGGGATCGGCCCTATTCGCGCGAACAGGCCTGCTTCCCGACCGGAGCCTTCCGCGTCGACAAATATTGGCCGTCGGTGAACCGCGTCGACAATGTCTATGGCGACCGACATCTAACGTGCACCTGTCCGCCGATCGAGAGCTACGCCAAATAGCGACGTCTTTGGCGTAAGGGCTGCTTGGCATCGAGTCGGCCAACCCGTGTGCCGACGCCGATGCGCGTGGCGCGTCGGCCGACCCGTACAGTGTGTCTGGCGTTGGAAAATGGGACAGTTTTGCGTTGTATCGACCGCCGCGACCTGTGAGACGTTGCGGCGCTTTTGAGCTTCAGAGCCGGCAAAGCTGGCTGGCCGACACATTCAGCGCCATTTGATGGATATTGTCATCCTGGCACGCAGCTTGCGGACTTGCTGTGCTAATACCCAATCCATCACCTGCATCTGCAAACGATGCTTCCCACCCAGACGTCCAATCCAAAACCGAACCAGGGATGAATATGAGACGTATTTGCGCTGCTCTTTTGCTCACCGCCACCGCCTTGCTGCCTCTGCAAGCCCATGCCGAAAGCTGCAAAGAAAAGTTCGCTCGCCTGCTGACCGACGTCTCCAGCAAGGGACCGATACGGATTCATGCGACGCAATCGATCAAGGGCGGTATGACGACGACGAACTACAATTACCAGAGCGGCGACGGCGACTGGATGAGCGAGATGATCGATCCGAAAACTTTGCCGTGGTCGCTTGTCCGCAATAACGTGCTCTACTCCTCGTCGGATCAGGGTAAGACCTGGACCAAGGTCCGCGCCATGGATGACGCGATGAGCAATGACGATGTGAAAAAGGTTCAAGAAGCCGCCGCCAGCACGGCCAAGAACGAGAAATGCGGCAGCGAAGAGCTCGATGGCGTCCTGCACGAAACCGTCGAGGCCGATTACGTCAACACGAAATACAAATCCGAGCATCACCAGAAGTACTGGGTCGAGCCGAAATCGGGCTGGATTACAAAAACTGAGACGGAAACCAAGCAGGGCGCTTTCGAAAGCTCCGTGATCCAGATCATTGAAAAGGCACCCGATCTCAGCCTACCCTCTCCGCAATAATGATTTCGCTTCGAAGCCGACAACCCATTGGCGCGCGATCTGAATGCATGAGACATCCGGGGAATTGCGGATTAGTGTTTCATCGCCTCGGAGGTCCTGGACCGTCTCGCGTTGTCGGGGTGGAATAGCTTCTTAGGTGAGATGGCAGGAGTTGCAACAATGCCGGCTGATCACGTCAACATCGGCGCTGTCGTTTATCCAGAAGGTACTGGAGAAGGCGCCGACGATATCCTGCGCCTCGTCGCCGAACGGCTCAATCAGGAGGGGTTGCGGCTAGCCGGTGCCATCCAGCGCAATACCGAGAACCCGCAATACTGCCGCTGCGACATGACGCTGGAAGATCTCGCCAGCGGCCGGCTTGTTGGAATCTCAGAGGATCTCGGCCCCGGCTCAACCGGTTGCCGGCTCGATGCCCGGGCTCTTGAAGAAATTGTCGGGCTCGTGTGCAGCAGTCTGGATGCGGGCGCCGATCTCTTAATTGTCAACAAGTTCGGCAAACGGGAAGCGCAGGGCGCGGGCTTCCGGGCGGCGATCGAAGCCGCGTTGTCGCGCAACGTTGCGATACTGGTCGCGGTTAATTCCGGAAACCTCCAGTCCTGGAACGAATTTGCGGGCGAACTTGATGCGCGCCTGCCGCTTGATGCCGAGGCAATCGTTCGCTGGGCTCGCCAACCAGCGCTGCAAGACGAAGCGCCGGCTTCGCACTGATTTATCCGCAATTGCCGAACATAGCAGTTCTGGCGATACCGGCGTGCGTCGCGCTACGATATGCTCCAGGCCCAAGCCTCTGGGGAGGGACTGGTCAGGAGCAGGACTATGATCGAACCAAAACGGATATTGCGTAGCGTTGCAGGTGCGGGATTGGCGTTGGGTTACCTTCTTGCGATGAGCGTGGGCGCGCATGCTCAAGAGGATGCGGACGACAAACTCGCAGAAACGCTCATCCGCGAAGGCCGCCTGGAACAGAACATCATTGCCTGCTCGCTTTGCCATAGCGAGACCGGTCAAGGCGACGTCAATTTTGCCTTTGGCAATCTCACCGGGCAATCCAAAGCCTACATCGCCAAGCAGCTTTATGCCTTCAAGGCGGGCGAGCGTGAAAACAAAGTCATGCAGCGCATTTCCAAAAGCCTCTCGGAACGAGATATCGCGGCACTCTCGGCGTACTATTCGAAGATGAAGGTGGCCGGCGCTGCCTTCGCCGTCAACAAGGTGCCCGAAGTCGGATTGAAGCTTGCCACCGAAGGCGACGATGCGCGTGAAATTCCCGCTTGCGACGGCTGCCACGGGTTGGATGCGGACACCGGCGAATTGGCGATTGCGAATATCAACGGCCAGCATTCGACCTACATCATCAATCAGCTGGTGTCCTGGCAGGATGGCGGCCGCGATCCAGATTCAGTGATGGCGCAAATCGCACCGAAGCTGACCGTACCGGAAATCAATGCGCTGGCGATCTATTACGCGAGCCGCACGCGCAAGGCTAAAGAGTAAGAGATACGGATCGCACTTTGTAGGCCCTTCATCAGTCGCGGAACGCTTTGCTAGAACGCATTCGAAATTGGGCTCGAACGGTCAAGCGCGACGTCATCGCGCTCTACATCGCCGGGCGTGATCCACGCACGCCTTGGATTGCGAAGGTACTCGCGGTTGCCATCGTCGCCTATGCGCTAAGCCCGATCGATCTCATTCCCGATTTCATACCTATTCTGGGGTATCTCGACGATCTGCTGCTTGTGCCGCTGGGTCTTTTGCTGGTCGTCGCATTAATCCCAAAAGACCTGATGGCCGAATACCGACATGAGGCAGAGCACTTCAAGCGACCGCCTGTGCAATGGAGTGCGGCGATTGTGATTGGTGCGTTATGGCTGATCGGGATTGGGCTTCTCGTGTGGTGGGCTGCCGGATATTTCCAGTGAGCTGGCTGGGTTGTTTTGTTGGTGCTCAACCCAAGCGTTCGTTTGGTTTGTCCTCAACTGGCGGACGCCGGCATAGCCCGTCGACGGCGCTCAGCAGCGTTGGCAATCGATGTTCACCGTGCATGCTCAATATGAGGCGCTTGGCTTCTGCCAGCGGCAAACCGCAACAGGTGACGTAGAGTGGCCGTTCGCTTGTCCCGCGCAACAGTTCGCACTCAACAGGGGTTCCTTCAAAGCGGGACTTGGCAACGCCGATGACCGGCACTTTGCCATCGAGTGCGTGGAAGAGGTGCGCGCCCAGGCCATCGCGGCTGTCGGGACCGAGCGTCACGTAGCCGTCTATGATGATTGTCGCAGGGCGTTCTTCGAAGCGCACCAGCAGGGCCAGGATGCAGGGCAGTTCGCGCTCGTAAAAGCTGCCGGACCGGTAGGGCTGGACATTGTCGAGGTGGACGACTTCGGAGCTTTCGATCTTGGGCGAGGTCCAATCGGCAAAGGCGACCCCGGCAGCGATCGCCTGGCCTTCGCTTGGATAATGAACATCAACAGCGAGATGCATCTTCGCGATCAGCAGCCGCTCTCCTTAATCAAACTCTCACAAGCGTTGGCATGAGCGCAGTCATTGCCGTCACCCGTTATCACCACGGCCGAAAAGCCGTGAGATCCAACCGCCCTGTCGCCGTGGCGGTTTATTCGCCGACGCCGTCCAAGGTTGCGCCTTCGAAGTGCCAGCCGCCTCATCGTGATGTCCCTGCTGGCCCTTGATCGCAGGCACGCTGCCACGACCTGCGCGCGCGACCGGCGGTGGGGCTGGCATGGTCTGGCGCTTTAACTCCTGAATAACCTTATCGGCGTTGCCGTCCCAGGTGAGCCAGCGCTTGGTGCGTAATAGCGGCAGCCGCGTCAGATCCGGATTGCCGACCATGACCGGCAGTACCTTCTTGGCGCCATCGATCTCCAGCGCGAGGGCCGTGTTGATTTCCTCAAGCGGCCATTCCTTCGTTGTGGAATGCGGTGTAACGATTGCCAGCACGGTTCGCGATGCGCCCAGTGCTGTGTTGATCTTGGACGCAAAGCTTTGTCCGAAGCCGATATGGACTTCATCGAGGAACGCTTTGACGCCATGGCGCTGGCAGGCTTCGAATAGCGGCCGTGCGATTGCTTCTTTGTCTTCGCTGGCATGCGAAATGAAGACGTCATAATCGTCAGCGCCAAAGACCATCTGACGGAGGAACTTGGACGGGTTGGGGTCGAGTGCCAGCACCTGCGCGCAAAGCTTCAAGAACACCTCATCGTCGGCGCCGCGCACCATCTTGACGAACGACAAGTGCCCGTAAACGATATTGCGGAAAGCGGTGCCTGGACGCGACGGCAGCTTCATCTTTTTTGAGCCGCGGTATTTCTTGAAGTGCTCGGCGCCCGCGTTTTCGATGCCGAATTTGCGCCAGGCATGGAGCATCGCGCGCAGCTTGCGGATCCTTTCGCGGGCGATATTGACGCGTTTGTTGACGCAGAGCCCCGTCACGTCCTGGTGGAAGTGATGGGCCTGCAAACGCACTTTCTTTTCGTTGATCGTAAAGCCCGACTGCTCGATCGCCTGGGCGAGTGCATCTCCCGCCTTCACCTTCCACCCGCCACCCTCGATCACTTCGTGGATGACGATTGAAGCAGGGAAGTTGGGTTGATTGGTCGAAAAGGTGATGTCGTCGGCGTAGCGCGAATAGACGAGGCGGTTCTGCCTGGCGAGGCGCGACAGGCGTCGGTCGAGCTGCGCGGCGATGAAGTTCGACAGAATTGGCGAGGTCGGCGCGCCTTGCGGCAGACCGTTGCGATAGGTGACGATTTGCGCGCAGACGGTAGCGGCGGCTGGCCCCATCTCGAAGGGCGATTTCATGAAGAGGCCGCGAACACGGCCGAAATTGATCGATGGGAAGAAGCCTTCCAGGTCGACGTTCAACACCCAGCGTTGGCCGGTATGGTTGGCGGCATTCGACGTTACGCCGCGCTCTTCGATAAAGCCGTGCGCATTGGGGTGCGGGCGATAAAGCGCCTTGAAGTCGAGGAGGAGCTTATCCTGCATCGCGCGCACCAAGCCGACGGGCGCATGAATCGGGCGCATGCCACCGGTGCGCTTGGGAATTTCGAAATGCCGGTAATTCGTACTTGAAGCGTCGTCGTATAGAACGCGCAGCATCTGGCCATGATAAACGCCAAGATACTTTGCAACGTCTTGCGATGTCATCAGCGGCTCACCGTCGAGACGCAGATGGGTTATCGGCTCTGGCGCGGGCTCCCCTGCAGCCGTGGGCGCAGGTCCTGCCTCGTGATCGCCGGGTCCATATTCAGACATCCCGCCCCTCGTACCTTGTGTTGGTAGGGGATGTTTACATCCCCTACCAAAAGAGAACTTTGGTTTTTCTGCCGCAGGATCGACAGCAGACGTAGAAGGGCGGGATGCCTGTCTCGTGGTGCGCTGGCACGCCTCATTCTTTCAACTGACAAGCGGTGATGACGCGCAATTATGGCGGCATTGCGCAGGTTGGGTGTGATCAGGCTGGTGACGGTGTTGCGAAGTCGAATTCTCACAACCCGCGTCAGCTCATGACAGCTTCGATGAGCCGTGGGCCTTTTTCTGCAAGGGTACGCTCGATTGCTTTTTCGAGATCGGCGACGTTGTCGACGCGCACAGACGGCACGCCCATGCCTTCGCCGATCTTCGCCCATTCCAGGCCGGGGTTATCGAGCCCGGCCATTGAGCGGGCAATCGGCCCTGGCTCTTGCAGGCCTGCGCGCTGCATCTCGACGTTCAAGATGTTGTAGCTCTGATTGTTGGCGATGATCGTCAGGACGTCGAGGTTCTCGCGGGCCTGGGTCCACAGGGCCTGGACCGAATAAGCGCCGCAACCGTCCGATTGGAAGTTGATGACCTTACGATCTGGGCATGCAATGGCCGCCCCCGTCGCCGAGCTTGGGCCCTGGCCGATCGCGCCGCCCGTTAACATCAAGTGGCTGAAGTTCGGCGCGCATCCGGAGGCTTCGAAGTATGGTATGCCGACGGTCAGCGCCTCGTCCATCATGATGGCGTTGTCGGGCTGCAGGCGGGCAATCGTCAGGCTCAGCGTGGTCGCATCGAGCTTCCCTGTTTGCCGATCCGGCACGCCGCCGCTTGAAGAGCGAATTTCATCGGGGGCGTCGAGTTCATCGACCAAAGCCTGTAACGCGCCGAGCGTATCTTCGTCGGCTCCTGTCAGCAGAACCGTCTGCTCATCGCTCGTCATGAAGCTCGGCATCCCCGGATACCCGAAGAAGGCAACCGGGCGCCGCGTGCCGACGATGATGACGCGTTCGTATTGCCCCGTCAGCGCCAAGGCTTCGTCTGGAAAATAGGGGAGCTTGCGGACAGCCGGCGCATCAACGCCGCGCTCCATGCGCGAGAAGAAGGTATCGCAAATGAGTTCGGAATTGGTGGCTGCTGCAGTACGGCCGGCCAATCGCAGCCCCGTTTTCGACAACCCTTCTCCGCCCAGCAGGAGCGCCGTTTTGGAAGCCTTGAGTGCCTTTGCCGCTGCCCCGACGCGCTCTGGCGAAAAGGTATTCTTGGTCGCCTCAAGCGCGACTGACGATGTCGTCTCGACGGGTGCGAGTTGGAAATCGTGCGGGAAGATCAAAGTCGCGATCTGACCGCCTGACTGCCACGCTGCGTTCACGGCGCCCGCCATGTCGATGGCAATGTGTTCAGGAGAGGTGCATGTCGCAACATGATGGCTGGCCCACCCGGCCAAATGCGCAATGTTGGAAGCTAAAAGCGGATCGGTGTCGCGGTGCCAGCTTGCGTGCTCGCCGATAACGTTGACGATCGGAGAATTGGCCCGGCGCGCGTTATGCAGATTGGTGAGCCCATTGGCGAGACCGGGCCCGGTGTGTAGCAGGCACATCGCCGGCTTGCCCGCCATACGCGCATAGCCATCGGCGGCTCCTGTCGCGACGTTCTCATGCAGGCAGAGGATCCCACGTAGGCCCGGCACGCTATCCATCGCGTTCACAAGCGGCAGTTCTGTCGTGCCGGGGTTGGCGAGGCAAACCTCGATACCGCACGAGACGGCAGCTGCGATCAGGCTTTCTGCACCGTTCATCAATGGCCTTTTTCGTTTTGTCTTTTCGTGCCCGCGGGTCATGCGTCGGGGCATTTCAACTTATTGGGTGGTGGTTTGTGGGCGGTGCTTACTGGGCGGTGATCGAGAACGCCGACCAGACCCATTTGCCTTCCTTGTCAGCAGCAATCGCTTTGCCACCGGTATCATACATCAACCAAGCCGGACCACGACCGCCGATGCCCAATCCTTTGCCGTCAACTTCAATGGCGACGATCCAATCCTGCGCCTTGCGGTCGGCGGGCGTGAACTCGACGGCATAGCCATCGAGTGACATGACCGTCACCAACGCCTCCGGCTTGACACCGGCTGCGTCGAGGACGTCCTTCAGGCTCGGTCCCTTGGCGTGAACAGCAGACGGCCATCCTTGAACATTGGCGTGGACGGTCTTCTGGGGCAGCTTTTCGAGCGCGGCCAGGTCGAAGGCAAAGGCCTTCGTGAACGATTTATCGTGGTGCTTGAAGAACGCATCGAAGAAGGGATCGTAAGGGCCGCGGTTGGTCACACTTATGCTGCCAGTTACGGTCAGTATGTCGGCGGCCTGGGCTGGTCGGTTCATCCCCATCACCGCCCCCGCCGCCAGAACGATCAGAGCAAACCCAAGATTTCTCATGCTCAACTCCAAATCCTGCTGACGACGACACGGCAGCATCTTCAATAAAACCGCCCAAGGATACCGACCTCGATGAATTTCGTTGTTTCGCTTGCCACCACCGCTGTTGCCGTCTTCGCCGCCATCGTCGCGGTCTATTCCCTTTTGCAGCAACGCAAAGAAGCGCAGCTTGTTGTGAACACTCACTTCCTCAATGACAAGATCCGCATGCTGGTCGAGCATCCTGAACTGATCGAATTGCACGGCATTTCGAGGGCTGAACTCGCGCAACAAGGGCTGACAGAAGTCGAACTCGCCTACATTCTCAATTCAATTTTCGCAGGCCAAGCCTTTCATGCCGCCGGGCAGGTTCGCCGGGTGAAGCTGAGCCCCTACCGGGTCGCCATGCTGGAAACCGGGAAATTTGAGACGGCCTGGAAGAATTTCATTCGCGGTCGCCTGACGATGCCGTCTGCCTACAGTGCGGCTATCGACCGGTTTTACGCCGAACGCGACAAAGCCAGGTCCGTTTGACGCGCAAACGGCTTCAAACGAGATAAAATCTCTCGCGATTTCAGCTTGTTGGAGGAAGTCTGGCGGAGACGGAGGGATTCGAACCCTCGATACGCCTTGACAGCGTATGACGATTTAGCAAACCGTTGCCTTCAGCCACTCGGCCACGTCTCCGGTGATCTGCCCACTTCTATTGATCGCCACTGACGATTGCAAGACGTTGCAGGCAAGACGGCTTTATATTGGGGAGAATGCGATTCAGGCAAGCCCCCCAATGATCCTCGGGACCAATCGTTTATGGCCCTGCGGGAATGGCCGTTATAAGGTTGGTCATGCAGATTTGGACGACATCAGCCGCTAATAGGCGGGGCCAGGGCCGGAGTAGCCGTCGCGAGACGCGGTCTACTGTCGTCTGGCATACGCGCGTCATGGCCGGTCTGTCAGCCGCCGGGGCCGTATTCGTTTCGACTTCGCCAATTTCCGCGCAGGAAGCCTGCGTGCGCTGTGACGAGCCATTTGCGGTCTATCGCTGTCAGGTCAGCAGCCCGGATCTCGTGCCCAATTCGCCCGTGCAGTTCATGTGCATTACCGAACTTGCCAAGCGCTATGGCCACCGCACCTGCGCCGTCAGCCGAGACCAGGGCCCGAATTGCGCCGGAGAGCTGGTGGTCATCGCGCCACCTGCCGATATCCCGATTGCGCCGCCGCCGAACTTAGCCGCTCAGCCTGAGCAGCCGGTCGATCCCAACGCACCGCTCGATCCGACCGTCGGGGTTAAAGAGCCGGCCGATGGTCAAGAAAAGGTCGCCACGCCGGAAAACGACGGGCCGCCCGAAACAGTCGAAGATCTTGCCAAACAGGCTGCGGATGCTTCGAAGAAGGGGTTGGACAAGGCTGGCAAGTCGGTTGTCGATGCCGCGAAGACGACGGGTAAGACGATTGAGAAGACCGGCGACGCCATCGGTTCGGCAGCCAAGAAGACATGGCGTTGCCTGTCGTCGATGTTTGGTGATTGCTGAACGTTCGTCACGCATTTTGTCGCATGATGATTGCACTGTCCTGGAGTCGCCTTTCGGAAAAATTGGCGGAAATCAGGCACAAAGCCGAACGCGCTCAGTTTGCCCCCAGGGGCTTCGTTCAGGACGAGTTCATCTGCCACGATTTATCCACTTGTGTGTCCGCTGCGCGACGCTAATTTGTTTGTCAGGGGACACTCGAATTTTTATGGTTGTGGCAAGGCATTTTCGCCTCAGTGATGGGGGACGTCGTGTCGGTTCGTCATGCATTAACACGATCCGCTTTTATTCTCGCGCTATGCGGTTTGCTTGCGGCCTGCGCCCAAGCGCCGTCGCTGCAGATGCCCGGCTTGGGAGCCGGTGATCTGAACGCAGCCCCAGTCGCCAATGCAGGTGGGCTCGGTGAGATGCAGTATCTTGGGCATCAGACTTTTGCCGGCAAGGTGCTGACGGCAATCGCGCTTGAGCGCGTCACCGGCTTGAAGCCTGATCCTTCGAGATTCTCGGATCTGCCGTAGGGCGGGTCCGGCTTCGCGCGCGGGTTCGTTCACTGCAAAATGGCTGAATTTATCGCGTGCTGGCGCGTTCTTGAGTCAGCTGGCTGATCAGCCTGCGGCTGCGTCGGTGCGACATTCGCGGCAAGACACAAAACAACTGAAGAACATATCCGATGCGGCCGCGACTAGAGCCCCAGACGGCGCTTACGGCTCGAATTGATCACGCGCTTCTTCTTGCCTTTGTCGACAATCAACAAATACCAATCGCTGGTGCGATAGCCGTCCGGCTTGAACAGGTGCTTCCAGGGGACCTTCAAGAGTTCCGCATCGACGGCCTCGATGCCCTTGGGCAGCAAGAAGCGCAGGTACTTTTGCGCACGCTGAGGGGACATCTTGGCATTCCAGACATAGGCCACGCGGCCACGCGTCCAATCGGCGCCGTCAGGCGTGAAATTGGGGACGCCACGCGCGACGA
Organism: Filomicrobium sp.; assembly: GCA_017792465.1. Taxonomy (GTDB): domain Bacteria; phylum Pseudomonadota; class Alphaproteobacteria; order Rhizobiales; family Hyphomicrobiaceae; genus Filomicrobium. The sequence goes on from CP051234.1 coordinate 1,031,509, forward strand.
GTTTGGCGTTCGGGAACAAGGCGCGCAGATTTCCTGACAGCTCCCGCTCAAGCGAGACGATCGTGCCGTTATCGTCAAACCCTCTGGAACGCATCTCCTGCGCCAAGACTGCGTACGGGATACCCCAGCGGCACTTATTGCAGACCGGATCCATGATGTAGAGGTTGGCCATGCGCGCGAAGAAGGCAACGAGTGCGATGATGATGGCGACGCGGCCGAACCATTTGATGTTTTGCGCGTCCTCGCAGGATCGGCGGGCGACTCCGAAAAGCCATATGACGCTCGCGATGTAGAGCGGCATCAGGACATGAACGGCGAGGCCGTTGATTTCAAAAACGAGAGCGCCAAAGATCGAGGCGACCAGCGCAATCAATCCGGCGTGCAGAATCAAGAGTTCGTAATCGGGTTCGGTCGTCGCCAAGGGATTGATTTTCAGGTCGGCCCAAGCGGTCTTGAGCCAGCCGGGGAAGATGACCGGCAGAATAAAAATCAGCGGCGACAGATAGGCTATCGGTCCGCGGAAGGCATCCCACAACCCGCTCCAATTGAAGCTCCAGCCCGTCTCCCAGATTTGCGTTGCCCAAGTCATGCGGCGGGCGTCGTCGAGCAGCCAGGTCCAGTATGGAGAGGCGATGACAATCGCGCCGACGAACGCCAGTCCCAATAGGGGTGGCGACAGTCTATCGCGCAAGCCCGGTTGCAGCGCCGTCGCCGCGAGCATCGAAAACAGGAAGACGATGTAGGCTGGTTCTGTCAGGAAGCCGAGCCCCATGGTGATGCCCAGCGCCACATAGTCGTAGGTGCGTTGATCCTGAAGGATCCGCAGTAGAAGCCACGTCGTGGCGAGCACGGCGACCATGGCGCCGGTTTCGTGCGTGAAACCCTCATGATAGCGCCAGCTGATGGAATAGATCAGCGCCAGGGATTCAACCGTGAGGAGGGCGAACAGCGCATCGCCAATTGCGCGTCTGGCGGACAGATAGAGCAGACCGGCCGAGGTGATAAGCGCGGCATATTTGATCAGCAGGAACGTTTCGAGGCGCGGGCCGATGAGTTGTTCCAGCCCCCACAGCACCCAATTGTAGAGCGGTGGCTGGCGCGGGACCGCGTCATAGCCGAAGCGCAGGTCCTGCGACAGGACGATGTCGAGGACATCATCCTCTCCCAAGACATGCGACGCGAGCAGCCGAAAGCCCGCATGCAGGCAGGCATATCCGGCCGCTACGGCGAGCACCAGCAAGAGGCCGCGGTGGACGTCATTCAACGCGCGCGGCTGCGCCGGTTCGGTTTCGAGTGATGCTTCGGACATTCCGGCCTCTTGCTACCTCACACACTCGCTATCCGTCTACCCGCTGCCCCGGCATCGTCGCCGCCATCGTCATCGTCACGGGATCAGAATGGTTGAGCCGGTCGTCTTTCTGGCTTCCAGGTCACGGTGGGCCTGGGCGGCTTCGCGCAACGGGTAGGTCTGGTTGACGGCGATGTTGACGATGCCGCGCGAAACGAGATCGAAAAGATCGTTGGCGCTAGCCAGAAGGTCTTCGCGCTTTGCGGTGTAGGTGAAGAGCGTCGGGCGGGTGGCGTAGAGCGAGCCCTTCTTGGAAAGTATCCCGATATCGAAGGCTTTGACCGGACCGGATGCCGCGCCGAATGAGACCCAAAGCCCAAGCGGACGCAAACAGTCGAGCGAGGCGGGGTAAGTGTCCTGGCCGATTGAATCGTAGACGACATCGACGCCCTTGCCGTCTGTCAGTTCGCGTACGCGCTCGGCGAAGTTTTCCGTGCGATAGTTGATCGTGTGCGTGCAGCCGTTCTTCTTGGCGAGTTCGGCTTTTTCTTCCGAACCAACGGTTCCGATGATGGTCGCGCCCAGATGCTTGGCCCACTGGCAGGCAATGAGGCCGACACCGCCGGCGGCGGCATGGAAGAGCAAGGTCGTTTCGGGACCGACCTTATAGGTGACGTTCAGGAGATAGCGCACCGTCATGCCTTGCAGCATCATCGCGGCGGCCTGTTCGGAGGAAATTCCGTCGGGCACTTTGACGACGCGCTCAGCTGGAATGAGGCGTTCTTCGGCATAGGACCCAATGGGATTGGCGTAGGCGACACGGTCCCCGGTCTTGAACTCGCTGACGCCCTCACCGACGGCAATGACTTCGCCGCAGCCTTCCATGCCGATTACAGCGGGCATATCCGGGACCGGGTACTGACCGGTGCGGTGATAGGTATCGATGTAGTTGATGCCGACGGCCAAATGGCGCAGCAGGAGCTCACCGGGGCCAGGCGCGGGCAATTCGATGCTGTCCCACTTCAGTTCCTCAGGCCCGCCGTAGCTGTGAATCCTGATTGCGTGCACCATCGGCTTTGTCTCCATTCGTTGTGGTCGAATGATTTACTGACGCCATCAGAGGCGGTGGGTCAACACCTTGACGGCCAGATCCCGCCTCAATCTGCCTTGACCATGTCACGGCGGCCTTCTATGGGCACAGGCTGGGTCTCACAAGCCTTTGTGATTCTCCCGCGGCGGTTTTGCGGTTTCTTTGTACAAATCTGGGCACAAATCCACGCCTCTTTTCCTGGCCCTTGCAGGGTGAGCATGCGACGAGAACGGACTGACATACTTGTGATCGTTGCCGGTTGCCTTGCAGTGGCCGGCTGCGCTGGCAATTCCGTTTCCATCGGTTCGCCCATGGCCGGTCTCAATTGCGTCGATGACAGCCCGGCGTGCATTTCCAAGCGCCAGGCGACGCTGCGTTATATGACCAATGACCCGACGCGGGCCTGGGTTCGTCAATCTCCAACGGCGCATGCCTATGCCTCCGGGGTTCGGCTTTTTGCCTTCAAGAAGAAGAAGAAAGAACTTTCCTGCGCCGAACTGAAGATCGGAAAGCATGAAGCCGAAGCGGCGCCGCGTATCCTCAAGGGTGCTGCGGGCAGCGCGCTTTCGCCAGCGCAAGTGCATCGCGGGACGCTTCTGGCCGCAGAGGTTGCGCGTGAGCTGCGCCGGGAACTGGGGCGGCGCTGCTAAGCCCAAACTCCTCAAGAGAGCTCCGATTGCCTTACGACGAACTCTTCGTCGGCAAGACGCGGTTCTGCACGCCATAGGCCGATAGCTTCGGGGTACGGCTTGAGATGGTGCGGGTGTTGACCCCGGCCCAGCCGATTTCTCCCGATAAGCGCCCGTACTCGATTTTGGGGCAGCGGTTCATGATGACCGTCAGGCCAGCGGCTTCGGCTTCGGTGGCGGCTTCATCGTTGCGGACACCAAGTTGCATCCACACAACCTTGATGCCGAGTTGGTCCTTGAGGCGTATGGCTTCGCGCGTTATCGGCAACGCCGCTTCGGAATTGCGGAAGATATCGACGACATCGAGCGGGGCGGGGACGTCTGCGAGGGTTGCGAACGTCATGCGGCCGAGGATCTTCTTGCCGGCCTGGCCTGGGTTGACGGGATGGACGTCATAGCCCTTCGCCAGGAGATACTTCATGGCGAAGTAGCTCGGGCGGCTGGCGTTGGCCGAAGCGCCGACGAACGCAAAGGTGCGTACGCCGTTGAGGAGTTCCGCGATCAGCGCGTCGTCGTATTCGTCGTGGTTCATTTGGGTCCCGCAGGTGGCGGCAATGTCAATCCTCCGTTCTCGTCGAGCGGCATGATCGGGTTGTAGGCGATCTCCCACAGATGCCCATCCGGATCGGCAAAATAGCCGGAATAGCCGCCCCAGAAAACCTCGCGCGCCGGCTGGACAATGTCTGCGCCGCACGTGCGGGCGTGTTCGAGACCGGCATCGACGGCGGCTTTCGAGTCAAGATTGATCGCCAGGCTCGCGGACTTGAAACGCCCTCCGTCGTCGCTGACGCCAGCATCTTCAGCCAACGCAGCGCGACCAAACAGTCCCAGAACTGTTCCCGACATTTCGAAGAATGCGACGCTGTCACTTTCAAATCCGGAGGCGACGAATCCAAGGCGCTCATAGAACGCACGTGAGGCGGCGACATCGGCAACACCGAGCGTCACCAGCGTGATCTTTGCGGGAAGCATTTTCAGCAGCCCTTCCACTCGGGCTTACGCTTTTCGATGAAGGCGTTGATGCCCTCTTCGGCGTCCTGGAAAAGCATGTTCTCGACCATCACGGACGCCGCGTAGTCATAGGCTTCCGACAATGGCTGCTCGATTTGGCGGTAGAAGGCTTCCTTGCCGACGGCGACCGTGGCGTGCGATTTTTCCGCGATGCGGCGCGCGAACTGCATGGCTTCTTCCATGACATCGGCATCGGCAACGGCTCGGTTCACCAGTCCATAGTCGGCAGCTTCTTTGGCACCGATCACTTCGCCCAACAAAAGCATCTCCATCGCGCGCTTGCGGGGCACGTTGCGCGACAGGGCGACCATGGGGGTTGAGCAGAACAGACCGATGTTAACGCCGGGCGTGCAGAACCTTGCGCTTTCGGATGCGACGGCGAGATCGCAAGTCGCAACCAGCTGGCAACCGGCTGCTGTCGCCATGGCGTGGACGGCGGCGATAACCGGCTTCGGGCAGTTGACAATCGACTGCATCATGTCGGCGCACACCGACATCGTCTCGGAATAGAAGGCTTTGCCGCCGTCTGGATCGTCGCGATGTGCGGTCAATTCCTTGAGGTCGTGACCGGCGCAGAACGCGGGACCAGTGGCGGCCAAGACGATCGCTCTGACGTTGTCGTCTTTTCCCAGACGCTCGAACTTCTCGCGCAAGCCATAGAGCACTTCGAGCGACAGCGCGTTACGGGCGCCGGGGTGATTGAGCGTGAGGCATGCGATGCCGGGCTCCGGCATCGCTTCCAGAATGAGGGGAGTTTCAGCTGGATCGGACTTATCCAAGGCTACTTCCAGGTCCGGCTTCATCTCCCGCTCCGATCTTCGTTCTTACCGTTGGTCATCGGCGCCGAGACTACTTGCCTTCGTCGCCGGCATCCAGAGCTTCCTGAATGAGCTTGTGGTGTTTCTTCACTAGTTCGATGTTTTCAGTATGCTCCAGCGCAGGCATCGCTGCGATGGCTTCCTCAAGCTCGCTGATGAGTTCCTTCTTCTCGTTTTCAGGCATGCTCGAATCGCTTTTGACGTCAGCCAGTTCCTGCTTCATGCCTTCGATCGGATCGGCATATTCGCCGGTTTCGGGATCGATGCCGTCGAGAACAAGCTGGACGTTGGCTGAAACCTGGTCCAGTTCGTCGAAATCCTTGAAGCCGTGTTTGGTGGCGATTTCATCCAATTCCTTCTGGACGCTGACGTTGGCGTCTTCAGGCAGGCCTTCGAGGCGCTTGGCGACTTTCGCGAGGTCGGGCTGAGCGGCGACCAGATTTTTGATTTGCGCTTCGGTGAGCGCCAACTGGCGGATGTCACCGCCTGCGTCTTGGGCCATGACGCCCGTGCTCAGGCTGCTAGCTCCGATCAGAGCTGCAAAAACTAGTGCAAGAAACCACTTGCCGTGCTGCATCGCACGATCCTCCAGTTTGCCGCCACGGGGGACGGGATTGCGATTGATTGCCGACGCGGCCGCATTCGGCATTGGCACAATCGATGTCGTGAAAATGTGTTCCCTATAAAGTCCCAGCTTTGATAGGTGCGCACATTAGTTAGATACGCACGTCGTCGAGGCTACCCCCTTGGACGTTGACTGCGGCCCGACAGAAGCTCATTTGCTTCATGTTTGCGGCTGGAGCAAGCTGAAGTTAGGGCGAAAGTCCGGTCTTTATCATTCCGGCTGCGGCATTGCGGCTGAATCTCATTGACTGCTGTGCGGTATTATTTTACCTCAATGGTAAGCTTCTGATTTTGCTTGCGTATTTTTATTGCTTCCGAATTTTGTTTGACAAGCACAGCGTCGCTGAAGTATCCACCGCGTGATCTGGTTCGGTCAGATCCGAACCGTAGTGCATTTTTCCGAACATCCCTCAACCGGTTCCGATCGCAGTCCGGCTGCGAACTCAAGGACTTGTTGGCGGACAGAACCAAGCCAAAACCGGCTTTTGCCCGTGTCTTGGACACTTCGACACCGCTCTCAATCCGGATTTGCCGGGGGAGGGCGCAAACAAGGTATCGAACTCATGAAGACCTTCGTCGCCAAACCTGGCGAGGTGGATAAAAAGTGGGTGCTGATCGACGCTTCCGGCCTGGTGGTCGGACGTCTGGCCTCGCTGATTGCCATGCGCCTCAAAGGTAAGCACAAATCGATCTACACGCCGCACGTCGACTGTGGTGACAACATCATCGTCGTGAATGCCGACAAAGTCGTGTTCACCGGCAAGAAGCGGGAAGACAAGCGCTACTATTGGCACACCGGCTATCCCGGCGGCATCAAGGAACGCTCTCCCAAGCAGATCCTCGATGGCCGTTTCCCCGAGCGCGTCCTGGAAAAAGCTGTCGAGCGCATGCTGGCCCGCGGCCCGCTGCAGCGCCAGCTGATGCGCAACCTGAAAATTTATAAAGGCGCCGAACATCCGCACGAGGCTCAGCAGCCGGAAGTGCTCGATGTTGCCGGGCTGAATAGCAAGAACGCGAAAGGCTGATCCTGATGGCCGAAGAAACCAAAACCTTCGAAGACCTGGGCGAAATGTCCGGCGTTGCGGCGGGAGCCAGCGAACAGCCCGTCCACGTCCAGAAGCTCGATGCACACGGCCGGGCCTATGCGACCGGCAAGCGCAAGAACGCGATCGCCCGCGTCTGGATCAAGCCAGGCCGCGGCAAGATCACCGTGAACAACAAAGACTTCACGGATTACTTCGCGCGTCCGGTTCTGCAGATGCTTCTGCAGCAGCCGATCCATGCCGCTGAGCGGGCCGACCAGTACGACATCATGGCCACCGTTGTCGGTGGCGGTTTGTCGGGACAGGCCGGTGCGGTTCGTCACGGTATCTCGAAAGCGCTCACCCACTATGAGCCTGAACTGCGCAGCATCCTGAAAAAGGGCGGCTTCCTGACCCGTGACAGCCGTGTCGTCGAACGTAAGAAGTACGGCCGTGCGAAAGCCCGCCGCAGCTTCCAGTTCTCGAAACGCTAATTGCCACGGCGCGAGCGCAATACGGCAACAATTGGTGTTGCATTCACAGCCCGCACACGTTGCGGGCTGTTCTGTTTCTTCGTGGCAAAGACTTGTCCTTATCGGACTCAAATGTCACATAGCCTCGATGCTGGGCCCCGGACTCTGGAACGGAATTGGCTTGGCTCGGGTTAGGGAACAGCGCCCAGGCAGGCTTTAAACAAGGGTCAATCGATGGATATTCTTGGTGCCGATGTCGGCTCAATGCTGACGACGTTCATGTCGGAGATCGGCAACCTTGTGTCACCGGAATGGTGGAAGGCCCACTCGGTCGCCTTGTTCAATATTCTCATGATCGACCTGACGCTGGCCGGCGACAACGCGATTGTCGTTGGCATGGCGGCCTCGCGCGTTCGCCCCGACATGCGGGCGAAGGTCATCTTCTGGGGTATCGCCGGCGCGGTCGTCTTGCGCATCCTGTTTTCCGGCGTCGCGCAGCAGATGCTGCAGATCATCGGTCTGACACTGGCTGGCGGATTGCTGCTTCTCTTCGTGTGCTGGAAGATGTATCGCGAGATACTTTCCGGACACGGTCCGTCGATCGACGAGATCGAGAGCAACCTTGCAGACAAGAGCCCGGTCGACGACGAGAAGGGGTTCTGGAGCGCGCTGTGGACTATCATCCTTGCCGACTTGTCGATGTCGCTCGACAACGTGCTCGCGGTCGCCGGTGCTGCCGGTGAATCGGTCGTCGTTCTGGTCATCGGCTTGGCCATCGCCATCGTGTTGATGGCCGTCGCATCAAGTTACATCGCCAAGCTCTTGCACAGCTATCCGTGGATTGCGTGGGTCGGGTTGATCATCATCCTGTTCGTCGCCCTCGACATGATCTATCGCGACAGCCATCACATCGCCTGTGCGGCATGGAATGTCGGATGCTCGGAATCGATTTTTGAAGGCATCCTGCACCGTCTCGGGATTGGTGCGGGAGGCTGAGGCAGTACACCATGACAGCGAAGATCTTCATCGACGGCGAAGCGGGCACCACCGGTCTGCAAATTCGTGAGCGTCTGGCCGCACTCGATACGGTCGAAGTGATTTCGATCGACGATGCACTGCGCAAGGATGCCGGCGCGCGCAAGGACATGATGCGCGCCGCCGACGTTGCGATCCTGTGTCTGCCTGATGACGCCGCACGCGAGGCGGTGGCGCTTGCCAATGAACTGGGGAGCGAGGCACCGCGTATCATCGACGCCTCAACCGCTCACCGGACAGCGCCGGATTGGGCTTATGGTTTTGCCGAACTTGAGCCTGACGATTTGCAGGCGAAGCGGATCGCCAACGCCGACAGGGTTGCCAATCCGGGATGCTATGCGACCGGGGCCATTGCGCTGCTACGCCCGCTGATTGCCAGCGGAACGTTTGCGGCCGACTTCCCGTTCACGGTCAATGCCGTCAGCGGCTACACCGGCGGCGGCAAATCGATGATCGCCAACTACGAATCCGGCACCGGGCCGGTATTTGAACTGTACGGACTGAAGCTCGATCACAAGCATCTGCCCGAAGTCGTCGCGCACACTGGTCTATCGCAAGCACCGATCTTCATTCCTTCGGTTGGCAATTTTGCGCAAGGCATGCTTGTCAGTGTTCCGCTGCAACTCGGCATGCTTGACAAGACGCCGACGCTGGCTGAGCTCGATAAGATCTTTGCGGACTTTTACGCCGGTGCTCGCGCGGTGCGCTATCACGGGCGCGGCGACGACACGGTTGCCAGCCGGCTGACCGTCGACCCTGCGAAGGGCACCGACGACATGGAGATCTGGCTTTATGGCGATGATGCCAAAAGCCAAGCGCTTCTCGTCGCACGGCTCGACAATTTGGGCAAAGGTGCTGCTGGCGCGGCGGTTCAGAACCTGTCGCTCATGCTGGGCCTATCCGCTTAAGCCCAAGCAGGACACCGCACCCTGCGTCCCACACCTAGAGCGCTCGCGTTCTGCACACCGCGTGCGCGCGAGGCGGCGTTGAGCATTGTTCGTCGCGGCGTTGAATGCTGATCAATGGCGATCGAGAAATAGAGCGCGATAGCGGCCCTGGTCGTCTTCGACGAACATCTCGTTGACCTGCGGATGGCGCAATGGCTGGCCGGTTTCGTCCGGCAGCAGGTTTTGTTCCGAGACGTAGGCGATGTACTCGGTTTCTTCATTTTCAGCGAGCAGGTGATAGTAGGGCTGGTCCTTGGCCGGCCGGATTTCTTCGGGAATGGACAACCACCATTCCTCGGTGTTCGAGAACGTTGGATCGACGTCGTAGACGATGCCGCGGAAAGGATAAAAGCGGTGTTTGACCACTTCGCCGACGCTGTATTTGGCTTCCTTCATGGAACTCATAGACGTATTACCCGTAAAATATTCGCCTCCTTGAAGCTTGGCGCACGAGGGCAGCCACGGCTTATCTGGAACCGGCTCGAGAACGCAGCTGCCTCCTAGCGCATTTCGAGAAATAATATACGACGAAAAGTCCGCGTTCGTGTCAATGCTGCAAATTCTGGCATGTTGAACGCCGCCAACAAAAAAGGCCCGGAGCCAAGCGCCGCAGGCCTCCAGGCCTTGCTCAACCGGTCTAACGCCGATCAGAGACCGTAGGCGACCCCGCGCTCTGGATCCTTCTCAGCGACCAGCTTGGCGAGATCGACGATCACCTTGGCCTGCTTCCAGGTTGCATCGTCCTGCATTTTGCCGTCGATCATGACGGCGCCGGTGCCATCGGGCATGGCTTCCAGAATGCGCTTGGCGAAATCAACCTCGGCGGCATCCGGGCTGAAGACCTTCTTGGCGATTTCGATCTGCGTGGGGTGCAACGACCAGGCGCCCAGGCACCCCTGCAGGAACGAATTGCGGAACTGGTTTTCGCAGGCTGCCAGATCGGCAAAGTCGCCGAACGGACCGTAGAACGGTTTGATGCCATAGGCCATGCAGGCATCCACCATCTTGCCGACGGTGTAATGCCAGAGGTCCTGCTGGTAGTTGGGCCGGGGCGCGGCCGCATCTTCGCCCGGGTCGGCGAGGACAGCGTAGTCTGGGTGGCCGCCACCGACGCGGGTGGTCTTCATGCCGCGGGAGGCGGCCAGATCGGCCGGGCCCAGGCTCATGCCGTGCATGCGCGGCGAGGCGGCGGCGATGGCTTCGACGTTCTTGACGCCCTCGGCAGTTTCCAGAATGGCGTGAATAAGGATCGGCCGCTCGACCTTATGGGCGGCTTCGAGCTGAGCCAGGAGCTGGTCGAGGTAATGGACGTCCCAGGGGCCTTCGACCTTGGGCAGCATGATGACGTCGACCTTGTTGCCGGCTTCGGCGACGATCTGGGTGATGTCATCGAGCGCCCACGGCGAGTTGAGGCAGTTGATGCGGGTCCACAAGCCGGTCTGGCCGTAGTCATGCTCTTTGGCCATCGAGATGAAGCCGGCACGTGCGACTTCCTTGTCTGAGGCAGGGATCGCATCTTCCAGGTTGCCGAGGATGACGTCGACTTTCTTGATCATGCCGTCGAGCTTGGAGCGGATCTTTTCATTATGCGGCGGGACGAAGTGGATCATGCGCTCCAGGCGGACGGGGAGTGCGCGGTAAGGCTCGGGCGCGCCAATGGCGAGGGGAGCGTAGAATTTCGACGGGGTCCTGCTGGCGTTGTCCATGCGGGTTTCTTTCTTTGTCTTTCGTGCTGGAATTGTTGCAGTGCACTGTAGGCAGGCCGGCAAGCCTGTCAATCAGGACACGTGGTCGAAAGAGGCCCGCAAGCTCGATTTCGTTCAGTAGAGCGGCTGGTCGTAGCGGCGCTGACCTTCGACTTCGAGGGCTTTCAGGCCGATCGTGCCGTCGCCCGCGACTGCGAGGATCGCCCTCAATTGACCGGCTCGGATGAGCTTTTCGAGTTCTTTGCCTTCGCCTTCGGGCACGAAAAAGTTCTCAATTCCGTAGTTGATCCGGCCGGACCATTTGTTGCGAAACCTGCCTTTGAAAACGACCTCATCGGGCGCGACTTTGTCGGGATAGCGCGTATCGACGGCGATTGGCTGCCAGCCCTCTGAGGCCTTCTTCAAGGTCACGTAGGCGGGCATCGCCTTTCTGCGAACCGGGAGCGTTTGCAGAAGATCCTTTGGGAGGCTTGAGATCGCGCTGTAGCTCAAGATGACATAGTCGCCGCGGAACAGGCTGCGGGGATCGACGGGGCGGACGTCGAGCACGATCTCGCGGCCGTTCTTCAGCAAGCTGGCACGCTCGACAATCATGTAGGCGAGAGCGGAGGTTTGCAGGGCCGCAACGATCAACGCCGCAAGCCAGATGTTGAGCTTGAAAGCCTTCATGGCGTTTCTCCAATCATCTTACGCAAGCGCCGATCGACCCAGAAGGCGGCGACTGCCAGGGCGACGACGCCCAAGCCGGCGCTGAAGAAGAATACTGAGGTTCCCATCAACGTGCCGATGGTCTTGATGTAGATGCCGATAACCTCGACCGCGAAGGCTGCATAGGCGATGCGATGCAACGTGGCGTCATGGGTCTTGAGGCCCCACCAGATCGCTGCAACCGACATCAAAAGCGCCAGTACGGCCAGGATTACGAGTGCGGCAAACGAGATATGGGCGGTCAGGAACTGCGCTCCGAAGAGGGCGGCAAAGGCGATGGCATAGCCGAGCGCAAGCAGCAATCGGCCATGGCGTTCCTCCAGTTGCGGCGTTTTTGAAAGAGCAAATCCGCCAGCTGCGATCACCAGTCCGATGATCAGAACGAGCAGGTGGTTTGGATAGTCCGGTAGCAGGTAGCCAAGCGAGACGATCCAAGCTCCGATTGCAATCGCGGCGAGCTTCACGCCATAGCGGCAATCGCGCCAGACGAGGGCTATGGTCGGCAATGCCCAGACCAGCAGGAACGGCCAGTAGACACCGTACGTCTCCTGGGTTTCCCATGCGCCCCAAAGGCACGTCAGCAAGAGGCTAAAGACGATTGTCGGGTTGGAGTTCATCACAACGCCGGCCAGAAGGGAGCCAGCCATCCACAGCAACACCGCATCCGGCGGATTGCCGTTCATGTGATACATCTGCGCGACGAGCATGATGCTGGCGCCGAATATCACCGAGCCCAGTAGCACCAGAGCATGAGCGAATGCGTCAAGGCCACGGCGGAAGGTGGCGGCTGCAGCGCCGTAGGACGCCCAGATACAGGTGACCAATAGGCCCAGGCGGAACAGCCGTGGCATATCCTGCCAATTCGCGGCGACGAAACTGAGCACGCCGGCGCCAATCAGAATTGCGCCTAGGACGCTCAAAATGCTGATCAGCCGGTTTGGCCCACTGGTGCTGGCTTCCTGCTCGCGGACCTCGGCGAGGATCGCCTTCACGCCATCGTCGCTGACCCATCCCGCGGCAGCCCACCTGGGAAGATCGGCCTCAAGCCGACTGCCGTAACTCCTACCCAACATCGGTCGAATTCCCTTCAATGGTCGCGCGTTTCGCCAAGATATTTCGCCGGACCGGACTTATGTCTTTCAACTTCGCGGCTGTTGTGCGTCAGGCCGCAGGCTTCACCAGCCAGCTACAGCGATCGGCTGGCAATGCGCTCAGCTGCCTCCAAACATCGGAAGCCTCTGAACTGACAAGTCCGATCGAAGAACGAGATTACGAGCGTGATCATTGTTCATATGAACTTTGTTCACATGATGGCGGCGACGGAAGGAATATTCGGGAGGGGTTTCGGCGTCTTGGTGGATCGTCAGCAGGGTGGATCCTTGGCGCGGCGGACTTTCAAGGCGGGATGGATTGTGGGAGCGCGGTGAAAGGTTGGAGCAGCGGGTCGGCATACTCAGGCAGGGCGAGCGGGGCAGAGCGAGGTGAGAGAGCCAGTCAGCGCCGGGGCAAATCTAGGTGCAGCCCGTATGCAAACCGAGCAATAGCTCACTCAGACGGGCTAGTAGCTGTGGCTCCCCCTGATGGTGAACCTGCTCACGAAAGGAACAGAAGAAAGCCCCGCCCAGCAGACGCCGGACGGGGCTTGGAATTATTCAAGAACGGACGGCGTTGAGAGGTTGCCTACCGGCAGCCGATCTACGTGCCGCCAGTCTTTTTACTTCTTGTCAGCTTTCTTGGCCTGCTCGGCTTTATAAGCTTCGACGGCCTTCTTCTGGCGTTCGCGGATCTGCGCCATGAGCTGACCGCGCGCCTTGGCATAGGCTTCGTTATCGACCGGAGGGCCATCGTAAGCAGCGGTGAAGCCATCGAGAGGAACCGGGAAGCCGATCGGCTGGGTCGCTGCGTTCATCGCCAGAACCATGATGCCGCCGCCCTTTTTCATGCTGTCGATCATTTCCGGCGTTGCTTCCGCTTCAGCGGTACAGCCGGCAGGATGGCAGAGCGAATATTTGAGGGGGAAAGGCTTCAGTTCCTTGTCGTCGACCTTTTCATTCTTGGCCGCACGTGCCCACTGATCTGGCGTGTAAACAGCGGCGCGGACGCCAGCCGGGATGGCCATTCCGAGTGGGACCATGACCATCAGGCTCTGGTGGTCGGACCCTTCCACTTTGCGGATCGCAGCCGAAACAAGGACCATCCCCGTGTTGCCATCAAGGCGCTCGTGGTGGGTCAGGCAGATCTGTTTGGTTTCTTCTTCCTTCTTGCCTTCTTTGTTCATCTTCACCAGCGGCGCTTTTTCGCAAAGTTTGACCCAAGCGCTCTGCTTCTTGGCGTCTTTCTTGGCATCCTGGGCCGTGGCCGGAGCGATGGAACCGGCAATTGCGATCAGAAGAGCAGCGCCGAGCGCATGCGTCCGCGAGTTGAAAATCCGTTGCATCATAAGAGCTATCAACCTTTTGTTTAAAAAGCTGGCCCCGCCAGCTCAGCCCCACTGACAGCACCCGTTGGCGCGCAGGTCCAGGCGCTCGTGTGCGCCCTCGACGGGTGGTAAATTCCTGGAATGAGGCAACTCCGTGACGGGAAATGCTCCTATCCTGATCAATCTGGCGGCGGAGAACACGCAAGTTGCAATCGAGCAACGTCTCATGTTGGGCAATTTGACCCCGATTTGACCGCGATTTTTCTCGAAACCGCCCAGTTCACCGGACTATGGTGGCGCGAACTTCGATCTTTGGCCCGGCGCTCAAAGTTGCTGCGGCAAAATGTGATCCCAGGCAGGCTAAATTTATGGACTTTGGAATGTCGACATTATGCAAGAGCCGCCGGACGCTGAGCGGCTTGCTGGTCTGCCTCAGTTTGGCGTTCGGCCTTGGCGCCGGTGGAACCTTGGCGGCACAGTCGGGCGAGAAGCCCGTCGGGGAACACGCCATCGCCATGCATGGTGCGCCGCTGGAAAGCGACGGCTTTGCCCATTTCAGCTACGTCAATCCGGAGGCGCCAAAGGGCGGTGAAGTCCGCATCGGCATTCTGGGATCTTTCGACAGCTTACAGCCGTTCATCGTGCGCGGCGTTCCCGCCCAGGGCCTGCGGGACTTTCTCTACGAGAGCCTTTTAACGCGCGGGCTTGATGAACCTTTCACGCTTTACGGACACATCGCCGAACGGATCGAAGTCCCTGACGACCGCAGTTCCATCACCTTTCACATCAATCCAGCCGCGCGTTTTTCGGACGGCGATCCGATCGACGCTGACGATGTGCTGTTTTCGTGGAAGACGCTACGCGATCACGGACGGCCCAACCATCGCGCCTATTACAAGAAGGTGACCAGGGCGACGCGGGTCGATGACCGCACGGTGCGGTTCGACCTGGAAGCCGGTGATCGCGAGCTCGTTTTGATCCTCGGCCTCATGCCGGTTCTGCCATCGCATGCGATGAGCGAAGAAAGTTTTCAAAAGACGACCCTGACGCCGCCGATCGGAAGTGGACCCTACAGGATCGTCAGCGTCGATCCGGGACGTTCGCTGACTTACCAACGCAACCCGGATTGGTGGGCGAAGGATCTCGGGTCTTCAAAGGGGCGCTATAACTTCGATCGCGTGCGCTATGACTATTTCCGCGACGATGCGGCAATGCTTGAGGCTTTTCTGTCTGGCAAGATCGATCTGAGGACCGAAGACGACCCCTCGCGGTGGGCGAGCGGATACGGCACGCGCAAGTCAGGCGCCATCGAGCTGGTGCGCAAAGAATTCGATATCGGTTTGCCGGCTGGAATGAACGCGCTCGCCTTCAACACACGTCGCAAGAAGTTTGCCGATCCGCGCGTTCGCGAGGCCATCATCAACCTGTTTGATTTCGCGTGGATCAACGAGAACCTCTATCATGGGCTCTATGAGCGAACTGAGAGCTTCTTCGAGCGCTCGCGGCTTTCTTCAATCGGCAAACCCGCCGATGCAATCGAGAAAAGGCTGCTTGCGAAGTTCCCTAACGCCGTGTTGCCCAGCGTCATGGATGGGAGTTACCGGCTGCCCGTCACCGATGGCTCAGGACACAATCGCAAGAATTGGCGCAAGGCGCTCAACCTCTTCAACCAGGCCGGCTACGAACTAAAGAACGGCAGGCTCATTAACAAAGCCAGCGGTGAACAATTGGCCTTCGAGCTGCTTGCGGGTACGACGGTTAACGAGCGCCTGTTCCTCGCTTTCAGCCGCGACCTTGCCCGGCTCGGGATTGATGCGCGCGTTAGAGTCGTCGATAGCGCGCAGTACCAGTCCCGCATCAAGGCCTATGACTACGATATGATCCAGACGCGTTGGCCATCCTCGCTCTCACCGGGCAACGAGCAGATCTTTCGCTGGTCTTCGAAACTGGCCGACCGGCAAGGCACGTTCAACTTTGCCGGCGTCAAGAACCCGGCCGTCGATGCGATGATTGATGCGATGCTGGCAGCCAAAGGCGAAGAGGAATTCGAAAGTGCGGTGCGCGCGCTCGATCGTGTCTTGATCTCAGGAAATTACGTTTTGCCGCTGTTTCACCTTCCCAAACAATGGGTGGGATACTGGACAAAGCTTGAGCATCCCGAGAAGACTTCGTTGTTTGGCTATCAGCTCGATACCTGGTGGGCTGCCAAGGCGGCGCAAGGACAGTTATGAGTACGCGCAAGTCGGCTTCTGTGTCGGTTTCAGGCTCAGGTGGCTTTCAAGGAATGCCGCCGCCCGAACGCTTCAACATGGCGCGCTATTGTCTGGCCGGAGCCGCAGCAGGGTCTCCGCAAAAGCCCGGGCTGATCGTCGTCGACGATATCGAGGCCGGCGAGCCGTCCGAAGTCTGGAGCTATGAAAAGCTGGAAGACAGTGTGTTGCGGATCGCGACGGGCTTGATCGAGCGCGGGCTGCAACCGGGCGATCGTCTCTTCATCCGGCTCGGCAACACCAGTCTTTATCCGCTCGTCTTTTTCGGCGCGCTGGCGGCCGGCATCATTGCCATTCCAGCGTCAATCCAACTGACGGACAACGAAATCGCCTTTCTCCTTGAGGATAGCGGCGCGCGTGCCATCGCTGCCGACGATGAAGCCGGAATGTCGGTTGCCGGAGCCGGGCTCCTGCATTTAAAAGCCAGCGAACTCATCGAGATGAGCCGAACATGCAAACGCGCCAATTGGGCCGATACGCACGCAGGGTATCCGGCCTACCTCATCTACACCTCCGGCACGACCGCCCATCCCAAAGGGGTTCTGCATGCGCATCGCGCGGCGTGGGGTCGGCGCCCGATGTACCAGGGCTGGTATGGCATCACCCGCAACGACCGCATGCTGCATGCCGGCGCGTTCAACTGGACCTTCACGCTGGGCACCGGGCTGACCGATCCTTGGGCCAACGCGGCGACGGCAATCATCTACACGGGCGAAAAAACGCCAGCCGTTTGGCCGCGGCTGATCGGCACGTTCAAGGCGACGCTGTTTGCCGCCGTCCCCGGCCTCCTCCGCCAGATCCTGAAATATGGAAGCGACGATCTGAGTCAGTTTGAAAGCCTGCGTCATGCGCTTGTCGCAGGCGAAGCTCCGCCGCCTGGCCTTTTTGAAAACTGGGAGGCGCGCACCGGCACGCCGCTTTACGAGGCGCTCGGCATGAGCGAGATCTCGACCTACATTTCGACCGCACCGGGAACGCCGCACAAGTCGGGAACGGTTGGTAAGCCGCAAGCCGGCCGCGCGGTCGCGATCCTTCCGACGGAGCGCGGTGTTGAGCCGGTGCCAATCGGCGAAGACGGTCTGATCGCCATCCACCGCAGCGACCCTGGCTTGATGATCGGCTATTGGAACCGGCCTGACGAAGAAGCAGAGGTCTATCGCGGCGACTGGTTCATCGGCGGCGATCTGGGGCGCATGGATGCCGAGGGTTACATCACGCATCTGGGGCGTGCTAACGACGTCATGAAGGCGCTTGGGTATCGTGTGGCGCCGCAGGAAGTCGAAGCGGCACTTTCGGAACATCCCGAGATCGCCGAAGTCGCTTGCACCGAGGTCCGCGTGCGCGAAGACCTAAGCGTGATCGGCGCCTTCATCGTGCCGCGCAACTGGCGGCATCCTCCCGAACCCAAATCCGTCCTCGACTTTGCCGATCAGCGGTTGGCCGCCTATAAGCGCCCGCGCGAAATCCGCTTCCTGCCGTCGCTGCCGAGGACCGCCAACGGCAAGATCAAGCGCTCGATCCTGGTCGAATTCGCGGCGGCTCACGCGAAGACCGGCGCGGCCTCAGCAAGTTAGGTCCCGGCACTCACAGTGCTTTGCGATTGCAGCGCCTTTCAGAAGCGCTTCAGCACTTTGCCGTTCTCAGCCAGGATGACGTAGCGATCGCCGCGCGTATCGATGCGCAGTGTCGTTTCGCCATTACCGCGGCTTTCGCGACCGTTACCGCGCACGTGGAAATCGTAGTGGTAGGTCACGTCATAGACGTCGGGCGTGCGCGTATCCTTGATCTCAACCGTGTCGTCTTCCACCCGGAACGCGCGATCAGGCCAACGCTCGGCGTAATCTTCCTTGTCCTTGATCACCTCGGAAACCGGCTTGTTCTTGTCACCGTAGTAATCGACGCGGTTGGCGTAGGTGTCGCGCAACTCGCTGGGCGTCATGGACGCCGTGCGATGGAAGACGTTCTTGATGAAGCCGAGCATCTTTTTATCGAGATTGGGGGCAGGTTCTGCTCGCTCGTTTGGCGGATCGTAACGCGTGTCGGGTTCGGGTTCGCGGTCATACTCGTTGTCGCGATCGCGGCCGGTATCGAGTTCGGCGCGGTCGCGCGGCGCATAGCTGTTGCGGCGCTCTTCATCGTCATCTCTGCGGCCGTAGTCGCCACCATCGCGCCGGCCGTATTCGGCTCTGGGGTTGGTGTTGCGGCCATACTCGGCGCGTGGGTCATCGTCGCGGCCATACTCATCGCCGCGGCCGTATTTGCGATCCGTCTCGGCTCCGTATTCGCGCGAGAAGGGTCCGGAGCGTGGCGCTCCTCGTCCGAGGTGGCGTCCGGCAACTTCGATCCGCGACCAGTCGCGATCGTAGCCGGCCGTGCGTGCCGTCAAGGTGATGCGGGCAATGAAGCGGCCGCGACCGAAGGGACGCAACTCCAACAGATTGGATATTTCTCCGGCGCGAAATGTCTTGCGGAACCGCATGCGATGGCGCTGGCCATTGCCGTATTCGACAACGATGGAGCGAAGCCGCACGGAGCTGTCGCGGACGCGGAACTGCAAGGCATCGAAGCGGCCTTTGGAAAACCCAACCGGGATGACGAGAGATTCGAAACGGTCGTTGGCTTCGACGGTGCCAAGAGCTGCCCAGCGCGCTTCGCCATCAACAACTTCGCGCCGCGGACGGCTGGCGTCGCGACCGGCGTCCTGCAATTCTGCAATGCGATCGTGGTAAAGCTGCTCGATGCACCGAGCCCGGTTGCCGCAGTTTTCTCGCGCGTCGATCCATTCGTCTTGATCGTCCCGCAGGCCCAAGCGACCGCTCTCAGGAACGTTCGCCATCGCGTCGTCGTAGATCGCGTTCATTTCGTCGTCGAGGCTTTGCAGAACGACGCTACCGCAGATCGCTTTTTCGACGGGTGAGCCCGCGTCCCGGCAGGTATACGCTTGGGCGCTGGTGGCGGAAAATATCAAGCCAAATGCAAGCAAGCACAGCGTTCGCATCGGTCAGACCTTTCGTGCACGCGCAATCTTTCCTAGATCTCCTAGATCTACGAATAACCCGTAAAGATGGCGTAATTAACTGATGGCGAACGCACTATTTGGCGACGCTGCGTCTTCGATCAGGCGGCTTTGCGCCCTTTTTCGGCAACTTCTGCGAGTTCCGCCATCACGCCGCGCACGCCCTTCAAGCGCTGTTCGGGCAGATCCCAGTTGCCTTTGAAGACCAGCTTATGATCGGACTGCAGCTTGATCAGGCCGCGCGAACCCTGCATGAGCTCGACCAGACCTTCGGGATTGGCGAACTTGTCGCCATGGAACTGAACGACGGCACCTTTGGGTCCGGCATCGACCCTGACAACGCCAGCCCTGCGGCAGAAGCCTTTGATCTCCATGACGTCGAGCAGATGGCTGACTTCTTCCGGCGGCGGGCCGAAGCGGTCGGCCAGTTCGGCGGCGAACTCGTCGATATCGGCACGGGTCTCCAAGCTCGACAGGCGACGGTAGAGGCCGAGGCGGGTTTGCAAGTCGGCAACGTACTCTTCGGGAATGAGGATCGAGGTGCCAAGCGAGATTTCCGGGGACCAGCGTTCGCTTGACGCCTCTTCGTCGCCCTTCATGGTGGCGACGGCTTCTTCGAGCATCTGCTGGTAAAGTTCGAAGCCGACTTCGCGAATATGGCCGGATTGTTCTTCGCCAAGCAGGTTGCCGGCGCCGCGCTGATCGAGGTCGTGGGAAGCCAGCGAGAAGCCGGCGCCCAGTGAATCGAGCGAGTGCAAGACCTTCAGGCGTTTTTCGGCTCCCGGCGTCAGCACCTTGCCGGGCTGGGTGGTGATGTAGGCATAGGCGCGCGTTTTGGAGCGGCCGACGCGGCCACGGATCTGGTAGAGCTGCGCGAGCCCGAAGATATCTGCACGGTGGACGATCATGGTATTTGCGTTGGGCACGTCGAGACCGGATTCAACGATCGGCGTCGACAGCAAGATGTCGAACTTGCCTTCGTAGAACGCGGTCATGACGTCTTCCAATTCGGTCGGCGTCATCTGACCGGAGGCGCGGGCGACGCGTAATTCGGGGACGGCTTCCTGCAAGAACTCAGAGACGTCGCCAAGGTCGGAAATGCGCGGTACGACATAGAACGTCTGGCCGCCACGATAGCGCTCGCGGCGCAGGGCATCGCGGATGACGACGGGATCGAAGGGCGTGATGTAGGTGCGGACTGCCAGACGGTCGACCGGCGGCGTTGTGATGAGCGAGAGTTCGCGCACTCCGGTTAGCGCCAGTTGTAGCGTGCGCGGGATCGGCGTGGCCGATAGCGTCAGGACGTGGACGTCTTCGCGCAGTTGCTTCAGGCGCTCCTTATGCGCGACGCCGAAGTGCTGTTCTTCATCGATGATCAACAAGCCGAGCCGCTGGAACTTGATCTGCTTACCAAGTAGCGCGTGGGTGCCAATGACGATGTCGATGTCGCCAGACTGCAGGCGCTCTTTGACCGAGTTCAGTTCCTTGGTGCCGACCAGGCGCGAGGCCTGGGCGATCTTGACCGGCAGGCCTTCGAAGCGTTCGGAGAAGGTCTTGAAGTGCTGGCGAGCGAGCAATGTCGTTGGGACGACGACGGCGACTTGTGCGCCGTTCATCGCGGCGACATAGGCTGCGCGCAGGGCGACCTCGGTCTTGCCGAAACCGACGTCGCCGCAAACGAGGCGGTCCATCGGGCGGCCGGAGCCGAGGTCTTCCAGAACGGCTTCGATGGAGGCTTCCTGATCCTCGGTCGCTTCATAGGGGAAGCGGGCGGCGAATTCATCGTACTCGCCTTGCGGAACGGTATAGGGCGGGGCTTCGCGCAACTGTCGGAGAGCGGCGACCTTGATCAGCTCGCTGGCGATTTCCAACAGGCGCTGCTTGAGGCGCGACTTGCGCGTCTGCCAACTTGCGCCGCCGAGGCGGTCGATCTGCGCGGAGGTTTCATCGCCGCCGTAGCGGGAGAGAAGCTCGATGTTCTCAACCGGCAGGAAGAGTTTGTCACCGCCGTGATAATGCAGTTCCAGGCAGTCGTGTTTGGAGCCCAGCGCCTCGATTGTCTTGAGGCCGGCAAAGCGGCCGATGCCGTGATCGGCGTGAACGACGAGATCGCCAACCGACAGGCTCGTTGCTTCGCTTAAGACATCGGCGGCGCGCTTGGCCTTCCGCTTTGGCCGGATCAAACGTTCGCCCAGGATGTCGGTTTCGCCGATGACCGTCAGCTCCGGCGTCTCGAAGCCTTGCTCCAGGCCCAAGACTGACATGGCGACGACCTTGCCCGGCAGGCCGCGTGCCTCGTCGAAATTGGCAACGTGGCGCGTGTCCTTCAGGCCGTGGTCGGCGAGCAGGCTGATCAGCCGTTCACGCGAGCCGGGCGTCCAGGCGGCAACCATCACGCGGCGATTGTCGGCGATACGGGAACGGATGTGGCCGACGACGGCGTCGAAGACGTTGATGTCGGAGCTATGGCGTTCGGGCGAGAACGACCGGCCGGGCTGGCCCGACCAGGATCGCGTCGTCTCATTATCTTCGGCCGAGAAAGGGTTGAGGCGATAGGCTTGGCGGTTCCTCAACAGGTCGGCCCAGCTGGCGCCATCAAGGAACATCTGTTGCGGCGGCACCGGGCGATAAGGCGGTGCGCCGAAGGTCTCGGCTTCGAGCGACTCAACGCGGGCTTCGTAGTGTTCGGCGATCTGGTCGAAGCGCTGGCGGATGGCTTCATCGGCGTTGTGGTCGAACGAGATGGTCGCGTCGGGCGCGTAGTCGGCGAGCGTTTCCAGCTTCTCGTGGAAGAGCGGCAGCCAGTGCTCCTGGCCGGGATAACGAATGCCGGAACTGACGGCTTCATAAAGCTGGTCATCGCTGCGCCCGCCGCCGAAGAGTTCGATATAGCGCTGGCGGAAGCGGCGTGTCGCCTCCTCTCCCAGTGCGACTTCGGCAATCGGCATCAACACCAGTTTCTGCACCGGCTTGTTGGTGCGCTGGGTCTGCGGGTCGAACGATTTGATGCTTTCGAGCGTATCGCCGAAAAAGTCGAGACGGACGGGCGTGGCGCGGCCGGGCGGGAAGAGATCGAGGATGCCGCCGCGGATCGCATATTCGCCAGCTTCCATGACGGTGCCGGTGCGCGTGAAGCCTGCCAGCTGCAGCCGTGTGAGCAGGCGGTTCATGTCGATGCGCTGGCCGGGAGCCATCTGCTTCAGGTTTGCACGCAGGAAATCGCGCGGGGCGACGCGCTGCAGCATGGCGTTGACGGTCGTCAGGACGATGGTCGGGACTTTGCGGCGGCCGACGGTCAACTTGGCAAGCGTCGCGATACGGCGGGCGACGATATCGGCATTGGGGCCGATGCGGTCGTAAGGGACCGTATCCCAGGCGGGAAAGTCGAGGACCCTGACGGAAGGCGCAAAGAATTGGAGGCCGGCTTGCAGCTCCGCCAGCCGGCGGTCGTCGCGCGCGACATGGATCACGATGCCGGGCTGTCCCTCGCCGTCGAGCGGGATCTCGCGCACGAGCTGTCCCAGCACCCAGGGCTCCATGCCTTCAGGAACGCCTACAAATTGGATATCACGCCGCGTTTCGGCGCGGCCGGACTTTTTCGCGTCAGTCATTGCCATCGATCTTATGCGCACAGGGCGCGCGCGTCGTTATTGAAACCCGTTAAGGCGCCGAATGTCTGCGACGATTGCCGCAAAGGCTGCCTCATCGACGGGTTTGCCCTTCATAACCCAATCGTCGAGCTGTGGTTCGGATACGGCCAGGAATTGCTCGAACACCGTCATCTCACCGTCCGACATTTCTTTAACGCGCGCGTTCGCGAAACGGCTCATGACGATATCCATTTCCTTGGTGCCGCGGTGCTGCGCCCTGTAAAGCGCTCTGCGGCGACGCACTTCGATATCGTCCATGATCTCTCGGCCCTTCTACGTTCGCTCGTGTCGGTTGTGACGCAGTCGCACATGTCAGTTGTGAGGCAGTCGCACGGCTTTGGAAAACTCTGGCCGCACCTTATCGGGGATGTTGACCCGGCGGCGCGCAACCGCTTTCCTCTCGCCTCACGCGACGTGCTCTATGGACGGTATAGCGCCCGGACGTCCGTCGCGAAAGCCGCTCAGCCTGTGCCAATCTGTCGACCCTGTAACGGGTTGCATATAAAGCGATGCTTGGCGATTGGAAGGGGCCCTCCGAGCGCGGCGCTCGTCTAATTCCGTCTGATAGAGTATCGGTCACCCTCCGGCGCGGCCGGATCTTGAAGAGTTTGAGGATATAATAGCGTTCCGTCATGCGGCCAGTGTTTCTGACACCACTATTTGCTCCGGCGCAAAGCCTTGCCGGCATCGGTCCGCGGCTGACGTTATTGTTGGCCAAGGCGCTCGATATGCCGCCGGGTGTCAGCGAGGCACGCGTTGTCGATCTGTTGTGGCATTTGCCGACAGGCGTCATCGACCGGCGGGCGGAACCCAGCGTCGCGCATGCTGCTCCAGGGTCCATAGCGACGCTTAAAGTCCGGGTGCTGAAGCACCGTCCGGGCCCGCGCGGCAATAAGAAAGCGCCACACAAGGTTTCCTGCGAAGACGATACGGGCAAGATCGATCTCGTCTTTTTTCATGCCGACGCCCGTTTCCTTGAGCGGCAGCTGCCGGTTGGCGAAGAGCGCTTCATTTCCGGACGGGTCGAATTCTACAACGACAAGCTGCAGATGACGCATCCGGATTATATCGTCGCGCCGGATGCACGGTCCGAACTTCCGCTGATCGAACCGGTTTATGGGCTGACAGCCGGGCTTTCAGGCAAGGTGCTCTATAAAGCTGTCCGACAGGCGCTCGAGCGCGTACCGGAGATGGCCGAATGGCAGGAGGCGAACTGGCTCAAAGAGCGCAATTGGCCAAGCTTCAATGAAGCGATCAGCCGGCTGCATCGGCCGCTGGAGGCTTCCGATGCCGCAACCGGCAGCGTGCCGTGGCAGCGCATTGCGTATGACGAATTGCTCGCCGGACAGATCGCGCTGGCGATCGTACGCGCCAAGCTCAAGGCGCAGGCTGGTCGCCGGATCGCCGGCGACGGGCATATCCGCGCCAAGATCGCCGAAGCTTTGCCGTTTGCGCTGACCAAGTCGCAGGTCACCGCGCTTGAAGAGATCTCTGAGGACATGGCCGGGCCCTACCGGATGCTGCGGCTGCTGCAGGGGGATGTCGGATCCGGCAAGACGGTCGTCGCGTTGATGGCAATGGCCAATGCGATCGAAACCGGCGCCCAGGCCGCCTTGATGGCGCCGACGGAAGTTTTGGCGCGGCAGCACCTGGAGACGATCGAACCGCTCGCCGAAAAGGTCGGCCTCCGCGTGGGGATCATCACCGGCCGCGAGAAGGGCAAGCCCCGGCAGGCCGTGCTCGATCAACTCGCCACGGGCGAGATCGACATCCTGCTCGGTACACATGCGCTCTTCCAGCCTGATGTTGTATTTTCCGATCTGGCGCTTGCCATCATCGACGAGCAGCATCGGTTCGGCGTTCATCAGCGTCTGGCGCTGCAGGCCAAGGGGAAGGCTGGCGGCGCCAATATGCTGGTGATGACGGCAACGCCTATTCCGCGGACGCTTCTGATGACGCATTTCGGCGATCTTGACGTGTCCCGCCTTCTGGAAAAGCCGCCCGGACGCAAGCCCATCGTAACAAAAGCCTTGCCCGTCGAAGCCATGGAACGGCTGATCCTGCGTCTCAAAGCGCAAATCGCAGAAGGTGCGCAGGTCTACTGGGTGTGCCCGTTGATCGAGAATACCGGCAAGAGCGAACTGGCGGCTGCCGAAGAACGGGCGGCGCATCTGGCCCAGCTCTTTGGCGGGGAGAACGTCGGCCTGTTGCATGGCGGCATGACCGGACAGGCCAAAGACGCGGTGATGGCGAAATTCTCGGACAACAAGCTGCAGATCCTGGTTTCGACGACGGTGATCGAGGTCGGCGTCAACGTGCCGAACGCCAATATCATGGTCATCGAGCATGCCGAGCGGTTCGGTCTGGCACAGCTTCACCAGTTGCGTGGCCGCGTCGGGCGAGGCGAACGCCAATCGTTCTGCATGCTTTTGCACAAATCGCCGCTTGGTGATGTCGCCGCGCAGCGCTTGCAGATGATGGAGGCAACGGAAGACGGCTTTGCCATCGCCGAAAAAGACCTCGATTTGCGCGGCGGCGGAGAAGTTCTCGGTGCGCGCCAAAGCGGGCTGCCAGGGCACAGGGTTGCGAACGTTCCCAACTACGAGGCGCTGATGACGGCCGCCCACGACGACGCCCGCCTCTTGCTCGCCAGCGATCCGGACTTGACCTCGACGCGCGGAGAAGCCATCCGCACGCTATTATACCTCTTTGAATGTGACGAAGCGGTCCGGCTGTTCCGGGCTGCCTGAACTCTGCAGGTTTCGAGAAATGCTCTATCTCGCCGTCAAAGCCATGCTCTCGGGCATCATCATTGCCGTTGTATCGGAAGTCGCGCGGCGCAGCCCCGGTCTTGGCGCCTTGATCGCATCGCTGCCGCTCGTTTCAATCCTGGCGATGATCTGGCTTTGGCACGATACGCAAGATAATTCTCGAATTGCCGCACATGCCGAAGCAACATTCTGGTTGGTTTTGCCAACCTTGCCGATGTTTTTA
Organism: Filomicrobium sp.; assembly: GCA_017792465.1. Classification (GTDB taxonomy): domain Bacteria; phylum Pseudomonadota; class Alphaproteobacteria; order Rhizobiales; family Hyphomicrobiaceae; genus Filomicrobium. The sequence continues at coordinate 1,057,269 of CP051234.1, forward strand.
CTTCTGCCGATTCTGCTCAGATCGGGATTTAGTTTCTGGCTTGGCCTTCTACTTTCGTGCAGTATGACGATTTTACTTTACAGTTTTCTGATCTGGATCGCGCCACGCGTCGGAATTCAGATCTAGACTTAATTTCTTAAGTATTTTTACTTGCTGTAATGAAGTATTAATTCGCCATCCGATTGCTGAATATCTCAAGTTATTGGCGCCGCGTAGCTAAAGAGCAAGCACACGGGTCGTGCAATGGACGCGTTTGGCGTCTTTTTGCTTGGCCACCACTTATTTTGTTGTGTTTCTGAAGCGAATCTTTGGATTTTAGAAACTGTTTCCGCGCAAATGTACGAGTCGTCCCGAATGGACCGGCAGCATTGTGCCTTCTGCAAAGGATGGCCGAATTGCGCTGCCGAGCGAACTTGCAATTGCTTGCGGATCACCGCTGAAAGGAAGAACGATGAAACTTGGCGAAATTGGAAGACTGCAGTTTTCCAGCTCACCCAAAGCAGGTTTCAGCTCACCGTCCCCGGCTACAGCAGATTCGGCTGCTTTCGACGTCGACACAATTTTGGAAGCGATCGAAGCCGCCCGCGACAGCCGCTACTACGAGGGCAATATCGATCCTCGAATTAGCGCCGCACTCAAATCTCTCGTTGACGAACGCGCAGCGCGACGCACAACCGCAGCTCAAGGTGTTGTTCAACAGAGCATTCAATATACGGATACGGCCATCAATCTTGGCTGGATCACGCATGACGTTCGCGAAGTCGACGAAAGCACGTCGGCAATCGGCGCTGCGGTCTCCGAGCTGGCTAGTTCGATCGGTGAGATCAACCGGACGAGCAAAGTCGGTGTGGAAATGGCCAACAGCGTCGACGAAGCCGCTCAGGAGAGCCGCGTCGAGATCGCCACTTCGGGTGAGCGCATGCAGGCGATCGCCGTGCAAGTCGGCTCCGTTGCAGATCGCGTGCGCGAGCTTGAAGGTGCGGTTTCGCAGATCGCCGACATGATCCAGACGATCGACAACATCTCCAAACAGACCAACCTTCTGGCCTTGAACTCGACAATCGAAGCGGCGCGCGCGGGCGAAGCCGGTCGCGGGTTTGCCGTTGTTGCTGCCGAAGTTAAAGCGCTTTCGGCCCATACTGCAAAAGCGACCAAGGAAATCCGCGAGCGCATTACGACGCTTTCGGAAGGCATGAATTCGATCCGCCAAGTGACTGACCAGTCGGTCGAGGAAGTGCACAAGGGCGAAGAATCGGCGCGCAGCGTCACACTCAAGATGGACGGCCTGGTTGACTGCGTCGGCGAGATCAATTCCTACATCTCGACGCTTTGCGAGCATATCAACCAGCAAGAGCAGGCCACCAAAGAGATCGCCGAGAACATTACCAAGATCGGTGAAAAAGCCACCAAGGTTCGCAAGGAAATCGACACATCGCTGGAGACCTTCGGCAAGGCTGAGAACCAGTCCATCGCAGTTGTGAATGAGCAGGTTTCGGCAGCATCGCCATTGGCCGATCTCATCAAGGCCGAAGCCGGGATGGTTGCCTGGAAGCGGCGTCTGGCCGCAACGCTGGTTGGCATTAATCCAGCCTCCAACGACAACAAATCCTATCAGGGTCCGCGTCTGGCAGACTGGGCGCAAAAACTTGAAGCTGCAGGCTCGTCGATTGCGAAGATGTCCGAGTTCGCCTCGATCAAGTCGTTGAACGGCAAGGCGCACGACGCTGCTGGAAAGCTGATCGATAGCGTGAAATCGGGTGATTGGGATTCTGCAATTCCCGCGTTTGGCGAAGCCTCCTCGGCAATCGAAGAGATGCTCAAGCAGGCTGAAGCGCTGACGAAGGCGGCCGAAAGGGCGAGCTGATTTTCTTCAATGCTTCAATCGCGATTGCGATTGTAGCCAGCTGTTTTGACGAGACGCCCGACGGCAAGCAAATACGCCGTTGGGCGTTTTGCGTTCCAGGCAATGGAATGGGACCTAGCTGCAGGGCCCGGTTGCGGGCTGAACCTTCTGCCAAAGTTTCGGTCGCGTTCAGGCGGTGGTCTTTTCGACCATTTCGCGCAGCTTATCCTGCGGCACGACCATACCGGCAGAGATGATGACCTTGGCTGCATCCTCGGCGCTCATGTCGAGCATGATGACTTCATCGCGCGGCACAAAGCAGATGAATCCGGTCGGTGGGACAACGCCGGTTGGCATGAAGACGCCGATCAGGTTGCGCGAGCCTCCGCTGGCTTTCTGGTTGATCTCTCCGGTCGCCTCACTGGTGATGAAGACCAGCGACCAGAGCCCCTTCGAGGGGAATTCGATCAGTCCGACTTTTTGAAAGCTTTGGTTTGTGCCAGCCGTCGAGATCACGCCTTCGAAGACCTGCTTTAGAGCGCGATAGACATTGCGCACGATCGGCATGCCTTCCAGCATCATCTCACCGGCACTGATCAAGGACCGGCCAAGCAGGTTTGCCGCAAGCATCCCGATGAACATCAGTCCGACCACGCCGAACATCAGACCGATGCCGGGAACCGCGAAGGGCAGGTAGGTTTCGGGGAGATAGGCGTCGGGAATGAACGGTTTGACGTAGGCGTCGGCGAAATGAATGAACGACCAGACGATGTAGATCGTGATCGTCACAGGGCCTACGATAATGAGGCCGGTCAGAAAGTAGTTTCGCAGTCTGGCGCCGAGATGGGACGTGAAACTGCGCTTGGGTTCGGGTGCAAAGGGGCCTGGCAAGTCGCCAGCATGGTCGGCGGCCGGCTTGGGCTTTTTGCCTTCAGACTTGGACATCCGCTGCCACCCGTCCCCATTGGCCACCGGAAGGGGCCCCGTTATTCAGATCACACTTGGACCTTATAGGCTACATGATCACATGGGTCCGAGCGGATCAGAAGACCTCGCCCGACACGACTTTGGTTTGAGATCAGAGACTTGGGTCGCGATGGCTTCAGGTCACCTTCGCGTCTTGTATTACGGCCGTGACCAACGCACGATCCTGTCCCGCTTATCTCTTCACGACAAGGCAATCGAATCCGTCGGCCTTCAGCGCTTTGCAGACACGGCTGGTATCGCTCTGGCTTGCGAAGGGACCAACGTTGACCTGATAGAATGTGCCCATGTTGCCGAAAACGGTCTCGGTGATATTTGGCCTGCGGGTGCCGATCTGGGCGGCATGCTTGCTGCTGAGCTGGGCGACGAGCTGCTCGGCGGCATCGCGCGATCTGACGGCTGCGACTTGCAGCTTATAGGCGCCAGAATGTTGCGGCGCCGACGCCGTCGGTGCGCGCGCCACTTGCGTTCTTTTCGTTTTCGGGGCCGCCGTAGCCGGTGCCTGCGGTGCGGCCCGGGTCAGGGATGTATTGCTTGACCAGCCGGATACAGCCGTCGGAGCCGCAGACGGACTGGTATTGATCGAAGCCGTTGAGGACGCAGCAGGGGCAGTCGCAGGGGCCGTGCTTTCGCTGGAGCTTCCACTACCACTGAACAGGTTCGAGAAGAAGCTGCCGACACCTCCAAGAGGCCCGGAGGACGATGTCGACGGTGGCGTCGTTGCAGCCCCGCCGTTGCTAGCCACCTGGGCGCCGCCAGATGGCTTCGACCAGCCAGGCGACGGCTTACCGAGGCCCTCGACCGGTGGCCCTGGGTCTTTGACGCCGAGCTTGGCATATGCGGCTGAGCGGATCGAGAGAGCCTGTTGCTGCTCTTGCGGGGTGAGCCCGCCCTTCATCCAGACTGCGTTCGTCAAATCGGCGATCGCGTCCGCCGATTTACCGGCACGGTCGTGGGCCAATCCCCGATAGTAGAAGGCTTTAGCCAAGTCCTGCGAGGAAAGCCCGCCGGTGCGGACGGCATGCGTCAGCTTGGTGACGGCCTTGTCCATCTTTCCGGCTTCATAGAGCTTGATGCCATCGATGACGTTCTTGCGGCCATCGGGCTTTTTCGTCTTGGTCTTGGTTTTGGTCTTGGAGACCTGCTGCGCCTGAACCTGCGTGCTATCGAGCACCGACCACGAGTATCCCAAAGCGGCCGCCAGGGCGCACGTCATCGCGACTCTGGCGAGTGGCTTATCCGCGCGGATCATTGTGGTGGCTCTCCTGTCGTTCTTGGTTCGCAAATGGCATAACAGAGGCGGAATGGCAGTTCAAAACAGCATTTGAACCGGCGCTCGACCGCCTGTTAGCGTAGTAAATGCAAGGGGATTCGGCAAATTCTTGACCGGTTCCAGGTATTCCGAAGAAACTTTGCCCCCAATTATTCCACAGTGACCGATTTTGCCAGGTTTCTGGGCTGATCGACGTCGGTGCCCATTTGGACGGCGGTGTGATAGGCGATCAGCTGGATCGGCACCGCATAAAGCAGCGGATTCGTGAACGGATGGGCGTCCGGCACGCGGATGTGCGCCATCAGTTCACAGCCGGCGCTATCTTCGTCTCCGTTCGAGATCAGAATGATCTTGCCGCCACGTGCCGCGACCTCTTGAACGTTCGAGACCGTCTTGTCGTGCAGATCGTCGCTGGGGGCGACGACGATGACCGGCACGTTTTCATCGATCAGGGCGATGGGACCGTGCTTGAGCTCTCCGGCGGCATAGCCTTCCGCGTGGATGTAGGAGATTTCCTTGAGCTTAAGCGCGCCTTCGAGGGCGAGCGGGTAGTTGATGCCGCGGCCGAGATAGAGCACGTCGCGGGCCTTCGACAGATCGTGGGCGAGTTTCTCGTACTGGGCTTCGTCCGCCATGACTTCTGCCATGTGGCGCGGCACTTCCAAGAGACCCTGGACGAGTTCCTGCTCAAGTTCGGGCGAGATCGTCCCGCGCGCGCGGCCGATGAGCAGCGTCAGGCCGGCCAGGGCGGCGAGCTGGCAGGTGAACGCCTTGGTCGAAGCGACGCCGATTTCCGGGCCGGCAAGGGTCGGCAGGATGACGTCGGATTCACGCGCGATGGTTGAGGTACGGACGTTGACGATGGAGGCGATGCGCTGGCCCTGCTCTTTGCAGTAGCGCAAGACGGCGAGCGTATCGGCGGTCTCGCCCGACTGCGAAATGAAAAGCGCGAGCCCATCTTTCGGGAGCGGCGCCTCGCGATAGCGCAACTCAGATGCGACGTCGATTTCAACGGGCACGCGTGCGTATTTCTCGATCCAGTATTTGCCGACGAGGCCTGCGTAATAGGCGGTGCCGCAGGCTGAAATCGTGATCCGTGACAAGTCGGATAAATCGAGCCCGAGGTCGGGATAGTCGACGCGGCCTTCGGCCATATCGATGTAGTGCGACAGGGTGTGGCTGATGACTTCGGGCTGTTCGTGGATTTCTTTCGCCATGAAGTGGCGATGATTGCCCTTGTCGACGAGCAACGAACTGGCCTGCGAGATCACCGCCGGGCGCTCGACCTTCTCGCCTTCGGCGTCGAAGATTTCCGCGCCCTTGCGGGTCAAGACGGCCATATCGCCTTCTTCGAGATAGGTGATCTTGTTGGTAAAGGGAGCGAGCGCGATGGCGTCGGAGCCCAGATACATCGCGTCATCGCCATGGCCGATTGCCAACGGGCTGCCGCGACGGGCGGCGATCATCAAGTCGTCGTGGCCGGCAAAGACGATGCCCAGCGCGAAAGCGCCTTCGAGCTTCTGCAAGGCCTCGCTGACGGCTTCGATCGGATCGTCGGCGCGCGAAAGTTCTTCGGTGATGAGATGGACGACCGCTTCAGTGTCGGTGTCGCTATCGAAGACGTGGCCCTTGGCGGTCAGCTCTTCGCGCAGGCTGCGGAAGTTCTCGATAATGCCGTTGTGGACGACCGAGACCTTCTCGGACATATGCGGGTGGGCGTTGGTTTCGGTCGGCTTGCCGTGCGTCGCCCAGCGCGTATGGCCGATGCCGGTCTTGCCTTTGAGCGGGTCTTCGCCGATGCGCTGTTCGAGGTTGCGCAATTTGCCTTCGGCGCGGCGGCGTTCCAGGTGGCCGTTTTCGACCGTTGCGATGCCTGCTGAGTCGTATCCGCGGTATTCCAGCCGGCGCAGCGCGTCGATCAGATCGTGAGCGACGGGTTGCGATCCAAGAATTCCAACGATGCCGCACATGCGTGCTCTCTCCAGTTTCGGTCAAACTTTGCATTTCATGCGCCGGGGAAGCTCAATCCGCCTAGCGCGGCCGCGCGATTCGGCCAAGTCACGTTGTATTACCGCCTAATACTTGTCGAATGCCACTTTCCAAGCTGATAAGACGACGCATCTAAAGGTTGTTGTGCGAACGGACCGGGTGGAAGCCAAAACTGCTCCGATAGCGCCCCAACTCGCGATATCAACGTAATCCGCAAAACTTGTGCCGCCATGACGGGCAGGGCATCAGCGCTTCTTGGCGTCTGCCATTTTGGTGCGGTATTCTCCAGCCCAACCTGGCTTTACGGCCTGTTCGGCGCGTTCGATGGCGAGCGCGTCGGCTTCGACATCGCGGGTAATAGTGCTGCCGGCAGCGATATAAGCCCCGGCGCCGACCGAGACTGGAGCAACGAGTGCCGAATTCGAACCGATGAAGACACCGGCTCCGACGTCGCAGCGGTTCTTGTTGAAGCCGTCGTAGTTGCAGAAAATGGTGCCCGCACCGATGTTTGCGCCTTCTCCGACGCTCGCATCGCCGACGTAGGTGAGGTGGTTGGCCTTTGACCCGGCCTCCATGGTGGCGTTCTTGACCTCGACGAAGTTGCCGATGTGGACGCCTGGGCCGAGCTTGGCGCCGGGGCGGAGCCTTGCAAACGGGCCGATTTCCGCACCCTTGCCGATGATCAGTCCGGCCTGTGACTTGCGGTCGAAGCCCTGGAAATGGCAATTCGCGCGGATATTTACGCCATCTTCGATGGTGACGCCGGGGCCGATGAAGACGTTCGGCTCCAGGACGACATCCTGGCCGATCTCAGTGTCATAAGAGAGCCAGACGGTCTCGGGCGAGATCATGGTCACTCCGTTGGCCATCGCCTCCTCGCGGGCGCGGCGCTGCCAGATCGCTTCGGCCACGGCCAACTGCGCGCGCGAATTGACGCCCAGGACTTCTTCCTCCGGGCAAGTCACGACGGCGGCCTTGGCCCCGTCGGCGCGGGCTAGCTCGACGGCATCTGTGAGGTAGTACTCGTCCTTGGCGTTGTCGTTGCCGATGCGATCGAGAAGGGCGGCCAGATCGTCGACCCGGAAACCCATGACGCCTGAGTTGCACAGGCGCACCTGGCGTTCTTCGCTGGAGGCGTCTTTTTCCTCGCGGATCGCCAGCAGGGTCCCGTCTTCGCTCGTCAGCAGGCGGCCGTAGCCGGTGGGGTCATCGGCTTCGAAGCCCAGGACAGCCACCCCGGCGCCGGCATCGAGAGCTGCGCGCATGGCTTCAAGGGACGGGCTGCGGGTGAGCGGGGTATCGGCGTAGAGCACCAGAACGTCGCCCTTATGCCCGGCGATGGCGGGACGGGCGGCGAGGACGGCGTCGGCGGTGCCGCGCTGGTTTTCCTGAACGAAAATCTGCGCGTCCGGCATATGGGACAGGGCTTCAGCCTTCACGTTGTCCATATCCGGGCCGACGACGACGGCGACGCGGTCGGCTTTCAGTTCGGAACTGAGTGCCTGGACGTGGCCGAGCATTGAGCGCCCGGCGACTTCATGCAGGACCTTGGGCTTCGCCGATTTCATTCGCGTTCCCTTGCCGGCGGCGAGGATCACGATCAGCAATGGGCGGGCGCTCATGAAGGGGCTCCATCATCATCGCAGGACGTCTCAATCTCAGACGTCGACCTGCGCTTATTGGTCAACTTTTGCATGGTCTTGCGTGTCGCTGATCCCGACGGTGGCGTTTTCACGCGTGGTTCAGCACTGACGACGCTTTGACCGCAATTCCAATACCGGCTGGGCGACGCGATGGCAAAGGCCGGGATGTCACCGCTTGCTCGCAGGGGTATGGCTTTACGCTGCCTGTGACCTTGCAACTACATTGCTGAGCCCAAGAGCCGCTTTTTTGGCATTGGAGCCGACTCATCCACAAAACGCGGCGTTCATCCCCAGGCCGCAGATTGATTCGAAGGCCCGACTCATTGGAGCCTTCCCGCGTATGCCTGTGCGTAGCTTGTGTCAGGTGCGTTCATCATCGTTGTGAGGCGGGTTTGCGGTCAGCGCAGCTTTACGACCGTTTGAGTTGCCACAAATCATCCAAGGTGTGCCGAGCATGACGAGTTCAAAGAACCAGGAAACAGCGACAGAAACTGGAACGCTGATACCGGCTGGACTGCCATTCGCCTACGTCGGCACGTGGGCTGTCGCTGGCATCGCCTCCCTGGCCTATCTGAGCTTCGCCGTGACGCAGTCAGGCAGTGAGCCGCCTACGGTCGATATTCCAGCGCAGGTTGCCAATGTGGAGGAGAAGGTTCTTCCCAAGCTGCCGACGGTGCTGGAACGCCCGCGCGTGAAGACGGTGCGCGTTAAACCCGCCGACAGCCAGATCGAGGATAACAACGCCGTCGACTCGCCCGAAGATGCCAATCGCATCGCTGCGCAAGCGCAAGACTATCGCGCGCCCGCGCCGACGCCGGCAGCCGCGCCGCCGATCGACACCAAATACATTACGACCTCGCAAATCCTCGCCAGTGCACCGGATGAGGAGGACGCACGGCCTGAGCCGGCGCCGGCCGCTGAGCAGAACCCGGCTGCGGCAGGCACATCCAACATCGTGACCGGCAGCATCGTCGTTCCCCCGCCACCGGATCGTTCGCCGCCGAAACCAGCCGTTTTGCGCAAGACGCTCAAGCCACCGGCGCGCACCAAGACAGCTCCAAAGAAAACGGCTGCGCGGCTTCCCAAGCCTGCAGCTCCGGCAGCGCCAATTGCGTTCGGACCGGCGACGGTCACGACTGCGGCCGCCGAGCCAGAGAAGCCGGCCGGACTTGCTGTCTTGTTGGCGACTGGTTCGTCGGTCGAGTCGCTGCGGCTTACCTGGAATCTCTTGCACGAGCGTCATGCAGCCGAGCTAGCAAACCTTCAGCCGCGCTACATCGTCGAGACCAACCCGTCGGCGCCTGAGCGTAAGTTTGCGCTGCTTGCCGGTCCGGTCGTCTCGGCTGGCGACATCGCCAGGGTTTGCAGTGCTCTTGTCAGCGAGGGTATGAGCTGCCGGACGCGGCCGTTTGGCGGCAACGCGATGTAGGATTGGATTTTCAGTTGGCCGGTTTGGTTCGGGTCTCAGAAAATCGACAAATTGGTATTTGAATTCAAACAAAAGGGCGGCGCTCCATTACCTTGGAGCTGCCGCCCTACATTTTTTGTTCGTCTGCACTTTTCGGGGCTGGCCGATGCCGGGGCGCGGCCGTTTTCGCGATTAGAGTTTGCTGTAATCGACTTCGAAAGCTGGCTGGCAGGATTGAATGCGCGCGCCCTTGAAGCCTGTCAGGAACCAGCGCTGACGCTGTGCCGCTGAGCCGTGCGTGAATGCATCCGGCACGACGTAACCCTGCTGGCGTTTTTGGATCATGTCATCGCCGATCTGGTTGGCGGCGTTCAAACCTTCCTCGATGTCACCGGGTTCAAGGCGATTGTTGAGCTGATCATTGCGCGCAGCCCAGACGCCGGCGAGGCAATCAGCTTGCAGTTCCATGCGCACTTGCAGGCGATTGGCTTCCTTCTTGCTCATGCGCTGCTTGGCTGCCTGGACCTTGTCGGCGATGCCGACGAGCTTCTGGATATGGTGGCCGACCTCATGCGCGATCACGTAAGCCTGGGCAAAATCGCCGGGCGCTGAGAACTGACGCTTCAGCTGATCGTAGAACGCAAGGTCGATATAGATCTTCTGGTCGAGCGGGCAATAAAACGGTCCCATCGCCGCCTGGCCCATGCCGCAGCCGGTCGAGGTGTAGCCGCGGAAGAGAACGAGCTTGGGTTCGCGATATGTTTTGCCGAAGGAGCTGAACTCGTTGCGCCAGACATCCTCGGTATCGGCTAGGACCTTGCTGATGAACTCCTTCATCTCATCGTTGCTGGCGGTCGTGGTGTTCGTGCCCTTGCTGCCGGGGAGGCCTGGAATGTCAGAGCCGGAACCCGGCGAACGTCCAGCGTTGTCCGAACGCGGAAGCTGCGGAATGTCGAAACCCGGCCGACCGCCGCTGCCACCGATATTGCCGCTCAGAATATCCAGAGGGTTGATGCCGAAGAACAGCATGATGGCGCCAAGGATCAGCAACGTCGTCAGCGAAAAGCCGCCTTTACCACCGATCGGAATGCGAACGCCGCGGCCGCCTCTTCCCAAGCCTCCGGGGAAGCGAAATCCTCTGCCTTGTGAGCGGCGGTCTTCAACGTTGCTACTGCTTCGGTCCTGATCGTCATAACGCATGACGCAACTCCCCGGTCGTTATCGTCTTTGGGGTGCGCGCCGCAATCGATACGCGTCGCGCCCCTTGTTGAGCACTCAAGTTCGTCTCTTATGAAAGAGACGCGCATTCTGCAGTCATGACCCGGTGAGCTCGTCGCGCGCGGTTCTTGATGACTATGTCGCGGCCATAGTGCATGGCGTTCGAAAGCTGGCAAGCCTTCGTAGGGTTGTTGGAGCCTCAAATGAGTGGCTGCCAATCCGTTCAGGGCTTTTCCTTCTTGCCTTCAACCTTTTTATCCGGTTGCGGTTCCTTCTCGGGAGATGGGGATTTGCCAATAGCGACGGCCTTCAGGAGCTTGCCGGTGGTGCTTTCGGGCTCTTCGTCGGGTTGCTGACTGGACGAGCTTAAAGTCGGCAGCATCAGAACCTTGCCGTGCTCGATTGCGTTCTTCTTGGGCGGACGCAACAGCGATTTGACGGCCCTTGAGGTGGCGACCGTGCCTTCGTTGGCATAGGCTTCGTGGTTCTTCTCGATATCCTTGATGAGATAGCGATAGTTGACCATCAGCCCGTGCGCCTGGCGCAAGCCCTTGTTTGAAACATCGCCAAGCCAGTTGATGCGCTCAAGGCGCGCACCGTTACCCAGATGGAAGCGGGCAACGGGATCGACCGGTTTGTTGCGATTGGATTTGGCGCGAATGAAGTAATGCGCAGCCAAAGCCAGCAGTGTCGACTTGAGCGCTTCATCGTCGCCCTGGCGTTCGTTCCATTCCGGGTCGCGCAACGCGTGCAAGACCTTGCGGTCTTCGACGGTCAGCACGCCTTCGGTGTCGTCGGCCAGGAGGCGGTCGAGCCATCTTGAGAACAACGGCACCGGCGACAGGGTTACGAATGTCGTCAGGCTCGGCAACTCGCGAGCGAGGTCTTCGACCACCTGCTTGATAAGGAAGTTGCCAAACGAGATGCCCTGCAAGCCTTCCTGGCAATTCGAGATCGAATAGAAGACGGCGGTCGTTGGTTCGCGCAGCGGTTCGGCTTTGCGCTCCTCGTTCAAGACCGGTGCAATGGCTTCTGAGATTTCATCATCGAGCGCGACTTCGACGAAAATCAACGGCTCGTCGATGAGCGAAGGATGGAAGAAGGCAAAGCAGCGACGGTCGGCCGGATCGAGGCGGCGGCGCAAGTCTTCCCAGCCTTTGATTTCGTGGACGGCCTCATACTGGATGATCTTTTCGAGGATCGCAGCAGGCGTCTGCCAATCGATGCGGCGCAGAACGAGAAAGCCTCGGTTGAACCACGAATAGAAAAGATGGCGCAGATCGTTGTCGACGATTGCGAAGGCGGGATCATCCTTGGGCATCCGCGCGAGGTCTTTCCGCATGGCGACGATCTCAGCGGTCGCGCCAGGGGCGAGGTTCAAGCGGCGGAAAAATTCCTGACGTGGATTTTCGACCGCGTGCTGCAGCCTGGCCAGCGTGCTGTCGTTTGGATCGCGCACGTAATTTTCAGCTGCCTCGGTCACCGCATCGAGATCTGGTTTGAGAACCGGAGCGGCTGCCAGATAGCGGAAGAACGCACGCCGGCCGTCGGCGTTGAGCACTTTATAATGATTGAGGATCTGACGGGCGATTGCGACGCCGGATGCTTCGCCTCTGCCCGAGACCAATGCATCGACGAGTGCCTGCATGCCGCGTTCAGGCTCATGGCCAAACAGCGATTTTGGCAGCAACGAGCGGCCCTGTTCGGCAACGGTGTTCAAGAGCTCTTGGAAGAAGGAAACGTTTATTCGAGATTCATCAGCCATAAGCTACCTCTCGCACGGGGTCAGTTTAGCATCAGCTATGCCATTCAATATGGCAACCTCCAGATGACTCATGTTTACTCTTTATAAACCTTGCGCGGTCATCTTTTCTTAACAATTCTTCCGCTGTTGGAGCTTTGTCTTCAAATGCCTGAGCCGTTGTCAACCGGCGTTCGTCGATCTGGTTTGAACTCCGTGAAGAACGACACGGGGCGGACGGCCTATTGCGGACCTTACATCCTGTCGGCGCTCACAGGCTTTCCGATCAGCCGTGTCGAAACCGAAGTGAACCGTTTCCGTCGGGTTCCTGAAGATTCCAAGATCGAGGGTACGAGCGCCATGGAAGTGGCCGCAGCGGCGACCGAGCTTGGCTGGGAAATGACGCTTGTCCAGAATTTCTGGGACCGCGAGCGCAAGGAACGCCCGACCTTGTGGACCTGGATGCAGAAGCCGCGCAATGCGTGGGTCTATTATCTACTCGCCATCCATCGCGGTAAGCAGGGCCACTGGGTGCTCGTCAAGGGCGTGAAGCTTTGTGACACCTACAGCGATGGTGAGTGGCAGTTTGTTTGCGACGGTCCGCATCGCGGGGCACGCATCATGGAAATCTACCAGCTGCGCAGCCGAAGCTGACCTGCATTACGCAGAAAAATGCCTGGCACCGTCTTCGTGATGCCAGGCCGTTCAACTTCCAGTCTTGATGGATCCCCGACTGCGCAGAGGCGATGCACTAAAGCGCCGCCTCAGTCTTTGGCGCGCTCGACGTATGAGCCATCTTCGGTCATGACGACGACGCGGGTGCCCGAACCGATATGCGGCGGCACCATGATCTTCGCGCCATTGTCGAGCACAGCAGGCTTATAGGACGAGGATGCTGTCTGACCTTTGACGACAGGGTCGGCCTCGACGATCTCGTAGGTCGCGCGCTGCGGCAGCGAGATCGAAATCGGATTGCCTTCGTGCATCGACAGCGTGCACACCATGGCTTCTTTCAACCAGATCGCCTGATCGCCAACGACATCCTTCGACACGATCACCTGATCGTAGGTTTCGGGATGCATGAAGGTGTAGCCCTGCTCATCTTCGAACAAATAGCCGTAGTCGACTTCCTCGACGAATGCCTTTTCGACCTGTTCGGTGGTGCGGTAGCGCTCGACGATCTTCACGCCATCTGAGATGCGGCGCATTTCGAGGTGCGTGACAGGGGTGCCCTTGCCGGGGTGGATGTTGTCGGCATTCATCACGACGGCCAATGCGCCGTTGATTTCCAAGACATTGCCTTTACGGATTGAGCTTGCGATTACCTTGACCACCTAGGACTCCGTTCGTTGTTCGGGCGCACTGGCCGGCCGACACTTCCCAGCGGATGAGACGTTTCGCGGCGTGCGGTTGATTCTGTTTGATCGCGCGGTTCTACTCGTTCACGCGCCAATCGCCAAGTGCGGCTTCGTTTCGCTAAGGACGCCATATACGCCCATGACCCCAACTTCGCCGTGGTGGAGCCCTGAGAGGCATGCTGATCGCCGGTCGTTTCTGAGCGCCAGAAACAGCATCAAAGAGGCACTTCGGGGCTGGTTTCTGGCCCAGGGGTTCACGGAAATCGATCCGGGATGCTTGCAGGTTTCGCCGGGAAACGAGGCGCATTTACATGCCTTTGGAACCGATCTGATCACGCCCGAGCGCGCGCATCGGCGCATGTATTTGCACACTTCTCCCGAATTCGCCTGCAAAAAGCTGCTGGCGGCAGGCGAGCGCAAGCTGTTTACCTTTGCGCCCGTTTTTCGCAATTGCGAACGCGGACCGCTGCATGCGCCGGAGTTTACCATGCTGGAATGGTACAGGGCGGGCGACGACGGCGATGAGCAGTATCCTGCTATCCAGCAGGACTGCCTCGATCTCATCCGGATCGCGGTGGAGGCTTCGGGTCAGGGTGCCTGCCGCTGGAAACGGCGGTTTGGCTCTAGCGCGGCGCCGGCGCTTTACCGGACCGTGCCGCAAATCATCCTAGAGCTTCTCGGGGTCGATCTTTTGGCATCGATTGACGGAAGCGGCGAGCCAGACAGGGAAACTCTCGCCGCAGACGCGGAAAAAGCCGGTATCCGCACGTCGCCTGAGGAGAGTTGGGGCGATATTTTCTCGAAATTGATGATCGACGTCGAAGTCCGCTACAGCGAGCTTTCGGATGTTGCCGCTCCAGATGGGCATGAGCGGGCGTTCCTGCTTGATGGCTATCCGTCCGTGATGTCTCCATTGGCGCGGCCGGACGAGAAAAATCAACGACTTGCCAAACGCTTTGAGATCTTCATGTGCGGCATCGAGCTTGCCAACGGGTTTGGTGAAAGCAACGACGCCGAGCGCGTTCGCGCGGCACTTACCCAACAAATGGCCGAGAAATTCGCCATCTATGGAGAGCAATATCCCGTAGACGAGGAGTTCATTGCTGCGCTATCCGTATTGCCCCCAATGACTGCCGGATGCGCCATGGGGTTTGACCGCCTCGTGATGCTGGCCACCGGCGCAACTCATATCGATCAAGTGCTCTGGACACCGCTTGCCTTATGAATTTTGTAGATCAGCGTTTCAAAATTTCGAACGAAGACGGTATTCAAAAATTTGGCTCTTCGGACCGGGCGCCCGGACAGTCGCAGGACAAGACGCTGCGCACGCTGCAGGACCTTCGCGACGCGCAGCTCATTTCCGACAACGAAACCGAGCTTCTGCAGGACGTCGTCGGCAAATATGCGGTGGCCGTCACGCCCGAGATCGTCGAGCTGATCGATGAGAGCGATCCGGCCGACCCGATGGCGCGCCAGTTCATTCCGACAATCGGCGAAATGGATGTTCGCGCCGATGAGATAAGCGATCCCATCGGTGACGACCTGAAATCGCCGGTTCGCGGGCTCGTGCATCGCTATCATGACCGGGTGTTGCTGAAAGCCGTTGGCGTCTGCCCGGTTTATTGCCGCTTCTGCTTCCGCCGGGAAATGGTCGGTCCGGAGAACAACGGCAATCTCAACGACCATGAGCTTGATCTGGCGGTCGGTTATATCGCCGATCACCCGGAAATTTGGGAAGTCATCGTCAGCGGTGGCGACCCACTCGTCCTCTCGCCCCGGCGCATCAACGAGCTGATCCAGCGACTTGCGGCAATCGAACATGTGAAGGTCATCCGCTGGCACACGCGCGTTCCCGTCGTTTCCCCCAAGCTTGTCACGGACGAGTTGGTTGCGGCCCTCACCAGCACAGGCAAGTCGGTCTACGTGGCGGTGCATTCCAACCACCCGCGCGAACTGACCGATGCCGCGCGCGCTGCCTGCCGGAAACTTGCCGGTTCGGGCATCTCCCTCATCAGCCAGAGCGTGCTATTGCGCGGCGTGAACGATGATGTCGAGACGCTCGAAGCGTTGATGCGCGGGTTCGTCGAAACGGGCATCAAACCATATTATCTGCACCACATGGATAAGGCACCCGGCACCGGTCATTTCCGCGTGCCAATCGAGGCCGGTCAGACGCTGGTTCAGCAATTGCGCCATCGGCTGTCGGGTCTGGCTATGCCGACCTATGTGCTCGATATCCCCGGCGCATACGGCAAAGTCCCCATCGGGCCTGAGCACATCGAGCAGGATTCAAGCGATGGCGACAGCTATCTGGTGACCGATCCGAACGGCGTGCAGCATCGCTATCAGGACAGCCGCTGAACAGGCGTGGCAGGTAGCGTAGCTGGTGGCAATGCACGGACTGCTGAATTCCTGGCGGCGTGCGCCTTGATGTCTCTGTCGTGCGCGCTTTGCCCCCGGCCCGGCTTGTGAGATATCTCCGGCGTGATGCGAAACCCGTTGCTACCATTCTTCTGTCTGCTGCTGTTGGCGTTCATTGTGACGCCTAACCGAGCGCTGCTTGCTGGTCCGACAACCGAGACTGCCGTGCTGCCGGTTTGGCGAGAGATCTTTGCGCGGCCGAAAGATCCGCTCGCCGACCTTCCCGCTCCGGCGGACAATCCCTTCAGCGAGGCCAAAGCGAGACTTGGGCAGGCGCTGTTTTTAAATCCTCGGCTATCGGGCGACGACGCGCGTGCATGCGTGAGCTGCCATGACCCTGAGCGCGGCTTCACCGATGGTCTCAAACGGGCGGCCCCGCGCGATGGGAAAACCGAACTTGCTAACGCGCCGTCGCTCCTGAACCTCGCGTGGTCGAAGCATTTCTTCTGGGACGGGCGGGCAGACAGCCTAGAAGACCAGGCTTGGCAGCCGATCGAGAACCGTCAGGAGATGGCGGGCGCTTGGCCGAAAATTGTTGCCGACCTTGCTGCCGATCACGATACGGCCGACATGTTCCGCGCCGCCTTTGGGGCTGATGCGACCCCCTCGAAAACAACGGTTACGCAGGCGCTGGCGACCTATGTCAGGTCGATTGTTTCGCCGGCCGGGAGGTTTGACCGCTTTATCGACGGCGACATTGATGCGCTTTCAGCCGAAGAGCGCGCGGGGTTTCGGCTGTTCGTCGGCAAGGGCGGATGTGCAGGTTGCCACTGGGGCTGGCGCTTCACCGACGACAGGATGCATCTAACCGGAATTGGCAGTATCCCGATCAAAACGCCCGGTCTGCGGCAGATTTCCAAGACCGCCCCTTACATGCATGACGGCTCGAAGACGACGCTGGACGAGGTTATTTCGCACTATACGTCGCTTTCCGGCGATCGTAGCTTGTCGCCAAATTTGGTTCGGCCGTTGGCGCTGGACAGCCAGGATGTGCGCGATCTGATCGCCTTTCTAAAGGCATTATAACGGCGTCGGCGACCGCCTAACCCGCGGTTTTGGCTGTGAATTTCGTTCACACCTGCGACACCCTCTAGAGATTAAATTTGCGCCTGAACCTGTTTCATTTAGGGCTCAATGGGCAAAAATTCTCGATCTAGATCAAAGCAAGCTCGACATTTTTTGCTTGCGTTGCGCGTATAGAAGCGCTGAATTGCTTGATGAACGCCGTCCTATAAAGGTTGTCCGCTTGGCTTGTGGAGTTTTTCTACAGGACGTTCTTGAGCGGCATTGGACGATGATTTGAGGCTTGAACAGCCATTTGTTCCGTTTCCTCAACCCCGCAGAGGTAACGGAGCTGGTGGCCACCGGGGGGTCTTCCCCTGGATCGCGCTCCTGGCGGTGCCCTCTGCCAGGAGCGTTGCTTTTGGGATCTCGCGATCGTCAATCAAACGGTCGTTTCCGCGATGATCGGGCCGTTTGCAATGATCCCGCCGCGTCCGCTTTCAGTTGCCGGCAATTTTTTGAGGTGCGCTGCAGCGTTGGAGGTCAGCGGGTGCGCGCTTCCAAACGTAGGTTTCACTCAGCGCCTTGGTTCCCCAATACCCGACGACCTGCAGTTCGCCGGTTGGTAGCTTGGTCAATTCCACGTCGAACTTGTCGCCGAATTCGGGGTCGAGAATCCAGCCACCATCCCAGGTGTCTTTGCCGACCCGCGCGACGTTGCCGATGACCTCGAGACCGCAAGCTTCCGGCGGTGCTCCATCGCGTATCCAGACAACGTTTCCGCACAGCTTTCCATTGCATGGCAATATCTCGATTGCGCCGTCGCCGCGGTGATCGAGGAACACACCGAGCGATGCAGAGGCGCTCTCGGGCACGGCGTAAACCGTCTGGGCGTACATCAAGAAGGAGGACATTGCGGCTAAGGCGATGACGCCGACGGCTTTCGAAGAGGTGCGCATGGATTTCATCCTGGCGGCAAAGGTTCGGTTCGGGTGCCCGAACAGGTTGCGCCAGAATGAGCGACTTCGCGGCGATTCGCACTAGGGGTTCGACGGCAAAATCCGGTCTTGATTGCAATTCTACTGAGGTGCGGCAAATGTGCTTCGATTGGCGTCGGCGAATCCAACGGCTAGCCGCAGATCAACGCTGCAATGGCCGATAAGTCGGCTAAAAGCGCATCGCCTCTGACGGCCGAGAGATAGAACCCGCCGGCGACGAGCAGCGTCAAAACGACAAACAGAATTCTGCGTACGGTCGCGGGCATACGGATTTGGCTGTCCGCATTCTCGATGCCGGGCGCACTCGTGGCCGATGAGCTCGCGTCTTTGAATTGTGCTGTCACGTCGATGGCCCTCGCCATACGGGTTACATCAGGTCAGTGCCGTCTATTCGGCCGGCTTTGCTCGCAAGCGGGACACAGGGCGTTCGTCAATCGGCCAATGCACGGCCGCAGCGATTACTCCAAGCGCCAGCGAGATCCACCACATCACGTCATAGGATTGATAGCGGTCATAGATCGCTCCGCCAAGCCAGACGCCCAGGAACGAGCCCAGTTGATGGGAAAAGAATACGATCCCATAAAGCATCGTCATCCATTTGGCGCCAAAGAACGTGGCCACCAGACTGGTCGTCAAAGGCACGGTCGAGAGCCACAATAGCCCCAACACGCCGCTCAAGGCGATAACGGTGAACGGCGTGATCGGCAAAACGAGAAAGCCAAGGAACACCAGCGCCCGGCCGAGATAAATGAGGCTCAGGCCATAGCGCTTGGAATAAAACCGGCCCCACTGTCCGGCGAGATACGTCCCGATCAAGTTGCCAAGCCCGACTATCATCAGCCCCCAGACGCCCACGTCCGGACTTAGTCCCTGGTCGGCGACGAAGGCGGGAAGGTGGGTGCCATAAAAGACGACGTGGAAGCCGCAAACGAAGAAGCCGGCGTTCAAGAGCCAGAAGCTTGGGTACTTAAAGGCCTCCGTGAGTGCGGCCGTCAACGATTGCGCCGGCTCGGAAGTGGTCGGATGCTCCGGGCGACCGCTGACGGGAATGGCCAACACGAGGATCACCGCGGCGGTCGAGGCGAGCACCAAAAGGCTTTGTTGCCAGCCCAGATGTTCCAGCACCAAATGCGCATAAGGCAGGGCAAGCAGAATACCGACGCCCGAGCCCATTCCGATCGAGGCAATCGCGGCGGAGCGCTCTTCTGGAGGCGCCACCCGGCCAACGGCTCCGACAACTGCATTGACGCCCGCGCCGGCAACGCCAAGGCCGAGGAAGACGCCGGAGACCAATAGATCCACGTCGCTCGATGCGTAGCGCATCAGGACGAGGCCGGTCATGGTCATCAGGGCTCCGAAGACCACTACGATCCCGGTGCCGTATTTATCTGAGATGGCGCCGGTAAATGGCGCAGCGATGCCCCAGACGATATTTGCCAGCGCGATGGCGAGCGCGAAGGCTTCGCGGCCAAGGCCAAGCGTCTCGGTGACCGGAACGAGATAAAGCCCCATGACCTGGCGCAGGCCCATACCGACGGCGGCAATCGAGGCAGCCGACAGAATGACGAGCCAAACGGGCCAGACCCGTGTGTGTTGAACGTGTTTGTCCATGTTTCCCAAACGGCTGGCGGTAACCATCTTGTTCAGCAACCGACGGATGCGACATCCGTCGCGCTGTTGGCTGAACTGCTCTTAATCGCTAGCAGGATTTTCAAGCCCCGGCTATTGCGCCCAAATTCACATCCGCGCCAGCGAGATTACAGTGTTGCACTTCGACGATCGGACCGTTGAGGGTTTGAAGGCCGTAGCCTGTCATCTTTAGTTGGCAGGACGGCAGACCGGCATCCATGATCTCGATCAGGTTGTAGCGACCCAACTGATCGGGGTGTTTGCGGTTCTTGATCATGCCGCCTGCCGCGATCCCGACGATTGGGATTGGCCGGTCTGGACCTTCGGCAGCTGCGAGGGTGTTGGTGTGGTTATGGCCGTGCAAAATCAGTTCGGCACCTGAGCGTTTCAAGACGCCGGCCAATGCCTGGCCATCGCGCAAGCCGCGCCGCCGGCTGGCCAGCGAGGCCAACGGGGGATGGTGGATCATGAGGACGCGGCATAGCCCGTCCTTGCCGGTTGCGCTTAACACCGTCTCAAGTCGATGCAGCTGCGCCTGTCCCAACTCACCGGCAGCGATGAATGGCGGCATCGGCAGGGATGAGTTCACTCCGATCAAGGCAATTTTGCCGAAGCGGCGGACATAGGGAAACGCGCTACGGACATCAGCGCCGGCTGAGGGAAAGGCGTTGTCAGCGTCTGGAATTGTCAGTCCGTAGTCGTCGCTGCGCATATAGCCGATCCAGCGGGCGACGCCGGGATCACGGCGCAAGGGGACATAGATGTCGTGGTTGCCAGGAACGACGCTGACCAGGTCTTCTGGGCCCAGCGCCTCTAGCCATCGGGCCGCCGATTCCAGTTCGCTCGGCAGGCCGAAATTCACAAGGTCACCCGTGACCGCGATATGGTCGGGCGACCTTTTGCGCATATCGGCAACAAGCAGATCAACGGCGCTCGTATCAAAGCTGCGCTTGCGGCCGCTTTGCCAATTGATGTAGCCAAGCGAGCGCTTTACCGTCCAATGGCGCGGTGCAACAATGCCGCGCGTCGGCATGTGCAAATCCGAAAAATGGGCCAACGCAAATCGCGAGCTCGCCGTCATAAAGTCAGGTCCTTGTTTGCCGGGTGCGAGCCGGCCTCAATCCTTGATCAATCGGAGCTGTCAGACTGCCCGAGCGGTCCCACGACATTGGAACGGATCATGACGCCCAGCGGCCTCTTCACCAAAACCCTGCAGATTTACTGGCGCGCGACGCGTGCGCTGACGCTTGGGGCACAGGGATGCGTCATCACAGACAACAACCGCATCTTGTTGATCAAGCATACATATCGTCCCGGCTGGCATTTTCCAGGTGGCGGGGTAGAAAAGAACGAGACGATTAACAGCGCCTTGGAGCGGGAACTGAGAGAAGAAGCCAATGTCGAGCTGACGGCAGAACCGGACCTTTTCGGGATTTATGCCAATCACGAGGCTTTCCCAGGCGACCACATCGCGCTCTTCACGGTTAGAGGCTGGCAGCAGCCGGAACCGCCCAAGCCCAACCGGGAGATTTCCGCGCATGGCTTTTTCGCGATCGATGAATTACCTGATGACATCAATCCTCCAACTGCGGCGCGGATTGAGGAAATCATGAACGGCAAACCGACCTCGCTGGCGTGGTAAACATTGAACTTGGAGCACTCTTCTCTGACAACGTCTCAATCACCTGCCGCGGCAGTTCCAATCAGCGGAGCCACGATCCGATCCGCGACCCAGAGTGACCTTGCCGCCATTCACGCCCTTCACGAACGCGCGCTCGGTCCGGGCCGGTATGCGTTAACTGCTTACCGGGTTCGTGAAGGCACGCCTGCCGTTTCACCCTACTGCAACGTCGCGATGCTTGAGGGCAGGTTGGTGGGGGCGATCCGGTTTACGCCAATTCTGATCGGCGGTAAGGCCGGCGCTGTGCTGCTCGGGCCGCTGGCCGTCGAGCCGCGCCATGCCAATACCGGGATCGGCCGTTTGCTGGTTGACGCAGGTGTCAAGGCGGCGGCGGCCGATGGCGGCCGGCTCGTCGTGCTGGTGGGGGACGTCAACTACTACAAGCGCTTTGGCTTCGCGCCGGTGCCGATCGGTCAGCTCTTGATGCCCGGCCCGGTCAATCCGGCGCGCATCATGGCGTTGGAAATCGTCCCCGGAGCGCTTGGCGAGTTCAGCGGCGTTATCGAGGCCGCTTGAGCTTACCGGCCGAACCACCACGGCAGCTGATAATCACGCTCGTCATACTTCAGCGCCTTGAGGCAACTTTTTCGGTTGTTGAGGTAGTTGCCGGAATATTCGTGCCAGTCCAATGCGACCTGGTTTGCCTTGGCGCTCCAATAACTGCCGGCGACCATCATCGACAGCGTGCGGGCGGCCACGCGGCATGGCTCGTATTCAGCGCTGACAATTGCATCGGACGACAGGCTCCAGAGGCTATCGCTGAGCGCCAGCACGTCGTTGGAAACATTGTTTGAGGAATAATCTCTGAGTGCCTCGGTCTCGTATGTCTTGAGCTGGTTCCAGAACATGCGACCGATGATTTCGTTGGCCCCGGCTATCTGCGGCAGCAGACAAACGAGGCCAAGGACACAGCAGGTGGTGGCTAAGGCTTGCTTCATCCGAGCTCGATCCTTTCGACAAGCGGCTTCTTGTCGGGCTCGGAAGGAGCTGAACATTCACTTTTTACGATGCGGACTTCGTCGTCGTTGCAGCCTTTTCCTAACCCGGCATTGCGCTGTCTTCAGGTTTCGAACCGGTTCTGAGTTGCATTGGCTCCAGTTTCAATTCGGCGCGAATCGTCTGCGACAGCGCGTTTGCTGCGACAGAGTAGCGCTGTCATTAAAGTGTCATCAAGCGTTGAGTGCGCGGACAATTAAAATTGTTCGAACTGCGTTGTAGAAACGACGGTCAGCGCTGGGCGGTCGAAAAGCCCAGTTTGCGCTGATGGTGACGTTGCCGGGAGGGAGTCCGGCGCCGAGCAGGTGGGAGGCCGAGCGGGCCGAAAGACCGGCCCGGCCGCGTATCACTTGCAGGATCAATCGTCGAAAGGATCGTGCATCAGGATCGTGTCGTCGCGCTCCGGTGAGGTCGATAGCAGCGTGACCGGGCACTCAATCAGCTCTTCGATATGGCGCACGTATTTGACCGCCTGAGCTGGCAGGTCGGCCCATTTGCGCGCGCCACAGGTTGATTGCGACCAGCCTTCGAAGGTTTCCCAGATCGGCTTGATGCGGGACTGCGAATTCTGACCGGCCGGCAGGCGATCGATACGTTCGCCGTCGAGTTCGTAGCCGACGCAGACTTTGATTTCCTTGAAGCCGTCGAGAACGTCGAGCTTTGTGAGCGCGATGCCATCGATGCCGGCAACCTTGATTATCTGGCGCGCGAGTACGGCATCGAACCAGCCGCAGCGCCGCTGGCGACCCGTGACGGTGCCGAACTCGTGGCCGCGCTCGCCCAGCCGCTGGCCGATCTCATCGGTGAGTTCGGTCGGGAAAGGGCCGGAGCCGACGCGGGTCGTGTAAGCCTTGGCGATGCCGAGCACGTAACCAACCACGCGCGGTCCGACGCCGGAGCCAGTCGAAGCCTGGGCGGCGATCGTGTTGGAGGACGTCACGAACGGGTAGGTGCCGTGGTCGATATCAAGGAGCGCGCCTTGGGCGCCTTCAAACAGAATTCGCTTGCCGGAGCGCCGCGCCTTGTCGAGCATCTCCCAGACGACTTCCATGTGCGGGATGATATCGCCGCGCACTTCCTGGAGCGCGTCCATCAGTTCGCCTTGGGAGAATTCCGGCTTGCCGAGACCGCGGCGCAGGGCGTTGTGATGGACAAGAATACGCTCGACCTTGGGGCCCAGCGTTTCAAGGTTCGCCAGATCGTTGAGACGGATGGCGCGGCGACCGACCTTGTCTTCATAGGCCGGGCCGATGCCGCGACCGGTCGTGCCGATTTTTCCGCCGCCGGCGGCTTCTTCGCGCCAGACGTCGAGTTCGCGGTGCAATGGCAGGATGAGCGTCGCGTTCTCGGCAATGCGCAGGTTTTCAGGCGTGATTTCGACGCCCTGATCCTTGAGGGTTGCGATTTCTTTGCGCAGCGCCCAAGGGTCGATGACGACGCCGTTGCCGATGACGCCGATCTTGCCTTCGCGCACGACGCCGGACGGCAGGAGCGAGAGTTTATAGGTCTTGTTGCCGATGACGAGCGTGTGACCGGCGTTATGTCCGCCCTGGAAGCGCACGACGATATCGGCGCGCTCCGACAGCCAGTCCACGATCTTGCCTTTTCCCTCGTCGCCCCATTGGGCGCCGACTACCACGACGTTCGTCATCTTCGACCTTTCGACAGGCGCTGCATCAGCCCCATGCGCTGAGCCAGTTGTTTTCGGCAAAGCAATCGCACGAGACAGCCCGGCGCACTACCCTCAACGCGCGGCTTTGTCAAAAAAATGCATCAAATCAGCGTTCGATCGGTCGGCATCGTTAAACTTTGGGCGGCCCGGGAGCGGCCAAGGCGGGCCAATCGCGGCGTTTTGGCTTCCGGTGCGTCAGGCCTCAGGATTGCTTGGCGGTCTGGCGGTTGCCGCGGACGCTGGTGAGCGCCAGGAAAATGCCGATCAGGCCGACGACGACGTTTGCCAGATCAAGGCCCAGTTTGAAGAGTTCGAGGCGGTCCTGCTGTTGATTGCGCTGGCGCCAGGCGGTGCGCCGGTCGGCCCGGTCGCCGCGCGAATAGGTTCTGACCGATGGGGCGGAGCGCTCGGTGTCCGATCTTGAAGCGTCCTTGCGTACATTCATCCTTTCCAGCGCCCAATCGTAGCGGCGCGTCGCTGACGGATCGCTCGCCAGACGGAAATAAAAGCCGCCTGCGGCTACCGCAAAAACCAATACACCCATCAGGAAAACTAAAGATCTACTCATCGCATGCCTCTTGCAATGTTTGTCGCCGTCAACTGCGGCGCCGAACTTCAATTTCGTTGCGCACCACTTCTTAAGTGCCAAATGTGGAGATGGCGCGCCGGATTGCGGTCGCGCCATCTCAATTCTTACCTGTCGTAAAATGAATGGAAGCTGTCAGCGGTTCTGATAGGTGATCTTCCTGTCGGACGGCCACTTCACGACATAGCCGAAGTCGATGACCTTTTCGGTCTCAGGCTGGAGCGTGAAGTCCCAAGCCAGAAGGCCGCGCTTATCTTCGACATCCTTTTTTGTCGGCTGCGAACTTCCCGTCAGCGCGACGGTAATTTTTTCGTCACGCGGCACCGGCATCTGATCGAGGATCGTCACGTCAATTTTCTGCTTGTGCAGGTTGTTGACGGTGATCTTGTAGTTGCGATCATCGGTGGCATTCGTCGAGATCAAACCGGTCTCGCCGCGCTTTTCCTGGACGACGGCATACTTGATGCGCACCAGATCATCCGAGCCGAAGCCCAATTCATGCTCTTCGTTGGCAATCAGAGGCAAGCGGCCTTTGCCAACGAACGATCCGTCGCGGAACAATGACACTGCGCCCGGCAACAACGGCGGGGCGTCGGCGGCCAGTTTGAAGATCGTGTAGAGATAGGCGGTCGCCTCACGTTTGGGGACAGCTTTGATGCGCAGCTTGGCGACGATGTCGTCGTTTGTGACATGCACGGTTTTGCGCTCGCCGGTCGAAGGGATGTCGGTCAATCCGGGAACAGCGAAGATGGCCTGGAAGGGCGCCATTTCGACGGCAGCCATCACGGGCTTTGCCGGGGCTGGAGCTGCGCGCAACCTGGCGGCGCCAATGCGGTCTTTCTTCTGCGACATTAGCCCATCGGCCGGCGCCTCTTCGGCTGCTGGCGCTGCATCGTAGGCCATCCGGCGGCTTACCGAGACTACTGGCTTGGGTTTTTCAAAGTCGACGATCAATGGACGCAACGTCGGCGCGGAAGAGCCTGCTGTCGGTCGCGTCGTCGAAAGCTTGATGGCGATCTTCTTCCAGTCTTCGCCAGTGCGCTGGGAAATCGCTGCGCGTCGTACCAACCTCAAATTCGGCGCATCGCCCTTGGCGTTGGAATCGAGACGGGCTTCATAAGACGGGATCCAGGAGGCCGAGCGCACCTGATAGGTGACGGTCAGCTTGGCTTCGAGGTCTTTGTCCGCGGTGACGTGAACTTTGACCTCGGTGCGCTCGACGCGCTTGGGGGCCAGTTCGTTCAATTTGCGTTGCAGGTCGGCGATCTTGCGATCGGTGTCGCGGATGGCGACGTTGGCTGAAACGATGCTTTCGTTGACGTCGTTGATGCCGGTCGAAATGAGGCCCAACAGTTCGTTCCAATTGGGCGAAGCAGCGCTGCCCGCGCCATCGCGTCCGGGCGGAACGTTGGGGAGATTGGAGAGGTTCTTGATGAGCGCGCGACGGGTTTCGGAGGCTTCGATACGGCCTTCCAGCAAACGCCGCTGATCCTGCAGCGTTTCGATTTCTGCTTCGATGCGCTTGCGCTCGCTGCCGTCGTCATCGCTGCCGCTTTGGGGTACGAACAAGCGGCGCTGATCGACCGAGCCGATGCTCAATAGACCGTTTGACTCGCCGTCGATGCGGATCGAACCTGAAACGGTTTCGGCGGGAAGGTCTGGGAAGATCACCGTCGTTTCGCCGGCACTCAGATTGACGGTGGCGTTGCGCCTCACTTCCGCGCCCGACGGGAAGACGGTGACGGCGCCAATGGTCGAACTTGCTTTTTGATCGGCCGCGGCGGCGATGGTTGTCGAGGACGCGCTCAACATGCACGCCAGCCCCAGGATCAGGGAAATCCCTCTCATAAATTGGCCTTTCTATTTCGGTCGTAGCGACAAGAGACCTTTGCAGCGAGGCATCACAGGTCAGCTGACAACCCGTCGCTTTTATGGCCATTTTGAGAAAAAGAAACGCCAGCCTCTGTCCGGTTGGGATGGAGGCTGGCGTCGCGTCTTCTTAAGATTCGGTGTGAAGTCCCGATTAGAACTCCAGGCGTTTGGCACGGACGACTTGCGGGAGCGCCGTCACCTTTTCGAGGATCTTGTCGCTGACCGGTGCATCGAGCGCCACAACCGTGATCGCATCTCCGCCGGGCTTTTCACGGCCTAAGTTGAAGGTTGCAATATTGACGCCTTCATCGCCCATGACCTGCCCGAAGCTGCCGATAAAGCCCGGCTTATCCGCGTTACGGACAAACATCATGTGCGGCGTCAGTTCGAAGTCCATGTTGATGTCGCGGACTTGAATGATGCGCGGGCGGGCGTCGGAGAAGACGGTGCCGGCGACGGAGCGGTTATACTCGTCGGTCTTCACCGTCAGCTTGACGT
The DNA here is from genome assembly GCA_017792465.1 of Filomicrobium sp. GTDB lineage: Bacteria > Pseudomonadota > Alphaproteobacteria > Rhizobiales > Hyphomicrobiaceae > Filomicrobium. Next base: position 1,084,081 of record CP051234.1, read on the forward strand.
AGCTCTCGTAGACGCCGTGTTCGGAGCAGAGCATTTCCTCGACGGTGATGCCGCGATCTTTGGCGATGGTTGCGGCCGAGACCATGTTGATGTCCTGCAACGAGGGGCGCAGGACCGCTGCAAGAGCGGCGGCCGTCATCGGCTTGACGTTGAGTTCAGAGACATCACCGCAATATTCGATGCGCACGCCTTTGATCGGAATGCCCGTCAGCTGACCGGCGAAGGACCCCAGCTGTTCGGCAAGCTTGACCCATGGCGTCAGGCGTGGCGCATCTTCGGCCGAAATCGACGGGAAGTTGATGGCGTTGGTGATCGCGCCTTTGAGGAGATAATCGGCCATCTGCTCGGCGACCTGCACCGCAACGTTTTCCTGGGCTTCGCCGGTCGACGCGCCAAGGTGCGGCGTGCACACGACGTTCTCCAAACCAAAGAGCGGATTGTCGGTTGCAGGTTCGGTTGCGAACACATCGAGGGCGGCCCCTGCGACCTGACCGCTTTGCAAGGCTTCGAACAGCGCTTCTTCATCGATCAATCCGCCGCGGGCGCAATTGATGATGCGGACGCCTGGCTTGGTTTGCGCCAGAGCTTTGGCCGATAAGACGTTGCGAGTCTGGTCGGTCAGCGGGGTGTGGAGCGAGATGAAGTCAGCGCGTTTCAGAAGTTCGTCGAGTTCGACTTTTGCGACGCCGATTTCGGTGGCGCGTTCTTCCGATAAGAACGGGTCGAAGGCGATGACGCGCATCTTCAAGCCGATGGCGCGATCGGCGACGATGGCGCCGATGTTGCCGCAGCCGATGATACCGAGCGTCTTGTTGAAGAGCTCGACGCCCATGAATTTCGACTTCTCCCACTTGCCTTCATGGGTCGATGCGTTCGCCTGTGGGATCTGGCGGGCAAGCGACAGCATCATCGAGATGGCATGTTCGGCGGTAGTGATCGAGTTGCCGAACGGTGTGTTCATGACGATGACGCCGTTGGCCGTGGCGGCTTTGATGTCGACGTTATCGACACCGATGCCAGCGCGGCCGACGACCTTCAGGTTAGCGGCCTTGGAGAGCAGTTTGTCGGTCACCTTGGTGGCGGAACGGATGGCGAGACCGTCGAACTCGCCAATCATTTCAGCGAGGCGTTCCTTATCCTTGCCCAGCTTGGGCTCGAAGGTGACGTCGATGCCGCGATCGCGGAAGATCTGCACGGCGGTGTCGGATAGGGCGTCCGAAATGAGGACCTTGGGTGCGGTCATTGGAAATATCCTTTGTCGATGCTCGACCTCGCCCGCGCCTTCCGCGCTATTTTCAGCGCCTGCAATGGGGCTTCCTAGCGCCGGCGCAAATACGCGCACGGCACTCTTTTAGCGAGGTCACGTTTATTTCGGTTCGGTTGGAGCTCAGCCGCCCGCGACTTGCGCGGGGGGCAATCATGCTGCTTTAGCCAATTCGCTCTTCGTTGCCGCGAATGCCCATTCAAGCCAGGGCAGAAGCGCTTCAACATCGGAGGTCTCGACAGTCGAGCCGGTCCAAATCCGCAACCCCGGAGGAGCATCGCGATAGGATCCGATGTCGTTGGCGACACCTTCCTTTTGAAGCAGCGCAACGATCTTCTTGGCGAAGGCGGCCTGCTCAGCTTCGGGCAGCGCAGTGATCTCAGGATCGACGATCTTGAGGCATACCGAGGTATTCGAGCGGGTTGCCCGATCGATCGCCAAGTTATCGACCCATGGCGTCCGGTCGATCCAATCGTTGAGTGCCTTGGAGCTGGCGTCGGCGCGCTTCAAGAGGGCCGGCAATCCGCCGATTTCTTCGGCCCAGCGCAGGGCATCAAGATAATCCTCGACCGCCAACATGGAAGGCGTGTTGATGGTGGCGCCCTCGAAAATATCGGCGATGAGCTTGCCACCCTTGGTCAGGCGGAAGACCTTGGGTAATGGCCAGGGCGGCGTATAGTTTTCGAGCCGCTCGATGGCGCGTGGCGATAGGATCAACATGCCATGGGCGGCTTCGCCACCCATCACCTTCTGCCAGGAGAAGGTCAGGCAATCGACCTTGGCCCAGTCGATGGGCTGCGCAAAGACGGAGGACGTGGCGTCGACGAGGGTGAGCCCTTCGCGATCTGCAGGAACGAAATCGAAGTTAGGGACCTTGACGCCCGAGGCCGTGCCGTTCGCCGTCAGGACGACGTCACGGGTGAAATCGATTTCAGCGAGATTTGGCAGCACGCCATAGTCGCCGACAAACGTGCGCAGGTCTTTCAGCTTCAATTGCTTGACGGTATCCGTGACCCAACCCGAGCCGAAGCTTTCCCAGGCCAGCACGTCAACGCCGCGTGCGCCGAGCATCGACCACATCGCGGCTTCAAATGCGCCGGTATCGGAGCCCGGCATGATGCCGCAGACGTAGCCTTCCGGCACGCCCAGAATCTGCTTGGTTTTGTCGATTGCGAGCTTGAGACGCGCCATGCAGTCCTTGGCGCGGTGCGAGCGGCCGAGAAGCGCGTTTTCAAGATTGGCGAGAGACCAGCCCGGGTGCTTGGTGCAGGGGCCGCACGAGAAATTAGGATTAGCCGGACGTGTGGCCGGCTTAGCGAGGTCTGTCATATCTGATCTACCCTTCCAGATAGTAAGCCTCCCGTTGGGGGGAGGTGGCCCGCCGCTGGGAATATCTGAAAGCGATGACCGAAACAAGACCAACGTTGGTGTGGGGTGCTTCGTTGGTGCTGTACTGAGCGTTCGAACTAGGTCAGCTCGAGCCGGAATTTCTTGAAGGCCGCACCATCATATTCGACCTCTTCGATAAATTTGGCACCCAGCCTTCCGAGTGCGGCAAGGTTCTTGCGCGTAGGCGGCAACAGGAATGTGACCTGCGAGATGCCGCCGTGGGCTCTTGCAAATTCGACCAGCTTTCGCGTTATTTTCGGACCCAGTCCAAAATCATCAGGTTTGAGCACTAGCCCCAAGTCCCACTCTTTTCCTTCCTTTTGCAATCCGCCCCATCCGACATAACGGCCGCTGGAAAGAATGGCCCAATGGCCCAGCCCGTCGCGATGCCAGCATGCTTCCTTTTGCGCCACGAAATTAGTTGCCGCATCGATATCCCATGCCCCCTTCAGAAGCGGCATGTGCTCGGCGACGCGCGGGTCTGACATGTGGTTGAGAATTTCTGTGATTGGGACTTCTGTCAGTCGGGCGAACGTGATTTCTGTTTCAAGGACTGATGGCATTCGGTTTCGGGTCCTTTTGTATCTTCCGTCCGTGCTCCCTACCTGCTGATCGGGCAGTGAATTACGGCTCCACTGGCCGAAAAATCATCAAGTTTACGTGTCGAGGAATTGGGCGCTTCGATCCGGCTTAGCACCAATCGAGCCTCAGCCATCGTGAAGTCCGAACACAGCCGCGATCACTTTCTGACAAGATCTGCCAGCCCTGACTGGATGGCCAAAGCGGCGTTGGCAAGATAATGCGCGTTCAAGGTTAAGTCGTTCCAGAACTTTGACAATCCGGCGGAACTTTTCGCGCAACAGCCGTACCACCCACCGGAGCAAATCGTTAATATCGATCCGCCCGAATTGAGTCGCCGTTGATATTTGATTGCTATTAGTCAGTGCTTTCGCAATCAGCTCATTCTACGGTAGCTCTGTCGTGGTTCCGAAATCCCGCCAATGGCAATCCTGACGCACAATCCAACCGATGCAAAATCAAAGCCCACCCTTCGCACGCGCGCTCATCATCGATGACGATCCGATTCTGCTGGAAGTCGGCCGCGCGGCGTTGCTGGCCTATGGTGTCGTGCATGTCGAAGGTGCTGGCCATGGCCGGGAAGCTCTCGACAAGCTGGCGGCTGATCCGGAACCCTTCGACCTTGTCTTAACCGACCTTGAAATGCCCGAGATGGACGGCATGACGCTGCTGCGCAATCTAAGCTCAGTTGGTTATCAAGGCGCAGTCGTCGTGCTGAGTTCAATGGATCGGTCCGTCCTCAATCTCGTCGAGCAACTTGGCAAATCGCACCAGCTCAATTTTCTGGGTGCACTCGCCAAGCCGATCTCGCTTGAAAAGCTGCGCTCTGTGCTTGATGCTGCATCCGGCCCGGAAGCGCCCAAATTCACGCCCGTTGCCGATCAGGTGAAGATCACGCCGGAGCAACTCAGGACGGCGATTGATACGGGCGCTGTCGTTGCCCACTTTCAACCTAAAGTCCATTCTGGAACCCGCGTCGTTGAAGGTGCGGAGGCGCTAGCGCGGTGGAATGACGACCGGCTCGGCTGGATCAGCCCGGACATTTTCATTTTGATCGCTGAGAGCTGCGGAATGATCCAGGAGCTGACCTGGAAGATCCTCAAAGACTCCCTACAGTTCGTCGCAGATATCCGCGAAAAAAGTCCCGACTTCGTTGTCTCCGTCAATCTGCCGACAGAGCTGATCCGTGACCTAGAGACACCCGACCGCATCGCGCAAATGATGAGTGATTTGGGGTTGCCAGCGGGGGCCTTGACGTTGGAGATCACGGAACGCCAGCTTCTTGATGTGACCAGTACGGCGCTTGAAGTGTTCGGGCGGATGCGCATGAAGGGCTTTGGTCTTGCCATCGATGACTTTGGGACCGGTCAGGCCAACCTCAGCGTCTTGAAGACCTATCCTTTTACCGAACTCAAGATCGACCGCTCGTTTGTCGTTGGCGTCGATCAGCATCAACGCTCGCAGGCGATGGTGGCGTCTTGCGTGACCCTGGCACGGGATCTCGAGATGAAGGTCGTCGCAGAGGGAATTGAAACCCAGCCTGAAATGCAGATGCTCGAGAAATTGGGTGTCCAGACGATGCAGGGCTATTTGTTTTCCAAGCCGCTTTCCGAACCTGATTTCATGACTTGGTTTGCCGAGCGTGAGCCAAGGCCCAAAGCTTGATTCTGGCGAGCCACAGTCAGACCTTCAGCCCATCGAAATGCGAAACGGCGGACCTCCCCAGGGAAGCTCCGCCGTTTCTGTCAACAAGGCCCGTCCGCAGATGCCTTGCCGTTTCAAATTCGCTGCGACCTTAGACCCGCAGTGGTTTCGACTTAGTTGACCTCGAAACGAATGCCGGCGCGGAGCTGATGTTCGTGAGTCTCGCCGATCGAAATTTTCGAGTTCCCGCTATAGGTGCCTGTAGGGCCGTTGATCGCAAGGCCGACGTCTGTCGCATCGATGAACAGGTAGCGGTAGTTCATGTCAAGCAGCGCGTAGTCGCTGAGACGGTAGCTCACACCAGCCATGGCTGCAGCAGCGAACGAAATGTCGTGGGTCTTGTCCTGGACGTTGGTGCTGCTGCGGGCGCCGTAACTGCCGCAACCGCCACCGGCCAAACAAGAGCCTGAGACTTCCCGTGTGCTGTGGTTCCGCTTTAGCTCATTCCAGGCAAAGCCGATACCGGCGCCGATATAGGGCGTGAAGCGCGCCGTCCTGAAGCGCTCAAGGTCGTAGTAGCCGTTCAAGAGGAAGACGCCGCCACGAAGCGTCGTCTCGTCGTCAACATAACCGTGGACCCTGTCCCAGCTGCCACCGGTATCATAAGTTCTGTACTGATATTCGCCGTTAACGTTGACCTTGCCCTGCGAGCGCGTCTCGGCCGTCAGGTCGGCGCGGAAGCCGCGGCCGATATTCATGCCGACGCCGACGCCCAGCGTGACGAACGTGTCGAAGTCGTTATGGAGCCAGGATGACTGCATCCCGAATGGACCATAGCCGTATGGGCCCCACTCGGAATCCTGGCCGTAGCTCATGCCGGTTTCGGCTGCGTCGGGCGCATCGCCGAAACCGATACCGGCATCGGCGCGGAAATAGTAGCGCGCGGCGTATTCGGGAACGGGCACGGGAGCGGGAACCGGCACAGCCGTGCTGGCACCGTAGTCCTTGATGCTACCGGCTCCGTAATTCCAGTCAGCAGCGTTGGCCGGGGCGCCAATCGCGGTCAGAATCGCAAGTCCGAGCGACAGGCCGACGAGGTTGAGTTTCATGGTTCGATCTTTCTAATCGGCGGGGCGAGACCGTAACGCGCAACCTCGGCGGCTCCCATGACAAACGGGTTCTAGTCGGGCACAGCCCGGTGGAGTTATTGGAAGTCGTAACGCAGGCCGAACTTGATTTCGTGAGCGTGCAGGTCTTCCAGCGTCGGATCGTTCGAAGTGACGGTCGTGCCGCCGTTGGTCGCGACGAGTGGGCCGGTCGTCGTCTTGCCGAGGTAGAGGAAGCGATAGCCGATATCCAAGTCGAGGCGGTCAAGGAGTGCGACGGAGACACCGGCCATCAGCGCGCCTGCTGCGTCGGTGCGGCTGTCACCGGCGATGGTGCCGGTGCCGCCGCCGGTCAACGCGACGCGACCGTCCTTGGTTTTGTTATAGGCGATGCCGAGACCGGCGCCGATGTACGGCGTGAAGCGGCTGCGGTTGTCGAAGTCGTAGTAGAGGTTGAACATCACCAGCGTGCTGTCGAGATCGAACGAGCGAACGCCGGCGATGCCGGAGGCCATGTCGTTGAGATTGCCGCTGGCTTCAGTCGCAAAGCGTTTTTCGACGGTGACATCACCGCGGACGTTTTGAGTGAAGAAGTATCCGACGCCGCCGCCGAGGCTCCAGCCGCCGTCGACTTCTTCGCCGGTGAGGTCATAGATGCCGTTCTCGACCATCTCAGGTTTGTCGTACTCGCCGTACATGCCGTCGAGGCGCAAATAGAACGAGCGCCGAGACGGGGCGACCGGCTGCGGAATGTAGCTGTCTTTCAGACCGCCACTACGAGCGCCGTAGCTGCCGTAAAGATCTGCTGCTTCAGCCTGCGGCAGGCTTGCAGCCAAGAATAGAGCGCCCAACGCGATGGCACTGCTGGTCCGGATCATGACTTCCCTCAATCATTCAGCCGACATTTGGCCGGCGGGACTCGTGCAACGCGAAACGGTTTTGCTGAGGGGAGTATTCGCCGCGAACGTTTAAAGGAGGCTTAATCCGCGTCCAGGTTCGGGACTGGCCGTGCCGGTTCACCACAATCGGCTGGCCACGCGTTGTTGACGCGCAACTGTGGCCAGTGGCGTTGAAGCTTTGTTAAATCGGGCTTTTTGAGGTCGTCAGGCCGGTCGGGCAGCAACCGATTTGACAGCTTCGCAAATGTCGTCGACGACGCCGTTAACGATGCCGAGGTCATCGCCTTCGGCCATCACGCGGATGACAGGTTCGGTGCCGGAAGGGCGAATCACGAGGCGACCGGCATTGCCCAGCTTCGTCTGTGCAGCCTTGATGGCTTTCTTGACGCCGCCATCATCGAGCGGGCGGCCGTCAGCATAGCGGACATTCTTCAGAATCTGCGGGACCGGCGTGAAGCACGAACAGACCTCGGAAACCGGGCGTTCGCTGGCAACCGCGACGGCAAGCACCTGGAGCGCCGAAACGAGCCCGTCGCCGGTCGTCGTAAAATCGGACAGGACGATGTGGCCCGACTGCTCGCCGCCGACGTTATAGCCATGCTTGCGCATATGCTCGACGACGTAGCGGTCGCCAACGGGCGTGCGGGCCAGCGACAGGCCCATGTCCTGCAAATGCCGCTCGAGGCCTAGGTTCGACATGACGGTGGCGACGATGCCGCCGGCTGCAAGTCTGCCGCGGCGATGCCAGCTTGCGGCGATGACAGCCATCAGCTGGTCGCCATCGACGATCTGGCCTTTCTCATCGACGATAACGACGCGGTCGGCGTCGCCATCAAGCGCGATGCCGATATCGGCGCGGACTTCATGCACCTTGTCGATCAGGGCGTCTGGCGACGTCGACCCGCATTTCAGGTTGATGTTGCGGCCGTTGGGTTCAACGCCGATCTTGATGACTTCGGCGCCAAGCTCCCAAAGCACCTCGGGGGCGACGCGATAGCCCGCGCCATTGGCGCAGTCGACGACGATCCGCAAACCGTCGAAACGTAGATTGCGCGGCAGGGTGCGCTTGGCATATTCGACGTAACGCTCTTGCGCGCTCTCAACCCGGGTGGCGCGGCCGATTTCCTCGGCGCCTGCGAGGAGATTGGCCGAATCCTGTTCGATTAGGTCCTCGATGTGCAGTTCGACCTTATCGGAAAGCTTGTAGCCGTCGGGGTCGAAGAGCTTGATGCCGTTATCGTCAAAACGGTTGTGGGAGGCGGAAATCATGACGCCAAGGTCGGCTCTGAGCGAGCGGGTCAGCATGGCCACGGCCGGCGTCGGCATCGGTCCCAGCAGGAAGACATCCATGCCCACAGAGGTGAACCCCGACATCAATGCGGCTTCGAGCATATAGCCCGACAGCCGGGTATCCTTGCCGATCACCACGCGTGGGCGGTGTGTATGGGTCACGTTGGTGAAGACCTTGCCGGCAGCCATGCCGACCTTCAACGCGACTTCGGATGTCATTGGATGCTTGTTGGCCCGCCCGCGAATGCCATCGGTGCCGAAATAGCGTCTTGCCATGCTTTGTTCGCCAGGACTGGCGCCCCCGTTTTGCGTGAATCAGGCATGTAGGAAAGCATTTATCACACGGAGCGTGCGCGCGGCCACGGTCAAGTCCTTCGAGCCCCCCTCGAGACCTTCTACCGTCGCCGCGCGCTCCCCCAAACCGGTAAGCCGCCCCACTATGCCGCTTCTCTAACCAATACACACATCACAAAAAATGAGCAAAAATTACTCCGAATGCTATGCATGTCGTTAATTCCTTGCCGGCCGGGGTCTGCAATTCAATTCTGTCCCGATTTTTGCCATCTGAGGCACGTTATTCACCGCTTGTTCCACGGTTGGCTGCCTGGATGCGGCTGACCTTGTTGCGGGAATCGTCGCATAACAGCACGAGAAACGCGTTCCGCCTAAGCTGTGATTTCGCCTGCGTTTTTTACCCGACAAGAGGGATCGCGGGCATGCAGGCCAGGGAAGCAGCCGGGCGGCAAGTGCACATTTGAGGGTCTCATGGGGTATTTCTTGGCCGTCGCCAACCGCAAGGGGGGCGTCGGGAAGTCGACGATATCGGTGATGCTGGCGCATGCTTTTGCGGTTTGGGGCGGCAAACGGGTTCTGCTGATCGACCTTGATGCGCAGTCGAACTCGTCTTTGATCCTGACCGGCAACGCGCAGTGGATCGAGGCGCAGAAGTCTTCCCGCAATATCGCCGCCTATATCGAAGACCGGATGTATGGGCAAAACCCGATCGCCGACTACATCATGCGCGGCGTCGGCGATATCGAGACGGACGACGGTAAACCGGCGCCGATCGATCTGCTACCGGGCTCGCTGCAGTTCGAGGATATGCAGGACGAGCTGATTTCGCATTATTCCCGGCATAACACGCCGTTCCGGCAGGCCAAGGCGCGATGCTCGGAGCATTTCCGCCGGGCTTTGCACTTTGCTGCGCCGCTGGCGGACCTCATTATCCTGGATTGTGCGCCAGGCATTTCGAACGCGACTCAGGCTGCGTTAAGGTTAGCGGATCAGGTGATCGTGCCTTTCCGGCCGGATTCGGTCTCGGAATTTGCCGTCGACAAGATTTCGATGATCATCGAAGCCAAGGATGCCGAGCAGCTGATTGCGACGCCGCATAACGAGCGCAAGTACAAGTGCCTTGCCAACTATGTCAGGCCGGGCGGACAGGATCAGGTGTTCATCGATACGATTGCCGCCGACCATCCGACGCTGGTGACTCAGATGCCGATGTCGGGCGATCTGGCGAATGCATTCTTCTGGTCGCCGGAGCGCCAGACCCTCGAAGAGAAGTACGGTACGGCGGTGCAGCCGATGGCGGCGCTGTTTCGTGAGTTGTCCGCGTACATCCCCGTTTGACAAGAGACACGCGGAAAAGAACCAATGGCCACGCAAAAGAAAACGACGCGCAAGCTCACCGGGATCGCCAAGGAGCGCTTCTTCGATAACGTCGCACCCGAGGAGGCGAAACGGATCGTCACCTCGCTGCGCGTTCGTAACGATGCCTATCCGGTGTCCCGCGCCTTGCAGAAATTGCGGTCGGCCAAGTCCGTTGCTGCTAAGGAGCCTGTGGCCGCGGCTCCTAAACGCCAGACACCACCGGCTGCGGCTCCGGTTGCGCCAGCGGCATCTACGCCGCCACCGTCAGCTCCGCCGCCCGCACCTGAAGCCGCTCCGCCAGAGGGCGAGGGTTTCGATGCCTTCCAGTTCGGCCTCGTCCCCGTTTTCAAGCGCGAAGGGGCCGAAGGGCTGCGGGCCAAGCTCGATGGCGTCGAATCGAGCGAGCACCTGCGCGAGATGGCCAAGGCTCAGCAGATCGTTCTGCCTCGTGATATCCGGCGTGGGGAGGTTGATGCAGAATCTGTCCGTGTAGCGATTCTGGAGGCCGTCGAACAGCGGGTCACCGACCGCAAGGCGCAGATGTAGCCTCCTGAGGCCATCGTTTGAACCGGGAAAGGCTCGATCCCGGAATGCGTCGCCTTTCCGCGTTCTGGGGTCATTGCGGCCGATCACACAGAACTCCAATGTGCATTGTCTGTGCTCGGTTCTCTAACGGATTTCTTACGAATCAATGGAATAGCGTAAGGTTGCTGACATCGATTCTCGGCGGGACCGTATGCGTGTCGGAACTCAAGCCGTCGTTCAGCTGTTCAACTGCGTACAGACAGACGAAGGCCAACCAAAACGTGCCAAGGCTGATAGCAACCACCCGATCAATCCTGATCCGTCCGGAAAGCATGACTTTTCGGGCGCGCGGTTGGTTCGGCCTGGCTCAGTTCCTCGGCCTTGCGTTTTGTACGGTGGTACTGGGCCCACAAATCGCCGCGCGCGCAGAACCAGAGGCTGTCACAGTTGATGAACCGGTCACATCGCGGCCGGTGGCCAACCGCTTTGATTTCACCAACAACGCTCTAGGCGACCTAGTTTCCTCGCAACGATTTGCCCAGACACCGTCCAAGACGGAGACCGCCGCGTCGGACGTCGGCGGGAACAAGGGCGGCGCGGGCGGTGAGCCTCGCAAAGTGATTGCAGCGCGACCTGTCCCAGGGGCGAAGGTTGCGGGCTGGCGACAGCTCAAGACGCTATCGCCGGAACAGGCGCAAAACACGGACGTCGAAACCGTTGCTGCGCCACCTGCCTTGTCGGCATTGGAACTCGATGCCAATGGCAACACCATCACGGCAAAGGACGCCGAGGCGCAAGCTGTCGAAGCTGAAAACAAGCTGCGCAGGCGACGTTCGGCAAGCCGAAATACAAAAGCGACGCCTTCTAGTCAGTCGTCAGGGTCGTTCGGAAAGCCGCCGAGCTGGGAGACGCGGGCACTGTTTCCCGACTAGATCATTTCCGGCTTTACGGGAAACGCTCCACCACCCGCTCCCCCTGCCCGACCGCCCCAAGCATGCCACCATGGGCGGGTCGGGCAGCGGGAGCGGGTGGTTCGACCTAAATTAGAAAGGTCCGATAGAAGCTCAAGCTGGTGTCTTCTTCATCTTGGCTGAAGGGCCTCGTGCATCGATCGTTCAAAGACCGGTGTTGCGCGCTTCAATTTGGCTGCCTGCGAAGCTCTTCAGATGCGCTATGTCGGGCTCGTCACCGACGGCATCTTTCGGCACCATCACCGCCGCCAGCGTGTCGGTCCAGAAGAGGAGCGTCTTTTTCGTTTCCGTCATTTCCAGAATTGCATCCCAGTTGACGAACGACTGAGAATGCGGGCCGACAGTGTGAATACCGTTGGCGTCGAAGCGATACTGACGTGGCCCGCAATAACTGCCGCTGGCGCGAAACCCGTGCTCGCGCATCAAGCGGCGTTGGGCGACGTTGAACATCACCATAACGAAAACCGTAAACGCGATGCCGATGATGAGCCCGATGATGAGCAGACCGTCCGGGGAATATGGAGCGGTGGCATAGGCGGCGCGATCGAGCGACTGGCTGAAGAGATAGATGCCATAGAGAATGGCGAAATAGATCGCGCCTGCGGCCAGGATGTAGGCCCAGCCGTTCCACCTCGCGCTTTTCCAGATGCGCTTCTGGGCGGCGGCAGATAAATCGCTGAACTGCTCGACAGTGCAATTGCCTTCATAATCGAGCGCGAAATCTTGCGACATCAGACTACCTTTTCGTCTCCCATCAGCGCCGCCATCCAGACCGAGATCGCCTGCTTGGTTTCGGCGACGTCGTGGACGCGAACGATCTGCACACCCTGGGCGATCGAGGACAACGCGGCGGCAATCGAGCCTGGCACCCGGGCCTTGGCGTCGTCGACGTTGCACAACTGCCCAATCAGTTTCTTGCGGCTGGCGCCCAGAAGGACCGGAACGCCAAGCGTGTGAAAGAGACCCATGGACGAGAGTACGGCAACGTTATGGTGAAGGTGCTTGCCGAAGCCAATTCCAGGATCGACGATCAGTTTGTCACGCGGGATGCCGGCAGATTCGCAGGCGTGGATGCGGCGTTCGAGGAAGTCGAAAACATCGAGGACGACGTCGGAGTACTGCGGAGCGTCATTCATGGTTTTGGGATCGCCTTGGGCGTGCATGAGCATTACCGGCAGGCCCAGTTCGGCGGCGACATGGATGGCGTCGGTATCGTAGGTCAGCGCCGAGACGTCGTTGAGGATATCGGCACCCGCATCGGCGACGGCACTCATCACGCGGGCCTTACGGGTATCGACGGAAATCAGCGCTTCGGTTTTGGGGCGAAGGGCTTCGAGCACGGGAAGGACGCGACGCAGTTCCTCGTCGACAGGAACGGTATCAGAGCCCGGCCGTGTCGATTCACCGCCGATGTCGAGGATGGTTGCGCCTTCTTCTTCAAGCCGCAGCGCGTGATCGACGGCAGCCTGCACTCCATCGAACGAACCGCCGTCGGAGAAGCTGTCCGGGGTGACGTTGACGATGCCCATGATCTGCGGGCGATCCATCGGCAGGCCGGAAATTCGCGGCCGTGGCTGGCGTAGCGCTTCGAAGAGATCGGCCGCCGACAACGTCTGGCGTCCCCAGTCGCGCTCGAAGAACTCGCTGAGCGAGCAAGTTCGACGCGTAACGGAGGTTCCGCGGCGTTCTGCGATTTCGAGGCCGGTGAAGGCCAGCGGGCCACCAGCGAGGGGAATGCCGCCCCAGACCTCGCCTTCGTCTTCTGAGTTCTTATGCGGGATGAAGCCAACGGGTCTGAGATATACGGAGCGTTGCATCAGCCTCATCCTTGGATCAGCGCGTTGAGCGGAAGTTCGGTGGAACGCGAAACGGCCGCGGATTGCTGCCGCGGCCGTCTTGATAGTTTGTCGGGTCTGACCGTCTGTTTCAAGGGCGGCCTACCAGTTGTACGCGCCGGAATCGTCGCGCTTAACCGGGCTGAGGTTCCATGCCGCCTGAATCGGGGCCTGGCTCGTCGCGCGGCTTGGTCTGGCGTCCAGCGACAGGAACGGCCGTCCCAATCGGACCGCGATCGCTGTCGTCATCGGTCGGGCGATCGATCTTCTCGCCGCGCATCAAGCCTTGGACTTCGTCACCGGAGATCGTCTCATATTCCATCAGCGCTTGCGTGATGGCTTCAAGCTCGTCACGGTGATTGCTCAGCACATCCCAGGCGGTGTCGTAGCCGGTGTTGACGATGCGGCGGATTTCCTCATCGATGAGCTTGGCGGTCTCCTCACTCATATTCTGCTGCTGAGCGATCGAATGACCGAGGAAGACCTCCTGCTGGTTCTCGTTATAGAGCAGCGGTCCGAGCTTTTCGCTCATACCCCATTCCGTTACCATGCGGCGGGCGATGTTGGTAGCCTGCGTGATATCGCTGGCAGCACCGGTATTGAGGTGCTCCTTGCCGTAGATCAGCTGCTCGGCAACGCGGCCGCCGAAGGCCATGGCGATTTTGCCTTCACACCATTCCTTGGAATAGCTGAGCTTATCGCGTTCGGGCAGGCTCATCGTCACGCCCAGCGCACGGCCGCGCGGGATGATCGTCACCTTGTGCAGCGGGTCGTTGCCCGGCACCAGGATGTTGACAATAGCGTGGCCGGCTTCGTGGTAGGCGGTGGCGAGCTTTTCTTCTTCCGTCATCGCCATCGAGCGACGCTCGGAGCCCATCATCACCTTGTCCTTGGCATCCTCGAACTCAGACTGCGTGACAAGGCGCTTGTTTCGGCGGGCTGCCAACAGGGCTGCTTCGTTGACGAGGTTGGCGAGATCGGCGCCCGAGAAGCCCGGAGTACCGCGTGCGATGACGCGCGGATCGATGTCAGGAGCGACAGGCACCTTGCGCATATGAACGCGTAGGATCTTTTCGCGGCCGACGACGTCCGGGTTGGGGACAACGATCTGGCGGTCGAAGCGGCCTGGACGGAGCAGCGCAGGGTCGAGCACATCGGGACGGTTGGTTGCAGCGATGATGATGATGCCTTCGTTGGCTTCGAAGCCATCCATCTCGACGAGCAACTGGTTCAAAGTCTGCTCGCGCTCATCGTTGCCACCGCCGAGGCCTGCGCCACGATGGCGGCCGACGGCGTCGATTTCGTCGATGAAGATGATGCAGGGCGCGTTCTTCTTGGCCTGCTCGAACATGTCGCGGACGCGGCTGGCGCCGACACCGACGAACATTTCGACAAAGTCGGAACCTGAGATGGTGAAGAACGGAACGTTGGCTTCGCCGGCAACGGCACGCGCGATCAGCGTCTTACCGGTGCCTGGAGGCCCAACTAGCAGACAGCCGCGCGGAATACGTCCGCCGAGGCGCTGGAACTTCTGCGGGTCGCGCAAGAATTCGACGATTTCCTGGAGGTCGGATTTGGCTTCATCAACGCCGGCGACATCTTCAAAGGTGACACGGCCGTGACGCTCGGTCAGAAGCTTGGCGCGCGATTTGCCAAAGCCCATGGCGCGGCCGGAGCCCGACTGCATCTGGCGCATGAAGAAGATCCACACCGCGATCAGCAGCAGCATGGGGAACCAATTGAGCAACACGTTGAGGATCGAGGGGACATCCTCATCGCGCGGGGCGACCTTGAATTTGATGTTCTTGGCGCGCAGGCGCTCAACCAGGCCCGGATCTTCCGGGGCATAGGTCATGAACGTGCCGCCGTTGCCTCCCAGAAGGCCGGTAATGCGGTTGCCGGAGATCGTTGCCTCGGTGACGTTGCCTGCTTCCACCGCAGACAGGAACTCCGAATAGGTGATCTCTTCACCGCGCCGGCTTTGGGCGCTGTTATTGTTGAACAAATTGAAGAGAGCAGCCAGGAGGACGAGGATCGCGACCCAGACGGCAAGCTTCTGGAAGTTTGAGTTCATAATGGTCCCTCTAAGCCCGGAAACTCCGAGCACACAGCCCTTCGACGCTCCACGATGAGCGCGAGGCAGAAGACGTTTTTGTTAAAATAGGCATGCATGGCCGCTTTGCCAAGTTGCGGCGGACAGTGGCGTTACTCGCAAAGAGCCTACCACGTCAGTCGTTTCCGTAATCTAACTATCAATTAAGGATAAATTTGCGGCTGGAAAGTGCCCTGCGGCCCGTGAGGTGGCGGTTGATCCACTAAAAACCGCTGTTGGGCAAGAATTTTGCCTTGTAGAGGTCGGCTCCCGGACTGCGCCAGATTGCCCAGGCATTTGTGATTTTTGTCGGAATGTCCGGTTTTGAAAGGCGAGTTTCCAAGAAAGGGACGCTGATGAGTTTGGCGCCGCGCCAGATGGCTGTCATGGTGGCCATGGCGGCGGCCTTGAGTTTGAGTTCATCGAGACCGTCGACCTGGCGTTTCAGACCGGCCCAACCCGATGCGCCCAGCCCCCGAATTTCGACGTCGGCCGGAGCAGTCTCGTCCGCCTCAATGCGGAACCGCCCGCCATCCCACTCGACGGTCTGCCCTGGGGCGAGAGGCAAAGTTTCCAGCCCCTCACCGTTGCCTTCGCGGTAGATGAGCAGGCGGCCTCCTTCATAATCGCCGTCGAGCTCAATGCGGCACCCGCCCAGCGTCGATCCTTTGAACGGGCCCTCTGCGCCCATCAGGAGTTCACGCAAGCGTTCGACCTGAGCGAGTTCGGCTGGTCTTGAGTTGCCGCCATACGTGGCGATGAGAGTAGCCAGTAGCCGGACCTCTGCGAATTCGCCATGCTGAGCGAATTGCGGACTTGGCACGCTGCCTAAGAGTCCGTCGTTCCAGTCGATGAGTTCCCGGTGCCAACGCCGCTCGAAGGAATCGAGCGAGGCATCTGCCGCCCTGAGCCGATTTGCACTGAGTGCAATTGCTTGCGGTGTCATGCCGAGATCTTGCAGGGCCTCTAGAGCCTTGCGCATGCGGACCCGCTCAAAACGGTCATCGGCGTTGCTTGGGTCTTCGATGTATTCGACGCCGCGATCTTTGAGCGTCACAAGGAGGCGGGATTTTGGGACCGACAGCAATGGACGCAAGACCGCAGCTTCTATCGAATATGTCGGTTCAATTTTCGGCCTGGCAGCGATTGAGTCCAGTTCTGCCATTCCGCTGAGACCTTTCAGTCCACTACCGCGAGCCAAGCGCATCAACACGGTTTCTGCCTGGTCGTCGAGATGGTGGGCCATGACGACAAATCGGCAGGGGACGCCCGTTTCATCCAAGCCAATGTCATGCAGCTTCCACGCCTCAGCATCGAGCAGTTCGAGGATCAGGCGGCGGCGCAAATTGCGCGCCCAATCCTGGATACCCGTCGCGGGGGCTGGCTCATCGGCTTCAAGCGTTTGGTGGGGAAGTCCTAGCTCTGCGGCACGCTGCGCGACAAAACGAGCTTCTTCGGCCGCCTCAGGGCGCAATCCATGGTTGACGGTCAGGACAACGACCGGGGCAGGGCCTCCGTTAACTGCAAGGTCGTCGGCTGAACGCATGCCCTCTAGCCAGATTGGCTCTGGCATCTTGCTGGGACGCCGATCTCGCCTTCGAGAGACGCCATATGGGTTGGAGAAATTCGCGGAATAGCGGTGCTGTCCCGCTGCCGACCACTCCGCCACCAGTTGCATCAGCGCCATGCTGTCGGGGCCGCCGGAGACGCACAAGGCAAGTGGCCTGCCGGCAAGCGGCTCTAAAAGCCGGTCGCGTTCTTCAGGGCTGATCGGCCGATCGTCGGCTGGCTTTTTGGGGGATGACTTAGCCATGGCGGTTGCGCCTGACGCTCACATGTTCGGCTGCGCGCAGGACTGTTTTGGCGAACCGGAGAATTGTCGTGGCCCGGATGCGATGTGGGCATCCGGAGGGCCAAACATCAAAGCCTGGATGCCATGTCGGCATCTGAAGGGCCACATAAGATGGTGGGCGGTGAGAGGGTCGAACTCCCGACATCCTCGGTGTAAACGAGGCGCTCTACCACTGAGCTAACCGCCCGGCCAGCGAATGGTCCTTTTAGTCTCGTGCGGGCCGCGATGCAAGTACTGTCAGGTGCGCTATTGGACCACCCATTGTGGCCGGCTGGGGCCGCAAATGAGAGAGGGGCCGATGGCCCCTCGTTTCGGTTGTTTTGTCTAAGCTGTCGCGACCGACTATTTTTTCGAGGCTTTCTTTGCCGCCTTCTTAGCCGGGGCTTTCTTGGCTGCGGCCTTCTTGGCAGGAGCCTTTTTCGCCGGCGCTTTTTTAGCTGGTGCCTTCTTCGCCGCCGCCGGCTTATCAGGGGCCTGCGTCAGAGCAGAAGCGGCAAGCTTCTTGATTTCAGCAGGCGTCAGCGCTTTTGGATCTTTCAGCGCCTTGCTTGCGAGCGATGCAACGGCTTTGGAGGTCTTTTCGTCTTTAGCCATGGTCACAGTCCATTATTCACGGATCTAGTGGGGAAACCCCAGTGATTGGATGCAGCGCAAGTCGCTGCTGACGCGTGAACTCGATGCTCTTGGAACTACGTTCTGAAGGTTTGAAAACGACGCCAACAAAATCGAGCCTAAAACAAAAGCGCCATCCCTTTTGAGGATGGCGCTTGAAAGATCAGTTCAGCAGTTCCTTGAGGCCTTTGGCCGGAGTGAACTTGGCTACCTTGGCAGCCTTGATCTTGATGGTCTCACCGGTCAGAGGGTTGCGGCCCTCGCGTGCGGCGCGTTTGGTGACCTTGAACGTTCCAAAATCAGGAAGGCGGACTTCGTCACCCTTCTTCATCGTTTTCTTGATGTGGGCAAGCATTGCGTCGACAGCCGTGTTGGCCTTTTCTTTGGTCATGTCGCAGTCTTTGGCGATGGCGTCGACCAGATCTTTTTTGCTCATCTTTGTCCTGTCCTTTGACTTTTCCTAGACCGCTTTAAGGCCCGTATTCCGGGCCTCTGAGATCGGTCGAGTCATGTCTTTCTCTTTAGAGACCCGACTGAAACGCCCAAAATTGCGGGGCGTCAAGGGGTAAAACGCTCGAAAAGCCCCGAAAACACTGGAGAATCGACGGATTGCCTGTGCAAATTTCATAAAAAAGGCCCTGAGCAGAAAAATCTGCTCAGGGCCGGTGCTGCGACAGTCTCGGCCGATCGTCGAAACGGCCGGCTGAAAATGTGGACCTAGTGGGCGAGCGGACGGTCGTCGCCGACGTCTTCCGTCTCGGCTGCTGCGACGGCTGCTGCCGCCTGCTGAGCCTCTTCATCCCACTCGACGGCTTCGGGCATACGCACGAGTGCCGCCTTCAAGACTTCATCCAGTCGTGCGACCGGAATGATCTCCAGCTTCTGCTTCACTTCATCAGAAATGTCTGCGAGATCCTTGACGTTCTCGTCGGGGATGAGAACCGTCTTCAGACCGCCGCGCAAAGCCGCGAGCAGCTTCTCTTTCAGTCCGCCGATCGGCAGAACGCGACCGCGCAACGTGATCTCACCGGTCATGGCGACATCCTTGCGAACCGGGATCTGCGTCAAGACGGACACGATTGCGGTGACCATGGCGACACCGGCAGACGGACCGTCCTTGGGTGTTGCACCTTCGGGAACGTGGACGTGGATGTCGTACTTCTCGAAGGTCGGCGGCGTGATACCGAAGTCGATCGAGCGCGAACGCACGTAGGCGTTGGCGGCCTGGATCGATTCCTTCATCACATCGCGTAAGTTGCCAGTGACGGTCATCTTGCCCTTACCGGGCATCTTGATGCCTTCGATGGTGAGCAGTTCGCCGCCGACTTCGGTCCATGCAAGACCGGTGACGATGCCGACCTGATCTTCATCTTCGGCTTCACCGTAACGGTACTTCCAGACGCCAAGGAAATCGCTGACGTTGTCCTTGGTGACGGTGATCGACGACTTGGAAGACGTCAGGATCTCCTTCACAGCCTTACGGGCAAGCTTGGCCAATTCGCGTTCGAGCGAACGGACGCCGGCTTCACGCGTATAGCGACGGATGACTTCGACAACGGCGTCGTCCTGGACTTCCCACTCGCCTTCTTCCAGTCCGTGCGATTGGCGCTGGGACGGGATGAGGTGTCGTTTGGCGATCTCAAGCTTTTCGTCTTCCGTGTAGCCTGCGATCCGGATAATTTCCATACGGTCGAGCAGAGCCGGCGGAATGTTGAGCGTGTTCGCCGTCGTCACGAACATGACGTTCGAGAGGTCGTAGTCGACTTCCAGATAGTGGTCGGCGAAGGTGCTGTTCTGCTCAGGATCCAAAACCTCAAGCAGCGCGGCCGCCGGATCGCCACGGAAGTCGGAGCCCATCTTGTCGATCTCGTCGAGCAGGAAGAGCGGGTTGTTCTTCTTACCCTTGCGCATCGACTGGATGACCTTGCCCGGCATGGAACCAATATAGGTCCGGCGGTGACCGCGGATCTCGGCTTCGTCACGGACGCCACCGAGGCTCATGCGAACGAACTCACGGCCGGTCGAGTTTGCGATCGACTTACCCAGCGACGTCTTACCGACGCCTGGAGGTCCGACGAGGCACAGGATCGGACCTTTGAGCTTGTTGGTGCGGTTCTGCACGGCAAGGTACTCGACGATGCGTTCCTTGACCTTCTCAAGGCCGTAGTGCTCGTCATCGAGGATCTTCTCGGCTTCGGCCAAGTCCTTCTTGACCTTGCCCTTGACGCCCCAGGGGATCGACAGGAGCCAGTCGAGGTAGTTGCGGACGACGGTCGCTTCGGCCGACATCGGGCTCATCTGCTTGAGCTTTTTCAGCTCAGCGAGAGCCTTGTCTCTGGCTTCCTTGGTCAGCTTGGTCGACTCGATCTTTTCTTCGAACTCGACGATGTCATCGCGCTCGTCGGTGTCGCCGAGTTCCTTCTGAATGGCCTTCATCTGCTCATTCAGATAGTACTCGCGCTGGGTCTTCTCCATCTGGCGCTTGACGCGCGAGCGGATCTTCTTTTCGACCTGCAGAACCGAGATCTCGCTTTCCATCAGCGTGTAGACACGCTCCAGGCGGTCGGAGATCGTGGTGACTTCAAGGATCTCCTGCTTGTCGGCGATCTTGATCGCAAGGTGCGAGGCGATCGTATCGGCAAGCTTGGAGTAGTCCTCGATCTGCGAGATCGTGCCGAGAACTTCCGGCGAAATCTTTTTGTTGAGCTTCACGTACTGCTCGAACTGCGAGACGGCTGAGCGGGCGAGGGCTTCGATTTCCTCTTCGGCTCCGGTTTCTTCTGCAATCGGCGTCGCGTGTGCTTCGTAATACTCTTCGTTGTCGGTGAAGGTATCGATGCGGGCGCGCGAGGTTCCCTCGACCAGCACTTTGACTGTGCCGTCGGGCAGCTTCAGCAGTTGCAGTACCGTGGCCAAGGTGCCGACGCTGTAGATCGCGTCTTCGTCGGGATCGTCGTCACCGGCGTTCTTTTGAGCCGCTAGCAGGATGTGCTTGTCGGTGCGCATCACTTCTTCGAGCGCATTGATCGACTTTTCCCGGCCAACGAACAGCGGCACAATCATGTAAGGGAATACGACGATGTCACGCAGAGGCAGGACTGGATACAGCTCCTGGCCACCTGTTTCTTCGATCAGGACATCATTCTCGCTCATGGTCACCCTTCCTCATTTTCAGCCCGCGTCAACAACGCTAAAGGCCTTAGGGTTTTTACGATCCGCTCGTTCGGTCTGAACCAACGAGAATGCCCCACAAATCAGGCAACACCTCCCGCGTTCTGGCGCGGATCGCATCATACTACCTGTTTTATGCAGCTTACGCGCGTCGCGGTTTGGACGCACCCGTCACCACGGACTTTGCACCGCAAATATGTCTGTATGACAGTTTATGCAAATCGCGGGGCTTTACGCAAAGCGGCTAAAACAGCTCCCTATAGATGGGGTGCCATTTGGCAACATCAACGCCTGACGATCGTGGCATGTTCTTTTTACCGACCGGCCACGAACCGGAGCCCTCAAGGGGCTCAGGACGCTGTTGTTCCGGCCTCATCAGCCCGCTCGGTGTAGATACGAAGCGGGCGTGCGCCACCTTCGACGACCTCTGCACCGATGACGATTTCTTCCACACCTTTCATGCTCGGCAGGTCGAACATGGTGTCGAGGAGGATGCCTTCCATGATTGAGCGCAGACCGCGAGCGCCGGTTTTGCGCTCGATGGCCTTACGGGCGATGGCGCGCAAAGCTTCGGTTGGGATTGTCAGCTTGACGTCTTCCATCTCGAACAGGCGCTGGTATTGCTTGACGAGCGCATTCTTAGGCTCGGAAAGGATGCGGATCAGGGCTTCTTCGTCGAGGTCTTCAAGCGTTGCGATGACCGGCAGACGGCCGATGAATTCGGGGATGAGACCGAACTTCAACAGATCTTCCGGCTCGACTTCGCGCAGAACTTCGCCGGTGCGGCGAGATTCGGGACCGCGAACCGCCGCGCCAAAGCCGATCGAGGTACCCTTGCCGCGGCTCGAAATGATCTTGTCGAGACCGGCGAACGCACCACCGCAAATAAACAGGATGTTAGTCGTATCGACCTGCAGGAATTCCTGCTGAGGATGCTTACGGCCACCCTGCGGAGGAACTGACGCGACCGTTCCTTCCATGATCTTCAAGAGTGCCTGCTGGACGCCCTCGCCCGACACATCGCGGGTGATCGATGGGTTATCCGACTTGCGTGAGATCTTGTCGACCTCGTCGATGTAGACGATGCCGCGCTGTGCGCGCTCGACGTTGTAGTCGGCGCTCTGCAGCAGCTTCAAAATGATGTTCTCGACGTCTTCGCCGACGTAACCGGCTTCGGTCAGCGTCGTTGCGTCAGCCATCGTGAACGGCACGTCGAGGATGCGAGCGAGTGTCTGGGCCAGCAGCGTCTTACCGCAACCGGTCGGGCCGACGAGCAGGATGTTCGACTTGGCCAGCTCGACGTCGTTCGACTTCGAGGAGTGATTGAGGCGCTTGTAGTGGTTGTGCACGGCCACCGACAGCACGCGCTTGGCGTGAGCCTGGCCGATGACATACCCGTCAAGGACGTTGCAGATCTCTTCTGGCGAAGGAACGCCGTCGCGCGACTTGACGAGGGTGTTCTTGTTTTCTTCCCGGATGATGTCCATGCAGAGCTCGACGCACTCGTCGCAAATGAACACCGTCGGCCCGGCGATCAGCTTGCGAACTTCATGCTGGCTCTTTCCGCAGAACGAGCAATAAAGGGTGTTTTTTTCGTTCGCCATTCTTTTGGTCTCATCCGTTTTCGGAATTCGGCCCGAAGCCACCAGCCCAGATCGTCAGCGCTTAGCGGTCTTGGACCCTTGTCGAGACCAGTCCGCCCTCAAGGCCGGACTGCTCACTTTCACTCATTCCACCACACACAACGCAGCTACGCTAGAGCATTGAGCATCAACAATGCCTTAAGTTGGTTGTATCTGACATGAATATCAGAACTCAGGCTCTGTTCGGGGCGCACGGCGTGGCTAAGCTGGTGCACAGAAGTCGTAGTGTAACCGATTTGCGTCTTTTGTCAGGCCCGTATTGCCTTCACGTAACCGAAATGCGCAGAGGGATGCGAATTCTGTCGCAGAAACGTTACCGATCAACTTCGTTCTTTCAGCAATGAAAAGGTAAATGGGGCTCCGAAACCGATGATTCCGGAGCCCAATCCGCTTAATTCGAGCTTGAACGAAAGCTTCGAAATTAGTCCTTCGAAGGCCCTTCGTCGTTGTTCAAAACATTCGCCTCGCCGCGAGACGTCAGAACCTTGTCGATCAGCCCGAATTCCTGCGCCTGATCTGCCGTCATGAAATAATCGCGGTCGAGTGTCTTCTCGATCGTCTCATAATCCTGGCCGGTATGCTTGACGTAAACCTCGTTCAAGCGGCGTTTCATCTTGATGATATCTTCAGCATGGCGCTCGATATCTGAAGCCTGGCCCTGGAAACCGCCGGAAGGCTGGTGAACCATGACGCGGGCGTTCGGAAGTGCGAAACGCATCCCCGCGTCACCGGCGCAAAGCAGAAGCGAGCCCATCGAGGCAGCCTGACCGATGCACAAGGTGGCGATTTTCGGCTTGATGAACTGCATCGTATCGTAAATCGCCATGCCGGCCGTGACGACACCGCCCGGCGAGTTGATGTACATGGAGATTTCTTTTTCCGGGTTCTCGGCTTCGCAATAAAGAAGCTGCATGCAGATCGAAGCCGCCATGTGGTCTTCGATCGGCCCGGTCACGAAGATAATGCGCTCCTTCAACAGGCGCGAGGGAAGATCGTAGCCGCGCTCGCCCCGGTTGGTCTGCTCGACGACCATCGGCCAGAAGCTTGCAGTGGCAGCGTTCTTTGGATCTAACATCTTGAAGTCTTCTCCTATTTCAATCCGGTCTCACGAGCCCGGCGACAGCCCGGTGCTCCGGGCCGATCTGCTGCACAAAGCAAGTCATCCTGCGAAGATTCGTCAAGCCTGAGGCGCTTCGCCTTCGGCTTCTTCAGTCAACTCATCCAAAGCCTTTTGAAGCTCTTCTTTGGAGACCTTCTTTTCTTCAGGCTTGGCTAATTCGACGATGAAGTCGACGACTTTCTCTTCGAAGATCGGCGCGCGCAGTTCGGCAAGCGCACCGGGTTGCTTCTGGTAATATTCGTAAACGGCTCTTTCCTGGCCGGGGAACTGGCGGACCTGCTCAAGAAGGGCGTTGCGGAGTTCTTCCTCACCGACCTGGATCTTGTTCTTCTCGCCGATTTCACCGATGACCAGGCCGAGGCGCACACGCCGTTCGGCGATCTTGCGATATTCTTCCTTGGCTTCATCCTCGGTCTTGCCTTCGGATTCCCAAGTTTTGCCTTCGCGCTCCATCGCCTGCAGGACCTGAGCCCAGAGGCCTTCGAATTCGCGCTCCACCAACGACGGGGGCAATTCGAATGTGTGGACTTTTTCCAGTTCATCAAGGAGTTCGCGCTTCAATTTTGCGCGCGAAGCTTGAGCGTATTCCCCGGCCAGGCGGTCGGTCATCAATTCCTGAAGTTTTTCGAAGCTTTCAAGGCCGAGTGAAGTGGCGAATTCGTCGTTGGGCTCCTGGCGCTTAGGTTTGGCGACGGCCTGCACCTTGGTGTCGAAGGTCGCTGCCTTACCGCGCAGGTGCTCGGCGCCGTAGTCATCCGGGAATGAGACGTTGACGACGGGTTCGTCGCCGGCCTTGGCACCGACCAGCTGCTCTTCGAAGCCGGGGATGAAGTGGCCCTGACCGAGGACGATCTCGATGCCTTCAGCCGACCCGCCCTCGAAGGCTTCGCCGTCGATTTTGCCAACGAAATCAATCGTCAGACGGTCTTTGTCCTGGGCCGCTCGGCCCTCTTCGACTTCGTAACCCATGTTATTGTCGATGAGCTTCTCGATGGCTTCGTCGCGGTCCGCGTCATCGACTTCGACGGTCCAGCGCTCCAGTTTGAGCGTCGAGAAATCAGCCAAGTCGATGTTTGGAAGAATCTCGAACGACATCGAATAGGCGAGGTCGTCTTCGCCGCTCAGGATGCGTTCGACCTTTTCAGGGTCTTCAGGTAGCGCGATTTCGGGCTGTACGGCCGGGCGCTCTTCGCGATCCTTGAGCGCCTGGGCGCTGGTTTCCTTAACGGTGTCGTTGAGGATTTCGAGCATGACCGATTTGCCGTACACCTTTTTCAGGTGGGCGACCGGTACCTTGCCCTTGCGGAAGCCTTTCAGCTGAACCGTATCCTTGATTTCGTTCAAGCGGCCTTCAAAACGCTTATTCAGTTCGTCGGTGGCGACAACCACTTCGAGTTCGCGCTTCAGCCCTTCTGACGTCACTTCCTTGATCTGCATCCGCCTAAAACCTGTTCAGCTAATCGTTAGCTTTTCTAAATTCCTCAGAAAGGCCAGAGTGTGCGTCTGGCCCATGTCCATCATCGGTTTGCGCCCATGGAGCCTGACTTCATGAGCCTAGGCACGAACCGGTGCAAAGATCTGAAAGCCCTGCTGCGCCAATGTCTTAAGACAATGCGCCCAAGCAGTGCCAAGTGGTGCGGGCGGAGGGACTTGAACCCCCACAGCCGAAGCCGCCAGAACCTAAATCTGGTGTGTCTACCAATTCCACCACGCCCGCGGTCGGCGCTGTCGCGCCTGCGATTGAAGCGGCGTGCTTATCACGGCACGCGTCCATGTGCATCCATCTTTCGGCGCCATGGGCCAGATGCGTCAAAATTTGGCAAATTTCCCGCATCTCCACCTTTCGAGCGATCATATATCGGTGAGAGTGGGGCAAGATCAATGGGCCGCAACCAATTGGTTGCCCGCTTTACGGATCGATCATGCCGAAGGGCCGGGATGCCCGCGGCATCCCGGCCCTTTCGATTTGTGCTCAGTCGCTTTTCAGCTTCGTCGGATTACTTCAGAGCAGCGTATTCGCAGCAGCTGGAAGATTCGCCGAAGTGATAGCGCAGACCGACCTTGAATTCGTGGGCGGCGATGTCGTCGAGCTCCAGGCGCGGGTTGACGTAACCGGCGTTGTCGACGCGACCTGAGCTAGCGCTGCCCATATCGATGTAGCGATATCCAAAGTCGAGGATTGCGCGGTCGGAGATCTGGTAGCCGAAGCCTGCCATGACGGACCAAGCGAAGGCGAGGTCTTTGTTTCCTTCAATGCGGTTCGTCAGATACGGGTTCTGGGTGAAGTAAACTTCATCGACCATATGGTAGGCCGCACCGACACCGGCGCCAACATAAGGAACGACACCCCAATGCTTGCCGAAGTCGTAGTAGGCGTTGAACATGAGCGTGTAGCTCTTGATCGACGTATGGATCGGGTCGTCAACGTCCGGCGGAGGCGTGCCAATTGGCTGGCCGACGAGCGTACCCTGATAGATCGGCGGAATGCCCCATACATCCTGCTTGCCGCGGAAGCCGAAGGTGGCGTCGGCACGAAGACCGCGTGAGCCTGAACCGCAACCGGCGCCGATTTCGGCAAGCCAGGTGTTGTCCATGGAGACTTCCTGAACTTCGCTACCGGCGTAGTTGTAATTGACTTCATCGTAATCGATGTAGCCGTCGCTGTTCCAGTCGTCGCCGCTCCAGCTTTCGTTATAGACGGGCCAGTCTGCGCTTGGGTTGCGCGAGATCGAACCGCCTACGTCGGCACGGAAGTAGCACGGGCCAGCAGCCGGAGCGCTGACGCGCGGAAGAGGTGCGTAAGAATCTTTAAGCGAGCCGCCAAGATCGGCGGCAAGTGCCGGCGTTGCGAGAGCTGCAGCAAACGCAACAGCTGCCGAGGCAATCCCGGACTTCCATACATTGGTCATAGCCATTATCCCTCTCAAACAGGCTCTCGCGTTCCGAGACCTGCAGACCTTTGGTTTGCATCTTGGAGAGTAGGCTTGTTGGGTTAATCGCCAGTTAAGCGGCGTGCCGGTTTGAAACAGTATATTGCCGGGTTGCTCGTGACCGACCAATTCCGGAGTTTGCGCGAGCGGTGCGCGGCCAAGGTTTAAGAATTCCTTACACGGGTAGTCGGTCCTTTTTAATTGCCAACACTGGGCAAGCCCGTGTTGGGCTCACCTTTTTAGGCCAACACTCGGCATGTTTTTTTGTGAACACGGCGCAGGCGCGTGTTCAGCCCGTGTTGGGCTGTCACACGCCAATACCCGGTGTGCCTATTTTGCGTGCTGCAAAAGTGGCTGTCGGAACTTTTTTTCTGAACGCTGCGAAGGGTACTTCCGGCCAGTGTGTTGAATGCTGGCTGGTTGCTAGGCCCGGCGGCAGCGATTAGTCTGCCACCCCAGTCATCGCCAGTGCAAGATCACAGGCGGCAAGCAGCAATCCCGGAGGCATTTGTGCTCATCAGAAATAGTGTGGTCGAAGCCATCGGCCGAACACCGCTTATCAAATTGCGGGGCGCCTCCGAAGAGACCGGCTGCACGATCCTTGGCAAAGCCGAATTCATGAACCCCGGCCAGTCTGTGAAGGATCGCGCGGCGCTCTTCATCATCGAGGATGCGATCAAGAAAGGTCAGTTGAAGCCGGGCGGAACGATCGTCGAAGGCACTGCGGGGAATACCGGTATCGGCTTGACGGTACTTGCCAACGCCATGGGCTTCCGCTCGGTGATCGTCATTCCCGAAACGCAGTCGCAGGAGAAGAAAGACACGCTGCGTCTGCTTGGCGCGCAGCTCGTCGAAGTGCCTGCGGCCCCTTATCGCAATCCCAACAACTATGTGAAATATTCCGCGCGGCTGGCAAAAGCTCTGAGCGAAACCGAGGAAGCCGGAGCCATCTGGGCCAACCAATTCGATAACGTCGCCAACCGGCAATCGCATATCGAAACCACCGCCGAAGAAATCTGGGCGGATACCAACGGCGAACTCGATGCCTTCATTTGTGCTGTCGGATCGGGCGGCACGCTTGGCGGGGTTTCGATGGGGCTCAAAGCCAAAAGCGAGAACGTCGTCATCGGCATTGCAGATCCGCCAGGTGCAGCGCTTTACAGCTACTACACGACGGGTGAACTAAAATCGGAAGGCTCGTCGATCACCGAAGGCATCGGGCAGGGGCGCATCACCGCCAACCTCGAGGGCGTCAAAGTCGACAAGGCCTACCAGGTTCCTGATACCGAATCCGTCGCGCGCGTTTTCCAGATGCTGGGTGAAGAAGGCTTGTGCCTTGGCGCCTCCTCGGGCGTCAACGTCGCCGGGGCCGTTCAGCTGGCAAAAGACATGGGGCCGGGCAAGACGATAGTGACCGTCTTGTGCGACTTCGGCAGCCGCTATCAATCGAAGCTTTTCAATCCGGCCTTCCTGCGCGAAAAAGACTTGCCGGTCCCAAGCTGGATGGCCGGCGAAGAAAAACAGCTACCGGTGATGTTCGAGCCAACTTGAGCGCACCAACAAATCTGATAAAGCGTCATAAGAAGCGGTCGTCGGCGTATGACACGCGATTGCACCGCCTGACATTCGGAGGAAATGATACGTGACAGCGACCGGCCACAAACCGATCGTCGAGACAGAGTGGCTCGCCGAACATTTGAATGCTCCCGACCTCGTTGTGCTCGATGCGTCCTGGTATCTGCCGACTGTCAACCGCAGTGGATCGGAAGAATTTCTTGTCGAGCACATCCCCGGCGCGCAGTTCTTCGACATCGATGACATCGCGGATGAAACGAGCGACCTGCCGCACATGCTGCCGTCTACGGTGAAGTTCGCGAGCCGCATGAAGGAGATGGGTATTGGCGACGGCGTTCGCGTCGTTGTCTACGATTCCTACGGCATCCAGTCGGCAGCGCGGGCGTGGTGGATGTTCCGCATCATGGGTCATGAGGACGTCAGGGTGCTGAACGGCGGCCTTAAGAAGTGGAAGGCGGAGGGTCGTCCTCTCGAAGACGGGCCGGCCAAGACGCGGGCCAGCGTTCATTTCACACCACGGTTCAATTCGGCGCTGCTCAGCGATCAAGACGACATTCACGGGTTCATCAAGAACGGCCTTGCGGAAATTGTCGATGCGCGACCGGCGGCGCGTTTTACCGGCGACGCGCCGGAGCCGCGCGCGGGGTTGCGGCCCGGGCATATGCCGGGCGCCAAGAGCCTGCCTTCCGCGCAGCTCACAAACGATGACGGGACGCTCAAGTCGGACGCGGAAATCCGCTCGGAATTCGAAGCCGCCAACGTCAATTTGCAGTCCAATATCGCGACCACATGCGGGTCAGGTGTCACGGCGGCAATCGTTGCGCTTGCGCTTGCGAGCCTCGGCCGCTGGGATGTCAGCGTTTATGATGGCAGCTGGTCGGACTGGGGTCGCGACAATGGCCTGCCGGTCGTAACCGGCAAGGAATAAGCCCGAGCAATGTGATAGCGGCCCGGCCCTTTATTGCCAGGGGTAGTTGGGCCGCTCATCCAACGGTGTCGGCTCAAGCTCCTCGTCCGACTTGCCGTTCGCATCGGGCGCGAGCCTTCGGACCATCAAATAGAGCTCGCGCGTGAGCTCCATTCGGTTGGTCGGGTTCTCCAACTTCGAAAACGGCACGATCTCGCCGACGTGGATGTTGAAGGTCGAATTCGGCATATAGCGGAACTCTGAGACCAATAGCGACAGGCGCAGGGTCAGGGACAAACGGCTGACGGCATGAAACAGCGCGCTGTTCTGCCCCTCAAAATGGACCGGCAGCACGGAGGCCTCGGCGAGCTGGATCAGGCGCGCCGTGAAGGTTTTCCAGGGCAGTTCTTCGGCCTGACCGAATGGATTGGCTGCCGTCGCGACGCCGCCGGCTGGAAACACGATGATCGTCACGCCCTCTTTCAGGAGCCGGCGCGCCTCCGCGCGCGAATTGAGATTCATTTCGACGGCTTCGCGCGATTCTGAAAAATCGATCGGCAAGGCATAGGGGCGGACTTCGGGGACGCGCAGCAGA
This sequence comes from Filomicrobium sp., assembly GCA_017792465.1. GTDB lineage: Bacteria > Pseudomonadota > Alphaproteobacteria > Rhizobiales > Hyphomicrobiaceae > Filomicrobium. The sequence goes on from CP051234.1 coordinate 1,113,733, forward strand.
TCGTTGTTGATGAGAACCTTGAAGGGCCGCCCCAGCTGCTCGGCCAGCGCCAGGGACGCGACGCCATCACCGATGCCGAAGGGGTGGTTGGCAATCATCACGAGTTTGGTGGACGGTTCGATATGCGGCGGCCAAGGCGATTTCGAGTGGATGCTCAAATCGACATCGATGAGGTCGAGACCGTCGCCCATCAAGTGGTCGGACTTGCCGACGAACTCCGCGCGCCACTTGCGATAATGCGGAAGGATCGAGCGACGGCCTGAAATATCCTCGATCGCCGCGATCAGCCATCGCTTCCACAAAGGGTCCGTCGGCGTGACGAAACTCAGTTCCCGCATGTCGCCTTGATGCCTAGATGGGGTCGCCTTTTTAAAAGGCAGGACGAAGTGAGCCAGAGCCACAGGTAGTTTCGCTCTGGCCTTTTGGAAATATCTTTGGGGCAACAACCAAGAGCAAAAGCGACGCAGCGCAGGTTGGCCATCGTCGCTGTTCGTTGCCTTGAGTTGTAACGCCAGCCTTTTTTCGCGGACCTTGATGGGGCCGCTATTCACTCCGGCAGGGGGATGAATTCGTCGGAATCGCCTGGCACGGTGTCGAAGCGACCCTGGCGCCAATCCTCTTTTGCGGCCGCAATGCGGTCTTTCGAGGAGGAGACGAAATTCCACCAGATATGGCGTGGGCCGTCCATCGGTTCGCCGCCGAGGACGATGAGCCGGGCGTTGGATGTGGCGAGGATCGAGATGCGGTCGCCGGGATGGAAGACGAGCAGGCGACCGGCGCTGAACGTATCGCCGGCGATGTCGATCTCGCCTGAAATGATAAAGACGGCGCGCTCATCGTAGTCCGGCTCCAACGGTAGCACGGCGCCGGGAGCCAGGACCGCTTCGGCATAGAACGAGGGATGCGGGAATTCGGTCGGGGCCGTTTCGCCGTACATGCTGCCGAGCATCAAACGGACCCGCTTTCCATCGCCTTCGATGCGGGGAAGGTCTTCTGCCTTCATGTGCGCGAAGGTGGGGGCTTTTTCTTCGTGCGACTTGGGCAAGGCCGCCCACAGCTGCGTTCCAAACAGGCGAGAGACTTTCTGGCGCTCCTCGGCGCTGGCGCGCTCCGAGTGGACTATGCCCTGGCCGGCGGTCATGAGATTGAGTTCACCGGGCCTTATCGGCTGCTCGGTTCCCAGGCTGTCGCGGTGCATGATTTCGCCGTCGAAAAGATAGGTGACCGTCGCCAGGCCGATATGCGGGTGCGGCCTCACATCAATGCCGTCGCCCAGCAGAAATTCGGCTGGACCGAACTGATCGAAGAAAATAAACGGACCGACCATCTGCCGACCGGCGGCGGGCAGCGCGCGGCGAACTTCGAAGCCGCCCAGATCGCGCGCGCGCGGAACGATCACTTCATCGACGAGATCGACGGATTGTGCATTTCCAAATTGCGGGTCGTCACAGGGCTGCCAGCTCATGATCAAGCTCCTTCATCGCGTCAAAAGGCCAATGGCACCATAACGCGAAGACGGGGGGCAGAAACCAGCCTGTTAACGGGAACGTGAACCGGCGTTTGGGACGAGCCTTGTCACGCTTGCTCGATGGAGCGGCCATAGCAGTTCGGCGCCAGGCGCAGGAGGGAACGAATTCCTTCTCCCAGGGCCGCAAATTCGGCCGCCGCCGCCGGGCTCATCGAGCGCGCGCGCAAATGGCCGTGAGATAGCTTTGCAGCACAGCGGTATTCCACCGGTATGCCGTCTTCTTTCAGGCGCTGCGCATAAAGAGCACCATCGTCGCGGCATGGATCGAAGTTCGCGGTTGTAATGAACGCCGGCGGAAGGCCGATAAAGCTCTCGGCCATCAAAGGCGCCGCATACGGGTTGTCGGCGTGCTGGCCCTTATTCGTATAAAGCGACCAGAAATATTCGAGCGACTCGGCGGTCAGCATCGGCGCAACGCTTTGCTCCTCGTAGGAGGGTAGATCGCCCTTCGCCGTCAAAGCCGGATAGATCAGGACCTGGCCGGCAGGCATCCGCATCCGAGCCGCTCGCGCCTTCAGGCACACGGCTACCGCGAGTGCTGCTCCGGCACTATCGCCGCCAACCACAGTACAATCGGGATCGAACCCGATCTTGTCGGCGTTGGCTTGAACGTACTTCCACACGCGTACAGCATCGTCGAACGCCGCCGGGAACGGATTTTCCGGTGCCAGCCGGTAACCGACGCTGATGGCAATCGTCGAGGTTGCAAGCGCCAGTTCGGCGACCACGCAATCGTGGCTTTCAATGGAGCCTAAGGCAAAGCCACCGCCGTGAAAGAAGACAAGACCATGGGCGGGGCGTTCGTCGCGTTCGACCGGTTCATAGATCCGGATCGGGACCGGGTCGGCTGCGCCGTCGATGGTGGCCATATCGCGAATGCGCACACCGGCCGGGCGATTGCGCGTAAATCGGCGCGCGAACTTGTCGTACATGCGCCGTTGTTCCGCCATCGACGGCTCGGGCGGCTGGCTCGCCGCCATGGCGTCAACCTCAGCAACAAACCGGCGCATACCGGTGCACAGATCGAAATCCGCCCATGGATCCATCGATTGCGCAACTTCCACATACCTAGCCATCAGGCAGCCTTTTGCTGAACAAGTTCCAGCGTCGTTCGCATATCGTGCAAGGCGCGCACGATTTCGCTGACAAAGCGGCTGGAATCCGTTTCTGGATGCGAATGGAAACTCGTGACGTTGATGTTGATATGGTCGTTCTTGATGATGTAGCCAATGCCGTATCCGCCTGGGCAAACCGGTCCGAAATGGTTCACGAACCCGACCTGCATCGGCAGCTGGGCCGTCGACAGCTCCCAGCCGCGGTTGAAGATTTCCTGGCTGAAGAGCGACGGCAATTTGCTGACGCCGGCCTCCTTGGCGATCAGCTTCAGACCGAGCATATGGCGATCGCAGGCCTGAGCGGCGGAAGCCTCCTTGCCGCGCTTTGAATGTTCGGCAAACGCGGCGCGCAGCTTTTCTACTTTCTCTTCGGGCGCGACGGTCATGTCGTCCATGACTTTGACGAAGGCGAGCGCTTCATTCGACGCGGTGCGGATGGTCTCGGTACGCCCCCCCTTATACATGCGGGTCGACGCGGCTTCGTAGGTCTTGGGCAGGCGGCCGTACATCCGGTAATAGGCCAGCATGTAGGACATCTGCAGGAACGGATCCGGACCGGTCTTGAAGGTCTTGATGAGGTCCTTGCCGAAAGCGTCGAAGTGCACGATGCGCAAGTCGAGATCGCGCGTCAGGCCGTCGAAGACAGCGCTGGCGCTGGCGATATCGTTGGCGGTCTCGAAGGGCAGATCCCAGGTCAGTTCGGCAATCTCCGGAGCCGTCGAGGTTTGCTGTTCGGGAAGCGGATCAGCCGGCGCGGCAATCGCTTCGATCAACGGCACCCATGCGCCCGCATCGACGGGGGAGTGCTCGCCATGCAGCGTGAAGCGGCCCTGCGGATCGATGACGAGATGGAGGCTCTTGTCGTGCCATCGGTTGCCTTTCTGGCCATAAAGACCGGCACGGGCGAGGTCTTCGTAGTTGGCGGCGATCTCGTCATCCAGGCAGACGAGGAACAAGGCGCGATCGATGCGATCGAGGGTCTGGCGATTTTGCGGGATGGCCGCGAGGCGGTCGCGTGCTGTTGCCCAATCGGGCCGGCGGGCTGCCGTCAGGACTGCGACCGGCTGCACGGGCGGTGCGGCATCGGCCGCGGCAATGACATCGCGGAAGCGAACCATCAGATCACCGTCGGACATGCGATGGCCTTCGGCGTCGATCACGTCGAGTTCGTACAGGCGGTGCTTGCGGATGACGACGATATGGTGGCTCTGGCTGCCGCCGAAGGTAGCGATCCGGTCGCCATGCGTGCCGGGATAGCGGTTGGTGGCAAAGAAGCGCTTCAGAAGCGACATGTCGAAGCCGGAGCCGTCGCGCTGAACTTCCGGCGGCATCGTTTCGTTTTCGATCGACTGATAGAAGTTGATCGTGCCACCGGTCAGCTGGGCTGCCCGCATGGCCTGATCGCCGGGCGCATATCGAGCATCGGAAGAGATCCCGATCGATGAATTGACGACGAGCGATTCAGGATAGCTCAGATAGGCATAATCCTCCCACCAGCCTGACAGCCAGTTGTCCTTTTCTTTTCCGCGGGCTTCGAGTGCGGCCTGAAGTTTTCGACCCTCGCCACCTGGAGCCAGAAGCTCTTCGACGGCCTCGACGGTGCTATCGAATTCGAACGGATCAAGCAGCGGCTGGACGCTTTCCAGATAGCGCCGGGCTGAATCTTCAAGCGAGGGCACGGGTAGCGACGGAAGGGTCTTGTCGAGATCAAAAGTTCGCAGTTTCGCAGTCATCCGGCAGGTTCCTCGCGAATTGATTTTTTATGGGGGGCGGTCGCAAGAGGCGCGCCTGCCTCAAGCTCGCTCCCAGCAGGCCGCGCGCATAGAGCATCCAGCCTCTGAGCCAGAAGCCTGGGAGTTGGATAATCGAAAATGTCGCCAATGCTCACATCGATGCCCCGCGGCAGTCTGCCACGCAAATCCAAGGCGAGTTGCGCGGCCAACAGGCTGTCTCCTCCTAGTTCAAAGAAATCGGCATCAAGTTCAAGATCGCGGGACCCAATCACTTTGGCGTAAGCCTTCAGAATGAGAGCGGTTGTGGGGTTGGAATCATTGGCTTTTTGCCATTGTGCAACGCCGTTGCCGGGGGCTTTGTAAAATGGTGCAACATCGTCGCCTGCGACCAGTTGGCCACATGAACGCATCGCCCAGCGCGCGATACGCGGCGCGAGTGGTGTGGCGCTCAGGACAATCTGATGCACGGCGGGTTCACCCAGGACGGCTTCGATGGCGGCTAAGCCATCCGCTACAGGCATGGCTAAACCTTGGCGCGTGTGGGTAAACGCGGCGACCTGCTCCTTGGTGTAGTCGAAATCCCAATCGTCGAAATTAACGCTGATCCAGCGCACGCCGCCCGGCATCGGATCGGCGGCGACGGTGGCGTCGAGGTAGCGGTTTGCGGCGGCATAACCCGTCATTCCCAGGCCGCCGAGGATCGAGGCGAGGGATGAAAACATCATGACGAAGTTTGGCCGGATGGCGCGTTCCTCGCCGATGCGGTGAAGCGCGTTTCGCAGGTTGTCGGTGCCGGTAATTTTGGAAGCGGCCTCAGCGGCAATTGTCTCCGCGGTAGTGTCTTGCAGATAGCGCAGATCGGCGAGACCGGCACAGTGAAAGATGCCACCGAGGCCGTTGTGCTCATCGGTAATGGAACTGAGGGTTTGAAGCAGGGCCGTTTCGTCGCTGACGTCGCACTGTCGGTAGGTGATCTGATTGGCGCGGTCACCGAACAGCTCTTCGCTTTCGGTCTGGTTCGGCGATTGGCGGCGCCCTAGCAGAATAGCTTTGCATCCAGTCACCGCCAGATGGCGCGCGAGAGCCAGCCCGATCCGGCCAAGCCCTCCGGTGATGACGTGCGGTGCAGATGACTTTGTGAGGATTTCGGCACCGCGCTGGCGAGAGCCATCATCTAGTGGCGCCTGCTCGAAACGCTCAACCCAGCGATGGCGGCCTCGGAGAGCCACGATCGGTTCGGAGCGCGGTCCGCTAGCAGCGACCTCTTCGCCGAGCATTGCAGCAGTGTTGCTGGTTGCGGCAGCGGATGCGACTTCGGGTGAAGCGTTGTCAATGTCGATGAGGCGCGTGCGCAAGCGCGGATCTTCCTGCGCAGTAACCAGTAACGGCCCGATGAGCGGGGCGAGGTTTGGTGAGATGTTTTCGCCGGCGACTTCGACTGCACCGGACGTCACCAGCCAATAATCGAGCCCGCTTCGCAACGGCCAGGACCGCAAGTTGGCGAATGTCTCTGCCAGCATCGCAGCCGAAGCGACTGGAGCAGGGTCGGCTTGTCCCATGAAGCTCAGGTCGACAACGCGCAGCGGGCCTTGCCCTTCGCTTAGTAGGGAAATGAGTTCGGTCGCAGCGGCAAGATAAGATTGCCGGTCGACGGTGCAGCCGATTTCGATGACCTCGCAGCCGCGCGTGTCCAGCAGGCCTGCGAGGCTTTGGCTGATATCGCCTCCCAGGCCGTCCGTCGGGGCGAGAATGGCGATGCGTCCATGCCAGCCTTCTCCTGCGTCGGGCGGCAGGCTCCTTGCCCAAGACGGCAAATAGAACATGTCAGTCCAGGCAACCCGCGTTTCGCGCTCGGGTACCGGTTTCAATGCGGTCGTTTCGGAATGCGCCAGATCGTCGGATGGCCAGCAACGATGGCGCTCGAAAGCATAGCCGGGTAATGCGACGCGCCGAAAAGGCCGATGTTCGCGCAGGCTCTCCCAATCGATCTCGATGCCCGACTGCCAGAGGCTCGCCAAAGACGCTGCCAATGCACCTGGTTCGTTGGAGGGATCGTTCTCGGCTCCACCCAGCAACGAGATGACCGCCGGCGATGCGGCTGATGAATTTGCGCCGTCGGTTGCGCGATCTTGAGTTTCGTTGCCCGCCCGAACGACACAGCTGTGCAAGGCGCGGCAGAGGCTGCGGCCGGGGCCGACTTCGATGATGGCGGTGGGGGCCAGGTCCTGCAACGCGCGCACGCAGTCGGCGAACAAAACCGGAGACAGCATGGCACGCGCCCAATAGCCGGGATCGTTCGTCTCGTCGTCGGTCCACCAACGGCCTGTCGCGTTGGCAGCCATCGGGATTGACGGCGACTGCATCACGAGACCGTTGCAAGCCCGTTCCAGATCGTCGGCCGCTGGCGTCATCAATGGAGAGTGGAAGGCGTGGTCGACCGGGACGCGGCGGGCGGCAATTGACGCGCGTGCAGCTTCTTGTTCAGCAGTTGCGATGTCTTCCATTGCTCCCGAGACGACGCAATCGCTTGGAGAGTTCACGCCGGCCAGCGCCAACTCCGGATGAGCAAGCAGGAACTCTTCGACCGTCTCGCGATTTGCCTTGAGCGCGAGCATGGCTCCGGGTTTGGCTTTGTCGGTGCCTTGCGCGCGGACAGCGACCAATCGTACGGCGTCTTCAAGTTTCAGAATGCCTGCAATGGTCGCGGCGGCATATTCGCCCAAGCTGTGTCCGCAAACGGCAGCAGGCTTGATCCCGAGATCGATCAGGGTTCTGGCGAGCGCGACTTCGATGGAGAAGATCGAGGCCTGCAGTGTGAGGGGCGTCTTCAATCCAACGTCTCGCGCTGGACCGGCGCCGGGGCGGATCGCACATTTGAGCGCTCCATCGAGACCCGCGAACGCTGCAGCGCAATCGTCGAAGTGGCGGCGGTACTGCGGGCAGCCCGTATAGAGTTCCGAGCCCATCTTCGGATAACTGCTGCCGTGGCCGGGGAATACAAAAATGGTCGACGCGGGCTGGGCTACGGCTTGGCGTTTCCAGTGTTCTGAAGTTGAGCCCGCAATCGACATCGCCGCGCGGCTCAGAGCGTCGGCGGCTTCGTCATGGGTTGAAGCGGCGACAGCAAGACGCTCAGGGAAGACTTTGCGACCTGACTGCAAGGTCGCGGCAACGTCTGACAGGGGGACATCGTGTCGGGCGCGCAGATAATCGGCTAGGCTTTCGGCCATATGCTGCAGCGACGCGGCGCTCTTTGCCGACAATGGAAGTATGACAGGTATCTCGGTCTCGGCCGCAGCACGGTCCTGTCGCTGCCGCGCGCTATGCTCTTGCGCGGGGGATTCTTCGATGACGATATGTGCGTTGGTGCCACCGATGCCGAAGCTAGAGATGCCGGCGCGCCGTGGGACCTCACATTCGGCACTGGAGGCCGCCGCTTGTGGCCAAGCGCAAGCGTGGGTTGGGATAAAGAACGGGGTCGCGGCGAGATTGAGTTCGGGGTTTTTCTTCTCAAAGTTGGCAAGCGGCGGGATCGTCGCCTCGCGCACGCACATGACCGCCTTGATGAAGCCTGCAACGCCAGCGGCGATATTGGAGTGGCCGATGTTCGGTTTGATCGAGCCCAGCGCGCAGCTTGCTTTCTCGTGCGCTTGCGGGGCGAAGGCTTGCGCCAGTCCACGCACTTCGATCGGATCGCCGAGCCGGGTTCCTGTGCCATGGGCTTCGACGTAGCCAACCGTCTTAGCGCCAACACCTGCCATCTCAAACGCCTTGAAAATCACAGCGGCCTGGCCTGACGCGCTTGGGGCGGAGTATCCAGCCTTTGCGGCGCCGTCGTTATTCACGGCGTAGCCTTTGATGACGGCCTGAATGTCATCGCCGTCGGCCAGCGCGTCTTCGAGCCGCCGCAGCACGACGGCGGCAACGCCATCGCCTAAGATGGTGCCGTCGGAGTTGGCGTCGAAGGCGCGGCAGATGCCGTTGCGGGTGCCGATATGTCCGTCGACCGACATGAAGCCGCCTTGCGGGAAGGTGATCGAGGCAGCGCCGGCAAGTGCCATATCGCATTGGCCGTCGCGCAAGGCGGCTGCGGCCTGGGCGATCGCGACGAGCCCGGTCGAGCAGGAGGTTTGAACGCCGATGGCCGGACCGGTGAGGTTCATCAGATAGGCGGTGCGGCTTGCCAGATAATCCTTGTCGTTGCCGATTTCCGCGAGGTGGAACCGGGTCGGGTCAGCGGGATCGAAATGGGCCTCGGCGCCGAGGTGATGCAGCAGGTATCCGGGCAGGTAGCAGCCGGCGAAAACGCCGATGTTTCCCCTCGCGTCTTCAGGGCGGTGTCCGGCAGCTTCGAGCGCATGCCAGCAGACTTCCAGGAAGAGCCGCTGCTGCGGATCCATGATGGTTGCTTCGGCTTCGCTCAGCCCCCAGAAACGCGGATCGAAGTCCGCAACGTTTTCAAGGATCGCGCCGGTTTTGATGTAGTCCGGGTTGTCGATGAGGCCTTGAGGCACGCCGAAGGCGCGCAGTTCGTCATCGCTGAACGTGCGTAGCGTTGAGCGGCCTTCGCGGATCAGCTGCCAAAGTTCGTTGAGGTTTGCCGCCCCTGGGAAGCGACCGGCCATGCCGATGACGGCGATATCATCGGCGCGTGTTTGGCTATGCGGGCGAAGGGATTTGCGCACGTGCAGCTGAGCGGGCTTGCCATTCAGTTTTGACGCCACATGAGTTGCATAGCTCGACAAGGTTGGGTGGTCGAAGACGTCGATGACGGCAAGCTCGAGGTTGAAATGAGCTTCGGCGGCGCGCGTCATTTCGGCGGCGAGAAGCGAATGGCCGCCGAGGTCGAAGAAGTTGTCGTCCCGATTGACCGCGGGGATCTTCAAGACGTCAGCCCAGATGCGGGACAATTGGGTTTCGAGAGCTGGCTGGTTCAGCGCTGCGGCGGTCTCACTCTCACACGAGGGGGCAAGTTTTTCGACAGAATTTGCGCTGACTTCAGGCAAGCGGCGGCGATCGACCTTACCGGTTCGCGCATCTATCGGCAGCGCTTCCAAAGGTTCGAAGTACGATGGTATAGCGTATTGCGGCAGGCGGCTCTTGAGGTGTTGGCGCAGAGCTTCGATGTCTTCTCGCGTCGGCTTACCGGCGGTTCCCGCGACGTAGGCGACGAGGTGAATTGGCTGGCCGGTTTTCGGATCATTGATTGGTGTGACGAGTGCGGTGCTGATCCCGGGGCTGGCGCAAATTTCTGATTCAACCGCCGAAGGCACAACCGAATACCCGCGCAGCTTGACCATGAATTGCGACCGGCCAGAAATCTCGATCAAGCCACCGGGTGTCAACCGCCCGACATCTCCAGTGCGGAACATGCGCGGCTGGCGTCCATCGGCAGAAGGCGGTATCGCAGCGAAGGGATCGTCGAGAAACCTTGCCGCTGTCAGATCTGGCTGTTTGAGATAACCGCGCGCGATGCTTTCACCGCCGACATAAATTTCGCCCGACGCTCCATGCGGTATGGGCTGCAAGTCTTCGTCCAGGACGTAGACGTTGACGTTGCTCATTGGGCGACCGACGGGAAGGTAACGGCTGTTGCCCAAGTCCGTTTCGGCGGTCAGATCAAGCGTTGCCACGTCATGGCATTCGGAAATGGAGTAATCGTTGATCAGGGCGACGCCGGGCAGCAGCTTCTTGAAGCGCTCGGCCAAAGCTGCGGTGACAACCTCGCCGTTCAGGATGACCGTGCGCAGGTGGGGCAATCGCGTCGAGATATTCTCACCACCAGCGGCGAGCACCTGATCGAGCAGGGAAGGTGTGAAGAGCACGCGGGTCGATTGGCGCTCGGCGAGGAAATCGATCAGCCGACGTGGATCGAAGATGACATCGTCAGGGATGACCTGTGCGGTTTTCCCCTGCAGCAGAGGCCGCAGCACCTCCCAGACGAAGAAGACGTTGCAGGCTTCTTTTTCATCCGACGAATAAGGCAGGTGCTGATAGCGCCACCAGTAGGAGTTCACCGCGCCACGATGCGGACAGACGATGCCCTTGGGTTTGCCGGTCGTGCCGGATGTCATGACGCAATAGGCGAGATTGTCGGCGTTCGGCTGGGGGGCTTCTTCGAGGCGGCCAAGCGGCATGGTCGCCAATTCGCCTTCCCAGCCCTTGTTCATCACAACAAGCCGGTCGTCGTTTTGCCAAACCTTGGGCAGCCTGTCCTTTTGCGATCTGGTGGCGATGACACCAACCGGTTCGGCGAATTCCAGGATGTCGGCGATGGCGCCTTCAGGCGTGGCGACTGGGATCGGCAGGTAGGCGCCACCTGATTTGAGGATCGCCAGATAGGCGACGACGAATTCAGCGCTCGTTTCCATCAGGATCGTGACGAGCTTATCGGGGCCGCTCCCCAGCGCGAGGCATCTGCGCGCCAGGAGATCGGATTGCCGGTCGAGTTCGGCGTAGGTTATTTCGCGCCCGTCAATGTCGACGAGGGCGGTGTGCTCGGGGGACTTGGCGGCCTGCTCGCGGAAGAGGTCGTGCAGGCATGTCTCTAACGGATACGCCTCGCGGCCACCGAATACGAGCGACTTCGGCTGGCGGTCCAAATCGGTTTGCAGCGTGGTGGCGATATAGCCCGACAGCTCATCCAGGTTGGTTTCGGGATAGAAATGGCCGCCCGGTAACAGCTGCACATCTGGCGCGGATGCAATGAAAGCCGTCCAGGATTGAAGCGCCGATGGTGGAACGGTGCTGTCGGCCATTCCACCGAGCAGAGAAACCGGAGCGTTGAGCTTGGGCGTTTCAGGTAGTTGATGGGTTGCGGCGAGCTTGAAGTCTGCCCGAACCGAGGCGAGAACCATGTCTCTCAGCTCATCGGGCATTTCGGAATTGACGGCAGATTGTCCAAGATTTCCTAGAAATGAGAACAGTTCGTCGTCCGAGGCCAGATGGGGTCCAGCGCGATCGGCCTCGTCGTGCGCAGCCGGGCCTGCATAGCCGGAAAGAAAGACCCGAATCGGATCAGGCAATCCGCGTGCAGAGAGCTCCCGCGCGACTTCGAAGGCAATAAGCGCGCCGACGCTATGGCCGAAAATGGCATACGGGCCATCGATTTCCGCCTGGATTGCCTCGGCTGCCTCCCGGACCATGGCCGTCATATCGGTGATGGCCGGTTCGCGCAGCCTGGTGCCGCGCCCTGGGGGCTGGATGGCGACGACCTCGATGCAGTCAGGCAGGACGTCCGACCAAGCTCGATAGGCCTGAGCGCCTCCGCCGCCATGCGGGAAGCAGAACAGTCGCACGGACGCGCGCGCACGCGGGGTGCTGGTTTGCAACCACCTCGAACCGGATTCCATCATGAGCTTTTCTTGGTCTTGGCCTCTTCAGAGACCTTAGCGCTTTCACCTCCTATGGGCAGCTGGACAATGGGTTATGTGGCCCGAGACCATCGTACCCGTGCGGATCTGCCTCGTAAGTGTCACATAGTTTTTCGGCACAAAAGGTTGAGCATTCACCGCATATCGGTATATATGCCACGACTGAACCCGAGAATTGCTCCTGACAAAATCGAGCTCTTCAAAGCATGCGACCAATTTATGACGCCTGCACAACTATGGCGATGCATGCCAAATCCTACTCACCAGCGGCAACTCCTGCTGCGCAATACTGAAGAAATACTTCAATGTTCGAAGGTCATGGCGTTTTATTGCCTATGAATTCCTTGGAACTTTATCGAGTGAAGCAAAGACACGAGGCTAACAAGTGAAAACCAAGCAGGACTTTGGCAATGACCCGTTGGCGGTGCGGGAAACGAGCCATTACCAGAAGGAATACATCGAAGCGTTCGTCGATAAGTGGGACGCTTTGATCGATTGGGAGAAGCGCGCAAAATCTGAGGGCGAGTTCTTCATCGAGACACTGAAAGCGCACGGCGCGAAGAAGGTGCTCGACGTCGCGACGGGCACCGGATTCCATTCCGTCATGCTGAAAAAGGCCGGCTTTGAAGTCACAAGCGTCGACGGAAGCGATGAAATGCTTGCGAAGGCCTTTGAGAACGCGCGCGGCAAAGACGAAATGCTCCGGACGATCCACTCGGACTGGCGCTGGCTGAACAAGCACGTTCACGACCTCTACGACGCCGTCATCTGCTTAGGGAATTCGTTCACCCACCTGCACAACGACAATGACCGCCGCAAATCACTTGCCGAGTTCTACGCCACGCTGCGCCACGACGGCATTCTCATTCTCGACCAGCGCAACTACGACGCGCTCCTCGATCATCAGGTCAAGCCGACGCACAATTACTATTATTGCGGCGAAGACGTGCGCGCCTATCCCGAGCATATCGATGATACGCTGGCCCGCTTTTGTTACGAGTTCAATGACGGTACAAAATACCACCTCAACATGTTCCCTTTGCGCAAGGGCTATGTGAAACGGCTCATGACGGAAGTCGGTTTTCAGAACGTGACGACCTTCGGAGATTTCCAGGAGACCTTCCGCGAGAAGGAGCCTGACTTCTTTATTCACGTTGCTGAGAAGTCGTATGTCGAAAAAGAGGACAACCCGTCGTGAGTGAAAGCTACTCTGACGTCGTGCAAACGGCGCGCGACTATTACAACAGCGAAGATGCCGACAATTTCTACTTCCTGATCTGGGGTGGGGAAGACATTCATATCGGCCTCTATCAAAGCGAAAGCGAAGCCATTGCGACGGCGAGCCGGCGAACGGTCGAGAAACTCGCCGATTTGTTGCCGGCCATGGGTCCGGAGGCGCGCATTCTCGATATCGGTTCGGGATACGGCGGCGCTTCGCGATACCTTGCCAAGCGCTTTGGTTGCAAGGTGACGGCGCTCAACCTTTCTGAAAAAGAAAACGCCCGCAACCGCGAGATGAGCGCTGAGGCCGGCGTCGGCGAACTCGTCGATGTCGTTGATGGATCGTTCGAAGCCATCCCGCTCGAAGATGCCAGTTGCGATGCCGTCTGGTCGCAGGACGCAATCCTGCATTCGGGCAAGCGCGAACAGGTGATCGCCGAGGTGGCTCGCGTCCTGAAACCTGGCGGCCATTTTGTCTTCACCGACCCGATGGAGAGCGGCCACTGCGGCCGCGACGATCTGGAGCCGGTGCTGGCGCGCATCCATTTGTCGACGCTTGGCTCGCCGCAGTTCTACGAAAAGGCGGCCAAAGCTAACGGGCTTGAATTCGTTGAGTGGCAGGAAAAGACACCTCAGCTCATCCGCCATTATTCGCGCGTCGCTGAGGAGCTATCCGGTCAGCGGTCGACGCTTTCCGGCAAGGTCAGTGAGGGCTATATCGACCGCATGCTGACTGGCCTTGAGAACTGGGTCAAAGCTGGAGAAAAAGGCTGTCTGGCCTGGGGCTTCCTGCACTTCAAGAAGCCCGAGTGATGGGATCGCCGAACCAGTAGAAAATCTTGCGGCCGCGATCCCAAACGTTCGCGGTCGCTGCTTCTTGCAGCAATTCCATAAGTCTTCGTACTTCGTGCGTTAGCTAAGCCGGCTCGGATTACTTCAAAGCTTTTCTGGCCTTACCGATACTGTCCCGCGACACTGATATCAAACGCTCGAGCTTGCCACCGCTTCGGTTGCTTGAGTTAAGTTGTTGATGTAACTGGCTGGCGGCAGCCGCTCTTTCCTTGCGGGTCCATTTCGGCAATTCTTTATTGCGATGCTCTTCTGCGAGCACCTCCAAGCGACGTAGCATTACACGCACTTCGCGCGCGATACTCAAAGCCGATACCTCCGAAATCAAAGCAAATGATCAACAGGTCTTCCGCTTTTATTCGGAGATCGTACCTCAAAACTTATTCACAAAAAAGAAGCTATTTGAGATGGTTGTCATTTCGGCAAAGAAATATTTCCAACTCCATGAGACAACTTCCAACTTTCAGACTCTATAGTTTTTTTGAGCCGGGCACTTCCAATTCTTATCGAAAGACATTTATCCGTTTCAACGTTTCTTTCCTGTGTCCGCGCCGTGAATTCGAACGCCGATTGAAGAGCGATCTCAAAGCTGTCAAAGGCGGACCGAATCTCCGGATGCAATTAAGAGGTGGCCGGTGGCGTCAAGGTTTCGAATAGTTTCTTCGCTTCCGATCGGGGGAGCTGGTTGTCAAAACTACGACCTCGTCGTCAGGGGTTTGGAGTGTGTCGTCTCCGTCTGGGAAACAATGAGAGAGGGGCCGGCGGACTGGCGCGGAGTTTTTAACGGCGTTGTCGCCTACAGATTCCGGGCCGAAATATATGGTCGAGGTTTTTTTCCAGAAAGCTACGACACGCTCTGTGAGTTTCTGGAATCTGACTGGATCGAAGAACTAAAGAGTATCCGACCGCAGGGATTGAGGTACTGGGAGTTCCGGCATTACGCGCTGTTCATGAGCAATATCGGATACCTCGAAGTCGCAGCCGAAACCTTTTCCGAAGAGAGACCTCCGAGCTAGGCCCTTCTGGTGATAAGGGAATGACAGCTGTTGGCGGAATGCTTCCAATTCCGCGAGCAAAATTGAGAACCAAAAGGAAAATGGTAGGCGGGGAGAGGATCGAACTCTCGACCATTCGATTAAAAGTCGAATGCTCTACCACTGAGCTACCCGCCCACTCAGGGACTGCAATCGACCGGGTCAACCGGGCACAGCCGTCCGTGTTCTTCGCACCGGTAGCGCGAAGCGAGGCGGCTTTCTAACGCGGTCGCGCCGGGGTTGCAAGCCGGGATGTGAGGTTTTTTTGAGTCCACATTTCCTAAAGTCATGTGGAGCGGTTTTCGTCCACACTCGGCAAGCCGGTGTTGAGCGGTTTTGGGCCACAATCCCTAAAGTCGTGTGGAGCAGGTTTCGCCCACACTTCCTTAAGTCGTGTGGAGCGGTTTGGGACCACACTCGGCAAGCTGGTGTTGAGCGGTTTTTGGGCCACGCTTCCTGAAATCGTGTGGAGCGCGGTATGCCGTGACGACATACGAGGTAGGTGTGACGGTATACCTCTGGGCATCGCAATCGTCCGTGAAGAATGCTATTTGCAGCGCTCTTGGAGCAGCCTGCGCGGCCCAGCGCATTCCGTTCCGCCTGATTTTGCCGACCTTCGCAAAAACACCTCCTGCAGGACACGATGTCACAGCCCCCGACGCCCGTCGTGGTGCCTTCCACGCGCCCGATCAATCACGATGTTTCACGCGCAATCGTTTTGATGATTATCGCGGTGACGCTGTTTTCGTGTCTCGATACGGCCGCGAAATATCTGACGACAGTGGGTAAGCTGCCCGTGACTCAGGTGATATGGACCCGATTTGCCGTGCAGTTCGTGTTGCTATTGGTCCTTGTTCCTGCGTCTGGGGTCGTCAGCCTGGGCGGGATGTTTCGTGTTAAGCGGTATGGCTGGCAGACCCTGCGTTCGGTGATGATGGCGCTGACAACCGCGTTCAACTTCCTCGCCTTGCAGTATCTGCGGCTCGACCAGACCATCACCATCATGTTCCTTGCGCCGCTGACGGTCGCGCTGCTGGCCGGGCCGTTGCTCGGCGAATGGGTCGGTTGGCGGCGGCTGGTCGCCATCCTCGTTGGCTTTGGCGGTATTGTAGTCGTCGTCCGGCCGGGCTTCGCCGTTGTGAACCCGGCGTTGCTGTTCTCATTTGCGTCGATGGCGGCCTACGTCATCTTTGCGCTCGTGACCCGGCATATTGCGGCCGACGACCCGCCGCTGGTGACGCTATTCTTTTCGATGTTCGCTGGGCTTATTCTCGGACTGCCGTTTGCGGCAGCCGACTGGCAGTCGGAGATTGCGTGGCCTTATCTGGCACTCTTGTTGTCGCTTGGCCTGCTCGGCGGTGCCGGACACTACCTTTTCATCCTGGCTTATCGGGCAGCGCCCGCAGGTAGCATCACGCCGTTCATCTATCTGCAAATCGTGAGCATGACGGCACTTGGCTATTTCGTGTTCGGCGACCTTCCCGATTTCTGGACGGTGTTGGGTTCGGCCATCGTCGTCGGCTCGGGCGTCTACTTGTTCCATCGCGAGCAGGTCGTGAAGGACGGTGGCTAGAGTTCTTGTTGCTCAACACTCGGCAAGCCGGTGTTGAAGGGTGCCGCAGTCGCGGCCTCCCCCTTCGCCCGTTGAAGCTACGCGAAGACCGTTACTTGCCGCCGGCGGCCATCCGCGCCTTTGTGGTGGCTGCCCAATCGGCGAAGCGGCCTTCTGCGATGGCTTGGCGCATGGCGGCCATCAGGTCCTGATAGAATGTCACGTTGATCCAGGAGACCATCATCGAGCCCAGCATTTCGCCGGACTTGATCAGGTGATGGAGATAGGCGCGCGAATAATCGCGGGCGGCCGGACAGGAGCTTTGCGGATCAAGCGGCGCGGTATCTTCCGCATGGCAGGCGTTCTTCAGATTGATGCGACCGTCCCAAGTGAAAGCCAGGCCGTGGCGGCCGTTGCGGGTCGGCATGACGCAATCGAACATGTCGATACCGCGGGCCACTGCTTCGATGAGATCATCCGGCGTGCCAACGCCCATGAGGTAATGCGGTTTTTGCGCAGGCAATAGCGGGACGGTGGCTTCCAGGGTTCTGAGCATCGCCTCCTGGCCTTCGCCGACAGCCAGGCCGCCAACGGCATAGCCGGGGAAATTCATGGCGACGAGGGCTTCGGCCGACAGCCGGCGCAGCTCTTCATCGGTGCCGCCTTGGACAATGGCGAAGAGCGCCTGTCCCGGCCCGGCGCTGCCTGCAGACCGTTGGTCTTCGAACGCCGCTTGAGAACGTTCGGCCCAGCGCAGCGACAGCTCCATGGCGCGGCGAACTTCGTCACGCGAAGCTGGCAGTTCGATGCACTCATCGAGTTGCATCTGAATGTCGGCTCCCAGCAGGCACTGGATTTCGATCGAGCGCTCGGGGCTCAGCATGTGGTGCGAGCCGTCGATGTGCGAGGAGAACGCTGCGCCTTCTTCGGTGATCTTGCGTTTGGCAGCCAGGCTCATGACCTGGAAACCGCCAGAGTCGGTCAGGATCGGCCCGTCCCAGCGCATGAATTTGTGCAGCCCGCCGAGACGCGCCACGCGTTCGGCGCCGGGTCGCAGCATCAGGTGGTAGGTGTTGCCGAG
Source organism: Filomicrobium sp. (assembly GCA_017792465.1). Classification (GTDB taxonomy): domain Bacteria; phylum Pseudomonadota; class Alphaproteobacteria; order Rhizobiales; family Hyphomicrobiaceae; genus Filomicrobium. The sequence continues at coordinate 1,131,219 of CP051234.1, forward strand.
AATGATGTCGGCTCCGGCCTGGCGCACCTGTTCGGGGTAGAGCGCCTTGACGGTCGCCGCAGTGCCGACGGGCATGAAGGCCGGCGTGCGGATCTTGCCGCGCGGTGTTGAGATCTCGCCTAGGCGTGCCGCGCCGTCAGTCGCTTTCAGCGTGAAGCTGAAGGCGTCGTCGGCCGGAGCGTCTTGCGCGCCTTGGGAATTTTGATTGGTCGTGTCATCGGTCATGGCCGCCGCTTATCGGGTGAGCCTGAGCGAGTGTCAATCGCCGATCCCGCCACTGAAGCCGCGCGACGCCCTGGCAGCCTTATCGGCGCAAGCGCAGTCCGACGCGGATTTCATCGGATTCGTAGTTGCTTCCGGCAAAGTCGGAGCGGAATACGGTGTGCTCGTATTTGGTGAAGGCGACGGCTTCGCGGTTGAAGAAATATTCCAGACCTAGCGACGTCACGAATTCGGTCTCATCGACGTCGATCCCTGCATAATCGCGGCGAGTTCCTTCGATACCGACGCTGCCGATCAGGTAGTTGCGGAAGGCGTGGCGGGCCTCAATTCCTGCGCGGTGTTCGAGGACCGCACCGGAGTTTGCCGTCTGCGTTACGGAGGCGATATCGGTCGATGCAGTGAGCAGGAACGACGTCAGACCGTTGAAGCGATAGGCGAGATTGGCATCGATGGTGACACCGTCAGCATCTTCCAGGCGCGCGTCTTCAAGGTCCTGGCTTGCATATCCGAGCGCGACTTCGCCGCGCAGACGTTCGCTGGTATCGCCGAAGTTGATGCCACCGCGCAGGCGGAGCCCGGTTGAATCGCGGCGGCGGTTGTCGGCGCTTGAGGCGGCTTCAAAATTGCGGTCGTTGCCTTCGTATTCCGCGAAGACCTGGAACGTCGGCTTGAATTCCCAAGTCGCCCGGATGGCCGCTTTATGTTCGGTCTCATCGCGGTCGTCGAAGCTGGTTGAACCGTTCACGCTGCCGTTCGTGTCTGAGGTGCTATCGGAATAATTGGTGTCGGTGACACCTCCGCGAAGCTGCAACGACAGGCGATTGAAGCGATGGTTCAGGGATCCCGCAAACTCATCGGTTTTGACGGTGGCGCGCGGCCCCAGCTGGGTGGCGTCAACCGCTGAGCGGCTTTCCTGTGCGCTCTGACGGCCGATCTGGGCTTGCAGGTTGGTCCTGCGGGTGATGTCTAACCGGCCACGCGACTCGACCAGATAGCCGCGGTCATTTTCCGAGCCGAACTTGCGATAGTTCTGGAAGTCGCCTTCGGCGCGGAATTCGAGCGCATGGTTCGACCAGTTGGATACGAGCCTGAAACTTGGTTTGAGCTGGCCCGCAATATCGGCTTCGCCGTCAGGGCTGGCAAAGACGTTCGAATAACGCGCGAGGGAAAGCTCAACTTCGGGAAACAGCACAAACGTACCGATTCGGATGCCGACCGGGTCATAAGGTTCGAGTGTTGCAAAACGCGACGGGCGGCGGTTGCTTGTCGGATCGAGTGGAGCAATTTCTTCGACCTGAAACAACAGCGCATCGCCGTCGGGAGGTGCCCCGGGGTTTGCTTCGTACGCGAACGCACTGCGCTCGGCTTCGCTGCGGCTATCGACCTGGGCCGCATCGAGGCCATCCTCGGGCGGAGCAGGGGGAGCGACGCGGTCGAAAACGCCATCGCGGAGTTGTTGAGGTGTATCGACGACGGTCAGGTCACCATCTGATGGGACTGGTGGGGCCTGGGAAGCTTCGGCTGCCAGTGCCTCGTAGCTCCCCTGGCGCAACGCGACTGGCGGTTCGGCCTGGCCGGGCTGTTGGGCAAGCGCCGTCGCGGCCGGCGCGCACGCCAGGGTCAACGCCAGAAAAGCGCTTCTGACCTGCCGGATGGGGCTCAAGAAAGCCACGACTTATGTGCCTCCGATAACGTGCCGATTGGCGCAATTCGGGCGCAAACCGGCTAACGGAGGCTAGGTGAACCGGGTTAACCAGTCCTTTACGCCTGCTTCAGCGTGTGACAGGGCCTAAAACGAGCGTTAAGCAGGATGGTGCGCGAAACAAAAAGCCCAATTTCCCAAAGAGTTCGCATTTGCTAGAAGGAGCAAGGATGCAGCTTAGGGCGCCTTCGATTGGCGACCGCATTCGCGATGGGGCAGGGCTAAAAGGGGGCCAGATGGCTGACCGCAGGGCAAACGTCAAAGCAACCGGCAAGCGCAAATCGCGCACGGCAGAGACGGACAAAGCGCCGGTAAAGGCTGCCAAGAAGGTCGCGCGGGCGGGCGCTAGGGTCGAAAAAGCCAAATCCAAGGCCAAAACCAAGACTGCTGCGCTCAAGAAATCGGCCGCGGCGACCAAAACCGCGAGATCTCCCCGCAATAATGCCAAGCCGACCCCTATCGAGTCGGCGGAACGCACGTTGCAGCTGGAAAATTCCGGGCTGTCGGAACTGTGCGCAGTCCTCCGGAACGGTCTGCGCGCGCCGTTTGTCGCTGCCGTCGAGACGATCGGCAAGGCGCGCGGGCGGATTATCGTCTCCGGGATCGGCAAGAGCGGGCACATCGGCCAGAAGATTGCCGCCACCTTTGCTTCGACGGGAACGCCGGCGTTCTTCGTGCACCCGAGTGAAGCCTCGCACGGTGACTTAGGCATGATCACCCGGGACGACGTTATTCTCGCGATTTCTTGGTCCGGTGAATCGGTCGAGCTCTCCAACATCATCTCGTATTCGCGGCGCTTCTCGGTCCCGCTCATCGCCATCACGTCGCGCCGCAAGTCGACGCTTGGCTCGCAGGCCGATGTTTGTCTTGAGCTGCCGCGCGCGAAGGAAGCCTGCCCGCATGGCCTGGCGCCGACGACCTCAACGACGATGCAGCTGGCGATCGGCGACTGTCTGGCGATTGCGCTGCTTGAGAGCAAGAGCTTCACCGCGCACGATTTCAAGGTCTTCCATCCGGGTGGTTCGCTTGGTGCGTCGCTTAAATACGTCGATGATCTGATGCATACCGGCGACGACATGCCGATTGCGAGTGACGACGAGGATATGAGCCTGGCGCTTGTGACGATGACGCAGAAAGCCTTCGGGTGTCTGGGGATCGTCGACAAGAAAGGCCGGCTCGTCGGGGTCATCACCGATGGCGACTTGCGTCGCAACATGGGCGATCAGTTGTTGCGCGCCACGACCGGCGAAGTGATGACGAAAAAACCCAAATCGGTCTCGTCCAAGACGTTGGCTTCGGCGGCGCTTGAGACGATGAATGCGAGCCGCATTACGGCTCTGTTCGTCGTCGACAAAGGCAAGCCTGTCGGCATCGTGCATGTCCATGACATGTTGCGGGCGGGAGTCGCCTAGGTCTTCACCTTCTGAAGCCTCGCTTTGATTGGATCGGACGCCACATGCTCGGCCGATCCAGCGCGTGCGTTCGCAACGAAAAACGGCCCGCTTTGCAGCGAACCGTTTTCGGGAGGGGAGAGAGGGTTGTAGGCGGGTGCTGATTAGTCGCCTTTGAAGACGTCTGCAGTGTTGCAGGAATCTTTGACGTCGTAGCCGGCCTGTGCCGAGACTGCGCTACCTGCAGCGATACCTGCAACGACGACGGAAAGGGCGATGGTTTTGAGGATGTTTTTCATGTCTTCACTAGCTCCTGTTCGTGAGTGACTGTTGTGTTTCGTTGATGTTCAGAAGCTAGCCCGGTCGATGATGCTGCTCTGTTCCGAAGGGAACCCAACGGCGCTTCTGACGCTTTCGTGATCGCTTTCGTTAACCTGAAGGCTGCCCTCGAAAACTCGCCAATCATTTCAGTGGCACAGCGACTCGTTTTGCCGACGCTTCGGCCTTGTCGAAATCGGATGGCTGATCTTGGTCTCGGGCGGTTTTCCTGTGCCGACAACGAAAACGGCCCGCCGATGGGCGGGCCGTGTCGCAAGAAGGCAGGAGAACGTCGTCGGCTCGTTGATTAGTCGCCTTTGAAGACGTCCGAGTGGATGGTCGTGCCGCCCCAGCCGCTTCCTTGACCGGCATGCGCCGAGAGCGTACCACCGGATGCGAGACCTGCGACGATTGCCGAAAACGCGATTGTCTTGAGGATGAATTTCATGATTTCTCAGTCTCCAAAGTTTTGTTGTTCAGCGTCTTGCTGATGACCGGAGGCTACGTGTGCGGCGCTCTTCGGCATGTTCCCAATGGAACTTTTTGATCCGCATGACGCGTCTGTGATCGCGGTGTTATTTTCCGTCACCAGGAAGACAACGTTGCGTGCGAACTAACGAATGAAAAAGGGTGCTTGGAACATCTCTTCTGGGAGGCCGTAGGGTGCTGAAGAAAATCCTCATTGTGATCGGCGCCATCGTGGCGTTTTTTCTTGCCTACGTTGGGACGCTGCCGGGATCGTATTCCGTGTCGCGCTCGGCGACGATTGCGGCTCCGCCTGAAGCGATATTCACCCACGTCAACGACCTGCATAAGTGGGATGACTGGTCGCCGTGGGCGAAACGCGATCCCAATGCGAAGGCCACTTTCGAGGGCCCTGAACAGGGTAAGGGTGCCATCTTCAAATGGGACGGCAATGCTGAGGTCGGCACAGGCCAAATGACGATCGAGAAAAGCGAGCCGCCGAAGATGATCGAGATCCGGCTCGATTTCCATGAGCCGTTTCCTGGCACCAGCTACGCGAGCTTTCAGTTCGAGCCCAAAGGGGCCGATGCGACGGAGGTGACCTGGACGCTTTCAGGCAACCAGGACTATTTCGAGCGTCTCATTTGCACCGTTATGGGGCTCAACATGGATGAAATGATCGGCAACGACTACGAGACGGGACTGGCGAACCTCAAGCGCGTCGTCGAAGCGAAGCCGAGCTGAACTGGTACCGATCGCTGAATGGCCTCTTGCCTTGGACTAGCGCGCGGACGTATTTCGCTGCAAGCTAGTTTCGCCGAGATATGAGCCGTCGCCTAATTCAGCCATCGCCTACGGGACACCTGCTCCATGAAATTCGCCGTTGCAACCGGTCTGATCGCTTTCCTCATTTCGGCATCCGTCGCCGTCGCTGATGACGTTCCAAACCTCGTCGGGACATGGGTCGGCGACAACCACACGATCTCGGACAAGAAGGGCTTGCGGACCTGGAAGAAGACGATCCACATCACCGAGCAGGTCGACCGGCGCTTCCGCGGACACTTCACCTATTCGGCCGGCACGAAGAAATTCTTCGGCGTCGTCTATCCCGACAACATCTCATTCACCTGGGTCGCGTCCGACTCCAAAGGCTATAACCATGGCCGCATCCTGGGCACCGATCACATCGCGGCTTGCTATGTGGAATCCTGGGAAGAAGCGACGGCGGGCTGCACGGATCTGAAGCGCACCAGCAAGGAGCCGCTCGTCAAGAAAGCGCCGGATTGAGCCGATGACGCTGGTGTCGAGCGTGCGCAACTTCACAAGTTTTCTGCTGGTTTTGCTGCCTGCTCTTTTTGGCGGCGCGGGGTTGGCAATGGCCGGCAGTGGGCCGTCGTGCACCGACGACGCAATGATCGTATTCGATGCTTCGGGTTCGATGTCGGGAATGCTCAGGACGGGCGTTCGCGAATCGCGCATCGACCGGGTTCGCAAAGCACTCGAGATCGTTCTCCCGCAGATCGAGCGGCATCGGAAATTGGGGCTGATGGTCTATGGGCCGGAGATCGGCGTCACATATCAAAGCAAGGCGCAGTGCGACAATATCAATTTGCGGTTTGCTCCCGTTCCTCGCGCGGCCAAGCGCATCATCAAGGAAGTGAACGAACTGGTGCCGTCGGGCGTGACGCCGTTGACGGCGGCGATCAGCCAGGCCGCCGAGGTTTTGCATTATCGCGAGAAGCCATCCGTCATCCTGCTTTTCACCGACGGGCAGGAGACCTGCGGTGGCGCGCCTTGCGCTGTTGTCGATGACCTGTTGCGGCAAGCGAGCGGACTTCGCATTCACGTTATCAACTATGCGATCCGCGATCCGTTCGGAATTCGCGCAACGTTTGGCGCCAGCTGTATCGCGGAGCGCACGGGCGGGATCTACGTTCCTGTAGAGACGCTGGAGGAACTGGTCGAAGCTTTCCGCAAAGCGCTTGGCTGCCCGCTGATGACGGATGCGAGTCCGCGCTGACGAGTCAGGTTAGCACTGCCGGTTCTGGTGCATTTGCACGTTCCCGCGCTTAAACCGCCTCGACCACGAGCACGGTTCCGTTTGCGCCGACGATGCGGACTTTCGCGCCTTCGGGCAGATCGGGGCCTTCGGCCTGCCACAAGCTGTCGCCGACCTTGATCTTGCCGCGGCCGCCCTGGATCGGGACGATCACAGTTGTCGTGCGGCCAATGTATTGCTGGGCGCGGACGTTCAATGATGGGGCATCAGTTGCATCGCCGTCATTGCTGGCGGCATAGCGGCGCACGAAGAACACCGTCACCATCGAAACCAGCGCAAACAGGATGAGCTGGAACTGCCAGACAAAAATGGCCGCTGCATCCGGGCTGACGGCGTTGAGGACAAGGGCGACGATACCGACAAGAAAGGCTGCGAGACCGAACCACAGGAAATGCACGCCTGGTACGATGGTTTCGAGCAAGAACAGCGCGAACGCGAAGATCACCCAATTCCAGCCGCCAAGATGGCTGAGGAGATCATACAGGCTGGCCATTGTGCACCTCTTTCGAACGCCGGCTGCGACGGACATTGCCTCGGATTAAATCTGGGACGAATTCTGGGACTAATCCTAGCGACAATTTCTGTTTCGCGCCTTGGCGATGGGTTGACTTGGCGCTCGCAACCCCGTTGCAAGCGTGATCACCATAGCCGCCGCCAGTCTCAACTTAGACCGCGGCGGCTTATGTTCTTCGGATTAGACTTTGGGGACGGAGCCGCCACGGCGCGGCTTGTTGTCGTCGCCATCTTTGCTGAAAGTGTCTTTGGCAATCTCGGCGATGCCGGCCAGCGAACCGATGACCGAGGACGCCTCAAGCGGCATCATCAGAACCTTCTGGTTCGGTGACATGGCGATTTTTTCGAGCGCCTTCATGTAATTGTTTGCGACGAAGTAATTGATCGCCTGGACGTCGCCCTTGGAAATCGCTTCAGAGACCATCGAGGTCGCCTTGGCTTCAGCTTCAGCGGAACGCTCTCGGGCTTCGGCGTCCTTGAAGGCGGCTTCGCGGCGACCTTCGGCTTCGAGCACGACGGCAGCCTTTTCACCTTCAGCTTCGAGGATGGCGGCCTGGCGGGAACCTTCGGCTTCGAGGATCTGAGCGCGCTTTTCACGCTCGGCCTTCATCTGGCGGGCCATGGAATCGACGAGGTCGCGCGGCGGATCGATATCCTTGATTTCGATGCGCGTCACCTTGATGCCCCAGCTTTCGGTTGCCGCATCGACGACGGTGAGCAGCTGGGCGTTGATGTGATCGCGGTTCGACAACAGTTCGTCGAGATCCATCGAGCCCATCACGGTACGGATGTTGGTCATCGTCAGGTTGACGATCGAATCTTCCAGGAGATCGACCTCGTAGGCGGCCTTGGCGGCTGACAGGATCTGATAGAAGGTGACGCCGTTGACGCGAACCATGGCGTTGTCGCGGGTGATGACGTCCTGGGAGGGAATGTCGAGGACGCGCTCTTTCATATTCATGCGCGCGCCGACGCGTTCGACGACGGGGACGAGAATGTGCAGGCCGGGCGTCAGTGTGCGCGTATAGCGGCCAAAATTTTCTACCGTGTAGTTATAACCCTGCGGCACGATTTTCACGGTGGACCACAGTGCGCCTGCGGCCAGCATGAGTAGCACCAAACCGAGCACGCCAAAGGTATCGCCGATCATCGTTTCTCTCCAGCAAAGGTGTATGAGCCCCCAATCCCTTATATGGGGGCTTTGGCACCTTATTTAGGTGGAAAGCGGAAAATGTTCGGTGAATTTATCGGAAACTATTGGTTAATTTCCGGATTTTGCGGACTTTTTTCGTGCTTTTGGTGTGGTTTCCCGAAAAGGATGAGCAATCAGGGAAACGGGGTATTGGATCAAATCCAACCCATCAATTCGCGGCGCACAATAGCTTCGATGACGTCGAGGCCAAGCTCGCTGTCGTTCAATGCCGGGACGTAGGAGAACTGCTCGCCGCCGTTGTGTTCAAAGATCTCGCGGTTTTCGCCTTCGAGTTCTTCCAAGGTTTCAAGGCAGTCGGCAGAAAAGCCCGGAGCGACCAGCAAGAGCTTCTTGACGCCTTCCTTGCCGAGGCGTTCGACGGTCTCGTCGGTGTAAGGCTGCAGCCAGGGGTCGCTGCCGAAGCGCGACTGGAAGGTTGTCAGCCAATTTTCCGGCGGCCAGCCGAGGCGTTCGCGAACCAGACGTGATGTCTTCTGGCACTGACAGTGGTAGGGATCGCCGGCGGCCAAATATTTCTCCGGCATACCGTGGAAGGTGGCGATCAGTTTCTCGGGGCGGAAGTCGAGCTTTTCAAGATGCTGCTCGATCGATTTGGCAATCGATTCAATATAGACGGGATCGTCGTGATAGCGCGGGGCAACGCGGACGGCCGGCTGCCAGCGCATCTTCATCAGCGCGCGAAACGCCTGATCGCAGGCCGTCGCCGAGGTCGCGCCGGCGTACTGCGGATAAAGCGGTACGAGCAGGATCTTCTCGCAGCCTTGTTCCTGCAGATAGCGCAGCCGGCTTTCGGTCGTTGGGCTAGCGTAGCGCATGGCCCAATCGATCATGATTTCGGGATGTTCCGACAGACGCTCGGCCAGCGCGTTCGACTGATTGCGCGTAATAGTCTTGAGCGGGCCTTCATCGAGCTCCTTGTTCCAGATGGTGTCGTAGTCCTTGCCCTTGCGCGACGGTCTGGTCGTCAAGATGATAAGGTTAAGGATCGGCCACCACTTCCACTGCGGTTCTTCGATGACGCGGCGGTCGGACAGGAATTCGTGCAAGTAGCGGCGCATCGGCCAATAGCTGGTTCCATCCGGGGTGCCGAGGTTCAAAAGCAGGACGCCGACGCGGCCGTAGTTGACACGCGGATGGTCCTTCGGCCAGGTCGACGTATCAGCTTTGAAGCCACCCTGCTTGGTCATCTCGTTCATTATCTGCCCTTGTATTCTGCGTAATCTGTTGCGACGTGCTAAAGCCTTACGGTCGACGCAACTTAGCGGATCATTAGGCGATGTGCGACCCTTGCGGGGCGCCGGTCTTGCCGCAGGGCGATCAGCGGACTTTGAAAGAGCGATAAGCAAAATGGCGAAGAAAAGCGGCAACGGAGGCCGCGTTCAGGGCCCCGGTGGGGGACAACGGCAGCTGCATACGCGGGTCAAGACGGCGCGCAAGCGCTCGAACTCGTCGGCGCGCTGGCTGGAGCGGCAGTTGAACGATCCTTATGTCGCGGCGGCCAAGCGCGAAGGCATGCGCTCGCGCGCGGCCTATAAGCTGATGGAGATCGACGACAAGTACAAATTCCTCAAGCCCGGTCAGAGGGTGATCGACCTCGGTGCGGCGCCGGGTGGATGGTGCCAGATCGCAGCCGAACGCGTGAAGTCCATAGACGGAGCCGGTCCCGGCAAAGGTCAGGTCGTCGGGATCGACTATCTGGGTGTCGATCCGCTGCCGGGCGTTGAAATCCTCAAGCTCGATTTCACTGACGATAGCGCCGAAGACCGGTTGAAGGAGCTGATCCGCGATGGCAAGGCGGAAGTCGTGTTGTCGGATATGGCCGCCCCGACCGTCGGGCATACGCGCACCGATCACCTGCGCATCATGGGACTTGCGGAAATGGCGGCGCATTTCGCGCTCGACGTGCTCGTCGAAGGCGGCGTGTTCTTGTGCAAGGTCTTCCAGGGCGGGGCAGAGAAGGATCTGCTCGATCTCCTAAAGCGCAACTTCAAAACGGTGCGGCACGTCAAACCACCTGCCAGCCGAGCGGACTCGGCTGAGCTTTACGTTCTAGCGACGGGGTTTCGGGGTGAAGCGCAAAAGGACTGATTGGCTTCGAGGATCTTAGGTTACCAACACTTCCTAGAGTCGTGTTGGATTAGTTCTCCAGCTGCTCTTTGACCTTGGCGGCGAGCTGCGGCAGAGAGAACGGCTTCGGAAGGAACGCGAAAGTTTCTTCGCCCAGCGCCTGCTGGAAGGCTTCGTTGGGATAGCCCGAGACGAAGATGATTTTCAGGTCCGGATTGGTCTTGCGCAATTCCTTGAGCATCGTCGGGCCGTCCATGCCCGGCATGACAACGTCGGAGACGACGATATCGACCTGGCCGTCGACCTCTTTCATCACGTCCAAAGCATCCAGGCCATCTGAGGCTTCGAGGACTTCATAACCCTGGCGCTTCAGCGCGCGCACCGCGAACGAGCGAACGACATCTTCGTCCTCGACAAGCAGAACCCGGCCGGTTCCCGTCATGTCGACGGTGTTGACCTTTTCGGTTTCCTCGACGCGTTCCGCGATCATTGCGGTATCTTTTTCGTCGAGGTGGTGGCGCGGCAGATAGATGCGGAAGATGGTGCCTTCGCCCTCGGTCGATTCGGGATAGATGAAGCCGCCCGTCTGTTTGACGATGCCGTAGACGGTCGCCAAGCCGAGACCGGTTCCCTTGCCGGGGGCTTTGGTCGTGAAGAACGGCTCGAAGATTTTCTCAAGCACTTCCGGCGGCATGCCTGAGCCGGTATCGGACAGCTCGATCAGGACATACTCGCCCGGCCGCATGCCGGTGTTTGAGAGGCGCTGGGTTTCGCGCTCGGTGACGTTGCGGGTGCGGATCGTCAGGCGGCCGCCGTCGGGCATGGCGTCGCGTGCGTTGACGGCGAGATTGATGACTGCCTGTTCGAGCTGCAGCTTGTCGGTTTTAACGAACCAGAGATCGCGACCGGAATGGATCTTGAGTTCGATGCGTTCGCCGATCGAGCGCTTGAGCAGCGGCGCCAAGTCGGACATCACATCACCCAACTGCAACGGCTCGACGAGGAGCGTCTGCTGGCGGGCGAGTGCCAGAAGCTTGGCGACGAGCCCGGCCGCGCGATTGGCCGACGATTTGATGTTGATGATGTCGGAGTGGGCCGGATCGCCGGGGCGATGCGTCTGCAGGAGGAAATCCGAGAAGCCGATGATCGCCGTTAGCATGTTGTTGAAGTCGTGAGCGACAAAGCCTGCGAGCTTGCCGACGGCTTCCATCTTCTGGCTTTGCGCGTAGCGGGCTTCGAGCGCCTTTTGCTCGGTGACGTCGATGAGATAGACGATGGCCGCTTCCGGCGCATTGCGCGCGTGGGTCAGCGGGCTCATGTAGAGACGGCGGGTGTATTCGTCCTTGGCGCCTGCGGTGATCTCGACCGGCTGGATGTTACCTTGACCGGCGGTGACCTTGGCGAGGCTTTCGGCGATCTCGGCGCGGACGTCGGCATCGACCGAACGGGTCAGGATATCGAGGGCGGGTTTTGACTTGGCCGCATTGCCGTCGATGATCATGCGCGAGAAGGCCGTGTTGGCAGCGATGATGCTGCCATCCCTGCCGATCGTCGCGATGCCGAGCGGGGCGGAGCGGAAGAAGCGCTGGAAGCGGGCGATGGCCCCTTCGGAATCGGCAAACTCGAATTCGTCGGTGTCGCGCTCGACAGCCGCGAGGATCATGCCGCCGGAACCATCGGGTGCAGGATGCGTGATGATGCGCATCGGCTCGACGCACCCATCTTCCCGGATGAGATCAAGCTCGCAACCTTTGGAACTTGCCTCGTCGAGGGACTGCTCGCGACGCGCCATTGAGAAGAGGAGTTCGGCACCGTCGGAGGTCAAAAGGTCAGACAGTTTCAAGCCGCGGGCGAGCGTTGCCTCGACGTCGGCAAAACCAAGCCGTTCGGCCAGCGTCCGGTTCATGTGGCTGAGTGTGCCATCGGCGTTGACGTTGGCGAGACCGACAGGCACGCGATCGTAACCTTGCAACGTCGTGTGCAGGTTCGACATCGCCTGCTGCTGGGCGGCGCGTTCGGCCGTCACATCGCTGACGCGGAGCAACATGAGTGCGCCGTGGCCTGCAAACGTACCTGCCGGCGTCTTGAACTTTTTAACCGACAAGCGGACGAAGTGAACGCTCTCGGGGTTGCCCAGCGCATCACTGCTGAGTTTAGCGGGCACCATTTCGGAGTGAGAACTACCCAATTCGCCCGCGCGCATCAGGCGGAAGAGCGCTTCGGAGGCCTGCGGCGTCGCGCCCAAGGCGGCTTCAATATCGGAGATTTCCGTCAGCGGTCCGCCGCCAAGCAAGTTCTGACCGGTTTTGTTGGACCAGATCACCGTGCCGTCGCCACGCATGATCAGCATGGCTTCCCCGGTTTGATCAGCAACCAGCCCGGCGATGTCGCGTGTTTCCAGGCGATCGGAGAGGCGTACGTTGCCGGCCGCCAACCCGAACAGAAAGAACACGCCAAGCATGGCCAAAACGGATAAAACCGTCAGCAGCAGCGGTTCGGCGGCCCCGGCTGCCAGCAGCGCGAACAGCGCAGCGCTTGCTGCTACAATTGCGCACAATAACGCCGTTAAGCCTCGCGTTTCATACAGCGAGACCAGCATTTCGCCCGAAGCGGTCTGAATGCTGTTGAATCTAAAGGCGTTCATGAAGCGGGACGCTACATGATTCTCGGTCCAAACGGGCGCCTGCTCGGACATAGAAATGGACTTTTTACTCATACTCTTACGCGGTTGAGCGACGCTCATGAGGCATGAGGGTGTCGCAGTCGTGCTGGGCCTTTCCTGATTTGTATCCCGCTCGCGAAACCTTGAACCGAGAACAACTCAGGAGCCGGGTTGACTCCCTGGCTGCGTCAACTACTCGTCCATTGTGGTTAACATGACATGAAGTTCGCAGCCCGGAACCGACGTGAAGCGCGAAGAAAGACCTGGATTGAGTCAATACGACACAGATATTTAACGCGTCTCCACCCGGCAGCGCGTGTTTCCTTGCCGAACTATAGCGCGGCGTGCGCAGGCAATGTCGACGGGCCGAAAGGCCCAGGGACTGAACTCAGTGGAATAGGGCAATGTGGGAAATCATCTACTTGCTGTTGATGGCCGTCTTTGTGGCTGCGGCAATTGTTGCAGTGGCATTGATCTGGCGAACGTATATCGAGCGTGGTGGGCCTGGTGCCAACATGTTCAAGCCGAAAGTCGAGAAGCGGCTGGAGGTTCTTGATCAGGCGATGCTCGACGGGCGACGTAAACTCGTCATCATCCGGCGCGATGACAAGGAACACCTGATCATGACCGGTGGTCCGGTCGATGTCGTCATTGAGACCGGCATCGAAAGCCGCAGAACTCCGCGCTCCGTTAGTGACGGGATGGCTCCGACCATGATGGGCGGCCGTCAGCGCACGACCCAAAGCGTTGATTCGGACGCATAACGGCGGTGCTTGAATCGCCAACCTTTGACGCAATCTAAGAGCCGCACGACCTACTGCATGACTTTGGCCCTTCTCGTTCAACTTGCACTGCATCGACCCTTCGGAGCCTGGATGCCATCATTCGAATTGCGCCGCGTTTTTCGTCTCTTCGCCTGTCTCTTCATGGCGCAGGTTCTTGTTTCAGCAGCCATCGCCCAGGAGGCTCCGCAAGCCGACAAGGCTCCGGCGGAAACACCGGCTGGTGATAGTTCCCCCGCAGCGAAAGATGCATCTGAACTGAACTGGCCATCGGCTTGGAAGTCGGAAGTCGAGCCAAGCGGACAGCCGGCTGCTGAAAAGCCCGCTCCGACCCCCGCCCCACCGCCGGCGACCGCACAGCAGGCGCAAGCCACACAGCCGCAAGCCACACAGGCGCCAGCCGCTCAGCCGGTGCAAGCTCCAGCCGCAGGCAATGGCACGACCGCGGCGCCAGCCAATGATCCAGCCACGGCGCCCGCGGCGAGTGAAAATGGTAATGCACCGGCGCCCAGCAATGGATCGCCAGAAGCGGCGCAACCCGCCGGAACACCTGCTGCCGCAACCGGCCCGGCAAACGGCACAGCAAAGCCGGCAGAGGCACAGACACCGCCCGCTTCGCCTCAGGCTCCCACCGTTCCCAAAACGCTTGAACTTGGCGCCACCGTTACAAAGCAGATCGAAGCAACCAAGGGTCTTGCAGATCGCTTGTCGCTCCTTGAAAAAACCGTCGAGCGGGTCAAAGAGCGTGACGAGGAGCTGACCCAACAGCTGCCGCTGGCCGATAAGATCATTTCTGAAGCCGTGGAGGCTTCGGCCCAGCTAAATCCGGCGCTTGCCGATATCAAATCGCAGATCGAAAAGCTCGGGCCCGCACCGGAAGCCGGAAAAACAGAATCGGACGAAATTGCCGTCGAACGTGCCCGGCTCAACAAAGTCGCGAACGAAATCGATGGTGCGATCAAGTCTGCGGAATTGACGGCCATCAGGGCCCGGCAATTGACCGCCAAGATTCAAGTGCTGCGGCTCACGAACTTCCGCAAAAGCATCTTCAAGCGTTCGCCTACACTCATCACGCAAAGCCTTTGGACTGACGCCTTCAAGGAGGTGCCGCGCGCGTTCCAGCAGCTCTCGCGTATCGGTATCAACTGGTATGGCCGGCTGCAGCAAAACTTCCAGAACGTTCTCATAGTTTTCGGGACGGCCTTCGTCGTCGGGCTCCTCCTGCAATTCATCTCACGGCGGGCGCGGAGTCGCTTGCGCCAACAGACGAGCGATGCCTGGCCAACGTATTTTCAGCGCGTGCTGGTCGCCAGCCTCGAAGCGCCGTTGCGGATGATTCCGAAGATCGCAGCCGCGGCCGTGTTGTTCGCTGGCTTCGATCTGTTGAACCTGCTTTATCTGCAGATCGGGGGGCTGGCGGTCGCCGCCTATAAAGCCGTCGCCATCGTTGCCGCCGGCACCGCCTTCGCGACGGCTTATCTGCAGCCGGCGCGTCCAGCCTGGCGCGTGATCAATGTCGGTGACGATGCAGCCTGGAAGCTCAGAGGCATCATCCGCTGGACCGTCATATTGTTTGCGACCGACGTGATGGTCCGGTCGGCGATCAGCGAACTCTATCTACCATTGTCGGCCAATATCGTCTGGACCTCGCTTGTCAGTATCTTGTTTGCGATTCTGTTCTATAGGGCCGTCCACGTCAAAATCAGCCTGGCGGAAGGGACCGGATCGCGTCTTTCGTATTTCGTCCAACATGCCCACAAGGCGCCGCTGATCATTGCGATCGCCGTCATCATCGCTGCGTTGCTGACGGGCTTTGTCGCACTGGCGCATTACGTCGCCACGCGCATGCTGATCGTCGGCGCGGCGCTCTTCTTGTTGACCATATTCTACCTGTCGAACCGGGCCATTGCGGTCGAGCCAGATCAAAACAAAATGGCGGCATCGGCGGGGGAGGGAATGATCCCGCTCGACGTGCGACGCCGGTTGGCGCGCGGTCTGTCGATCCTTCTCGACATCTTGCTGTTCTTGGTCGCCGTACCGTTCCTGCTTCTGGCCGTCGGATTTGCACCTGCTGAAATCTCGACCTTGTCGAACCGGGCGCTCTTTGGCTTCCAGGTCGGTGGCGTGGAAATTTCTCTCGCCAAAATCGGGATAGCAATCGGACTTGCCGCAGCTATTTTGTTTTTGTCGCGGATGCTGCAGCGGTGGCTCGGCGAAACGATCCTGCATCCGAGCCGGACCGAACAAGGTCTTGGCAATTCGATCCGGACGGGTGTCGGCTATCTCGGCTTCATCTTCGCCGTTCTAGCCGGACTATCTTACGCCGGATTGGATATCACCAACCTCGCGATTGTTGCCGGTGCCCTGTCGGTCGGTATCGGTTTTGGTCTGCAGTCGATCGTCAACAACTTCGTCTCCGGCCTTATCCTCTTGGTCGAGCGGCCGATCAACGTCGGAGACTGGATCAAGGTTGCCGATACGCAAGGTTACGTCCGGCGTATTTCGGTGCGTTCGACAGAAATCGAAACCTTCGATCGCGCCAGCGTCATCATCCCGAACTCGGAACTGATCAGCGGCACCGTGACCAACCTGACGCTGCGCAACGCGCTGGGGCGGATCACCATCCCGGTAGGCGTCAGCTACGACAGCGATCCCGAACTCGTTCAACGTCTGCTGCTGGAAGCTGCCGATGAAAGCGATTTGATCGCCCGGCATCCAGCGCCTTTCGTGGTGTTCGAAAACTTCGGCAACAGCTCGCTCGATTTCACGGTGCGGATCTATGTGCCCGACGTCACGTCGTCTTTGGGGGCGCAGACCGACGTGCGCAAGCGTATCTTACAGAAGTTCCGCGAGCACAATATCGAAATCCCGTTCCCGCAGCACGATGTGAACCTGCGCAGGGTGAAAACCGAGCACAGTGCGCAAGCGCATCTCTCGAGCGAAGCACCCGAGAACCTCCTGCTCGACAGCGATCAGGACGAACCCCCAGTGGCCGACGGCTGACCTTGAATGGCAGGGGTGTCGGCAGGCCGGGCGGTGGCCGAAGCGACACGCCACACGGGCTTTCAAGTCCGTGGCCGGTTCGTTGCTCGCCTCTTGTCATGTCAACTGGCATTGTGAAACTTGGCATTTTATAAGCGACGCTGGGTGACTATTGCTGGCGGGAGGGTTGATGTTGCGTGCCGCTTTGCGCATTTCGGGGCGTCATTGGTTCAAGACGGCGGCGGACTTTTGCGGATCATTCGCAGCGTCCGTGCGGCACTCGGTGCATTTTTTTTGCGCCCTCGCCTGCTTCCTCATTGGCGGATCCCTCATCTCGCCGGTCCTGGCCCAACAAGCCTCTGGGCCGAAGACTGAAAGCCCGCAGAACCTTTCCGCCGACGGGTCGCATTACACGATTGCCGTTCACACAAGCTCTGATGGGTCGCGCCGTGAACCGCAGGCCATCCGCGAATTCGTTGAGCACCGCGTAGAGCGGATCAACGCGGCCGGTGGCATCCTCGGGCGGCGCCTCAAGGCGCGCTTCTTCGATGATCACGACGAAGAAAAAGAGACGGTCGCCAATGTCAAACAGACGCTGGAAGACCCCCGGCTTCTTGCTGTCCTTGGCATCTGGAGTTCCTCGCGCGGCTCGCACGTTGTTGACGCCATCGGTCGCGCCGGCGTGCCGTTTATTTCCGAAATGTCGGTGGAGACGCTTTTTGCCCAGTACCCCAGCGTCTATTCGATGGCGCATTCGGTGCGCGCCGAAGTGGATGTGTTTTTGGCGCTTGCCAAGCGGCGCAAAATCGAGCGGGTCACCTATGCCGGTTTCCGGGATGACCTGTTCACGAATTCCTACCTTGGCCACCTGATCAACGAGGCCGACGGGCCGGGGATCGTTTCGACATTCTGGGAAACCGACGCGACCCGCCATGAGGACTACGACAAGGCGATCGACGACATGATCGCTGCAAGATCCCAGGTCGTGGTCCTGGCTTTGGGTTCGAAGCTTGGCGCCCGGCTGTTGGCGCGCATGGCCCAGCGCCGCATCAGGCTGCCGGTCTTCGTATCTTATGGAAACATCCAAAGCGTTCTGTCGAGCGGCGAAGGTGCGGAAGCCTATCAGGGCGAGATCTATGAGTTATCGACGGGGGGCGTGGCGAACCTCAACAACGAACGGATCAAGAGGATTGCGCGCGAGCTTGGCATCGAGGTCAGCGAAGAGGGCGGAGACAGCAAGGCGTTCAACTCACGCGAGCTTGGATACGGGGCGCGCTATGGCGATCTCGTCGAGCTGATCGCACAGGCGGCGGCCGGGCGGTTGCATGCGGCTGGCGAAGCCGTGCCAACGACAAACGAACGGCTCGACGATTCCATACCGGCTGTCCGGGAGCGCGTGACGAAGGAACTGGGCCGGCTGCGCGAGGGCCACCGCTATTGGGAAGGCAGCGCGCAATACTGGACCTTTTCAAATGAGCGGGCGACGTCCGAGCGGGCCATGCTGTTATGGCGCGCGCCCGAGCAACAACGCCCGGTGCTTTTCCCGCGTCAGTTCCTGCGCATCGATGGCGCGATGAAGGAAGTGCCGGTGCTCTATCTGCACCTCGATATGGTGCGGATGTTCGAGATCGACACAAACGAGCGACGCTTCGATGCCGAGTTCTATCTGACGCTTCGTTCGCAGGACGATCTGGGGCTTGAGGCCATCGACTTCACGAACGCCTACCGCAGCAGCAACCAGGCTGCAGAGCCAATCCGCTGGAAGGAGGTGGCGCGCTATAACGATGACATCTCTGCCGGGCTTGGTCCGCGCCGGATCTATCATGTCAATGGCCGGTTTGCTTTCGAGCCGGATCTCTCGAAATACCCGTTCGACGAGCAGCTGGCGACCATTACGTTCCAGCCGGCTGACAGCAAATCGAACTTCATCTTGCAGCCGCCGGGCGCCAACTTGCGCAACCGGCCGTTCCGCGTCGAGGACTGGCGTCTTATCAGCCATTACGTGGGGACGACCGACCGGATCATCACGTCGATCAGGGGACAGCAGCTCGCAGAGCACGTCATCCCCTATTACAATTTCAACTATACCTGGGTCATGCGCCGCGAGGTTATCGATTATCTGGTGCGGGTTTTGATCCCGCTCGCTTTCATCTTGATCGTCGCCTATCTGGCCGCATTCATTCCGCGACACGAATTCAACGCGACGGTGGCTATTCAGGTAACGGCGCTGTTGTCGGCGATTGCGCTCTACTTTGCGCTCAACCAACCCAATTCCGATGAAGTCACGCTCTCCGACAAGATCTTTGTCTGCGCCTATGCCATCGTCTCGATGATGATTGCGCTATCGATCTTCGAAGTTCGAGAAGGCAAAGGGACCACGGACGAAGGCCGCAGCGATGAGATGACCTTGCTGCGGACGGCACAGATCTACGTCGTGCCGGTCGTCACGTTGGCGGTGATCGGGTGGCTGATCGCGTCGGCGGCCACCGACCGGAGCATCGCTGAGGGTATTCGCGAAGCGATCCGCTGGGGGCTGTTATCGTTTGCCGATATCTTCCGGCACTGACACCAGTGGGCTGGCCGAGTGGCTGGATTGCGCGGACTTCGATGCGATTGGTCAGAATGAAACCGTTGAGGCCGTTGAAACCGGTCGCTTAGCGGCCTCCGCCAGCAGCCAGAACGGTATTGGCAGCCCAGGTCGATTTTTTGCGGCTGTCGGCGTCGGGCTCCAGTGCCGGACGCAGGACTGAGGTCTGTTGGCCCTCTTCGCGGCTCGCATCTGAATGCTGCTCGTTCGCAGAAATTACCATCGGCTGGCCCGCGACGCCTTCGCGTTGCATCGACCGCTCGACCAGCGTTTGCTGCGCAAAGATCGGATTTGGTTTTGAGGGTTCGCGCCCGGAAACGATCGCTAACGCGAGAGCAATCACGACGGAACAGCAGGCGGCAGCAGCTTGGACGACGCGGATCAGGGTGCGAGATGAACGGGTAAGCTGCCGAGCGATCTTACTGCTATTCATTGATTCTACTTCCTAAGCATCCAGGCTAAGCCCTGGGTTCCTAGGAGGAATCGTTCAGTGATTCGGTTTAATCGATCCTTAAGCGTCGTTCGCGCTTGGGGTGTCGCGACTGACACCAGCGGCCAGCCAGAGCCAGACGTCTCAATTCGTCCAGCGCTGGGTCAATCTTATTGGGACGCCCGTTCGAAAAAGCGTTGCGAACGCCCTGGCTGCAGCCGCCCTTAGGGTTCAATCTTCCCGGTAGACTTTCTCGCGGCGCTCGTGACGTTCTTGCGCTTCGAGCGATAGCGTGGCGATTGGCCGGGCATCCAGACGCTTCAGCCCGATCGGCTCGCCGGTTTCTTCGCAATAGCCGTACGAACCATCGTCAATTCTGGCGATAGCGGCGTCGATCTTGTTGATCAGCTTGCGCTGGCGATCACGGGCGCGCAGCTCCAGAGCGCGGTCGGTTTCTGACGTCGCTCGGTCGGCCAGGTCCGCGTGCTGCTGGGACTGCTGGGTCAATTCCGCCAGCGTCATTTTCGTTTCTTCGATAATGTCTTCTTTCCAGCGCTTCAGCTTGGCGCGGAAATAAGTCTTCTGCCGCTCGTTCATGAACGGCTCGTCGTCGGACGGCCGATAATCATCATCAAGCTCGATCGCTGGCTCATCAAAGGCGCCTGTGGCTTTGCCGCCAGAGTTGCCTTTACGACTGCCGGGACCATCCGGTCCGTTTCGCTTGCTCATCGATCCCTCCAGTGGGGGCGCGGTTGAACTTTAGTTGGATGCGTTAAACCAGTGGCTCGTCCAGCGCAATCGCTGTCGCCTGGTCGTCCCGTTCTTTTTTTATCTCCAAAGGGTTGGTCCCCCTGGAATTTGAAAGCAGAACACTCATACTCAGTCGACTGCGGGCTCTTTGGGCCATCCCGCAACTTCCGTGCGGCACTTCAGCGTCACCTCGCCGACGGCCAAGGATTCCGATTGCAACGGACTTTCCCTGCGTCTCGAGTGCTGCAGATCAGTCTTCGAACGCTTTCGAAGAAAAACAGATTCTCGATTTGTTGTGCACCGTATGTATGCGGGGCGGGGGTGGTGTCAAGGAACTCTCGCTGTTACGGAAAACTCGTTTATCGGTTGAAATCGTCGTGCAACTCATGGGGAGCGGGGGCATCGGCGGCTGAAGCGGGCGAGATGTCCGGCAATCTGGGGCTGTGAGGGCGTCAAAGCTCTTTCTGATCAACGCCTTAGCGGGCGCCTGGCGGCACAATGCTCGTCGTTGTTGCCAGCCAAATTTGCGTCGAGAGGCCCGTGCGCGACAAAATAATCATGGCGTTCGTCCGGCCGCACCCTAACTTTAAGCGAAACCCGTAAGGATCAAGGCACGCCATGAAATTCGAAGGTACTTCCCGTTACATCGCGACCGACGACCTGCAGATCGCGGTGAATGCGGCCATCACGCTGCAGCGACCGCTGCTCGTCAAAGGCGAGCCGGGCACCGGTAAATCGGTGCTGGCAGCCGAAGTGGCGCAAGCGCTCGGGGTTCCGCTGATCGAGTGGCACATCAAATCGACGACCAAAGCCCAGCAAGGCCTTTATGAATATGACGCGGTTTCCCGCCTGCGCGACAGCCAGCTGGGAGATGAACGGGTCAAGGACATCAAGAACTACATCAAGAAGGGACGGTTGTGGGAAGCCTTCGAGATGGGTGAGCGGCCGGTGCTGCTGATCGATGAAATCGACAAGGCCGACATCGAGTTTCCAAATGACCTTCTGCAGGAACTCGACCGCATGGAGTTCCATGTCTACGAGACCGGGGAAACCATCAAGGCGCACAACCGGCCAATCGTGATCATTACCTCGAACAATGAAAAAGAGCTGCCGGATGCCTTTTTGCGCCGCTGCTTCTTTCACTTCATCAAGTTTCCCGATCCCGACACCATGGCCGACATCGTAGAGGTGCACTTTCCAGGCCTGAAGCAACGTCTGGTCGCGCAATCGCTGCGGGTGTTCTACGAATTGCGTGACGTTCCAGGGCTTAAGAAACGCCCGTCGACGTCGGAGCTGCTGGACTGGATCAAGCTTCTGCTCAACGAAGACATTGATGAAGCCACACTTCGCGAAACCGATCCCAGGAAGCTGATCCCGCCGCTGCACGGGGCTCTCCTCAAAAACGAGCAGGATGTGCAATTGTTCGAGCGGCTTGCATTTCTATCCAGGCGGCGGTCGGAACAAAGCTGAAGTCAACTTGACGCCAATCGGCGCTCTTAGGCTACTGGCGTTCGAACGGCGCGGTGCGAGCCTTCTGCGAGGCCATTGTTGAAACTTTCCACGCTCACTCAGGATCCAGCGGCCTTCATGTCCGAAGTCGGACTGTCGGTCAGCGACCTTTTCACACCTGTCGTCAGGCTGGGCGTGACGGGGCTGTCGCGCTCGGGCAAGACGGTGTTTATCACCGGGCTGGTCAAAACCCTTTGCGATGGGGTTGCCGATCCTCAGTTTGCGCGGCTCAAGGGACTGAAGGGCTTTCGTGCCTATCTTGAACCGCAGCCTGACGATGATATTCCGCGTTTTGCCTATGAGGACCATCTTGCAGCTTTGAGCGATACACCACCGCGTTGGCCGGAGAGCACGCGGCGGATCAGCCAATTACGGCTGACGCTGGAGTGGGACGCCGTTGACGCCATCCGGGACGTCTTCGGCCTAAAGCAAAGGTTGCATATCGACATCATCGACTATCCGGGCGAGTGGCTGATTGACCTGGGGCTTTTGGGGCAATCGTTCTCGGAGTGGTCGGCGGATGCGCTCTTTTATGCCGAAAGCGATGGCCTGAAGCCTTTTGCGCGGGAATTCCTGAGTTTTGCCGAAAAGCTCGATGCCGGGCAGGCTCTTGATGAGCAAATCGCCATTGAGGGTGCGCGGCTTTATACCGATTACATCTCAAATGCGCGCCGATCGGATCCCTCGCGCGCGGCGCTGGGGCCCGGACGCTTCTTGCTGCCCGGCGATCTTGAAGGGTCCCCGCAACTGACGTTCTTCCCGATGCCAGGCTCCAAGGAGGCTCTTGCTGCCGCCGGATCGCAAACTCTGGGCGGCCTGCTGGCTCGGCGTTATGAATCTTATAAGGATAATGTCGTCCGGCCGTTCTTTGAGACCCACTTCAGCCGGATCGACAAGCAGATCGTGCTGATTGACGCCTTGTCGGCCCTGAACGGTGGGGCGGATGCGCTCGCCAACCTTGAACAGGGCCTCGACGGGGTGATGAAAGCCTTCCGACCCGGGACAAACAGCTGGCTGTCTTATTTCTTGCAGCGCCGGATCGATCGCATCGTATTTGCTGCGACCAAGGCTGATCACATCCACGCCACGTCGCACGACCGGCTCGAAGCGGTTCTCGAAAAGGCCGTTCAGCGGGCGGCTACGCGTGCAAGCGCGGCCGGTGCAGAATTCCGCTGTCTGGCCTTGGCTGCCCTCAGGGCAACTGACGATGTCGATAAGTCGGCCGGCAATGAGACCTTTCACTGTATCCGCGGAATTCCCGTAGCCGGCGAAAAGGTAGGCGGCAAGACCTTCGATGGCCTGCGTCAGGCCGTTGTTTTTCCAGGCGATCTTCCAACAGATCCGCTGGACGCGTTTGAGCCGTCGAAGGCTTCACCGGAGAACTACCAGTTCATTCGCTTTAGGCCTCCGGAAGTTGTAGGTGCCGATGGGTCACAGCGTGTCGCGCGTTGGCCCCACATTGGTCTCGGCAAGGCTTTCTCCTTTTTGTTCGAGGATCAGCTGCCATGAGCTCAGACGGCAAAGTACGGCGCCCTCGGGCGTTTGAGGCCGATGACCCGTCGATCAAGGTCTCCGAACCCGCCCCCGAGGCGCCGGAGGAACCTGAGACCACTCCTGACGAAGCAGCCTTCGAGGCTGAAGCCGATACGAGCCTCGGCGATGCGGCTCAGGATGTCGCCGCCAAACCGCCTTCGGGACAGGGCGGATTTGGATGGCTCAGCTTGTTCTTCTCGGCCGTTTTCGGGTTGGCGGGGCTGGCTTTTTCACTGTGGTACGCGAATTTCGTCTCGGTTGCGCTGATGCGCGAGGACTGGCTGGGCTGGATCGCCCGGAGCCTGGCCGCAATCATCGTCGTCATGATTGCCGTCATGGTGCTGCGCGAAGTCTTCGGCATGATGCGGCTGTCGCGGCTTGGTCGTGTGCGCGGGGATGCCAACAAGGCCCAGACGGCGGGTGATTTCAAGCTCGCCAAGAAGACCGTCGGCAGGCTGAAGGCTCTGATGTCGGGACGCCGCGACGCACGCTGGGCGCTTGACCGCTTCCGCGATGAGGAGCGGCACATGCGTGATGCATCCTCGCTGTTGGGGCTCGCCGACCGGGTATTGCTGCAGGACGCCGATAAGCAGGCGCGGGAATTGATCTACCAGTCGTCCCGCCGGGTCGGCGTTGTGGCCGCCGTCGTTCCGATTGCCTTCATCGTTGTGTTGTTCGTCACCTTCGAGAACCTGCGCATGGTGCGGCGGCTGGCAGGGGTTTATGGCGGAAAGCCAGGATTTTTCGGCGGATTGCGCCTGTTTTCCTGGATCATCGGGCATGTGGCAGCGACAGGGGCCATCGCCTTGACCGACGACCTCTGGGGCCAATTCTTCGGCCAGGATCTTTTGCGGCGGGTTTCGGCAAAACTGGGTGAAGGCGCGTTCAACGGCGCCCTGACCGCCCGATTGGGGGTTGCAGCACTGGAAATCTGCCGGCCACTGCCCTTCATCGAGGCCAAACCACCGCGGGCACGGCACATTTTTTATCAAGCATTTCCTGACCTTCGGCCCGACCTTGTGAAGCGGATGTTGAAAACACCTGAACAAGTCCGCTCGAAATGATCTTTGGTACAAAGTCCGAATCGAATTCGTGACAATCAGGCAACAAGTAAACCCGATTGAGGCGAGTGCGGTGCCCAAAACGTATCCAAAGGTGAAAAATTCTGCATAGGTATGCTCGGCGATCGATGCTCTGCAGGGCCCTCCCTGCTGAACAGAGATCCGAAGTAAGATGGGGTTCGTGGGGCGTTAGCAATGTTGCGTGCTCCCAACCTGTCACCGTTAGACGGGAGTAGGGGAATGAAAAAGAAAAACCTAAGCGCCCTTGCTGCAGCGGGCCTTTTGGCCAGCTGCTTTGCAGTTACAGGCGCGTCGGCCGCAGATCTTGGGGGTGACTGCTGCGCAGACCTCGAAGAGCGTGTGGCAGAACTGGAAGCGACCACAGCACGTAAGGGTAACCGCAAGGTCAGCCTGACAGTTTCCGGCTTCGTCGCTCAGCAGGTCTTGGCCTGGGACGACGGCCACGAAAGCAATGTTTATGTGACGGACACCGGCTCGGTTTCGATCGGTACGCACTTCGCATTCTCGGGAAAGGCTCAGATTACGCCTGATACCGAAGCTGGCTTCATGATCAAGATCGAAGCCATGAACAATGACTCGCTGCTTATGAGCCAGAGCACGGACGAAGACGTGGTCGGCACCGGCGGCAACGCCATGAGCACGCTTCAGGGCAGCGGCAGCGCACTCGCTCTGGAAAGCGCCTACTGGTACTTGAAGAGCGCCACGCTTGGCCGCGTCTCCATCGGTCAGCAGTCCTCAGCAGCAGATAACCAGGCCATCCTGCCGGACGGTTCGGGTTCGCTGGTTCAGGCCAACTACGTTATGTATGACGTCAACGGCTTTGTGACGCGCTCGAACGGCGGTTACAACGGCTTCGTCTGGGGTCATCTCGCCAACTGTCATGCCTTCAACGCTTATGGCGGTGCAGGCGGCGACTGCGACGGCTTCCCAAGCAACAACGTCCGTTACGACACTCCGACGTTTGCAGGCTTCTCGGCCTCGGCTTCGTGGGGTGAGGACGATATGTGGGCGGTTTCTGGCCGTTACGCTGGCGAATTCTCCGGCATCAAGCTTGCCGCAGCAGTTGCCTACAGTGAATCGACCGACGAAAACGGCATCGGCGTTCCTGTCGGTGGTGCTGGCAACGGCGGTCTTGACGTCGGCCACTTCCAGACGGGTGCTTATGTCGAGCATGTGCCAACCGGCCTGTTCGTCTACGGTGCCTACACCCAGTCCTACAATGAAGTTACCGCTTCAGCTCGTGGTGCTGGTCTCACCAACCCAGACGGCGACATGTGGTACATCAAGGCCGGTATCAAAGGTAAGTGGACTTCACTCGGTGGCACGACCGTTTACGGTGAGTACGGTCAGCACAACGACATGTTCACGGCCGGAATGTACGACGCTGGCGTCAACAGCTCCGAACTTGAGCAGTACGGCGTTGGCATCGTCCAGAACATCGATGCCGCTGCTATGCAGATGTGGCTCGCATGGCGTCACTACGAAGGCGACGTAAGCTGCAGCAACGCAGTTGCCGGTGCCTGCGGTACGATTGGCCTCAACGGTGGCAACAACGACCTGGAAGAATTCGACCTCGTCAAGTTCGGTGCTCTCATCCCGTTCTAAGTCGAGCTTGAACTTTCAAGTCTGAAAATTGAACCGCCCCGGGAAACCGGGGCGGTTTTTCTTTATTATTTGCGCCTTCAGATGCCCACTTGGCATCCGGCGCATGACAATTCTCCGCCGGGGATACGAAGGACCAGGGAGCAAGGCGACCCGGCGCAAGTGCGCCGCCCGTCGGAGCGGCCCGCGCTGGAAGCGCGGAACGGCCGCGTGAGACATTTAGTGTTGCGCCTTCGGTTGCCCACTCTTTATTGGGCGCTTCGGGTGCCGACCTGCACCCGCGCCAGGCATCCGGCGCATTACACTTTTTTCTGGCCCTTCGGTTGCCCACTGTGCAACCGGGCCCGTACAATTCTCCGCAGCGGATTGGTGTTGCGCCTTCACATGCGCAATTTGTTGATGGCACTTCGGGTTCCGACCTGCACCCGCGCCTGGGCGTCCGGCGCATTGCATTTTTTTTGGCCCTTCGGTTGCCGACTCTTTGTTGGGCGCTTCGGATGCCCACTTGGCATCCGCGCCCGTTCCATTCTCCGCCGGGGATCCGAAGTACAAGGGAGCAAGGAGACCCGGTGCAAGTGCGCCGCCCGTCGGAGCGGCCCGCGCTGGAAGCGCGGAACATCCGCGTGAGAAATTCAATGTTGCGGCTTCGGATGCCTACTCCTTAGTGGGCGCTTCGGATGCCCACTTGGCATCCGCGCCCGTTCTATTCTCCGCCGGGGATCAGAAGGACCAGGGAGCAAGGCGACCCGGCGCAAGTGCGCCGCCTGTCGAAGCGGCCCGGGCTGGAAGCGCGGAACAGCCGCGTGAGACATTTAGTGTGGCGGCTTCGGATGCCCACTCCTTAGTGGCGCCTTCAGATGCCCACACGGCA
Source organism: Filomicrobium sp. (assembly GCA_017792465.1). GTDB lineage: Bacteria > Pseudomonadota > Alphaproteobacteria > Rhizobiales > Hyphomicrobiaceae > Filomicrobium. Next base: position 1,157,959 of record CP051234.1, read on the forward strand.
TCCGGCGCATGGCTTCTTTTTCTGGGCCTTCGGTTGCCCACTGCGCAACCGGGCCATGACAATACTCCGCCCTCGATTGGAAGGACCGGGTTGTCTTGCTCCCCGGTCCTCCCGCACGCCTGACAAAGCTTCGTTTTTCGGCCGCCTGGCGCCCAGAGAAGCGCATGCATCAGAGGTGAATCCCCAGTCATATTCACCACCCAGGCAGGGCTGCGTGACGCGGCTGTCCTTGGAAATCGTGAGTTTCAGACAGGCCTTCCAGTGCGTTCCACAATCAATATCGGCAGCCGTCAATCGGACCCGCCGAATGCTATGTTAGGCACGAACTGCGCAACGATGCGCATAAACCTCCCGATCCTGAAGCAAATTTTTCCCGCATCATAATTCACCAGGCAATATTTTTCCGAATAGGCCATCTGCTGGAAATGTGGTCAAGCTGCACAATAAGTGACATCCCGGTCACACACGCCCCTGTCCTTGCTGAATAAGTCAACGTGCAATTGTAGCGCTCCAGCGAATCGGAGACTTTCGCTGACCAAGCGGCATTGTTGTTCAAAGTACCTGCCGTGCTGAAGGAAGTGCGGCAACTCGTACAGCGTTGAGTGAAGCGTCCGCCAATAGAAAACCAACGCAGACTAGGAGATAGTCAATGAACAAGTACAGCCTGAGCGCCTTGCTGGCGGCCGGCCTTTTGGCGGGCAGCTTGGCAACTTCGGCGCAAGCAGCTGACCTTGGTGGGGATTGTTGCGCCGACCTCGAGGAGCGCGTTGCTGAACTGGAAGCAACGACCGCTCGCAAGGGCAATCGTAAGGTTTCTCTCACCGTTTCGGGTTTTGTAGCCAAACAGCTTCTCATCTGGGACGACGGTCATGAAAGCAATGCTTACGTGACTGACACCGGCTCGGTTTCGATCGGTACTCACTTCGCATTTTCTGGTAAGGCCCAGATCAACAGCGAGTGGTCGGCAGGCTTCTTGATCAAGATCGAAGCCATGAACGACGATTCCCTGACCGTCGGTCAGGCCAGCGACGAAGGCCCGAACGCCATGAACATCCTCCAGGGTGGTGGCGGTGGTCCGCTGGCTCTGGAAAGCGCTTACTGGTATTTGCGCAGCGAGCGTCTCGGTCGCCTCAGCGTCGGTCAGCAGTCATCGGCTGCAGACAACCAAGCCATCCTGCCGGACGGTTCGGGTTCGCTGGTTCAGGCCAACTACGTTATGTATGACGTCAACGGCTTCACCACTCGCTCGAACGGCGGCTACAACGGCTTCGGTTGGGGCGCGCTTGCTAACTGTCAGGGCCTGAACGCCTACGGCGGTGCATTCGGTGACTGCGACGGCGTTCCGCACAACAACGTTCGTTACGATACCCCAACTTTCGCCGGTTTCTCGGCGTCGGCATCCTGGGGTGAAGACGATATGTGGGCGATCTCCGGTCGCTATGCTGGTGAATTCCGTGGCATCAAGCTGGCTCTTGCTGCTGCTTACCACGAAACGACTGACGAAAACGGCACGGGCATCTTCGTCGGTGGCGCTAACAACGGCGGTCTCGACGTTGGTCACTTCCAGCTCGGCGGTTACGTTGAACACGTTCCTTCCGGTCTGTTCTTCTACGGTGCCTACGCCAAAGCCAACAACGAAACGACCGCTTCGGCTCGCGGCGCTGGCAAGACCAACCCTGACGGTGACATGTTCTACCTCAAGGCAGGTCTGAAGCGTAAAGTCTTCGCTGTCGGTTCGACCACCTTCTACGGTGAATACGGCCAGCATGACGATACCTTCACGGCTGGTATGTATGACGCTGGTGTCAACGAATCCGAGCTTGAGCAGTACGGTCTCGGTATCGTCCAGAACATCGACGCTGCAGCGATGCAGATGTGGGTTGCATGGCGTCACTATGACGGCGACGTAAGCTGCGACAACGCTGTCTCAGCTGGTTGCGGCGGTCTGGGTCTCCTCCAGGGCAGCAACGACCTGGAAGAATTCGACCTCGTCAAGTTCGGCGCTCTGATCAACTTCTGATCCAGAAACACTCCAGCACCCCTTCATTGGGGTGCTGGTACTTTGACTACCGCCAACACTTCCTGAAGTCGTGTTGGGTACTCTCTGAATTACCGCCAACACTTTCTAAAGTCGTGTTGGACGCTTGATCACTACCAACACTTCCTAAAGTCGTGTTGGACGCTAAGACCTCCATTTTCCAGGGAAGCTGGCCTTCGGGCCAGCTTCTTTGTTTTTGGGCTTCTGCCGGGTTATTTGATAGGCTCATCCGCCAGTCGTTTTCCTAACCCAGCGAACCTAATGTTCATTTCGTTCTTCCACGAACTCAAAGCCGCGAAGGTCCCTGTCAGCCTTCTGGAATACCTGACGCTTCTCGAAGCTTTGGAGAAGGGCGTCAGCGGCGGCTCTGTCGAAGAATTCTATTATCTGTCGCGTGCGGCCTTGGTGAAGGACGAGCGGTTCCTGGACCGGTTCGACAGGGTTTTCGGCCAAGTTTTCAAAGGGCTGTCGGCACTTTCCGAGGCGGCCGACTTGCAGACAGAAATTCCCGAGGAGTGGTTACGCGTCATGTCAGAGCTCAATTTGAGCGATGAGGACAAGGCGCGGATCGAAGAACTCGGTGGGTGGGAGAAGATCATGGAGACGCTGAAGGAGCGTCTCAAAGAGCAAAAGGGCCGGCACGAGGGCGGCAGCAAATGGATCGGGACCGGCGGCAAATCGCCGTTTGGCGCTTATGGCTATAACCCTGCCGGCGTTCGGATTGGCCAAAAAGAAAGCCGTCACCGGCGCGCGATCAAGGTCTGGGATAAGCGCGAGTTTCGCGACCTCGATGACAATATCGAAGTCGGTACGCGCAACATCCGCGTCGCGCTTCGCAAGCTGCGCAAACTTGCCCGTGAAGGGGCGGCCGAAGAATTTGATCTCGACGGTACGATCCAATCGTCTGCCAATCGCGGCTTTATCGATATCAAGATGCGGCCTGAGCGCCGGAACGCTATTAAGATCTTGATGTTCTTCGATGTCGGCGGATCAATGGACTGGCACATCAAGACGGCTGAAGAACTCTTCTCGGCGGCTCGTAGCGAGTTCAAGCATCTTGAATACTACTACTTCCACAATTGCCTTTATGAGGGTGTCTGGCGCGACAACGCGCGGCGGCGCTCGGAAGTTATCCCGACGCACGACGTCCTCAACACGTATCCGGCTGACTACAAGGTGCTGTTCGTCGGCGATGCCTCGATGAGCCCTTATGAGATCGTCATTCCAGGTGGGGCTGTCGAGCATATGAACCCTGAAGCGGGTTCGGTTTGGCTGCAGCGCATCACGGACATCTATTCGAGCTGTGTGTGGCTCAACCCTGTGCCGGAAGAGCAATGGGGCTGGACGCAGTCGATTGGGATGATCAACGAACTCATGCATGGGCGCATGTTCCCGTTAACCATAGAGGGGCTCGAGCGGGCCGTGCGTGAGCTGAAGAGATAGCCCATTGGGCGCAAAATGCGCTGTTCTTGCATCAGCCTGCCGCCTGAGCTTGCCGCAACCGTGGAAAAGCCTTTGTTTTGACGGAATTGCCAAGCCTTTTCGCACTGCCTATGGATTGACCACGCGAACATGATCGGCGCAATGTCGGTGGTGCTCGCGCAATATGATTCCGGGGATTGAGGGATGAAATCGGCTTGCTGGCTTTTGAGATCCGCACTTTTGAGTTCGGCTGTGGTTTTGGTTGCTGGATGTTCGAGCGGGCCTAGCCTGACGACGGGCTCGTTGTTCGGCGGCGGTGAAAAACCTGCAGCGCCCTCTCCGACGGACAACAATACGCCGACGGGCCGCGCGCTACACGTGGGAACGGTTTCGGCGCGGGCAACCAAGTGCGGTTATAACTTCGACGCAGCATCGCTTCGCTCGAACTATCTGGCTGCCGAGGCCTCCAGCGGCATGCAGATTGCCGATCTTTCAAAGATCGAGCAGATCTATGACACCGGGTATCGCGGTGTGCTGTCTGCCGCTTCACAAGACCCGAATTATTGCAGCTCCCAGCGCACGTCCGAAATCAAGACCGCACTCAACAAGGCGTTGGCTGGAGATTATTCGCCTCCTCCTAAGCAGATTGATCAGGGCGGCGGCGTATTTGGCGGCTTGTTCGATCAGGACGTCGTTGGCGATACCGGTCCGAAGTTCGGTAGCGGTGACTGGTGGGATGCCCAGCGCGACAATAAGAATCCTTAGCGGCCTGGTGGTTGGTCCCCGCCTTCCGCCTCGTGGAGCCCGGACGGTGCTCGACATGCTTGGGTTTCTCAGGCTTGAGGTCATTTTTCGAGTTTCAGCGACATGACGGCCAGCCTGTAAGCGCGTGCAACAGCTCCTCTATATCGAAACGGTCTTGAAGCTTTCTGCAGGGCTAGTGCTGGTACTGCTGCCGCTGATGGCGTGCCGCGTTCTTGGTCTGCCGCGTCCGCAATCGGGACTTTGGCCGCGTCTTCTCGGGGCGGTGCTGATCGGCTTAGCGGGCGCCACCTATATCGAAGGCAGTACCAATCTGCACGGTCTGGGTATGGCCGGTTGCGCCATCATCAACCTGGTCTCTGTCGTCGTTGTTTTGACGCTGATGGCGCTCGGCGGCGTTGGTAATACGCGGCGCTCCAAATTCAGCATGGCGCTGTTGGCGCTCGCTTTGATGGTGCTTGGAATTCTCGAATTGGCGCAGCTGTAATTGGGCTCCAATTCGCTCAGTTTGGGATTTGCATTATAAATCCTTTTGCGAAAGAATTGATCAAGATCAATTTCATTCTGCCAATTTATTTTGCGCTGCATCATCATGCGGCAGTTCTGTCAGCGCCACCAACATGCTGAATTCACTCACTTAATCTCTGAAATCTCTATCTGGCATGGATTTCGCTTTTTCTTTTCGCAAACGCGTGACGCGCGTTGAGCAGGTGATCCAACGGCGGGTCATCTCACGGCAGTGCAGCCAATCCTGAGCATTTCGAACTTCCGGTTTTATCCGGAGGATCGACCGGTGAATTAAACCGGCCGATTGCGAGTGCTCGATCACGAATGCGTGGAGATTGGCAATGTCGGTGCGAGCGAGCTTCTTTCCAAGATTCAAATCATCAGTGACGCGCGAAGCCACCACGCAGCTTTGCCTGGGCGTTGCTGCGCGCGCTGGGGGGCAGCCGCAATGAACGTCATGGTCGGCATGCGGTCGCTGTTGGCGAGCCGGAAGGCAGACGCTTCTGAGGACACCGGCGCTGGGGGCGATACCGTAGCAGGTGCGGGCAAGGATCAGGGCCCGGTCCTCGTTGTCGGCGGTGGACCGGCAGGCATTCGGGCGGCGCAAGAGCTCTGCAAACTTGGCTGTTCGGTCATCCTTTTCAACGCCGAACGCTGGAAGCCCTACAACCGTGTGAAACTGACACCGCTGCTGTCCGGCGACGTTCAGCTTGGGCAGGTGTCGCAGCCTCTGGATTTTCCCGGCCCCGGCACCGTCTCGCTTTATTCGGACACGCGTGTCGTCGCGATCGATCGCGAGGCCAAGACGGTCGCGACCAACCGCGGGCGCATCTTTCCTTATCGCAAGCTCATCTTGTGCACCGGCTCGCGCGCCTTCGTGCCACCGATCCCCGGGATCGACCTGGATGGCGTTTTCACGTTCCGCGACTTCGACGATGTCGAGAAGCTTGTCGCGCGCTCGGTGCGGTCCCGGCGTTGCCTGGTTATCGGTGGCGGCCTGCTTGGGCTTGAAGCTGCGCGCGGAATGATGGACCGGGGAGTAGAGACCTGGGTCGTCGAACATGAAGCGCATTTGATGGCGCGCCAGCTTGACGCCAAGGCGGGCGAACTTCTTCACAAAGCCATCGAGGCCATGGGCCTTAAGGTACTGACCGGCACGCGGGTGGCGCAGATCACCGGCAACAGCCGCGTCGAGCGCGTTGAATTCGCCGGCGGTGACGCCATCGACTGCGATACCGTGATTGTCTGCACCGGCATTCGCTCCAACATTGAGATGGCGCGCGATAGCGACCTGGCTGTTGGACGCGGCATCAAGGTTGGGCCGACGCTGCAAACGAGCGACCCTGACATTTATGCCGTCGGGGAATGTGCCGAATTCGACGGCAACGTGTATGGTCTCGTCGGCCCAGGGTTCGAGCAGGCGGTGACGGCCGTCCGGCATCTCAACGGGGACGCCGCCAGTTATCGCGGCTCGGTGCCGGCGACGAAGCTTAAAATTGTCGGGACCGATGTCTTCAGCATGGGGGACGTCGAGCAGCTCGACCAGCGCAACGATGTCAAAACCCTGTCCTTCCAGAATGAAGACGGCACAATCTATCGCCGCATCGTGCTGAAGCACGGACATCTGGTCGGGGCTGTGGCACTGGGCGACTGGGCGGAATTCAGCCGCCTGCAGGAGGCCATCAAGGCGCGCGCTCTGATCCTGCCGTGGCAACAGGCGCGCTTCCGCAAGAGCGGTGTTGTATGGCCGGTTCAGGAGCCCAAGAGCGCGAGAGACTGGCCGCGCGCAGCGACCGTCTGCAACTGCACCGGCGTAACGCGCGGACAAATCGGCGACTGCATTGCGCTGGGCGCAAACTCTTTGGAAGACGTGGCTCGCGAGACAGGGGCATCGACGGTCTGCGGCAGCTGCAAAATCCATATCGGCGAATTGCTGTCAGCTCCGCCGCCTCGAGAAGCGATCTGGGGCTGGAAGAGCCTCATCGGGTTTTCATTGGCGGCACTTGCTTTGTCGCTTCTCACGCTCGGGATGCCGATTTGGCCGACCGCCCACACCATTGAAGCACGCGGGTTCGCCGACATTCTGTTTCTCGATGGCATCACCAAGCAGATCACCGGCTATACGCTGCTCGCGATTTCGGTTCTGGCAGCCATTCTGTCGCTGAGGAAACGCATTTCCTGGCTTCGCCTTGGCGCGTTCGGCGGTTGGCGCATGTTCCATATCGTTATTGGGACGCTGGGGATGATTGCGCTTTTCGCGCACACCGGTTTCCGGCTCGGCTCAAACCTCAATTTCTGGCTGATGCTGACGTTTCTGGGCATTGCTGCGGCCGGCGCGATCGCCGGTCTTGCGTCCGCTCTTGAGCACCGCGTTTTCAGCACGCCACAGCCTGCTGCCCGAATGCGGTCGGCCTCGTTCTGGGTGCATCTCATCGCGTTCTGGCCGCTGCCTCTCCTGCTCGCCGTCCACATTCTCTCAGTCTATTTCTATTGAGGCCGGCGGTGAGCAAAACAACTACGCTTTGGATCGTCTGGTTTCTCTTTACGCTTGCTGGCGCGGGCGTTCTGGTCGGCTCGATGTTTTATGGCGGACCGACGCGGGCCAACCTTTTGATCGGCGGCACGACAAGCGGGCATCACCAGATCGAGCTTGCCTGCGGGGCCTGCCACACGTCGGCATTCGGCGGGACTGAGGAAATCGAGAAGACCTGTCATGGCTGCCATGACGCGGAGCTTGAAAAGGCCAAAGACTCGCACCCGATGAAGAAGTTTCGCGACCCGCGGAACGCGGATCGTCTGGAGAAGCTTGCGGCCAACAAGTGCATCACCTGTCACACCGAACATAAGCCGGACATCACCAACCCGATGGGCGTGACGCTGCCGACCGACTACTGCGAGCTTTGCCACGACGATGTCGGCAAGAACCGCCCCAGCCACAAAGGTCTCGCGTTCAACACCTGCGCCAGTGCCGGCTGCCACAACTATCACGATAACAAAGCCCTCTATGAAGACTTCCTCGTCAAGCACGCCGGCGAGCCGAACGTCGCCGAAAAGCCGATCATCAAAGACTATACCGAGAAGATTGAGATCGAGGCTGCCGGAGACGCTCTAACGCTTGCCTCACAGGCCGATGCGCCGGCCGACAAAGTCACCGACAAATCGATGAAGGAATGGCTTGGGTCCTCGCATGCAAACGCGGGCGTGAACTGTTCGGGCTGTCATGCCGTCGACCAGAAGACGCCTGAAACGATCGCGGCCAACTGGGTGGATAAGCCGACGCACAAAGCGTGCGCCAGTTGCCACGGCCTTGAGACGACGACCTGGCTATCGGGCAAGCACGGCATGCGGCTCGCGCCCAAGATGCTGGTCGAAACCGAGGCCATCTTCGGGCTTTTCCAGAACAAGACACTTGGGCCGATGCGTCCGGAGCTGGCGCGGCTTCCCATGCATTCGAAGGTGGCTCACGCAGAACTTGGCTGTTCGAACTGCCACAGCCCTCACGCCTACAAGACCGAGCCCGCGCACGTCGAGGCCTGCACCAGCTGCCACAACGATGAGCACACGAAGAATTATGAAGCCTCAGCGCATGGGCGGCTTTGGCAGGACGAGGTCGCGGGTGTCGGCGCGAAGGGATCCGGGGTCAGCTGCGCGACCTGTCATCTGCCGCGCCGGTGGATGGAAGATGCCAGCGGCTATGAGGAATTCCTCGTCTCCGACCACAACCAGAATTTCAATCTGCGACCCAATGAAAAGATGATCCGCAGCGTGTGCATGAACTGCCACGGCCTCGGGTTCTCGATCGATTCATTGGCCGACAAAGATCTCATACGGCGGAATTTCGGTGGGCTTCCTTCGGGCCATATCGAAAGCATCGACTGGGCCATGAAGCGTGTCCAGGAGAAGGGGAAGAAGTGAGTTTTTCGTGCAAACCGACTTGGCTTTTCTAGAAAAAGGAGAAAGCAGATGATGAAACTTTCCAGGACGCTCGTCGCTACAGCGATCGCAGCCGGCAGCATCATTTCGGCAGGTGCCGTTGCCAGCGTCAATGCGGCCGGTGTCGCCTATAAGGACGTCGCAGACATGCTGATCGCGGTCATGGTGGCTGATCGCTCGACCTACACGAAAAAGGTCGTTCAGCGTCTGGCTGCGAAGGAAAAGGTCATCAAGGCTTCGGAACATTTCGAAGACGACAAGGCGCTGCCGCTGCCAGCACAGATGTTCCGTTTCGGCGCCGAAGCCGTGGCCGACAAGACCGATAAGTTCACCTATTCGCTGCTGTCGCTTTGGCCGATCAACAAGCAGAACGCGCCGCGCACCGAAATCGAAAAAGCAGGTCTCAAGTTCGTCGCCGAAAACAAAGGCGAAAACTACTACGGCGAAGAAACGCTCGGCGGCAAGAAATACTACACCGCCGTTTATGCCGACGTCGCAGTCGCGAAGGTCTGTGCCAGCTGCCACAACGGCCACAAGGATACGCCGAAAAAAGATTTCAAAGTCGGCGACGTGATGGGTGGGGTCGTCATCCGCATCCCCATGACCGAATAAGCGCGACAAGGACCAGGAGCGAGGCTGCTCAAAAGCCTCGCTTCCTCAGCCATCCGCCCGCTTGGGCGCAGAGCATTTTCAAAAGGATTGAAAGATGACCCCGGAACAAGTCAAGCTCGTGCAAGACAGCTTCAAGAAAGTTGCGCCGATCGCAGATCAGGCCTCCGACATTTTCTACGCCAAACTGTTTGAGATCGCGCCGGAAGTTCGCTCGTTGTTTCCAGAAGACATGAGCGAGCAGAAGGGCAAGCTGATGGGGATGCTGGCGACAGCCGTCAACAACCTGCATCAGGTTGAAACCATCATACCGGCCGTTCAGGACCTCGGACGGCGCCATGTCAACTACGGCGTTACTGCCGACCAGTATAAGCCGGTTGGCGAAGCGTTGATCTACACGCTGGAAACCGGGCTCGGCGACGACTTCACGCCGGAAGTCAAGGAAGCGTGGGTGACGACTTATGTCACACTTCAGAAGGTCATGACGGACGCGGCTGCCGAAGTCGAAGCCAAGAAGCCTGCGGAAAAGAAGGGCTTTTTTGCCCGCATGTTCGGCTGAGGCTTAGATGGGCGCGGGCCAGCCCCTCCGCGCCCTCTATTCTCTCTTGCGGCATTTTGAGTGGTCTGAAGCGCCGCTTTTCTCGGGCGTACGTACTGGCGCGTCGCGACCTGCGCCGAGCCCGGGTTATTACGAAACGGTATCGGCGCCAATCGTTGCGGCACTTGTTGGCCGTCGCGCATAAGTCTTTGAAAAGCCCCCTCAAGAACTGCTGCCTATTATTCCCAATCCTTTGGCCTTGTGGCCGCTCAGGCCCGTAACATGCCCGGGCCAAACAGCATGCTGGAGATTCTTCACCCCCCGCGCTTTGTTCGCGCCATTGACGGGGGGATAGCGATCGACTATCCGAACTTTCGACTTTGGTTCTCAGGCGCATTGCCACTTTGTCCTGTACTGCGGTCATGCCGTGCTGCGGTTTCTACGCGGTGCTGAAAGACTTCGCGAACGCCCGAGCGATTGCGCGCCCCGTTGGACGGGAGATTGCGCAAGTGGTTTTCCCGCAATCGACGGCGTTTCTTGAGGGATTTGGGGGCTGGCTGCAGCAGATCATTCTTCGTCTGCAGGATGCCAGGATCCGAAGATTGACGTGATCTAGATCGCTTTTGTTGGTGGGCTTTTAGAATTGCCACGCGACGCTAGCTTTCGGACTTGCCATGGAGTTCATCGACGATGCCTAATCTCGAAGGCGCACAATCCGTCAAGCCGATTTGCATTGGATTGTGGCTCCCGTTTGGGCCCACGACGACATGGCGAGGCGAAGGTATCGCGCGGACCATCGTTTTCCTGTTGAACGGCTTGGCAACGCAAGGGCTGGTTGGCAGCCGCGTCAAAATCAAGATCTACACGACGCCGTGGATGACAGAGGAAATCCGCGACTCCCTTCAGGAGCTTCTCGGCGCGCCGGCGGACACGATCGAATTTTTCGAAATCCCTTCCGTATCGCGGAAGTTGATCAAGTACGAGAAGTTCGCCAGCAATGTTGGAACCGTCCTACTTTTTCCGATCTACTTGCCGATGTATCTGTGGCGCATGCTACGGCCGCGCAAGCGCAAGCCGGTCGGGCTCAACCGGCGCAACGCGAAATTCTGGTCTCTTGTGCGCTACCACAAGCGTGGTGGTTTTCAGCGCCCGGTTTCGCCCGGAGCTGAACCGCCTCCGCCTGCTCCGGTGACGAAAAAGGATTCTGTGGTTGTCAGAATTATCAGGCGGATCCCCTATGTCCGGCGCGTTTTGACGTATAACGGCAGCATGGAAGAAGCCGGCTACGCGTTGGCAGCTGCGAAGCTCAAGGACGATACCGGCGTGGATGTCTGGTGGGCGATCAACCCGACGATCTTCGGGCTCGAATTCCTGCCCAAGCCGGTCGTTGTCAATTTCTGGGACTTTGCTTCCGGCGAGTTCGGCTTTCTTTGGCCGGTTGAAACGGTCGATACCTTGCAGCGGCGGATCAATGCTGCAACCAGCTCGGCAACGCATTTGATCACACAGTCACGCCACAACTACACTTTGAAGCTGGCGCCGTGTTTTGGTGTCGAACGCGATCGCGTCAGCGTCGTCTACCTTGCGCATCCCGACCACTACGCCAAATTCATCGAGACCTACGATCGCAGCCGCGTGCGTTCAAAAACATCTCGCGCAGAAGCCGATCAAATCATCAAAACATATCTCAATAAAAAGCTCGCAAACCTGAGCAGCGGCCATTTGGCGGCGCGCGGGATCGACCTTGCCAAACTCCTGAAGTTTGACTTCGCAAATCAGCCTTTCGTTCTCATCTCGACGCAGAACCGTCCGTATAAAAATCTCATCTTTGCTGTGCGCGCATTTCTGAAAATGGTTTCGGAAAAATCAATTGATGCGAAGCTTATTCTCACCGCGCCGTTCGATCTTTCCAACGAGGACGACGAACTCGCAAACTTGATCCGGTCGCACAACGCCTACGACCGCATCTACAGCATCCCCAGGGTGCCGGAAGACGTGCACGCAGCGCTCTACCATTGTGCCAGCGCGACCGTTCACCCGTCGCTGACAGAAGGCGGCGTCTGCGCCTATCCGTTCCTCGAAGGGATGGTTATGGGATGCCCTGGACTCATGGGCCGGGCGGACTACACGCTTGAAGGTGCGCAACTGCATCCTGCTGCCGACGACGTCCTGTTCGATGTCACCGACGATCGCGAATTGATCGAGAAATTGTCAGCTCTATTAGAGAATTCGGATGCCGGCTATCGGGCGCAGAAGGCCATCTTTGAACAGCACAGCCGCTGGAGCTGGAAATACGCCTCGGCTGAATATCTGCGTGTGATGTTGCGCGCGGCAGGTCATGACGACGAATGGCTCTCGGAACTTGAGGCGTGCCCCGATCGCGACGCCTTCGTTGAGCATCCGCCGGAATGGGATAATCCACCCGAAGAAACCGAGACGGCCGAGGAAGACGGGCAGCCAGTTCCGGCTGCCGAGGGCGTCGTTGGGGCAACTAGCCCCTAGCGGGTCGAGGGAATGTGAGCTGAGCCGCTGCGACTTGGCTTAGGCCACAACGACCTCATCCTGCGCGTGCTTGAGTGGTCTTCGAACTACTTTTGGACCGGTCTTGCCGGATTGCCGACGACCGTCGTGAAGGGCGCGACATCTTTGGTCACAACGGCCCCCATCCCGATGACAGCACCTTCTCCAATCACGAGCGGCTTTGATGGCGTTCCATCCTTCAGAACCGCGCCGGACCCGACATAGGCGTGGTCGTGGATGTGGACATTGCCGTTGCAGCGAACGCCAGGGGCGAACGTAACGTAATCGCCGATCACGCAGTCGTGCGACACGCTGGAATAGTAGTTGGCGTGGAAAAACTTTCCGATCTTCGCATTGGGGTTGATGAGCGTATAGGCGCTGAGCATAGCCCCCTCGCCGATCTCACTAAGCGCATAGATGATCGATTGCGATGACCGGAGCAGCATGGGCTTTGCGCCTTTTGCCGCGCAGTCCTCAGCGATGCGCTGGCGTACTTTCGAGTTGCGGATCGCCACGTTGAAGTAGCGCACACTGCAATCGAAACCGAAGAATTCGGCTTCCGAAATCAGCCCATATCCGTTCAACTCGGTCTTATTCGGTTCGGCTTCGACGAAAACGATCCGGCAAGACGCTTCATCGATTTCAGGCTTCGCGCGGACGCTCTCGGCCACATACGGCATGACCTCGCGCCCATGACCGCCAGCCCCGAATAGTCCAAATATGGTTTTTGGCTGCTGAGCGTTGTTTTCGTCAGAGTTGTTCGTCATCCCGATAGAACCTGGTTTGGAAGCTCAGCAACGAAGCTGCAACTGACTGGAGATCACGTTCTTAAGACCCAGCTCTCGTCCGGGCGGCCGACTCGCGTTTTAGCTGATCGTCAGGCCGAGCAGATGGCCGCGCCGTTTCGAGGCCGGGCGCTCCTTGAACGTGAGCCCGATGCGGATATAAGGCGGAGCGTTGTCGGGGGCTGGAGGTAATTTCGCGGTGTGGCGAATGACCCGGCCCAAGAATTTTGTGGCTGACGACTGCAGTTCGACACCATCGCAGCTGAGAACGGGCGGATTGGTGAAGCATTCTCCGCCAGACAGCCACATCGTCAGCTTCTGAGGATTTTCCGGACGGCGGATGTCGATGAAAGCCGCGTCTTCGGCGAGTTCGACCATGCGTCGGGAGTTGATGAAGCTTGAGAGGCCGTAAGGGATTTTGCGACGGATCCCTAAGCCCTGGCTCTTATAGGGCGCGCCGAAATCGACCGTGACGCGTTTTTGCTGGGGACGTTTCTGCCACCATGCCGCGTATTGTTCCGGGCTTGTCGGTTCACCCAAAGCTGCCAACGTCTCGGCGGCGCGGCGCTCGGCTTCTTTGTAGACGTGCAAGTCCCAGGGGCAGAGGTGGTTGGCGATTTCGGCAAAGTCGAGGTCTTCGATCCATTGCTCCTTATTGGAAGCGGTATTGAGACGCTCGGTGCGCTCTACGGGGGGATCGTAGAACAATCCACCAAGTCTTCTTGAGAACTCGTCGAAAGATTCATCGGTGTAAACACACGCGCAGTTGCGCAGCGTCTCGCAGGCTTTCTCCAGAGCGCTATCTTCGAGTTGGAAGTCTTCTGTGAGATCAGCCTGGGCGTTTGGCAGCAGGTACATGATCTGTGACGTGTGGGAGAGGAAGTTGCGCCGTGCTTCCTCGGTCATGAGGAAGCTTTGGTCGTGCGTCTCAAACAGCGGCGCCATCCATCCTCTGAAACGCACGCCGCGCGCGCCGTGCATGATGCTCGATTTTAGACGTTTGACGGGATCGCGCAGGCCGGTAATAGCCTGGGAGTTCGGCATAAATTTTCGTCGATAGGCCTCGGCATAATGTCCGCCCATATAGCGGGCCTGGGCGAACCGTTCAGCTGGAACATTGACCAATTCGTTATGCGGAAAATCAGAAGCGCGGATAACGAGGCTCTCGTCGACCTGCTTGGCCAGGCGTTCCCCTAAAGACGTGCCTGCGCACTTGGGGATATGGACGAAGAAAATCTGGCCGTTGGGGTCAATCGGCGCCGGGCGGTCCAATTCGATCTGGTCCATGGTCGTCATCCTATCATTCGCGGCGCTTTCACCGGGCGGACACTGCGGCGCAACAGTTTCTGCAAGGCCGGAGGGACCTGCAGGACCGGTGGGCTAGAGTTGCATCGGCCGAGGCCGTGCCACAGTCTTAGCGAGTGGCGCATGAGTCCGCAAACAGGGCCATTGCGTCAAGGGCAAGATTCCACATGACTTTCTGGCTTCTGCACAGTTGAGAGAAGGCAGAGCCGTCCCGCCTTGCCCAAAACGGCGGGTGGGCGAATCGGGGTTGCAAGTCGTATTGGCGTGCTTCTGACCCCTGCGCAATCAGTGCGCGAATGGGTGCCCGATCTAAACCTGGGCGTGTTTGGTGAACGGCGAGCGCTGGCCTATCCAATGGCGCCGGATCAGGGTCACGGGGGGCGGATTGTTGCCGGCCATCCAAACTGGAGATTGCTGCGATGACATGATTGCGACCGGATCGGCAGATATGCTACGCGTTCGGTCGATCAGGAAATAAGCCGCCATTCGAAAGTGGGGAAGAAAAACCGCTGGCGAAGACCCAGCATCTTGCAATAATACGGCCCACCACCGGTTCACTTTAAACACTTCAGTTTTTGCATTTCTTACTTCGGTTGTTGCGTTTGTTGGGCCTGTATCGGCTTGGCAAATTCAGTGACTTCAACGTGCCAATTTCAGGCGCTTCTCTAGTGACAACGCCGGTGGAAATGCAGCAACAGTTAGCGCCCAAACAATCGTACTGGAAACGGATAATCTCAATGGCTCCCAACTCAGGAAGGCTTGAGCAGCTCGAACAGAAACTTCTGCAGATCGAGCAGCAGTTGCAAGCGCTCTCCAACAGGGTTCCGGTTCCTGGGAGCGAGCCGAAGGTCGTCATTTCGAACGACGAAATTACCGTCGTCCAGGTTGCGCAATTCTTTTTCGCTTTCCCGCCGTCGCAGCTCAATCACGCACTGTCCTACCTCAATCCAAGTTTCGATCTGGGGATGCGGACGTTCATCGCCAAATTCGCCAAGCCGGGTGGGCACTTTGTGGATATTGGAGCCAACTGCGGGACGTTGACAGCCATTGCTGCACGGGTTGTCGGGCCGCAGGGCAAAGTCGTTTCCGTCGAGCCGATTGGGGATCTCGGACCGTTTATTCGACGCAACGCTGTCTTGAACGCTCCGCTAACGCCGTTCGAATTGCACACCTGTTGCGCGGGCGCTGAAGACGGCGATGTGTCGTTCCAGGTCTTCGAATTCGACAACCGCATTTCGACGCAGTTCAGCTACGGCGACACCGGCATGGGGGATCTCGCCAAAACCATCGAAGCCAAAGTTCGCCCTGCGAAGGACCTTGTCCCAACCGGTGACAACCCGCTTTTCATCAAGATCGATGCCGAGGGCAACGAGATGTCCATTCTCAATTCCCTGGCAGGTCACGACAGCCCAATCGGTGAACGCGACACCACGATCGTTTTCGAGTACGCCGAGGAACATTTCCGCCGCGCTGGGTCTGATCCGGCCGAACTCGTCACGCTTCTTGGCAAGATCGGGGGCGTTGCCCGCTATATGAACCCGTTGACCGGCGAACCTGAAAAGGAATTCGGCGAGAAGACTTTTGCCGATCCTGGAAACCTGATCGTATGGCTGCCGAACGGCCTGCCGATCAGCTGACGACAGAAAGGATCTGGTTTTGGGGCTTTCCAATCCTGCTGCGCCAATTTTTTTTACGCATGTTCCCAAATGCGCCGGCACGACGATCCACACGCTCTTGGATACAAAGTATCCGAGTGAGAAGTTCTTCCGCACCATTCGGGGTGCCACCAGAGAAGCGTTTCTTGCAACGCCATCGCGGTTCTTTGCCGACTATGACTACCTGGGCGGCCACCTGTTTGATTTCGACTGCACGTATAAGGTTGGGCAGGCGGTCGGCGTTACGACGATGCGCGACCCGCTATCGCGCTTGCAGTCGTTGATGAACCACGTCTTGCGATCGGAGAAAGGCGACGGACTGGAAGCCTTCGCAGCCTTCCGAAATGGTGATCCGCAAGGCCTCTACGCGTATCTGCGTTCCGAATATTATGCGCGCCATTCGATGCTGGCGTATTTTTCCGACGAGCCGGTTCTCGAAGGGTTCACGAATGACTCCTATTCGCCAGACCTCGTTGAGAAGCTCGCCCAGCGCATTGCCTCGTCCTATTGCGCGGTTATCAACCAGGATGAAATCGAAGAGTTCCTGAGCTGGTATGGCAGACCGAGCCGGTACTCCATTAGCGGCCGGCGCATGGTCGGGTCGGACCTCGGCGAATACACGAATTTCAAGGACAAGTTCGACGCCAAGGTTTTGGAGTTGCTTGAGCCTGAAATTCAGTTCCATAAACGGCTGTTGGAGCTGCGTGCGCCGCTCAACCGCGATGCCATGAAGAAGACCCGCAAGTCCTGGGTCTTGAACTGGGATGAGCCGGTTGACTGCTATGGGTTCAGGATGCGGGCTCCTGGAAAAATAGCGTCGTCAATCGTGCCGGAATTCACTTCAAGACCCACCGAGAAGGCTTCGGCGTCGATCTTTGTCCCGCTTGAGAGTACGGCGCCGTGCCGTTTCTCAGGCCTACTGTGGCTGGTCGATCCTAAGGATATGAAGCATCTAAGATTGCAGCTAAACGGCGAGACGATTGCCTACAAGCAAACCAGGCTCGAACAGAAGCTTATCTTCATCTACGGCGAGCTTCCCGCGCATCCGGCCGATGCAGAATGGCTCTTCGAATTTACCGGCGACATGAATTCCAGAGCCGTATGGCTCCACGATCTCTGCGTGCACGCCTTCGAAAGCTAACAGCGGAAGTCAGCGCGCCGATAATCAGCGCCGGCGTTTTCAAGAGAATGCGACACTCACCAAATGCCCGCGAATTGCCGATTGCGGCGGCTGCTTGAAGGTCAGCCCAACGCGCAGGTAGGGCGGCGCATTGTCTTTCGCTGGCGGCAACTTGGCGGCGTGGCGCATGACACCACCAAGGACGCGCGTGGCAGTTGATTTCAGCTCAATGCCGTCACACGAAATGACTGGCGGATTGGCGGTGCAGTCGCGTCCGGCCAGCAGGATCTCGATCTCAGTTGAATTCGCAGGGCGCCGGACATCGAGGTAGGCGCTGCTTTCAGCCAGTTCCACCATGCGCCGGGCGTTCGTGACGTTCGCGAGGGCTGGCGGCAATTTCCGTCGAATGCCGAGGCCGTGGCTTTTATATGGCGCGCCAAAGTCGACCGTGAATTGGTCTAGCTGCGGCTTGTCCTGCCACCACGCCGCGTATTCTTCCGCGTTTGTCGGCGAGCCCAACGCGGCCAGCGTTTCGGCGGCGCGGCGCTCGGCCTCTCGATAAACGTAAACGTCCCAAGGGCACAGGTGTGCCGCCAAGGCTTCAAAGTCTATGGCTTCGAGCCAGGGTTCTTTTTTCTTCGCCGTGTTCAGCCGTTCGGTCTTTTCCACCGGCGGATCGCAGAAGAGCCCGCCGAGGGCGCGAGAGAATTTGTCGAAGCTTTCGTCGGTGTAGACGCAGGCGCAATTTTGCAGCGTTGCGATGGCATCCTTGATGTCCTGATCGGTAACGAATTCGGAATCCATCGGGCGGATCGCCAGACTTTCAGGGGTCAGGTATGCGAGCTGCGAAGTTCGGAGCGTAAATTTGTATTGGGCTTCCTTGGTCTGGAGGAAACTGACATCGTGGTCGTCGTAGAATGGTGCCATCCAACCGCGGAACCGGATACCGCGGGCACCATGCGCGACCAGCGAGCGCAGGCGTTTGACGGGATCGCGCAGGCCGGTGATGGCCTGGGCTTCGGGCATATACATGCGCCGCACGACTTCGGGAAAGTGGCCGCTCATCAGCCGCGCCTTGGTGAAGAGTTCTTTGGGCTCTTCGGCCATCGTCGCGATTGGGTGTTCGGATGAGCGAATGACGAGATCCTCATCGACCTGTTTGGCGAGACGCTCGTTCAAAGAAGTGCCTGCGCACTTGGGGATATGGATGAAGAATATCTGGCCATTGGGGTCAATCGGCGCTGGGCGGTCCAATTGCATTTGTTCCATGGTCGTTATCCTCTCATGCGCGACGATTGCGCCGGGCGCGCTTCACAGCAGCACTGTAGGCGGATCGACTCTCGTTCCGTGTCGCCTTGTATGACCCTATCTCAGCTCAAGGCGCGGCGCACGGCTGCCGCGACCCGGTCGATCTCGTCTGTCGTTAGACCCGGGAAGCTTGGCAGACTGAACCCGCGCTCGGCAATGTTTTCGGCGACCCGGAATGTCTCTTTGTTTTCGGCGTACATCGGCATCGTGTGAGCCGGGATGAAGACCGGCCGGTGCTCGATCTTCGCGTCATCCAAAGACATATAGATGCTTTCGCGCGCCTCTTTCGATGGCGCCAAGAGTGACACCAGCCAATAGGAACTCTCAAAGCGGCCGGCTGGAGCTTCCTGCCAGGATAGCGGCAGGCCTTCGAGCCGCTGGCGGTAGGCATCGTAGATCTCGCGCTTACGGCCAATGATGGTATCGGCCTGTTCGATCTGGGCAAGCCCGATGGCGGCCTGCATATTGGTCATGCGGTAGTTGAAACCGAGGCGGTCGTGCCAGTAGCGGCGCGTTGGCGACATGCCCTGGTTGCGCGTCACGCGGAAATGTTCGGCGAGATCCTTGTCCTTGACGGTCACCATACCGCCCTCGCCGCATGTGATCGTCTTGTTGCCGAAGAAGCTGAACGTCGAGGCATCCGACTTCGTGCCGATATGCGTTCCGTCGATACGCACGCCGAAGCCTTCGGCAGCATCCTCGATGACTTTTAACCCGTGAGCATCGGCGAACTGTTGGACTTCGGCCATGTCGCAGGCGAAGCCATAAAGGTGCACAGGCATGATCGCGGTTGTGCGTTCGGTGACGCGCTTGGCAGCGTCGGCGACATCCATCAGCCAGGTGTCGGGCCGAGACTCGACGAAAACCGGAATTGCGCCTGCGGTGACGATGGCGTTGACGCTGGCGATATAAGTGAATGTGGGCACGAGAACTTCGTCGCCGGGGCGAACGCCAACGCAATGCAGAGCAAGATGCAGTGCGACCGATCCGTTGGTGACCGAGATGGCCTCTTCAGCGCCGGTATAATCTGCGAACGCGGCCTCGAAATCCTGAACGAAACGGCCGCCGGAAATCCATGCGGTGTCGATGCACTCGTTGAGGTACTTCTTCTCGTTGCCCTCCAAATAGGGCCGATAGATCGGTATGGGCGTGTTCTGCATAATCGGACCTGTCAAATCCCGCGCGGCTCGGCAACTGACGTCTTGCCGGATGGCGCATTCCTAATCGTTTGTTGCATTGGGGCCAAGGTCGTTTCCCCAGCCCTCAACAAAACTCTTTGAACCCGTTGCACTTTCAGCCTTTTAGCTGAGTGCCGACCCGGTCCGCGGTCTCGATGATACGCTTGACCGCATCGTCGAGATCCGGGTCGGCCCAGCGCAAATGCGGATAGGTCGCAAACGGGCCGTCGGGGTCATCGACCGGGACGAGGTTATAGGAAACGGGGACGGCCATCGGCCCGGTCATGAAGTCCTTGCTGCCGGACCAATCGGTGGCGACCACGAATTTATCGAGCAGGATGCCCTGCTTCAAAAGGAGCCCGAAGCCTTCGGCGCGGTGCAGGGAAAGGATGGCGTCGCTTGAAGCGACCAGCGACCACATGCGCTCATTGGACAGATCGTCGTTGATGAACTGGATGCGCGGGTGGTTATTGGCGTGCTCAAGAACCTGCTCGTGCTCCTCGGCGTGGATGTGGGCGTCATGAGTTTTCATGAGAAGATAGATGTCGTCGCGCTGCCTGGCTGCCTCAACAAACGCATCAATGGTGTTGAGCACGTTCTTGCGGGCGAGGCCTGAGCGGTAGTTGAACGCGACGAGGAAGACCTTCTTGTCTTCGGGAATTGCGAAGCCTTTGCGGTCTGGTGCAACGCCTTCGGGGATGGTGATCTCGTGGCTGATGACGCGCATCGGCTTGTCGAAGCCGCTATTGCGGAAGGCGTCGCGGACGAATGTCGAGGGGCACCAGATCTCATCGACGCAATCGAAGATTTCGCGCCAGTCTTCCGGGATTTCTTCAAGCTCCCAGACGAAATAACCGACGACGACGTGCTTCAGCCAGTCGATCTTGGGCAGGCCGGAAATGGCATAGGCGGTCTGGTTGGGATTGACGTGAATGACGAGGGTGCGCGCGTTATGGACTTCGTCCCAAGTGCCGTTGAGAACGTTGACGGTCCTGCGTTCGCCGACGCCGAAGATCGGCGCGACATCGACGAGGAGCGGATCGTCGCCCTCCTCGCGAAGCTGGCGGACGGTCGCGCCAACGCCCCAGCCGAAGCTTGTCGAACTGGTGTGGAGGCCAATGACGGCGTAAGGCGGGCCAGAGGTGTCGCCTTCTGGGCGACGTGGCCGAGTCGGGAGGCGGCGGCTGATCAGGCGGACGAGTGGACGGCGGACGGCTCGCGGAATGGCCTGCCAGACGCGGAACAGGCCGGACCGGAAGAGAAGCGTCGGGATCAAATTGACCAGAAAGGACCGTGACACCAGAGCGTGCGCGCCTCTTATTATTGTTCACACCTGGACCGCTTCGGCCCTCGTTCCCACCTCTAGGTCGTTTGGCGGCTCGGCCCTGCAGAACAACACGAGGAGCGGAGACTGGGCTTCAGCCCCAACCCCGAGCCCCGCACTGTCAAGCCAAGCAGCCCGTCAACTCACCAATGATCGTTGGCGCGGTCGGAAGGAACCGTGACCTTGAGGTCGTGCTCCATCATCTCGCGAACGAGTTCTTCAAGGCCGATCTTGTGGCTCCAGCCGAGGACTTCGCGCGCTTTCGTCGGGTCGCCGATCAGCAGGTCGACTTCGGTCGGACGGAAATAGGCTGGGTCGACGCGGACGACGACTTCGCCGGTCTTGGCATCCTTGCCAATTTCGTTGACGCCCTCGCCTTCCCATTGGATTTCGCGGCCGATGTGGGCGAACGCCATTTGGGTGAAATCGCGGACGGTTTCGGTGCGGCCGGTCGCCAGCACATAGTCGTCCGGGGTGTCGTGCTGCAGGATCTTCCACATGCCTTCGACGTAATCGCGGGCGTGGCCCCAGTCGCGTTTGGCGTCGAGGTTGCCGAGATACAGGCAATCGCGCGATCCGTGGTGGATTTCAGAAACCGCGCGCGTGATCTTGCGGGTCACGAAGGTCTCGCCGCGCAGCGGGCTCTCGTGGTTGAACAGAATGCCGTTGCAGGCAAACATGTTGTAGGCTTCGCGGTAGTTGATGGTGATCCAGTAGGAATAAAGCTTGGCGACGGCATAGGGGCTGCGCGGATAAAACGGCGTCGTCTCCGACTGCGGGACAGCCTGCACCTTGCCGTAGAGTTCAGACGTCGAGGCCTGATAGAAGCGCGTCACCTTTTCCATGCCGAGCAGGCGGATGGCTTCGAGGATGCGCAACGTGCCGAGGGCGTCGGCGTTGCCGGTATATTCGGGAGATTCGAAGCTGACGGCGACGTGGCTCTGGGCGCCGAGGTTATAGATTTCGTGCGGTTTGATGCGGGCCAGCAGGCGAACCAAAGACGAGCCGTCGGTCAAATCGCCGTAATGCAGGAACATGCGCGCGCGGCTGTCGTGCGGGTCGCGGTAGAGGTGATCGATGCGGCCAGTGTTGAAGCTCGACGATCGGCGGCGCAGACCGTGCACCTCATAGCCTTTGTCGAGGAGCATCTCCGCAAGATAAGCCCCGTCCTGCCCGGTGATGCCGGTAATAAATGCTCGTTTGGTTTCCTGCGTCATCCTGCTGTCCTGTTTTGGTGGCGCGCGCATCCTTGCCGGTCTTATGCCAGCTCATGGTCCCGTTTGGACATACGGTGCGGCCCCGCGGCAGCCTTATGGGAATTCACCCAGCTTTGCCGTTCCGCCAGTGCCGAGGCAACCACAAATTGTACTTTGTCTCAGGCGTTGGGGTCGCTATAGGCATCTTGCGGGAGATTCACAAGCTCCAAAGTTCGATTTGGGCTGAGCGCGGCAGTTAAGTTTTGGACTTGATCCGAGCTACCCAACCTATTCACAAAAATCAAAGTTGGCGGTGCGCGCATCCCTTGAATTGTTGGGCTTGCAGCCGGCATTGCAGTTCCGTTGTCGAGCGTCCGAATTGGTGGAAACGGTGTTTTTCAGCGGCATCCCAACGGTTTGCTGGTAAATACCGGTTTTCCACGGGCTTTTTGTCATTTTTCGCACCGAAGATCTGATCAACAGCACATTCGGCGATCTTGCCGGGTTTCTGCGTCGCCGACCGTGCATTGCGGCGTGCACATCTCAGGGCCGTACCGCTGGTGGGCAGGCAATATCGTCTATTGATCCATGCCGCGGCGTTGATCGGGGCAGCAAGAGCCTTTATTGAAGCTCGCAGACGTCGGATTCGTCTGTTTTCCTGCCAGTCCGGCTAAATTTTTGGCTAGGCTGCCCAACGTCCGGCCCCACCAACGCAGCTTGAACTAGGACAGATCATCATGCGGATTTTCCCGATCATTCTCTCAGGCGGCGCGGGCACCCGGCTGTGGCCATTGTCACGCTCGCTTTATCCAAAGCAGTTCCTGAACCTTGGGAATGAGGAAGAAAGCCTGCTTGAGGCGACGCTGAAACGGCTGCCGAAAGAGCAAGGTTTTGATGCTCCGGTCATCTTGTGCAACCACCACCATCGGTTCCTGGTGGCGCACGCGGCTGCCAGCGCCGGTGTCGAGCCGGCGGCGATGGTCCTGGAGCCGGTCGCACGCAATACCGCACCTGCAATTGCCGTTGCTGCGCTGGCGATGGTCAAAGAAGACCCGAACGCCATTCTCGTCGTGATGCCCAGCGATCACATCATTCAGGATGCGAAAGGCTTCCAACATGCGGTCCGGAAGGCGGCCGAGGTTGCCTCTGAGGGCCGGCTCGTGCTGTTCGGTATTCCGCCGGAAAGCCCGCACACAGGCTATGGCTATATTCATCGCGGCGGTGCGCTCAAAGGCTTTGATGAAATCGCCTTCAGCGTCGACAGTTTCCGCGAAAAACCAGACGAAGAGACCGCCAAAGGCTACCTGGCCGATGGCGGCTACTTCTGGAATAGCGGCATCTTCGTCTTGCATGCCAAGACGTTCCTCGATGAGCTCAAGGGCTTCAATCCAGAGGTTGTGACAGCAGCCGAAGCGGCGCTTGATGGCGCGACGCCGGACCTCGACTTCCTGCGACTGGGGGAAGAGGCGTTCGGTGAAAGCCCGTCGATCTCGATCGACTATGCGGTGATGGAGAAGACCTCGAAAGCTGCAGTTCTGCCGGTCGATATCGGGTGGAGCGATGTCGGCTCATGGTCGTCGCTTTGGGAAATCGGCAAGGGCGACGAGCAAGGCAACGTCACTGCAGGCCTTGCCGCACAGCCTGGGCAGGCGGTGATGGTCGATACGAAGAATACGTATGTGCATTCGACCCGCGGTCTGGTGGCAACGATCGGCCTCGACAATGTCGTGATCGTTGAGACGCCCGACGCGCTTTTAGTCTCGGACAAGGCGCGCTCGCAGGACGTCGGCAAGATTGTCCAGCAACTGCGCGCCGACGGCAAAACGCAGCACGAGCAGCATCTGCGCAACCATCGCCCCTGGGGCTTTTTCGAGCAGCTCAACATCGGCGATCGTTTCCAGGTCAAGCTGCTGCACGTCAATCCGGGTGCGGAACTGTCGCTGCAAATGCACCATCACCGCTCGGAGCACTGGGTCGTCGTGCGCGGCACGGCGCTTGTCACGATCGGGGAAGAGAAGAAATTCGTGCGCGAGAATGAGTCCGTCTACATCGTCGCAACCCAGTGGCACCAGCTTGCCAACCCGGGCAAGGTGCCGATGGAGATCATCGAAGTGCAGCTCGGCTCGTATCTGGGCGAAGACGACATCATGCGTAAGAACGACATCTATCAGCGCCGCGACGACGAGACGAAGTAAGCGGGCTGCGTTTCGGCCTCAAGCGGCGACGCTGTTGGCATAAGCGTGCCTAGCCGGTTGCTGCGGAAACGGGCAGGGGCTTGTTGGCTATTCAAAGACAGAAGCGTGTCGTCGTGCGGAGTACTTGAGCCTTGGCAACCGGTTTGAAGTCCATCAGCGTCATCATTCCGACCTACCGGCGGCAGGACTACCTCGAACGGGCGGTGGCTTCGGTTGTGGCGCAGAGAGATCTGTTGCCGCGCACGGATGTCGAGATTGTCGTCGTTGACGATGCCTCGCCCGAGCCTATTGAACCGCCTTCCGGCATCGACAATCTCCAGGTCGTTCGACTTGAAGAAAACGCCGGCGCCGGTGGCGCGCGCAACGCCGGAATTGCCGCCAGCCGCGGCGATTATATCGCCTTCCTCGATTCCGATGACGTATGGCTGCCGGAGAAGCTTGCCCGTCAGATCGATCTGGCCGGAAGGGTTGGCGCGCGGCCGTTATCGGATAAGTCGCGGCTGGTCATCGCTTGCGGATTTTATATTCCCAACCGGCTCGGCGGATTGCTTGAGACGCGTATTCCCAAGGAAGCTGGAACCCTCTCGGATTTTGTCGGCGGGTGCTGGATGTGTCCGGGCTCCACCTTCTTTGCGCACCGGTCTGTTTTTGGCCTCGCTGGGGGATTCGATCCGCGGCTACGGCGCCTGGAAGATTTCGATTGGATGCTGCGCTTTGCCTCGCAAGGCGGGCAGTTGCGCGTGGCGCGTCACGCAGGCGTTCTGATCGCACCCTCGGTGGGGTCCAAGCTTGAGCCTGTCGAATGGGCTGTCAAAGTTCTGCGAATGAAGCTTGCGGAAGAACTCGATCTCGGTTTGAACGCGAGCGACAATCGGATCCTGCAAAGCTACCTGCAGCTTGAACTGGCCGCTGCGCGATTGAGTGGCGGCTGGCGGGTCCGCGGCGGCTATCATATGGCGCGGTCGTTGATGTTGAAACCGCGCTTGACCGGCTCGACAGAAGCTTTCTGGGAAATCGAAAAGGCTGTTCCAGCAGACGTCGTTGCGCGCTACCAGGAAATGGCAGCGGCGGCCTCACGATGAAGCCGCCTGTGTCTGCTTGAGGTTACTTCGACACCGGCATTGCGAATTCGGCGCCCTTCGACATGCTTTCGGGCCAGCGCTGCAGCACCGACTTCTGGCGCGTGTAGAAGCGCACACCTTCTTCGCCGTAAGCGTGCATGTCACCAAACAGCGAGCGCTTCCAGCCGCCAAAACCGTGCCAGGCCATCGGAACAGGGATCGGGACGTTGATACCGACCATGCCAACTTCGATACGGCGGGCAAATTCGCGCGCGATGTTGCCGTCGCGGGTGTAACAGGACACGCCGTTGGCGAATTCGTGAGCGTTGATGAGCTCCAGGGCTTCCTCGAAGTTGCTGACCCGGATGCATGACAAAACCGGTCCGAAGATCTCTTCCTTGTAGATGGTCATGTCCGGCGTCACGCCATCGAACAACGTCGCGCCGAGGAAGAACCCGGCTTCATGACCCGCTACACTATAGCCCCGGCCGTCAACGACGAGCTTGGCGCCTTCGGCAACGCCTTTCTCGATATAGCCGCTGATGCGCTGGCGGGCTGCGTCCGTCACGATCGGCCCCATTTCGCTGGCGGCTTCCATGCCGTTGCCGATCTGAAGCGAGTTTGCGCGCTCTTTCAGGCGTTCGATGACCGGGTCGGCGATGTCACCGACGAGGACGGCAACGGAGATCGCCATGCAGCGTTCGCCAGCCGAACCGTAGGCGGCGCCGATCAAGCCATCGACGGTCTTATCCAGGTCAGCGTCAGGCATGACGACGAGGTGGTTCTTTGCACCGCCGAGGGCCTGCACGCGTTTGCCGTTGCGGGCGCCGGTCTCGTAGACGTAGTTGGCAATCGGCGTCGAGCCGACAAAGGATGCCGCTTTGACGTCAGGATGTGCGAGCAAGGCATCGACGGCTTCCTTGTCGCCCTGCACGACGTTGAATACACCGTCGGGCAGGCCAGCCTGCTTGAACAAATCGGCGATCATCAAAGAGGGCGTCGGGTCGGTCGGGCTTGGCTTGAGGATGAAGGTATTGCCGCAAGCGATGGCAATCGGGAACATCCAGGCCGGGACCATGACAGGGAAGTTGAAGGGCGTAATGCCGGCGACGACGCCAAGCGGCTGGCGCATCGTCCAGTTGTCCATGCCGCTTGAGACCTGATCGGTAAAATCGCCTTTGAGCAGGTTTGGTGCGCCGCAGGCAAATTCGATGACGTCGATCGCGCGGTCGACTTCTCCTTGGGCGTCGGAAAAGACCTTGCCGTGCTGGGAGGTGATGGTCTTGGCGAGTTCATCGCGGTTTTCATTCACCAGGGCGAGGAAACGGTTCATGACGCGCGCGCGACGGATCGGCGGTGTATCGGCCCAGGCGGGGAACGCGGCGGCGGCGGCCTTGACGGCGTCATCGACATCGGCAGCCGTCGACATCACGACCTTGGCTGAAACGTTGCCGGTGGCCGGGTTATAGATGTCCTGATGACGGTCGCTCGAAGCGGCCTTCGCTTCGCCGGCGATGTAGTTTGAAACCGTTGCGATGCTGTCGTCGTTGACGTGCACGTTCATTTTGTTGCGCTCCAGTAGAAGACGAGATTTCTGCATCGCGCCGATGCCGATTTGCAGTTGAAACCGCCAAACTCCAGGGAGCGCATTGCTTTCGCGCAATTCAGAGCTCTCGGGCAATTGCCTGGAGCTGCATCGCTGCCGACGGGCGATCTCAGCAATGGCGCAGGTTATATAGTTTTATATATGAGTAGACCAGACCCAAGGCCGCGAAAGTTTGAACTTTTACGGCCTTGGGTACGCAGGCATCTGAAATTTTATGTCTTTTATAAGATTACGCTCTCGAGATTATGCCGCGAGATCCTTCGGAGCCCGGCCGGTCATGCGCGCCAATGTGGCGTCCTTGTCGATAATGTGGTGCTTCAAGGCTGCGGCGACGTGGAGGATGATCAGCGCGATCAACACCTTGCCGCCCAGGCCGTGGATCAGGTGGGCGGGGCCGGAAATCGCTTCGATCTTGCCTTGTCCGGGAATGGTGAAAAGACCGAACACGTTGATGGCGTGGTTGCCATAAAGCGACATCAGCATGCCAGAGATGGGCATGATCAGGATGGCCGCCAACAGCGCCCAGTGCATCGCCTTGGCTGCGGTTTCCTGCCAGTTCGGCATGTTCCCAAGGGCCGGTGGGAAGCCCTGAGCGACCCGCATGCCAACCCGCCACAACGCGAAGAACAAGAACGTAAAGCCGATCGATTTGTGCAGGCCCATGAGTTGCCCCTTGGCTTCCCGAGGCAGTTCTGCGCCGTCGAGATAAAGGCCGAAGGCGATCATTCCGATCATGACGATCGCCGTGATCCAGTGATTGAAGCGGGAGACCGCTCCGTAGGTTTTGGGCGTGCTTGTGCTCATGACTTTTCCTTCGTTTTTTGGTTTGCCCGGCCAGTTGGCTGGCTTCGGATTTCGTGTGGCGTCGGCGGTTTCTTTTTTCGGGCAGCGTTGGCTCATCGTCGCTGCGCCTTCGATTCACTTATCTTCCCTGAAAGATAAATTTGGCGATTTGCAGACAACAGATGTCACGTTGTCGCTTGACAATTTTTGGCGCTAGAACAAAAATAGAACAAATAGTGTATTTTTGTGGGTGTCGTTGGGTGATGTCTCCGGCTTTCGAAATGGTCTCTTTCTCCCAGAAGTCCGAGGACCGGGTTGCTCTTGGCGCCGAGGCAGTTGATGGGGCGCTTGGCGGCGGTCTGGCGAGAACTGGGCTGCATGAGGTTTATGCGGCAACGCAGGCCGATAGCGCGGCAGCGACCGGTTTCAGTCTGGGTCTTGCCGCCCGGGCTGCTCGTCAGCGTCCGATCGTCCTCGTCTGGCAGGACATCCTGGAGATTGAAACGGGCCGCCTCGATCCGCATGGCCTGTGTGCTCTGGGCCTTGATCCGTCCCGCTTCGTGCTGGTGCGCGTGCAAAACGTGAAAGCGGTTCTGAGTGCGGGTGAACAGGCGGCGCGCTGCCCGGCGCTGGGAGCGGTGGTGATCGGAATATGGGGCGCGTCCAAGCTCATCAATCTGACGACGAGCCGGCGGCTGTCTCTGGCTTCCAGCCAGTCCGGTCTTCCGGTTTTTGTGATGCGTAGCGCGGTGGAGCCTTGCCCGAGCGTGGCTGCGACGCGGTGGCTCGTTCGGGCGCAGCCATCCCGGGCGCTGCTTGCCAATGCGCCGGGCTTTCCAGCCGTCGAAGCGAGCCTGCTGCGCCATCGTGGCGGCAGCGCTGGTGGGCGTTGGTGTGTGGAGTGGGATCATGAACGCAAAAGGTTCAAGGAGCAGTTCATCGGAGGTGCTGCGCCGCAGCCTCGCTCTGTGGTTTCCTTATCTGGCAACGGACCGCCTGCACATCCGCAAGGGGCTTTGCGCCAAGCCGGGTAAGCGGCCTTTGGTTATCGCAGAGAAAGTCCGCGGCGCCTTACGGCTTTCGGCTGTCGATCCGCAAGCCGGACAATGCGGCCTCTCGGTTGGCCTGACGCTGGCTGACGCGCGGGCGCGCATTCGCGATCTTGAGGTGGCGGTGGCTGATCCTGTCGGGGATGCCGAATACCTCAAGAAGCTTGCGCTTTTTTGCGAGCGCTACAGCCCAAGCATCGCGGTCGACGCCCCCGATGGTCTGCTGCTTGATATCACCGGGTGCGCGCATCTTTTCGGTGGCGAAGAACGCATGCGCGCGCTGGTGCTGTCCCGGCTTCGCGGCATGGGGCTTGATGTGCGGGCAACGATTGCCAGCCGGCCCGATCCGGCCAGGGCGCTCGTTCGGTTCAGCCAAAGCGCGATCTGCCCCGCCGGGTCGGATGAAAAAGCGGTTTATGGATTACCGATTGCCGCCTTGAGCGGAGTGCCGGGCGATACGATGCTGGCGCTATCGCGGGCCGGTCTCAAAACGATTGGTGCGCTTGCGGCGCGGCCTTCCAGGATTCTTGCAGCGCGCTTCGGTCAAGACCTCGTGACGCGGCTTGCCATCACGCTTGGACGGGAAGCCTCGCCGCTGAAGCCGTTGCGCGCCTTGCCCGACATCGCGGTGAGCCGCCATTTCCCCGAACCTCTCGTGCAAGCCGAAGCTCTTGAAGAAATCCTGGGACAGCTGATCGAGGAGGCGGCAACGGCCATGCAGGCGCGCGATCTGGGAGGACGGCGCTTCGAAGCAAGCCTGTTTCGCAGCGATGGGATGGTGACACGGCTTCATGTCGAGACCGGTCGTCCGAGCCGGGAGGCGTCATCGATCCGGCGTCTTTTCCGCGAACGTCTTGCCACACTGGCCGATCCGATCGACCGGGGCTTCGGCTTCGATGCGATCCGGCTTGCGGTTCCGATTGCCGCTCCCCTTGGTGCGCATCAGCACGGCCTCGATACCAAGGAAGCCAGGCTCGAAGACAGCGAACTTGATGACCTTGTCGACAGGCTCGTTGTGCGTTTTGGCCGAGAGGCCGTCCTCAAATTCGAGGCTTGCGATACGCATATTCCAGAGCGTGCCGCCCGCCGGATCGCCGCGCTCATGCCGCCTGCCAGCCGCCGCGGGAGAGGCATGACGTCTGCCGCTTCGTGTCCCGCTGCATGGCCGCAGCCGGAGATAGATGAACCGCCGCGACGGCCTTTGCAATTGTTTCACCCTCCCCAACAGGTCGAAGCTATTGCAGAGGTGCCTGATGGTCCGCCCAGGCGATTTCGCTGGCGGCGCGTGCTGCATGAAATCGTTTTGGCCGAGGGGCCTGAACGCATCGCGCCGGAATGGTGGCGAACGCGCGACGAGCCGCCGCCAGCGCGAGACTACTACCGGGTCGAAGATCGCGATGGACACCGCTTCTGGATGTTCCGCAGCGGCACCTACGGGCAACCGGGTGAACCGCCGCGCTGGTTTGTGCATGGGGTGTTTGTGTGATGCCTTTTGCCGAACTCATCGCCGCCTCCAATTACTCGTTCCTGCGCGGTGCCTCTCATCCCCGCGATCTTGTGCTGACGTCCTTGCTGTTAGGGCATACGGGTCTGGGCATCGCCGACCGCAACTCGGTGGCAGGTGTCGTGCGTGCCTATGCGGCTCTTGAGGATTTGCGCCGGGATGGCCTCATCAAGCCGCAGAAATTGCGCTCCGGATCCGCGCCGGGAGAATTTATCTGGCAGCGCGATCTCAATCGTGATGAGACATGTCCGGATGAAGCGTTTGTTGATGGCGCGCAACTGCAAGAGCTGGCGCAGGGCTTTAAGCTCGTGACGGGAGCGCGGCTCGTCTTCTGCGATGGTACGCCGGACATCGTCGTCTACCCGGAAAACCGCGAGGGCTGGGGACGGCTGTGCCGCCTGCTCACGCTTGGCAGCAGGCGAGCAATGAAGGGCGATTGTCTGCTCTCGCGCGATGATCTTCTGGCTGATACGCGCGACCTTCTATTGATCGTAATCCCGCCGGCATCGCTTTCTGCGCCGGCGCGTTCTGAAGGCTCGGCGCAGGCTTGGAATGGCTGGGCGGCTCAAGATTGGGGGCTGGATCTGCCCGAGGTGCTGGCGCGCTGCAAAGAGGCCGCCCCAGACCGGCTGTGGCTTGCCGCCAGCATGCCTATGCGCGGTGATGACAGGCGCCGGCTTGCTACCCTGCAGCAGATCGCGGATGTGGCCGCCGTTCCGCTGATTGCCAGCAACGATGTCCTTTATGCCGATGCTAGGCAGCGCGATCTTCAGGACGTGCTGACCTGCATCCGCAAAGGGCTGACGATCCAGACGGCCGGCCGCCTCCTGCAAAGCAATGCCGAACGCCACCTGAAGCCTTCTGACGAAATGGCGCGGCTATTCCGCGACCGGCCTGAGGCTCTCAGCCAGACCCAAGTGCTGCTCGAACGCATCGGCTTCTCGCTTGACCAACTGCGTTATGAATATCCTGACGAACCGGTGCCTGAGGGCTGGGAGCCGCAAGCCTGGCTCGAAGAGCTGACCTGGCGCAAGGCGGCAACGCGCTACCCTTCGGGGCTGCCTGAAAAGGTCAAAGGCCTGCTGCGCAACGAACTGGACCTGATCGCGCAACTCGACTACGCTCGCTATTTCCTGACGATCCACGATCTTGTCCAGTTCGCCGAAAGCCAAGCGATCCTGTGTCAGGGGCGGGGGTCGGCGGCGAACTCGGCGGTCTGCTATGTGCTCGGCATTACGTCGGTCGATCCGGATACCCATGATCTTTTGTTCGCCCGCTTCATCTCAACCGAGCGCAAGGAGCCGCCCGACATCGACGTTGATTTCGAGCATGAGCGCCGCGAAGAAGTGATCCAGTATATCTACGCCAAGTATGGGCGCCATCGCGCTGGGATTGCCGCGACCGTCATCAGCTATCGCCCGCGCAGCGCGATCCGCGATGTCGGAAAGGCGCTGGGTTTGACCGAGGATGTCACTGCCAAGCTTGCGGGCACCCAGTGGGGGAGTTGGGGACGCGACATCTCCGATAAGCATATCGAGGAGGCGGGCTTCGATCCCAGCAACCCGATGATCCGCCAGACCATCTGTCTGGCGACGCGCCTGCTCGGGTTCCCGCGGCATCTCTCCCAGCACGTGGGCGGCTTCGTTCTGGCGCGCCACCGGCTCGACGAAATCGTGCCGATTGGCAATGCCGCCATGGCCGATCGCACCTTCATCGCGTGGGACAAGGATGACATCGATGCGCTGGGGCTGATGAAGGTCGACGTGCTGGCGCTTGGCATGCTGACGTGCATCCGCAAATCCTTCGATCTGTTAAGTGCGCATCGCGGGATCGACTATGGGCTCGCGGATGTGCCGGACGAGCAGGAAGATGTCTACGACATGCTATGCAAAGGCGACTCGCTTGGTGTGTTCCAGGTGGAAAGCCGGGCGCAGATGAACATGCTGCCGCGCCTCAGGCCGCGCGCGTTCTATGATCTCGTCATCGAAGTGGCGATCGTCAGACCGGGGCCCATTCAAGGCGACATGGTGCATCCTTATCTGCGGCGCAGATCGGGTCAGGAAAAGGTGAGCTTTCCAGCTCCCGCGCCCGAACATGGGCCTGCTGACGAGCTTTATCAGGTGCTGCATAAGACCAAGGGCGTTCCGCTCTTTCAGGAGCAGGCCATGCGTCTGGCTATGGTCGCTGCGAAATTCACCGATGCCGAAGCCAATGCCCTGCGCCGCGCCATGGCGACATTCCGCAACGTCGGCACCATCGGGCAGTTTGAAGCGCTGATGATCGAACGCATGGTGGCGCGCGGCTATGATCCGGAGTTCGCACGCAATTGCTTCGAGCAGATCAAGGGGTTCGGCAGCTACGGCTTCCCGGAGAGCCATGCGGCTTCCTTCGCCAAGCTGGTCTATATCTCGTCGTTCATCAAATGCAGGTATCCGGCGGTGTTTGCCTGCGCACTTTTGAATTCGCAGCCGATGGGGTTTTATGCGCCGGCCCAGATCGTGCGGGATGCAGCTGAGCACGGCGTCGAAGTTCGCCCCGTCGATATCAATCACAGCGTCTGGGACAATACCCTTGAAGAAACCGACTATGGCGCCTTGGCGCTGCGTCTCGGCTTGCGGCAAATCGACGGGCTGGGGGAAAGCGATGCGGCGCGCCTTGTTGCCGCTCGGACTTTGCCTTTCGCCTCGGTGGAAGACTTGAGCGTGCGCGCGAATTTGCATGGACGTCCGCTTCACCTTCTCGCCGATGCGGATACCTTCGGTTCGCTTGGGCTCAATCGCCGTAACGCTTTGTGGGAGGTGCGACGGCTGCCGGCTGCTGCGCCACTTCCGCTCTTTGCAGCCGCGGATGCACGCGAACTTCGCGCCGAACCTGATGCCCGCCTGCCGCGGATGTCGCCGGGGGAAAATATCGCCGCCGACTACCAGACGATCCGCTTATCGCTCAAAGGGCATCCGATGGGGGTGCTGCGTGATGTGTTCCGGGCCGAACGAGTTTTCACCTGCGCGGAAACCTCTTTACGCGGCGACGGATTGTGGACACGCACGGCGGGACTCGTTCTGGTGCGGCAGCGGCCCGGCAGCGGCAATGCCATCTTTATTACCCTCGAAGACGAGACCGGCATTACCAATGTCGTGTTATGGGCGCGGCAGTTCGAAAAATTCCGCAAGGCGGTGATGGCGGCGCGGCTCATGCTGGTCGAAGGACGTGTGCAGCGCAGTGCGGAGGGCGTGGTGCACCTGATGGCGCAGCGTGTCTTCGACCGTTCCGAAGAACTTGGCCGCCTTTCAGAAACCCACGATCCGGTCATCACCTATTCGCGCGCCGATGAAGTCGTGCATGCGCAAGCGGTTCCGCCACAGCCTCCGGTGCCGCGCCCGTTACGCGCCCGGCACCCACGCGATGTCCGCATTATTCCCAAGTCGCGGGATTTCCACTGAATGTCATCGCGGATGCACAGCGAATAAATCGGCTTTTTGACAATTATCATAAGGCAGACACAACCGATCTGCGCACTATAATAAATCCCGGCAACCAAGTTCGCAGGTGCCGCCTGGCACTTCGCGCGCCGCCCACCAACCGCAAGCAATCCTCATCCAATCCATGACGCAACCCGCAAAAAGCCCGATCAATCTGGTTTCCCGCGCGCTCATCAGCATCGCGCTCGCATCCTTGGTGATCGGCCTCACCGCCTGGGTCATGGGGTACTCAACAGCGGCGCAATGGATCTGGGCCATCGGTACGATCCCGGTGGCCACCGGCCTCTTGGTCTCTATCGTCGAGGACTTCCTGGCCGGGCGGGTCGGCGTCGACGCCGTGGCGCTTGTTTCGATGACCGCTGCCCTCATCCTTGGAGAGAACCTGGCCGGTATTGTCGTTGCCATCATGTATGCGGGCGGCTCGGTTCTGGAAGACTTCGCAATCGAGCGGGCGCAAAGCGATCTGAAATCACTTGTCGACAGGGCACCGCGCGTCGCCCACCGCAGCACCGGAACTGCCGTCGAAGAAATTGACGTCGAGGAGGTCAAGGTCGGCGACCGCCTTCTGGTTCGTGCCGGCGAAGTCATTCCCGTCGATGGCATTCTGCTCGATGACGGCGCCGTCCTCGATGAGTCGGCACTCACTGGCGAACCGTTGCCGGTCGACCGGGACAAGGGCGAGACGCTCAGAAGCGGCTCGGTCAACAAAAGCGGCGCCTTCGAATTTCGCGCCACCGCAACGGCCGGGGAAAGCACATATGCGGGCATCGTGCGGATGGTCACCGCAGCCCAGGCCGCCAAAGCGCCGTTTATCCGGCTGGCCGACCAGTTTGCAATCTTCTTGTTGCCTCTCACTCTTGCCGTTGCCGGCGTTGCCTGGTTTGTTTCCGGTGATCCGGTCCGTGGCTTGGCGGTTCTGGTGGCGGCGACGCCCTGTCCGCTCATCATCGCGGCGCCTGTCGCATTCATCGCCGGCGTTTCACAGGCCGCACGCAAGGGCATCCTGATCAAGGGTGGCGGTCCGCTCGAAGCGTTGGCGCGCACGCATACCGCGATGTTCGACAAGACCGGCACGTTGACGGTGGGCGGCGCACGACTGATTGCAGTCGAAACTGCGCCTGGTGCGGATGGCGACGAGATCCTGCGACTTGCGGCGTCTCTCGAACAGGCTTCGCAGCATGTCGTGGCTGAAGCCATCGTTGAAGCGGCTCGCCATAAAGGCCTGTTGCTGGAGATCCCGGAACGCATCGACGAAGCTGTCGGCGCCGGGCTTTCGGGTCTCGTCGGTGGGCGCAACGTGCGGGCCGGGTCCTTCCAATACGTCTGCGGCACACATTCGGCCGAACCTTGGGCGCAAAGGGTCCTGCGGCGGGCGTCCTGGCGTTCGGCACTGAGTGTTTTCGTCGCCGTCGATGGGCGAACGATCGGAGCGTTGCTGCTGGCTGACGAACTGCGCCGCGAAGCCCCAAGATCCGTGCAATTGCTGCGCCAACATGGCGTGAAGCGGATCGTGATGGTGACGGGAGACCGCGCGGATGCCGCCGACATTATTGGCGCGGCGCTGGATCTCGAAGGTGTGCTCGCCGACCGGGAACCGGCTGACAAGGTTCAAGCGGTGGCAACTGAACAGCGCCTTCACCCGACTTTGATGGTCGGAGACGGGATCAACGATGCACCGGCTCTTGCCGCCGCCGATGTCGGCATCGCCATGGGCGTGCGCGGTGCGAGCGCCTCTTCGGAGGCCGCCGATGTGGTGTTGATGGTCGACCAGATCGACCGGGTCGCCGATGCCGTCGAGATTGCCAAGCACGCCCGCGGAATTGCTCTGCAGAGCATTGTTGTCGGGTTGAGCCTCTCCGGCATCGCAATGGGTTTTGCGGCGTTCGGACTGCTGAGCCCGGTCGCCGGCGCGCTGGCGCAGGAAGCCATCGATGTCGCCGTCATTCTCAACGCGCTGCGGGCCAATTTCAGTCCCTGGCGACCCGGCCACAAGATCATGCCGCAGGCTTCGGCAATCAAGCTTCGCCAGGAACACAAGGAGCTTGAAGTCTGGCTCGACCGGCTGCGTCAAATATCTGATGGTCTGGACGATGCCGACCCAGACGGCGCCGTCAAATTGATTGTTGAAGCCAACGGGATTGTTGCAGAGCAGCTCCTTGCGCATGAACAAAACGACGAGACCAGCGTTTACCCCCGGATTGGCAAGTATCTGAGCGATGGACATGGGCTTGGTGCGATGAGCCGCGCGCATCGAGAGATCATGCATCTGGGCCGCTTGCTTGAGCGGCTCACCAAAGACCTTTCGCCGGAGGATGCCGATCATTATCTCGTTCGCGACGCCCAGCGGGTCATTGAATCGCTTGAAGCGCTTATTCGCGTTCACAATGCGCAGGAAGAAGATATTTTCGAACACGCCGCGCGCGGCTGATCAGCAAGTCTAAAATAAAAGCAAGCGATGACGGATACGCCAGACCCCATATCCCAAAGCCTCCCGGAACCCAATAGCCGTTTTATCAGTATCGGCCATTCGGCATGGGATCGCACTTACCGGGTCAAGGATCTGCCGGCTCCGCCTTCGAAGGTACGCGCGCTTGAGCACATCGAAAACGGTGGCGGCACGGCTGCCAATGCTGCGGCTTCGATCGCAAGGCTCGGTGGTGAAGTCGAACTGTGGAGCCGGGTCGGAAATGACGGCTTTGGCAACCAGGTTATCGACGAGCTCGACCGGACCTGCGTCGACACGCAGTTCGTGATCCGCCATGAAGGTTCGAGAACTTCCACCTCCGTTGTGATTGTCGATCAACGCGGCGAGCGGCTCGTCATCAGCGAGCGCGATCACGCCATGCCCGCTCAACCCGACTGGTTGCCTCTGGACCGCATCGATGGGCGCAGTTTCGTGCTGAGTGATCTGACTTGGCGTGAAGGCACGATTGCCGCTTTTCAGCGTGCCAAGGAGAAGGGCGCAATCACGCTCATCGACATAGACATCGCCGGCGGCATCCCTTCAGATGAGATTCTGAAGCTCACCGAATTCGCGGTCGCCTCAGAAAGCGCGCTTGAGGAATTCTTTCCGGCGCCCACGATCGACGAGCAACTTGCAGCCGTGCTCGCGAAAGGGCCACGCCACGCTGGCGTCACGCGTGGAGAAAAAGGCTATCACTGGCGGACATCCGCTGGGTCATCGGGCAGCCTGCCTGCATTCAAGGTTGAAGTTGTTGATACGACCGGCGCAGGCGATACCTTTCATGGCGCGCTCGCGTTGGCGATCGCCAGCGGTCTTGGGGACGCGGCGGCCGCCCGCTTTGCCTCTGCGACGGCAGCACTCAAATGCCGCCGCCTGGGCGCGCGCAGCGGACTTCCAACCTTGCAAGAGGTGATGACTTTCTTGCGCGATTCTTGATCTTGCCAGCCGACGGCCGCAGAGCCTTTATCCGCAGACCTTGTTGCGACCGCTCTTCTTGGCATCGTAGAGGGCCTTGTCCGCACTGCAGGCGATGTCCGCGTAGCATTCGCTGGCTTCTGGAATTTCAAAAACACCTGCTGATGTGGTGATGCTTGGAAGGGTTTCCTTGCCGTAGTGAACTTCCATCTGCGCGACCTTCAACAGCAGTTCTTCGGCGCGCTGGCGAGCGATAGTCCAGTTCGATCCAACCATCAAAACTGCGAACTCTTCGCCGCCAATCCGGGCGACGACATCGTTCTGGCGGAAGTGGTCCAGCAAGACGCGCGAAAATTCCTTCAAGACAACGTCTCCGGCGTCGTGCCCGAACTTGTCATTGAATGTTTTGAAGTGGTCGATATCCAGGAAGATCAGCGATGCGTGCCACTGGCCCTGTTTGATGCGACTGATTTCACGCGAGCAGCGTTCCGAAAAATATCGCCGGTTGAACAACCCGGTCAGGGGGTCCTTGGTCGACCTGTCCTGGAGCTCCTGGTTGAGCTTCAGATTTGCAATCGCCAGGCTGATCTGTGCTGCACATTTCGCAGCCAAATTGAACCAATGGTATTGTTCCTCGTTGGTCTGCATTCCGGCCGGATCCGGGCACACATGCAACAGGCCGACCGTCTCACCATGCGCCAGGATAGGGATGCAGAAGTAGTGGGAATTTTCATCATGCTGGGGCAGCCCCTCGGCATGGGTATGCTCGCATTCGAAACGCAGGCCTTTGCGGCCGTAGTGATAGGAATGTCCCTGGCGCAGTCCCCAGCAGTCATTCGGCTTAATTTCACCCAAAGCGATTTCAAACGGCCACGAGCAGGACGGGACCAGCACATCGCGCGAATTGTTGTAGGTATAGAGGACGCCGACGGAATTCGGCATCAAGCGGGCGACAAAGGTAAGAACGATCGAATTCAATTCTGCGTTCGACTTGCAGGAGTGCAGCCAGTGATTGAATTTCGATAAGAGTTCTTCTTGCTGCTTGCGCCCTTCTTCAACGTGCAGGGCCTGGCGCGCTTTGAGTTCGGCGACTTCAGCGCGATGCAAGGCTTGGCTGAGTTCGTTTTCTCTTGCTTTCAACCGCGTCAGGTCAGAACAGATTTCAAGCACGCGGCCAGAACTATGGCGATAGGAACGGCGTAAGATCCAGCGCCCATCGGCCAGAGGCATCCAGCACTCGCGGCGAATGGCGCCTGGTGCAAATGCATGCTGGCTCAGCCAAGCCTCGTCGCTCTCGCCGTTGAGTTCCCAGATGCCGCGATTGAGACTTTCGCGCAGCACGCCGTCATAGGAAGACCCGATCTTGATCAGGTCTTCAAGGCCTGCGTGGAGTTGCCGGTAGGCCTCGTTGACGAACTGGTAATGCCCTGTATCGTCGACGATCGCCAAACCGTCGTCGATCGTTTCGCTTAAGATTTCTGCAAGTTGGCTGCGCTTGATTTCAAGCAGTTCCGTGCCGATCGACTGCGGAGACTGCAAGTTCCTTGGCGTGCGGGAGCGCTTGCTCGAACTTGTAGTTTTGGGCTTGGTGGACACGGAACAACTCAAAACAAAATGGAAATAAGATCACGAATGTTCAGACTACACGTATTTGGATACCAAGCTCCTAACTGTACTCTATCCTACACATGCCCGATTACGATTGATTAACTTCTGACGCCGCTCGCCAAGCGAAAGAATTTGATAACGAAATGCACTTGCGCTCAGCCTCCGCGAACCGCGCGTTTTCTTGGTCTGCCCAGAACCGATGTCCTTTGTCGATGGACCGAATTTTGCATTCTTTAAATACAAATCTTGCGCAAACCAAAACGTATAACCGAAAGCGAAGTATTGGCCTCATGATCGCACCCATCGAGAAATCCGATGACGCCGCGGAAAACGCGGCTGCGCTTCTGGCGCTTAAAGATGCGCGTTCGGCCCGCTCGGATCCGGCCGCAGCGGAAACGGCGGTGCTGAGGGCGTTGCAATTGGCGCCGCAAGACCTTGAAGTCCGGCTTGGCGCTTACAGGTTCTATTTCTACAATCACCGATATTCCGATGCTCTTCCGCACGCCCAGTTTATTGTCGAACATTCTGCGCGGCGTCTGAATATTCCGGTCGATTGGAGAGCCGTGAGCGCAGCCGATACCGACTTTTCCGCGCTCGAAAGTGTTCCGGGTCTCTATCTCCAGGCTCTACTGGCGTGGGGCTATTGCAACGTGCGGCTTGGCGAATTGGAGCTTGGGCGGGAAGCTGTCGCAAAGGCTGCTGAAATCGATCCGAGCGATCGTTTCGGTGCGCAGGCGATCCTTGAGATCATCGATAACGGTGACGATAGCGACGCTGACGAAGCCTGACTTTCCCAAATCAATGCGCTTCCAAGAGATTGTCGCGTTTGTCGGCATTCCTCCAAACAAACTGTGTCTGAGATGGCTACCTAAAGCCGTCCCGCCCTTGGTTTTCTGCGCAGTTGCGCCGGCTTTGGGCAGTTGGCGCGGCTTTTGAATTGCTCTTTGGCAAAAGAGTTCAAAACAATTCCTGGAGCTGCTGATCATGACTTTGGAAATTCCGCAAGTGTACCGCTACCACGTCTTTACGTGCTTGCAGTCGCGTCCTGAGGGCCACCCGCACGGCAGCTGTGCGCAAAGAGGCGCGAACAGTCTTTATGACTACCTGGCAAACAGCCTTGAAAAGCTCGGCAATCCCGATATCGCCAAGACGGTGACGGGCTGTTTAGGGTTTTGTCTGGCCGGCCCGGTCATGGTGGTCTACCCGGAAGGCATCTGGTACGTGCCGCGGACGCGGGAGGACATCGACGAGATCATTCAATCTCATTTCGTCGACAATACCCCCGTTGAGCGACTGATCATCGTCCCGCGCTCCTGAAACTGGCTTTCAAAAATTTCCAGCTCAATCGCAAAAGCGTCCAGGCCCCATCCTGAAGGCGGGCCCTGGTCGCTTATTATTTTTTTGCGTGATAGATTTTGAATTGGGTGGGTTGGCGGTCGGCGCTGAACTCAAGCGTTGGGCGAGCTTGAAGCGGATTTCCGCTCAAGCCTCCTGTTCGTTGGCGGGTGCCGACTGCAGCAACGAGAAATTCTCGATCCCAATTTTTTCGAGGAGTTCAAGCTGGGTCTCGATGAAGTCGATATGGCCTTCTTCATCGTTCAGCAGGCTTTCAAAGAGCGCCATGGAAACATAATCTTCTTTCTCCCGGCATACAGCTCTTGCCTCGTTATAGAGATCGCGCGCGCTATACTCAGCGGCGAGATCGCACTCAAGAACCTCTTTGAGGTTCTGGCCGATGCGCAGCGGGTCGAGGGTCTGCAAGTTCGGGTGGCCTTCAAGGAAGATGATGCGCTCGATCAGTTTGTCGGCGTGCTCCATCTCTTCGATGGATTCTTCGCGTTCCTTTTTTGCAATCTTCGTAAAACCCCAGTCTTCCAGCAAGCGATAATGTAACCAGTATTGGTTCACGGCCGTCAGTTCGTGCCGCAACGACTGGTTCAGATATTCGATGACTTTGTCGTCACCCTTCATACGAATTCACCTTCTTCGAGTGTATTGGCTTCGAGTGTGTTGGGGTCCGCCTGGAGCGTCGCCTGCATTGCTTTGCGCGGGCAATTTTCGTTGCCGCACCGCTTTTTGCATCCATCGATCATGTTGTTGAGGGCGGGCAGACAGCCGCTGCACTGGCGCCGTGCATTCAAGGCGCGAATGACCCGGCCGGGCGTCAGCGTCTGATCTGGCGCGTCCGACAGAAGATCCACAACAACGGATTCAAAATCCTGCTCCGTGATCACGTTGCATTGACAGATAATCATGAACAGCGTGCCCCTAGTTGGCGGCGGAGAGCCGTGCAGCTTTTGATCAATCTATAAAGCTGCACGGCCACCTGATTGCGATCGCGCGCGGACCCTTAAGCCGCAGTGCGCTCTGTCAGTTCGCCATTGAGATAGGCCAGGATGTTTTGCGGAGCGGATTCGCCGTAGGGATCGCTTTCGCAATTATCCGAATAGCCACTTTCTTCGAACCAGGCTTCGACGACGCCATTATTGACGATGGCGGCATAGCGCCAGGAGCGCATTCCGAAGCCCAGGTTATTCTTGTCGACCAGCATGCCCATCTTGCGGGTGAACTCACCGGAGCCATCGGGGATGAGCTTGACGTTCTCGAGGTTCTGCGACTTGCCCCAGGCATTCATGACGAATGCGTCATTGACCGACACGCAGTAGATCTCATCGATGCCGGCGGCGGCGAAGTCTCCATGGAGCTTCTCGAAGTCTGGGAGCTGGAAGGTCGAGCACGTCGGGGTGAATGCGCCCGGCAGTGAGAAAACGATGACGCGCTTGCCGGCGAAGTAGTCGGCGGTCGTTTTATCTTCCCAGCGGAACGGGTTTGGACCTTCGATGCTGTCGTCACGAACACGCGTGCGGAAGGTGACCTGCGGAAGCTTTCTGCCAATCATGATATCTCCAATCGTTTCTTCTCTGCTAGTTGAACCCACAGCGCCAGAAGTCCGGCGCCTCTTTAAGCGGTTGCGCAGTTTTTTTGCTTTCAACCGCCAAAACTCATCTCAACTCTGCCGTGCTCATCTCATGCGCGTAGAAGTGTGCGCGTTGCTTCGACCCCGGAGCGCACCGCCCCATCGACGGTCCGTTGGGCCAAACGGTTTGCGTCGCCGACGACAATCGCACCAGGATTGATCAGCGAGCGCATATCGGATCCGCACGGGCACCAGCCGGATCGATCGGCCAGCCCGGAGGCTTGTGCGATTGCGCCAGCCTCTTGAGCGGTAACGAAATTGACGACATCGGCCTGGATCAGTCCGTGCGACGTCTCCAGCCTGCCGGTGTGCGCATTGATTTCACGAACCTCAACGGGTCTATCGCGGCCAACCCACTCGACACGCTGGCCGAGGTCCGTTGCAGCGATCGCGGAAGCGAATGCATCGGCGGCCCGAGTGCCCTCAGTTGCATCCAATACCGTGAGCTTCGACGTTGGTTTCTTGCGCGCAAGGAATTTGGCAATCTCGACTGCGCGCTGTGGCAGGCCCGCGGGATGACTGACGTCTCCGGACGGCAGGCGGAGCACCACGTGGGTGCCATCGGACATCGCAGCAAGCTGGGCTGTCAGCCGTTTGGCTTCGCGCGGGCTGCCCCATGCGGCTGGCCAATGGTGGCGCGCGATGGAATCGAGCCCCGCAATACCTTCGTCTTGCGCCGTCGTGCCTGGTGCAACGACGACATAGTCGAAGGCGAAGTCGCGACCGCTCATGCCGCGTGCGCTTTGGCGTTGCCAATCGATTGCCGCGATTTCGTCGAGAGCGATTTCGATGTCGGCGGCTTTGAGCTTGTTGAAGACGCCTGAGAGGTTGGGCCGCTGAAACCGTTGCTGAGCGCCGGAAGTGTTTTTGAGCGTTGCGGGATCGCGTTCGATCAGCAAGATCCGGGCGGAGGTATCGGCCTGACGTAAGGCAAGGGCCGCCGCAACACCGGCTGGTCCTCCCCCGATGATCGCAACCCGTTTGGACTTCGGCCATTTCCCATAAGACAACACCTGTTGGCCGGCAGCGAATGCCGAACCGCCAACGAGGAGGCCGGCAATCAGGCTCCTGCGGTTCAGCTCGCGCATGCTAATGGCCTTTCGGAAAATCGTGGGGTGTCGGACATGCGCTCGCCGCCGCGCGTTTTCGTGTCTGAAGGTGCGCAAATCGATTTGATCCAATTGCGCTTGGCTTGTTGGCGCCTGCCTTCGGTAATCGCTTCGGCAATCTTGGTGCGGGCTTCCTTGAGTGGGACCGTGCGGGACGTGATGATCTGGTCGCAGCGGGCGATATGGTAGCCGGCTTCGGTTTGAATTGGCGCGCTGATTTGGCCAAGCTTCAATGCAAAGGCAGCCCGTTCCAGAGGTTCCATCAGCTGGCCTGGCGTCACCACGCCGAGGTCGCCGGCGCGCAACGCGCTCGGACATTCGGAATGGAGTTGCGCCAGAAGGCCGAAGCTCATGGGGTCCTCCCGCAACCGCGCGTGTAGTTCCTTGATACGGCGGTGCGCTTCAGCTGGCTCGTTTTCCGGGAATTCCGGATTGATCGTAATGAGAATGTGGCTGACTGCGCGTTGCTCAGGACGGATGAATTCTTCGCGGCGGCGCTCATAGAAGTCTGCGATTTCCTGCTTGGTTGGCGCCTTCACTGTCGAGGCCACCAGGTCGGTCGTCTTTTCGACAGCCAATTGGCGTTCGATCGCTTCCAGCAGAATTGCATCGTCAAGACCGCTGGCGGCAAGATCGGCGAGGAAATCGCAGAAGCTGTCGTAGCGCGAGATGATCGACTCACGTGCCGCAGTGATGTCTGCCGCATCCACTTTCACCGACTTCGCCTCTTGCGAGTTCAAAATTCTGTCT
This sequence comes from Filomicrobium sp., assembly GCA_017792465.1. Lineage (GTDB taxonomy): Bacteria > Pseudomonadota > Alphaproteobacteria > Rhizobiales > Hyphomicrobiaceae > Filomicrobium. The sequence continues at coordinate 1,201,659 of CP051234.1, forward strand.
TCGACAAACAGCGTTCTGCGCGCGACGTCGCCTGCTGTCTCGGCTTCAGAGTCTCTGAGGTCAGCCGGCTTACGCCCGTACTTGTCCTGAGCCGCCTTGAAGAGATGGTAAGCGTAGATGTCGGTCTTGCTCATGGTGCATCCTTTGTGGGTGCTTGCTGTTCGGCTTGTTCGGCTGCTGCAGCCAAGACATCGGCCAGGTCTTCAGGATCGTCTTCGACGCTCAGCAAATCGTCCGGGGAAGCTTCGGCGACGAAATCAAGCGAGGTTTCGGGCACCTGCAATGTGCGGCCCGGAAAGCGCACGTGATAGGCAACGCCACCGGGGTTGTTGCGCAGGACCTTGAGAACCTCGCCCTCGTCGCCGGGCTTGGCGATCACTTCGCCGCCAACGGCCAACTGCATCTTCGGCGTGACTTTCTCGCGGAACTCATAAAGGCTCGGCACCCATGGATCGCTTGCCAGTTGCAGTTCCTGCTCGCGGCATCCCACGATCAGGTCACCGTCCATGAAGTGGACCGTGTAGATGATCTGGTCCTGCAAGAAGGTGCCGACGTCGCGGACATAACCGACGCTGCCGCGACGAATGAGCAATTCGCCAACCTTGGTTCCAGGGAAGGTCCCGTCGTTGCGCACATTCCTGATGACGCGAACTTCATCGCCAAATTGGTACTTCGGGCGCATGTCTCAACCTCCTGCAAAATCGAACGCTTGGACGGGACGGCTCGCTTATTTGCGAACCAGCTCCATTGGAACAAAAGCGACCTGCGGCTGCAGGACTTTGAAAACCTTCTCGGTCAACGCATCCGAAGTCACGAAATCCTCGTAGGCGGTCCGCAAGAAGCTCTTGTAATAGGCCTCGCAATCGGCTTCGCCTGTGGGCTCCTTGGGATCTTTTTCCAGGTAGTCGTGGAAGCGCTGCAGAATGTGGAGGCGATTGACGTGCACGACCTTGGGGTCGTAGTCGATTTCAAAGTGGTCGAGGAAATCTTCAGCGCTCGACAACTCTTGCAGGTCTTCTTCGAATTCTGCGTTGCGCATTTCGACGCTCCTTTGCTGTGTCGACACCGCTTGATGCGGCGTTACTGTCCACGGTTCTGATGCGGGTCTTGGGGTAAGTTCTCGCCCATCGAGGCATGAAGCCAACGTGGAGCTTCGGCTTCAGTGGTCTTGGATGTCGGGTTCAATGCCTGTTCGAGTTTTGTGACCCGGTTCAACAGCGTGCTCAAAGCTTCTGCGACAGGGTCGGGGATCAGGTGATGATCGAGATCGATGCCGCGCGGATCGAGCGGGGCGCTGCGTTTTTCGCGGACGACCCGGCCGGGAATTCCGACAACGGTGCTGGCTGATGGAACGTGATTGACCACGACGGAATTGGCCCCGATGCGGGCGTTGCAGCCAATGGTGATGGGGCCTAACAATTTCGCGCCGCTGCCAACGACGACGTTGTCGCGCAGCGTCGGGTGGCGCTTGCCTTTGTTCCAGGACGTGCCGCCCAAGGTCACGCCGTGATAAAGCGTGACGTCATCGCCGACCTCGGCGGTCTCGCCGATGACGACGCCGGCGCCGTGGTCGATGAAGAAGCGATGGCCGATGGTGGCGCCGGGATGGATGTCGATGTTGGTTGCAAAGCGTGTCAGGAAGGACATCAGTCGCGGCAGATAACGCCAGCCGCGCGTCCACAGCCCATGCGACATGCGGTGCATCACGATGGCGTGGACGCCGGGATAGGTCGTCAGAATTTCGAGCGTCGAGCGCGCCGCTGGATCGCGTTTAAAAACGCAGGCAACATCTTCCCGGATCATGGACACTATCGACATTTCAGACCCCTGCCAGCATGTGCGCGTGATGAAATGAGGTGAGTTCGTCGGCGGTTGGCGAGCGCTTCGTCTTTTCGACGAGACGACGCACATCGGGCAAGATCCGCTGCGCCGCATCGCGCTCCAGCATGATGCCGAGCTGCGCGTAGGCATGGATCAACCCCGTGGTGCCGGAGTGTTTGCCGAGAACGAAATTGTGATGGCGGCCGAAATCTGCCGGGTCGACGCCTTGGTAGTTGACCGGGTCTTTGAGGAGGCCGTCCACATGGATGCCTGACTCGTGCGAAAAGACGCGCTCGCCAACGAGGCTTTTCAGCGGCGAGATCCGGCAGCCAGATGCCTCTTCGACCAATTGCGTCAGGGCCTGGTAATTGCGCAAGTTGATGCCGGTGTCGATGCCCATGACCTTCGACAGGCCGACGACAATTTCTTCCAGTGGTGCGTTTCCGGCGCGCTCGCCAAGACCCAGGACGGTTGTGTTGACATGGGTTGCGCCGCCACGGATCGCAGCCAGCGAGTTAGCCGTTGCTAGCCCGATGTCATCATGCGCGTGCATCTCGATTGCCAGATCGCTCGAAGCTCTCAAGTCGGCGATGCGATCGTAGACCGTGAAGGGGTCCATGATCCCGACCGTGTCGGCAAACCGGAACCGCTCTGCGCCTGCGCGTTCGGCAACCTCAAGAACGCTTTTCAGGAAATCCGGATCGGAGCGGGAGGAGTCTTCGCCGCCGATGCTGACGCGGAAACCCATGTCGCAGGCTTGCGGGACGATGGTTGCAATCTGCTGCAGCACCCAGGCGCGATCGCGATTGAGCTTCTTGGAAATCTGCTGGTCGGATACGGGGATCGACAGGTCGATCAGCGCAACCGGCAAACCGTGTGCCGCGTCGAGGTCGTCGCGGCGCAGGCGGCACCAGATCATCATGTCGGCGTTCAGCGACTGGGATGCTAGCGCGGCAATCGTCTCGCGCTCCTCCGCACCCATGGCGGGAATTCCGACTTCGAGCTCGGGAACGCCGATGGCATCGAGACGTCGTGCGATTTCGATCTTTTCGTCTATCGAGAAGGCGACACCGGCGGACTGTTCTCCGTCGCGGAGCGTCGTGTCGTTGATAATCACTTTGCGAGCGGACGTCGTCATTTGCGATTGTGCTCCAAGCTAGGTTGTTAAGCTTCAAAGCAATCCGCATGCCATTGCGTTTTTCCCAATATTTTCAGCATGTTAAACGCAGACCCCCGACGTCAGGAATTGGCGGTTGTCAGGTCGGCGACTGGGGCCGTGTTAGGAAATCGACAACAGTTTTGGAGCGCCTTACCAGACGTCGTTCGGTTGCGTTGAGATTGGCTGTCGCGACGTAAAAAAGCGGCCTCTCTCGAGGCCGCTTTGAGTTTACGGAGGATAAGTCCTGCGTGACTGCCATCAGACTGCCAATGGCAGACGTTGCCTACGCGTAGGTCGGCTCGAAAGCCTGATCGGGATTTTCGACAGGTCCTTCTTTCGACCAGTAAGGTGACAGCTCACGCAACCGGCTAATGATGCCGGGGAGGGTCGCGATCACCTGATCGATTTCTTCCTGGGTGTTGTCGCAGGATAGCGAGAACCGGATCGTCCCGTGGGCGGCCGTGAACGGGATGCCCATGGCGCGCATGACGTGAGAGGGTTCCAACGACCCGGACGTACACGCCGATCCGCTCGACGCTGCGATGCCCTTCTTGTTGAGCATCATGAGGATCGCTTCGCCCTCGATAAATTCAAAGGCGATGTTGCAGGTGTTGGGCAGCCGGTTGTCGGGATCGCCCGTGACGAAGCAGTGCGTGTTGGCCGCCAGGATACCGTGCTCCAGGCGATCACGCAGGCCGCGCACGAATGTGTTCTCGTGCTCGATCCGGCTGGCTGCCAGTTCGGCTGCGACGCCAAGGCCGACGATCGACGCTGAGTTTTCGGTTCCCGCGCGACGGCCGCGTTCCTGGTGGCCGCCACGCAGGAATGGGCGGAAGCGAGTGCCGCGGCGCAGGTAGAGCGCTCCGATTCCTTTGGGTGCGTGCAGCTTGTGACCTGAAAGCGACAGCATATCGATCTTGGTCGACTTCAGATCAATCGGGATCTTGCCGACGGCCTGCACGGCATCGGTGTGGAACATGACGCCGGCTTCGTGCGCCATTTCGGCCATCTCGACGACCGGGAAGATCGTGCCGGATTCGTTGTTGGCCCACATCACGGTGACGAGGGCGACGTCGTCGTCAAGCCGCTTCTTATAGTCGTCAAGGTCGAGGCGGCCCTTGCTGTCGACGCCGAGCCGGATGATCGTATAGCCTTCTTTCTCCAGTTGTTCGCCCACGGCCAGAATGGCGGGGTGTTCGACGGCCGTGGTGATGATCGTCGTGCGTTCCGGCTGGGCTTTGAGGGCCGAATAAATCGCCGTTGAATCTGACTCGGTGCCGCAAGACGTGAAGATGATTTCACTATCGAATTCAGCGCCCAAGAGTTCCTGGACCTGGCGCCGGGCCTTGTTGACGGCGCGCCCGACCTGGTTGCCGAACTGGTGGATGGACGACGGGTTGCCGAACTGCTCGGTGAAATAGGGCAGCATGGCTTCCAGGACTTGCGGATCGACTTTCGTCGTCGCGTTGTTATCGAGATAGATGCCTTTGATGTCCGTCATAGTCCGGCCTCCTCAAGCTGGCGCTTGCTCAACGGGACGACCTGGACGAATTCACCCAGCTCTTCCATCATTTTCTGCTGCAGTCCATTGAGTGTCAGTCCGGCCATCGAGCAGTCGGTGCAGGCGCCGGTCATCTTGACGAAGACCGTCTTGTCCTGGACGTCGATGAGCTCAACGTCGCCGCGATCTGCCTGCAGGGCCGGACGCAGCGCTTCGATAGCTTTTTCGATCTTCTGAATGCGCTGGACGAGGGTCAGCTTGCTCTTTGCCTTTTTAACGGGGGCGGCTGGTTCTTCTTTTGCCGCACCGTTTTGCATGACGGGGAGTTCTTTGGATTTCTTTGCAACCGTGCGGCGCTCCAGAACCAGATCGGGCCGCCCAGCGCCGGGCGTGAACGTTTCGCCGCGGGCTTCGAGTTCGCGCGCCAGGATCTCTTCGATCTTTTCATGGCACGACGAGCAGCCTGCGCCCGCCTTGGTGTAGTTGGCGACGTCCTGCACGCTGCTGAGATTGTTGGCGCGGATGGTGTCGACGATGAGCGGCTCTTCGATTGCAAAACATTTGCAGATCAGCGCGCCTTCTTCGTGGTCATCTTCCCATACTTCGCCGCGATAGTTGGCAATGGCGGCCTGCAGCGCTTCGCGGCCCATGACCGAACAGTGCATCTTTTCAGGCGGAAGGCCTTCAAGGAAGTCGGCGATATCCTGGTTGGTGACAGCGAGTGCCTCATCCAGCGTCTTGCCTTTGATGATTTCGGTGAGCGCCGATGACGAGGCGATGGCCGAGCCGCAGCCGAAAGTCTGGAAGCCGGCGTCTTCGATGATTTCCGTTTCCGGGTTCACCTTCAACGTCAGACGCAGGGCGTCACCGCACGTCAGCGAACCGACATCGCCAACGCCGTTGGCTTCTTCTACCGCGCCAACGTTGCGCGGATTGTAGAAGTGCTCTTTGACGGTCTCCGAGTAGTCCCACATATTCACTCATCCATCTGTTCTGGGCGCAAATCAGCGAAACGGCCGCTGGCTCATGGGCGCCTGGGGGCGTGTTGAAAGGAAGATGTCCCGACAAGTCCGTTCGATCAGCATCCTGCTGCGAACGATTTCCCGCAGGCGCAGCTCTTGGTGGCGTTGGGATTGGTGAAGGTGAAGCCTGAGCCTTCCAGGCTTTCGACAAAATCGACCGTCACGCCTGTCAGGACAGGAATGCTTGAGGGCTCGACATAGATTTTGGTTGGACCGCAGTCGACAACGCTGTCGCCGTCTTTGGGTTCGGGCTCCAGTGACATTGCGTATTGCAGACCGGAACACCCGCCGTCGACGACCGAGATTCTCAGTCCGCCTATCGGGGCGTCAGCTGTTTCGACAAATCTCAGAATTGCTTTTTTGGCGTTGTCTGTGAGTTCCAACATGTTGCACATCTCCATGGAGGGTACGGCGATTTTGCACTCCGTAAGGAACGGTTAAGCAATCGCTATGCCACGCCCATTTTTCTGCACAAGCCGCTGTCATTGTTGATTCTTTTCGATTGTCGGATTTGTGTTTGTCGGCTTCCCGACGCTCCTGACAAACGCGTGACGGGCGAGCGCCAACTGCTTTGTCGGTTCCACCACAATGACGTTTGTCGGGGTCACGTGGAACTTCACGCGCTTGGCCATTCCTGGCGTGAGATAGACCTTGCCTTTGCCATCGATGAGGAGCGCCAAATCGACATTCATACGTTCGGCGATCCGGCTCCAGTCTTTTACCCCGGCGACCGACAACGCTGTCGCTGCAGCGTCGGCGCGCGTGCCAACGGTGTGCAGAACGCTCGCGGAGACGATGTCGGTGACCGGACGGCCGGTGCGCGGATCGATGATGTGGGAAAAGCGCTCGCCGTCGTACTCGAGATACCTCTCATAATTGCCGGAGGTATAGAGCGCTTCGCCGGGGCGCATCTCGACGGAAGCGACAGCCTGCCAGCCGAATGGATCGCGGATTGCGACGTTCCAGGGGCGGGCGGCGTATTTGCCTAGGACGTTGAGATCGCCGCCGGCGTTGAGAACCGCATTCTCGATGCCGCGGCGTTTCAGGATATCGGCGGCCAGATCTAGAGCGGCGCCTTTTGCGACACCGCCAAGGTCGATGCGGACAGCCTTGTTGCTGGATCGAATAGTGCTGCCATCGATCGTCAAATCGGCAAGGCGCGGACGTGCGGCAACCCAAGTGGCAATCGTGTCGGCTGACGGTGGCTTACCGCTTGGCGGCTCGTCAGCATGGAAGCCCCAGGCTGCGATCACGCCGCCGATTGCCGGTTCGAACAACTCTTCGCTTTCCTTCGACAGGTTCTGCGCGGTTTTGAGCAGGTTTGCCAATTCGGGGCTGACTTCGATTTGCTTGCCGCGCGCAATCGCCTGGTTTACCGCGCCCAATTCGCCACCCTGATGCCAGGCGTGCCAGGCGACATGCACGCGTTCGAACTCGCGCGAGATTTCGGCGACGGCGGCGCGCGCAGATTCGGCCGGCTCGCCGCGGATCTCGATTTCGACAAGCGTTCCAAATACGTAGAGCGTCTCGCGATAGTCTTCGTTGTGGTTTGGCGCGCGAAGAAATGACAAGCCGAACAGCGCTAACAAGCAGGCGGCTAGAATGAATGGGCGCTGGTACATGCTCATTGCTCCTGCTTACTCAAACGACGCTTGTTGAGTGCGCTTCATGCTCGCGCAGCGTGCTCAACGGTGGACAAGGCGACGTGCTGGCACGTTGCGAAAGCTGAGTGCCGGCTAGAGACGTGCCCTCGCCCAGCGGCTTCACGTACTGCGCCGGCAAGTGGACCGTGATCGTTTCGCCTGCGGCCGGCAGCGGCGTATTCCAGGGCCGGTGGATGTAGAGCATCGAATTGTCAGCCAGTCGGCATTGCAGTTCGCGAACCGCCCCCATTTCGCGACACCTGACGGCTTTTGCTTGCAGGGCGCAGTCGGGAACAAGACCGGGTCCGAGACCAATGTGCTCGGCGCGAATGCCGAGCCATTTGGCGCTCAGCGGAACGCCGCTGAGACCGAGTTGGCCCCATGGTCCGGCGACACAGCCCGCATTCCATGAGCTAACGGGCAACAGGTTGCGCCACCCCAGGACGCAGGCTGCCGCGTATTCGCCTGGATCGTTGAAGATCTCGTGCGCGGCGCCAAATCGTGCGAGACGTCCAGCCGTCATCACACCGATCCAGTCGCCCACCTGGCGGGCTTCATCGAGATCGTGTGTGACCAGAATTGCCGGCTTCTTGACGGCCGCGACAAGGCCCATCAACTGGGCGCGAAGGTTTTGGCGCAGGTGGGCATCGACGGCCGAAAAGGGCTCATCGAGAAGCAGGAGATCCGGATCGGTCGCCAGCGTTCTGGCCAATGCGACGCGCTGGCGCTGACCGCCAGACAATTGCGCCGGATATCGGTCGGCCAGGCCGCCAAGATCGAGGCGTTCGATCCAGGTGTCGGCGGTTCTTTCCCGGTCGCTCTTGGCAACTCCGAAACCGATGTTCTGGGCCACCGTCATGTTCTGGAAGAGCGCGTAGTCCTGGAAGACGATGCCGACTTTGCGTTTGCGGACAGGAATGTCGATGCCTTGGTGATGGTCGAACCACGTTTGTGGACCAAGGCTGACGCTGCCGGTCTTCGGGTTTTCCAGCCCGGCGATCAGGCGCATCAATGTTGTCTTGCCGCTACCGGACGGGCCGAGCAAAACGGTGATCCCTTCGCCCGGGATCTGCGCGTTGACCGCGAGGGAAAAGGCGGCGCGCTCGAATTCAACGTCGACGTCTAGCGGGTTCATGCGATGAGCGCCTCCCGCTTGCCGCCGTTGGCGCCATAGACAATGAGCAGGACGACGAAGGAAAACGCCAGGAGCACCATCGACAGAAGGTGGGCGGCTTCGTATTCGATGCTCTCGACATGCTCGTAGATGGCGATCGAGATCACCTGTGTTTCGCCTGGGATATTGCCGCCAACCATCAACACGACGCCGAACTCTCCGACCGTGTGGGCGAAGCCCAAGACACTTGCCACAATCAGGCTGCGGCGCATGTTGGGCAGGACCACTTCCAGGAAGGTGCGCAGATGGGTCGCGCCAAGCGAAAGAGCGGCTTCGATCGTGCGCTTATCGATGCTCTCGAATCCGGCCTGCAGCGGCTGGACGACGAAGGGCAGGGAATAGATGCACGACGCGATGACGAGACCGGAGAATGTGAAGACTAACGGCTCGCCGGTCGCCGACTGCCAAGCTTCGCCGATCAAGCTGCCCTTGCCGAGGAAAACAAGAAGATAAAAACCCAGAACGCTTGGCGGCAGGACCAGCGGCAGCGCCGTTAAAGTTTCGACGACGCCACGGAACGGACTCTTCGTGTTCGCCAGCCACCATGCGAGCGGCAATCCAAGGATCATCAGGACGGCGAGTGTCATACTTGCGAGTTGCAACGTGAGAAAAATGGGTTCGGTGTCGAATGTCGCAAGCGCCTCAAGCATGACCTACTCCACCATGTAACCGTATTCGACAATGAGTTTGCGAATGGGTTCGGTTTTCAAGAAGGCCAGGAATTCGGCGGCTGCCTTGTTGGTTTCGCCGGTTTTCAAAAGGACGGCGGCCTGGGCGATTTTAGAGTGCTGATCGGCCGGCACGATCCAGCTACTGCCTTTGTCGTCTTCGTCGGCCAGCGCAATTTGCGAATAGGCGAAGAAGGACAGCTCGACGTTGCCGATGACGGCGAACTGGTGCGCTTGTGAGACCGTTTCGCACTTGATGAGCTTCGGCTCAGCCGCGCTTGTCACACCCAGCTTTTCCATGGTTTCGACGGCGGCTTTTCCGTATGGCGCGAGTTTCGGGTTAGCCAATGCGATGTGCTCAAACTTGGCGTCTAGGAGCATCTTCTTGGGATCGACGCCTTTTTGGTGCGACCACAAAACCAGTTGGCCGACCGCGTAGACAAACAGGCTTCCCGGAACGATATCGCCTTCCGTTTCCAAGCGCTTCGGCTCGCGGGAATTGGCCGCCAGGAACGCATCGAACGGCGCGCCCTTCTTGATCTGCGCATAGAGCTTGCCTGTCGAGCCTGCGCTGATCTTGACGGCGTTGCCGGTCTCCTCTTCGAACTTCTTTGCGATGACCCGGATGGGTTTCAAGAAGTTCGCCGCAACCGCCAGCTTGATGTCCTCGGCTAGGGCCGTGCGTTCCCCCGTGGCCAGGAGACAAATGGCGATCATGCCCGTCGCCATCTGCCGCAGAAACGGGCCGGTCCGGCGGGTGCGGTTTTCAAGCGTCGGGATGATCATCAAGGCGGTTGTCCTTTGTTCGATCGGCTGGCTGTGGCCAGGCGTCAGCAACTCAGCCCGCGACCGGCGCGGTGCCGTGGGTCATGCAGTCTTTCGGGCAAACGCGCGAACAGGCTTCGCAGCCGATGCAGTCCAGCGCGTTTTTCAGCGACATGACCATGCTGGTGTCGTCGGAGAAGCCGTCGTCATCATCATCGTCTTCGTCGAAATCCTCATCCGATTCCTCGCGTTCGATGAGTTCGAAGACGTCGCGGGAACACACCTTGTAACAGCGGCCGCAACCGATGCAGTTGGTCTGATCCAATTCGAGGACGAACTTGGGAACGTAAGCTTCTCCGCCGCGCGTCAGTCCGGTGATTTCCGACATTGTGCTTCTCCTCAAAAAGGGGTGAGCGGTTACGGTCTTGGCGCCGGACAGGCTCAGACGGCGTTCTCATTGGTCACTTCAGACAATTGCTTTTCGGCATCCGCCCAGGCTTTGCAGGCCTCATAGGTGGCGTTGGCGATGCCTGGAATTTCTTCGTAGGCAGCCGGCAGGCGGTCTTCTACGAGGTCGTGCAATTCGCCCGCTTTTTCGCTGGCGATACGTTTCAGCTTCTTGACGGACTTTTGGAGCGCCTTGAGTTCTTCCTCGTTCATGGCTCAGTTCCCTTCAATTCTGCATTTCTGGTAACACTGGGGGATGGCAGTCCGGCTCTGGCAGCCGGGCTTCAAGACCTTAAAGTTCGGCGACCGGGCGATGCGCTTCGATCAAGGCGACGGCCTTCTCGACCAGCTTTTCGACTTCCTCTTTCAGCTTTTCCAGCGTTGGAAAGCCGAACCGGTGGACGTCGCGAAGTGTCCGGTCGACGACGATGAGCTTGCCGACAATGATGATCGCGCGGCCGAAACCTTCGTGGGTGAGATTGACCATCGGCACGGCCATCAAGCCGACGCGCTTTTCGACCAAGACGGAGATGGCGTTGTAATAAGCCTTGAGGCGCGCCAGCGTGATTTCATCGGGATCGCCAACGATCGGGATTTCACGCTTACGCTCCTTGGTCAGGATGTAGGGGTCGATGATCTCGGCGCTGTCCATATTGTCGTAAATGCCGTAGGTATCGATTGCGCGCATTTGACGGACGATTTCTGCGGCGACTTCGCTTGCAAGCGCCGGGTCTGCCTTGTCGATTTGCAAAACTTCAGATGTCATTGTCTGTTTCCATTCTCGGTAGAAATGTAAGGGAAGGCACCGCCAGCTTGGCCGGCGGCCACATGGCTTGCGTGCCCGGTTTCCTGGAGGCTTTCGACGGCGAGTGTTGATAGCCCGCGGCTTTGTCGTTCGTTGCGGCGAAGCGGCAGGTAGGACAAGGCGAGTGCAGCGATTGACAGTCCGGCTGTCGCCATGTCTCCCAGACCCGCCAGCGTCGCCAGACACGCCGTGACAACGAGCGCGGCGGTCGGCAGGAGGTAGGCCAGCATCGTCAGTTGCAGGAATTCTCCGCCGGAAATCGAGACGACAACATCGTCACCGACGGCGGCGTCCCGATGCGCTGGAACGCAAAGCTGCGGCGGCGCCAGGTTCAAGATTTCGGCGACGGCGTTGACGCTGCAGCCCGCCTTAGCCGAACAGCTTGAACATGAAGACGCGCGCTCGCCTTTCAGCAACGTCCAGCCATCGCGGACTTCGGCCACCCGCATTCGGCTCTTCAAGACGCGATCGTGCTGAAGCGCTGCTGAGGGCAGCTGGAGATCAAGCTCACTCATCCCAGCCCTCTTCTTCCATCGCGTCGAAACGGTTGTCGTCTTTGCTTCCGGCAAACGCCGACGCGATCCAGGCTGGCGGCTGGGGTGCGTCCATCTGCTCTTGTATGGCGGCGATGACGAGCGCGATTGGCGTGCCGCGGTCTGCCTTCTGGGCGTGGATGCCTTTGGCGCGCAATTGCCCGACCGCGGAAGCACCGATCGCTTGCACGTAAACCGCATGGCAACCGCGCAACGCTTCGATGCGGGCGGCCAGCTTGCCTTCGTTGCCGTCCTGCAATTCCGGTGGGAATTCAATCACTTCGACGAAGCGGCTGCCGCCGGTTGAAACGGCGTAGGCGACGAACGAGGTGCCGGAGCCGAAGTGCTGGTCGACGTTCTTGCGATCGCTGGACGCAAACGCAATGCGCAGCTCTTGTTCGGGCTCGTCGGGAAACGTGCTGTCGTGCACGATGGCGAGGCGACGTGCGAGCATGGCGGTGTCCTCCTTATTCGGCGGCTATGGCCGTTTCGGGCGTTGCGTAGATGGAGGTGTATGGGTCGATCTCGCCGCGTTCGAGATGCGCGAGTTCGTTGGCGATATCGAAGAGCGCCTGCTGCGCGCCGCGGTAGCCGACCCAGGTGCGGCGGAAGCCGCCGATCAAATCGTATTGCGGGAAGCCGGCGCGCAGGACCGGGAGGCCAAGGCGTTTGGCTGAGTCAACGACATGCGAGTTGCCGATCACCATTTCGGCCTTGCCGTCACGGGCCAGCTGTTCGAGATCCTCCAGATCGCCGAGCTTAACGAGCGGCGCGTTGACCCGGGTCAGCACCGGTGCACTGCTGGGCGCGACGGCGGCGACCGTTTCGGCGCCCATCTCGGCGAGGAAATCGGAAAAGCCTTTGAGCAGATCAGGATCGTTGGCGAGCGCGAAACGTGTTGTCGTCACCGAGAAATGGCAATCGAGCATGGCATCGAGCAACTGCAAGCGCTGGCGTTCCATCCATTTCGGCACGGGCTGCTTTGATGCTTCGGCGAGCGCCGCGATGAGCGCATCGGTTCCGCCGAGCCCCATTACGTGATCGATACTGAAGGTCGGCACACCGGTGCGTTCTTCGAGAAGTTCTGCCGCGCGGCTTAAGGAATCTCCGATCACCAGGGTTGCTGTTGCAGCTCCCATGGTTTCCAGGAGATGCGTTCTGGTGCCGCCAATCGTCAAGGCGTTGAAGTCCTGATCGGTCAAGCGGCCATCAAGCGAGTCTGACAAGTCCGGAACGACGAATGGGACGAGACCAAACGCTTCGACGTATGTTTTGATTTCGTCGATGTCGCCGGGCGTGAGAGCCGACCCGGCCAGGATGTTCAATTGCTGGGTCGGTTTGATTTCGCCGGCAGCGCGGGCTTCGGAGGTGTCGGGGACCAGTTCATCGATGATGGCATGGACGGCGGCGGCGAAGCCCGTTTCCAGGCAGCCTTTATAGTCGGGAGTCGACACATGGACGACGGTCGTCGCGTCATATTCCGGGTGCTTGTCGCGGAATTCCTTGAGGCTGCGTTCGACGTAGCTGCCTTGCGTCTCCGCCAGACCGGTGGTCGGCAGCCCGATGATTTGCGGGGCGGATTTTTTACAGATTGCCGCCAAGCCGTCGACGACGTTTTCTTCTGCGCCCATCACCGTCGAGACCTGGTCCATGGCTGTGGTTTGCAGCGGGATCGGTTCGCGGAAGTGGCGGACAAAGAAAACCTTGCCGAAGGCGGTGCAGCCCTGGCTGCCATGCAGCATCGGCATCGACTTATGGAAACCGAGAAAGGCTAGGGCGGCGCCGATCGTCTGGCTGGATTTCAAAGGACTGACCGACAGCGCCTTGTTGCGCTTGACGACCGGTGTCGGCTGGATTTCGGTCGTCGCCAGCTGTGAAGCTGATGCGCCATCTTCGTGCCAAGGGCCTTTCGATCTTGCCGCCGGCCAGACCGGTGAGTTGATCGTGAGCGACAGCTGGCGGGCCAGTTCGATCATGCCCTGATAACCGGCATAGCCGAAGTCGCGCTCCTGGTTGATGTCGAGGAACGGCACGCGGGCTTTGAGCGCGGTGTACATATTGCGACCGCCAGCGATCAATAGATCGGCGCGCTGGTCTGCGATCGTATCGAGGAGCGCGCGCGGGCTGCCGTCTTCCAGCATCTTGGCGTCTTCGCCCATCAGCTCACGGATACGCGCTTTATCTTCTTCGGTGGACTTTTTGGTGCCGGTTGCGACGACATCCATGCCGAGATCTTGAAGGGCCGCAATCACCGACCAGGATTTGACGCCGCCGGTATAGAGCAATGCACGCTTTCCGGTGAGCTTTGAGCGCCAGGGCTCCAATTCGTCGGAGATCCGCTGTTCTTCGCGCGCGATCAAGGCCTCTGTGCGGGCGATGAGGTCTTCGTCACCGATGATCCTGGCAAAGTTGCGCAAGGCATCGGAAACATCGCCGACCCCGTAGAAGCTGCCTTCAAACCAAGGCGTTCCGTAGGTCTCTTGCAGTTTGCGGGCGACGTTGATCATGGCCTTGGAGCAGACCATCATGTTGACGTCGGCGTGGTGCATGGCCTGCACCTGATGGAAGCGGGCGTCTCCCGACAGCGTGCAGATGACGCGCAAGCCCAGTTCATCAAGCAACGGAAGGACGTGCCAGAGTTCGCCGGCAATGTTGTATTCGCCGATCAGGTTGACGTTGTAGGTCTTGATGCCGGGGCGCAGGTTCGAGGTGTTGGCCTTTGGCAAATCTCCTGTGCCGACAACGTACTTCACCATCGCCTCGCCGGCGATGCGGTTGCCGAGGTTCTTGGTTCCGTAGAAGCCGGCGGCATCGACAGGTACGACCGGCACACCCCATTTCTCGGTTGCCGCCTTGCAGACGGCTTCGAGATCGTCTCCGACGAGCGCCGGCACGCAGGTGTTGTAGATAAAGACGGCTGCGGGATCGTGCGTCTCGACGGCCTGCTTGATGGAGTGGAACAGGCGCTTTTCGCTGCGCCCCATGATGACGTCTTGTTCGGTGAGGTCGGTCGTCATGCCGATGCGGTAGAGCATCGGGCCAGACGAACGCGTTCCGCGGTTATCCCAGGACGATCCGGCGCAGGCGATGGGCCCGTGGACGATATGGGCAACATCGGCAATCGGGAGAAGCGCGATCTGTGCGCCATCGAACGCGCAACCACCGGCACTGGCGCCAGGCTTGGGTCTTGCACAACCGGATTTGGATTTCGCGTTGTGACCACAGGCTGGTTCGTCCAATAGCGCGGCAATTTCGCTCGACTTCATGGCAGATCTCCTGAAGGCGACACGCTGTTACACTCAACGTCGTGTCTGGCGGAAGATAACCATGACTTAGCAAGCCACATGCCAGCCGTTAACGCATTGTAAATGCGCGCTTTTCAAGCCCACCGCATTGTCGCAAACCTCACAACGACAACATCGTGAAGCGCAAAGCCGGTTGCTTGTAACCGGCGTTCTCTAGAAGCAATAAGGTTCGCGATACCAGGCGCGGACGACGGATAGATCCTGTTCGGCCAAATAGGCGAACTTGCCGACGTCGTGGTCGCGGCAGACCTGCGTGGCGACGACGTGGAGATCCTTTTGGTCGGTCAACATGTGGAAGAACCAGGCCATCGGATAACCCGCTTTGCGATCGTACTCCGTCAACGCCTGGCCGAGCTGCAAACCGGTCGGCAGCTCTTCGCCGGGTTCGAACTCGACGGCTTCGCGAATGGAAAATGGGGTTGCCTCCATCTTCTGCTCGCCAAAGCGATCGACATAGCTGAAGATGCGCAAGAGCCATTGATCGCAGAAGCGCGCTTCGCGTGCCGCGCGGGAATTTTCCCAATCGACGAGAAACCTGGCAAAGCGACGGTTCGTCCCGATGCTCTTATCGAGTTCCTCTAATAATTGCGCGATATGGTAGACGCTGTGGAACCGGTAGCGCAGGTCTCCGATGGGCTTGGGCTCCAAGCGCTTGGCGTGCGGCGGGTCGAGGAATTCCTCGATATCGGCCGGGACGAACTCTTCGGTGAAGAGTTCCCGGTCGACGACTTCTTGGAGCGTTTCGAGCTCAAGCTGGACGAAGTCCCAGGCACGCGGACCGCTGGAAGCTGCAAAATAGACCGTGCGGCCGTCGACGCGGGTGGCGAGTAGATCCATCCAGTTGTCCGGCCAGTCCATGTCCGGGCTGACCTCGTCGAGCTCCTGTTGTGCCCACTCGCGAAGATTGCCGGAAAGACGGCTGCCGTCTCGGTCGACGACACCGCCGGCGCGGTGCCAGCCACCGCGTTCGAAGGCGAGGAAGAACTCAAGCTCGGGGGCTGCGCTCTTCAGCTCTCGAAACAATTGCGTGTGTCCTGCCGTGACCGTGCAGCTTTCGCAGGCCGAGCGCAGGGCTTCAAGCTTGTAAATCGACTTAACCATCCGGCGTTCTTCTCTATCTTTCTTGTGCGCCGTTTGACGGCCCGATCCTTCAGCTTGGGTGTTCAAATGTTTGCCGCCTCGCAGAAGATTCTTTCAATCTTCTTCATCTTCGAGTGCAGCGATGACGAGCCCGGTTGCGTTCTCAGGGGCCGAGGTGAACGAGATGCAATGTTCTCGACCCGTGACCAGGTAGATGTTGAAGCCTTTGGCCTCCTGGTAGGGGTCGAGCGCGCCGATGTCGTCATCCATGCAGTACGTGAAGTGAATGCCGGGCCAGCTCTTGCGCAACGTACCGACGGTCGTTTCTTCGGCCCCTTCGCGTTCGACGGTCGCCTTGACGGCGGCTATGGTTTCTGTGTCGATCATTCGGTTTCATCCATCTCGAAGCGGGCGCGTTCCAGTGGATCCTTGCCCAAGACCTTGGCGAGCCAAGGCGGCGGCGCACCTTGCAGAACGGCCATCAGTTCTCCGGCAGCCTCGCGGGCGCTGCCGCCATTGGGCCGCTTGATCGGGTGAATGCCGGCGCGGACGACTTTTGCGACCGGAGGGCCGCCGATCGACACGACATAGAGGATCTGGCAGTCGGAAATAACATTGGCGCGCAGCGCGTTCTTGTCGGCTTCGGGATCGTCGCTATTTTCGACATCCTCATCGCCGGCTGCTTTACGAACGTCGATCAGACGGACTTCGGTGGGTGAAACTTGATAAACAAGGAACTGCTTGCAGGAGCCAAAATGTCCATCCAGCAGTTCGCCGCCATTGGAGGCACAGGCTATGCGCAAAGATCCAGGCATATCGCCTTCGTCGTAGCTTTCCAACGGCGGCAGGTCCGCATCAGCCTGGTTGCCTTTGAGGGCTGCGAGTGCCGCTTTGATGGCATCTCCTGGCATAGCCATCATGGCTTCGCCGCCGGCCTTGCGGAAGGCTTTCGGCGTCAGAGAATTGATCTTGGTTACCGTTAGAGGCATGCCGACGGCCTCGCCCAGGATGTCGAGCAATTGACTTGCGGAGGTCTCCGGAAGGGCTCGCGCGGCAAGGGCTACGCGCAATGCCAATTCACGAGGCAGGTTTGCTTCACTCACAGCGGGCTCCTTTACTACTAGATCGGTCGGTTTAGATCGGTCGTTTTCGTTGAAAACGTTGGCGCAGCCGATCCCGCGGCGCGCACTTATCCGCCACGCGCGCCGGCTTCTTGAATTGTTGCGATCGGAACGCGGTCAATGAGCCCGGGGACAGACGGTGTTACGCTTCAAGCGCAAGCGATCTCGCCCCGGCCTCGTTTTCATTTGTGGTTCATTCGTCAGCCGGGATGATGCAGCCGTCTTCCATGCAAGCGTCCAGACACTGCGGTGTGTCGTGATCGCCCTCGCACTCGGTGCAGATATCAGCTTTGATGAAGAACACCCCTTTTTTCGGGATAATTGCTGTTGTCGGGCAGACAGGCTCGCAATCTCCGCAGGCGGTGCAGATGTCGGCTACGATTTGCATTGCCATGATCAAATCCTTTCCTTGCTACTCATTCGGTCTCAGTCCAACGGACCGGTCATGCGATGCCCGGTTCCCCGCGAACGATCACCAATGGGCGCGTCAGTAGCGCTTGAAGCGCAGCGTTGTCGGAAACTCCGGTGGCGGGGAGATCGGATCGATGTAGTATTTGGAGCCATCGGTCAGTTCTACGATACCGCCCCAGGCTTCATCGTCGTCCTTTTCAACAGCGACAACGACCTCTTCCTGGTCTTTCTTCGCGACGTAAAACAAAAGCTTTCCGTCGCTCCCCTTGCGCATCATCACGCTCGGCATTGATGTCCTCCGTTGGAGACAGTGACCCAAGCCCGGGGGCTCTTCCTGAAGTCTCAGAATGAGCCCGCCGGGAAAATGGATCTCCTGCGTTAGCGCACGAGGTCGTAGTTGTAGTCGGTCGTCCCCATACCGCGCGTCTCTTCGTCGAGACGTTCGAGCACAGCGTTGACCAGCGTCGTCAGCATCTGCATGGCGCCTTCGTAACCCAGGGTCGTCTGGCGATGCAGGTGATGGCGATCGAAGATCGGGAAGCCGATGCGGATCAGCGGAACCTCGAACTCCTTGCCCTTGTGCAGCGTGTCACGCTGAATGAACTTGGCGTACGAGTTGCCGATCATGAAGTCCGGCCGGTCGGTGAAGACCAGCGAGCGGAAGTGCCAGAGGTCTTTGCCGATGTGGACTTCGCAATTCGTGCCGAAGGGGCTCGTAGCCAAGAGCGCCTCAACCGCTTTCTTCCAACGCTTGTTGGCGTGGTTACACAGAATGTGTGTGGGCTCCGCGCCAAGTTCGAGGAGGAATTTGGTCATGCCGAGGACGAAATCGGCATCGCCGTAGAGTGCGAACTTCTTGCCGTGCAACCAGGCATGGCTGTCGGTCATCATGTCGACGAGGCGACCACGCTCGGTTTCCAGGCTTTCAGCGATCGGCTTGCCGGTAAGTTCGGAGACAGTCATCAAGAACTGGTCCGTCCACTCCAGACCCATCGGGATGTTGACATCCGTGCCAGGCTGCTTCATCGGACCCTTGATGTACTTCTTGGTCTTTGGAAGCTGCCAGGGTTGCAGAAGCAGCGTGTCGATGGCATTCGGCGCGTCCTTGACTTCCTCCAACTTCGTGCCGCCGGCATACATGTCGTATTTGCCGTTGGCTGGCGTATCGAGGACTTCGGTCGGATCGCACAGCAGGGTGTAGCCAACGCCCATTTCCTGCATCATACGATGAAGGACGCGGTAGTTGCCAAGGTAGGTTTCGAAGCCCGGCACGAGGTTGATCTTGCCGTTCGAACCCGCCTTCTTGTCCTCCATGTAATTCAACGTGAAGAAGCGCAGGATGCCTTCGAACATGTTGTCCCAGCCAGTCGTATGGCTGCCGACGAAGCTCGGCGTATGAGCAAACGGCGTTGGGAATTCCTGCGCGACGTGACCTTCCTTCTTGGCGTTGTTGATGAACGCGTTGAGGTCGTCACCGATCACCTCGGCCATGCAGGTCGTGGAGACGGCAACCATTTCGGGCTTATAAAGCGCGATGGCGTTTTCTAGGCCGTCGAACATGTTCTTCTGACCGCCGAACACAGCTGCGTCTTCCGTCATCGAGTCGGATACGCAAGCGATCGGTTCTTTGAAGTGGCGGTTGAAGTACGTGCGGAAGTAGGCGACGCAGCCCTGGCTACCATGAACGTAGGGGAGCGTTTTTTCGAAGCCCAAAGCACAAAGAACGGCACCGAGAGGCTGGCAGGCTTTGGCCGGGTTAACGGTCAGGGCCTCGCGGTTGAAGTTGAGTTCTTTGTACTCTTCGGTGGTCGTCCAGTCGAAGATCTCCTGGATCTTGTCAGCTGGGTGACGCTCTTCGAACGCCTCGATCTTGTTGCCGAGCGAAGCCTTGTAATCATCGTCGCGGAACAAGGGATAGGAAGGTTTAATATTGTCTACTGTCTGGCTCATTTTGTCCTCTCCTCCGTGCCACCAATCCGTGAACAAACGGGGTTGAGCTGGGTACGATCGGCAGACGCTGGAGCGGGATACCCCGCTTCCAGCCGACTGCCGGACTTAAGGGTTATTCGGCAGCCTCAGCCTGTGGGGCTTCACCCTGGCGCTTCCAAGGAGGCGTCAGGTTCGACCAGCATGGATTGTTCAAGGTCATATCCATGTCGCGGGCGAAGATGGCGAAGCCGTCGTAGCCGTGATAAGGGCCGGAATAATCCCAGGAGTGCATCTGGCGGAAGGGAATGCCCATCTTCTGGAAGATGTACTTTTCCTTGATGCCCGAGCCGATGAGATCCGGCTTCACGCGCTTAACGAACTCTTCGAATTCGTAGCCCGTGACGTCGTCGTAGATGAGCGTTGCGTTGCCCATTTCCTTGATGGTGCGGTCGTAGTCGTCGTTGTGAGCGAACTCATAACCGGTGCCGACCACTTCCATGCCGAGATCTTCGTAAGCGCCGATGACGTGGCGCGGACGCAGGCCGCCGACATAGAGCATGACGCGCTTGCCTTCGAGGCGTGGGCGATACTTCTCGATGACCGCATCGGATTCTTTGCGGTACTTCGCGATGACGCGCTCAGCGCCTTCCTTGATCTTGTCGTCGAAGTGCGAAGCGATTTCGCGCAGGCTTTCTTCGATCTTGGTCGGCCCGAAGAAGTTATATTCAAGCCACGGAATACCGTACTTCTCTTCCATGTGCCGCGAGATGTAGTTCATCGAACGGTAGCAGTGGAGAAGGTTGAGCTTGACCTTCGGGGTCAGTTCCATTTCCGACAGCGTGCCGTCACCCGACCACTGAGCAACGCAGCGCAGGCCCATTTCTTCGAGCAGGATGCGTGAAGCCCAGGCGTCACCGCCGATGTTGTAGTCGCCGATGATGGCAACGTCGTAGGGGGTTGCTTCCCAGCTGGTGTCGTTGTCGCGCTTGTCGAGGACCCAATCGCGAACGGCGTCGTTGGCGATGTGGTGACCCAGCGACTGCGAAACGCCACGGAAGCCTTCGCAACGAACCGGAACGACAGTCTTTTCGATGTCCTTGGCCTTCATCTTGGCAACGGCTTCAATGTCGTCGCCGATGAGGCCGATGGGACATTCGGACTGAATGGTGATGCCCTTGTTCAGCGGGAACAGCTGATCAATCTCGTCGATCAATTTGGCAAGCTTCTTGTCGCCGCCGAAGACGATGTCTTTCTCCTGGAAGTCGGAGGTGAAGTTCATCGTACCGAAGACGTTGACGCCTGTCGTGCCGACGTAATAGTTGCGGCGACCGGCTCGCGAATATTGTCCACAACCGACAGGGCCGTGCGAGATGTGGATCATGTCCTTGACCGGGCCCCAGACCACGCCTTTGGATCCGGCGTATGCACAGCCGCGGATTGTCATGACGCCGGGGAGGGAGCGGCGGTTCGACGTAATACACTTCTTGGACTGCTCGACCTCCTGGTCGTTGACAGCCAAGTGCTTGGCCCGATCTTTCTTGGCCTTTTCTGGATAGACTTCGAGGACTTCCTGGATGAGGGCCTCGGTTTCGTCGCGCGTTAGTGCCGACATCTTAAATCTCCTTGCACCAGTGAAACTAATCCATTCACACCGGCAACTCGGTGGTTTCGAATAAGAGGTTCAGGCTGGCCTACTCCAACGGATTCAAAGTCGCGCCGAGTAGAACCCCACCTGAGACTGTCGTGCAGCGTTAGGCGGCAACCGTGTCGCCTGAGGCTTCCTGATCGGCGGTCTGGCCGATGATCGATGTGTCTTCTTCGTCCATGATGCCGAATTCCATCAGCAGCTCTTCGAGCTCATCCATGGTCAGCGGAGTCGGAATGACGAACTTGGTGTTTTCGACGATCTTCTTCGCCAGCGTGCGGTACTCGTCTGCCTGTTTGGCCTTCGGATCGTATTCGATGACCGTCATGCGGCGGATTTCAGCGCGCTGAACGACGTTGTCGCGTGGGACGAAGTGGATCATCTGCGTGCCAAGCTTGGCAGCCAGAGCTTCGATCAGTTCGTCTTCGCGGTCGGTGTTACGCGAGTTGCAGATCAGGCCTGCGAGGCGGACACCACCGGAGTTGGCGTACTTCACGATACCCTTGGAAATGTTGTTGGCTGCATACATGGCCATCATTTCGCCGGAGCAAACGATGTAGATTTCCTGAGCTTTGTTTTCGCGGATCGGCATAGCGAAGCCACCGCAAACAACGTCACCGAGGACGTCGTAGAAAACGAAGTCGAGGTCTTCTTCGTATGCGCCTTCTTCTTCAAGGAAGTTGATGGCGGTGATGACGCCGCGACCGGCGCAACCGACGCCTGGCTCTGGACCGCCGGATTCGACGCATTTGATGTCGCCGTAACCAACCTTGAGCACGTCTTCGAGCTCGAGGTCTTCAACGGTGCCAGCCTCAGCTGCCATTTCCATGATGGTGTTCTGCGCTTTGGAGTGCAGAATGAGGCGGGTGGAGTCAGCTTTAGGATCGCAGCCGACGATCATAACTTTCTTGCCCGACTCTGCGAGAGCAGAGACGAGGTTCTGGGTCGTGGTGGACTTACCGATTCCACCCTTTCCGTAAATTGCTGCCTGACGAAGGGCCATGAGTGTCTCCTTGCGTTGGTTTGAAATTCAATTCCCCGAAACTCGGTTTTTCGAAGCGACGGTCTGAATGACGCTCCGACACCAAACGCAAAGGCTGTGCCAGTTTTAACTTTTTCTTTAAGATGCTGTTGTTGCTCGTACTTTTCTGGGTATCGTCATTTTTGTCGGGCGTTGTCTTATCGACAATTCCTCCAACCAAATGTCTTAGGAATTACATCTGTGACGGCGTCTCGCGACAAATAAAAAGCCGAGTGTTTTTATATGGATTGGGGAAATGATGCAGTCGATTGGCAAGATCACTTCAGTAATATTCAAGGACTACTGATCGGCCGTTTTTGAGATCGTTTTTCTACGCGTTGGCGATCGGCGAATTTGGGTGCGCCTGACCGGTGCGACAGCTCTGCGTCATGCATCCTGCACGGCCTGTCACGTTTCAAACAATTCAAGCTGAGCGGCGTGCGGTGCGCGCCTTAAAACGTGGTCTCTCAGGCGCTTCGGGCGTGTGGTGCAAAACTTGCGTTGCCTTCCTTAAAGCAATTGACTCTTGTTGGATGAAGGAGAGCCGACGATGGCGCAGCCCAACCTTGATAAACTCTTCGAAGATCTCGCTACTGGATCGCTTGTTCCTTATCTGGGTCCGGGCGCACTCGCTGACGTTGTCGATCAACAAAGCGGTCAATCCATGCCGGCCGACAGCGACAGCCTTATCCTGGCGATGAACGGCGGGAAGCCGATGGCGCCGAAGCTGATGTATGAGTTTCCGCGCGCGGCGATGAACCAGGAACTGAAGAAAGGCCGTTCGTCGGTCACGCGCTTCCTGAGCGAACTTTATTCGCGCGACAGCTGGACGACCGGTGCCGTGCATGCCTGGCTTGGCGCACTTAAACCCGACTACCTGATCGATACGAATAGAGACCTTACCCTCCAGAACATCTATTCCGACCGGCCGCATCTCCTCATCCAGGGCGTCTCGCGGATCGGCGGAACCGAGTATCGCTTCAAGATCTTCAACTGGGATGGCGAACGCTACGCGGAGATCACGCAAGAAAACGCCGATCCTTCGCTGCCGATCCTTTTCAAACCCATGGGTTCGCCGGTGCCGGAAGCCAATTACGTCGCCAGCGACGCCGATTATGTCGACTACATCACAGAACTCATGGGCGGGTTTGCGATCCCCAGCTTTGTCAAGAAATTGCGGGTGGGTAAGCAGTATCTATTCCTGGGCCTGCGCATGACGCGCGATACCGAGCGGATGGTTCTTTCTGACATCATCTACGGCGCGCCCTCACCCAAGGGGTATGCCGTCATTGCCGATCCGACGGAGAAGGAAATCAAGTTCTGCCAGCGTATGGATATCGAGATCGTCCGCATGCCATTAGCCGATTTCGTCAAGGCGGCGACCGGATCTTCTTCGGAAACGGCAACGGCTGATAGCGCCGCTTGAGCTTGCGCGAACAATTGGCTCTGACAGCGGGAGGCGACAATGGGTGTTCTTGTCTGGTCGGATGAACAGATGGGCCTTGGCCGGCAGGATATGGACGACACGCATCGGGAGATGGTCGATCTCATCAACCGCGTGGCCGAAGCGGGCAAGGAATCCTTCGCTCAACGCTTCGGCGAGCTTGTCGCGCATACGCATCAGCATTTTGCCCACGAATTGGAGCTCATGCAGGCGTCGGGTGATCCGGCACAAAAAGAGCATGAGCACCAACACGCGAAATTATTAGGGGAATTGGCTGCGATGCAGGCGCGCGTGAATCGTGGCCAATTCACAATGGCGCGTGCATTCGTTGCTGAGCGATTGCCCGAGTGGCTCCAGTTGCATGCCGCATCGATGGACAGCATGCTTGCAGCACATCTCAAAAATTCAGAAAAAGCCTAGCCATCTCTTCGGATTTGGCTGGGCTGGATTGGAAGCTGAAGCTCAAGAGATTTCAATCGCTGTCTGGAGCAAAGCACACCTGCTTTTCGCTACAAACCTCACATGACGGAGCGCGGCAGATGTAGATGCCTTCGCCTTCGCAAAGCTTTTTGTAGAGGAATTTTTTCCAGCGCATGTTCTTGGTATTCTGGAAGGCCAAGCGCGGGAAGTTGACGCGCATTAATTCCGTCAGTTGCGGCCGGGAGATCAATCCCAGATCCGACCAGAGATGATCGCGCCCCATGCAGCCGGCGCAAATGAGTTCGGCGATCCAGCGTTCGGAGCGTGATCGGCCGGTGCGATGCGTCAACAGAAGGTGGCGGAGATCTTCAACTTCGTCGCCTGTTTCTGGCTGCTCGCGGCTGGCGCTCGACGGCATTTCTCGTGCGGTGACGGGAAAATGGAAGTCGAGCATCTCGCGGAACATGGCTGTCGGCAGCCCCATCCATCTTGGAAGGGCCCCTTGTCCCGCCATCCAGGTCGCGCTCATTCCGGCGATGTAGGCATCGTTAACATCGCCGCGCGCCGACTGCATGAGCCGGTTATAGATGACGAGCTTGGACGACGTTTTGCCGAGCGGTTTTGCTTTCCGCCCGGCAGGTTTCTGTTTCACGACATTCGATGCAGGTGTCGCGAGCATTCTCAGTACTCGACCAGGATGTCTTCGTCGCGAACGATGAACTGGCAGGCCAGGCGCCATTCGCCCGTGCGGTCGACCGTGACCAGATCGTCGAGTTGCTCTTTCGTCAGCTTGCCAAGTTCGCGCAGCTTGACTTGCTCCTTCATCGTCAGGCTGACGCCCATTGGAGCTTTCCCGGCATCCTTGCCAATCTGCGTTACGCGGACGAGGCAGCTTCCGCAGTCACCGTCCTGGCAATCGAAATTGATCGGGATCTTGTTTTCCTGGGCGATCTTCAGGATCGATTTGGTGTGGCTTCCCGCGACAGCGTAGACCGTTCGATCTTTGTAGTCGGGGTTTGAAAAAGTGATCAGTGCCATTTTCGTGTCTCCAAATTTTAGTGCGGCCTGATGTGCGTTGTCGGCACGCCAGGCCATCAATCAAGCGGGTCGGACTTTCACGTCGCCGGTCAAAACCTGACACTGGCAGGCCAGGCGGTCGTTGCGACCGGCTAGGTTTTCTTTGAGGACTTTCGACTCCAGGACGGAAGGCTCTGAAAGGTTCTCAGCTCCATCCTCGACATGCGTCAGGCAGGTGCCGCAATCGCCTTCGCGGCAGCCATAGATGATGCCGGCTCCGACTTTTTCGGAAATCTCGATGATGCGTGTGCCCGCCGGTATGTTGACGGTGATACCGACATCGGTGAACGTCAGTTTTGCTTTTGCCATTGTCTTTTCTCCTTTTCGACTACCTCAGGCAGTCTCGCTCCCACGTGCGGTACGGCGGCGTTCGTTTTGTTCCGGTGCTTGCCGCGCCGTTCTTTATCCAAGCGCCGAAAAATCGATCTCTTTGGCGACGCCGGCGCCTGTCAGATGTCTCGACAAGCTCTCGCCGAAATCCCGGCAGGTCTGGAGTTCTTCATCGGTCGGGTGAAGCTTGATACGGACGCCTTGTTCGGGCACGCGCATCTTGAGGCCACGCATGCGGTCCTCGACCATGCGGACAGCCTCACCGGTCCAGCCGTATGAGCCGAACGCCGCACCGAGCTTGCCGCGCATTTCGATGTCGATGAGGCCTGACAAGAGATCCCAGACAAGCTTGACGGCGTCGCCGTTGATCGTCGGCGTTCCGAAGACGAGGCCGTCGGCTTCCTCGATGAGATCGACGAACGGGGTGATCTCGCTGCCCTGCAGGTCGTAGACCGAGGCGCGGACGTTCGGGATCGAGCTTGCGCCTTCGTAGATGGCTTTTGCCATCTGCGCCGTCGCGCCATATGCGCTGACGTAAAAAATCAGAAGTGTTTTTTCTTCGCCGTCGATTTCGCTTTGCAGCTTGGGCTTTACGAGTTGGCGGTAGTGCTGGAGGTATTGCCGCGGGTGCGAGCGCAGGATCGGTCCGTGCGAGGGCGCGATCATCGTAATCTCCAAAGGCTCGATCAGATCGAGCGCTTCGACGACGAACCGGCGGAACGGCCGCATGATGTGGTCGAAGTAATATTCGAAAGCGAAACGGAAATCGCCGACGCGATCATTGAAGAGCCGGTCGTCGCAGAAGTGGCAGCCCAGCAAATCGCATGTGAACAGCAGCTCGCTTTCTTCAAGGTAGGTGCACTGCGTGTCGGGCCAGTGCACATAGGGCGTGCACAGGAATGACAGCGTGCGGTCGCCCAGCGAAACCTTGTCGCCGGTGTCGGTCATTGTGCACTGATACTTTTCAAAGTCGTCTTTCAGGAGGGCGCGTAGCACCTTGATGCCGCGATGCGAAACGTAGATATGCGCTTGCGGCGCGCGGCGGAGCAGCTCGGGTACGGCCCCGGTGTGGTCGGGTTCCAGGTGGTTGAGGACAAGCGCCGTGATCTCGCTATAATCGGCGACCTGTTCAAGGCGCTCGAAAAAGACGTCGTTGAATTCCTGTTTGACCGTATCGATGACGGCAACGCCTTCGCTGCCGCGCACGGCGTAGGAGTTGTAGCTGGTCCCATTGGCCGTCTTCAGGATAACGTCGAACGAACGCAGATCAGGATCAAGCGCACCGATCCAATGGACGCCATCCATAACCTCGACGACGCCGTCAGGTGTCCCTGCGGCGCCAATGGTTTTTGCCGTTTGTTCTATGGCCATGTTCGCGCCGCTTGCCATTCGCGTTCCTCTAATGGTCCGCGAAGATTGCTGACTTGGCACAGCCGATGACCCAGGTCCGAACTAACGGGCCTGAATCTCGGCCATTGCCTGTTCGAGAAGTTCGGGCGGTATCCCGGTCAAAGAGCCCGGAGGGTTCAGTGCCTCACCGCCGGCATCGAGAATTGCGCCTTCGATCGGGCAGATCGAAGCACACTGCGGGCTGGCGTAATCGCCGTCGCACTCGGTGCATTTCTTTGCGTCGATGGCGAAGTGTGTCGCGCCATCGAGGTTTGCGGTGATGGCGTCGCTGGGGCACAGCGGCAGACAGGCCCAGCAGTTGACGCATGCATCATTGATGGAAAGTGCCATTGTTGCGACCTCCTTACGCGATGAGTTGTCCGCTGGCTTCCGACAGGGCGCCGCTTTCGTACATGCCGCGATAGACACCGACGACGGCGTCCTCGATCGGCTCCATGGCGTATTCGCCGTTGGGGATGATGCCGGCGGCTTCCAGCTTCTCCCATGGGGAGTAGCCGACCTTCGAACAGATGACCGCCTCGCAGCCTTCCAGCGAGCGGATGGTGATATCGAGCGTCGATTCACCCTCGCCGCAGGTATCGTCGCCGCTGCAGTACTGCTCGGCTTTGCGGTGACCGATGAACCGCACGCCAGCTGGGGAGGCTTCGTAGACCAGGAACTCCTTGGCGTGACCGAAGTGCTGGTTGACGATGCCTTGGCCCTGGGTGGCAACCGCCATCAGGACAGGCCGCAGGTCGGCAGGAAGATCGCCTAGAGGATTGGCATCCTCGGCAGCTGCTTCGGCGGCCTGCTCGGCGCGATGGGCTTCGATCTGGGCGTGGACTTCGGCGCGCTTTTCCATGGCGGCGGCGTAGTCGATTTCCATCCCTTCGATCTTATCGAGGGTGAATTCGGCACCGCGGTCTTCTCCGAGAAGCCCGACGGCGTCAGCGCGGCACTGGCGGCAGTGACGCATCATGTTCATGTCACCGGCGCATTCATCCTGCAGCGCGGAGAGTTCTTTCGCGTTGGGGCCGCGCTGGCCCATAACGCCGTAGAACGTTCCATGTTCGGCTTCGGCGATCAGCGGCATGACGTTGTGCAGGAAGGCGCCCTTGGATTTGACAATCTTGGAGACCTCAACGAGGTGCTTGTCGTTGACGCCGGGGATCATGACCGAGTTGACCTTCACGAGGATGCCGCGCTCGATCAGCATCTCAAGGCCTTTTTGCTGCTGCTCGATGAGGATCTTCGCGCCCTTGGCTCCGCGAATGCGGCGGTTCTGCCAGAACACCCACGGATAGATCTTGGCGCCGATTTCGGGGTCGACACAGTTGATGGTGATTGTGACGTGGTCGATGTTGTGCTTGCTAAGCTCTTCGACCTGCTCGGGCAGCGATAGCCCATTGGTCGAGACGCACAGCTTGATGTCGGGGGCTTTTTCGGTGAGCTGGCGGAACGTCTCGAAGGTGCGCTCTGGGTTAGCCAGCGGGTCGCCTGGACCGGCAACGCCGAGCACGGTCATCTGCGGAATGTTGGCGGCAACCGCCATGACCTTCTTCACAGCCTGGTCAGGCGAGAGGAGTTCGGAGACAACGCCCGGACGGCTCTCGTTGGCACAGTCGTATTTGCGATTGCAGTAGTGGCACTGGATGTTGCACGCGGGCGCGACCGCAACGTGCATACGCGCATAGTAGTGATGCGCTTCTTCCGAATAGCAGGGATGATTTTTGACTTTTTCGCGAATGCTCTCTGGCAGTTGATCCATCTGATCGCTGGTCGAGCCGCAGGCGCTCTTCGAGCAACCGCTTTCAGTGGGGGCGGCGGCACTGCCGGAATTGGACTGGCCAAGCACTTTCAATTCCATCTGGACACTCCCGTTGTTCGGTCGGACGGCGGGCCGAAAATCCCGACTTCGGGACTGCTCGACTCGCTTGGTTGGTTAACCGAACAGCAAAGAGCGTGCCGCAATGCGAAATGGATTTCAACTGACTGATTTTACAAGTTATTTTTCCGGAGACCCGGAGTGCGGAGCGGATGCGACAACGCATGTCTTCCGACAATTTGGAGGGTTGGCAACAATGCACTTTGCTGTGTCGGAAGACCGATGCGAGGTGTGCGGCCGGACAGCTTCTCACCAGCGTTGAGCTTGCGAGCGAGCCTAGGCGAAGGATGATCTGGAGGGGCTAAGCCGCGCGCCCTAGCTCTTGGCCGCGCTGGAGCCGCAATCTGCTCTGCATTTGAACTCGGCGCGTGACCTCGGCCCCTGAACTCGACACGGGCTCAAATCTGCGAGCTCGAACCTTCGGACGCGCCTATTGAGATTGTGCCTAGATCCGGCGCACGTGGATGTCGAGCGTCTGGATCCGATAAGCGATCTGGCGCGGTGTCATACCGAGTAGCCGGGCGGCTTTGGCTTGCACCCAGCCGGCCTCTTCGAGTGCGGCAACGACACGCTCGCGCTCGTCCAGGTCAGGATCGTTGAAGTCGCGAGGCTGTCCGTTACCATTGCCATTGACGTTACCGTTGCCGTTGACTTTCACGGCGCCGTTGGTATTGCCGTTCACGGCCTTGGGGCGGCAGACGGCATTCAGTTTGTCTGTCGCGATAAGGCCTGCGAATGGCGTTGTGCCTGGCGCAAGTCGTCCATCACCAATTCCAATCAGGGAGACGACGTCGCGATCGATCGTTCCCATCTGGCTCAGGACGGCAGCGCGCTCCAAACAGTTCTCAAGCTCACGGACATTGCCAGGCCAGGCATGGCTCATCAACAGTTGCACCGCGCTCTCGGTGATGTTGAGTGTGCGCCCTTGCGCCGAGCCGATCTTCTGCAACAGGAACCTTGCCAGTTCCGGTATGTCGTCTTTGCGCTCACGCAGGGCAGGCATGTTGAGCGGCATAACGTTCAGGCGATAGTAGAGGTCGTCGCGGAAATCACCGCTCTCGACGGCCGCCTCCAGATTGCGGTTGGTCGCAGCGATGATGCGGACATCGACCTTTAAGGTCCGGGTCCCGCCGACGCGCTCAAACTCGCCTTCTTGCAGGACACGCAACAGCTTGGATTGAAAAGCCGGGCTGATCTCGCCGATCTCATCGAGAAACAGCGTGCCGCCGTCGGCCTGCTCGAAGCGCCCTTTGCGCATGGTGTTGGCACCCGTGAACGAGCCCTTTTCGTGACCGAAGAGTTCGGATTCCAACAAGTTGTCCGGCAGCGCCGCACAGTTCAGCTTGATGATTTTGGCATCCGCGCGCGGCGAGTTGTAATGGATAGCATTGGCGACGAGTTCCTTGCCGGTTCCAGACTCGCCGCGGATCAGAACGGTCGTGTTCCACTTGGCGACGAGACGGGCCTGCGCGAAGAGCGCCTTCATGGCTTCGGTCTTGCCGATGATATTGTCGAAGCCATGCTGGTTGCGGACAGCGCGGCGCAATGTATCGCGCTCTTCGTAAAGTTCCCGGCGCTCTTGCTCTGTGCTGCGGGCGATCTGAATGCTTTGACCCAGCAACGTGGCGACCACAGCGGAGAATTTTCCATGGCCGTCGAGCGGGCTTTGGTCGGCTGGCGGCTGGCACGCGATCACACCGCAGGCTTCATTGCTACGCATGTAGATCGGGACGGCGATGAAGGGAAGTTCGGGGTCGAACGTCGGGAATATCGAAGCGATGTTGGAGACGCCGCTTGAGCGTTCTTCCATGGTCGGCTTGCCGGACTTCAAAGTCGCGGCCAGGGGGGCGGCGCGTGGATCGATCTGCTTCTTGTCGCAAACCAGGCTTCCGCCGCCTGACGATACATAGGCTGTGAGTTCGTCGCCTTCGTCGTTCAGCATAGCGATCAGGCCACGTGCAAAGCGGCCGTTGTCTTCGAGAAACCGCAGCAAGTCACTAGCTACATGGCGGAGTTCGAAGGGATGAACGTCGATGGCTCGGTGCAACACAGAGCTGACGGACTGCAGCGTATCCATGTCCGCCATGACCGTGCAGTTACTTCCAACCGTACAATCTAGAACCGGGAGTCGCATGTCATGCCTCCTGCTTCAGTCGTGGTCAAATTCGACAATGCGCTCGGCGCAATAAAATCAATCAAAACCTGCACCTTTATTCCGACTTGATCAGTCATGTTTCCAAAGCTTCCGGAAATGGATCGCCAAGTCTTCGAAATTGACCTGTCACCAAACTAAATTCCTCGATTGCTCCCTCGCATTTCGGCTCTTAGGCCTTATCATTTTTCGCTCTATTTCAATGTCCTGCTTGTTTTATCGGATCTGCCATTGCCGATCTTGCCCATCAAAGCGATGCAATGATCGGCTTTACTGGCCTTGCGACGCCCCCTGCAACGGGAGAAAGACACGGACACGGCAGCCGTGACGATAGCGTTCGTCGATTTCTATCCCGCCGCCGTGATCGACCGCAATCTGGCGCGCGATCGATAGCCCGACACCGCTTTTCGCGGGGGCATTGGACCAACCGCTGAAGAACGGCTCAAAGGCTCTTGAGCGAATTTCGCGGGTCATGCCGGGGCCGGTATCTTCGATCCAGATTTCCGCGGTATCGCCGCCTGAGGCGTCCGTGACAACCTTGATCTTGCGCAGCGAGCCGGTCGTTTGCTCCAGGGCGTCGACCGCGTTGTCCAAGAGGTTTTTGAACAGGTTGCGAAGCGCGTACGGGCGGCCTTGAATATTGATCGGCTCCATCGAGGGATGCCAGTCGACTCCGACGTCAAACGAGGTCATGCGCTCCATCGAGACGACGAGGACTTCACGCAACAACTCATTGATGTTGACCGTCGTCTCGTGCTCGTCGGCGATGTGGGGAACTGAGTTTTCCAGCGTTTCTATTGCTGCGCGACCCGACTGCATGACCTGCTGAAGTGCGGCGGCCATCGAAGGGTCGGTGTTTTGCTGGCGTTGCGCCATTGCCGACATCGCCGCAATGACGTTCAACGGGACTTGCATCTGAAATGCAGCTGCCGAAACGATCTCGCGAATGCGGTGAACCATCTGTTGCTCGACCATCATCGCGCGGACGGCATTATACTTCGCCCGCTGGTATTCATAGCGCTGCAGCGAGATGTCCGTGCACACCAGCAAAAGCGCGTCTTTGGTACGGCGCTTGAAGTAGTTATCGGGCCGGACGTCGAATTCCTTGACCCAGTTGCCGGAGCAGGAAAACCAGCGTGGCTGCCGGTTTCCGCCGATATTCAGGCTGATTTCAACGTTCGAGAAATTCTTGTTCTGGCTGCAGGCCTTTTCGAGATCCGAGCCCAATTCGTGCTCCAGAGCGCTCAGCAAGAGTTCGGCCGGCTCCTTGCCGCCAAGGTCCCCCATCAGGGTCTTATAGGCCAGGTTGTCCAGGATGACGTTGCGATCGGTGTCGATGAGGGCCATCACGACTGGTGCGCTATTGATGACCGATTCCGTCAGAGCCTTCTGGTTGGAGAATTTGCGCTCCAGCTCGTGCAATTCGGTGGCATCGTCGTGGATGCCAAGGAAATAGGTCACTTCGCCGGTATCGGCGCGGATGGGGGTGATTGTCAGATCGACGACATAGGTATCGCCATCCTTGCGGCGATTGAGTAGCCGACCGTTCCAGGTCTGGCCCGCCAGGATCGTCTGCCACATCTTCTTATAGACGGTCAGCGGCGTCATCTTGTTGGAATTGATCGACTGCTTCTGGCCGATCAGTTCCTCCAGCGTGTAGCCGGAGAGCTGTTCGAAGCTGCTGTTGGCGTAAAGGATGGTCGCGTTCGAATCCGTGATCGTAACGGCCAGCGACATCTGCTCAAGCGCATCGATGATTGCCGTTGAGGGACGGCTCGTGCTTGAGCCACCAAGTTGGGCGCCCAACGCGTTCACTGTCTCCTTTGGCAATTCGCTCAACCCCAAACGTCGGAAGGTCCGCAACGCTGTGCGCAACCTTTCACGCGATCGGCGGCGCATGTCGGAGCTGTCGCTGCCAGCGCCATCGGGGGAAATCGAATTATCTTGTTCGATTGCTGCCAATTTTCACTATCCTCGCAAATTGCGGTTGTCGCAATTAAGACGTGAAGGGCACGCGGAGCATCGGCATCTCAACTCTGCATTGGGGTCAGGCTGTCGGAAACTCGACAACCTGTCACGAGAAAATTTCGATTATGCGACCTTTTTATTGGAGCTTTTATTTCAATTGCCAAGCCATTGATCTCAACGCTCAAACAATGAGCTGCTTTCGCATCTTTATTGGGCTTTCTCCGGACCCCGCAAAACGCGATCTGTTAATGGCATGGTAAATGCATCGTCGGTTTCCGAACGCTTTCTCTCAAACGTGCAAAATAATGCAGAAATGCAAAACATGAACGCTTGAGAACGTTACCTGGCGACCCGCGTGGCAGGCTCGATTGAACGAGTTCGTTGCGACTTGCCGGAGGGGCAGCGGGAAGGAGCAACGGCGATGCAGGATTATCTAGTTATTTTGCTCGGCACGGCGCTTGTAAACAACGTCGTGCTGGTGAAATTCCTGGGTCTTTGTCCGTTTATCGGTGTCTCGCGCAAGATCGACGCCGCACTCGGGATGGGGTTTGCGACGACATTCGTTCTCACTCTGGCAGCGATTGCTAGCTGGATCATCGAGAAGGCCGTGCTGGTGCCGATGGGGCTGGAGTATCTGCGGATTCTCGCCTTCATTCTCGTGATCGCGGCCGTCGTCCAGTTTACCGAAATCGTAATCCGCAAAGTCTCGCCGGTGCTTTATCAGGCGCTTGGCATTTACCTGCCGCTCATCACGACCAACTGCGCGGTTCTGGGCGTGGCGCTGCTCAACGTGCAGGAGCAGCACGGCTTCGCTGAGAGCGTGCTTTACGGTTTTGGTTCAGCGCTCGGAT
Organism: Filomicrobium sp.; assembly: GCA_017792465.1. Classification (GTDB taxonomy): domain Bacteria; phylum Pseudomonadota; class Alphaproteobacteria; order Rhizobiales; family Hyphomicrobiaceae; genus Filomicrobium. The sequence goes on from CP051234.1 coordinate 1,235,225, forward strand.
TTACGCTCGTCCTGGTGATGTTTGCGGGGATGCGCGAGCGGTTGGCGCGGGCTGCAGTGCCGAAGGTGTTTGCCGGCGCGCCAATCGCATTCATTACGGCCGGTCTTCTGTCGATGGCCTTCATGGGCTTTGCCGGGCTGGTCGCGAACTAACGCCTCCGCCGACGTCAACCGTCGGCAGTTTGCAAAAGGGCATGACGCTATGATCGAAGCAATCGCGACAATGTTCGTCATGGGCATCGGCTTCGGCACTCTGCTTGGAATCGCATCCAAGCGTTTTCAGGTCGAAACCAATCCTATCCTCGACGAGCTGGAAGAGATCATGCCTGGCACCAACTGCGGTCAGTGCGGGTATCCGGGCTGCCGGGCGGCCATCGAGGCCGTTATCGAAGGACAGGCGCCGGTCACGCTTTGTCCGCCGGGCGGCGCCGAACTGGCGACCGAACTTGCCGAACGTTTGCGGATCGAAGCCAACCTTGGAGAAGTGTCTGCGCGCAATCCGCTCGTCGCCTTCATCTTCGAAGACCAGTGTGTCGGCTGCACAAAATGCTTCAAGCGCTGTCCGACCGACGCCATCGTCGGCGCTTCGCGGCAGATGCATACCGTCATCAACGATGCCTGCATCGGCTGCAAGGCGTGCGTCGATGCCTGCCCGACCAACGCCATTATCGTGCGGGCGCTGCCTGACAGTTTGCAAACCTGGCACTGGCCCAAGCCAAGTGACGTCAGCCTCGTCCCAGAACCCAAACAGGCGGTGATGTCATGACCCTGTCGTTTTCAAACCTGTTGGGCTCCGGCAAGCTGTTCTCGATCCGCGGTGGCATCCATCCCGATGACCAAAAGCATCTCTCGAGCGAGACCGCCATCGAAACGATGCCGATGCCAACGCTTTTGCGGATTCCCCTGCAGCAGCACATCGGGGCGCCGGCCGAACCGGTTGTCGCCAAGGACGATATCGTCAAGAAGGGACAGCTCCTCGCGATTGGCCGCGGGGCGGTTTCGGCGGCGATCCACGCGCCGACTTCGGGCCGCGTCATTGCAATCGGCCGCTTCATCGCGCCGCATCCGTCCGGCCTGCCGGTCGCGACCATTACCATTCGCCCCGATGGCAAAGATGAGTGGTGCGACCTGCCAGCGCCGCTCGATTTGGAAGAGGCGAGCCCTGAGGAGATTGCCGATCGGGTTGCCTCGTCGGGCATCGTGGGCATGGGCGGAGCAACGTTCCCCTCATCGGTGAAGCTCAACCTGAGAAAGCGGTTCTCGCTTCAAAGCCTCGTCATCAATGCCGCTGAATGCGAACCCTACCTGACCTGCGACGACCGGCTATTGCGTGAACGCAGCGATGACGTTGCCGACGGGATTGCCTTCATGGCGCGCGCGTTGGGCGTCGAAGATGTGATCATCGCGATCGAATCCAACAAACCGGCCGCCATCGCTGCGATGAAAGCATCGGCCGCGAAGATCCCGGCCAAGGCGCAGGTAGTCGCGGTTCCGACGCGCTACCCGATGGGGTCTGAAAAACATCTCGTCCAGACGCTGACCGGCAAGGAAACGCCGTCGCGCGGATTGACGGCCGACATCGGCATCGTCGTGCACAACGCGGCGACGGCCTATGCCATCCATCGGGCAGTGCGTTTTGGCGAACCGCTTATTTCACGCATCCTGACGGTTTCGGGACGCGGCATCACGCGGCCGGCCAATATTGAAGTCCTGGTCGGCACGCCGATTGCCGATATCATTTCCCATTGCGGCGGCCTTGTGGATGAGCCTCGGCGGCTACTGTTGGGCGGGCCGATGATGGGGCAGCCGATCGCCAATGTACGCGCGCCCGTCGTCAAGGGTACGAACGGCATTCTCGCCCTTAGCGAATCCGAGACCCGACGCGATGAAGTCATGCCGTGCATCCGCTGCGGCAGCTGCGTCAACGTCTGTCCTTGTGGGCTGACGCCGCTTGATCTGCATTCGCGCATTCGCAACGAAGAACTACAGGGTGCGGTCGATATCGGTCTGCTTGACTGCGTCGCGTGCGGGTCATGCTCTTATGTGTGTCCCTCCAACATTCCGCTGATCCAGTCGTTCAACTATGCCAAGGGCAAGCTGACCGTCCAGCAACGCACCAAGCACCGTCAGGAAGAAACCAAGAGGCTCGCTCAGCAGCGCGAAGAGCGAATGGAGAAGATCGCTGCAGCCAAGCGCGAAGCGATGGCGAAGCGCAAGGCGGAGAAAGAAGCCAAGAAAAAACGGGATGCCGAGAAAAAAAAGCTGGCAGCGGAAGCCGCTGAAGCAGCCGATGCCCCAGCCAAGGATGAGGCCACGCCAAAGCCAAAGCCTCAGACGGAGGCGGCTGAGCAATGAGCATTCAAGCGGTCATCAGCGGGCCTCACGCCCATTCGATGTCGAGCGTGACGCGGGTCATGCTGCTCGTCATGGTGGCGTTGTTTCCGGCAACCGCTTTTGGGCTTTATCGCTTCGGATGGCCGGCGATCAATCTGTTTGTCATCACCATCGTTGCGGCCGTTCTTTTCGAGATCGCATGCCTCTCCACGGCCAAACGGCCCATTGCGAAACACGTCCTTGACGGTTCGGCCGTTCTGACCGGCTGGCTTGTCGCGATGACGTTGCCGCCTTGGGCGCCATGGTGGATTGGTGTGCTCGGCAGCGGTATTGCGATCGTCATCGGCAAGCATGTCTATGGCGGTCTGGGACAGAACCTCTTCAACCCGGCGATGGTGGCCCGGGTCATGCTGCTGATATCGTTTCCGCTGCACATGACGACGTGGGTGCTGCCGGCGCCTTTGGGGTCTGCCGGCGCGCCAAGCTTCCTGGAAGGGTTGGAGATCACGTTTCTAGGGACCGGAAAGTTCGATGCCGTCAGTTCGGCTTCGGTGCTCGGGCACGTCAGCACGGAACTCGGCCGGGGGCTGGCGCTCGATACGATCCTGCCAAAAACGTTTTCTTATTCGCAGCTGGCGCTCGGGCAGGTTTCCGGCAGCCTTGGCGAAACCAGCGCGGTCTTGATCCTGGCTGGCGGACTATTGCTTTTGGCCACGCGCACGATCACTTGGGCGATCCCCGTTTCGATCCTGGCGATGACGGCGCTGCTTGCAACCATCTTCAATTTCATCGACCCAGCTCGCTATCCCGATGCGGTTTTCCACCTGACGTCGGGCGCGTTGATGCTTTGCGCCTTCTTTATCGCGACCGACTATGTCACCTCACCTTCGACGACGGCCGGTCAGCTCATTTATGGCGCTTCTACCGCGCTTCTCATTTTCATCATCCGCACTTGGGCTTCGTTCCCCGAAGGCGTCGGCTTTGCCGTGCTCCTGATGAATGCCTGCACGCCGCTCATTGATCATTTTGTCAGGCCGCGTGTCTTTGGACGCAATCGCTCGGGCAAGCCGCTGGCTGTTGCTGCGGGGGATGGCAAATGAGTCTGGCTCTCGATCCCGCTGCTGCTCCGCTTGGCGCGCTTGGCAGATTTGCGAAAGCTGCCGTGGCGCGCGTGAAGAAGTCCGCCAACTACGCCTTCCGCTTTCTACGCGTGACGGGCAAGCGCGCCGACCGCAAGCTGCACAAGAGCTGGCGCGGTCTGACCGATCGCCTGGAATACTACCAAGGACGACCCGAAATGCATGGGGCTCTGCTTGGAGCGTTCGCCATGGCCTCAGCCTTCCTTCTTGGAACGGCGAACATGAGCACGCAGGATGCCATCGCCGAACGGGCGGCTGAAGATCTGCGCTATTCGCTTTCGCAAGTCGTCCCGCCTGAAATCTATGACAACAACCTTGCCAGCGACACCGGCACGTTGACGGATGCCAAAGAGGGTCCGGTCGCGTTTCACCGCGCACGCATGGGGCGGAAGGTCGAGGCGGTGGCGTTTGAGATTATCGGGCAGGGCTATGGCGGGAGCATCAAGGTCCTGCTCGGCATCGACACCGCCGGTCGTCTGCTGGGTGTTCGAGTTCTCTCGCATGCGGAGACGCCGGGTCTTGGCGACAAAATCGAGCAGCAGAAATCCGATTGGATCCTCGGATTCGACGGCTTGTCGCTCGGCAACCCGCCGGTTGCGATGTGGAAAGTCAAAAAGGATGGCGGGCGTTTCGACCAGTTTTCCGGAGCGACGATTACGCCGCGTGCTGTCGTTGCAGCGATCCGGCGCGGATTGGAGCTCTTCCAGCGCGACCGCGATCGGTTTCTGGATATCGTCAAGAAACCCGGCAAGGTCAAGGAGACCGGCTGATGGCTAGCCAGTATCAAACGATTGCGCGCAATGGTCTTTGGGACAACAACATTGTCTTCGGGCAGTTGCTGGCGCTTTGTCCGTTGCTGGCTGTGACGGGGACCGCCACCAACGGCCTGGGAATGGGTTTGGCGACGACCGCGGTTCTCATCCTATCAGGGCTGACCGTTTCGGTCTTGAGAAACTCGATCACGCCGGAAGTCCGCATCCCTGCCTTCGTGCTGATCATCGCAACGATCGTGACCATCGTCGACATGACGATGAACGCCTACCTGCACGGCCTGCACAAGGTTCTTGGGTTGTTTATCCCTCTCATCGTGACGAACTGCGCGATCCTCGGTCGCGCCGAAGCGTTCGCATCGCGGAACGCGCCCGTGCACGCTGCCTATGACGGCCTCATGATGGGGATCGGGTTTACGGCGGCGCTGGTTGCGCTTGGGGCCGTGCGCGAAATTCTGGGAGCAGGAACGCTTTTTGCCAACGCCTCACTTCTTCTCGGCAAGAGCCTGTCGTTCCTGGAGCTGACGCTCATCCCGAATTACGACGGCTTTTTGATTTTGCTGCTGCCGCCGGGCGGGTTCATCGTCTTAGGGTTCCTGCTTGCCCTCAAAGCGATCATTGACGGCAAGGGCGTAACGCCTCTGCCAATCGACGAAGATCACGAGCGGATCGAGCAGGTGTTCACCGCCACCGGCGCCCATGCCGGTGGCAAGAGGGAAGCGGCATCATGAATGTAGGTGTAACTTTCGCGAAGACGACGACGCAGGTCTGGATGAAAATGGAAGTGCCCGACGGCAGCACCGTGCGCGAAGTCATCGAGCGCTCGGGCATCCTGGAGCAGTTCCCGGAAATCGACCTCGACACGCACAAGGTCGGCATTTTCGGGCAGATCGCCAAGCTCGACAAGGTCGTTGCCGACGGCAACCGCGTCGAGATCTACCGGCCAATTACGGCCGATCCGGAACTCCTCGAACTGGAGAACCAAGACGACTGATTTCCCCAGCCCGTGATGGGCAAGGTTTGCATGCTGGCGCTCTCGGTCCATACTAGGGGCTAGGCTTCAGACCTGTGAGGGATTTCCGTTACCGTTTCTTCGCCAGACCGCGCGATTTCGCCAACTCAGCCCGAGCTCACTGTCCGTGCCATCGCCACGGGCATGATTGTCGGTGCGCTTTTGACCCCGTGCAACGTCTATAGCGGGCTGAAAATCGGCTGGACGTTCAACATGTCGGTTGCCGCCGGGCTTATCGGGTTTGTCTTTTGGTCGGCGGCCGGGCGGCTTCGCGGGACGCCGGGTTGGGGCATCAAGGAGAACAACCTCAACCAGACGGCGGCCTCGGCAGCGGCTTCGATTATCTCCGCCGGACTTGCTGCCCCTATCCCGGCGCTGGCAATTCTGACAGGCCAGACATTGCCGTTCGGGCTGCTGGCAATCTGGCTGCTCGTCATCAGCCTGCTTGGGATTGTCGTCGCGGCCGGTCTGCGCAATCAGCTCCTGCTACGCGACCGTCTGCCGTTTCCTTCCGGCATGGTGACGGCCGAAACGATGAGCGAAATCCATCGCGGCGGCAAAGATGCAGCTGCCCTCCTGCAAACGCTTGGCAGCTTGGCGGCGCTCAGCGCTTCGGTCAAAGGCGCGGTGACCTATTGGGGGATCGGGCCGATTGCGCCGGCTTTCAAGACGGTGCTGTCGACGCGCGGTGGCGAAACTCTCGCGGTCTCAGCGAAAAATCTTGGGTTTGCGCTCGATCCCTCGTTCCTGATGGTCGGGTTCGGGGCGATTTCCGGGTTGCGCATTTCGGCGTCGCTGTTGCTGGGTTCGCTTCTCGCCTGGGGTGTCCTCGCTCCGATTGCGCTCTCGAAAGGGTGGGCGCATCCTGGGGCGGCCGATGCCAATGCAGTTTGGTTCGGGCCGCTGGTCGAGTGGCTGTTATGGCCAGGCGCAACCCTCATGGTGACGGCGTCGTTGACCTCGTTTGCGATTTCCATGGTGCGGGTCTATGGCCGCTCGCATGCGGCTGGGGCCGACGAGGAGGCCGCGCAAGCGTGGGTCATGCCGCCAAGGATTTTCGCCATAGCCTTCGGCTTTGTTCTTGTGGCCTGCGTCTGGGCGCAGACGTCCATCTTCGGCATCGGGTTAATCGAAGCCGTTCTGGCCGTCGGGCTCAGTTACGTGCTGGCGATCGTTGCGGCCCGGGTTTCCGGCGAGACTGCGATCACGCCGATTGGCGCGTTGGGCAAGATCACACAGCTGACGTTCGGCGCGATTTCACCGGGGGCCGTTTCGACCAACCTGATGACGGCGAATGTCACCGGCGGAGCGGCGGGCCAATGCGCCGACCTTATGCACGACTTGCGCACCGGACAGATCATCGGCGCAACGCCTTCATTCCAGCTCCTCGCTCAGACATTCGGCGTTCTCGCCGGAGCTTTTGTCGCGTCCTTCACCTATCTTTTGCTGATCCCCGATCCGGTCAATCAGCTTATCACGCCGGAATGGCCTGCACCTGCTGTCGCGACCTGGAAGGCGGTTGCCGAAGTTTTATCGCAAGGCGTTTCGGCTATTCCAACGGGCGCGGGCGAAGCCATCGCGGTTGCGGCTGTTGCAGGCATCGGCCTGGCGTTTGCGGAAGCCCATAGCGAAGACCCTATCCGCAAATGGTTGCCCAGCGCCTCGGTCATCGGACTTGGATTTGTCATTCCAGCATGGAACGCGTTGTCGATGTTTTCCGGGGCTCTTCTTGCTGCACTTCTGGCGCATTGGGCGCCGGACTTTGCCAAGAAGCGGATCATGGTCATCGCGGCGGGGTTGATCGTTGGCGAAAGCCTCGCTGGCGTGATCGGCGCGATGCTGTCGATTGCCGGTTAGGTTATGGGCTGCACGCCGCTGCGCTGAGAGCAATCGTGAAAGGAGAGGGCCTGTGAAACCTGCTGCCTATACGATCCACCACAGCCATTGCCATTTTTGCTGGGACCGGAGCATCGCGCCTGTCCAAAAGATCGCTCCAGGCGAAACGATCAAGTTCGAGATCATGGATGCGTCCGGCGGCCAGATCTCGCCGAACAGTTCAGCCGACGTCTTCGCGAACTACAATTCGGATCGCGTCAATCCAGTGAACGGCCCGGTCTACGTTGATGGCGCGGAACCGGGTGACGTTCTCGTCGTACGGTTGGAGCATTACGCGCCTTCGGGGTGGGGATGGACGGCCAACATCCCAGGCTTCGGCCTGCTCGCGGACGACTTCACCGAAGCTCATCTGTTGCATTGGAACTATGACGCGACCGGCAAGACGCCGCTGCTCTTCGGCACGAACGCGCAAATTCCGCTACAGCCTTTTGCCGGCACGATTGGCGTTGCGCCAGCGGAGCCTGGGCCGCACTCGATCATTCCGCCACGCCGTGTTGGCGGCAACATGGATATCCGCGATCTGGTTGCCGGGAGCGTCTTGTATCTTCCTGTCGAAGTTACCGGTGCGCTCTTTTCGATTGGCGATACGCATGCGGCGCAGGGAGACGGCGAAGTCTGCGGCACGGCAATCGAAAGCCCGATGGACGTCGTCGTGACGTTCGACCTCATCAAGGCTCGCAAGCTGGCGATGCCGATGGCTGAGTTGCCTGAGCGCGATGCTACGCTTGCAAGGGGCAAGTGCTGGATGACGAGCGGGATCGGGCCGGATCTGATGGCGGCCTCGCAGTCGGCAGTGAGCGGGATGATCGATCTCTTGGGCCGCGAAGTGCAGCTCGACCCCGTCGCGGCCTACATGCTGTGCAGCGTGGCCGGTGACTTGCGCATCAGCCAGATTGTCGACGCGCCGAACTGGACCGTGACCTTCCATATGCCGCAAACAATCTTCGGCTAGCTTCGGTTTTGACCGCCAATTGCCGCCAACCACGTCGCGCCGCTTGGCAAGGGCCTCAGTCCGATCGTGTGGGTTCAGTGCAGTGGGCCTTTTCTCGGAGCGAAATGCAGTTCGATGACCTTGTGCACGACAAGGCGCCACTCGGCAGAACGTTGCAAGTCCTGATGGCGGGCACAGCACTGTGAGCGAGCCTGGGCGACGACCGCGCAGTCGTCTCCGTATTTGCGGATCAGCAACCAAGCCGTCTGGTCAATATCGAGGGGACGGCAGTTCTTCTTCGTCTCGTCGCTCACTCACCAGCCTCAAGTTCGGCGACTTCGGCTTCGGTGAAGACGCGTGACCGTGTCAGGAACCGCACGCCCTCGGGAGCTTCGAGCGAGAAGCCCGATCCGCGCCCCTCAACGACATCGATGATTAGATGCGTGTGCTTCCAATATTCAAACTGCGACTTTGACATGTAAAACGGCGCGCCACCGATTTCGCCCATAAGGACATCCTGAGCGCCGATCTTGAACTCTCCAAGGGGGTAGCACATCGGGGCGCTGCCATCGCAGCAGCCGCCTGACTGGTGAAACAGGAGCGCGCCATGTTTGCTCGTCAAGACATTGATCAACGCAAGAGCGGTTGGGGTGGCGCTTACTCGATCGACCATTTCGCTCTTCCTCGGCGTCTGCCAGTCATCGTCTGTCGTTTCCCGACAATCGGCTTGCACTTGCTTGGTGTTGGAAAAAACGGCCGCAGCTCCAGCGAAGGAGACTGCGGCCAGTAACCGGAACCAGGAGGATACGCCCTGCTCAAGAATGGGATAATCCGTGCTTCCGGGGGTTGAGTTCGTGGATGTCGATCACATCTCCATCAGAAGAAGCCGAGCGCTTTGGGGCTATAGCTGACCAGCATGTTCTTGGTCTGCTGGTAGTGATCGAGCATCATCTTGTGGGTCTCGCGACCGATGCCTGATTGCTTGTAGCCGCCGAACGCCGCGTGGGCCGGATAGAGGTGATAACAGTTGGTCCAGACGCGACCGGCCTGGATGGCGCGGCCGAAGCGGTAGGCTCTGGTTCCATCACGCGTCCACACGCCGGCGCCGAGGCCGTAAAGCGTGTCGTTGGCGATCTGGAGTGCTTCGTCATCGTCCTTGAACTTGGTCACGGCAAGAACCGGCCCGAAGATTTCTTCCTGGAAGACACGCATCTTGTTGTGGCCTTCGAGGATGGTCGGCTTGACGTAGAAGCCGTCGGCCAGTTCGCCTTCCTGCACGTTGCGTTCGCCGCCGGTCAGAACTGTTGCGCCCTCCTGGCGTCCGATGTCGATATACGACAGGATCTTTTCCATCTGGTCGTTGGAAGCCTGCGCTCCGATCATTGTCGATGTTTCAAGCGGGTGGCCCATCTTGATCGCTTCGACGCGCTTGATGGCGCGATCCATGAACCGTTCGTAAATCGACTCGTGAACGAGAGCACGCGACGGGCAGGTGCAGACTTCGCCCTGGTTCAAAGCGAACATCGCAAAGCCTTCGAGCGCCTTATCAAAGAAGGCGTCGTCTTCCGATGCGACGTCTGCGAAGAAGATGTTGGGCGACTTGCCGCCGAGTTCCAGCGTCACTGGGATGATGTTCTCGGAGGCGTACTGCATGATGAGGCGGCCGGTCGTCGTCTCGCCGGTGAAGGCGACCTTGGCGATGCGCGGCGACTGCGCCAGCGGCTTGCCTGCTTCGACGCCGAAGCCGTTGACGACGTTCAGCACGCCCGGCGGCAGCAGATGACCGATCAGATCAACCAGCACCATGATGCTCATCGGAGTCTGTTCGGCCGGCTTCAAGACGATGCAGTTGCCTGCTGCCAATGCTGGAGCGATTTTCCAGATGGCCATCAGGATCGGGAAGTTCCACGGGATGATCTGCCCGACGACGCCGAGCGGCTCGTGGAAGTGGTAGGCGACGGTGTCATGGTCGATTTCGGACAGCGACCCTTCCTGGGCGCGAATGCAGCTGGCGAAATAACGCAAATGGTCGACCGCCAGTGGAATATCGGCGGCCATCGTTTCGCGGATGGGCTTGCCGTTGTCGAGCGTTTCGGCCATGGCGATCTGCTTGAGGTTTGCCTCCATCAGATCGGCCATTTTCAGAAGTGCGGAGGCGCGGTCGGCGGGTGACGTGCGGCCCCAGGCATCCTTCGCCTTATGTGCCGCATCAAGCGCCAGATCGATGTCTTCGGCCGTCGAGCGCGCGACTTCGCAGACCGGCTTGCCGGTCACAGGCGTGATGTTGGCGAAATACTGGCCCTTTGCCGGGGCGACCCAGGCGCCGCCGATGAAATTGTCGTAGCGGGGACGCAACCGCACGTGCTGGCGCAGTTCTTCGAGTGTTTTTTCAATCATTTTTTGTCCTCCCGGACGGCGTTGCCTGCTACTAGGCAACCTGTGTTCTAGCGGATATAGCATGGCTATATTTGTTTGAACATAGCCCGGTTGAAAATTGCCAATAGGTGCAAAAGGCCTGCCGCGACCTTGAGTTGGGCAAATCTGTGCTAATGTGTCAGTGAACAGCGACGTTCAACCCTCATGGAGAGCGGGCGATGAGCGCTCAGAACCGATATATTGCCGCTTCGACGGCCAAAGGGGCCCGCCGGAAGACCGCGGTGGGCCGGCCAGAGAATGCGTTGGCGCCGGACCTCGGCTCTGCCCGCGTGAAACTGCAGGTCGACCTGCCGACCGGCGGCCGCATTGGTCCCGGCAAGATCCGGCTTCTGGAGCTGATCGAGTCGGAAGGCTCGCTCTCACGGGCGGCTGAAGCGATGCAGATTTCCTATCGACGGGCATGGGTCTTTATGCAGCAGGTCAACGCCGCGTTCGACGAGCCGGCAATCGCGACACCCGAACACGGGCAAGGCGGCGCGGCCGCTCGACTTACGGATTTCGGCCGTGCCTTGATTGGCAAGTTTCGCGAACTGGAAGAAACCACCAACGAAGAGGGCCGCGATTTTCTCACCTGGCTATCTCGGCACGAACAGTCCGATTGATTGGGTCGCGGCGTAGGGTGGGCCGAACAGGCTGGCAATTGATCATCGCCCTGCTCTTATGCCGACTCGAACGCAATGACTGCGGGAGCGGTGTTCAGGTCCCGGCACGATCAGGACTTGTGTGACCGCAACAGCTTTTTGAACCTTTCTGGACTGATGGGCTTCGACAAGAAGAAACCTTGAACCTCATCGCACTGATTGGCGGCGAGCAATTCCAGCTGTTCCCTCGTTTCAACGCCTTCGGCCGTTATCGAAAGGCCGAGTGCGCGGGAAAGGCCGATAATCGCCTGGACGACCTGCAAGGCGCTTTCTTTCTCGCTCAAATCTCGAATGAAGCTGCGATCCATTTTGATGACATCGAATGGGAATGCCTTGAGATAGCCAAGCGACGAGTAACCGGTTCCAAAGTCATCCATCGCGAGCTTGACGCCGAGTGATTTTAGCCCTTTCAGCATTTCAAGGGCCCGGTCGATGTCGTCGAGCAAGATGCTTTCAGTGATTTCGAGTTCCAACAGCTTGGGTCGAAGGCCGGTAGCCTTCAACGTGCTTTTGACCTTCTCGATCAGCTTCTCATCTTTGAACTGACCGGGAGAGATGTTCACCGATACGCCGATATTGCCCCAGTCAATTGCTGTCCGACAGGCGGTCTGCAACACCCATTCCCCGAGCTGCTCGATCAGGCCGCTTTGTTCGGCAAGAGGAATGAATTCGCCGGGGGGAACGCGCCCTCTTAATGGATGGGCCCAGCGGACAAGAGCTTCTGCGCTGCGCGGAATTTTAGTGAGCGTGTCGTAACGCGGCTGATACTCCAAGTAGAAATCACCAGCAGACAAGCTTGCGCGCATTTGGTCGATAAGTTCTCTTTGCTGGCCGATCTTTTCGTTGAGTTCGCTGGCATAGTAACTGTGCATGCCGCGCCCGCTTTGTTTGGATCGATGAAGTGCAGCATCGGCCGCGCGCAACAAATCATCCGGAGTTGTTCCGTCGCTCGGTGAGACTGCAATACCGACCGACAAGCTTGGAACGATTTCGACGTCATCCTGCCTAACTGGAACAGAGATCCGATCAAACAGCTCGTTGCAGAATCGTTCAATCGCTTCAACGCCCATTCCGGGCGCGGAGATCACGAATTCGTCGCCGCCGACACGCGCGACCAAATGATCTTCATCGATCATTCTGCGCAATCGGTCTGCCACTTCGCCGAGAAGACGATCGCCCACGTGGTGGCCATACTTGTTGTTGATTTCCTTGAGGTCATCGAGATCAAGGTAGAAGACAGCCATCTTTGCCGACGAGTCAGCCAGCCAACTGTCCATGAACGACGACAACTTGGTTCTGTTGGGAAGGGACGTGACATTGTCGAGGCGAGCTTCACGCTTGGCCTCTTCGTAGGCTTTCGCGATCGCCACGTTTTCGCTGACGTCCGTTGCATATTTTATAATTTTCGTCGTGCGGCCATTGGGGTCGAGGATTGCATTATACGAGGCCTGTATCCAGACTTCCTTGCCCCCCTTGCCGATCCGCTTGCAAAGGCACGAATGGTAGGCGCCTTCGGTTAGTTCCTTCCAGAACTCCGCATTTTCGCCACTGGTCGCGTCGGCACGCTCCATCAAAACTGTATGATTCTTGCCAACCAGATCACTGCGTCGAAAGCCCATCGTATTCAGGAAATTGTCATTGACTTCGAGGATGGTGCCCTTCAGATCATAAACAGCCACCATATGCGATTTATTGATCGCAGTTATCTGTCCTTCATAGTCGGCCTGGCGCACCTTCTCTTCTGTGACGTCGGTTGCATATTTGACGATCTTGAAGACTTTTCCATTCAGATCGCGGATCGGATTATAGGTGGCCTGCAGCCAAACTTCGCGTCCGTCTTTTCCGAAGCGCATGAACTCTCCGACGTGAGACTTGCCTTTTGAAAGCTCCTCCCAAAAGGCGTGGCTGGCTTCGCTTTCTGCGATGTCTGGGTCAAGGAACATGTTATGGTGCTGGCCGCGAACCTCGACAAAACGATAGCCCATGGCATTGAGGAAGTTGTCGTTGGCGTCCAGAATCGTTCCGTCGACATCGAACGAAATGACACATTGCCCACGATGGATCGCTGCAATCTGGCCTTGGTGATCGACTTGAAGCAGCCGATCCTGGGTCACATCGGTTGCAAATTTCACGACCTTGACCGGCTTACCGGACGTATCGAAAATTGGGCTATACGACGCTTGTAGCCAAACTTCCCGCCCTCCCTTGCCGATCCTTCGATACTGGCCGGTGCGATGCTTGCCTAACCGGAGGTCGTTCCAGAAGTTCGCATATTCAGCGCTGTGGACTTCACCTTCATCGACAAACATCTTGTGGTGTCGACCGACGAGTTCATCGAGCGTGTATCCCGTCGCATCAAGAAACTTCTCGTTGGCCTCAAGGATGGTGCCGTAGATGTCAAAAATGATAACGCAGTTGGATCTATTTATAGCGTCGATTTGCCATTGAAAGGCAGACTGGCGGGACTTCTCTTCCGTAATGTCGCTCGCATATTGAACGATCTTCAATAGCCGCCCGGCCGGGTCGAAAATCGGCGTGTAGACAGACTGGAGCCAAACAATGCTGCCATCCTTGGCAACGTGGCGAAATTCTCCCGATTGGTGTTGCCCAACCCTCAAGGCTTCCCAAAACGACTTAGACCCGATTGATTCGGGGCAAGCAGGATCGATAAACACCGAATGATGCTGTCCGACAACTTCGTCACGGTCATATCCTAGAGCATCGAGAAAAATCTTATTGGCCCAAAGCACGTTGCCGTCTGTCGAGAAATGGACCACGGCTTGTGTCTCGGCGATGGCTTGAATTTGGCCGCGGTGTTCTGTCTCTTTCTGAAGCTGATGAGACACGTCTTCAGAAATTTGAATAACGGTGTCTATTCTACCGGATTCATCGGTAGTTGGTACGAACCGAGATTTAAGCCAGATTTCTTTTCCGTATTTGCCAATCCAAAGCCGGGTATCACGGAGAACTCGTCCGCTTGCAACCTCCTCCCAGATTTTCAACTGGGCCGCACGCCTTTTTGTCTTTGAAAAAAATTGGGAACAGTTGGTTCCGACGATTTCTTCCAGTTCCGATTCGACCAATCGCAGGAACTGGTAGTTGGCGTGCTTGATTTTGCCATCCGCCGTGTAGGTCACCACGGCATATTCTTGGTTCAATGCCCTCAGTGCCGGGTCAACGTATTTATAGTCGAGATCGATAGTCATGTTGTATCTTCGAGAATTTGGGTGCCGCTGCTTGATTCGCGCGAGTTGTCCCCTCATTCTATCGGATGCAGGTGGTGTAATTATTAATTTTCGGTGCTATATTGTTTACCGTTTTGACGAATACCTCTCTCCAGCTGCACGGTAAATCAAATGATACTATAACGCAGTTGCTTAAAGAATTTATCAACGAAATTAACTGGGGGCGCATTAGAGGAATAATTGCCGAACCTGTATTGAATAAAAGCAAACGGTGCGCCGCCAATCTGGTTTTGATTCTATTAAGCAAGATCAGTCTGTTTTCGCCGCCCCCCCAATTTCCGATCCGAATAACTATTAAATTGCAGCGCTTGAACAACCATGACGAGGGCGGCCGATGGTCACAAAGGTGGTTGGTCATCGGTGCCCGGTCCGTCGAAATCCTCGGCCGGTGATCAGGCGCACCATTGCTGGCCGGTATTAGATCAGGCTGCGCATGTCCAACGCCAAAGCCATGATCGCGCATGCGCAAAGCCAAGACCCAAGTATGCGGACGCCGACCTGGTGCCAGCCTTTTTCTGTCGGGCCTGGTGTCGTGACCAGGATATAGAGTACTGCGAGGCTGCCTGCGAATGCTCCCAATAGGGTTTGGCCCACGTCATAGAGATCGGCGGATTCGAAGAAAAGGTTCGCCCCAATCGCGATGCCGAGTGCAATCGCAGAGAAGGTGAAGACAGCCTTGGGCATGGGGAGAGCAATCGCGACCAGGCTCCCTGCGAGGGCCGCAATCCCAGCCGCGAAAACCAATTCAACTTGCGACGGGTTGAAGAGGACCTCGAAGGATAGCCCAACGGCCAACCCGGGCACACCTTTTTCGATGCGCGATTGGCACTTTCACTGACCTGGATCAATTCTTCTAGTCGTACGGCAAGCTAGGGTTAGGTCAGAGTTGCCATAGACTGATTTTAGCGCAGCCGTCTCGCTGCCGCACCTGATAGCAAAGGAAGTTGTGTGACATGCGTATCATCCTTATCTACGGCACCGTTGAGGGGCAGACGAAAAAGATCAGCGAGTACATGGCTGAGCGGTTCAAGGCGAAAGGGCATGACGTCGATATCGTCGAAGCGGCCGCCGAAACTGCTGAAGTGCCGGACCTTTCCTCGGCGCAAGCGGTCGTTGTCGCCGCCAGCGTTCACCAGAAGACACATAACGAAGCCGTGGTCGATTTTGTACTCGCCCACAAGGCCGCGTTGAGCGAACGGCCCGGTGCGTTTGTTTCGGTCAGCCTCGCCGTCGCGTTGCCTGAGGACGGTATCAAGGAAGCTGAGGGCTACATCAACGACTTCATCAGTGAAACCGGGTGGGTGCCAACGGCCACTCTGCCGGTGGCCGGCGCTCTGAAGTACGACGAATATGATTTCTTCAAGCAGCAGATCGTCAAATTCCTTGTGATGCAAAAGGGTATCAATGTTGCTCCAGGGGAAGATCACGAGTTCACCGATTGGGCGGCGCTCGATAAATTTACCGACGCGTTCTTGGCGACGGCTCAAGCTGGTTGAGTGATATCGGCTGTATGCATTGGCACAATCAAGCGCCGCGAAATGTGAACGTCATGCCTCGGCTTCGAGCGGTTGCTTGACCCGCGCTGCCGGTCGACAAGCAATCGTCCGGCATTTCATCTGCGCTGAGGTCGCATGCGCCCAGCACGGGCGGACATTGTCTTATTGTTTGCTCGGTTCCCATCCCGGTCTTCGCAGAGCTGAAATTCAATTTTTCCGGCGAGATGCGTCACGAAATCGTGTCTTGCTGGAGAGCGATCCATCCCTCATTTATCTTTCCTGAAAGATAGTTTGGTCCGTTGCGACCGCTGTCATTCGAGAAACAATAAGGAGCCTGAGATGATCAAGAACACATTAAATGCAGCACTTGCTGCAGCAGTCACAGCAGCCCTTTGCGTGCCAGCCAGCTTGCCGGCCGCCGCAACGCCCTTCGATGCCGAAGTCATCGCGGTTGCGCAAAATCTGACGTCTGGCATGGACGAAAACAACGACGGGGTTATTACGTCTCAAGAAGCCGCGATATATGCTGTGTTTGCTGGGATCTCCATGGATACGAATTCCGATGGGCTTGTCCAGCGCGCCGAGTTCATGAATTGGGATCCCGGCTTCCAATGGCTCGCAGACAAGCGCGGAACCGGTTCCTCTTTCCGTCAGTTAAAAGGTGAGCTCTTTGCGCATTGGGATGCGAATTCGGACGGAGCAGTTAGCCGAACTGAAATGGTCGATATTGCACGTTCGGAATTTGCGCTGAGCGATAGAGACGGCGACCTCAAAGTCGACACGCGAGACCTGCCTAAGGGTTCTCTCTCGATCGTCTCGATGATGAATGCCGTCTGATCAAGCTGCAAAGAGCGCCACGGCCGCAATGATCGAGGCGCACTTCACGCACACTTGCAATGCATCGCTTGCCTGAAGGACGCTAAGCTGATGGCTTCACGAGCGACGTCGAAAGCTAGCGTCGTTCGGGGCCATTGCGGCCAAGGCAATTTCTGCACAGAGGACGTCGCATGATCGATGAGAAAGTCGCTATCGTAACAGGCTCGAGTTCCGGCATTGGACTGGCGACGGCTAAACGTTTTGTCAAAGACGGATACAAGGTTGTCCTGAACAGCCGTTCCGAAAGCGATCTGGAAAAGGCAGCCGGGGAGATCGGCAATGATCGAACGCTTATCGCAGCAGGCGATGTATCGAACACCGACGATGTCGAGCGAATTATCGCTCAGACCGTCAACACGTTCGGGCGCATTGACGTTTTGGTGAATAACGCCGGCGTCGCCATGTTCGCGCCGATTGACGAGTTGTCATACGAAGACTGGAACAAGCAAATTGCCATCAACGCGTCTGGTCCGTTTTACATGATCAAGAACGCACTGCCACACCTTGAGAAAACCCAAGGATGCATTGTCAATGTTTCTTCTGTGTCCGGCTTGGGTGGCGATTGGGGCGGCTTCGGCTACAACGCATCAAAAGGCGCGGTCTCGTTGATGACCAAAGCGCTCGCACTGGATTTGCCGGCAAGAGGCGTGCGGATCAATGCCGTCGCACCCAGTCTGACCGACACTGACATGACCGAGTTTGTCATGGCCAATGCGCAAACAATTGAGAAATTTAGCGAGCGCATTCCCATGGGACGAGCGGCTCAATCCGAAGAAGTCGCCGACGTCATAGCATTTCTGGCGAGTGACGACGCCCGCTTTGTGAATGGAGTAATTCTGCCGGTTGATGGTGGGTTGAAAGCGTCGAACGGTCAGCCGAAAATCTAGGCCGATACGCTTTCGTTTGGATGGCTCTGTTGCGCTGTGCTGCCTGGTTTCGGGGATGCCTGCGAGCATCACCTCCAAGCCTGAAACTACTGCGAAGGTTTGGCAGCAGGTCTTTCAGTCAACGAGGCGTTGAACGACTGGGCCTCCGCATTGTCCGTCGTCAACTTCACCATGCGTCCGGCATCGTCCCAGACGACGACGATGTCTCCGGTGAAACTGTCACGCATCGCAATGTCTTTGGCGCCGTCGAAAGAAAGTTCTAAAGCCGATCGGTCGCTTGGCCGAAGCATCGCGATCGCAGGGCCGTTGGACCCGTCGACAGCCATCGGCAGGCAGCGATGCTGGCTCGGGCGTCGATTGCCGGTTCGCACGTGAATAGTCGGAAACGGCTGCTCGGCGGTGATTGCGTTGTCATGGCTCACGAAGGATGGCACAAGCCGTTCGCGTTTGCCGGTCTTGCCGAAGAATTCGAACGTCGAGAAATCGGTCGTAAGAGTCGGCGTTTGTGCAGCAGCTGGAAATGATAGGGCGTAATAGCTCGTGCGCAGATCGTTGCGCGAAACGCGCCATCGTTCGAGCGCGCCATCCGACCGTTCGAAAAGCCAAAGGGCGTCGCCACTCTCGCTTGCGAACGTCAGCGCCCGTACGCGGCCATCAATCGTGATTGGCGTGGCCCAATGAGATTCCAATGTTTCGACTGTCCCACCAGACAGCGGTGCCAGAAACTGATCGAGCCTCAGGTTCAATACCTGCTTGCCGTCATAGACGAGCCAGCCGTGACTCGCAGCCGTGGTTGACCAGGCTTGCAAGTCGAGTGGGCCGATATCGACATGGCGCAAGGTTTCGGTATCGACAATGGATAGCCGCCGCTCGCCTGGTTCTTCGCGAATAACAATCGCCAGACGACCCGGTGAGATCGGGACGATGGCTCTGGGGTTCCAAAGCTGGTCCCGCCAGACTTCGGTATTTCGCGCATCGAACAAGCGCAGGCTGCCATCCTCGTATGCGATGAGCAGGCGCCGGCCGCGCATCGGAGCGCACGCCACAACGGCCAGTGCGCCACTCTTGGAATTCACGATCAGGCGCTGTGGGGCGGCCGCAATGTTCTGTTTCATGACACGAGGCAACCGCCGAATGTCGGTCGCCAATGTCGTCTGCCCCCCGGCATCGGCCAAACTGCTGACCAGATCTCGCGAGCTGAGCAAGCCGAACTGCGCATGATCGATGAGAAGCGCGCGGCTGAGTTTGTCGGCGACAAACGGCAGGCGCTTGCTGCGATAGGCTTCCAAAGTGCCGGATTCGAAGCCAGGCTCAAGGAGCAGCTCGGCAAGATGCTTGCGCTGGCGCGCGCCATCGAGGTTCTGCTCTTGCAACAGTTGCTGCAATGCGGACATTGCCGGATCAACCGACGCATCGTCTGCAAGTCGCAGGGCTTTGAGCGCACGAGCAATAATCGGCGCATCCATGTTCATGGCGCGAAGGCCCTCTGACATCCAGTCCTGGCGCCGGCCCTGGATCGCTTCGTCCTCACCGGCGAGCGGTTCGCTCGTTGCAAGGGCGGCCGCGTAGTCACCGACGACCGCCAGCCGTTCCGACCAAATCCGGCGAACATGGGTGCGAAACGCCTCGTGCGCGTCGTCGGTGGAACGCAGGAGCAATTCGTAGGCGTCGTGGCGTTCGGCAAGACGCAGGGCGCGTTCATGCTCTCCGGCTTTATACCACAGCGGGATGAAGAGCGTGGGGGATAGGCGGCGGCCCTGTGCCAACCGTGCGGCGATGGCGAATTTGCCGGCGTCGGCAAACACCTTCACGGCGGCTTCGGCATCATTCAGCAACTCCGACAAGATGAATGCCGCGTGCTCGATATCGCCATTGGCGACGCATTTTTCCGCGTGGGCGCGATAGAGGGCTTCGAGCTCTTCTCGCGCGCCATCCGGCAAAGCCGCCAGAGGGTGTTGTGGCTTTCCGCGGGTGGCTTGAATTTTTAAGCGCTCTCGAATGCCCGGTCCCGCGATCGGCGCATCGGCGTGGACATCCATATCCGGCGGCGGTTCCTCACCCAGGCTGAGACTTTTCTTGAGTGCTTCTTCCAGTCGGCCTTCGCCAAATAGCCGCTTCAGTTCGGCGATGCGGCGATCATATTTCCTGAGCGCCAGATCCGTCAGCGGTGTGTTCTGCAGCAGCTTCTCAAAAAGCCGGCGCAGGAAACCCTTGCCGCGGAGCGTGCTGCTGTCGCTCTCAGTTGTATCCGCTGATTGATTGGCGGGCGCGACGCTTGCACCTGACGACCCAAAAAGATTGCCGACCCAGTACGACGCCGCCAAGACCGCCAGCACCATGAGGCCTCCGGCAATTAATCCTGTCAGATCTCCGCCTGAGTTTTTGGATGCCATCACGGCAACAAACACACCGATCACGGCGAGCATGATGACCGTGATAAAGGTGGCCAAAGAACGTTTGGCCGATGCTGCGGGAGACGTTTTAGCCTGACCCGTGCCCTTCTGCGCCTCCGCCGATCGCCGACCGGCCAGCCTCCGGTAGAGAATGAACGCGATGACAGCCGACCCCATCGCCACGACCGGCGCGAGGAGGCCGGACGCCGACATCGAACCGGTCAAAACCGCGACACCGAATGCAACGGCAATTATCGCCAAGACCAGACGCGCGCCGATCCGCCGGGCGACCTCGCTCCATTGCGTCTTGTTGGGCGCGCGTCCAACTGCATCGCGGACGTCGCGCAATCCGGCATCGAAATAGGTTTGCTCAAACAGATGCTCGCGCGACAGGCTAAGCGGCGTGACGTCGGGGACGCCTGGCCTCCGCGATGGTGCTGTGCCTGTTTCGATAACGATGGCTGAAACGTCGTACCAGTTGGCAAGGTCGGCTTGCTGAAAACTCGTGAGCTCTGTTTTTTGGATCGCTCCGTGACGCATGATCAGCAGCGTATCTTTGATATCCGTCGTGAGGCGCTCGCTTTGAGGCTCCTTGAACGGGAAACTGGAGAGCGCGCCGTGCAATTTTCTCAACGGCAGAGCAGATCCAAGCGCGCTGCAATCAACGATCTGGGGTTCATCGAACAAGATGATCGCGGCGTCATCGGTTTCGATGATCTTGCCAGCAAGCGACAAATATTTGGCGACCGACGCGCGCCAATCAGAAGTTGGGTTGCCATCACGCGCCACGAAGACAGCATCAAGGCGTTGCTCTCCGCGCCAAATCCAATCCTCGCGGACCAATAGCGCTGTCGGCTCTCGTGCGCCTTCAAGCAGCGCCGGTTTCAATACTCGACGCATATTTCATGCTCCCACCAGTTTGCGGCGGCTTGAGATTTCAGTGCCGTTGAACCGGGCCGGAATTCCAGTAGATCTATTTCGTCGTTGTCGTTACTCACCCGTGCCATGACGTCCTTGCCGATCATGACCATGGCTGTCACGTGGCCGTCGATCTGCGGGGAGGATTGCTGCATTGGGCGCCAGTGCCTGGGGCCGAAGTGCCAGTCTTCGAGGCCGCTTTCCTTCGACCAAAAGAGCGCGCTCCAAATTCGTTCGCTGACAGGGAGAGTCTTCTGGCGCGGTGTCAGCATGTCGTTGCGTGTATGCTGCATCGGTTCGACGCGCAGCAGAAAGGCGTCGCCGGGAACTTGCGGTTGCATGGTGCCCTCGGTGGCCGCCCACCAGGCTGGTGCATACCAGTTCCACTCGCCATCGACCTGGATCAAAGCGCCGCCTGTCTCGCCAATCACCTCGCACGCGCCGATCTGGCGTGCATTTTCGAGGGTTGGGCAGCGGCGCAGGAACATGCGTCGCCCGGTGCGGGCGTGCACCAAAACGAATGCGCGATGTCCGCCGCGCTCGGTGTCGCACAAGAGCCAAGAGCGTGCACGAGCCAACAGCCGCAGGTCGTCGTTCTGCTCTGCTCGCGAGACCGATAGGGCATTGGGGCCAGCGTCACTCAGCTTGGTGATCGCATAGAGCTGTCCGTTGGGCGCGCCGATGGTCAAGCTGGCTTTGCGCCCCAACCTCAAGATCGGAGGCACCGCGGATGCCGTGTGAGCCTCGGCAACGAGTGGATGATCCCGCGCCAGAATTGTCGAACCATGCTCAAGGATGCGGCCGGTTGGAGCAATGCGGACTGAATGCACTTCGTCGCCGTGGCGCAGGATGACCGAACAAGGTCCGTTGCCCGGGCGGCGCACGCCCAACAACTCATCGTCCTCTTTTAACAAGAAGCGTAGTGGCGCAAGGTTGCGGCGGTACATGACAATGCCATCGCTCTCCCGCAGCACCGCTGCGCCGCCGTCGGCTTCATGCGAGATCCACTGAGGCGCCCAATTTGTCCCAGCCCCTTTGCTCTCCAGCGAAGTGGAACTCTGGAACGGTGCCCTGAGCGTCTCCGCGCAAATCTGTTCGTCAGGAAATTTGAACCGCGCGGTGCGCTGACCGCCAGCCCTAGAAATGACGGCAACGTCCGCGAAATAATCGCGGCTGCTCTTTTCGCCTGAAGGCGTTTGATTAGGCCAGATCTCGTCGACTTCGAAGCGATAGCGCGGCGCCCATTCTCCGAAATTCGGGTTCTTCGGAGTGATCGTCCAAACGACGTTCCGGTCGTCGCTGATATCCAGCGGCGCATCGCTCAACAAGGCTTCGAGGCTCGTTTCATCAAGCCCTTCGGCGCCGGTCTGGTTGATGTAGCGCGACAGAGGTCTGCGGCTGATGCCTTCCTGCCAGGCCGGGCCGATATGGCTTGTCGCCGCCCAAAGAAAGCGTTTGCCACGGCGGAGCGTCGAAGCGCCGAGCGTGAGAAGTGCAGCAAGCGCAACGAGGCGGCGGCGACCAAGCATCTGCGGTCCATTGTCGAGCAAGACGACGACGGCGCGGTCGTTGGCCGGGTCATTGAAGACCGGCCGCCGTCGCAGCGCTTCGCCTTCGGCAACGCGGCGGGCGAATTCTCCGCGCATCAGCTTCAGCCACATCAACTCCGAGGTCATGAGGCGATCGAGCGGACCTGCGGCGGCGATATCGTCGAAGGAATCGAGTTCATCGAGGCCGGAAGTCAGAGCGGTGTCCTGGCTCTCCATCAGCGGAGCGATTGCCGCCATCAGCTGGCCGACAAGCAGCAGATGATCTTCCGGCATGCCACCGAAAGCCTGTGCCCACGGGCGCAGCGCCGCCGGCAATCCGGCCGGAACCGGTTCGTCCGTTTTATTGCGCCGAGTTGCCCGCGTGCCTTCGATAGTCATGTCCGGCCTCGCGACATGCTCGACCAATCGACGGTCGCGACACTCAAGCTGCTTTCGAGCCTGACAATCTTGAAGGCGCTCGCATGCAATTCAGGCGAAAGCGGCAGCAGGACGATTGGCGTTCCTCGTTCCGAGCCTGACAACAGACGTTCTAAAAGCTCTTGGAACATGGTTTCGGACACGTTGTGCGTCCAGCCGACCGGCATGAAGATCCGGTTCGTTGGCGGCTGCAGATAGGTGACAGGAACAGGAAGCCAAGGCAGATCCGCCGCCTGCGTGCTCCAGAAGACGGCTTCAGAATGGCCAAGTGTCAATCGCAAGTTGGGATAGCGGCGTGCGCGCGGTTCCAGCCGGGTTGCGATGCTGGCAAGATCAGACCGAGCGACGGCGAAGCCCTGCGCCTGCGCACCGGGATCGCCGCGTCGGATCAGTCTCAAAGGCAGCGGGCAGATTGCCGCCCGCCTTTCGATTGCTTCGTCAATCATTTTGCGCGGACTTGGCTGGCGTTCCGGTTTCGGCCTGTGCGGCAAGACCCGCCCTCACTGCGGCGAGACCTTCGGGCAGCGTCTCCTTATCGAAGCCGGCATCGATCTGCGTCAGCAGCGACTCTGCCTTGACGAGCCAGACCTCCCAAGCCTCTCCCGACTGCAGGTTCGGCTTTTCGTCAAGCAGCTTGACACCATAGGTCTGCAATTCCTCGGCGCGAGCTGCGGCGCCCACACCGGCTTTCTTGGCGGCGTCGGAAAATACGGAATTTTCGCTGCGCCCCAGTTCTTCCTGGAGAATGTCGCGCGCCTCTTCCTGCGCAGCGCGGTCCTGCGCCATGTAGACGATCGGCCATAAGTCTGCGGGTCCGGCGTGCTGACGCCCGGAGACGGCTGCGGCCGATGCGATCAAGGTTTGGCCTTTGACGATGCGGCGGTCGCTGAATTCGATGCCGCGACTGCGCAGCTTGCGAACGACGTGTGCATAGGCCCCGCGCACCGGGGTCACGTCCACGCGCTTTGCAAACTCGGTCAGTTCGCCGATGTCTTTCATTGTCAGACGCGGCGCCTCCTCGCCCTTTTCGACACCGTAACGCCAGCCCGCATCCAACAGGCTTTCCAAGGCGTGGTCGCCCACCGGGTCGACGAATGCAGTCATCAAGAAGCGGTCAGCAAACGCGCGCAGCATCGGATCATCGGGGAAGTGGTTGGAGGCGGCGACACAGCAAGTCAGCGGGCACGCGATGTCGACATGTCCTCGCCGATAGCGGCGCTCGTTGAGGATTCCGAGCAGCGTATTGAGGATCGCCGTCGAGCCCAGAAAAATTTCGTCGAGGAAGGCGAGTTCGGCTTCCGGCAGCATGCCGGAGACATCCGGGCGCACTTCACCGTTCTGCAAGGCGACAAGGTCAAGCGGGCCGAAGATCTCGGAGGGTTCGGTAAACCGCCCGATCAGATATTCGAAGTAGCGGCATCCCACCGAGTTCGCAGCGATGCGCGCCGCCGCCGACTTGCCGGTCCCTGGAGGTCCGATCAGCAGCAAGTTTTCCTGCGAGATGAGGCAGAGGAAAACCAATTCGGCAAGCAGCCGCCGATTAGTCATGACGGCGGCGCCGCGCTCGACCGCCTGCTTTATCTCGTTGCGAACGTCATCGAGATTGTTTGCCGTTACCGAACCACTGTCCACGATCCATGTCCTTTTCGCCAGATCCTGCAGCCCGTGTCAGAGGCGCCGACTTTAGGGCGCTGCGACGCACTTTGCGTGAAAGAGGATCAGGGTGGCGCCGTAGACGGCGAATATGACGCATTCGTGTTTTCACGGCCAGTTTATACCGGCGCGGGCGCTTCTCCGGCAGGTTTTCGGATCATCCGCTCCAGGTCAAAGGAGTTCGATCGGGAGCCGGGAAGAAACGCAGCTGTTAGTTTGGCCGGTTACTTCACGCGCAGACGGTCGGCTTCTAGATCGCCTTGGCGCCTGTTTCGATGGTCTCCTGCTCGGCCTCATCGGCCGCCAGCAATTCCTCAAGTTCGCGCGCCGCGTTTCGTGCCCGGGCCTGCAATTTTTCACTATCGCTTCCCAGCTCATAGTCATCGTATAGCCGCTTGCGATCGTATTTCAGGAACGTTTCGACGACGCGCCGGCTGTCGGCCTCAGACAAGCCCAATCCGTCAAGCAGGTCACGCGTCAACTCCACGGACGATAGCAAAGTCTCACGCCGGATCCTGCGAACGCCCAAGTCCATCAACCGATAGACGTGCTGGCGATTGCGGGCCCGCGCGTAGATTTCGACATCGGGAAAATGACTTCGGACCAGTTCAGCCGTTTTCAGACTGGCTTCCGTATTATCAATGGCGATGACGACGGCCCGCGCATCGGCGATCTTGGCAGATTGCAGGATATCGAGCCTTGCAGCATCGCCGAAATAGGCTTCGTTGCCGAACCTTCGGACCAGCGCGACCTGGTCTGGGTTGATATCGAGCGCCGTGAAAGGAATCCGCCGGGCCCGCAGGATGCGCGCTACGATCTGGCCGACACGGCCGAAGCCTGCGATGACGACATGACCGTCGGCTGCCGGCATGGCATCGAACTCCGGCAATGCCGCTGTCTTTCGGCGAAAGAACACATCGTCCATTGCAAGCAGAAAGGGCGTCGCAATCATCGAAAGCGTTACAACCACGGCGAGGCGGTCTGCGAGGTCGTCACTAAGGAGTGCAGCCCCGACCGCCAGGGTCAGCACGACAAACGCGAACTCGCCACCTTGCGGCATAAACAATGCCAGCCGTCGCGACGCAGCGCCGGACAGCCCCTGCAGCTGGCCGACGCCAAAAAGCACGACTGCCTTGATCGTGATCAGCCCTGCCACAAGCGCGAAGATCACTGGCCACTCCTTTAGCAACAGCGGCAGGTTCAGCGACATGCCAACCGCGGTGAAGAACAGTCCGAGCAGGAGTGTTTCAAACGGCGCGATATCGGCTTCGATTTGATGGCGATATGGAGAATCGGCCAGCAGTACACCCGCGATGAAGGCTCCAAGCGCTGCGGACAATCCGGCGAGCTGCATTAGCAGCGCGACACCGACGACCGTCAAAAGAGCGCTCGCCGTCATGGCTTCACGCACGCCGGACTTTGCGATGACGTGGTAGACGACGCCCAGTATCCAGCGGCCCAGAATGATGACGCACGTGATGATAGCGGCGGCCTTCGCGACTGATATCCAGGCGTCCCCGCCGGCTGCCTCGCGGGCAGCGAGAAGTGGCACGATTGCCAACAGCGGGATGGCTGCCAGATCCTGAAACAGCAGGATTGAGAACGCGACACGGCCGTGGCGCTGCTGCAGTTCGCGCTTTTCCTCAAGAACCTGCAAGACGAACGCTGTCGACGACATGGCAAGCGCCATACCCAGGACAATGGCGGCTGCCAAACCCAAACCCGAGGCCCATGCGACCGCGCCAATCAGGGTGGCAGACGCAATGAGTTGTGCGCCGCCTGCTCCCAGTACGACGCGGCGCATTGCCCAAAGCCGGACCGGTCTAAGCTCGAGACCAATCAAGAACAACAGCAGCACAACGCCAAGCTCGGCAAAATGCAGGATCGAGTCGACCTGGTAGACCTCGTAGACGAAGCCCAGCCCGTACGGTCCGATGAGGACGCCTGCGGCCAGGTATCCGATGACGGAACCGGCTTTCAAGAACCGGCCAAGCGGCGCAGCAATTGCCGATGCGGCCAGGAAAACAGCCGCTTGGAGCAGGAAGGATTGGGTCATGGGCGCGGGTCTCAGTGTGCTTGTTGGCAGGGCCGACGGATGGCGTAGTCTAGACCGAGATTTCTAGACCTGCCGACATCCAATTGCACAAGCTCGACGCGCGATTGCTCGCGGGGCGGGATTGAATTAGCACGACTTGCGCAATGGCGTGTTGTCTGGAGAGGGACGTTGTGGGTCGGCGTGCGAATCGGCCCCCCCTTTCCGCCGGACATGGCGTCTTGGTGTTCTCTTGTACTGGCGTTGCTTATCAGGCCCTCATTCGAGGCCAAGCGAAGTTGGACTCCCCGGGGCTGCGACCGGTTTGCAACCCCTCAGTCTGTTCCTCACAGGCCATCGGTTTCGCAAACTGACGTTTGACGTTACTGCTATAAGATCAAGGTGGAGAATCGTAGCTGCGTCCTCCTGTGTCTTCGCGTCGAAATCGGACTGACATCTAAGGATCGGATTATGTCGCAGCTTCAGGAATCTACAATCGTCATGGTCGACGACAACGCCGATGAGATTTTTCTCACGCGGCGTCTTGTTCGTCGAGACGGTCTGCTCAACCGCTTTGTTTCAGAGAACAATCCTGAACGCCTATTTGAGTGTCTGCGAGAGCTTGAAGCCAGCGGCGTCAACAAGAGCGGCATCATCATTCTTCTCGATATCAACATGCCGCGACAGAATGGCTTTGAGACGCTGGCGCTCATTCGCAATTCGCTGGAATACTACAAGACGCCGGTTGTCATGCTGTCGGCATCGATGTCGGAAGCTGACAAAGAAATGTCGGTGAAGCTCGGCGCGAACGGATACATGGTCAAGCCGTTTTCAAGCGACGACCTGTTTATCGAATTAAAGCGCGTCAGGGGTGTGAAGAAAAAGATCCTATCGAACTCGGATGATTACTCCGAACAGTCCGACATCTACGACCGCGTCCCAGCAGCTCCGGCCGATTATCCGCTGAAAAACCAACCGAGCTGAACGATCCAACGCGAGGGCTCGAACTGCGATGCAACAGGTCCGAACACCACCCAAGCAAGCCGTCATGAAAAATTTCCTTGGAAACTGGCACGACAGCATGTTGGCCTGGCTCATCTTGGCCTTGTCCATCGCAATCTCGATCATTGCCTGGAAGATCTCGTCGGATGCCATCACCAAGAATGCCAACCTGCGCTTCAACGCCCAGGCCGCCGATATTCAAAAAGCAATCTTGATCAGGATGGATCATCAGCAGGTTGCGCTCAGAGGCGGTGTGGGGCTTCTGAACGCTTCTGAACATGTCTCCAGACAGGAGTGGCAGAACTACTATCAATCATTGAATGTGGACGAGAATCTTCCCGGCCTACAAGGCTTCGGGTTCGCCAACTTCCTGACCTTCGACGAACTCAGCGGTTATGTCGCCAGAACGCGACTGGAGGGCTTCGATAATTTTGAGGTGCGGCCTGCCGGACAACGCCGGCACTACGCTGCGATCACCTACCTGGAGCCGTTCGACCGACGCAACCGCCGCGCATTCGGATATGACATGTGGTCCGAGATCACCCGTCGAACCGCCATGCAACGCGCCATAGATACGGGGGCGGCCGCACTTTCAGGGATGGTCACGCTGGTTCAAGAGGATGGGACCGACGTTCAGCGCGGTTTTCTTGTGTACGTTCCTTACTACGAAACCAACGCGCCGATCTCGACCGTCGAAGAGCGCCGGAAGGCCATTAAAGGGTTCGTCTATAGTCCGTTTCGGATCAACGATCTGATGCGCGGGATTTTGGGGAACTCGCACCGAGCCATCAATTTCAAGATCTACGACGGGGACAAGGTCGAAGCCTCGAGACTGCTCTACGACAGCACAGATCCTACATCTCAAGCTTCTGAAGACCCAAGCTTGACGGCCGTGCACCGCGTCGAAATTCAAGGTCACCCCTGGCTGATTTCCTTTTCGGCAACGCCCGATTTTATCTCGCTCAGTGAATTCACTCAGCCTTACGCAGTTGGGCTCGGGGCGCTGATCATCGACCTTCTATTGTTTTTGACAATCTGGACGATCAGCCGCCAAAGACGGCTTCTCAATGAACTTGTCGCCAGTCGCACAGATGAACTGCAAATGGCCAAAGTGCGGGCGGAAAAATCTGCTGACCAGGAAATCCTGATGAGGAAGCGTGCCCAGCAGGTCAGCCAGAGCCTTCAGGACTCAAATCTTGAATTGACACGCTTTGCGTCCATCGTCGCGCACGACTTAAGAGCGCCACTCAAACGAATTGAATGCTTTGTTGATGTGCTTCATGAGGATTTCAACGAGCAGCTGTCATCTGAGGGCCTGGACGTCGCAGAGCGCATCAAGAAAAATTCCTCACGGATGCGCAGCATGTTGGATTCTCTGCACGAGTACACCCAAGTCGGAAACTCACGCATTAAAAAAGTACGAATAAATCTCCGCGAAATCGTTGCCGAAACCGTAATGACCTTCCGGGATATTGGCTACACGGAGGAGATGAAATGCCTAGTGCCCAAGGATCTTGAGATCCTGGGGGATCGCAATCTGATCCAGAACGTGCTGCAGAACCTGATCGGGAACTCGATCAAGTTTCGGGGTGAAAAACCTTTGGTCATCACGATTTCTGGACATCGGACCGACGAGGGCACGCTTGAACTCTCCATTGAAGACAACGGTATCGGAATCGAACCTCAGTTTGCAGGTAAGGTGTTTGAAATGTTCACCCGCCTTCAAAGCGAGGAACTGTTTGAAGGAAGTGGGATTGGGCTGGCTGTCTGCCGAAAGATCGTGCGGGACCATGACGGTGAGATCTCGGTCTGCACGGATAAGCGCGATGGCACGCTGATCTTGATGAAGTTCCCCGAACTGGAGAAAGAACGTCCTCGTTCGGCGGCTTAGACCGGGATGGAGTAAACGCGTATGTGGAGAGACTTGCTTTCACAAATCAAGAACTACGATCAGATCGTAGCCGAAGAAGAACGCCGGACAGCCTGTGGTGAAACATCAGGGGGCGTGCGAGCCACATGGTGCGCGCAATTGAAAGAGTTTCCCGCAGCGCTCAATCAATGCTGCGCGTTGGGTGGGGCTGCGGCAAATCCCTGAGGAGGATCGGGGCAGGGAGGATCGCTTCAGCGACCTTCAATCGATCAACTGCAGTTCTTTGCCTGCGCCTTCGCGATGTGATGGCTTTGTTCCGCCGGCATTTACAATGCCGAACGGCATCGGACCGGCCGCCATGGTCGGCATGCGGAAAATAATCGAGATTGGGGCGGCTAGCATGAAATGGTGGCTGGGGAACCTGGATTCGAACCAGGACTAACGGAGTCAGAGTCCGTGGGTCTACCGTTAACCTATTCCCCAACAGAAGGTCCGGCCCAGGCGGCGGCAAGTTCGCGACGCACTTGGGATCGGAAGGAGCCTTGTCTAACAAGAAGCGCTTGTCGAAGCAAGCTCGTCGCAAAATCCCGGTGTGGAGGGGGGATTTCGATGCTCACTTGGCCCCGAAAACCCGACGAATCTGGCCGTTTCGCGGGCCGATCCGGGCGGCTCAAGGTTGTATACCAGCAGGCTAATGTTTATTTCTTTCAATGTTTTGCGTGAACTCTACGCGCACTTTAGCGTGCGATGACGCTTTACCGCCGCTAGCGACCTGTTAGAGTGTAACAAAATTGATTCCAGAGGTGAGCCTGATGAGGCGGTCGAATTGGGGTGTCTCGAACACTCCAAAGCGATATGCGCCAGGCCCTGGAGAGGTAGACGGTGGACGATTCTCGGGAGCTATCTGAGCTAGGTAAGGGGGGCGGACCGGCTGCAGTCGCCGGTGCCGGGGAACAGCCCACCACGCTCAATCGCGAGACGCCGCCTGTCACTCCAAAATCCATCGATCCTCCTGCAAACGGTCATGCCGTGAACGGCGCGCCGTCTGGACCCTCCGTCACTCAGCGTCAGGTTCCCGAAAACCCGGTTTACGGGGCGCTCGATCTTGGCACCAACAACTGCCGGCTGTTGCTGGCTCAGCCGACACGCCGGGGCTTCCGCGTCATCGATGCCTTCTCGCGGATCATCAGGCTTGGCGAAGGGGTTTCCCAATCCGGACGCCTGTCTGATGCTGCCATGAAGCGGACGATCGACGCGCTGAGAGTTTGTGCGGGCAAACTTGAACGCAACCGCGTGCACCGCGCGCGGCTCGTTGCGACCGAAGCCTGCCGGATCGCAGAGAACGGCGACGATTTTCTCGACCGTGTCTATGACCGTCTGGGCCTCGATATCGAAGTGCTGACGACGGAAACCGAAGCGCGGCTTGCTGTTTCCGGCTGCGCATCCTTGATCGACAACCGCTGCGACTACGTCCTGGTGTTCGATATCGGCGGGGGCTCTTCGGAGCTCATCTGGCTTGATCTGAAGCGTTTGCAGAACGGGCAAAATCGCACACTCGACAGGCTGGAAGCGCAAAATTGCATGGCGGCATGGACGTCGCTGCCGGTCGGCGTCGTAACTCTTGCAGAACACTTTGGTGGCGAGTTCGTCACAGAAACACTGTTCGAAGAGATGGTCGATCATGTCACCGGCATGCTGAAGCCGTTTGAAGACAAACATCGTTTCCGCGAGCGCACCGAGAACAATGCGACGCATTTTCTGGGCACATCGGGCACGGTGACGACGGTGGCTGGGATCCAGCTGGGCCTGCAGCGCTACGACCGCAACAAGGTCGATGGGTGCTGGCTGTCTGTCGAAGATGCGCGCAACGTGACTTATGAGCTTGTCGGGCAGACTTACGATGAGCGTGTGGCACAGCCTTGCATCGGCAGGGACCGTGCCGATCTCGTGCTGGCGGGTTGCGCCATTCTCGAAGCGCTGATCCGGATGTGGCCGTGCGAACGGATGCGCGTTGCCGACCGTGGTTTGCGGGAAGGTATCCTGACAACCTTGATGATCGAAGACGGGGTTTATCGCTCCCGCCGGCGCAGTGGACGGCGTCGTTCGCGCGGCTGACGCATCGGCAAGATCATCCCCTCAGGGAGCCTGCAATTACGATCGGACGTCCTGGGGACGGCCGCCGTCTGGACGAGATCGGTTCTTTTTCGATTCTGATTTTGATTTCGCCGCTCTCTTCGCGGGAGCCTTTTGGCTTGCTGCCTTCTTGGCCTTTGCTATCCGGCCTTTTGACTGCTCGGCCCTGGCGAGTGTCGCCTTTGGCTTGGTTTTAGGCGGTGCTGGTTGTGCAGGCGAACTTTCCTGAACCACCGCCTCCGGCTCATGACTCTTCGTCTTTGCCGGCGAGAAACGCCCTTCGACCGATTTCATGATCTTGCGGCGAGCCTTGCCTGAGGGTGGGTTCTTTGCCGTTTTCCAATAGTCGCGGACGCGGGCGCGCAATTCGGTTGGCTTTTCGGCGAAGAGGATCGCGCCATCGGCAAGCGACATTTCACGTAGTTTGTTTTGGTGGGCGTCGATCATCTGACAAATGAGGTCGACATGCTCGGCTTCCAGATCACCGGCTGCAACGTCTTGAACGTGGGCTCGCAAAACCGCCAAATCGTGATCGTTTCCCAATTCTTCAGAGAGCTTGCGCGCCAGGGCGACGCGTGCTGCGAAGAGTTCCGGCCAGGCCTGCGACAATAGCCCAAGCTGGCGCCAGTGTGCTTGAACCTGCTTGCGCCATTCATGCGAGGCTTCGTCGCCGCCGTGGCCTGCGATGACGTCGGCCATCGCTTTGCGGCCGGCGCGATAGGTTTCCTCCAACCCAGGCCCGACAGCCGAAAATCCTTTGCGTGAGATCTTGAGAGTTTGCAGAGCGTCGCCAGCCTGTTTCAGCGCGCGAGAAATCCTTTGTTTGGGTGGCGTCGTCTTGTTGTCAGCGGTTGCGGCGGCACGTTTAGCAAGGCCGGCCCGCAAGAGGCTCAGAGCCTCATCGCGGCTGGAAGCCTTTTTCGAGGCGGAAGTGCCATGCTGGTTTAACGCCTGCAGCATTTCGGTCATGTCGAGCATGACTTGCAGATCCCGCGAGGAGGAAAGTTCGCGGCCTATATCGCGCAGACGGGCATTCTCACGCTTGAAGGCTTTGCGTTCGAGCACCGGGCGAAACAGCCTCAAGTGAGCTCGTAAACGCTTCAGGCATTTTCGGGTTTCATGGACAGCAACGGCGCGATCGGAATTCTTCCATTCCTTTTGCGCGCGGGCGATCTGCTCGTCTGCAATCCGCAAAAAGCCGGCCGCGAAGTCTTCTTTTTTCCTGAAACGAAACGCCATACGAACATCAATCTCATTCTTCAATCGCCGGATCGCGGCGCAGATTTGCCTGCGCGGGTCTGCGAAACGACGTTCGAGAGCATATTACAAGACTATTTCTTCGTCGCTCAAAAGCGCAATCATTTGGATAATGGCGGCCCCAGCACATTGGACGGGCACGGGCATTGGCGCGTGCAGATGTCTGACGACCCGCGGCAATCAATAGTGTGCAGCGCTCAAAAAGCCTTTCAAAGGCGGTTTTATTTTTTGCCGTGGCAGCGCCCGTAAATGGCTAACACTCAGTGATGAATTGGCGCGTGATCGACACCCATTCCCGCACGCGGGCCTCGGGGTCGGCATGGGTGACGAAGTCGGTGATGACGGCGAGGCTATCTGCTCCGGCATCGATAACGCCTTTTGCGCGCTCTGGTGTCAGACCGCCGATCGCCACCAGCGGGATTTCGCCAATGCGCGCTTTCCAAGCTTTGATCTTCTCAAGGCCTTGTGGCTCCCACTTCATGACCTTCAGCTTGGTTTCGTAGATCGGGCCCAATGCAACGTAATCGGGATCGGCAGCCAGTGCGATCTCGAGTTCGGCTTCATCGTGGGTCGAGATCCCGAGTTTCAATCCCGCCTTCTTAATGGCCGCCAAATCGGCCGCGGCCAGATCCTCCTGGCCCAGGTGAATGTAGTCGGCGCCAAGTTCGGCGGCCTCCGCCCAGTAGTCGTTGACGATCAACTGACAGTCGTGTTCGCGGCACAGTTCGATGGCGGCCGACAGCTGACGGCGGACTTCATGATCGCTAGCATCCTTCAAGCGGAGCTGAACGGTGCGGATGCCAACCGGAAGCAAGCGCATCAGCCAATCGATGTCGGGCACGATTGGATAGAAGACATCAAGGGCTGAGGGGCTCTTCATGATTTCGGTGGAGCTCCGAGGTCGAAGAACGGCGTGCCGGCGACAGGCGTCGACGGAGCTGCCATGTCGCGCTCGATCATGAGACCGGAGCGATAAGCGAGCCGGCCTGCATCGATTGCGGCGGCGAATGCAATGGCCATTGCGATCGGGTCGGCAGCCCTGGCGACGGCGGTGTTGAGGAGGACGGCGTCGTAGCCCATTTCCATGGCGCGGGCGGCGTGCGAGGGCGCGCCGATTCCGGCGTCGACGACAAGCGGGATACCGGGGAAATAATTGCGCATCGTCTTCAAGGCATAGGGGTTGGCAAGGCCGCGGCCGGAGCCAATCGGTGCGCCCCACGGCATCAGGACGTCACAACCAGATGCAACCAGCCGCTCGGCGGCGCCCAAGTCCTCGGTCGTATAGGGAAAGACCTTGAAGCCGTCCTTGTTTAAGGCTTCGGCTGCTTCGACGAGACCGAACAGATCGGGCTGCAGGGTGTCGTCGTTGGCGATCACTTCAAGCTTGATCCAGGGCGTGTCGAACAATTCGCGCGCCATTTGCGCGGTGGCGATGGCTTCCTTGGCCGTGCGGCAGCCGGCCGTATTCGGCAAGACGTGCACGCCCAGCGCGGTGATCAGTTCCAAGAACCGTTCGCCAACTTTGCCGCGCGCAGATTCCCGGCGCAGCGATACGGTGACGATCCCGCATCCCGATGCCTTGACCGCGTCGGACATGATCTGCGGGCTGGGGTAAAGTGCGGTCCCAAGCAGCATGCGCGAGGAGACGGCCTCTCCATAAAAGACGAGGTCGTCTGCGGCGGCGGTTGCGGAAGGCGCTTTGTCGATCTGGTTCATTTTTGTAGCTCGGGGCAATCCAAAGAAGGGGCGACCTTAATCAAGCTCGCTTGAATCATCCACCCTGGCGGGCGGAGACAATCTCTATCCGGTCGCCAGCGGCAAGACGGCGATCGGCACGCGTGGTCGCGGGGACGAATTCTTCGTTGATGGCCGTCGCCACCCGAACGCCGCTGAGGTCCTGGTCTTCGATCAATTGCGCAAGGGTTAAACAGGAGGTCCGCAATGACGTTCCGTTCAAGGTGATTTCGATTTCCTGCGTCGTGGTCTTGGCCGTCGTCGCTTGCACTGCAAACTCCCGCTTTGACTGAAGTCATATGTGATCCGGCGCGCCTCGATCGCCCATTTGGATCCTGGTATACCAAGCCTCAACATAATGATGCTTTGCCGGTTGGAAAAGGCATTTGGGATCTTTGCGCCAATGCCGACCAAACCTTATTTCAAGGCGCCAGTCGGCGTCCGGTCGCTTTTGTTCTAGCGCGTCGAAGTGTTTTGCGCACGGGTATCCATCGTCGACGCTGGCGTCAGGTCTTGCCGATGCCCCCAAAGCGCGCTTCGGACCTCGCTCTGAGGCTGCGACAGCTGTCGTCGCCGACGTTAATCGCAGCTAATGGCAGCGACTTTTTCACAGCCACTTATTCGCGGCCAACAATCGGCAGCCATCTGTTCTCCCCCATCTCATCGCAGCCCTCCAAGTATTTACAAGCCCCCTCTTGAACTTTGTTCACTTCGGACCTACCTTTGGTTGTGAACTAAGTTCATGGCTGCTTTGGCAGGCTGAAGTGAACGTTGATCACGGGAATAAACAGCGCGGCAAGATTGGACGCGTGTAAGGCCTGGAAATGCCAGAAAAAGGATATCAAGAGATGAGTGGAATGGAAGAATGCGCCGTGCGAATGCGGCCGAACGATGCAGCGGTTTTGCCTACGGGCAAGCGGCCTGCCCAAAGCAACCATGTGTTGCATGGGCACTGGGGATTGGGGCATCTATCGCGTCCAAGCAATCGATCTTGATGCGCCCGATTGCAGTTTTTTGAGACAAAACAAATCGCTTCTTTAACCAAAAGCGGTCATCAATCATCCCCAAACCTGCCTGATCTTCGCGCTCGCACGCCAAAAAGCGCGTTTCCCGAGGACATTCTGATCCATGTTTAAAGATCTGATGACGTCGCGCCGCTTTGCACCAATTTTCTGGTGCCAGTTCCTGTCGGCGCTGAACGACAATTTTATCAAGAACGCTCTGGTTTTTCTCGTCTTGTTCCGCATCGGCGCTGAAGGTAGCGGCTCGCTGGTGACGCTGGCGGCGGCGACGCTTGTCGTGCCGTTCTTTTTCCTTTCCGCATTGGGCGGCGAACTGGCCGACAAATACGACAAAGCGAAAGTCGTCGTTTGGATCAAGTTGGCTGAAATTCCAATCGCAGCTTTGGCGGCCACTGGCTTCCTCTTGAGTGCTTCTGGCGATCCAGCCCTTGCCGGGTATTCGGTGCCGGTGTTGTTTGCGGCGCTGTTCGGCTTCGGCTCGATGGCTGCGATTTTCGGGCCGACCAAGTACGGCATCCTTCCCGATCATCTGGAAGTGCGCGAACTTTCCGCCGCCAACGCGCTTGTTGAAGGCGCGACGTTCCTTGCCATCCTGCTCGGCACGATTGCCGGTGGTCTCGCGATGACTGGCGACGGATCGCATGCGCTGATGCCGCCGTGGACGGTTGCGCTGACGATGGTTGCCTTTGCCGGATTTGGGCTGTTGTCAGCCAAACTCATCAAGCCAACGGGCGAAGCCGTTCCCGACCTCAAGATCACGGCCAACCCACTGGTCTCGACATTCCGCCTGCTGGGCGAACTACGCCAAGACCGCCGCATGTGGACGGCCGGTCTCATCACAGCATGGTTCTGGGTTGCGGGGATCGTCTCGCTGTCGCTGTTGCCGACGCTGATCAAAAAGAGCCTCGGCGGCACTGAAGACGTCGTCACGCTCGGGCTTGTCGTCTTCACGGTTGGCATTGCGCTCGGCTCTTGGCTTGCCGCCAAGGCCAGCCACCACCGCCCCAACCTGGCTCTCGTTCCGATTGGCGCGCTGTTGATGGGGATCGCCGGGATTGATATCGCGCGCGTTCTTTGGAGCCTTCCTGATGTGGCGCCCAGCGCGATAGGTGCAGTTGACTTCCTGAAGACGACTTCGGGTGCCTGGCTTATGGCCGACCTGCTGCTGCTGTCGGCTGCCGGCGGGCTATTCATCGTGCCGTCGTTTGCGTCAATCCAGTCTTGGGCGAAACCCGATCACCGTGCGCGCGTGATTGCCGCCGTCAACATTCTGCACGCCGCCTGCATGTCGGTGTCGACGCTTGGAGTTTCCTTGCTGCAGTCGAACGGCATCGTGAGCATGCCGCAGTTGTTTCTGGCCCTGGGCCTCGGCAACCTGGCAGTCATCTTCTTCGTGCTGCGCGCCTGGGGCCGGGAAGGGATGCAGGATCTTGGACGCTTCCTTTTCAAGATGCTGCTCGGGCTGGAGGTGCATGGATACGAAAACCTGCCCAAGGAAGGCGAGCGCGCGATCATTGCGCCCAACCACCTGTCGTTCCTCGATGCGCCGATCCTATACTCGGTACTGCCGACGCACACCGGCTTTGCCATCGATACCATGCAGGCGCAGAAGTGGTGGACGCGTCCGTTCCTTCGCTTCGTCAAAGCCTGGCCGATCGATCCCACCCGGCCGCTGGCGATGCGCGGTCTCATCGGCCACGTCAAGGACGGTCAGACGGTCGTCATCTTCCCCGAAGGCCGCCTGACGGTCACCGGCGGGTTGATGAAGGTTTACGACGGCACGGCGATGGTCGCCGACAAAGCCGACGCGATGGTCGTGCCTGTACGCATCGAAGGTCCGGAGCGTTCGCCCTGGGGCTTCATGAATGCGCTGCAAACCAAGAAGGTCTGGTTCCCCAAGACGCGTGTGACAATCCTGCCGCCGCAAAAGCTCACCATCGATGAAGACCTCAAAGGCCGCAAACGCCGTCAGGCGGCTGGTGCAAAGCTGCAGGACATCATGGTCGATGCAGCGGTCGAGACGGCCAACATCGATCAGACGTTGTTCGAAGCCATGGTCGATGCGCACGAGACGCGCGACACCGGCAAGGCCATCGTCGAGGATCCGCTTGGCACGAAGCTGAAGTATGGAAAGCTCATCACGGCGTCGCAGGTGCTTGGCCGCAAGCTCTCAAAGAAGACGAAGGTCGGCGAAAACGTCGGCGTGCTGTTGCCGAACTCTGTCGGCGTGGCGGTGACGTTCTTCGCGTTGCAGACGATAGGGCGCGTACCGGCGATGCTGAACTTCACAGCCGGTCCTCGCAACGTGTGCGCGGCGTGCTCCGCGGCTCAGGTCAAGACGGTCCTGACGTCAAAGGCATTCGTTGAGAAGGCGCATCTGGAAGCACTGATTGAAGCGCTCACCGGTCAGGTTCAGATCGTCTATCTGGAGGACGTCAAAGCTTCCATCGGGCTTGGCGACAAGATCGCCGGCTTGCTGGTTGGGTCACGTCCGCAGGTGCACCGTAAGCCTAGCGACCCTGCCGCAATCCTCTTCACCTCGGGCAGTGAAGGGACACCGAAAGGCGTCGTGCTTTCGCATCGAAATCTCCTGGCCAACGCATTCCAGTCGCTGACGCGCGTGGCGTGCAACGGCCAGGACAAAGTCTTCAACGTGCTGCCGGTCTTCCACTCGTTCGGTCTGACGGGCGGGCTCATTATGCCGGTCGTCGGTGGCATTCCTGTCCACCTTTACCCATCGCCGCTGCATTACCGTATCGTTCCCGAACTCGTCTACCAGACGAACGCGACGATTATGTTCGGCACCGACACCTTCCTCAACGGTTACGCCCGCGCGGCCCATCCATACGACTTCGCGAGGGTGCGGTTGATCGTGGCCGGAGCCGAAGCCGTCAAGGAGCGGACGCGGGATCTCTACATGAACAAGTTCGGAGTCCGCATTTTGGAAGGCTATGGCGTGACCGAAACGGCTCCGGTGCTGGCGATCAATACGCCGCTGGCCAACAAGGCGGGGACCGTCGGCCGCCTATCGCCATTGATGGAAGCGCGCCTTGAGCCGGTGCCCGGCATCGAAGACGGTGGGCGGCTTTGCGTGCGCGGTCCGAACGTGATGCTTGGCTATCTCAGAGCAGAAAACCCTGGCGTGATCGAGCCGCCGGTTGATGGCTGGCACGATACCGGTGACATCGTCTCGATCGACGCAGAAGGCTTCATCACGATCCGTGGCCGGGCCAAGCGCTTTGCCAAGATTGCCGGTGAGATGGTTTCGCTGTCGGCCGTCGAAGCGATGGCGGCCGAATTCTGGCCGTCGGCGATCAGCGTTGTCGTCGCCCTGCCCGATCAGCGTAAGGGCGAGAAGCTCATCTTGATGACGGCCGACAGTAAAATTACGCGGGCGGATTTTCTGACCCAGGCCAGGTCGCGCGGCGCTACTGAACTGATGATCCCCGCTGAAGTGCTCATCGTACCCGCCGTGCCGCTCTTGGGCTCGGGCAAGCCAGATTACGTCGCCGCGCTGAAACTGGCTAAAGAGCGACTTGGGCTGTCGGACATTCGGGCGGCCTGAGCGAAACTGGACAAATTGTCGTGAAACGCCCATTTCCCTTAGGTGAATTGGGCGTTTGACGCTTCCGGCCTGTCGGCGCTATGCAACGCGCAAGGTCGTGACATCAGAGGGCTCGCGCCGCAGCTCCAGTTCGCATATTCTCAGCGCGAAACAGCGCTCGGCAAGGTGCCGGCAACAAGAAAATTTCGGAAATTGAAGGGCAGCGACAATGGATCATTGGGACGTTTATCTATCTGGAGAAATCCATACCGACTGGCGCGAACAGATCGAACGCCAGTGCGAAGCCGCAGGCCTGCCGGTCTCGTTCACGGCGCCTGTGACCAACCATGAATGGTCGGACGATTGCGGCGTGGCAATCATGGGCGCGGAACCCAATAAATTCTGGCATGACCACAAGGGCGCCAAGCTAAATGCCATCCGGACGCGCAACCTGATGGAGGCTGCCGACATCGTCATCGTGCGCTTCGGCGAGAAGTATAAGCAGTGGAACGCGGCCTTTGACGCAGGATATGCCGCAGCCCTCAATACGCCGCTCATCGTCATGCATGGCCCGGAACATGCACATGCGCTGAAGGAAGTCGATGCAGCCGCACTTGCCGTCGTCGAAACGGTCGACGAAATCGTCTCGATTTTGCGCTACGTGACGCTCGGGGACCTTGAAGTCGGCACGATCGCTGCTGAATGAAGCCATTTTGGCGGCCGGGGCAGGGCTATGCTCCGCCGCCAAACCGTTTAGGAGAACGAAGACAAATGCCAATGGAGCAGAGCGTTCTGGAAAGCCTCATCGCAGATGCCTTCCCGGATGCCAAAATTGAAATCAATGATCTTGCCGGCGATGGCGATCACTACGCTGCACATGTGGTTTCCAGCGCTTTCAAGGGCAAAAGCCGCGTGCAGCAGCACCAGATGGTCTATGACGCGCTCAAAGGGCAGATGGGCGACGTTCTACACGCTTTGGCTCTGACGACGGCAGTGCCGCAGGATTGACGAGCGCAACCAGCGAAGAATTGACAGCTGGCGTCCCTTGCCCACATCCTTATGGATACGGCGAGGCAACGAGCAGCCATTTCAAGCGTCGGCGACGACGCCCCAATGTGCCTGAGACAGGCCTTCTTGAAACCCAAAGGACACCACCATGAGCAGCCAGGAAGTCAACGACTGGATCCGCAAGCAGATTGCCAACAACGATGTCGTCTTGTTCATGAAGGGAACCAAGAAGTTCCCGCAATGCGGCTTTTCCGGACAGATCACGCAGATCCTGAACTACATCGGCGTCGATTATGCCGACGTCAACGTCCTCGACGACATGTCGGTGCGCGAAGGCATCAAGGAATTCTCCAACTGGCCGACGATCCCGCAGCTTTACGTCAAGGGCGAGTTCCAGGGCGGCTGCGACATCGTCAAGGAAATGTTCCAGGACGGCTCGCTGATGCAGCTGTTCGAGGAAAAAGGCGTGGCTTACGACAAGTCGAAGACCATGTCGGCCTGATGGGACCTCTGGCTTTTTGCGGCTGAGCACTCGCGCATAAGCCGGCTAAGCCAACCCATCGCCGCAAGGCTTATAAACATCACCAAAAGGGCCGGTACGCACGAAAATGCGTTCTGGTCCTTTTTTCATCGATTATCGGCTATATCGTGGCTAATAGAGCGGATATCGGATGCAGGACTGCGGTTTTTTGGCGGTCGTCGACGGAGAGAATGGCGGATAAATGCGGATTGGCGGGAGGCGATTTCTACTCAGCCTTGCGATCCTGGGAGCGAGCGTGTGTCTGGCCCTGGGCATCACCATGCCGATCATCAAGCTCACGCAGTTCTATTTCTGGACCAGCCAGCATTCGCTGTTGTCGACGGTTGAAGTCCTGCTGAAGGACGGTCAGTGGTTTCTCGGATTGACCGTACTTGTGTTTTCCATCGTCTTCCCGGTTTTGAAGCTGCTTTATCTCTTACTCGTCTCGACGTTGCCGAACGAGGAAATTGTCCGTCAGCATTGGCGATTGCGTGCGCTTGAGTGGCTTGGCAAATGGTCAATGCATGATGTTCTGGTTTTGGCGCTGATGATTTTCTTCATTAAAAGCCAGGGCGTCTATGACGCGACCAGCCTTAACGGCGTCTACTTCTTCACCGCGGCGATCGTGATGATGATCCTTGCTTATGCGTGGCTGCCGGTCGTTGCTTCGGCCGACCGCAGGCGGCGGATGAAGGCGATGAAAGAGGCCGATCCTTTCGGGCTGCCTCCAGACCGGCACGTCAACGGTTCGGGCGGCGAAGGTCCACTGCCTTATTCCATCCGGGTCGAAGAGCCACCCAAGAAGCGGCCGTTCCGCAATTTCGTCCTGAGCTTCTTCATCATCCTGGCGACGGTCTTCTTTGCGCTCGGGATCATTCTGCCGGTGATCCGTTTCACGACCGTCTATGTGTGGTCGGCGGAGCATTCGATCGCGACCATCATCTGGGCGCTTTATGAGAATGGCGAACTGTTCTTGTGCGCCGTGCTGTTTATTTTCTCGATCCTGTTTCCGTTTTTGAAGCTCTTCTATCTGTTGACACTCCTGACCTCGCCCGACCTCAGTCCGGAGTTCCGCCGCAAGTCGATTTCGACGATGGAATGGCTGGGGCGCTATTCGATGACGGACGTGATGGTGCTGGCGTTGATGATCTTCTACGTCAATTCATCCGGCTATACCGAAGCGGTCGTGCAGCCGGGCGTCTACTTCTTCGCGGCTTCGACGGTCATGACGATGCTTGCCTACGGTTGGGCCAATACAACGGCGCCCAGGGAAGTTCGCGAAGTCGCGCAGGAAGCCGCGCATTCGGGTGGCCTCGGGGAGCAGATCGAGGCGAGCTAAAAGGGTTCTGGGGCGTTCGAGCAGGCTGATGGTAGGACGCGGAGCGAACAGCAGTCGGAACTATCGAGGCTTTTCGGTTACCTCAGCGCTCGATAATTGCGCCACCGGTCAGTGACGTCGATTTGACCTGCGCGAAGACTTTCGTGCCTGGCTTAAGGCCAAGTTCAGCCGTTGAACGCCGCGTGATGCGCGCACGCAACCGGCCTCCTGGAATCTCAACCAGGGTTTCGGCGAATGGCGTGTCGGGTTCTTCGATGATCTCGACGACGTGGCCTTCCATGATGTTTCGCGAACTGGTGCTCACAGGCTTCTCAGTCGCCAAAGTGACGTCTCTGGCGCGGACCCGAAGCCGGACGTTCGTGCCTGGCGAAGCATTGATAAGCGGCAGGGTAAATTTGGTTCCCGCAATATCCAGCGACGTCAGGTGATACTCGACGTCGTGGCTGCTGATCGTGGCCTCCAAGACGACGCCGGCTTCAAAGCGCCCCGTCGTGGGCCCGAGATCAATTCTCGCAAGTGTATCTGCGACGGGACCGTCGGCGACCTTCCTACCCTTCGACAGGACGATCATCGTGTCGGCAAGGGAGGCCACCTCGTCAACCGAATGGGTGACGTAAATAACCGGCACGCCAAAGGCTTCCGGCAGCTTGGCGATATACGGGAGGATCTCAGCTTTCCTGCGAGAATCGAGCGCCGACATCGGTTCGTCCATCAGCATCAGACGCGGTTTGGTCAACAGCGCTCGGGCGACGGCGACGCGTTGGCGTTCACCGCCGGAAAGCGAGTCGGGACGGCGGGTCAGGAGTTCTTCGAGATCAAGGCGGCCAACGACCGTCTCGAAGTCGGTTCCGTTGTCGCGGAGGCTGGCGCGCTTGGCTGCGAAATCGAGATTGCCCTTGACGCTCAAATGCGGAAAGAGGCGGGCATCCTGGAAAACGTAGCCGATCGCGCGGGCGTGCGGCGGGACGAAGACGTTTTCGTGGGCCGGTGTTTGCCACGGCTCGCCATCGTATGAGACCCAGCCGTCGGCGCCTTTTTCGAGACCGGCCAGGACGCGCAGGGCGGTTGTCTTGCCGCTGCCGCTATGACCGAACAGTGCCGTAATCCCGGCAAGCGCCATGTCGTGCGCCAGCGCCAATTCGAAGCCTGGATGACGCAAGCGGAACTTGAAGCTTAGGACCGGCTTATCCGACATTGATCGGCGCCTTCCGGTTCAAAGCATAGACCGTCACGAGGACCACGAACGAGAATACCAGGAGCCCGCCGGCCAGCACATGGGCTTCGGCATAGTTGAGCGTCTCGACGTGCTCATAGACGGCGATCGAAATCACTTTCGTGCGCCCTGGGATATTACCGCCCACCATCAGCACGACGCCAAACTCTCCGACCGTATGAGCGAAAGTCAGAACGCAGGCGGTCAGGAAACCACGTAGCGCCATCGGGGTTGCCACCGAGAAGAACGCATCGCGCGGGGTTGCGCCAAGCGTTGCGGCAGCCTCCAATGGGGCCCGACCGACCGCCTCGAACGCGGTTTGCAGCGGCTGGACCATGAAGGGAAGCGAATAGATGGTCGAGGCGATCACCAGTCCGATGAATGAAAACGCCAGCGTCGAACCGGTGACGGTGAGCCAGAACCCACCG
Source organism: Filomicrobium sp. (assembly GCA_017792465.1). GTDB lineage: Bacteria > Pseudomonadota > Alphaproteobacteria > Rhizobiales > Hyphomicrobiaceae > Filomicrobium. Next base: position 1,278,920 of record CP051234.1, read on the forward strand.
AGCGGCGAATTCGGGGAAAACAGCAGCAGGAGGTAGAAGCCGAGCACTGTCGGAGGCAGGACGAGCGGCAGCGCGGTGACGGCTTCGATAATGGGTTTTGCGCGCGAACGCGTGTGAGCCAGCCACCAGGCCAACGGCGTCCCTAGCAACAGGAGGACGACGGTGGTGACCGCCGCCAGCCCCAGGGTCAAGATTATCGGCCCAGCATCCGTCATCATCCGTCTACTCGAACGCGTAGCCGTACTTTTCGATCACGGCGCGCGCCTCGGGACCGCGAAGGAACGTCAGAAATTCCTTGGCGGCCGCGTTTGAGGCGCCAGCCTTCAGAAGCACCGCGTCCTGGCGGATCGGATCGTAATAATCCTTCGGCACAACCCAGATGCTGCCCGGCTCCTTGTTTCTCGGGCTCAGTGCGTATGATTTGGCGACGAAGCCAACTTGTGCGTTGCCGGACGCCACCATCGAGAACGTCTGTCCGATGTTCTCTCCTGTTGCGATTTTGGATGACAGTTCGCTCCAAAGTCCCATTCGCTCCAAGGCTTGTTTGGCGGCGAAACCGTATGGGGCCAGGGTCGGATTGGCAATAGCGATTGCGCTAATGTCAGAGGCGCGGAGCGTGGTGGCGGGATCATCTGATATGCGTTTGGGATCGGCGCTCCATAACACGACCTGTCCCAGCGCGTAGGTGAAGCGGGAGCCCTTAACGGCGTGGCCTTCGTCAACGAGCTTTTTAGGGCGTGCCTGATCGGCAGCCAAGAGCACCTCGAAAGGCGCGCCGTGCACGATCTGGGCATAGAGCTTGCCGGTCGAACCGACGCTGATAATCAACTCGTGGCCGGCTTTCGCCTTGTAGATCGGCTTTAGCGCGTCGATGACTTCGGAGAAATTTGCAGCCACTGCGACATGCACATCTTCGGCGCTTGCATGAGGCGTGGCGGCCGTCATTGCAGCCAGCATGGCAGCGACACATGACAAGGATTTCAGGCATTCCCAAAAGAACGGCTTTGCTCGAACTGACACACTTCATCTCCTTGGAATAGGGACCGTTCCTTGGAACATGGCCTCAGGAACTTGGCCTCAGGAACTGGGCCTCATCGATATGACATTCTGGACATATCGATAGGCGAGCGAAGTTTGTTTGTCGAGTCGATTTTTTTGATTCAGGAACTGGTTTTCAATTTGCGGCGCAGCCGTCGCAGCAGCTTGTCGACGGCCTCCTCGGACAATCTTTCCATCTCGCGGTAGGCGTCGAGCACTTCGCGCCCGAGCGGCGTAAGGCTTGCCCCGCCTCCTGCACGTCCGCCTTTGGAGGAGATGACTAGCGGTTCTTCAAAGTGCTCGTTCAGGGCTTCAACCAGGGACCAGGCGCGCTTGTAGCTCATGTTGAGACTACGGCCGGCTGCCGAGATGGACCCGGTTTGATCGATCGTTTCGAGAAGTGCTGCTTTTCCCGGGCCAAGACCAACGCCAGGCCCGACGACAACGCGCAGCTTCAAGCCATCGCGCTTGCTGTTCTCGTCGCCCGCACTTCGGGGCTTTTTGGTTTTGCTCGAACGCGGAATGACGCGCCTCCCAAGTCACTTTAGACTGCCGCCAGCAGCACCCAGATGCACAGTGGCTCTGGCCAGTCAGCTTAATTTGTTACCTGGAGACTAGCCACCCCTCCAACGCGGTCAATGACTAGCTGTATTTGGGAAACGCGCAAAAGTGCGCGGGGCCGGTTTCATGGCCCCACGCAACGTCGATTAGGTCCTGCGAGCTGGCTCAGTCGCGCGTCATCGAGCGCATTTTGAAATCGCTATCGAGCTTGATGTCGTACTGGCCGTCTTTGCATTTGGCGTCGTCGATTTCATAGACGCCGCTGCCTTCGGATTCTTTTTCATACTCACCGCCTTCGCAGCCCAAGGCCGTGATGGCTGCCTTGATCTTGTCAGCCTCATCTGCTGTCGGCTTTTCGTCGGCAAGGCCGGCATGCGTCATAGCGAAAAGGGCGGCGGCCGAGAGCAAAGCAAGTTTTTTCATTGGCGAACTCCTTGGGTTTCATGCAGGCAATCCGACGTGTGCGACCGATCTTGCAGCGATGCTTCTTAGGTCATCGTCCTGCAAGTCCGGGCACTCGCCCATTAAACAGGGTGAGAAACGCGTAGCGGACGCGTTGTGTTCCGCTCCTTGCGAATTGCACCTGTCGTTTGCCCGAGAGTTTCGCTTGAGTTTCGTTGGGCAGAAAAGCCGCCCTTCCCGATTTCATCAGGGAATGGTCACGGAGACGGGCGGCTCTTCTTGCGTCTTACCGATTACCGCTCGAAGCGTTTGTATTTGATGCGGTGGGGTTCGGTGGCTTCGGCGCCCAGGCGCCGCTTCTTGTCTTCCTCGTAGGCTTCGAAGTTTCCTTCAAACCATTCAACGTGGCTGTCGCCTTCGAAGGCGAGGATGTGGGTTGCCAGGCGATCGAGGAAGAAGCGGTCGTGGCTGATGACCACGGCGCAGCCGGGGAAGTCTTCCAGCGCCGCTTCGAGTGCCGACAGCGTCTCGGTATCAAGGTCGTTGGTCGGCTCGTCGAGGAGCAACAGGTTGCCGCCTTCTTTGAGAAGCTTGGCGAGATGGACGCGGTTGCGTTCACCGCCCGAGAGCATGTTGACCTTCTTTTGCTGGTCAGTCCCCTTGAAGTTGAACCAGCCGCAGTAGGCGCGCGAGGGGACTTCCTTCTTGCCGCCTAAGGAGATGACGTCGAGGCCGTCGGAGATGACTTCCCACACAGTCTTCTTCGGATCGAGGTCGTCGCGCCCTTGGTCGACGTAGGACACCTTGACCGTATCGCCGACACGGATCGAACCCTTGTCGGGCTCTTCCTGGCCGACGAGCATTTTGAAGAGTGTCGTCTTACCAGCTCCGTTCGGACCGATGACGCCGACGATACCGCCAGGCGGCAGGTTGAAGGAGAGGTCGTCGATCAGCAGGCGGTCGCCGAAGCCTTTGGTGAGACCGTCCGCCTCGATGACGACATCGCCGAGGCGTGGGCCGGTGGCGATGTTGATGGAGGCGCGTCCGACTTCCTCGCGGCCTGCTTCTTCGGCCAGCTTTTCATAAGCGGTGATACGCGCTTTCGATTTTGCCTGGCGCGCTTTAGGCGAGGATCTGATCCATTCGAGCTCGCGCTTGAGGGCACGCTGTTTGGATTCTTCCTGGCCTTTTTCCGTTTCCAACCGCTTGGCTTTTTGTTCGAGCCAGCCCGAATAGTTGCCGTGGTAGGGAACGCCTTCGCCGCGATCGAGTTCGAGCGTCCACTCGGTGATGTTGTCGAGGAAGTAGCGGTCGTGGGTGACGAGGATCACGCAGCCGGTATATTCGCGCAAGAAGCGCTCAAGCCAGGCGACCGATTCAGCGTCGAGGTGGTTGGTCGGTTCGTCGAGCAGCAAGATGTCAGGCTTGGAGAGCAGCAGCTTCGTCAACGCGACGCGACGCTTTTCACCGCCCGACAACTTGGTGACGTCGGCATCGGCAGGCGGACAGCGCAACGCATCGAGCGCCTGCTCGACCTGCGTGTCGAGATCCCACAGGTTCTGTGCGTCGATCTGGTCCTGGAGCTGGGCCATCTCGTCGGCGGTCTCTTCGGAGTAGTTCATCGCCAGTTCGTTGTAGCGATCCATCAATGCTTTTTTCTCGGCGACGCCTTCCATGGCATTTTCGAGAACGGACTTGTCGGGATCGAGTTCGGGCTCCTGCGGCAGGTAGCCGACCTTGATCCCGTCGGCGGCCCAGGCCTCGCCGACAAAGTCACCCATCTCGCCAGCCATGATTTTGAGCAGCGTCGATTTACCGGCACCGTTCAAACCGACGACGCCAATTTTCGCGCCCGGCAGGAAGGATAGGGAAATGTCTTTCAGGACCGTCTTGCCGCCCGGATAAGTCTTGGACAGCTTGTGCATGTGATAGACGTACTGCGGGTTCGCCATTTAAGGGCGCTCCTCTCGCTAAAGTCGTTGCAGGAATTCTGTTGAACGGGCCTTTTAGCCGATCGGAGCGAGAGGAACAATGGCACGCTTGGGCCGGTGCATGACGCGCGGAGCCGCAAGCCTTGACGCAGGTGGCCGGTGAAACCGCAATCTCCGCATTTCTACTGCGATTGCGGGGCGTCGGCGGCGATTTCCCGCATCAATCGGTCGCCACGGAAGGTCCAGGTCCGCCAATCTGACTGGCTTTTGAGCAGGCTCTTTTCGAGGACCGACACGCTGTACCTGGCGAATCTGCGTTTTTCGGTCTTTTCAGGTGCGACGCTCAGGAATTTGTTGAGTGCGGGAATGGACGAGGTGCCGATCTTGCGCAGATATTTGACGTCGAGGGGAACGCCGCGGCCGCCGAGCTCCCGGCAGTTGGCGACGTTGTAGTCGGCGATGTGGCGAGCGAAATCGACAAAACAACTGACGTAGAAGACTGCAATCAGCGCCAGGATGTTGGTGTTGATGAGCCAGCGGCCGCTTTTGTTGAAGATGATGCGCAGGACGATCAAAATCAGGCCGGTTGCGACGAGCCCCATCCAGACGACGGCAGCGATGCGCAAATAGGTGAGCGCATAGGCATCGACATAAAGCGCCATTCGCTGCATGGCCGACAGGATCAAGAAGACGTTCTGGATGATCCATACGTACATCAGCGCATAGGCCCAGCGCGACGGCTTTTGGGTTGCGTTGGATGGAAATGCCAGCAAGACGACCGCGCCAGCCAGCAGAGCTGATGCAATGAGCGGGTAAGTGCCGGAGTGGACATAGGAGGCGAAGGTGACGCCTTCGGGCAACTCGGCGCCGCCCCACAGGTATTCCAGATCGAGGCCGTTCTGAATGGCGAAGACGATGTTGAATAGTACCATGGCGCGGACGACCATGGCAGGCGATGGCGTGGGAAACAGCTTGAATTCCGTCGTCGCTGCATCAGTTGCCGTACCATCGGCAGCCGGCGACTGACTGCCCAGCACCCGTTCGGAAGGCACGAAGAAGGGTGACGCGCGCAAGAATATCCAGCTTACGAGGAGCAGCGCCATCCAGAAAACGACACGCGCTTCGTCGGGCAGATCGAGTTCCAGGTTCTGGAACCATTCGAGCGGCTCCAGCCATTTCGCGATCACCGGGTTGCCGGATGCGAAGAGAAGCATGAAAACGGCGGAGAGACCGAGTGGCAGCGCCCAGATGGCGATGATCTCGCTGGTGCGTGTCGGCAGGCGCAGGCGATGGACGCTGCCGACCGAGGCGGCGGCATCGATCGGCAGTCGCAAGAACCCCTGCAACAATAGGAGCAGGGCCGCTTCCGCCCAGAACCAGAATTTTGCAGTCAGGTGCGCGCGGTCGGCCAGGGCAAGAGCTGCCAATCCGGCAACGAAGAGGGCGGTGGCCAGCAATGTCGGGCTTTCGGCAAATGAGGCAGGCAGACCGGCAACCAGGAAGAAAAGGATGAGGCCCGCCGGTCTTTTGATAAGGCGTGGATTGAGAAAAACCATCGCCAGCATGAGCAGCCCTGCAAAGACCCCGGCCGTCCACCCGACGTCTTCGGGACCGTAGAAGAACAGATCCCCGACGGCGACGAGCGCCAAGGCCGCCGCGGCGTGCAGAAGGGTCGGCTTTGGGCCGGCTTCAAAAATTTCATCGGGTGGCGCTGTTGTTTGTGAGCCCGATGGGGCTGCGCCTTCGCCTGCTGTGCCAAGGCTTTGCGCAGATGGAGTTGTCGGCTGGGTCATCGCGTGCACTTCCCCCTTGAAATATCGTCGCGAAAATCTGCGCGCGACGATGCCGGGGGCTGATGCTGGGGGCGAGCGGATTTGTCGGGGAATGGCGGTCCTGGAGAGGACAGGGCGGCACGGCCACGGACAAAACCGCATCTGGCGTGCGGGGGATTATTTCGGGAACTCTTAAATTCCCAATTGCTTTTGCAGGACTTCGATCCAGGTGTTCATGCGGTCCCAGGCGGGCATGTTGGAGATGCCGGTGAAGAAGAACTTGTTGAGCCCGACGGTGAAGACGAGCCAGCCCCATAAGGTGTGCTCGATGAAGACTGCCCAGAACGAGCGTGTCGTCGCGTACCGGTAAGCCAAGAGGGTGCCGACAAGACCGGTGCCGATGATGGCGACGTTATTGTCGAAGACGATGTGGGCGAAACCAAAGAGCGCACCGTTGACGAGCACCATCAGCCAGCGCCAGTCGCCGAACAGCACGCCGTAGCGATGAAAGAAGAATGTCCGGTAGACGAGTTCCTGGGTGACGACGGAGACGAGCGGATAAAGGATCATCACGCGCTCGTAAGTCTCGTAACGGTACTTGGGAAAGGCCAGGAATCGATCCGGCATTTCTTGGGCGACGTAGGCTGTCACCATGCCGCCGGCGATGCCGAATACCGCCAGGATCGACAACAGGTCGACGAACTTGAAGCCCTTGGTTAGCTCGCGGCGCAGAAGAAACCAGCGGTCCCACAACAGGAACACGATGAAGGCGAGGAGCACCGGCTGCAGGACCATGAAGAGCGGCATGCGCTCGATATGGACGGCGTGCTTGAGCGCCATCGGCAGGCCGACGAAGAGCAGCGCCAGTTCAATGAAGAGCCAGCCGCACCATAGGAGGCCCGGCGAATAGCCGTCGTTGGCGACAGAGCCTCCAGCCGAAAGCCAGGGCGGTGGGCGAAGGTCTCCGGCCATTTCCAGCCCTCCAGCTATCAGGCCCCAAGATGCGCCTGTCGAGAGTTCAGCCTGCGTTGGTGAGTTTTTTGACGGCCGCGGAAATCTTGTGGCGGACGCGGTGCCAGCCTTTTGAGCCTTCCGACGTCATCCAGTTCATCTGCAGCGAGCGGCGCTGGCCTTCGAAGGGGTGGTGTCCGTGCCAGGAGTTGTCCGAGCGCTTGAAGACGAGCAGCGTGCCGTTGTCGGGCGCGACCTCTTCGGCGTAGTCGTCGACATCGTGGCCGTTATTCAAGACGCGCAGGCGGCCGCCGTCCTGGTTCCAGTTCTCATTGAGATAAAGCAGGACGGTGATGATCTTGTCTTTTGAATCGGTATGGATGCGGCCGTCTTTCGAACGCGTGTAGCCGCGCAGCGAGTACATCTTCGGGCGGTCTTCAAGTTCAACGCCGAATTTTTCTTCGATCGCCTTTTGGAACTCAGGGCCATCGAGTTCGTCGATGACTTCCTTGATGATCATATTCTCGTTGAGACTTTCGAGCGGATAGGAGCCGCCCTTTTCGATGTTCGGATACGTCTCGTTGATGGCGCGCAGGCTCTCGGGCGACAGGAAGCCTGTCACAACCGTGTAGCTGTAAGGCTCGGTATTCATCTTGGCTTGGCGCAGCGCATCCAGGTTGAGATGTGTCATCGTGAACGTTCCTCAAAGAGCCCTTTGGGCGTCGGGTTCCAGCCCCAATACGTATTCGCGGTCTCAGCGGCAAAGACCGGACAGCATGTGCTTGCGTCGCGCATAGCGCTGCTCGATCTCGGCGGCAATAGCTTGAGCCCCATCAAGAGGTTGATAGTCCCAAGTTTCGATTTTGGCAAAGCGTTCCGGCAGAGGACGCGGCGCGCCTGTTGCGGCCAGTGCCTCATGAAAGCGATTGAATTTGGGCGATCCGCCGGACGGCTTGAAAATATAGACCGGGCGGCCGGTCGCGCAGGCTTCGCCGCACATATTGACGCTATCGGCAGTGACGACGAGGGCGTCGGCGTTAGCGAGAAAGTCGGCGTACGGATTTTCGCCGTCGCCGGTCCACAGAATGCGCGGAGCGTTTTGGGTGGCTTTGTCGGCGGCTGCGACCAGGCGCTGGTGCGACCGGCGCGATGGCGTGATCATGAAGCTGGCGCCGAGATCAGCCAGCGAGGCCAGGCTCGCAGCCAGGCGATCGTCGTCGGCCTCGGTGAACTTGTAGACCCCATTCTTGCCGCCAAGGACGACGGCGATACGGGGCGAGGGCAGTGCTGCGATTTCCGGCGGAACCTGCTGGCGCAGTTCGTTCAGGCGCGACTGCGTAAAGCTGTGCGGTGCCGTCGGGGTTGTTATGACGTTTGTTCCGCGGCGCCGGTCATGGGCGGGGACCCAGATGATGTCGGCGGTATTTTCACCGGACTTGGGATCCTGCAAGACGATTGTATAGGTGCGGGGGCCTGCCTTGCGGCGGATCGCGCGCAGGTAGGGGATGCTGGCGCGGCCCGTTGCGATGACGACATCCGGCCAGGGCTCGTGAAAGTCGCTGTCGGGATGACCGATCCGCTCCTTCGGATTGACCGGCCCCCAGGGCGCCAAGATCCGCCAAATGCCTGTCGGACTGACGGTCTTTTCCACGTAGTCGAGACCCAGGGCGTCGGCCACACCGCGCGTCTGCACGATCATGCCGGCCTTACCGTCGGTGATGATCCAGGCGCTGGCACCTTTGAGGGGATGACTGTCGATCTGCGCGTTGGCGTTCATGGTTTCACTTCTGGCGCGTTGTGGACGGATTGTCGAGGGAGGGCGGTCAGTTGTTTGCAGGTTCGATCGCCGCAGCAATCAGATTTTGCGGACCTGCCGAGGTGGGAAACTTATTATAGGGCCAACGATGCCGGCGATTGCGGGTTCCGAGGTTTGCCCCGCGGGGTATTTGGGCTGATCTGATGCTGGTCATGAAGTTTTGTTTATTGCATAAATTAGGCAGAAACTTTTCTAATATTGCGTTCCTGACAATCCGGACATCCTGCTGATGCGAGCCGATCTCGACGTTACCGACTGGCGAATCTTGAAAGAACTGCAGGCTGATGGCGGCCTGACCAACGTCCTTCTGGCACAGCGGGTCGGGTTATCGCCGCCGGCTTGCTTGCGGCGCGTTCGTAGCCTTGAAGAGCTAGGATTAATTGAGGGCTATACCGCGCTGCTCGATGAAGCGGGGCTTGGCTTCACGCTGACCGCCTTCGCGATGGTCCGTCTGCACAATCAGGCCGAGACCGATCTGCGGGCATTCGAAGATCTCGTGCTTGCCTGGCCGGTCGTCAGAGAAGGCTACATGCTCTCAGGCGAGAGCGACTACATCCTCAAATGTGTGGCGCCTGACATGGCCGCCTTCCAGGACTTTATATTAGGCACGCTGACGGCGGCGCCGAACGTGGCGAGCGTCAAAACCTTTCTGACGATCCGGCGTGCCAAACGCGAACCGGGCGTCCCCGTTGGGTTGGAGGGGAAGTAAGGGCGCGGGCACCAGTCTAGTGGTGCCTTGCTGCTCTATCAGCTTCAAGTCTTCGCTTTGCCCTTGGTCTTTTTGCCTGAGCCCTTTTCGAAATCGAGCATCTTGCGGACGAGGCCCTCATAGCTGAAGTAGACGCCGCGTTCGATGCGTTCCGGGTTGAAGTCGGACAGACGCGCGTTGCCGAGACTGGCGCGCGTGTTCTTTAACGCCGACACAATCTGATTATCGAACGCGATTGCGTCGGCCAACCGGCGTTCCAGGAGCGACGTCAGAGAGCCGATGTCGTCGACACCCGCATTGCGCAACGCTTCGAGGATCTTGGCATAGCGCTCGTCGGGATCGCGGTGCTCTTCGGGCAAGCGGTCGATGAGGAGCTTGCGTAAGATGTCGATGTCGAGGATGAGCTGGTCGACGTTGGTGGCGACTTCGGCGACGTAGTCTTCGCGCTCTTCAAGGACGCGCTCCAATTCGAGATCGATCGTTTCAAGCAAAGCCGAGACGCGCTGGATGGTTCGGCGCAGGGGCTTCGGGACGGCGCGTTCCTTCTTGTATTGCAGATCGTGCGACGCGGCCGCCCAGATGTGTTGCGCGAGCGTGCGGATCTGGACTTCGACGCGCTGGTCTTCGACAGCAACAGAATTCGTCGGGGCATAGGGGTTCGGCGGCTGCCGCAAAATGACATGCACCGACTGGTAGCCGAAGCCGTCGGCCTCCGCGTCCATGCCCTTCTTTTCTTCCGCGTCGATGGGAAACTCGCCGCGCAGGACTTCAAGTGTGCGTTCGATGTCGGGGCGGTATAACAAGATGACGCGAACGCCGAGGAGGTCCTTGATATCGCAAAGCGACGACGCCTTCTGCTTGGAGCGTTCGAGCTTGTCGCAAAGCGAAGGCCAGGATTTAACGCGAGCATCGAGTGGCGCACCCAGCGTGATGTCTTCGGCGCGCAACAGCATCCCGATCTGGATGCGGATGCGGTCGCAACCTTCCTGCAGGTTGGGCAGGACGGCTTTATAGTCATCTTCGCAGATGGTCGCCGGCCGGCGGGCTGGCCGCTTCACGGGTTCGTCCTCCTGGCAGCATGGCAAATCGAATGCAGACCAGCATGTGCCAAGGTCTGCGCCAAACTGCAAGGGATGATCGAACGGCCCGCCCACTCAGGACGAGCCGTTGCTACCCGATAATTATTTCCAGGAGATGTCGAGGACTTCGAAGGATCGCGCGCCTTTGGGCGTTGTCACTTCGACGCTGTCGCCAACCGTCTTGCCGATCAGGGCGCGGGCAATTGGCGAAGATATCGAGATCTTGCCTTCCTTCAGATTGGCTTCCAGATCGCCGACGATCTTGTAGGCGGTCTCTTCATCGGTGTCCTCGTCGACGACTTTGACGGTCGCCCCGAACTTCACCTTGTCGCCCGACATCTTGCTGACATCGATGACGTCGGCACGCGAAAGCTTGTCTTCGAGTTCGGCAATCGTTGCCTCGTTGAGACCTTGGGCTTCCTTGGCGGAATGATATTCGGCATTTTCGGACAGGTCGCCGTGCGCGCGCGCTTCAGCAATCGCCTGGATGATGCGCGGGCGTTCGACGGCTTTCAGGCGCTGAAGCTCGGCTTCGAGCTGCGTGAAACCTTCCGTCGTCATCGGTACCCGTTCCGTGGACATTCCTAAAACCTCCCACGAGGCCTGACCGCATATCGGCGAGGCCAATTCCTAATGTTCTAACGTACATTCAAGGGGTGAACGTCCCAGCCTAACGCTCAGGCCGTCTAAGGATCAAGATAGGCGACGCGTGTAGCTCTGCAATGGAGCAACTTCGAGACGGTCGCTTTTCAATGCGCGGATTGCCCGTATCACTGCGCGCGCACCGGCCAATGTTGTATAATACGGAATGTGGTGGAGCAAGGCCGTTCGACGGATATCCTTAGAATCCGAAAGGGCTTTGGCGCCTTCAGTTGTATTAAAAACCAACTGCACCTGACCGTTTTTCATCGCATCAACGATGTGCGGCCGGCCCTCCAAGACCTTGTTGATCACCTCGCACTCGACCCCATGGCTTTCGAGGAAGCGCTTGGTTCCGCGGGTCGCGATGACCTTGAAGCCTGTCTGGACCAGCTCTTTTAATGGCTCGACGATACGGGCCTTATCGACGTCCTTAACCGAAACGAAGACCGCGCCGGAGGTCGGCAGCGTCTGGTTGGCACCGAGCTGGCTCTTGCCGAAGGCCATTGCGAAATCGCGGTCGATGCCCATGACTTCGCCTGTTGAGCGCATCTCGGGTCCGAGAATCGGGTCGACGCCGGAGAAGCGGGCGAACGGGAAAACGGCTTCCTTGACGGCGATATGGTCGAGCTTCTGCGGCTTGAGGTTGAAGTCCGCAAGCGGTTTGCCGGCCATAACCTGCGATGCGATCGCTGCGATCGGAACGCCGATGACCTTGGCAACGAACGGTACCGTACGGGAGGCGCGGGGGTTTACTTCGAGGATGTAGACGCGGCCGTCCTTGATGGCGAACTGCACGTTCATCAGTCCGACGACGTTCAGCGCACGGGCCAGCTCGCGGGCCTGGCGCTCCATTTCGGCGATGATCGTGTCTCCGAGCGAATGCGGTGGCAGCGAGCAGGCTGAATCGCCGGAGTGGATACCGGCTTCTTCGATGTGCTCCATGACGCCTGCGATGAAGGTGTCCTTGCCATCCGAAAGGCAGTCGACATCGACTTCGACGGCATCGGTCAAATAGCTGTCGATCAGCAGTGGGCGCTCGGCCGAGACGACCAGTTCGTTCGGGCCGACCAGCGTTTCGGCGAGACGCATGATGTAGCGGTCGATCTCGGCTCCGTCGTGGACGATCTCCATGGCGCGGCCGCCGAGAACGTGGGACGGACGGATGACGACCGGATAGCCGGTCTCGTCAGCGACGGCGCGGGCTTCCTGCGGGTTGCGCGCGATGCCGGCGGGCGGCTGAAGCAAGCCCAGGTCGTTGATGAGCGCCTGAAAGCGATCGCGCTGTTCGGCGAGATCAATGGCATCGGGCGAGGTGCCGAGAATCGGAACGCCGGCGGCTTCCAAAGCGGACGCGAGCTTCAAAGGCGTTTGCCCGCCAAACTGCACGATGACGCCTTTGACGCGACCCTTGGCGTTCTCGGCATCGATAATGGCCAGGACGTCTTCGGCCGTCAGCGGTTCGAAATAGAGCCTATCGGAGGTGTCGTAGTCGGTCGAGACGGTTTCCGGGTTGCAGTTGATCATCACCGTCTCATAGCCCGCATCCGTCAAAGCGAAGCAGGCGTGACAGCAGCAATAGTCGAACTCGATACCCTGGCCGATGCGGTTGGGTCCGCCGCCCAGGATGACGACCTTTTCGCGCTCGGAGGGATCGGATTCGCAGACCGGATCGCCGTCGAGGCCGCTCTCGTAGGTGGAATACATGTAGGCGGTCGGCGAGGCGAATTCGGCCGCGCACGTGTCGATGCGCTTGAAGACCGGAAATACGCCGAGGCCTTTGCGATGGTCGGTGACGTCCTTTGCCGGCAAGCCGCTGAGCTGGGACAGGCGCTTATCGGAAAAGCCCATCGACTTGACCTGACGCATGGCTTCCTTGGTCGGCGGCAAGCCGTGCGCCCGCACCTTGTTTTCGATGTCGACGATTTCCTGCATGCGTTCCAGGAACCAGGGGTCGATCTTTGAAAAGGCGTGGACCTGCTCGACGTCGACGCCGTGACGCAGGGCCTGGGCGACCTTGAGAATCCGATCCGGCGCAGGGCGGGAGACTTCGGCGCGGATGACGTTCTTATCGTCGCCGAGGCCAAGGCCTGCGAGTTCGATATCATCAAGTCCGGTGAGGCCAATCTCAAGCGAGCGCAAGGCTTTCTGCAGGCTTTCGGCAAAGGTTCGGCCAATCGCCATAGCTTCGCCGACCGACTTCATCGACGTGGTGAGCGTCGCATCGGCGCCGGAGAATTTCTCAAAGGCAAAGCGCGGGATCTTGGTGACGACGTAATCGATCGTCGGCTCGAAGGAGGCCGGGGTTGCGCCGCCGGTGATGTCGTTTTCAAGCTCATCGAGCGTATAGCCGACGGCCAGTTTGGCGGCGACCTTGGCGATTGGGAAGCCGGTGGCCTTGGAAGCCAGTGCCGAAGACCGCGACACGCGCGGGTTCATCTCGATGACGACGAGACGACCTGTGGCCGGATCGACTGCGAACTGGACGTTCGAGCCGCCGGTTTCAACGCCGATCTCACGCAACACCGCAATCGAGGCGTTGCGCATGATCTGGTATTCTTTGTCGGTCAGCGTCAGGGCCGGGGCGACGGTGATCGAGTCGCCCGTGTGCACGCCCATCGGATCGACGTTCTCGATCGAACAGATGATGATGCAGTTGTCCGCGGTGTCGCGGACGACCTCCATCTCAAATTCCTTCCAGCCCAGGACGCTTTCTTCGATCAACACCTGGTTGGTCGGTGAGGCATCAAGGCCGCGTTCGACGATTTCGAAATATTCTTCGCGGTTATAGGCGATGCCGCCGCCGGTTCCACCCAGCGTAAAGGACGGTCGCATGATGGCGGGTAGGCCGACGACGTCGAGAGCAGCGACGGCTTCCTCACGATTGTGGGCCAGCATCGACTTGGGCGTTTCAAGGCCAATGCGGGCCATCGCTTCGCGGAACAGCTGGCGGTCTTCGGCCATGTCGATGGCTTCGGCCTTGGCGCCGATCAGTTCGACACCGTGTTCGGCGAGCGTGCCCTGCTTGTCGAGGGCAAGCGCAGCGTTGAGCGCCGTCTGCCCGCCCATGGTCGGCAGGATGGCATCCGGCTTTTCAGCGATGATGATTTTGGTCAGGATTTCCGGCGTGATCGGCTCGATGTAGGTGGCATCGGCGAGATCGGGATCGGTCATGATCGTCGCCGGGTTCGAGTTGACCAGAATGATCCGATAGCCTTCGGCCTTCAGCGCCTTACAGGCCTGGGTGCCGGAATAATCGAACTCGCAGGCCTGACCGATAACGATGGGGCCCGCACCGATGATGAGAATGGATTTTATGTCTGTTCTTTTTGGCATGGCGGGCGTCTTCTATTGTATGGGCTTGGCGGTTAGCAAGTTCGGTGTTGTTTTTGTCTTTACGGGATCGTCGTCGGCCGTCATTCTTTTTTGGTGTCTTCAGGCGCGCCTGACTTTTCTTTCTTGTGCTTCTTGGCCATGAACTCTTTCATCTTTTCGCACGGGTCTTCGCGCTTCGTGCGTGGCGTAAAGACGATGAAGTCTGCGCCCGGGGCCGCTTCGGCGTAATCGGCCGGCTCCGTCTCGCCTTCTGCGACTTCCACCATCTCGACGGCGACAATCGCATCGGCGGGTATGCCGCGCTTGATCAGATACCAAGGCACACCGCGGTCGCGGCGGACGTGGCCGTTGCCAGCGATCAGGATACCGCCCTTGCCGCTTGCCACTGCCAGGAGCGAGTCGGCCATCGTGGCGTCGCGGAAACGCTGGATGAAGCTCATCCGCGGAATGGCTTTATCCGGGATTAGCCCGCAGTGGGACTCCTTGATTTCCTTGGCGAGATCTTCGGCGAGCTTTGCTGGAAGCGGATCTGACAAAGCAAGACGCTCCAGTTCGCCCGGCGCCAAGGCCTTCTCGCCTTCTGCGGAAAGCTTTTTGGTGAACTCACGCGAGGCGCTTGCGGGCACGATGACAAGCTGCTCATGCTGGGCCTGCGCGATGATCGGCTCGTAGATCTTGAAATCCGGCCATCCGCTTTTCGACCACTTCAACAGGCGGGCGAAATCGCGCGGCCGGCGAGGTCTGGGCACTTCGACGTCGCGGCCGTAGAACTTGTCGAGCGCACGGTTCTGGTCGGTGCGTACCATCTCCATGGCGACGATATCGAATTGCGGTGCGCCCTCGACGATACGCGAGCCGCGAAGCTTGGAGATCGTGCGGATCGCCCAGGCCTGCCAGAGGTGGTGGTCGGGGTTGTCGTGGACTTCGCCCGTTAGCGCATAACGCGAGAGCGCGAGGGCGCGCGCGAAATCCTTCAACTCGACGAAGGCCTTGTCGCGTGTGGACCAGACTTTGCCGACGAGGGGATGATCACGCAGCAAGCTCGACACCCAATCGGTCGGGGCCGGCGGCGGGTCGCGGTTGTCGGCAACTGCCGGATGAACGGCGAATGCGAGGATGAGCACGCTCACCATCACTGCCGCACACACTGCAAGTCGTTTGTCCATCCTGCGCAATTCTCGTCCCATAGGCCTGAGGCCGCTGTTGCACTTCCGGCCGCGGCGCTTGTTTGACCGCGGCCGACTTCAAATACGCCGCTCAGTTGGAAGCATGCCCAAGCAATTTGCCTGGACGAAGATCGTCATTTTGCCGTTACGGTCGCCCGCTCGCGGATCGCTTCAAGGAAGCGTTCGAACAGATAGTGACTGTCTTGCGGACCGGGCGAGGCTTCCGGGTGATACTGCACCGAGAAGACGGGCTGGTCCTTCAAGGCAATGCCGCAGTTCGAGCCATCAAACAAGGAGACGTGCGTTTCCTCGACGCCGGCAGGAAGCGTGTCCGCATCGACCGTAAAGCCATGGTTCATCGAGGTGATTTCGACCTTGCCGGTGGTGAAGTCCTTGACTGGGTGGTTGGCGCCATGATGGCCCTGGTGCATTTTCTTGGTGGTCGCGCCCAGCGCCAAGGCCAGCATCTGGTGGCCGAGGCAGATGCCGAACAGCGGAAGCCCCGTGTCGATCAGCTTCTTGATCTGCGGCACGGCGTATTTGCCCGTCGCGGCCGGGTCTCCAGGGCCGTTTGAGAGGAAAATCCCGTCCGGCTTGCGCGCCATGACGTCCTCGGCGGTCGCCGTCGCCGGCAGAACCGTCACTTTGCATCCGGTATTTGCAAGGCAGCGCAAGATGTTGCGCTTCAGGCCGAAGTCGAGGGCCACGACGTGAAACTGCGGGTTCTCCTGGCGCGAATAGCCCGTCGGCCAGACCCAGCGGTTTTCATCCCAGGTATAGGATTGCCCGGTCGTGACGTCCGGCACGAGGTCCATCCCCTCAAGGCCTGCGAATTCAGCGGCCTCGGCTTTCAGCTTGTCGAGGTTGAATTCGCCCGACGGTTCATGCGCGATGACGCAGTTCGGCATGCCCTTTGAGCGGATGCGCGCGGTCAAGGCGCGGGTGTCGACCCCGGCGATGGCGATGATCCCGCGCTCTTTCAGCCAGTCATCGAAGTCGCGCATCGCGCGGTAGTTCGAAGGCTCCGTGATCGTCGCGCGCAGGACGCATCCCTTGACGCCGGAGGTGGCTGCGAGATTTGAAGTCTCGATATCCTCGTCATTGACGCCGACATTACCTATATGAGGGAATGTGAACGTGATGACCTGGCCGGCATAGGATGGATCCGTAAGGATCTCCTGATAGCCGGTCATGGCCGTATTAAAGCAGAGCTCCCCGACCGCGCTGCCTGTCGCACCAAGCCCGTGGCCTGCAATGACAGTTCCGTCGGCTAGAACAAGGCGGGCAGTCGTAGGGGTCTGCGTCCAACCGTCTGACGTCGTCGTGCTCAAGCGGCATACCCAATTTGTTGTGTGTGATGATCCGCGCCCACTGGCGAAGCGCGTGAGGTCGATATAGTCGAGACGGGCAGAGTTAGGAACCCAATTGCGCCTGCGGCATTCCGTAATCCCCATCGCGAAGTTTCGCCGAACCTACGGAGAAGCCGCCATAAGGTCAATTGCGCAGCAATGACAGCCGCATCGGTTGATTGCCGTGCGCCGAACTGTATACCTGTGCTCGCAGTTCTACTATTCGTGCGCCGGAATAGGCATCACCATCGGCCGCACTAGCCCACCGGAGGCACCTATGCGCGAACGCATTAACCAGTCCATGAAAGAAGCAATGAAATCAGGCGATAAGAAGCGCCTGTCGACACTGCGGCTCGTTAACGCAGCTATCAAGGACCGCGATATCGCCGCCCGGGCAGACGACAAGGGTCAGGCCACCGGCGAAAACAAGATCAGCGACGCGGAAATCCTGGCTCTATTACAGAAGATGATTAAGCAGCGCCGCGATTCGGCATCGACCTATCGGCAGGGCAGCCGCGAAGATCTGGCCGAGAGCGAAGAAGCCGAAATCGCCATCATCGAAGAGTTCCTGCCGCAGCAAATGAGCGAAGACGAAGTCCGCGAGGCGGTGAAGTCCGTCATCGAGGAAACCGGCTGCGGCGGATTGAAGGATATGGGCAAGGTGATGGGTGCGCTGAAGCAGCGCTACACCGGCACCATGGATTTCGGCAAAGCCAGCGCGATCGTGAAAGAACAACTGAAAGACGCCTAAGCGATTGTTTTGGCGCATTTTCCGTGCGCCATCGCGGGATTTGGGCCGACCTGGCTCGTTCTCGCCTTTCGGGCGCTACGTGGTGGGGGACCGGGTCCGCGCGCAGTGGGACCCTGTGGAAACCGGGTAAAGGATGGTCTTAGAGCCATCGCTTTGATGGCTGCCTGCTTCCCGAATCGCTTCCGATCGCAGCAACATGGCGCGGTTTGTAACGCAGTGGAGCCACATGCGCTTTTCGCCACATCTGCTCGATGAAATCCGGGCCCGGTTGCCCGTCAGCCAAGTCGTGGCGCGCAAGGTCAACCTGAAGCGCCAGGGCCGGGAACTCGTCGGGCTGTCGCCGTTCAAGACCGAAAAGACGCCGTCGTTTACCGTCAACGATCAAAAGGGCTTCTACCACTGCTTCGCGACCGGCGAGCATGGCGACATCTTCACGTTCCTGATGAAAACCGAGGGGATGCCGTTCCCTGAAGCCGTCGAACGCTTGGCCGAGGAAGCCGGAGTTGAGCTGCCAAAGGCCGAACCGCCGACGCCTGAGGCCAAGCAACAAATCGACGCCCGGCAGCGGCTCTATGAGCTTGTCGAAGAGGCGGCGCGGTATTTCTCGGCCAATCTCAACGCTGCGGGCGGCGAATTCGCGCGTAATTATCTGGCCCGGCGCGGGCTCACGCATGAGACGATTGCGCACTTCCGGCTTGGCTACGCGCTGGAAGGCCGGACGCAGCTCAAGGCTCATCTACAGAAGGCGGGCTTCAGCGAGCGCGAGATGGTGGCGTCAGGGATGCTGATCGGCGGGCCGGAGATCCGCGAGCCCTACGACCGCTTCCGGCACCGCGTCATGTTCCCGATCATGGATATGAAGGGGCGCGTCATTGCGTTCGGCGGACGCGCGCTTGACGCCGATCAGCCGGCCAAATACCTAAACTCCAACGATACCTCTCTGTTTCACAAGGGAAAAATCCTCTTCAACGCGCACAATGCGCGGACCGCAGCTTTTGAGAAGTCAAATGTCATTGCGGTCGAGGGCTATATGGACGTGATCGCGCTGGCGCAGGCCGGGTTCAATGAAACGGTTGCGCCGCTTGGAACGGCGCTCACCGAGGATCAGGTGCAGCTCTTATGGCGGATGGCGCCGGAACCCATCCTTTGCTTCGACGGCGACGCGGCGGGCCGCAAAGCGGCTTTCCGGGGGATTGACGTTGCATTGCCTATGTTGAAGCCCGGCGTGTCGCTGCGTTTTGCCTTCCTGCCCGATGGCGTCGATCCGGACGATCTGGTGCGCGAAAGCGGGGCGGAGGGGCTTGAGGGCATCCTGGCTAAGGCCCGGCCCATGGTCGATGTGCTGTTTGAGCGCGAATGGGGCGATGGCGATTGGACGACGCCGGAGCGGCGGGCCGGTCTGGAAGTCCGCATGAAACAGGTGATTGCAGGGATTTCTGACGAGACGATCCGCAGCCATTACGACCGGGACATTCGCAGCCGGCTGTTTCAGGCTTGGCGCTCGATGCCAAGTGCTGGCCGGTTTGACGGGACGCCAAAGGGTGAAAAGCCCGTCAGCATTTCGCAACCGTCCTTGAAGCGCCCAAATGGGGGACGACGGAATTTCCCTGGGCGGGGCGCGCCTGGGGGCCTTGCCTCGGCGGGTCTTGCTCATGCCAGCGAGAGCCTCAAGCGCAGCGCGCGGGCCGGCGGCCATGGCGCGGCACTGAAGCCCAGAGAGGCATTAATCCTGCTCTGTCTGGTCAATCATCCGTTCCTGATCGACGAACGAGCCGAGGAAATTGCCGGTCTGGGTTTTGCTTCCCAACAGGCGTGCGACCTCCGCGATGCCATACTTTCTGCACATGCCATGGAAAAAACACTTGACAGGGAGGCTTTACGTTCACATTTGGACCGTTTGGGGCACGGGGAATCATTGCTCCGAATCGGTCAGCTCATGTTACACAGGTCCGATCGCTTCGCTGAACCAGACGCAGAAGCCCACTCCGTGAGAGAAGGCTTTGATCATGTAATTGCGCTGCAGCAAGGACGCACAGGACTGTCTCGACCTCTTGGCGCTGGCCATTTACGCCGGTGACAAGCGATGTCCCCGAAGCCAAGCGCTCCAGGAAGACCCTGGCGTGCCAAAAATCATTTGAGCCGGATCGGCACCAAGGAGGCGTGAGAACGCCAGTCCGATCAGCCAACGCGCAATGCGAAACATGGGGTAGCGCCAATTGACCCAATTGCGATTGCAGATTTCGCCGACCGCTGAAGGCCCGTGCTCAACGCTCGCCGGAGGCTGAAGCCGAAAGGCTTACCGTTTCTGGCTTTATAAGCGGCCCCCTCGCCGCTTGAAATGAAATTCTTACCGGACAGGTGTCAGCTCTATGGCGAACGTGAACGTGAAAGACGGGGACCAGGCCAACGCGAACGCAACAGATGGTGAACGCGACAGCCCGCTCCTCGACATGTCGGATTCTGTCGTCAAGAAATTCATCAAGGCGGCGAAGGCCAAGGGATATGTGACCTACGAGGATCTCAATAAGGTCCTGCCTTCCGAAGAAGTCACCTCAGACCAGATCGAAGACCTCTATGCGACTTTGTCGGACATGGGGATCAACGTCGTCGAGTCGGAAGACGAAGAAGTCGAAGAAGCCGAAACGAATGACAACGAGGCGGAAGATACCGGCCGTGAGCTGACGACGCAGGCGCTGCCGACAAAAAGCGAGACGCGCTCTGAGCCGACCGAGCGCACGGACGACCCTGTACGCATGTATCTGCGCGAAATGGGTTCGGTCGAGCTTCTGTCGCGTGAAGGCGAAATCGCCATTGCCAAGCGCATCGAGGCTGGCCGCGAGGCGATGATCGCCGGCTTGTGCGAAAGCCCGCTGACGTTCCAGGCCATCATCATCTGGCGCGACGAATTGAACGACGGGCGCATTCTTCTGCGCGACATCATCGATCTCGAAGCGACTTACGAAGGTCCCGAAGCCAAAGCTGCTCCGGCGCAGCCTGTCGTCGATGGCGCTGCTGCAGACCAGCAGCCTGAAGCCGCCAACAATTCGGAAGGCGAAGAAGGGTCCAGCGAAGGCGAGAGCGAAGAAGAAGACGAGGACGAATACGAAAACGCTCTGTCGCTTGCTGCCATGGAAGCTGAACTGAAGCCGAAGGTTCTTGAGACCTTTGACAAGATTGCTGGCAACTACAAAAAGCTGCGCAAGCAGCAGGACAAGATGATCGAGCAGCAGGTGGCTGGTGATCAGGCCTCCCGCCAGCAGCAGTCGGCCTACGACAAGCTGCGCGAAGAGATCATCAACGACGTGAAGAGCCTGTCGCTCAACAACAACCGTATCGAAAGCCTCGTCGAGCAGCTTTACGCGATCAACAAGCGCCTCGTCAGCTACGAAGGCCGCTTGATGCGCCTTGCGGATGCGCACGGCATTCCGCGCCAGGCCTACCTTGACGAATACTTCGGCAACGAACTCGACCAGACCTGGCTCGACCGGATGGCGAAGAAGGGCAAGAAGTGGACGAAGTTCATTGAAGGCAGCCGTTCGAACATCGAAGACATTCGCACCGAGATCCACGAGCTTGCCAGCGAAACCGGCCTCGAGATTCCTGAGTTCCGCCGCATCGTGCGCGCGGTTCAGAAGGGCGAGCGGGAAGCCCGGCAGGCCAAAAAGGAAATGGTCGAAGCGAACCTGCGTCTCGTCATCTCGATTGCAAAGAAATACACCAACCGCGGTTTGCAGTTCCTCGATCTGATCCAGGAAGGCAACATCGGTTTGATGAAGGCGGTCGATAAGTTCGAATACCGCCGCGGCTACAAGTTCTCGACCTACGCAACGTGGTGGATCCGTCAGGCCATCACGCGCTCGATTGCCGACCAGGCGCGCACCATCCGTATTCCGGTGCACATGATCGAGACGATCAACAAGATCGTTCGCACCTCGCGCCAGATGCTGCACGAGATCGGCCGCGAGCCGACGCCGGAGGAACTGGCCGAGAAGCTGGCGATGCCGCTTGAAAAGGTGCGCAAGGTCCTGAAGATTGCCAAGGAGCCGATTTCGCTGGAAACGCCGATCGGTGACGAAGAGGATTCGCACCTGGGCGATTTCATCGAGGACAAGAATGCTCTGCTGCCGATCGATGCCGCGATCCAGTCGAACCTGCGCGAAACGACGACGCGGGTTTTGGCTTCGCTGACGCCTCGTGAGGAGCGTGTCCTGCGCATGCGCTTCGGCATCGGCATGAACACCGACCACACGCTGGAAGAAGTCGGCCAGCAGTTCTCGGTGACGCGCGAACGCATTCGTCAGATCGAGGCGAAGGCGCTTCGCAAGCTCAAGCATCCAAGCCGCTCGCGCAAGCTCAGAAGCTTCCTCGACAACTGATCGAGCCGGTTGACGGTGTGTCAGGAGAGATCACTGAAAAGGCCGCCTCTTTTAGGCGGCCTTTTTGATTAGGGCCGGCTTAACCGGTGGCATGTCTGTTTCGCGCCAATCCTAACATTTCATGTCAACATTCTGCCAATCGCATGCGGCTCACCAGCATTGGCTGATCGCGCACGCGCCGCGGTTTTTCCCGGCAAATCCCCCGCTTCACCGCTGGAAATGCGCTCTTGGCATGACCTTTGCCATCTCATGGCGTTGAGGGGCTTTCGACCTCAGTAACATGAACCAATGAGCAGGCATTACTGGTATGGCAAAGATCGGCCTTTTCTTCGGAACGGACACCGGCAACACGCGTAAAGTCGCCAAGCAAATCAAGAAGATGTACGACGACGAGCTGATTGCCAAACCCGTCAACGTCAATCGCGCGGAAGTCGACGACTTCATGAGCTATGACTTCCTGATCCTCGGCACGCCGACACTTGGAGAAGGCATGTTGCCGGGCCTCAGCGCCGATTGCGAAAACGAAAGCTGGGAAGAATTTCTCCCCAAACTCGAAGATCAGGACTTCAGCGGCAAGACAATCGCGATCTATGGTTTGGGCGACCAAGTCGGTTATCCGATGGAATTCGTGAACGCGATCTTCTTCCTTTATGAATTCTTTGAAGAGCGTGGCGCAAAGATCGTCGGGTCTTGGCCAACTGATGGGTATGAGTTTGAAGCATCAGAAGCGGTCGTGGACGATCAGTTTGTCGGCTTGGCCCTTGATTTCGACAATCAATCGGGCCTCACCGATCAGCGGGTCAAAGGCTGGCTGGCAAATATTTCTGATGTCTTTGGCCTGCCGGCTGAGATTGCGAGTGCCTAGCGTGGAAAAACCTTGCCAACACCAACAACTCGTTGAGAACGACCTTTGCTCGGTCACCTATTGCCCCGACTGCGGATCGGTCGATCTCAACCTCGGGTCAATGACGCTGCATCTCTCGGGTCGTCAACTTGAGGGGTTATCGGAGGCGTTCAATAAAGCTGTTGCACGCAAACGCACGCTCCAGCAGATGCAGGGCGATGGCGAATTGCTCGGCGACTCGCCGTCGAAGGAATTGCACTGAAGTTCGGTCTTCCCGGATGCGGTCGAGTCCGACCATCAGCTCGTTGATAGATAATGGTTAGGTTCTTGCGGTGCCGCTTGTCATCGGTGGCCGTCCGCTGGCGCTTGGCCTGCGTCCTGAACGCGGTGATAGGCTGGAACCGCGATACTTTGCCACTTCAATAAAAGTAAGCCCAGGCTATACTTCTTAGAATTCCCGTCACAGCTGGAAATTCTCAGGACCTTGGCCAAGACTTCCTTTTCCGACCGCACGCGAAATGAAATCACCGCAGTTCTGGCGGGCGAGAAGCGCGGGCTGCGCTCGATCTTGCTATTTGCCGGGCCGGCCATCATCGCGTCAGTCGCCTACATCGATCCGGGCAACTACGCGACGAACATCCAGGCGGGCGCTGGCTATGGGTACCAGCTGTTGTGGGTGGTGCTGCTTGCCAACCTGATTGCGATGCTGTTCCAGGCGTTGTCGGCGCGCCTTGGCATCGTGACGGGCAAGAACCTTGCCGAACAATGCCGCGATAACTTTTCGCGGCCGATCGTCTGGCTGATGTGGGTCGTCAGCGAGATCGCGGCGATGGCAACCGATCTGGCGGAGTTTCTCGGCGGTGCGATCGGCCTGGCGCTGTTGTTCAACATGCCGCTCATCGTCGGAATGGCCATCACCGCAATCGTCACCTACGCTATTTTGCTATTCGAGCGGCAGGGCTTTCGACCGCTGGAATTGATTATCGGCGCTTTCGTCGGGGTAATCGGTCTTTGCTACCTGTTCGAAATCCTGATCGCGAATATCGATTGGGGCATGGCGGCGAAGGGGATGCTGATGCCGAAGATCCCCGATGCGACGGCTTTGACGATTGCCGTCGGCATCATTGGCGCAACCGTCATGCCGCACGCGCTCTTCCTGCATTCGGGGCTCACCCAGTCACGCGCCACCATCAGGACAGAACGCGACCGCGCAACGCTGCTTAGGTTCTCGAATATCGAGGTTGTGATCGCGCTTGCCATCGCCGGGATGATCAACATGGCGATGGTGATGATGGCCGCCAGCGCTTTCCACGCCGGCCATTCGGATGTCGCGGAGATCGAGACCGCCTATCACATGCTGGCGCCACTGCTCGGCAGTGCTGCCGCCGGTGTCTTTCTTGTTTCGCTGATCGCGTCGGGCATATCGAGTTCGGTCGTCGGCACGATGGCGGGACAGCTCATCATGCAAGGCTTCTTGCAGATGCGTGTGCCGATCTGGGTGCGGCGTCTGGTAACGATGCTGCCGGCGTTCGCTGTCGTGGCGATGGGCGTCGATGCGACTGAGGCGCTGGTCATCAGCCAGGTGATTTTGAGCATCGCGCTGCCGGTTCCGATGATCGCGCTTGTCATCTTCACGAGCCGGTCCGACATCATGGGCGCGCATGTGACGGGACTGCCGGTGCGCGTTCTGGCAATCGCGGGTACGGCGATCGTTCTGACGCTCAATATGGTGCTGCTGCTGGAAACCTTCGGCATTAACGTCGGGCTTTAAAGGCTGGCGCAACGAACTAGGGTGTTCTGACCGCTCAAGTTGTCGCGTCGCGGACGGGCGCCTTATCAAGAAGCGAACCGATGACGAATGCTGCCGCTGACAGAGCAATCGTTGCGAAGCCGATGGCGGGGGCTGAGACATCGCTTAGACCCAGCGCATCCTTGATTGGCCCCAGCCCGAGGATCGCGGAAAAGCCCGCCACAAGGGCGGCTATGGCGCCGAGCCGCGTCGCGCGCGGCCAATAAAGCCCACCGGCCAGAAGCACGATCCCAGAGCAGAAATAGATCGAGCCGGAGACGGCGATGTAATCCCAGATGTCTTCGCGGCCCTGGTAGATCAGGCCCCAATAGAGTTCGTATAGCGCGATGAGGACGATGCCGATGCGTGTTGCGCGGATCTGAAAGTTTGCATCTTCGGTGCGGCCGGTGAGCGGACCGATGACATCCCTGGCGATGATCGACGACCAGCAGAACAGGTAGCCGTCCTGCGTCGACATGAAGGATGCGAACATGACGATTGCCAGCAAGCCGACAAGCCATCCGGGCAACGCCTCGCCCAGCATATAGGCGGTGGCGACAAGGTCGGCATCGCTGCCGAATGCCTTGAGGGCTGGCGGCAATTCAAGATGGCCAGAGCCCGGACTGGCGAGATAAGCGAAGGCCAGCACGCCGAGGAACGCGGGTAGCACCATGCGCCCCATGAAGACGACGGCCGCCAGCAGATATGCCCGGCGAACCGTTTTCTCGTCCTTGATGCACAGCGCGCGCGATAGCGCCGTCGGCCAGATCGCCGAAGAGACGACACCGGCAACGAGCACCATCCAAAGCACATACGTCAGCCCGAAGCTCTCCGCCTCCAATGGATCGAACCCCGCGCTGCCCTTGGCGGCGCTGACGGTTGTGACGGCCTGATGCAGCGGAACGACTTGCAGCAACACGACGAGCGCGATCGATAGACCGGCGACAATCATCACGAACTGCAAAACGTCGGTGGCGATGACGGAGCGGATGCCACCGTAAGCGGTGTAGGCGACGGCGATCACGAGCAAGGCGACCATCAAAGCGTTGACACTCATCGATCCGCCTTCGAGCCCCAGCATGGCGACGATGAAAAGCGCTGCGACTTTCAGGAACAGCCCCATATTGAGGATGCCGCCGAGCGCCATGACAATCGCACCGAAGACACGCACATCTTCGCCATAACGCTGGCCGTAATATTCAGGGACCGTCAGGACACCGGTGCGGCGCAACGGTGCAACGACAAAACCGGTCAGGCCGACAATGGCGCAACCCACGAGAGCGGCGACGCCAATGTGGAACGCGGCGAAGCCATCGTTGAAGCCTTTTTGGGCGTTATAGGCGATGGTAATGAGGCCTATTTCAGTGGCACCCAGCGTTGCGATTGCGGTGAACAATCCAACGCTGCGACCGGACACGAAGAACTCGGCGAGATTGCCTTCCTGCGCGTGACCGGCTGAGCGGCGGAGAATGAAGAACAGCACCACGACATAAACAAGTGCGCCGAGGCTGAGGCTCAAATACGTTGCATTCATCGCTGCCGATCACCAAATCCTGATTGTCGCTGCCGTCGTGTCGCCCTAGAACTGGCGACCAATTGCCGGCGCGCTGCCGCGTCGCTTTGGCCCGGCTTACCCAACGCTCTAGCACGGGAACCCTTGCGCGCGACAAATTGGTTCGCAGCATGCTGAAACTGAAAGGTTTGCCAACATGAAATCCCCCGTTTCCCGGCGTCAGGCTCTGCGCAATCTCTTGTTCGGCGGTGCCGGTGTCGGCGTCTTGAGCCAATCGGCGATGGCGCAGGAGGCGTCGGGAACAGGGTCTCCGGCCGCAGCAACGCAGGCTCAGGGCTCGTGCGTTTTATTTCCGCAAGCCGTCGAGGGGCCTTACTATTTCGACCCGCATCTGGTGCGCGCGGATATCACACAGGGCAAGGAAGGCCATCCGGTGCGCCTCATTCTGAAAGCCATCGAACACGGCTCCTGCAAGCCGCTCGCCGGTGCGCGGGTCGACGTCTGGCATTGCGATGCGGGCGGGATTTATTCCGGCTACGCGTCGCAGGGCGATGATCGCAGCACATCAGCCAAAGGTGAGACCTACTTGCGCGGAACGCAGATGACCGACGCCGATGGCAAGGTCGAATTCAAAACGATCTTTCCCGGCTGGTATCCGGGGCGAACGCCGCATATCCACGTCAAGGTATTCCTTGATGAGAAGACACTGGTCACATCGCAGATTTATTTCCCCGACGATTTGAGCAAGCGCATCTACCAGGCGGAGCCACCGTATAACACGCGCCCGGTTGCCGACACGACCAACGCCCGGGACTTCATCTTCCAGCGTGGCGAAAAGGAAGGTGGCGGCATCGTGCTTGCCGTCGAAGAAGGCGAGGGCGCTCCAATGCAGGCATCGCTGGTGATGGCCGTCGACCGCAACAATCCACAGACCGGCGGGTCGTCAATCTGGAACTGGTTCGGGCAATAGGCTCTTGGTTCAAGCTCCGTCAGATCGTCAGGCGCAGGCGCGATTGCCAAGCTCGACGACAGCGTCTTTGTCGAACTTTCCTTGCAGGGTGAGCGGCTCGCCGTCGGGCCGCTTCAGATGCGCGACGGCGGTGGTGCCAAATAGCTCGGCATTTTCCAGCTGATCGGCAACCCCGTCGAGATCGACGCTCAGCGAATAGGATTTGCTGGCCAAGAAGTTCTGGAACTTGAAGCCCATGCGCCGGCTTCCGCGTTCAAAGCCAAGGGTGTCGGCCAGCACGACGTTACTGGCGTTTTGTTCCGAGCGCTGTGAGTAGGGTGTGTCGATGAGGGCGCTTCCGACAGATCCGTTCAGATCGATATCAAGGCCGACCAGTTCGAAGTCGGCGCCGTTGATGAATTCGACGAGGAACCAGTCGGGATAGTCTTCGCCGTAGGTGATGCGGACCAAAACCCCGCAAGCCTGCGCTGGCATGCAGAGTGCGACTTGAACAAGCAGGGCCGCAAGCAGACTGCCCAACAGCTTTGATCGCGCTGATCTCATGGTCCCATGCTCCGCGATGACGCTGGCGTCGTTACGGAGGCAAGCTTACGATGTGCCGACACGCCCGACAATCAGATTAGCTCGGCCCCGGCGGACGAGTGCATTCGGAGGCGGATCGAGATCAGCGATAGAGATCGGCTCGCGTCGGCGGCAACGGCGAGGCACCCTTGGCGCTGTGCGAGGCGAGCGTCTGGAACAGCCGAGCTGACCCACGCTGGAACGCCAGCGAGCACCCGGCCAGATAGGCAACCCAGATGCGGTAGGTTTCTTCGCCGACGAGCGCGATGGCTTCGTCGCTGCGGGCGGTCAAGCGCTCACACCAGATCTTGGTCGTCAGCTGGTAATGCTCGCGCCAGCCTTCGACGTCGTGGATTTCGAAACCGACTTGCTCCATTCCTTGCAGCGTGTGCCCGATGTCATCGAGTTCACCGCCGGGGAAGATATACTTCTGCAGGGCGCGCTGTTCGGCGCGCGACGAAAACCGTGTGCGCTTTTTCTTCGCGCGGCGCGAGATGGCGTGGTTGAGAAACAGTCCGTCGGGCGACAACACGCGGCGGATTGTTTTGAAGTAGAGTTCGTTGTTGGAGACGCCGATCGCTTCATACATGCCGATCGAAGAGATCTTGTCGAACTGGCCATCGAGGTCGGCGTAGTCGCGGATCTCGAACTTGACCTTGTCGGAGAGGCCGCGCTTCTCGGCCCACTCCTTGGCGAACGCGATTTGCGCTTCCGACAGGGTGATCCCGTAGCCCTCGACGCCATAGTTTTCGACCGCATAGCAGAGCAGGCCGCCCCATCCGCAGCCGATGTCGAGCATGCGGTCGCCGGGCTTCAAGCGCAGCTTGCGGCAGATCATTTCCATCTTGTCGAGCTGGGCCTGATCGACGGTGTTCGACCAGTCGGTGAAATATGAGCAGGTGTACTGCATGTTGGGGTCGAGGAAGAGCTGGTAGAACTCGTTGCCGACGTCGTAGTGGAACTGGATGAAATCCTTGTTCTCGGCTTTGTCTCGGTCTTCGCCACCGACGTTGCCGGTATAGTCGCGGCTGCGGCCGGGCTTTTCGGCGGGCGCCAGCAGGAAAGGCCAGAGCTGTTTTATAAGCTTGGTCTTGTTGAGGCCTTTGAGCCGCTTGCGACTGCCGCCATCGGCAAGCTGCGATCCCAGATCGATGAGTGTGCCGCCTTCGAAACCGATCTGGCCGTGCGCGTAGTGGCGGATCAGCCGGTCGAGCGTCGGGCGGCGCAGCAGAGATGAGATAACGCCCGGAGAAGAAATCGTGATCGCCAGCGGGCTCGTCACCTTGTTGCCGAGCGGAACGATAGTGCCGTCCCAAAGCTTCACGGATGCATCCAGATCGAGCGATTGGCCGATCTCCCGGACGAGGTCCTTGGCGGCTTCAAGATGCTTGTTGTCGGCTTTTGTCATCGCGATTCCCTGTTGTTGCCGGACCTGAGCACAAGCGCGGGCGAGCGGCAACATCGTTTGCCATCTGCTATCTGGATTTTCCGGGAAAGGCTAGAGCGCGCTCCAGTCCGATTTGGCACGGTCCAACTGTTGTTTTTCATAGTCGCTGATGTCGGTTCGGAACATGAGCTGCTCCATGACAGACACGGCTGCCTTTCGCTGCTTGGGGCTGAACCATTTCAAGTGCCGGTTTTGCGCTTTTTCGTAGCAGACATGGAAAATGAATTGCGCGATATAGGGGTCGCCGCCCCACAAATCCGGCGCCAAGGCGTAGCGCGCCATCGCCGGGAAATAGTAGGCAAAGCCATGGCCGTCGACGAAGCACATCGGGTCCCAGCCGCTGCCGCCAAGAGCCTCGCGGCTGATCGTTTCCCGCGTCGGCCCTCGTAACGCCTCGTCGTGCTCGCGGCACTCGTCGCAGTGATTGTAGTCGGTGAAATGATCCGGTTTCTTGACATCGGCAAAGGCTGCGTCGACCTCAGCCAGCACGGCGCGAGTTTCGGACCCGAAGGGGTAGGAGCGGATGCAATTTCGCAGGTGGTCGATCCACGCGCCGGCCTCGTCTTGAGTGGCTTCGCCGAGCGATGCGATCTCTGCAGAGGCCAAAGTGGAACTGCCGCGCCCCAGAGCGTCGAGCACGCAAGAGAATGCGAGTTCGCTTGGCTCAAGTGCTGGAACGTTGCGTCCGCACTCCGGACATCTTTTCGTTTTGAATTCCGCCATCGACTGCACTCCGTGCGCGGCATCCGCATGGATGTGCAGCCTAGGAGCCGACTTTGTTCATTTTTCCGCGGGCGGGCGCGTTTTGACCCATATGCTGTTCGCCGCGTGCTTTGGCCAGTTCGATCTGCCGCTGGCGGTCGGCGGCCGTTTTGATCTTCTTGGCGTCGGCTTCTTCTTCGCACTTTGGGCAAGGGTGGTCGGCATAGCCGCCTTGGCCATCGCCTGACAGGAACGGGCCGCGACACACTGCGCACAGCTGATACGGGCCCGGCTCAAGACCATGTCCGACAGACACGCGCTCATCGAAGACGAAGCACTCGCCCTGCCAGCGGCTGTCTTCAGACGGAACATTTTCCAGATACTTCAGGATGCCGCCCTTGAGGTGATAGACGTCGTCGAAGCCCATCTCCTTCAAGAGGGCCGTCGATTTTTCGCAGCGGATGCCGCCGGTGCAGAACATCGCGACCTTGGGACGGTTGTCCTGACGCAGTTCCTTGGTGACCCAGCCGGGGAACTCGCGGAAGGTATCGATATTGGGGTTAACCGCGCCTTCGAAGGTGCCGATCGCGACTTCGTAATCGTTGCGGGTATCGACGAGGATAACGTCGGGCTGAGAGATCAGTTCGTTCCAGTCTTCGGGGGCGACGTAGGTGCCAACCGTCTTATTCGGGTCAATCCCCTCGACGCCCATCGTGACGATCTCGCGCTTAAGGCGGACCTTCATGCGCTTGAAGGGCATCTTTTCAGCGTAGGACTCTTTCCATTCCAGATCGCTAAACCCTGGCAGGCCTCTGATGTGCGCCAAAACGGCATCGATTCCGGCGCGGCTGCCGGCAATCGTCCCGTTGATCCCTTCAGGCGCAAGCAGCAGCGTCCCCATGACGCCCATTTCGTCGCAGAGGGCCTGTAACGGCGCCTGGCGGTCCTCAAAGCCTGCAAACGGCGTAAACTTGTATAGGGCCGCGACAACGACAGCGGGGCTATTCATCTGTTGTGAACCGGTCATTTCAATCAGTGGCAGCTGGCCCTCATCAATCGAGGGCAAATCGCCAATCCAGGGCTATTCTCCCTCAGGCCCGAGCAAAAGTGTCCGCTTGGCCCAGGGCTTCGTGCTTGCTATCAAGGCGCTTCGCTGGCGCAAAATCAACAAACCCAAGACCTTCGAGGAGACCGCAGGTGAGCGAGAACGCAAGTGAATCTACCGCACGGCAAGCCACGGCTGCCCTGATACGCCGATATTACGATGCCTTCAACAGCGGCGACACCGAAACGATGCTCGATTGTCTGACCGATGACATCATGCACGACGTCAACCAGGGCGAGCGGCGCGAGGGCAAGGAAAAGTTCAAGGCTTTCCTGGCGCGAATGGATCATCACTACCAGGAAAAGCTCGAAGACATCGTCGTTCTCGTCAACAAGGACGGCGAGCGTGCGGCAGCGGAATTCAATGTTGTAGGTAAATATCTGCAGTCGGAGCCGGGGTTGCCGGAAGCCAACGGCCAGACCTATAAGCTGCCGGCGGGGGCCTATTTCGCCATTCGGGACGGCAAAATCGCGCGTGTGACGACCTATTACAACCTGACCGACTGGATCGCGCAGGTGGCGGGCTAACCAAGACCGCCGCTCCATCAGGCGCGTGCCGCCACTTCTTGAATCTCAAGCGTTGGGAGGCTTGTCCACCATGCTGCTCACGATGCTCAAATGCAAACTGCACCGAGCAACCGTCACTGAATGCGACCTCAACTACGAAGGGTCCATTTCGATCGACCGCAATCTGATCGAAGCCGCCGGTCTGCTCGTGAACGAGCGCGTCGAGATCTATAACATCGACAACGGCAACCGGTTTGCGACCTACGTAATCGAGGGCAAACCCGGCACCGGGGTCATCGGCCTTAATGGAGCGGCGGCACGGCTTGTCTGTATCGGCGACAAGCTCATTATCTGTTCTTATGCGCAGATGGCGGCGGACGCTGCCAAAGAATATAAGCCGACCGTGATCGTTCTTGGCGAAGACAACAAGCCGGAGAAGCTGCGCCAATGACGCTGACCGTCGAAGCGATCACCGGCGAGGCGCTCAAAACCGTGCTGCCGGATCTGGCGCGGCTGCGGATCCAGGTGTTTCGTGACTGGCCATATCTTTACGACGGCTCGGAAGACTACGAGCGCGAATATCTGCAGAAGTTCATAGAAGCCAAAGGCGCGGTGTGCGTGATCGCTCGCGACGGCGACACAATCGTCGGGGCTTCGACGGCCTCGCCGATGGCGGAAACCGACAAAGAGTTTATCGAGCCGTTCGAGAAGGCAGGCTACGATATTTCGAAGGTCTTCTATTGCGGAGAATCTGTGCTTGTCGGCGACTATCGCGGCCAGGGTGTCGGGCACAAGTTTTTCGATGAGCGCGAAGCCCATGCGCGGCGGCTTGGCGGATTTGAAATCTCGACCTTCTGCCGGGTGGTGCGGCCTGACGATCACCCCTTGAAGCCCGCGAGTTATCACGCGCTAGACAAGTTCTGGAACAAGCGCGGATATGCGCCGCAGGAGGGGCTCATTGCCCACTACCCGTGGAAGGATATCGGTGAGACGGAAGAGACGGTGAAGCCCCTGCAATTCTGGACGAAAGCTCTTTGATGGCAGCATTGGACTACGTGACGATCGCGGCGGCGCAGTATCCGCTTGATGCAGTAGAATCCCTCTTCGACTGGAAAGACAAGATCTCGGACTGGGTCGCAAAAGGCGCTGCAACCGGCGCGGACCTGCTCATCTTTCCAGAATATTCTTCGCTTGAGCAGGCCGCGACGATGGGACTGGCGGTTGCCGGTGATCTTCAGCAGACCTTGGCCGGCGTCGCCGAGCTGGCGGGTGAGAGGATCGCCTTTCATGCCGAACTGGCCAAAGAACATGGCGTCCATATTCTGGCGGGCAGCGGGCCGGTTCTTTATGACGATGGGCGCTTCCACAACGCCTCCCAGCTCGTCACCCCGCAAGGCCTGATCGGCGAACAGACCAAAGCCATCATGACCCCGTTCGAGCGTGACTGGGGCATTCACGGCGGGGAAGGGCTCAAGGTTTTCGATACCGACCTGGGGCGGATCGGGATCGCCATCTGCTACGACAGCGAATTCCCGTTGCAAGTGCGTACGCTGGCAACGGCCGGCGTTGAGATCCTGTTGGTCCCTTCATGCACGGAGCATAAGTCGGGCTATCATCGGATCCGCACCGGCGCTCGCGCACGCGCGCTGGAAAACCAGATCGTCGTCGCCACCAGCCCGACGGTGGGAGAGGCTTTGTGGTCACCGGCTGTCGACCGCAACACCGGCTCGGCGGGGATCTATGTGCCTTCGGAAATCGAGCTCTCCGAAGATGGCGTATTGGCCGAGGGCAAGCTCAATGAGCCCGGCTGGGTGAGCGCAAGGGTCGATCTCAAGGCATTGCGGGCGCTGCGGTTTGGCGGCGAGATGCGCAATTATCTCGACTGGTCGATGCAGGCGGGCGCCGACGATCTGGCGAGTTCGGTCGGTGAGCCGGACATCGTTGCGCTGAAGTCGGCTTGAAGGCGGTATCGGTTCCGTTCGGAAAATCAGGTCCACGCGCGCACCAAAGGCTCGGCGATCTATTCGCGGGGCAGTTCGCTGACGCGTGACCATTCCAGGAAGCGTCCATCGACGCCGAAATATGCGTTGATGCGTCCGGCGGAGAACGACGACACATCAGGCGGATAGTGCTGCCAGTCGGCGCTTTCGCATTCAAAGCAAATAACCCTGGTGGCGAAATGCTGCCAGCTCGTCGCGCGGAAGCCGCGATCGTCCAGCAGGCGGATGACGCGTTTGTGGGTCGGCATTTCAAACAGCCAGTCGTAATGGCAAAGCCCCAAGACGTCGCGGACATCTTCGGCGTCAGCGCCCAGTTCGATCAAGCGCGACAGGATAATCTCGATCGCAGGCCAATAAAGACCGTTCCGGCCGGCGGTTTCTTCGGCTACAGCGATGACCGCCGAAGGACTGCGGCATAGGGCGAGGTTGGAGCGCACAGCTGCGATGGCACTCGCCTTGATCTCGGCAGCGGTCTCCTGGGCCAGGCCTTCCGTAGCCATGGCACGGCCACCCGAAATTTGCGGAATGCCGCGAGACGGCGTCGGCCGTCCTTCCCCATCAAGAAGCACAATTTGGCGGCGCGCTGTTTGATTGCTTTTCCGGATTGGCAGGAAGCTCACCGCTCCGCGCTCGGATGGCGGCCCACCAAACAGGCGTCGGTAAAGACTGCGGCAGGCCCATTCAACAGCCGAAATGGTGCAAGCGAAGACAATCAGCACGCCGAACGTGATCGATGAGACCGCGCCAACGAGCGCGCGTCTGAGCCTCCGGGCCAACAGGCGCCAGTTCCAACTTCGGTATCGCAGTGGAAGGATGCGCTTCATCACACCCCAATACAAAATGCCTCAGCCCTCCCGGCTTCGCCAGGAAATCCGCGCAGAACTGATGAATATGATCGCTCATCGGCGACTTCGCCTACGCTTATTTAGCACGACGATTGGGGCCGACTTGCGTCGCAGAATTGCATGGCGGTCAGGGTATTGGGCGGGCGGCGCCAAGGGAAGAGGCTTTTGAGCACCGCCCGTATGCTTTTCAAGTGTCAGGCGCCGCAAGCCGCGATGATGAGGGCCTGCATGTTCGACATCCGCAATGCGAAGCCTTCCTGCCATTTGGGATCGGCTTTGATGCGGGAGGTGAATTCTTTCAAATAGCGGTCTTTGTCGGTGAAGTAATAGAATGCCATTTCGCGCTCTTCGGCACCGAAGCGGTCTGGATCCTTGAGCAGCTTTTGTTCGCACTCGCAGGACTTGGCGGTACGGTTCTGAACGGTGGCGCAGAAGTC
Source organism: Filomicrobium sp. (assembly GCA_017792465.1). Taxonomy (GTDB): domain Bacteria; phylum Pseudomonadota; class Alphaproteobacteria; order Rhizobiales; family Hyphomicrobiaceae; genus Filomicrobium. The sequence continues at coordinate 1,313,515 of CP051234.1, forward strand.
GTAAGCCGCCGACAGAAAGCCTTCTTCGGTAAACTCGTGCTTGGCGACCTTGGCAATATGGTGGGCGGCTTCATCGGCAGAGATCGGGCCGGCCTTACGCTCTTCGGTCTTAGGCTGCTCAGCCTTTTGCTCCTGCACTTTTTGCTCCTCAGTCTTGGGCTGGTCGGCAGCGAAAGTTTCCGACGTCGGAGCAAAACTCAGCGCAAACAGACAGCAAAACAGGCCAGCAGCTGCAAAAATCTTGTGAAGCACGGACGATCTCCCTGATGGCCGGGTATAGGGCCCGGCTCGATTTACCATAACGGTTATAGGACGGCTTAGGCTATAAACCGACATTTCAGCTGATATACGACTGAGAGACGGATCTGGACCAGCGCCATTCTCGTTCAAAAACGCAATATTGGCGCTTGGTCAAGTGGTTATGCTGATCACATTCGCTTGGGGAAGTGCCGCCGATAAAGCGAAATGGTCGCCGGCAGGACGACCAGCTGGGCGATGAGCGAGGCAAACAGGCAGACGGCCGTCAGTTCGCCAAACAGTCTCAACGACGGCAGATCGGAGAGCATCGTGACGCCCAGGCCGAGCGCCAGAATGATGGTCGTCATCACAACCGGCGGACCGATATGGTGGGCGGTCTTGCGCAAGGCCTGAAGCTGGTGGCCGCGCGGTTCGGGCAATCGCTCTTCTTCCAAATGGTAGCGGTTCAGGAAGTGAATGGTCGAGTCGATCGCCAATGAGAATGCAACCGTGATGGCGACGATCGACGCAAACTGCATCCCTTCGCCGAAAAGCCACAGGAGGGCACCGGTTGCAAAAATCGGGAATAGCGACGGCAAGACGCTTGCGACGCCAGCCAGTACCGAACGCAGCGCCAGCCCCAAGAAAATGAAGATGACGAACATGTCGCCGACCAGACCGATATTGAGTTCGGAGATCAACGTCGCGGAGTTGCGCGCGGCAATCGCCGGCAGCCCGGTGACGGACAATTTGTAATCGGGGTGCGCCTTGCGAACGCTTTCGAGGGCCTCATCGATCTTTTCGACGACGGGCAGGATCTTGCTGGCGTCGATGTCGGGAAGGCGGGCGGTGACGAGCACGGCTTTCTGGTCTGCCGACAAGAAGCGACGCACGAGGTGCTCGGGGAGAATTTCGACGTACTTCTTGACGTTCTCGACGTTGTCTTCGCCGGCTTCAGCAAGCCAGCGTCTGAGGCTCTCGACCGACCAGACGTTGCCTAACCCCGCACGTTTTTCGAGAACCCGATGGGCCTCGGCAATGGTCGCCAGCGTTTCTTCGTCGTAGAGCGTCGCGTCGCGGCTCGCGCCTTCGGCCTTCTGCGGCAGCTCGATCATGACGTGGACAGGGTTGGCGCCGGTCAGCTTCTTATCGAGACGGGCCGAACCTGCCAACGCCTGCTCCTGGTCGGGAACCTGATCGGCAAGGCGATAGCGCGGTTCAAGACTGGCGTAGGCGAGCCCGGTCAGGATGACAGCGGCGATCCCGAGAGCGCTCAGCAGTACAGGATTTCTGGCGCTGAACATCACGACCGTATCGGTCACGCGCTGCAGGACGCCCACTCCACCGCGCTCATCTTCAGGATGTGCGAGCGTTTTGGTCTCTTTCCGGACGAGCAGGACCGCGAGCGTCGGGACAACAACTGCGACCGCGATATACGAAATACCGACGGCCAGAAGCGCGGCCTTGCCGAAGGTGCGGATGAGCGCCGATTCTGCGAGCGACAACGACAGGATCGCGATGGCTGCGTTCATGGCGGTCAACAAGCAGGCCGGGGCGACATCAAGCACGGCATCGCGCGCAGCCTGGAAACGGTCCTCGCCCGCCATCACAGCGCGTCGCACAGCCAGCACAAGGTGCATCGAATCGGAGAAGCCCTGTACCAGGATCAAAGGCGTCAGCACGTTGATGAAGAGGTTGAGGCGGAAGTCCATCGCCCCAACGACGCCGAGCGTCCAGAGGATTGCAATGGCCGGGCCGGCAACCGCGATCAGCGTCAAAGACCAACGCCGGAAGAAGAGATAGGCGACGATCAAGCCAACCAAAAAGCCCAAGCCGTTATAGACCAGACGGTCGCGTTCGACGGCGTTGCGGATCTCTAGCTGCATGACAGGTGCGCCGGTGAACTGCACCGTCAGCCCTGAATCTGCAAAAGCGATCTTGGTTGCTTCTTCCAAGCCGCCGATGATGGTCCGCAGGCTTTGTTCTTTGACAACCTCACGGTCGAGAGAGATGACGATCAGCGCCAAACGGCCGTCATCGGACAGGAACTTGCCCTTGACGATGTCGTTTTCGCGCAGCTTCTGCAGGACTTCGTCGTAGGCGGGGCCTGCTTCCGGTAAGTCGTCCGGGACAATCGGGGCGGCATAACCTGTTTCATCTGGCTTGCCGCGCGCCGACAGCATCGAGACCAGGCCGGCGACGCCATCCGACAATTGCAATTCGATGGTCGCGTCGGCAAACCTCCTCAAAGCCTCCCGGCTCAGAAGCTTGTCGCCTTCGACGACGATCAGGACATCGAATTCGCTAGATGGAAACAGGCGTTCGATTTCTTCGTACTGGTGGAATTCCTTGGTGTCGGTTCGGAAGAGTTCCGACAGTGAATCGTCGACCTTGAGGATCGATACGCCATAGGCCGCCAAAAGCGACAGGACGAGGATGACGAGGGCTGAGATCCACGGACGCGCCAAAGCGACGAGACCGAGCTTGTCGAGACCGAAAGAGAATCTGAACGAGCGGCGCTGTTCAGGTTTGTCCGCACTCGACATGTTGGTTGTCTTCCCCCCAAAGTGTCACGCTCAACTCTTCGGCGTTCCACTCAGTGTGTTTTGGTTTGCGGTATCGTCGACCGGCGCGGCCGAACTGCACGTGCCAAAATCATGAAACTGTTTATCCGACAAGCGTTTTTCGCAAGGGATCCTGCCAGTTGTCCAGAGTTTGTGCAATTTGGGCCGTGCACGGTGGTGCGAATAGGACAAGAACGCAACCTGACCGACGGACCTGGAAATGCGCTATTTTGCCGGGGCTTGAGCCCATTCTGCCGATCGCATAATGTCGCCTTTGCTGCCCTGCAGCGGAGCGCGGCGTCGAGCCGCGTTGGGTTGGCTCACGGTGGTGCGTGCGGCTGATCTTGATTTGATTTCGCATGTTGGATTCGATGACTCCCGATCTCCTTAAGCGGGGTCCGCATCGAACATGGTCATGGACTGGAGCATCTGATGGCTGAGCCTAACAAGTCTCTCGATGTGCAGGGGCTCACGTGTCCAATTCCCGTCCTGAAAGCGAAAAAGGCGATGAAGGACGTGCCCAAGGGTGGGACGTTGGAGGTTCTGGCGACCGATCCAGGTTCGGTTGAAGACTTCGATGTGTTCTGCAAGACCACCGGCGCAAAACTTTTGGAGCAGACTTCGGAAAACGGGGTTTATCGTTTCCTGATCCGCAATGCCGGCTGAGATACGTCAGCTTGGAGTTGCTGGATCAACTGCGCCGTTGCAAATCCTCTTCAAGCAGCAGCTTGGTGTCGAGCGACAAGGCGAGCGGTCCATCGGGTCTTTATAAGCGGCGATCCGTCTTAGGTTGGGTCTGACGCTTCATTGCTGGGCCAAGAAGGCCGCTTGACACCCAACGGCGGCGCTCGCATAAGGTTCGACTTCTCGATCGGTCTAGATCTGCCATTGCCTCCGCGCTCTTAAAAGTCGTGCGGTGCGGATCTGTTGGATCTGATGGGCGGTTAGCTCAGCGGTAGAGCACACGCTTCACACGCGTGGGGTCACTGGTTCAATCCCAGTACCGCCCACCATTTTTCTTTTGCGCCTTCGGATGCCCACCGCTTCGCGGCATCCGGCGCATGACATTTCTCTTGGCCCTTCGGTTGCCCACCCCTTTGCGGAATCCGGCGTCTGACTATCCTCCGCCACCCTTCGGTTGCCCTGGCTTTTGGGCCAACACTTCCTGAAGTCGTTTTGGCTAGAGCAACCGGGCCCTGACATTTCGCTTGGCCCTTCAGTTGCCCACACGGCAACCGGGCCATGATAATTCTCCAACAACATCGGCGCGAAGGGTCGGGGAGCAAGGCGACCCGGTGTTGCGAAGATTACAATCGGTGTTCGTCATCGTCCTGATCGGCGGTAGACTGGTAGGTGCTGAGGCAGCTTGAGTAGACTGATGGGACAAGATAGTTGCAACTTTAACTGGAAGCCACTGATGCTTTCCTGGAGCACTGTCAAACTGTTGCTCTTGATAGCCGTGTGGCCGGTCGTTGCCGTATTTATTATCCTGGTGGGACCGGCGGGATGGCTGGCCCTCGCAATTGCCTGGCTCATTCTCGGGCTTTGCGCCCTCACCTTCGCGCTCGTTGTTTGGCCATGGCTGACGACGTCCAATCCGGCACTTTCAATTACCGACGAAGGATTGTACGACCGGCGCATGACGCCTCGGCCCATTGCATGGGAGGACATCAGCTTTGTCTCCTATGCCCACGACGGAATTAATCTGGCGATCAACTTGACGCCTGATGCCACGCCTCGGATCCGATGGCGGTTTCCGCATAATATGACAGGGCAGAAAACGTTCTTCCACGTCGTGTTGGCGTCGCTGGAGTTGGACGGCCGAACACCACTTGATGAATGTCTTAAACGCCGGCGAGCCCGGATGGATATGCACAGAGCCCAAGGCGCATTGGCGATCAAACAGCTCAGCGCCGAAGGGCTCAATTCCGGCAACCTCTTCGACTTCAAGAAATCAATGCAGCATGTCTGGCTCACTCATCCGACGTGGGAGAAAAGCCCCGCCCACGACGTGAACGTCGTCGAGACGCCTGAGGGACGGCGGATCATCCACGCCTTCCTCGACGATCAACTCTTTGATCAGCAATACTCAGATTGGGATGGCAGTCTCTCGACAATCGCGCGCTTGGTCGATTTGGCGCAAGACCACAACGTCGAGGAAATCGTGATCGATAACGGAAGCGCGAACGAACTCAGGATCGGTCAATCGCTTTTCGACGCACTGGCAGTGGCCAACGCCTGAATTCGCATCGGCGTGGCCTGCCTGCTCCGTCATTTGGCGGAGGCGAGACGCACCGTCAAAGTCCGAGTTCGCTGAGGCTTGGGTGATCGTCCGGCCGACGGCCTTGCGGCCAATGGAACTTGCGGTCGCCCTCGGTGATCGGCACATCATTGATGCTGGCGATCCGCTTTTGCATCAAACCTTCGGGACTGAACTCCCAGTTCTCGTTGCCATAGGCGCGAAACCAGCTGCCTGAATCATCGCGCCATTCGTAGCAGAACCTGACGGCGATGCGGTTATCGGCATAGGTCCAGATTTCTTTGATGAGCCGATACTCAAGTTCCTTTGACCACTTGCGCCGCAGGAATTCGCGAACCTGATCGCGGCCTTTTAAGAACTCCGCGCGGTTACGCCAGACGGTATCTTCGGTATAGGCGAGCGCCACCGTATCGGGATCACGCGAGTTCCAGGCATCTTCGGCTTTGCGGACTTTTGCAGTTGCCGTTTCGAGCGTGAACGGAGGCAGAGGCGGTCGCATCGCGCTAGCCTTTCAAAGGGATAAAATTAATTGGATTTCGGTCTGCAGCCGGGATCGGCTCCGGCGGCCGAAGCCGCCGGAAGCCCCCCGGACTAGCCCTGGCTTACCAGGACTTATAAGGAAGGAACTTGCCAGACATCTTCACTTCGATGCGGTCGCCTTTCGGATCGGGGATCTTGTCGACGTACATTTCGAAGTCGATGGCGCTCATGATGCCGTCGCCGCCTTTTTCCTGGATGAGCTCTTTCAGGGTCTCACCATAGACGCCGACGATTTCATAGAAGCGGTAGATGCATGGATCGGTCGGGATGCTTTGCTCGAACATCTTCTTGGGATATTCGGCCAGCACCGGCCCGGCCTCTTGCGGAAGCCCAAGATAGGTAACGAGCTTATCGGCCTTGTCGCGCGGCATCGAGTTCATGCCGAGGCAAGCAGACGTGACAAACACTTGCGACATGCCGACTTCTTCTGCGATCGAGGCCCAGGTGACGCCTGTCTGCTTCTTCGTCGACAGGATCATTTCGGTGACTTCAGCTTTATCCATGGTAGTTCCTTGTTTTTCCTTGAGTGATTGGATCGGATCAGCTTGCGATCGAGACGAGTTTTGGACGCGATGTTGATTGGCGCTCCTTGTCGTCAGCATCATCCTTGGCAGGCCGCACCGTGACGGGCGGCTCGCCGGAATGCTCGCGATTGCCGGCGAGTTCCTTGGACCGGCGTGCGAGGAATTCCACGAGGTGGTTGCGGATCTTGTAGTAGCCCGGGTTGTGGATGATTTCGGCCCGGTCGCGGGGGCGCGGAATATCGACAACGACGCTTTCGGCTACACGGGCGTACGGCCCGTTGGTCATAAGCAGGATGCGGTCCGACAAGAGGATCGCTTCGTCGACGTCATGGGTGATCATGAACACCGTCTGCTCGGAGCCCGACCAGATGCGCGTCAGCTCATCCTGGATGGTGCCGCGGGTGAGCGCATCGAGTGCACCGAATGGCTCATCCAGCAACAACAGCTGTGGCTGGATGGCAAACGCCCGGGCGATGGAAACGCGCTGGCGCATGCCGCCGGACAGCTGAGCCGGCTTGCGATGCTCTGCCCCACCGGTCAGCCCGACCATCTCCAGATACTTTTGCGAGTGCTCGTAAACCTGAGACCGCGACCACTCCGGATGGCGGGCTCTGACGCCGAACATGACGTTCTTCAAGGCCGACAACCATGGCAACAAAGAATAGTTCTGGAACACGACGCCACGGTCGAGGCTCGGCCCGGAAACTTCCTTGCCGCCCATGACGATGCCGCCTTCGGTCGGCTGGTCGAGGCCGGCCAGGATGTTCATGATCGTCGACTTACCGCATCCCGAATGGCCGATGATGCAGACGAACTCACCTTTCTCGATTCCGAAGTTGGCGTTCTCGAAGACTGTCAACGGCTCGCCGCCTTTTGGGGCTGGGAAGCGCTTCGTCAGGCCGGTGACTTCAATGAAGGATTTAGACAAGACTGTCCCCTTTCGAAGGCTTGATCATTCCTGGAACTGAACGGCGCGCTGGATAAACGCGAAGATCGTATCGAGAACCATTCCGACGATTCCGATCATGAGAATGGAGAAAATCACGCTCGTCAGATCGAGGTTGTTCCACTCATTCCAGACGTAGTAGCCAATGCCGGTTCCGCCCACGAGCATCTCGGCGGCGACGATCACCAGCCACGCGATGCCGATCGAGATCCGCATGCCTGTCAGGATGGTCGGAGCCGCGGCCGGGAGGATGACGAGGAAGGCCGTCTTCAAATGGCTGAGCTCATGCGTCTTGGCGACGTTGACCCAGTCCTTGCGAACGTTGGCCACGCCAAAAGCCGTGTTGATGAGCATTGGCCAGATCGAACATATGAAGATGACGAAGATTGCGGAGGCCTGGCTGTCCTTGATGATGAAAAGCGCCAGCGGCATCCAGGCCAGCGGCGAGATCGGCCGCAGCACCTGGATGAACGGATCAAGCGCTTTGTACATGATCGGCGACATGCCAATCAGGAAGCCGACGGGAATCGCGATCAACGCCGCCAGGAAGTAGCCCGTCAAAACGCGGTAAAGAGAATAGGCGAGCTGGATCCCGATGCCCTTGTCGTTGGGGCCATTGTCGTAGAACGGGTTGGAGAGTTCGTCGATCGCCTTGGTGATCACCTGTGAAGGTGCCGGAACACTGGCCTGCTGACCGCCACCGCCAGTCAGCATTTCATATTCCGACAACTCCCCGGCGGACTTGGCCGCCGGGGTTGCAAGTTCCCATGCTCCCAACACCGCGATCAGCATCGCGATGGAGAGCAGGAAAGCCTTTGCCGTATCGTTGAGACTGAACGAGATCATCACGCCCGTCCGATCGGGAAGCTCTTGGCGTATTCTTCGGCTTTCTCCGGATCGAAGACCTTGCCCATGATCGTGTAGCTCTCGTAGGTCTTGTCAGGTACCGGCATGCCGAGATCCTTCATGATCTTTCCGCAATCGCCCGTGAGGTAGACCTGCTCAGCCACAGCCTTGTAATCGACGTCGCCTTCGATGTAGCCCCAGCGCTTCATCTGGGTGAGGATCCAAACGCCCATCGAGTGCCAGGGGAATGGATCGAAGTCGATGCGGTCGGGAACGTCTTTGACGTTGCCGAGACCATCTGCGTAGCGGCCGGTGAGCACCTGCTCGATGACCGGCACCGGCTGGTTGAGGTAGTTGGTCGGGGCGATCGCCTTGGAGATTTCTTTGCGATTTTCCTTCTTGCTGGCGAACTGGGTGCCGTCGACAAGCGCCTTGAGAAGTGCGCCGTACGTATTCGGCATCGTGTCGGCGAATTCCTTCGAGCAAGCGAAGGCGCAGCAGGGGTGACCTTCCCAGATTTCCTTGGTCAGGATGTGGATGAAGCCGACCTTTTCCCAGACAGCGCGCTGGTTGAACGGGTCTGGCGAGAGGTAACCATCAAGGTTGCCGGCGCGCAGGTTGGCGACCATTTCCGGCGGCGGCACAACGCGGATCTGGATGTCCTTGTCGGGGTCGAGGCCGGCTTCGGCGACGTAGTAGCGAAGCAGGAAGTTGTGCATCGAATATTCGAAGGGCACGCCGAACTTGAAGCCCTTCCACATCTTGGGATCGTTCTTGTCCTTATGATCGTTGTGGAGGACGATGGCCTGACCGTTGATGTTCTCGACGGCGGGCATGAGGAACGGCACTGCGGTGGAGCCGGCGCCCATGGTGATGGCGAGCGGCATCGGCGTCAGCATGTGGGAGGCGTCGTATTCCTTGTTGAGCGACTTGTCGCGCGCGACCGCCCAACCGGCCGTCTTGATGACGTCGACGTCGAGGCCGTACTTTTCGTAGAAGCCGAGCGGTTTCGCCATGATGATCGGCGTGGCGCAGGTGATGGGTACGAAGCCGACTTTCAGCTTCTTCTTTTCCGGCGGGCCAAGCTTATCGAGGATCGCTGCCTTGGCTGCATCGAGCGGGAAGACGCTGGAGACGATTGCCGCCAGCGACGATGCGCCGAGCATGGAGGCAAAGGAGCGGCGGGAGAGTTCGTTGTGACCGAAGATCGAGCGGACGACGGCGCTCTCGACGGCACGTTCTAGGATTTCCTCGCTCGATGGCGTGGCATCCATCGCGTCGACTTCGGTCTTGGTGGTGGAGTGGTCATGCCCAGAATGGTCGTGGTGCGAAGCGCAATTGCTGCAGCCGCAGTCGGCTCCATGCCGCAAGTCGGAATTCCCGTCAAAGGGGTTGCCCAGACTCTTGCTCACCATATCAATGGCCTCCTATGTGATCGGTGTCCAAGTCCGGCCGCTGTCAGGGCCGGCGCTCGTTAACTCATTGGCAAGGGCTGTGCCAAACCGAGGCCTTATAAATTTCCAATCAAAAACAACGATCTAATTCAAGATTTGGCGCGCTCCGGATTATTATTTGTAATAAATTATGAAATTTCGTATTCTAGGTTATGATATGTCATAGAGTCGTAGCCAGCGGCGAACTCACCTCTATCGGGGGACCCAAGAAGATGACAGACGCCGTTGAGACCCTTGCACGTAGCGCGTCGCTCTCAGCAGCCCGCGAAAGTGTGGCCGACATGATCCTGGCTTGCACGGAGCGGCACGTGCTGCCGGTGGTGATGTTCTCGCCGCATGAGAACACCATCTTGTTCGCCAACGCCAAGGCGAGAGACTACTTCGGACTCGGCGATCGTGAGCTTTCCGCAGACGGAACCGGACGGGTCACCGTCACGGAACTTTTCGAACCAGCTTCGCAAGGCTTTTTGCATGTCGCCACGCAGGAAGCGATGCATCTTGGGGCGTCCTGGACGCGCCATCTGCTTCCCATTCAACAGAAAGATGGCATCGCCCGGGAAGCCGAGTTCTGCATGGTCTCCACCGATCGTTCCGGGCGGCAGGTGATCCATCTGTCGATCTACGACCTGGTTGCGATGGGACGGCGCAGCCTCGATAACGAATACGAAACCATGCACCGCGCAGGCCTTGCCGAATGGCGGCGAGCCGAGCGGCTCATGCGCGAGATCGAACGCCGCCATCAGCTGATCCTGTCGGCGGCCGGGGAAGGCATCTACGGCGTCGACACGAACGGCGTGACGACGTTCGTCAATCCGGCTGCCGAAATGATGCTGGGTTACTCTGCCGATGAGCTCATCGGCCTGGAGATGCACAGCAAGGTGCACTTCAAGCATTCAGACGGTAGCCATTATCACGTGCACGATTGCCCGATCTATAATGCGTTCCGGTCAAAGAAAGTGACGACCGTCGACGATGAAGTCTTTTGGCGCAAGGACGGCAAGCCCATCCGTGTCGAATACACGTCGACGCCGCTGATCGAGGACAGCGCAGCCGTTGGGGCCGTCATCGTTTTCCGGGACATCACCGAGCGCAAGGTGAACGAGGAGCGCTTACGCGAGGCGCTGGCCGAAAACGCCGGACTGCGTGAGAAGCTCGAAAAAGAAAACGCTTACCTGCAGGAGCAGATCCTCTCGCAATCCAACCACCACCAGATTCTCGGTGCATCGGAGGCGACCCAGCGCATCGTTCGGCAGATCGATGTGGTTGCGCCAACGGCTGCCAACGTCCTCATCACGGGGGAAAGCGGAACCGGCAAGGAACTCGTTGCCGGTGCCATTCATCAGGCGTCGCCGCGCAAAGGGCGACCGCTCATTCGCGTCAACTGCGCTGCTGTCCCTCGCGAACTTTTCGAGAGTGAATTCTTCGGCCATATCAAAGGTGCGTTTTCCGGGGCCATACGTGATCGCGTCGGGCGCTTTGAGCTGGCTGACGGCGGCACGCTGTTCCTTGACGAGGTCGGCGAAATACCGCTTGAACTGCAATCGAAGCTTTTGCGCGTTCTGCAGGAAGGCAGCTTTGAGCGCGTCGGTGAAGAAAAAACGCGCCGGGTCGATGTGCGCATTATCGCTGCCACCAACCGTGATCTCAAAAGCGAGGTCGAAAAAGGCACATTCCGCGAAGACCTGTTCTTCCGCCTCAACGTGTTCCCGATCGAATGCACCTCACTACGCCAGCGCGCCGACGACATCCCGGTCCTTGCGCAACACTTCCTGAAGCTCAGCTGCCGCCGCCTCAACATCGAGGAACCGCGCATGACGAAGGCAGACATGGAGGCGCTGCAGAATTATTCGTGGCCGGGCAACGCGCGCGAGTTGCAAAACGTCATCGAGCGCGCGGCGATCCTTTCTCGCAGCGGCCGATTGATCCTTCACCTGCCCAAGGAAGATGCGCGGCCAACCCGCAAGGAGCCTTCGTCCAACGTGTCGGTGAGTGACGCGCAACCTGGACAGCGCATTCTGACCGCCGCTGAGATCGAGGATTTGGAACGGCGCAATATTCTGGCCGCCTACCATCAGGCCGGTGAGCGCGTGGCGGGCCCTGGGGGAGCGGCCGAGCTCCTTGGCATGAACGAGCAGACCGTCTATTCGCGCCTGCGCAAGCTTACCGCCCAAGGGGCGCAGTAGGCGGCGGCGGGCCAGAGCGATACCCCGCGCAAATGAGCGAACTGTCTTGTCACAACCTCCAGAACTCGGGAACTCACGGTGATCGCATTGCGTTACCTGTTCAGGAGGTATTGTCATGTCCAAGATCCTTGAACATCGCGAAGTGCTGACGACTTGGCGTAAGAGGCTTTTCTACGTTTGGGTCGTCGCAGCCGCACTTGCAGCTTTAGCCGTAGCTATCGGCGGACCCATCGCCTCGACTGATGGCGTCGATGGAACATCCGCTATCGCGTTGATTTCGCCGATCGCAATGCTGGTTTTCCTGGTGTCGGGCGTTACGTGGCTGACGCTGTTGGTTCTCACCAATAGATCACCCTACATCGACCAACCGCCGCCTGGATAATGAGCTTGGCCAATATCAATTGCCTTGCCGTTTTCGAAGCGCGCCGTGGATCAGGAGCAATTCAATAAGTGCTTGCTGTGAACGGCGCGCTTCTTTGTCTGACTTAGGGCCAGCCATTTGAAGGCGGCCGATCGCTTTTCGACGACAACCCTATTTTTAGTTCCGCAGAAACCGCTGGATATCTTTGGCAGCACTTTATCGGGTCGCTTGTCGATCGGTCTTGAGCCGTGTGTCGTTACGACCGTCTGTTCCGAACATCTTTTTCACCGCGACACTGTGGTTACAATTCATACCGTCGCGCAGCTTCGGGGCACAAGACTGTTTGACGTGAGCAGGTCATTGGCATCAATTTGCTGGGAGGCTCTCGGGAAAGAGGTGGATCGATGCCATTGGCGAAAACCTTCAATAGTATCTCGCTGCAGGCCCTTGCAGGACTTGTCTGCCTCTCGGCTTGCTGCGGTCTCGTCGCCGTCGCCCATGCTGAAGGCGTTAAGACAATCGACGTCGTGGCCTTCTTCACCGCGCAGAAAGAAGCCGGGACGACCGGGATGGCGCGCAAGACCATGGTCGTCGACGTCCGGCCAGCCAAGCCCGGCGAAGTGATCGTCACCTTCATCAAGGGGCAGGGCAAGGAGACGCAAAGCCCGCCCGCGGTTGAAGGCGATATGGTCGTGCGCAACCGCTGCGAGGAAACCGGCAACGAGGAAATTCTGGTATCAGCTGAGAAATTTGCGCCGCGTTACGAAGGCCCGGTCGGCGACGGCTTTGCCCCAGGCTGGCAGACCTACCGGCCGCGCGGCAAGATGATGGGCTACTTCACCGTTGGCGAAAGCGTCGGCGCGTTCCAGTTCGTCGCACCGTGGGGAGAGATGATGCAAGCGCGCCCAGGTGACGCCATCGTGCAGGACCCCGAAAACGCAAACGACACCTACCGCGTTGCCGAAGCCGCGTTCAAGTGCACCTATGAGGTGGTGGAAGCGGCGAAGTAGGAAAAGGGGTTTTCCGAAATGGTCTCAACCGCCCGACAACTGGCTCTCTTGGGGACCCGTTGCCTGCGTTCGCAACTTGGTTAGAAGAGCACAATCGGCAAAAACATCCGACGTTCTCCTTTGCATGATCTACCCAGTTTCCAACCACGCTCAATAAGGCAACGGTGGATAGCCTTATAGGATTCTTTGCCAATGCCTGCGGAAGGCTGCTCTTCGTTTTCAGATATTTGCTTCTTGCGTTTTTTTCCGGCGGCGATGCAGGCTCTTCGTACAGAGTTACCGTAAACTTTAACGGCATCGGGATTTTGAGCGTGCTGCTTAGGGACGTCCTTACAATAAATTACCCCTGTGACTTTGCGTGGCACTTTCGTGCGTGTCGGCGCATGCCCCTAAAACGAATAGCGGTAATGAGACCAAAATCATTCGAGTCAGACTAAATCTCAGCATTCCAAAACCGCCAACATTGTACGCCCTCGGGGTATCTCAAGTGACCTCGGCGCACAAGTTGAGATGCGGCGATGGTTTTTCTCAGACTGGAGCAGTCGGCGCGACGCACGACAGTGGTTGAGAGAAAGTCTTGCTTCGAAGACTGCTTCGCTCGGCACCGCTGCCTGCCCGCCAAGCCGATATCTAGGTTTTGCCTTGATCGGAGGCGATAGGAGCAAAGGAGGGGATGGACCGCATTGGATGAACGCGCCGCTCGCAAGGAACCACCTTGCGGCGTGTCGGAGGGCAGTCGGCATGTCGAAGATGGTGACTATCGGCGTCTATTTCGACCGACCTGAAAGTGTCGTGGTCCAATCGATGCTCAGAGCATACGGTATTGCGGCGGACCTGCCGGACTGGCACCAGACGGGCAATGCCTGGCATTGGACAGTCGCGCTGCAAGGCATTCGTGTGAACGTTCCAGACCGTGATGCCGGGACAGCTGCCGAGCTTTTGAAATCACTCCCCGACTATCAAGAGCCTGAAACTGAGTTGACAGTCGCTGGCAGTCTCACAACGGCTTTCTGCTTCTTTCTTGCCGGCGTCCCGTATCCAGCTCGGCGTCGTCGAGGCGAGGCGGAGAAGTAGGAGAGGGGCGGTGTGCGGAAAGGCGTTGCGCGGCCACTCAGGAGGCAGTGCAGTCGGCTGGAATCCGCTGGGCAGAAGGTTGTGACCCGCTCGGACATCGCGAGAATAACTAGCCACGAACTCTCCAGAGTCTCTTTACATCTGCTGCCACGTTGTCATGTGTAGGCATCAGTTGCGAGCGCGTGATCTCTTCTCTCGCTAACATCGTCGCCAGCTCCGCAACCTGGCTTCGATCTAATATCATCTTTCGGAGTACGATCTCTTTGATGCCCGACTCGGAGACAAACATTTCCAGCGAGGGACGGCTTCCGCCTCTATGCATAAAGTCCAGGCCAGAGCCCCGAATAGAAGTGAACTGACCCGATTGCGCTGCAAGAAAGAAATTCTCGCGCATAGGCGTTCGAACTATCTCGATGGCCGGACATATTTCCTCGTAGTTATTGCCGTCTTCAACCCCGCCGTCGTATAGCTTCGGGAAAACGACCGGCTTCCCATTGACGGACATTGCTCTAGGTCTGTGGATCGCCCAAACAGCTATATCGGTGGGAGACTGAAGCTCTAGGTGTTCGCCTGCGGCGAAGAATGCCGCCTTGATAGGATCATGCGTCCAATCAAGGAGCCGAGTAGGCAACCCATGATGCTGCGCTAGGGAGATGTAATGCGGTATGTCGGAGAAGCGAAAAAAATCGTCACCAACCAAGGGATCGCTACCACCGATGAGCCAATTTGGGCTTAGCGCGGGATCGGGCGGAAGCTGACTGATTGGCGCAGCGAGACCCAGACGGTCGCAGGTAAGCAGAAAATCATACACGGGCAACAGTTCTGCCGTGGACTCAATCGTTAAGCGTTTACCTAAGTCGGCGCCGTCCTTTCCAAAGAACGCCTGTCCCGTGACGTGATTGCCAAAGGCCCAGTGCAACCGTTGCTGAGGGTTTACTCGTTCGAATCTTCGAGCTGCTTCTAATCGAGAATTGGCAATAATCTGGTCCCCTGCGCGCCAGGCAGATGGAAGCAATTCCCAGCTTTCGTCTCTGTGGCCGCGGAAAACCCAAGGAATTTGATCGCCCTCCCACCAGAACGTGTTTGAACGTCGCAGCGCGAGTAGAAATTCCTCGGCGCTCTGAGCGCGCCAACTTACAATGCCTGAAGCTTGTTCGACCCAAACCGGCTCCGCCATTCTCGTCCCCGTCTTGAATTATTACGCCCTGAGGCCGCGGCATCGTGTACGTTCATTCGCAGGCGAAGCGACAACACTGCATCGGGCCGGTATTAAATACCAATGTCTCCTTCAGGCCCATAACGTCTGCTGTGTTGCATCCCCAACTGTATGACACCTGCCATCAGACGCCGACCGCGTACCCCCAGCGCTGCTGCCGGTGGCTCGTGCTATTCGCCAGTATCGGAGTCCTCAATCTGATGCTCGAGCTGTTCCAAAATGAAGAACGGCAAACTCAAGAGTATCAGCGCGACCGCAAAGTAGACGTGCCACAGCGGGAAAAGAAGGACTCCCAGCCATGTCAGGCGGGGAGGAGGAGCAGTTCCTGGCTGCACCAAGTCCAACCCATCCAAAGTAATTTCGCCAGGATTGAGCGTATCCGACCAATCCATACTCTTTGGCCAGTCCGCAACTTTTAGCGGTTCGCCTTGCCGTTCGCCTTCAGCATTGAATAACTCAATGTGCCGACCGCGGATTGACGCGACCGCAACCAACCCATCGTGCGTTAATCCAATCTGCCACAGGCCGCCGAGCGTCTTGGGAAACCAGCCGTTGGAAAAGCTGCTGTCTTCACGATATCGCTGAATTCGCGACGACCAAACCAATGCCGTGTACTTTCCGCCATCTGGGGCGCGAATGACCATTTCCGCAAAGCTGGCTGGCAATTCGAAATCATTCAGCAAATCCTTGGTGCCCGGCAAGATGAAGAGCGGGAAGAAGCCAACAACACCAAAAAACATCGCCAATTTCGCAATCGGATATCGCGATCGTTGGACGACCAGCCCCGCGATCCAAACGCAAGCGAAAATTGAAACAAAGACCGCCGTCCAGCTCAATTTGCACCTCTGCCCATTGATCCGGCCAGACGAGCCAGCCCCTCTCCAACCCTACGCCTGCTTGGCGCTTTCGGCGGAGGCTTCCTCGGCTTCGACCGGATACATGGTCATCTGCGGCTCGTCCAAGAGGATGACTTCCTCGTAGGTGCCGTAGCCGTTGAAGTGGCCGGCGAGCGCGCGGCCGTAAGCGCCGACGTTGCCGATCTCGATGTAGTCGCCTTCTTGAATGCAATCAGGCAGCAGGAACGGACCTGGCATGTGGTCGATGGAATCGCAGGTCGGGCCCCATAGTTCGAACGCCTGCATGGGTGCATCCTCAGGCAGCTCGCGCGAGACGAGGCGCGAGGGGAAGACGAAGCCCAAATGCGCGGCGTCGAAGAGCACGCCATAACCACCGTCGTTGATATAGAGGTGGCGGCCGCGGCGGGCGTCGACGCGCACGATGACGCTTTCGGCTTCGGAGACGAGCGAGCGGCCGGGCTCGCACATGAGGCGCACGTTCTCGCGGACCGGCAAGGTCTCGATGCCGGTTTCGATGGCCTTCATGAAGTCTTCCATCGGCGCGGGCTCGCTGTTGGCGTAGCGCGAGGGGAAACCGCCGCCGACGTCGACGTGGTCGATGACGACACCGGCGTGGAAGATGAGATCGCGCACGGCCTTGAGCGCCATGACGTAAGCATCCGGCGTCGTCGTCTGCGAGCCGACGTGGAAGGTGATGCCGAGCTTGGCTGCGACCTGGCGCGCCTTGACGAGCAGTTCGGTGGCGGGCTCGCCGGAAATGCCGAACTTGTTTTCCAGCGGGATGAGGCTGTTGATGGCAGGCACCGCGAGGCGCATGAAGAGTTGCAGATCCTGCGAGGGGCCGTTCGGGCCGGCGGTCTCTTCGAGGATCTTTTGCAGTTCGTCTTCGCTGTCGAGCGAGAAGCTGCGCACGCCCAGTTCGTAAGCGCGGCGGATGGCCGAGCGGGCTTTGACCGGGTGCATGAAGTGCAGCTTGGCGTCGGGGATGGTGGCGGCGTCTTCGATCTCGGGCAGTGAGGCGACGTCGAAATGACGGATGCCTGCACCATAGAGCGCGCCGATCAGGAAGACCGAGCTGTTGGCCTTATAGGCGTAGGCGATATCGCCATCGAAGTTCTGGGCGAACCAGCGCGCCGCGCGACCGGCTGCGTGCGGGCGCAGGGCCAGCACGGGCTTGTCGGGGCGGCGCGCTTTGATCAGCGCAGCAGCACTTCGGTATCTTTCCATCGCATAGGACCTCCGCCAAGTTGTTCACGCCCGCACAGTTTTCGTGTGGGAGCGCCAGTTGCGCGAAAATGCCGTGCGCGCGGCGGCGCATTTGGCCCGCCGGCTCACGGCTTCATTCGTCTTTCCTGCCCGTTCGAGCAAGTTCGTCTCTGATCGGATCGGGAAAGATCGGAGACGGACTGGCTCCAGCTCGGCAGCTTGCCACTTGAGGGCGCCTGTTGGGCGGCGCCGCTTGGGGAACCGCGTAGATAATGGCTATCGCGCCTGGGGTAAAGGGCAATTGCGGCGATTAGGTTTCAACTGAGCACAATATCAGTCTTGCCTAGTCCTGCGCGGAGACCGGGATGGCGGGACGCCCATGCAGCGTGATCTCGGCCCAGGACTGCGCGAGCGGCAGGCGATCGGGGCGGAACGGCAGCTCGGGCTTTTTGTGATACCGGCGGCGGCGGGGCTTCTTTTTCTTCTTCACGGGCTCGCCGGCGTTCTTGCGTTCGGCGGTATCGGCTTCGAGGGCGCGGACCAGATGCTCCTGCCACGGCCCGAGCAAGGTGAAATGCTGAATTTCGAAATCGTGGTAGATGCCGGGCGGAGACTTGCGGTCGCCCGCCATGCAGATGCCGACAATCTTTTCGGGCTGTGAGGTTTCCTTGCGCAAGACGAAGCCGTTGTCTTTTGCGGGAACGGTTAGCTCCTTGCCGGGGGTGAGCTTGTTGTCTTCGGCGAAGTCGTTGGGGAAGATGACGGCTGCATCGCCGCGTTGATCGATCGAGATGAGCGTCAGGTGGCAGGGCGCGCTGGTTGCCGCGTGGAGGATCACGGGCTCGCCGTCGTCGTAGATCGATTTATCAGACCAGAGCGAGAGGCGCGGCGGATCGTTGAGGGGTGAGGGTCCGACTGGCGCTGTTGCGCGGCTTCTGACTTTTTCACCTTGCAGGGCGCGACGCAGGCCTTCGAATTCCTTGCGGCTGACGAGGCCCTGTGTCAGGCGTCTGGCGACCGGCTGGAGGGGTCCGTCAAGCGCGCGAAGCTGTTTGCTCAAGGATTGGGGCGACCGGCCGAGTTCGGCTGATGCGGCGGCGAGATCCAGATCGCGGGCGTAGATCCCGGCGAGCGCCATGACCGGTTCGATGGCATCGATGCGCAAGTTGGGATCGATCCCGGCGATCTGAAAAGCAAGGGCCGCTTCGTCGCGGTCTCGCTTGGTGAGCAATGACGATGGTGAGGCTTGAGCCGCTCCGGAGGCGGAGACGGGATGCGTGTCGGCGCTTGCACCGCCGGAGTGGCACAGCAAGCATGACAACCCCGAACCTTTTGCGCCGGTTCCGGCCATGGTGTTCGGCAGGACGTCTTTGTGGACGCTTTGGCGCAGCTCCCCGGACATCCCATACGTTGCGAAGCCGGGGAAGCCGTTGGGGAGCGGGAAGATCACGCGCGACTGCAACGGATCTGTCGCTGATGGGTTGGATGACGGCGAGAAATCGCGGCCGAGCCAGAGGCTATGGCGCGTCGACGTTTGGTAGCGGTTGAGGATACGTGCGCCGCCGGTGATCGCGCTTTCGGAGAGTGACTGGGTGGAGGCGGCGTCTTGTGCGCCTCCGTCAACGCCGAAAATCGCAAGCATGTTCTTCAGCTCGCGCGGGATACCGAGCAACGTGTCGTAGTTGCCGGAGTGAGCGATTTCATGCGCCAGCCAGTGGGCAGGCAGGACGATCGGCTTGGACCCAGTGTCATCTATCACGGCTGCTGACAGCTCGGCCGACGCGCCATAACGGCTGGCTAGCAGGTTCCATCGATCCGGCGCCCAGCCGATGGTGTTCAAGTCGAAGGCCAGGACGCGACCATCTTCGCCAAGAGGCTCCAGGCGCATGGGGCCATTGGCCAGAGACACGAGGTTCAACAGCTTGGTTGCGGCTTGCCGGTAGGCGTCGATGTGTTTCTTGTCTTCGGCAGTTCCGCAAACCGGCGCCAGTTCATAGAGCGAAAGATAGCGGCGCTGTTTGGCGCGCTTCGGCGATAGACTTGCCAGATCGGTTTTGATGGTGGCGGCCAGTTCCGTCCATCGCCCCGGCTGCGCTTCACAGTTCTGAGGACTGGCAAGGCTCGCGATCCAGTCGCGCAGGGCGACAATGTCGGCCGCAGTTGGTTCGCCAGAACCTGCCGAAGCTTCAAGTTCCTGGAACACATCAAACGGCATATGCCGGGTGACCATCGAGACATAAAGCGGAGAGGCTTCCGGCCGACCCGCCTGCACAAGATCGTGACGCGCAGCCAGACGATCCAGGTCGAGGATTTCTGCAATGGGCAAAGCTGGCAACGGCCGCCCCTGTAAGCGGCGATGGTCGTGACACCTCGCGCAATGCCGATTCAAGACATCGAACGCACGCATGGCGACGAGCTCTTTTGGCGCCAGCGGATCAACGGGCGATGGTGGCGGCGTCTCAGGGGCACGATGCGGGACGGGTGGTGCGTCTTGTGCCAAAACCGGCGGGACAAACGTGCAACTGAGTGCAAGCATTGCAGCAAGGGAGGCAAGGAAACGCATCGAGGTTGTGGCGCCACCGGCAATCCAACCAAATTTCAAACGGCGATTTGATGGACGCATCCCGCGTGTTCCCCGCGTGTTCCGGCACGGCCCGAGTTCTGCACAGTTTGTGACGCAGCTTTGTAGCAATATGGAGGTGTCGAAGCGAACGCAAAATGGATCTTTCGGGGCATCTCTCACGAACAAGTAAACGTCTGTTAACCCGCACTAACAAAACGTAAATTTTAACGTTTTGCCGTTACCTATGTTTGGGCTCGAAACTCGACTAACGAGTCGTTATCAGTTAGAAATTTGTAAATCGAAACGACGCAGACCTCACAGGAACTTCGAATGGATTTACAGGCTGCTGCACTCAGAAATAATCGCCTTCTCCTGGCGGCCCGGGTCGCAGCAGTCATTTGTTTCGCAGTCGCTGGAGTTATGCTGATTGCCTCGCTCATGGTGGGCCACTCTCATTCGACGGGTGGACAAACCAAAAGCGTGGCCGCGACATTCGCCCAGACGCCACGGGCGCTCTGACGAACGACTTTCTCTCTGCCTACACTCCCACCCAAGTACTGACTGGGCCCCCTCCAAAAGGACGGGGCCCGTTTTTTTTGCCCAACACTCGGCAAGCCGGTGTTGGAGTATTTGCCCAACACTCGGCTTCTTTTTTCGCCAACACTTCCTAAAGTCGTGTTGGGCGGAAACCAACACAGGGCTTCATTACTTTCAGCGCAGCGCTTGCGCCGTGGGTGCGGTGCCTTCGATGAGACGTGATCAACTCACTCGGGCATGGGGATCGGGTCCGTTGCGTCGGGGACGATGTAGCCGCGTTGTGCGCCCGGACGGTCTGCAATGGCGAGATACCAGCGCTTGACGTTTGGGAAGTCGTCGAGATTAACACCATGCCAGGCAAAGCGTGCGGCCCAAGGGAAAATCGAGATGTCGGCAATCGAGTATTCGCCCGCAACATAATCGACTTCGGCCAAGCGGCGATCGAGAACTCCATAGAGGCGCTGGGTTTCCTTGCCGTAGCGCTCTTCTGCATATGGGGCTTTGCCGACGTTATATTTCAGGAAATGGTGGGCCTGGCCAAGCATGGGGCCGAAGCCACCCATCTGCCACATCAGCCATTCGACCGTCCGCCAATGCGCTTCGCCTTCGGCGGCCCAGAGCTTGCCGGTTTTCTGAGCGAGGTACATGAGGATCGCGCCCGATTCAAACAGCGTCTGGCCGGTCTCGGTATCGACGATTGCGGGAATGCGATTGTTGGGGCTAATCTTGAGGAAGTCGGGCGCGAACTGTTCGTTCTTCATGATGTTGATGGGCACGACCTTATAGGGCAGACCAATCTCTTCCAGCATGATCGAGATCTTGCGGCCGTTCGGCGTGGACCAGGTGTAAAGCTCTATCATCTCGTTCCTCGATTTCGCTCGCGCATTTGATGGGCGCGTTTCGGTTCGGACTGCGCAGAAAACTGCCGAGCCCGAACTAATAAAGTCTCGTCAGCATAACCCATCCGGTTACCGTAAAAGGCGAAAGAACCGTTGAGATCAAGATGGCGCTGTTCACGAATTTGGGTTCGCGGCCGTAATCGGCGCAAAATAACGCGAGCAGGACGCCAATCGGCGTGGCCGCGGCGACAACCAGAAGATCCGTGAGATCATCGGGCATGCCCATGAAGCTCGCCAGGGCCCAGGTCACGGCCGGCGCAATCATCAGCTTCAAAAGCAACACGATACTGAGACGGCCGATTGCCACTTCGCCCGCAGTGCGTCCGGCGAGCTGTGCGCCCAACGCAAATAGCGCCAGCGGCGGAAACGTACTGCCGAGCAGTTGGATCGGCGTCGCGATCGCGTGGGGCAGCTGAACTTCGAAAGCTCGCAAGCTGAGACCTAAGATGACCGCTGGGATGACGGGCGTCTCGAAGGCCATCTTGATGCGAGACAAAAACCCGGAGCGATCTTTCGTCGGTGCAAGCAGCCAGGCGCCGACTGTCACCATCAGGATCGTCATCAAGGCGGTGATGACCGATTGGTGGAGGATGAACTGCGGCGGAAACGCGAGTTGGACGAGCGGGATGCCGTAGTTGCCGACGTTGGCGTAGACGGTTGCCATCGCAAACAGCGGACCGAAAATGCGCGGCAGCCCGCAGGCCATAGCCGCCAGCCAGCCGACCGGGATCAGCACCAGGAATTGGACGACCGTGAAATACGCGACGGGCCAGATTTCGCTGACGGGCTGGCGCGCGGATGACAGGAAGTGGATCAGGAAGCACGGCATGATGACGAACATCAAGAGCCGGTTCATGCTGGGCACATCGAGGTTGATGCGCGACTGCATCAGATAGCCCAGCGCCGCGATCGATACGATCGGAAGCGTGACGTTGATCGCGATATCAATAAACAGGTCCACGTCGTCAGGCTGCCTTGCCTTGACGGGCGTTCGTCCGACCAGAAATTTTCATGAGGCCCCCGTCCTGCCTGCGCGATCTAACAAAACATCCTTAGACGGTTTCGGGCGTCATCTGCAAGAGATGCTCATGGCGTAAGGGATGCTCCAGGCGAACGGGGGCCAATGTCCGCCTGGAGCGCCTACAACCGCGAGCGTGCTGGACGGGCTGGGGACTAGCCGCGGGCCAACTTCGCTTCCGCAGCGGTTGCCAGGTTGGCGGCGAGCCGCAGGAGGTGGACGCCGACGAACGCGACCATCAGGAATGCTGCCAGGCTGATCCACACCATGGCGTAAGCGTAGATGGTCCACTCCAGCGCCCGGAAGGCGTGGTCGATGAGGCTGCGCGTGGCGCGAACGATTGCTACGGCTTCAGCCAGGTAGAGCTTCACGGTCACGAATTCATTCTCGGCATCGAAGTCGCCCAGGCTGACGCCCAGCGCCTGGACCTGCTGTTCAAGCGACAGGATCTGCTTTTCTAATTCGACGTGATCCTTGATCTCGCCATCGCGCTGCTTCAGCGCCGTCAGCGCTTCGCGGGTTTTCTCCAGCGCCAGCCGCTTGGCTTTGAGGTCGCGGTATTCGTTGGTCTTGTCGGATTTGTCGATCGTCAGGCGCCGCAGGTCGCCGAACTTCTGGACCTTTTCAACGAAGCTATCGAAGGCATCGGGGCTGACACCGATCGCCAGTTGGAGACGGCGCGATCCTTTGAGCCCCTGACGGCGCTCGAATTGTATCAGCGCATCGTTTTCGGCGATGAGCTGGCGGACCTTGGCGTCATCCTCATCGAACTCATTTGAAGTGAGGCCGATGTTGGCGATCTTTTCGTATTTCTGCTCAGGGCCGCCGGCTTGCGCTGTGGTCGAACTTCCCGACGTCGAGAACTGGCTCAAAACACCGCCGCCGCGCTGCTTATACGAAGCGTAGTTTTTGACGTTCTTGGCGAAGTCCCAGGAGACACCGTTGATGATGCGGTTCTGGTGCTGCTGTTGTGAGCCGACGGGCTCCTTCCAGTATTGATAGCCCAGGCGCAGCATGAACAAGGCAAGAAAGCCGGTGGCGAAAATCAACAACGGTGTTCGCAATCGGTGCAGCATCGACGGACCTCATCAAGTGGGAAGCAGTGCCACCTGATAGGCAAGTCAAAAAAGACTGATTTGGGACACGATTGGCCGGGGCTGTCCGTAAATTTCCGGCAATATCCGCAAACACCGTTTGGTTCACGTAATTGCGCCGTCATGGCCTGACACGGCAGCACAAATTCAGTTGTGGCGGACCTTTACGCGAGCGCCGACTTGATAGCGCAGGTAGTCTTCTTTGGAGACGGCCTTTTCGATTTTGCTGGCGCCGGCATACTTGTCGTCGAGCTGCAGTTCGAGCGTATAGGAGATTTTCGGCGTGCCGTTGACGTCGCGCAGTTGGGTCGACTTGGCGGACACAACGGCAATTTCCACGACGGGACGTGCGCCGGCAATGGCGTTGCCGGTCAACGTCAAGACCCTGAGCCCGCCCGCATAGGTCAAGATGCAAAGCGTTGCCAGGATGCCGACGTAAATCAGCAGTACCCTCATGGTGTCTATTACGCGTGCCATGGCGGCCCCTTATTCCCCAGCGTCCGTGCCATCAACAATCGCGATGAGGGTAGCGCGGCAACGCTAAGAAGGGGTTTCGAGAATACTCAACAACTGGTTATCAGGTGTGTCAGGCTTGTCAGATCGCGCCTATTTTTCAGGTGGTGCGCAGAAAAGTTTTTTTCAGCCTCCCCGGGCTGGGAGAGGCGAGATGCAAGAAAGTGCCGTCTAGGTCCTGAGCAATGGAATACACTGCGGCATTTCTCTTCGTGAAAGATCGGGTGGCATGAACATCAAAGACTACAACGCCTTCTGCAAAACCCTTCCTCACGCGACCCATGTCGTTCAATGGGGCGATGCGGATGTGTGGAAGGTTGGAGGCAAGGTCTTTGCTATTGCGCGCTGGAACGATGAGGCCGGTCAGCTCTTCGCCACCTTCAAATGCTCAGAGTTGAGCTACGACATGCTGAAAGAGATGCCCGGTTGCCGGCCCGCGCCCTATCTGGCTTCGCGCGGCATGAAATGGATACAGCGCACCGGCCCGGAGACGCTGGATGACGGAGCCTTGCAGGATTACATCCGCGAGAGCTACCGACTGGTGGCGCTTGGCCTGCCGAAGAAGGTTCAGAAGGAATTGGGGCTGGATGTTTCTCCATCAAAGGACTGACAGCTGGGAAGGCGCTAATCTTCATTTGCGGTTGTATCGATCTTTGCTGCTGATTGCTGCGGTCATTGCCACATGCATTTTGGCTTCTGGTTTGAAGCCTTCTTACGCCGCTCACACAGGTCCCAGCTGCAAGAAGATGGAGTTTGAAGCCGCACACTTTTCGCTCTGCTCGTTTTCCGTTCCGATCAAAGGCCTCAAGCTTTTCCTCCGCGGGCGTGACGGTTCGCATTACGGCAACTTTGAAAGGCTTGTTGCAGCCGTCCGCTGCCAGGGGAAGTCCCTCCGCTTCGCGATGAACGCGGGCATGTATCACGAAGACCGCACGCCTGTCGGGCTGTTTGTTCAGCAGGGAATGGAGGCCACTCCGCTCAACCTCGACAACGGTTACGGGAACTTCTTTTTGAAGCCGAACGGCGTCTTCTATTTCGACGACCAAACAGCCGGCGTTTTGACGGCTAAAGCATTCCGAGCGCGGAAGCTAAAACCCAAGTACGCAACACAGTCAGGGCCGATGCTGATTATCGATGGCAAGCTGCACCCTCGCTTTCTGCCAAACAGCAAGTCGCGCAAAATCCGAAACGGAGTTGGCATCTCGCGAAATCACAAAATGATCTGGTTCGTCATCTCGGACGACCCAGTCAACTTCCATACCTTCGCTCGCTTCTTTCGTGATCGTTTGGGAGCGCGCAATGCGCTCTATCTCGACGGTTCGGTTTCGCAACTCTACGCGCCGGAATTGAACCGACGCGATGCCGGCGTGGACCTAGGGCCGATTGTCGGCGTCCTGGAAGACGATAACTCTATCGCCACTAACTGCGCCGCG
Organism: Filomicrobium sp.; assembly: GCA_017792465.1. GTDB lineage: Bacteria > Pseudomonadota > Alphaproteobacteria > Rhizobiales > Hyphomicrobiaceae > Filomicrobium. Next base: position 1,338,850 of record CP051234.1, read on the forward strand.
CTCAATCGCTTCTGAGGTACTTGAAGACGAGCTTGTCGTTGCGGTAGCCGCTAATGCTGCAATCGTCGCGGCGGCGCGGGGCCTTGCCGTAGAGCGTTACTGTCGATCCACCACTGGAGACCGGCCCTGAGACGGGATAGCCGATCGGGCCGCAGTCGCTTGAGAACACATAGGCCGTGCCGACGTACTCGTTGCCCTGCTTCTCGCCTTCGAAAACGACATCGCATAGATTGACGCCAGCGCTCTCAAGGCCGCGGCGAGGACGCTCATAGGCGAAGCGGCGGGTTGCGCCACTGGCCAGCAGGCGCATCTGCGATCCGTTGTGGTTCCAGACCGAGCCCGGACCGCAGCTGGCAGCTGCGCCGTCGCCTCCACCGCTTCCAACAGAACCGGCGGAGCTATCAAACGTCACCACTTCGCGCTCGCAGTTATAGGCAGCCGGCAACCCGCTTGCTGCATACTCGCAGTTGGCCGTCGTCTCTACCGTCGAGCCGTTGAACTGGAAGCGGATGCGCATGGATGAATCGCGGGCCTCGAAGTTGAACTTCTTGCCTTGCGAGATGCAGTAGCCGCGGCGCTCAGCCGTCGTCGTCTTGTCGATGATCTGATAGGGGATCGGGTTTGTCGGGGCCGACTTGGCGTAAAGCTCCTCATCGTTGATCTCGAAGCGCGGATCGGATGTCGTGCAGGAGTTGGCGTAGTCGCTTGCGCTGGCCAACCCGCTCAGGCCCGTCAACGCCGACAGGATAACCATCAAACCAATCGCAGGTGTTCTCGTCATTGCGGGGGCCTCTCCCTTTCGCGCGCATCGTTGTGCCGTGCATCGCTGACATGATCAGAGTTCAAACCGATAGGGATCTGTTCTTAGACGAGATTCTCCAGGTCGGACAGATTTCTCGCGCCGGCCCGATGACTTGAGCAATTTGCGCGTAGCGGAACGAGACCTGAGATCAAAATGTTCCAGATCAATGACGGCCAGCCCGAATGACGTGCACAGGTGGCCGGATGGCCAGTTGCGCTGACGGGAGAACCGAGGCGATGTCCGACTATACCCATACCAACCCGCTTGCGCCGTTCCTTGAGCCCGGCGAGCGGGTCTTCTGGTGGCAGGACCGCCCGGCGCTCCGGTTCTCATTGCCGGCCGTCATCCCGGTTGCCTTCTCGGTCTGCTGGACGGTCCTGACGTTCTATAGCTTCGTCCTGACCTTGATGGCGCTTCTCAATGATGTGCCAGGCGCCATCTGGTTCAAGCCGACGGCGAGCCTGTTCCTGGTGGTGACCGGTATCGGCATGACGATCTACAGTTGGCAGGAGATCAGCGCCGCAGTCCCGACAAGCTATGTCGTGACCAACAAGGCGGCGCTGATCATCGAGCATAGCAATCCGCCACGGGTGCAGCGCTTCGGTCCTGATGCGATCGCGCGGCGGATCATTTTCGAGGACCGTATCGCCTTCGTCGACGACGTTTTCGATCCGCGCGTTCACGACAAGGGCTCAAGTTTTGTGGGCGTCGAAAACATCGCCGCGGCAGACCGTGCGCTCGACCAAATCGCGCGCAAAATCGAGAAGCCGAAGGATGACGACACTTTTTTCGGTCTCTAGCCCCCGCAATTGTGCGCTGCAAAACGAGATTTCAACCGGGCTTATTAGCCGTTCGGACCCTCTTGCAATTTTGTCGCTGGCATACCAATGTCTCCCTTACCCAGGGGCGCCGGCGCAGCGGCTGAGATCTGTCTGAAAGCGGACAGAGCACCCTTTGAACCTGATCCGGGTTATGCCGGCGAAGGGACGGGAGTTGCCGAGATCGAAGAATTCCCGCCGTTTGCCGCGTGCCTGCCTCTCGTTTTAACGGGAGCGGATCGACTTGTGAGGTGGGCGGATGTCTACGTCTCAGTTCATCGCCGGCATGATTGGTCCGGTCTTCATGGCGATTGCCGCGTTCATGGTGATCCGGCGCGATGCGTTTGGCGAATTCGCGCGGGCCGCCGTCAGCGACCGGCCGGTGATATTTCTTGCCGGCGTGCTGTTGCTGATCGCGGGCGTCGCTATCGTCCAGGCGCACAACCTTTGGACGGACGATTGGCGGGTCATCATCACGCTGCTCGGCTGGCTTGGCGTTCTGGGCGGCGTGGGGCGGATCTTCTTTCCCGATTTCGCCAAACCCATCGTCGACTACATCAAATCCGACAACCCGGCCGTTATCGTAACCGCTGTCCTCTATTTCGCCTTCGGCGCCTACCTCCTGGCAAAGGCGCACGCCTATCTATGACCTCATCCCATCACGCCTTCACCGGCAGCCAACACTGCCACTGACCAAACACGAAGAAAGCTCTGCCCCATGAACCTCCACGACAAATCGATCCGCACTCCCGAGGTTACGACCGGACCGCTGGTCGCCTCCCGCAAGGTCTATTCTTCGCCGGAAGGGCACGCCGATGTGCAGGTTCCGTTGCGTGAAATCGCGCTGACCGATCCATCCGAACCGACGTTTCGCGTCTATGATACGTCCGGTCCTTACACCGAGACGGACGCCGCCATCGATGTCGAGAAGGGTTTGCCGCGCGTTCGCGAAGCCTGGATCAAGGAGCGTGGCGGCGTTGAAGCCTACGAGGGCCGCGAAATCCGCCCGGAAGATAACGGCAACGTTTCCGGCAAGGCATTGGCGCGCGACTTCCCCAACAAAACGCAGCCGCTGCGCGGTGTCGGCAATGCTCCCGTCACGCAGTACGAATTCGCCAAGGCCGGGATCATCACAAAAGAGATGATCTACGTCGCGCACCGCGAAAACCTCGGCCGCCAGGAAATGCTGGAGCGGGCCAACGAGGCGCTGGCCGATGGCGAAAGCTTCGGGGCGTCGATCCCGCCGTTCATCACGCCGGAATTCGTGCGCGAAGAGGTTGCGCGCGGGCGGGCGATCATCCCGGCCAACATCAACCACCCCGAGCTTGAGCCGATGGCGATCGGGCGCAACTTCCTCGTCAAGGTCAACGCCAACATCGGCAACTCGGCCGTCACTTCATCGGTTGAGGAAGAAGTCGAGAAGATGGTGTGGGCGACGCGCTGGGGTGCCGACACCGTCATGGATCTTTCGACGGGCCGCAACATCCACAACACGCGCGAATGGATCCTGCGCAACTCGCCGGTTCCGATCGGCACGGTGCCGATCTATCAGGCGCTTGAGAAGTGCGACGGCGATCCGGTCAAGCTGACGTGGGAACTCTACCGCGACACGCTCATCGAGCAGTGCGAGCAGGGCGTCGACTACTTCACCATCCACGCGGGCGTGCGCCTTGCCTATATCCATCTGACGGCGGCGCGTGTCACCGGTATCGTTTCGCGCGGCGGGTCGATCATGGCCAAGTGGTGCCTGGCGCATCACAAGGAAAGCTTTCTTTACGAGCACTTCGAAGAGATCTGCGACATCATGCGGGCCTATGACGTGTCGTTCTCTCTGGGAGACGGTTTGCGTCCGGGCTCGATCGCGGACGCCAACGACCGTGCGCAATTCGCCGAACTCGAAACGCTGGGCGAACTCACCAAGATCGCCTGGGACAAGGGTTGCCAGGTGATGATCGAAGGCCCCGGCCACGTGCCGATGCATAAGATCAAGATCAACATGGATAAGCAGCTGGCTGAGTGCGGCGAAGCGCCGTTCTATACGCTTGGGCCGCTGACGACCGACATCGCGCCGGGCTACGACCACATTACGTCGGGCATCGGTGCGGCGATGATCGGCTGGTTCGGCTGCGCCATGCTTTGCTATGTCACGCCGAAGGAGCACCTTGGTCTTCCCAACCGCGATGACGTGAAAGTCGGCGTCGTGACCTATAAGATTTCCGCGCATGCCGCCGACCTCGCCAAGGGGCATCCAGCAGCCCAGCTTCGCGACGATGCGCTCAGCCGCGCGCGGTTTGATTTCCGCTGGGAGGATCAGTTCCACCTCGGCCTCGATCCGGATACGGCGTTGGCCTATCACGACGAAACGCTGCCGAAGGACGCGCACAAGGTTGCGCACTTCTGTTCGATGTGCGGGCCGAAGTTCTGCTCGATGAAGATCACCCAGGACGTTCGCGACTACGCGGCGACGCTGAACGACAAAGAGCAGGGCATGGCGTCAGGGCTTGCCCTGGAGCGAGAACAAGGAATGGCGGAAATGAGCGCCAAGTTCCGCGAGATGGGCGAGCAGGTTTACGTGGATGCGGATGCGGCGGAAACGGGCGCCGTAGGAGAAGTTGCGACCAGCAAATTCCAATCCGGTGATGCTGCAGCGGTGAAAAAATCTAACGAGGCATTGGGCTAAAGACGTCGATTAAGTGAGGGGTCGCAAGGCCCCTCACCTCTCCCGCGCAACCTTTTCGTCATTCAGGGCTGTTATGGCAGCAGGGCGCGCATTGCGCGACCGCCGCCACTGGCGCACTGCCCATAGCATCGCGAGCTGGGTTGCCAGCATCGCCGGATAGGCCAGCAACGCGTGAAGGCCGAGGCTTGGCAGGCCGGACAGTAGCATGGCGTCATTGCCGCCGGGCACGAGACTCGCCGCCGATCCCATCATCGCCCCTCCTAGACATGAGCGCGTTATCTGTTTCGGACTTAGCCGCGCCAGAACGAAGCGTCCACCGAGCCACGCGGACACGATGCCACCAGCGAAAAGCGCAAAAGGTCCCAGCACCGTGACCAGTGGAAAGTCCGCTGGACGGCCGACTGCGGCATTCCCCAACTGACGCATGAGGCTTGGATACGACCAGCCGCTGGCCGTCATGAACAAGGCGCTGCCGATCACGCCAATCAGCAGCATCGCGAGCGACGTGCGCCAGCGTCCAGCGCGCATCAGCTGGGCAACGCCGACGCCGGATCTTCGATGACTGATGACGACGCCTGCAAGGGTCGCGACGCAAAGCGCAAGGACCACCGCCAGGCCGATCCAGGCGACTGGCGTTGGCGTGATCAATGGCGACGGTTTGGGAGCATCCTGGAGATGGGCGAGTTGCAGGACCCCGGCAAGGACCGCGCCAGTGGCGATCCCAGGCAGCGCTGCGACAAACGACAAGTTACCCGACATCGCGCGCGAAACGGTCCCGAACACGCAAGCTCCATTGACGATCGTTCCCGCCCCGTAGAACGCCCCGGCTGCCAGCGCCAAGCCGATGACGCCATGCGACGGCGAGAGCGCAAAGTGGCTTGGAAAAAACCATGCGAGCGGGACGGCGACAGCGAATGCCCAAAGACTAGCGACGATGAACGCTTTAAGGCGAGAGACTCCACCGGTCTCGACGATCTGCCGCGCAGCCAGCACCCCGCACACACCGCCGCGCTGCGCCACAAAGCCGAAGGCAAAGGCGAGCAACACGACGGTCATGACACGTATATCAAACATCATGAGCCTAAGTTTGACGCCATAGTTCGTGCACGGCAATCCGATTTCGCACACCAAGGGCCTGCGGTTTGAAGAGGTCACTGAGTGAGCGCCGCCCACGGCCGCATGAGAAATCGTGATGGTGGGAGGACCAGCAAGTCCTGGCCGTCGCCCCAGATTTGGCATAGAGTGAGAAGTCATTGGGGGTTGCGGCATGCCGCGACCGATCGAACGTTTTCGTCTCGGTGACAGACAGCATCGCCGCGCCGCCTTGTCGTATTAAGCAAGGAGCTGGCTCATGTCTGATGCATCGACGATCCGCCACGACGTTATCCTCCCTGCGGAAACTGGCGACACTCTTCCGGCCGTCCGCAGCATTGACTTCACCGATATCGAATACGCACTGCGCGAAGGGGTCGAAGACTTCCGGGCGATGCCGACGCATGCCCTCTTCATCGGGGTGCTTTACGCGATTGCCGGACTGCTGTTGGGGCGGGCCGCTTTGGGCTACGAACTTGTCACGCTGATCTTCCCGCTTGCCGCCGGTTTCGCGTTGATCGGTCCGTTCGCGGCGCTCGGACTATACGAACTCAGCCGGCGGCGTGAGATGGGCCGGGATACATCCTGGCGGCATCTGTTCGACTTCACGCATCTGCCGACGTTCTGGTCGATCGTCGGACTGGGTGTCCTCCTCGTCGTCCTCTTCCTCATCTGGATCGCGGTTGCCGACGGGCTTTACATTTCCTACTTCGGACATCGCAACGTGACGTCTTTTGCCGATCTTCTGAACAAAATCCTCGGCTCGCCACAGGGTCGCGAATTCTTCGTTGTCGGGAATGCCGTCGGACTGCTGTTTGCGATTGCCGCGTTCGTTCTCAGCGTCATCTCGTTTCCACTTCTGCTCGACCGGCATGTCAGTCTGCCAACAGCGATGGCGACGTCGCTGAAGGTTGTGCTTGAGAACCCGGTAACGATGTTGGGCTGGGCGCTCATCGTGGCCGGTGGGTTATTCCTCGGCGCGCTACCGGCGCTTGCGGGGCTGGCGATCGTCGTGCCGGTGCTGGGTCACGCGACATGGCATCTCTACCGGCGGGCGCTGGAACCGGCGCCTTCGGAGCGGCCGGAATACGTTCCGAAACGGAAGCACAAACGCTATGCCGCGCAATTCCCGATGTCGCTGTTTGCGGGGACGCGCGAATTGGAAGACTAAAGCAGTCGGCGTGGTTGGGCTGGCATCAAGGTCGTCGACGCCGTTTGCGGGTAAACCGGCGTCACGATTTCGGGTGCGAGAAATCAGGCCCGAGCCAGGACACGCCACAGAAAAGGGCTGCCTCTCTTTAGGAGATGCAGCCCTTCTGCCATTCGTTAGGAGCCAATAACTCTTTAGGCCGCCTTCACGCCGGTCAGGAACTGTTGGATCCGCGTGCGCAGGCTGTCGGCTTGAGCGCTCAGGTTCGCTGCAACTTGTGAAACCTGTCCGGCAGCATGTCCGGTCTCATCGGCATCTCTCGAGACGTCTGCGATATTGGTCGTGACTTCCTGGGCGCCATGAGCCGCTTCTTCGACGCTGCGGGCAATTTCTCCGGTCGCACAGCCTTGTTCCTCAACCGCTGTGGCGATGGCAAATGCGATGTTGCTCATCTCTTCGATCGTCCCGGAGATGGACTGGATGGCTTCGACAGATTGCTGCGTTTCCGTTTGGATCGAACCGATCTGGACGGCAATTTCTTCGGTCGCCTTGCTTGTCTGCGTCGCCAGTTCTTTCACCTCGGCCGCGACGACGGCAAATCCCTGACCGGCCTCTCCGGCGCGCGCAGCCTCGATCGTGGCATTCAGCGCCAGCAGATTGGTCTGTTGAGCGATATTGCTGATCAGCCCGATGACCTCGCCGATCTTGTTGGCCGCCTCTGACAGCCCCTGAATTTTTCGGTCGGTTTCGCCGGCCTGCTCAACAGCCCGTTCGGCAATCGTTGCCGACTGGCCGACCTGCCCTGTGATCTCACGAATGGATGCTGAGAGTTCTTCCGTCGCAGCCGCAACCGTTTGCACGTTTGCAGAAGCTTGGCCAGCTGCGGTGGCCACGTGCGTCGAACGTTTGCTCGTGACGCCCGCCGTCGTCGACATGGAACTTGCCGTCTCCTCCATCTTCAATGCCGAAGATGCAACGGCGTTGATCATCTCGCCGACCTTGGCGTCGAAATCGGACGTTAGGGCCTCCAGGCGCTCAGCCCGTTCGATCTGAACGCGCTGCTCTTCTTCCTGGCGGGCCGCAAGCTTGTCGGCGAGGATCATATTGTCTTTGAAGACCTGGACGGCTTCAGCCATTTCGCCGATCTCGTCGTTGTAGTCCTGGCCAGGGACTTCAACCGACATGTTGCGTCCGGCAAGCTCCTTCATCGCACCCGTAATGGCAACGATGGGGCGGGCAATTCCGGTTCCGATAAACCAAGCAGTCAAGATGCCAAGACACAATCCAGCCACCGTCAGCATCAGCATGATATTGACGGCCATATCCATGGCGGCGCTCGTCTGAGGTCCGAGCACGTCCTGCTTGTTCTTGTTTTTTAGCTTCAGTTCCTCGATCGCGGCTGCAATCTTCGGTCCGATCTTGTCCAGCGTTCCTGCAATAATTGCATTGCGGCTTTCGATTATTTCATGGACCTCTTCGAATGCCGCCAAGTAAGTTTCGAAAAGCACCGATGCTTCCTCGGCGAGTTTCCTTCGTTCAGCGTCCTGCAACCGGCTCAGCAGTTCCTGATGCCCAGACTTGACCGAGTTGACTTCCTGCAAGACGCGCTTGTAATCCGCGTCGTTGTTTTTCAGAAGGTATTTTCCCGCATACAGCCGCATAAGCAGTAGCGCGCGCATCTCGATACCGGCCCTAAAAGCCGCTTCCGCGTCGTTATCGTCGTAGGCGCTTCTCATGATCGCCGTCAGCTTCTTTTCCATTTCCGGCCCGATTTTGTCAAGCGAGCCATGGACAAGGGCGTTGCGCTTAGCCTGCAGCTTGGCGACCTTCTCAAAGCCAGCGAGATAAGCTTTTAGACCCTGCGCGGCCTCAAAGACGATTTTCTTTTTCGCTTCACTGTCGGTCAGTTCCGCGAGTTGATCATTAAACGCAATTGTTTTTGCGATTCTGTCTTCAACTGCTTTGATCTCGTCTGGCCTCGAATTGAGCAGGAAGTTTTTCATCGCCACGCGTGCTTCCAGAAGGTTGGCCTGTACGCGCCCCCCTTGATTCGTCTGCAACGCGATGCGCCGGTATTGCTTGAAGTTGCGATCGCCGTCCGAAAGCTGCCAGCCCCCCGCTGCGGCGATTGCCAACATCAGGGCAAGCATTGCGCCAAAGCCTCCGAAAATCTTCGTCGCAATTGGAACGCTTTTCAGATAGCTCATTTCGCAATCTCCATTTCGGGCACCCTCGCGCCTGCATTTAGCCCCGCGTCGCGGCCATGTAATTTCATTGGACAATGAATGCCCCAAACAAATAGGGCAATTTACAAATACACCAGCATTGTTAATTTATGTTTGCATTTCCAAATTCTAACACCAGCAATACTTCATATATTACATCAATGTTTTCTGTCATTCAGTTCTTTTCACAATTGCGTCTTTGCGCATTACGCCTTCACGCAATTCGCAAATAAATTAATTCCTTTTATCCGTAAAAAATCTCAAATATAGAGAACTAGAGGATGCTTTGCCGCCCAGACACGAGGAGCGATCATGCCGAAGATAGAAATTCCCGACTGGATTGAAGGTGAGGGTGGCTCCAGCGCACTGTTTGGGGAGGGCAATGGGCCTTACGCCGAAGTGTCTCTTGGCGATGTAGTCGGTCTTGAGCAATTCGGAGTGCGCCTGGAGCGCCTGCCACCTGGATCGCGGTCGTCCCATCGGCATTGGCATGAAACCGAGGATGAACTGGTTTACGTCCTTTCCGGCGAGCTTGTGCTTATCGAGGACACGGAGTGTACGCTGCGGGCTGGTGATGCGGCGGGATGGCGTGCAGGTTCGGGCGTTGCGCACTGCCTGGAAAACAGATCGTCGAAGGACGCCACGATGTTGATCGTCGGCACGCGCGCGAAGGCGGATGTCGTGCACTATCCAGATCATGATGTTGTCATGCACCGAGGCGAAGCCGGTGTTCGGTTCACGCGCGCTGATGGGACGCCGATCAAGACAAAGGGCTGACTGACCCGTTTTAGGTAATTTCAATAGCGGCCGCGAGTTGGTGCGCCGCACAAAATCGACTTGCGATCACGGCGCGACACCACCCCGTCAACGACGAGGGCTGCCGCGATACGGATCACCTGTCTCAGCCGTGGCACGGCATCAACCATTTTGCCTGTTGTTGAAAGCCTTCAAGCCAAGCTAGGCTCAACGCGCCGGCAACGACGCCCCGCCCATTAGGTGCAATCGGGCTGTGTCGCCACGGGCGTTATTTCTGCGTGCACCTTGCGCTTCTCATGCGCCCAATGTGACTGCGATTTGTTTGATATTTTTTCGAGGTTCCTAGCGTGCAGTACATCAAAGTTGACCACACCGGATCCGTTGCAACCCTGACCCTCGATCACGGCGCAAAACGCAATGCTTTATCGAGCCAGCTCGTTGGAGAAATTCTTGAGGCCCTCGACAACCTCAGGGCCAAGGAAGTCCGCGTCGTCGTCATTCGCGCGGCGCCTGGCGCAAAAGTCTGGTCGGCCGGCCACGATGTCGGGGAACTGCCTGAAGGCCGGCGTGATCCATTGGGATGGGATGACCCGCTGCGCCATGTTGTGCGCGCGCTTGAAACGCAGCCCTATCCCATCGTCGCGATGGTGGAAGGAAGTGTTTGGGGCGGCGCCTGCGAGTTCGTTCTCGCCTGCGATATCGTCATCGCGGCGCCCGAAGCTGCGTTTGCGGCAACACCAGCCAAGCTGGGCGTGCCCTACAACGTCTCGGGCATGCTGACATTCCTGAACGCTGCCCCGGCGCGCGTTGTTCGCGAGATGCTTTTCACAGCACAGCCAATTTCTGCCGTGCGGGCCTGCGACCTGGGCATCATTAATCATGTCGTTCCCGCCGACGAAATCGAAGCGTTTACTTATGAGTTGGCCGATCAGATCGCGAAGAACGCCCCGCTTTCGATTTCGGTCATGAAGGAGCAGCTCAGAATTCTGGCCGGCGCCCACCCCATGAGCCCGCAAGGCTTTGAACGCGTGCAAGGGCTTCGCCGACAAGTTTACGACAGCGAGGACTATCGCGAAGGAATACGAGCCTTCAAAGAAAAGCGTCCGCCGCGGTTCGAGGGGCACTGACTGCGCCATTTATTTTAAGTTCGCGGTGCCAAGTCTAAAGAAAAGGGAGACGGACTTTCACTCTTCAAGCGACTATTCTGCGATGCTCTATCGTGGTGAAATTTCGCCCACTAGGCATTGGTTACGAGACTTAAAAACCGCTTTAACCAACCGCGTTTGATTTTTTCAAGATTGGCGCATGCTCTGGCAATCTAGGCGGAAATATCATTTGCATTCCGCAGTTGCGCGGCAGCCGGCCGAAACGGCCACCCAACCCATTGTCTTAGTCATTTTACAGAGCGTACGAGCATGGAGAAGGTTCAGGAAGCCGTCACCAATCACCTGCCGGCCTTTATTACAGCGCCGGGACACACCGATGTGCTTATGGTCGTCTCGGGAATCTTCCTGATCGCAACTGTGCTCGGCGTGGGTGTATTCTTTTTATGGCTGCACTCTCTACCTGAGCGGATGGTTCATAACAAGCTGCAGTATGATCTCGTTGCGGTTCTGGCGCTCTTGTCGCTTTTTACGCACGTGCATGCGTTCTGGATTGCGGCGCTTCTGCTCGCGTTTATTTCCTTTCCAGATATGAGCCGGTTCGACATCCTCAGGCCGCTGCATAGCATTGCCAAATCTCTCAGGGCCCTGGCAGAGCGCGACGATGGTCCTCCCAAGACAACGCCGCCACCGGCTGCCGACGCCACTGGCGCACCAGCCGGCAGTGGCGAAACCATCGCGAAGGAGGCTTGAAGATGCTTGAGCTTCTGTTGTGTTCCATCTTCACGGTCCTGCCGGACTATCTTTATCGCCGCTACCAGCAGGGCAAGCGCATCGGCCACGAGATCAATCTTTATTCGGTTTGGTATGAGCTGCGCTATGGCATCACGGCCTGCCTGATGCTGACGGTTTCGCTGATCGCGCTCATTTTCTATCACCACCCGACGTCAACGAATGTCACGGCAGCATTCCGCGCGATCCCAATCGTTCCGGAGATCAACGGGCGTGTCGCGAAAACCTTCATCGGCCTCAGCGCCGATGTCAAACAGGGAGACCCGATCGTCCAGCTCGACAGCTCGCGACAGGAGGCAGCGCTTGAAGTCGCGCAACGGCGCATCGCCGAGATCGATGCCGGGATCGTGCTGGCGAAGTCAGAAATCGCCAAGGCCGAAGGCCAGATCCAACAGGCGCAAAGCGCGCTTGATAACGTCCAGGACGAGCTATCGCGGAAACAGGAACTCAACCAGCGCAATTCCAGTGTCGTGTCGCAACGCGAACTGGAGCGGCTCAATCTGACTGCCGCTGAACGGCGTGGCGCTCTGGCTGCTGCGAAGGCTGCCAAAGACGCGGCCGAAACGCGCGTGTCGACGCTTCTACCAGCCGAACGGGAAAGTGCGGAAGCAGCACTGCATCAGGCGCAGGTGGAGCTTGACAAGATGACCATCCGCGCTGGGATCGATGGACGCATCGAGCAGTTCACAATCCGCCCGGGCGACTACGTCAACCCTTTCATGCGACCGGCCGGTGTGCTCGTTCCGAAGGGGGCTGGATATGGAAGGCTGGTCGCCGGATTTGCACAGATCGAGGGCCAGGTTCTGAAAGAAGGCATGGTCGCCGAGGCGAGTTGTGCGTCAAAGCCCTGGACCGTTATTCCGCTGGTCGTCACACGCGTTCAAGACTACGTCGCCTCCGGACAGGTCCGTTCCTCCGACCAGCTGATCGACACATCGCGCATGGCTGCTCCGGGGACAATCACGGTCTTCCTGCACCCGCTTTACGAAGGCGGGCTCGACGGGGTTCTTCCCGGCAGCAACTGCATCGCCAACGCCTACACCAACAATCACGACAAACTGCACAGCCCGGACATCGGTTTGGGGACGTGGATCTATCTCCACATCGTCGACACGGTCGGTCTGGTGCATGCGATGCTGTTGCGTTTGCAGACGCTGCTCTTCCCGATCAAGCAACTTGTGCTGACCGGCCATTAACGCAATGTGGTGGTGCGGGCGTACCGGCGCTTCGTTTCGGGTTCGCCATCGGCGGCATCAGACCGAGAGCTGGCAGGCCTGGGGGAGCACGAACGGCAGGCTTCCCGGCGGCAAGGTTCCTACCTGCACGTTGCAGCCGAAAACCTCGCTCAGCGTATCGTTGCGCAAGACGTCGATCGGCGTTCCTTGAGCAACAAGCCTGCCTCGATAAAGAAGCGCGATGCGATCGCCAAAACGGGCTGCCAAGTTGAGGTCGTGCAGAACGACAAAGACCCCGGCCCCGCGATGGGCTTCTTTTCTTGCTTCCTCAAGGATCAAGAGCTGATGGGCGAGATCGAGACTGGACGTCGGCTCATCGAGAAACAGCAGGCCGCTTCGACCGCCATGTGCAGCTGCTGAAAGCTGACACAGCGCACGCGCCAAATGCACGCGCTGGCGTTCGCCGCCGGACAACGTGGTGTAGCTGCGCGTTGCAAGGTGCGTGATATCGGCTCTGGCCATGGCGCTCTCGACGGCGCGCGAGCTATCGGTTGATTTCAAGCCGAAGCCTGGCACCGCGACGCCAAGACCGACGACCTCGCGGACGGTGAACGCAAATTGCAGCTGGCTGGCTTGCGGGACGACTGCGCGGCGGTTTGCCAGTTGGGCCGCGCTGATTTCTGAGATGTCTTCGCCATCAATCCATACGGCGCCAGACGTCGGGCGTTGCTCGCCGGTCAGAGCCTTCAATAGGGTCGATTTTCCCGCTCCATTTGGACCGGCAACGACCAGCATCTCACCGGGGCGCACCTCGATTGAGACATCTGACAATAGGCGATTGCCACCGATCTCCACTGAGACGTTTCGCGCTTCCAACATTGGGCAAGCCTCTCGCAATCAACCGGATACGCCACGCTGCAAAACAAGGTGCAGAAAGACCGGCGCGCCGATCAGCGCCATCAGAATTCCGATGGGTAGTTCGGCGGGTGCCACCAACATTCGCGCCAATACATCCGCGCTCAACAAGATCAGCGCTCCAATCAGCGCCGAAGCCGGCAGGACAATGCGGTGATCAGGACCGCACAAGAGCCGCACGAAGTGTGGAACGACGATGCCGACAAAGCCAATGACGCCGGCGACCGCGACCGAAGATCCGACACCCGCAGCCGTCAGCGCGACGATCAGATACTTGGCGCGTGAGACGTCGACGCCGAGATGGAACGCCTCGGCTTCGCCCAGCAGGAGACCGTTCAGGCTACGCACCAGAAGCGGCAGGAACAACAGAAGGACAACGGCGAAGGGGGCGACAGCCATGACCTTTTCCCAACTCGATCCGCTCAGGCTGCCCATCGTCCACAGCGTCAAGTCCCGCAATTGCTGGTCGTTGCTGGCGTAGGCGATCAGGCCAGAGGCCGCGCCCGCCAACGCACCAAAAGCGATGCCAGCCAGCAGCAGCGTCGCAGTCGCGACCTCGCCGGCGCGATTGGCAACACCGACGAGAAGTGCGGTCGTTACAATACCGCCGATAAATGCGGCGACGGGAACCGCATAGATGCCGAGCAACGCATGCCACCAGGCCATCGCGCCATCGCTCAGGCCGATGGTCGCTACCGCCGCCAAAGCAGCCCCGGCCGAGACGCCGACAAGGCCTGGGTCGGCTAAGGGATTGCGGAACATACCCTGCATCATCGCGCCAGAGACCGCGAGGGCCGCTCCGACGAATGCGCCGATGAGGGTTCGCGGAAGGCGCAGTTCAAGCAGCACAAGGCGGTCTCGGAGCGCATCGATGTCTGTCGAACCCCAGACCATCGCCGACAAGGCTCTGGGCAAGCTGTCGATGGAAATGCCGGTTGGCCCGACGGCAAGCGAGAATAGCGCAACGAGAACCAAGCCGCCGATTGCAGTTCCCAGTAGAAGGCTTCTGAACGTGTCTTGGTCCAGGGGCGCCGTCTTGTGGGTCGTGCGCAATCTAAGGCGTGCTTGCATCCCGCTCATGATTTGCCGCCAGCCTTTGTTTCCTCGATATCGGGATAGAGCCACGTCATCAGTTCGCGAACTGCATCAGGCGTTCGCGGCCCGAAGCCGATCAAGTAACTGCCTCCCATTTCGCGGATTTTCGGCCTTGATGGAGTGCCAGCAGGCGTCATCTGGACCGCAGGCCGTTTGGCCAACTGGCTTGCGCCATCACCTGGGCGTCCGCCTGACATGACGATAATCGCGTCCGGGGCCATTGAGACGAGCCCCTCCGGCGTAATTGGTTTGTAGCCCGTGACAGTCGCTGCTGCGTTGTCGGCGCCAGCCAAGGCAAGCGCCACTTCGGCTCCGGTCCCTTTGCCGCCAACGATCATGCGATCGCCGCTGGCATTGAGAACGAACAGAACGCGTTGGCGTTTAGCGATGCGGGACCGATCATTTTCGAGGGCTTCAAAGGCGTCCTTCAAGCTGGTTGTCAGCTTCTCCGCTTCCGCCTTGTGATCGGTCGCATTCGCGATGAGCGAGATTTTTTCAAGGATGCCATCGGGTGAATGGTCATCAGGGATCTCAATGAATTTGACGCTTGAGGATTTCAGCGCTCTTACGGCTTCGGGCGGTCCTGAACTTTTTGACGCGAAGATCGCCGTTGGCGCGAGCGACAGCACGCCTTCAGCCGACAGCGCGCGCATGTAGCCGACGTCGGGCTTGCCGTCGAGGGCTTCTTTGGGAAACTTGCTGGTGCTATCGACGCCGACAATCTCATTTTCCAATCCGAGAGCGACGAGGATTTCGGTGACGTCGCCGCCAA
The DNA here is from genome assembly GCA_017792465.1 of Filomicrobium sp. Lineage (GTDB taxonomy): Bacteria > Pseudomonadota > Alphaproteobacteria > Rhizobiales > Hyphomicrobiaceae > Filomicrobium. Next base: position 1,354,225 of record CP051234.1, read on the forward strand.
TCGAGATAATGCGTTCTTTGCCGGATGGGGCGGGCGCGGGCTCGGCAGCATCAGCCTTCGTCAGCGGGGTGAATATCGTTGCCAGAATGAGCAGCGCGGCGGCTGTCAGGTGTCTCATGATGGATCCTAAGCTAATTGCTGTTATTTGGTTAGGATGAGCCGGCCCTTCGACGTAATCCTCAAGCGATAGTCTTCGCCGTTGTGCACGAGGATTGCCTCCTTGCGTCCGTCAAGGAGGTTCAGGACCGGAATGCGCGGCGTCTCCTGTGCTGTCCATCCGGGCTCGTCGAGGTCAACGTCTCGGTGTCCAGGACTGTTCTTGCTTTCGGCCAACATCTCATCCTTGGTCTCGTTGGCCACACCTGGCCCGACTTGTTTGTTGACCATAAAAATCAAGATTGACAATTTTGGCAAGCGTATTGTTTACTCGCTCCGTCAAGTTAGCATATCGCGTCATTAGCCAGCCAGGAAGGCTTTTTCTTTCCCCGCCCGCCAGGACGCAGACGAGACATTGGGACAGTCTGCGAGACACTGAGGGGCAGAAGGAAATTATGAAGGGTTTGACACTGCATGCCCGGCTGGCGCTGGGGGCGTCTGCTATGGCTTTGGCAACGAGTTTTGGGATGCCGGACGCGTACGCTCAAACTGTAAACTTGGAACCGATTTCGATCTTTGCGACAGCCGGAGGCTCCATCGAAGCTTTCGCCTATCCAGGACAGGTTGCCGTCGTGGATCGAGAGCAAATGGATGATTTCGTGGCAACACGGCCTGCCGATGTCTTCAAGGGCGTGTCGGGTGTCTATTTCAACGCCGGACCACGGCGCTCGGGTCAAGTGCCAAACATCCGAGGCTTCGAAGGCGAGGGCGTTGTCGTGCTGTTTGACGATGCGCGGCAGAACTTCGTTTCGGGTCACGACGGCCGTTTCTTCATCGATACCGATATCCTCACTGCTGCCGAAGTTGTCAAAGGTCCGACGTCATCGGTTTACGGTTCAGGCGCCATTGGCGGCGTGATGGCTTTCCGGACGATCTCAGCAGCTGATCTGCTGGAACCCGGTCAGGACGCAGCCGTTCGCGTCAAGACGAGCTATGCCAGCGTTGACAAAGAAAAGAGCGTCTCTGTCACAGGGGTGCAACGCTCTGAAACTGGCAGCGTCGATCTTGTCGCGCACATGGGGTATCGCGGCTCGGGCGACATTGCCCTTGGCAGCGGCGATACACTTCCTGCCGACGATAAGTTGCGCAATGCGCTTCTCAAGGGCGCATTCGATCTTGGCGGTGGCTTCAAGTGGACGACATCTTATACCTACTACGATCTCAACGCGCTCGATCCGCAAAATCCATCAGGCAACAATGTGGGTGAAGACAGCAATCCACTTGTCGACCGCAAAGTCTTCAACGGCACCTTGCAATCGAAGCTCGAGATCAAGCCGGGCAACGATCTTATCGATGCAAAGATCGTTGCCTATCGCACGCAGAACGAAGTCGAAGAGCCGGAGGTTGAAAGCGGTCGCGTCACAACGCGCGAAGTCGAGACGTTAGGCTTCAAAGCCGACAACACCTCTCGCTTTAGACTCGCGCCGAGCGCTTCGTTCAAGCTGACTTACGGCACCGACATCTACCGCGATGACCAGGTCGGGAGCGACGACACATCCACTGACGGTTCGCGCGGCGGCGTTCCAGATGCGACCTCGACGTTTGCGGGCTTTTTCGCCGAAGGTGAACTCGAACTGGGCCGCCCAGGTGAGGGCCTTGGTCAACTGAAGCTCATTCCAGGCATCCGCTACGACAAGTTTACTTCGGAATCAGACCTTTCAGACGATATTGACGAAACGGCCGTCTCGCCGAAGATTGCGGCCTCCTACAGCCCGCTGGAATGGTTCAGCCTTTTCGGTAACTACGGGAAAGCGTTCCGCGCCCCGTCCTACAATGAGGCGTACTCGGTCGGGAACCACTTTGTGATTCCTTTGCCCGGTGGCTTGGTTGCTAACGACTTCATTACAAACCCCGATCTTCAGCCGGAAACGGCGCTGGGATGGGAAGCTGGCGCGTCGCTGAAGTTCAACAATGTCCTTATGGCTGACGACCGGTTGCGCGTGAAAGGCTCCTACTGGGAGAACAAGGTCGACAACCTCATCCAGCTTGTTGTCAACGCTCCGTTTGAAAACCTTTCGCCAGTTTGTTTTGGTGCTCCCCCACTTCCATTCTTCCCACCTTGTGTCGGTGGTGCCGCGGCAGGTTGGACGTCTCAGCACGTCAACGTCGCGAATGCGGAATTGGAAGGTTTTGAACTGGAAGCCAGCTATGACAGTCGCTACTTCTTCCTGCGCACGACCTACGCACAAATCGAAGGACGGGATGCCGATACCGGGGAATATCTCGAAAGCCTCTATCCCAACAAGTTCTTCGTCGATGCCGCCGTCAAATTCCCCAGTGTTTGGACACGCGTTGGCGCGCGCGCCACGATCGCCGGGGAGTATGATATGGTCAATGATCCAGGTGCGACGCGCGACGCCTACAAGGTCTATGACCTCTATGCTGTCTGGAAGCCAGAGGAAGGTTCCATGAAAGGTCTGCGCGTCGATCTTGGCATCGATAACGTGACGGACGAAGACTACGAAATCGTCACCGCCGGCGTCAGCGAGGAAGGACGCAGTTACAAGGCCGCCGTCAGCTACACCATTCCGTTTTGCGGGACTGCAGTCTGCCGCTAATCGGTCAAAGCTGAGCGAGCCAGTCTTGAGGGAAGACGCAGTCGGGCCGGACAAGGTCCGGCTGCGTCTTTCATCGCACGTTGAATTGATCAAAGAGCAGTCAAGAGAGGTTTGATATGTACATCGCCATGAACCGTTTCAAAGTAGGCAAGGACACCGCCAAAGACTTCGAAAAACTTTGGAACGAGCGCGAGAGCTACCTTCATGAGCTGGAGGGGTTTGAGGGGTTCCATCTGCTGCGCGGGCCGGAACATGAAGACTATATCCTCTATGCCTCGCACACGGTCTGGCGCAGCTATGAAGACTTCGAAGGCTGGACGAAGTCCGAGCAGTTCCGCAAGGCGCACTCCCGGGCCGGCGGTTCGGAAATCCGTCCGCTCTATCTTGGGCATCCCGAATTCGAGGGCTTCCTTGCGGTTCAGGAAGTCACGCATGACGGCACCAAGCGCCAACTGGTCGCGGAGACGGCAGATGAATGAGGTCGCAACCGCAAACGACCTTCTGGAGCGGCCGTTAAATCCCGACGTCGTGGCGGCTTTGAAAGAAAACCCGGACGGTATTCTTGAGCAGCTCGCAGGCCGTCATGGCGTCTCGACTTTCGAAGTTGTCCGGGCGTTGCCGGAACCTCACCGACTGGTCTTAGCCGGCGACAAGTTTCCAGACGTCATGGCGGATATTGCGGAGTGGGGTGAGATCTTGTTCATCGTCCACACCGCAAACATCGTGCTGGAGTGCAAAGGGCAGCTTCCGATCGGCAGCTTCGCCCGCGGCTATTACAATATCCACGGCGACAGTCCGATCGGCGGGCACATCAAGGCGGATCGCTGTGCGGCGATTGCGCTTGTGTCGCGGCCGTTTATGGGCCGGGCTTCGGCCTCGGTCCAGTTCTTCGATGGCGAAGGAGAGGCCATGTTCAAGGTCTTCGTTGCGCGCGATGCCGAGAAGGCCCTCCTCCCCGATCAGCTCAAGCGTTTCGAAGCGCTTCGCGACAAGTTCGACGGGAACTAGGAGCTATTTTCTGCGCCTGACGGGGAGCAAGGTCTCCCAGTCAGGCGTGCGATGGTGATGTATCGCTACAGCAAGTTGCGGCAATCCTGCTTCAGGGCCTTGGCGTTGGTTTCGAATTGTTCGAGCCATGCAAGCATTTCGGATTGGTTCATGAAGCGGCCGGCTTCGATCTGCTTGGTGATGACGTCGTCGAAATAGGCGATCCGCTCAGCTGTCGTCTCTGTTGGGCTGACAATATCGAGTGCGGCTGCAGCCAGCCGCCACTCGGTAACGCGCGGCTCATGCCTGGCATCGAAGGCAGCATTTCCTGATGACATTTGATAGAAATACGCCGGCAGGGAATAACGTCCGTCGGCTTTTCCCTTAGCGACGATCGCGCGGGCGTCCGGGCCTGCCTTGACCAAAAACGGCTCCAGCGAGGCCAATACCTTGGAGCACGCGTCGATGCGTTGCGCGAATACGATTGCGCGTGAGACCTCGCCTCGCGTTTCCCACGACACATAGGCCTGGACGGCCGATGCGGCGCCGGCAACGCCGGCCAATAGGATCGCCACCATTTCGGTCGCGGTGAGATTGCTCATGTTCGATACCCCCCAAGGATGTGACAAGGATGCAATTCCGTTTCAACCGGTGCAGCAGAGCGGCTGATTACAATGTGCGAACACTTCGATGCGTCGCCACCCATGAGCCAACGCGTCGCTGCGCTATCTCATGGGCGGCCCGCAATCAGGTTACTGTTGTAGATGGCGTTAATTAGATCGGCGATGCGAACTCGACGGCATTCATGGCGATCTTGCAGGCCCTGCTGTCGCGTCCGAACTGGCGGCACTTGCGTTCTGCTTCGCGCTTGAGGTGCTTCAAGCCCTTGCCGACCTTTCTGACACCCTTGGCGACCTTCTGACATGGGCCGCGGCAGACCTTCTTGAAGGCTTTCTTCGCACCCTTTTGGACTTTGCCGATACCTTTTGACGCCTTATTTGCGCCCTTGCGAACGCCGCGAAATCCCTTGCTGACGAACTTCCCGACCTTGCCTTTCTTCGCGAGCTTCTTTTCTGCCCATCCGGCTGCCTTGCCGATAACCTTGGTGCCCTTCTTGGCTTTCTTCAGAACTCCGGCTTCAGCGGGCTGGGGCGCGACGAACGCGGTGGCTGTAAATCCCGAAACCGCAATGCCGGCCGACAACAAAGCAGCGACGAGCAAGCTCTTTGTTTGAGCGAAAAATCCTAGCAAGATCTGTTCCTTCCTTCTGGTTCTGGCGTGACCATGGGAAGACTGTGCCATTGGGAACAATTCTCTCCTGTTCCCTAGGAGACTCCTTCGGCGGTTATTGATGCGGCGTGGCGCAGGGCCGGCAAAACGGGTGGCCGACGGTGTGATTGCACACGCTAACATCCTGGCGGCGGCGACAGGCCGCAATTGACCTGTAGGACTTCCGACGAGAATCTTAATCCGCATCGTTTATTCAGATTGTTGCCAAGGTCGCGATCAGCCTTGGCCTATCAGCCAGTCCGTTCGGCCCGCGATCGCCAGGAGACACATGGAAGCACTGTTATTTTTTGTCGGTATTCTGGTTCTTCTCGCAGTCCTCGTCGTACCCCTATCGCAGCGGCTTGGTGCGCCGATCCTGCTGCTTGTTCTGGTGACCGGCATGCTGCTTGGCGAAGACGGCCCCGGCGGCATCCAGTTCAACGATTTCCAGGCGGCTTACGGGCTTGGCAGTGTGGCCCTGGCCATCATTCTTTTCGCCGGTGGGCTAGAAACAAATCTGCGTCAGACGAAAGGTGCGCGCGTGCCGTCGGTGTTGATGGCAACCGTTGGTGTGATCGTCACGGCAGGCATCGTCGGAGTCTTTGCCTCATACGTCATGAATACTTCGCTTGAGGTCGGGCTGCTGCTTGGGGCCGTTGTTGCTTCGACCGATGCGGCAGCGACGTTCCTGCTGATCCAGCAAAGCAAGATGGATATCTCGGACCGGCTGAAAAATACGCTCGTGCTGGAATCCGGGCTCAATGATCCGATCGCGATTTTCCTTACAATCATGATGACGACGCTGGTGGATTCTGGGGCAGTCCTTTCGGCGCACAGTCTGTTCGACTCTTTGCCACTGCTCGCCAGCCAGATTGGCTTCGGTCTTATTTTCGGGATCGCTGGAGGATACTTGTCGAGCCTCCTCATCGACCGCGTCAGTCTGCCCCCGGGGCTTTATCCGCCTTTGGCCATCGTTTGCGGGATCATCGTCTATTCGGGGACTGCACTCCTCGACGGCAGCGGGTTCCTGGCCGTCTTCTTATGCGGCGTCATTATTGCCACCAGGGTTGAACGCCATTTCGACCGCATTCTGCAATTCAATGAGGCGTTGCAGTGGCTGAGCCAGATCCTGCTTTTCTTGATGCTTGGGCTGCTTGTTACGCCGAGCGGACTTCTCACCAATCTGGTGCAAGCACTGATCATCGCGGCCACCTTGATGTTCCTTGCCCGTCCGGCTGCAGTTCTGGTCTGCGCGGTGCCTTTGGGATTCAAGTTGAAAGAAAGTGTATTCCTGGGCTGGGTCGGACTGCGCGGTGCGGTCCCAATCTTTCTTGCGATTTTCCCGGTGATCACGCCTGGGCCGGTCACGGTTGAGTTTTTCAATATCGTTTTCGTAGTTGTCGTGACGTCTCTCTTGTTGCAGGGCTCGACGATTCCGTTATTGGCGAAATGGCTTGATCTTGCGCCCGCCGCTCCATTGAAAACTCCATAGTTGTGAGCGGCGATCGCCTGATACGGATTCAACTGCGATCATCCGGCAGTGGGGGGCACGGCCAGAACGCCCGATTGAGGAACATGGCTGAATGAAGGGATTTGTCCGCGAGCATGCCTGAAGCAATTTCGAGATTTGCTGCACCTTAGACGGCAGGCGCGCAATCGCGCCTGACACCAGACGGGAAACCGCCTAGCGTCGAAATTTGTTGGCGGACAGCTTGGGCAACGTTGACGCCGCAGGCGACCCGATCCACAGTTCGTCAGACTGCGAACAACAAGCAGGTCTGCGCAATGGAAACGCCGCCACTGTCCCGCCAATGGATTGCCCCGGTCCGCTATGCCATCGCTGCCGCGAACGTGGCGGTTGCGATCACCGCGACCGTCGTGCTTGTCGGCGGCTGGCTGATGGACATCACCATCCTGACGCAGCTTGAAGCATCGCTGCCCGCGATGGTTCCATCGACGGCGTTCTGCCTTCTCGTTCTCAGCTGCTATATGCTGATCGAGCTTCGGGTCAGCAGCATGCGGCGCCGCCATGGCCCACTGCGTTTGGCACTACCGAGCCTCGTCCTGCTCATCACCGCCGTGAACGTCGCCCTGTTGCTTTCTGGCATTGCAAATGGGTTGGATGCTTATCTGTTTCCCGAAAATTTGCGGTTCTCGATCCATGCAATGTCGCCTGCGACCTCGCTTCATCTGGCGGGATGCTCTCTGGCGCTGATGCTCGCTGGACTTGCTCCCAATCGGTTCGCACTGGTCATCATGCCGATCACGTTTTTTGGCGTGTTTTTGTCTCTCACCGTGATCCTTGGCTACTTTCTAAACGCCGGTCTCCTGCTAGGCTCTCCGTTGTTTGCCACCGAGGCCTTACACACGGCGATTTGTCTGTTTTTCTTGTCAGTCTCGATATTGCAGCTCTATCCGGAGTTGGGCGCCTTGTCGGTTCTGGTCGGGACTGACCGCAGCAGTGAGCACACGCGGCTCTTGCTGTTGATCATCGTGGCGGTGCCAGTTTTGATCCTCATCATCTTGACGTTTGCCGAAAACGGACCAAACACGCGTTTTGTCCTGAGCTTGTTCGCGCTCTTTGCGATCGCGCTGCAAACGTCGATTGCGATTCGCAATAGCGCCGCGACGAGCCATGCAGAAAACGATCTTAAAGCTGCGTTGGTCGAACTTGGGGCTGTTGTCCAAGACCGAGAGCGACTGCTGGCGGAAGTCAATCACCGGTCGAAAAACCTTTTATCGGTCATCCAGTCGGTCGCGGCTATGTCGGCAAATGGACCAGAGACGAAATCCTTTGCAGGACTTCTGACCGACCGGCTCAGAGGGCTTGCGACCTCACAGGATTTGATGATCCGGAACAACTGGCGCTTTGTAGCGCTCAGCGAACTTGTTGCCTCGCACCTTGATTTTCTGGGACCTTCGATCCTCAGGCGTGTCGATGTCAGCGGACCGGTTGTCATATTGTCAACTTCGGCGGCACAACAGATTGGGCAGGCACTTCAAGAGCTTGCGACGAATGCTCTGAAATATGGTGCGCTTTCAACTCCAAACGGTACGGTGAAGCTCATTTGGAGGCTTGTCGAACGCGGCGACAGTTGCGAAAAGACCTTTCGAATTGAATGGTTGGAGAATGGAGGACCAAGAATCCAGACTCCTGTGCAGCAGGGCTATGGCCTGCAAGTCCTCGAAAAAATAACGGCATATTCAATGTGCGGAGACGTCGCTTTAAAATTTGATCCAGAAGGGCTTTCCTGGGTTCTGGAGGCGCCCCAATCAGAAGTCACGGCGGTTGGGAACGCTGAAGGCGAAACACAGATTGCTCACCCGGATACGCGAGGTGCGGCATGAATTCCAAACGGGTCGTCGTCGTCGAAGACAGTGCGCCACTTGCCATTTTGGTCGAAACGCTCCTGAAATACGAAGGCTATCAGGTCGTCGGCCTCGCCCCGACTGTTCGGCAGGGGCTGAAACTCGTTGACGATGCGGAATTCGACGTCGCCATCATAGACGCCAACCTCAAAGGCGATAGCGCCGAACCCATCGCCAAGCGCCTCAGTGAAATCGGCATCCCCTATGTCGTGATTTCCGGTTACCTCAAAGAGCAGATCGGGCCCTGGGTTGCGGACAAAAAGATTATCCGCAAGCCGTTCTTGATCGAAGAACTGATCGAGGAAATCGAGAACGCATCGAGTCCGGACCAACCGGTCGCTGGCTAGTCGCCCGTACGCTCACTCCTGACGGCCCGGCCCGTTCAGGCAGAGCTGATGCGTTCACTTCAGTTTCTGACTCCAATGAAAACACCGTCGAAATGCACAACACCCGCTTGATCAAGCAAGCGGGTGTTGTCTTTTTCTGAGCTTTCAAAGGACGCCCGAGGATTAGTCCCTCTTCTTGCGAGGAACGCCCGGGACTGCGCCGGTTCCGCCGCCTTTGCCTGAAGAGGGCTTATCCTTTTTGCCTCTTGGGCTCGGCAGGGCTTTGGGCGGCGAAGCCGAGACGAGAGCGGTCTGCGGCTCTTCGCCGTCATCGGTCTCCTCGTCGCGCTCCTCTTCGTCGCCCTCCACCGTTTCAGTCGGCTTGAGCGAAGGATCTCCGGCGATGTAGCTGAAGCCGAGCTTCTCTTCGTCGCCGTCCTTCTCGACAATGACCGTCACCGTTCCGCCGTGCTTCAGGGCCCCAAACAGCAGCTCTTCGGCGAGCGGCTTTTTGATGTTCTCCTGAATGACGCGGGCGAGCGGGCGAGCGCCGAACTTTTCGTCGTAGCCCTTTTCGCCAAGCCATTTGGCGGCTTCCGGCGTCAGCTCGATGGTCACGCTGCGATCGGCCAGTTGTGCTTCGAGCTGGAAGACGAATTTCTCGACGACCTTCTCGATGACTTCCGGCGAAAGCCCCGCAAACGGGATGACAGCATCCAGGCGGTTGCGGAATTCCGGCGTGAACATCCGGTTGATCGCTTCGGTGTCGTCGCCTTCGCGCTTCGTGCGGTTGAAGCCCATCGGGGCCTTGGCCATGTCGGAGGCGCCCGCGTTCGACGTCATGATGAGGATGACGTTGCGGAAATCGACGGACTTGCCGTTGTGATCGGTCAGCTTGCCGTGGTCCATCACCTGCAACAGGATGTTGAACAGGTCCGGGTGTGCCTTTTCGATCTCATCAAGCAGCAGCACGCAATGCGGATGCTGGTCGATGCCATCGGTCAGGAGACCGCCCTGGTCGAAGCCGACATAACCCGGAGGCGCACCGATCAAACGCGAGACCGTATGCTTCTCCATGTATTCGGACATATCGAAGCGCAGGAGCTCGACACCCATCAGGCTTGCCAGCTGCTTGGCGACTTCGGTCTTACCGACGCCGGTCGGACCGGTGAACAGATAGCAGCCGATCGGCTTTTCTGGTTCACGCAGGCCGGCACGCGAAAGCTTGATCGCGCCTGACAGCGCCGTGATGGCGTTGTTCTGGCCAAAGACGAGCCGCTTGAGGTCTTTCTCGAGGTTCGAGAGGACATCGGCGTCCGACTTGGTGACCGTTTTCGGCGGGATGCGCGCCATCGTTGCGACCGTCGCTTCGACCTCCTTGGTGGTGATGCGCTTCTTGCGCTTCTCCTCGGGGATCAGCATCTGCGAGGCGCCGGTTTCGTCGATCACGTCGATCGCCTTGTCGGGCAACTTGCGGTCGTTGATGTACTTGGCCGAAAGCTCGACAGCCGAGCGGACCGCCTCGTTGGTGTATTTGATCTTGTGGAACTCCTCGAAATAGGGCTTCAGACCCTTGAGGATTTCGACAGTATCTTCAACGGAGGGTTCCTTGACGTCGATCTTCTGGAACCGGCGAACGAGTGCGCGGTCCTTTTCGAAGTGCTGACGGTATTCCTTGTAGGTTGTCGAACCGATGCAGCGCAGCGACCCCGCCTGAAGCGCGGGCTTCAGAAGGTTGGAGGCATCCATGGCACCACCCGACGTCGCCCCGGCACCGATGACGGTGTGGATCTCGTCGATGAAGAGGATTGCGCCAGGATAGTTCTCGACTTCTTTCATCACGGCTTTGAGGCGTTCTTCGAAGTCGCCACGGTAGCGTGTACCGGCAAGCAACGCGCCCATGTCGAGCGAGAAGATCGTTGCCGAGCGCAGGACTTCGGGAACCTCGCCGCCGATGATCTTGCGCGCCAGGCCTTCGGCGATCGCCGTCTTGCCGACACCTGGATCACCAACCAGAAGCGGGTTGTTCTTCTGGCGGCGGCAGAGCACCTGGATGGTGCGCAGCACTTCCGGCTCGCGGCCGATCAGCGGATCGATCTTGCCGTCGCGGGCCTTCTTATTGAGGTTGACGCAATAGGAGTTGAGGGCGTCCTGGCCGCTCTTGCGTTCTTCGCCGGCCTCGGTTTCGTCATCAACGCCGTGTGGCGGGCGCTGCTCGGACATACCCGGGCGCTTGGCAATGCCGTGGCTGATATATTGGACGGCGTCGAAGCGGGTCATTTCCTGCTCTTGCAGGAAGAACGCCGCGTGGCTTTCGCGTTCGGCGAAGATCGCGACGAGCACGTTGGCGCCTGTCACTTCCTCGCGTCCGGATGACTGCACGTGCACGACGGCGCGATGGATCACGCGTTGGAATCCGTTCGTCGGAGTCGCTTCGCTGGCGGTATCCGCAATCAGACCCTCAAGCTCGTTGTCGAGATAGTCGATGACGCGGTCGCGCAGGGCATCGACGTCGACATTGCAAGCGCGCATGACGCCAACCGCATCGCGGTCGTCGACAAGCGCCAGCAACAAGTGCTCAAGCGTCGCATATTCGTGTTTTCGCTCATTGGCATATTCCAATGCGCGGTGAAGGGCGGCTTCCAGATTTTTTGAGAACGATGGCACGAGAACCTACTCTTTCTCCATAGTGCACTGCAAAGGATGCTGATGCTGCCGTGAAAAGTCCATAACTTGTGTCACCTTTGTTTCGGCAACCTCATAGGTGTAGACGCCACAAATCCCGACTCCCTTCTGGTGGACGTGGAGCATAATCCGGGTCGCTTCTTCGCGGCCCTTGTTGAAAAAACGTTCCAGCACATGAACGACGAACTCCATTGGCGTGTAGTCGTCATTCAACAGTAGAACCTTGTACAAATTTGGTTTCTTTGTTTTCGGCCGCGTCTTGGTGACGATCCCGGTCTGGTTCTCGTCATCAGAACCGCCGTCATCGGGAGGATCGCCATCAGCGCTGGCGACAGGTCCGATCGGAGCCGCGACGTCGCGCAAGCGCACGTCGAACGCGTCTCCATCAAAGCCTGCCTGCGTGCCGCCTACTCGCACTGCCCTTACCCTCATCATTCCCGTCGTTCGTTGCTCCGCATTGCGATCAATCTATTTCGTCAAGCTTGCGATTGGCTGGCGCGGTCGGCCGGTCAGCAAGCTCCTCACTTAATGAAAGCTCGAACGTTGTCCCAAATGGCGTTATTCAAGTTCCAAGCCAGATCCGAGACAATTCGGCCGAGAGCGCATGTCCTCAAGGTCCTTAAGGTGTCATTTTCGCTCAACTCCAGCGTACGGGCAACATCAGCTCTGCTGTTGCCAATCGATTCGGGAAAACTTTTGGAGAATTCACCTTGGCGTGCCGCGTCGTTGCCCTCAGCCCATAGATGGGTAGGGAACGGGACACAAAAAAGGCCCGGCGCGAGCCGGACCTCAAAATGTTGGCGCAACTGGCCTTCTTTGTCAGCCGTTAGGCGACAATCAGCGTCGCGAATCCGACATCGGGCGATGCGCCCGACGATCAGTTGAAGGCCTTTTCGAGCGGCTTGGCAGCGTCTTTGGCCATATTGGCGTACATGCCGCCGACCTTCGTCATCTGGTGCATGTACTCGTCGTATGCACGCTTGGCGTAGCTCGACTGAATTTCGAAAGCCTGATCGAGCGATTTCACCGACATCATTTTTTCGAATGTCGCCGTCGAATCTTCGAATGAACGGCGGGTGTAATCGGTCATTTCAGCGGCGATTGCCTGCCAACCCTTGCTCCACTCGCCGAACAGCTTCATCGAAGCTTCCATGTTCTGCTGGCTGAGTTTCTGAAATTCTTCCATACCTTTTGACTGGTCGAAGCCCTTGAAGGCGTTAAAATCCATTGTCCTGATCTCCTACGGATAACCGAATAGAATTCTGTTTGCGGCGATTGCCCAACGATTGAGCAGTGCTGCTTCCTCCTTGGTCACTGACGCGCGCCGATATTATGCGGTGTATGGCGTTCGTTTAGGCATCCAATCAGAAAATGCTGCATTGCACAATAGGTCCAGCACTTTATGTCGCCAAATCATGTTGATTTGATCGATTAGCGGGCTTCGCGTGGGGATTTCTGGGGCATTTGGGGGTTTTGCGGCGCGATTTGTCGCCGTTCGTTTCCCAGAGCGGTCAACTTGCAAATAGTTTTGCAAGGTTTTGTTCACCTCAACGAAAGCCAGGCGCGCTATTTTTCCACTATAGCGGCCCAGAATCGAAGCTTTTGCGCCGCAAAGACGACAAGAAGCGATGGTCTCAACATTGCTCTACTTTCGAAATCAGGGAAGGTTTAGGGTTTCGGCCCGGACCAGCGATCATTTTTGATGACTGACAGTCGTAACGTCAGACCCGGATTCACCGTTTGCCGCGCACCAGAATGGAGCGCCTGGCGCGGTTTTGTGCTGGCGTTCGCGATTGGCTGTCTCACGTTGGGCTTCGCAAGCCGCGAAGCTAACGCCGCCAAATACGCTTCGATTGCCTACGACGCCAATACCGGCAACGTTTTGTTCGAGACGTTCGCGCATCAGCCGCGCTATCCCGCTTCGCTCACCAAGATCATGACCCTTTATATCGTGTTCGAGCTGATCGAGCAGGGGCGCATGAGCTACGACACGCTTGTTCCCATCAGCGCGCAGGCCGCAGCACAGCCCCCCTCGAAACTCGGGTTCAAGGTGGGTGCGCAAATCCGGCTCATCGATGCCATCAAGGCGCTGGTCACCAAAAGCGCCAACGACGTTGCCGTGGCCGTCGCTGAGCGCGTTGCGGGATCTGAAGGCCGGTTTGCGAAGCTGATGACGAAGAAAGCGCGTCAGCTCGGCATGAAGAACACAACGTTCCGCAACGCATCCGGCCTACCCAACGACGGACAGGTTACGACGGCGCGGGATATGGTGACGCTAGGGATGCGCATTCAGGACGACTTCCCCAAGCATTATAAACTCTTCAAGACCCGCTCTTTCACCTACCGCGGCAAGCGATACAAGAACCACAACACCTTGCTTGGTCGTGTTACCGGCGTCGACGGGATCAAAACGGGCTATATCCGTGCCTCCGGCTTCAACCTGGTGTCCTCGGTCAAGCGCGACGGCAAGCACGTCATCGCGGTCGTGTTTGGCGGTAAGACGGCGCGTCGGCGCAACGCGCATATGCGTTCGATCATCACCCGCGCGCTGAAACAGGCCTCGACGCGGAAGACCCGCAAGCCCATTCTGATTGCAAGGCCGAAGCCGGTCATGCGACCGCTCCTGCCCACGCAAAAGCCGATCATCGATCAGGAAATCAGGGTCGGCCGGGCGGATCAGCCGCCGTCACCGCAACCAGCGATCAAGATCGCCAAGGTGCAACGGCATACAATCGGACAAGGTGGAACGTTTTTTTCGGCGCCGGCGGCTCGGAACGATGATGCGCGGCGTCCAAGCACGCTGCAGGATCAGCTCGCTGCTCTTCTGGCCAACAGCGGCATTGCCGACGTGCAGCAGGAACAAGGCTCGTCTGAAGCCGATTTTGTCGAGCCCAAGCGCTCCCGACCGCAGGCTCCTGCGAACGGCGGGGCTTACCAGATCCAGGTCGGCGCTTACGCAAGCCAACAGGAAGCCGAAGCGCAGTTGCATGCCGTCACCCAGCGGGCCGAAGCTCTCTTGAACGGTTACTCCATGCGGACGTTTGCGGTGACGTCGGGGGCGAAGACCATCTACCGGGCGCGGTTTGCGGGTTTCAATTCGCAAAACGCAACGCATACCTGCACGGAACTGCGGCGACGTTCGATCGACTGCTTCGTGACGAAATAGGTCTGCCGCCGAAGACCCAGCTCCCGAAGGCGCTCCCCCAATCCTCAAGAATTGAGCAAGACGTCCTTGGCTTCGTTGATCTTGGACGCAAGATAGGTTGAGCCACCGCGATCAGGGTGGAGCTTCAGCATCAGCTCCTTGTGCGCGCGGCGAATATCGTCTGCTCCCGCGCCGAGCTTCAAGCCCAAGATCTCATAAGCTTCGGCTTTGGTCATGCGGCCATCGGGACCTGACATTTCGCGTTCGCCACGCTCCATGTCGTCGCGCCAGCTGGGATGGATGCGATCGAGATAGGCTTCGATCAGCTGGGCGGACGTCGGATCGTCGATACGGACGTCCTGCCAGAGGATGGCCAGTTCGGCGGGCTTCAGTCGCTCGATGCGGCGCCCTTCAAAAATCCCTTTAATGACGCGGCCGCGGATTTCGCCGGTGTCATGGTCGAGCTCCATCTCCAGGTGCTCGGTGTTGACCGACGACGTTTGATTGGAAGATTTCAGTGACCCTCTGCCGGCGGCACTGAAGAGCCAGAAGCCGAGCATGGCGATTGGCACGGCAGCGGCAGCCATCCCGCGCATCAGCATGACCGCAGCCGCCAGCATCAAGACACCGCCCACGGTCCTGCGGATCAGATTTGCCAGACGGCCAGGGTTCACATTGACGAAGCCATGCGTTGCCATCAATACGACAGCGAGCAAAACCAGGCCGATCAATAACGATTGCATAGCGCGGGCAGCAGCCTCATGTCCTTTGCGTCAATCGTGCGGGTCGGCACGACAAGCGCTTACGATTCGCGCTCTCAGATTACTCTACAGCAAGCCGCTCAAAACTTTGAGACCGGTCGAATAGAGGCCTAACGACGGTATTTTCGACAAGAACGGCTTCGCGCGCATGGGCTGTACCGTCGGCCGCGAACCAGCGTTATATCGCATGTCGGGTTTGGATGAGTTTCAGTGCTTGAGCTGTTCCAGCAAGGCCCTTGCGCCTTGTTTGTGCGCGAGTTTTTCCAGGGCCTTGCGGCCTCCGGCGGCATAGACGGCAACCGCTGTCAGAAGCTCTCGCAATTGGGCAGCCGAGCCTGAATCGAACCGGCACCAGGCGCCTTTGGTCAGCCGGGCGATTTCCTTGAAGGCACGTTCGACGTTCACGTCATAGCCTTCCTGAAACAGGAACACCGGCACACCGAGCAAGCCCAATTCGCCAGCGCGCTTGCACAGGTCGTCGACCTTTTCTTCCATGGCGTCGCCGACAAAAACCAACGCATCGACGCGGCCCTCCTCGGCCTGTTTCCGGGCGTGGCTTAAGACTTTGCCGATTTGGGTATGTCCACCCTGGCAGGAGATCGACGTCATCAGGCGCTGAAGGGCCATCGGGTCGGAAACCCACTTAGACGCGCGACATTCCCCGAAACCGCGGAAATACATCAGCTGCACATCGAGCCCACCGATATCACGGACCGCTGCGAACATTTCCGATTGCAGAGACAGCGCCATGTCCCATGTCGGCTGGCGGCTCATGGTGGCGTCCATGGCGAAGATCAGGCGGCCATTACCGGTACCGGTCCTGGGCGCATACGTCTGCATCTTGCCGAGGAAGTCCGCGATCTCAGATTCGGTCGAGCGCGATTTGGCGGTTGGCGTGCCAGGTGATTTTGCAGACTCGACGGCGCCGCCTTGTTCCGGCGTCGCGGGCGTCGTCGTCTTGTCGGTCTCATCGGTTTTCTTGGTGACCATCTTCCATTCACCGCTTGCAGCCTGGGCTCTTGGCCTTGCGTCGAAGGTTACGACGCACAAGGCTCTGCCTTACTCAATTTAGATGGCGCTTCTGGCCATATTGCGCAAGCGATCGCAAAGATGATCCATTTGGGGACGGTGCCGTACAGACGGTGCGAGGGCTGGTGATGCGGGCCGTCGGCGCTGGCTGTCAGGGGTCGGGCAACGTCACTCAGCTGTCGTGCGAGTTGCCCGTGGCATCGTCGCCAGCCTGATGCAGCAGGGCGAGGTTGCCGCCTGTCGCGGTGATGTCGGTGGTGTGCACGCGCTCGGTGACGAAACGCATCAGATAATTGGGTCCGCCCGCCTTCGGCCCGGTTCCCGACAAGCCCTCGCCGCCAAATGGCTGGACGCCGACGACCGCTCCGACCTGGTTGCGGTTGACGTAGAGGTTTCCGACGCGCGCATTCTGGGCAACGTAGTCGGCGGCTGTCACGAGGCGGCTATGGAAACCCAGCGTCAAACCGTAGCCCGTCGTGTTGATCAATTCGACGACGCGCTTGAGATAGCCGGGCGCAAAGCGGATGACATGGAGAATCGGCCCGAACGTCTCGCGCGTCAGATGATCGAGCGAGTCGAGTTCGTAGGCTGCCGGTGTCACGTAGCTGCCGTTACGGCAGGATTCGGGCATCGGGCAATCGACGATCTCGCGGGTCATGCGATGCATAGCGAGCTTGTGGGCGTCGAGCTGGTCCTGGGCGACTTCATCGATCACCGGGCCGATATCGGTGGCGAAATCCATCGGATCGCCGATCTCAAGGGCGGTCACGGCACCGGCCAGCATGGCGATGGTCGGGTTGGCGATCTCATCTTGCAGGAACAGGATCCTGGTTGCCGAGCACCGCTGACCGGCGCTGTCGTAGGCGGACTTCACAACGTCGCGGACGACTTGTTCGGGCAGGGCGGACGAGTCGGCGATCATCGCGTTGAGCCCGGCGGTCTCGGCAATGAAGGGGACGATAGGCCCGCGGCGTTCGGCCAGCGTGCGCTGGATCGCCCAGGCGGTCTCCGTCGAGCCTGTAAAGACGACGCCTTTGATGCGGTGGTCGCGGATCAAGGCCTCGCCGACGGTTCCGCCACCCGGCAACAACTGCAGCACGGGTGCGGGCAGGCCTGCCTGGATGAAAAGTTCGGTCGCGACGTACGCCGTCAGCGGCGTCTGCAAAGCGGGCTTGGCGATGACCGGGTTGCCGGCGGCAATGGCGGCTGCGGCCTGTCCGACAAAAATCGCCAGCGGGAAGTTCCACGGACAAATCGAGGCAAACGGACCGCGTCCGCGCAGCGACAGCGTGTTGGTTTCGCCGGTCGGGCTTTTGAGGTTGGTCGGCTCGGAAAACAGGCGGCGGGCTTCAGTCGCGTAATAGCGCAGGAAATCGGCGGCCTCGCGGATTTCGTCGTGGGCGGCGGTCAGCGTCTTGCCGCCTTCGCGGATGATGAGCGCCATCAACCGCGGACGGTTGCGTTCCATGAGGTCGGCGGTGCGCTCCAGGATGGCCGCGCGGGTGTCGACGGGCGTCGCTTCCCAGGTCGCGGCGTAGTCGGTCGCGACGGCCAGGGCGGCTTCGATATCGTCGTCTTCGGCGTTGGTGACTTTGCCGATGCGCTGCCGGCGGTCGTGCGGGCAAAGCGTGATTTCGCCGCCGTTGTCTCCAATGCGCGCCTCGCCGGCGATGATCGGACCGGCGACTGCGGTTTCGGCGAGCGCTTCATCCATCGCCGGATAGAGCTGGGCGCGCACGTCCGGCTCGTTCAAAGCCAGTCCGGCGCTCGCCTGCCGGTGCGGCAGGTAGATATCGCGAGGACGCGGAATCGATTCAGATGTCGCGCCGCGGGCCTGTTCGGCCTCGATGGTTTCGATCGGGTCCTGGGTCAGGACGGAGATCGGCGCGTCGTCGTGCGCGAGGCGATTGACGAAGGACGAGTTGGCGCCGTTTTCGAGAAGCCTGCGTACGAGGTAGGGCAGCAGGTCTTCGTGGCCGCCGACGGGGGCGTAGATGCGGCAGGGCGCGCCGAACTTTTCCGAGCCGACGACTTCGTCGTAGAGCGCTTCGCCCATTCCGTGCAGGCGCTGGAACTCAAACGCGTTGTTGCCCGCGACGACGGATGCGGCCGCGAGCGTGTGCGCGTTGTGGGTCGCGTATTGCGCGTAGAACGCCTTGCGATCCGATTGAAGCAAACGCATGCAGGCAAGGTATGAGATGTCGGTGTGCGGCTTGCGCGTGAAGACCGGATAATTCTCCAGCCCTCGCTCCTGCGCCCACTTGATCTCGCTGTCCCAATAGGCGCCTTTTACGAGGCGGACGGGGATGCGCTTGCCCTTACGTTCCGACAGTTGCCGCAACCAGCGCAGCATCGGAACGGCGCGCTTCGAATAGGCCTGCACCGCGATGCCAAGCCCGTGCCAGTTGTTAAGCGCCGGGTTCATATAGGCATGCGCGAAGACGGCGGCCTCCAGATCGAGGCGGTCTTGTTCTTCGGCGTCGATGGTGACGGGGATGCCCTGGGCGGCGGCGGCTTTCAGGAGCTTCGTCAAAACCGGCATCAGCTCTTGCGCGAGGCGGAATTCCTTGCCGGGCTCGAAGCGTGGGTGCAGGGCCGACAGCTTGATCGACAAACCCGGACGACGCATCAGCGCGTCGGGGTGCTTGGTCATCAACGGTCCGACCGAACGCCCGATGGCCATCAGCGCATCCATATAGCGGCTGGCGTAACGATCGGCGTCGGCATGCGTGCGGGCGGATTCGCCCAGCATGTCATAGGAGAGAAGGTAGCCGCGCGCCTCGTAGTCTTCAGCGCGTTTGAGGGCGTCCTGGATCGAGCGGCCAAAGACGAACTGATCGCCGAGGATCTTGACGGCCTGGCGCATTGCCTGGCGGATCACTGGTTCGCCGGAACGGACGACGAGGCGTTTGAGCGATTCCATCGCGCCCGACTTGCCGGGCGTATTCAGCTTGACGATGCGGCCGGTCAGCAGCAGCCCCCAGGTCGAGGCGTTCACGAACAGGTTGTTGGAATGGCCCAGGTGGCGATCCCAAGCGCCTTGTCCGATCTTTTCGGCGATCAGCTGGTCGGCGGTCTCGGCATCCGGGATGCGCAATAAAGACTCGGCCAGACACATGAGGATGACGCCCTCTTCGCTGGAGAGGTCGTATTCGCGCATGAAGGCATCGACGCCGGCAAAATCATGGCGTTTGCCGCGGGCGGCGTTGATCAGCTGGCCGGCGATTTCGGCGGTGCGGCGGCGTTCGGCGTCGGCAAAGACGGCGCGCTCGATCAAGCCGGCAACCAGCCGGCCTTCGTCCATCAGATGGTAGGACGCAAACTCGTCGCGCGCCGGGCCTGCATCCAGGCCGCGCACAAACGGTTCGAAATCGTCAAAGTCAGAATCGCTGACCGCTACCATGCCGTCTCCTCAGCACCGGGAATGAATACAGACGACTCAACAAGACTCTAGTGTCATATCATATTAGTAAGCAGGCGCGGCATTGCGAGTCGCTTCATAAGCTTGGACAAAGCTTTGCCCAGCGCGCGGCAAATCGACCGTCAGAGACAAACAGACCGGAAGCAAAATGGCACAGGCCCACAGCACTGACTTGAAGGTTGTTCGCACGGTTGCGGACCTGCGGGCAGCCACGCTTGGATGGCGTCTCGCGGAGGAGAAAATCGCCCTTGTCCCGACCATGGGCGCTTTACACCAAGGCCATATTACGCTCGTTCAGCGCGCACTTGAAGCGGCCGATCACGTTGTCGTGTCGATCTTCGTCAACCCAACGCAGTTTGGGCCAACCGAAGATCTCGACCGCTATCCGCGCGACGAAGAAGGCGACCTGGAAAAGCTTCGCCAGCTTGGAGTTGAACTCGTCTGGGCGCCCGACAAGGAGGCGATGTATCCGGAAGGCTTTTCCACAGCTGTGACGGCGGGAAGTGCAGCCAGGGGACTGGAGACGGATTTCCGGCCGCATTTCTTCGGCGGCGTGGCGACCGTTGTGGCCAAACTCTTCAATCAGGTTCGGCCCGATTTCGCGACGTTTGGAGAAAAGGATTATCAACAGCTTATTGTCGTGACACAGCTCGCGCGCGATCTCGATATGGGTCTAGAGATCCTTCCCGTGACGACCATCCGCGAGCCGGACGGGCTCGCCTTATCATCTCGCAACGCCTATTTGAGCGAAGCCGAGCGCGCGGTTGCGCCAAACCTCAATCAGGTTTTGAACGAAGTCGCCAATGCTGTTGTCGCCGGTGCCAGCGTTCCGCATTTGAAAGCGGCGGCTGAAATGCGGCTTTTGACGCTCGGCTTCACCAAGGTCGATTATATCGAGGTTCGCGACGCGGCGACGTTAGCGCCGTTCAACCTCGATCATAAGCGGCCGGGGCGCGTTCTTGGTGCAGCGTGGCTGGGAAAGACGCGGCTCATAGATAATGTCGCGGTCGAGGTCTGAGCCCGCCCGGCTCGGCGTGCTTTCCCTCACAACCAATGGAAAGAGACGATGAATTTCAGTCGGGAGAACATTATCTACGGCAGCGTTGCAGGCGCGCTCATTGGCCTTGGATATGTTACAATCCGCGCCTACGTGACGAACGACTATTCCGAGATCGTCCCGCTCAACCTGCTGTTTTTTGCAGGTTTTGGCGCGTTGGGCGGGGTCTTGGCCCTGGCAATTCGGAGTTCCGGTGACGGAAACGGCAAATGAAATCATGGCCGTGGCGTTGAGGTCCTTGCCAACGACTAGTGCGCCGTGGCACGCATCGAGTTCGTTCACTCAAACTTGAGATTCGCCGTGGTTGCGAGCCGGATGTCCCGCGTCGGCTTTGGAAGCACCCACGATGTGCGACCAGGCGGGACACGACGACATGGCCAAACCGCAACCCAGCGACCTATTTGCGAGCCCAGTAAAAAGCTTGAACACGAAATCCTCCTCACGCACCCGCAAACCCGTCGATAGTGCAGAAGCCTATACGGCTGCCGACATCGAAGTCCTTGAAGGTCTGGAGCCCGTTCGGCGCCGGCCCGGCATGTATATCGGCGGGACGGACGAAAAGGCGCTGCACCACCTGTTTGCGGAAGTCATCGATAACTCGATGGATGAAGCGGTGGCCGGTCACGCCAGTTGGATCGAAGTCAAGCTCGAAGCCGGCGGCTATCTCACCGTCTCTGACAACGGCCGCGGTATTCCCGTCGATCCGCATCCGAAGTTCAAGACCAAGTCGGCGCTTGAAGTCATCATGACGACGCTGCACGCAGGCGGCAAATTCGACGGCAAGGCCTATCAGACGTCGGGCGGTCTGCATGGCGTCGGCGTGTCGGTCGTCAACGCGCTGTCGGATGATGTGGAAGTCGAAGTTGCGCGCGGCCAGCAGCTTTACCGGATGTCGTTCTCGCGCGGCCTGCCGAAAGGCAAGCTGCAGAAGCTTGGGGCGATCAAGAACCGGCGCGGTACGAAAGTCCGCTTCCATCCGGATCCGGAGATCTTCGGCAAGTCGGCGACGTTCAAACCGGCGCGTCTGTTCACGATGGCGCGCTCGAAAGCTTATTTGTTCGGCGGCGTAGAAATCCGCTGGACTTGCGACCCTTCGCTGATCACCGGCGACACGCCTGCGGAAGCTGTGTTCCATTTCCCAGGCGGTTTGAAGGATTATCTGGGTGAGACGATCAACGGCTCGACGCAAGTGACGTCGGAAGTCTTTGCGGGCCGCGTCGACAAGGATGGCGGGCATGGTTCCGTCGAATGGGCGGTGTCGTGGATCAGCAATGCCGACGGGTTCTCACGCTCCTACTGTAACACCATCCCAACTGGTGAAGGCGGCACGCACGAAAACGGTCTGCGCCAGGCGCTGACGAAAGGCCTGCGCGCTTACGGCGAACTGACGGGCAACAAGAAGGCCTCGCAGATCACCGCCGAAGACACGATGAGTACGGCAGCATCAATGTTGTCGGTGTTTATTCGCGAGCCGGAATTCCAAGGACAGACCAAAGACAAGCTAGCGACCGTCGAGGCCCAGCGCATTGTCGAGAACACGGTGCGCGATGCCTTCGACCATTGGCTCGCCGACCGGCCGCAGCAGGCGACCAAGCTTCTTGAATGGACGATCGAGCAGGCCGAAGACCGGCTGCGCCGCCGCCGCGAGAAGGAAGTCAGTCGCCAATCGGCGACACGCAAATTGCGCCTGCCCGGCAAGCTGGCCGACTGTACGATCCGCTCTGCGCAAGGCACCGAAATCTTTATCGTCGAGGGTGACTCGGCTGGTGGTTCGGCCAAGAGTGCGCGCAAACGCGAAACGCAGGCTGTGCTTCCGTTGCGCGGTAAGATCCTTAACGTCGCCAACGCTTCGGATGCGAAGCTGTCGCAGAACCAGTTGCTGTCGGATCTCGTGCAGGCACTGGGCGCCGGCATCGGCAAGCACTACAACGATGCCGACCTTCGCTATGAGCGCGTCATCATCATGACGGATGCCGACGTCGACGGCGCTCACATCGCGTCGCTGCTCATCACGTTCTTCTATCAAAAGATGCCGGCGTTGATTGATAACGGGCATCTGTTTCTGGCCGTACCGCCGCTCTACAAACTGACGCACGGGGCCAAGTCGGTTTATGCGCGCGATGAGGCTCACCGCGAGCAGTTGACCAAGAGCGAATTTAAAGCCAACGCCAAGATTGAAGTCAGCCGCTTCAAAGGCCTCGGCGAAATGAGCGCCGCGCAGCTCAAAGAGACGACGATGAACCCTGACACGCGAACTTTGCTTCGCGTCGAGATCGACGATGACGTACGTTCGGAAGTCACCGATGCGGTCAACGCGTTGATGGGCTCGAAGCCAGAATCCCGTTTCCGCTTCATTCAGGAAAACGCCGCCTTCGCCACCGACTTGGACGTGTGATCTGGCGTCCAAATTTCGACATCGGAAATTGTCCTTCGCGTCGCCTTTGCCAGCTTGTCTGGCGAAGGACTTTCAAGGCTGCGTGAAGGTGTTCGTTGATCGTCGCGCGGTGCCCTTTAGCGCGGCCGAATGACCCAGCTCAGCGCCTCCAAAACTATAACGTTTTCACGCTTTTAGGCCTATTTGGTCAGTTTTGGGCGCGGTGTCCCAGACTTTCAGCCGATCCTCATGTGCCGCCCCGATCACAGCGCTGTTTATACAGTGGCAGACCCTCTGGACTCAGGTTCAGGGTTGCGCTTATTGGCCCTGGATACTGAGTACTTACAATCCGTATGCAAATTTTTTGTTGAGGGGCGTGTTGATGGCCACGGATTTTCTTTGGGGGAATTTGATCACGGTTGCGAACCAGCGCAGCTTTAACGTGAACCCCGATGTCGCTGCCATAGGCGACTGCCAGCTTCCGGCCATCCAACCCGAAACCGCGAGGCAGTCATGAGCAAACCGGTTTATTCGCTAGAGCAAGTCATCGACCAGCTGGACAGCGGCATTCAATGGTATACCGACACTGTCTTCTATTCGATTGGCAATGTCAGAAATGACAATCCACTAACCCCAAGCTCTACGCCGCTCAATGGCTTGCATGTCGACCAAGTCGAAAATGCATTTAAGCTTTGGGATGACCTCATTGCCATCGACCTGGTACAGACGGCGTCTGGTGGCTACATCGACCTGGATTTTTACGACCCCTTTATCGTTGGCTTTGCTCGGACAGCCGGAACGACGTCCTACAGTTATTGGGATTTTGGAGATTCAACGGGCGCCTTTGCGAGTGCTTCAATTGAAATCAACCTCGAAGGGTCGGGTTACTCCTCAACGAGTGGGTTCAGGCCGGGCAACTACAGCTTTTTGACCCTCATTCACGAGATCGGCCATTCCCTCGGTCTCGACCATCCCGGTGCATACAATGGCTCGTATGTCAGCTATTCCAGCGACGCTGAGTATGCGCAAGACACGATCCGCTATTCGGTTATGTCGTACTTTTCCGCCAACTCAGACCGTAGCGGAACCGACTACCATGATGGCGGTCGCAGTTGGTATCCACAGACGCCGATGGTGCATGACATCGCCGCCATTCAAGCGATCTACGGCGCCGATACGACCACGCGCACTGGCGACGACGTGTACGGCTTCAACAGCACGCTCGATCCAGACACTTCTCCCTTTTCCCTCGATGCAGGGAGTTCGGTTCGGCCCATCTTCACGATCTGGGATGCAGACGGCGAGGACACGCTTGATTTCTCGGGGTATTCGAGCCGGGCGTTGATCTCTCTACAAGAGGGCTCCTATTCCAGCGTCGGCGGGTTGACGAACAACATCGGCATTGCGTTTGGCGCCGAAATTGAAAATGCAATTGGGGGCAGCGGAAGCGATCAGATCAAAGGCAACGATCTCGATAATCGTCTAGAGGGCAATGCTGGGCGAGACGCCATGTATGGTTTAGCTGGCAACGATACCATCCTCGGCGGCTCTGGCGACGACTGGCTCTACGGTGGCGATGACGACGACACACTGCTGGGCGGAGACGATTCTGATCTCCTTAAAGGAGAGAACGGCGACGACAGACTTTATGGTGGCGACGGCAACGACGTTTTGTACGGCGGCATCGGCAGGGACCTGCTCGATGGAGGGGCTGGGATCGATACCATACGGTACACCCACTCGGACGCCGGCGTCGTCGTAAACCTCCTTGCCGGTACGCTTGAAGGTGGCGAAGCCGAAGGAGACAGCATCGTTGGAAATTCGATTGAGAACCTTTGGGGCTCCCGCTTTCGAGACGTGCTGACTGGAGATCAGGGAGCCAACGAGATCGGTGGTGCAAACGGGAACGATCGAATTGATGGCGGTGAAGGAAACGACCGGCTCATCGGAGGCAACCACAACGATGTGCTCATCGGGCGCGACGGACGCGACTCCATTTACGGCGATAACGGCAACGACCGGCTGTTCGGTGGCAACGATCGCGATTTCCTGTATGGCGGCAACCAAAACGATATGATCAGAGCTGGCTTTGGCAACGATTTCGTCCAAGGCGATAGAGGCAATGACAGGCTCTTTGGGGATGCTGGCAATGACTGGCTTGTCGGCGGGGGAAATCGCGATTTCTTATGGGGTGGCGCTGGACGCGATCGATTTGATTTCGATTCCGTACGCGACTCGGCAGGAAGTCAGCGTGACTTCATCCGGGATTTCACGCACGGCGAAGACAGGATCGACGTGTCGACCATCGATGCAAGTACGACATCGGCTGGGAACGACCGGTTCAGATTTATTGGCGATGACGCGTTTACAAAGACAGCCGGGGAACTGCGTTTCATCGAATTCAATCGATATCTGCGCGTCGAAGTTGATGTGAACGGCGACGGCCGGGCCGACATGCATATCGACGTTCTTGGAGAAGACACGCTGCACGCAAACGACTTCATTCTTTGATCCTCGCGTAGGTTTAAGCGGTCGGAAAGGCATGGGTCTGCGGTGCTGCGGCGGTGGCGGTCCGATGCGACTTCGCGTCGGCATCGCCGACAGCCGGCTGCAGCAACCCTTTGATATTGTTTCAATCCAGTAATTTCGGACACAATCTGAGCCCTGCGGCCATAGCACGCTCCAATTCCCCAATTTTCGCCACGTTGCAATCGCTAGCGTCCGCATCTTGAGTTGCAGATGCCGCGACATTTGTCCGCTGCGTCAGATGACGACGTAGGCAGGTGCCTCGGTCTGCTTTCAAAAAGGCGGCGGTTTGGCTCGCGGCAATCCTGCCGGGGCACTTCAAACTGGCCTTTGAGGGGAAGGCAAAGGGAGCACGCATGGCGACCAACTCGGCCTACGAGCAACTGATCCTTGAACTCATCAACCGCGCGCGGCTCGACCCGGAAGCGGAGGCGGCGCGGCTCGGGATTGGGCTCAACGACAATATTTCGGGCGGTTCTATTTCTGCCGCCGCCAAGCCTGTGCTTGCTGCAAACCCCTTCCTCGTCGATTCGGCACGTGCGCACAGCCAGTGGATGCTCGATACCGACATCTTCTCGCACACGGGCGTTGGCGGAAGTTCACCGACACAGCGCATGGTGGCGGCCGGCTATACGCTTTCCGGCAGCTGGACGACGGGCGAAAATATCGCCTGGGCCGGGACGACGGGGTCCGTCAATCTGGACGTCTATACCCAGCGGCTGCATGACAACCTCTTCAAGAGCGCCGGGCACCGCCTCAACATCCTCAACGCCAGCTTCCGCGAAGTCGGCGTCGGCGAACTGACGGGCAATTTCGGCGGCTATAACGCTGCAATCGTGACGGAGAATTTTGCGCGCTCGGGCAGCAGCTATTTTCTCACCGGAGTGGCGATCAGCGATATCGACGGTGACGAGTTCTACGACATCGGCGAAGGGCTGTCGGGCATTCGCGTGACGGTCGCCGGGCAAGGCAGCTACGTCACGGCGTCGGCGGGCGGATATAACGTGGCCGTCAGCGCGGGCACGCACACGGTGACGTTTTCGGGCGGCGGGCTAGCTGCGCCTGTCACGGTGACGGTTGTCGCAGGCTCGGCGAACGCGAAAGTCGATATTGCCGGACAAAACAAGATTTTGGCTTCAGCCGACACGACTCTTGGGTCAGGCGCGCGCCATCTGACGCTTCTTGGCGTTGCGGCTCTTGATGGCACAGGAAATGAAACCGCCAACATCCTGAAGGGCAACCGAGGCGCCAACACGCTCGATGGGCGCGGCGGCAATGACGTCATCTACGGGCTTGTCGGCAATGACCAGATCGATGGGGGATCGGGCAACGACACCGTCGCCTACCTTGGCAAGCAGAGTGACTTCACGATCGTTGCCAATGCCGATGGGTCCTACACGGTCACGGATCGCAACACAGCCGACGGGCTCGATGAAGGTCGGGACACGATTGTTGGCGCAGAGTTCCTGCGCTTCGATGGCAGTGGCGAAACGATCGCGCTTTCGGGCAACCCGGCGCCACCGCCCGACCCGGAACCTGAGCCGGATCCCGACCCGCCGGAAGATCCTGTCGACCCGCCTGTCGACCCGGTTATCCCAAGCGCACCGACGGCCAACGCAGACGATCTTATTGGCAGTTCAGGCGATGACGATCTTGATCTCTTAGGCGGCGATGATGTCTTCCATGCGGGGGCGGGCGATGACACCGTTCGCGGAGGCTCGGGAGCGGACAACGTCTTCGGCGAAGAAGGCAATGACTGGCTCTATGGCGGCCTTGATGGCGACCGGCTGTTCGGCGGGTCGGATAACGACAAACTCTTTGGCGAAGACGGCAATGACTACCTCAATGGCGGCGAGGGCCGCGACCGTGCCGACGGAGGCGCGGGGCACGATAGGATATTCGCCGGGGCGGACAACGACGTCGTGATCGGCGGCGTTGGCAACGACGTCTTGTTTGGCGAAGAGGGCACGGACGTCATCTACGGGCAGGCCGGCAATGACCGGCTCTATGGCGGCGACGCGTTCGACAAGCTACTTGGGGGTGCGGGCGCCGACCTGCTCTTTGGGGAAGGCGGCAACGACCGTCTGTTCGGCGGGGCTGGCAACGACCGGCTTTATGGCAACGAAGGCAATGACCGCATCGACGGTGATGCCGGCCGCGACATCGCTGTCTTCTCGGGTGCGTCCTCACGCTACGATATTCAGGAGATCGCCGGCGGTGCGTTTCGTGTGACGGATCACTCCGGGCAGGATGGCGTTGACATCCTGATTGATGTTGAGCTGGCGCTCTTCTCTGACGGCCTCACCGTGCTCTAGGCAACTGGCTGGATCCACCAAACGAAAAAGCTCCGCTGCAGATTGTCTGCAACAGAGCTTTGACGTTCATAAAGCTGGCCCAAAGTCTGGGCGAACCGGAATTTGCGCGTCAGTTGTCCTTGCTGGCGCTGCCGGTCTCGTCGTTGCCGCGGGATGCAGCCGAATGCGCAGCGATGGCGGCCTTGTCATTGATGTCCGCGTATTCCAGCGTTTCATCGTTGATGTGGACCTTATTGCCGCTTGGCGTATATCCCGGACCCAGGACGTCGACGATGCCAGGGGCCTCATGTTCGCCGTCCTGTTTCCAGCCTTCGACAACCAAAGCCTGTGCCGCGTACTTGTCGTCGCGATCCATTAGGAAGTCATGGAAATCCTTCAGGTTGTAATGCGGGACGGACGCGTTGATGTGGTGCGGCAGGTGGTAGTCCATGCCGAACGGGAACACGGCGTAGCGTAGGAACGGATTGACGATGAAGATGCGCGAGTTGGTGTAGCGGCCGCGGTCGGCGTTGCCGTGCTGGATCCATTCGCGAAGAACCATGAACAGCGGGAACGTCGTGAACAGCGGCAGGATCCACAGTAGGCCGAAGTAACCCCACGTCGGTGCGCCGGTGTAATATTCGGCAACCGTCAGGCCACCATAGAGGAGCGCCATGAACGTGATGCGGTTGATGGCCGTGGCCCGGTGCGAGATGACCGGATTGATCCGGCTGTGCGCGAACGCCTCTTCGGGGATCGCGAGGTAGTAAAGTACGAGAGCGCCATAAGCGACAGCAAGAACGGCCATTGCCAGCGACGTCACGATCCAGCGATCGATCATTCCCAATTCGCCGAATGACAACAGGCCGATGTGAACGGCTGGGATCATAACCGTGAAGATCACGCCCCAGCGGACCGCCCAAGGCCAGCCGGGCTTGTCGGGGTTGGCGTATGGGTTGGTGTCAACGCCGATTGCTGAATAGCGGGCGCGGGCTGCGATGTAACTGAAGAGGCGCACCGGATTGAGCTGCTTGCCGATCTCGATCAGGAAGTCGATGTGGGCGATTGGGAAATCGAGCCAGTGACCGGATTCATGTGCCTGGTCGAAGTTCGGATCGCGCTTCGGGTCGTTCACGAATTGGTGGTGAGCAAGGTGATGCAGGCGGAAGGCGTAAGTCGAGGTGTAAATCGGGAACGCAGCCAGCCAATCTCCCGCCAACTCGTTGAGCTTACGGTCGGCAAACAGCATGTAATGCGTGCCTTCGTGGATGATCCCGCCAAATTGGTGCTGTGAGGCGCCGATGATGAGGATTGCGGCGAAGGTCGCGGGGATATTCCACCACCAGCCGAGGCCCGCATCAGCGACGGCCGAATAACTCCACAATGTGGCTACGATCGTTGAAATCACGATGAGATAGACGTGCGCGATGTAGACAATGTTGGTCGTGTTATCGCGTGCTTTGAGGGCCTTGATGTCCTCAGCTTTGGATTGTCTCACGTGACTCGTTTGAGCCATCGCCTCTGTACTCATGGCGCTGCCTTCAAATTTGTTCCAGGACGCAGCGGCTGCGTTTGAAGCAGTCACCAGCATTGAAGAAGGGATTTCTACTCAAGACAACTCAACAAGATTTGTGATCGGTAGGTTTAAACGAAACCGACCCCCACACTGTTCCACAGGTATCCCCAGACCGAAAAACAGTTTTGTTTATGAATATAATAGGACAATAGCCTTACAGAAAGATTTAAGTCTGTGCGTTATTACCCAATCGGCCAACGGAGTTTCACAGCAAATGGCCGATTGACGGGCTTCACAGAATATTTGCAGACGTCGGATCTCAATTTGCGCGGCATTTCAACGCGCGCCTGCCCGACATCGATCAATTAAAGTCTTTGTGATGAAGGCGATAATAAATTCGACAACAGCATCCAAGTAACCACGACCAATTCTTCGCGAATAGCTCGAACTTTAGCTGCAGTTATTCTGGCTTGGAGAGAGCTGCCAAAACGTCGGATGTGTTGAAGTTTTGCTGCACCGCAAGCTAGAACTGGTAGGAACTTGTCAGTTTTGTTACAAAATCGCTGGACAATTCGTCCCGAGCACACGGAAATACTTGCAGAATTTCATTGAGTGTGCGATGCGAAATCCATTGAAGCGCCGGGGTTGACGATTCTTTTGTTTGCCCGCTGGACAAAGCGGTCCTCCGAAAACTTGGAATTCCTGTCCCCCGCGCTTGCGTTCGACCGATCCGCGCAAGGAACCCGCGCGGGCAATGATCCTGTGACGGGAGTGGATACATATTGACGATCAAGACATTTGCTGAGCTCGGGCTCAGCTCAAAGGTTATGGCTGCTGTTGAGGCTGCCGGATACAACGAACCAACCCCCATTCAAGCTGAGGCTATCCCGGTTGCCTTAACCGGACGGGATGTTTTGGGCATCGCCCAGACGGGCACCGGCAAGACGGCGTCGTTTACTTTGCCGATGATTTCGCGGCTTGAAACCGGCCGCGCACGGGCGCGCATGCCGCGCAGCCTGATTTTGGCGCCGACGCGTGAACTCGCCGCCCAGGTCGCTCAAAGCTTCGAGAAATACGGGGTCAACAACAAGCTGAACCTGGCTTTGCTGATCGGCGGCGTGTCGATGGACGAGCAGACCAAGAAGCTCGATCGCGGCGTTGACGTTCTGATCGCGACGCCGGGCCGGTTGATCGACCATTTTCAACGTGGCCGGATCATGCTGATGGGCGTCGAGATCCTGGTCATCGATGAAGCCGACCGGATGCTCGACATGGGCTTCATCCCAGATATCGAGAAGATCTGTAAGCTTCTGCCGCCGCAGCGTCAAACGTTGTTCTTCTCGGCGACCATGCCGCCGGAAATCACCCGCCTTGTCGACCAGTTCATGCGGTCGCCGGAGCGCATCGAGGTGGCCAAACCGGCTTCGACGGCGCAAACTATCACGCAGCGCTTCCGCTACTGCGAGAGCGGCGAAGACTGGGCCAAACGCGAGGCTTTGCGTGACCTGATGCGGGCTGAAGAAGTTCGCAACGCTATCGTCTTTTGTAACCGCAAGCGCGATGTTGCGATCCTTCTGAAATCGTTGACCAAGCACGGCTTCAACGCCGGGGCCTTGCATGGCGACATGGATCAGAAGGCGCGGATGGAGACGCTCGACAAGTTCCGTTCGGGCGAGATCACGTTCCTGGCAGCCAGTGACGTGGCCGCACGCGGACTGGATATCCCGGACGTCAGCCACGTTTTCAACTACGATTTGCCCTGGCAGTCGGATGACTACGTGCACCGCATCGGCCGGACCGGGCGTGCCGGTCGCGAGGGCTCAGCGACATCGCTTGTGACCTTCGAAGACCTCAAGCTTCTCAAGCAGATCGAAGACATCACCGGCGACTCGACGGTGTGGATCGGCGATCCGCCTTCGGCTGAAGACATTGAGGATTCGAAATCGCGCAAACGCCGCCGGCCACGCAGCGGTGCACGCGGTGGCAGTGATCGTCGACGGTCGCGTGGCTCCTCTGAGGACAGCGGATCTTCGGATCGCGGTAAGCGTAGCCAGACGTCTCGCGGTGAGGGCCGCGGTGACGCGCGCAAAGAAGCGCGCGAGGAAGATAATGATGCCGTCGCTCCACGGCCAAGCCGGGCGCGCAGGCAGAAAGAAGAGGGGGCATCCACTACCTCGGATGTCGCTCAGCCCGGCGCACCGCAGCCGGACATCGGCGTGTCGGCGCAAGTTGAGCAACCCGCACCCGCCAAGCGCCGCCGCGGACGTGGTGGCGACAAGGCGCCAAACAACAAGTCACAGGCCAACGCGCAGGGTGGCAGCACCGCATTCGGCGGCAGCGATCAAGTCCCGGATTTCTTGAGACGGCCGGTCAAGCGCAAGGCAGCGGCGAAGAAGTCTACGGAAGCCGTCGACGGCTGATCGGCTAACCGGATTTCGAAATTTTAACGAAGGCGAGTTCTCCAACAGTGGGCTCGCCTTTGTTGTTTTGGGCTTGGAGTGATGGAGGGGTTACTCCGGCTGGCCGCTAGCTTTCCAATCGCCTAGGACCGCATTGACGAGCGCCAGTGCGGCAACCGCAGCCGTATCGGCGCGCATGATCCTCGGACCAAGCGGGATCGGCACGGTGAAGGGCTTGGAAAGCAGGCTCTTGCGCTCCTGCGGATCGAAGCCACCCTCCGGACCGATCAGCACGGCAAGCGGACCTTTTTCGACATTGCCCAATGCCGCCAGTGGATCGGCGGCACCTGCCTCAGCTTCATCGCAGAAGATGATGCGCCGGTTCTCATCCCAATTTGCCAGCAGGCGCTCGAAGCTCGCCGGCTCGCAGATCTGCGGCAAATGCAGAATTCCGCACTGCTCGGCAGCCTCGACCGCATTGGCCTGCATGCGTTCAAGATTGACGCGGGAAACCTGGGTTCTGCGCGTCAGCACGGGCTGCAGGGTCGAGACGCCCATCTCCACGGCTTTCTGGACCATATAGTCGAGCCGCGCGCGTTTCAGCGGCGCAAACAGGTAGACAAGATCCGGCCCTTGTTCCTGTGCCCGTATTTGGCGCTGCATTGCGAGCGAGCAGCGGCGCCTACCGACTTCGGTGAGTTTTGCGGCCCACTCTCCGTCGCGCCCGTTGAAGACGAGGATCTGATCGCCCTCTTTCAACCGCAGCACGTTCAAGAGGTAGTTGGCTTGGTCGCTTGAACACGCATAAGTTGCGCCTTCAGCGAGATGCGCGTCGATAAAAAGGCGTTCGGCGTTGAAGTCATGGACTGGCATGCTTGACGTGTTATCGCGGCCAAGGCTTTTTGCAAGCAGCAACTGTCAGCGATCGTGTGATGGAGAGATTTTCGGCACATGAATACGTCTTCTGCCGAGCCCGGCCGCTCCGAAAGCGCCAATGCCAACGATAGCGTCGCCGATGCCGCGGCGGGCAACTGGGTTGACCGGTACGCGCCTCTTAGCCTGCGGCCCTATTTGCGGCTGGCGCGGGCGGACAGACCGATCGGCGTGTGGCTTTTGCTGTTTCCGTGCTGGTGGTCGCTCGTCCTCGGACTGATCGCACATGCCAACAATCAAGTTAGCGGAGCGCAGCAGTTCCCGATCGCGCAGGCGCTGTGGTTTGGCCTGCTCTTCGCGATCGGCGCCTTCGTCATGCGGGGGGCGGGGTGTGCGTTCAACGATTACGTCGACCGCGACTATGATGCCAAAGTCCAGCGCACGATGTCGCGACCCATTCCGTCAGGACAGGTCAGTCCCAACGCGGCGCTGGCGTTCGTCGTCGGGCTTTCGTTTATCGGGCTGGCGGTTCTCGTCCAGTTCAACTGGTTCACGATCTGGCTGGCAATCGCCTCGCTGGCGCTGGTGGCCGTCTATCCGTTCATGAAGCGGTTCACGTATTGGCCACAGCTGGTGCTTGGGTTGACGTTCAACTGGGGGGCGCTGGTCGGCTGGGCGGCCGTGCATGGCGCCCTCTCGGTCGCCGCCGGCCTGCTTTATGCCGGCTGCGTGGCTTGGACGGTCGCCTACGACACGATTTATGCGCATCAGGACAAGGAAGACGACCTGTCACTGGGGCTCAAATCGACGGCAATCCGGTTCGGCGAGGCGACACGGACATGGCTGTTCGGGCTGTTTGCGCTGACCGTCTTGTGCTTTGCCGTGGCCGCTTATCTGGCTGGAGCCGCATTCGTAACGTATCTGGCGCTTCTGGCCATTGCCGGGCATTTCATCTGGCAGACGGTAACGCTCGATATTCACGACGCCGCAAACTGCCTCGTGCGCTTCAAATCGAATCGTTTTGTGGGATGGCTGTTGCTGGCCGGGCTTGTCGCCGATCTGATCTTTGTCAGGGGCGCAGGCGTCAATTAGACCGGCATGCGACGCGGAATAAGCACGCTTGTTCCGCGCCGCTGCTTTGCCAGCCTGTTGACTTTGCCGGTCGTCTTCCGCGACCGATAAATTGAATATACCAGCCAATGGCTTTGCCGAGAGTTAAGTAAACCTCCCCCGTTCCCCTTACCGGTGCTCCGATATGGGGCGAAATGGGCATTTTCCGCGATTTTCGACGCGAATTTTCGCAGGAAGGAGGTTTAGGCTTGCATCGGAGGCAGGCAGCCTGCAGCTTCTGCTGATCAAAGACAAATTCTTCGGCTAACAGAAGAGGTCAGTGACATGAGCCACGAAGTCAAACAAACGGGAAAACAGCTTCTCCACCTCGTCTTCGGCGGGGAACTGGAGGACCTGAAGGACATCCAGTTCAAGGATCCGACCGACCTCGAAATCGTCGGTATTTTCCCGAACTATGCTGAGGCCCATTCGGCCTGGAAGTCCGCTGCCCAGAAGAGCGTCGACAATGCTCATATGCGGTATTTTGTAGTCCATATGCACCGGCTTCTCGAACCGGACGAAGATGACGAATAAGACCTAAAAAGAAGACCGATAAGGCATAAATGGGAGGCCTGCCTCAGACGGCCGGAATGCCAGGGTCTGCGCTCCTGTGAACGCTTGGATTTAGACTGATCGATGAAATCCAGGTGGAGCGACTCAGGCTAAAAAACAACCGCCCCCGACATTCTCGCAAAGCAAAGAAGGGCGCTTTGACGGATAACACGCCAACCAAGGTTAGGGCTGCCGGTATGAACGGCGCCAAAGAGGCTGCCAAGGAGCGTAAGAAGCCACCGAGATTGTCGGCGTTCGACACCCACTCCCGGTTGCTGCTTCGGCGCTTCTTAGGCGATTGGGTGGTTCCGCGCTGGCGGCAACTGCTGGTGGCGTTTGTGCTGATGGCGTGCCTGGCGGCCGTGACGGGCGGCTACCCGATGATCATCAAGGTCTCCTTCGACACCTTGATGCAAGGCCAGGGGCACGTGGTTGCCGTTATTGGCGCTATTGTCGCCATTACGATGCTACGCAGTCTGTTTCTTTACCTGCAGACGGTCGCCACGCAGCGCATCGTCATGCGGATGGGGACGGACATCCAGAAATCGGCGTTCACGCATCTCATCAATGCAGACTTTGCACGCCTGACCCGCGAAACGCCCGGCCGGCTCTTGTCGCGGCTGACAAACGACATCAACTTCATCCAGCAGGCCGTGCAAGCGAGCCTCAACACGGCGGTGCGCGATACGCTGATGGTGATCGCACTGGTCGGGTCGATGATCTATCTCGACCCTGTGATGTCGCTCTTCGTTCTTGGCGTTTATCCGCTGGCGGCCATTCCGATTGCGTTGATTTCGGAGCGCTTGAGGAAAGTCGCCAAGCGCACCCAGAACGAACTGGGAGACATGACGTCTCTACTGTCGGAAAATCTGGGTGGGACCCGGCTCATCAAGACGTTCCGGCTTGAAGACTACGCATCCGAACGCGTGCATGGCAGTTTCGAAGAAGTCTTCCGGCTGAAGATGAAAGCGGTTCGCAGCCGCGCCAAGCTCGACCCGATGCTGGAAGCGCTGGGTGGGCTTGCCGTCGCCGGCGTGGTCGCTTTTGCCTACTGGCGGATTGCCAACGGGATTTCGACGGTCGGCGACTTCATGGGCTTTGTGACGGCCTTGCTGATGGCAGCACAACCAATCCGGGCACTGGGGAATCTGGCGGGCCGCGTTCAGGAGGGGCTCGCTGCGGCCGAAAGCCTTTATGGGATGCTCGATGAAGCGCCAAAAATCGTTGATCGGCCGGGTGCCAAGCCAATTCAGATCAGCCAGGGGGCGATCAGCTTCAAGGATGTCTCATTCGTCTACGAGCGCTCGGCCAACAAGTCTGCCGTGCGGGACTTCACGCTTGATGTGAAGGGCGGGACGAGCGTTGCGCTTGTCGGGCGCTCGGGAGCTGGCAAATCGACGATCATTAACCTCGTGCCGCGCCTCTTTGATGTGACCGACGGTCAGATCCTCATTGACGGTCAGGATATCCGCGATGTGGAACTGGCCTCGTTGCGCAATTCGATCGCGCTCGTCAGCCAAGACGTGACCATGTTCGACGATACGATCCGGGCCAACATCGCGCTGGGGCGGCTGGAGGCGAGCGAGGACGAAATCGTTGCTGCGGCGAAGGCGGCCGCGGCGCATGACTTCATTCTGGCGCAGCCGGAGGGCTATGACACCCGGATCGGCGCCAGCGGCCTCAGGCTTTCGGGCGGGCAAAGGCAGCGCATCGCGTTGGCGCGTGCAATCCTGCGGGATGCACCGATCCTGCTTCTCGATGAGGCGACCAGCGCGCTCGACACGCAATCCGAGCAGTTGGTTCAGGAGGCGCTTGCGAAGTTCACGGTCAACCGGACAACGCTGGTCATCGCGCACCGTCTTTCGACCGTGCAGAACGCCGATCTCATCTGCGTCATGGAAGATGGCCGGATCGTCGAGACGGGGACGCATACGGAACTCATCGCACGCGACGGCGCCTATCATCAGCTGGCCAGCGCACAGCTGATGGGCGAGCCCGAAAACAAGGCTGGACCGCAAGAAGACGGCAACGTCTCGGGCGACACCGCGACGGCGGAAACTCAGCAATAAGGGAATTGAGGCGTAAGCGACGGGTGGCCGGCTGGCCGAATTTGGGGCCGCCCGGCGACGCGGCGAACCTAGCGCCCTATTCGCGTTGCAGGACGAGATCGACGAAACGGTTCGCCATACCGCTCGATTTGAATTCGCGCGTGATTTCTTCCGGGTCGTAGCGCGTTTCGACCCATTCCATGAAATCCATCGGCTGATCGGCGGTTTCGGCCAGATAGCGCTCGAAGACGTGGTCGAGAATGCCGGTGTCTGCCTGGCGGATGTGTCCGTAGCGCAGGGACAATTCCTTCAAAGCATCGGCAATCGGGATGCCTTGTTTGAAATGCCGGTAGAGCACGCTCATCAGGCCGGCGCGGTCGGCTCCGGACTTACAGTGCATCGCCATGGGGTAGTTCAGACGTTCGAACAGTGCCTTGGCCCGGCGGAATTCCTCGACGGTCGGGGCGGCGCGCGAACGGATCTGGAAATCGACCAGTTCGAGCCCGATTTCGTCGCAGTGCTTCTTTTCGAGCCAGTAACTGCCGCACATG
The DNA here is from genome assembly GCA_017792465.1 of Filomicrobium sp. Classification (GTDB taxonomy): domain Bacteria; phylum Pseudomonadota; class Alphaproteobacteria; order Rhizobiales; family Hyphomicrobiaceae; genus Filomicrobium. Next base: position 1,391,231 of record CP051234.1, read on the forward strand.
CGCTCGCCGCGCAGGTTGACGATGGTCTTTACCCCTTCGCGCTTCAATCTGCGTAACTGATGCGGCGCAGGCTGGGCTGCGCGCCAGGCGTCGGCGTCCAAGCGATGTTTGTTCAGATACAGCAGGCGGAAAATGCCGTGATCCATCAGCAGCATGTCGAGATAGGCAGCCGACGGCCCGAACACCCTGCGCATCCATTGCGGGCTGTGTTCAATAAGGCCGGTGCGCCATGCCATGCTGACGCGCTTGACTGCGCGTTTATATCTTTTGGCTATTCCCGCCATCACCTGCCGATCGCAAAAGGCACCATTATCTAAGCTGCAACACCACAGCTTGCGTAAAACTCATCGCCGGACCAGATAGTTGCGCCAACGTGCATACTATGCCTGGGCACAGAATGCCGATACCGGTTCGACACACTCGGGCTCGTATCCCACACCTGGATCCCCGGCCCAGAGCACTGATCCGCCCATATTGGCTAAAACTCTCAACAGGACGCGCGAATTCTTGTCGCTGAAGTATTCTACAACTTGGCGACGGACATTGCTAATCGCCCGGTATTATGCGGTATAGAGGGAGGCCGCAAGGGGCTTGGCCTTCTTCCCGCGGGCGAATCGGGCCAAGCCGTGGATACCTGGGGGAAAACAGGCAGCCTTTTCTGACCGGAAGCAGTCTGGCCCCTATTAAAACGACCTGGTTTCTGTTGCGTCCCAGCAGGGACAAGACCCGAGCATATGCTCCCGCGCATTTCGCCGAAATAGGCCGTTCGATGGCATTTTCACCAAGCATGAAATCGAAATTGATGCGTTTTGGCGGCGCAAACCTCTCCCGCTTCATCGGGCTGGTCGAGCGCACCAGTTCGCACCATTTCGACCCGCCGGACATGCAGGCGCGCTTTGAGACCGAAGAACCGGTGATCTGCGCCTGCTGGCACGGGCAATTCATGATGCTTGCGTGCAGCCGTCCGCGGCATCTGAAGTTTGCGGCCATGGTTGCCCGCCACGGCGATGCGGAACTGATCGGCGAGGCTATGCGGCGGCTCAACGTCACCCTGATCCGAGGGGCAGGCGCCGGAGATCGCCGCAAGGACCGCGGCGGTGCTTATGCGCTCAAAGCCTCGATGACAGCTCTCAAGAACGGCTACAACATCGTTATGACGGCCGATGTGCCGCCGGGGCCGGCGCGCAAGGCGGGTGAAGGCATCATCACGCTCGCCCGGCTCTCCGGGCGCCCGATCATGCCGCTGGCGGCAGCGACGTCGCGCTATCACGCCTTCAAGACGTGGAGCCGGCTGACGCTCAACCTACCGTTTTCCAAGCTCGCTTTTGCGATGGGAGAGACGATCCGGGTGCCGCGCAATGCTACCCCTGAGGAGCTTGAAGCTTTGCGGCAGAAGCTCGAAGACGAACTCAACGACACAACTGCGCGAGCCTACAAATTAGCTGGCACCGACGCGACGGCAGCGACACCACCAGGGGCGCGCGCGGCTGACCTGCCACCGCTGCCCTTGGGTCTGGGGCTCAAGGTCTATCGCGGCGCGACACGCGTCTTTCAGGCGGCCGCACCTTTGGTGCTTGGCCATCGCGAGCGCCAGGGCAAGGAAGCGCCCGAGCGGCGCGCCGAGCGCTATGGTCGTTCTGATATTGCGCGGCCCGAAGGGCAACTCGTCTGGTTTCATGCCGCAAGCGTTGGCGAGACGAACGCCATTCTCCCCGTCATCGAAGGCATGAAGGCGAAGCGTCCCCATCTCTCATTCCTGTTGACCACGGGGACGCGGACCTCGGCGCGGCTTGCGAGAGAAAGGCTTGGCGAAACAGCGATCCACCAATTCGTGCCGCTCGATACGCCGACATTTGCGAAGCGCTTTATCGCGCATTGGCGGCCGGATGCTGCGGCGTTCACGGAATCCGAAATCTGGCCCAACCTGATTGTCGAAACCTCTGCGGCCGGCATACCGCTTCTCTTGATCAACGCGCGCATTTCCAAACGCAGCTATCATCGCTGGCGGAAGCGGCCTGGGCTTGCAGCTCCGCTTTTCAACCGGTTCGATCTCGTTTTGTCGCAGAACCAGCGTTTTGCGCGTTGGTTCAACGAGCTTGGCGCGCGCAGCGTCACCGTTGCCGGCAATCTGAAGATCGATGCGCCGCCTCTACCTGTCGATATGCGTGCGTACGAACAGCTCGCGCAGTCGGTTTCCGGGCGGCGGGGGTATATCGCGGCCAGCACGCATCCGGGCGAAGAAGAGCTGATCGCCGATGCGCATCGACGAATCGCAAAACGGTTCGAGGGATTTCTCACCGTCATCGCGCCGCGTCATCCCGAACGGGGGCCAGCCATTGCAGAGATGCTGAAGGCGAAAGGTTTGCGTGTCGCCCAGCGCTCATTGAACGAGTTGCCGGAAGTCTCGACGGATATTTATATCGCCGACACCATTGGGGAAATGGGAACGCTTTATGCGCTGTGTCCGATCGCGTTTATCGGCGGGTCGCTGGTCGATAAGGGCGGGCAGAACCCGATCGAGGCCATCCGGCATGGCGCGGCTGTTCTGTCTGGCCCAAGTGGCACGAACTTCCGCGACGTTTACGATGCCCTCTTAGCCAAGGACGCGGTCAAGGTCGTTCGGACCGCGGACGAGTTGGCACACGAGATCTGCGAGCTTCTGGCTGATGACGCGCAGCTTGAGAAGCTTCGCGCCAAAGGAACACAGGCCGTTGACGATATGGCTGGTGCTCTGGAGCAAACGATCGAACACCTGCTTTCGGTTTTGCCGCCATCCGGCTCCCTGCAAAAGGAGCTCGATCGTGCCTCTTGACGAGCCATCCTGGTGGTACGGCGGGCAAAGAGGCGATCAGCGAACCAAACTCTTGCGGCCCGCCTCGCGCGTTTATTCCTGGGCCGTGAAGCGACGCTTTGCCAATGCCAATCCCTATTCGTCGGCGCTGCCGGTGATCTGCGTCGGTAATTTTACCGCTGGCGGAACCGGCAAGACGCCGCTGTCGCTCTTGCTCGCCAAAATGCTCAAAGAACGCGGCGCACGGCCGGCGTTTCTGACGCGCGGCTATTCGGGTCGCGCCAAGGGGCCGGTCTGGGTCAACCCTCAGATCGACACTGCGGGTGAAGTCGGCGATGAGCCGCTGCTCCTGGCGCAGTCCTCGCCGACGCTCGTTTCGCGCAATCGAGCAGATGGTGCACGCGCAATCGAAGCGGCGCTCGCGGCCAGCCACATTATCATGGATGACGGACTGCAGAATCCGGCTCTCGCAAAATCGCTGACGATTGCCGTGGTCGATGGCACGCGCGGGCTTGGCAACGGTGAAGTCATTCCGGCCGGGCCACTCAGGGCGCCGTTGGAATTCCAGTTCGAGCTTGCCGATGCGATTGTCGTCAACGGCCCGCCAGACAACGCGACCTTGAAATGGCTGCGACAGGTTTTTCAGGGGCCCGTACTATCGGCGACGGTAACGGCCGAAGAAGCTTCTGCGGCTGCGATCTCAGGCAAGCGCTTGTTACCTTATGCCGGCATCGGCAATCCGCATCGCTTCCGGGACCTTCTCGCTTCGCTTGGCGGGCAGGTCATCGAATGCAGCTTTTACAAGGACCATCATGCCTTCAGCGAAGCAGATGCCGAAGCTTTGCTGGCGCGGGCCGATGCCGCGCAGGCGACGCTGGTGACGACGGCCAAGGACTATGCCCGCATTGCGGGAGCCTCGGGTGTCCGGGGAGAGCTTGCGCGGCAAAGTCTCGTGCTCGATATTTCATTGGCCTTCGACGAGCGCGATCATGAGCGCCTTGAAACGCTCCTTGGCGACGTGAAGCCGGTTGTGTGGACCATGAACGGTTGAGGCTGACTGTCAGCATCGATCTGCGCGCGCGACAGTCCCACCACGCGCTCTGTCTCAGCGCGGCTGATTTTCAATCATTGCAGGGGAAACTAGCCAGCAGGGGAACGCGCGCTGGTTTATTTTTTGGCGCGTGCGTGCTGCTCGAGAAAACGCTGATAGGAGACTTCAGCGGACTCGTAAGCCTCTTGATGCTCGACGTTCCAATAGCGCAACTCGTCGAGCGAAATCGCCTTGCCGGTGACGGCACAGCGCACAAACTCGCCCGGTTGGATTACCTGGAACTCTCCATCCAGATAACGGACTGTGGCTTCTCCTTTGAGACCGAACAATGTCTCGAACCGGTTCATCCGGCGGCTCCTTACTACCTCCACTGGGAGGAATACGCTATCGAGCAGATCACTACTACGCATCGTCTAGATCGCCTCTGAAGGGGGGCGAGGTCAAGACGCAACCCACGCGTCCTATCGCCTCCCGACTTTGGAATTAGTACACTAACCGACCTGGATAAAAGGTTCCAGGTGCTCAAAACCGAGAGAGCTTGGCCGGTTTTGAGGGACTGGGCTGAGTGAAAGTAATTTACGATCGTTAAAATAACGTACCCTGGTCGGGACCGCGCGGCTTGCGTGACGGCCGGCGGGCCTCGCCGTCGTCGGCCACGGGTTGCATATCCTGGCCTTTGGCGGTGTGTTCAGCTTGCTGCTTTTTCGTCCCGTTGGCGTGGAGTTTCGGTTTCGAATTTCCATTACCTGCTTTTTGGGGTTTGGGTCCGTCCGCCAGCGTACGCGCATCGATGCGGCCGTCGGCGAATTCAACTTCAATCAATTTCTGCGCGCCCAGCCCATTGGCGCGGCGCACCATTGCTCCGTGTTCATCGCGCACGAGCGCAAATCCGCGTTGGAGGACGCCATGGTAGCTCAGGCTCCGCAGGAGGCTCGACAGACCCTCAAGGTTCTGACGGCGATCGCGCAGCTTGGCCGCATAGGCTTTGTCGAGACGCGCGTTCAGCACCGAAAGCCGTTCCGCAGACCGCTCCATGCGATTGCGAACGACTGAAATCCGCAAGCGGCCGAGCATGCCTTCGAAGCGCACCCGGCGACGGCCGGTAGTCTTCATTAATGCCTGGCGCGAGCGATTGTCGTACTCGGTAAGGGATTCCCGGCAGCGCGAGATCCGCGAAGCCAAGAGCCTTGGCGAGAGCCTCGCGGATTGCTCGATTAAGCGAACCCGGCTCTTGTTCGTGGAATTGCGCAGGGCGCTCGCGAGACGCTGCTCACAACGATCGAGGCGCTGGCGCGGTTCGGCCAGCAAGACATCGCGGCGCGGCAAGCCTCTGGCAGCGGCGCGAAAACGATCGGCGGCGCTTTCGAGGCGACGGCGCAGGGCAATCGTCAGGCGCTCTGAGCTTTGCGTGATGCGTTCCAGCAGCTCGGAGTGTTTGGGCACCGCCCATTCGGCGGCCTTCGTCGGTGTCGGGGCGCGCGCATCGGCGGCCAGATCGATCAGCGTCCAGTCGGTTTCATGGCCTACGGCGGAGATCAGCGGCAGCTCGCTTTCGGCCGCGGCGCGCACGACGACCTCTTCGTTGAAGCCCCACAAGTCCTCCAGGCTGCCGCCGCCGCGCGCGACGATCAACACGTCGGGTCGCGGCACAGGGCCACCGGGTTCAATGGCGTTGAAGCCGCGGATCGCAGCGGCGACTTCGGCCGCGCAGCTCTCGCCTTGCACGCGCACCGGCCAGACATAAACCTGGGCGGGGAAACGCTCGTCGAAGCCATGCAGCATGTCGCGAATGACGGCACCGGTCGGGCTCGTCACGATGCCGATGACGCGCGGCAGGAACGGCAGCTTCTTCTTTCGCGACTCCTCGAACAGACCTTCGGCGCCGAGTTTCTTTTTGCGTTCTTCAAGCAGCGCCATCAATGCGCCGACGCCTGCGGGCTCAAGAGCCTCGATGACGATCTGATATTTGCTCTGACCCGGGAAGGTCGTCAGGCGGCCGGTGGCGATGACTTCCATACCCTGCTCGGGCTTGACGCGCAGGCGACCGGCGACGCCCTTCCAGATGACGCCAGCTATGACGCTGCGGTCGTCCTTGAGGTCGAGATAGACGTGGCCGGAGCCAGGGCGCGAGATGCGGCCCAGTTCACCGCGCACGCGGACATGGTCGAAGCCTGTTTCAAGCGTCTTCTTGATGGCGCCCGATAGCTCGGAAACGGAATATTCCGGTGCGTTGCCTGTGGTCTTGGAAGATGCGTCTTGAGGTGGAATAGCCAAACCCTCGTGTTTCGCGAATCGTCATTGCTGTTTTGTTTTTCGTGACACGCGATGATACACCATCGCGGCCCGGCGATTCAGGCGTTGCGGTGACGAAAACTTGGATGAGCTTTGGAAAACTCGAAGATGAACGTACTTTTGATCGGCAGCGGTGGGCGCGAACATGCTCTGGCTTGGGCAATTTCGGCAAGTCCACGGCTGACAAAGCTCTTTTGCGCGCCTGGCAATCCGGGAATCGCTCAGGTTGCCGAATGCGTCTCGCTTGATGTGGCCGATCACAACGGTGTCGTTGCCTACTGCAAGGACAACGCCATTGAGCTGGTCGTCATCGGGCCGGAAGCGCCGTTGGTTGCCGGACTTGGCGATGATCTGCGCGCGCAAGGCATCGCCTGTTTCGGGCCAGGGAAAGAGGCGGCTCAGCTCGAAGGATCCAAAGCCTTTACCAAAGAGCTTTGCGATGCGGCCAGCATACCGACCGCGCAATACAAAAGCTTTGCCAATGCAGCCGACGCTAAAGCTTATGCCGCAGGGCATGCCCTTCCCATCGTGATCAAGGCTGACGGATTGGCGGCCGGTAAGGGCGTCGCAATCGCCACAACCCAGGACGAAGCGCTTGGCTTCATCGACGAATGCTTTGGTGGCAAATTCGGCAGTGCTGGGGCTTCGGTTGTCATCGAAGAATTTCTCGAAGGGGAAGAAGCCAGCTTCTTTGTTGTCAGCGACGGCAAAGACATTCTGCCGCTTGCGACCGCGCAGGATCACAAGCGGGTCGGCGATGGAGATACCGGTCCCAATACCGGCGGCATGGGCGCCTACTCCCCGGCGCCGGTGATGACGGAAGAAATGATCGAGCGGACGCTGAAGGAGATCATCCAACCGACCGTCGACGAACTGGCGCGACGCGGCTCGCCGTACCAGGGCGTGCTCTACGCCGGCTTGATGATTACCGCGCAGGGTCCGAAGCTTATCGAATACAACGTGCGCTTCGGCGATCCGGAGGCGCAGGTCTTGATGATGCGGGCCAACCCGGCGCAAGTCCTCGACGTACTCGATGCAGCAGCGCGCGGCACGCTTAATGAGGCCGAACTCGATTGGTCGGATGACGTGGCGCTCACCGTTGTCGTGGCCGCATCGGGATATCCCGGCACGCCGAAAAAGGGCGGTGAAATCCGCGGTCTTGAAGAAGCTTCTAGCGGAGGGAGCGTTGAGATTTTCCACGCCGGGACCAAACGCAATGACGCTGGCCAGCTGCTTGCCAATGGCGGGCGTGTACTGAACGTCACGGCCCGCGGCAAGACCGTGGCGGACGCACGCGACAAAGCCTATGCGGCGATCAAAAAGATCGATTGGGCCGATGGCTTTTGCCGGTCAGACATCGGCTGGCGGGCGATCGCGCGAGAGGGTTAGGGCGCACGCCGCTTGCAGTTCCGCATTTGCCTGAAAATGCGATAAGGTCACCATAACGCCACGATGAGCGGGCGCTATGAGCCTATTATGAGCGAGCATTCCACATCGTCGGGAAACACCGCTGACAGCCAGCCTTCCGGGGCCGGTCGGGCCGTTGCGCGTCAACCGACGATCGGACTGGCGCTTGGCGGTGGCGGGGCACGCGGGCTTGCCCATATCCTGATGCTGGAAGTCCTCGACGAGATGGGGCTGAAGCCCACGGTGATCGCCGGGACATCGATTGGTGCGATTTTCGGTGCGGCCTACGCGTCAGGCTATTCGGCGGCGCAGATCCGCGCTCATTCCGAAGAGCTTTTGCGCAGCCGGTTCGATATCCTGCGGCAATTCTTTAGTGCCCGGCAGGAGCCGCTCGGCCGCGTCATGAACGTGTTCCAGATGCGCTCGGCACTTCTCAACGCCGAGGCGCTCGTCAACATCATCATGCCGACGCGTCTGGCACGGGATTTTGAGGATCTCACCATTCCCTTCTCGGCGGTGGCGGCTGATTTTTACACTCAGGATCAGGTTGTTCTGTCGCAAGGCGATCTCAAATCGGCGATCGCGGCGAGCATGGCGCTGCCTGTCTTGTTCTCGCCGGTGCTCTCCGATGAGCACGCCTTGATGGACGGCGGTCTGGTCAACCCATTGCCGTTCGACGTCATCAGCGGCAAAGCCGACATCCTCATTGCCATCAACGTTTCAGGTGCCGGTCGATTGCCGGAAGATCGTACGCCACCCAAGGCGACCGAGGCGCTGATCGGGTCGTTACAGATTTTACAGCACACGATTGTGCGTGAGAAGCTGATGTCGCGGCGGCCCGACATTCTGATCGACGTGGACGTCGGGCGGTTCCACGTTCTGGAGTTCCATAAGCTTGAGCAGGTGCTGCATGCCGCAGAGTCCGCAAAGCGCGAACTGAAGCACAAACTTGAGCGCGTGTTGTCGGCTGAGACGCTGGATGCGGTCGAAACTGTCGAGCCCGTCAAAGAACTCGAAGAGCCACCACCGGCAAAACGCGCGCGGCTTGCCCAGCGCCTGCTCGGCCGGACGACCTGAGGCCGGCACAGGACCAACCGATGCCTGCGCTCAATCGCGGCGCGCGGCAAAGAATGCGCGCAAAAGCTCAGCGGCTTCGCTTTCGGAAATCCCCGGATAAATCTCAGGCGCATGATGGCAGGTCGATTGGGAGAAGATGCGGGGGCCATGTTCAACGCCGCCGCTTTTGGGATCGGCGGCGCCATAGTAAAGCCGGCGAATGCGAGCGAATGAAATCGCGCTTGCGCACATCGGACAAGGCTCCAGCGTCACATAGAGATCGCAGTCTCCAATCCGCTCGGAGCCGAGCTTCGAGCAGGCCGCGCGCATCGCCAGAATTTCTGCGTGCGCCGTCGGGTCATTGAGTTCGCGCGTGCGGTTGCCGGCCTGGGCGATGATCTTCCCGGCGCTATCGACGACGACCGCGCCGACGGGAACCTCCTCGCGGGCGGCCGCGGCTCGCGCCTCCTGCAGAGCGACTTGCATAGGTAAGCTTTGGGGGCCAGTCGGGGGCGCGCCTTGGGGGCGCTTCAGCGGTTCGTCCATGCGGGTTGCAGCCGAAGGCTATGCACGATGGCGGGATGATCAGGGGCTCAGGGCTTTGGTTTCTGACGGCGGCTTCAATTCCTCGTCGTCGAGGTCGCCTGCGAAGGCACGCGAGCCGTCGCGGTTGTAGATATCGCGGCGGAAGTGAATGGATCCGTCCTGTTCGCCCCAAGCCGTAATGTACGTGAAGATGACCGGCACGGGCCGCGTCAGTTCGACATCGAGCGCCTGGCCTGCATCGATCACAGCCTGCGCGCGGCCGGGCTGTTCCCAACCCATTTCGTATTTGGCAATCCAGTCGGCCAAATCGAGCACGCTCTGGACGCGCACGCAACCGGCGGAGTATGCGCGGCCAGCCTGATCGAATAGCTTTTTCATCGGCGTGTCGTGCATATAAACGGCTTCGACGTTCGGCATATCGATGCGGATCAGGCCCAGCGCGTTCCAATCACCCGGGTCCTGCTTGAACTTGACCTGGTTGAAATCAACGTTGTGCCAATCGATTTCGTTGAGCGGAATTTCCGGACCGTCATAGCTGCCGCGATAGGCGCGGATGTGCTCGCGCTGCAGATAGCCAGGGTCTTTGAGGACACGAGGCACGAGGTCATAACGGGCGACGCTGATCGGCACGCGCCAGTAGGGGAAGAAGTTCAGCCCCCTGATCGTCGCCCGGATTTCCGGCGTCTGGCGTTCGGTGCGTCCGGCGATCACGCGATGGCGCTGCTGGACTTCGTATCGCTCAACGGCTTCGAGCTGAAACGCGGGTGCGTTGACCAGGACGTAGCGATCCTCGACGCGGCCGTTCAGCATGTGCTGAATGCGGCGGTAATTCAGTTCAAGCTGCTGCAGGCGCATCGATGGGCTGACGTTCAAGGCCGCGAATGTGGCACGGTCGACGCGGCGCGTAATGCGCAGGCCGTTGCGGCGCTGGAAGTTTTCGACAGCCTGTTCAAGGTAGCCGTCGTATTCGTAGCTTTCGAAATAGGCGCCGGCAGCGGCGGCCAGATCGCCGCTTGCGCGCAATCTCTTGCGCAGTAACGGAACGCGCTCGTCGTAGTCTCCGGGACGGATGGATTTGGGACCTGGGACTTCAGGCCAGCCGCCGCGATTGACGATCTTACGGTAGCGCTCGATCGCGTCGCGGGTGGCCTGAAGCGTGACGTCACTCAGCCACGGCGTCTGACCGGTTCGCAAATCGCCCAGTTCATATCTTTTGCGGCCCTGGCCTGGAACGCGCGGCTCGGCATCATTGACGCCTTTGCCGATGATAGCTTCCCACCACGCCTCGCCTTGCGCGTGAGCGACATGACCAAACGGAAAGACACTTGAAGCGGCCGCCAATCCAAGCGACTTGCGCAGCACACTGCGCCGCGTTTCAAGCCTCGACTTTTCCGTGCGTCTGCTCACCATTTCAGTACCTGAGAATTAAATCGTTTGCCCTTGGGCCTAGCGCACTTCAGTTTTGCCATGCAGCCCCCGCTCTTCATGTCTTACCTAGCCCAAACCGATGTGGCCAAACAAAGACAGTTGAACTCATCGCGAGCTGGTGCTTTTCAACACAACGCCCCGGTTTGACTTGATAAACCTGGAGCTCAGATTGCCGCGGAGACCTCACGGTGTCCGGCTAACATGCGCGGCCTGGGACTGTCCAATGCCGCGCTCCAATTGAGGCCCGTTCACCGATGACGATCGGTCGAAATGCACCATATTTCCTTAGCCTAAATGATCCCAACCGAGCTTCGTGAGTGGGATCGGATGGCCTGCCGCATCGAGCACCGTCAATGCGTCACCAGCCTTAAGTTCACCGATTCGGGTCACGGCAACCTGACCAACGGCGGCTTTTTCCATAAATGCGTCGGCTTCTTCAGGGGGAACTGCAGCGAGAATTTCATAGTCGTCGCCCCCGGTCAGAACGTCGGGCAGTCCGATCCGTTCCGCATTCAGCAGGTTCTGTACGGCTGGTGACATCGGGATTTGAGGCGCGTGCAGTTGGGCGGCCAGCCCGCAGGCTCCCGCCATCCGGGATGTATCGAGCGCCAGGCCGTCTGAAATATCGAGCGCCGAGCGGGCATGTTGGCGGAGAGCGGGGATAAGACCCACACGGGGCGTCGGTCTGCGGCAGCGATTAACCAATAGCTCAGTATCTTGCGGAGCGAGAAGATCTTTCCAGCGCTCGGTTCCCTCGTCGCCACGTTCCAGATAAAGGCCCGCGACCGCATCGCCGATCGTTCCGGAGACGAACAGCAGATCGCCTTCTTGCGCGCCGGAGCGGCGAACCATGCGGCCAGCCTCGACAAGGCCAAGCGCCGTAATGGTGATGCTGAGGCTATCGGTCGAGCGCACCGTATCGCCGCCGGCCAGCTTGATACCCCACTCGCCTTGGACTTCGGCAAGGCTCGCGACAAACGCATCCAGCCATGCGTCGAAGTCATTGGGAAGCGCCAGCGACATGAAATAGGCGTAGGGCTCGGCACCCTTGGCGGAGAGATCGGAGACGTTTACAGCCAGCGCTTTATGGGCGGCCATAGCGGCTGCGGTCGGCGTGCCGTCGAAAAGGAAATGCAGGCCCGCGGTCAGTGTATCCATCGTGATGACGAATTCCGAGCCCGCCGGTGGGCTGAGGGCTGCTGCGTCATCTTTCAGTCCATAGGCGCCGTGCAGGCCCTGCGATAGCGGGGCGAGAAGGCGGGCGACCATTTGTTGTTCGGTCTCTGCCATCGGACCAGGACTTTTTCGATTACGAGTTCGTTTGCGAAAGACACTGCCTGAGGATGCTTCTCAAGCTTCTTCCGATTTCGCGGGCTTCGGCTTGCCGCCGGTAAATTCGCTCGGGCGCAGGCGATGCGCGAGGCGATCGAGAATGCCGTTGACGACCTTGGGCTCGTCGGCATCAAAGAACGCATGTGCGACGTCGATGTATTCGTTGATGACGACGCGGGCCGGAACATCGGGACGTTCCATCAATTCAAACGCGCCCGAACGTAGGATCGCGCGCAAGATGGAATCGATGCGCACCAGACGCCAACCGGTCGCGAGTTGCTGGTCGATCAACGGATCGACGTCGCGTTGGCGGCGGACAACGCCGCGCAGCAGCTCAGCAAAGAACGCCGGGTCGGCTCCCGCGATTGTTTCACCGGCTTCGGTATTCGGGAATCGCAGCGTGGTGAATTCGCGGATGACATCGGTGACATCGGCACCGCCCAGATCCATCTGGTAAAGCGCCTGGACGGCACCGACGCGTGCTGCGCTGCGTGCGGCCTGCGCGGCAGGTTTCTGCTTGGTCTTGTTTTTCGGCTTGGGTTTCGGGTCGGGTGCGGGGGAGCTCATTCGGATTCGGCTCCCAAAAATTTGCGGCGCAATTCGATTAGTCCGAGACAGGCGCGCACCGCGTCGGCGCCTTTGCCTTCGCGACCGCCGCTGGCGCGACGCATCGCCTGTTCCTTGGTGTCGACGGTGAGGATCGCGTTGCCAAGCGGAATGCCTTCATCCATCGCGACCTGCATCAGCCAGTGGTTGGCGTTGTTGACGACGACATCATAGTGAGCGGTCTCGCCGCGGATCACGCAGCCCAGGACGATGACGCCGTCATAGCGGCCCGATGATTGGTCGCGCGGGGCAAGCCCGGCATCGACCGCAGCGACAAGCGCCTGCGGGATTTCGAGTGCGCCTTCGACGGCAACCGTCTCGAACGTTGCGCCACGTGTCTCAAGTTCCTCCGTCGCGCCAGCCATCAGTTCGGCGGCGACGTCCGCGTAATAGGGCGCGGTCACAATCAGAATGTGAGCGTCAACCGGCGTGGCGCCTGCGGCCTCGGATGGGCCCGACTGCGAAACTTGGAGGATCATGTACTTTGTCTCAAACGATCTTACGAGTTTGCAAAATGCGCAGGCCGAATGCTTCAAGGCCGACGTAGTTCTGCTGCGGAGAATTCGTCAACAATACCATGTCGCGAACGCCCAGGTCGGCAAGGATCTGCGAACCAACGCCGATTTCGACCTGCCTGTTTCTGTTCTGCTCTTCTTTCGACGCCTGAGAATTGCTGGAGTTGGCAGCGATCCAGCTTGAGATGGCGCGCGGAACAACATCGCGAATAAAGACGACGATGCCGCGGCCTTCGGCCTCGATCATGCGCATCGACTTTTCAACGAGATTGGTGTTCGAGCCCGTTCCAATACCAATTCCGCACTGGTCGGCCAAGGGGTTTGCGGCATGAACGCGAACCAAAATTGGGCCAGGTGCCGACAAATCACCTTTTACGAGCGCGATATGTTCGGCCGGCTCGACGCTCGTTTCGTAGACGTGCAGGCGGAATTGCCCGGCAAATCCGGTTTCGACCACCTTTTCGGCGACCTGCGTGACGATGCGGTCGTGGCGCAGACGATAGGCGATCATGTCTTCGATGGTGCCGATCTTCAGCCCATGGTGCTTGGCGAAGACGCGCAAGTCCGGCAACCGCGCCATGGTGCCGTCGTCGTTCATGATTTCGCAGATGACGGCTGACGGATTGAGGCCCGCCATGCGCGCCAGATCAACGGAAGCCTCGGTATGGCCGGCGCGGATGAGCACGCCGCCGTCGCGCGCAATCAATGGAAATACGTGTCCGGGAGAAACGATGGCATCGTGGCTCTTCGTCGGATCGATGGCGGTCGAGATCGTCAACGAGCGGTCGTGCGCGGAGATGCCGGTCGATATACCATCACGCGCTTCGATCGACTGCGTGAAGGCCGTACGGTTGCGCGAGCGGTTACTGCGGACCATCTCGCTCAAGTGCAAATCGCTGGCGCGATCCCTGGTGATCGCCAGACAAATCAGCCCACGGCCGAAGCGGGCCATGAAATTGATCGCGTCCGGCGTCGCCATTTGCGCGGGGATGATCAGGTCGCCCTCGTTTTCGCGATCTTCCGCGTCGACGAGAATAACCATGCGCCCGTTGCGCACTTCCTCAACCAGTTCGGCGGTTGTCGCAAGCGGCTCGGCGTCCAGTTGATTGTGCGCAGGTTCTGTCACTGTCGAAACTCCATCAGGCGAGCTACATAGCGGGCAAACAGGTCGACTTCCAGGTTCACATTGTCGCCGACCTTCTTCGTCCCCCAGGTCGTCACCTGCAGCGAGTGCGGAATGAGGTTCACGCCGAAGCGGTTTGCACTGACTTCATTGACGGTTAACGAGGTGCCATCAAGGGCGACCGAGCCTTTGGGTGCAATATAAAGTGCCAGGTGCTCGGGAGCTTCAAAGGAGAACCTCTGACTTTCTCCATCAGGTTTGATGTCGACGATCTTTGCCATGCCGTCGACATGCCCGGAGACGACGTGGCCACCCATTTCGGCACCGAGCGTCAAAGAGCGCTCGAGGTTGATTTGGCGGCCGGGCTCCCAATCGGCGAGGGTCGTCTTGGAGCAGGTCTCGTTCGACACATCGACGGAGAAAACTGCACCAGACGCTGAGGCTTCGAGGTGCGTGACCGTCAGGCAGACGCCGTCGCAGCAGATCGATGCGCCGATCTCGATCGTCTCGGGCTTATGGGCTGTTTCGATTTCGAAACGGCCTCCTGTGCGGGCTTTGACGGTGCCAACATCGGTGATGATGCCCGTGAACATGGTCTACCTCATTCGAATGTCGCGGCATCACGCCGGTTTGTCGTGACGCAAAGTTATCATTTCATCAGGACCAGATACGCGCCGATCCCACATTTGCAAAGTCAGCCCGGGCAGAAGTGAACGAAGGGCTTCAGGAATTTCCTGATTGATGTCGTCGACCGTGCCTGCGGTTTCCTGCAGCATTGCCGCACGACCGGCGCGGAAGACGACGACTTCATCGACCAGACCGGACTTTGCAAACGAGCGCCAGAGCGTCGGTCCACCTTCAACCAAGAGGCGCGTGATACCTTCGGCGACGAGGGCTTCGCAAAGCGAGGGCAGCCAGGGCTCTCCGCCGACACCGCCAATCACCATCAGGCGGCAACCGGCTTTTGTCAGGGCATCGGCGCGCGCCTGATCCTGAATAATGGTGCTGGCGGTCGTCATGATCCAGACGGGTGTTTCTGTAGCCGTGCGCACCAGTTTGCGGGCGGGATCGGGAAGGCTGCTCCCTGCCAGGACGACGCGCACCGGAGAGCGGCCTTCGAGCCCCGGCAACCGGCAACGCAGATCAGGATCATCGTCGCGAAGGGTCCCGGCGCCGATGAGGATCGCATCGGCGCGGGCGCGCAGCATGTGGCCGTGCGCACGAGAGGTCTCGCTGGTGGCGAAGTTCGGCTTGCCGTCGACGGCCAGCGGTACGGTGTCTTCGTTGCTCAGCGCCAATTTCAATTGGATGAACGGGCGGCGCTCGGTGACGCGCACGATGTGGCCGCGGGTCAGCCATCGTGCTTCGTCATGCAAGACGCTTTTGCGGACGATGACTCCGGCTTCGCGCAGCATTCGTACACCGCGACCCGAGACGCGTGGGTCGGGATCTTCCTGAGCAATGACGACGCGGGACAGCCCGGCTTTCAGAACGGCTTCCACACACGGGCGCGTGCGACCGACATGCGAGCAGGGTTCCAGCGTGACGTAGATCGTCTTGCCGCGCGCGGCCTCGCCTGCGGCTTCAATGGCGAGAGGCTCGGCATGTGGGCGGCCGCCAGGGGCGGTCGTTCCGGTGGAAATCACTTCGCCGGTTGCCTCGTTGGCGATGACGGCGCCGACGGAAGGATTTGGCGCAGTCGTTCCGAGGCCGAGACGGGCCGCCCGCAAGGCCAGCGCCATCATCTGCAAATCGAAGTCGTCGCGCTCAGATCCTTGCAAGGTCAATGCGTCTCGTCGGAGGTCTTGGCGTTGGCGCGTTTGGCGCGTGTGGATTTCTTGGCGCTCCCGGTGGCGGCCGTCTCTTCGCCGTTCAGGATCGTTTCGCCGTGCGGGATGGCGTCGCGGGCGATTTCGCCGAGTACGCTTTCGAAGTCTGCGGCTTCGCGGAAATCGCGGTAAACGGAGGCAAAACGCACATAGGCGACGGGATCGAGCCCACGCAGCGCATCTATCACCAGTTCGCCGATGGTCGACGACGCGACTTCGCTTTCACCTGAGGCTTCGAGCTGACGGACGATGCCGGACACCATGCGCTCGATGCGTTCGGATTCGATGGGGCGCTTGCGCAAGGCCACCATCACCGAGTTGACGAGCTTGTCGCGGTCAAAGGGGGCTTTGCGGCCAGAGCGCTTGTGGACGATCAGCTCGCGCAGTTGAACGCGCTCGAACGTGGTGAAGCGGCCGGCGCAATCGGGACAGACGCGGCGGCGGCGGATCGCTTGGTTTTCTTCGGTCGGACGGCTGTCCTTGACCTGAGTATCCTCGCAGCCGCAATAAGGGCACCGCATTCGTGGTCTCCCGCAAACCTCTAGAAAGACAAAAAAGCCCGCTGGGCCTATGTGCTCAGCGGGCCATGATATTAGCGTCTGATGCTGCAACCGCCAGGGGCGGGAGCGGAAACGGCGGAATTATTTTTTCATCCGTTCCCGCACTGCACACAAGCGCCTGATCAGGAGTAGATCGGGAAGCGCTTGCACAGAGCAATTGCGTCCTGCTTGACCTTCTCTTCGACGGCAGCGTTGCCTTCTTCGCCGTTGGCAGCCAGACCATCGAGAACTTCCGAGATCATGCGGCCGATTTCCTGGAACTCGGCAACGCCGAAGCCGCGCGTGGTGCCGGCAGGAGCACCCAGACGGATACCAGAGGTGACCATCGGTTTTTCCGGGTCGAACGGGATACCGTTCTTGTTGCAGGTGATGTGTGCGCGGCCCAGTGACTTCTCGACGATGTTGCCGGTCAGCTTCTTGGGACGCAGGTCGACGAGGATGAGGTGGGAATCGGTGCCGCCTGAGACGAGGTCGAAGCCGTTCGAAACCAGCACTTCACCCATCGCCTTGGCGTTATCCATGACGTTCTGGCAGTAGATCTTGAAGTCAGGACGCAGAGCTTCGCCGAACGCAACAGCCTTGCCGGCGATCACGTGCATCAGCGGGCCGCCCTGGATGCCAGGGAAGATCGCCGAGTTGATCTTCTTGGAAAGCTCAGGATCGTTGGTCAGGATCATGCCGCCGCGCGGACCACGCAGGGTTTTGTGGGTCGTCGTCGTGACGACGTGAGCGTGCGGGAACGGGCTTGGGTAAAGACCGGCGGCGACGAGGCCTGCGAAGTGGGCCATGTCGACGAGGAAGTAGGCTCCGACTTCATCTGCGATCTGGCGGAATGCGGCGAAGTCGATCTTACGCGGATAAGCAGAGCCGCCGGCGATGATCAGCTTGACGTTGTTTTCCTTGGCGACGCGGCGGACTTCGTCCATGTCAATGAGGTGGGTTTCGCGGTCGACGCCGTAATGGACGGCCTGGAACCACTTGCCGGACTGGTTGACCGGGGCGCCGTGGGTGAGGTGGCCACCAGCTGCCAGCGACAGGCCGAGGATGGCGTCACCTGGCTTCAAAAGCGCGTTGAAAACGCCCTGGTTGGCCTGGCTGCCGGAGTTCGGCTGGACGTTGGCGTATTCGCAGCCAAAAAGCTTCTTGGCGCGATCGCGTGCGAGATCTTCAGCGATGTCGACGAACTGGCAACCGCCATAGTAGCGGCGGCCCGGATAGCCTTCGGCGTACTTGTTGGTGAGAACGGAGCCGGCAGCCTCAAGGACGGCGCGCGAAACGATGTTCTCGGACGCGATCAGCTCGATTTCGTGCTGCTGGCGATCGAACTCCTTGTTGATAGCATCAGCGACTTCCGGATCGCTCTCAGCCAGCGTTGCGTGGAAAAACGTGCTCGTGGCCGAGCTAAGGTCGGAAGCTGTCGACATTGGGAGTTCCTCTTAAATTTTGCGTTCGCGGTGTTCGTTTCTCGGGGCTTTGCAGACAGGCGATGCCGCTTGTCCATGTGGCCCTAAAATCTGGTTAGCCGGCCGGCTGAGTGAATTGTGCTTGTATCACCGTCTAATCCTTTAGGACAAGGCAACACGAAGAACCTAAGCATGTCATCGGCAGGCTTCCAGTGAAATCGGGTCGCGGCTGCCAATGGGTAGGTTATATACTACCCACCGAGGCAATGCCCGGCTGTCCGGACTTCCAGTAAACAAACAACCGCGCACCTTTTGGCGCGCGGCTGCTTGGAAGTCTGGGTCTCGGCGGGGTCGATTATTCCGCGGCGAGTTTGACGTACTGGCCCTTGGCGACGGGGCAGCGCTCCCACAGCTCGGTCAGCGATGCGACCAAGTGGTCCATCAGCTCGTCGGTGTGAACCGGGCCCGGCGTCAGGCGGATCCGCTCGGTGCCGCGCGGCACGGTCGGGTAGTTAATGGGCTGGACGTAGATGCCGTAGTGATCGAGCAGCGCGTCGGTGACGGCTTTGCAGTGCACAGGATCGCCGACCATCACCGGAACGATGTGGCTGGGGTTTTCCATGACCGGAAGGCCGGCATCGGTGAGGCGAGCCTTCAAGGTTGCGGCGCGCTCCTGATGCAGCTGGCGTTCCACCGTCGACGATTTGAGGTGGCGGATGGAGGCCAATGCGCCAGCTGCGATGGCCGGTGCCAGCGACGTCGTAAAGATGAAGCCTGCGGCGTAGCTGCGGATCGCGTCGCAGATCGCGCGCTTGGCGGCGATGTAGCCGCCCATCACGCCGAAACCTTTGGCCAGCGTGCCGTTGATGATATCGACGCGATGCATGACATTGTCACGCTCGGCGATGCCGCCACCGCGCGGGCCATAAAGGCCGACGGCGTGGACTTCATCGAGATAGGTCATGGCGCCGTACTTTTCGGCGAGATCGCAGATCGCCGAGATCGGAGCGATGTGGCCGTCCATCGAGTAGACGCTTTCGAAGGCGATCAGCTTCGGCGTTTCCTTGGGATACTGCTGGAGCAGCGTTTCCAGGTCGCTGAGATCATTGTGGCGCCAGATGTGCTTCATGCCGCCGCCGTGGCGGATGCCGGCGATCATCGAGGCGTGGTTCTTCTCGTCCGAGAAGATCACCGTGCCGGGGATCAGCTTCTGGATGGTGTCGAGGGTGGCGTCGTTGGCCACGAACGCGGAGGTGAAAAGCAGCGCGGCCTCTTTGCCATGCAGATCGGCAATCTCGCGCTCAAGCTGAACGTGATAATGGGTGGTGCCGGAGATGTTACGGGTTCCGCCTGAGCCGGCGCCGACGGTATCGATGGCCTCGTGCATGGCTTCCAGCACCTTTGGATGCTGGCTCATGCCGAGATAGTCGTTGGAACACCAGACCTTGATTTCACGGGGGCCACCAACGGCTCCAAAGTGTGCAGCATGCGGATATTCCCCGCAGTGGCGCTTCAGGTCGGCAAAAACTCGATAGCGACCTTCACGGTGTAAGGCTTGGATCGCTTCATCGAATTTCTTGGTGTAATCCATCTCGCGTTACCGTCCCTTGTCCGTTTTCAGCAAATGCAGGCCTTATCCGGGGCGCTTGAAACAGGTGTTCACTGGCTATCCGACTGGGTCTGCGTTCACATTCGATTTATTTTAACTCTAGTCAAGGCGTTCCTAGTGCACAATGCGACCGAAGTGCTGGCCGAGTCTTAACCAAAGCCCAAAAATCGGGAATTTTTGCATTCTTTGCGTGAGAATCCTCGACCCGACCTCATTTTCTATCTGACACGTTTGGCCGAACATGGACTTGCGATTCATCAAGACCTGCCAAATTCGGCATAAGATTTATGCGTCCTATAGAGAGGATGCCGGGCGCCGCTGAGTTCGTAGAAGCAGACCATGCCTCTCGACACAAACAGTACTCCGGCAGCAGGAACCTGAGGGGCCAAAGCTGGCAACTCTCAATCGTTCCATGAGCCGCATCGCGACCGATGATAGGCGCGAACGGACGGCCCTCCAACAGTTGTTGGGTTACATTCTATGGCATCTTATGAATTGTTATGACTGGACATTCCTGTCATCGGCCGCGTCAGTGCCGAAGGCGCACTGACACGTTGCGTAAGGACAGGTCGCTTTAACCGGTTCGCTCAGTAGCTTCCGGCTTCGCTTCCGACGCCGTCTTTATTGTATAGATCGCGGCGGAATTGGATGACGCCATCCTCCGTTGCCCAGGCCGTCACATAGGCAAAAAAGATCCGAACCGGCTTTTTCAGTCGGACCGTCTTGGTTTCGCCGGTCTCCTTGATGTGCAGGACTTGCGACTTGTCCCAGCCTTCCTTACCCGCGAGCAGCCAAGCGGCGAGGTCTTCGATGCCGTGAACGCGGATGCAGCCGGATGATGCTGCGCGGAAGTTTCTGCCGAACAGCGAGTCGGACGGTGTGTCGTGCAGATAGACGGAGTGGCCGTTGTGGAAGTTGATCTTCACAAAACCAAGTGGGTTATCCTTGCCGGGCTTCTGCCTGTAGGACAGCCGGTGCGGCATGGATGACCGCCATTTGACTTTGTCGGGACTGAGCTTGCGCCCGCTCCCGTCATAGGCATCAATGCCGAACTTGACGAGCACGTCCTTGCCGGCCTTCTCCATCTGGCGCCCTTTGGGGATCAGATCTTTCGAGATCACGGTCGGCGGCAGCCTCCAGACCGGATTGAAATTCAACTCGTGAATTCTGGAGGACAGGATCGGTGAGGGGCGGCTGATCTTGCCGACGACCCCGGCATGGCGGGTCACGACGTGGTCGTTCTCGACGGCTTCGATCTGTGCTGAAGGAATGTTGACGACGACGTAACGACCCTTTTTCGTCTTGTTGGTGTACGACCGGATGCGTGACAGGCCTTTCTTGAGCTGCTTCAGCCGGGCCTTGGCGCTGACATTCAATGCCGCGCGGGTTCTCCTGTCGACGATGCCTGTTGGCGCCAGACCGTTGGTGGCCTGGAAACGTTTCACGGCACGCTCGACGTAATAGTCGTACTGATGAGGGGCCCAGGCCTCGCCAGCCTCGAGTTCGCCCGAGGCCTTCAGACGCTGGCGTAGAATTGCGACAGCGGGATCATTGTAGCCTGCTGCCAGCTTCTTGGGATTGCTTGGAATTTGCTTCCAGCCGCCGTCTTTGACGATCTTCTCGTAGCGCTTGATCGCGGTCTTGGTGGCGGCGATATTTTTGGGCGAAAGCGTCGGATAGCCTGGCGGTGGATTGGCCTGCCAGCGACGGGTAAAGCCAATATCGGACGACGAATTGAAGGTGCCGATACCATCGCCGAACGGGTTCCATTGCGCCATTGCAGGACTGGCCGCAGCGAGCGACGCCAGGAGCGCTGCAAGGATCGCGCGACAAGTGAACGAACGTGTAAGGCGGGCGCTAGTCAACGTCTTCATCCCCTGATCTATCCGATCGGCAATATATCCGCATCAGAGCACTGGTTGGGGCAATTTCATGGCGAAAAGCGTCATGAACCCATTTGCCCACCGGCAAGTTGTTTCGCTTGCTCGGACACGCGCTCTCAACAAGTCTTGGATTGAGTAGAAACTGAGGTATTCGCCGTAAGATTTGAAGTCACGGACACGTTAGAGCGCCATGCAGCTGTGCAGGTGATGCTATGCCGCAACAGCCAATCGTACGGTGCAGCAACCCATTTCGACGCAAGAAAGCCGCGGCAGAGCCGCGGCCTCTTCATTCCCGAGGTGGAATGGATTCTGCGACCGGGCTTTAGAGCCGGTAGCGGATTTGGTCGGTCCAGAAGCGCTCAAGGCGGACGAGCGAACGGTTCAGGCCCTGGAGGTCGTCCTGGGCAACTTCGCCGACGGTCTCAAGCGAGCCGAGCTGGCGCTCGTACAAACCGCTGAGGATTTCGCAAGCTTCGTGGCCCTTGTCGGTCAGGCTGACGCGGACCGAACGGCGGTCGGTTTCCGAACGCTTGTAGTGGATGTAGCCCATGTCGACGAGCTTCTTGAGGTTGTATGAGACGTTCGAGCCAAGGTAATAGCCACGCGTCTTCAGTTCGCCTGCGGTCAATTCGCTTTCGCCGATGTTGTGCAAGAGCAGCGCCTGCACCGGGTTCAGTTCGGAGCCGCCGCGGCGGTCGAACTCGTCTTTGATGACGTCAAGTAGAAGGCGGTGAAGTCTTTCGACCAGCCGCAGCGCTTCAAGATACTCGCCCTGGAACGACTCTTCTTCTTCCTGGGCGGCATGGCGCCTCATATCAAATGCAAAACTCATAGACAGCCTCACCATATTTAGTTGGTTTGTTTGCTCCCGTTTGCCGGGTTACATACCAATTTGTAAGGCCGAGGATTAAAGGTTACCTAAATAGGCATAGTAAAAGAATAGTAACGGGTGTCACAAACAAGGTTTCATAAATATAGTTGACCCATTTCGGGACATTGTGGGCCAAAAACCCCTATTTCTGGTGCCTTCGACCACCCTTTCTTATTTCCGGGATGGCTAATGTATACTAAACAAAGCCGGTGAATCGGCGCGCCTTAACTAAGATTGCCTAGGACGTTGGTGCTAATGCTCGCAAAATCAGCCCGTTTTTTGTAATTCTTCGCGCTCCTGCAGCATCAGATCGCCGCCAGCAGGCTCTTGGAAATAAGTCGCAATCGTCGCCTCATCGAGATCGTCGATCGAAGCGGGCTGCCACTTGGGATCTTTGTCTTTGTCGATCAACAAGGCTCGGACGCCTTCAGCGAAGTCGTGTTCGGCGAGAAAACGGCAGGCAAGCCTGTAGTCGCGGATCAGGACCTCACGAATATCGTTCGACTTGGCTTCCCGGATGTGGCGCAGGGAGACGGCAAGCGACGTCGGGCACCTCTTTTCCAGATCACTGCGGACTTCCTGGGCCCAATCGGCTTCATCGCCTGTTACGGCTGAGAGCCGCTCCAGGATCCCTTTTAGGGTTGGCGCCGAGAAGCAGTGCGAGATGGTCAGTGCGTGGCGCAGAAGCTCGCTTTCGCCGGGAGCGACGTGGCGATCATCAAGCAGAGCATCGATCGGCCAGGCGTCGCTGAGCTGGTCGATAATCTCGTCAAAGTGAGTTGCATCTACGCAATGCGTGACAAGGCCGAGGGCAAAGGCCTCGACCCTGTCGATGCTGCGGCCCGTCAGACCCAGATAGAGACCGATCTCGTGCGGGAGCCTCGCGAGCACGTGAGCTGCGCCGACGTCCGGGAATAGCCCGATCATCGTTTCGGGCATGGCGAAGCGATAGTTTTCGCCCGCAACCTGGTGGGTGATGAATGCAGACAGACCGACGCCGGAGCCCATCACAGCCCCATCGATCAGAGCAGCAGCCGGCTTGTTGAAGCATTCGAGCGCCCAATCGAGCGCATATTCCTTGGCAAACCACGCCTTGGCGGCATCCGGGTCTTCTTTATATGCTGAGATAATCTTGCGGACGTCGCCACCGGCGCAAAACGCGCGCGAATTGGCGGAGCGGATGACGAGAGCGTAGATGACCGGATCGGCGGCATAACCTGGCAAGGCTTCGGCGATCGCGGTTGCCATCGTGTCGTCGAGAGCATTGAGCGCTTTTGGCCGGTCGAGCGAAATCAAGCCGAGGGCATTGCGCTGCTCAATCACGACGCCGGTTTCAGGATGCGCGACTTCAGAAGAATTCTGCATTTTTCCTCTTCCAATGCTGGCTCGCGCAAGTCTAGTCGCGTTAACCTCAAGATTACCGATTCGCTACCAAACTCATGCTCAGTCAAGAATTTGGTGCGGTGTGGCTTGGCGATATCACCGCTTTACCGCGCTATCAACAAAGCGACGAATTGAGCCTCGCTTTGCCACAATTGCGAGAGTAGGGTGCGCCGCAGTTTGATGAGATGCCGACCGAGGCATCGCGTACCCACCTTAGTTTCATTGCGTTCGTTTCTGTTCGCGTCGTTTGAAGCTGCCGCGTCGACCATTTGTAGACGGCAGCGCGTATCCGGCTTTCTTTTGCGTTGGTTTTGCTTTGCGGTCGCCCTGATAGGGGCGGGGGACTGCGCTGGCCGGACATCGTCAGTCAAATGTGTGAGTTGTTTGTGACCTCCCAGTTCGCCTTTGGGCGCGGGAGATTGCGTTGCTCGCTGCGACTTTCATCAGGCGCAGGGCGAGGACGTGGAAGGGGGAATGCTAGTGATACTTCGGGGCACCGATGGAGCCGCCATTGCGGTTTCGATCCTCGCGATGATTTTCGCGCTCGCCTGCCAATCCGCGCAGGCACAAACACCTGTCGGCGCGCTGCACAGCGCTGAATTCATCGCCGGTTTGGGCGAGACGGCGCAAGCATCGAATGCTCTGGCATCGAATGCCCAGACGTCAAATGCTCCGGCCATCCAATTGATCGGCTGGAGAACCCAGACGCAGACCACCGCACAGATCGAGCGCTACAACGCGCGCATGAAGAAGACGCAGCCGAATCGCCCCGGAGCGAAAGCCCGTCGCTCAGCGCCGCGGAACGCGAAAAGCACAGCGACGACAAAAGGCAAAAAGGGCAACTACCATTACCAGCCGTCGGCCTCGCCAAACGCTAAGGACTGGCCCAACGCCGAGGTTCAGATTGCCCGTGCTCGCTGCCGGTACGTTCTTTCCAGAATCAAAGCCGAAGTCGAAGAGGTCGCTCCGATCAAGGATGGAGCCTGCGGTGATCCGGCCCCCGTCCGGCTCATCAGTGTCGGCAGCCGTCCGAGAGTCACCCTCGATCCACCAGCGCTTTTGAATTGCGACATGGTCGAGTCGCTGCACGATTGGCTTCAGAAAGATCTGCAGCCGGCGGCGCGACGGCTCCTGAAATCGCCGATCACGAAAATCGAAACGATGAGTTCATATTCGTGCCGCAACGTCTATGGCCGCAAAAATGCGAGCCTCTCGCAGCATGGCCTCGCCAATGCCATGGACATTCGTGGTTTCGTAACGGCCAAGAACAAAAGAACGCGGCTTGCGGCCAACTGGGGACCAACCGCGCGCGACATCCGGGCGACAAAGCTCGCGGCCGAACGCAAGCGGCAACAGAGGCTTGAAAAAGCGCGCGCTCTGGCGGCAGTCGAAACTGCGCCGTCGGGTAAGGCTGGGCAACTGGCTGCCACGCATCAATTGGCGGACGGGACTGAAGACAATCGGCGCCTCGCCCAGAACGATCATCTGGCCGCGTCGGCTGGCGAGAGAACGTCGACTGCTGGCCTTGCGGCGGCCCCGATCCGACCGTCGCTTCTCGATGGCGTTTCGGCTCTGATGTCCAATGGCTTGGCAAACGCGTTGCCAGGTATATCGGGTAAGCCGTCCCTGTCGGTAGCGCCGAACAGGCTTGGCGGCCCCGTCCTTTCGCAAGCGGGAGACGCGGTCAAAGCAACGCGAGACGAAGCGAATAACGCAGAGCCGTCCTGGCCTGTTGTACTGGCTTCGACGAGGGCCAAAATCAGTCGGACGCAGACGCCGCAGGCTCGTTTCCTACGTCTTGCGCATCAGTCGGGATGCAAGCGGTTTGGTACCATTCTCGGGCCGGAAGCCAACCATACGCACCGTAATCATTTCCATATCGACCTTGCCCGTCGCAAACTGGGAAGCTACTGCAGGTAAGACGACTTGCGGTCGCCTGCTATGATGCTGGGGTTGCCGCGGCTACCTCATCCAGGCTGCGCCTGCTTTTTTGAACGCTGGGCAGGCTTGGGTTAAGCAGGGTGATCGGCAACGCCGGTGCGGTACGGACCCCGCGCCGAAGCGGTTTGCTGGATACGCTCTCGATTGTGAAAAGGCTCAGATGTCCAAGAATGATCAGGCCGGCCGGCCGCCTCGCTTCAGCACGCTTACTCCGGGTAGTTTTCCTGCCATCCGCATGCGGCGGAATCGTCAGGCGGATTGGACGCGGCGGCTTGTCGCCGAGAACCGGCTCAGCGCTGACGATCTGATCTGGCCGCTCTTCGTCATCGATGGCGAAAATCAACGTGTCGCTGTTCCCTCGATGCCGGGCGTCGAGCGGCTGACGATCGACTTGATCGTCGAAGCTGCGCACCAGGCCTGCGCGTTGGGCATTCCGGCGGTCGCGCTATTTCCAAATACCGATCCGGCTCTGCGCAGCGACGATGCCTCAGATGCGTTCAACGGCGACAACCTCGTCTGCCGCGCGACCCGCGCCATTCGCGACGCCGGACTGAATATTGGGATCATTCTCGACGTCGCGCTCGACCCCTACACCAGCCACGGTCACGACGGACTCGTCATCGGCGAGCGCATCGACAACGACAAAACGCTTGAAGCACTCATTAAACAATCGCTGGTGCAGGCGGAGGCGGGGGCATCGATCCTGGCGCCATCGGACATGATGGACGGACGCATCGGCGCTATCCGATCCGCTCTTGAATCCGCTGGTCTCTCGGACACGCTGTTGATGAGTTACGCCGCAAAATACGCGAGTGCGTTTTACGGCCCGTTCCGCGACGCCGTTGGCTCGTCGTCAACGCTCAAGGGTGACAAGAGCACCTATCAGATGGATGCCGGCAACACCAACGAAGCGCTGCGCGAAGTGGCGCTCGATATCGCCGAAGGTGCCGACATGGTGATGGTCAAGCCGGGCATGCCGTATCTGGATATCGTGCAGCGCGTGTCAGAAGAGTTTCAACTGCCGACGTTCGCCTATCAGGTGTCGGGAGAATACGCGATGCTGATGGCATCGGCTGAACGCGGCTGGCTCGATAAGGATCGGGTGATGATGGAGAGCCTGATCGCATTCAAGCGCGCAGGCGCAGCCGGAGTTCTGACGTACTTTGCGCCTGAGGCTGCACGCGCGCTCAAGGCGACGGACTGAGAGCTTGAACCAGACGCTTGCGTTCAAGCCCATCGATCGACGCGGCAACCATCCGGCGATGGTAAGTCAGCCTTTCGCTTCGGCCAAACGCTCGGGCGCAGCAGGTACGAGTTCGACGCTTTCGCCGCAACCGCACGCGCTTTGCTGGTTGGGATTATTGAAGACGAAGCCCGAAGACAGCTTGTCTTCCTGGTAGTCCATCTCGGTGCCCAATAGGTACATGATCGCCATCGGATCGATCAGCAGCTTGATGCCTTTTTCTTCGACGACCTCGTCAAACTTGCCGATCTCGTCGGCCCAATCCATGGTATATTCCATGCCGGCGCAACCGCCCTTCTTGACGCCCAGCTTCAAGGCGACGATGTCCGGCTTCTTCGACATGATTGCTGCAACGCGCCCGGCGGCGGCGTCGGTCAGAGTCATAACTTTCGGGCGAAGACGGCTGGTAGCTGCCATATCAAACATTGTCCTTGAGATGCCTACGGGGTCACTTCGGCCACTGGGGCAGACCCAAATTCTTACCTTAGCATATAGGATTTTCAAGGACGTGAACAACCGGCACATTGGTGTAGCGCAAACGCCTTGAAACATGGGGCTTTGAGCAGCCGCGCCCAATCGATGGGGTTGGTATTGGCAGAAATTTTGTGAAGGGTGTTTTGCTCCCATGCGGCATCTGGCGGCAAAGGAAGCGTTCAAAATTTCGAGAGGCAGAGCCTCATGCCGGTGGCGGAATTTGGCTCGCCAGACCGGATTTGAAAATCAGGTATCGAGACCGAAACTGCCGGTCGAAAAAACAGTAATCAATACTTTGAGACGTCTCAGACGAGTGGTTTCAGGAGTTCTTCTTTTTTCTGGTCGGACAGTCGGCCGCTTCGGAACTGGTGTCATCGGTCAATGACGGTTCGTGCGCTTGGCGCTCATAACGTACGCCGGTAAACAATACGACTTCTCCAACCAGCTCAGCGGAATCGTAACCGCTATTACGAGCCTTAGGCTCTGCTGCTTCGCGCGCCTGCGCGAAGTCTATGATCATCGCCATTATTGCCCCCTTTGATGGACCAGTGGCTAAAAGACATTCCTCCTGCATCTCCTGCAGCTCGTATCCGAACTCCACACTTCGTTGGACCGTTCGCGGAAAACGCAGCAAAACGATTGGGCCACTGATTTCCTTTCCAATTCGTTAATACGCGATTGGCTGAGTCGTGGCTGTCTCTTGCGGGACTCACTCACTCGGAAATTAGGTCTTCGTCGAGAAAATGGCGATGCTGGCGATCTTCGACCTCTATCAACCAGAGATCGGAATCGAACTTGAGCTCCTGCGCGATCATCGCTTCGATGTCGGCATCATCGGCCGATTTGCGCAACGACCAGCGGCGCTCTGTGGCAATTTCCGTTAGGCCGGCGATCGCTGGACCATAGAGTTCAGAGGTGCCGTCGAGGCCGTTGACGCGGATGAAGATGCTGCCGCCATGATCATCGCCGCGGCGGACGACAAAGGCGGCTGCGCCTTCGCTGCCCAAGCGGCGGATATAGGCTTTCACCCATAGATCGGCATTGATGCGCATGTTGGTTGGTTCTGCCTTTGAAGACGTCGAGACACGACACCCACTCAAGCATGCGGGGGGCGATTAAACTAGCCTTGCCAGGATAGAGAATTGCGGACTTCGGCGTGGCTTTCGTCGCTTCGACGTTACCAAAAGCAGAAGCCAACGTTATCGGCGTGCCGCTTAGGCCTAGCTTCTATTCATCCTTGCCGCCATGGCATCGATCAGGCGGCCCGATACGCGACCGGTCTCCGGCAAGTTGTTGTCGAGTTCGAAATTGCGGATCGCACGCGAGGTTTCGCTGCCGTATTTGCCGTCGATCGGACCGGGGTCGTAGTTGAGGCTCGCCAGAGACTGCTGAACGGTGCGCATGACATGGCCGGCGTCGTCAGTGGTCGGCACACGTGCGTTGTCGTGTTTGCCTGCGACTGACTGACCGAGGCCGAGCAGCAGGCGCTGCAGTTGGCTGGCATCAGCCTTGGCCGTCATCGGCAGGCCGTTGTCGTATTCGAACGCCATGACTGCGGCCTGGGTCTTCAGATCGACTGTGCCGTTAGAGCTGCCCGGCGCGTAGCCCAGCGCTTTGAGTTCTCTTTGAACCTCTGAGGCGGTCTGCGCATTTGGATTGGCATTGAGGAGGACGAACTGCTTGGTCTGATCCAAATCGTTCGCGTTGAGGGTCGCGTGCGAATTAGCGGCTGCCACGGCCAACGGAGCCGGTGCAAGCGATCGCGTCCCCGATTGCAGCGTCGTCATGTTGATGATCAGTGCCAACGTGAGCAAGCCAAAGATCAAAAGGCTGCTGGCGACGATGCGTTCGGACATACCTACTCCCTCTCCCTTGCAGCAGAGATTATTTGGGGCAGGCGTTAATTCCCGATTAAGCAAGGCGGCCGGCTTGGCAATTTTCGGGCAGCGATCGCGCATTTGCGAGAACGGTTCAGAAACTTTGTGGCGTTAGACTTGTCGATGGCCGGCCAGCGAACCGGTCGTTGAACTTCTAACGCGCAGGACAGGTCGTTGCGATTTGCATTCCTTGTGGCTTTGGCGGTGCTTGTTGCACCCGACCGGTCGCTTTATGCGACCGGTGAGGAAGCTGCGCGCGTACTGCACCATATTTCACATGTTTGCGAACGCCATCCAAAAGGATGCGAAGCGCTCTATCAACGCGCGCACGAATCCGCGGCCTATGTTGTTGAGCTGAGTTCCAGAGCGCATCAAGCCAGCAGCGAACAAGAGTGGGATCTGTTGCAATGGCTGAGAGCCCGCACGACCCGCGTCGATCGCGGAACGCTGACGGCTGCAGACCTTAAAACGCCGTGGCGCGGGGCTCCGCCGCCGAACAGCTAAGGCAATCAGGGCCCGAGACCCTCGTCGCTCTCACGCCATTTCCCTCACTCAAGGGTTTTTCTGAAGCCGGTTCCGCGCTAGGTATCTTGGTAACGATCAGATGCAACCGAAGCGGACGCTCATGACTCTTGCCGACATCCGAGAAGATTTCGAATTTCTTGACGACTGGGAAGACAAGTACCGCTACGTCATCGAACTGGGCAAAGCCTTGCCGGAAATGCCGGACACGGCGAAGACCGACACCAACAAGGTGCGTGGCTGTGTCAGTCAGGTCTGGCTTGAGACGCGTGTCGACAACGGGCGCTTGCATTTCGAGGGCGACAGCGATGCGATGATCGTCCGCGGCCTCGTTGCCATTTTGCTGGCGATCTATCAGGATCATACGCCTGAGGAAATTCTCGCGACCGACGCGCGAGAAGTTTTCCAGGAGCTTGGCCTCAAGGACCACCTGACACCGCAGCGCTCGAACGGTTTTGCTTCGATGGTCGAGCGCATTCAGTCCGATGCCAAGTCGGCGCTCGCGGGTTGATCGCGTCCGACTTGTCGGGTTTGGACTTAGCGACCAGCGAATCCGTAATGGCGCGCCAGTGCGCTCAATCCCAACAGCAGGACAACCTTTGCCGAGCGCTGCGGCCAACCTGAAGCCCGCTCGATTTCCTCTAGCCCTTTGAGATAGCAGCACACATCAACAAGCAAGCTTGAGAACTCCGGGCCGACTGCGCTCACGGCATCGCGAAACCTTTCGCGCGCACGCAACTGGCCGTCGCGCAATTCGAGTTCCTTATCCGAGCCTGCAGGGCCAGTGCTACAACCGGGGACGGCTGACCAGTTGGCTGTGATCGACGGCATCATCGCGCCGTAGGTGAAATCGGCGCGCAGGCGTTCGCCGGCACTCAATTGGGCAGCAGTGATAAGCGGTCTGCCGCTGCGATCGCGTCGACGGCTCAGCCAATGAAGCGGGCTTTCACAGTCGTTCTGACCGGGACGATTTTCTTGCGGACTTCTACTACGGCTGGACGGCCCGTTTGCCTTGCCGGTGATGGTACTATTTCTGGATTTGGTCGTCGGATCGTTCGAGCGCTGGCCTTCGACGTCATCAGGCGAGCGGCTGCGCAACCTCTTGATCGCGATCGTTCCGGCGTTCGAAATGCGCCAGCCGTTGCTTGTTTCATTCTCGACAACCCAGCCTTTGCGCATCATCTCCTGCCAATGCTCAAGCGTGACTTCGCTGAGTACGTTCGGCTGAGCGTGCGCCGGCGACTGTTCCAATTCTGCTGCGATGATCTTGACGGTATTTTCGTCCGGCCATGCCAGAGCATCTCGTCGGGCAAGCGGACGCAGCTTTGCGATCAACTCCCTCGTACTAACAGCGGTGGGAGACTGGGCAGGCGTGCTCGCACTCGGACTGGCCATCGGCAAACTCCGAATTCTTGAAATCAGGTTGTGAGGAGGAGGCTTTGTTATCAGGTCGCGCCGCGTGATCCGAACTCGGACGACGCGATGGGTGTCAATTCAAGGTCTTCGTTCACCCGGTCTGTAGGCGACGATGGCGTCTTTGTCGCCGAGGCGTCGGCGAATTTCTTCGCGCGCGATCCGTTCGAGCATTTCGAGAAGTTGATCGAATTCGACCTCATCGCGGCGGTCCTCGATCAAGGCGCAGGCGTGGGCGACCGTTGTCCGATCGCGTTCGAAGATGCGGCCGACCTCGGTCATGCTCAATCCGCAAACGACATGGGTCAGGTACATTGCTGTCTGGCGCGCCAGGGCAACATGAGCGCGACCTCGCGTGGAACTTCGCAACGCATTCGGTGGGACATTAAAAATCCGGGATACTAATCCTTCGATTGCCAGGCGCCTGATATGATTTGTTTTGCGCCATTCTAAAACTGCCAGCGCCGGTGATGGTGCTGTTGCCGATTTGAAGTTTGCTACGCGTTGAGCGCTGGGCTCCACCAACTCGCCGAACTGCAACATGTCTGCCTTTTCGTGTCTTTGCCAAAGGTACGCAGTGAAATCGCGTCGATACCAAGAGTTGAAACGATACAATTTATGGTTGTATTTTTCAACCGAAACTGACCGATGAATTGCCTGAAGAAGCGCCAAGACTACGCAAAACGGGCCTTATGTTTTCCTATGGTAAATCCACAAGGGAAGCTTCGGGGATAACTCTGTTCCCGCGCCGAATATTTATTAAGAATGCCGACAAGGGCCTGAAAATCTTTATCCCCGGCCATAACGCGCAGCAGAACATCAAACCTCGCACAATTGTCTGGTGGTGCCTGCGGGAGGGGAGGGCTTGGAGATGCCGACGTCAAAATCCGGATCGGCTGTCGCTCGCATGATCGGCTTGATTGGCTCTGGGGCGATCGAGCCAGACGTTTACCGCGGAGGCGCTGGCGGCCGGATGCGGCTTTGTCATCGATTGGAATTTCTGGCGCTGTATCGGAAACGCTTGCGGGAAGAACGGCGCCGGGGGCTATTAGGGTCGTGGAGCTACGATCTTGCCAGGCACGAACATATGCTGGCGCTTTACCGGGAGATGGCGCTCGAAGCGCTTGGCGAACACCTGCGCAAAAAAGCCTGCGCTTCCAGCGACCGCTGGACCCGTTCATCACAATAAAAAGCCGCCCCTGATGGAGCGGCTCTTTTCAATTTCAGGTCGTTCCTGCGATGGCCGAAACGCGTTGGCTCAATCGCGCTTGGTGCCGAGGCCCATCTTCTTTGCAAGATCGGAGCGCGCCTTGGCATAGTTGGGTGCCACCATCGGATAGTCGTGCGGCAGTCCCCATTTGGCGCGATATTCCTCGGGCGTCAGATTGTAGTGCGTCCGCAGGTGGCGTTTCAGAGATTTGAACTTCTTACCGTCTTCCAAGCAGATGATGTAGTCGGGCATGACCGAGCGCTTGACGGGAACCTTCGGCTTCAGTTCTTCCCGCTTGACCGGAACGGCATCGCCGGAGGCCTGCGCCAGCGCAGAATGCGTGTCGCTGATCAGCTGCGGCAGATCGGTTGCATCGACATTATTATTGCTGACGTAGGCTGAGACGATCTGTGCCGTCAAACCGACCAAACCAGCTTGCGCTTCGTCATCCAAACGGACGTTCCCTGGTGACTGATTAGCAGTCAGATTTTGTTCGTTCATTCGCCTGCCCGATAAAACGGCTTCACTTTTGACCAATTATGCTTCTGATCGTCAGCATGCCCGCAACCCCAGGTCTCCCCAGCTTCGCGGGACATCGACTGCCTCAATAACCTGATCATTCAAACAAACGTCAACACTTAAATGGGTATTCGACTAATATCGACTGGAGAGTTGCCGATACGTCAAAATTGAAATCTTGCCGAGGCAAGTTCCCTTTGTGCTGATCCCGATTTTATTGGCTGATACACTTCCGGCTCATCAGCCACACTCTTGCGAGTGACAGACAACTTGATCGAAAGCTTCAGTGACTAAGGCTTCAATACTCTTGGACATCAAATTTACATGGCTGTCAACTCGCATCAACTGCGGTTATCTACCCGTAACTATCGTCTGTTGCAATTTGTTTCCCGTCATTACAGCACAAGTGTTCTCTCAGCAAAGGCGAATTGGACAATTCTCAGCACTGAAGAGACTGGGTGGTGTTCCTGAAATTCGGCGCTCGGCCCTTTTCCCCTTGATCCCACCGCTTTGCGCGCTGACCTGTTGGGTTGATCGTTGACCCTAGCGGCATGTAGCTATGCAGACCCAAATCCCAATCCCAGAGGCCCGCCAGTTATGACTGATCCGATCAAAGTACTCGCGTCCGGCTCGACACCGCCCAAAGCTCAGAAGCGGGCGTTTAGCCAGAGCGTTCATGGGGTCGTTCTCGATGACCCATACGCGTGGCTGCGTGATGAGCACTGGCAAGAAGTGATGCGGGACCCAAGCAAGCTGGCTGGCGACATCCGGACCTATCTGGAAGCCGAAAACGATTTCACTTCGGACGTGCTCAAGAGCACCGAGCACCTCCAGACGCGTCTCTTCGAAGAAATGAAGGGGCGGATCAAGCAGGATGACAGCACCGTTCCCATGCCGGACGGACCGTGGGCTTATTTCTCACGTTTTGTGACCGGAGGGCAGTACGCGCAATTGTGCCGGCAGCCGCGGGATGGCGGAGACATCTCGGTCCTGCTCGATGGCAACGCCGAAGCCGAGGGCAAGGGCTATTGGGCGCTTGGCGGATATGCGCACAGCCCCGACCACGCACTGCTGGCTTATGGCGTCGACGACAAAGGTTCGGAATTCTACACGGTTCGAATTCGCAACCTCGAAACCGGCGAGATGCTTGCCGACGAAATCGAGATGACGAGCGCGGATATGGTATGGAGTGCGGATTCCAAGACGCTTTTCTACGTCCGCCTTGATGACAACCACCGACCGCTGCGGGTCTATAAGCACGTCCTCGGGACGCCGGTTGAAAGCGACGCGCTGATATACGAAGAGGCCAACCCGGCGTTCTATGTCGGGCTGGGGGAAACGCAATCCTCGCGCTATCTGACGATCGTGACGCACGATCACGAGACGAGCGAAGTCTACCTCCTCGACGCGGAGGCCCCTGACGCGGCGCCAAGACTCGTTGAAGGCCGGCAGCCGGGCCATGAGTACAGCGTCGATCATCGCGGAGACAAACTCATCATCCTCACCAATTCGGCAGAGGCTGAGGATTTCCGTATCGTCGAAGCGCCGATCGAAGCGCCGCAAATGGCGAACTGGACGGATCTCGTTCCCCATAAAGGCGGGCGGCTTATTATCGATTGCGTCGCCTACGCCAACCATCTCGTGCGGCTCGAGCGGGAAGACGGTCTGCCGCGCATTGCGATCCGGCGTTTTTCGGATGGCGCTGAAACGGAAGTCGCCTTCGATGAAGAAGCCTATGGGCTGGGGCTATCGCACGGCTACGAGTTCGATACGACGACGATCCGCTTTACCTACTCGTCGATGACGACGCCGGCCTCGGTGTTCGACTACGACGTCGAAACGCAAGAGCGGACGCTGAGGAAACAGCAGGTCGTTCCCAGCGGCCACAATCCGGACGATTACGTCACGCGAAGGCTATTTGCTCCTGCGCACGACGGCGAGACGGTTCCGGTGTCGCTTCTTTACCGCAAGGACACGCCGCTCGATGGATCGGCGCCGGTGCTGCTCTACGGCTATGGGTCTTATGGAATATCGATGCCGGCAAGTTTCTCGACGGGGCGGCTGTCGCTCGTCGACCGTGGCTTCGTCTATGCCATCGCTCACATTCGCGGCGGCAAGGAAAAGGGATACCGGTGGTATCGGACGGGGAAACGACAGGACAAGACCAACACGTTCAAGGATTTCATTTCTGCCGGCGAGCACCTGGTTGCCGAAGGCTTTACGAAGCGCGGCCGCATCGTGGCGCAGGGCGGATCGGCGGGCGGCATGCTGATGGGGGCGGTTGCCAATATGGCACCCGATCTCTTCTTGGGGATTATTGCCAACGTGCCGTTTGTCGACGTGCTCAACACGATGCTTGACGCCGACCTGCCGTTGACGCCGCCGGAATGGAAGGAATGGGGCAACCCGATCGAAAGCGATGAAGAATTCGCGATGATCCGCTCCTACAGCCCGTACGACAACGTTACGGCGCAAGACTATCCGCACATCCTTGCGGTTGCCGGTCTGACCGATCCGCGCGTGACGTATTGGGAGCCGGCCAAATGGATCGCACGGCTGCGCGAACTCAATACGTCCGACAATCTCGTGTTGCTGAAGACAAACATGGGCGCCGGGCATGGTGGCGCTTCGGGGCGTTTCGATTCCCTAAAGGAGACTGCCCTCGAATATGCGTTTGCACTGGTGATCAGCGGCCTTGCAGCCGACGGCGATGCCAAGACGGCGACGGCTTGAGGCCCCTGGCCTTATTTTAGGGGTTGCACCTTTTAGGGACCGCACCTTGGCCCGAGGCCCGCTTTGCGGCCTCAGCCGCCACCGCGCTGGAAAGCGATATCGAAGCGGCGCATGAAGGCTGCGGCCTCGGCAGGCGGCACGGCGGTGAGGTCTATGGTGACGCGTGCGCGCGGCATCTCGACCAGGCCACCGAATGAAAAGCCTTGAATTTTTGTAAACGTGATCACGGCAGCCGCGCCGCCGACCGGGATGGAAACCGGTGCTCCGGCGTTGGCGGCTTGACCTGCTTCCGTGCCGGCGAATGCGGCGATCGAATTTGCAAATTCGCTTTGCGAGAGCGTCATGATCTTTTCGACTATGGCGCGCTCGGCCTCGGGCTCGCTCGGTACACTCACCGGCTCAGCCCCCTGCAACCGGCGGCCAGACAGCAAGGGCATCGCCGTCTTTCAAGGTTGCAGATGCGCGTTTATCGATAGGCTGGAAGACCCCGTTGAGGAGCACCAGGTGACAGGCCTCGCGCGGAATGTTCTGGGCATCGAGCAAGCTTTGAATGGTCGTGCCAGGACCTGCCATCACGACAGCGCTGTTGCGCTCGGCAGACGACGGCAGATAGCTGCCCAGCGAAGCGTACAGTTTCAAAGTTACTGCAATGTCGGCGCTCATCTGTGGACGGCTCCTGGTCGTTTGCCGGGCCTGCCGAGCCCTGTTTGTGATTGTTTAACCTATCTGGCCTTTGCGAGGCAAACTTCCAAGCCCAGGCGCCAAAACGCCATTGGAGAATAGTCCACCGCACACCCACCTCAACGGCTATTCCCCGCATGAAGTGGGATGTCAGCGACGGACAAGAGCCAGATTTTTGAACTTTCAATTTTGATTTTTTAGCGCAACGAAGTTTTAACCGCACAGACAACTGAAGACCTTCAAAGCTATCTCACCTAAAATTCGATCTATTTTTGCAAGTCCTTATTCAGAGGCGCGGGAGGAATGTTTTCGCAACAGGGGTGTCGTCCATTTAGCTGCGAGAGCACCGCAATGCTTAAATTTTTCAAAATTAGAAAGGCCTCGTCTTTCAGTCGCAATATCAGCGGCAACGTTGCTCCAGTTTTCGGCCTGATGGCCCTTCCCATATTGAGCATTGCTGGCGCCGCAATAGACTTTGGCCAAGCACAATCCAAGGCTTCGGCTCTCCAATTCGCGCTCGATGCTGCCGTGGTGTCGGCCATTCGCGAATACCGCGATACCGGCAACGCATCCTCGGCGGCCGATCGGCTGCGCAACCATTTTGGTTCGGAACTTTCCGGTTCCGGCATGACGTTGGGCGCCGAACCGGCCGAGGGCGAAACCGCTTCGAACGCGCCCAACGAGGTCCAGCTTGAGAATGCGGGCATCAACACCGCGTCCCAATCCGTCTCTCCGAAAGCAACTGTTACGGTCCCGACCTCGATCCTCAAGCTGATCGGGATCAACTCGATCGATCTTGAAGTCAGTTCCGCTGCCACGATGGCCGGCAAAGCGCTCGAACTGACGATGGTTCTCGATGTCACCGGTTCGATGTGCCCGAACGGGAACTGCACAAAACTTAACGATATGAAAACGGCCGCAAAGGACTTGCTCGATATCGTCATGCCGAACGGCGCGGAAGCAACGCGCGTCGGCCTGGTGCCCTTCGCGACCTATATCAACGTGGGCTGGACGGATACCGCGAAGCGAACCGGCCGGGCTGAATATCCCAACTATCCCTGCACCCTGGAACGCAAGAGCGGCACGCGCATCACCGAAGACGCGCCCGCGAGCGGCTCGGAATTCTGGATCTTGAACAATACCTCCGGCAATTGTCCGCCAACCGCGCCGATCGTGCCTTTGTCGAATGACCGCAACGCTCTTAACACGGCCATCGATGGCCTGACGGCGAGCGGCGGCACGGCCGGCCATCTGGGCATTCAGTGGGGTTGGTTCCTGCTATCGCCGATGTGGTCGAGCATCTGGCCCTCCGACTCTGCGCCGGTGGCTTATGACGATCCGAAAACTTTGAAGGCGATCGTTTTCTTCACCGATGGCAATTTCACGGCCTTCCACCGTAACGAAAGCGGTGGCGCTTCAAGCTGCAATGGCTCCGGCGATTGCCCGGAATCGCGCACAGAGGCCAAAGCGTTCTGCGACGCGATCAAAACGCGTCTCAATGCCAAGGGTGAAGAATCCGTTACCATCTTCACGATCGGCTTCGGTCTCGATCCGGAAGGGACGACATCGGGCAACAATGCGCGCGACACCTTGAAATACTGCGCCAGCTATGATCCCGACGACCCTGAGACCGATCTGGCTCTTCGCAAGAAGCTCTACTTCTTCCCCTACGATAGCTCATCGATGCGGACGGCGTTCCAGAATATCGGCCGGGTCCTGGCAGCTGCTCGCGATGGAATTACGCTGCAAGACCCCTCGCAACTTGCCGGGAATTAAGGAGCCTATCCTGCTCAGCAGGGTTCGCTAAGTCGCTCTCCATATTCATTCAAAGGGACGCAAACTTTGCGTCCCTTTTTGTTTGCCGTGTGCGCGCATCTTGGGTTGGCTCGCAAGCCAATTCTTAACCGAATGCTACTTTCGCGGCCTGCCAACTCTTCAATCCACGCGGCCCGCGAAGGCCAAAATCGCAATTCTTAACGAGTCGTTGCAGCGATAACCTTTTTTGTAAACCTATTCTGCAAGCCAGTTTTAACCGCCAGAAACTTTCGAGAAATTCCAAGCGAGGTTACATAAAATTTGATCGATTTACGAAAGAACCTGAAAAACTGCAGCGTGCAGAATGCCTCTCAGACGACAAAAAAACCAAGTCGTGGTGAGGCAAGAGACAAATGTACAACCTGAAAAAACTAGGACGATCCTATTTCTCTGATCGAAGGGGCAGCATTGCTCCACTCTTCGGTCTCATGGTGGTCCCCATGCTGGCAATCACAGGCGGAGCCATCGATATCGGCCAGGCAATCACAGCGGAAAAAACACTTCAAAACGCGCTGGATGCAGCAACTGTCGCAGCATGCGGCGGTGGTACGGGCGAACAGACGACAGAAGAAATTCTGCGCGCTTTTCTTGCTGCCGAACTGGCAGATTCGCGGATGGGCCTGAAGCCGCCTGCGCAAGATGGAAATGCCTCGACCAATATCGAGGCCAATGAAGTTGAACTTTCCAATACCGAGTTCGACAAAGAAAGCGGCACCTTGTCACCGACGGTCAAGTCGAAGGTGCCGACGACCCTTTTGAAGCTCGTCAACATCAACTCGATCGACGTCGAGGCAACATCTTCGGTCAAGTGCGGCGCGAAGCGGCTGGAGCTTTCCCTGGTCCTCGACATCACCGGCTCGATGGGCAGCACCGTCAGAGGCAAGAAAAAGATCGACTCGATGAAAGAGGCCGGCCTTGACGTGCTCGATATCTTCGACCGCAACCTGAAGGTAGGCGCGACGCGCATTGCGCTTGTTCCGTTCTCCGAAACGGTCAACGTCGGTTCGCTGGCTGACAGTGTGCGCGGCACGATCAAGAGCGGCACAAGCTCGTCGCTCGGTTACAAGAAACTGAAGTTCAAGAACAACTCCAACAAGACGAAAAAGTGGAAGGCTTCCAAATGCGTCTCCGAACGCGTCGGATCGCATGCCTATGACGATGCAGCTCCGAACTGCTCCGGTAGCTCGTGCTCGGCACCTGTTGGCCACGTCTACACCAGCAGCGGCAGCTGTAATCCTGGCAACGAGATCCAGCCGCTGACGGGAGACAAGGCCACCTTGAAGGCACAAATCGAAAGCTATCAGCCGTCAGGTTATACTGCTGGTCAAATCGGCGCGGCCTGGGGCTGGTATCTGTTGTCGGATAAGTGGGGCTCTTTGTTCCCATCTGGAGCTGAGCCGGAAGCTGCCAATCCTGATGAACTGATCAAAGCGACGATCATCATGACGGACGGCGAATTCAACACGCAGTACAGCAATGGCGTTCAGGATCGCAGCACCAGAAGCAGTGCCAACAATGGCTCTTCAAACAGCCAGTTCGAGAAGATCTGCGAAGCGATGAAGGATCCGAACGGCGATGGCGTCTATGATGAAGATGACTCGGTCGTTGTCTACACGATTGGCTTTGGCCTCAACGAATATAGCTCAACGGCCAGTCGCCTGAAGAAATGCGCAACTGACAGCACCAAGTACTTCTTCCCTTATGACGGAGATGAACTTCGCGCAGCCTTCAAATCGATCGGCAAGCAGTTGTCGGGTGGACAGGCTGGCCTGGCGATCGTCCAGAAGTAAGCTGGAAATCCAAAGTGAAAAACGCAAAAAGCCCGGTCGCCATGACCGGGCTTTTTGCTTTGCGCCTTCTTCCGTCAACACTGCGCAAGCTTGTGTTGACGGCCTAAAGTCGTGTTGGTCGCTCTTTGTTGCCAACACTTTCCAAGGTTGTGTTGGTCTAGCTTCATCTTTCGCCCACACTTCCCAAGGTCATGCTGGTCCAGAAACAACAAAAGGCCCCGTGAGGGGCCTTTCGCGAAGCCTGAGTTTGTCAGGCGGCTTTGGAGCTGAAGGCTGGCGCGTTCTTATCCTCCGTCAGTCCCACTTCGGATTTTAGTGCGATACCAATGTACCGGACCCGTCCTGCAATTTTTGCTTTCTGAACTCCCAACTCACCAAAGTCACGACCAAATGTCGGAAGTGCTAGTGGCTCCTTGTTCTTCGTGTCACACCAATCACAATACTCTTCGTATAGTGCTGTTGCAGTAAGGCTCGATCCATCCTGTGTCTCTACCTTTTCCTTGTAGAACCGCTCCACATCGTTTTCGGGAGCGACGAGTCGAGGAGGTGCTGCCGACACTTCTTCTTCGGCGATTTCCACCGGATTGTCGTTGGCACCAGAACGCGGCTTTTCTATCGCAACAGCCAGAGGTTTTTCCTCGGGGACTGCCACCGCTGCCGCAGCGGTGCTGACCGTCGCCATCTGAGGCGCGGCCGGCGTGTGGCGCTCGTAGATCCGCCACTGTGAGAAGGCAATGTACATGCCGAAAGCAGAACCAACCTCAAGCAGCAAGGCAACGAACACGGTCATTGCGAGCTGTACGTCCTCGAGTTGGACACCGGTCAGCTTTGCCAGAACCGCGGCCTGCGGGTCTGCTTCGGCGTTGACCGACATGCCATCAAAACTGGCAAGCTTGGTTTGTGCTTTCAGGATCCGCGCATCAAGCGTGGCAGCCTTCTCAGCTGAAGCCAGTTCAGCGACCAATCCGCGATATTGATCACAGAATGCGATGCTCTTCGTAGCGGTCGCATCCGTGCAGGATTTGGTGCTGTCCCAGCGTCTGTGAGTTTTCAGTCCTTCCAGTTCGGATTGAACCGCCATGATCGGACGGTGCTGCGGGATCCAGCTGAGCTGTTCCTTGGCACTGGCCAATTCAGAGCGCGTGTCCTTATAGATGTCGGACTGGTGAGCACGCTGGCCCGCTACATCGAAGCGGTTCAGCGCGGCGTGGCCGAAGGCTGAGGTCAGCGAATAGGCTGTGACCACACCCCAGACCAACATGGACGCGGCCGCTTGGCTCCACGCCCTGTTCTTTATTGCGGCAAAGAAGAAGAATGGCACAAGGGCCTTCATACAGTCGGCCGCCGCGCTGGCCACACCGTAAATTTGTCCGTCTAACTCGGTTTTCCCGAGACTCAACCCGAATCGGTAATTCATGGCTGCTGACACGGCGAGTAGTACGCCGGCCGCCAGAATCCCTAATACGCCTAGAGCATGTCTCATTGCCCTCTCCCTCAAAAGAGCTGGAGTAACGCTACCGGTCCAGCTGTGCACTAGACCCGTCAAGAGGCGAACGGGCGTTCCAACCGACGCAGGACGGCGCCGTTGAAAGATCCATATCCTCATCACTTCCGTGAGCTTCCAGCGTCATCCCCAAATGACTGCTGGCGAAGGTGAAAGGTGTGATCTTTGCGACGCAGCAAGTTGGCTTGCCTGGAAAACACAACATCATTCCACAATCGAAAGTGCCGCTAGAACTTTGCTATGTGGACAACACGTTAAGTTTTGCAGGCTGTCATATTTCAAGACGCTTACGAGTTCCTCTCTGCTTTTGACGTTATGCGATTCGTCTCTATTCGTTAAGATAATCAGCCTTGTACCGGTCGGCTGCAGCTGCGGCTTCTATCTAGGACAGAGTGGCGATGGTTCGCCAAAGGAGGGGTTATCCTCAATCTATCCACATCGAAGTCTGCAGATTTTCCACAAGTCCTAGTGCTTATGCACCGACATACCCCCCAGATAACGTACGTGGCTAATTTGCATCGAAGCGGTGTTGCCTCTGCATTCGGCTGAGAGCTAGCTGCAATTTTCTGCAATATAGCGCATGCATGGTTGCCCAAGTGCACCGCCAAGCGTTAATCATTTGGCGTTCGGCGATGAGTTCTTGGGAACGTTAATAATGACTTAACAGTTGTAGGACCTGTTGCCGATGTCTGCCGCCTGCGTTAAGGTTCTCGGTGTACTGAGACTTGCTTGAATAGTGTAGTCGGCTGTTTTCGAACTGCTGACATTTTTGTCCAGTATTTCGGGACGACAGTTTATTTGTTCGGCAAATCGCAAGTTGCTGGTCCGGGCTTGCTTGCATGGCTGAGGCGCAGAGGTAGTTAGTTTGGCCTTTCGGCTGTGAGGTTGTGTGTCATGCGAAGTATTACGGGTTTGATTTTACTGCTTATTGGTTTCGGTGTCGGCGCTCACGCTTACTTCCCCGATACATTCGACAAGCATGTCCATCTGACGCAAACGGCACGGGTTGAGTCTCCGGTTGGCGTAGGACAGCGGGCTTATTCCGTCACGCCTGCGATCGAGCGGACGTTCTCACCCGGGCGGGCCATTTCTAGCGACGGGCAGATCCATCGGACCGGAAGCATCAAAACGGTCGTTGAGCCTGAGCATCCAATTCTGACCACGACCCCGAAAGTCGTCTCGCGAGACGGTTGGAAATCCAGGGTTGTTCGCGTTCGCGCAAGTGGTGACGCGGTTGCCTCAAAGGTTGGAATGCCGACCAACTATTATGGGATGGTGCGGGCCGTTCAAACCGAGCTGAAGCGGGTTGGCTGTTATGACGGCCGCATCGATGGCTCTTGGGGCGCCGGTTCTAAATATGCGATCCGCGAATTCCTGCAGTTGGTGAACTCCGCTTTGCCATCGGATAAGCCGGATCATTTCATGCTGGCGCTTCTGCGTTCGTATAAAGGTATCGGCTGCGATGCCCAGTGCGGATCCGGCTTCACCAAATCTTCGCACGGACGCTGCCTGCCTTATGCGATTACGGCTCAAGCAGAGACAAATTCTGCGACAGAGCCGGGTCTCCGCGCGCCAGTGCCGGTTGCACGTCTCGTGCGTCGGGACGGCGTCATGCCTCAGAACGCCAATATTGTCCGTAAGACGCGGCGCGCTCCGCTGCCTGGGATGATGGCGATCGGCGGACCTGCGCCTGATCGCTACAGCGCGCGCCAGATTGCGCCTGGGGTCTCCAGTGCTCCGCAGCTGACGAGCACGGCGCCGCAGCCGGTCGTCCGCGTCAAACCAGTTCATCGCCCGACAGCCAACAAGAGAACCCGCTCGTCCAAGACGCGACGCGCCACGAAAAGTAAAGCCCGCCGTTACCGTTCTGCATCGCGCCAACGTGCGCGTCGGCGCGCGTTGATCCGGCAGGCCTTCGGCGAGGACTTTTAGGAAAAGTCGGCTGATTGCCGAGAGCTGAAGGCCGAGATTGGCGAAAGAAACAGATTTGCGGCCGCTGTGGTGGAATAACGCTGCAGCGGCCGTTTCGCATTTCGGCTCCAGGACTTGCGGAGAGCTTATCGCAGCTGCGTTCCTCGACTGTAGCGCTGCCCTGGGCTTCGGCGCTGGGATCTGGCTATTTGTCAGGCTTTGCCGAAGTCATCTCGCCGATCCAATCGATATAGCCTTGCGAACCGCCGGTTGCCTGCCAGCTGAGTACGGCTGGCGTGTCATAGGGATGAAGTTTCTCGACTTCGGCAATCACTTCATCGACGCGGGCCGCAGTCGTCTTGATAATCATCACGACCTCCTCACCCGTCTCAAGCTTGCCTTCCCAGCGATAAACTGACGTCATTCCATTCAGGATATTAACGCAGGCGGCATGGTGGCGTTCGACCAATTCACCTCCAACACGCTTTGCTGATTGGAAATCGGGAAAGGTCGTGTAGACAATTGTCGGGGTATTGTCCTGCAAGGCTTATTCGTCCTCATATTGCGGCATCT
Source organism: Filomicrobium sp. (assembly GCA_017792465.1). Taxonomy (GTDB): domain Bacteria; phylum Pseudomonadota; class Alphaproteobacteria; order Rhizobiales; family Hyphomicrobiaceae; genus Filomicrobium. The sequence continues at coordinate 1,435,122 of CP051234.1, forward strand.
GCGGCGTTTGGGGCGCTCAGATTGCCAAAGCGTCAAGCTGTACGAGACAACAAACTAAGAGAGCAACTTCTGCCACCATGGCCCAAGCATCTGCCAAATTCGAGTCCATCGCTTTCGTCGCATCCTCGGTGCCAGAAGCCCGCGCAGGGTTACGCAGGCTGGCGCATCGCTATGGCAATGCCGCTCCGAAAGATGCCGACGCGATCGTTGCACTCGGCGGTGACGGATTGATGCTGCAGACGCTGCACGCCCACATGCACGACCGTATTCCAATTTACGGCATGAACCGCGGTTCGGTCGGCTTCCTTATGAACGAGTATAGCGAGGAAGACCTGTTGGAGCGCCTGACTGCCGCGCACATTTCGAAGGTTCACCCGCTGGCGATGACGGCCAAAGACCGCAGTGGGGAGACGCATAAAAGGCTGGCGGTGAATGAAGTCTCCCTCTTCCGCGAACGCTATCAGGCGGCCAAGCTTTCGATCAGCGTCGATGGGCGCGTGCGCATGCCGGAACTGATCTGCGATGGTGCGCTGGTGTCGACGCCGGCTGGTTCGACGGCCTACAACCTTTCAGCGCACGGGCCCATTCTGCCGATGAATGCGCCATTGTTGACGTTGACGCCGATCAGTCCATTCCGGCCAAGGCGGTGGCGTGGCGCGCTGTTGCCGAACGATGCCAAGATTACGTTCGAAGTTCTCGAGCCCTTCAAGCGTCCCGTTAGCGCTGCGGGCGACCACTACGAAATCCGCGATGTCGTGCAGGTCGATGTGGAGCAAGAGAACTCTGTCGAGCTCTTCATGATGTTCGATGCTGGCCACGATCTCGATGAGCGGATCCTGCTGGAGCAGTTTAGGTATTAGTGGGGCTCTTCAGTGGCGCCTTCAGATGCCCACTAGGCATCCGGCGCCGGACAATTCTCCGGCAGCTCTTATTAGTTGGCGCTTCGGATGCCCACCGCTACGCGGCATCCGCGCCATGACAACCAGCCCTCAATGGGTCCGAAGGGCCAGGGAGCAAGGCGACCCAGCGCTAGCCCAACACCGGCTTGCCGAGTGTTGGTGAAAAGCGCCGCCCGTCCATGCGAAGCATGGCTCCGCCATGACCGGAGTGGCCTGCGCGTCGCGCGGAACAGCCACGTGAGACACTTTAGTTGGCCCTTCGGTTGCCCACACGGCAACCGGGCCGAGTGATCAACCCTGCCAATGGGTGACGATATCTTCGAGGGCTGGGCGGTCGCGATCAGTCTGTCGCTCGGCTGCCGTTCCGATATAGATGAAGCCGGCGATGCGTTCACCCGGCTGGAGGCCAAGTCCGGCGCTCACGGTCGGCGAAAACGCGATCCATTCGGTAATCCAACAGGTGCCAAACCCCATAGCGTTGGCGGCCAGACACAGGTTGAAGGCCGCAGCACCGGTCGAAAGCAACTGCTCGATTTCCGGCACACCCGGTTTCTCGATCATGCGGCTGACAACGGCGATGACCAGCGGCGCCCGCAGAAAGCGCGTCCTTTCCGTTTGCAGACGAACTTCGGAGGGTTCCCTGTCGTCCTCGGCGACACAGGCCTTGGCGAACAGCTCGCCGGCTTTGGCGCGCGCGGGACCTGAAAAGACGATAAATCGCCACGGAGTGAGTTTTTTATGGTCTGGAACGCGCGAGGCGATCGTTAAAATCTCGGTGAGTTCAGCGTCAGTCGGCCCTGGTGTGGTAAACATCGTGGGCTTCAGTGAACGACGGCTTTTCAGGAGTTCGAGCGTCGTAAGGCTTGTTGTCATGGGTTCCGTGTCGGTCGGGATGGCTTTGATACCAGCTTCGGTCTATGGCATGGACGATAATGCTGTCGCGCGAACTGATCGCGGTCAAGAACATTGCCCTGCGGTTCTTTTGCGCGCACGTCAGCGAAACGGGCAATTTAAAATGGTTCAATGCGCGAATAACGCGATGACAAAAGACAATAACGCGCCGGGAGGTTTGCAGGTGGAACCGCTGGAACCATTCTGTCGGGCAGGCTGGATTGCCCGGATGCTGACGGTAGCTCTGATGGCTTTTCTGGGCTGGCTCGCCATTACACCGGCCTCGGCGCAGGAAGCTGGCGGGTCTGTTGTCGTTGTTTTCGATAGTTCAGGGTCGATGTGGGGCAACGTCCCTGGAGGTCCGCCGAAATTCGAAGCCGCGCATTCCGCTTTGACGAAAGCTTTTCCGGCAGCTGATGCCAAGATCCGTACCGGCCTGATGATCTTCGGTCCCGGCTGCTCGCGGGTCGATGTTGCAGCCACTCCTGCAATTCGCAGCGGCGCGGAGACGCTGGCCGCGCTTGGCTCCCTCAACCCGAAAAGCAAGGGACCGATCGCAGACGCTCTGCAACAAAGCCTCGCCATGTTCGAGCCCGGCCAACCCGGCAGTATCGTTCTGGTTGCTGATGGTCCGGACAACTGCCGCGGCGATCCGTGCTCTGTCGCCGCCGATATTGCTCAGTCGCGGCCAGAGCTCAAAATTCATACCATTGGGCTGGGAATGGATCAGCCCGACCCGACTCTGGCTTGCGTATCGCAAGCAACTGATGGGCGTTTTTTCACGGCCGGGACGATGCAGGATCTCGATGCGGCGGCGACCCAGGCGCTGGACCTCGCCATGAACGACATGCGGCTGCCAAAGAAAAAGGAACTGTCGCAAAAGACCAAGCCCGGCAAAATCGCGCGGCCGCAATATGATCCTGATGGGCCGCCTCAGTTGGTCTTGAGCGCTGCGCTCGGTAAATCTGCAAAGAAGGATGAGCAGCTCGACAAGCCCGTCCGCTGGCGCGTCTATCAAACAGACAGCGAACCGGCAACCGAGGCCGTACCAATGCTCGACGTCCTCGAACCCAGTTTCGCGGTTCCTCTGGCGACCGGAAGTTATTGGGTCGACGCGTCTTTGGGCCGGGCCCGTTTGGGTGGCCGGGTGGACATCGGTGAGAAGGGCCCGACGTTCTTCAAGGCGAATTTCGATGCCGGCCTGCTGAAGGTCAATCTCGATGGCGGGGCGACTGGCGGACATCAAGAGGTTCCCGCGATCGTGACAGTCGAGAAGCCCGGCAAAGGCGGTGATGGGGGCGCGGAAGCACCCGTCGTCATCAGTCCTTACCGCAGTTCTGAACTGGTCCTGCCGGTCGGGCAATATGAGGTGCGCGCGGAGAGCGGACCGATTGTTGTCAGCAAGGCGGTGACAATCCAATCCGGCAAGACTGCGGACTTGGATTTGCGGCTTCACACCGGTCAACTTTCACTTGTTGCGCAGACCGGACTTGGCGCGGCGGCGGCGAAGCAGTTGCAATACACGGTTTCGGTCGATGATCCGGACAGTCCAGGCGGTCGACGGATTGTGGCGCGCTCGGCGGCCGAACGCCCGGTTTTCGAACTACCGGCCGGCACTTACTATACGGAAGCCAAAGTCGGTTTTGCCCAGGCCAACAACCGTGTCGCTTTGGGTTCAGGCAAATCGTTGTCGCAGGCATTGACGGTGGAGGCTGCCCGCATCCGGGTGAAGGCCAACATCCCGCCAGATCAAAGACGCCGGCCGCGGCCTGTCGTTTATAAACTCTACACGCTCGAACCGCTTGCCGTCTTGGCGCGAAGCAGTGGCAAGGCGCCTGAGTTTGTCGTTGCGCCGGGCCGTTACCGCGTGGTTGCCGATATCGGTTCGCGCAATGTGCGCAGCGTCCAGGATGTTTTGGTCGCAGCCGGCGACGATGCCGATATCACACTTACCGTTGCAGCGGGCGATGTAAAACTGCGCGTTTCCGACAAGGATGGTAAGCCTCTTACGGGACAGTTCTGGGAAGTTGTCGACGACAGTGGCGCACCCGTCTGGCGCACGCAGCGGCTCGTCCCGCATGCCTTGTTGGCGCCTGGGCGTTACCGTGTCAGATGCGAAACGCGTAGCGGTCTCGTCCAAGGCGAGTTCAACGTTGCCGCCGGGGATGCGAAAACAGTCGAACTGCGCGTTCAATGACAATCAAGCAGGTCAATTGCCGATGAAAAAGTGTTGGCGATTTAACATATTGGGCGTGGCGCTACGCTTGTTGCGTTTGGGCGCATTCGGTTTCGCGTGCGTGATCATGGCGACCGCGTCGGCGCCAGCCAACGCACAATCGGATGCCAATCCTGCTAACCCGCAAGAGTGGGCTCCGGGTGTTTCGGTGTCGCCATCGGATGGCTGGGCGGCGCAAAGCCAGCCTGCTGATAGCGACGGCTCACAACCGCAGGGTAGTGAGGCTATCGATAAAGCGCGTGAAGCCTTGAAGCCGACGGTATCGGGGCCGGGCCTGGAAATCGTCGCCAAGCTGACGGATGACGACAGGACGATTACGTCCGATCTGATCTGGCGGATCTATTCGGGCGGCTCCTCAGCTGATGGCGCGCCGAAAATGCTGTCCAAGCATAAGAACAGCAGGCTCGAGGTGCCACTCGACCCTGGTCAGTATCTGGTGAATGTCACCTATGGCCGGGCCCACCTGACAAAGCGCATCAAGGTCAATGCCGGCCCCATCACGCGCGATGTCTTCGTGCTCAACGCCGGCGGTTTGCGATTGACGGCCTATGCGGGCGAAAAGCAGGTTCCCAAAGAAACGGTGCTGTTCGATATCTACGAAGCAGAAACCGACCAGTCGGGCCAGCGCCGGCTTGTCATTGGCAACCTGCGCCCGGATGTCATCCTCAGGCTCAACGCCGGCATCTATTACATCAAGTCGGTTTATGGCGATGCCAATGCCAGCGTCGAATCCGAAGTCTCGGTGGAAGCGGGAAAACTCACCGAAATCGCCATGGCTCATGCGGCGGCGACCGTGACGTTCGCCCTCGTCAACCGGCCCGGTGGGGATGCGTTGCCGGCAACGCGGTGGACCATCTCTACGCCGGAGGGGGACGTCGTGACGCGAAGCGTCGGCGCTTTGCCGACGCATATTCTGGCGCCGGGCAAGTACCGTGCGACGGCGCAAAACAGCGGCAAGGAATTTGTTCGCGAGTTCAGCGTCGAAGATAACCAGAAAGCGCGGATCGAGGTCGTCGTGCAATGAGGCGCTGCGGGACACCGGCTAGGTATTGTGGATCAAGGTATTGATGGCGACTTGCTCGGTTGTTTGGCTCGGGCTCGCGCATCGCCGAATTAGAAATCGGTCAGCACCCAGTCGGTCGGGCAGCCGTTCCCCAACATGCGCTTTTCGCAGACTTCGGCGTCGCTTGCGCTGGAGGTTTCTTCAAAGAGCGAACGGGCCATCTGCCAGTGCTCGCAAGCGGTGATCAGATCGCCTTCGCTCTTGCAGATATCTCCCAGCTCCAATCTCGCCAGGGCATGAAGCGGCTTGTCGCCGGCCGACGTCGCCAGCATGATCGTCTTGCGCAAGCAATCTGCTGCAGTCGGGTCATTGCCGTTCTCACGATGGGCGACGGCTTCATCAAAATTCTGTCGCGCCTCGGCGATGCGGGGATCGAGTGCCTCTGACGGCGTCGGCCCTAGTTCGCTATCCAAAAACGACGCAGGCGGCGGAGGCTGAACCGGCATCTTGCCAGGTGCTGTCTGGGTGCCGTTGCCGCCGTTGGCCGCGGACGATGATCCAGGGCGCCAGACCGGAGCGCCTGTCGGTGGCGACGGCTGCTGGCGCGGAGCTTCCTTTTGTCTTGGTGGAGGTTCTTTATTTCGATCGGGAGGGCGGTGTGGGGCTTGGTGCGGTGCTGAAGTTACAAGTCCCGGCCAAAACAAGGCCCACATCAGAGCTGAGGCGAGCAGCAGAACCGGGGCTGCAAGCAAGAGCATCCCTGTCGTACCGCCGATATCAAAAACCGGAATCATGTCACCTCAGATCTTCGTTGCTCTTCGGCCTTTTGATTCATCGACCGTTATGGCGGCAACGTCCATTTCGCAATCTACATGACGAAACTATTTTAGTTGGCGTGACACTTTGGCGTCGCACCAGACGACTTTCGGGTGAATTCGTAAAAGGCAAATTTTGCCAATCTTTGGAGCTTCTTTGGCAGGTTTGTGCGATGTGTTATCGGTCTAGGCTAGGTAATCGCCGGACGGCTGCTTTGAACCAGGGCAATGCGCCTTTGATTTCGGCAAAGCGGCACGTTTGGCGCTGACTTATGGTGCCTCATCTTGGGTGTCGCCGCCCATATCTCAACTTATCGGAGAGCTGATTAATGGCAGATGGGACTTCGAAGCCCGGATCGCAGGGTAAGGCCAGTCTAGTGACGCATGGCGGACGCGACCCGTTCAGCGCCCATGGTTTCGTCAATACGCCGGTCTACCGCGGCTCAACGGTGCTGTACCCGACGCTCGAAAAGCTCAAGGCCAACGATCAGAAATATAGCTACGGGCGCAATACCAACCCGACGACGGATGCACTTTGCGAAGCCATCCGGCTGTTGGAGGGCGGGGCCTATACGGTGCTTGCCACATCCGGTTTGCATGCGGTGACGACGGCCATTCTCGCATTCGTCGAAGCGGGCGACGAAATCCTGATGACGGACAGCGTCTATTTTCCAACGCGCCGGTTTTGCGAACAGGTGCTGCGGCGGATGGGCGTCAATACGATCTATTACGATCCCTTGATCGGAGGCGGCATCGCCGACCTCATCACCGACAAGACGCGGTTCGTTTTCACCGAGAGTCCTGGTTCGCAGACTTTCGAAATGCAGGACATTCCTGCCATCGTTGCCGCCGCCAAGGCGCGCGATCTTTGGGTGTTGATGGACAACACCTGGGCGACGCCGATTTACTTCGATGCGCTTGGGCATGGTGTCGATGTCTCGATCCAAGCTGCCACCAAGTACATCGTTGGGCATGCCGACGCGATGCTCGGAGCGATCACGACGAACGACCGCGCTGCCCCGCTTTTGAAACGAGCATCAATCGCGCTTGGCAATGCGGCCGGGTCGGAAGAGACCTTCCTCGGGTTACGCGGTTTGAGGACGTTGGAGGTCCGCCTTACACGGCATCAGGCTTCGGGCATTGAAATCGCCGAGTGGCTAAAGGGGCGGCCGGAGGTCAGCGAAGTGATCCATCCAGCTCTCCCGGGCACGCCCGGCCATGACATCTGGAAGCGCGATTTCACAGGTGCGTCGGGACTGTTCTCGATTGTGCTGAAGCCGGTCTCGCAGCAAGCATTAGGCGCGATGCTCGATGATCTGAAGTATTTCGGCATGGGCTTTTCGTGGGGCGGTTACGAGAGCCTGATCGTGCCGTTTGAATGCGCGAAAACGCGGACGGCGACGACCTGGAAGCGCGAAGGACCGGCGCTTCGGCTGCACATCGGGCTGGAAGACGTCGCCGACCTCAAAGCAGATTTGGCGGAAGGCTTTGAGCGGATGAATTCTGTTGACTAGGATGGGGCCGCTACTGCCATAAGCAAGAACAAGGAAAAATGGAAACGCTCTGCGGCTGCTGTTCGCGATAGCAGAGAGTAGGGTCGGCTGGGTCATCCGCGATGGGCCGCGAAAGCAAGGACGAATTTGTTGGGCCGTTTGATAAATTTTCTGATCAATCTCAAAGCCATGCCGGGACGGATCGAGGCCTTGGCGCGCCTTCCGGCTAGGATCACCAATCTGGAAAAGAGAATCGAGCGTCTGAATGGTCAGGGCGCTCTTGCCGGCGAGGCCGGTCGTGCCGCGCCTTCAACGGAAAGCGGCGCCGCTCAAGCCGCGCCAGCAGCGATCGACGCATCAGGCCGTGCCGCACCGGGCGCAACCAACACCCCGTCGACTGCCGAAGTCGAGGCCGCCAAAACGGCCTTTAATGACTATCTCGCGACGCTGCTTAACCGGCCCGTGGCAAATCAAACCTATACGTGCCGCTGCTGTGGCAACGACATCGATCTCAGTTCGCGCAAGCCGTTGGATGCCACATGCTTTATCAGCGGCCTGACCTTGCGCCGATATGACTGTCCTCACTGCTCAGTCGTGTTCGGCCCGGTGCAGTTGATCGAGTGCAGTGCCGAGGAACTCGGCCGGGTCTATGAGCTGCTCTACGGTTTCCTGCATGAAGGTGACAGCCGGATCGGCCAGGAGAAGGCGTTCTATTGCGCCAACCCCGGGTTCAGCGAACGGATCTTGAATTATGCCTGCGGCGACTGGGACAAGGGTCTCGCGAACCTGCGCGAGATCGGCTGGAACGTCGAGGGATATGAACCGTTCCAGACGAACTCATCACCGCATATCTATGCTCGTCGCGAAGACGTGCCTCAGAAGGCCTACGACGTGTTGTTCAGTCACAACTACCTCGAACACGTCCAGGACCCGATCGCGTTCTTCACTGAATGCCAGGACTACATCCGACCGGGCGGACGGATGGCGCACTCGACGCCGTGTTATGCGTACGTTTTCGAGCAGTCTCCGCTACACCTGCATTTTGTTCTGCCTGATACCGTCAATGCATTGGCCGAAAAAACCGGCTTTACGGTGAGCGGGCACTTCGCGTCCGACCTCGACAGCGAGCACACCAACATTCATTTTCAGTGCTACGTTTACGAGCCGAAGGCCACTGGGGTTTAGCATTTGCATCGCTCTTGGATCGATTGCCAAGGTTAGATAAGCCGACATGCGAATTGCGACGTTCAACCTGGAAAATCTGGACCTGCCGCCGCGGGCCAGTCATCCGATCGAAGTACGCATCGCGCTGCTGCGTCCAGAGCTGGAGCGCGCCGCCGCCGACATCATCTGCCTGCAGGAGGTAAATGCACAGCGCCAACCCCACGAGGCCGAGCGGCATTTGATTGCCTTAGACCGTCTGCTTGAAGGCACGCCTTATGCCACGTTCCATCGCGCGGTCTCCACTTCGCCTTCCGGCCGTGGCGCGGCAGACGTGCATAATCTCGTGACGTTGTCGCGTTTGCCCATCCGCTCCTCCAAATCCGTGCGACACGAGCTCGTGCCGCCGCTCAATTATCGCGCGGTGACGGCCGTCCCTGCGACTGACGCCGCAAACGACCCGGGTGAAGCCGTTCAATTCGATCGGCCGGTTCTTGTCAGCGAAATCGACATCGGGGAGGGGCGGGTCCTTCACCTGGTGAACTGTCATCTCAGGGCTCCGCTGGCGTCGGCGATTGCCGGTCAGAAGGAAGCGCCGTTCGTCTGGAAGTCTGTCTCAGGATGGGCGGAGGGTTATTGCATTTCGTCGATGAAGCGCAACGCCCAGGCGCTCGAGATACGGTTGCTGGTCGATCAAATATTGAGTGCCGATGCCGGTGCCGAGATCCTGGTTGCCGGCGACTTTAACGCGGAGGATTTCGAAACGCCGCATCGGATTTTGATCGGCGCCGAGCAGGATACCGGCAATGGGTCGCTCGCCGCGCAATCCTTGATTGGGCTCGACCGCGGCATTCCGAAAGACCGGCGCTTCAGCATCGTGCACCAGGGCCGACCGCAGATGCTCGATCACATGCTGTGTAGCCGTTCGCTTTACGGACGCTTCAAAGCGATTGAGGTTTTCAATGAGGCGCTCGGCGATGAGGTTCTCGGCTTCACGCGCGTTGACCGTCCTGCCGGCTCCTATCACGCCTGCGTTGTTGCTGAATTTGCCGGTTGAGCTGGATCATTTCACGCCTCTTCGGGGCGGCCAACAATCGAACCGACGCCCTACTTGAACGAGGTGCGCCATGCGCCTTGATCGAACGGGAAGTCACTCCACTTGAAGGTCTGCAGGAAGTCGGAGCACGTCACCGACGGGTTGTTGTGATAAACGGTGATGTCAACGAGCCGTTCCTGATCGAACCAGAGCGTCAGCGCCGGGATCGGACGCCCTTCGCGCAGCGTCGCCCGGATTTCCCGGATCCCAAGATCGAAGATTTCATCGCAATATTGCCAGGCTGAGAGATGGTCTTTGGTGCGGACGGTATTGGCCGGGCCGAGCGCGGCCTGGACTTCGGTTTTCGTCATGCCGCGCGCAACCGCGTAGAGGTTCTCATAATAATGGCGGGGGACGCAGCCGGCCAAGACGATTGCCGTCGCGGCGAGTGCGAAGAAAGTGAAGCTGCGGGGCATGACCTGTCCGAATCGCGAGTGGTTCGGACTTGAGTGGACACCAACCGGCTTGTGCAGACCTAGCGGCCGTCTGTTGGGGGCCTATTCAAGGGCTGTTGGGCCTGCAGGTGTGGTCAGGCCTCAACGCGACCTGGAACCGGCCGCGCGACAATCGAACTTAAGTTATTGAAAATGATGGCGACCCCGGCACGACTCGAACGTGCGACCTGGAGATTAGAAGTCACCTGCTCTATCCAGCTGAGCTACGGGGCCGTTATTGAAATTTGTCATGCTGCGCACAGCAGGTGCTCTTAACACAGCTTACGCGAGCCTGCGAGGCAGGAGTTCGCCTTGTAAATACCGTCTGGATCGATGATTGGCGGCGAATGTCGGGAGCGTCGGACGAAGCCGGTGCATCGCGCCTGAGCGCTAGGCGATGATCAATGCGTCCACTTGCCGATGCGGCCGAACTTGAAGTTATCGGCATACGACTTCTTCACCGGCGCACGCGGCTTGGGCTCGACGATCCGGAACGCAATGCCATTTCTCTCAGCATAGGCGATCGCTTCTTCCTTGGTGTCGAATTCAAGCTGGATCTGGCTATCCATATCGCGCGATGAGGTCCATCCCATCAGCGGCTCGATCTCTCGGGCAGCCTCGGGCTCGTATTCCAGCAGCCATTCCTTGGTGCGGGCCTGGCCCGATTGCATCGCTGTTTTGGCGGGCCGGTAGATGCGAGCAACCATGGTTGCGTTCCTCGGTTGGCTGGTCGTTTCAAGTGACAGGGAAGTCCGGCAAGGATAGCGCAATTTGCGAGCGCCGGGACTCTAGCTTTTAGTCCTTGAAAAAAATGGTCGGGGCGCGGGGATTCGAACTCCGGACCCCCTGCTCCCAAAGCAGGTGCTCTACCAGGCTGAGCTACGCCCCGACACTGTTTCCGCAGCGCAAAGCGCAACGGAGGCATCTACCTGCCGCTTCCCGCGCCGAAGGTCAAGAGGCAAGAATGTCCTGGAGCGAAGTTCGCGCAGGATTTTTCGCAAGCGCGCAGTGAAGTTGCGATCCGGCGGGCCGTCGCCCGGGCGGAATGGGCCTTTTAACGCCTAATTCGACGGAGCAAAGCGGGCGTAATCGACTTTGTCGCCGGTTGTAATGCCAAGGCGTTTGGCTTCACCGCCAGCGATCTCCAAGACCCCGGCGACGGGCCCATTGGAGCTGATGATCTTTTCAGACAACGGCTCAGTCATCTCTTCGATATGGTGGATTTCGCCGTTGGGCTTGATGAACAGCATATCGAGGGGAATGTAGGTGTTCTTCATCCACATCGAGATATCTTCCACCTTGGGGTAGGGGAAAAGCATGCCGTGGAGCGGCTGAAGCTCGCGCCGGAACATCAGGCCCAGCGCCTTCTGGTAGGGTGTGCGCGCGACTTCGATCTTGAATTCGAGCGGTTTGCCGCTCGAAGCGCGGGTGATGACGAGATTTTCAAGCGTTGCTGCGGGCTTTGCCGCTGCACTTTCGGCGTGGGCGACGAGCAGATCAGGAAGGGCGTAAGCGAATGCCAGCAGACACGAAAACAGGGCCGCGAATACGGCCCTGCTTGCAACTGTTCTGGTCTTAGCGCGAGGCTTAATGAGAAGCTGGGAAGCCGCTTGTGGGTTGCACTCCGTCTGGGCGGAGCTCAGCAGCCATGCAGCCTTTTTCACCATATCCATAGCGCACCTGAACGATCTGTCCTGGACGCAGTTCGGTGAAGCCGAAGCGTCGCAGAGTTTCCATATGACAGAAGATATCAGGTGTTCCCTCGCCGCGCGTCAAGAAGCCGAATCCACGCACGCGGTTAAACCACTTGCATACGGCGCGCTGCCAATCGCTTTCAGGCTGCACGACAACATGCGTGCGCTGAGGCAGTTGGCTTGGATGGATCGCCGTCGATTCGTCCATCGACAGAATGCGGAAGGCCTGCAGGCCTTTCGGACGTTCCATCGCCTGACAGTGGATGCGTGCACCCTCATATGCGGTCTGGTATCCGCCTGCGCGAAGGCAGGTCACATGGAGCAGAATATCGCCTAATCCATTGTCGGGAACGATAAAACCGTACCCTTTGGAAGCGTCAAACCATTTAATTGCTCCAGCGACTTCGAAAACCTTCAAGCCGGCTTTCTGGAGATTCTCAAGAGTCTCTTCGCTCGAGATATCGAAAAGTTCTTGTTCAGTCGGAATAGTGGAATCAGCCATGAGTTCCCCGCATACTTGGCTACGTTGCTACTTACTTTGATTGAACCCTTTCTCGCAAAGCCACCACCTGATTTGCCCTCTCCCGTAGTGGCGTTGCTCAAAAGTTGGTTAACCATAGCAGACTCGCCCTAAAGAAAAAGAGGGTGGCCTCATAAAAATGTTCGAAAATAGCCAGAGCCACTCCTGGCACTGGATATCGTCTCTCATCCCACACTTATGCCGTTGATTTCGCATTGTAATTTTACCCACATCTCAGGAGCAGCGAATCTCAGATTTCGCCGGCAAATGACACGGACATGTGCTTCCGGCGGCATAAAAACATGCTCCAACGCGCGAATTCCCAAGTCTTCTGATTCGCAATGCGACAACTCTGCCTTGCATATTCGCCACACATCTTAGGAGGTAGAGTCGAGGAGGCCGGAAGAGAATTGCGCGGAACAATGTCGTGAGGTTTGGCAATTCAATTGTGCGGGAAACTCTAGACCCAACAGGAAACGTCGCCTGTGGAAATAGCGTTGAATAACTTCGAATGAATTTGTGGGTAATTCGAGAAAGAATTCCAAATGCCATTGTCAGGCCGCATTTTCCTAAATGCACCGATTCGGCAAATTGAAATCGCATAAACAAGGATCGGGATGAATCATGGCGCCAATTTGGCATCGCCAAACATGCACTGATTCGTCGGTGAACCAACCTCGCCCGATCAGGGTGGAGGGGTCAATAGCGCCTCAATTGGGTCTAATGCAAGACCCGTGTGAGGTTGTCCCCAGATGATGTTTGCGACGCCAGCAGACAACGAACCAACGCCTCGAGTCTTGAGGCTCCTGGACCCACAGGATCGTGAACGGCTGTGGGCCTTGGGCGCCAAGCACTTACAGTCTATATGTGAAGAAGTCGTCTTCGCGCAGAATGGAGCAATAGGTGCTCCAGTCGCGCTTTGTCGAACCAACACTGCCGTTCGGTGCAGCTCGCCTTTGAGCTTCAGAAGCTCTCACAGATCGCCAGCATTTTATTTGCCTGGGATGCCAAGTGTCGTCCAACGTCAGCTCAGAACGTTGCAAGCGACGTTGTTGACCCGCTCTGCCGCCTTATTTGGAGATGATGACATGCGCTACCTGCACACCATGGTCCGCGTTTCGGATATCGATCAAAGCCTGACATTCTATTGCGATGTCATGGGCATGCGCGAAATGCGACGGGTCGACAATGAAGCCGGCCGATTTACGCTGATCTTCCTGGCTGCTCCGGAAGATCGCCGGACGGCCGTGGAAAGCAAGGCGCCGTTGCTTGAGCTGACCCACAATTGGGATCCGGAGACGTACAGCGGTGGGCGCAATTTCGGGCATCTGGCGTTCGAAGTCGACGATATCTATGAGACCTGCGCGCGGATCTCAAAGGCGGGCGTCACGATCAACCGCCCGCCGCGTGACGGCCGGATGGCCTTCGTCAGGTCGCCTGACAACATCTCCATCGAGCTTCTGCAGAAAGGCGAGGCTCTGGAACCTCAGGAACCCTGGGCATCGATGAAAAACACCGGCGAATGGTGAGTTTTCGGCGGACGGCAGCTCCGTCCACCCAACGAACTGAACGGATTAAAACCGGCCCCGCAGGCCTGAGCGGCACTTATTGGAACTAATTCCGGGAAGTTTGCCATTTGCGCCCAGCGCAGCTTGCGAATGTAATAACAGAACAGTTACTGTATTACTCAAGTTCTTTTGGCCAAAATATTCTGTTATATCGTTACACTTGCGCAGCTAATAGCTCGTATAAGAAGATTTACTTGCCGAAACTTCCCAAAATCGCTTCCAAGCTCTTGCGGCACTACCGGTGGAGTGCTTAGTAATGACCATGTTGAAGCAAGGAACCTGGCAGAAGGTTCTGTCAATCAAAGTTCGGCGCTTCATCGAAGCAACATAGAACGCTTAATAAGGAGAGGAACTATGAAAGTTTGGAGCAAGCCACAGGTTCGCGAGCAGGAAGTCGGCCTGGAAGTCACCAGCTACCTGCCAGCTGAAATCGACATCATCTAATTGATCTGATGTTTGATTGCATGCGTTAAGCATGCATGGGCGGTGGTCGGTATTCGGCCACCGCTTTTTACTTTGAACCTGGCTGGCAGATATTGCTGCCACCTTTCCTTTCGAAAGCTGCGGGCGCACCGGACCAATATCGGCGACAGCCCCGGAACGTGAACTTAGAAATCCTATGCTGATCAAAGTTTTGGGGGCTGCTGCAGGGGGCGGATATCCGCAGTGGAACTGCAATGGCCGCATGAGCAAACGTGCGCGCTTCAAGGAACCCGGCTGTCTGCCGCGAACGCAATCCTCGCTCACGGTTTCGGCCAATGGCAAAGACTGGGTGTTGCTCAACGCTTCGCCGGACCTGCGCCAGCAAATCAACGAGACGCCTGAGCTATGGCCGGAAGCTGACGGGCCGATGCGCCAGTCGCCGATCAAGGCCGTGGTGCTGACCAACGGCGATGTCGATCACATCATCGGACTGGTCAACCTGCGCGAAGGCCAGCCGTTTTCGCTTTATGCCTCCGACCGCGTACTGGCGACGATCAATTCCAACTCGGTGTTCAATATTCTCAATCCCGAGAAGGTCGAGCGGATTGAGCTGGCCATCGATGAACCGACCGCGCTTTCTGGAGCCGGCGTAGATCTGGGTCTGACGATCGAAGCCTTCGACGTTCCCGGCAAGGTGGCGCTTTATTTGGAAGATGCGTCCAAGGGCGACAACTTCGGCACTGAGAAGGGCGACACGATTGGGCTCAAGGTGACCGAAACCGCGACCGGCAAGTCGTTCTTTTATATTCCAGGCTGCGCCGCCGTCGATGGACCGCTGGCCGAGCGTATTCGCGGGTCTGAGCTGATTTTCCTCGACGGCACGCTCTACACCGACGACGAGATGCTTGTGCAGGGCCTGATGCCGAAGACCGGCGCGCGCATGGGGCATATTTCAATGTCGGGGCCGGATGGGTCGGTGGCCGCTCTTGAGCCGCTCGATATCAAGCGCAAGGTTTTCGTTCACATCAACAACTCGAACCCTACGCTCGACGACAATTCGCCTGAGCGCAAAGCGGTCGAAAAGGCCGGTTGGGAAGTCGGTTTCGATGGCATGGAGGTGCGCCTATGACTTTCTCAGATATTGACAATGGATGGTCGGGGTCCGACACGCTCTTGAGCCGCGACGAGTTTGAGGCTGCGATCCGCGCCGTCGGTGCCGAGCGCTATCACGACAAGCATCCCTTCCATAAAATGCTGCACGGCGGTGAACTCAACAAAGGCCAGGTGCAGGCGTGGGCCTTGAACCGCTACTGCTATCAGGCTGCCGTGCCGCGTAAGGACGCCGCGTTGATGTCGCGCGTGCACAACCGCGATTTGCGCCGCGAATGGATGCACCGCGTGGTCGACCATGACGGTCTGGGCGAAGAGCCCGGCGGTATCGAACGCTGGCTCGTTTTGACGGACGGCCTGGGTCTCGACCGAAACGACGTGCAGAGCATGAGGCTGGCGCTGCCGGCGACGAAATTTGCCGTTGAAGCTTATGTCCGTTTTGTCCGCGAAGAGCCGCTGGTCGTCGCTGTCGCTTCATCGCTGACGGAACTCTTCGCCCCCAAGATCCACAAGGAGCGGATTTCGGGGATGCTGGAGAACTACGACTTCATCGACGATACCGTCATGGCGTACTTCCGGCGCCGTCTGAACCAGGCTCCGCGCGATGCGGATTTCGCGCTTGAATACATCAAGCAGCACGCCCTCACTCGCAGAGAGCAGGATGCTTGTATCGCTGCTGTGGAGTTCAAATGTAACGTCTTGTGGGTTCAGCTTGACGCTTTGCGCCACGCTTATGTCGACGGACATATCCCGCCAGGCGCGTTCCGGCCGGAGGGCGCTTGATGTCTGAAGGCAACGCGCCAAAACGGCTGATCGTCGAAGCGGACAGCAAGCTCAAGCTGCCTCGCCACATCAAGTTGCGCCACGACGCCGGCAGAGACAAATGGCTGCTGCTGGCACCTGAACGGGTGTTTGAACCCGATGATACCTCGGTAGAGGTCCTGAAGCTGTGTGATGGCGAACAGACAGTCAGTGCGATCGCCGGCATCCTGGCGGAGCGCTACCAAGCGCCAGCCGACGTCATTTTGAAAGACATCATCGAAATGCTTCAGGAGCTCGCAGACAAGGGAGTCGTAAAATCATGACCGACGTAACGACGCTACCTCGCGAAGAAGAAACGTCCGCTGAAGAGAGCTGCGCACGCGCGCCAGTCGGGCTTTTGGCCGAGTTGACGCACCGCTGTCCGTTGCAGTGCCCCTACTGTTCGAACCCTGTCGATCTTGAGCGCGTCAATACGGAATTGTCGACGGAAGAATGGCAAAGCGTGATGCGCCAGGCGGCCGAGCTAGGCATTTTGCAGATCCATCTGTCGGGGGGCGAGCCGACCGCGCGTCGGGATCTAGAAGCGATCATCGAAACCGCTGCAGAGGTTGGTCTTTATACCAATCTCATTACTGCCGGTGTCCTTCTGACCAAGGAACGCTTGGCGAAGTTGCAGGAGGCCGGCCTCGATCACGTTCAGCTGTCGATCCAGGACGTCGACCCGGAAAACGCCGACCGCATCGGTGCCTACAAAGGCGGAGCGAAGAAGAAACACGAGGTCGCCAAGTGGGTGCGCGAACTCGACATGCCGTTGACGGTCAACGCGCCGCTGCACCGCCAGAACATCGACAATCTACCTGCGATCATCGACTACGCGGTGGAAGTCGGCGCCGGGCGTTTGGAAGTCGCGCACATCCAGTACTACGCCTGGGCCTTGAAAAACCGGGCGGCGCTGATGCCGACCGAAGAAGCGTTCTCGAAGACCGTTGAAATCGTCAAGGAAGCCAAGGAACGCCTCAAAGGGATCCTGGTCATCGACTTCGTCGTTCCGGATTACTACGCCAAGTATCCCAAGCCCTGCATGGGCGGCTGGGGCCGTGGGATCATCAACGTGACGCCTTCCGGCCGCGTTTTGCCGTGCCACGCCTCAGAATCGTTGCCGGGCCTGCAATTCGACAACGTCAAAGAGCGGCCGCTTGCCGATATCTGGCTCAACGGCCAGGCGTTCGAAATCTACCGCGGTACGGATTGGATGAAAGAGCCGTGCAAGTCGTGCCCGCGCAAGGAGATCGATTTTGGCGGCTGCCGTTGCCAAGCCTATGCCTTGACGGGCGACGCAACCAATACTGACCCAGCCTGCTCGCTGTCGCCGCTCCACGAAAACTGGGCGAAGGTTGCCCAGGAGGAATCTCACAAGGCAGCGCCGGAATTCGTCTATCGGAGAATGGGCAAGACGCAAGTCACCGTTAACAAATAGCGTCTGGATTGTGACAAATCGCAGAGTTTGTGCGTTCGACTTCAACAAAACCTGGAAAGTATTAGTACTTTGGGTGCGCCGAGTTCACGCAGGGTTCACAAAGGGCTTGCCATATTCCAGGATAAACATGCTATTCGCATAATGTCGCGCAACAAACTCTAGTGAGGGAGAACGTCTGTCTATGTTGAGGACTCTACTAGCCGTAGCCCTTATCGCTACCGTACCAAGCATGGCTTTTGCCGAAGGCGATGCCAAGAAGGGCGAAAAGGTTTTCCGTAAGTGCAAGGCTTGCCACACGGCAACCGAAGACAAGAACAAAGTTGGCCCGTCCTTGTTGAATATCGTCGGCCGCAAAGCTGGAGCGCACGAAGGCTTCAAGTATTCGAGCGCTATGAAAGATTCCGGCCTGACCTGGGATGAAGCCACGCTCGACAAATTTCTGCTGAAGCCGAAAGACCTGATCAAAGGTACGAAAATGATCTTTGGCGGTCTCAAGAAGGACGATGATCGCGCCGATGTCATCGCCTATCTCAAAGAGCACTCCAAGTAATCTTGACATTACTTGCCGAAGCTTCGAGCTTCAGGCAATTGATGCTTTGAGAAAGCGCCACGAGCATTCCCGCTCGTGGCGCTTTTATTGTGCGCTTCATCAGTTCTCAATCGGCTCGATCCCTTCAGAATCGATCGTCTCAAGCCAGGCAGCTGCCGTCTTGCCGTCGATCAGCTTTTCGGGCGCGACGTCGGCCAATGGGGCCAGCACGAAGGCGCGCTTGGTGATATGCGGGTGAGGCAGGGTCAATTCTTCATCGGCAAGAGAAACGTTGCCATAAATCAGGACGTCCAGGTCGATGACCCTTGGGCCCCATTTCTCCGCGCGGATGCGTCCCATTTGCTCTTCAACCGACAAGCATCGCCGCAGTAGCTCGTGCGGGCTCAACTCGGTATTTACCGTCATGGCGGCGTTGACGAACCAGTCCTGGTCGGTATTTCCCCACGGCGGCGTGCGGTAATTGCGCGAACGGCGTACAAGCCTGACATCGCCATCGGGACTGGTGAGCAGTTCCACAGCCTGGTCGATATTGGCGATCTTGTCGCCGATATTCGAGCCCAGCGCGACGACCGCCTCGTGCGGCTTCTTGTTATCGTTCAAACGGGTGTCCTCAGTCGTACTTGATATAGGAGAAGCGCATATCATCCTGCGGCGTGCCTGTCAGCGCGCCACCCTCGCTGCCTGGCTGCCAGCCGACAACGCTTTCGATCTTCTGGGCGAGTTCCAGGTCTTTCATGGTGATGCCCTTGGCCGTATGGGTCTGCAGGCGGACTTCAACCCAGGCGTAGGAGGCCGTGATATCAGGGTGGTGCCAGGCCGCTTCAGCCAAATGGCCGACGGTGTTAATCACCATCAAGGTGCTCTTCCAGCTCGTCGTCTTGTAGGTGCGCTTGATCCAGCCATCCTCCAGCTTCCATTTGGGGAGGCTGTCAGCCAGCAGCTTTTCGACTTCGCCTGCACTTAACGCTTTTTCACGCTCGCTCATGTTGCTCTCTCTGCCCGATTGTTGAACATTGGCTGTGAAATCACTTTCTAACTAACCTATGCCGCCACTCAGCCCGGAGCAAATGCCGTTGAGCCGATCAAGTCCCGCAGCCGGACAATTTCACCCCAACTCGCACGGCGATGTCGTGCGCGTGAATGCGCCGGCGCGCCTGCATTTGGGCTTTCTTGATCTCAACGGCGACTTGAACCGCAAGTTCGGTTCGCTTGGATTGGCGATCGATCATCCGGTGACGGAACTGGCTCTTGTCAGGGCAAACACCGACGTTGTCGAGGGCGTCGAGCAGGCTCGCGCCTTGCGTGCGTTGCAGCGCTATAAGTCACTTTTAAAGCTGCAGTCATGCTATCGCCTGGCGATCAAATCCGCAATTCCAGCTCATGCCGGGCTCGGGTCGGGGACTCAGCTGGCGATGGCTGTCGGGGCGGCTCTGGCCCAGATGGAAGGTCTCGAAACGGAGCTGCGGGCCCTTGCAGAGATGCAAAACCGTGGCGCGCGCTCGGCGATCGGGATGGCGGCCTTCGAGCGTGGCGGGTTTGTTGTCGACGGCGGACGCGGACGTCCCGATCATGCGCCGCCGGTTCTGGCGCGCTCTATCTTTCCGACCCAGTGGCGCATTCTTCTGGTTCTCGACAAGCAACGTGTCGGTGTGCACGGCGAGGGCGAGATCACAGCTTTCGAAACGCTGCCACCGATGAGTGCCGCGATCAGCCAGGAAATGTGCCGGGTCGTCCTGATGCAGCTCCTGCCGTCCCTTGCCGAACAGGATATCGAAGCTTTCGGCGCCGCCGTCCGCGTCGTGCAACAATTTAACGGCGAATACTTCTCCAGCGCGCAAGGCGGTGGGGTGTGGTCCAGCCCGCTGGTCGAGAAAACCGTCAAACAGATGGCCGATCTCGGTGCGGTTGGGATCGGCCAAAGCAGCTGGGGGCCGACAGGCTTTGCTTTCGTCGACTCGCCGGCGAAGGCAGCCGAAATCCGGGATGCTGTTGAACGGGGTGCGATTGCGGAAGGTCTGAAAATCGTGACCGCCAGCGGCCGCAATCACGGCGCCAAGATCGACGTCACGGCAACTGGAGAGCTTTCCGCCGCGTCGCCGTGAGGCTGCGATCCAATGCGTGGCTTTATCTGCTCCCGAGATTGACTATGAGCATGCGCATCCAAAATATTTCGACTTATTAACGTATTAGCCCGTTTGACACTGCGTCGGCCTATCCAAACGGGTAGCCGGCCAGCGACCTTTTGGACTTTGGTGCAACAACAGACTGGCCATCTTTGCGCCGACGCACCTATAAGGAGCGATGCGCGGGCTATCACGGCCTAGAAACCAATAAACTTGCCTCGGGAGATCCCAATGAGCGACGCAACGCCCATCCTTCATATGTTTGCTCCGCAAAAGCACATGAGCCCGTTCGACGTGAACATGGCCGCTGATGCCGGCTTCAAGGTCATCGTGCCCTACATCAATGTGGAGTTGGGAGAAGTGACGCCGCTCGTTCAGGATGCGATCTTCTCGCGGCCGCCGGAATACGGCAAGCGGACCGGCGTTTTCATCGGCGGCAAGGATGCGCTTCTCGCGCTCGACATGATGAAGGCCGCCAAAGAAGCCATCGTCCCTCCGTTCGAGCTTTCCGTTTTCGCTGATCCGGCCGGCTCCTTCACGACCGCGGCAGGCATGGTCGCCTGCGTCGAGAAGCTCCTTAAGGAAAAGCATAACCGCGATTGGAACGGCACGACGGTTGCCATCTTCGGTGCAACCGGCGTTGTCGGATTTGCTTCCGCCGTGATCGCGGCGCTGGAAGGCGCGAAAGTGAAGATGGTTGCACACCGCGGCATCGAGCGCGTCGTCAAGACTGCTGAAGCTGCCAAGGAGCGCTTCGGCGTCGACCTCGAACCGGTACCGGGTGAAACGCCTGAGCAGAAGGCTGCCATCGTCAAGGATGCCGAAGTCGTTTTCGCCGCCGCTGCTGCTGGTGTCGAAGTTTTGTCGGCTGCCGAGATGGGCGATGCCAGCAAGCTGCTCGTTGCTGCCGATGTGAACGCAGTTCCGCCTCCAGGCATTGCAGGCATGGAACTGTTCATGAACGGCGAACAACTTCTGGGCTGCGAAAAGGCGCTTGGCGTCGGCCCTCTGGCCATCGGTGACATCAAGTACAAGACGCAGGCCGGATTGTTCAAACAGATGCTTGCCTCCGACGGCACCGTGCATCTTGACTTCCGTGACGCTTTCGCACTCGCAAGGTCGCTCGTCTCTTGACCAGCGACGCTATCTTGATTGCTGCAATGTCATGTCGGTCGCTTGCACAAGCGGCCCGGCGGGCGGGGTATACTCCGCTCGTCGTTGACTGTTTCGGCGATCAAGATACGCGTGAGGCCTGCGCTGGCGTCGAAGTTCTGCCGGAGGCTTTGCGTCAGGGCTTTCTGGCAAAGCCGCTCAGCCAGGCGCTCGAAAAGCTTTGCGGTTCGATTGAGAGCGCAGATCAGAATGGCGACACCCTCGAACTCGTTCTGGGGTCCGGCTTTGAAGACCGCCCAAAGCTCGTCGAAGCACTGGGCAAGAAATATAGACTCGCGTGCTGCGGGGCCACGGCGATCGAGCGATGCAAAGATCCGCAGCACTTCTTTTCGCTCCTCAAGGACGAAGGGATCTTGCATCCTGAGACTTCTACACAGCGGCCTGCCGAACCGGCGGGCTGGCTTTCCAAGCGGATCGGGGCTTGCGGTGGGCGCCACATTCGCCGCCTCAAAAGCAAAGGGGCCGCGCCCCGGCACCGCTACTATCAGCGCGAAGTCTCCGGCGAAGCTTTGTCGGCGACGGCGATCGCGTCGCCAGGAGGAACAGCCTTCGCCTTCACGCAGTCTTGGTGCCATCCCTACAAGGGGCAGCCATTCCGTTTCGGCGGCAGCGTCAGCATGGATGCGCTCGATGCCGATCTTGAAGCGCGTGTCATCGACACCTGCCTCAGCGTTATCGAGCCGCTCGATCTTGTCGGCCTCGTCTCGTTCGACTTTGTCGTCGACGATGCGGGCGACGCATTTCTGATTGAGGTTAACCCACGCCCTGGCGCGTCGCTTGAAGTTCTCGACGACGATGAGGGAACGCTTTTCAAGGCGCATATGGCGGCCTGCCGCGGGGACGATGCGCTTGGCGTTCTTGCCAACTCATGGAAACCCAAGCCAACGGCTGCGGCCTATCTGTATGCCGATCAGGGGCCGCTCAAGGTGACGAGCTTTCCGTGGCCCGGCTGGGTGCGTGACCGCCCGGCGCCGGGAACGACCATCGCTGTCGGCGAACCGGTTGCGACCGTCGTGGCGCAAGCCGAAAGCGCGCAGGAAGCTGCAGAGATCTGTCGGGATCGAGTAGCAAGACTTGGCGCAGTATTGTACGAAAGTTAAAGACAGTGGGCTGTCCTGAGGTGTATCCGCAATTAAGGACAACCCAAGTGAGCGTCCTTCGCAGGCGCAAAAAGCCGTAAGAAAAACGGCGACAGGTCAACGGGAACAGGGAGTGCCCCGCAATGAAATCAGCGCCTACGGCAGGCCTTAGCGTCAACGCGAACGCGGCCCGCATTGTGCAAACTATCGTGTCGCAGGCGAACGGTTTGCGCTGTAATGTCAGCATTGGCGATGCTGGCGAGAGATTGATCGACTGCGGTGCCGACGCGCCGGGATGTCTGGAGCTGGGCCGGTTGATCGGCGAAATCTGTATGGGCGGATTGGGCACCGTTCAAATCGCGGGCACGTCTCCGCTTGAGAAATGGCCGCTGAGCGTGATGGTGCACGCCAAGGACCCGGTCATCTCATGCCTTGGCAGCCAATACGCAGGCTGGACGATCACCGAAGAAAAGAGCGGCTTCTTT
Organism: Filomicrobium sp.; assembly: GCA_017792465.1. Classification (GTDB taxonomy): domain Bacteria; phylum Pseudomonadota; class Alphaproteobacteria; order Rhizobiales; family Hyphomicrobiaceae; genus Filomicrobium. The sequence goes on from CP051234.1 coordinate 1,458,114, forward strand.
GCCCTTGGTTCCGGCCCGGCACGCGCTCTGTCGCGGGTTGAGGAGCTGTTTGAGGAACTTGGCTACGCCGATAAATGCGACGAAGCCGTTTTGGTGATCGAAGGCGATAAGGCGCCGCCGTCAGCTGTCGCGCGCATCGTTGCCAATGCCTGCGGTATCCCGACCAAAGAATTGACGATCCTTTACGCGCCAACTTGGAGTCTCGCAGGCACGGTGCAAATTGCAGCGCGTGTTCTTGAGGTCGCCTTGCACAAAGCGCACGCCTTGCACTTCCCGCTCGAAAACGTTCTGGACGGTTATGGCTGTGCGCCGATCGCACCGCCGGTTCCCGATTTCGTCAAAGCGATGGGCCGCACCAACGACGCCATCATCTACGGCGGGCGCATTCAGCTCTTCGTCAAGGGCAACGACGATGCGGCGCGCGATCTTGCGGCCAAGCTGCCGTCGTCGGGTTCGGAAGGCTACGGCAAGCCGTTCGCGGAAATCTTTGCCGAGGTCGAAGGCGATTTCTACAAGATCGACCCGATGCTGTTCTCGCCGGCTGTCGTGACCGTTTCCAACGTTGAGACCGGCAGCTCGTTTGTCGGCGGCAAACTGGCCCCTGAAATCGTCGATGCAAGCTTTGCTTAATCGAGCTCAGCCGGCGGACAACCTTTCCATCGTCATCTTCATCGAAGAAGGCCATGGGGATTGGCATGCCCGCCAGCTCAAGGCTGCCATGGAAGCGCGCGGGGCCAGCGTGGTGATGACCTCGCTCAAGGCCTGCGCGTTCGATACCCGTTCTCCCTCGGGGCTTGAGATCCCAGGCTTTGACGGCAGGCTTCCGGATGGCGCATTCGTGCGCTCGATCTCGCAAGGCTCGCTGGAGCAGATCACGCTGCGGCTCGGTGTGCTGCATGCGTTGTCGGCAAGCGGTGTTCGAGTTTGGAACGAGGCCCGCGTGATCGAGCGGTGCGTCGATAAATCAACCGCGACTTTCCTGTTTCAGAAGGCCGGATTGCCGGTTCCCGAAACGCGCGTTGCAGAAGGACTGGCGCGCGCTGAGGACCACGCCCAAGGCCGCTTTCCACTCGTTTTGAAACCGCTTTTCGGGTCGCAGGGCAACGGTATCCGCAAGCTTGATGCGATGGCCGACCTGCCTCCGGAAGAAGACATCCGCGGGGTCTATTATCTGCAGCGCTATCTAAGAGCTCCGGACGCCAGTTCCTTCTCGGACTGGCGGGTTCTGGTCTCAGGCAACCGTATCCTTGGAACGATGGCGCGCTGCGGCACGCACTGGATCACCAACGTGCATCAAGGCGGCCGACCGGAGGCTGCCGAACTTGACGACACCGCCCGCGAGCTTGCTCTGGCAGCGGCGCGATCTGTCGGCGCGGATTACGCGGGCGTCGATCTCATTGCCGACGAAACCGGCCAGCTGATGGTCCTGGAGATCAATTCCAATCCGGCCTGGAAGGGTTTGCAGTCGATTTGCGAAATCGATATTGCTCAGTGCCTGGCGGAAGATTTTCTCGACGCGGTCAGCCGCAACCGGGAAACCGCCTTCGCCTGACCACGTTGACCATCCACAAGCGACGCAATGAGCTATCCCGTTTCTCAAAGCGAAGTGTCCGACGCCTTTGTGTCGGCTTGTCTTGGCGAGCTTCAGGCGTTGAAGCCTGGCAACGTCCATATCCATGCCGGCGGGCATCACATGGAGGTGGCGCAGTTCGAACAAGCCGCAAGAGCGGCGGCTCCGCATATTGCGATGCGCGGGCTGAAAGTCGGGCACCGAATTCGCGGCGCGGTGGAAGCCAGCGTTGCGGCAACAGGTTGCAACACCAACCTCGGTATCATCCTTCTTTGTGCGCCACTGGCGTATGCAGCTGGCGAGGTCGTCACCGGGACTTCGCTCTCGGCGCGGCTGGCAAAGGTGCTTGCGATGCTCGATGCGGCCGATGCTCAAGAAACGTTCAAGGCTATTGAAGCGGCCAATCCGGCAGGCCTTGGCGAAGTGCCGGTCGGTGATGTGCATGAAACAGCCGCCATCACCTTGCGGGAAGCCATGGCGCTGGCGTCCTCCCGGGACAGAATTGCTCTTTCTTATGTTACTGATTTTGCCGATATCTTTGAGTTCACCCTGCCGTTGATCAGGAGGGCCAGAGCGCTGGCTGAATCGCCGGAGCTGGCGGTGACGACGTTGCATATGTCGCTTCTGGCCTCGATCCCCGACACGCATCTGGCGCGCAAATTCGGACCATCGGTCGCAACAGAGGTGCGAGATATTGCCCAACGCATGCGACCGATGTTCGAGCCCGTGGTCGCTTCTCAAGCGATCGAAGACCTGCTCCGCTTCGATATGACACTCAAGGAAAAAGGGCTCAATCCGGGCACGACAGCGGATTTCGTGGTGGCGACTTTGTTTGCAGAAGGCCTTGATTTGGCGGCTCGTCGCGACCCGCAAAGCGGTTAATAGCTGGCATCAGTCATAATTGCTGAGCGAAGAGTACGTTTAGACTCTTGTACAATGCGGACGCATCAGGCTATCTACGGCACAGCGCACTGGCGCTGCTATCTGGAAACCGGATCGGGCCACATAACCCGCTCGCTGATAACTGGGATAGTTTGCCCTATTTCGGACACTGGGCACCGCTCCAACCGGAGCGGCATGTTCAACCCTCAGCAAACTCTGGGAGGAGTTTCTTTCATGGCCAAAATCACCAAGGTTATGATCGGTGAATCGCTGGTCGGCGACGGCAACGAAGTTGCTCACATCGACCTCATCATCGGTCCGCGCGGCTCCGCAGCAGAAACGGCTTTCTGTAACGCTCTGACGAACAACAAAGACGGCTTCTCCACGCTGCTCGCTGTTCTCGCGCCAAACATGCCTTGTAAGCCGAACACCATCCTCTTCAACAAAGTCACCATCAAAGACGCCCGTCAGGCCGTCCAGATGTTCGGCCCAGCTCAGCGCGGCGTCGCTAAAGCTGTTCAGGACTGCGTTGCTGAAGGCACCATTCCGGCTGACGAAGCTGACGATCTGTACATCTCGGTTGGCGTGTTCATCCACTGGGAAGCTGCAGACGACGCAAAGATCCAGCAGTACAACTACACGGCAACCAAAGAAGCTATCGAGCGCGCAGTCGCTGGTAAGCCGACCGCCGCTGAAGCAACTGCAGCTCGCGACACCGTCGAGCACCCATTCGCAGCGAATTCTTGAAGCGGAAACCGTCCTGCGCAGGGCAATAGCAATACCAAAGACGCCCCTCCTATGAAGGTGGGTCTGCTGCAGCGATTGGGACAACTGCTTTCCGGCCGTTGGAACGGCTGAAGTTTTCAAACGTGAAACCGCTAGTTTCACGTGCTGCATAAAACGAAAATAAAACCGGCGCCGGGATTGAGCACCCCGGCGCCGGTTTTGTTTTTCGGTGGGCCCTTCGTTCGTCAACACTGCGCAAGCTTGTGTTGAGCAGGGATGCCCACGCTTCGGCTTCGCCTCGCGCATCCGCGCCCTGACAATTCTCCGCAGCCCAGCATCTTTGCCGCAACCGGGCTATGACAACCAGCAATTATCGGTCCGAAGGACCGGGGAGCAAGGCGACCCAGCGCTTGGCCAACACCGGCTTGCCGAGTGTTGGCACAGAATGCGCCGCCCGTCGGAGCGGCCCGCGCTCAGTGTGGATGCGGGTGGGCATCAGAAACATCACTTAAGAGCGCGGATCAGCCGCGTGAGACATAAGAATGGCGCTTCGGATGCCCACCAATTTTTTGAGCCAACACTTCCTAAAGTCGTGTTGGGCTGGGCATCCGGCGCAGGAAAGTTCTTCCGTCGCGGTGGAGAGTGAGGCTGCCACTTTGCTAGGTCAGCCTTTGATGAGGGCGGTTAGGTCTGCCGAGGTGATGGTGCCGTTGTGGAGTGCGGTGGCGATGAGGGCGCCGCAGCCGAGTTGGTTGGCTTTCTGCAAGTCTTCGAGACCGCGGACGCCGCCGGCGCAAAACACTTCGCGATCACCCGCCAGTCGCTTCACCTCTCCCACGCGTTCGAAATCCGGACCGGCCTTTGCGCCGATACGATCGAGCGTCATGACAATGACGCTCGCGGGCCAGACTTCCGGTGTTTCATAAACCTGTTTCGGGCCAAGCGGCGCATCCCCTCGCCAATCGAGCGACAGGGCAAAGCGGTTTCCCCGGGCGGACTTGATCTCTTCCAAGTCTTGGATCGAGGCCAGCGTCTCCGAGCCGATCACCGGGATGACGCGCTCCAGTCCAGCCAACTCCTCCGCGGCCTTTGCGTTTGCCGTCCCGTTGTCGAACAGGATCTCAATTCTCGGATAGGCCTCGCTCAGCGCTTTGACGACCTCAAGGTTGCGGCCGCGGCCTTCGATCCCGTCGAGGTCGGCGACGTATAAGCTGTCAAAGGCCGGACAATAGTTCAGCAATCCCGCAGCCACGTCCAAAGGTTCGCTTGTTCCCGGAGCCAATGGCGTCTCAATCGGCTGATAATTCTTGCGGTCGCCGCGGAAAGCCCGAACAACCTGGCCGTTTTTCAAATCGATGACCGGGACAATGCGCAAGCTTGGAATTCCTTTGAAATGGTGGTTATTCGGTGCGGGAAATCTAACGCAAGACGGAGCAGTTGATGAGTATCACAGTCGGGCTCGATGTGGGCGGCGCGCATTTGAAGGTTGCACGCTTCGAAGGGCACGAGCTCGTCGCGGTCCGCCAGTTCGCCTCGCCGCTGTGGAAGGGCTTTGAGCGACTCGGGCAGGCGCTCAGCTCGGCGATGCCGCTTTTGAGTGGAGCCGAGCGCGTTGCCATCACGATGACGGGCGAGCTCTCCGATCTTTTCGAGAACAGGAGCCGCGGCGTCTACGTCTTAAGCGAGTCACTCGAACGGGGCTTCGGTTCGAAGGCGCGTTTCTATCTTGGAGAACGCGGGTTCGGGTCGGCCGTCGACGCGCGCGAAAATCCGCGCGACGTCAGTTCAATGAACTACCTGGCAACCGCGCAGGCAATCGGCCGCCTCGTGCCGGATGCGTTGCTCATCGATTTCGGCTCGACGACGGTCGATATCATTTCGGTTTGCGGCGGCGAGACGGCTCCTGCCCGGTGCGATCTCGACCGGCAGGCCTGTGGTGCTCTCGTCTATACCGGACTGACGCGGACTGCAGTGGCGAGCGTGACGCAGATGGCCCCGTTCAAGGGGAAATGGGTGGGCCTGTCGCGCGAGTTTCTGGCGACGATGGCCGATGTCCGGCGGGTCTTAGGGTGTGACCTTGAAGAACTCGACGTCCATGCCACCGCGGACGGTCGCGGTAAGTCGGTCGAAGAAAGCATGGCGCGGCTGGCGCGCATGTTCGGGAGCGACCTGGACGATGGCCAGCCTGCTGACTGGGCGCAGTCGGCGGCCTTCATTCGCGAGGTGCAATTGCGCTCTGTCAGCGACGGGGCTCATATCGTCTTGTCGGAGCGGCCGATTGCCGAGGAGGCGCCCATCATTGCGGCCGGCATCGGTGCTGCCGAAGTGGAAGAAATCGCCCGGCGCCTATCGCGCCCCTTCAAGACATTCGGCCAGCTCATGTCGCTTGAAGGCCCGGTTGCCGATGCTGCAACACACCATGCCCCCGCCGTTGCCGTTGCGCGCCTCTTGGCCGAGTAAGTGGGAGAAATGGGCTAGCGGGTTCTGTTCGCAGGATTAAATCAGCCCGACGCAAAGACCTCGCCACCGACCCGTCAATTGTTGCGGTGCCGAACAGGAAATAACTGATGCTGAAAATCAACTCAGCATGAGTTTTTGTTCTTGTCATAACGGCGTTTGCGGAATTTGGTTAAAGTCGTTGATACGGGCGCGGCTTCGCTGGGGAACGCTTGCTCGTAGCTACTGAACGGCAAGACGTTATTCCTTGCCGTGCGTAAAAACCTATAACCTTAGAGGCACATCATGGTTCGTACGTTTGCTTTTGCCGTCGCGCTTGCTTGCGCATCCTTGTCTTTCAGCGGTGTTGCTGATGCCGGACACAAGCTTTGCAAGGCGACCTCGCTGCAAGGCAAGAAAGTCACCTTCAAGTGCAAAGCCGATCAGCGCTGCTGCTATAACAAGCTCTTGAACAAAGGCACGTGCGGTTCGAAAAAACTGCCGATGTGCCTCTGACGAATTTCACACGCGTGAATTCAAGGAGCGGGCCGCGCATTGCGGTCCGTTTTCTTTTGGGGGCTGAGTTTGGGGCGATACGGGCGCACCTCTGACGAAGCGTGCCGTGCAGCCGGAAATGGCGGGGCCGCTAGGTCCAGATCCAGGCTTGCTTAAGCTAATGACGCCGGGGCTGCCGACGCTGGTCCAACGCCAGCCGATCAGCTCATGTGGAAGCGAATGGCGCGGGCCACTGCGAAGGCGCGCTGTTCGATATCGACCGGGATTTCACAAGCGACCGGAATATTGCCTTCGCGCTCCTTGAAGACGCGCGCGTTCCAATCGTATTCGTCCTGCGCTTTTTTCAGCTCTTCTGCTTTTTCAGGATCGTCTTCGGCCGTCTTGTGCAGTTCGGCCAGCCGTGAGCTCTCTCGTTCAAGCTCTGTTGCGCGGGCAAACTGGCGCGTCTGGAAGGTTTCGATACCGCGAATGATCTGGCCGCGTACGGCATTCGTGCGATCGAGCACGCCGGCGAACAGCACGGTCAGGCGCTTGTCGCGTTCCGGGCCTTCAGGCATCGAATTGGCGAATTTTTCGATGGCCTGTTCGACTTCGTCCATCGGCACGCGGCGCGAGATGACGTAGTTGACGAGCTTGTTGACCTCTTTGTCTTCCCACCAATTCTTGATGTCGTCGACGGAAGGACCGTCCCAGATCTGAGCGGAAGTGAGCTTTTCGACCTTGCGCTGGACGCAGGGCCAATTGGGGTTCGCTTCATCGACAGCAAGAACAGGAACGGTGCCAGCGACGACCAAAGCCATCGCAGCCAACATGGAGCGCGTCATTTTTTTCATGATTTTTTCATCCCCTGGGTCCTCCACCGCCTGGTCCACCGCGGCGGCCAATCAGTCCCTTCGAGGGGTTATAGGCGAAAATGGCGGCTCCCAAGAAGAAAACGAGGCAGCCCAGCACCACGAGGAAGGCTGTCAGATTGAGCTGGCCGTAGAAGGCAAAGCGAATGAGTTCCACGGCATGAGTGAACGGATTGTACCCGCAGATCTCGTAAAGGATCGGGCTCGATTCACGGATCTTCCAAAGCGGGTAAAGGGCTGAGGAAGCAAAGAACATCGGAAAGATGACGAAGTTCATAACGCCGGCGAAGTTTTCCAGCTGGCGAATGACCGACGACATGAAAAGCGCCAAAGCGCCGAGCATCAGACCCGACATGACAATGGCCGGCAAGACCGTGATGTAGCCGTTGAACGGCGAGGGTATTGCAAAGCCGACGAAGTTGTCGCCGGACCCCAAGCCGATCTGCAACGGATCCCAATCGGGCTGAATATCCCAGAAGTAGGCGATGGCCAGGAAGGTATAGACCTGCAAGAGGGCGACTGCGACACCGCCTAAGAGCTTTGAGGAGAGTAGGAACCATCGCGGGAATGGGCTGACGAGCAGGGTGCGCATGGCGCCCGTCTCGCGATCGTAGACCATCGACAACGACGACTGCATGGCGTTGAAGAGCAGGATCATCCCCAACAGTCCTGGCGTCACATAGGTCTCGTAGAGCACATAGGTTTCGTAGGGTGGGATGATCGAGATGCCGAGCACCTGACGGAAGCCGGCGGCAAAGATGAAGAGCCAGACGAGCGGGCGGACGAGGGCCGACAAGAAGCGCTCGCGTTGATGCAGGAAGCGCAAGACCTCACGCCAGACGATGCCGCAGAAGCAGTGGAAGTAAGGCATCACCCCGCGGCGCTTCTTAGGCTGGGGTCGCGCGGTGCTTACCGTTGCGCCGGCTTGGTCATGGGGTGCGGCCGTGTGGATCGTCATGCCGCCTCCGGCCGTTTTGATTGATTGGTCAAGGCGCGGAACGCGTCTGAAACGTTGTCGACGCCGGCGTGTTCGCGCAATCCGGGAACGGTGCCGCTATAAAGAACTTCACCATGATGCAGGACGATGATGGCGTCCGTCTCTTTGATCTCGTCGATGAGGTGGGTTGCCCACAGCACTCCAAGATCGTGAGTGGAGACAAGATCGCGAACGATTTTGATGACGCTTTCGCGGGAACCGACGTCGAGGCCGACGGTCGGTTCATCGAGTAGGAGAAGTCCCGGATGATGCAGCATGCTGCGTGCGATCTCAACGCGGCGCGCCTGACCACCTGAGAGGTGGCGGACTTTTTCGTCGGCACGATCTCTGAGCCCGACGAGGTCGAGCGCTTCGAATGCACGTTTCTTGCCTTCGCGCGGTCCGAGCCCGTGCAGCGCTGCGTGATAGGTGAGGTTCTGCAACAAGCTCAGATCAGCGTCGAGCGTGCGGGCCTGGAAGACAACACCCAAATACTGCAGCGCGGTCGTCGGTTCGCGGCGCACATCGTGGCCGAGGATCGAGATGCTGCCTGAAGTGTTGTCGTAGAGGCGCGTGATGAGCGAGAACAGCGTCGACTTGCCGGCTCCGTTGAGGCCTAGAAGGACCGTGAAGCTGCCGGCGGGTACGTTCAATGAGACGTTGTCGAGCGCCTTCAGCTCGCCAAAGCGATGGGAGACGCCACTTACGCTCAAAGCGTCAGATGCCGTCGTAGCCTGCTTTATGGTCGCATCCATCACTTGACCGTAATCGAGCCCTTCATGCCCTTTTCCTCAAACCCTTCGCACGCCCATTCGTATTCACCCGGCTTGATCGGCGTGAAGAATAATTCAGCTTCGCCTTCGCGCTCGAACTCGATCTCGTAAACCGCTTGGATCTTAAGCTCAACCTTGTTGACTTCGATTTTGCGGAACCAGACGTTGTGGAAAAACTCTGGAGCAACGAAGGCGCACTCCTTGGCACCGGTGGCCTTGAGGGTCAGGCGATAGCCTTTACCTGTTTCCAATTCATACTTGTGATCGGATACGCCGTAGCCGGCCGCGCCCAATCCCAATTCGAGGGCAGGCAGACGCTCGGTTCGCTGAACGAGGAAGCCTTCTGCAAGAACCGGTGTTGCAGAAGCTGCGATCGAAGCGACGATTAGTGCGGTGCGTATTTTCATAACGGATCTTCTCTCCCTAGGTGCGCATTTGTATTCCGCGCGGACAAGTTCTTTGGTTGTTTTTCGCGCCTTCATTATTTCTCGGTAATCACAATCCCCCAGGGATAGCGTCCGACGGGCACCGACTTATAGGCCCGTTCCTTGGCGACATCGATGATCGTCACATCGTTGGAAACGCCGTTGGTCGTCAGGATCTTTTTCTCGTCAGGCGTAAAGGCCAGGTTCCAGACGCGCTGGCCGACAAGGATGTATTTCTCAACCTTGAATGTCTTGGCGTCGACCACAGCGATGCGGTTGGCCGGGCCCAGCGCCACGAAAGCCTTTGAGCCATCCTTGGTGATACGAACGCCAACCGGCTGGATGGCGTCGGAATTCACACCGGGGATCTCAAAACCGATCTTGTGAATGACTTCCTTCGTCTCGGTGTCGATAATGCTGACTGTCCCGCCGATTTCGGCGGAGACCCACAGATGTTTTCCGTCGGAGGTGAATTGGGCAACGCGCGGACGGTTATCGACCAGAATGTTGGCGGTCGTCTTGTGGGTTTTGGTGTCGATGAAGTGCGCCATGTTCGTCGTTTCCGACGTGTTGACGACGACTTTGCCGTCCGGGCTGACAGCCATCCCCTCGGGCTCGACGCCAACGGGCACTTCGGCGAGGATCTTGCCGGCGTCGATGTCAACGACGGTAACGATGTTATCGTCTTCGTTGGCGATGTAGAGCGGGTTGCCGGAGGGATGCAGGTCGAAGAGTTCGGGGTCAGGCCCGGAAGGCAGGTTCTTGATCAGCTTGTAGGTGTTGGCGTCGTAGACCTCGATCCGGTTGTCATCACTTGTACAGACGAGCAGCCAGGTATCGTTCTTGGCGAGGATGACGCCGCGCGGTCGCTGGCCGACTTTGATCGTCTCGATCACCTTGGCTTTTTCGGTGTCGATCACGGAAATCGTGTTGTCTTTTTCGTTCGATACAAAGGCCCGATAGGCATGAGCAGGCAACGCTGCGATGGTCACGCTGGCGGTTGCAAGAAGAGTTGCCACTAGTGATCTTGAAACGGCTTTCACAGATTTGTCCTTCGCGTTTGCGTCCCTAAGAGCGATCTTATTGTCGTTGTCGGGTACTTCGTTCTTGTCTTTTTTCGTCAATTACGTGAGCCGCGCTGCCGCGGTCAAAGTTCGCCTCTATTGGAAGGCCTTGCATTTCGTTTCCGGCTTATCGATACCCATTGTGTCGAGCACAGTCACCTTATGCAGGAAGCCTGGCTGCGGCGAGACGCTGACATGGATCTTTGGGGTCGCCACAAATATCGGCTCGCGGATTTGCGCGTTCCAAGGCCGGTAGGTGAGCTTTTGTCCTTTGAACGCGGCCAGTTCGAACTTCTGCGACAGCATGTAATCGATCAGCGTCTTTGAATCGGCGCTGTTGGCGCGCGTCGCTGCCTCGCCAATCGAACGGACCGCCATCCAGGCGGCGTAGTCGATTTCGCTCATTGTCCGCCCGGCCAGCCGCTGGAAGCGGTTCTGGAACTGGGTCGCGCCCCACAATTCGGACGCCGGGTGCCACGTCATCGGCACCAGACCGTGCGTGCCTGCGACCGGTCGTGGAATCCATGTCCGGAAGGGAAGGTAATCGCCGAACTGATGGGCCTCGTCAGCAACAAGCAGGACGTCGTATTCGGGAAGAGTCTGCGTGAAAGTCGGAATCTGCTTTTGTACCTGCTCATACCCGCCATCGGTCCGGCGGCTACCCGATTCATAGACAAATTCTTTTTCAGCCAGGATCTTGAGGCCGAAGCGTTTCATCGAGCGGCGCAGGGAGTCTGCATATAGCTTGTCTTCGGGTTGCGGCCCAGTGACAAGCACCAGCTTGCGCCATTGCTTCCAGGCCAGGTACTGGGCCAGCGCGTCCGTCAGCATGGCATATGATGCTGCGGTGTGTTTGATGTTCTTGCGGCAATCTTCTTCGCGCAGCCGCTGATCGCTGGCGCCGACATTGAAAATTACGGCGGGCAAGTCCTTCAGGGCATCCGACAGCTTCAGCAGGGTCTCGGTGGTGGCGTCGACGATAAAAAAGCTGACACCGGCCTTGGCTTCTTCGACGACGTGTTGGATCAGATCGTCGCCTTTGACGCCGACGATCGTACCGAGCGTAAATTTCTGATTGAGGAAGCGGCCCGTCGTGTTGTTGTCGTCAACGGCGAGCTTGGCCCCGTCATAGCCGTCGTTGGGCGGTCGGAAATCAAGAAGCGACAACGGAGGAAGACGATCTCGATCTTCGCGGACGAATATCATCGAGACCGTTGTGCCGCCCGATTGCGGTGCGACAGTTGGCTCAACCGCCAAAGATGGTGCACTGCCCACAACCAGGCCGAAGATCATCGCGGTGATCAAACCCAGCCATACCAAACTCTGTCTGGTGGCCAGCCGGAGTGAACTGAGCGATGGTTTCTTTGTCTCGGGCATGGGTCTGACGTTTCTCCTCCGGATGATCGCTTTTCGCGTTTTTGTAACGAAACGTAGTTGTATTTCGCCAGACGACAACCCTCCGTGAAGGAATTGACATGTTGGCGATAACGGACGCGGCCACCACGCTCCAGGTATAATTTCTTATGGGGCATCAAGGCACAAATGATGGCTTAAAATGCGAATTCCTTCTTTGCAACGGTGACGGGAACACTCATCTTGACGTATTGGAACAGAAGGCGAATTTACCCGCTCCCAATTCGGGAAAAAGAGGAAATATGTTTCAGGAAAAAGATCCTAGGGAGGGCCTGGCAGAATTAACGAAGCGGTTACTGCTTGGTGGCCTGTTCCTGGTGTTCGGCCTTACACTTCAAGTTGCTGCTGCGCCTAAAGCAGCGGTCCTGCCGTTCGAGATGCATATCGATTTGCAGATGGACGGCATGAGCCTTTACGGCCTGCCGCCCGAGCCGAAACCGGCTGAACAAAAAAGACTTGAAATGGCGCGCGAGAAGGTCATCTCGATGATCGAAGAGCGTGACGCCTATCAATCGGTTGATCTTGCACCTTGGAAGAAAGAGATCCGGACGGCTGCACCCTTCGACAGATGTGATGGATGCGAAGTCGACTTTGGAAAAAAAGCTGGCGCGGACGTGACAATTCTTGGCGTCGTCAATAAATCATCTGAGATGATGATTAATATTGCACTCTACGTTAGAGACGTGGCGAGCGGCGAACTCAAGCAATCGATGCTGGTCAGCATTCTTCAAAACGACGATGCAGGATGGTTCAGAGCTATTCGCAATCTCGTGAACAACCGTCTGGCCCCGGAAAAGAGTGAGAACAAGTGACCTCCAAGTTTTTGAAGTTTGATCGTCGGCAGATCCTCCTGCTCGGGGCCGGTGCTGCTGCGTCTTTGCCGTTCGGCTCTTTGGCGCATGCTGCCGATGTCGGCACTTTACGGGTTGGCTCACTCAAGTTTGGATCGCTGGGCTGGCTGTTGAAAACCGTGATCTCCGAAGGCCTCGACAAGCGCGAAGGTTTGAAAATCGATCTCGTCGAGATGGCCAACACAGGCGCGTCGAAAATCGGACTGCTGTCGGGCGATGCCGACGTCATCGTCAGCGACTGGCCCTGGGCGATGCGGCAACGCTCCGAAGGCGACACGGTGCGGTTTGCACCTTACTCATCGGCACTCGGTGCTGTGATGGTACCAAACGACAGTCCGATCAAAACGATTGCCGACCTTGAGGGCAAACGCCTCGGCGTCGCTGGTACGGCGCTTGATAAGAGCTGGTTGTTGTTGCGCGCTTATGTGCAAAAGGAAACCGGCAAGGACCTGTCCGAAATCGTTGATCCGGTGTTTGGCGCGGCGCCTCTCATCACCGAACAGATGCGCCAGGAGCGTGTCGATGCAGCTTTGAATTTCTGGACGTTCTCGGCGCGTCTTAAAGGCGAGGGATACCGCGAGTTGATCTCGATGGACGCGATCTTGAGCGGGTTGGGCATCGAGCCGACACCGTCGCTTGTCGGGTTCATCTGGGACGAGAAAAAGACCGCAGGCAAAGAGAAGGAAATCGCTGCCTTCCTGCGCTCAATTCGCGCCGGCAATGACCTGTTGGCGAAATCCGATGATGCCTGGAAGAAAATCCGCCCGGCAATGCGGGCGAAGACCGATGCGGAATTCGAAGCGCTCAAGGCGTACTACCGGTCCGGCATTCCGACCGGCTGGTCGTCGGCGCAAACCCAGTCCGCCGAGAAGCTGTTCAACCTGCTCGTCGAACTTGGCGAAACGACGCTTGGCGGCGGCAAGGTGAAATTCGACCCGGCATTGTTCCATGACGCTTGATCACGATACCATAAGGCCTGTATCGACCGGACGTGTGGGGCGTGGCGTGATCGGCAGCGTGCTCTCGGGCCGGCTCGGTTGGACGCTGATCTCATTTTTCGCGCTGCTGGCGTTGTGGATGATCGTCGCTGCACTTTTGCAAAGCCGCTTGTTTCCTGGACCGCTTGCAGTGGGCGACAAGCTCATCTCTGAAGCGGCAAGCGGCGAGCTCTTTTATCATGTCGGGGTCACGCTTGCGCGCGTGGCTGTCGCGTTCTTCCTGGCCATGTTTGTTGGCAGCGCCATCGGCATTCTGTTAGGGCGGGCCAGAGGGGCGACCAATCAGTTCTTCGATACCTGGCTCATTTTCTTCCTCAACCTGCCAGCTCTCGTCACCATCATTCTTTGCTACGTTTGGTTCGGCCTGACGGAAGCCGCCGCCATCCTCGCCGTTACCATCAACAAGATCCCGAACGTTGCCGTGACGGTTCGCGAGGGTACGCGCAGCCTGTCGCGCGATCTTGACGAGATGGCGAGTATTTATCGCTTCGGTACGTGGAAAACCTTGCGGCATGTGACGCTGCCTCAGCTTGCCCCGTTCCTAGCGGCGGCTGCGCGCGGCGGTCTGGCTCTCGTCTGGAAGATCGTTCTGGTGGTCGAATTGCTGGGGCGCTCGAATGGCGTCGGACACCAGTTGCATCTCGCGTTCCAGCTTTTCGATGTGTCGATGATCCTGGCCTATGCGATCGCGTTCATACTCGTCGTCCAGATTATTGAGATCGCCGTCCTGCAACCGATCGAAGCGCGTGTAAACAGGTGGCGGCGATGAACGAAGCGATTGTCAAAACTCCGGCCGCTGCGAGCGATCTTGCGATCAAGGTCAAGGTCGATGAAAAGCGTTTCCCGGCCCTTGGCGACAGAAGCGAGCAGATCGTTCTGCGCGATGTGGAACTTGGCGTCGAACGCGGATCGTTCGTCGTTCTGACGGGTCCTTCGGGTTGTGGGAAGTCGACGCTTCTCAACATCATTGCCGGGCTTGATAAGAGCTACCAGGGCCGCGTTGATTTCGGACCCGACACCGACAAACTTTCTTTCATGTTCCAGACGCCGCGCCTGTTGCCGTGGCGGACGGTGGAAGAAAACATCCGGCTTGTTCTTGATGATGGTGACGCGGGTGGCGACGATGCCGACCGGCGCGTTGCGGCAATTCTCGAACGCGTGGGCTTGAGCGATGCGGCCAAAGCCTACCCGGAACGCTTGTCGTTAGGGATGCAGCGGCGGGCCGCTTTGGCGCGGGCCTTCGTCGTCGAGCCGGACATTCTCTTGATGGACGAGCCGTTCGTGTCGCTCGATGATCCGAGTGCCGATAGTCTTCGCGCGCTCCTGATCGAGATGTGGAACCGCAGGCCTACGACGGTCGTGTTCGTCACCCACGATCGGATCGAAGCCGTGATGCTGGCAACGCGGCTGGTCAGGCTTGGCGGCAAACCGGCCGCCATCGTTCAGGACAGCTCGGTTGAGATGACACCGGAAGAACGGCTCGACCGCGAAAAGGTGCTGGCCATGCGGCTGCAGCTGTTCGAGAATGCTTGAATGAACATCTGCCCTGGCCGTTCCGGCTTTCCGATTCATCGCCCCATGTTTTTGGCTAGCGTCACGTCGCCTGACGAAGCCCGCGTCTGCGTTGGCGCTGGCGCAGACCTGATTGATGCGAAAAACCCGCTGACGGGCGCGCTCGGCGCTTTGCCGCTCACGACGGTATCCGAGATTGTCGAGGCTGTGCGCGAGGCGCCGGGTCAGACGCGGCTGGTCAGCGCGACGGTTGGCGATCTCCCAATGGAGCCTACAATCGTCCGCGAAGCCGTCGAGACCATGGCCGATACGGGCGTGGATTTCGTCAAAATCGGGCTTGGCGGCGGCAAGGCGGCATTCGATGTCGTCGATGCGCTTTCAGCCTTTGACGTTGGCACCGCTCGGCTGGTCGGCGTGCTGTTTGCCGACCAAAATCCGGATTTTTCGCTCGTGGAAGCGATGGCGAAGGCGGGCTTTGCAGGGGTGATGCTCGATACCGCGGCAAAGCGATCGGGGCGGCTTGTCGATGTTCAGAGCCCGGAAAACTTGAGCGAATTTGTCCGTTTGGCCGGTCAATCGGGACTTTTTTGCGGGTTGGCCGGCAGCCTCAAACGCGACGATATCGGGCTGCTTGGACGGTTTGGCGCTGATATTCTTGGATTTCGCGGTGCACTCTGTCTCGACAGCGATCGTACATTCGCTATAGACGAGGGTCGGGTCGCCTGCGTTCGTGCGGCGCTCGATGCCCTGAGCGATCTGGCCGTGCCTCAAGCCGGTTGATCGAACTGGCGGCCGATTGAACCGATACTGACAAGATCTAACGAAGACGAAACAGAAGGAAACGCGTCCATGACAGAAGTCTCCATCCTGGCGGGACGCCTGCAACAGCGCGCAGCCGAGGAAGCCTTCGACAAGATCTTCATTCGCGACCTCGTGCTCGACTGCCATATCGGCGTCTACGAAGAAGAAAAGGGCGTGACGCAGAAGGTCGGGTTCTCGATCGAGGCCGCCGTTGCACCTGACATCGCCAGTCGGCATGACGAGATCGCGGAAGTGCCGTCCTATGATAATCTCGTCGAAGCAATCCACGCGACGCTGGCGGAAGGGCATATCAACCTCGTCGAGACGATGGCTGAGCACATCGCCCAGCACATTCTTGAAGACAAGCGCATTGTCTGGGTGAAAATCCGCATCGACAAACTGGAGCGGGGTCCGGCGGCTGTCGGCGTTGAGATCGTCCGGCCGCGGGGCATCGGAAGGTCGCGTGACCTTTAAGAGCGGTCGTCGTTCTGTAGCTAACCTGCCCCCCGTCGTTTTGAAAATCGGCGGCAGTATTCTGCATCAGGCCGGTTCGCTGCAGCCAATCGTTGACATCTTATCGGAAGCGGCACGCCCAGTGGCGATCGTCACCGGCGGCGGGATTTTCGCCGATGCTGTCCGCGACGCGCAAAAGCAAATCGGCTTTGACGATTCGAGCGCGCATAAGATGGCGATCGTGGCGATGCATCAAAACGTGATCCTACTGTCGTCGATGCTCCCGTCTTTCACCCCGCTGGCGGCGCTCAGCGATGTGGCGGCGACGCTCGAACAAGGCCGCCAAGTTCTCTGGTTACCGCTTGCCGAATGCAAAGACGATCCCGATCTGCCGGCAAGCTGGGATGTGACGTCGGATGCCATCGCGGTTCGGCTGGCGGAACGTCTTGACGGGCTCAAGCTCGGAATTCTCAAGTCACGCATCGCAGCGGGCGCTCCCGATCCGCAGAGCCTCGCAAGCGAAGGGTTGATCGATCCGGTCGCCGCGCGTCTCCTACAGCGCAGCAGTTTGCCGTTCGAAATCATCGCAAATTCCGACACTGTGGGTCTGGCTAGATTTCTAGGGCTCGGCGAAATCGTCGACGCGGCCGACGCCACGTGATAAGTCGGGCCCCATGACAAATTCCGACGTAAAGACCCCGCGTTATGGCTGGGCGCTGACGGGCTCCGGGCATTTCTTCAAGGAAAGCCTCGAGTTGATGCGCGAACTCGAACCGCTCGACATCTTCGTCTCGGCGGCGGCTGAGGAAGTGCTCAATATGTACAAGCAGAAGCTCGATCAGCTTCCACCGGGCACGCGCATTTTCAAGGACCGGACGGCGAGCGCTGTGCCGGTCGGCGGCTTCTACCAGGGCGTCTATCATACGCTCATCATGTCGCCGACCAGTTCCAACACGATTGCCAAATGCGTGGCGGGCATCTCCGACAATCTGGCGACCAACGTCTATGCGCAAGCCGGCAAGACGCGCGTGCCGTCGATCGTGTTTGCTTGCGACAACAAGCCTGAGGATTTGACGGAGGCTCCGCGGGAAAACATGGTCAAGGTTTACCCGCGGAAAATCGACCTGGAAAATACGCGCAAGCTTGGCGAGTTCGAATATACGACCGTCGTCGAAAGCATCGAAGAACTCAAACAGGCGCTCATGGCGCGGCGCGAATGTCTGAAAAGCTCCTCTTCCTGACCGGCCATCTCGCCGAAGATCGATTGCGCGGATTGCTCGCGGGACTGAGCCTGCCGGAGGGCAGTTTCGAGGTGCGCAACATCGGCATCAAGGTCGCCGCCTTGATGACCGAGAAGATCCTGAAGAACCGTCTCGATGCACCGATTGAAGCGGACCGTGTGATCCTGCCGGGGCGCGTGCGGATGGATCTCGATGCGCTTGGCAAACATTTCGAGGTGCCATTTCAGCTGGGGCCGGAAGAGATCATCGACCTTCCGCAGTTTCTCGGTCACGGCGGACGGCCGCCCGACTTGAGCCAATACGACATCAACATCTTTGCCGAAATCGTCGAAGCCCCCGAGGTGCCGCTTGATGCACTCGTCGCGCGAGCGCTACAGCATCGCGAGGCGGGGGCAGACGTCATCGACATCGGCTGCCGGCCCGACGTTCCGTTTCCTCATCTGGAAGACGCGGTGCGGGCGATCAAGGCGCAGGGGCTGAAGGTCAGCGTCGATTCCGGCGACATGGATGAGTTGCGGCGCGGCGCGCAAGCGGGTGCAGACTTTGTCCTGAGCCTTGATGAAGACCATCTCGATGTCGTCGCTGGTACGGATTGCGTGCCGGTCCTCGTCCCAAAAGAGCATGGCGATTTGGACTCACTGGTCCGCGCGATCGAGAAAGCGAAAGCTGCCGGTCTCGCGCACATGGCCGACCCCATTCTCGATCCGATCCATTTCGGCTTTATGGCGTCGCTGGAACGTTATGCGGAGCTGCGTCGGCGTTGCCCGGATGTCGAAATCCTGATGGGAACTGGCAACCTCACCGAACTCACCGAAGCCGACAGCCAGGGTCTGACGGCGATGCTGCTTGGCATCTGTTCGGAGCTTCGCATTCGCAACGTGCTCATCGTGCAGGTTTCGCCGCACACGCGCCGGACGGTCGAGGAGCATGACGCGGCGCGGCGAGTGATGTTTCGCGCACGCGAAGACAACGCCTTGCCGAAGGGTTATGGCGGCGGGCTGTTGTCATTGCACGAGTTGCGCCCCTTCCCGTTAGCGCCGGACGAAATCAAAGACGCCGCTGGAGAAATCCGCGATGCCAACTTCCGCATCCAGTCGAGCGTCGATGGCGTGCACATCTATAACCGCTTCGGCTATCACACGGCCCTCGATCCGTTCGATCTCTATCCCAAGCTCGGCGTCGACGATGATGCGGCGCACGCGTTCTATCTCGGGTTTGAGCTTGCCAAGGCGCAAATCGCGCATAAGCTTGGCAAGCGTTACACGCAGGACCGGCCGCTTCGTTGGGGCGTCGCTGCGGATGCCCCTGATGAAGCCATGACGCACCATGCTCCCGAAGGCGTGACATTGCGCGCCGCACGGGAGAAGGCCCAGCGCGAGGCGCCCAAGAAAGACGAGTGAGCGCGACGCTGGTGGCGCGATTTATTGCGCTCACGGCTGATCCTCCCCCGGATCAATCCGGGGTCGGGCCTCCGCGGGGGCGCCGCATATTTCCCAACACTCGGCAAGCCGGTGTTGGGCGGCGGGTCGCCTTGCTCCCCGGCTTTGCTGGCAAAGCCGAATGCGCAATCTGTTTTTGGCAACGGAAGAAACAACAAGAACAAAATTTTGGGAGACGCCCATGCCGCTCATCATTGAAACGATCGTCACGACGCGTTCGCGAAGCGGTGAAATTCACATCGCGCCGCTGGGGCTTATCCAGCGTGGCGACAAGTGGATCATCGCGCCGTTCACGCCGTCGAAAACGCTCGACAACCTCCAGGAAAACCCGTGCGCCGTCGCCAACCATGTCGACGACGTACGCATCTTCGCGGGTTGCGTCACAGGCCGCAAGAAGTGGCCGTTCAATCGCGCCGAGAAGGTCGACGGGGCGGTATTGAAAGCGGCGATGTCGCATTGGGAATTGAAGGTCGAGAGTATGGAAGACGATGACGTGCGCCCGCGCTTCATCTGCCGCTCGGTCTTCACCCGCGGGCACAAGCCGTGGGGCGGGTTCAACCGCGCGCAGGCGGCTGTTCTAGAGGCGGCCGTGCTCGTCACGCGGCTCAAGATGCTGCCGAAAGAGAAGGTCGAAAGCGAGCTGGAATATCTGCAGATCGCGATTTCCAAAACGGCCGGCGACCGCGAACTGGAAGCCTGGGGCTGGCTGATGGAAAAGGTCCAGGCTTGGCGGGGGGAGCAGGGGTAGGGTGAGGTGTCCGTTGCCCTAGGTCCGCGACATTTCAAATCCGCTTTTCGCGCGAGGACCGGATTGCTGGAGGATAGCCACGCTTTGAGAACCCCATATACGTGGACAGATCCCGTCCTTCGCCGGGATGACGAAGTGTTGGTGGCTGGGTCTGACGTCGAAGATAGATAGGTTGCCCGACTGGCATCGCGTTGCCGTACCTCGCATCGGCGCGGGGATGACGGGTGGCGTGTGGGGCCAGTGGTCAGGTCGGGTCGGCCCATGAATCGAACGTCAGCGGGACGCATACACATTTGAACCCGTTGGCTCAACACCGAGTTTCCCCTCTGACGTCATCCCCGCGAAGGCGGGGATCCGGGATGGTTTCCGGGACGCTCAGGCTCACCTTCTAGGCTTTCCGCCTCAAACGGGCCGAACTCGATCTCGCCGGTTTCCGGATCGAACAGGTTCTTCCACTCGGGATTCATCTGTTCGATGAGGCGGTACTTCCATGCGCGATTCCACCGCTTCAAACGCTTCTCGCGCAGGATGGCTGTGGGCATATCCAGATGCGTCTCGTAATAGACCAGCATCTTGATGCCGTGCTGCTTGGTGAAGCCTTCGATCAGACCTTGATCATGCTGCGCCATGCGCGCGTGCAGGTCGCTCGTCACTCCGACATAGAGCGTGCCGTAAGGCTTCGAGGCCAGGATGTAGACGCATGGGACTTTCATCGAGAGGAAGCGTAGGTGAGAAACAAGGGCTTGGATAGATCCCCGCCTGCGCGGGGGATGACGGGTAGAGTGTGGGGCGAGCAAGATGGATTCAATTGTTAGCGGTGAGCTGACGATTTGCAGACCTCGATGAGTTGCCGGACGGTAATTGGTCTGTAGTCTTCTGGCTTACAAGTCGCATTCTTGTAGAGTGCATAAAATGGGAATAGTCCCAGCAGCGGTGCCCAAACTCCGCCCCAGAATTCCGGCGGAGATATTGGTCGGTCGTCCGAAGAAGTATTGAGTTTTGAAACGATTTCTATTCCTAACCGGTCTTCGATATCCCAGACCAGAGCGTCAATATCATCTCCCCAGAGCTTCAGGTCGTGGTAGATACGGGCGGCCTTGAGCTTTTCGTCAGTTGGGAACTTCTTCGCAATCGAGCGTGGCAGATTCTGTTTGACCACCTCAACAACTGCCTTTTCGACTTCGGTCATGGCAGATGAGTCCCCCCCCTCACTCCTCCGGGGTTTTCATCTCCGTTGGCAGGTTCCATTCTTTCCAGCCGTCGGTTCCGTCGGGGTACCAGATGACGTTGGTGTAGCCCCACGACAGCGCGCGCTTGGCGGCGTTCCAGCTCATCCAGCATTGGCGCAGGCAGAAGAAGACCAGCGTTTTCGACTTATCCCCGCCGGTGTACTTCTCAAGCCCGGCGCGGAAGTACTTCTCGAACTCGGGGTTCAAGACGCCGTAGCCGACGTTCGGCAGCCAGATCGCGCCTTTGATGGTGTCGTGGCGGGGTGTGCGCCAGACGGTTGATTTGGGCAGGTTGGGCGGTTTCGGGGCCTGCGGGTAGACGTCGAAGAAGATCGCTTCTCCCTTTTTCGACAGCGCCTCAGCGACGTCCGTATCGATGACCCGGGCGCCCTGCAGCGTCTTCGGCACCGGCCCGCGGTAATGATCGTTGCGATAGCCCTCGGGTTCGGGGGCGTGTTCGACCTCCGCTGAGATTGCCGGCAATGCGAGCAAAACGGCGGCTACCAGTGCTGCCAGTATCGACTTGAGTTGCATTTACTATCTTCTTTTTGGGCTTCCTCGTACATTTGCGTATACTAAAGCGGCCAGCCTTTGGCACGCATTTCGCCGTCTGGCTGCGTCACAACTGTTTGACTATTTGCAGATCTTTGGTTGCCGGTTAAGTTTGTTGCAGCACACAAACATTCTATCGCCGCGAGGCCACATCGCCCCATGACCCAAATCCCTGATTTCACGAAAATCGAGCTTGGCTCGGCAAGCGCTCCAGCCGTCAGCCCGGCCGCCGACGTTTGGACAACGCCAGAGGGGATCGACGTCAAGCCCGCCTACGGCGAAGCGGACCTCAAAGGCCTTGATTTCCTTGATACTTATCCGGGTATCCCGCCATTCCTGAGGGGGCCTTATCCCGCGATGTATGCGGCCCAGCCGTGGACGATCCGCCAGTATGCGGGCTTCTCGACGGCTGAAGAATCCAACGCCTTCTACCGCCGCAATATCGCGGCCGGGCAAAAGGGCCTGTCGGTGGCCTTCGATCTGGCGACCCACCGCGGCTACGATTCCGACCATCCGCGCGTCAAAGGCGATGTCGGGATGGCGGGCGTCGCGATCGATTCCATCTACGACATGCGCACGCTGTTTTCGGGCATCGACCTGTCACAGATGTCGGTGTCGATGACCATGAACGGCGCCGTGCTGCCGGTGCTGGCGCTTTTCATCGTGGCTGGTGAGGAGCAGGGCGTTTCGGCCGACAAGCTGTCGGGGACTATTCAGAACGACATCCTCAAAGAGTTCATGGTCCGCAACACGTACATCTACCCGCCCGAGCCTTCGATGCGGATCATTTCGGACATCTTCAGCTATACCAGCCAGAACATGCCGAAGTTCAACTCGATCTCGATTTCCGGCTACCACATGCAGGAAGCGGGCGCGACGGCGGACCTTGAGCTCGCCTATACGCTGGCTGACGGCATCCAGTATGCGCGCGCAGGGGTCGCCGCCGGGCTACCGATCGACCGCTTCGCGCCGCGCCTGTCGTTCTTCTGGGCGATCGGCATGAACTTCTTCATGGAAGTCGCGAAGATGCGGGCAGCGCGCATTCTCTGGGCAAAGATGGTCAAGGAAGAGTTCGCGCCTGAAAATGAGCGTTCGCTGTCGCTTCGTACCCACTCGCAAACGTCGGGCTGGTCGCTCACCGCGCAGGACGTCTTCAACAACGTGATCCGCACGGCGATCGAGGCGATGGCGGCAACGCAAGGCCATACGCAATCGCTGCACACCAACGGGCTCGACGAAGCGATCGCACTACCGACCGACTTCTCGGCGCGTATCGCGCGCAACACGCAGCTCTTCCTGCAGCAGGAATCGGGCATCTGCCGGATTGCCGATCCGTGGGGCGGTTCGGCTTATGTCGAGCGGCTGACGCACGATCTGGCCGCGCGCGCCATGGGCCACATCGAGGAAGCCGAGAACCTTGGCGGCATGGCCAAGGCGATTGCCGCCGGCGTTCCCAAAATGCGTATCGAAGAAGCCGCGGCACGGACGCAGGCGCGCATCGATTCCGGTCAGCAGACCATCGTCGGCGTCAACAAGTACAAGGTCGAAAACGACGCCATCATCGAGCTTTTGAAGGTCGACAATAATTCGGTTCGCTCGCAGCAGATCGAGAAGCTGAAACGGCTCCGCGCCGAGCGCAACGAGGCCGAGACGCAGGCCGCCCTTGAAGCCCTGACCAAGGGCGCGGAAGGCAAAGCCAACCTCTTGGAGCTTGCCGTGGAGGCGGCACGCAAAATGGCGACCGTCGGCGAGATCTCGGATGCCATGGAAAAGGTTTTCACCCGGCACCGTGCGGAAATCCGCGCGATCTCCGGTGTCTACAAAGCGGAGGCGCAGTCTGTGAACAAGGATATCGACCGTGTGTTGCAGATGGTGGATACGTTCGAGGCCAACGACGGGCGGCGTCCGCGTATCCTGATCGCCAAGATGGGTCAGGACGGACACGACCGCGGGCAGAAGGTGATCGCATCGGCGTTTGCCGATCTGGGCTTCGACGTTGATATCGGGGCATTGTTTGCAACGCCGGAAGAGGCTGCGCGCCAGGCGGTCGAGAACGACGTGCATATCGTCGGCGTGTCGTCGCTGGCGGCCGGCCACCTGACGCTGGTGCCGGAACTTCGCGAAGCGCTTGAAGCGCAGGGTCGCGGCGACATCATGATCGTCGTCGGCGGTGTTATCCCACCGGCCGATTACGACGCGCTCTTCAAGGCCGGCGCCAAGGCTGTGTTCGGTCCGGGCACCAACATTCCGGAAGCCGCCGCCGACCTGATCGCCAAGCTCAACAGCATGCTGGGCTATTCGAAAGAAGCAGCGGAGTAACTGCTCGGGACGATGCCCAAGGGTTTGGGAGATGAGTTTGGGCAGGGCTTCATGCAGCGTGTTTTGATCACGGCTGGCTGCCTGTTGATGCTGGCTTGGTTGGCGCTAACGGGTTCCGGCAAAGGCATCGTTGTCTGGCAATCGAAGCCTTACGTCGCCCAGGGTCATAGCCGTCCGGCGATCCGCTGCACCTATTTCGATGGGACGCGTATTTTCGAACGCGGGTTTCTCTATACGCCCGGCGGCGGGCTTGGCTATTCGCGCTGCCCGATCCTGGCGGAAGAAATGTTCTAGGCGCCTTCTTTCGTCAACACGGCGCAAGCTTGTGTTGAGCTTGGATGCCCTAGTTTTTTGCTTGGCCCTTCGGATGCCCACATAGCATCCGGGCCATGACATTCTTCTTTGGCGCTTCGGTTGCCTAGTGCCAACCGCGCCATGGCATTCTTCTTTGGCGCGCCAGATGCCCACAGCTCAGTTGGTTTGGCTCACACTTCCTAAAGTCGTGTGAGGCTGTTCGCGCAACCGGCGCATGACTTCTTAGTTGACCCTTCGGATGCCCAGTGCCAACCGGGCCATGACATTTTTTGGGCCCTTCGGGTGCCGACCAGCACCCGGGCCGTGACAACCAGCCAAGACTGTCGTCTCGGAACGGCAACGACTTTGCAGAGAATTGTACGGCGCCGGTTGCGCGAGGCGAAGCCGAAGCGTGGGCAACCGAAGGCGCCAACAAAAAATGCCCCCGGAGTTCATCGCTCCGGGGGCTGTTTTTAGGCTAAGCGCCTGCTGGTCTTACCACCAGCCGCGGCAGATGAAGTACTTCTTCTTCCAGAAGAACGAACCCGTCCACTTCCACTTCTTCTTGTAGAAGTGGCAGCCACCGAAACCGCCATGGAAATTGTTGAAGCGGTGGAAGCGATGGAAGCGGCGGAATTTGCGGAAGCGGCGGCCACCAACTTGGTGGACGTCTGCAGCCGTCGTCGTTGCGACGTTCAGGTTCTTCATGCTCTGGAGACCTGCTGCTTCAGCCTGTCCGGCACCGCCAGAAAGACCGGCGACTGCGATACCTGCACCCAGAACCAGTGCAGCGGCGAATTTCTTGAACTTGCTCATGTCGAATATTCTCCTTGGATAGGTTTGATTTTTGTCGGCGTGACATCGCGTTTGGCGATTGCCATTCGCTTGAGGAGAAAATGATCGTTCTGAGCGCGGACGGCTGTGCCGCAGGAGACATCGAGAAGTCTTTGCGGGAATGGATTGAGCTGATGGTAAAAGAAAAGCCCCTGACCGGAGGCCAAGGGCTTGATTTCCTGGATTATTTTACGAACGGCTCACGGGCCGATCACATTCAATTGAGGCGGTCGTACCAATGCTTTTTGACTTCCGTCTCGCGCTTTTCAGGCTTTGCTTTCTTGACCGTCGTCATCCAGCCTTCGCCTTCATCGACGGCAGCAACCGAGGATTGGCTCTTTAGTGCCGCGACCGCCTGATAGCTTGAGCCGCCATCATAACAACCGCCGACGCAATCAATCGAGCTGGCTGAAGTTGCGACGACGCCGGCCTTGATCGGCTTCTCGTTTACCGGCCCGCGCGCGTTGCGGCGTTCCAGATAAACGATCTCCGGGCTGCGTTCGGCACAGCCGGCTTCGCAGACAACGACAAAGTCGTCGGGGTGGGCAGCGGCCAGCGGATGCGGCGGCTTTTCCTTGTGCTTCTTGAATTTCTGAAGCGCCCACTGATCGAATATGTCGGTCTTGTGGGCCGGTTCGACGGCGGCGACCTGGACTTCTTTGGCTGCTTTTTCCGGCTTTGCTTCTGCGGTCAATTCGTCTGCAGGCTCGATTTCGACCGGGCCGGGCTCGGAGACGTGTTGGATATCGCTGCCATGTTCCGGAGAGGTGTCACTCGAAGGCGTCGCGTTTTCGAGGGGTTTTGCGGCCTCTTTGCCTTCGGCCTTCTCATCCTCATAAGCTTGGGATGCGGCCTGCATCAGGGGATCGGCTTCGACGGAGATCGGCTCGGCCTCCTTGGCCATAGTCGCTTCGTGGGCGACCGGCTCTTGAGGCTTTTCGTTGACGATCGTGACCGGCTGTTCGGCGATTTCAGGGCCCATCTCGGGTCCGGTTTCTGGTCCGTCAAGATGGTCAGCAGCACCTTGTGCCTCGGGTGCGCCTTGCGATTTTGCAATCGGCTCGATCGTGACGTCTTGGGCGGCTGCCGGAAGTGAAACAGCAACAGCGCAGATCAACAGGAATGAGGTGAGGCTTGCGGCGCATATTGCGGCCTGATGGCTGCGGCCCTGCGAGGCCGGCCGGAACTTCAACGCGTGGAACATAGCACCCTGCAACACTGGAACGAAAACCTGGGTAAACGGTAACCGACTGTCCCATAAAGCGGTTAACGAACGTTTACGTGTCCGGTGGCGAGGTGACGGTGGTCGCCACTGATGCGAGCGAGGTTATAGCTGCGGGAACGCGTCAGCGGGTGTGCTTATAAAATTCCGGCGAACCGGCCTTGCCCGCGTTGATAATGAGGACGTTGCGGAAGTCCGAAGGCACATCGGCGACGGCGACCGGCTGACGTTCGGCGGCCGGGGCTGTTGGATCGACCTGCAAGGACCGCAGCTTCTTGGCGATCTCAGCGGGTTTACGCTGAGGGATCGGGACATCGACGGGCACGGCCGGTGGTGGTTCTTCGGCTGGCGGGGACGTATCGAATGCCGGCTGAGCCTGCGGAGCGCCCGGCTGCTCTAACGGCTGCGGCTGATAAGGCGCGGGTTGCGTTGCAGGTTGTGGAGCTGGCGCGGCCGGAATTGGCCTACCGTAGTACTTGGCAATGCAGGGATCGGTCTGAATCAGCGCTTCGATCTGGTCGGGGCGCAGTGTCAGAACGCGTCCGTCATCACAGATGAACGTCTCTTCGGCTGTCGCGGGGGCGGCAGCTAAGCCGGCGCCAATCGCGCATACAGAGACCATGCAGAGGAGTTTTGTCAGGTTGCGGAACATCGCTTCCTTCCTGCCCGTTGGAGCGTCCGTCACAGATTTCGGCTGGAAACTGCGACTCAATCAAGGCGCCTTGATGAGCATAGAAGCAGCGGTCGAAAAATCCACCGCTGGTGGGAAAGTTTACCGCGCCTATGCTCTTTTGGGCGATCGGCTCAAGGCCTGACCTTGGCGGGGTAGCGCCAATAGTTGCCCTTTTCGGTTTCGACGCGCTCGAGTTCCGGCAGCCGCACTTCCGGTGGTCGAATTCCGGTACTGATCAGCTTGCCGATATCTTCCAGAAGCGCATTGTTTTCTGCGTATCCTGAGTGGTTGATGCCAACCGAATCCATGCTGGTCGCCGTCGCATCGATGGTATCAATGCCCTTGATGACAACCGGTCCGCTTGCGGGCACATCGCCAGCGCGCGGGATGCCGCCGTTGACGCGCCTTGAAACCTGCAACGCGGTATCGTTGGCGGCTGCATAAAGGGTGATGCCGTCGGCGATGCCGGTGATCGACGAAACGATATTCTCGAAGTTGTCTCGGTCGACGTCGGGTGCGGCCAGAATCAACTGCGAAATCAAGACGCCTTCCGGCAGAGTGTGTTTGAGATCCTGCAGCACGCGCAACAGTGGTTGGTTACCCATCGAGTGGGCGATGATGCTAAGCTTCTTGGCGCCGGTTTCATCGCGCACCATCTGCAGGAACTTGCGCAGATATGGCTCGGATTGCGCCGCGCTCTCGCGGTCGTAGGTATAGCCTTGCAGCGTTCCACCCGACGGCCAGCTATAAAGGAAGGCCGCGCCGTCGAATTTCAGGTCGTAGGCAATCTGTGCGGTGCGGAAGAGCGCGTTGTCGAACTTGGTCTTGTAGCCGTGCACGAAGACGAGCGCATGGTCGTTGAAGCGTTCCGATGCACCGAGGCGCTCGCGGACCAGGGCGAGGAATTCCTCTTTGGTCAGCGCTTTAATATCTTCCAGCGTGAAGTGCTTCTTGGGATCTTCTTCGGCCTCGTAAAGCTTGATGTCGAGGTATGGGATGACGATCGCCCATGGCCGTTCGACCATCGGCACCTGATGCTGCTTGGGGATCGTGACGAGCGCGCGGCCCAGTTCGAGTTTGCGGCCGCGCTGCCAGTCGTAGGTCACCCGTTCGGTCGTATCTGTGCGCTGGCGGTCGGTTCCGTAAAAGACCGGGACCACCGACCAATCCTTTTCTTCTTCTTTGTCGGCGGCCTCAGTGGAAGCTGCCGGCGCTTCGGGAGCAGCCGTCGCTGACGGCGATCCCGGGGCAGCAGGGCTGTCAGACGCCGGTGGGGCACCTGGAATGGGTAGGCTTTCGAGATTTCCCAGACCATCCCTTGGTGGCTCGATGAGCGCGACGTCGGGCATGGAAGTTGGCGGGGCGGGTTCTATCGCTTCTTCGGATTCGGCTGCCTCGGGGGCTGCCATCTCACGCGCCGCGCCAACTTCAGCGGAACTGTCGGGCGCTGATGAGCCAGAACCGGCAGCGGACGGGCCGGAGGGAACCGAAGCCGGTCCGCGGGACGCCGACCCAGCACCGGAACTTCTGGGTGCGCCTGCACGCTGGCGATAGGAAAATCCACGTTCGTTGCTGCGTTTGTAGTAGCGCCGCACGGGGCGCTGGCTTGGCCGGGTGACGGGCGTTGTTGTGCCGTCCTCGCTCGCTCCATTTGCCGCAGCGGGGGTGTCTGCTTCGCCGGCATCTGATGGTGCTGCGGCGGTTTCCTCCTCGCGCAAAGGTGCAGGTGCGCTCTCTTCTGAACTGCGGTCGGCCATCGCTGGTTCGCTGGCCGTTTCGCTTTCGCCTTCGGCGTCGCTGACGTCGGAGGGGGCGGCTTTGTCGTCGGATGAGGCGGCTGATTTCTGATCCGGCTCGCTGCCGAGCTTTTTCACGATGCCGTCGCCGGCTTGTTTTTCCTTGGTCGCATCGGCACGACGGCGTTCCTGCTCTGCTTTTGCTTCGTCCTCACTCGGGGCGGCTTCGGCCTTTTCATCCTGTTCCGGAACGACCGGGCGCTCCATCTGCTGCGATGGTGCAGCCTTATCGGCCATCTCTTCCTGTTTCAGCGCTCCGCCAGGCCCAAACACGAAGAACAGGATCGCGGGAACGACAATCACGGCGCCAAGCAGCACACGGGTGACCGCCCTGACGACGACGTGGGTGCCTTCGACAATGCGCCAAGCCAAAATGTACATTCCGAGCGCCAGAACCAGAATACCGGCGATCCACAGCCAAATCGGCAAATCAGACATCTAAAACAGCCCCATCTTTTAATACCTCCGGCCTCGCGCGCGGCGGCAAAACACTTTCAAAACTCCGTGGCGCACTCTAACAGGGCCAATGTGACGCGCAATTGACCCCGTTTAGGAGCGATTTTCCCGGTCCAAGTCCTAACTCAGGCGGTCTTGGCGCGAGGAAGGTCTTGCAGGTCTTGGCGTTTGTGGCGATGTTCCGAACACGAAATTACGGAGCCAACACACGTGAATACACAAAATGCCGGAAGTGCGATGCCTGTCGCAAGACGCGGCCCGCTGACGGCGCAAGACTATGCAGACGGCATCGCGAGTGGCGATCGCGCCCTCCTTGCCAGAGCCATTACGCTGATCGAAAGCACGAAGCCGCAACATCAGGAGCTGGCGCAGCAGGTTCTGCAGCTGCTGATGCCGCGAACGGGCGGGTCAATCCGGCTGGGGATCACCGGAGTTCCCGGCGTCGGCAAGTCGACGTCGATCGATCAGCTCGGGCTTAATCTGGCAGAAGCGGGCCACAAGGTCGCCGTGCTAGCGGTCGATCCGACATCTAAGCGGACTGGCGGCTCGATTTTGGGCGACAAGACGCGGATGGCGCGGCTGGCTGTGCATCCGAGCGCTTTCATCCGGCCATCGCCGACATCGGGAACGCTGGGCGGGGTGACGCGCAAGACGCGCGAGACGATGGCACTTGTCGAGGCATTCGGCTTCGATGTCGTGATTGTCGAAACCGTCGGTGTGGGACAGTCGGAAACGGCCGTTGCCGATATGGTCGACTTCTTCCTCGTGCTTTTGCTACCGGGTGGCGGCGACGATCTGCAGGGCATCAAGAAAGGCATCATCGAGATCGCCGACATGATCGCCATCAACAAGGCCGACGGTGAGAACGTCGTGCGGGCCAAAGCGTCGGCGGCGGAATATCGCAACGCGCTGCATATCCTGGCTCCGAAATCGGCAACGTGGTCGCCGCCGGTCATCACGATTTCCGGCATCGGCAATCAGGGCCTCGAAGACCTCTGGGCGAAGGTTCTGCAGCATCGCGACTTGATGACGGCGTCTGGCGAATTTCAGACCCGCCGTCAGCGCCAGGCCGTCGAATGGATGCGCGACATGCTGGAAGAGCGTCTGATGAGCGCGCTCAAGGCCAATCCGAAGGTCGCCGCCGAGCTACCGCAGATCGAAGCCGACGTGCGCGCCGGACAGCTCCTGCCGACGCTGGCGGTCGAACGGATCGTGGATTTGATGGGGCTCAAACAAGCCTAGAATTAGCGCCGATGGCACAACCTCTATTTCCGGCTCGATTGCCAGCACGATTACCTGAAATACCCGGTTCGCCCCGCGTTTTGCTGACCGGCTTCGGCCCGTTTCCGCGCGTACCGGAAAACGCGACCGCGACGCTGGTGCCAGCGATTGCCGAACGCGCCGCAGCAGAGCTTCCGCATTGTCATATCGTTCATGACGTCCTGCCGGTCGAATGGGTGCGAGGACGCGACGCCGCTGCGCGTCTCATTGGGGAGCATGAGCCCGATCTCATCTTGCACTTTGGCGTATCGGATCAGGCGCAAGGCCTTGTCATCGAGACGGTTGCGCGCAAGCGGTGCCAATGTGCACCCGATGCAATGGGCGAGCTACCGCCTTTGGAGCTGGTGGAGTTGGCTGCCACGACGCCGCTGCCGGTCTCGCTGCCGTGCGATGCGATCCTAGACGAACTGCGCGCGTTGGCACTGCCGGCGGTACTGTCGGAAGACGCTGGCGGGTATCTTTGTAACGCGGTTCTTTATAACTCGCTCTTGGAGGCGCGGGCTCACCAGCGCATTGGCTTTATCCATGTGCCGGACGGCTTGGCCGACGGAAGCGCCTGCCTCTCAATGGAGCAGGCCATCGCGGGTGGGGTCAAGATTGTTTCGGCTTGCCTGGCGAATTGAGGTTAACTGGTCTGGCGGTTGCATCTTGCCATTCTCAATAGCCAATTCTTGGAGTTAACCATGACGATTGACCGGCGCGCATTGATGGCCACCGGTGCTGGCCTTGGGCTTGCCGGAATTGCGGCCAGCCAGGCTGTTGCCGGTCCGCGGAGCACGCCTGCTGCGGGCGCTGGCCTGGCCGGGTTTATCGAGCTGGAACCCAACAGCGACCGTCCACAGACCGCCCGGATCCAGGCGGCGATTGATGCGGCTGCTTCGACAGGCTCTCCCGTGATGCTGCCGCCGGGGCGTTTCGTTTCGGGACCGCTGTTCTTGCGCAAAGGCACCAAGCTGATCGGGGCTCATGGTGCCACAACGCTTGTCGCGCTCCTCCCCGACCCGCTTATGCAGGCATCAAACGTCAGCGATATCCTGATCTGCGGGCTTGGCATCGACGGGGCGAACATCGCAACTGATGGCGTACGCCTTGAAGGTTCGAGCGGCTCCGTTCGCGATTGCGTGATCCAAAAGGTTCGCGATGCCGGCATTCACTGCAATGACTCTGCCGGCCTCAGCATCGCGCATAACGAGGTCTCCGCGTGCGGAAACAACGGCATCCAGGTCTGGCGCTCGGAGCCTGGGCGCGATGGGACCCAGGTGGTCGGCAACCGCATTTTTGCCATTCGCGCAGACGGCGGCGGCAGCGGCGAGAACGGCAACGGGATCAACGTGTTTCGCGCCGGCGATGTGCTGGTCTCAGGCAACCGGCTCGAAGACTGCGCCTATTCCGCGGTGCGCGGCAATGCTGCGTCCAATATCCAAGTGCTTGGCAATTCCTGCACGCGACTTGGCGAAGTCGCGATCTATGCCGAATTCGGGTTCGAGGGCGCTGTGATCGCGCAGAACGTCATTGACGGGGCCGCGACCGGCATTGCGGTCACCAACTTCAACGAGGGCGGGCGCCTGGCGGTGGTGCAAGGCAATCTGGTGCGCAACCTGAAGCGCCGGCTTCACGAGCCGGTCGATAAGCGTGGCGACGGCATCACGGTCGAGGCCGATACTTGTGTCTCCGAGAACGTTATCGAGGGGGCTGAGCACATCGGTCTAGCGATCGGTTGGGGGCCCTACATGAGGGACGTGGTAGCGACCGGCAATATCGTCCGCGGTGCCGAGATCGGGATTACGATTTCGTCCGATCAGACGGCCGGCGCGTGCCTTGTGGCCAACAATATGATTTCAGGCGCCAAGTCCGGGGCGATCCGGGGCATGGATCATGACAAACTCGTCGGCGGCGAACTGGTGCACCAAGAGACGAAGACGGCGCGCGTGCGCATTGTGGGGAATATGGCTGTCTAGGCGATTGCTGTTTTGGCGGAGGGTCACCGACCGCAACTTGGGCTGATGCGCATCACGAATATAGTTGTAGGGGCGGGATTACCTGCTGTCGGACAGGCCCTCGACATGCTGCCGGAATCCGGCACACGAAGCCTAGGGTCAACGCCTACTGCGTCGATCGGAACTCAGTCAGACTGGCCGGATTTATCGTCTTTGACGAGACGCACCATCACGTCGACATGGGCGATGCGCATGCCTTCTGGCGGTTGCGGCAGGCCTTCGATCGCGATCGAATCGCTCGGGATGTCCCAGAGCTTGCCGTCGGCCTCGAGGAAATAATGATTGTGGTTGGACGTGTTCGTATCGAAGTAGGTCTTACTCGATTCGATTGCCAATTCGCGCAGCAGCCCGGCATTCCGGAACTGGTGGAGCGTATTGTATACCGTTGCCAGCGAGACGTGCTCTCCGAGCTCGCTGACCTCGAAATGCAGTTGTTCGGCCGTAACGTGGCGATCGTCGCCGCTGAACAGCAAATGGGCGAGCGCAAGCCGCTGACGTGTGGGCCGTAAGCCCGCTTCGCGCAGCTTATTTTCCAGAAAATCGACGTTTAGGTCGCTCATTCGGTCCGATCTATGTTGGTTTTGGGCGCTGGGCCGCGCCTGGTTCCCGATTGTGCCCAGACCGCACACATCGCTTAAGTATAAGTGCTAACCGGTTGGCTTGCAACGCGTCTGCGAAAAGAGGCCATGCGGCAAGGCGATCCAACTGGCATGGGTGACCTTGACGCCCGGGGCGTTTACCTTTTGAACCAACAAATGGTGTGTTAAGACACGCGTTCGCGAAACGGAAGCGGCAGCGGGTTTTTGGCCTGCGCCGATCCGCTTTGTCGCGCGGACTGCGAAATCTATTGAGAATTCAGAGGGGAACCAGACAGGGTCCATGGCGGAACGGCAATCAAGCTATTCATACGAAGATCTGCTGACGTGCGGACGCGGAGAGTTGTTCGGACCAGGAAATGCGCAGTTGCCATTGCCGCCGATGCTGATGTTCGACGCGATCACGCATATCAGTGAGACCGGCGGCGCGAATGACAAAGGTCAGATTCGGGCTGAATTGGCTGTCGAGGGCAATCCGAACGTCGAATGGTTCTTCAAATGCCATTTCCAGGGGGACCCGGTGATGCCGGGATGCCTTGGTCTTGACGCTTTGTGGCAGATGACCGGCTTCTACCTGGGCTGGCTTGGCGCGCCTGGACGCGGCCGGGCGCTGGGCGTCGGTGAGGTCAAATTCACCGGAATGGTCGTGCCCACGGTCAAGAAAGTCGAATACATTGTGGATCTGAAGCGCGTCATTTTGCGCAAGCTGAAGCTCGCAATCGGCGATGGAACGCTCGTCGCGGATGGCGAAGTCATTTACACTGCAGCGGATTTGCGGGTCGGATTGTTCGAAGCCGAAAACGCCTGATATCGTCAGCCCAAAACGCTTGCAGGACCACACCAAGACCGTAAAAATCGCGCTTTAGTGGCGGCGCAAGCCGGCGGTCGCATGAGATGAATGCGCTTATTGGCTGCGCTGACTTAAGCGCGGCGAAGCGAATAAGATTTTTGGTCCTTTGGCAGACGTCCAAAGCGGCCACATAGGAAGGGACAGCTTGATGAGACGCGTAGTCGTCACCGGCATGGGGATCGTGTCTTCCATCGGGAACACGACGGACGAAGTCCTGACTTCGCTCAAAGAGGGCAAGTCGGGCATCAGTTTTGCGGATACCTACGCTGAAATGGGTTTCCGCTGCCATGTGCACGGCGACCCGAAGCTCGAATGGGCCGACCTTGTCCCGCGCAAGCCGAAGCGCTTCATGGAAGCTGGCGTCGCCTGGAACTACATCGCGATGGATCAGGCCATTCGCGACGCGGGTCTGGAAGCTGACGACATCGTCAACGAACGCACGGGCATCATCGTTGGCTCGGGCGGACCGTCGACACACGCGATCGTCGGGGCTGCCGATACGGCGCGCACCAAGGGTCCCAAAAAGATCGGCCCGTTCGATGTGCCCAAGGCGATGTGCTCGGGGGCATCAGCCGCACTTGCGACGTTCTATGAAATCAAGGGCGTCAACTATTCGATCTCGTCGGCGTGCTCGACGTCGGCCCACTGCATCGGAAACGCTGCCGAACTCATTGGCTGGGGCAAGCAGGACATCATCTTTGCGGGCGGTTGCGAGGAACTCGACTGGTCGCTGTCGGTGCTGTTCGACGCTATGGGGGCGATGTCTTCCAAGTATAACGACACGCCGGAACGCGCGAGCCGGGCCTTTGACAAAAACCGCGACGGGTTCGTCATCGCGGGTGGGGCCGGCGTCGTGGTGCTCGAAGAGCTTGAGCATGCCAAAGCCCGCGGCGCGAAGATCCTGGGTGAGATCGTCGGCTATGGCGCGACGTCCGATGGCTTCGACATGGTTGCTCCTTCCGGCGAAGGCGCTCTGCGCTGCATGAAAGTCGCCATGGAAGGCCTCGACGGCAACGGCATCGGCGGCAAGATCGACTACATCAACCCGCACGCCACGGCGACGCCGGTTGGCGATCAGCGCGAAATGGAAGCTGTGCGGGAACTCTTTGGCAATGAGGTGCCCCATATCTCCGCGACTAAATCGCTGACCGGGCATTCGCTGGGCGCCATCGGCGTTCAGGAGACGATCATTTCGCTTCTTATGATGAACAACGATTTCATTTGCGCCAGCGCCAATATCGAGGAACTCGATCCCGAATTCGAAGGGCTGCCGATCGTGCGCGAACGCATCGATAACGCGTCGCTTAACTGTGTCATGTCGAACAGCTTCGGATTCGGCGGAACAAATGCGACTCTCATTCTTCGCCGATACGATGGTTAACGCCGCCGCAGCTGTTCTCAGTGTGACACCATGCGCGTTGCGGTTGCTGTAGCATCCGGCCAACAAACCGATGATCAAGATCAGGCTCTGATGAGCACTGCCGTAGCCGAGTAAGGAAAAACAAATATGTCCGAGACTGACATTGCAACTCCTGGCCCGCTGATGAAGGGCAAGCGCGGACTTGTGATGGGGGTCGCGAACGACCGTTCGATCGCCTGGGGAATTGCGCGGGTGTTGGCTGGTCAGGGCGCGGAACTGGCCTTCACCTATCAGGGCGAAGCCTTTGGGCGCCGGGCTGTTCCGTTGGCGGAATCGGTGGGCTCGAAGATCATCGTGCCTTGCGACGTCAGCGACATCGACACCGTCGACAACGTCTTTTCGGAAATCGAAAAGGAGTGGGGCAGCCTCGACTTTGTCGTGCATGCCCTGGCGTTTTCTGACCGTCGCGAACTTTCCGGACGCTATGCCGACACCTCGCGGGAGAACTTCACCAATACGATGGTGATCTCGTGCTTCTCGTTTACGGAAGTGGCCAACCGGGCGGCCAAGCTGATGCCGAACGGCGGATCGCTGCTGACGTTGTCTTATGCAGGCGCGACCCAGTGGGTGCCATCCTACAACGTCATGGGGGTCGCCAAGGCGGCCCTTGAAGCATCGGTGCGTTACTTGGCGTCCGACTTCGGTCCGCAGGGTATTCGCGTCAACGCGATTTCGGCCGGTCCGATGCGGACGCTGGCGGGTTCAGGCGTTTCGGATGCGCGGGTCATCTTCAACTATGCGCGCGACCACGCGCCATTGCGGCGGACCCCGACGCTCGACGAAGTCGGTGGCGCAGGCCTTTACCTGCTGTCCGACATGGGAAGCGGCGTGACGGGCGAAATCCACTTTGTCGATTGTGGCTATGGCAACGTCGCCATGCCGACGCTCGATGCGTTGAAGAAGATCGAAGCCGGCGGTGGCAGCAGCGCCTGAGGCTACATTGGTCGGCCCATTGCCTGATGGAACGATTTACAGCAATTTATTTTTCGGGCTGCCAGAACCGGCGGCCCGAATTTTTTATGGCACTTGCTGGGCCAGAGGTTGATGCAGCTGGGCCCCAAGCGATTTGGCGTTTTCCAGTCACAGCAAAATGCGTCTTGAGACTTGTTCGTCTTGACGATGCCCAGAAGGGGGCGCACAGAACGCTTCATGATCGGAGTCTTCGATTCAGGGCTGGGCGGTCTGACCGTTTTGCGCAAGCTGGCGGATCGTTTCCCTGATGTGTCATTCTGCTATCTGGGCGACCACGCCAACGTGCCTTATGGCAACCGGCCATCGGAAACGATCGTCGAGTTCACACGCCTTGGCGTTGAGGCGCTGTTCGAGCGCGGCGTGAGGCTGGTTCTTTTGGGCTGCAATACAGCTACGGCTGTGGCGGCCAAGCGGCTGCAGCAATCCTGGCTGCCCTATTCGGGGTGGGCGGGGCACAACGTGCTCGGCATCGTCGCACCGACCGTCGAAGCGGCAACACAGACGCCGTGGGCGGTGACGACGCCGCAATACCCGCAGAAATTCAACTCGGATCTGATCGCGGTGTTCGGCACCACCCGGACGATCACGTCTGAGGTCTATCCTGAAGAAATCCGCAAGCGCTGTCCGCGCGTTGAGGTCATCCAGCAGATCTGCGCCAATCTTGCCGGTGCGATTGAGGATGAGGCAGGTCGCGAAGAACTCAGCGGTCTTGTTAAAGAGGGGGTCGATGCGCTCCTGGAACAGACGCTTGGTACGATTCCGGACCGAGCCATTCTGGGCTGCACGCATTTTCCGCTTGTGGAGGATTTATTCCGCAAGCATCTGCCAAGTTCGACCCGCCTGCTCTCTCAACCAGATCTCGTCGCCGACAGCCTTGAAGATTACCTCGCCCGGCGGCCGCAGTATCTTGGCGGCTATCATCCCGAACCTCGGATGCTGCTGATGCTGACGACGGGCGATGCCGACGAGATCAGCAATCGTGCGCGCGTGTTCTGGCCTGAGGTGCCGCCATTTGAGTCGATCGAAATCGGCTTTCAGTCCTCGCAGCAGCAAAGCCGCTGAGCCTTCTGGCCTGCCGGTCCGCAATCTTCAATAGCTTTTGGCGATGCCTTGTGAGAGCTCGCTCGTTTTGAATTCGCTTATCGCCCCGGCCGGCGGCGGCAACTGGCGGGCTGCCTGTTTGACATGTGCGCGAGCCGTATAGGTGGCGTATTTCATAACGCCAGCAACGACGCTCGCAAATTTCTCGAACGTTCCGCCCAGCGCGGTTTCTGACTGCTTGTTGAGCGCGTTTTGCCGTGGGGTCAGTTGATGATCCGAAGCTGAAGCGAGACGCAGCCGCGCTTTGGCCTGCGCATCGCTGGCCCAGTTGGCGACCGTTCCAAAAATCGTTTGCTCAGCATTCCACGCGACGAGAGTCGGGGCGCTGTCTTTCGCCGACCGCAGCGTGTAGTTCGAGGCATAGCCATCAAAGCTTGGCTCGGCGTCGTCGTGCGGCCGCCGATTGCGCAAGGCTTCTGGATCTGCCTTCTCTAGCTTTTGGATGTCGGCGGGCAACGGTAACTTCTTGAACTCGTCCGCACCGTGCAACGCGACCATCAGTTCTGGCGGGTGTTCAAAGATCCGCCCAGGTTTTTTGACCTTGGCATGCGGATTGGCGGCCTGCCCTTGAGACCGGGTTTCAGGAACGCTTTTCAATTGCACCATCAGCGGTCGCATAGATATCGGCCCGGCCGTCATGGTGTCAGCGGCAACGGGGTCTGCTTCCGGAATGACGCGGCGGGCCGGCTCAAGCTCCAGGATCGGCAGTGTCTCAAGAGCGCGCCGGCTCTTCTTCCTGCCGGCTTTGCCACCGTCGCTCTTGGAGGCCATCTGCATGAGGGATGCGTAAGCGTCTTCCAGGCTCGCGTGCTGACCGATAAATCCCGGCACCGCTCGGTAACGGCGGTAGCGCCGATAGTGCGCTTCGCGGCCCCTGGGAGCGCGCAGCACGGTGGCTTCGAGTTCGGCGACACCTTTGCGCGCAAACCCGAGCGATCTGGCCGTCGCCTTGGAGACATCAAGACGGCGGTTGCCCCAATAAGGCCCTGCATTGTTGACCCTGACGACGGCCGCGTTCCCCGTCGCGCGATAGTAAAGCAGCAGTATGGTTCCGTCCGGCAGATCGGGGCTGGCGGCGTTGTCGGGCAAATTGGCGCGGAAGGGTTCGCCTGAGCTTGTCAGCCCGCAAGGATTGAAGCGGTCGTGGCGGCAGCTGGCATAATGAGATGCGTTGAGCGTGATCTTCTTGCCGACGAGTTCTTCGGTTTGTGCCAGCGTCTTGACGCGATGGCAGACGCCCTTGAAGCAGTAGACGCTGCCGGGCGACTTGGCCTCGACAGGCATGACAAATAGCACCGCCCATAGCGCGAACAGGCTTTTCAGTACCGGACTTGTTACGGCGCTGCGCACTGGCATCTTCTAGATTTCAACTATCACAATAAGGGTGGGAGACCGGCTGGTTATCGAGCCCCGGAACGATGCGGCACAGTATGCGTTGCCGTTCGGAAGTTGCAACCGGAAGGTCTTGTTCCAATTAGGCAAATGGTAAAGACTAGTCAGCGTGGTTAGGCTTCTTGCAGATCCGGCCAACGCGCTTGACCCGGCCAGTCAGCATTAACCGCAAGTTTGATTAATCAGCATTCGAAGTGTGCTTACCGGTACATATTCAAGACTAGGCGTAACGGGATCGATTCCAGGCTTGCGAGCGTTGCTCTGAAGGGCGCAACAGCCTTGAACGACGACCGTCATTTTGGGGCTTAGGTGCAGACCTCCATCTGCATGCATTTTCACGATAGGTGGGAGCAAAACATGTGGGACATCAAAACGCGTAAAGCCGGCTTGGGAGGAGCCGTCGTAGCTTTTCTGGCGCTGGGCTCGACCGCAGCCCGTGCGTTGCCGGACCTTGTCATC
The DNA here is from genome assembly GCA_017792465.1 of Filomicrobium sp. Lineage (GTDB taxonomy): Bacteria > Pseudomonadota > Alphaproteobacteria > Rhizobiales > Hyphomicrobiaceae > Filomicrobium. Next base: position 1,497,232 of record CP051234.1, read on the forward strand.
AATACCAACGACACGATCATTCAGGCTGGCGGTTGCTCCAAGGACGAACCGCTCGCAACGGGTCGCGTGGCCATCAAGAACCAGGGCACCGATACCGCCGACGTCAACGTCGCCGAGCGTCTGACGCGCTCGATGATGGTCGTTTATGTCCCTGAGAATATCGACATGATCGACAAGCGCCCGGAGCGCTCGAAGTTGGAGCCGTTCGATCAGCAAGGGATCGCGTTTGAACTGGCGCGCGGCATCGATAAACGCGGGCGCAACTTCGCTTCTCCCGACACCACGGATTATCTCATCGCGTCGACAGCGACCGCTGGTGCCTATTACGAAAGCGACACGGACCGCGTTCGCACAATTCAGTCGGCGCTTTTGGAGATCGGCTTTGATCCTCAGGGTGTCGATGGGCAAATTGGCACGCGCACGCGTGCAGCGATCCGCGATTTCCAAACGAGCATCGGAGATGTAAGCACCGGTGTTTTGTCGATCACCCAGGAACGAGCGCTCTATGAACGGGCGGGTATTTCGAACGGCGGGTCGTCGAGTGGTGGTGGCGCGCAAGGCGAAACCAAGGTGCGCGTTTACGTTTCGGTCGACCCTTACAATCTGGTCGAAGAGTCGAACGAAGCCAATAACCTGTGGTCGTTCACGGTGACGATCGACTGCAAGTAGGCCGCGTTCTCCTGCCCGTTCGCTTGGCGACAGCGGTGGGATTTTGAACTTGGCCAAGTTGAAAACCGGAAATGAATAAGGCCGCGGATCGATCCGCGGCCTTTTCTTTTTTGTCGTTATGTTCGCCGGTTACGGCGTCGATCAATCGCGATCGCGGCGCGGGCGACGGTCGCGACGACCACCGCTCGGGCGTCCGCCACCACCTTGATCTTCCGGCTCGCCTTCTGCGCGCGGCAGTTCTTCGCCGGTCTCCTGGTTGACGACCTTCATCGACAGACGGGTCTTGCCGCGGTCGTCGAAGCCCAAGAGCTTGACGTAGACTTCCTGGCCTTCCTTGACGACTTCGTCGACGGTTGCCGGGCGGCCCTGGTTGAGCTGCGAGATATGGACGAGACCGTCCTTGGCGCCGAAGAAGTTCACGAAGGCGCCGAAGTCGACGATCTTGACGACCTTACCCTTGTAGATCGTGCCGACTTCCGGTTCCGAGGTGATTTCCAGAATGCGGCGCTTGGCGTCCTCGATGGACTCGCGTGCGGCTGCCGCGATCTTGATCGTGCCGTCGTCGCCGATGTCGATCTTGGCACCTGACTCTTCGACAATCGAGCGGATCACGGAACCACCGGTGCCGATCACTTCGCGGATCTTGTCGGTCGGGATCTTGATCGTTTCGATGCGCGGGGCGAATTCGCCAAGCTCTTCACGCGAGCCGGTCAGCGATTTCGACATCTCGCCAAGGATGTGCATGCGGCCGCCTTTGGCCTGGTCCAGAGCGACCTTCATGATCTCTTCGGTGATACCGGTGATCTTGATGTCCATCTGCAGCGAGGTGATGCCGTTCTCGGTTCCGGCAACCTTGAAGTCCATGTCGCCGAGGTGGTCTTCGTCACCGAGGATGTCGGAGAGGACGGCGAAGTCGTCGCCTTCCTTGATGAGACCCATGGCGATACCGGCGACCGGCGACTTCAGCGGAACGCCCGCGTCCATCAGGGCCAGCGAGGTGCCGCAAACGGTCGCCATCGAGGACGAGCCGTTCGACTCGGTGATCTCGGAGACGACACGGATGGTATAGGGGAATTCTTCGCTCGACGGCATCAGCGGATGGATGGCACGCCAGGCGAGTTTGCCGTGGCCGATTTCGCGGCGACCGGGGCTGCCCATGCGGCCCGTTTCGCCGACCGAGTATGGCGGGAAGTTATAGTGGAGCATGAAGCGCTCCTTCTTGGTTCCCTCCAGCGAGTCGACGTACTGCTCGTCTTCGCCGGTACCGAGCGTTGCAACGACCAGCGCCTGCGTTTCACCGCGGGTGAAGAGCGCCGAGCCGTGCGTGCGCGGCAGGACCTGCACTTCGCACATGATCGGACGAACGGTTTGCAGATCGCGGCCGTCGATACGCTTGCCGGTCTTGACCACCGACGATCGCATGATGTTCGCCTCAAGCGACTTGAACGTGCTGCCGAGCAGGACCTGCTCTGCGGCGTCGCCTTCAGGAACTTCGACACCTTCGAAGACCTTCTTCTTGATTTCCGAAACGGCGTCGTTGCGCTTTTTCTTTTCGGCGATCTGGAAGGCTTCGGTGAGGCCGGCTTCGGCGATCTCGCGGACCTTCGGCAGATACTTCTCGGCGTCGGGAAGCTCGATGTCCCAAGGCTCTTTCGCAGCGGTCTCAGCCAGCTTGATGATCGCCTGGATGACCGGCTGGAAGTGCTTCTGGCCGAACATGACGGCGCCGAGCATGACGTCTTCGGTCAGTTCCTCAGCTTCCGATTCCACCATCATTACGGCGTCTTCGGTGCCGGCCACGACGAGGTCGAGCTTGGTGTCGCTCATTTCGTCGACGAGCGGGTTCAGGACGTATTCGCCGTCGATATAGCCGACGCGGGCCGCGCCGATCGGGCCTAGGAACGGAACGCCCGACAGCGTCAGGGCCGCCGAAGCTGCCACCATGCCGAGAACGTCAGGGTCGTTTTCCATGTCGTGCGAGAGCACGGTGATGACGACCTGGGTTTCGTTCTTGAAGCCGCTTACGAACAGCGGGCGGATTGGGCGGTCGATGAGGCGGGAGGTGAGGGTTTCTTTTTCGGTCGGGCGGCCTTCACGTTTGAAGTAGCCGCCGGGGATCTTACCGGCTGCGTAGGTCCGCTCCTGATAGTTCACGGTCAGCGGAAAGAAATCGATACCGGGCTTGGGCTGCTTTGCAGCAACTACGGTTGCGAGCACACTGGTCTCGCCGTACTGCGCGAAAACGGCGGCGTCGGCCTGTCGGGCAATATGGCCGGTCTCAAGCGATAGCTTGCGGCCGCCCCAATCAATTTCCACGCGATGAATGTCGAACATTTCGGTCGTCTTTCTTCTTTCGATTTTCGGTTCTCTTTTGTGTTTAGCACGCGCCTTCTAGCACATAATTTTTGTCATCAACACGTCTGCAACGCGGTGCTTAAAAACGGCGCTTGGAAAGATCCGGGATCTTTCCAGATACATTGGATTTTTCTGCCTAAAAACAATGCGCCGGACACCCCAAAAGGTGCCGGCGCCTTATTGAAACTCTTGCGCAAATTAGCCGGCGCGGAGAATTGAGCGCATTAGGCCAAGAGCGATTAGCGGCGGATGCCGAGCTTTTCGATGATCGTCTGGTAGCGCGAGACGTCCTTGCCCTTGACGTAGTCGAGGAGCTGACGGCGCTGGGAAACGAGCTTCAAGAGGCCACGGCGGGAGTGGTTGTCCTTCTTGTGCGTCTTGAAATGCTCGGTCAGGTTGGTGATGCGCTCGGTCAGGATCGCGATCTGGACTTCCGGCGAACCGGTGTCGCCGTCCTTAGTGGCGAACGACTTCACGACTTCAGTTTTGCGCTCTGGCGTAATCGACATCGGGCATCCTTTCTATTTGGAGAAAATTCAGGGCATCGAAGCGATGCCAGCGGCCACAGCCGGGATGTCGTCCAGCAGGGTCGCAAACGTAAAACGCGGGCTTTCCGGCCCGCGCGAATGGGGCTTTATACACGAAATGTTCTCTCAGGCCAGCCTTTTTCTTCGTGGCTTGGCGGGCCAATTCAATCACCCCAGATTGAACACGCGGGTCGGGCGCAGCTGGCCCTTCTCGGCCTCTCCCAGTGCGACAAGTTTGCCGCGGCTTGTGGCATAAAAGGCGCCGGTGAACATCGGGGCGTCGCGCCCGCGCAACAGGACCGCCTGGCCGCGCGCGAGATTTGCCGCATCGGCCGGGGTCACCTGTAGCTCGGTGAGGTCGTGGAGGGCAGCTTCGACCGGGTGCAGGAATTCTTCCAGCGCCTCAAAGCCACCTTCCTCGAAGGTCTCGGCCAATTCATCCAGCGGCACGGCGATCTCGTCGTCGAACGGTCCGACGCGCAACCGGCGCAATGCCGTGACGTGTCCGAAGCAGCCAAGCTTGCGGCCGATATCGCGGGCGATGGCGCGCACGTAGGTCCCTTTGCCGCACTCAGCCTCGAAGACGATAGACTGGTCGTCGGGCACCTCGGCGATGCGCAGATCGTCGATGACGACGGTGCGGGCGGCGAGTTCCGGAGCTTCGCCGTCGCGGGCCAGATCATAGGCGCGCTGGCCGTCGACCTTAATCGCCGAATACTGCGGCGGGACCTGCTCGATCTCGCCGATGAAATCGTCGATGCAGTCTTCGATATCTTCGATCGTCGGGCGTTGTTCCGAGGTTCTCGTGACCTCACCTTCGCTATCGTCGGTCGAGGTTTCTTCGCCCCAGCGCACGGTGAAGCGATAGGCTTTTTCGCCATCGACGGCGTAGGAGACGGTCTTGGTCGCTTCGCCGAACGCGATTGGCAGGACGCCGGTTGCAAGCGGATCGAGCGTCCCGGCGTGACCTGCCTTTTGCGCATCGAAGATCCGCTTCACGGCTGCCAGGGCCTGGGTGGACGTTCGCCCCAATGGTTTGTCGAGTACGAGCCAGCCGCTGATCGGCCGGCCCTTCTTACGTCTTGCCATAGTTTTCTCTCACGGCGCTGGTCGCTCCCTTCGCTCGCTGCGCCTCCGAGGGGCGGCTTGCGCCGGGTCGCTTTGCTCCCACCAACACTCGGCAGGCCGGTGTTGGATTGCTCCCTGCCAACACGCGGCAGGCCGGTGTTGGATTGCTACCTGCCAACACGCGGCAGGCCGGTGTTGGAATACTCCCGGACCGCCTATCGGCGGCCTCATGTTCATCTCTCTCACGGCGCTGGTCGCTGTCGCCATTGGCAAAGCCATACACCTGGGAGCGCGGTCGAGCTGGTCCAGGCGTGATAGCTGCGAGTTCGTGTGGAACCTCACTCGTCGTCTTTTTCGATGTCGCGGCGGACTTCGGGACTATTGAGCAGGCTGTCGATATGGAGGGCTTCGTCGAAACGCTCATCTTCGCGGAAGCGTACGTCGGGCGCGAACTTCAGCTTCACGGCTTTGGCGAGGCTGGTGCGGATGAACTTCTTGTTGCGATCAAGGGCTGCCAGGATCGGTTTGGCGTCACCGCCGCCGAGCGGCATGACGTAGGCGGTTGCCAATTTCAGGTCCGGCGACATGCGCACTTCGGCGACCGTGATGAGGTTGTTGGACAGAACATCATCGTGGATCTCGCGGCGCGACAGAAGTTCTGCCAGCGCGTGCCGCAACATTTCTCCGACCCGCAACTGACGTTGCGAGGGTCCCTGGGAACTTGCCCCGGAATTTGTTTTTCTTGCCATTGTCTCCAAAAGCCCTACCGGGGTTGGACCGGCTGAAGGCTCCTAATCTTTATGCAAAAATCTTGACGCGACCGTCAAAAGGTTGGCCGCCGAGTAACGAGCCCGGCGGCCAATAATCCGTTCTACCTCACACCTCGATTAGTCGAGCGTGCGGGCCACTTCCTCGACCTGGAAGCATTCGATCACATCGCCTTCGCGAAGGTCCTGATAGTTCGCAAACGACATCCCGCATTCCTGTCCGGCGGGGACTTCCTTGGCGTCGTCCTTGAAGCGCTTGAGCATCGACAGCGTGCCTTCGTGGATGACGACGTCGTCGCGGATCAAGCGAACCTTGGCGCCGCGCTCGACCTTGCCTTCCGTCACACGGCAACCGGCGACCTTGCCGACCTTGGTGATGTTGAAGACCTGCAGGATCTCGGCGTTGCCGAGGAAGATCTCGCGGATCGTCGGTTCCAGCAGGCCGGACATCGCAGCTTTGATGTCGTCGACCAGATCGTAGATGATGTTGTAGTAGCGGATCTCGACGCCCTGTTGGTCGGCCGCCTGCTTAGCCTGCGTGTTGGCGCGGACGTTGAAGCCGACGATGACGGCGTTCGACGCATTGGCGAGCACAACGTCGGATTCGGTGATACCGCCAACGCCGGTGTGCACCAAGCGGGCCTGGACTTCGTCCGTGCCGAGCTTCTTCAACGCTCCCGAGATGGCTTCGACCGAGCCCTGCACGTCGCCCTTTACGAGCACTGGCAGCTCTTTCAGATCGGCGTCGTCTTTCAACGACTGCATCATCTGTTCGAGCGTGCGCGGCGTCCCGGCGGTGCCGAGTTTCTCGCGACGCTTGCGGTCGCGATATTCGGTGATCTCGCGGGCGCGGGCTTCGCTTTCGACAACGGCGAACTGGTCGCCAGCTTCGGGTGCCGAGTCGAAGCCCAGGACTTCGACAGGAACCGAAGGGCCGGCTTTCGCGACGTTCTTGCCGTGATCGTCAATCAAGGCGCGGACACGTCCCCAGGATTGACCGGCGACGATGATATCGCCGACACTCAAGGTGCCGCGCTGAACGAGAACTGTTCCGACCGGACCGCGGCCACGCTCAAGCTTGGCTTCGATGATGATGCCATCGGCGCGGCGATCCGGATTGGCACGCAGTTCGAGCAATTCGGACTGCAGCGTGATCGCTTCGAGGAGCTTGTCGAGGTTCGTGCGCTTCAAAGCCGAGACTTCGACTTCGAGCGTTTCACCCGACATGCTTTCGACAACGATCTCGTGCTGCAGAAGCTCGGTGCGGACGCGGCTCGGATCGGCGTTCGGCTTGTCGATCTTGTTGATCGCAACGATGATCGGCACCTCAGCCGCCTTGGCGTGGTTGATGGCCTCGATCGTCTGAGGCATGACGCCGTCATCTGCGGCGACGACCAAGACGACGATATCCGTCACCTTTGCGCCGCGGGCACGCATCGCGGTGAATGCGGCGTGGCCTGGCGTATCGATGAAGGTGATCTTGTTACCCGAACCGGTCTGGACCTGATAGGCGCCGATGTGCTGAGTAATGCCGCCAGCTTCGCCGGAGACGACGTTGGCTGAGCGCAGAGCATCAAGAAGCGACGTCTTACCGTGGTCGACGTGGCCCATGATGGTAACGACAGGCGCACGCGGCAGCGCTTCACCGCCGTCGTCCTCGATATCGATGAAGCCTGTTTCAACGTCGGCCTCGGAGACGCGCTTGGGCGTGTGGCCGAATTCGGAAACCAGCAACTCAGCCGTATCGGCATCGATGACGTCGTTGATCTTGTGCATTGCGCCCTGCTTCATCAGCAGTTTGATGACGTCGACGGCACGTTCGGTCATGCGGTTAGCGAGTTCCTGAATGGTGATCACTTCCGGAATAATGACTTCGCGGACGATCTTCTCGCGCGGCTGGGCGACGCCCATCGCCTTCATCTTTTCGCGTTCGCGCTTGCGCTTCAGCGAGGCCATCGAGCGTTCGCGCTGTTCGCGGTTGAGCAGCTGATCGACCGTCAGCTTGCCGCGCTCGCGGCGCTCGTCGCCACTGCGAGCTGGTGCCCGGGCGCCTTTGCCGCGCTTGTCCTTGCCGCGATCATCATCCTCATCAGACGGGGCCGCCGCCGGACGGGCCGGGCGCGCGCTCTTTGTTGGCTTGAGCTCTTCCTTGGCCTCGTTGCGCTCCGGCGGAGCGGACTGCTCGACGCCAGGCAGGATGATTTCCTTCGGACGGCCGCCTTCGCGCGGGCGGAAGGCCGTATCGAGCGAACGCTTCTGGCGTGCCGGCTTGGCTGCAGGTTCCGCTTCGGCCGTTGGGTCCGATCCGGCTTTCGCCGACTTGCCTGCGCGCTTTTCCTTCTGCGGTGCGGATTGCTGCTCTTTGCCCACCGATTTGGATTGAGGCGCGGCGGCTTCAGCTGCCGGGGCATCACTGGCGGTCGCTTCCGGTGCCTTTTCCTGCGTTGCAGCAGGTGGGGCTTCAGGAGCCGGTGCCTTTTGAGCCTCAGCAGCTTCCTTCGCGGCGTCAGCGGCCGCCTGCTTTTCAGCGGCTTCCTTAGCTTTGGCAGCGTCGGCATCTTCTTGCGCTTGTTGCGATGCGCGTTCGGCTTCGGCCTTGCGTGCTTCTTCTAGCGCGCGCAAGCGTGCATCGCGCTCGCTATCGGACAGATTGCGACCGCCCGCGGCACCTTTTCTGTCGCCAGACTTACCTCGCGTCGCGGCGCGTTCCTCGCCTGCTGCGCCGGGCTGAGCCAGCTTACGCGATTTACGTTTTTCGACGACCACCGACTTCGAGCGACCATGGCTGAAGTTCTGGCGGACGTGACCGGACTCAACCGTGCGCTGGAGCGACAACGGTTTGCGGCCGCTGCCACCGGTGTTTTTCGCGTCTGAGTCCTTCGTTTCCGACATTCGCAATCCGTTCAATTCGTTCCGCTGGTCCGAGTTAAGTTAACTTGTTTCGGACCGTTAATTCTGCGGCATAGTAGTATGCCGCTCCTAATAATTTCCGCGCCTTGCAGCCAAGGCCAGCGAAATGAGCACTACGAGGCTGTATCCGCCGCGCGCTCCTCGTCCTCAGGTTCATCGTCAGTAGCGGCTGCTCTAGGCGGTGCAGTTGCCGGGTCGAGCCGATCCCCAGCTGCGGAAACCGCATCCAGGAACCCCGAACCCGTCCGATAACGGGTCAATCGATCAGCTTCTGCGATAAACCGAACCGCGGCACCGCCGTCTTTGAGCGCAGCATGTACCACATTTGGCCGGCCTGTTGCCAAGCTCAAATCGTCGATAGGCAAACAATCAACGATTACCGCTGTTTTAGCGGCGGCTGCCTGGATGGCTTTATACTTCGTATCGAGCTTTTGACGACCGCCTGCTGCTGCGTCATTTCCGTGCAGTAGCGCCGCGACTTCACCACGTTCGATTGAAGCCGTGACTTTGTCAAACCCTGTGAGAAGCAGTCCAGCCTTATTGGCGAGTGATAACGCCTCAGTGGTGCGTTTATCCAACAACTTTTCAACGATCTCGGGCAGATCGGGGGCCGCGGTCACCTTGCGCTTCAGACTTTTGGCAAACGCGTTGGATTTGACGGCGGCGGCGACGGTTTTCTTGTCGGCGGTCAGCCAGACGCCGCGGCCAGGGAGCTTGCCGGCGAGATCAGGGCAGATGGTGTCGTCGGGAGCGGCGACGAAACGCAGGAGTTCAAAGACAGCGCGCTCTTGGCGTGTCACGGCGCATTGACGATGCGTGACAAGGCGCGCACGCTTGCGGCCGCCCGGCTCGGCGGCCGTGCGGTCGGTTTGCGTGATGTCCTGCGGCGTCGCTTCCGACACTGCTTCTCCTTGCCAAGCCCGTCACGTCAAGACGCGCTATCTGGGGAAGAGCCCTCGCCGCTTTCGGCTGCTGGGGCTTCTTCGGTTTCGTCTGATTCAGTTGCCTCTTCAGGCTCTTCGGGTGGCGCCAGATCTTCAGCGGAAATCCAACCGGCGGCGACGCGGGCCGACATGATCAAGTCTTCGGCGTCGGCGCGCGAGATTTCGATGCCGTCGAGGATGCCAGCATGGCGGACGGGATCGACGCCCTTTTCCTTTTTACGCTCGACCCAGCCGACCAGTTCATCGGTGGCGCAGTCGGCGAGATCTTCCATCGTCTTGATGCCACCGCGCCCGAAGGCGACCAGCATCGCGGAATTGACGCCTTCCAGCTCGGTCAGTTCGTCGGCGACGCCCAGTTCGCGGCGCTCAGCCTCGCGCTCGGCTTCCTGCCGGTTGAGGAAATCGCGGGCGCGTTCCTGGATTTCGGTCGCCGTATCGTCGTCGAAGCCTTCGATCTGGGCGATCTCGGAGAGATCGACAAAGGCGACTTCCTCGATCGAGGCGAAACCTTCGGTGGCGAGCAGCTGGCCGATGACTTCGTCGACGTCGAGCTGTTCCATGAACATCGCGGAGCGTTCGTAGAACTCTTTCTGGCGGCGTTCGCTTTCTTCGGCCTCGGTCATGATGTCGATGGCCCAGCCGGTCAGCTGAGAGGCCAGGCGGACGTTCTGGCCGCGGCGGCCGATAGCGAGCGAAAGCTGGCTTTCAGGCACGACGACTTCAATCTTGTTCTCGTCTTCGTCGAGGACGACCTTGCTGACTTCGGCAGGCGCCAGGGCGTTAACGATGAATTCGGCCGGCTCCTCACGGTACTGGATGATATCGACTTTCTCACCCTGCAGCTCGTTGACGACGGCCTGAACGCGGCTGCCGCGCATACCCACGCAGGCACCGACAGGGTCGATCGACGTGTCCTTCGAGATGACAGCGATCTTGGCGCGCGAACCGGGATCGCGGGCGACCGATTTGATCTGCACGATGCCGTCGTAGATTTCAGGAACTTCAGAAGCAAACAGTTTGCTCATGAATTCCGGACGGGCGCGCGACAGGAAGATCTGCGGTCCGCGCTGTTCGCGGCGGACGTCGTAGATATAGGCGCGGACACGATCGCCGTAGCGGAAGTTCTCGCGCGGGATCGTCTCGTCGCGGCGGATGATGGCTTCGGCGCGGCCCAGATCGACGATGACGTTGCCGTACTCGACGCGCTTGACGGTGCCGTTGACGATTTCGCCGATGCGGTCCTTGTATTCGTCGAACTGCTGATCGCGCTCGGCCTCGCGGACCTTCTGCACGATGACCTGCTTGGCGTTCTGAGCGGCGACGCGGCCGAAATCGAGCGGCGGTAGGTGCTCGATCAGCTCGGTGCCGATGTCGGCTTCCGGATCGGTCTTGCGGGCGACTTCGAGCGGAATTTGGGTCGACTCGTTTTCGACGTCCTCGACGACGGTGAGGACCCGGATCAGCTTGGTTTCGCCCGTTTTGGGGTCGATCTCGCAGCGGATGTCGTTTTCTGGTCCGTAACGCGACTTAGCCGCCTTCTGGATCGCGTCCTGCATGGCGTGCAGGACGATCATCGGGTCGATCAGCTTCTCACGCGCGACTGCGTTGGCAATCTGCAAAAGCTCGAGACGGTTGGCGCTAACGCCGGCCATGCTCATAACTTTAATCCTCCAGGTCCAATTCATCACCCGGGCTGATCGGCCCGTCTGACGCGCCAGAGCGCTTTTCTTTTTTCGCGCGGGTCAAAGCCTCGCGGATCAATTCATCGTTCAGGACGAGTTTAGCGTCCTTAATCAGTTCCAACGGCAGGCCCAAAACGGTCGGGCCGGCCTCGGGCAATTCAACTTCGATCCGGATTTCTCCGTCTTCGTATCCTTCCAGGCGTCCGCGAAAACGCTTGCGGCCATCGACCATTTCGGTCAACTCGATTTTCGCCTCGTGCCCTGACCAATCCTCGAAATCCGACGGGCGGACCAACGGCCTGTCGATCCCCGGCGAGGAAATCTCCAGCCGGTAAGCCCCCGGCACCAGATCGTGCACGTCAAAGAGGGGTGATAGCTGCTTGGAAATCGACTCGCAATCGTCAACGGTGATCGTACCGTCGGAACGCTCGGCCATGATCTGAACCGTTAACTCGTCGCGACCTTCGACCTTTGCGCGGACCAGCCGGAATCCCAAGTCTTCCAGCACCGGCTCGACTAATTCTGCCAAGGAGGCCGCCAAACCCGTTTCCCGGACGAAGCGCTCGCTCGGCGCGACCGCATTGTCTGTCACAGATGTCCTCGCGTATCCGAACCGCCGCTTAACGGCGCCCCAAAAACAAAAAGAGTGGGGACCCGCGAGGGACCCACTCACAGAGTTGAGATGATCATGAGCAGTTATGACCTTATGGGAGCTTTGCTCAGCTTTCAAGCGGATTGTGAAAGTTTTTTGAGCTTTCTGCTGCACATAAGGCGAGCATTCGGGTCGGGTAATAGACAATTCGCAAGAATTACCGGGGCTCGGGCAGTATGGCGGTGCATTTAACCCTGCAAATCATTGCGCTTTTTGAATATCAAATAATAGCAGAGCCGTCCTTCTCGCCTGGCTTTTTGCTCGTAGCGCGTCTGCGGCCAATCGGGTGGGCGAATGCGCCAGTCCATGGGGCCTTCAGCAGACCACTGAAAACTCTTTTCTGCCTGAAAAGCGATCAGGATTGTACGCAGATAATCTCCGATATCGGTTCCTATGCGCAATTCGGCGCCCGGTTTCATGACGCGGGCGAGCATTTTCAAGAGCTGCGGTGAAATGAGCCGGCGCTTGACGTGGCGTTTTTTCGGCCAGGGATCGGGAAACAGAATGAAGACGCGGGCAAGACTTGCTTCGGGAAGCCAGCGCAGGACATCGCGCGCATCGTCGGCGTGCAGGCGGATGTTTGAAAGATGCTTTTCTTCGATGCCGGCCAGCGCCTTGACGACGCCGCCCTCAAAGGGCTCGCAGCCGATTAATCCAACCTGGGAATTATTTTCGGCCTGCCAAAGAAGATGCTCGGCGCCTCCGAAACCTATTTCAAGCCAAGTTTCGGATGGTGTTTTTTCGGGCGGCTCGCCATCCGGGACGAAGATTCGTTCAAGCGGGTCGGGCGCTGGCGTTTCGATGTCGAGCGCCACTGCGGGAAGTTTGTCTTTGAAAAGGTTCGATTTGCGGGGGCGTAATTTGCGCCCGCGTCGACGTCCGAACGAGCGCAATTCGCCAGCATTGTCATCACGGCGCTGATCTGGTTCTTGGCGCGCGACTGGCGAGGTCTCGTTTTCGTCTTCCATCGATTTCGTTTTGCTATCGCTCGTGAGGCGAGATCTATCAAAAAGAGAGGCGGCCGCCATACAAGCAACCGCCCCGTTTCATTCGTCTCAATCACGTTCCTCATTTGGAGCGCGAAATTTCGATCAGGCGAGCGCCGATTTGATCGCGTCGGCGAGATCGGTTTTTTCCCAGGTGAAGCCGCCATCGACCGGCTCGCGACCGAAGTGGCCATAGGCGGCCGTGCGCGCATAGATCGGACGGTTGAGGTCAAGGTGCTCGCGGATGCCGCGTGGCGTCAAACGCATGACGTCGCGCAGGACCGATTCAATCTTGGCTTCCTCGACTTCGCCTGTGCCGTGGGTGTCGACATAGATCGACAGCGGCTCGGCGACACCGATCGCGTAGGAGAGCTGGATGGTGCATTTCTGCGCGAGGCCGGCTGCGACGATGTTCTTTGCCAGATAACGCGATGCGTAGGCTGCCGAACGGTCAACCTTGGTGGGGTCCTTCCCGGAGAACGCGCCACCGCCGTGGGGTGCTGCGCCGCCGTAGGTGTCGACGATGATCTTGCGGCCGGTGAGACCGCAGTCGCCATCCGGACCACCGATCACGAATTTACCCGTCGGGTTGACGTGCCAGATGGTCTCGTCGCTCACCCAGTCAGCCGGCAGGGTCTTGCGGATGTATGGCTCGACGATCTTGCGGACATCTGCAGAGGTCAGGTCGGGATCGATGTGCTGCGTCGACAAGACGATCTGGGTGACCGCAACAGGCTTGCCGTTCTCATAGCGGCAGGTGACCTGGCTCTTGGAATCCGGACCAAGCTTGGCGGCATCGCCTTCTTTGGCCTTGCGGGCGTGCGCAAGGTTCTCAAGGATCTTGTGGCTGTAATAGATCGGGGCCGGCATCAGTTCCGGCGTTTCGGTGCAGGCGTAACCGAACATGATGCCCTGGTCGCCGGCGCCTTCGTCCTTGTTGCCGGCTGCGTCAACGCCCTGGGCGATATCGGCCGACTGCGGGTGCAAGAGCACGTCGATATTGCAGTTGGCCCAATGGAAGCCGTCCTGCTCGTAGCCGATGTCCTTGATCGCTTCGCGGATTTTGGCGCTCATCATTTCGACGGTCACGGTGCTCGGACCGCGTGTTTCGCCAGCGACAACGACCTGGTTTGTCGTGGTGAGAGTTTCGCACGCTGCCCGGATCGCCCATGGGTCAATGCCTGCCTTGGGTCCTTCGGTATAGAAAAGGTCGACGATCTCATCGGAAATGCGATCGGATACCTTGTCTGGATGACCTTCAGAAACGGACTCACTCGTAAAGAGATAAGAATTGCGTGCCAAACCTGTTCCTCATTTGTTATTTCGGAAGCACCTGCAGATTAGATGCATGGGCAATCCAATACTGCATGACATCAAACAGGGACTGATTGCGTCGGCAAGATGCGCGCGAAAAGAGCCCTCTGCTCAACGATTGGAAAGTGAGCGCGTTGTTGCAAGCTTTGGATTAACGGTCAAGCCCACCGGCGGTGAAGCTCAATTGCCGTTCTGCTCACCGGCGAGGTTGCGGACCAGGTCGACGATCGTCCGACGGACGCGCGGATCGGTGATTTTGACGAACGCCTTATTGAGTTCCAAGCCTTCGCGTGTGGACAGAAAATCGAAGACGCCGCTGTCGTTGGACTTTTCTGCCCCATACTCTTCCTGGTCCTCGGCCATTCCAAGTGCCGGGGATGGTGCATCTTCATAAAAATAGTCGATTGGAACGCCAAGTGTTTTCGAGAGATCATACAGACGGCTGGCGCCAATTCTATTGATTCCCTTTTCGTATTTTTGGACTTGTTGGAATGTCAGACCAAGCTGATCGCCTAGTTTTTCCTGGCTCATGCCGAGAAGCATGCGTCGCAGCCTGACTCTGCTGCCAACATGAATATCCATCGGGTTTGGCCGGCGCGCATTTCTTTCATCACTGACTTCACCATCGCGCTTAGGCTGTTTTGACATTCCGATCTTTCCCCACCTCACCCGACATTTCGAACTTCACATCAGACTGCTGAGTTTAGGTTTCAATTTTGTTTGTCCTGATCATTTCGAAAGTCTGAGCAGGAGTGCTCGCATACTACTCGAATAGCGACCGGCGCTGTTCCCATGCAACCAATCCTAAGGCCACGGCTACGGAAAAAGCTATGGTTATCAGGAAACAGACGTCCAAGAATCTTGCATACAATGTAGTTTTGCTGCGCTGCGGCAATTCGACATCAATGACACCTCGAACGTTCAATCCAACTGATCTTACAACCCGGCCGTAGGGGTCTATCAAGGCAGATACGCCATTGTTGGCGGCACGGATCATCGGAACCCCCTCCTCGACAGCGCGCACGCGGGACTGATGGAAATGTTGAAACGGCCCCGTCAGATTGCCGAACCAGCCATCGTTAGTGATATTCACGAGAACGCCAGGACGTTCCTTTCCCTGAACGATTTCTGCGGGAAAAATCGCTTCATAGCAAATCAGAGGTTCAACTGCGGGCAATCCAGGTATGGATAACAGCGGCCGGGGCGTCGGTCCGATGGAAAATCCGCCGCGTACGCGCGTGAGTGCTTCAAGCCCAATCCAGTTCAATGTTTCGGTAAACGGTAAGTACTCGCCGAAGGGCACGAGATGGATCTTGTCGTACAGCGACTGCAGCTCTCCATCGGGGCCGAACACAATCAGTGAATTATAGACTTCCGATTTCGGCTTCACGCTGGGGCGAACCTCGTCGCCGACCTGCGATTGCTCAAGGCGTAGCGCTCCGGCAAGCAGATACGTCTTGTCTGGTAGCATTTGCGCGATTGCAGACAAGGCTTGTGGCGTAGCCAGCGGTAGAAACGGCATTGCGGCTTCCGGCCAGACGATATGGGAAATGCCGGATGCGGCATCGTCGACGCCGTTTTCGTTCTGGCGCGACAATACAAGATGATCGTTGAAGATCTCTCCCTGCTTCTCGCGCGCCCATTTGTCGTGCTGGGGGACGCTTGGCTGAACGATGCGGATCTTGACGTCCGGCACGAGCGGCAGCGGGGTTTGAGGAAGAACGGCATAACCGTAAGCGTATAGCCCGAGACACGGCATGACCGTCAGCAACACGATCGGCGCGGCGGGAGGCAGTGCCGTGTGATCGGGCCGGGCGTCGGTCGTAGATGGCGACGATCGATCTTTGACGCGCCGCTCGCTCAATGCAACGAGCGGCGTGGCGCAGATCATGACGGCCAGGATCGTTAAGCCGTAGATTCCAAACACCCCTGCTGACTGCATGATGATGTCGTCATTGGTCAGCGCATAGCCCAGCACGTTCCAGGGGAAGCCGGTGAAGAGGTGCCCGCGCAGGTATTCGCAGATCGCCAGGGCGACGGCGAGGCTCACGACGCGGGCGGGACCATGAGGCCAAACCGAACGGGCGAGCGCAAAAGCTGCCGCGGTAAAAATGGCAAGGCCGGCTGGCATGAGGGTAATGGCAAATGGCAAGAGCCAGCCAAAGATATCGGCTTCGACGAGGAATGCCTCGCCGATCCAGAACAGGCCAAAGAAGTGGTAGCCAAAGCCGAACCACCATCCCGCCTGTGCTGCGGACTGTAGCTTTGCGCTTGGCAACCAACTGACTAGAAATCGCAAGCGGTTCGCTGGTGGAGGCACATCGGCATCGATCAACGCAACGGCGACCGGCAGCGTCAGAAACAGGATAGGCCAGAAATAAAATGGCGCCAGCGCCAGCATTGACGCGGCTCCGGCTCCAGCGGCGATCAGGCGTCGGCGCCATCCGGTTGCGCCCCTGATGGCGGCTGCGATTTCGCGAAGCTTTGCGATAGCGGATGCTGAGCCCGGCAGCGTTCGCGACATGCTTTGGGATTGTCCGTTTGGCATCAGCGCTTCACCGCGTGCGTTTTCGCCGGCGTCGCCGGCCATGGCACGCTTGGTTGAGCCGCTTCAGGTTCGCGCTGCATCCTTGCTGCCGCCTTTTTGTTCCTGTTTGGCGGCCGGGATACCATGAATTTTGAGTTTTTTCACGCGGCGGGGATCGGCGTCCAGAACTTCGAACTCGATGCCGGAATGGTGGCGCACGAGTTCGCCGCGAGCCGGGATGCGGCCAACGATCGTGAAGACAAGTCCGCCGAGGGTGTCGATTTCTTCTTCTTCCGCTTCTGTAAGAAGTTTCTGGCCGAGGTGCTCCTCAAGTTCCGCCACAGGGGTTCGCGCGGATGCAACCCACCCGTGTTTTGCGTCTTCTGTGATGTGTGCGGCTTCAGCTTCGTCGTGCTCATCTTCGATATCGCCGACGATCTGCTCGACAAGGTCTTCGATCGTGACCAAGCCATCGGTGCCGCCGTACTCGTCGACGACGAGTGCCATATGGATGCGGGTCGACTGCATCTTGATGAGCAGGTTCATGGCCGGCATCGATGGCGGGACGAACAGGACCTGGCGTTTAAAACGGACCATCGAAACGGGGCGGGCGAGATCGAACGCGCCAAGGTCGGGCTGCGAGCCGTTCGATTTGGAATGCGTTTGCGAAGCGCCATTTGAGCCCGGCTTATGGGTGGCATTTGTTGCCTTTGTGCCAAGCCCTTTTGTCTTGTCAGACTTTTGAGCGCATTCGGCGGTCTCACCGGCGCGCGCCTGCGACATCATCCAGCTGAACAGGTCCTTGATGTGGACCATGCCGCGCGGATCATCGAGGGTGTCACGGTAGATCGGCATGCGCGACACGCCGGCTTCTTCGAACATGCTCAGCAATTCGGAGATCGGCGCATCTTCTTCGATGGCGATGATATCGGCGCGCGGAACCATGAGGTCCTCGACGCGGCTGCCGCCGAAATGCAGGAGGCGCAGGAGCATCTGGCGCTCTTCAGGCGTGAAGGAGGCTTCTTCTCCGGTGTCCTGCTTCAAGGCGTCTTCGAGCGCTTCGCGCAAGGTCGGCGCTTCGCCGAGCCCAAGGCGCGCCTTGATCGAGGCAAACCAGCCCGATGCTGGACTGCGTGGTTCCTCGGCTTGTGGTGCGGCTTCGGGAATATCGTTTGGGTTACTCGTATTCATCGCGGTTCAAATGCCGCCTGGCGGCAATCTGGCTGTCCTTTTTTCAAGTTCTCAATGTCGTGACTTCTGGAGCGTTTCTTCAGGCCTCAGTCTTGGTCTTCGCCTGGGCCTGGGCCTTGGTGGCAACTTGGGCATAGGGGTCTGGAATATCGAGGGTCGCAAGAATTCTGGTTTCGAGCGCTTCCATAGTTTCGGCGGCCGCATCGGTGTCGTGGTCGAAGCCTGTGAGGTGTAACAGGCCGTGCACAACAAGGTGCTGGACGTGATGGCGCGGCGGGATGTCGAGATCGGAGGCTTCTCGCATAACCGTTTCAGCAGCCAGAATAATGTCGCCGAGAAATCGTTCCTCAGGCATCACACTAGGCAGGTCGGGTGCTGCTGGAAAAGACAGGACGTTTGTGGGGGAAGACTTACCGCGGTAGTCGGCATTCAAGGCCGCGATATGGGTGTCGTCGGACAATGCAATCGCCGCCAACCCTTCTGCGAGTCCGGTTTCGGGAAATTCTGACGCGGCGGCCGCTGCGGTCCGTACAGCATCATCGATATCGCTGATTGCGGCCCAATTGCCGGCATCTTCGATGATATCGACGAACATCTGCCCGGCCCGCCCGGACTGTGGAGGCTCATCATTCGTCCCACCGGGACTACAACTGTCGCTGCCGTCGTTCATGCGTTTGGTTTGCCGGGTTGCTCGGCATTATCATAGGCGGCGACAATGCGGGCTACAAGATCCCGCCGGACGACGTCCGCGTTCTGGAAATGCACAGCTTCGATCCCGTCGACGCCGCTGAGCAGACTGACAGCCTCGACGAGGCCGGATTTCATGCCCGGCGGAAGGTCGATCTGGGAGGGATCGCCGGTGATGACCATCTTGGCGTTTTCGCCAAGGCGGGTCAGGAACATCTTCATCTGCATGGTGGTCGTGTTCTGGGCTTCGTCGAGAATGACGAAAGCGTTGGCCAGCGTGCGACCGCGCATGAACGCCAATGGCGCGATCTCAATGACCCCAAGCTCCAGATCCCGCTCGACCTTTTCAGGGGGCAGGACGTCATAGAGCGCATCGTAGAGCGGCCGCAGATATGGGTCGACTTTCTCTTTCAGATCGCCTGGCAAAAAGCCCAGCCTTTCGCCTGCTTCGACTGCCGGACGTGAAAGGATGATCCGTTCGACCAGCCCTTTTTCGAGGCAATGGGCGGCCATGGCAACGGCCAGGTAGGTTTTGCCGGTTCCGGCAGGGCCGATGCCGAACACCAGATCGACCGCCTGGAGTGCCCGCATATAAACGCTTTGCGTTGGCGTGCGCGCCTTGATGACGCGGCGGCGCGTGGCAATCTGGGCCTGGGCGCCATCCTCAGGCACCTCATGGCGGGCATGACGGATCAGACCGTCGAAGTCACCCGGACCGATGGTTTCACCGGCGGCGATGCGGCCATAGAGCTCCTCGAGCACTTGGCGGGCAATCCCGCACTGCGCATCGGAGCCGGTCAGGATGATGACGTTTCCATGGGCATGCGCTTCGATGCCGAGGCGATCCTCGATGAGCGCCAGATGGCTATCAAATTCGCCCAGAAGGTGGGTCAAATGACGGTTGTCTTCGAAGGGAACAACCAGGCGTGCGTTCGCAACCTGCTGCTTGGGGGCTCGCCCCGGACCGGTCATGCCTTGACCGCGAATTGCTGCCAAATCAATGGACTCCCACCAATGGTCCCGTTCGTCGCGCCGATCGGCATCGGAGCACTGCCTGTATGATTCCGCAAAGACGCCTGCGAAGCAACTAGTTGTATCTGGTACGCTTAAGCTAACTTAAGATCATAACGCGTCCGGCGCCTGGGTTTTGCCGATCCCTTAACCCAGAAGCTGATCTGCGCGACACCGGCCCGGCATCCCAATTGCCAAGGCCCAGCGCCGAAATCCATAGCCTTATGATCGTAATCGGAGTCTTAAGCAGCCCGTATGACACCCAACAGGCTATTTGGGCCTGCATGGGAAATTTCCACAGGGAATATCTGGCCTAGCTGATCAAGCATGCCGGATGCGTGGACCGGCTGCAGATAGGGCGAGCGGCCGACAATCTGACCGTCATTACGGCCAGGGCGTTCAAATAGGACCGGAATGACCCGACCGACGCAGCCTTCGTTGAACCGCGAGGTTTGCGTCGACAGCAGGTTCTGCAGAAGAGCCAGCCGCTGAGCCTTTTCCTCTTCCGGGATCTGATCGACGATCTTGGCCGCAGGCGTTCCGGGGCGGGCGGAATACTTGAACGAGAAGGCCTGGGCGAAGCCGATATCCTCGACCAGCTTCAGGGTCTCGGCGAATTCGGCTGCCGTTTCTCCGGGGAAGCCGACGATGATGTCGGTCGATAGCGCGATATCGGATCTGGCGGCGCGGATCTTGTCGATCAACCGGCGGTATTCGTCGACCGTGTGCTTACGGTTCATGGCCCCCAGGATGCGATCGGATCCGGCCTGGAACGGCAGGTGCAAATACGGCATCAGCTTTGGCTGATTGCGATGCGCCGCGATCAGGTCATCGCTCATATCCTTTGGATGGCTCGTCGTGTAGCGGACGCGATCGAGGCCTGGCAACTCCGCGATAGCATCGATGAGCCGGGCCAGCGACCAGGGTTTCCCGTCGCTGCCTTCGCCGTGATAGGCGTTGACGTTCTGCCCCAGCAAGGTGATTTCGCGAACGCCGCGATCGACCAATTCCTGGGCTTCGGCCACGAGTTGATCGACGGGCCGGGAATATTCCATGCCACGCGTGTAGGGCACGACACAGAACGTACAGAACTTGTCGCAGCCTTCCTGGACCGTCAGGAACGCGGACGCGGATCGGATCTGGCCGGGCAAAGGCGGCGCTTCGGGCGAACGCTTGGGCAACGTCTGGAATTTGTCGACTTCGGGGAAATTGGTGTCGACCAGGCGGCGCGATTCAGACTGGGCCCGGAAGACCATCTCGGCAAGGCGATGATAGCTTTGCGGGCCGATGACGAGATCGACGACGGGCGAGCGGGCCATGATCTCGGCGCCTTCGGCCTGGGCCACGCAGCCTGCGACCGTAACGGTCGTCAGCAGGCCCTGATCGCGGCGTTCGTCCTTGATCTGGCGGTAGCGCCCGAGTTCTGAGTAGACCTTCTCGGCGGCCTTTTCACGGATGTGGCAGGTGTTGAGGATGATGACTTCGGCTTCATCGGGCTGCTCTGTCGGCGTGTAGCCATAGGACATCAGCGACTCGGTGATACGTTCCGAATCGTAGACGTTCATCTGGCATCCAAAAGTCTTCACGAAGACCTTCTTGGTCCCCGGCATCGCAATTCTCCCGAACTGACTCAATCACTTGGGGACGCCATGACGTACAGCGTCAACCATATCCTATAATGCTCTTTTCTCAGAATAATCTGAGTCGGCGGATAAGGCCGAGACCAATATGTCACCATAAAGTCCAGTGCAACGGCTGCATGTGCGACAATTGGAGTTTGCGGCTGTGTTTTCAATGCGACGCGGTCAGTCGCCGGGGCAAAGTTTGGCGTTGATAACAACCATTGCTACGGCGTGGCCCCTGTGCCAGCCGGGCCTGGCTGCCAGCGATTCGCGATATGGAATGGCGTTGGAAGCCTGAAGGGCGCTTGTCAGACCCATTTGCGGGATGCGGTCTCTTGTGGCCTGGGATTAGATGCCGGCAGTTGCAGCGGGGTCACAACATTCTCGGTCGTGATTTCGGGCCGGCCCCGCAATATGCGGACGAGTTGTGCGCGGATCTCGCCTTCGGTCTTGCGCGCCAGCTCCTTGCGGTCGGCAAAATCTTCAAGCGGAATTGGCTCGCCGATCGTGATGCTGACATCAAGAGGGCCGGACGCGAGAAGGTTCCATGCGTGGGGGCCGAGTTCCATGTCTCCGAACCAGCCGACCAACGGGCGGTCCGCACGCTCTAACGGGACGCCATGCAGATGCGTGTAGCAGACCGCCATGGTCTGGACGACGGCGGATTGCGAAGGGTTGTCTGGTTGCGCGACTTCCGCGCTTTGGCCGTTTGCGTCGCCTGGGTTTGGAGGTTCGGTGCTCATGGGCTGCGCATCATCCGCCGCGTCTTTTTTGCGCGAAGCTTTGGGCGGCTTGGCGGCGGCAAACAGTGACGTCTTGAACGGTAGCAGCCGGTTGCCATCGCTGGAGGTGCCTTCGGCAAACAAGACGAGCTTGTCGCCGGATGCGAGGCGGTCGGCGATCTCGTTGGCCGAAGCGGCCGCAGCCGTGCGCCGCTGGCGGTCAACGAAGACGGTGCGCTGGAGCCGGGCCAGCGAGGAGACGAACGGCCAACCTCCGACCTCCTTCTTGGCGACGAACGAGACTGGCGCCACTGCCGAAATGACAGGGATATCGAGCCAGGACACATGATTTGAGACGATCAGGACCGGCCGATCGGGAGCGACTTCTCCATCGATCTTGAAGCGGATGCCGAGCAGGCGGCAGACTTGGCGGTGATACCAATGCGGAAACGTCCGGGCGTATTTCGGGGACAGACGCAGCAAGACCGCCTGGACGGGCATCAACGGGACAGTGAGCGCGAAAAAACCGAATAGGATCCGGACTGCTCGAAACGCCTTCATGATACCTTCGAAAGATCGACAGAGAGCGTGAGCGCGTCGGCGGACGTCCCATCGCGGCGCTTGTAGTAGTCCTTGCGGCAGCCGACCTGTTTGAAGCCCGTTGCGTCGTAGAGCTGCTTGGCTGCGACGTTGTCATCGGCGACCTCCAGGAACAGGCTTCGGGCGCCTGCACTCTTGGCGGCGCGCAACAAACCGTCAATCAAGAATTCGCCAATGCCGCGGCGTTGGAATGGCTGGATAACGCCGATCGATAGGATTTCGGCTTCGTCGGCAACGATGCGGGCGATGACAAAACCCGCAGGTGCGGGCGGACCGATGTGGCGCAACCGGACTTTGGCGATGAGAGCGCTGGCGCATGGATCGACGAGCATTTTGCGCAGCTCTTCTTCATCCCAGGCCGGATCGAACAGCATTTTATGCATGCTCGCGATTTCGCCTGCCATCGCCGGTTCGGCCCACAACAGGCTGACGTAACGCACATCGATCGGAGGATATTCGTTGGCGCCTCCGGACGCCTCCCGCTTTGGCTTCGAAGTCATGTCGATACCCGTGGAATGGATTTTCCAGATTGCGGTTTGGCGTCTGCCGGACGCAGATAAAGCGGCGCGATGCGCTCAGAGGTCGGGGCCGATTGCCGATTGGCGGCAACGCGCCGGGCCAGGAAGGCAGCGTCTGGCAGCAGGTCGGGACGAAGGGTTGTCGTTTGCAGGCCAGCGGCAACAGCTGCTGCTTCGATACTTGGGGCGCCGGAGCCGGCCAAAATGCAATGCCTTCCGGGCCTGATCATAGCGGCGGCTTCAGCAGGCGAGGTGACGCATGGCGGGCCGTAAGCGCGCACACCTGAGCCCTCAAAAAGCTGGCAATAAACCTCGTCGCGCCGCGCATCGGTGGCGATGAGGATATCTTGCGCATCAAGCGCACCGCCGCCGTCTTTAGAAGCGATCTCGAAGCTAATCGCCTCGGCCATCACGGCCAGACTGGTTTCGCCGACCAATTCCTTATCGAGCGCCAACGCAAAGGCGCGCGCGGCGGCCACGCCGATCCGCGTGCCCGTGAACGTGCCCGGTCCATAGGTGACGGCGATGCGGTCGATATCGCTGAATTCCAGACCAGCCTTGGCAACGATGTGGTTGACCATCGGGACGAGCTGCTCGGCGTGGCCCGTGGCCATCGGCTCGCAGACCGAGGCCAGAATGGCGCCGGTCTTTGATGCAAGCGCTGCTGAGCAGGCATCAAAACAGCTGTCCAAGGCGAGTATGATCATGGACGGGGAGACTATACACTTGAGATCATATTTTCACCCAAGAAGTTGCCGCCGCATCGTTCAAAATACCCGCTTGTGCAGTCTATCAGACGGCTGGATATAATTGTGACCGGAGCCCTGGCGCAGCAGGTCGCCGGGGGCCTGTCGGGCAAGCGTTTCGATCTCAAAGGGTTAGATGATTTTCGCCATATCTTCGAAAGCGAAACGCGGCGAACGCGGGCGCAGTGCGGAGCTGTCACCATATCCAATGTTGCACAAGAAATTTGCGCGAATGGAAGTACCGGCGAAGAATTCGCGCTCGACACCGGCGACATCGAAGCCTGACATCGGACCGCAGTCGAGACCCAGCGCGCGGGCGGCCAGGATCAGGTAGGCGCCCTGAAGGGTGCTATTGCGGAATGCGGTTTCATCGATTTTGGACTGGTTTCCGACAAACCAGCTGCGCGCGTCAGTGTGCGGGAAAAGTTCCGGCAGGCGCTCGTAGAACTCCATATCCTGGCCGATGATGGCGCAGACCGGGGCCTGTATCGTCTTTTCGGCGTTGTTGCCGGACAGGAAGGGTTTTAGGCGCTGCTTGGCTTCCTTCGATTTCACAAAATAGAACCGAGCCGGCGAGCAGTTGGCGCTGGTGGGGGCCATTTTGAGCAGATCGATCAGCTCGTGCAGCGTCTCATCGGCGACGGGCTTATCCAGCCAAGCGTTATGGGTGCGGGCCTCCAGGAAAAGCTGGTCGATGGCCGCGGCGGAGAGGCGTTGCGGCAGGGCGTTGTCAGAAGCTTGGGCCATGAACTCTCAAACTACAATGCACTCTCAAAACAAAATTAGCTCCGCCCTCCCCCGCGCAAACTCGTGCTCGCATGGGGAGGGGGGACGGTCTCATCTGGTCGGGCTGCTGCTTTGCCGTTGTCAGGCGACCGCCTGGACTTCCTGAACTTCCGGGCAGAAATGGCGCAGCAGGTTTTCAATGCCGTGGCGCAGGGTGGCCGTTGAAGACGGGCATCCCGAGCAGGCGCCACGCATTTGCAAATAGACGATGCCGTCGCGGAAGCCGTGGAAGGTAATATCGCCGCCATCCTGAGCGACGGCCGGGCGAACACGGGTTTCCAGCAATTCTTTGATGGTGGACACGATCTCTTCGTCGGCAGGATCGTAGTTGCCTTCGGTCACGTCGTTGCCTTCGTCGGTGGTGACCACCGGAGCACCCGACATATAGTGCTCCATGATCGCACCCAGGATCGCCGGCTTGAGGTGCTGCCAGTCCGTTTCGCCCTTCGTTACGGAGATGAAGTCGGAGCCAAAGAAAACTCCGGTCACACCGTCGATATCGAACAGGCGGGTCGCCAACGGCGATTGATCTGCATCGCCGCGGTCGCGGTATTCTGCAGTGCCTGACGACAAGACGGAGCGCCCTGGAATAAACTTCAGGGTCGCTGGATTGGGCGTTGCCTCGGTTTGAATGAACATAACGTCGACTCCCGGTCGCGAACCATTTGGCCAATGGGCCCTATCATCATCAGGGCCCGCGCTCAATTCGTCCGCTAGTTTAGAACTATTCTACGCTTACAGGTAGGCTAGGATTCCTAAAAAGTCGAGCCCTGTTGTCGCGATTAATGTGGGGCAAACGCGCTCAATTCCAAGACTCTTTCGGTTTTTTGACGAGCGATAGGCGCCTGGGGCCCATCTCCACTATCCTGACAAATGTCAGGCCAATGCCTTGATATAGTCAAGGGACAGGTGTCCGGGAACGACCGTAATCGGCACAGGAAATTCGCCTGCAGCTTTGCCGCCAACGAGCGTCGAAACGAGTGGCCCGGGGCCTTTCGGGTCGGTCGAAGCGCCGAGCACAAGGAGTGCGATGTCTTCGTCTTCGTCGATCGTTTCCATAATTGTATCGACTTTCGAGCCTTCCTTGATCCGGTCGTCGGTGGCCACATGCTCGAAGCCGGCTTGGTTCAGTTTGCGGCGGTGCAAACGGAATAAGGCCTTGGCTTTATTGGTTTCTTCTTCGACGTGGATTTGTTGGACACCCATCCAGTGCTGATAGCTCTGCGGCTCGATCACATAGAGTAGAACCAGGGACCCGCCGCTATGGGCCACGCGGCTGGCTGCAAAGTAAACGGCGCTGTCGACCTCGGGGGCTTCATCGATAATCAGCAGGAATTTTCGCTGGTGGCCAGCTTCGAAGGATCGGCGTGTTTTCATCGGCTCGGCGCCACTCTCTTAAGTCGGATCATGAGGGTCATCGGCAACCCCGGCTGATCTGGCTGCAACGGTTTCAAGTCCACCCGAACTGGTTGCGGAAGGGCTTGAATGCTCGAAGGCGGCTTCAAAAAACTCCAGGAGCAGGGCTTTCCCGCCCTGGCGTCCAAGCGCCGCCAGGACGCTCAAGGCGACAATTTTCCACGAACGAAGGGCGTCTGTCTACGAAAACGCTCAGCCGCGGATGAAGCCGACGACATCTTTGACTTCATTCAGGATCGGTGTCGCAAGCTCGCGGGCACGTTCGGAACCATTCGCCAGGACGCGGTCGATCTCGGCCGGATCGTTCATCAGACGTCGGGCTTCATCGGCAATCGGGCCCAGTTTTTCGACGCACAATTCAGCCAATGCCGGCTTGAACTGGGAGAATTGCTTGCCCCCGAATTCGGACAGCACGTCAGGCTTTGAGGTTCCTGCAAGTGCTGCGTAGATGCCGACGAGGTTTTCGGCCTCGGGGCGCGCTTCGAGCCCTTCGACTTCGCCTGGCAATGGCTCGGGGTCGGTTTTTGCCTTTTTGATCTTCTTGGCGATCGAATCGACGTCGTCGGTCAGGTTGATGCGCGAAAGATCGGAAGGCTCCGACTTCGACATCTTGCGCGTTCCGTCGCGCAACGACATGACGCGTGTCGCAGGTCCGGTGATGACAGGCTCCGGCTGCGGGAAAAAGATGCCATCCTCGTAGCCCATCTCGCGGATCGGTTCGGCGAAATCGTTATTGAATTTCTGCGCGATATCGCGCGCCAATTCGAGGTGCTGTTTTTGGTCATCGCCGACGGGCACATGCGTGGCGCGATAGGCCAGGATGTCTGCTGCCATGAGGTTTGGATAGGCGTAAAGCCCGACGGAGGCGTTCTCGCGGTCCTTGCCGGCTTTTTCCTTGAACTGCGTCATGCGGTTGAGCCAGCCCAAACGAGCTACGCAATTGAACACCCAGGCGAGCTCCGCATGGGCGGAAACCTGACTCTGGTTGAACAGAATGCTTTTCTTCGGATCAAGCCCGGCGGCCATATAGGCGGCCGTCACCTGACGGATGGCCTGGCGCAATTCGGCCGGGTCCTGCCAAACCGTGATCGCGTGCAAATCGACGACGCAATAGATGCACTCGTGCGTTTTTTGCAGGTCGATCCACTTCAGCATGGCGCCGAGGTAGTTGCCCAGGTGCAGGCTGCCGGTCGGCTGCATTCCGGAGAATACGCGTTCTTGAAATTTCATCGCTTAGAAGCTCGTTTTCTTCGATCAAGGTGCGGTTTATCACCCGCGGCCGCCCTTGGCGCAAGGGGTCGGAATGGCTGCCTCATCGACGAAGACGTGAAAAACCCGGCTACCGTGGTAACCGGGCTTTTCAGACGCGGGACAAAACACGTCATGGAGGGCGATGCGCTGAGGGAAACCCCGTTCGGGGGACGGGATACGCAGTCGCTCGATCCGTGAGAACGACACTACAGCCGCCCTAGTTAAAAAGCGGTTTCATTGCGGCGCGCGAAAGCGATTTTTTATTTGCGATGGAAGATCCCGCGGGCTGGCAGCAAGTCGTGCCAAGCGGTGGGGCTATCGGCCAGTTAGTCCGGCCAGTTGCCGAATGCTTAATACGCCGGTCGCCATAACAAGCGAGAAAAAGATGGCGCATCCGACGGCGACAAGGGCGCCTAAAGCTGCAAAGCGGATCGGCAGCTGCGTGCCGGACGCGACAAACGGCGAAATCCACGGAAGCGCGAACCACAAGGTCGCGCCCATCGCGGCGCTGGCAAGCACAATGATAGGCAGATTGCGGGCTAGGCGGGCGTCGAATTTGAAATCGCCGCGGCGCGCCAGACTGACCCACAAAAGCAGCGCATTGGCCCATCCGGCGATCGAGGTCGCCAGCGCAATGCCGACGTGCGGTGGGTAGCCCCAGCTTTGGAAGAGGTAGAACAGACCAAGCGACCCGGCGACGTTAATGATCATGTTAACGCCGGCGTAACGCATCGGGGTTTGCGTATCTTCGCGGGCAAAAAATGCCGGCTGGAAAACCTTAATCAAAACGAAGCCCGGTAAGCCGATGGAAAACGCCATCAAGGCCAATGCCGTCGCTTTGGAGTCGTCGGCTGTAAAGGCGCCGCGTTCAAACAAGACGCTGACGATTGGATCGGCTGCGATGGCGAGCGCCACTGCGGCGGGGATGGTCAGAAGGAGAGCAAATTCCAGCGAGCGGTTCTGGCTGTTCATCGCGACGGCGTGTTCGCCAGCACGCAGCTTGCGGGAGAGTTCGGGCAGCAGAACGACGCCGATGGCTACCCCGACAATCCCAAGCGGCAACTGATAGAGACGGTCGGCGTAATAAAGGTAAGAAACCGCGCCGGCCTGCAGCGAGGCGATGATGGTGCCGACGACGATGTTGATCTGCGTGATGCCGCCGGCGATGACCCCGGGAATGCCAAGCGCGATGAGGCGCTTCACGCCGGGCGTCATCCGTGGCCAGCGCAGCCTGAAATGCAACCCGGCGCGGCGCACGGCAATCCACAACATCAAGAGCTGTGCGATGCCCGCCACCGTAACGCCGATCGACAAGATGATGCCGGCGCCAAAGCGCTGCGAATATCCAAACCAGATCGCGAGCGAAATGGAGGTGATCAAAACGATGTTGAGCAGGATTGGGGCCGCAGCAGCAGCCCAGAAGCGGCCGAGGGAATTCAAGACGCCGGAGAGCAATGCCACCAGCGACATGCACAACAGGTAAGGGAAGGCCAGCTGCGACAACAGCACGGCAAGATCGTACTTGGCGGGGATTTCACTGAAGCCGGGGGCGAGAATGACCATCAGCCACGGCATCGCCAGCATCACGATCGCCGACAACCCCAGAAGCGTGAAAAACAGCACCGACATCGCTTCTTCGGCAAAATGGCGTGCGGCACCTTCTCCTTCGCCTTCAAGACGCTTCGCAAACAGCGGTACGAAGGCTGCGTTGAATGCACCTTCGCCGAACAGACGCCGAAACAGGTTGGGAAAGCGGAAGGCGACAAAAAAGGCGTCCGCGACAATGCCGGAGCCCAGCGCCGCCGCGATCAGGATGTCTCTGACGAAGCCCAGGATGCGGCTGACCATCGTCAGTCCGCCGACAGTAGCGAATGCGCGGTATAGCATGGTGTGAGCGGCCTATCCCTCGAGCCGAATGAGCGCAAGCGCGTCGTTGTCTATTTATTTCAATTCCGCGGGTCAGGTGAAGTGATGGGCGCAAATGTCGTCAATATGCGGGTGAATTGGTGGCGACAAGCCGACGGCTGGTCGCCGAGGTTTCCGTGGATGCAGTGGTTGCGCCATCACGAGTTCGTTTCCACCTCGAGGATGTCGCCAAGCCGCTTGACGATCTGTTCCTTGCGGTTGTCGCCGGTGATTTTTCGGCCTGTCAGATCGGTGACGTAGAAGGCGTCAACGACCTTTTCGCCATAGGTCGCGATGTGGGCCGAAGAAATATCCAGATAGAGATCGGATAGTGCGGTCGTCAGTTCGTAAAGCAAGCCGGGCCGGTCGCGCCCTTCGACCTCGATCACGGTGTATCTTTCTGACAGATCGTTATCGAGATGAACAAGCGCACTGACACTGAAAGCCTCGATGCGGTGCTCGGGCCGTCGCTGTTCGAGGACGTGCTGAACGCGCGCTTCGCCTTTCAGGTAGCGCTCGATGGCTGCACGTATCCGGTTGCCGCGGCGGGCTTCGTCGGCGTCGTCTTGAAACTCGCGCTGCAATAAGAAGGTGTCGAGGGCGTACCCGTCGCGCGTGGTCGTGATGTTGGCCCCAACGATGTCGGCGCCCACCGACGAGCAGGCACCGGCAAACAGCGACAGCAAGCGCGGGTGGTTCGGGGCGAGGATCGTCAGCTCGGAAACCGCGGTGAAGGCATCCGACTTGAAGTCCACCGCAAGGCGTTCGTTGTTTTCATCGGCCTTGCGCATGAAAAGCGCATGCTCGACGTGTCCCTCGGTCGGGAAGCGCAGCCAGTAGTCGTCGAAAAAGCGGCCGACGGCTTTGTCGATCTCAGGCTTCGTCCAACCCTTGGCTTCAAGCGCTCCAGACAATGCGGTCTGCGCCTTGGCGACACGATCGTGACGGGCCTGCTCTGTATGGCCGCCGCGCAGAAGCGGCTCGGTTTCATAATACAAGGTGCGCAGGAGCTGCCCTTTCCAGCCGTTCCAGGTGCCTGGACCAACCGCGCGAATGTCAGCGGCGGTCAACAGCAGCAACAGCTTGAGGCGCTCAGAGGTTTTGACGATGTCGGCGAAGTTGCGGATCGTGGCTGGATCGGTGAGGTCGCGGCGCTGCGAGGTATCGCTCATCGTCAGGTGTTCTTTGATGAGCCAGGCGACGGTTTCGGTCTCGTCCGCCGTCAGCCCGAGCTTGGGGCACAGTTCCTGGGCGATGCGCGCGCCGACCGTCGAATGATCTTCGCGCCGGCCCTTGCCGATGTCGTGCAGGAAGGCGGCGACGTAAAGCGCTTTGCGGTTGCGGATCGTCTTTATGATCGCCGTCGACAGCGGCAGTTCCTCGACAGAGTCGCCCTGCTCGATGTCAGCCAGCATTTCAACGGTGCGGATGAGGTGCTCATCGACCGTATAGTGATGGTACATGTTGAACTGCATCATGCCGACGACGCGGCGGAACGGCGGAATGAAACGGCCAAGCACGCCGGCGTCGTTCATGCGGCGCAGCGAGGTCGCGCCGGTTTCGGCGTCGCTTAGCAGCGATAGGAAGATGCGCGTGGCTTCCGGGCTCTCGCGCACCGACTTGTCGATCAGGTGGCTCGATCCGCGCAACAGGCGCACCGCGTTTGGATGCAGGAACGTTCCGGTTTTCGCGGCCTGATCAAAAAGGCGGAGGATGTTCAAGGGGTCGCGCTCGAAGACTTTCGGATCGGCAACGTTGAGGCGATCGGAATCGATGCGGAATTCCGTTCTGGTGCGGATCTGACGGCGCGTTTGCCAGGAGAGCGGCATCAGCATCTTGCGCAGGGTCGGGACCGATTTGAGTTGCTGAATCTCAAGCGCGCCGCACAAGATGCCGGTGAGGTCTCCGACGTCTTTGGCGACGAGGAAGTAATGCTTCATGAAGCGCTCGACGGCGCGCAGACCGCCGTGGCGTTTGTAGCCCAAAAGCTCCGCCATCTTAGGCTGAACATCGAACGACAGCCGCTCCTCGGCGCGCCCGGTGAGGAAGTGCAAGAAGCAGCGCACCGACCAGAGGAAATCTTCGCAGCGGTTGAAGGTCATCACCTCTTCTTCGGTGAAGACCCCGGCCCGGATCGCGGCTTCACCGACGTCTTCGCCGTAGATGGCTTTTGACAACCAGTGCAGGGTGTGAAGGTCGCGTAAGCCGCCTTTGCCGTCCTTGATGTTAGGTTCGACGCGATAGCGGGCATCGCCGGACCGCTGATGGCGGTCGTCGCGCTCGGCCATCTTGGCGTCGATGAAGGCGCGCGTGTTGCCGGCTGTCACCTGGCGCTGAAACTGTTCCTGGAAGTTAGAGAACAGCTCCTGGTTGCCTTGGATTAGGCGCGAGTCGATCATCGACGTCGCGATCGTGGTGTCGGCAAGCGAGAGCTGGATGCACTGAGAGATCGTGCGCGTGGCGTGGCCGACCTTGAACCCCAGATCCCAGAGTAAATATAGCAGGCGTTCGGAAGCCTGGGCTTCGCCGGTGCCTTTATTGCCCGGCATCAAAAACAGAAGGTCGATGTCGGACCCCGGCGCCAAAAGCCCACGGCCGTAACCGCCGGTGGCGACGATCGCCATGTCGGCGACCTGGCGGCGTTCTTCGGGCGTGCAGCGATATTTGACGATGAGGTCGAACATCGTGCGGATGAGGTCGTCCTGGAAATTCGATAGTCCGGCGGCGCAGCGGCGGCCAAGACCGTCGGCCTCCAGTTCCGTCCTTGCCTGCTCGCGAGCTGCCGCGATCACTTCCTTGACCCGCTTCAAGAACGCCGGCCGAGCGTTTTCGGGACCGTTGGCGGCGGCGATCAGCTGTTCTAATTCTTTTTTCAGCTCGACCGGATCAAAGAACTGCGTCGGAGGCGTCGGGTCCGTCGGCCGCAAAACATTGAGAAGCCTGAAGATTGTGGCGGGCGGCGGCGTGTCCATTCGTTCAATCTTCTCCAAAACGTTTAGCTTGGGTGGCGGAGGCCGAAATTTACGACGAAGACGTTCAGATTTCTTTATCTTCGAGCAGCGCTTTGAGCCGATAGAGGGCGTCGAGCGCCGCTTTCGGCGACAGTTCGTCCGGGTTGATCGAATTCAATTCAATCTCAACGGCCGAGTCCACCCTGCCGGTGGAAATCGGGTTTTCGGGTCTTGCTGCCGCAAACAAGGGTAAGTCATCAAGCAGCATGTCTGGTGTCCGCTTGTTATTGCGATCTGCGTCCTGAAGCAAGGCAAGGACTTCGGTAGCCCGTGAAACGACGTCGGCGGGCAGCCCGGCGAGCTTGGCGACCTGGATGCCGTAAGAGCGGTCGGCAGCGCCGGGTTTGACCTTGTGAAGGAAGATGATCTCGTCTTTCCACTCTTTGACGTCGATTGTGACGTTGGCGACTTCTGCGAGGCGTTCAGCAAGCGCCGTTAGTTCATGGTAATGGGTCGCGAAAAGCGTGCGGCAGCACCGCGTTTCATGAAGAAACTCGACGCAGGCCCAGGCGATTGACAGGCCGTCGAAGGTTGCGGTGCCGCGGCCGATTTCATCGAGAATGACGAGCGAACGGTCGGTGGCCTGATTGAGGATGGCTGCCGTTTCGACCATTTCGACCATGAAGGTCGAGCGTCCGCGCGCCAAATCGTCGGAGGCGCCGACGCGCGAAAACAACCTGTCGACGATGCCGATTGAAGCCGAAAGCGCAGGGACGTATGAGCCCATCTGAGCCATGACGGCAATCAGCGCATTCTGGCGCAAGAAGGTCGATTTACCGGCCATGTTGGGGCCGGTGACGAGCCAGATGCGGGCGGCGCGGCTTTCTTCGGAGAATTCGGATTCAGCGTCGGTTGATGGCTCATCGGCTATACTGCCGGCTTCTCCGCCTGGGTGCGTTGAGAGGCCGAGCAAGCAGTCGTTTTCGATGAACGGGCCCTCGCGGGCGGCTTTCAGCGACTGCTCTACGACCGGGTGGCGGCCGCCTCTGATTTCGAAGGTATGGTCGGCAGAAAGCCGCGGCCGTGCGTAGTCCTCGCGCTCGGCGAGGTCGGCTAAGGCGGCGGTGACGTCGAGTTCGGCAAGTGCGGCGGCGATGTTGGACAACTCGGTTTCGGCCGCGCCGATGCGTCCGGCCAGATCGTTGAAGACATCTTGTTCCAAGCTGAGCGCGCGTTCGCCCGCGGTTGCGATGCGACCTTCGGTTTCGGCCAATTCATCGGAGACGAAGCGCATGGCGTTGGCCATGGTCTGGCGATGGCGGAAGATCTCGTCGAAGGGCGGCTTGGTGAGCGGACCGGCTGCTGCCTGGGTGACCTCGAGGAAGAAGCCCAGGATGTTGTTCTGGCGGACCTTCAGGCTCTTGATGCCGGTTTCATCGCGGTAGCGGGCTTCAAGTTCAGCCAGGACCTGTCGGGCGTCCTCTTTCAGACGGCGCGACTGATCGAGTTCGGGCAAATAGCCTTCGCGGACGAATCCGCCGTCGCGACGGTTGACGGGCAGTTCGTCGATCAACGCCTTTTGCAGTTCTTCCAAGAGCGCGCCAGCGGCGGCGCTGAGACGATTGGCAATTCCGGCGAGTTCGGCTGGCAGCCCGATGCTTGGACGGTCTTGTTGCAAGAGGGCGCAGCAGGACGCGGCGGACGTTAGGCCATCTCGGATGAAACCCAGATCGCGCGGAGAGCCGCGCCCAAACGACAATCGCGACATGGCGCGGGCGAGATCGGGCGCTCCGGCAAGGGCTGCACGGACGTCCTCGCGCAACGCGGGCGTCTCGATGAGAAAACCAACGGCATCGAGCCGGTCGTTGATGGCTGCGATATCGCATAGTGGACTTGCGAGACGCGCGGCTAATTCGCGGGAGCCTGCGCCTGTGACCGTGCGATCGATGGCTGACAGCAGGCTGCCTTTGCGATCGCCGCTGGCTGAGCGTGTCAGTTCCAGGCTGGCGCGGCTTGCCGGGTCGATCAGCAGGATAGCGCTGCCTGCGGCGCGGCGCGGCGGACGCACCACCGGCTTTTTGCCGATCTGCGTGAGGTCGACATATTTCAGCAACCCACCGATGGCGGAGAGTTCGGCGCGGGTGAATTCGCCGAATGCGTTGAGGTCGGCGACGCCGAGGTGTTCTTTCAGCATGCGTTCGCCCGAACGGCTGTCGAAGTGCGCGGATGGCAGGGGTGTTTGGGCAGCCGGGATGACGCTGAGGGCTGCTGCGATCGTGCGGTTGC
The DNA here is from genome assembly GCA_017792465.1 of Filomicrobium sp. Classification (GTDB taxonomy): domain Bacteria; phylum Pseudomonadota; class Alphaproteobacteria; order Rhizobiales; family Hyphomicrobiaceae; genus Filomicrobium. Next base: position 1,531,325 of record CP051234.1, read on the forward strand.
CGGGGTCGAGCGCGCTTTCAGTATGTAGGATTTCGCGCGGAGCCAGACGGGCCAGTTCGCCGGGCAGATCGGCCAGGTAGGTGGTGCCGATTTCAAACTCGCCGGTGGAGATATCGAGCGAGGCAAGCGCGACCTGACTTCGGGTTGCATCGGCCGTGACGAATAGCGCCGTCAGATAGTTACGGGCGTTGGGCTCCAGCAGCGTTTCTTCGGTGAGCGTCCCGGGCGTCACCAGGCGGACGACGTCGCGCTTCACGACCGCCTTCGAGCCGCGTTTCCTGGCTTCGGCGGGATCTTCGAGCTGCTCGCAGACGGCAACCCGGTAGCCCTGGCGGATCAGGCGTTCGAGGTATTCGTCGGCGCGTACCACCGGTACGCCGCACATCGGGATATCTTCGCCCAGGTGCTTGCCGCGCTTTGTGAGGACGATGCTCAGCGCCTGGGCGGCAATGACGGCGTCTTCGAAGAACAGCTCATAGAAATCGCCCATGCGATACCACAACAGGCTGTCGGGATTATTGGCCTTGATCTCCAAGAACTGAGCCATGGAGGGCGTTGCCGTGCCGGTTGCGGCCGCCGAAACCGACTTGCCTGCCGGTTTTTGGGCCGCGGGCTTGCGGCGCGCCTCCTTCATCTGGCTCGCTTCGGCCGAGGCAGAGCCGCTCTCCGGCTTATCTTTTTCGTTTTTGGTGGGCGGCATAGGTGCTCTTTAAGGGCGCTGACAGTTGGCGTTAACTCTTCTGTCCGCCAGCCATAACCCGCGAAGTGGGCCTCAGGGAACCCTTCCGCCGAAAGCCTCAATGTCCCAAGGCTATCGGAGAGTTGTGAAAGGCGGCGGTGCGCCTTACTGTGCCGGCCAAATCCCCGACCGCCGAGTTGCATAGCGGACGGGAAAACAATAATTCTAATTCCTCCCTCGGACACAACCATGTCGCACCCAGGGCGCTTCACCGAAGCGCGATTTACGCCGCAAGAAGCCTTGCAGTTCCACTCGCAAGGCAAGCCCGGAAAGCTCGAAATCACTCCGACCAAGCCGCTGACAACGCAGCGCGACCTTTCGCTTGCCTATTCGCCCGGCGTGGCAGTGCCGGTGAAAGCGATCGCCGAAGACCCGTCTGCGGCCTACGATTATACGAACAAGGGCAATCTCGTCGCGGTGGTTTCGAACGGCACGGCCATTCTGGGGCTCGGCAATCTTGGTGCGCTGGCGGCCAAGCCGGTGATGGAAGGCAAGGGCGCGCTCTTCAAGCGATTTGCAGATATCGATGCGATGGATCTTCTTGTCTCCACCGAAGATCCCGAAGAGTTCATCAATTCGGTGAAGTATCTCGGTGCCAGCTTCGGCGGCGTCAACCTGGAAGACATCAAGGCTCCTGACTGCTTTATCATCGAGGAGCGCCTGAGCGAACTTCTCGACATCCCGGTCTTTCATGACGACCAACACGGAACGGCGATTGTCGTCGCCGCCGGCATTCTCAATGCGCTGAAGGTGGTCGGCAAAGACATTGCTGATGTCCGCATGGTGTGTAGCGGTGCTGGGGCTGCGGCTCTCGCCTGTCTCAACCTGCTTTGCATGATGGGGCTCAAAAAAGAAAACCTGACGGTCAGCGATATCGAAGGCGTCGTCTATCAAGGCCGCAAGGAGCTGATGGACGAATACAAGGCGCCGTTTGCCCGCAAGACCAAGATGCGGACGCTTGGCGAAGCCATCAAAGGCGCCGACATCTTCCTGGGACTTTCTGCCGGTGGGATCGTCAGCCAGGACATGGTGGCCGGCATGGCCGATAAGCCGATCATCTTTGCGATGGCGAACCCGGAACCGGAAATCTCGCCCGAAGACGTGATCGCCGTGCGCAACGATGCGGTGATGGCGACCGGCCGCTCGGACTACCCCAACCAGGTCAACAATGTCTTGTGCTTCCCGTTCATTTTCCGCGGTGCGCTCGACGTTCAGGCTTCGACCATCAATGACGAGATGAAGGTGGCCGCGGCCGAGGCGCTCGCCCAACTCGCGCGCGAAGACGTGCCCGATCAGGTGGCGCGCGCCTTCCACGGACGGCGGCCGACGTTCGGACCTGAATATATCATTCCTGCTCCGTTCGATCCGCGCCTCATTACATCGATCCCGCCGGCGGTGGCGAAAGCGGCGATGGATACCGGTGTTGCGCACGCGCCGATTGCCGACATGGAAGCCTATATCGCGCGGCTCAGAGGCCGTCTCGACCCGGTGTCGGACTGGCTGCAGACGATCTTTGAGGAAGTGCGCAACGATCCCAAGCGCGTTATCTTTGCCGAAGCCGAAGAACCGGCCGTGGTGCGGGCAGCGAACACGTTCCTGTCGCAGGGGTTCGGCCAGCCGATGCTGGTTGGCACGCAGGACAGAGTGAAGGAAACATTCGAGCAGGCGGGCATCGCCATGCGCAAGGAATTCGAGCTGCACGACACGCGCAAATCGCCTTACGTCGAGGAATTCACCGACTATCTCTACGAGCGACTGCAACGGCGCGGCTACCTCAAGCGCGATTGCCAGCGCCTGGTTCAAAACGAGCGCAACATCTTCGCGGCGTTGATGGTCGCGCATGGCTATGCCGATGCGATGGTGACGGGCGCGACGCGCAACTGGGCCGGGATCTATCGTGACGTGCAACGCGTGTTGGGCAAGGCTGAAGGACGCACGGTGATCGGCGTGTCTCTGGCGCTTTGCCGCGGGCGGGCGGTGATGATCGCTGACACCAGTATCCACAACATGCCGACGCCTGATCAGCTGGCGACGATTGCCACCGAAGCTGCAACGGCAGCCCGCGCATTCGGCATCGAGCCGCGGGTGGCGCTCTTGGCCTATTCGACATTCGGACAGCCGCGCGGCGAGCGCTCGGACGACGTTCGCGAAGCGGTGCGCATCCTCGATGAGCGGGGCGTCGATTTCGAATACGATGGCGACATGGCCGCCGACGTCGCGCTTAATTCCGAATTGATGCAGCTTTATCCGTTCTGCCGATTGTCGGACACCGCCAACGTGCTGGTGATGCCGGCGTTCCATGCTGCCTCCATCTCGACGAAAATGCTCAAGGAGCTTGGTGGAGCGACGATCATCGGGCCGATCCTGGTCGGACTTGAGAAGCCCGTGCAGATCTGTTCGCTGGGGTCGCGCGATTCCGACATCGTCAACATGGCGGTGCTGGGAGCTTACGAAGCGGGCTGGTAGATGCGGCCGGCCGCTTCACACCCGTTCTCTGCACATGCTGAAAACAAAATCGCGTCGCGTTCACACAGTGGACGCGGCGCGCCTTCAAATGACTTTAAAGTCCTGGAACCGTTCCTGGACTAGCTCTTAAATTGGCTGGTTGTCGCGTGGCAAGCGCGCGCAACGATGGCTGTTGGAACTGTCTCTGCGGGTTTGGATCGGAGTCCTCATTGATGCCTGGTGGCAAGGCTGCATCGATGCTCGACAGGCAACGCGACATCCGGCTCGATTTTTTTCGCGGACTGGCGCTCTTCATTATTTATGTCGTGCATGCGCCGATGAATCCGTGGACCGACTACACGCCGGGGAAGTTCGGCTTTTCGGATACGGCAGAGATCTTCGTTTTCTGCTCAGGAGCGGCGTCGGCAATCGCGTTTGGACGCATCTTCGACGTGCGCGGCTTCTGGGCCGGGACGGCGCGCGTGCTGCAGCGATGCTGGCAGGTCTACTGGGCGCACATCGGCCTTTTCGTTTCTGTGCTGGGATCGATGATCCTGGTCGACCGGTGGCTTGATCAAGGCAATGCGTTCGTGCGCGGACTGCATCTTGAACCATTTGTTTCCGGCGATGCGGCCTCGGCAATCGTCGGCTTGATGACCCTGACTTATGTACCCATGCTGTTGGACATTCTGCCGCTCTATGTCGTGCTTCTGGCAATGATCCCGATTGTGATGGCGCTGTCGCGAATTCATCCTGCGGCGGTCTTTGCCTTTATCGCGCTTGCGTGGGCGGGAGCCAATGCGGGCCTGCTGGAGCTTCCGGGCGAACCCTGGTCGGAAAAGTCCTGGTTCTTCAATCCGTTCGCCTGGCAGCTGATATTCTTCAGCGGCTTTGTGCTTGTGCGCGGATGGGTTCCGGCCATTCCGATCAATACGCGCGCATTCAAAATTGCACTTCTTCTACTCGTCCTTGCCATTCCGTTTGCACACGAACCGACAGCGGCGCAGTGGAAGATTTTAAGTGATGCCAGGACCGGCTTGGCCCCGTTCATTGATAAGAGCCATGTCGGGCCCCTGCGCTACGCCCATTTTCTGCTGCTTGTCTATGTTGCCGCCTCGCTTGCCGGTCCCAATGGCATCAACCTTCGACGGTGGGCGGATGCCGGTCCGATCGGTGCGGCGGTTGTCGGTGCTATCACGACGGTCGGCAGTCGGGCGCTGCCGGTTTTCGTGGCCGGCGTCATGCTGTCGGTCTTCACAGGCGTGGCGCTCAATCTTGTTGGCAGCAACGTCTTGACGATCCCCGCGGTGAATATTCTCAGCTTCGCCGGGATGATCGGCGTTGCCTATCTCAGCCGTTGGTACAAGCGACCGCCATGGAGCAAAGCGTCCGGCAAATCATCCCATGCGCAGCCCGCCGAAGGGCCATCGGCCCAGACGACTGCCGGGACGTCGATGCCGTCACCTGTCGCGCCGGGCGATCGCGCACGTCCTTCGGCCGACCTCCAAAAGCTTGGTGATACCTAACGAATTGTGCAAAAGCTTCCGGCGCTTTTACCCTTTCTCAGCATATCCCGATTGCGAATCACTCGATGATCTGAAAGCCCGCCTGCTGTGTTGCTCTATTGCGACAACTGAAAAACAGAAGTGCGGAAAGCCGTCGAGATTGGCCCCGGCGATGCCGTGCTGCCCTTGTTCCCGGCAGGCAATAACGGCACAGTTTGTCACGTGTCGAACGCGATGGCGGCTCGCGACGGTGTCTCGACGAAAGCCCGAAACTGCCAACTTAAGCAAATAGGATTTTCGAATGCCGATTTTCAAATTCATGCGTAGCGCAGCGATGCTTGCAGCGCTGGCGCTTGCCGGGACCAGCATTGGCGCAACGTCTGCTTCTGCTCAGGACCTCTTTTCATTCTTGTGGTCGGGCGGATCGCGCCAAGTCGTTTCGTTCTCGCCGAAATATCGCCCAGGCCAGGTCATCGTCAGCTTTGGCGACCGTAAGCTCTACTACATCGCCCGGCGCGGCGAAGCGATCAGCTATCCTATCGCCGTCCCCCGGCAGCAGAGCCGGTGGTCGGGTACGACCCATGTCTCGCAAAAACGGGTTAATCCGGGCTGGACGCCGACGCCATCGATGCGTCGGGAAAATCCCAAGCTTCCCGCTCACGTTCCTGGCGGACATCCGCTCAATCCGCTCGGCGTCCGTGCGCTCTATCTGGGTTCGAGCTTGTACCGCATCCACGGGACGGACGCGCCATGGACGATCGGTACGGCCGTCTCCAAGGGCTGCATCCGGATGTACAATGAGGATGTCATCGACCTTTATCCGCGTGTGCGTGTCGGCGCCCGCGTGACGGTGACGTGGAAGAAATTCACGACCTACTGAGGGATAACAAGAAGCGTCGCGGGCTTTTCAGCTCTAGCGGCCTTCAGACTGCAACTGAGGCTCCTGCGGAACAATCGATCCGCGGGAGCTTTTTTATTTCCGGGCAAGTGAGTGGGTGAAACGAATGGCGCGAAAGCGGTTCGCTGGAGCGCCGGATCGTTGGACGCTTGGAGCTGACAGCTGGAAGAACCGGCTCAAGACTTCGCCGGGGTCTGCGCCTGCGCCGTTTTCTTGCACAACGTCGATTTCAGGCTTTCATGATCGGAAAGGTTCTGCCAGCTGGCGTTTGTCGGAACCCCGTCATCGCCGAACTTCGTTGCGGCAACGATCTCGGCGAAGCGCTGATTGCGGCAGTCGACCAGCACGCTCACGTCTTCACTTGAGACGTTTCTCGTCACGCGCATGAGCCGGACCAACTGCAGGTCGGGCGCCTTGGGATTGACGCGGGTCGAGCCCAGATCCACGGCATCGAAACGATAGATCCTGGGAATAGCGTAGGTCCAAGGCTGATAGGGCATGCTGGTGGCATAGGTTCTGACGACTTGCAGACGCGTCGGTAAGGCGCCTGCGGCGCGCTCGTACCAGCTATACTCATCGTAGATGGTGTAGCTCAGCATACCTGCTGCGGCTGCCAGCGGGTAAATAGCGACAGGCGGCTTCCAACCGAAGGGGCGAGCAATCGCATAGACCGCACCGGCAGCGATCGCTCCCATCGCGAAGGTTGTCAGCAGCAGATAAAACATTTGTGGGCTTTCTTGATGGGTTGGGTTCAGTCTGGATGGCGACAGTCAATCAGGCGTACGGCCTTGCACGGCCGAAAATCCCTGTGTGCAGAAACCTGGTTCCAATTCGTCTGCCGCTCTAGCGCGCGCCAATCTGATGCGAACTCGACAGCGCGGACTGGATCGTTTTGACGACCTGGAAGGCCTTCTTTAACTGATCCCGCTCCAAGTGCGAAATCTCATTCAGGCTCATATAGTTATCGGGCTTGCTGCCGGACCGGATCTGGCGCGCCTGATGACGCAGACGGGTGATGGCGATGAACTCGAAAGCGGCCAGGAGATCTGCTGCTCCAGCCGCGCTCATGACGCTGGCTGAGCGGCCCTGTTCCAGCCGGCTGTGGGTGTTGACCTCTGTAATCGCAGCTTCGAGAGCGTAGACGCGGGCAATGTCGACGACCGGCACGACGCCGTTCTGTTTCAGATTGATGGTGCCGCGATGCTCGCCGCCTTCGGTGGAGAACGTTCCAAAAAAGCCCAGCGGCGGCCGGTGTGTCAGGGCGTTGCTCAACAGGTGCGCGACAAAGATCGAGTTCTTGCGGGCGCGTTCGAGCGTGCCTCTTTGCAATTCGTCGAACAGTTCGCGGGGACCGTGGATCGGACGCAAGTCGAACATGACGCTGGCCAGCATCTGCGCCTTGGGCCCTGGATGGTCGATCCAGTCGACAAAGTAGCTGCGCCACTTGGAGACCGGCTGACGCCAATCGGGGTTGGTCGCCATCATGTCGCCGGGGCAATAGAAATAGCCGCACTCGTTGAGACCGTCGCTCAGGAATTGCGCGAAGTCCTTGAAGTAGGCTCCGTGGGCAGCTTCGTTGTAGCTATCGTCGATGATGAGGCAGTTGTCCTGGTCAGAGACGCCGGTCTGCTCCTGGCGGCCCTGCGATCCACAGGCGGCCCAGACGTAAGGCACCGGTGGCGGACCAAAGCGCTGTTCGGCCAGCGTGATGAGGCGATGGGTCAGGGCATCGCAAATGGAGGTGATGATGCGACCGATCTTGTGGGCCGATGCACCGCTTTCGACGAGCGAAACGAGAAGCTCGGGGATCTGGCGCACGACTTCGGCCATATCCGAGACTTTCTCGAAGCGGTGGATCTCGCCGATCATGTAGACGGCCGATCGCGATTGTGCGCGTACGAGGTTGGTGTGGGTCAGGATGCCGACGAGTTTGCCGTCGCTGACGATCGGCAAGTGCGAGATGTCGCGATGCATCATCAGGACGAGGGCATCGAATGCGAGCGCGTCGCAATCAAGCGTGGTGATCGTCGTCGACATGAAGTCGTCGATGGGCCGGCTTGAATCGGCGGCTTCGGCGACGACGCGGTTGCGCAAGTCTGTGTCGGTCATCATGCCGATGACCTTGCCCTCCCTCACAACCGGGAGACAGGATACGCCGTGCTTGCGCATGAGGCGTGCGGCATCGATGACCGACGTTCCCGGTTCGACCGAGATCGGACCGGCGGTCATGAGATCGCGGGCGGTGCTGATCATCATGTCGATGGCTGCATCGCGCTCGCGGGCGGTCGACGCATCCGAGCTGCCACGCTCAAAACCGACCGGCTCGAATTGGCTGCTGAAATCGGGGATGCGATCTTTGAGGGCGAGGAAATCGGCTTTTGGCAGTGCGAGGACTGTTGCGTCTTCGGTTGCGACGGCCCGGTAGCTGGCGCGGCTGCCGCTTTCGATGGCGCGGACGCCAAAGACGTCACCTGATTTCAGGCGGGCGAAAATCTTGCCGGTCGCCGAGCGCACTTCGACGAAACCCGACTGGATGATGTAGACGTGTTCGACGGGGCGGCCCAATTCAACGACTGCCGATCCTGTCGCATGGGTCTCGGACGTCAGCTTGGCTGCAAGTTCCAGCCGATCCGGTTCTGGCAGTGCCGCAAACCCCTTCACGGTGCCCAGTGTGGTCGCAATTTCCTGAACGGTGGGTTGCAAGGTCCTGCCTCCGTTTCGTTGGCGAAGCGTTCGCTCAAGTGCTCAAACGTTGATAGCTGCAAGTTGGCGCAAGCGTAAGACATTCCCATTGATTGAAAGCAAAACGTCCGCGAAAAGCTCGTTTACTCGCCCGACCCAAGGACGCACATCCTGATGACAGGACATGTAGTCCTGGCGCTTTGCCGATGTCTCTTTCTTCCCCGGGCAATCCGAAATAACAAAAGCGAGCCCGGCAGCTATTGCCGAACTCGCTTTCGCAACGCGTCTGCACAGGGGCGGACAACATGGGCTGCCCGCCGCCTGTCATTTGGCTTAGTGATCGACTGCAGCAGCAGCGCCACGCGGCACGCGGATCGATTCGACCAGATCCTGAATGTGCTGTGGTGGAGCAGACGTTGCTGCTGAGACAACGTAAGCAACAATGAAGTTCACGACAGCACCGATGCAGCCGAATGCTTCAGGCGAAACGCCCATGATCCAGTGCTCTGGCGTCGAAGCCGGGAAGATCGCGGTGCCAGGGATGAAGAACATACCCTTGTAGGCAAAGATGTAAGCGAGCGTCACACCGATGCCTGCGACCATGCCGAGGATCGCCCCGTGGTTGTTGATGCGCTTGGAGAAGATGCCCATCATCAAAACCGGGAAGATCGAGGACGCAGCCAGACCGAACGCCAAGGCCACAACCTGAGCGGCGAAGCCAGGTGGGTTGAGACCGAAGTAACCGGCCACCGCAATGGCACCTGCCATCGCTATTCGTGCGGCCAGCAGTTCCCCGCTCTCAGATATGTTCGGTGTCAGAATGCCTTTCATCAAATCGTGCGAGATCGACGACGAGATGGCCAGCAACAATCCGGCAGCCGTTGATAGAGCGGCAGCCAGACCACCAGCAGCAACCAGAGCGATCACCCAGTTTGGAAGGTCTGCGATTTCAGGGTTGGCGAGAACCATGATGTCGCGGTCGAACTTGGTGAGTTCGTTACCCTGCCAGCCCTTTTCCTGAGCCATCGCCTGCATGGCAGGCGATTTCTCATTGTAGAACTGGATCTTGCCGTCGCCGTTCTTGTCCTCGTACTTCAAGAGACCGGTCGTTTCCCAGTTTTGGAACCACTGAGGAAGGTTATCGATAGCGACCGGCTCAGACTGAACGCCATTCGGCCAAATCGTGTTGGTGACGTTGTAGCGAGCCATTGCACCAACAGCCGGAGCGACCGTGTAGAGCAGTGCGATGAAGACCAGGGCCCAGCCTGCCGACCAGCGCGCATCCGAAACCTTTGGAACGGTGAAGAAGCGGATGATCACGTGAGGCAGACCCGCGGTACCGATCATGAGGGTGATCGTATACAGCAGCATATCTAGGTAGCTTGGAGGGTCCCCGTCATAGGCCCCGAAGCCAATCGCCTGAATGGTCTCATTCAATTTCGCGATCATCGGCATCCCTGAAGATGTTTCGTTGCCGATGAGGCCAAGCTGCGGAAGCGGGTTGCCGGTGAGGTTCATCGAGATGAAGACTGCCGGGATCGTGTAGGCTGTGATCAAGACGCAGTACTGAGCGATCTGAGTATAGGTGATGCCCTTCATGCCCCCAAGAACGGCATACAAGAAGACGATCGCCATACCGACGTAAAGACCGGTTTCGTAAGGAAGGTCGAGGAAGCGTGAGAAGGCGACGCCGACGCCCTTCATCTGACCGATAACGTAGGTGATCGAAATCGTAATGAGGCAGAGAACGCCGACAAGGCGTGCCGTGCGCGAATAGAACCGGTCGCCGATGAACTCAGGAACCGTGAACTTGCCGAACTTACGAAGGTAAGGCGCAAGCAGCAGTGCCAGAAGCACGTATCCGCCGGTCCAGCCCATCAAGAACTTTGCGCCCTGATAACCCTGGAAGGCGATGAGACCGGCCATCGAAATGAACGATGCCGCCGACATCCAGTCAGCGGCCGTCGCCATACCGTTAGCGATCGGGTTGACGCCGCGGCCTGCGGCATAGAACTCACCGGTGCTGCCGGCACGAGCCCAAAATGCGATACCAATGTAGAGCGCAAACGTCGCGCCTACAATGATATAGGTCATAGTCTTGAGATCCATTGGATCGTTCCCTCCAGAACTTATTCTTCGTCGACGTTAAATTGACGATCGATGCCGTTCATCATCACTGCATAGACAAAAATCAGGATGAGGAAGACGTAGATCGAACCATTCTGAGCCATCCAGAAGCCGAGATCGACGCCACCGACCTTGATGCCCATCAGCATCGGCCGGAGAAGAATACCCATTCCGAATGAAACGAACGCCCATATGGCGAGAAGTACTGTGACGAGCCGAATATTGGCCGCCCAGTATTGTTTGCCGGATTCATCACTATCCATAGCCTTGGAGTTCTCCCCTATGCCGCCCCTTATTGTGGAGCGCGCGGTTTGCTGACTTCGCCTCTATTATCTTCGAGGCGAACCACCCCTACCAACGAATGGGGCTAGCGGCACAATTCCAAATTCTACAAAAGATGCAACGATCCATTAGTCGTGCGCAGGATGAATTTTGCTCTTAAAAAACTTCTCTACTGATTTGTTTTTATTCGACCATCCCTGTTTTTGCGCTGCAGCATTGCAAGTGCGAGAAGACTGACGGGACGGTGTCAGATCAATGACAATTGCTTAATAGTGGTGACTGTCTGCAATTTTGAGTGCAACAAAAACGAAATACAATTTGGAGGAGCGCGCAGTATGGGTGACTCTGATAACAAAAGGTTCGTGCTCGTCGTCGATGACGAACTCAATCTTCGCAAAGCGATGCAGTACATCCTCGAGCACCAAGGCTATCGCGTCGACAGCGCATCGGATGGCAACGAAGCTCTCGTGAAGATCAAACAGAACCCGCCGGACCTCGTTCTGCTCGATCTCCAGGCGCCGACCTGCAGCGGCTATGACGTCTGTCAATCGGTTCGTGCCGACCAAGCCCTCAACCGGGTCAAGATCTTGATCTTCAGCGCACTCGGCAAAGACATCGCCGTGGAAAAGGCGATGGCGCTGGGAGCCGACGGCTACGTCCTGAAACCGTTCTGCACCGCAGACCTCATCGATACGGTTGGCAAATACTGCGGGCAGGGCGAAATTCAGAATGCTTGATAAATACAGCCTCCGCGTCCGCTTCGCGCTGTTTTTCGCGCTCATTGCTGTTGCCGTTCCCGTCGTCATCACCGTCGCATTGACGCTGGCCGCACAGCGGATGGACGACAACCCTGTGTCGCAACTTGTGCTCTTCGGCGGGCTGGCGAGCTTTGCGCTCATCGGCATCGTCGCCTGGGTTGCGCAATTGTTCGACACACACGTTGCGCGCCCCATCGTGACGGTCTCGCGTGACCTGCAAACGTTGATGCACGCCAATCCTGAGCACACGGTCGATACGGACGAGGCGCGTTATCTGGGCGTCCTTGGACCGACGGTGCGCGAAGCCAGCGAGACGATGAAACGGCTGCGCAGCGACATTGGCAAGGAAGTCGAAGCCGCCACCAAGTCACTCGATGAAGAGCGCGTTCGCCTTGAAACAGTTTTGCGCGATCTCAATGAAGGCGTCATCGTCTGCGATCTCGATCATCGGGTTCTGCTTTACAACCGCCGGGCGCTGCAGGCGCTCGCCGGCGTCGGCGATCTGGGGCTTGGCCGGGAGATCTTCTCGGTCGTCAACCGAACGCCCTTTCGCAATACCCTTGAACGGCTGAGCAACCGGTTGAGTTCAGGCCGCTACAAGAACCATCCCGATCACCTGATGGCGCCGCTCGTTTTCGCGACTCGCCTGGGCAAGACCATCCTACAAGGCAAGATGAGCCTCATTATCGATGAGGCGGAAGAAAGCCCGCAAGGCTATGTCCTGACCTTCTCGGACGCGACCGAGCAGATTTCCAAGCTTGCAACACGCGACAAGCTCTTGCGTGAAGCGCTGGAGGGATTTTGCGGACCGGTTGCCAGCATCCGGGCGACGGCCGACCTGCTTGTGCAATCACCTGACATGCCGGTCGAGGTGCGTCGCGGTTTCGAAGCTGCGCTGTCGCAGGACGCCGCCGATCTGACCGATCGCATCGTCAAGATGACGGACGACTACCGCTCGATCAAGACCAGCCTCTGGCCGATGAGCGACGTCAATTCGGCCAACGTCCTGAGCTGCCTTTCTCAGCGTTACCGAGACCATCCGGTCCTGCGTTGCGACGTCAGCGGGGAGCCCTGCTGGATGCATTGCGACAGTAGCGCCATCATTGAGCTGATGGACCATCTCATTCGCGGCGTCCTGGGATACACCGGCGCGCAGACGTTTACGCTGCAGGCGGCGATGACGGGCAACAGGCGCTATCTGGAAATCGTCTGGAAAGGCACGCCAATTCCGGCCAGCGAAATCGATAGCTGGCTTAGCGAAGAGATCGAAAGCGGCGTCGGGGCCATGACCGGGTACGATGTTCTCGATCATCATCGTTCGGATGCCTGGTCGGAACCCGTCGATGAGACGCACGCCCGTTTGCGGCTGCCGATGCCGGAGCCCGATACGGAGCATTCCCAGCATGTCAGCGGTGCGCTTCCGATCCGGCTGGAGTTTTATGATTTCGGATTGCTGCAACGCCAGGAAGCTGTCGGCGATCTGGGCGCGCGGCGGCTGCGCGATCTGACCTACGTTGTGTTCGATACGGAGACAACCGGTCTTGAGCCAAGCAACGGCGATGAAATGATTTCGATTGCCGGTGTCAGGATCGTCAACGGCCGCGTTCTGACGGGTGAATACTTCGACCGCCTGATCGATCCTGGCCGACCGGTCCCGGCGCGCTCGACGCAGGTGCATGGCATCTCGAACGAGATGGTTGCGGGCCAACCGCCGGTGCATGAAGTGCTGCCGCGTTTCCGCGATTACGTCGGCGACAGCATTTTGGTCGCGCATAACGCGGCGTTTGATTTGCGCTTCATCGAGCTGAAGGAAAAAGAGACCGGTGTGCGGTTCGACAACCCGGTTCTGGATACCGTTCTGCTTTCTGCAATCGTGCACGATCACACCGATCAACACACGCTGGATGCCGTTGCTGAACGCTTCAACATCGAGATCCCCGAAGAGAAGCGTCATACGGCACTGGGAGACTCGATTGCGACCGCGCTCGTATTCGTGAAGATGATCGACCTGCTGGAGGCCAACGGCATCCACACGCTGGCGGAGGCGCAGGAGGCTTCAGAGAAACTGGTCCAGATCCGGCGGCGGCAGGCGGCGTACTAAGCCTTCGCTGCCTCACAAAAAAGAAGCCTGCGTTGGGATCATCCAAGGCAGGCTTTTTGTTTTATCGGTTGGCTCGACGTGCCGATCAGTAGGTCTGCTCGGCGCGTTTTTTCCAATCCTCGCCAGCAGTCCGTGCGTCGTTGACGAGGCGATCGGCCCTTTTGGGACGGAAGTTCTTGACCTGCTTTTCAACTTCCGAGAGTGCGCCTGGTGACAGCTTCACACGCGTGGCGTCTCGTTGTTTGGCCGCCTGCGGATCACCTTTGTGCGCGGCGAGGGCGTAATAGAAGTAGGCCTTGGAAAGATCCTTGGTCGCCCCCAGACCGTTCTCGTGAAGGACGGCCATGTTGTACTGGCTATCGCCCAGTCCGTATTCGGCGGCCTTGGCAAACCATTTGGATGCGTTGTCGTAGTCCGATCCGCCTTCGGTGCGGTTGACGCTGACGACGGCGAGGTTGTGCATGGCCTTGACGTTGCCGGCCTGAGCTGCCCGCGTGTACCAGGCGCTGGCGCGCGTCAGATCCTTCTCAACTCCAAGACCGCGCTCGTAGAGCGTGCCGAGACGGTATTGAGCCTGGGCAAAGCCCTGAGCAGCCGACATCTTATACCAGCGCACCGCACCTTTGAGATCCTGCTTGGTGCCGGTGCCGCCGGCCATGCGCGCGGCGACTTCGAACTGCGCGGACGGATCGCCTTTGGCTGCTGCGAGCCGCAGCGACAGCGGGCCAACTGTTGCCGGTGGTAGGTCGAGCTGATTGCCTTTGGCCGAACTCGTCAAGGGGGCTGCGGCTACCGCCTGCGGGGTCTTGCTCTGCTCGATCAGAGTGGCCGGTGACGCATAGGCCGCCGCGGCTCCCAGGTCTGAGGACAGCTTGGCGAGCGCGCGCTGGTTCTGTGCCTTGTTGATGGCTCCCAAATTGACGCCCCTGTCGAGGCCGGCGACGGCGACACCGGCCGGCGTGTCGTTCATCGCATGGCTGTTGCTTACCGGTGGTGTGATATCGTACTGCAAGCCGTCATCGTAGACGCGGCCCTCTTCCAGACTGCCGCGACGGTCATCTGACGGTGCTGCAGGCTTTTGGATTTCCGGACCCGTCAACTCGGGGCTGTCGCCATGAGGTTCGACGGACTGTTCGATCGCAGGTGGCGGCGCGGTTTCAACCGGCTGCGACTTGCCACGCATCATCAGCAATGCTCCGGCGGTCGCGAAAAGAACGATCACGGCGCCGACGAGGATCTTGCTGCGCGGCATCGCGAAGCGCGCTTTTGGTGCAGGACCGTCTCCGGCAAGGTGGGTCTCGGCTGCAGCTGGCGCGCGCGGCTGGCGAGTTGGGGGAACCGGTGGCATGGCTGGCGGCACAGGCGACTGTTCCGATTTGCCGATGCCTGGAATTTTGAGCGACAAACCGGACAGACCAGGCAGGCTCGGTACGGCCAATTTGCCGACGATCGAGTTTGATTGCGCGGCCTGTACTGCTCCTTCTGACGCCTGCTGCGTGGCACGTTCGCGGGCGCGCTTGGCGTCCTCGATGAACTCGCGGCGCAGACGCTCGATGGCGTTATTGGGAGCTTGAGCTTCGGCTGGCTGATGCGGCGGTTGTGCGGCTGGGCGCTGCGGCGCCGGCTCGTTATGGGCTTCAGGGAAGTCCTGCGGATAAGGCGCATAAGGCGGCTGCTCGTCCATCTCAGGGGCGGGGAAGGAAGCTTCGGCCGGCACGTCGAGATGTGCGGCCTCAAAGGGCTTATCCGCGCCGAAGACCTGGTCCTCTGCGGCCTCTGCGAGAGCGGGTTCTGCAGCGGCATGGGCGACCGGCGCTTCTGCCCGGTATGGCTCAGGGATGCCGCCGTCGCCACGGCCACCCTGGACGGCTGCCGGATACTCCAGGCGCTGCGCGTAATTTTCGGGTTCGTGGCTTGGTGCGGGCTCAGGTTCGAAGTGCGTTTCGAAGGCAGAATCCGCGTTGGCTTCTTCGTCTTCGTTGGAGATTTCGGCTCCGAGGTCAATGTCGGCGACGGGGCCGGCGATCTCTTCGTCATGCTGGAGTTCGGCTACCTCATCGGCGAAATCTTCGCCGCGCGGGTCCGTCATCGGCACGTTTTCGAATCCGCTTTCGAGAGTTTCGACACGGTCGAGCACGCGGATCAACGCCTGCTGGATGGTGTCGAGCATGCCAGCGGCTTCATGTTCATGATCGCGTCGTTCGGCGATGAAGGCTTCGAGGGCTTCGCGCATCTCGACGATGGCGTGCTCGTCTCCGCTGTCTTCGCTTTTGAAATCTGCCAGGAAGCGCTGCGCTGCAGATTCAGCGGCGGCATTGGCGATCGCCGAATAGTCGACGCCGGCCTCTTGGCCGTTGCTCTGGATGAGTTCCAACAGACGGTCGTCGGAGAAGCGGTCCAGCAGCGCTTCCATCTGCGCTTCGAGGTTGTCGATGCGGGCGAGCTTATCTTCGACGCGTTCGAAGTAGCCAACCATCGAGTCGATCTGATCCTCGGCGGCTTTCAGCGCATCGAGATCCTGACGGGTGGCGACGTCTTCGAGGGCATGGCCCATGCGCTGCTCGAAATCGCCGAAGCGAGCGCTCAGGGCGTGGAGGGCTTCATCATCGCGCAGTTCGGCGAAAGTTTCTTCGATCTTGGCGGCGATTTCGGTGAAACGCTCTTCCAGCCAGGCCTGTTCGATCGCTGGGGATACCGAAGAGATGCACGACCCGGCGCAATCCTTCTCTGGCTTTGCTGCCGACCCAGTTGTGTCGAAGTCGAAGCTTGGACCTTTCGAATAGGCTGGAACGTCCATGCCAAAGGCTTCGGGCTTGTGCATCGCCGGTCTGGCTGCACTTGGGGCGGCCGTCATCATGGCTGATTGCGAAACCTCGGGCGCACGATCGACACGGCCCATCTCTTCTTCATAGACACGGGTGAGCGCTTCGGCTGAGGCCAGATCCCAAGGCTGGTCGGCGTCACCGGCGACACTATTCGGCGCAAGGGCCGCGTCGCGCTCGGTGACCGGCGCTCTGCTTTCGTGAGCAGGATGGGCGAAACCGGCCGGGGCGGAATGTGCATGGGCGGAAGGTGCAGCGGGCTCATGCTCGGCATGCGCTTCGCCGTCTGAGCTAACCGATGGTTCGTCGAATTCATCGTATGCATACTGCATGCGATCGGCAGCGTTATCGGTAATCATCATGTCCTCGTTACGCGTATCTTCGACGTCGGCAACGCGGATACGGTTCAAATGGTCGGAAAGCTTTTGATCGGTCGCGGCGGCGCCCGGGTCGGCGCCACGGTCGGTTTCTGGGTCGGTTGCTTGGGCTCGGTCAGACTGGCCAACGAGTTTTGCGAGTTGCTCGATGCCTTCGCGGATGCGGTCGAACGCGGGGGCGTAGCTGGTCGGTGACTTGGCGCGCGAGATCTGCGCCTCGTGACCCAGTTCATGCAGCCGGTCGTACATCTGGGTCAGAGTTTCTGAGTGCTGGCGATCAGCGTCGTCGATCTGGGAGGCGATGAGTTTCATGATCGCCCGCATCTCGTCGGTCAGATTGCCGACCTCGCGATGCCCTGCGGCTTCCGAAGCGTCATGCTTTGGAGCGCCGTGTTCGTCGCGCGCAGTCTGATCGTGGTGGATCGGCATATTCTTCCCAGTCCCCTCATCACTCGGTCTACGCTTGCAGCGGCCGGCGACGTCCTTTGAGGGATGTCCTGGGCGGTCTAGCCCTATGCCTTTGGCCGAACTTCAAGCGGGATATGGGTCCAGACGCGGCACAATTTTGGAACCTGACACCCTAACGCTCTCAGTTCGCAGTAAATGTTCGGTTAAACGGTGTGTTAATCTTGCACTTATTCTGACGGATCCGACTTAGACTCAGGCTTGACTTGCATATGACTCTCAAACGACTCCGTGGCTGGAGCGCTTGAAACTGGGGCCGAAACGGCTGTTTTGCCTGAATTGGCGGGTGTTCATTATCAATCGGGCGGGATCAGCGCTGATTTCCGCTAGAATTGACATAGTTGAACACTATCTCTCTAGCTCAGGACTGCGCATTTGCAGGTCGCATATAACGCGAATAACGCGAAGAAATTGGAGACCGCCCGTGAAAACACTCGGTACACGCGCTGCATTGACGGTGATTTGCTTCGGGCTCGCATCCGCTGCAGCCGCAGCAGAAACCGGCGATGGGCGCTTTACGATGTCGCCCGTCGATGACGGCTTTGTCCGCCTCGACAAACAAACCGGGGCCATGGCGCTTTGCACCAAAAAGGATGCCGGATGGTCGTGCATTCCGATGGAAGACGACCAACGGGACCTGCGCGATGAAGTCGACAGGTTGAAAGCGCAAAACGAAGACCTGCAGAAGGAAGTTCGCAGGCTCGAAGACACCTTCGTCACCGGCAAGCTTGACGACGATCGTCCAGGCGGCGCTCCCGGCGCCGGCAATGGCGGACCTCCTGGCGGGTTGCCGAAGTTGCAGCTGCCAAGCGAGGAAGAAGTCGATCAGGCGGTCGATTATCTGGAAAGCATGATTCGCAAGTTCCGCGAGCGCTTCGAAGATTTTGGCGACAAGACCGATCCGGACCGGCCACGGCCCAAAAAGGACGCACCGGACAAGAGCGACCACGACACGCGTGGCTCGACTCCGCTTTGAGTTTTTGGCCGGCTGCACGTTGAAAGATGGCTGAACTAGCAGGATCTGCACTGCAACAGGCGCTTGGCAGGCTGGTCGTCGAAACGCACGGCGCCGGCTTTACCGACGTTTCGGCGGCGGTCGACGACTGGCTCGCGCGCGAACGGGCGGGGAACGGGCTTCTGACCGTCTTCATCCGGCATACTTCGGCTTCGCTCGTCATCCAGGAGAATGCCGATCCGGACGTCCAGGTCGATCTTTTGCGGCGTCTGGACTGGATCGCGCCGCGCAACGCCGGGTATGTCCATGATTGCGAAGGGCCGGACGATATGCCGGCCCATATCAAGGCGATGGTGACGGGAACGTCGATCGCAATCCCTGTCCAGAACGGCCGGATGGTTCTTGGCACCTGGCAGGGGCTCTACGTGGCGGAACATCGGGACCGGCCGCATCGGCGGGAGTTGGCGCTACATTTTCTTGGAGAGGTCGGCCGGGCCGACTGATACGGGTTGTATCGACTCTTCTTATTTGGTCTGGCTGATGGAGCGGCGCATCGGGTTGCTGCTGCATGAATTGCGCTGCCACTGCTAGTTGCGGCGACGGTCCTTCTGGCGCTGCATGCGGGTCTCACGGTCATAGAGGATTTCACCGCCGGGAACGCGGACGTCGCGGACAAGCTCCAGCGAGTGGCGCGATGGGGCCAACGTCATCTTGCTGACGGATATGAGGGCTGCGATACCTGCCGGAACGGCGACGACGGCGGCCAACGCGCTATGCAGAGCGATGAGTTCGGCTTCAGCGGCGAGAATGACCAGGACGGCCACCGAAAAGCCTGTGACGATGCCGGCCAGCGCTCCGAATTGATTGATCCGTTTCCACCAAATCGATGCGACCAGGACGGGAAAGCCGGTCGAAGCCGTCAAAGCCAGGGCCCACAACAAGAGCTTCAGGGCATCGCCCTTTGCCAGGAGCGCGATAAGGCCGCCGAAGATCGCAACCAGGATAATCATGAGGCGGGCGACGCCCAGGCGCAATTTTGTTGCCGGCGGCTGCCAGTCGAGGCCGTTGATGATGTCTTCCGACAATGTGCCAGCCAGCGCCAGCGTCGCCGCACTGGCGGCTGCGAAAGCGGCTGCGACGAGGCCGACGGCGGCGAGGAATGCGAAGACTTCCGGAAGACCGGCCGCATAAGGCAGGGCGAGAATCGTAGTGTCCCTGTCGAATAGGATATTCGACATCTCAAGCAGATTGCCGCGCGAATTCACTTCGACGAGGCGCGCGCTAATCAGGTTGCGCAGCCATTCGGGAGGCGCTGCAATCGAGCCGCCGACCGCCTCCATCAGGAAATGGCGCATGAAGGCCGCAATGGTGATGGCGGTGATCATGATGCCGCCGAAAAAGAAGCTGGCCCAGCCGAGCGTCTTGCGGGCTTCGTAAACGCCGGGCGTCGTTGCGACCCGCGGCAGGACCCAAGGGGCTGCGGCAACGCCCATCATCGTTGTCAGCATCGCAAAGGTGTAAGCGAGAGGACCAACCGCCCCGAAGGGTTCGTAAAATCGCTTGGCGACGGCTTGAAAGCCATCTTGCGGCAGATCGATGCCAAGCGGCGATTGGATGAAGATCGGCACGGCTGCCAACGCTTCAGAGCGGCCAACGGCCCGGATCAATGGGCCATGGCTCAGTTGCGGCATGGGGAGGTATCCCAGCAAAACCGCGACAACTGAAATGGGCACGACAAGCGCCAGGATTGCAGCCACCGACGTGGCGACGCTCGACCAGGTCAAGGCGCGCATGCCGCCGAAGACCAATCCGCATGCGACGGCCATCACCATGACCGCCACCGCCAACGGCTTGCCTTGCCCCAGCAGCCGGTCGATGGCTGCAGCACCGATGCTAACTTCAGCGGCGATCATCAGCAGCGTCGGCACGGCCAGCAAAGCGGCCGAGGCAATCCGGACGTTGCGGCTGTCAAACCTGCGGCCGAGATAGGTCGGCAGGGTGAATGCCCCGAACTTGCGAAAGAAGGGGGCGAGCAGAACGGCCATGATCACGAACCCGGCCAGCCCGCCGGAGAGGAGCCAGAAGGCATCGAAGCCGATGATGAAGAATGCGCCGGTCATACAGGCGATGCCGGTGGCGCCGAGCGTGGAAACCGCCAGACCGACGCCGCAATAGACGGCCGGCACACGCCGGCCGGCGGCAAAGAAATCCAGGGCATCGTTAGTTGAGCTTGCAACTGAGATCGTCAGCAGTGCGGACAATGCGCCAACCAGCATCGTCAGGCCCAGGATGCCCCGGGAGATGCCCATTTGTTCGAGCATCAAGAGGATGAGGACCAGAGCGCAGAACGCGCTGGCAAATATACCGAAATAGATCCCAAGACGCGGGTTGATGAAACGGGCGCGTGGCGTGAACGTCATCTTTGTTGCACCTTCAGGCTTTCATCCTTTTAGCGTCGCGGCAGGCTGACGATTGGCTGTCAGCGCGGGTTGGGCTGCATCCCGATCAATTGTCTTCGTGGGCTCCATGCCAGTGATCGATCGCGTCCTGGCGGTTGACGAAGCCGCCTACGGTAATCAACGCGATAATAAATACGCCATGTGCCGACAAAAGGTATCCGAGGGGAAAGCCCAGGAACTTGTTGTGGTTCAAGCCTTCGGCGTAAAGCGGCAATACGATCAGGACCAGGAGAAACGGCACGAGGCTCGCCAGCATTTGCCACTTGGTGTGGCGCCAATAGGGTTTGCGTTCTTTCCGCTCGATCATTGGCTGCCTTTCTGGTGGGGCTGCGTTGGAGCCCGCTCAAGCCCTGACAAACATCAGTCTTTGTGGCTTTGCTCGAAAAATGTCCGCTCGGGCACGAATTGATCAGCCCTGCGTACAATTCATGGATAACAGAGTCCAAATTCATGGCAAACTTGCCACAGGGCACAGCATGTTGCTTAATTCAGTTTCTGTGTCGGTTCTAAGGCTTAACACCTAGGTGTATTGCCAAACGCAGTTTCGGGCCAGGCACAGCGACGTCATCGGCCAAAAAGGCAATGGGCGCCAGGATAATCATCACAACGAACGTCTAGGGAGGCGTTACATGGCGGGTTACCGCATCACTATCGTCGACGATCATCCGCTCTTTCGCGGCGCCTTGAACCAGGCTTTGAGCGCTTCCATGGATGCGGATTTTACCGAAGCCGGATCACTGGACGAGCTGAACGATCAATTGTCTGCGGACAAGAATATCGATCTCATTCTCCTCGATCTCAATATGCCGGGCGTGCAGGGACTTTCCGGGCTGATGTTTTTGCGTGCGCAATATCCCGAAGTCCCGGTTGTTGTGTGTTCGGCCAACGAGGACCCCGGTACGATCCGGCGGAGCATCGAGTTCGGCGCTTCGGGGTATATCCCTAAATCGCAGCCGATCGACCAAATTCGCGAAGCCGTCGCCAAGGTGCTTGGCGGGGAAGTCTGGACGCCGCCGGATATCAACCTGTCGCAAGAACTCGATGAGGAAACGTCCGACATGCTGGCGCGGCTGTCGACGCTGACGCCGCAGCAGGTTCGCGTCCTGATGATGCTTGGCGAAGGTTTGTTGAATAAGCAGATTGCCTACAAGCTGTCGGTCTCGGAAGCGACCATCAAAGCGCACGTCTCGGCGATCCTGCAGAAGCTTGGGGTCGATAGCCGCACGCAGGCGGTGATTGCCGTCAATAAGATCGACAACCGGGATTGGCAGAACGCGGCGGGCTGACGGGCTGCCATCGGGTTGGTCTGATGGTGGCGCAGGTCGGCAACGGGTTTGGCGAAAGTCCGTTCGCCGGAGTTGATCTCTTGCGCCCCGGTGGGCTTTACCGCCTCAAGTTTATTCGGCTGCCGTTCGCTGACTTTGCAGCATCCGGTTCATCAAGGCCCGCAATGCTGCCGCCTTCAACGGCTTGCGCAACAGGCCGACGTTTTCGTCTCTAATAAGCCGCTCGACCTCCGGCGTGTGATCGGCCGTGATGATGATCGCGGGCAGGTCGGTCTCAAGTTCGGCGCGCAGCGCTCTGATAGCTTCCAGACCCGTGCCGAGATCGAGATGGTAATCCGCCAAGACGATATCGGGACATCCCAGCGGTCCCTTGACGGCCTTTAGCGCCAGGGCAGAACTTGGCGCCGTGTGCACCTCACACCCCCAGCCTGACAACAAAGATTCCATCCCAGCGAGGATGGCAGGTTCATTATCGATGCAAAGAATGCGGTAGCCAGCCAGCGTGCCCATCGTTTGCTGAGCCGGTTTGGCGTCGGCGGACTTGGTGGCTTGCGCGGCTGCGCGTTCCAAAGTCACGGAGAATGCCGAACCGGTTCCGGCCCGCGAGGACAATCCAATCGGGTGCTTGAGGATCTTACAGATGCGGTCGACGATCGACAGGCCGAGACCGAGGCCGGAGACAGTTGAGCCTGCCCCTTCAAGGCGCTGGAACTCGCGGAATACCAGTTCGCGCTTGTCCTCGGGAATGCCGGGGCCGGTGTCGAGCACCTGGATCACAACCTCGTCGCCCTTGCGGCGCGCACCGAGCAGGACCTTGCCCTGACGGGTGTACTTGATGCCGTTGGACACAAAGTTCTGCAGCACCCGCCGCAGCAAACGGCGGTCTGAATGCACCCACAATGTCGACGGGACGATTAAAAGTTCGAGCCCCTTTTCGGTTGCCGCCGGCTGGAAGTCGACGCGCAGGTTTTCGAACAGCTCTCCCAGCGAAACCGGCTCGATGTCGACGCTGAGCCGCCCGGCATCCATGCGCGAGATTTCAATGAGGGCTGAGAAGATTTCTTCGACCGCGTTCAAGGAGGCGTCGACGTTCTTGGCGAGACCGGCGGAACTGTCATCAAGCGGGCGCTCAATGAGGCTCGTCGCATAAAGGCGGGCGGCGTTAAGCGGCTGGAGGACATCGTGGCTGGCGGCTGCCAGGAACCGTGTCTTGTCGAGGTTGGCGGCATCCGCCTTGGCCTTGGCGTCTTCGAGTGCGGCGTTCAGATCCAGAAGTTCTGCGGTCCGTTCGCGGACGCGCCGCTCAAGCGTTTCATTGGCGCGGGCCAGGGCTGAGGCTGCCGCGACGCGGTCGGTGATGTCGGAGAATGTCGTCACGATCCCGCCTTGCGGCATCGGGCTCGTTCTGACTTCGACGATACGATCACCCTCGGCGACTGGCTCCTGGTAGGTTTCCTTGGTGACGGCCAGGCGCAGCAACCGGTCGGCGACCTGTTCTTCGGTATCGCCGGGGCCGAAGTCGCCGCGCTCGGCCAACGTGCGCAGGATGCGGTCGAGGGGGACACCGACGCGGGCCAGTTCGGGTGGGATCGACAGGATTTTACGGAACTGGCGGTTCCAGCAGATGAGGCGCATATCCTTATCGAAAACGCTCAGGCCATGGCGGACCTGATCGAGCGCCGATTGCAGGAGATCGCGGTTGTACTGCAGCGCTTCAGACGCGTCGTCGAGGAGCTGCATGGCGTTCTTGCCGGTCATGTTTTCCCGGCGCAGCAGCAATGAGAGGACCAGGCGCGAAGAAGAGGCGCCGATCGAACTTGCCAACAGGTGCTCGGCAAAACGGACGAACTGGAGGTCGGCCTCGCTATCGACACTGAGCGTGGCACCGCGGCTCGATGCGTAATCGAGGAACGAGCGCTCGGCCCTTTCGCGTCCGAGATAGCGTGCGACCGTATCCTGCAGATCGCCAACCGTGATCGAAGAGCGCCACAACTTGAAACTCGGTTGTGGCGGCATTCCGCTACGGTCGTCGTCAACGAAAACGTGCGCCTGCAGGCGTTCGGCCGGTGTTGGCGCTTTGACAAGCGAGACCGCGATATAGGCGGCGGTATTGAGCGCAATGCTCCACAAGACGCCGTGGGTCAACGGATCAAACGACAAGAAGAACAAGGCCTGCGGGCGCAGCATGGTGATGCCGAAGGGGCCGTTTTCCAGGATACCGCTTGGAAGCCAACCCGCCTTGACGATCCACGGCAGGAGAAGCGTATAGGCCCAGATCGCGCAGCCGACGGAAAGGCCGGCAATGGCGCCGCGGGCGGTTCCCTGTTTCCAGAAGAGCCCCAGGAAGAAGGCCGGCGCCAACTGCGCGAGTGCGGCAAACGAAATGAGGCCGATCTTCGAAAGGATCTGCGCCTGTCCGAGTGCGACGAACACCGTGAAGGCCATCAGCATTACGACGACGATGGCAACGCGGCGGACCATCAACAACAGGCCGCCCATATCATTTTGGGGAACCTGGTCGGCAACGGAGTTGCGCAGTATCAACGGAAAGACGACGCCGTTGGAGAACATGATCGACAGCGCCAGAGACTCAACGATGACCATCGCGGTGGCGGCTGACAGTCCACCGATAAAGGCGACCATCGAGATCCATTGGTTGCCGGTTGCCACTGGAAGCTGCATCACGAACATGTCGGCGTTGACGTCGGTGTTGGCGAACGTCAACAGACCGGCGGCGGCAAGCGGCGCAACAAATAAGTTGATAAGGACGAGATAGAGCGGAAACAGCCAGGCGGCGCGTTTCAACTCGAAGGCGGAATTGTTCTCGACCACGGCGACGTGAAACTGGCGCGGCAGCAATATCGCGCAAACGAAGCTAAGGAACGTCACCGTCAACCAGGTTCCGCCGTCGAGCTGGGCGGAGAAAATCTCGGTGACTTCGGGCGAGGCCATGCTTTGTTGATAGAGCGCCTGCGGACCGCCGTTCCAAGTGAGCACGATGAAGAGACCGACGGCCAGGAAAGCGACCAGCTTTACGACAGACTCCGCAGCGATGGCGAGCATCAGCCCGTCCTGATGCTCGGTGGCATCGACGTGACGCGTCCCGAACAGGATCGTGAAGGTGATCAGGACGAGGGTGATGATCAGCGGCGTGTGCGAAAATCCGAGTTCATTGAGGCCGACGCCGCTTGATCCGGTCAGGATGATTTCGAAGGAGGCGGAGATGGCTTTGAGCTGCAGCGCCAGATAGGGCAATGACCCGACGATTGCCATGATGCTGACGATTGCCGCGATGGTCTGGCTTTTACCATAGCGGGCGGCGATGAAGTCAGCGACCGAGGATGCATTCTGCCCTTTGGCCAGGCGAACAACGCGGGCGAGCATCGGCAGCCCGAGCGTGAACATCAAAATCGGGCCGATGTAGACGGGTAAGAAATCCCAGCCGGAGCCGGCCGAGAGGCCAACGCTGCCGAAGAATGTCCAGGAGCTGCAATAGGTGGCCAGAGACAGTGCGTAGATGAGCGGGCGGCCGCGGGGGGTCGTCACGCCAAGGACCCGGTCGCCGTACCAGGCGAGAACGAACAGCGCGCTCAAATAACAGAGCGCAATCAGAATGATGGTGGACCCGTCCAGCATATCGCAATTTGCCTGGCTTCAAGAAGGTTCAGCACGGTACTGCTATGGCGGGTGCGTTGCAATTGCTGCGCTGAGGGTCATTCGGTTAACTGTTACCGAGTGATGCTCATCGGGCTGCTGCGGGTCCACTTTGCAGTCCACATTCGGCGATGGTTCATCGCGTCGCCGAGCATTTTGCAGGCGCTGGCTAGGGATTGCGGCGAGCCGCGCCGCCGTACGAGGTTAATATCGCGATGTGGGCCTGAGCGGCGTCAGTTTTTGGTTGAACCGTTGGGCGGTTTGCGCGGCAGGACTCGGATCTGTTTCTTGGCAACGATCTTTTTGCTTGGCGAGGGCTCAGGCTGCAAACCTTGCCCACCAGGCGCTGCCTGCGAGCCTCCAGGCGCGACAGGAACATTCGGCAACTCAGGGATAGGCGCGTCGAACGGCCAGACTTCAAGGAAGGCGCGCATCAACCGCTCGTAACGCTCCTTGAGGATGTCCCGGTTCCAATCTTCAGCTTCGCGCACTTCGTCTGTGAGAAGTAGATCGTGCGCGTCGCCGCTCGTGAAATAGGTGGTTTTCTTTTTGGCAAAGTTGGCCTGACCGGCGGCCTTGTTGCGGGCGGATTCCAACAAGATGAGGTTGCCGATCGTATTCGACATGGCACGGCGGTAGCGGACCGGCGCGAACTCAGGGCGCCAGCCGCTCGCTTTGTCAAGTTCCTGGCCGTTGGGCAAAACGTGCTCCAACGTGAGCCTGTTACTATCGATGAATTTCGTTTCGATCAGGTCGCGATAATGCGAAATCGGCCGGCCGGACAAATGCGCGTCGAGCCTGATCAACACCGCCTTGTCGAGACCGTTGGCCGTACTCTCGTTGAGCTTCAGGGCGGCCTTTCGGACGGCGGCAACTTCCCTGGGGCCGTCAACTGCGAAAAGGTCCTCGGTGGCGGGGAATGTTTCTGCCCGCCAGATCCAATCGATGATTGGCGCATAGGACTGGCGGCGGTCTTCGGAGGTGGCTCGCGTCAGGGCAAGAAGGTGAGCGTGACGGTCAAGTGCGCGCATGAATTCGCACAGATGCTCTTCATCGTGGCGCAGACGAGAGATGGCCAGCATTGCCGGAGCGACCCACTCGTTATCGCAAAAGCACTCCAATAGCCGCAGACCATCGATGATGTTCCAGAATTCTTCGCTATGGGCTTCGCGCGGCCAGTTGCCTCGCGTCACGAGGTAGGCTTCGGCCATCGGCTCGAAGACTTTGCTGGCGAACTGCATCGGACCGCCCTCGCTGGCGACAACCCGCTTCAGCAAAGTGATCATGCGTTCGCTTCGCGACCATTGCTGCGCGACGGCCAGATGGGTGAAGAACGTCTTGTCCTGGCGCTTGCCTTTTTGCTGTGGCTCGCGATACCGCGCCATCTGTTCGATGACGACGTCAAACCGGCGGCGTTGTTCAATGGCCAATGGACCGACGACTTCGGCCAGGATGATATCCTCGTCCGTCAGCGGCAGTCCGGGTTTGTGGATCGACAGAAAATGCCGGTAGGCGTAGTCGATGTCGGGGGCCCAAATGCGCATGACCCGGCAGTCATCCAGGATAAACCGCGCGATGGCGTGCTGGCGTTCCGGGGCATAGCGCTTAATGCGGCGGGCGAACAACGAACGCACCTGCTCCATGCGGCGCTGTGCTTCGTTGGCTGGTTTGAGATCGGCTTTGCCGCGTGGCAGGCGTGTCGCCCCGCGACGCTGGACGGCTTTAAGCAGGAACCGCGCATCGGATGATCGCGGGCGCACGTGAAATGCTGTCGGTTCATCCTGGCCTTTGAGCGGTGGAACCGCGACTCTCGCCTGGATTTCGTCTGGCACTTCACCGGTGAGATAATCGCGAAGGACGCACAACAGGATTGTCAGTGTGACGAGCCGCTGCTGGCCATCGACAACAAGAGTGCTACGCAAGCTCAGATCGGGTTCGTCCGGCTCGACGAACAACATGTTGCCAAGGAACATCGGCAGGCGCTCGGCGGACTGCCGGGCTGTTTCGCTGGCTGAAACGATATCGTCGAGCAGGCTTTGGGCCTGGACGTCCGTCCATGAGAAATCACGTTGAAATGCCGGGATCTCGTAAAGCTGCTGTCCGCTGAAGAGTTGTCCGACACTGACATCGTCGGCGCGCAATGTCTTAGGCATCATTTGGCTTCGACGACGGTTTGGGAGGGGCAAGTCCTGCTTCATGCGTCTCATCGCACAGCAACCGTGCTGTCCGGGGTCCTCCGATGTCTTTCGTTCAGGTCAACCCTCAGGTCACCGGTTCACTTGCGCGCGAGGGCTCCAGATCCAACCGCCACAGCTTATTGATCCTTTCGACCAGTTCCGCCTCCCTGCGTTGAATCGTGTCGGCCCGCCAGGTTTCGTTCTTGAGCGCCTGGGCTGTGAGCTCAAGTTCTGCGGCCTTTGATTGACTGGATAGATACAATTCCTTCTTGCGGCTGTACTCGTCATTGCGGGCGCGATCGTTCAGCCCTTCGCTTACGAGGATCAGATTGCCAAGACTTGCCGTCATTGCCAACCTTTCTTCGCCGTCCGGGAACCAGTTACGCCAGACACTCGAGGCTTTGGGCCGCTGCGGCAGGACGTGTTCAATCGTGTAAGCGGACGGCTGCACGTCAATCGCCGATGGCTGCATCTCGTCGTTGAGGCGCAGGAGGAGGCATTTGCAAACCTGAAGATTGCGGGAATGCAAGTCGCGCAGGTTGTAGGTCGCTGTGCGCAGTTCCTCGCGCGTTGGGCGATAGATCTCCGACGGCTCCGGCAATGTCTTGTTGGACAGCGCCTGAAGGATCTTGTTGAAGCGGGTCGAACGCTTGCGCGACCCCAGATTGAGGAAGCGCATGAGAAAGGCCGCGCGCTCGATTTCGTCGAGATAGGCGCGTGCCTGTTGGGCGTCCGTGACCTTCGTCAAAATGAGGAGCGTCGGCGGCACCCATTCGCGACCGTTCAGCCTTTGCAACGACACCAACGGGCGGCGCAGTGTTTCGGGCACGCCGCCAACCGGGCTCTTGGCGCGCAGTATCAGGGCATAGGCGTCGCCGAACGGCTTCATGACGTTCTGGACAAAGGCTTCCGAACTGCCCGCGTCTTCAACCATTTTGCGGACACCGGCGATGACAGGCTCGTGGTTGAAGCCGTGAACCGTGCGCAAGTGGCTGAAGAACGTTTCCATCTCTTCGCCCAGAGCGCTTTCGATCTCGTTCCAGACCGTCAGCGCTGAATCACGTTGGGCCGGTAGAATGTCCTTGAGGATCTCGGCCTTCAGGATGTCCTTCTTCTGAAGCGGGCTGCCGCGATCGTTCAAGACGAGGAAGATGCGGTGGGCGCGATCGATATCCGTCGTGACGATCATCACGACATGACATTTTTCGCACAGGTACATCGCGAGCTGGGCGCGCTGCTCAGGAGTGAAGCTCTCAAGTTCGCTACGCAGCTGTTCGCGCGCGGCCAGGATTGCCTTTTGCCCGGACGTCAAACCTTCCGTATCTTTTGCCGGTCGCCGCGTTCCCTCCTGATGCTGGACGAACGTTGCAAAGAACTCTCTGTCGTCTCCCAAGAGCGCGAGGCGTTCGGACGTTTCAGATTTTTGCGGCGGGCTGGCGCGCACGATCCCATCGAGGCGACGTGCCATGGCAGAGTTCGCGTTCGTCTCGAGGTCGCGCAGGACGGCAGCCAGAATTGTGATCGTTACCAGTCGCTGCTGACCATCGACAATTTCCAAATCGCGCATGCCGGAAGCGTTTTGGCCTTGCTGCTCTGTCGCCATGGAGGGATCAAGCAGCAGGATCGCGCCCAGGAAGTAGTCTTTTTCAAGCTCGCGGTCTTCGCCGATGCCAGCAGCGGTCGAGACATCATCCAACAGGCGTGCGGCACCTTCTTTCGACCAGGAATAGGGTCGTTGGTAAATCGGTACTGAAAAACAATTTAAGTCAGAGAACAGTTGTTCGATTGGCCGTGAAGACGTCGATAGTGACTGAAACATAATCCAACTCATAGCCTGGGTAGGGTCCCAGTTGTTGAGCGCCGAAGTCAGAAGCGCTGTGGTTGTTGCTTTTTCGATTTCAGGGGTAGCACAGCTTCAGGCTGCAGTTTATCTCTCCTCTTGCAGAAAGCCTTTTCTGTTTTGGACACGCATCCAGACGCAGTGTTACGGCCGTTGGCCTCGCGATCGCTGCATGCTCCAAACGACGCTTCAAGGCGGTTGCGCGGAGACAAAACAGTTCTCTATTGCGAAACTCGTCACCAAGTTCGCACCGTCTGCGTCTATCAAGTTGTAGGTTTGAATTTCCCCGCCCCGCTTCGAGCTTGGATTTCCAATAGCCGAAGTAGTATGCCGTCAGGGAACACTCTCCTGCAAGCCCAAACATGCATAGGCACCCTTTGAAATCAGAACACCCAGAAAATCAATCAATTGTCTATAAGATCCTCGACCGCGCGGATTGGGAAGAAGCTGCAACAAGCGGGTTCTATTCTGGCTCGGCGGATGACAAACGCGATGGCTTCATCCATCTATCGAGCGGTAACCAACTGACCGGTACGGCTAAGAAGTTCTTCAAGGGCAGAGCACATCTGTTGCTCGTCGCGTTCAAGGCCGATGAGCTGGGGGACAAGCTTATTTGGGAGGCTTCGCGCGGAGGTGCGCTGTTCCCGCATCTTTACGCCGACCTGCCTGTCGACAAGGCGTTGAGCGTCTTCGCGCTCGGTCTTGATGATGACGGTATTCCGATGATCCCTGGAGACCTGGAATGATGTTCGACGCGCTCGCGAAAATCTCTCAGCCGATGCTGTTGGCTCTGCCGCCTGAGGATGCCCATGAGATGACGCTCAGGGTGCTTGAATTGGGTCTGCATCCCAGGGAAAGCCGCGTTGGGTCGAAGCTCCTGCATCAAAGACTTTTCGGTCTCGATTTTCCCAACCCGCTCGGTGTGGCGGCGGGCTTCGATAAAGACGGACGGGTGCCCGATGCGCTACTTGCGATGGGTTGCGGTTTTGCTGAAATCGGAACGGTGACGCCGAAACCGCAAGCCGGCAATCCGACGCCGCGCGTCTTCCGGCTCATCAAGCAGCGCGCCGTTATCAACCGGCTCGGTTTCAACAATGGCGGTCACGACGCAGCACTGCGGCGACTGCAGGCCCGCGCGCGCAACGGCGGGATCGTCGGCGTTAATATCGGGGCGAACAAGGATGCCGAAGACCGCGTCGGTGATTACGTCCAAGGGCTTCAAACCTTCTACGACGTGGCCAGTTATTTCACGGTCAACATCTCGTCGCCCAACACGCCGGGGCTGAGAGACCTGCAAGCACCAGAGGCTCTCGACGAACTCGTCGGGCGCATCATGGAAGCACGCAGCAAGCTTATAGATGATGGCAAGCCTCAGCGTCCGGTGATCGTGAAGATCGCACCCGATATTGCGGAAGAAGATGTTCAGCCGATTTGCGATCGTCTCGTTGCGCACTCGGTCGATGGAATCGCGGTTTCTAATACGACGATCACGCGGCCAGGCATCATTGGTGAAGGGGCGCGGCAGGCGGGCGGATTGTCAGGGCGGCCACTATTTCCACGAGCGACGGCGATGCTGGCCCGTGTCTATCAGGCGACCGGCGGAAAGGTTCCTTTGATCGGTATCGGCGGGATCGACAGTCCTGAAAAGGCGCTGCAGAAAATGGAAGCGGGTGCATCGCTGATCCAGCTTTACACGGGTCTCATTTACGAAGGCCAGGGTCTCATCGGGCGGATCAACGCGCATCTGGAAGAGACCTGCCGCAAGGAAGGCTTGAAGTCGCTTGGCGAAATTACCGGCCGGCAGGCGTCCCATTGGGCCGGTCAGCCGTTGGAATAGGGAAGGCGTCGGCCAGCAAGGCCGGGTAGCGCAAGCGCAGCAGGATCGCGCGGACGACGTTGAGGCCCAGGAGCGAGATCCAGCGGCCGTCGTTGCCGATCATCGGAACGGCAAGATGCCAGACGAGGAAGAACGCGGCGGCGCTCAGCACCATCATGTTGCGCATATCGGCAGTGCGCGTCGAACCGATGAAGATCCCGTCGAGCTGATAGGCAGCAACGCCGATCGCGGGCATCAGCGCTGCATAGGGGAGGGCCTGCCGGGCGGCTTCTCTGACGTGCTGATTGACGGTCAGGGCGTCGATCATTGCGCCACCTGCAATGAACAAGACGCCCGCAAGTGTTAGTGCGATGATCGCCGCCCAAAGCGAGGATAACCGGACGGCGTCTTTGAAATGTCCGGGAGCGCGGGCACCAATTGCAGCGCCGACGAGTGTTTCGGCCGCGAACGCGAAGCCATCTAGCAGGTGAGCGCTGAAGCCGACGAGTTGTATGAGGATGGCGTTGGCGGCAAGCGTTGCATCTCCGGAAGACGCCGACTGGATGGTAAACCAGGAGAACGCCGACAGAAGTGCGAGCGTCCGGATCATGATGTCGGTATTGACCGATAGTGCTCGGCTCAATCCGACCGCGCTCAAGATGTCCGACCGGGTGGGCAAAGCAAACGATCGGTTGATAATACGCCAAGCGATTGCCAGCCCGGCGAGGGCGGCGGCGACTTCGGCGATCAGTGTGCCCCAGGCAACGCCCGCGACGCCCCAGTCAAACCCCATGACAAAGATGGCATCGAGCGCGGCGTTCAAACCGTTCAAGAACACCTGTAAGGCGAGTGCTGTTTTGGCGCGCTGCAGACCGATGAACCAGCCGACGAGTGCATAGTTGGCAAGGGCGGCCGGCGCACTCCAAATGCGGATATCGAAATATATGGCTGTTTCGCGCTCGACGGCCACCGTGCCTTCGGCAAAGCCGAGGGCGAACATCTTGAGCGGCAGCTGGAAGAGGATGAGCGCGACCCCTGTGCACAACGCGATCAACAACGCACGCGCCAGGGAGGACCCGACTTCACCTGCAGCATCTGCGCCGAAAGCCTGGGCCGTCAGCCCGGTTGTGCCCATGCGCAAGAAACCGAAGGCCCAAAACAAAAACGTGAAGATGGTCGCGCCGAGTGCTGCGGCCCCTATATGATGAGCTTCGGGCAGCTGACCGAGCACGGCCGTGTCGACAAGGCCGATGATTGGCGTCGAGATGTTGGAGGCGATAATCGGCAGGGCGATCGCCAGCACCCTATGGTGGGTGATGGGCTGGAGTTCCAGGCCGCCGCGGGCGTCAGACATCCTAGTCGCTTGACGACTTGTCTTTGCCGAGCGCGCCGAAAATGCGTGCGACAAGCCAGATCGGAACGACCACGATGGCGCCCAGGACAAGATATCCGATGAGGTTGTCGAAGACGCCGAAGCCCAGGTCGTAAAGGCGGCGGGCCAGGATATCGAGATGATAGAACAGGTTTTGGGGCGTAATGCCCAGCGCCGACAGGATAATGCCGACGACGATGGAAATCAGCACGAGGCGAATGAGAACTGCAAGCGGGTTGCCACCAAACATCGTATTGCGATCCATTTTCACGCCCATGCTGATAAAACCGAGCCAAGGGGTTGGCCGTATAAGGACAGTCGTTCGCCCCCGCAACCATCTTGCCTCCCGGCGATTTAGCATGGCAATTGCGCTGTGGCGACCTTGGCGGCGGCGGCCAGCGGTCGCGGCGTGTCATGCGGGTCACGGAATTTCGAGCCGCTCAACCGGGTAAGTGAGTTAATGGCGAAGCCGCCGACAAAACGATCGCCGAAGGCTGGCAGTTCCAAGGCTGCCATCAAGCGGCCGCCCAAGGCGAAGTCCGGCCGAGGCTCGCGCAGGAGTAAATCCAGCGTTCCAAAGCCGCCGAACGCTTCTGAAACATCGAGCCCGCCGGTGCCAGGCCATGAGTTGCTTCCCGAGACGTTCCTCAACTGGTTTGCCACCAAAGGCTGGCAGCCGCGGCCGCATCAGCTGGCGCTTCTTGAAAAGGCGCAAGCCCGCGCTTCGACGCTTCTCATCGCGCCGACGGGGGCGGGCAAGACGCTTGCCGGATTTCTCCCTAGCCTCGTCGAGCTTAGCCGGCGCAAGAAAGCGGACCTTCAGGGAGCCGGGCTCCATACGCTTTACATCTCCCCACTGAAAGCGCTGAGCGTCGACGTGGCGCGCAATCTGGAAACGCCTATCAAAGAGATGGGGCTGAAGATCAAGGCGGAGACGCGGACGGGCGACACGCCGGTGAGCCGCCGGACGCGGCAGAGGACCAAGCCGCCCGCCATCCTTTTGACGACGCCTGAGCAGGTGGCGCTGCTTTTGGCACACCCGGATGCGCCATTCCTTTTCGCCGATCTGCGCACCGTCATCATCGACGAGCTGCACGCGATTTCCGGTTCGAAGCGCGGCGATCTCCTGTGCCTCGACCTCACGCGGCTGCGCAGCCTTGCTCCTGAGCTGATGACGATTGGCCTGTCCGCGACGGTGGCGCGCCCGAGTGAGCTTCGCGCTTATCTGGTGGGGCAAGCCAAGCCGGATCGCGTGACCGCGCTTGCCGATGTCGTTGTGACGGATGGCGGCGCCAAGCCGGATATCTCGATCCTCGAAGACCAGGATCCGGTTCCTTGGTCGGGGCATACGGCAAGGTATGCGATGCCGGCGATCTACGATGCCATCAAGCGGCATCGCCTGACGCTCATTTTCGTCAACACGCGCAGCCAGGCCGAGCTCGTGTTCCAGGAGTTGTGGCGGATCAACGACGACAACCTGCACATCGGTTTGCATCATGGTTCGCTCGATGCCGCGCGCCGGCGCAAGGTCGAAGCGGCGATGGCGCAGGGAATGCTCGATGCGGTGGTGGCGACCTCGACGCTCGATCTGGGCATCGACTGGGGCGACATTGATCTCGTCATCAACGTCGGGGCACCGAAGGGATCGAGCCGGCTTCTGCAGCGCATCGGCCGGGCCAATCACCGCATCGACGAACCGAGCCAGGCTTTGCTGGTGCCGGGCAATCTCTTCGAGGTTTTGGAATGCCGGGCCGCACTCGATGCGGCGCATGCGGGCGTTCAGGATGTCGTGTTGTCGCGCGCAGGGGCGCTCGACGTTCTGGCGCAGCACATCCTAGGCATGGCCTGTCAGCAACCGTTCGATCCCGAGGAGCTTTACCAGGAAGTTCGCTCGGCAGCCCAGTATGCGTCTCTCAAGCGGCCAACGTTTCAGCGTGTCGTCGATTTCGTTGCGACCGGTGGTTATGCGCTGACGGCTTATGAGCGGTTCGCAAAGATCCGCCAGAACCCTGACGGGCGTTACCGGATCTCGAATGCCAAGGTGGCGCAGGCCTACCGGATGAATGCCGGAACGATTGTCGAGAGCCCGCTCATCAAGGTGCGGCTGGTCGGGCGCAAGGCGCTTAAATCTCTCAACGGCAGTGGGACCGCGCGTCTGATTGGCGGCCGGGTTCTGGGCGAACTCGACGAATATTTCATCGAGCAGCTTAAGCCCGGCGAGGCATTTGTTTTTGCGGGTGAGACGCTGCGGTTCGAGGGCCTGCGCGAGACGGAGGCGTTTGTCTCGCGGGCGCATGCCAGCGATCCGATTGTGCCGAGTTATCCCGGCGGCAAGTTTCCGCTTTCCACGCATCTGGCCGAACGCGTGCGGCAGTTGCTTCAGCACAAGGACGACTGGGGGCTCCTGCCGCTGCCGGTGGCCGATTGGCTGCGGCTGCAGGCGGAGCGTTCGACATTACCCGATGCGCGTGAAGTGCTCATCGAAACGTTTCCGCGAAGTGGGCGCTATCATCTGGTCGCCTATCCATTCGAGGGGCGGCTGGCGCATCAAACACTCGGCATGCTTCTGACGCGCAGGCTTGAGCGGGCGGGCGCCATGCCGATGGGGTTCGTGGCGAATGACTATGGCCTGTCGATCTGGGCGCGGCGCGACATCGGGGCGATGGTCTCGGCTGGCTCTCCGTCGCTGGCGGACCTGTTCGAAGAAGACATGCTGGGCGATGACCTCGAAGCCTGGCTAACCGAATCGGCGCTGATGAAACGGACCTTCCGACATTGCGCGGTGATCGCGGGGCTCATCGAACGCAAGCATCCCGGCCGTGAGAAGTCCGGCCGGCAGGTGACGATGTCGACCGATCTCATCTACGACGTTCTGCAAAAGCACGAACCTGACCACATCCTGATCGAAGCCGCACGCGCCGATGCGGCGACGGGACTCCTCGATATCGCACGCCTGGGCGATTTTCTCAGGCGTATTCGCGGGGCCATCCGGCATGTGCCGCTTGAACGCGTTTCACCGCTTTCGATCCCGATTCTATTGGAAATCGGTGTCGAGCCGGTCGGAAATATGGGGCGCGAGGACATTCTGCGTGAGGCGGCCGAGGACCTGATTCGCGAGGCGACCCAACAATCGTGATTTTCCTCGGCTGGAATGCAGGTTATTTCGCGTGGATGAGCGCGTTGTCGAAGGTTTACTGAAGGCGCTGGCAGAGTAATCTCGTGTGAGCACAAACTGATTCTCGGAGACGGCAAAATTGGCTCTGGCGCAACTCAAGCAAGACCGCACGGTTGAGCGGGACTTTTCCCAGCAGAACATTTCGATCTGCGGGAAGGCGTTTGTCGCCGATCTTTCCGGGGCGCTCTACTGGCCTGCGGAAAAAGCGCTCATCATTGCCGATCTGCATTTGGAAAAAGGCTCAGCCTTTGCCGCGCAAGGCCAGTTTCTGCCACCCTATGACACTCGCGAAACGTTGCGGCGGCTGGCTACTGCGATCGATCGCACAGGCGCCAAGACGGTGATCGCGCTGGGGGATAGTTTTCACGACCGCGAAGGCCCGCAGCGTATGCCGGCCCACGACCGGGAAAACCTGAAGATCATGCAGGAGGCCTGCGAGTGGATCTGGGTTTTGGGCAACCACGATCCTGAACTGGCAGACTGGCTGGGCGGCTATACCGTCTCGGAGATCAAGGTCGAGGGCATTACGCTGCGCCATGAACCGCGCGGCGCCTGGACCACGCATGAGATCGCCGGGCATTTGCATCCGGCTGCCCGGATCGTTCGGGATGGCTATTCCTTGCGCCGGCCCTGTTTTATCGGCAATGGCCAGCGGCTCATCATGCCGGCATTCGGCTCCTATGCCGGCGGGCTGAATGTCCTCGATGAGGCGTTCGATCCGCTATTCGGGCAAGATTCGTTTGCTGTCTGGATGCTGGGGCAGGAAGGCCTCTATCCGATTGCGCCACGGCTCTTGCGCGGCGACTGATCGGTGCGCGCGAGCTTGCCTGCTTTGAAGCGTCAGTCGACGCTTCCGCCCGATAGGGGATTACCACATCAGAGGTTAGAGTTTGGCGTAGGCCCACACAATTGGGCACGGCGCGGCGTGTCGCGGCGACTTAGCGATTGCCGCGATTGAAGACCGCTGAGGCCAATAGCCCGGAACTCACCGCGATAAAGACCGCGAATATGCCGTAGAGCAACGGGTAATCGAACGCGAAGTCGTGCAAGAGCGCCTCGATCCCCTGGCGTTCCAAAGCCACCGTCACGGTGTTGAGCGCAATCAGCTCCGCGTCGCGGAAGAGATAGGTGCGGGCGATCACATTGCCAATCGGCACGTTTGCGGGAAGATCAATCGACGTCCGGAACAGCGAACTGCCGATGAAAACGACGCCGTCCTCTTTCCTCTGATAGAGCCCTTCTTTTTCCTTGAGGCGGATGATGGCGTCGCGGAACTGCTGCAGTTCTTTCTCGGAGGGATGCAGCTTGGGACTATTCCTAGGCTCCATGCGGACATGCTGGAAGCCGATGCCATAGGCATCGAAAACCATGGGCGTAGAGATTTCGGCAATCGGCCGAGTCGAAGAGATCGTATAGTAGCTCGGGACACTGGAGAACTCCAGCGACTCGGTGTTGACCCAAAGCCCGGCGACGTTGGACTTCTTGCGCGTGACGAGCGGTGTCTTCGCCCCTTCGAGCACGACGACAACGTCGTACAATTCCTGTTCGGCCGACACCTGCAGCGACTTATGGACGGCACCGAAGACAACGATGCGCTGGCCGCTGAAGCCTGCGGTGATGGCGACTGACTTTGCCGAGACGTCAACCTCGACGCTTTCCTGGTATTGTGGGTTGAGCGTCGGAGGCTCCGTCAGCGTCGCCGGCTTTTTCGTCGCTCTTTTTTCAGGCGTAGGGTCGGCTGCTTGCCCCGTGTCGGCGTCGGCGAGCTTCTGATTGGGCGAGCTTTGCTTTTCGGTTCCAACGACCGACGATTGCGGAGGGGCGTTCTTCTCGAGGAGTTCCTTGGTGGTCGTAACCTCATCGACGCCGGTATTGAAAATCCAGATGAGGGCGACGACGATCGCAGCACCATAGGCGATCGTCGCGTTGCGGCCGACCAGCGCACGCAGGATATAGCGTCTGCGGATCGCCTGAAGATTACGCCAGGCAAGCGACAGCCATTGGTTAAATTTCTGGATTGCCGAGCCGGTTGCGCTCATCAATGCCCTCCCATGCTTAGGGAGATCGAATACAGCTCTGCAGGCGTGACGACAAGGCTCCATCCGACGCGCAAACAAACCAGCAGCACCAAGCCGGCCAGAAGGAAGCGCAATTGCTCGCCTTTCAGGCGATGGCCGGCCACTGCGCCAAATTGCGCACCGATGACGCCGCCGACCATGAGGATGAGTGCCAGCACGATATCGACGGTGAAGTTCTGCACGGCATGGAGAATTGTCGTGACGCTCGTCACGAACAGGATCTGGAATAGCGAGGTTCCAACGACGACGTTGGTTGGCACGCGCAAGAGGTAGATCATCGCGGGAACGATGATGAACCCGCCGCCGACCCCCATGATGGCTCCCAGAAGACCGACGAAGCCGCCCAGCAAGAACGGAGGAATGGCCGAAATATAGAGCTTGGAACGGCGGAAGCGCATCTTGAACGGCAGGCCGTGGATCCAGCTATGCTGACCGGAGCTGCGAACCATTCTGGGTGCACCTGCGCGGATCTTGCGCATGGTGTTCAGGCTTTCGACCAGCATGAGGCTGCCGATAATGCCGAGAAAGATGACGTAAGACAGGGCGACGAAAAGCTCGAATTGGCCCAGTTGCCGCAATTCCTTGACGAGTTCGACGCCAACGACCGAGCCGAGCATACCGCCCAAGAGCAGCACGATCCCCATTTTCACGTCGACATTGCCGCGCTGATACTGCGCGATGGCGCCGGAGACGGAGGAGGCGACGATCTGAGCGGCCTCGGTGCCGATCGCGACGGCGGCTGGTATGCCTGAGAAGATCAGAAGCGGCGTC
This sequence comes from Filomicrobium sp., assembly GCA_017792465.1. GTDB lineage: Bacteria > Pseudomonadota > Alphaproteobacteria > Rhizobiales > Hyphomicrobiaceae > Filomicrobium. The sequence goes on from CP051234.1 coordinate 1,570,109, forward strand.
ATCAGGAAGCCGCCGCCGACGCCGAACATCCCCGACAAAAAGCCGACGGCACCGCCCATGGCTAGAAAGACCAGGACATTGACAGGCATTTCGGCAATCGGGAGGTAGACTGTCATTGACGCCGTCCGGCTATGACCGTTTGCATCGGCCATTTTGGTTATTGGTTGTAGCAGCCACACCGCTACGAGAATTCGAAGTCCCTAAGTCGTGTCGCGTTTTCCCTTCACGAATTACGTACCGAATTGAATAAGGATGCGATTGCCGACTATTGCAACGGCTACATCCGTCGGATGGCGCGACTTTTTTCAACTTCGCTGTATTTGCGTGACGGTCGACGAACCTATTCGCGGCCAACCTACGGCGGAGGGGTTTGGTGTTGGCGATGAAATTTCGTGTGTGGAGCCCTGGCGGACGCCGTTCGGCGGCCAAATGCTCCATCCTTAGGTCTTATATATTATACTGAAGAGCAAACAATAAGCGCGGAGGCCGGCAAGCGCCCCCCGCGCAAAATTTTTCAGTGATTGACAAGTCCGATCAGCGATCAGGCTTTTTTTAGCTCATCGCGGATTTCCATCAGCAATTTTTCGGACATTGACGGCTCTGGCGCTTTCTCCGGCTCTTCTTCTTTTTCCTTTTCGAACTTGGAGCGCATTGTATTCACCGCTTTGACCAGCATGAAGACTGCAAAGGCGACGATGAGGAAGCTGATCACGTTGTTCATGAACAATCCGATGTTCATGGTGACGGGGTCCTTTCCGTCAGCGCCTTGAGCCAGGGTCAGCTTGATGTCGGAAAAATCAACGCCACCGAGGGCCAGACCGATCGGAGGCATGATGATGTCGCTGACCAGCGACTTGACGATCGTCCCAAAGGCCCCGCCGATGATGATGCCGACCGCCATGTCGATCATGTTGCCCTTGATCGCAAACTCACGGAATTCTTGTATCAGTCCCATCGTTACGTTCCTCGCGCTCAATTAGATTTCGCGAAAAGGCCCGCAACGCGTGCGACCGCGCCTTCTCGTCCGCCAGCGGACGTTAAGCCAAGCTAAAAAAATCAGCAATTGCTTTGAGCACCAATCAGCGCATCATAAAACTGTTTCAAGAAACTAGAACATGATTCAAGCATCAAGCAATTCAGCTTCGTGCGCGACCTCAAGGTTGAAGGCCGCAGCCAGAAGCGCCTGGGTGTAAGCTTCCTCGGGATTTTCGAAGATCTTTTCGGCAGGCCCCTGTTCGACGATCTTGCCGCCGCGCATCACCAGCACGTAATTGCAGAGGGCGCGCACGACCCGCAGGTCGTGGCTGATGAACAAGTAGGCCAGCTTGCGCTTCTTCTGCAGCCCGCGAAGCAGGTCGACGATCTGTGCCTGGACGCTCATGTCCAGGGCGCTTGTGGGCTCGTCGAGCATGATCATCTTCGGTTCCAGAACCATGGCGCGGGCGACCGCGATGCGCTGGCGCTGTCCGCCGGAGAATTCGTGCGGATAGCGGTCCTGGGCTTCCGGATCGAGCCCGACTTCCGTCAACGCCTGGCTGACGCGCTCGCGGCGCTCGTCGTAAGTCATATTGGGCTGCTGGATGATGAGGCCTTCTTCGATGATTTGCCCCACCGACAATCGCGGCGATAGCGAACCATACGGATCCTGGAAGACGATCTGCATCTCCTTGCGCAACGGGCGCATCTGCTTGGAGGAGTATGAGTCGATGGCTTTGCCCATATAGACGATGCGGCCCATCGATGAGATCAGCCTCAGGATGGCGAGGCCGAGGGTCGTCTTGCCGGAGCCGGATTCGCCGACGACTCCGAGCGTCTGGCCTTCGCGTAACGCGAGCGTGACTCCGTCGACGGCTTTGACGTAATCGGTGGTGCGTTTCAACAGGCCGGTCTTGATTGGAAACCAGACCCGCAAGTCTTCGGTTTCGACGACGACGGGCGCGCTGTCGTCGAAGGGCTCGGGCTGGCCCTTGGGTTCGGCGGCAAGCAGATGCTGGGTATAGGCATGCTGTGGGTTGGCGAAGATCTCTTCGGTCTGGCCTTCTTCGACGATGCGGCCCGACTTCATGACGTAGACCCTCTGCGCCATTTTGCGCACGATGCCAAGATCGTGGGTGATGAGCAGCAGGGCCATCCCCATTTCGCGCGAGAGGTCTTTCAGAAGTTCGAGGATTTGCGCCTGGATGGTGACGTCGAGGGCGGTTGTCGGTTCGTCGGCGATCAGCAGGTCGGGTTCGTTGGCAAGCGCCATGGCGATCATCACGCGCTGGCGCTGACCGCCTGAAAGTTCGTGCGGGAATGCGCCAAGGCGGCGCTCTGGATCGCGGATGCCGACCTTGCGAAGCAGCTCAAGCACGCGCTCGCGGACTTCCGCATCCGGCAATCCGCGGTGGACTTTGAGAACCTCGCCGACCTGCTTCTCAATCGAGTGGAGCGGATTGAGCGACGTCATCGGCTCCTGGAAGATCATCGAAATGCGGCTACCGCGGATCTGGCGCAGTTCATCTTCGGTGCTGGCGAGCAGGTTGCGGCCCTGGAAAAAGATCTCGCCTGACGGATGGGAGGCGGACGGGTAGGGAAGCAGCTTCAGGATCGACAAGGCGGAGACGGTTTTGCCGGAGCCCGACTCGCCAACCAGCGCCACCGTCTCGCCGCGGCCGATCTTGAAGGAAACGCGGTCGACGGCGAGCGTCGTGTCGACGCCTTGGGCAAACGCCACCGAAAGATTGCGGGCCTGCAGTAGGGTCTCAAGAGTGCTCATTTTCCTGTCTCCCTATCTGAAGGTTTTGCGAGGATCGAGGGCGTCGCGGACGGCTTCGCCGATGAAGATCAACAGCGACAGCATGATCGCCAGGGCGAAGAAGCCGGTGAGGCCGAGCCATGGCGCTTCGAGGTGTTTCTTGCCTTGCAGTAGAAGTTCGCCCAGCGATGGCGAGCCGGGCGGCAGGCCGAGGCCGAGGAAGTCAAGTGCCGTCAGGGCCGAGATCCCGCCCGACAACTGGAACGGCAGGAAGGTCAAGGTGGCAACCATGGCGTTCGGCAGCAAGTGCCTCCACATGATCGTTGTATCGGTGAGGCCCAGCGCCTTTGCTGCCTTGATGTATTCGAAGTTGCGCCCGCGCAGGAATTCGGCGCGCACGACGCCGACGAGCGACACCCACTGGAAGAGCAAGAGCACGAACAGTAGCGTCCAGAAGCCCGGCACCAGCACGGACGAAATGATGATGAGGACGAAGAGCGAAGGGATCGACGACCAGATTTCCAGGAAGCGCTGGAAGATCAGGTCGGTGACGCCGCCGAAATAGCCCTGAACGGCACCGGCGGCGACGCCGATGATCGAGGACAGGATCGTCAGCAACAGACCGAAGATCACCGAAACCCGGAACCCGTAGATGACGCGGGCAAGCACGTCGCGGCCCTGATCGTCGAGGCCAAGCCAGTTGGTGTTCCAGAAATTATTGAACCGAGCCATCTGGTCGGGCGGGGCTTCGCAGTAGGCCATATTCGATGCCCATGGTGGCGGTGCCGGGTAGCCCAAACACAAGCCATCTGCGCCCTGGCGGCGGGGGTAGTCGCGGTTGATCGTCTGGTAGGAGTAACGGATCGGCGGCCAAAGCATCCAGCCGTTGGCTTCGATCTCTTCGATGTTCACCGGATCGCGGTAGTCGGTGACCGCGAGAAAGCCGCCGAACTTCGATTCTGGGTAGTCGATGAGAACCGGGACGAGAAGTTCGCCCTTGTAGCTGACGAGGATCGGGCGGTCGTTGGCGATCAGTTCGGCAAACAGAGTCAGACCAAACAGTGCGAGGAAAATCCAAAGGCTCCAATAGCCGCGGCGGTTGGCCTTGAAGTTCTGCCAGCGGCGCTTGTTGATCGGCGACAGCGTGAAGAAATCCGCGATCCGCGTGCGCAAAGAACGCCCGGACGACATTTGAGAGCGGGAGCGACGAGCACTTTTGGAGCCGTTATCTGTGCGCACATCCATCAGATCAGACCTCCCGGCTTTCGAAGTCGATCCGCGGATCGACAAGCGTATAGACGAAGTCCGAGATGAGGTTCACCACAAGTCCCATGAGCGAGAAGATATAGAGCGTCGCAAAGACGACCGGATAATCGCGCTTATCGATGGACTCAAAGGCCAGCAAGCCGAGCCCGTCCAGCGAGAAGATCGTTTCGATGAGCAGCGAACCGGTGAAGAAGGCATGGATGAAGGCGGCCGGGAAACCGGCGATCACCAGCAGCATGGCGTTGCGGAAGACATGGCCGTAGAGCACCTGGGTTTCGTTGAGGCCCTTGGCGCGCGCCGTCAGCACGTATTGCTTGCGGATTTCATCGAGAAACGAGTTCTTGGTGAGGAACGTCGTCGTCGTGAAAGCCCCCAGCGCCAAGGCGATCAGCGGCAAGGTGAGGTGCCAGAAGTAGTCGGCGATCTTGCCCCAGAGCGACAGGCTCTCCCAGTTATCAGAGAAGAGGCCGCGCGAGGGGAACCACTGGAAGAACGACGAGCCCGCAAAGACGACGAGCAAAAGCACGGCAACAAGGAAGCCGGGGATCGCGTAACCGACTACGAGGGCGCCGGAGGTCCAGACGTCGAAGGGCTCGCCGTCATGCACCGCCTTGCGGATGCCGAGCGGGATCGAAATCAGATACGACAGCAGCGTCATCCAGATGCCGAGCGAGATCGAGACCGGCAGCTTCTCCTTGATCAATTCCAGAACCGGTGTGTCGCGGAAATAGCTCTCCCCGAAATTGAAGGTCAGGTAGTTCCACATCATCATGGCGAAGCGTTCGTGCGCGGGCTTGTCGAAGCCGAACTGCTTTTCGAGGCTCTTGATGAATTCCGGATCGAGGCCTTGCGCGCCACGGTATTTGGAACCGGCTTCGGCCGATCCCTGTCCGATCTGGCTTGAAGCTCCGCCGCCCAGACCGTCGCCGCTACCGCCTGAGATGCGTCCGGCCATCGAGGCGTCGTGGCCCTGGATCTGCGCGATGATGCGCTCGACCGGGCCTCCGGGAGCAAACTGGATGACGATGAAACTGATCAACATGATCCCGAACAAGGTCGGCAGGATCAGCGCGATACGTTTCAGCAAATAAGCGGCCATGGCGATGTGCTTCTTGTTGTCGTTTCCAGTTGATCGGCTCGATTACCGTCTCCGGCCCTGTTGCAAGGCCCGGAACAAGCCGTGCTCACTTTCGGTTTTTCAGCTTTTCCGCTTTCGCGGTGTCATACCACCAAGTCGCGATAATCCCGCGATCATATTTCGGCTTCACCTTCGGCCAGGAGAATTTGTCCCAGAGGGCCACGTTGTGCGAAGCCTTGTACCAGTGCGGCACCCAATAATGCCCAGAGCGCAAGACGCGGTCGATGGTGCGGGCAGCTGTCACGAGTTCTTCGCGCGATTTCGCCTCCAGGGCTTTATCGATCAGCTTGTCGATGATCGGATCGGCAACGCCGGCAAGGTTGAGACTGCCTTGGGTTTCAGCGGTTGCCGAGCCCCAGTAGTTGACCATCTCTAAGCCCGGTGTCAGGCGCAGCACATAGCGGCGCGTGGTGATGTCAAAGTCAAAATCCTTGACGCGGCGCTCATATTGGGCGGAGTCGACAAGGCGAATGCTGGCATCGATGCCGAGCCGCTTAAGGTTCTCGATATAGGGATTGATGATGCGCTCAAACGACTTCGAGAAGAGCAGGAACTCGATCTTCAAGACCTCGCCGTCCGCGTTGGCGCGTTTGCGATTTTTCAACGTCCAGCCCGCTTCGCGCAGCAGGCGGTCGGCCTCGCGCAAGAGCTTGCGGTCTTGTCCGCTGCCGTTGCTGACAGGCGGCGTATAAACCTCTTCGAAGACGGCCGGCGGCAACTGATCGCGGAATGGCTCAAGCAAGGCGAGCTCTTGCGGCGAGGGATTGCCGTCGGCTTTCATTTCAGAGTTTTCAAAGTAGCTCGTGGTGCGCTTGTAGAGCCCGTAGAACAGGTTCTTGTTGGTCCACTCGAAATCGAAGGCGTAATCGAGTGCCGCACGCACGCGCGGGTCTTTGAACTTGGCGCGCCGCGTGTTGATCATGAAGCCTTGCGTTCCCGAAGGCCGCTCGTCGGGGATCGTGAGGCGCAGGATGCGGCCGTCCTTGACCGCCTCGACGTTATATGCGGTCGCCCAATCCACGGAGGTAAACTCCTCGCGCAGATCGAATGTGCCGTTCAACAGGTTCTGCAATTCGGCGGTGCGGTCGCGGTAATACTCGTAGCGCAGTTCATCGAAGTTATATTGCCCGCGGTTCACCGGCAGGTCTTTGGCCCAGTAATCCTTGCGGCGGCGATAGATGATGAAAGTGCCTGGCTTGAAGTTCGCGATTTCATAGGGGCCTGAACCCAGAGGTGGAACGAGCCAGGTATTTTCAAACGGGTTCTTGTCGTAGAAGGCTTTTGGCAAAACCGGCAAGGTTGCGACCGTCAAAGGCAGGTCGCGGACGAGCGTCCCGGTGAAGGTGTATTTGACGGTCAGATCATCGAGGGCTTCGGCCTTTTCGACATCGCGCAAGCTGAAGCGGTAGAGCGGGTGACCTTTGGTCTTCAAGGCGTTGAAGGTGAAGACGGCATCGTGCGCCGTGACCGGTGTGCCGTCGGCGAAACGCGCTTCGGGGCGCAGGAAGAACGTCACCGACATTTTGTCGTCAGCCAGTTCGGCTGAGCGGGCGATGAGCCCATAGACCGCGTCGGGCTCGTCGTTGGCGCGTGCCATCAGCGTGTCGTAGAGGTAGTCCAGGCCTTGCGCCTGATCGCCTTTGACGAGGAACCCGTTGAAGCTGTCGAAGGTCGTCAGTCCGGCGGTGCCGATCATCGACAGGCGGCCGCCTTTGGGCGCGTCCGGATTGACGTAATCGAAGTGTTTGAAATCGGCTGGGTATTTCAGCTTGTCGAAGGCGGCCAGTCCGTGGGTCCGTTCTGCGGCCACTGTGCGGGTCGGCTGCGTCGTGACGGCGAAGGCCGATGCGGCAAGCGCCAACGCCAAGGCAATCGATCTGAGCGGTCGTCTTAAGGTCATCCTGTCTCCCATGCCCGTGGCGACTGAGCGCGTGTGCTCAAACAATTCGGCAAACCTACATGCCGCGCTGTGATTTCAACTTCTCAGCTTTCTCGGCATCGATCCACCATGTGTTGAGGACGGAGGCGGGCGAGAGCATCGGCAGCTTTTTCGGACGGCCGAAGATATCCCAGTAGGCGATCCGGTCGTAGGGGAAATGCCACTGCGGGACGACGTAGTAGTTCCACAAGAGCACGCGGTCGAGGGCGCGGGTGGCAGCGATGACTTCGTCGCGCGTCTTGGCCTGGACCAGCATTTCGATCAATTCGTCGACGACCGGGTTCTTGATCCCGACGAGGTTGCGCGAGCCGTTCTTGACCGCAGCAGCCGAGCCCCAGAACTCGCGCTGTTCGTTGCCGGGCGAATGCGACTGGCGGAACGAGCCGACGACAACGTCGAAATCGAAGTTCTCGGTGCGGCGCGTATACTGGCTGGAATCGACGAGGCGGATCGAGGCATCGACACCGAGCTTCTTCAAGTCCTCGACATAGGAACTGACGATGCGCTTCCAGTCATCGACGACAATCAGAAATTCGATCTTCATCTGTTCGCCGTTGGCGTCGACGAGCTTGCCGCCTTTCAACTGCCAGCCGGCCTTCTGTAAGAGCGACATCGCCTTGCGCAGATTTTTACGGAAGTCGGTCGGGCTGTCGTTCTTGGGATTCTTCCATTCGGTGGTGAAGACTTCCGGCGGCAGGCGATCCTTGAACTTCTCCAGGATTTCAAGTTCGCGGCCTTCGGGGAGGCCTTTTGCAGCCAATTCCGAGTTGTCGAAATAGCTGCCGACGCGCTGGTACATTCCATAGAACAGCGATTTATTCAGCGCTTCAAAATTGAAGGCATAGTTGAAGGCTTCGCGAACGCGCGGGTCGGCGAATTTTTTGCGGCGCGTGTTGAAAACGAAAGCTTGCATCGGAGCGACACCGCCGTCGTGCAGTTGCTCTTTCTTGACCCGTCCGCTCTTGACCGCATCGGCCGTATAGCGCGTCGCCCAGGCATTGGCGCTCGTCTCGTTCCAGTAATCGATCTGACCTGACAGGAAGGCTTCGAACGCCGGCGTGCGATCCTTGAAATAGATGAAGCGGATGTTGTCGATGTTGTAGAGGCCGCGACGTGAAGGGAGATCCTTCGCCCAGTAATCGTCGACGCGCTCGAAGATAATCTCACGGCCGGGATTGACCTTCTTCACGCGGTAGGGTCCGGAGCCGAGCGGAGCTTCCAACGTTGTCTTCGATGGATCGCGCGCGTCGCCATCGCTATCCTTTGCTTCCCAGAAATGCTTGGGCAGAATTGGCAGCTGCCCCAGGATCTGTGGAAGTTCGCGGTTGCCCTTCATGTCGAAGGTGAAGGTGACCTGATTTGGAGCGGTCTCTTCGGCCTTGGTGACGTTCTTGTAGTAGAGATTGTAAAGCGGGTTGGCTTTTTTCAGCGCTTCCAACGAGAAGATGACGTCTTCGACGGTGATCGGCTTGCCGTCGTGGAAGCGGGCGCCGTCTCTGATTTTGAAGGTGGCCGATGAATAATCATCGGGGTAGGAAATCCACTCGGCGACCAGGCCATATTCTGTCGAAGGTTCATCGAGGCTCGTTGCCATCAAGGAATCGTAGACGAGCGACCCGATGCCGGAGGCCGGCTCACCCTTGATGGAGTATGGGTTCAGGGAATCAAACGACCCTGTCACGGAAACACGAACCGTTCCGCCCTTCGGAGCGTCGGGGTTGGCCCAGTCGAAATTCTTGAAATCGGGTCCAAAACGCGGCTCGCCGATCAACGACAAGGCGTGATGCTTGACGTCTTCTGCATGAGCTGCCGCTGCGAAGCCAAATAGGGTCAGGGCGATGGAGCAGGATGCAAGCAGACTTCGAGCATTAGGAACCATTCAGACATTCTCCGTGTTCGTTCGAAGTTTTGGCAAGCGCGGTTGCCGCACCATGATCGGGCCGCCTTGCTTCGCAGTCCCGTCAAGTTCTAACGACGGTTAGGCTCGCGGTGTAGTTAAACGTTCTTAAGCTTCGAAGGGCGCAGATTTTGGGCAATCTGGCATCATCCCTGTTCCTCTTCGACATTACATTGAGAAAAAGGCCCGCCAAAACTGACGGGCCCTTCCTAAATCTTCAGGTGGCCGAAGCAAAATTCAATACCGCTGGGAAACTATACTTCCGCTAGACTTTGCAGTCACCTTTACTGAATTACTTCAGCGTCTCCAAGTAGGCGACGATGTCAGCCAGATCCTTGTTGTCCTTGAAGCCGGCGAAGACCATCTTGGTGCCGGGGATGAATTCTTTCGGCTTATGCAGGAAATGCACAAGCGATTCGGCATCCCAATTGCCACCCTTTCCTTTCAAGGCGTCAGAGTAGCCGAAACCGTCGACGCCGCCCTTTGCGCGCTCGTAAACGCCCCAAAGGTGCGGGCCGACTTTGTTGGCGCCGCCGTTATCGAAGGTGTGGCAGGCCTTGCATTTCTTGGTGAGCTTTTCGCCGGCTGCGGCATCGGCTGAAGCGACCATCTCTGCGACCTTGGCGGCGTCAAATGCGGCGGGAGCTTCGGCTGCCTCGCCGCCGTGCCCGCCTGAGCCGCCGCCTTCACCACCCGCGTCAGGCTTGGGCAATTCGTAGCCGACAACCTCGTGTTCACCGTGCGATGACGATGACATCTCAATCACCGCCTGGGAGCCGAAGATGACAAGCAGGGCCGAGATCACGCCGCCTGCGATCTTGTTCAATTCCGAGTTCATTTTAGAGACACACCTTCAGGTTTGGTCGATCATGGATCACGTGCGGGGCAATACAACGGATGTGCTTCCCATATGATGTTCGCGACTATATGGGTTCGTCCCTCACTTGCAAGATTTAGACACGGCATCTAACACCCGTTGGGCTCGAGTCCAATCGTCACCTTCGTATGGAAGCGTGTAGAAGCCGTTACCTTGAGGCCCATTTTGGTCAGGCATTTTGGAAGGTCCATTGATGCGAAAGGCACTGATTATCATTCCGGCGCGCATGGAGGCCTCACGCCTGCCCGGCAAACCGCTGGCCGAAATTGCCGGCGAGGCGATGATTACGCACGTCTGGCGGCGCGCCCATGAGGCCGAGTGCGGTCGGGTTGTCGTCGCAACCGACGCGCCGGAAATTGCGAAGGTCATCCAGCAGGCCGGTGGCGAAGCGGTGATGACGCGAAAGGACCACGCTTCGGGCTCCGACAGGGTGTTCGAAGCCCTCAACAAGGTCGATCCGGAAGGCGATGCAGATTATATCGTCAACGTTCAGGGCGACTTGCCAACACTTGAACCCAGGCTGGTGGAAGCCTGTCTGTCGCCGCTGTTAAAGTCGGGTCCGTCGATTGCGACGCTGGCGGCTGAAATCTCCGAGGAAAGCGAGCGCGACAATCCGAACGTGGTCAAAGTGGTGGGAACGCCGACGGCCGATCCTGACGTTCTGCGAGCACTATATTTCACCCGCGCAACGGCACCGTTCGGCGATGGCCCGCTCTATCATCATATCGGTATTTACGCCTATCGCCGGCCGGCGCTGGAAAAGTTCGTATCGCTGAAGCCCTCAGCTTTGGAAACGCGCGAAAAGCTGGAACAGTTGCGGGCGCTTGAATCGGGCATGCGCATCGATGTTGCGCTCGTTGACACGGTTCCGCTGGGTGTCGATACTTCGGCCGATCTTGAACGGGCCCGTAGTGTCCTCGCGGCAAAACGTTGATATCGCGGCGTTTCCTGGCTCTTCTCGATCACTCGGCGACGTGTTCCTCCCCCAGAGGCACTGAACAAGAACAACGACCACAAACAATCCGGGACGCTGCGGCCGTTTCAAACGTCTGCACGCGGGCTCCCGACATCGGACCTAAAATGCCGTCATCGCAAAATGAACCTGCCGTATCCGGGCGTTCGAGACCTGGAGAGATCGTTGCGTTCCAGGGAGAGCCTGGCGCGAATTCCCATCTGGCGTGCTCGGAAGCATTTCCGGAGATGATCGCGACGGCTTGTCCGACCTTCGAAGACACCATTGCCGCCGTTCGGTCCGGGGCCGCGACTTACGCGATGATCCCGATTGAGAACTCGGTCGCGGGGCGGGTTGCCGATATCCATCACCTGCTGCCGGATGCCGACCTTTATATTGTCGGCGAACACTTCCTTCGGGTGCGTCACCAGTTGCTGGTCAAGCCGGGAGTCCAGCTCTCGGAGATCAAGCAGGTCTTCAGCCATACGCAGGCGCTGGGGCAATGCCGAAACACGCTGCGCAAACTCGGTCTGAAGCCGATGCCCGAAGCGGATACCGCCGGTTCGGCGCGGCTTGTATCAGAAAGCGGCGACAAGAGCCTAGCGGCCATCGCCAGCACGTTGGCGGCTGAGATCTACGGCCTGGAAATTCTCAAAAGCGACATCGAAGACGAGGCTCACAACACGACACGCTTCGTGATCCTGGCAGGCGAGCCCGACGATGCGGAGCCCGAGGAAGGTCCGGTTATTACGACCTTCATCTTTCGCGTTCGCAACGTCCCGGCCGCGCTTTATAAGGCGCTTGGCGGTTTCGCGACCAACGGCGTCAACATGACGAAGCTGGAGAGCTATCAGCTCGAAGGGACGTTCAACGCGACGATGTTCTACGCTGACGTTGAGGGCCACCCGGCCGATCGCATGGTGCAGCTCGCGCTGGAAGAATTGTCATTCTTCTCAACGCAGGTGCGCGTTCTGGGCACCTATCGCGCGAGCCCTTATCGCGCCGAGATGTCGGTTGCGGCCGGGCCAATGGCCATGCAGACCCACAAATAATAACGAACCAAAAATGGGAGACGCGCGATGGGACGCCTTGAAGGGAAGATCGCCATCATCACCGGCGCCGCCTCGGGCTTTGGCAAAGGAATTGCCGAGGCTTACACGCGCGAAGGGGCACACGTTGTTGTGGCCGATCTCAATGTCGAGGGGGCCCAATCTGTCGCTACGGAAATCGGCAACGGCGCCATCGCGGTGCAGGTCGACGTGACGAAGCGCGCGGAGGTCGAGGCCATGGTCGCGGCTGCCGTTGAGGCTTTCGGAGGGCTCGACATTCTCGTCAACAACGCGGGGGCGACCCACCGCAACAAACCGGCGCTGGAGGTCAGCGAAGACGAGTTCGACCTGATCTACGCCGTCAACGTCAAGGCGCTTTATTTGACGACGCTTGCTGTTGTTCCGGAGATGGAAAAGCGCGGCGGCGGGGTGATCGTCAATACCGCGTCGACCGCCGGGGTCAGGCCGCGCCCGGGTCTTACCTGGTATAACGGCTCGAAAGGCGCGGCGATCACGCTGACAAAATCGCTGGCGGCCGAACTTGCTCCCAAAAAGATCCGGGTCAACGCCATCAACCCCGTGATCGGCGAGACGGGCCTGCTTGAATCCTTCATGGGTGTGCCCGACACCCCGGAGAACCGCGCGAAGTTCATCGCCACGATCCCAATGGGGCGGATGTCGCGACCGTCCGATATCGCCAATGCCGCGGTGTTCCTGGCCGAGCCGGCTTCCGAATTCATCACCGGCGTGGCGATTGAAGTCGACGGTGGACGCTGCGTCTGAGCGGCGCGGTTCGATTTTCGCCATTTTCGCAACGCTCATTCCTGAAAGTCGGACATTCGGCTAAACACCTGGTGCGGCTGACGCAGCGGGCGCTAAAAGGCATGTCTGCCAATAGTGGGCACGCGTTAGTTTGGAGTTTTGCGAGATGGCGATTGAAGCGGTTCCGGCACAAGTGGAAGCGCCCGATGCTGCAACCGGGGCTGGGCAACCGGGTCAATCGCCGGGGCCTGCGCCAGCACCGCACAAGGATCTCAGCGACAAAGAGATCAAAGCTCTTCTACGCGACTACTTTTCGCGCCGGTACGACGAAAGCGTTCGTCGTTTTCTGGCAGCCGAGGCGACGACGCGCTTCACACGCTGGGTGATCGGGCTTGCCGGAGCCGCGATATTTGCGGCCCCCTTCATCAAGGTGATCCTGACGGAAGAAACCGACCGGCAGCTCATCGGCCAGCTCGAAGGCCAGCTATTTCTACTACCGGGCTTCCTGCTGTTGATGATCGCCGGGCTGACGCCGCTTTGGTCCAAGGGCTGGCCGTTGCCGATGGCGCTTTCGATCGGGGTTGCCGCGCTTGATCTTTATGTTTTCCAGGTCGGCCACGTTTTCATCATCTACGCGCTGCTGGCGCTGGCGGCGGCCGTGTTCCTGTGGGACATCCGTTCGTTCTTCAGCGACCGGCGCAAGCCCAAATCGGTCAAGGAATTCGAAGCCCATATCGATGACTGGACGGAGCGCCAGCTGCGCAATCTGATCGATAAGGCGCGCGTCGATTTGCCGATCGGACCGGGACGGCTGAATGGTGGGCAGACATTGCTCTTGAAGAGCTTTCCCAAGGCCAACCGTCTGGCCCGCGAAACCATCATGGCGCGCATCGGGACCGATGGCATTCCGCGCATGTCGCCTGTCGGCCTCGCGGCGTTCGATTTCGGCGACAAGGACCTTCTGGTGTTCGAAGGCGCTGTCGATCTCAACACAACGCAACCGGTGTATATGCGCCTGCACCACGTCCCCTACAGCAGCATCTCGTCGGTCAACTGGTCGAGCGATGCCTGGCCACCAGAGTTGATTGCGCAACAAGCGGCCGCCGGTAGCGCTGCGCAAAGCGGCGCGCAAACAGCCGGCAAATCGCGAACGGCGGTGTTATGGAAGGATGCGCTTGAGATCCGGCTGAGAGGCCAGCGCGATGTCTCGGTCATTTTCCGCGATGGATCGCTGGCGGAGCGGCTCGAAGATAAGCCCTTCAAGGGCGTAGAAAAAATCGAGCGGATCAAAGAAGTGTGGGAGAAGCTCGCGAAAGTCTCGCGGTAATCCGTGCAAAAATCAAACAATCGCACTCGTCTAGACTTGAAAAAATCAGTCTCGACACGAAAGTTACTTATGCACTGCTTAAGTATAGAGGCTGGCGGACGACCCGCGTCCTGATCGTTAGGGCTGCTTCGTTCCCGACCTGACCCGGTTGGCGAGGGATGCGTCCGCCGCCAGCCCGTCCCTGATATGAATGTTTTGAGGCCGCGATGCAAGAGCCTATTGAAAGGCCGGTATACACATCGTCCATCGCACAAGTTGCGCGACCCCTTCGGGCTGTGCTCTTGTTTGCGCCTCGCAAGGAGGCACGCCCGAAATGAAGCCCACTCTCGGCCCGACAGTTACGCTCGACCGGCAAAGTGAAAAACGTTCTGACAAGGAGTATATCGCTCAGCTGACTGAGGCGAACTCCACGCGTTTCTTTGTCATTGCCGGTGCGAGACCGGTGATCGAGACGAATGCCGAGCGGACCGAAACGCGCATCCGCTGGTTTACCGGCGAGGAAATCGAATCTCTCGGACTGGCCCTGAGCGAAGCGATCTTTCTAGGCGTGGACCCCAGCGAAGAGCGCGCCTATTTTGCGGTCGCGACGAGCGAGCACTATGCGCGCGGCGCACCACAGGCGCGCGACGCTCTGAAACACCGGGTCGAAATTCGCAATCTTGCCGTCCAAGGGCAAATGCCGGCTGAAGAACTGGCGCTTGTCAGTCAGGCGGCGGCCCTTGCGACCTGGCATGAAAACAGCCGGTGCTGCGGCCGTTGCGGCGGTTCCATGACCTTCAAGTTCGGTGGCTGGAAACGCAAATGCTGGGCGTGCGGATATGAGACTTATCCGCGGCTCGATCCGGTCGTGATCATGGCCGTGACCGACGGTGAGCGCCTCGTGCTCGCGCATGAGCACCGCTTCCCCGACAAGATGTATTCGGCGCTCGCGGGCCATGTCGAACCCGGTGACGATGTCGAATACGCGGTTCGGCGTGAGACCAAGGAAGAAGTCGGCCTTGAGGTCGAGCAGGTGCGTTTCCTAGGCTCGCAACCCTGGCCGTTCCCCTATTCGTTGATGCTTGGATGTATCGCTTCAGTGAAGCCGGGCGAATTGATCGTCGATGCCAACGAAATCGAACACGCGCGCTGGTTCACGAAAGAGGAAGCAAGCCAGATGCTGGCTGGTACACATGCCGATGAGCTGTGGCTGCCGGGCGCACAATCGATGGCGCATCATGTCGTCAAAGCGGTGCTTGACGGCGAGACGGCCTAACCGGCGCGATGGCGCGATCTGTTTGAACCCATCGCATTCCTTGCTTCGGCGAAACCCTTGCTTTGGCGGACAGTGCCGGCTGCGGCGTTCGCGCGCAGGAAATCTTATTGCGGATGATGTGGCGCTTGGGCACTTGCCCGAGTGCGCCACTCGATTATTCTAACTCAATGAAGAGTTTGCGACGATTGCTGGCGATTAGGCGATCGGCTGCGATCATTGCGATCGCGGCGACGATTTTTCACGTCGCGCTTTTCTCCCTGCATATCACCTCTTCGCTGGGCAGAAGTCTTGCCGTTGCGGCCGGGCCTGAAGCGGCCCAGCTGGCGCTTGATGTCCATGCGCTTTGCGGGCCTAGCCGCTTCAGCGAAACCACGGCCGTTGCTCCCGAAGATGGACAATCGGATCGCGACAATGACACGCGTCGCTATCACTGCCCGATCTGCCTTGGCAGTGCGGCCGCCGCGTGCCTGGAGACGGCCAGCCTAGGTCTTCTAACGAAGCTCGCGTTCGAGCATGCTCCGCTCCAGTTCGTCGTACCGGACTCTGTATCGCGGGCTGAGCTGCTGCTCGCACCCGGCACCATCCGCGGCCCACCCATCGTCTGACTTCTATCGACTGCCTTCACGTCTTTGAACGCCGAAACAAGCAACTGTTTTTTGCTGTTCGCGGCGACCGCGCAGCCAATATTTTTAGAAGATCAGACCCATGCACAAGCTTACTTCGAGGGCCGCCTACGGCGCATCCGGCCCGATCGCACTCGCGATCAGCGCGTCTTTCCTTTTCCTTCCCGTCTCATCGTTTTCGGCGCGCGCCGATGATCTGCCGAGCGCCGGTTTCTCCGTTCAAGGCGGCGGCCATCACAGCGGTGTGCGCGCCGACGGCCATGC
Organism: Filomicrobium sp.; assembly: GCA_017792465.1. GTDB lineage: Bacteria > Pseudomonadota > Alphaproteobacteria > Rhizobiales > Hyphomicrobiaceae > Filomicrobium. The sequence continues at coordinate 1,586,195 of CP051234.1, forward strand.
ACCAATCGGTGTGATGGGCGAACATATGCACAAACAGGGCGAGTGGATGTTGTCCTATCGCTATATGCGCATGAATATGGAAGGCAACCGGATCGGGACCAATGAGGTCTCACCAGAAGAGATCGTAACCACCGTTCCGAACCGCAATTCCGTCGTGACGCCGATGGGCATGACGGTGACGCCGCCCAACCTCAGGGTCGTGCCGACCAAGATGACGATGGAAATGCATATGTTGGGGGCGATGTATGCGCCCACCGACAACATCACGCTGATGGCGATGCTGCCGCTGATCCGCAAGGATATGGATCATCTGACGTTCTCGCCGATGCCCGGCGCTAATCAGATCGGCGGTTTCACGACGAAATCGGAAGGCGTCGGCGACTTGAAGCTGACGGCGCTCTACCGCCTGTTTGACGGCGGCGGACATCACTTCCATCTCAACATGGGCCTTAGCGCGCCGACAGGCTCGATTGAAGAACGCGACAATATCTTCGATCCGTTTGGTAGAACGCCGGAGGTTCGCCTGCCTTACGCGATGCAGCTTGGCACGGGCACCTGGGATCTCCTGCCGGGCCTCACCTATACGGCGCGCCGGGGCGACCTCTCGTGGGGCGCGCAATACACCGCGGAAATCCGGCTCGAAGACGAAAACGATGAAGGCTATGCCTGGGGCGATAAACACATGGTGACAGGATGGCTTGCCTATCAGTTCGCGCCCTGGATCAGCACGTCGTTCCGGGCAGCCTATCAAGCCCAGGGCGATATCGACGGTGCAGATGCGCTGATTGGCGGTCCGGTGCAGACGGCACATCCGGAGTATTATGGTGGGAAGCGGCTCGATCTGATCGGCGGCGTGAACCTGATCGTACCGGAAGGTCCGCTGAAGGGACATCGCCTGGCGTTTGAAGCTGGTGCGCCAGTTTATGAGGATCTGAACGGGCCACAGATGGAGACCGATTGGTTCTTCACGCTTGGCTGGCAGAAAGCGTTCTAAAAGAACGACTTAACATTTCGGCAAGGCTTAGGGCCCGCACTGGACAGGTTGCGGGCCTGACGGCGTCGCAATAACAACAGCGCAAACTCAACCCAGAGTTTTGCGCCCCGGAGGAATTCAGAATGAAGACTTTGCAATTGATCGTCACCAGTTCGGCCGTGCTGGCTATGAGCGCGTTCGTCGGGATGGGCGTAGCTCAGGCTTGCGAGAAGGATCATGAGGCTGGCCACGCTCAGACCCAGATCCAAAGCCGCAGCCCCATTATCCTGGCCGAGGCGACGTCGCACGAAGCCGGACACATGTCGCATGGCGATCATGCGGCCATGGCTCAAGGGCTTAAGGTCGAGAAGGCCTGGACGCGGGTGACACCGCCAGGGGCGAAGGTTGCGGGCGGTTTCGTGACGGTGACGAACACCGGAAAGAGCGAAGACCGCCTGATTGGTGGCTCTTTCGATCTGGCCGGCCGCGTCGAAGTCCACGAAATGGTTGTTGCCGATGGCATCATGCGCATGAAGGAGCTGGCGGCCGGCTTGACAATCGCGCCGGGTGCTACGGTTGAACTAAAACCGGGCAGCTATCACCTGATGTTCCTGGATCTCAAGGCTTCTCCGGAATTGGGCAAACCCGTCAAAGGCGTTCTGAAGTTCGAAAAGGCGGGTGACGTTGCCGTCAGCTTCGCGGTTGCTCCGCTCGGGTCCAAGACCATGGATGGTTCGGCGGGCAAACCGGATAGCGGGCATGACATGCACGGCTCGGGACATAATCACTAAGAACGCCGAAGGCCTGTAGCGCAAAAAGAGATCCAAACAGGAAAGTTGAAAAATGTCTCAATCAACGACAGTTCTTGGACGCATCCGAATGGTCCTTTGGGGACTGGTGGCGCTGGCGGCCGTCGTGATTGGGGCGATTTTCCTTGGAAATCTGCAGGAGGCCGCCCGCACGGGCGCCTCTTTGCCGGGCGCAAGCCGGTTTGGCACCGACTTTGTTCTCGTCGATCAAAATGGCCAGAAGTTCGACAGCGCTTCGCTGAAAGGCACACCCTACGCGATGTTCTTTGGCTTTACGAACTGCCCGGATATCTGTCCGACGACGCTGTTTGAAATGACCAAGCATCTGCAGGCGCTTGGCGATAAGGCCGACAAGATCAAGGTGCTCTTTGTGACGGTCGATCCCGAACGCGATACCGCTGAGCATCTCAAGGACTATCTCTCGGCGTTCGACCCCAGAATCATCGGGCTGACGGGGACACAGGAAGAGATCAAGAATGTCGAGAAAGGCTATCGGATCTTCGCCGAAAAGGTCGCGACTTCGGACGACGACTATACGATGAACCATACGGCAACTGTCTTCTTGTTCGACAAGAACGGAACGCTGGCTTCGACGCTGAGCTGGCAAGAAGACGAAAAAACGCGCCAGACCAAGCTTGAAAAGCTGACCGAGCGCGGCTGAAGCCAGGCGACCTTGCACAACTTCCCGGCAGATGTGGCGGTCGTGCAGCTTGCACGATATAGTCGCCGCCCATGAGCGATAGCATGTTTGATGACGCGGAGATGGGGGCCAAGCCCTACGTCGTACTCGCGCGAAAATACCGGCCACAGACGTTCGCCGACCTGATCGGTCAGGACGCGATGGTGGCCACCTTGAAGAACGCGTTCGAGCAGGGCCGGATCGCGCAAGGCTATATGCTGACGGGCGTGCGCGGCGTCGGCAAGACGACGACGGCGCGGATTCTCGCGCGTGCGCTCAATTTCGAACCGCAATCAGGTGATGGCGGCAAGCCGACGATCGATCTCCCGCGCGAGCGCGAGGACTTCGGGCGTCACTGCGCGGAAATCATGGAAAGCCGGCATGCCGACGTCATCGAGATGGACGCGGCCTCCAACACCGGCGTCGACAACGTCCGCGAGATCATCGAAAGCGCGCGCTACAAGCCGATGGTGGCCCGCTACAAGGTCTTCATCATCGACGAGGTGCACATGCTCTCGAAGGGGGCGTTCAACGCTCTCTTGAAGACGCTCGAAGAGCCGCCCGAGCACGTCAAATTCATCTTCGCCACCACGGAAATCCGCAAAGTCCCCGTGACAGTGCTGTCGCGATGCCAGCGTTTCGACCTGCGGCGCGTCGATGTCGGGCTTCTCAGCCAGCACTTCAAGCGGATCGTCGGCGAGGAAGGTGCGGAGGCTGACGACGAAGCGCTGACGATGATTGCGCGTGCTGCGGAAGGTTCGGTGCGCGACGGTCTGTCGATCCTCGATCAGGCGATCGCCTTTTCGAAAGGCAAGGTGGTGGCCGATGATGTGCGCACCCTGCTGGGCCTCGCCGATCGCGGACGGATTTTCGATCTGTTGAATCTGCTGATCGGCGGAAAGCCGGCCGAGGCATTGACCGCGTTTGAGGCCTTGCATCACGACGGTGCCGATCCGGTGCAGGCGTTGGGAGATCTCTCGGAAGCGGTCCATCTGGCGTCGCGGATCAAGGTTGTCGGGGAACAGGATGGGTCTGAGGGACTGTCGGCAGAAGATGTCCGGCGGGCCAGCGAGATCGCGGGAAAGGTTTCAATCGCGCTACTGTCGCGGGTCTGGCAGATGCTGCTGAAAGGGCTCGAGGAAACGGGCCGTGCGCCCAACCCGATGGCGGCAGCCGAGATGGTTTTGATCCGCATCGCGCATACCGCCGACCTGCCGTCTCCGGAAGAAATCATCAAGGGGCTGGGCGGGCAGCCTATGCCTGCGCGCCGCGGTCAAGCCGAGCAAAAGGCGGCGCCTGAACGCCAGCCGACGGCTCAGGCGGCGGACCGGGACGTTTCAGCTTTCGCTCCGACGGCAGCTCCGGGTGGCCAAACTCAAGACCCCGCTGCAGCGGAGAGTACGCGATCCGCGCCACCTGATCCGGCGCCAGATCAGACCAGCACCTCGGCGACGAACTTCGTGGCCGGAGAGGAAGCCGCTCCGTGGGCCGATGGGCTCGACGACTACGGTGCGATGCCGGAGGATGCGGACTTCGATCCAGACGATCCTCTTTATGCCGATGCCCAGCTTCCGGCTGGTGGCAGCCTGATGCCGGAGCCGCGTTCTTTCGCGGAAGTCATTGACCTCGTCAGCGCCAAGCTCGATGCGAAACTCAAGGTGCACCTGGAAGAGAACGTCAGCCTCGTGAAATTCGACGCCGACAACCACTCCATCGACCTCTGCTTGATGCCGAACGCGCCAAAGCCGCTCGCCAACGAACTGCGCGAAAAGCTCAACAAATGGACGTCGAAAAAGTGGATTGTCGTGGTCTCTAAGACGCCTGGCGAAACACCCGTCGGCGAGGCGCGCCGGGCAGCTGCGGCTGCTGAATTGGAACGCCTCAAGAGCGATCCGCTCATCACAGCGGCCTTGGAAGCCTTTCCGGATGCCGAAGTTGCGGCCGTTCGCAACATTGAAGTCACCGGCGATATCGACGACAAGATCGACGATACGGGCACCGGCTAGCGGCCATTGGCTGTAGCCAGCCGGCAGGGGTGAATCCCGTCTTGGTGGCCCCATATAAACAAAGCGTTACGTGACGACGACCTAATTCAAAACACAGGAGCCCGCCGTGAAAGACATCATGGGCATGATGAGCAAAGTCAAAGAGATGCAAGAGCGCATGCAGCAGATGCAGGCCGAACTTGCCGAGACCCAGTGCGAAGGCCAATCGGGCGGTGGCCTCGTCAAAGTCACGCTGAACGGCAAGGGCGAAATGCTCAAGGTCGCAATCGACCCGAGCCTGATGAAGCCTGACGAAGCGGAAATCCTGGAAGACCTCATCGTTGCCGCCAGTCAGGATGCGAAATCCAAGGCGGAAACGATTGCCCAGGACAAGATGGCAAGCATCACCGGCGGTCTACCCATTCCGCCCGGCTTCAAACTTTTCTGAGACTTTGATCTAAATCGTTCGACGGGACACATATGACCGAATTCACCCCTGTTGAAGCTATCGTCGGCGGCCTTCTCATCGGCCTCGGCGCCGTGATGATGATGGCCATGCTCGGCCGCGTTGCCGGCGTTTCTGGAATTCTCGGCGGCGTGTTGTTTCCATCTTCTCCGGCCGGATGGAGCTGGCGGGCGCTATTCATCGTCGGGATGATTGCGGCTCCTGCCGTTTACACTCTCGTTCTCGGACACGCACCGCCGTTTGAGATGATGAGCAGTTCGACTGCGCTCACTATCATTTCCGGCGTGCTCGTCGGGATTGGCGTGACGTTTGGATCGGGCTGCGCCAGCGGACACGGCGTGTGCGGCTTGGCGCGACTGTCGCCACGGTCGATTTCCGCCACGGCGATTTTCATGCTGGCGGCCGGCGTCACGGTCTTCGTCATGCGTCACGTCATCGGAGCTTGAGCCCATGCGAAATTTTGCCGCCCTTTTTGTAGGCCTCCTCTTCGGTCTCGGGATTACCGTTTCGGGCATGATCAATCCGGCGAAAGTGCTGAATTTCTTCGATGTCGCGGGCTCTTGGGACCCAAGTCTGGCGCTTGTCATGGCCTCGGCCTTGCTGACGACGGCGATCGGCTACCGGTTCGTTTTCCGCAGCGAGCGGCCGATTTTTGACAGTGCATTTCATTTGCCAGGCTCGACAACGATCGACAAACCTCTCATCCTAGGCGCCGTGACTTATGGGGTCGGTTGGGGTCTCATTGGGTTTTGCCCCGGAGGCTTGGTTCCGGCTCTCGGACTTGCCCGGGCGGAACCGTGGATCTTTGCTCTGGCGCTGGTGGCCGGTATGGCCGCGGCGCGGTTCGTCAGGACGAGGCTTGCAGAACCGAAGTCGGCAACTCAGGGAACGGCCTGATGCAACATCACAAGATCAACGACAATCTGTCGGTCGCCCCGCAGATCAGACCCACCGACGTCCCCAAAATCGCAGCCTTGGGTTTCAAACTCATCATCTGCAATCGTCCTGACGGTGAAGAGCGCGGCCAGCCTCGTTTTTCGGAAATCGAAGAGGCGGCGATGAAGCATGGGCTGGAGTTTGAATACCAGCCCGTCGTCAGCGGGCAAATGAGCCCGCAAGAGGCGGAAACGTTTCGCGATAGTTGCAAGCACGCCGAAGGGCCGGTCTTGGCGTATTGCCGGTCTGGGACGCGCTGTACGATCCTTTGGGCTATTTCGGAAGTCGGGCGGTTGTCGGCAGAAGAAATCATCGAGACGGCGCAGCGCGCGGGTTACGACATCAGAGGCTTGGAGCCGGCGCTCAGATCCAAATGACCGTCCTCTAGCAGCATCTCCTCGACACGAGGTATTCGTCAGGCATTTCAGGCAAAATGATATTGCCTGGGATTGTCTTTGCGTGCCTTTACGAGCACACCTTGACGCGATTTACTGACCAAAAGGTCTGGGGTGGTGACAACAGCTGCCTGCTCAGTGTGTTATCCGGAGCGGATGGTGCGGTGTCGATGCGATTGTTTTTTTAGTTATAGCGCTGCTCAAGCCCTGAATTGCGTTTCGGTTCAGTATTGCACGGGACTGAAAAAGGTGTGGTGCCGGGCCTTCGCGTGTCTGGTCGCGTAAAAGGGTATAGTGATGGATAAGTCCATTTTCCTTGAGTCTTTTTCGCTCGCTCCAACCGCTGAAGAAATCGAACAGAACTATGCCTGCCGTGATCGGTTTCTCCCCGAAGACGATCTAGAAAGCTTCGACCCGAGCTTAGAGGTCTACCTGCCGCCGCAGTACCAGGATTTGTCCGCGGAAGAGATCAATTCCTGGATTTCGAAAGATGCGCATGACCTCATTCTCTATTACGAAGTCGGCGGCAAATCCTACTACGCGCAAAAATATTGCCGACCCTGTTGGCCGGGCGGCGCTTCCGGCGTCACGATCGGTCTAGGCTATGATCTTGGCTTTCAGGCCGAGAAGGATATCGAGGCGGCTTGGCGGTCGCGCGTCGAACCGGGCGACTATGACCGGCTGTGCGGTACGATCGGCAAAAAAGGGGCGACGGCACGCGCGGCTCTGCAATCAGTGCGCGATATCGAAATTCCATGGGACCCGGCCTTCGAAGTCTATCAGCTTCAAACGGTGCCGAAGTATTCCGAATGGGTTTTGTCGATCTATCCCGGCTCGGAGAAAATTCATCCGCATTGCTTCGGTGCTTTGTTGTCACTCGTTTACAATCGCGGTCGCAGCCTCAAAGGCAGTACGCGGCGCGAAATGCGCAACATCGCCGAGCATATCGCCAACGAGCAATATGAACGAATTCCCGGTGAATTTCGCTCGATGAAGCGGATCTGGGCGGGGCGAAACCTCTCTGGACTGCTGAAACGCCGAGACGCGGAAGCCAAGCTCTTCGAACTGGGGCTTGCGGAGCGCAATCGTGTCGTCGTCGTGCCGCCGTTGCCGGAGCCGGGATTGCGTTCGGTGTCGCCGGACGTCGATTCCCTCGATACCGGTATTCCGGTCGAACCGATTTTCGATCCGCACCGGCTGGCTCCGACGGAGGTTGCCGGGCTTGAATCGATGTACGAAGCAATCCCACCGGAAGAGCAAGGCGATATCGCCGATTGGTTCGACGAGGATCTCGAAGGCCAGCCTATTGCCCGGGATCTTGAGCTTGAGCGTTCCGGTTTTTCATCGATTTCGTGGATCGCCGATGACATGCTGAGCACCGAATATGCTCACGTCTTGCCCGACGACCGCGATCGCAACGTCGACCGCACGTTTGAATTTTCCGTTTCCGATCTTGATCTCCTGATCCGGGCCAACCGATATCAGCCGCTGCGCGGAACCGGCAAAATCATCTTCGGTCTGCGTGGTGCGATGCTGGCGGGCGATGAGACGGCTGCGCAAGTGCGCCGCTACTCCCTAACGCTCAGAGAGACGCGCCCCGACCACCGCAACTTCCGCTGCGTGATCGGGGTTTATGACACCGAACTCGGGCTGTTATCCGGCTTCATCGCCAGCACCGTGCCGAACCGACGTTCGGTCTATTTGATGCTGACGGGCGCGATGGCCTCCAACATGCTGCCGTGCGGATGCTATCTCTATGAAGTCGGTCGCCACAGCAAGGGCAAGTATCCGGGCTGTCTTCGCGAGGCGCAGAAGTTCGTCGTGTTGCGCAACAAGTCGAGCAACTCCTTCGACGTCACTGACGTCTTCGATCCGAACTTCCCATTCGACAACATACATCCGGCCTTTACCGATACGGGCGACCCTGGTGCACACTTTTCATCGTTCGGCTGCCAGGTGATCCGCGGACGCTGCGTGAAATACACTGACAACCATTCCGGCGAATGGAAGCAGTTCCGTGAGGTTCTGGGGCTCAGCCGGCACGGCGATGACGACAACGGTCGGCGCTACTCCTACGTGCTCTTCACCGGCCTTGAAGCAGCGATCGCTTCAGAAATGCGAGCGAACGGCGAGACCAACAACAGCGCCTTGATCGACAAACGGCTGGGACGCTTGCGCCAAGGCTCGGAAGGCAGCGAAGTCTTCGCGCTACAGGAAGCCATGAACCTGGCCGGTCCGGACGGCAAGCTCGGTCCGAACACCAAGGACGCGCTCGTCAAGTTCCATCGCTCGAACGGACGACCAGCTCCGGGGGTCTATTCGACGGCCGACGACGAGGCGTTGGGGCTCAACGTTTTGCTGCCCAAACCGATGTGGCCGGTTCGACCGGTGACGGACGCCGATATCCCGACACTCGACACCGGCATGCCGGGCCCAACGTTGGGCATCGGCGAAGACCAAGGCGATGGTGAATTCGTTTTGTCTGATGCCTCAGACACAATCGCCGCGGCAACCGACACGCCGACCATGCTGGAAAGCATCAAGCGGGCCCGAAAATCCGGCCACTCCCGGCTTGACGGGCTTTATCTCGAACTTGCCCGGCGTAGCCGCTCGGGTGAGACGAATCTAGAAAGCCTTTCGGCGAGCCGCATCCAGCCGCTTGAAAGTTTCGAGAGCCAGGAAAGCCTGCAGGACGCGATCAACTATGGAAAGACGGTGTTCGCGCGCTTCGAGCATTCGGTCCACAATCTGTTGTGCGGGGATTCTCCTGACGACATGGCCGACCGGCGCAAAGTGATGGCGCAAATCAACGGGGCCGCAAACCAGCAGTTTGCCAATGTGCAGAATGTGCTGGCGGGCATCTTGTTGATGAAGCTCTTCATCATTCCGCCGCTCAATAACATCGTTGCTGCCATTATCGTCGAACGCTTTATGAAACCGATCTATCAGGATGCCTCAACGGCCGCGCAACCCTATGTCACGTGCGTCTGCCAGGCCTGGACCTCGCGTCTTGATGACGGCAGCCGCGAAGAGATCGCCTAAGCAGGACGGAAGACACTCAAAGCGCTGCGATGGGGTCGCGCAGCATACACAATTCCAGGACGACAACAGCCCGAGACGGGGGGTTGCTTATGACTGTCGATGAACTCATTAGCCGGATCGAAACTGCCACACGCGATGGTAGGGCGGATCTCGTGCAGCACCATCTGCAGAAGCTTGAAACCCTCATGTCGAAAGAGGGGCGACCGGCCAGTTCGCTGGCGACATTGCGGCTCGTCAAGGCGCTTGCCGGATATCAGGTCCCGTCCGTCTCACGCGGTCCCAACCCTTACGAACTTTGCAAGACCGTCAAGGAGGCCGTCCGGCAAACGCCGATCAATCGCAACAAGCTGAACGACACCTGGGAAACGCTGCGCATCGTGCTTGGGGATATGTCGACGCATATCGACGACGACGAACTCATCTCGGTGATGCAGGCGCTCAAAGATGCCCGCGTATTCGACCGGCTGGCCGACGCCGGCGAAAGCGCTATTGTCCGGATGCCTGAGGATGCACGTGTGCGCCTCTATTACGGACAAGCTCTGATTGACATCGGACACGTTCATGCCGGACTCGATATGGTCCGCAACGTGCTGCAAATGGGCGGCGTGCCGCAGGGCTTGAGAGACGAAGCGCACGGACTGCTGGGCCGTGCCTATAAGCAGATCTACGTCAATCATGTTCGCTCGGCGAATGCCTCTGCGTCGGTTCGCCGTCACTTCAAGCCCGACTTGGAGCGGGCCATCAAGAACTACGCAAAAGTTTATGACGTAGATACGCCGGCGGTGAACCACTGGCACGGCGTCAACCTCATCGCGTTGATGTGCCTGGCGCGCGAGGACGGCCATAGCGAGCTGGCAAGGATGAACGGCTTGATGCCCGAACAGATCGCCCGGCGCATGATCGAAGTGTTGGAACCGCAAGCGCACGGCACGGGCGACAACTGGCTGCTTGCCGGTCTTGGCGAGGCGTCGATTGCAATCCGCGATTACGCCAGAGCCAAGCACTGGTATTCGGCTTTCGGCCACCACCCTTTAACAAAGCCGTTCCATGCGGCAAGCGCCTCGCGCCAGCTGGAGCAGGTGTGGCGCTTGCAACCCTCGCATGGTGGCGCCGGTCCTTTATTTGCCGTGCTGAAGGCGGCTGAAATCGGCAATCCGAACGGCCGTTTCGAGTTGTCGACGGACGCGTTGCAAGCGATCGGCAAGTTCGCAGCCTCCGCAGAGGCGCGGGACTTCAAGGAGTCCATGGTGTCGGGCGGCAAGTTCGTCAAACTCGCCGAACTGCAGATCGTTGTGAAACGGGCGGCTGCCGTCGTGGCGATCCAGGCGCCCTATGGAGGCACGATTGGCACCGGCTTCCTGGTCAGTGGCCGATCGCTCAGCCCAGCGCTTGGCGACGATACCTTCATGGTGACCAACGCGCATGTGTTGAGCAATGAGCGCAGCGACTCAACGCTTCTGCCGAGCAACGCGCGTCTCGTTCTTGAAGGCGCAAACAACGTCGTCTTGGATTGCGAGAATTCGCTGCTCTTTGAATCGCCGCCCAACGCCTACGATGCCGCTATCGTGCGCATTAGCGGGGGCCCGTGCAACGCCTGTGAGCCGCTTGAAATTGCTGAGACGAATTCGCTCCTGCGCGCAGCCGTTTCACCTGACGGCAGCGATGGGTCTCCGGTCAGCGTTATCGGCTATCCGCTGGGCGGGCCGTTGTCGCTGAGCCGCGTGGTCGGCGCGAATGGCTGGCTTGTCGATAAAGGGCCGCGCGAGCCGGCATCGCAGAACCCGGTCTATCTGCACTACATGGCGCCAACGGAACCGGGCAACTCGGGTAGTCCGATCTTCGATGCTGACACCTGGGAGGTGATCGGGCTGCATCATGCGGGATTCAGCGAGCACGAAGGTCGACCGAGGCTCAATGGCGCGGCCGGCAACTCTTTTGCCAACGAAGGCATTTGCATTCAGTCGATCCGTTCGGCGCTTAAAGGTGTTGTCGGTGGCGGACGCAAATCCGGCGGCCTGTTTGGGTAAAGCGCCTGGACGCAACGGCTCAGCGCCCCCAATTTTCAAACGCTGCCATCTGCCATGCCGGATTTGGGGATCTGGCGCTGCGTTGTGCTCCATGCCAACCTGCGGCTGTCTGATTCTGCGGTGAGGCATCTTAATGGCGAAGAGCACGGTTGGCCCGGAAATCGAGCGCCTGATCAAGTTGCTAGCGCGGCTTCCAGGGCTTGGGCCCCGATCTGCGCGCAAGGCAGCGCTGTCGCTCATCAAGCGGCGCGACGACCTCCTCATTCCGCTGGCTGAAGCGCTGGCGGTCGCCAAGGACAAGATTTCGATCTGTCCGCAGTGCGGCAATGTCGACACCTCGTCGCCGTGTCATCTGTGCCAGGACCCGAGCCGCGATCCGTCGATGATCGTCGTTGTCGAAGAGGTCGGTGATCTTTGGGCGCTGGAGCGGGCCGGCGTTATCAAAGGGCTTTATCACGTGCTGGGCGGACATTTGTCGCCGCTTGACGGTATTGGTCCGGAGCAACTCAACATCGGCAGCCTGATCGGGCGGGCCAAGGCGCCGGACGTGCGCGAAGTCCTGCTCGCTCTCAACGCGACGGTGGAAGGCCAGTCGACGATGCACTACATCAGGGAATTGCTCGCTGATTGCGATGTGACCGTCTCGGAAATGCAAAAAGGCGTGCCGGTCGGCGGTGAGCTCGATTACCTCGACGAAGGAACGCTGGCAGCGGCCATTAAATCACGCCGGCAAATCTGAATAATGCGACACCTGACGTTTCAGGCTTCCCGACCGCCACGGCCGATTGCCGGTCGCGTTCACGCTTAAGTTAACCTCGCCGATCGGCCTAGCCATATCGCCTTAAAAGCCGTATGCCGCTTGGGCTGCGCGTCGCGCCGCCTCTCAGAAAGACCTTATGAGCCAATCAGATACCATCAATCGGCCGGTGCCGCCTCGGCGCGAGCGCCGTGCGCCCCAGAAGCCGAAGTTCGTGACCGGGTCGTTGCTGCGTCACTTGCTGGTGATGACGGGGACGGGTGCGCTCGGGCTGGTTGCTATTTTTGTCGGCGATCTGGCCAACATCTACTTTCTCTCCCTCTTGGAGGAGCGCGAGGAGCTGATCGCGGCGGTCGGTTATGCGAGCACCGTTTTGATGCTGATGATCGGCATCGGAATCGGCTTGGCGATTGCGGCGACGTCGCTGATCTCGCCGGCGCTTGGGGCCGGTCTCAACGTCAGGGCGCGGAGGCTGACGGTCAATGCGCATTTGTGGACGCTTGTCGTCGCATCGGTCCTGGCGCTCTTGGTCTGGATCCTTATTCCAGAGTTCTTAAAAATTCTCGGGGCGACCGGCCGCACGCGGGAACTGGCTGCGAGTTATCTGACGATCGCCGTTCCGGCGTTGCCGCTGCTGGCACTTGGCATGACGGCGTCTGCGGTTTTGCGGTCGGTCGGCGATGCGCGGCGGGCCATGAACGTGACGCTGTTTGGCGCCATCACCAATGTGATCCTCGATCCCATTCTGATCTTCGGGTTCGACATGGGGATCGAAGGGGCCGCCTGGGCTTCCGTCATCGCGCGGGTGAGCGTGATGCTGGTGGGCTTTTATGGCGTCATCATCGTGCACAAGATGATGGGGCGCTCGAAACTTCGCACCTTCCTGGCCGATGGATGGCCTCTGGCGGCGATTGCCATTCCAGCGGTTGCGACCAACCTCGCGACGCCTGCCGCCAACGCTTATATCACGGCGGTCATCTCCGAACATGGCGATGCGGCTGTCGCTGGCTGGACGATTATCGGACGCATCATGCCGGTTGCTTTCGGTTCGATCTTCGCCTTGTCGGGCGTCGTTGGTCCGATCGTCGGCCAGAACTACGGCGCGCGGAATAAGGACCGGATGCACGAAACGCTGAGACTGGCGCTTTATGTCACCGGTGGTTTTACGCTTGGGGCATGGCTGCTGTTAGCTTTGTCAGCGCCGCTGATCGTCAGCCAGTTTCAAGCGTCCGGCGAGGCGGCCGACCTCATCATGCTGTTTTGCCATTGGCTGGCGCCGCTGTTCTTCTTCCTGGGGGCGCTGTTTGTTTCGAACGCGGTTTTCAACACGCTGGGGCGTCCGCATGTGTCGACGGCGCTCAACTGGGGCCGGGCGACGCTCGGCACTATCCCGTTCGTTATGCTCTTTGAAGCTATAATGGGAGCGAAGGGCGTCCTCATCGGGCAGATGCTGGGTGGCACCGCTTTCGGCGTCATCGGGATCGTGTTGGGACACCGGCTGATCGACTATCTGGGAGACGACAGCCCAGCGCAACAGGCGCAGCCGGCAACGCGGACCGGCAAAGTCATCAACAGGTTTCTGGGTGTATCCACAGGCCCCACGGACAGCGATGCCATGGAGGGACCATCCGATACCCCGTTGCCTAGCTGACAGGCAGCCGCCTGCTCGGAGCCGGCCGGAACGGGCTCCACAGCCGAAATAATACTGAGAAATCTTAATCTTACGCGTTGGGCCGCGAGATGAGGGCGCGGGGCTTTTCTTAATTCTGGAAGACCTCGCATACCTCGTTCTGGTGCATTTGAATTCTTCGTTTCGTGGCTTAAGCTCCCACGATCAACTTTTTGTTGCGCCGGGCCTATCCCGACGCGATAAACCGGGTACGTTAAGTATTGCGTTCGACGAGGCAGAATTTCTAGCCGGGGTGGCGGTAGTAATTTTGAGACCGTTCTAGGGCGGTTCGAGGGAAGACTTTGTCTCAGCAGGAAGACGATCAGACATTCACGGCAGCCGTCAGAAAATGGCTCCTGGAATTGCCGCGTTATTATAAGCGCGCGATCCTGGTGCTGACCGATACGGTTATGCTTTCGGTGATTGTCTGGATCGCGATGTCGCTGCGCTACCAGACCTATTACTGGCCCGATAAAATTCCTGAAGGTCTGCTGTTTGCAGCTGCCCCGCTCATCACCGTCGCAACCTTCGCATGGTTCGGTCTTTACCGGCTCGTTACCCGCTTCATCGGCTATCGCGGTTCGGTTCGCATCTTTGCATGCGTTGCGCTGAGTGTGTTGATCTGGGCGCTCGTCGTCTTCATGACCGGCCAACACGGCATTCCGCGCACCGTCATCATCACCTATGGCGTGTTTGGCGCGATCATGGTGACGGCCAGCCGGCAGGCCGCCGGGCTGCTACTCAAGAGCGTCGGCATTCGTATCCCGAAGTTGCCGCTCGATATCGAACGCAAACCCGTTTTGATCTATGGCGCCGGACAGCTTGGGTCGGAGTTGCTGGAAGCTCTGCGCCGGGTTTCGGATCGCGAGCCCGTCGGCTTCATCGATAACGCCAAGGACATGTGGGGTCAGTACGTCGGCGGCGTGAAGGTCTACCGGCCTGAAAAAATCGGGCATGTGATCGAGCGTGCGGAAGTACGAGAAATCCTGCTGGCTGTGCCGGAGACCAAGCGGCGCGAGCGGCGCCAGATCATGAGCGAACTGGAGAACTATCCGGTTGCGGTCAAGGTCATGCCGTCGATGGAGGAGATTGCCACCGGCAAGGTCGGCATCACCGACGTGCGTCCGCTTGAGGTCGAGGATCTGCTGGGCCGCGATCCGGTTCCGCCGAACCTTGAGCTTCTGGCGCGCTCGATCCGCGGCAAATCCATTCTCGTCACCGGTGCCGGCGGCTCGGTTGGCTCGGAGCTGGTGCGTCAGATCCTGAAACAGCATCCCGCCCGGCTCGTCCTGTTCGATATCTCCGAAGCCGCTCTCTACGAAATCGAGATGGAGATGCGCGAGGCGGTTTCCGAGTTTCCCGAAGGCACGCGCCCCGACATCGTTTCCGTGCTCGGCTCGGTTCTCGACGACCTTGTGGTTCGCGATACCATCAAGCGGTTCAGCGTCGAGACGATCTATCACGCCGCCGCCTACAAGCACGTTCCGATCGTCGAGCAGAACGCGAGTGTTGGGCTCCTCAACAACACGTTCGGCTGTGCCGTCATCGCTGAAGCCGCCCGCGACCTGGGCGTCGAACGCTTCGTTTTGATTTCGACCGACAAGGCCGTGAACCCAACCAATGTCATGGGTGCCAGCAAGCGGCTTGCCGAACTTGTCTTGCAGGCGCACGCCAGCGAAACCGAAGAAGGCACGGTCTTCACGATGGTTCGCTTCGGCAACGTCCTCGACAGCTCCGGTTCGGTGGTTCGTCTCTTCCGGAAGCAAATCAAAGCAGGCGGTCCGATTACCGTCACGCACCCGGAGATCATCCGCTATTTCATGTCCATTCCCGAAGCCGCCGAACTCGTCATTCAGGCTGGCGCGATGGCAACGGGCGGGGAAGTGTTCGTTCTCGACATGGGCGATCCGATCAAGATCGATGATCTGGCGCGCCTGATGATCCGCCTTGCGGGTCTCGACTTGAAGACCGAAGACACGCCCTACGGCGACATCGAAATCACCTACACCGGCCTGCGTCCGGGCGAAAAGCTTTACGAAGAGCTGCTGCTTGGCGCCAACACGCGAGGCACGGAGCATCCGCGCATCATGCGTTCGGATGAGCCTTATCTGCCTGGTGACGATCTCTGGCGCGAACTCGATACGTTAAGCGATGCCATGCGACGTCGGGATATCGAGGCCATCCAGGGCGTTCTTTTGCAGACCGTCGACGGCTACCGGTGTGTCCGCGATAATGAGGACGCCGAGGCGGGAAGCGAGAAGGCGGTGTTTACGCCGATTTCCCGGACTGTACATTGACATGCTGAAGACGAGCGGCGACGGATTGCGCGAGGGTGGCGGCAGGAGAATTGCCATTGCTGCGGCGAGTGGGTCGGAGCTTGTTCAATACGATATGCCGCTGATCAAGGCGCTGATTGCAAAGGATCATGACGTCCTCTGCCTGTCGCCTGAATTCACCGAAATCGAATGGCACACACTATTGGCGCATGGGGCCGCTGTCGAGCAACTCGACCTCGTCGCAGAGCGCTTTGCGCTAATGCCCAACCGTCAGGTTGCCGGGCGGGTTACGAAAATCCTCAAGACATTTGGCGCCGACACCGTCCTGGCGCGTGGGCGGGAACTCCTGCCGGCCGTCGTTCAAGGGGCGCACAAAGCCAAGGTTCCGCGCATTCTGCCGGTAATTGACTGGCTTGTCGGCAAGGCTGAAGACCTGGACGACGCAGCGCCTGAACTCGACGACGAGCTTGTCGACGAACCAAGCCGCCTCGCGCGTGTGTTTCGGCATGCGCGGGCCTTTCTTTGCTACAACCACGACCATGCCGCGCAGCTCGAATATAGCGGGCTGCTGCTGGAGGGGTCTTCGACAGTCGTCATTCCGGGCCTTGGCGTCGATCTCGATGAATTCGCTCTGTCTGACTTGCCGCCAATCCGTCAGGGCCTCACCTTCTTGATGATCGGTGAACTCAGCCAATCGAGCGGCGTTCTCGATTTCTGCAAGGCGGCGCGGATCGTTCACGCGCATTCGCCCGGTGCCGAATTCGTCGTGGCTGGACGCGCCTCATTTGCGCCCGACGCCGTCGCTTTGCGGACGCTGGCGGAATTCCGCGGGGTTGTCGAATACGTCGGCGATGGCTCCGATCCGGCCAGCCTGATCGATAAGGCGCACGTTTTCGTTTGTCCTGCCCGCGGTGTTGGATTGGCGTATGATGCTTTACCTGCGTTGGCGAAGGGCCGCCCCGTGGTTGTCAGCGATGCGCCCGGTTGCCGGGAACTTGTCGATGAGCGGGTCAACGGCTGCATGGCCAAGGCTGGCGATCCGCAGTCTCTCGCCCAGGCGATGGAAAGCTATTTAAGGCGTCCCGATCTCATCCCGTCGATGGCGCGGGCGAGCCGTCTCAAGGCGGAGCGCCGCTTCGACCGGCGACTGGCTATGGCTGCGATGCTCGAACTGCTCGCCCCCGACCCAGCCACTGCCGGGCGGTCTCATGCCGGCCCTGCTTCTGCGCAGCGCACTACTCAGCAGCGAACCGGGACCTAACGTCAGATGATGGCTGAGCGCGTCTTTGTCACCGGAGCTAACGGTTTTATCGGGCGGGCGCTGGTGCGCGAACTCGTCGAGCAGGGCTATCAGGTGCGGGCTGCGGCGCGCAATCATTCGTGGCACCCCGGCGATCCGAAGGTCGATCGTGTTGCGATGCCTGACTTGGCTCGACGATCTTCAGCCGAGCAATGGCAAGAACTCCTCGCAGACTGCCAATACGTCGTGCACCTTGCCGGCCTCGCGCACGCGACCGCCGAGATTCCTGAAAATCTATATCGACGCGTCAATGGCGAAGCGGTTGGCGAACTTGCGAACGCCGCCCGCGAAGCCGGTGTCAAACGGTTCATTTACGTTTCTTCGGTGCGCGCGCAATCGGGGCCGGTCGCGCGCGGTGTGCTCGACGAAACCGTCGCGCCTCAACCGAGCGATGCCTATGGTCGATCAAAGCTTCTGGGCGAAGAGGCGCTGAAAAAAGCTCTCGATGGCAGCCAGACGGAATGGGTCACCTTACGGCCGGTGCTCGTTTATGGCGCTGGCGTCAAAGGCAATATGGAGCGGCTCCTCAATCTGGCCTCGGTGCGGATGCCGTTGCCGCTCAAGTCATTGCGTGGCCGGCGCTCGATTTTGAGCCTTAGAAATCTCACCGCGGCCATCGTGCATTGCCTAACTTCGCCGCAAGTCAGCGGGAAGACGTTTCTTGTCGCAGACATTGCCGCGATGTCGGTTGCTGAAATCGTATCGGCCTTGCGCTTCGGGCTGAAGCGCAAGGCAGGGCTTTTTGGCTTGCCCGTCGCGCCGCTGAAACTCGCCGCACGGCTCGCCGGCAAGGGGGACGCCTGGGAACGGCTTGACGGCGACCTTGTGGTTTCGACGGAAGCCCTGCGCGAAACCGGCTTCAAGCCGGTCGTTGGTTCGAACCGTGCGCTGGCTGATCTCGCCCTCACCTGGAACATCAAGCAAGGCGACACAAGCTATCTCGGACCCATCAAGAGATTGCTTGGTCGAGGCGCTTGATTGCCGTCGGGCGATCGCCGGTTTTGGCGATACGTTCGATCGCTTCAGGCAATGTCTCGACCGTTACCGCCATGTGATGGGCGTTGGCATGCAGCAGCATCAAGCCATCAACCATGATGCCAACATGCCCCGGCCAGAAAACGAGATCGCCGCGCAGCAGTCCCTCGTAATCCTTGCGGATCAGAACGTCGTTGCCAAGTTCGGCGCGCTGCATATCGCTGTCGCGCGGGGCGGGGATGCCAGCTGCTTCGAGTGCGATCTGCACCAGTCCTGAACAATCGATGCCAAGGCGGCTGCGGCCACCCCAGAGATACGGCGTCCCGATGAAACGTTCGGCGACGTCGACGAAATCGCGGGCGTAGACCTCTTGCCCGGCGACGTGACGCATGTGAACGAAACTGCCTGACGTCAGCCGGTAGAAATCGTCGACGCGCTCGGCAACGCGAAGCGCGCTGTTGAGGCTGAGGTGCGCGAGCGGCGGTTTCTTGATGTCGGGCTCGGGATAAACGAACGTGCCGATCGCCTTGACGCGGTGGGTCGGCCATTCGACCTCAGACGTGATCGCATCGATTGGCGTATAGCCGACATAGCCATCGCGCAGGATCTGGACCCAGGCCCAGCCGTCGGCGACTTCGTAAACGACCAGGACTTCGCCAAACAGCGCTTCAGTGTCGACGGGCGCCTCGATGCTCGGCTTGTTGCGGATCTGGGCGCACGGGATGATGATCTGCGCCCATTCGCCGGCAACGTATCGTTCGGCCTCTACGTGTTCGCGCAGGTTGTCGGCGGCAAGGTCGGGACGGAAGGCATGGCGCCGTGGATCGAGACCTTGGCCGCCTGTGATGCCGGGGCGCCGCGGTTCTTGCGGGTCGGGCTGTTGCGCGTGACCGTCTGACGCGGCGGCATCTGTTTCCTCGGCGCGCGGCGGTTCGGGCGCGGTCTCCGGTTTCGAACCGGACGGCTCACCTGTTTGAGCCGAAGCCTCGAACGCTTCCGAAGATTTTTCCGGCGGCGCTTCGGGCAAAGGCGGCGGCGCAGGTTCTGCGAGCTTTGCCTCCGGCTCTTTTGTGTCGTCGCTCATCAAGACGCTACCTCTTGACTGATCGCACCCAACAAAGCGCGGGCGGCGTGGGGTTCTCCTCCCTTGCGGCCGAGCGGACGGGTCGCTGGCCGCCAGCCGTAGAGGTCGATGTGAACATAGCGCCCAGCCTTGGCAACAAAACGGTGCAGGAACAAGGCTGCCGTAATCGCCCCGGCGAACGGCCCGTCCGACACGTTATTCATGTCGGCGACACCGCTCGAAAGCTTTGAATTGTAGCCTTTCCACAAGGGTAAGCGCCAAACCGGATCGCCGATGGCGAAGCCGCGGTTGGCGAGGCTTGATGCAAACTGGTCATCGTATGTGAACAGGGCGGGAAGATCGGGGCCGAGCGCGACGCGCGCCGCGCCGGTCAACGTCGCCAGCGAAATCAGCGTGTCGGGCTCTTCTTCGTCGGCCAGCGACAGCGCGTCGGCGAGCACGAGGCGTCCTTCGGCGTCGGTGTTACCGATTTCGACAGTCTTGCCGCTGCGACTTGTCAGAACATCTCCCGGGCGGAAGGCGTTGCCGGATACGGAATTTTCCGCGGTCGGGATCAGGACGCGCAAGGCCACCGGCACTTCAAGCGCCATGAGCATATGGGCCAGCGCCAATGCGGTTGCCGCCCCACCCATATCCTTCTTCATCAGGTTCATCGCGGCGGCGGGTTTCAAGTCGAGCCCGCCAGTATCAAAGCAGATGCCTTTGCCAACGATCGTCACCGTTTTGAGATCGCCGGTGTGCGACTTGGGGCGCCAGCGCATGTCGATCAATCGCGGGGCTGTCGCCGAAGCTCTGCCGACGGCATGGATCATCGGAAAATTCTTGGTGAGGAGCTCGTCGCCTCTCGTCACTTCGATCTTGGCCTTGTGGCGTTCGGCCAATTCACGGGCGGCGAATTCCATATCGGCCGGGCCCAGATCGTTTGTCGGCGTATTGATGAGATCGCGACCGAACCAGATGCCTTCGACGATGGCTTTGACACGACTCGCGTTGACGCCTTCAGGAAGCACCAGACGCGGCGCGGGGTCGTCAGAACCGGTCTTATAGCGTCGGAAATCGTATGCTCCGAGGCCCCAGGCGATGGCTGCCATATCCACCATTCCGGTTTGCGGTGTCGCGAGCGCGTAGTCTCCGGCCGGAAGCGCGCGGGCAAGTTCGCCCAGCAAAAGCGCCGATGGGCCGCAAGGGACACCGGCATCGCCATCGCCATAGCCAAATGCGGCTCCAGCAAGTGAGCCGTCAGATTTGGGGATCAGTGTGTGCCGTCTGGGTTTGGCCTTGAACCCGACCTCGTCGAGCCACTTCGCGGCCTCAGGCTGACCGGCAAACGTCGTTGCGGCGTCTTCGTCTTCACGCAGGGTCCAAATCGACCGGGCGGCTGCGGATTTATCTGCAAATACCGACGAAACGTCGGGAAACTGCCAACCGTTTTCGGTATCGGCGCTCATGATTTGTTCTCCCTGCATTTAACGCAGCGCTTTGAGTTGCCCCTCCCATTTAACACGACTCGACAAATGTCGCCCCGTGTTGCGGTTTTCGTCCGCCCGAGAAGCCTGACTAGCAGGTTAAGGCTTTGTTGATGGCTGTCTCACAGACTGACGCTCAGGGACGAACTGATTCGTAAGCCAATGGACGTTTAACGCCGGCGCGGCAGGCCTCTGTGGCCCCTGAAACTGGCGGAATCCGGGGCTTTTAACACGAGGGACATGCCGTTATGGCGCAGAGTTATGCGAAGCGTGCAAAATTTCAAATTGGCGCGGCTATTTCGGCGGCAGCGATCAGTATCTTTTCAGGCGGATGTGCGCAAGTCGGCGGTCTTCCGAACCTGGCCAGCAATGCCCAGATGTCCAACGAAAGTTCTGCCGCTCCGGCCGCGGCGAGCGGCGATGAACTGATGCAAGCGACTGAATATTGGGGCAAAAAGTTCTCTGAAGCGCCTGCAAAGCTTGAACCCGCGCTGGCCTATGCCAAGAACCTGAAGGCCATGGGCCGGAAGCGTCAGGCCATGGCCGTGCTGCAGCAGGCCGCGGTTTTCCATGGCGACAACCGAGAATTAGCAGGGCTTTACGGTCGGTTGGCGCTGGAGCTTGGCCAGGTCAAGATTGCTGAAAAAGTTCTGGCGCAGGCTGATGATCCGGGAAAACCCGATTGGCGGGTTATCTCGGCGCGCGGAACGGCTCTAGCAAAACAGGGCCGCTACAAAGATTCCATCCCGTTCTATGAGCGCGCGCTGACGCTGGCTCCCAATCATCCGTCGGTCTTGAACAACCTGGCTATGGCGCACGCCATGGGCGGCGATCCAACCAAGGCGGAGGGCATCCTGCGGCAGGCGGTTGCG
The DNA here is from genome assembly GCA_017792465.1 of Filomicrobium sp. Taxonomy (GTDB): domain Bacteria; phylum Pseudomonadota; class Alphaproteobacteria; order Rhizobiales; family Hyphomicrobiaceae; genus Filomicrobium. The sequence continues at coordinate 1,607,906 of CP051234.1, forward strand.
CATGGTGGAGACACCAAGCGGGTCCGGCAGAACCTGGCGCTGGTGCTTGGCTTGCAGGGCCGCTACAGCGAATCTGCCAAGATCGGTTCGCAAGACCAGCCGATCCAATCGGCTGCAGCCGACACGGCGGCCTTGCGCAAGCTCGTCAAACTCGACCCGGTCAATGCCCCTCAGAACGCGGGCGGCAACCAGTTTGCCGGCATGCCGAACTTGAAAGGTACCAACGCTGAGCAAAGTTCGACAGCTGGGGGCTGGAATACCGCCGTCGCCCAATCGAACTGAGAGTCTCTCTATTTAGCCAACATTTCCCCTTGCTCAACATCGCGCAAGCGCATGTTGACGAACCAAAGTCATGTTGGGCTAGCTCTTTTTTCGCCAACACTTCCCAGGGTCGTGTTGGACGTCTCTTTTTTCGCCAACACTTTTCCCAGGGTCGTATTGGACGGTATCCTACTCGCCTGGTCATTTTGGGCGAACGTGAGGATCAGCCAAGACCTATCGGTTGTTGGCTCCAAGTTCGCGTCTGCTACAAAAAGAAATGCCCCGAACCTCTGAGAGGTCCGGGGCATTCTTTTTACGCGCGACGAATTTCGGGAATTACTTGAACCACAGTGTAATCGCAGCCGGGCCGAGGATGACCACGAACAGCACGGGCAGGAAGAACAAGATCATCGGAACGGTCAGCTTGGGCGGCAGGGCGGCTGCCTTCTTTTCAGCTTCCGACATGCGGATATCGCGATTTTCTTTCGCCATGACACGCAGCGCCTGCGACACCGGCGTACCATAGCGCTCAGCCTGGATGAGCGCCGTTGCGACGGCCTTGACGCCGGGGATGCCGGTTCGCTTGCCGAGGTTTTCGAAGGCCTGGCGTCTTTCCTGGAGATAAGAAAGCTCCGCGGTCGTCAGCGAGAGTTCTTCTGCCAGTTCCAGCGAAGTGTTTGAGACTTCCTTGGAAACTTTGCCGAATGCTGCTTCCACCGACATGCCGGATTGGACGCAGATGAGCAGCATGTCGAGTGAGTCCGGGAAAGCCTGCTTGATGGCCTGCTGACGCTTCTGCACCATGTTCTCGACGAAGATGTTGGGCAGATAAAAGCCGAAGGCGCCTGCACCCAGCGCAATCATGAACTTGACGATCGGCGGATAGCTCAGCTTGGCCATGACGAAGGCGTAGAACAGTGCGCCGAGGAACACCAGGATCGGCATGGCGATCCGGAAGAACATGTAGGTGACGAGCGGCGCCTGACCGCGCAGGCCTGCCATCTTCAACTTGGTGCGAATTTCTTCGGAGTCAAAGTGTTTGCGCAGATTGAGCTGGTCGACGATCTGCTGCATGTAGCCTTTCGGTGCCTGGCGCAGGCTTGCACCGGGGCGCTCGTGAGCGAGATCCGCAATTCGCTGAGCTCGCATCCGATCGCGCTCGGTCGCCATGACTTTCATGCGCTGGCCCATGCGGTCGTTCGACATGATCGGCATTGCGATCGTCAGGACCGTGGCAAAGGCCGCGATCGCTGCTAGAAGCGTCACCAGAAACTGGGGCCGCATGATCAGGTCGATAAAATCCATCATGGCGTTGTCGACGTCCTTCGTCGTTTTTCATAGTGCCGGTCGCGCACAACCGACTGCCGTACTCAAGTTAGTATTTGAAGTTGATCATCTTCTGCATCACGACCACGCCGCATCCCATCCAGAAGAGCCCCCCGGCAATCATGAAGTGGCCGATCTTGGTGGTGAAGAGCGGCATGATGTAATCGGGCGAAGACATGTAGACCATGGCCATCACACCCGGTGGGAGCGACGCAAGAACCGCGGCAGAAGCCGTCGCTTCGGCCGACAGCGCCTTGACCTTCATGGCCATGCGAATACGTGAGCGAAGAACTTCGGAGAGGTTGCCGAGGGCTTCCGACAGGTTGCCGCCCGCCTGCTGCTGAATGCCGATGACGATCGTCAAAAAGCGAACTTCAGGAAGCGGCATGCGTTGCGCAAGGCGATCGAGTGCTTCTCCGAGCGGGATGCCGACGCGCTGCTGCTCAACGACTTCCTTGAATTCCGAGCAAATCGGTTCGGGTGCTTCGCGGGCAATGATCTGCAAACATTCGTTGAGCGGCAAACCGGATTTCACGCCGCGGACGACGACATCCAAAGAGTTTGCCAGCTCTCTAAGAAACTTCTGTTGGCGCCATTTGGTCAGCTTGCCGACGGTCCAGCGCGGGATCCCGAACATGCCGACGAAACCGGCGACCATCGTTGCGATCTGCGTCAATATCGAGCTTTCAAACGTCAGGCCAACGAAAATGGAACAGGCTGCGCCGCAGATGGCACTGACGATCCAGAAGGCTTGCGGGGTCATCTTCAAACCGGCCCGCTGGAGACGCAGACGAAGGGAAACTTTTTCTTTCTGCTTCTGGCGCTCTTCGAGTTCCTTGAGGGTGTCGGAAACTTGTTTGCGGCGGTTGGCAGCCGTTTCTGCCGCGGTGCGCGCGGCGACCTTTGTCGAGCGTTTTTCGGTGACGCTCGCCATGCGTTTTTCGGCCTCATTGTCACCGGCAAACATCGGGTAAAGAACTGCGAAAATCAGCGCAGCGGCCGAAATCGCCCCGAGAAGCGGAAACAGCGTTTGTGCGTCAAGCATGGCTTTCACCCATCGGGTTTCCGTGTTCGTCGAAGACTTCGGATTCAGCAAGCGCTTCGGACAGACGTCCGGTTTCGCTGTAGTACTCTGCGCGCTCCCAGAATGCCGGGCGCGAAATGCCGGTTGAACGATGGCGACCGGTCAATTTGCCATTGGCGTCTTCGCCCATCGTTTCGTAAACGACGAGGTTCTGCAAAGTTACGACTTCGCCCTCCATGCCCATCACTTCGGTGATGTGGGTGATCTTTCTGGAGCCATCGCGCAGACGCGACGCCTGTACGATGACGTCGATCGAGCCGACGATCATTTCGCGGATTGTTTTCACCGGAAGGGCAAAGCCGCCCATCATGATCATCGATTCCAGACGGCTGATGGCTTCACGCGGCGAGTTGGCGTGGAGCGTTCCCATCGAGCCGTCGTGGCCGGTGTTCATGGCCTGTAGCAAGTCGAACGCTTCGGGGCCGCGGACCTCGCCGACGATGATGCGCTCAGGACGCATACGCAGACAGTTCTTGACGAGGTCGCGCATGGTAATTTCGCCTTCGCCTTCGAGGTTTGGCGGGCGCGTTTCAAGGCGCACAACATGCGGCTGCTGGAGCTGAAGTTCGGCCGAGTCTTCGCAGGTGATGATGCGTTCATCGTGATCGATCGAGCCGGTCAGGCAGTTGAGCAGGGTCGTTTTACCAGAGCCCGTACCCCCCGAGATCAATACGTTGCAGCGAACACGACCGATGATTTCCAGGATCGTCTTGGCTTGCGGCGTGATCGAGCCGAACTTGACGAGCTGCTCAAGACGCAGACGGTCTTTTTTGAACTTACGAATGGTGAGTGCCGCACCATCAATGGCCAGCGGCGGCGCAATGACGTTGACACGTGAGCCATCGGGAAGACGCGCGTCGCATATCGGGCTTGATTCATCGACGCGGCGGCCGACCTGGCTGACGATGCGCTGGCAGATGTTCATCAGCTGGGCGTTGTCGGCGAAGCGGACGCCCGTCCTTTGAACCTTGCCGTTGACTTCGATGTAGGTCGTTGCCGCCCCGTTGACCATGATATCGGCGATGTCGTCGCGCGCCAGAAGCGGCTCCAGCGGTCCATAGCCTAAGACGTCGTTACAGATGTCTTCGAGCAGTTCTTCCTGCTCGGCAATCGACATGACAACGTTCTTGAGCTGAATGATCTCGCTGACGATGTCGCGGATCTCTTCGCGCGCGGCGATTGCATCGAGCTTGGAAAGCTGCGTGAGGTCGATGGTGTCGATGAGAGCATTGAAGACGGTCGTCTTGACGTCGTAATACTCTTCCGAATGGGAGCGCTGTTTCTCGGCCTCCGGCTCGGGCGCAGGCTTGGGCGGAGCTGCCGGTTTTGGCGCGGCTTCTGCCTTCGGCTCTGGGGCGGCAGCCGGCTTAGGGGCAGCGGCGGGCTTTGGCGCGGCAACCGGCTTTGGCGCGGGCGCTGCCTTTTTAGGGGTCGCCACGCTTGCAGGATCGTTCGTGCGCTTGCCGAACATCAGTAGCTCACTCCTCGAAGTCTTTTAAACCTGTAGATCCGAATTATGAGACGAATAACCTAAAGGTTTGTTTCCAAACGCCTCTTACCGGGAAATCAAAGCCCGCCTCGCAAGGTGCCGTTAACTTGGCGCGAGGCGGGCTTTCATCTTCATCAACGTTGCGTTAACGCGCCGCTCGGCGCTTCATGCTTTCGCAATTCAATCAGCCGAGTTTCAAGTTCAGCTTTTCAAGGAACGGAGCCAGAGCCGACTTCTTCTCCTGGCGCACTTCCTGACGATTGGCGATCATCATCGCGATCTGACGCAGAATTGGCGCGGCCTTGGATTTCGGATTGAGCTCCTCGATCATCTGACCGTTGTTGGAGGCCTGTCCGAACGTTTCAGGATCGAACTCGATCTCGGCGGTGACCTTGACCTCAAGGGCCTGTTCGAAATCACGCGCCGTGATCTCAGGGCGCTTTGGCATGTTGGTCATGTTGAGAACGAGGTGGGGGACGTTGTCGTTCTTACGGTGCTGCTTCAACAGGTCGATGATGTTCTTGGCGTTGCGCAGGTTTGCCAGATCCGGAGTCGCGGTGATGACGACCTCATCGGCCTGCAACAGCAGCCGCTTTGTCCACGCCGTCCAAAGATGCGGAAGATCGAGTGCCATGTAGGGTACGTTCTGGCGCACGACATCGATGACCGTTTCGCAGGCTTCAGGTTGCAGATCATAATCGCGGTCGAGGACGACGGGCGCTGCGAAGATCGACAAATGTTCGGAGCATTTCGTCAGCAGGCGATCGAGCAGGACTTCGTCCAGACGCTCCGGGCTGGAGAGCGCTTCGGCGATCCCCTGCACCGGGTCCTGATTGAAGTCGAGACCGGTGGTGCCGAAAGCGAGGTCGAAGTCGGCAATCACAAGATCCGAACGAAGGACTTCGGAAAGAACCCAGGATGCGTTGTGGCAAACCGTCGACGAGCCCACGCCGCCTTTGGCGCCGATGAACGCGTAGACGTTGCCGACCGGGTCGGAGGCCGGATCGTTATAAAGGTTGGAAACACTTTCCATCAGATCGAGCGGGGTGATCGGCGCGACCAGATATTCGCCGACTCCGCGCTTCAAGAGCTCACGATAAAGGATGACGTCATTGACGTGGCCGATGACGATCACCTTCGTGCCGGCATCGCAGCACTCGGCCAAGGCATCGAGTTCGGCGAGCAGGGCGTCGCGATTTCCCGAGCACTCGACGATGATGAGGTTCGGTGTCGGGCTTTCCTGATAGTGTGCAACGGCTGCCGGCGTGCCACCCATGTGGATCGACACGTGGGTCTTGGACAGACGCCGGTCGTCGGCTGCCGACTGCACGGCACCGGCGACAGGTTGTGTTTCGCAAAACGCCTGGATCGAAATCCGGGGAACAGGGCGCGCCCGCTCGACATTGCCTTGGCCCGCATCGTCCGCCGGCATGTCCTGACCTGGATAGGTCAGTTCGTCGTGCACATCATCAGCGTGGTTCGACATGATTATTCCTGCCAGCTTAGTTGGACTTCTTGACTTTGACTTCTTCGTCCTTGGACTTCTTGGCCCCGGTCGTCTCACCCTTGATGTACTTGTTCCAGACGACATCGCGGCGTTCGGAAGATCGGCCCGTCATGCCGCGCGGATGGATAAGATCCGAAGCGTTTGCGATCTGCGCTGCAAAGTTGCGCTGCGTCGCGCAGCCAAGGTTGGGATAGGGAAGGTTGCCCGGCTCGGATGCCAGGTTTGTCGACCAGTCGCCGCATTGTGGTGCCTCGGCGACGTAGCTCACGTATGACAGCTGGATCGGCGGCTGCGGCTCACCTTCACTGTGATAGGCTTCGACCAGGATATCGCCGGCGTTGGCGCCTTCGGCTTCCAGGATCATGTGGATTTCCCGGGAGACTTCCATCGCGGCCACTTCGTTCGGCGAACCGCTTGGTGCACGCAAAATGATGCGACCACCGTCGGCTCCGGCTGCGCGGAAGCGCGCGTAGAAATCAACGATTTCGGCGCGTTGGCGTGGTGACAGACCGGAGGTCCCGCGCACCACACGGATCGGCAGCGTGGTGGGCTGTTCGGAGACCAGGATCGGGTGGCGCTGAGCCGGATCGATTAGGGTCCATCCGGCGACGCGGGTGCCTGGTTCCTCCATGTGCTTGCAGCCGGTTACCGCGAGCGCTGTAAGGGCGGTGACCAGAACCAGCCGGCCGCACGGAAAGGCATTTTTAATCGACTTCGTCATGTTCATTCTCCACGTGCGCTGTCGGCTCATTCGACGATGAAACCGTAGTCGCCCTTGAGGCCGCCATCGGGGATTGCGGTGCCGCGGCCGTAGATGCGGTTCACGTGTCCGAGGAAGTTGGCCTTCATGTCGGTTGCATCCGCCATGCCGTCGGCGGGTCCAGCCAATTCCTTGGTGGCCGTCGGGCGCACGACGTAAGGGGTCACGATGATGACAAGCTCGGTTTCCTGCTTCACGAAGTCCCGCGAGCGGAACAGCGTGCCAAGGATCGGGATGTCTTTCAGACCGGGGACACCGTCGATGTTTTGACGCGTGTCTTCGGACAAGAGACCTGCCATTGCCAGCGAGCCACCTGAGGGCAACTCGACGGTCGAGTTGGCGCGACGGGTTTTGATTGCCGGGATCTGCAAGCTGCCGATCTGAACCGCGCCCTGGTTGGAGAGTTCGGAGACTTCGCTTTCGATCTTCAGCGAGATGCGGCCTTCGGACATGACCACGGGAGTGAAGGCGACGCCGACACCGAATTCCTTGAAGATGACGCTGACCTGGCCTTGGCTGTCGACGATCGGGATCGGGAACTCACCGCCGGCTAGGAACTTGGCCGTTTCGCCCGACACGGCGGTCAGGTTGGGTTCGGCGGGAACTCACCGCCGGCTAGGAACTTGGCCGTTTCGCCCGACACGGCGGTCAGGTTGGGTTCGGCGAGCGTCTTGATCAGTCCCTGGCGTTCAAGAGCGCGCACGACATAGGCTGCCGATTGGTTGCCGGTTCCCCAGGCGCCGGCAACACCGGAGTTGCCGAACGGCAGGGATGTATCGCTTCCGCCTGAGCCCGCAAACGAGTTGAAGGTCTGCAGGGGCTGGCCGGTGATTGCAGTCGCGATCCCTGCCAGAGGCATTGCGCCGAGACCTTCAGCGGCGGTCAGTGGCAGGTTGTTCTCGGTCAGAATGGAGGTCGAGAAGTTGCCGGAGTTGATCTTGGCGCCGATGTTGATGCCAAACTGCTTCAGCATCGCGCGCTGGACTTCGGCGACCTTGACGCGGAGCATGACCTGCTCTTCGCCTTCAACCTGAAGGAGGTTGATGACGACGCTCTCGCCTTCCTGTTTCTCAAACTTTTTGACCGCCGTTCCTTCGTCGTTATCACCACCTTTGGATTCAAACTCGACGGTGACGAACTGCTTGGCGATGTTTGACGCACGCGAGGACTCAGCCGGGCTGCGGACGTGACCGGTCAGGATCACCGTCTGGTTGATCATCTCGACCTTAATGCGGCCGCCGGGGATCAACCGGTTCAGCATTTCTTCGAGGCCTGCGGTTTCGCGCTCGACGAACAGTTCAAGGGTCGCGAACTGCTCACCGTTGGTATCGAAGAAGAAAGCGTTGGCTTCGCCGATCCGCCGGGCCAGCAGGAAGACGCGGTTGGATGACAGGACAACGGCATCGACCGCTTGCGGGTTTGAGACCATCACGTCGCGGACGTCACGCGGAAACTCGACGAGGACGGACTTGCCCAGACCGATGCGGACGTTGCGGTGATGTGGAACGCTTCCGGTATCGGGGATCTGAACGACCGAATGGTGCGACAGCGAGCTGCCGGCGACCCTATCGGGTGCGTTGGATCCACGAAAACTTTGCGCGTTTGCGCTGCCGGAACCAAAGCCAATCAGGGCGGTTGCGACTAGTGCCAGGGATGCAACCAGGGCAGCGCCCCAGAGCTTGGAAGTCCTGTCATGCATTGCTTTTCAAGCCTCTTCACGAGCTACCAGACGGGGCGATTAATTCACGCCGTACGCACGCGACTTGGCTCCATAACGCAGAACACTGACGGAGTTAGTCTCTTCACGATTGAGGGCATTGCCGGTCTGGTTTTGCCCTTCAGAATTCAAATCTGCGACAGAGCGCAGCGACAAAGTGATCTCGCCCATGGAGTTGGCGAGAGCCATCAGTTCGGCCTGACGCGGGGTCAGTTCGAGCGTGGCTGTTGTGGTTGAGCTGGCCGAATCGGCGGACTTTTTGCCGTTGGCGGTTTCAATCTGCTGGCCGATTGCGAGAACGCGGACGTTGCGGAACAGCGTATCGGCGACGTAGTCCTCCTTGCCCGTTCGCGAGCGGATCGAGCGGATGAGGATGACGTCAACGTGGTCGTTAGGCAGGATGAGGCCGCCGACTGCCGTGCGCGGTTCGATGCGGGTAGAGACGGCCCGCATGCCGGTCGGAAGGATTGCGGCGACGACGCCGCCCTGGCCAGCCTTGATCAGCTTCTGAACGGTAATCGGTTCACCGGCGATGAGCGGCGAGCGGGCGATCGATCCTGCCAACTCATGCATCTGCGACGAGCGGGCGGCCGTGATCATTCCTGGTCTGACGCCGTCCTTGGGCCACTTCTGCCAGGTAAAATCCTGCTCGGCGACGATTTCGCCAAGACCAATATCCTTGCGGGCGACCAGAACTTCGGTCGAATCGACGACCACTTCACGAGTCTTCGTTTCCTGCTTCTGACTGACCATGCCTTTCATCAGCCCGAAAGCTGCGATGCCGGCAACGCTGGCGACAAGAATACCGATGACTTGTGCTCGTTTCATCGCGGAAATGGTCCCTTCGAATAGGCAGGACATCCCTGCCGTTCGGCACCAATCTGAGCCAGAAACGTCAATGTCAGGTTAACCGGTGTGCCGATCTGGCACGCGTTGGGCTGAAAGCTATAGCTTTTAGTCTCTGCAGCGCCTGTGCCGAGCGGTTCGGATCAGCTGGCGATCAGGCGGTAGAGCTCGGTTGCCGGGAAGCTGAGGAGGGCTGCGCCGGCGATGGCGATGCCATAGGGAATGCCGGTCTGCTTCTCATGTAGGCGATGTGCCCAGTCAGGCCCGACCACTGCGGTTTCGGGCAGACGGCGATAGATGAGGATGCCGACGGCAAGCGCGCCACCAATGATCGCGACATAGATGAGGAAGTTGGGAAGTTGCGCAACGCCGATCCAAAGGCTGCCGGCAGCCAGGAGCTTGGCGTCGCCGCCACCGAAGGTGCCGGTCGCAAAAAGGATGAAGCCAACAACGAGGACGCCCAATCCGGCAACGAGGTGCATGCCGATGGCTTCCAGCGGTAAACCGGCCAGAAAAGCGAGCGGGAAGAAGGTCGCGATGAGGACGAGGGAAAGTCGATTTGGAATTGTCAGCGTGCATAGGTCGCTAAGTGCCGCCAATACCATGACAGCAGGGAAAACAAGGAGCAGACCATAAGCAACCACGACACAACCCTCTCACTACGCGACAGATGCATTTGCTGGAGATGATGCCGAAACGACGCTAATTTATGTTTAATAAAACAGAGATCAGCGACATCACTGAATTCCTAGAACCTCGTCAATGCCCGATCCCGCGTGCGTCTGCATGCGCTTGAGGAAGGGCTCTAATTTTTTATTCAAAATCAGTTGACTAGGTGAAATTTCAGAGCAGGAGTTGCGCAAACATCCTTGCCGGATATGCCCCTAACTCAATTTCCGAAAAACCCTGCAACGGTATTGAAAATTGCGTTCAACTTGGGTGCGATTTGCTGCTGGGTCGAAAAAACCCCAAGCGCGATAATCGATACAACCAAACCGTATTCAATTGCGGTCGCGCCGCTGTTGTCCTTCAAAAAAGATAAGAGGTTCTTCATGACCTATTTTTTACCTCACCCCAGTGCATTACATAATTCCGTTTTTTCGTCCCGTTTTTGCTGCACCAAATCTACCGTGGAAATCCTAAGGGATCGTACTCAATACAGATAAAAAGCCACAAAACCGGAAGCTCCGAATTTGAGGAACAATTTAGGCATTGTGCTGCAGACGTAAAAAAGCCACCTGACGGAAGCAGGTGGCTCTTTTTTTGTCAGCTTCTAGCGAAACTTAGAAGTTGCCGACGATGGCAGCGAACAGCGTGTTGAGGCCGTCACGAAGCTGGCCGAGGCCTGCGATGATGCCAACGCCGACAACAGCAGCGATGAGGCCATATTCGATAGCGGTTGCGCCCGACTCGTCTTTAGCGAAAGCGAAGATCTTCTGCATTTTGACTCTCCCAATGAGATGCGATTTTGCCTTTTCCAAGTGTCTGGCGCGTTTATCTTCTTGCGCCGTGGACAAGTAGAAATCTACGCCCTCCACATTAAGTACAAGTTAAAAGGCAAGGTTAGCCGCCGTTAACCCAAGTACTCATGACAAATAACCACTACACCAACACAAGTAGTTTCAAAGTATTTATTGGTTATGTTTTTATTAATTCTTGATATGGGCCTATTCCTGCGCGCCGGAATTTTCTCTCAGCGATCAATTTGTTGATTAATAGAGCGTTATTTCGACGGATCTACTTAACAGCCAAATTGGGATCAGCTTGTTTGGTTGAAACCGAGAGGCCCCTAAAACTCCATAGTTTCTACAAGTCTTGGATCTTGTCTGAGAAAAGCGAGTGTTCCGTCTGGCTTTTTTCGCCGCTTGATGCCGAGCCCGTCCGCCTTTTCTTGGTGTGATCGCTGCCCTTGCCAGCAATCCCCTTTGTTTTCTGCAGCCTTGTCTCAAATTCACGCACGCGTTTGCACTTCGTTCATAGATTCCTGGCCTAATCGCGCTGAAAGCTCCACGAAAGGAGAAATTCCATGCGCCAGTTCAAACTGCGTCACGTTCACAGCGCCGGCCGCGTCTCTCTCGTCATTCGTTCGCTCGTATCTCTTCTTGCTGCCTCGGCCGCAGTTGTCGCGACGACAGCGCTCGCTCACGCCAATGACCTTATCGTGCGTTATGACCAATCGCAGCTGCTGCGGCTTCCTCGCGCGATCGGCCAGGTCATCATCGGCAACCCTTCGATCGCTGACGCATCGGTCCAGGCCTCGAACCTGCTGGTCGTAACCGGCAAGACCTTCGGAGTTACCAACATCATCGCGCTCGATAAGCAGGGCAACGTCATTCAGGATCAGCGCGTCATCGTTCAGCGCGACGATCTTCGGATGGTCAACTTGATGAAGGGCAGTCAGAGGCAGTCGTTCACCTGTGCCCCTAATTGCACGCCGACGGTTACGATCGGGGACGACAAAGAGTTCTTTAAGACAATCGCGGAGCACTCGCAGAAGAAGACGCAGTTCTCGGCAAACGAGTCCGATCCCGGTTCGGGCGGCGCGCAGTAAGCGTCGACGGATTTCAATTCACGCGTCCGGCGAGATTGCACTCCTTATATATAGGGCGATTTATAGGCTCTCCTGCGTGACCTGATCGTGCTCGCCTTCGAAGACCTGCGGGAACTCTCAAGTTTCAATGGCAGGCGCGTATGCGCCTGTTTTTTGCTTTTCAGCGGCCCTTTGCAAACGCCGGCAGAGCGGACCGCGGCTTCATACTTTGTTCACCATCCTGAGAAACGTCGAATTCAATAAAGATTTGATTCATTAGGCCCAATGTAGATTCGGCATCGAACAACTGCTCCAATCAGAATGCAGGTCTATTCGTTATGCGTAATCTTCAGGGCAAGCACTTCATCCTGCAGACGGGGTGGTCGCGCATGAAGGCGGGACGGTTTGCAGTCGACCGCAAGGGCACGACCGCGATCGAATTCGCATTGGTAGCCTTGCCGTTCTTGATGTTCGCGTTCGGCATCATGGGAACGGGCCTGCACTTCTTAACGCAAAACTCGCTTGAGCACGCCGTCGAGACGGCGGCACGTAAAATTCGTACCGGTCAGGCTCAGCAGAACGGTACGACGGTTGCCCAATTCAAGCAGATGATCAAGGACGAAGCCGGTCCGATGATTGATTCCAACAAACTGCAGGTCCATCTGCAGACCGGCGATGAGTGGGCTGAGATCTCGCCGGACGGCTGCTTGGACAATTCAGGCACGCAGACGAGTGGAACCGGCGGTTCCAACGATGAAATTAAGCAGCACTCCGGCGGTGCCGGCCAGGTCGTTCTGGTTACTGTCTGCTATGAATGGGATCTTGCAGCAGTCATGCCCTTCTTGCAGTTCAACAACATGTCGAATGGATCAGCGATGATCCAGGCGTCGACGACGTTCCGCACGGAGCCTTATGAGTAAGCAGCAACTCGATTATACGAGTTTGCAGGGGTCGTAGCACGTCACGGGAAGTGGCCCGGCAGGGGCAGAAGGGATCAATTCAGAGGTAGTCATGTCGATATCTGGTATTGCAAAACTTGGCACCTGGATCGGTTCTACTGCTATCCGTGCGCTGCGTAGCAAGGATGGTGTTGCCGCCGTCGAATTTGGCTATATCGCTCCGGTCTTGCTGTTGATGCTTGTCGGTTCGGTTGAAACCAGTCGCGCAATCAGCATCGACCGTCGGTTCAGTTCAGTTACGTCAATGGTCGGCGACCTTGTTTCTCGCGAACAGGACATGGGCGCCAATCAGTCTCAGAACATTGAAAAGATGACCGCGATCATGGATGTCATCACGCATGTGATGAAACCGTATCCGACCGACTCGCTGGAAATCGAAATTCTGCCGGTTATGGGATTTGGCGACGGGACCGACACCAAGCTTTATGCGCCCTCATACAAATATTCCAACGGAGGGGTTGCGGTTTCCAAGTCGCGCTGCACGGCCTACACCTTGCCGTCCGGGCTTGTCGCTCCTGGCGGAAGCGTGATCGTGGTCGAAGCGAAGTACACCTACAAGCCTGCGTCCTACGCAACGTGGATCTTCGGCACCTCTTACAACTGGGAAGACAAAGCTACGCACAGCCCGCGTCATAGCTGCGTCGACTTCGAAGACAACAACTGTGTCGTCACCTGCTGAAAAATCCGACAGGCTTTCATCGGACATGCTTGGGCCACACACGTGGCGGTCCTGAAGGCCGCCACTTTGCCCTTTGAACATCGTTTGGCCTGCCACCTGCAAACAGCGGGCTTCTCCGATATTCGAAGAGTGTTTCGTTCGTGTGCTGCCTTAATGGTGGTTGATGCGACTGAATTGCGCCGACTATCTTCGCCATCTCAAAGACATAGGCCGTCGATGTACGGTCAAGGTCTCGAATTCGGTGACGGGGATGGTACGCAAACCAAAAACACCAAAGCGTGGGAAGCACACGCCTGAACAGCTGCGGGAATTGATCCTGCAGGCTGCCAGGGAACTCATAGAAGTCGGCGGTCTTGAAGGTATGTCGGCGCGCGAGGTTGCCCGCAAGGTCAACTATTCGCCAGGCACGCTCTACAACGTCTTCAAGGACCGGGATGAAATCATTCTGACCCTTGAGGCCCGTCTGCTCGATCGCCTGCAAGAGGATCTCAAGATGGTGAGCGTCGGAACGGATGCTCGCAAGACAGTGATCGGGCTTGCCGACGCCTACGTTCAGTTCACGCGCAACAACCCCAGGCTTTGGAGCATGCTGTTCGAGCATCGTCTGAACAATGGGAAAGATGCACCCGAATGGTATCAGCAAAAAATCGATGGGCTGATGAGCTGTGTCGAGGAGGCGCTCACGCCGCTGATGCCGGATAAGAAGAGCGCTGATATTGCGCGGTCTGCCCGGACGCTGTGGGCTGGCGTCCACGGTATTACGTCACTGGCCAGCGCCGACAAGCTTTCGGCCGTAACGAACGAGACCTCGCAAGCCCTGGTCGACAACCTCGTGCGGACCTATCTTGACGGGTTGACGGCCGGCCAGTCGTCCTGAAGCCGAAGATGGTTTTGGGCTTCAGGGCCTGCGCCATCGCGACCTTTCAAGCAAGATCAATCGTCTTGGCTTGCAGGGCTCGCTGCGGGTGCCGGAGACTGCGCATCTGACGGGCTGGCAGACGCCTTCGGTTGCTTGTTGATCGAGCCTGTCGTGATCGAACTCGTCCCGGCCGGACCTCGTGCGTTTGCAGTTTCGGGATTGCGCCCGAGCAGGCCGAACCATTTGCCCTCGGGCAAGAGCTTGCTGTTGAGATCCACCCACAGAGAATGTGCCGAGATCGATTGGGCGAAATACTTGGGCGACGGCCCAACGAATAACACCAATGCGGTCACCACGGCCATGGCTGCCGTACTTGTCGGATAGCGCGTATCGATAACCTTCAAGGCCGATCCGAACGACGCCTTCAAACGGTTGCCGAGAAAGTCGACCGAATAGATCTCATCCAGGATGAGGTGGGTGACATAGCCGATGAACATGAAGCCGCCGCCGAGCCAGGCGACGCCTTCATGGCGGCCTAACAGCCGGTGGAAGATGAGCGCCGTTATCCCCGCCCAAAGCAAGCCGGCAAGCAGCGAATGCCAGACGCCGCGGTGCACGGCTACCCGGTGGAACATCGCATGAATCCCGTAGCGCACGATGACCATGGAGCCGAGCCACAGGATCCACAGTTCGGCGATGGAATAGCGTTCGGCGTTGACGAAAAGAACGCAAAACGAAACGAAGACGGCGATACCGGAAAACAGGATCGTACTGGCGCGACTGTCACGCAAATCGATGTCTGGCAGAACCGAGCCTGCGACACCGGCCAGCGTCACGGCCATGATGCTTTCAGGGCCGATGACGTCGGCGCCGACCGTCAACGTCGCAAGTGCCCCCGAAACGACGGTGCCGACACCGATGTGCGTTGCGTAATTTGCCATGCTCGACCTCATCCTGAGCGGACGGGCAGCCTGACGTGCAGGCCTCCGCCGCCTGTTTGACGTGAACGGCATACGATCTGATTCTCTTGTTTAAGAGGAGCGCTTTTGCCGAATTGACGAGAATGGATGGGGATCGCGGCTTTGGGCTGTGGATGGCGGTTGTGTGGCAGGTATCTGCGGGAGCCGTCTTGTTGCCGAAGCAGGCGGGGCCGCCGGTGTCCTTCAGGCCGTCGACAGGCGGCTTGCGATATTGGCGAAGAGTGCGCCTTCTGGATCGTTCTCGTAGGCCGAGCCCGGGTTTTCGGCAATTTTGACCGCTGGCAGGACCGGGGCGAGCGTTTGGGCCAAGTGACGGCACAGACGTCGACCCGTTATTGAGCGATGGTTCCAATAAAGAGCCAAAAGCGGGTCCAGTGCGCCGCGTAATCTCTGGTGGGATGTCAGCTGCGGCACAGCTTCCGCGCCATCTTCGCCGATTGCGTCAGGGTTGCCGTTTGCAGGCAGCCCGTCCTTGGCGCTTTCATCAGCCTCGTCGATCTTTGCGCGTTCGGGGACGAGCAAGTTGGGTTCGTGGCTGGCCGCGCCGCTTAATGCATCAAGGATCGGACCTAGCGCGTCGATCGTCGATTTCGCCTTATCGCCGGTCGCATCGATCATCACGATTTCAGCGAACATGTCCGCAGCGTGTTCGCGATACCTGTCGAGCACTTTGGCTTTATCGCTTTCGCCAAGAGCGTCTTCGTGAGTAATGACGAGGATGCTGCGTTCTCTTAACCGCACCGGAAGATCGGCAATCGCTTGGCGCTCGCTTTCTGTCCAGGGTCGTGCGGCAACCGAGCACCACAGAAGGATGTCGGCCTCCCGGACAAGATCGTTGGCGATCGGCCAAGCCGGTGTGTCGAGGACCTCGAAATCTTCGCCCTGCATTGAGGGCCATTCGACTTCGATGCTTTGCAGGCCGCTGTAGAGGAACTGGGGAAGCGCGTCATTATCGGAAGCGAGCGATAGCGGGATGCGGCCGTCTCGGGTCAGGGCTGTGACGGTTGGCACTTGGCCTTGCCGAAGGCGTACGGAGACAGACGTGTTTGCAACCACCGCCGAGGGCAGCGCATCCATTCCCGCAAGAAGGTTTGCAACCGATGTCTTGCCCGAATTCGCCTCGCCGGCAACCAGGATCGTCGGCCGGCGCTCAAGTGTGCGCTCGAGCCGATCAAGGGCCGCTTCAAGGAGCTTATAGGCCTCCAGGTTGCGGTTGATGCCCGAATTTTTCAGCTTTTTCTGGACATCACCCAGAAGACCTATCAGGACCCGCATGGCCTCGGTCATTCAACCGCCCCTTAAAGAACTCCAAAATGCATCGCGTCGTTGGCGCATCAGCCGCGGCGACTAGCGCCGCGGGCCAAGGCGTGGCTTGATCTGCAAGTCTTCGTTGATTTCGTGCAGGCGTTCGACGATCGCGGCCGTCTGGCCCAGCTTGGTGCGCAAACTCGCAATTTGCTGGGAGCGATGTTCAACGGCCTCGGGAGCCGCGGGCCCGGTCGCTTCGGCAGCCAGACCATCGTACGCGTTGCGCAGTTCTTCGCGACGGGTGCGCAGCGTTTCGATAATTGACGTGCAGATCCCAAACGACCACTTCGACATCGTCGAGCCGTACTGCATCAGGCCAGCTTCTGCCGATCTCGACAAGTCGTCGATCACGCCGGAAAACTCGACCCTGATCAATTCGGCCACTTCTTGCCCGCGTTGCTCGGGCGACGGCGATCGGCTCATGAATGCCGACCACCATGGTGTCGCGAGGTCAAGAACGACCGCGCTCGACAGCGAGGATAGGTTGGGTTGCGGCATCGGGAAAGCGCGAACGTCAGGCTCGTGCGGAGGAATTGTGCCGGGCACGATCATCGTCAGGAGCTGATGCAGTTCGGGCGAGACGCGCGCCTGCAGATTGGCGAGACGATGGGAGGCATGCGCGAAACCTGCCACAAAGGACTCAGCGATACGCCGGCGCAAACCATCGGCTTCGCAGCGCCATTCGGCCGGCCCACGGCCACGACGGAGCGTGTCTGTGAGTACGCGGCGTTCTTCGGCCGCGTAGCGGGCAACTTCATTATTCAGGTGGTTGCGCAGACCGTTGATCTCTTCGTTGATGATCTCACGCATCTGTTCGTCGATCGACTTTGCCGAGGTCTCGATGATGCCTGAGACTTCGGCGAGCTGGCGCAATTCAGCGTCAAGCTGCGGTAACTGTGCGGTTGCTTTGCGCGCCGTGGTTTCCGCCCCGGCCTGCAATTCGCTCAGATCGTTGAGTTCAGCCTGGATGGTGTTCTCGCTGGCGCGGGCCAATTCCGAGAAACATTGGCCGACCTGACGGAGAACGTGAGCGCTGCGGCTCTGGTCCATCAGTTTGTCGATCGCATCGTAAACGGCGGGAATGCCGGACGACGTCAAAAGCGCATCCTTGAAGTCGCGGCGCGGGCCTTCCCGGTTGGCGGCCTGGACGAGATCTTCGCGACGCATCAGGCCGGTCTCGACGAAATAGGCCAAGGATCTGCGGTCGAACGGTTGAGAGACGCCGGTTGGAGCCAGTGCCGCGTTGGCCCAGCGCGCCGATCCGCAAATAACGGGGATATCGGAATCCGGGAATTCGCGAGCGATGCGTTCTTCGACGTACTGGCGGATTTCGCGCTGGTCCTGCGAGATGTCGGCCAAGTCGTCGATCCGGTTGACGAAGACCAGAAGGCGCTCTTTATGCAGGCCGCGAAGGATCCGCAGCAGCGCCACATCGGCCTCTGCAAGCGGCTGGCGGGCCGTCAGCACGACGATATAGAGGTCCGCACTTTCGAGGCTGCGGCGGGTGATCTCATCGCGCAGCAGGAACGGATCGTTGGTGCCTGGCGTATCGATGATCGAAGACGGGAACGAGAACGGACCGTTCTCGCAATGAACGTCGGCAGCGCGCGTGATGTCGGAATACTTGCCGATCTCATTGGTGCTGCGCGGGACGTTGTGTTCGCCGGCACAGACGTAACGGGACAGAACTTCATTTTGCAGATCGTCGAAGGTGTGGGTCTGGCCCATCAGTTCGCGAAGTTGCGGACCAAGACGCGAGGCTGCGCGGTGGCGTAGGGAATTGATCTGCTCACGCAGGAGTTCAGGCTCGAAGCCGGGAACCAACCGCTGGGTCAATTCACGCAGCAGACCCCCGCCATTGGCGATGGCGTTCCATTCGGTTTCGGTGAAGAAATGGAAGATCGCTGCCGGATCGCCGGCGTCACGCTGACCAAAATGCAGGTTGGTGACCGCGGTCGTCCATGGGTTGACGTCGGTCGGCAGCATGTCCGGCGAGCGGATGAATGCGTTCACGAAGGAACTCTTGCCGGACTTGATCTGACCAATGACTGCAATCTTGCAGACTTGGCGATCAAGCAGCCGAACAGCTTCCGAGACTAAAAATTTTCCTGATGGCTCCACGACTTGATCGAGTTTCGAACCCAATTCGATCAGGTCTTTGCGCCACCTTTCCAGCCTTTCGCCGATTGCCCCTTGGCGAGAGCCAGCCACGGTTTCTGCACGCGTGCTGACGGCACTGCTGGATGATGCCTCATCCAAGACTGCGATGTCCCCCATACTCAGTACTACCCTGTTAAACTAGAAACACGGCTCCTTCCCATCCACGCGTTCCAGCACCATCGATGACAAATGGGGCGGAAATTCAATTGATCTGAATTGTTTAATGCCCCGGCGCCATTAAGGAAGAATTAACGGTGTTCACATGTCCTCATGGCCGTTACAACGCCGCTTTGCGGCCAAAAAGCGACCAAAGCAGCGGACGGAGCATTTAACGGAATTTGCGCAGCTGTTCGGTTGCGTCGGCGACGCCCATCTGACCTGCCCGCTCATACCATTCGCGCGCTTTATCCGTGTTGGATGGCGCGGCGCTGTTGACCTTGAAAACTTTGGCGTTTGCGGGATCGAAGCTGGCCGCCAGCAGCATTGCGGCGCGGCCCGAGCCCTGGTTTGCCGCGCGCTCGAAATAGAGGCGGGCCGCTGCCAGGTTGCCGTTGGCGATCTCGACTTCTCCGGTATCGACAAAACGTCGGACTTCGGCCGGCAACTGCGCTCGGTCTGCCGCGTCTGCAGCGAACGCAATTGAGTGGGCTTTGGGAATTTCCAAGGCCATTTCAAAGCGGTCAAGGGTTGTGCCGTCCTGGCTGCGTAGCTCGACCGCGACCGGGATGCGGCGGGCGAAACTCTCCGGGACGGTGATTGTCAGGTCGTCGAGGTTCGCCAAGGCGACGCGCCAGGTGTCGAACATCAGCTCGGTGCCACTCGATAGCCGTGTCCCGCGCGTCAGACCGGAAACGATAAGATAGCTGCCGTCGCCGTTGACGGGGCTGGCGGCACCGGAGCCGGCCAAGCCGTGCGTGGCGATCGCGATTGGCATGTCCACGGGCTTGCCTGTCTCAATGATCGTGACAGGGGCATAGGTCAGGATCCCGGCGGTTTTCCACTCGACAGGCGTTATGCCGGACTTGTCGGCCTGCTCGACTTCTCGGGCGTCTATCGACCGCGTGTTCGCGACCTGTTGAGCCTGCACCTCAGCCTCGCTTGGCGCGACCTTGTCGGCTGCTACCAATTCAGCTGCGGGCCGGTAGCTGTGATTTGGCTGTTCGGATTGTGTGGTCGATGGTTCATCGGATGCGGCTGCGGCCGGGGCTTCATTATTGGCGGCGACAGCCATTGCCACCGTTCTTTCAGCTTCGCGGTTATTGACTGGGGCCTCTTGATTGGCCGGCTGAGCGGGGGGCTGTTCATCTGGAACGGCTGCGGGCTCTTCAGTTGTAGCGGTCGCGTTGGCGGAGTTGGTGTCAGAATTCGCAGCGGACTCGGCAACGCTATCACTGGACGCCGGTTGCTCATCGTTCGATGGCGTGACGGTCTCGGCGTTGGACGACATTTCAGACGGCTCTTCGGTTGCAGGCTCCTCTGACTGGCCTGCAAGATGGGGACGGGGTGGATCTAACCCAGGGCCTTGAGACGCTTGGGGAGCGTCCGTTTCGGCAAGCGGCGACGATGCTGTCGGCTCTTGGGCGGTATTGCCGGTCTCAGGCTGTTCCAACGGCAGATTTTCTTCCGCGGCTGGATCGGTGCTTGGAGCAGCAGGAACCGACGGCGACAAGACGGCAGCGGCGCTCTCTTCGTCGACGCGTTCTGTTGCAGCCTGCCCAGAAGCCGCAGGTTGCTCAACCGTTGTCATTGCAGATGGCGCAGGGCTCGTTTCGGTTGTGAAGTTCGTTGCAGACGTGGGATCGGTTGCGGCCGCCGAATACGACGGCTTCCGAAGCAGGCTTTCCGCGTTTGCCAATGTCTTGGTGGAGTCTTCAGCGGTGGGCTTTTCGTTGGCCGTAGGTGGTGGCGATTCCAGCGCGCCCATCCAGACCAGGACGGCGCCTGTGGCCATGGCTGAAACAAAGGCTGCCGTCAGGGACGCGATGATGACGGTCCGGACAGTGTCCTTGTTGCTGGTCGCATTCTCTTCGGCATCTTCGAGCGGCCAATCCGGCTTGACGATGACTGGGAAATCGGGCGCTAGGCGGCCATCCATCTGCTCGCGCAACTTGGGCTTGCGAAGGCGGGCCAGCGCATCGTCCGGGCGCACATCGTTGGCCGGCTCGTCGAGGATCGCCTTTTGCAGTTTCAGGGCATGCCCAGCTGGGGCAGCCTCGGCGGCCGAAGCCGACACGGAAGAAGGTGGGCTTGGTGGCGCGGCAGGCGTGCTCGGTGCCGCGGCAGGCGTCTCAGATGGCGCGTTTTCGAGCTTTTCGAGGCGCCGGAGGAGCTTTTTCAGATCACCCAGGTTCGGGTCTTCAGCGTTCTTCACGGCCGCGCTCCTTTGTCGACGCTTAGACGCCGGAGCCTCGTCGATGCACCCATGAACTGCAATCTCATCGGATACTGCATGGTTAGCCCTTTACCTGAACGGTGTCGTCCAGTCCGCGCGCTCACATGTCCCCTCTGGACCGCAAAGCACGGGATTTTGGCGCTGTTGCGACAGGTTGGCATATTCCCTTCCAGCTTCAAACTTCGAGCACCGGGCTGAGATGCTCAGCGCTCGGCCCATAAATCGTATTCATCAGCGTGGACAACACGCGCCTTGACGATCTCACCGGCCTTCAGATCGGTATCTTCGTTCAAAAAGACGCTGCCGTCGATTTCGGGTGCATCCCATTTGGAGCGGCCCATCGCGCCGTCTTCATCAACTTCGTCGATAATCACGTCGATTGAATGCCCGACTTTCTCTGCCAAAAGCTCTCGCGACACCTCCTGCTGGAGTGCCATGAAGCGATGCCAGCGGTCCTCCTTGACCTCATCGGGGACCGCGCCGGGCAGGTCATTGGCGACGGCGCCGTCGACGGGCTCGTATTTGAAACAGCCAACGCGGTTCAGCTTGGCTTCCTTGAGCCACGCTAGGAGTTCTTCGAAATCCTGCTCGGTTTCGCCCGGAAAACCGACGATAAACGTCGAGCGCAAGGCGAGTTCCGGGCAGCCCCGACGCCAGGACTTGATGCGCTCCAGCGTCTTTTCCTGATGTGCGGGCCGGCGCATAGCCTTCAAGACGCTTGGCGAAGCGTGCTGGAAGGGGATGTCCATGTAGGGCAGGATGTGCCCGTCGGCCATCAGCGGGATGACCTCGTCGACGTGCGGATACGGGTAAACGTAATGCAGCCGGACCCAGGCGCCCAGGTTGCCGAGTTCCTGACAGAGATCAAGGAAGCGAGCTTTGACCTGCCGATCCTGCCATTGGCTTTCGGCGTATTTGAGGTCGAGCCCGTAGGCGGACGTGTCCTGGGAAATGACGAGCAGTTCCTTGACGCCGGCTTTGACGAGCCTTTCGGCTTCGCGCAGCACATCAGAGGCCTGACGGCTGGCGAGATCGCCGCGCAGACCCGGAATGATGCAGAACGTGCAGCGGTTATTGCAGCCTTCGGAAATCTTCAAATAGGCGTAATGGCGCGGCGTCAGGCGTAAACCTTCGGCTGGCACCAGATCGACGAACGGATCGTGGCGCGGCGGCACGGCATCATGGACGGCGGAGACGACCTGCTCGTATTGATGCGGCCCGGTGACGGCCAAAACTCCAGGGTGCTCTGAGCGGATACGGTCTTCTTCGACGCCGAGACAGCCGGTGACGATGACCTTGCCGTTTTCGCTGATGGCCTCGCCGATCGCTTCGAGGCTCTCGTCCTTGGCGGAGTTCAAGAACCCGCAAGTGTTGACGACGACAACGTCGGCGCCCTCGTAGTCGGGCGAGATTTCATAACCTTCGGCGCGTAGACGCGTCAGGATGCGCTCGGAATCGACCAATGCCTTCGGGCAGCCGAGCGAGACGAACCCGACGCGCGGCGCCGTCGGCGCTTTAATCTTAACGATATCGGGCTTTTCAGCCTGACGATGATCCGTTGTCATTCTTGCTTTCGTTTTCGGATGAGGATTGCACCCTTGCGATTTAGCATCGCAGCGCAGCAAACGCCATGGGCTTGCCGGTGCTCTCGGGTGAAATGGTCAATCCGCCCGGAGCCCCGATTCGGCTGGCTTGTGGCCTTGTCCGAGCGGCCGGGAGGCCTCTCCCAGGCTGTCGCATGACGACGCACCGCGGTCTCGTCGATGCTCGTTATTCCCGACACTTCGGTTCCGGGTCGCAAGAACACCCGCCGGGGCACTTGCGGACGGCCTTGTGGCAGCCGATTGCCGGGGAGCAGGACCCGGTGAACACGACCAACACATTATTTCGGCAGGAGCAGCCGCGCTTGCAATGCTCACGCTCGGTGCGTGTGGAACACGATCCGTTCAAGGCATCACAGCGCGATAGCGCACGCTGGAAATATTCACCGACGCAGCGGCCGGTATTGCTTGTCGGGCAGCGTTGGCGGCTCGTTTCCCGAGTCTGGCAGCGGCCGGCAACACAGCGCGTCGTGGTTCGCACGAGGGTATCACCGATGCAGCGGGCGTTGCCGCCCAAAGAGAGGCCGCGGGTGCATTCGTAGTCCGAGGTGCAAGACTGCGCGAGGGTCGCGTTCGAGGCTAATAGCATGGTGACGATCACGGCTGTGGCGGCAGACCCCAGCGACATCCGTGCAGCAGTAATCTTATCGATCAAACACATGACATTTCGACCTTTGAATTCGGCTCCGGCTTGCGGCCTGGCGAGCCTCAAAATCGCAGAACCCTGATCCACCGCATGACGTTCAAAAGGCTCATCGCAGCGGCAGCCACATAAGTGAAGGCGGCCGCGCGCAGGATTTGCCGGGCCGATTTCATATCGGTGTCGTTCAAATAGCCGCCTTTTTTCAGCACCGGCAGGGCGCGCGAAAAGCTGGCGTCGAACTCGACCGGCAAGGTCATGGCGTGCATCAGGATCGTGAACGACAAAATGAACAAACCGGCGATCAGTTGTATCACAAGCAGAAACGGTGCCTTGGTGAAGATCATCACGAGCGGCGCAAGAACCAGCACCGTCGATCCAATGGTTTCGACCCAACGCGCTTGCGTCGCCATCCTGGTGCGGTGGGCCAACGGGCGATAGTTGGTTGCGTCCTGCATGGCGTGGCCGACTTCGTGGGCGGCAATCACCACGGCAGAGAGTGAGCGTCCGTTGAGGTGTTGGGGTAAGAGCCGCACCGTCTTTGACATGGGGTCGTAATGGTCGCCATCCTGGGTTTCTTCGACGCCAACATGGGTGAGCTTCATTTCGTCAAGCAGGTGACGGGCGAACTCACCGCCGGTGCCGGGAAAATCAGGGCGTTCGACGGAATGGCGGGCGATGACGCTTTTCACCCACATGCCCGGCAACAGCGCGAGGCCGAGAAAAATCGCCAGCAAAATCAAGGCTATTGCCATTCCTATTAAGGCTCCTTGGTTTTCTAATGGCCGCTGATTTTACGCTTTTCAGGACCAATCTCAGGCGAGCTTCACAGAACTTTACAATACGGACAGCGAAGAGAAACAGGTCGGCTCCATATTTGGTTTCGAGGCGGCGGTGAACTGCTGCTTCCCAGTTCGATCTGATCACGCCGATCGAAATAGAAATTTCAGGAGTTCAAGATGACTGAGACCCAACATGCACCCAAGTCGCCCAAGCGCCGCGCCGCTTACGTTGCAGCCGGCGTCGTCGGTTCGCTGCTTGCCGCTGGTGCCGTGACTGCGGCCGTCTCCCAGGTCGGGTTTGACAAGGGCATGCGTCACCTGACCGTCGAAGCCGGACATTACGGTAACATGGTGCACAAGGCGCGCTTTTTCCATAAGCGCCCGAAAACTGTCGAAGAAGCCCAAGACCGTGCCGTGCGGATGGTAAAGCATTTCGCTATCGAGATTGATGCCAACGCCGAGCAGACGACGAAGCTTGTCGAGTTGGCCCGCGGTGTCGCCGGCGACGTGTTCCCGATGCGGAAGTCGATCAAAGAGGCGCGCAAGCAAGGTCTCGACCTTCTGGGTGCAGAAACCGTCGATGCGGCGAAAATCGAAGCGCTGCGCGCCGAACAGTTCGGCAAAATTGAAGAAGTCAGCAAGCGCCTGACGACTGCGCTGGCCGATGCGGCTGCCGTTCTGAACGCCGACCAGCGCAAGGCACTCGTCGAACGCGTTAAGGAATGGCGCGGACGTGGCGGCCGTCATCGCGGACACCGCTGGGGTGGACGCCACGAAAAGCGCGGCTGGGGTCACCACCGCGGTTGGGGCGGTCCTGATCGCTCCGACGACTAATTGAGCCTAAGTCCCGCTGAGGATAGACTTTTGCAATGATGCTCCCCGCCCCCTTCGGAGTACCGATGTCAAAGGTTTCTATCCTCAGCTCGCGCCGGCCGGGCCCTCCCCGGCCGGCGCTTCATCTTTAGAATTTCCGGAGCCGCCCGTGGTGCATTCCCTTCTCCTCATCGAAGATGACGAGCGACTGGCGCAGATGGTCGTCGATTATCTCGAAGGTGCAGGTTTCAAGGTCCTTCATGCGGCAACCGGTCGTGACGGGCTGACGGCCGTGCAGCGCGAACCGGTCGAAGGGATCATTCTCGACCTGATGCTGCCGGACATGGATGGGCTCGATGTCTGCCGGGCGATCCGCGCGCAAGCTCAGACGCCGATCCTGATGTTGACGGCGCGCGGCGAAGCGATGGATCGCATCATCGGTCTTGAGCTTGGCGCTGACGACTATCTACCCAAACCTTTCGAGCCACGCGAGCTTCTCGCGCGGCTTAAAGCTATCCTCCGGCGCAGCTCTCATGGAGAACCCGGCAAAGAGGACGTCCTTCAATTCGGACGTCTTGAAATCGACCGCAACGCCAGGGAGGTCCGCTTGGATGGAAAGCCAGCGCAATTGACAGGGCATCAATTCGAGATGCTGCGGGCATTGGCCGAACATCCGGGACGTGTTCTGACGCGCGAACAGATCATGGACCTTGTGCGCGGCGATACCCTGGAAGCGTTCGACCGTTCGATTGATGTCCACATCTCACGCATCCGCCAGGCGATCGAAGATAACCCGAAAGAACCGCGCCGGATTATCACCGTGCGTGGCGCGGGGTATGTCTTTGCCAAGGCTCAGGAGTGAGATGTGAGAGCGAACCTTGAAATGTGCATTATCCTTTCTTCGGCTCCGTTCCTGGCCAGCCAAGACTGCTCCGGCTTGCGGTGCGCACGCGTGGTTGAACATCTCAATTAAAGGCAGGGTAAAATGTTCAGGCGCCTTTCAACGCAAATCTACCTGACAATCCTGATCACGCTGCTCGTCGTCGTTTTCGTCGCTGGCAGCCTTTGGCGCTTCAGTGGCGGCGAACGCCGGTTCCAGCATGCCGTCGAGGTCGCCGGAGAACTGCTCGCCAATGGACTTCCGGCAGCCGATGCGCCGGTTGCAGATCAACGCGAGGCGGCGATCGATCTTGCACGTCGGCTGCGCCTCGATCTTGCGCTTTATTCGGCTGACGGGACGCGCATTGCCGACTTCGGCAAAAAGCTACCCTCGCCTTATGGCGCCAAGAGACACCATCACCGCGATGCCGATGATGACGATAAAGGCGGCTTCATTCGTGGCGGACCCGGAGGTCCGGCGTGGTCGGTGCCGCTTCCCGATGGCCGGATTATCGTGGCGCGCCCACCTCACACGCGGCCGGTTCCACGGCCGGTTCGCTTCATTGTGTGGCTGGCGGCGGTTGCCGTGCTGGTCGGACTATGCGCCTGGCCTGTCGTGCGCGGCTTGACGCGGCGTCTGGAACGCCTTCAGGAAGGCGTCGAACGTCTCGGCGGTGGCGATCTTGCGGCGCGGGTTGATGTGCGCGGGCGCGATGAGATCGCCAAGCTTGCCGAGAGCTTCAATACTTCGGCCGCGCGCATCGAACAGCTCGTCAAAGCCAACAAGCTTTTGCTTGCGAACGCCAGTCACGAGTTGCGGACACCGCTCGCGCGTATCCGCATGGGCATCGAACTCATGGAAAGCGATCCCTCCAAGCGGCGGCGCGACGACCTTGAAAGCGACATCAATGAACTCGACGACATGATCGAGGAGATCCTGCTCGTCAGCAGGCTCGATCAGGCCGATCAGCCGAACGAACGCAGCGAGACGGATGTGCTGGCTTTGGCGGCGGAAGAAGCTTCGCGCTACCCCGACCTTGATGTCTCCGGCGAGCCGGTGACGATCATGGGCGACCAAAAGCTTCTCAGACGCCTTGTCAGAAACCTGATCGACAATGCCATTAAGCATGGCGCGCAGCCGATCAGCGTGTACGTCGCTCGCTTGAATGAAGCTGGCAGAGACGGCGCAGTCTTGACGGTCAGCGACAATGGTCCGGGCATCTCGGCCGATTTGGCCGAACAGGTTTTCGAACCTTTCCATCGCGGGCCATCGCGCGGCAAAGTCGGCGGCAGCGGGTTGGGGCTTGCCCTTGTGCGTTCGATCGCCGAACGCCATGGCGGAAGTGCACGTTTCGAAGCCGGCAGCGAGGGACGGCTCAACAAGGTTGTCGTGAAACTGGCTGCGGGTGCGTGAAGCTCGCGTGCTAAGTAGGTGATTGCACCTCCCTCACCTAGCTTTCCTCGTCGGTCCCTGCGATTTTTGCCAGCGCGCGTTTGCGGGCGAGCATGCGATCTCGATCCGTCACGTAGATGAGGCCGGCGATCTGGCGAATGAGCTGATCCTCATAAGGGTCCAACGTGCCGTCGGCATAGGCGACCGACCAGAGCATCTCGATGACGTCGGTTTTTTCCTGTGCGCCCATCGCCTGGTTGATGCGATGGGTGAAGGGAAAATACTGAGCGCTTTGGCTGGTGCGCTCGTCGGCGGCTTCGATCAGCTCGCTGACCTGTTCTTTCGACAATTCGAAACGCTGCGCCAGCAGGTCTTCGACAACGCGGCGCTCATCACTGGAGAAATCCTGGTCCATGCGGCCGGCTTCAACCAGAAGGGCTGCCACCGCGGCCTGTGTGTCCTGTTCGGGATCATCGGAGGGTTCGTCCCAGCCGGCGCCGCCTAGAAGTTTTTTGATCCGATCGAACATCATTTGCTCCTTTGCCGCGATATTTGCTTCAATCACGGCAAAGAAGCAAATGTTAGGACCCTCAACGCGTATCAACCCTGCCGGACCGGTCCGCTGCGGCGATTGGTTGGTATAGTTAAGAAACCTTCTCGACCAGCCAAGGTTGCATCGACCGGGGCTGCATTGCTAGCGTCGGACGCAAAACCATCCGCAATGAGGGTCAATACGTGTTCAATACAATTATCCGTCTGGTCTCAGTGGCCCTGTTCATTGCTGCCGCATCAAGCTTCGCGCACGCGCAGGACCAAACGGAGAATGCGGCCGGTGATGCGACCATCGAAACCTGGCGTGTTGCAACCAAGGCCGCACCCCCGTTTGCCATGCTTAGCGATGACGGCAATTGGACAGGGCTTGCAATCGAACTGTTCGAAGAAATCGCGAGTGAGCAGAACAAAACCATCACGTGGAGCGGCATCAGCTCAACGAAGGAGCTTATCGAACAAGTCGCCGCAAAGAATTTCGATGCAGGCATCGCCGCGATAACGATCACCGCCGAGCGTGAAAAGTCTCTCGACTTTTCGCATACCTACTACAGTTCAGGGCTGGCAATTGCCGTATCTCGCGACAAGAACCTAGGCATATTCGCCATCTTCAAGGCGCTTTCGTCGCCGGAGTTTTTGGCGACGGTTGGAACGTTGGGTCTACTCCTGCTTGTCGTTGGTGCCATCATCTGGGTTGTCGAGCGCAAACAAAATCCGGAGCAGTTTCAAAAAGATCC
Organism: Filomicrobium sp.; assembly: GCA_017792465.1. GTDB lineage: Bacteria > Pseudomonadota > Alphaproteobacteria > Rhizobiales > Hyphomicrobiaceae > Filomicrobium. The sequence goes on from CP051234.1 coordinate 1,636,157, forward strand.
GGTGCAGGGCATCGGCAATGGCTTTTGGTGGTCCGCGGTGACAATGACGACGGTTGGTTATGGCGATAAGTCTCCGATCACTCCGGTGGGCAGGGCAATCGCGATCGTCTGGATGTTTGCGGCGTTGATCCTGACAGCCGTCTTCACTGCACAGCTCACGACCTCTTTGACCATCCGCGGGATTTCGGGCCCGGTCTCGGGACTGGCGGACTTGCCACGCGCAGCAGTCGGCGTCGTGAGCAAATCATCCTCGGGCGACTACTTCTCCAAGAGGTACATCTCGGTGCGGTCCTACGAGAGCGTCGAAGATGGTCTCGATGCTCTCAAGGACGGTAAGATCGATGCCTTCGTGCACGACGAGCCGATTCTGCGCTTCACAATACGGCGCAAGTATTCAGCCGAATTGGAGTTGCTCGACCAGATCTTCGAACCGCAAGACTATGGGATCGCGATGCCGGAAGGCAGTCCGCTGCGCGAGCCGGTCAACCAGAGCCTATTGGAAGTGCGCAACTCGACGCGGTGGAGCGATATCAAGTCACGCTACTTCGGCAAAGAAGATTGAGGCCTATGGCCAGACCGCAAATGAATGGCCCAGAGAGAATTCTCCCTGGGCCATTTTTTCGTCTCAGGCCGCATCCGTTGCGAACGGCAGATTTCGTACGCGCTTGCCAGTCAGCTTGGCCCATGCGTTGGCGACGGCTGGGCCTATCGGAGGAACGCCTGGTTCACCGACGCCGGTCGGTGCTTCGGCAGACTTGATGATCTTAACTTGGACATCCGGCATTTCGTTGATGCGGAGCGATCGATAAGTATCGAAGTTCTGCTCAACGACGCGGCCTTTGTCCAAGTTGATCCCTGCGAAAAGAATATGGCCGAGGCCATAGCCGATGCCGCCTTCGATCTGGGCCTTGATGATGTTGGGGTTGACGGCAACGCCGCAGTCGATCGCGCTCCAGACCTTGTGGACACGGGGAATGCCTTTTTCATCACTTTCGCTGACTTCGGCGATCGTGGCGACGTAGGATTCAAAGGACTTATGAACAGCCACCCCGCGGGCGCGGCCTTCAGGCACTTGCGAACCCCAGTCAGCTAATTCCGAGACAGCTTTCAGAACACCGGCGTAGCGCGGATGCTTATCGCCCAACAAACGCAACCGCTCGGCGACGGGGTCTTTGCCGCCCATAGCCAAGAGCTCATCGAGGAAGGTTTCGGTCGAATAGGCGGTGTGCGTATGGCCGACAGAGCGCCACCACAAGGGCGGCACCTTCAGTGTCTTCATGTGGAAGGAGATACGCTTGTTCGGGATCGCATAGGGAAGGTCACTGGCACCCTCCACCATCGTCGGGTCGACGCCATCCTTCATCATGGCTTCGAACGGCGTGCCCTTCATGATCGATTGGCCGACGAGGACGTGATCCCAGGCGGTGATGTTGCCATCGGCATCGACGGAGCCCTTCAGACGGTGGACGTTGAGCGGCCGATAGAAGCCGGCACTGATATCGTCCTCACGCGTGAAGACGAGCTTTACCGGGCGCTTGGCATCAATGGCCTTGACCGCACTTGCGCATTCGGAGGCAATATCGGCAACGGGTGTTGCGCGACGTCCGAAGCTGCCGCCAGCAAACAGCGTATTGACCGTCACTTCCTCAGGCCTGAAGCCCAGTGTCTTGGCGACCGCGCCCTGGTCCATAGTTTGGAACTGCGATCCAGCCCAGCACGTTGCGCCGTCCTCAGTGGCTTCGATGAGGAAGTCTTCCGGCTCCATCGGCGCGTGTGCCAGATAGGGGAAGACGTACTCGGCTTCGATCGTCTTGCCGCCGCCTGACAAAGCTTTTTCGGCATCGCCTTCGTTGGTGATGACGCGACCGGTCGTTGCCGCAGACTTCTTGAAATCGTCGACGATCTCAGCTGTTGAGCGCGTCTCGGCTTCGCTTTCGTCCCACTCAAGCTTGAGCGCGTCGCGGCCTTTCTTGGCGGCCCAGAAGCCTTCGGCATAGACGGCGACGCCATGCGGGACCTCCTTGACGTCAACGACACCTTTGACTTTCCGGGTCTCGGCGTCATCCATGCTTTTGAGCTTACCGCCAAAGACGGGCGGGCGCTGGATCAGAACCGTCAGCATATTCGGACGCGTCTTATCCATCGTGAACTCGGCCATGCCGGTCGATTTCGCTTTGGTGTCGAGCTTGGGAAGATCGGTGCCGATCAGGACGAATTCGCTCGGTTCTTTGAGGAACGGATCCTGCGGCGGGGTGAGTTTGGAAGCGGCTTCGGCAACGTCTCCGAAGCTTGCCGTCTTGCCTTTACCTTCGTGCGCGATGACGCCCTTCTTGACGGTGATCTCATCGGCCGGCACGCCCCAGGCTTTGCTTGCGGCTTCGACCAGCATGTGGCGCGCTGCGGCGCCTGCCTTGCGCATCTGCAGATACGAGTTGGCGATGGCGGTCGAGCCGCCGGTGCCCTGCACGCCGAACTTCAGGTTCTTGTAGAGTTCGTTATTTGCAGGCGCTGATTGCGCACGCATTTGCGCCCAATCTGCATCAAGCTCTTCGGCAACCAGAGTCGTCAGACCGGTGAACGGTCCCTGGCCGAATTCGATGTGCTTGATGAGGACCGTCACGGTGCTGTCGGGGGCAATCCTCACGAAAGCGTTGGGGGCAAACATGCCCTCGGCTGCACCGTCCTGGAACACTGCGGCGGCGCCCGATTGCGCCTTGGCTGCGGTCGGCAGGTGCAGGCCGATGACGAGACCGGCGCCAGCTCCGGCGATGCTTTTCAGAATTGTCCGGCGTGAAAAATCGCCACGCGCGTCAGCTTCGGACGCGCTTTGCGAATTTGCCGGATCGTATTTGTCGAACAGAAACTGCATGTCGTTTGGCCTCCGGCGTTAGCTTTTCAATTCGGCAGCGGCGGTTTTGATGGCCGCGCGAATGCGATGGTAGGTGGCACAGCGACAGATGTTGCCGGTCATTGCTGCGTCGATATCGTCGTCGGTGGGTTTGGGCGTCTCGCGAAGTAGGGCGACAGCGCTCATGATCTGACCGGACTGGCAGTAACCGCACTGGGGGACGTCGTGCTTGATCCAGGCATCCTGGATGGCTTTGGCTTCGGCACCGGCAACCGATTCAATGGTGACGATCTCACTTTCTGCGGCGGCCTCGACAGGTGTCACGCACGAGCGCGTCGCCTGGCCGTCGATGTGCACCGTACAGGCGCCGCACTGAGCGATTCCGCAACCGAACTTCGTGCCGGTCATATTGAGTTCATCGCGCAACGCCCAGAGCAGAGGCATCTCAGGGTCGACATCGACCTCATGAGCCTTGCCGTTCACGTTCAAGGTGAATTTGGCCATAATATTCTCCGTATTGCGGGCTGCGGTAGTGACGACATCTCATCTACAACGCCCGGAGGGTTCGAACCGTTGCGCTAAGAATGGCACGTCGACAATTTTGAATTAAGACGGTTCTGCAGGTAGTCACGAGGGTTTGAAGGTTAGCCCTTGGGGCGAGCAAAGCGCACTTTCCCGCCGAAGGCTGGGACGTGCGACGGCCAGGCGATCTCGGGCAAACCTTGGAGAGATCCATACAGGCTTGAAATAGGGCCGCCATGGCTGATTGCCAAGACCTGCCCTTCAGATCTGCAACTTAGTTCATCATACCAGCCGCGTACGCGGTCGCGCATCGCATGCAGGGTTTCGCCACCAGGAGGCGCAAAGGTGGCCGGCTCGTTGACGACGCGGGCGATGTCGAAACCATCATGATAGATGTCGTCCCAGGTGCGCATTTCCCAAGCGCCGAAATTGAATTCGGCCAAACGCGCGTCCGTTATCGGCGGCAAGTCCAGCCGATCTGCAACCGCTTCGGCAAGAAGGCGCGCGCGGGTCAAACCTGAATGCACGATGGTGCGTGGCTGCGATGCGGCGAGTTCGCATGCCAGATCGTCAATGTGCTGCAAGCCGACCTCCGACAACGTGACATCGCTAGCGCCATAACAGACACCTTTGAGGTCTTCGGAGACTGCCGTGTGGCGGACCATGATGAGCCAGTCGGCGTCATCCGGCTGCGACGGCTTGCGCGCATCTTCGACCATCAGGGCTTCAGCCTCAGCGGCAATCCGGCGGCGACGAATTCGACAACGTCAGCGGCGGCGGCGATGGCCTGATTGAGGCGGCCTTGGGCATCGCGGAAATCGCGACCCAATGGCGTTTCGGGGACGAGACCCAGACCGACCTCGTTGGAGATCAGGATGAATTCATTGGAAGAGGCTTTCATCGCGGCGATGACGTCGGCTGTTGCTTGATCGATATCAACGCCGGCATGCATGAGGTTGCTGAGCCATAGCGTCAGGCAATCGACAACGATGAGACCGCGCTCAGCAGCAGGATTGTCTGAAGCGTCGGATTGTCGGCTACTGAAATTTTCCGAAATGGTGCCGATTGCTTGCGCCAACGCAATCGGCTCTTCGATCGTCTGCCACTCGGCCCCACGTTCTTTTTGGTGAGCGGCAATCCTTGCAGACATCTCATCGTCGCGGGCTTCGGCGGTGGCAATAAAGATGCGGGCGCTCGCGACGCATTCCTCGGCGAGCTGCAATGCCCGGCGGCTCTTGCCGGAACGCGCGCCTCCGAGGATCAAGCAGACCTGGCCCATCACACAGCCTGTGCGTGGGCGATGCTCACCAGAGCCATCAGGGCTGCGATGCTAGCGACGGTTGCCGTCGCGCCGAGTGCGTCACCGGTGCGGCCGCCCAGATATTTCGCCGAGATCCCGGTCATCGCGAGGGACGCGGCCAGTGCAGCCCCAAACATCGCCACCATGACATTCCAGCCAAACGCCACCCAGCACGGGACGATGGCAATCACAAAGGCGATCGCGACGAGATGCAGGCTCGTCGGCGGCGTATTCGCGGTGAGCCCATCGTCGCGCGCACGCGAGAGCATCATGAGCGGCACGCCGATGAAGGCTCTTTGCAGCGCGCCGAGGCAAATGAATATCGCCGCCATGCCGCCCACCTGCGGTTGCCATGTTGCCGTTGCCAATTCTCCGTAGAGCAACGCCGTCAACGCAAACCAGAAGAGCAAGCCCGCTGCTCCATATGTGCCAAGCCGGCTGTCGCGCATGATGGTGAGCTTCTTGGCGCGGGTCAGTCCGCCGCCGATGCCATCGCAATAGTCAGCAAAGCCGTCTTCGTGAAACGCACCTGTTGCAAGCACCATCGCAGCCATGGCGACAACAACGGCGACTGAAGCCCCAAGTCCAAGGTAGGTTGCGGCCGCGAAAACCGCTGCACCAATTGCGCCAACCAGCGCGCCGACGATGGGGTACGCCCAAAAGGCCGAGCCATGATTGGCTTTGGTTTGAAGATCGAAATGCGGCACCGGGATGCGCGTCAGCAAAGTCAGCGCCAGCAGGAAATCTTCCAGCATCCGCCGCAGCGGCGTGCGGGGAACTGCGCGTGCGTAAGTGTCGTCTTCGGGTTCGGGTCTATTCAGCATCCGGCCTGTTCTCCACGGAGGCTTGTTCGAAGGTGGCCATCTTGTTGTGGGTGGCAACGGCAGCGCGGACAAGAGCGGCGGCAAGCGCTGCTCCAGTTCCCTCGCCCAGCCGCATCCCCAAAACAAGCAGCGGTTCGATCTTCATCTTTTGCAACGCCGTCTCGTGGGCCGGCTCGCCTGAGACATGCCCGGCCAGGCAGTGGTCGATGATCTGCGGGTTATTGGCAAACATCGGCGCGACGCTGGCTGTGACGACGTAGCCATCGAGAATGACGGGCAAGCGCTGGTGGCGCGCGGCGAGAATGGCACCGGCGATGGCTGCCGTCTCGCGGCCTCCGATCTGGCGCACGATTTCAAATGCGGCCGGCTGATCTTCGCGATCGATCAGCCCTGCACGGGCGACGGCCTTGTCGATCACGGCGGCTTTGCGGGCGATGCCTTCTGCGTCATGACCGGTACCGGGGCCCGCCCAATCCTTGCCGTCACCGCCGAACGAGGCCGCGCACAAGGCAGCAGCAATGGTTGTGTTGCCGATCCCCATTTCGCCGAGAACGAGGATATCGCTTGCGTCGTCGACGACGTCGGCGCCGGCATTCAAAGCAGCAAGCGTTTCGGCGGCGCTCATCGCGGGGGCAATGGCGATATCTTTTGTCGGCTTATCGAGTTCGAGCGGAACGACCTGCAATTCCAGCCCGAGAGTGCTTGAGATCGCGTTGATGGCCGCCCCGCCGGACTGGAAGTTCTGGACCATCTGCTGGGTCACGGACGCCGGATAAGGCGAGACGCCCTGCGCCGTGACGCCGTGGTTTCCGGCAAAGACGACGACCTTCACACGCTTCGCCCGCGGAATCCCGTCGACATGCCAACCGGCCAAATGAGTGGCGATTTCTTCCAGGCGTCCGAGCGATCCCGGCGGCTTCGTCAAGCGATCCTGTCGGCGCGCGGCCATCAGGCGATGTACTTCGTTCGGCCCTGGCAGAGTTGCCAGCGCCTTTTCGAAGGCCTCGGGCGTTTCAAACAACATCGCGAAGCCTTCAGGTTGGGTTGACCGTCTTGATGTCGATGAACTCGATCTCGGTGTGCCGGTCGCGCGTCGTCGACAGGTTGTAGATCGATGGCGCGAGATAGACGTAATCGCCGTCGAGGTCTTTGGCGATGTTGCTGCGATAGCGGTTGACGAACGTCTCCAGCGCTTTCTCGTCGTCGCACCTGATCCATCTGACCGTGTCGCACGGGGCCGGATCGTAAGCAGCGTTGAGCCCATACTCGTGGGTCAGGCGGTCGACCAGAACGTCGAGCTGCAGCGCGCCGATGACACCGATGACCGGCTGGGTGCCATCGATCGGAACAAAGAGCTGCACGACGCCTTCTTCGGCCATTTCCTGCAAGGCGTCTTTGAGCTTCTTGGCCTTGATCGCATCTTCCAACCGAACGCGTCGAAGGATCTCCGGGGCGAAGTTGGGGATGCCGAGGAAGCTGATGTCTTCGCCTTCGGTCAAGGCATCACCTATGCGGAGCAGGCCGCGGTTGGGGATGCCGACGACATCGCCGGCAAAGGCTTCATCGGCCACCGAGCGGTCCTGGGCGAAGAAGAACTGCGGCGCCGTCAGCGCCATCGTCTTGCCGGTCCTGGAGACCCTCGCCTTCATACCGCGTGTCAGCTTGCCCGAGCAGACGCGCATGAACGCAATGCGGTCGCGGTGCTGCGGGTCCATGTTCGCCTGGATCTTGAAGACGATGCCGGTCATTTTTTTTTCATCGGCAACGACGGTTCGGGTTGCGGCCTGCTGGTCTCGCGGTGGCGGCGCATGGGCGACAAGCGCATCTAGAAGATCGCGGACGCCGAAGTTCTTCAAGGCGCTCCCGAAGAAGACCGGCGTCAACGTGCCCTGGCGGAACGCCTCGACATCGAACTGCTTGGCGCCTTCTTCGACGAGTTCGATTTCCTCGCGCCAGGTTTCCAGGTCGCGGCCCTCAAGCAGCGTATCGAAAATCGGATCGTTTGCTCCGGCGACCGGCTCGCCGTCAGGGCTTTGATCGACGCGGCGGATGCGCTTGGCGGCCATGTCGTAGGTGCCGCGGAACTGCGCGCCGGAACCGATCGGCCAAACCATCGGAGCGGTGTCGAGCGCGAGGGTCTGTTCGACCTCATGCAGCAGGTCGAGCGGCTCTTGTGCCTCACGATCCATCTTGTTGACGAAGGTGATGATCGGGATGTCGCGAAGGCGGCAGATCTCAAACAGCTTGAGCGTGCGCGCCTCGATACCGCGAGCGGCGTCGATGACCATGATGGCGGAGTCGACGGCGGTCAGCGTGCGATAGGTATGGTCGGAGAAGTCTTCGTGGCCGGGGGTGTCGAGCAGATTAAAGACGGTGCCGCCATATTCGAATGTCATCACCGAGGTGACGACCGAAATGCCGCGCGATTTCTCGATCGCCATCCAGTCGGATCTGGTCGAACGGCGGTCCTTTTTAGCTTTGACCTGGCCTGCCAGCTGGATCGCACCGCCGAATAGCAGCAGTTTTTCCGTCAGGGTCGTTTTACCGGCGTCAGGGTGCGAGATGATCGCGAACGTGCGCCGGCGGGCGATTTCATAGCTGAGATCGCCGGGCCTGCCAGCCGGGGCCTGGGGCCTTGATTTGGTTTCTGCTTCCGCGCCGTCAGGCGGCGCCGCACCATCTGCCATGATCGCTCGTATTGCCTTGTTCAATCATTGAGCAACGGCTTCTATCGCACGATTGGCCAAAATGCGAGGGGAGAGCCGAGGATTTCCCATTGCGCAATGGGGGAGAGTTGCGCTAGATCAGCACCTCGTTTCGAGGAATCACCGTTCCTCGCAGCGCGGGCTTGTGCCCAGTTTCCTGCTTTTTCGGTGGTTGGCGCACGGATTTGCCTCGCAAGAGGGCCGCGCCACGGGGCCTTTCAGGCCTGAAACCGACAAGAAGCATCGCTGCCGTAGCTCAGGGGTAGAGCACTCCCTTGGTAAGGGAGAGGCCGAGAGTTCAAATCTCTCCGGCAGCACCATTTTTGATCTTACGCGCTTAACGAGCTCCGATGGGGCGGGCTCTTCGCCCGGCGGTGCAGTCGCACCGCTTGATCTCACGCGCTTAACGCGTTCCGATGGGGCGAGTGGTTGCCGTTCCCACGCCAAGCCTCGCCTCAATAATGAGCCGGCCGATCCTTGAATGGGACGCGAGACTACTCCCTTGAATTGATAATAACGACGAATATCCGCTGAAGGCTTGGCCAACGACACTGGACGTTCATGGCATAGGTCAAAGCGGGGATGAGGCATTTCGGGAATTCTGACGACGCAATGCTCTTTGGCTGCGCAATTGCATAGGTGGGGGCTGTCTTCGCATCATGTGAGACGAGCAGCGGAATTGGATCGCGCGGAGCTGGTTTGGCATCGGGTTCGCGGTCCTGCGGCGAGCCGTTTACCTTGCTTCGTTCTTTGACGTCATGAATACCAACTGGGCCTTCCTGCTAATGCCGCAATAACAAGAATGAATTAAAGACGAGCTATAGAACAAGCTGGTTGCCTGCGTCTGAAGGCAGCTCTGTCTTGTTTCTCGGAGTGAAACCATGTGGGCAACCCCCCTTGCTGTTTTGGTGGCTGTGGTCGCGAGTGGATGGTTCGACGGCGCATGTGCTCGTCCGTCCTTCAGCTGGTCTGCACCGTTATCCCAAAATAGTGATAATTCACGGGAAGCAGTTCGGGTTCGCGCGAACGGGCTTGCGGCTCGGAGAAACTCGCTGGCCGAAGGCATCGGCCGAAATTCCAAAAGTCTGGACGGGAGTTCGACGCGCAAGCCTGTTCCCGTAAAAACTGCGCAGGCCACCGCATCGGGAAGCTGCCAATCCGGTGACGATGTCAAAGTTGGCACAGAGGTCGATCCAGCCGGCCTGGCGCGGCTCAGCATCTCTGCACCCTGCCATGCGAACGAGGCTTTCAGCGTCGAATACGGGCGCTATGCTTTTGGCGGCAAGCTCAATGGCGACGGGGACGGGGTATACACGCTTGATCTTTTTCTTGGCGCCCAGGAGCCGATCGCCGTTTCCATCCCGGGAGGGCCCAAGACATCGGTTCCTGCTCCGGACGTCGACCTCAGGGGCTTATCGAAGGTGGCGCTTGTCTGGCGGCCCGATATCAATCTTGATCTGCACGCTTTGGAATACCTGGCGAAACCTGGCTCGCCCGGTCACGTGTGGCCAGGTATGCCAGCCTCGCTCACCCAGGCGCGAGAGGCGGTTGCCGGAACCAAAAAAGGCCACGGCTTTATCAGTTCATCGTCGGATGGAACCGATGACGGAGACAAAGCCGACGTCTACACGTTCGTCCACGAGCCCAAACAACATTCCGGCATCGTCTCATTATTTGTAGATTATGAAACGCGCGCCAAAGAAAAACGCCCCGATACTTGCGGAAATGGTGCAAACGCGCGCATGCATTTTGATATCGTGCGATTGTCAAAGGGGAAGACAGTCAAGCGGGAAAAGATTTTGATCGCGCCGCTGGCGTGCGACGCGGACCTTGGCGGCAAGTCTCGTTACCTGCGCTACGGCATTCGGGACATGCGGGTCAGGTGAGTTTTGGGGGTCGAAACGATGGACATGGCAAGCGTCCAAAGGAGTAGGAGTATTATGTCAGGCTGCATGAAATACTTGAAAGCTGGATTGCTGGCAGTGTTGTTGGCCGTTTCGGGGCATCAAGGGGCCGTCGCGCAGGAAATTCGCTTACAGCTCAAGGGGGGCGGGTTCGAGATGACCGGCGACCTTGAAGCGTACGACGGTGAGAAATACGTCCTTAACTCGCCGGTGTTCGGCAAAATGACGGTCGATGGCAGCCGGTTTGACTGCGTCAGCGATAATTGTCCAACCGGTCCTGTCAGCGCGGGCGGGCGCAAGGCGCTGGCCGGCGGGCCGATCTCGGGCGACATCATCATTGCCGGCTCGAATACGATCGGCAATGCGCTGATGCCGGCGATTATCGAGAAGTTCGCCGAACTGCACGGACTTGAAGCCACGCGCGTCGTTGGCGCCGACCCACTCGACCTCACGTTTCAGCTCCTGAATAAGCGCGGCGACCAGATCGCGTCGGTGCAGCTGCTTCGCTACGGCTCCTCCACCTCGTTCAAAGAACTTGCTGTGGGGCGGACCGAAGTCGGGATGGCATCGCGCAGGATCAAGGACCAGGAAGCAGCGCAACTGCAGGCAGCCGGTCTTGGCAATATGCGGCAGGCCGACCACGAACATGTCCTGGGGCTCGACGGCATTATCGTCATCGTGAGCCCCGACAACCCCGCCGTTTCGATCACGCTGGAGAATGCGGCGAAGATCTTTGCCGGTGAGTTGACGGACTGGTCACAGCTTGGTCTGCCCGGCGGCCCCATCAACGTTTACGCACCTAGTGGGGAATCGGGGACGTTCGAGACTTTCAACAATCTGGTCTTGAAGCCCAACAATCTGAAACTGGGCAACAACGTCAAACGGACGGAGAACCACGCGCAGCAGTCAGACTGGGTGGCGATCGACCCGCAAGGCATCGGTTTTGTCGGCATCGCCTATCAGCGCAACGCGAAGCCGCTGAACATCCGGTCGGCGTGCGGGCTGATCTCCCGGCCAACCAAGTTCAGCATGAAGACCGAAGAATACCCGCTGACACGACGCCTTTATCTTTACACTCCGGGGCAGCCAAAATCTCCGCTGGCACGGCAGATCCTCGATTACGCTTTGTCCGATGAAGCGCAGGAGGTTGTGGCCGGGGCGGATTTTGTCGACCAGACACCCGACGTGCTGGCGTTCAATGAACAAAAAGCGCGGATCGCCTATGCGCTGAATGCCGAAGACAAGGATTTCGACATCAACGCCATGCGCAATTTCATCAAGGACATCGTCCAGGCTGAGCGCGTGACCTCGACGCTACGCTTTGAAACGGCGTCCTTCACCCTCGACAACAAAGCGCTCCAGGATATCGACCGCCTTGCCCGCCTGCTCAAGACGCCGGACTACAAGGACAAACAGGTGATGCTGATCGGCTTTGCGGACTCGGTTGGGTCTTATGCGCCAAACCTGCGCCTGTCGCAGCTACGCGCTCAGGCCGTTGCCGCCGCTCTTAGAAAGGCCGGACACAGCGGCTCTGTCGTCAAGGCCTACGGTGAGCTCGCGCCTGTCGCCTGCAACGACAAAACCGAGAACCGGCACTTCAATCGCCGGGTTGAGGTCTGGGTCAAATAGGGCTTCGATCCTGGCGACGAAGAAACAAGGGCCGGTAAATATACCGGCCCTTTTCATATTTGCGATCGCAATGTCGGTCGGTGCCGCTTCAGCTATGGAGGTGCTCCAACGAGACCTTAATGAGGTCAGCGGTGCGCTGGAGACCGAGCTTGTTCTTGATCAGGCTGCAGGTGTTTGCGACCGTCTTGTATGAGACGCCGAGGGTTTCGGCGATTGCGGTCAGGCTCTTTCCGTCTCCCAGCAGGCGCAGAATTTCGACCTCGCGGGTGGTGAGCTGATGCAGCGGGTCCTCGCCGTCGAAGCGTCCGATGGCAAGCTTTTCGGCCAGTTCCGCTTCGATATAGTGGCCGCCATCGGAGACCTTGCGGACGGCCGCGACCAGTTCGTCAGCGCTCGCGCTTTTGGTGACGTAACCCTTGGCCCCGAGCTTCAAGGCGCGCGCCGCGTAGATCGGCTCGGAATGCATGGTGAAGACGATGACACGGGCCTTCTTGTCTTCGAGCAACAACCGACGCAAGAGTTCCAGCCCGCCAACGCCCTGCATGTTGAGATCAAGCAGAACAAGGTCGGGCTGCTCATTGCGGAATTGTGCCAGCGTTTCGTGACCGGTTTCGGCTTCGAGGATCTGTGTGCCGTCGATCGCTTCCAGCAATCTGCGAACGCCTGCACGTACGACGGAGTGGTCATCGACCAGGAGAATTTTAAGCCTCTTCATGAACTATTGTCCTCGTTGGGCCTCCAGTTAATTGTTCGGTTGTTTCGCTCATGGGTTCGCCGACCGGCAGCCAGGCTGAGACCTCGACTCCATCGCCGTCTTCGCGTGCTGTGACGTTCAAGCTGCCGTCGAAGGCCGCGACGCGCTCGCGCATGCCCGCAATGCCAAAGCCTGATGCGCTTTCCTGCTTTTGAAACCCGGATCCGTTATCGCGCACCAGAATGGCGATGCCGCCCTCTTCGCGGGAGACGGTAATCTCGACGCGGGATGGCTTGCCGTGGCGCATGGCGTTGCTCAGCGATTCCTGGACAATGCGGAAAACGGTCTGGTCGACCACTTCGCCGTAGGAACAATTCACCACATCGACATCGAATTCCACTGAGGGATAGCGGATGCGCCAGAAGCTCGTCAGGTTGTCGATGGCATCGATGAGGCCAACGTCCACAAGGCCTTTCGAACGCAATCGGCCAAGCAATTCCTTCACGTGGCGCTGCATGTGGCCGATCGCTTCGCGCATCGTTGCGAGGCGCGGCATGATTTCATCGTACTTTTCGTTCTCGACGAAGCGGCCGATTGTTGAGGCGTCGACATCGACAGAAAACAGGAAGGGTCCGATCTCGTCGTGCAGATCGCGTGCGAGGTCCGCGCGCTCTTCTTCCTGGACGGTCGTGAGCTGGTCGTTGAGCCGGCGGTTCTTGTCTTCCATCTTGGCCAAGTTCTCGGCCATGACATTGAAGCCACGATAAACCTGGACAAGTTCTGCGGGTCCGGTCTCGGGGATCTTGGGTGCGGTTTTGGATTTGGAAACGTCGGCAAAGGATGCTGCCAGTTTGTCCAGCGGACGCAGCGCACGCCCAACGAGCCAGTAAACGCACCCTAAAACAAGCACGCACAACAGCCCCAGGATCTGCAACGTATTCCACGTATCGTGCCAGACTTCGGCAATCTCATTGTGCGAATCCGTTTCCAGCACGAAACTGCCCAGGCCCGAAAAGATCGGCGGCAAATCGACTTTGACGGTTCGTTCGGGCTGACGGATGACAGCTTCAAACCAGCTCGGAACGGTGCCGGGCGACGCGGCCGGTGTCGATTCCGAAATGACGCGGCCGGCAGTATCCAGCCACCTTGCGCGCAAGTGCCGATTGCCGTTGAAGTCGGCGACCAGAAGGTGCAGGCGACGGCTTGGATCGGAGGATTCTTCAGCGTCATCGACGGCGTTGATCGAGATGCGGGCGCCGACGTCGATCGCGGCTTCCATTTCCTCGTCGACTTTCGAAAGCGCGTGCCAATAGCTGATCGCGCCGCCAAACAGCAGCGTGATCAGCGCCACCGCGATAATCGAAGCGACGAGTGTAGAGCGAAGTGACATGCCTTGCGTTTACCAACTGCGCCGGCGCGCTGGAAGCGTTCGGCCGACAATTCAAGTTCCTTATATATATGAACTTAGCCGATCACTAAGAGGACGGCAGCAAGAACAGTAAGTTCAGTTATTTCGGGCGTTTTCGGCAAAGCCTTTATGGGCTTTTTTCCCAGGCGCGACCGCGTGAGGTGGACATATTGTACCGTCGACGGCGCGTTTTTGGCGAATCTGCGCTCGCTACACGCGTTCTTCGATGTGGCTGCCGCTGGGCGTCTTGGTGATCCAGAAACCGTTCGGGATCGCCTGCTGTACGAGCGGGACGTGCGAGATCAGTCCGACGGCGCGGTTGCGGCCGACGAGGTTCTGTAGAGTCTGCAGGACCTGCTCCAGGGTGCCGGCATCGTTTTCAGAGTCGAGACTGCCGAAGCCTTCATCGATGAAGATCGTATCGAGGCGGATGCTGCCGCGCTCGTTCTCGACCACCTCCGAGAGGCCCAGCGCCAGGGCGAGTGCTGCGATAAACGTTTCGCCGCCCGATAGCGTTGCGGTTGCGCGCTGGCGGCCTGTGTGGGCGTCCTCGACGCAGATGCCAAGACCGCGACGGCCGCCGCCGCGCCCGTCGTTTTCACGCGCCAGCCGATAGCGGCCCTGGGTCATAGGCCCCAAGCGCATATTGGCGGCTTCGAGGACGCGGTCGAACATCGTGGCGACGGCGAACGTCTCCAGATCGACCTTGGGCCCGAGGCGGCCACTGAAGGCTTCGGCAAGTTCACGCAGCGGGCCGGTTTTGGCTTCCAGAGCGTCGAGGCGCTTGAGTTCGGCGGCGATGCTCTCCTTCAGCGATTTGAGCTGACGCAGGCGTGCTGCCGCATCGCTCGACTTTTTGGTGGCTTCTTCCAACGCGTCTTCGGCGTTCTTCTTGGCGACTTCGAGCGCAACGATATCAGGCCGGTCGGTGTCCTTGATGGCATCCGTGGCTTTGCGCAGTCGCTCTGCGGCGACAGCTTTGGCTTCGCCGTGAGCTTTGAGATCGCTTTCGAAGTTCTCGATGTTGGCGATGTCGGCCTTGTGACCGGCAAAGGAGGCGGCGCTCAATCCGTGTTCGGCAAGCCGGTTTGCGAATGCTTCCTCAGAGCTCTTCAGACGCGCGATCGCCTGTTCGTGATTGCTTAGGGCATGGGCTTCGTTGGCGCGCGCGGTGGCGAGTGCTTCGCTGGCCTTGCGTTCTTCAGCCTGCGCCGTCTCGAAGGCTTGCCGTGACGTCGCGATGTCTTTTTCGAGCGACTGCGTGGCTGCGGCGAGCTTGCCGGCGTCGCGCATATCTTCTGGAACCGACCTCAGTGCGCTGTCGAGTTGCTGGCGTGCGAGCGCGAGGTCGGTCTCGCGTTGGCTGGCGACGTTGCGTGTCTCTTCGGCCTGAGCCAGTGCGGCGGCGATTTTTTGATCGTGTTCCTTTAGGGCTGTTGCCATCGCGGCAAGGTCTCGCGCGGGACCGAGGTCTTTTAGCGCGCGCGCCAGCGTCTCGTTTTCGGCTGCGATTTCGGCCGATGCGCGAGCCGGCTTCTCAAGTTGATCGAATTCGGCTCTCAGTTCCTGGCCGCGCGTGATGGCGATCTCCAGATCCCGACGGGCGTCGTTGTCGGCCTTGCTGGCCGCTTCGAATTCCGTCCGAGCCTTATCGACCGAAGCTTCAAGCGCTTTGCCTTCGGGCGTGCCTTTGGCAGGCTGCGGGTGTTCCAACGATCCGCACACCGGGCATGCCTCGCCGTCCACGAGCCTGCCTGCCAATTGCTGGGCGTGGTTGCGCATCAGCTCGTTTTCGAGTGCGCGGAAAGTTGTCTCCGTTCGTGCCAGAGCCGCCTCGGCTTCTTTGCATTTCTGCTTTTTGACGACGGCATCTTCTCGGGCCGCGGTGAGGCGGGTGGCAATGTTTTCGTAGGCTTTGGCGGTGGTCAATGCTTCGCGCAGGACGGCGGTGTCCCTATCATATTTGGCGCGCGTCGCCTCAGCCTCTTGGGCGGTCTCCAGCGCCTGAGCGAGCTTCGTGCGCTCGGCCTGAAGGTTTTCATGAAACGCTTTCGCCTTGGCGCTTGCCTCTCTTGCGGCTGTGGCGGCCGCTTGGGCTGTCGTGAGCGTGACCTTTGAAGCTTCCGAGTCCTGCAGCGCTTTGACGTGCCCGCGCAGTTCGCGCAGGTGCTCGCTCCAATCCTCGATCTGCGGCTGTTTTTCCTGATGCTGCTTGAGAGTGTCGGCGGCTTGCTTGGCGACTTCGGCGCTTTCGACGCGTGCTTGTTGGGCTACCTTCGCGCGGTCGGCCGTCTCTTTTTCCTGAGCGCGGGCGGTGACGACGGCTGCATCGACATCACTGAGCGACTGGGCCACGCGGGCGGATTTTAGGCGTCGCTCAAGCCCCGCGATCGCCTCGCTTTGGGCGGCGATCCGTTCGACTTCGGCTGTTGCTTCCAAGTGTTCCTTGTAGGCCTTGTCGGTCATCGCCGCATCTTGGAATTTTTTTGTCGCGGCCTCAAAGCTTGCCTTTGCGAGCGACATGGCCTCTTGCAGTTCGACGTTCGCTGTTTCCGCCAGCGTGATGCCATCCTGCAGCGCCTCGCCGGTTTCGAAGCCTTCGTGCTCCAGGCGGCCCTGACAGACGGCACGCTCGGTTTTGATCTTATCTTCTGCGGCTCTTGCTTCCTGCTTGATGCTTTCGGCGAGGCCTTTGTAAAGCGAGACATCGAACAGATCGCGCAGGATTGCGAGGCGATCTTCGGTCTTGGCCGTCAGGAAGGTTTCGAACTTTCCCTGCGGCAGCAGAACGATCTGACGGAACTGCGCGGCGCCATATCCGAGGATTTTCTCAACTTCGTCTTTGACCGCTTGAACCTTACCCTCTGCGAGAATTTTGCCAGGGTTTTCTTCACCGATATCGTCGAGAGACATGCCGGTTGTCTCGAAGAGCCAGGCTTTGTGAGCCTCTTTGGTTTCGCCACCGCCGCGCTGTGCAGGGCGCATCTGCTCGGGCCGCCGGACGATGCGGTACTGTTTGCCGCCGATCTCGAAGACGAGTTCGACTTCGGTCATCACGCCAGCGTCCGAGTGGTCGGAGCGGACGGTCGTTGCGTGCTGTTCGGATTTTGCTGGTTCGCCAAAGAGCGCGAACGTCATGGCGCTGAAGATTGACGATTTGCCTGAACCCGTCGGCCCGTAAATGCCAAACAGTCCGCTGTCGATGGCGGCGCGGAAATCGATTTGGTGACGTCCGGCGTAAGGACCGAACGCCTGCAAGCTCAAGCGAAGCGGTCTCATGTGGCAGCATCCTCCCCGGACCTTTTGGCCAGCTTGCTGGAGATGATCTCGGCTTCGCGCTCGGTTGGCGGGCTGCCGCGGGTGAAGTCGAGAAACGCGGCGACGACATCTTCGGGGCGCGAGGCGCGAGCGCTGCCTGGCGTCATCGCTTTCATTTCCGGGGCCATCGCGTCGCGCTCATAATAAAGCGTGCAGGCGTTGGGATAAAACTCGCGAATGCGCTTCATGGGTTCGACGCGCCGCTCGGGATCGGTGAGAACGATCTTGACGAAATCGTCAGACGCATTGCCTTTCGCATCACGGATCAGATCGTCAAGCATGCCTTGCAACGTGCGTACGCCGCGCAATGGCTCGAAGGGCAGCAATTGGGTCGTGACGGTGCCATCCGCGCCAATGTCGACAAGCGCCATCGATTTTTGGTTGCCTTCCTCGTCGAAACCGAAAGCCAGCGGCGACCCGGAATAGCGGATGCGTTCAGACCCGATTGACTGAGGCCGGTGCAGGTGGCCCAGCGCTACGTAATGTGATCCATCGAACACATCAGAAGGGACCGTTTCGATGCCGCCGACGGCGCGGCTCAATGAGCGCTCGCCATCGCTTGTCGCTGCACCCGTGACGAACGCATGGGCGACGACGATCCAGCGGGCTTTCTCTGGCACATGGGGGCGGGCGGCGGCCACCTGCGCTCGCATGACATCTTCGGGGGATTTGATGTCCGGGTTTTCAAAGCATTCGCGCGCGGCGAATTCGTACGCAAAGGGCAGGGCGGAAATCGCAACCGGTCCGTGCGCATCCTCCAGGATGAGCGGATGCTCTTCAGCCATCAGCGGCCCGCGGACCAGTGCGCGGCGGCGGTCGGACAACATCGCCATGGCGCCGATGCGATCGCCGGAATCATGGTTGCCGGCGATCAAGACAATGGCCGCATCGGTTTGGCTCGTCACGCGGGTGATGAACTCGTTGAACTGACGAACGGCGCTCTCGGGCGGGGCTGTACGGTCGAAGACGTCACCGGCGACGACCAGCACATCGGCGGCATGCTCCTTGAGCGCGCGCAAGATTTGATCGAGCACGGCGGCATGATCGTCTTCGAGCGACCGGCCTTCGAACTGACGGCCGAGATGCAGATCGCCTGTGTGGAGTAGTTTCATGTCGGCGGACCGGACCCGTTTGTAGCGATAGTAAATGCGAGGCGACGACGCCCGATCTTGGCGGGCGCCGTCAGATGATTCGCTTCGGATTGTACCGACCGAATAAGGCGTCCTAAACAGTCTTGCGAATGTCTTTGGATCGCCGGGTTGGATCATCGGCCTGTTTCAGCGGCCTGAATAGGTGGGTTGGCGGCGCTCGATCCAGGCTTGCAGGCCTTCGTGGACGTCCGAAGTTGCCGCCATTCTGGCGAACTGTTCGGCCTCGATTTGCAGGCCTTCGCTGATCGAGGCGTTCAGTCCGCGGGTGACAGCCGCTATTATTCGGGCGGTCGCAAGGGGCGAGTGGCGCAGGATGCGTCCTGCAAGGGCGAGCGCCTCGGAAATCAGGTCTTCGTGCGGCACGACCTTGTTGACTAGCCCCATCGCCAGCGCCTCCTGCGGCGAAAATCGATCCCCAGTCAACAGGAGCTGCAGTGCGCGCTTTCTGCCGGCAAGGCGCGGCAGACGCTGCGTGCCGCCGAATGTCGGGGGTATGCCGATATTGGTTTCCGGCTTGGCGAAGACCGCTTTGTCTGAGGCAACCGCCAAATGGACTGCCTCGGTGATTTCGCAACCGCCGCCAAAAGCGATACCGTTGACGGCTGCGATGATCGGTTTGGAAAAGGCTTCCATCCTGGCTGTCATGGCCTGGCCGCGCCGGACAAACTCCTTCATGGCGGTGTCGGGGCCTTGTTGGACTGAGCGGAAAAACTCGGGAATGTCACCGCCTGCGGAAAAGGCACGATCACCCGCCCCGGTGATAATGACGGCGCGGATCTTTGCATCGTCTTCGATGGCGTCGAGCGCGGCGCACAAGGCATCAACGGTGGCATAGTTCAAGGCATTGAGTTTTTCGGGACGGTTGATGGTCAGAACTGCGATTTGACCGCGCGTTTCTTGAATTACGGTTTGCATAACAAAGGCTCCCAAACGTTTCGCTATGCCAAAAGATTAGCGGGGAGGCGTTGCTCTTGACACTCACTAGTGAGTATACCTTCTTGAGACTTGGTTCTTCATTGTGAGGCTCATTGATGGCTTCGTCGCCGACGCGTGATCGTATTCTTAATGCCGCAAACAAACTCTTTTATGCCGAGGGTATCCGCGCGGTCAGCGTCGATGCGATTGCGGCTAAAGCCGGCATCACGAAGAAGACGCTTTACTACCATTTCGAAAGCAAAGATGACCTGGTGGCGGCTTATTTGGAATCGCGCGACCAGCCGAACCTGAAGCTCTTTGCTCAATGGTACGATCAGACCGACGGATCAGCTTCCGATAAGACAGCCGCGATCTTTCAGAAATTAGCCAAGAATGCCCGGCACCCAAAATGGAAGGGTTGCGGCTTCCTGCGGACGGCCGCCGAACTTGCCAATATGCCCGGGCATCCGGCGGTCGTCGTCGGAGCGGCACATAAGAAACGCTTCGAAGCGTGGCTCGCACGTTGTTATGCGGATGCTGGCGCGATTGAGCCGGAGGGGCTGGCGCGAAGTGTCGCGCTTCTTATGGAGGGCGCATTTTCAGCGATGCTCATGCACCGTGATCCGGCCTACGCAGAGGCGGCTGGAGAAACGGCAAGCGCAATCGTCGAACGGGCGTGCGAGGCTAACAAAGGAAAACAGAAATGATTGATCCGAGCTGGGTTCAGATGATGTCTCGCTATAACCGTTGGCAGAATGAGAACCTTTATTCGGCGGCTGATAACCTTAGCGATGACGACCGCAAGGCTGATCGGGGGGCGTTTTTCAAATCGATCCACGGCACCCTTTCACATCTTCTCTGGGCAGACAGGGTCTGGTTGGCGCGGTTTCGCGGCCAACCGATCAACTTCGGGACGATTGCGCAATCGCCCGAGATGATCGGTGATTGGGAAACGCTGAAGGCAGAGCGCACAAAGATGGACCGGGAGATCGAGGAGTGGGCGTCGCTCGTCAATGATGCCGACCTGAGCGGAGAGTTTGTTTTCTACTCCGTTTCGATGGACAAGGAAGTCCGCTCGGAGCGTGGTCTATGCGTGGTGCATATGTTCAACCACCAGACTCATCATCGCGGGCAGGTGCACGCGCTTCTTACGATGAGCGGCGTTACTCCTGGCGCCACGGATCTGCCGGTCATGCCGGTCGGCTGAATTGGCATCGTGAAAGACCAGACCGATCTAATCCCTCTCACTTGGAGACAACTGAACTTGGCAGATACGCTGCGAAAACCGCAAAAGCGCCGGCCGCTTAGTCCTTGCGTCAACATTTGCAATCTGGATGAAAAGGCCGGGATGTGCGTGGGATGCGGTCGGACGGTCCACGAAATCAGCAACTGGCTACGCTTCAGTGACGCGGAGCGCGAGGCTGCCTGGGAGCAGTTGTCGGCACGCCTGGAGAAACTCAACAAAAGCTAATTGGTAATTACGGACTTTGCAGCCGCCTCGACGCAAAAAGGTGCGCCGAGGCGGCCGTCAGTATGGCGTTAGGTCCGCCAGGGGTGGGCCGGCAGGTCGCATACGCCAGCCACTTTGAGACCGGCTTCGGCGACGATCCTGTCGTTTTCAACCGACGAGCCGCTGACTCCGATGCCGCCAATCAGAACGCCTTCATCGTCGACGACCGGCAATCCGCCAGGGAAAGTGATCAGTCCGTCGTTGGAATGTTCGATACCGTAGAGCGGGCCGCCCGGCTGGGAGAGCTTTCCGATCTCATCGGTTGGCATGCCGAAGAACACGGCCGTCTTGGCTTTCTTGATGGCGATATCGATGGATCCGGTCCAGGCATCATCCATGCGCAGGAAGGCTTTGAGGCAGCCGCCGGTATCGACGACAGCGATACACATCTGCGTTTTGGTTTTCACGGCGGCCTTCTTGGCAGCTGCGATGACTTTCTGGGCGTCGTCCATTGTGATGTGCACGGCGATTTCCTCCTGATTGGATTGGTTGTTGGGGAACCTTACTGTTCCCTACGGGCAGGCCCAGCAAAAAAGCTTGGCACTTCCAGATGGTGTGTGGGTTGGGCCGATTCCAGTCAATGAATTTACTGCGACGGTTTCGTCGTCACCGTGACCGTGTGCTGTGACCAGTGACGCGTTGACGAGGCCTCGGGTCGCCCAAGAACCTTACAGATAGTTGAAGTGATCAGATCGCGCATTGACAAGCCTGATTTTTGGAATATTGAACCCGGCAATTGTCGGCGGCTGGTCGTCCGGCACGATTCGCGCGGTGCAGGGCTCTCACCGCGCTGTCTGGCAGGTTTAAACCCTATTCGGGCGCCAACCTTCGCCTTTTCGCGAGCCTGAGGCCTTCGAAGGGAATGACCAGTCTGCAGCCGCACACGCATGCGGCTCCCGATCTTCGGATAACTGAAATCGATGTCCTGCGCGGAATTGCGCTGCTCGGTATCTACTGGATCAACATCGTCATTTTCGCGCTGCCCCATGGGGCCTATTCGCTGCCGCACCTGATGGGAGATGCGAAATCGGCGAACATCTGGTCCTGGGCATTCAGCGACCTGTTTGTCGAAGGCTCGATGCGCGGCCTGTTCTCGATGCTATTCGGGGCCAGCACCCTGATCTTCCTGAACGAAGCGAAGCTATCATCCAAGGATGGGATCAAGGTCGTCGATCGCTACTATCGGCGCTGCCTCCTGCTGATCTTGTTCGGCTTGATCCACGCTTATTTTCTGCTTTCTATGTGGGAGCTGCTCTACGCCTACGGCTTGTTGGGCATGTTCCTGTTCCCGCTACGTAACGTCAGCGGGCGGACGCTCATCATTCTCGGGCTCATCCTGTTTGTCATATCCGATGTCAATTCAGTCTCGCAGAACTACGCCTCCGTCATCGGCAACACCGACGTGCGCTCTCTCACCGGGCAGGACTTGGCTGAGTACCAGCGGCAAACGCGCAAAGAAACTCTGGCCGAACTCGAGGAGGATGTGCCGACCTATCAGGGCACCTATTGGGACATTTTCACTTCCCAAGTGCCGGTCGTGGCAGAGCAGCAGTCGACCAAGATCTACTCGGATCATTTCTTCGATATCGGCGGGATGATGCTGATCGGCATGGCGTTGATGAAGCTTGGCGTCCTGACGGTCAAACGGCCGATGAGCATCTATTTGATCATGATGCTGGCGGGATACGCGTTCGGTGGCCTGCTGAGGGGGATGGAAGGTTACGAGTTGTGGATCGCCGACTTCAACACGGATGCGCGCGATCCCAACCTCTTCATGCCTTACGAAATCGGGCGTATCGCGATGACGATTGGCCATATCGGGACTTTCGGGTTGCTCGTCAAAGCCGGCGCGATCAACTGGGGGCTGAAATACCTGGCTCCAGTGGGCCGGATGGCGTTGACGAACTACATCGGCCAATCGGTGATCTCGGCGTTTATCTTCTACGGCTTCGGCCTTGGCTATTTCGGCGAGCTTGAGCGCAATGAGCTGACCTGGGTTTATCTTGGCGTCGTCGCCTTTCAGATCATCGCCAGCAATCTGTGGATGAAGCGCTTCCGCATGGGGCCGCTTGAATGGCTGTGGCGCTCGTTGATCTACGGGGAAGCTCAACCCTTGCGCCGTTCGCCGATTTAAGCTTCCTATTCGTTCGGGGAATTTCGGTCTGCGTGGCTTCGTGACAACCGCAGACCGACCGACGGGGGAGCCTGCACAATGATGCTTTCACTGCAAAGCCTGATCGGACTTTTGGCGTTGCCACTTCTGGCGCTCGCCCTTAGCGAGAACCGACGGCGGGCTTTCTCCTGGCGCATCATTGTCGGCGGTATCGCGTTACAGATGCTGCTTGCTGTTTTGCTGCTGAAGGTGCCGGCGACGCGGTTCTTGTTCGTCTGGCTCAATGACGTGTTTCTTGTTCTCAACACGGCAACCAAAGCGGGCACCAGCGTCGTTTTCGGTTATCTGGGCGGCGGCGAAGTTCCCTTCCAGACAACCGGTACGGGCTCGTCGTTCGTGCTGGCGTTCCAGGCGCTCCCAATCGTTCTGATTATGAGCGCGCTGTCGGCTGTTCTGTTCCACTGGGGCGTCTTGCAGGTCGTCGTCGCGGCGTTCTCGGCGGTGTTGCGGCGGACGTTCGGGATCGGCGGGGCGGTCGGCGTTTCGACGGCGGCCAACATCTTTGTCGGCATGGTCGAGGCACCGCTGCTGGTCAGGCCTTATCTGGCGCGACTGACGCGTTCGGAGCTTTTCATCGTGATGACGGCGGGGATGGCGACAATTGCGGGGACGGTTCTCGTTCTCTATGCCGGACTGATCGGCACCAGCCTTGATGGCGCCGTCGGCCATCTTGTCGTTGCGTCGGTCATCTCCGCGCCTGCGGCCATTATGATCGCGCTGATCATGGTCCCGCCGGGCGACGAGGATGAGGCAACGAGCGGGCAGGACGCAGCCCGAGTTGAAGCCGATCCCGCCCATTCGACAATGGATGCGATCGCACGCGGCACGGCCAATGGGCTGACGCTATTCTTGAACATCATTGCGATGCTGATCGTCTTCATCGCGCTTGTCAGTCTGGTTGATCAGATCCTGGAGCTGCTGCCTGACGTACAAGGCGCGCCGATCACGTTGTCTCGGGTCTTAGGTTTGGCATTCGCACCGTTGACGTGGGTCATCGGCATTCCTTGGGAACAGGCGCAGGCTGCCGGTGGGCTTCTCGGCATCAAGACCGTTCTCAACGAATTCCTTGCCTTTGCTGAATTGGCCAAGCTTCCGCCAGAAGCTCTCGATAATCGCTCGCGTCTCATCATGGCTTATGCGCTGTGCGGGTTTGCCAATTTCGGATCGCTGGCGATAATGCTCGGCGGCTTGATGACGATGGTCCCGGAACGGCGCGCCGAATTATCTGAACTTGGCCTTCGCACCATCATCTCGGGAACGCTGGCGACGTTGATGACGGGTGCGGTTGTTGGCGTCCTGACCCCAGCCTAGTGCAATGGGCAAATGGTGAAGTGAAGCGACCGCTTTGTGGCTGTCCGTGTGATGTGCTCGGTTGGCCCTCGCTCACGTCAGCCAGGCGCGGCCTTCCTTGTTTAGGATATCGACCGTCTCGCGGTAATAGGCTTCGGCACGGTCGTACGATGCGCCGATGCTGACGACGCCCAACTTGCCGAATTCAGACAGCGCGCCCATCAAATGGAAGACGACACCTTCCTGGTTGGTGCCGTGGAAGTGCAGGCGGTTCATGGCGGCGATGTCGATCAGATCGAATGGCAGCAGGCCGCGGTAAAGATCGGATTCCAGGTTGTCGGAGGCGTAGTAATAGCGTGGCCGGCCACCAGGAATGAGAAAGTTGCCGGTGTCGCGGCAGTAGGTGCCATCGGTCAGCGACTGCAGCATCATGAACGGGTGCGTCGTGCCGCCCTTGCGCAGGTTGATTTCGATGGCCACGTGCCGCCAGCTTCCGTCCGGATTGGGCAGCGACAGGAAGTCTACGCTGAAACGCCCCAGCGCGCCGCGTTTTGCCAGGGCTTCGGCAACGCGCATGCCCTGGTCCTGGATTTCAAGGCGATAGGCCTCGTCAGCGGGAAAGCGGCAGCCGAGAAAGATCTGCGCGTTGTCTCCACCTAAGACCTGATCGTGTGTCGAGATCGGCTCGACGGAGCCGGTCGGATCGATACGCAATTGGGCAGACGGCGAGCGCTTGTCATCGCCGGGGATGAATTCCTCGACGATGCCGCCCATCGCCAGGAACTTCTCTGAATAAAGGTCCCAAGTCATCCCGCCGGATTCAAACTCAAGATGCGGCAGACGCTGCTTGACCCAAGGCATCAGCGCACTGCCTTCGGGGGCTCCGGCATAACTGAAGACCGCGTTGCCCTCGCCGGAAAACCCATCGTTCAGTTTTACCACCGCGCGGGCGAGATCCGGGTTCTGGCCTTTGAGTTCGAAAAGGGATTCGGCGATGTCGTCGGCATTTGCCAAATCTTCCATGCCGGGTGGCATTTCGAGGCCGGCTTCGCGGAAGATTTTGCGCGAGCCGCTTTTGGTCCCCAGGTGGTAGAGCGAGGGATCGCAGCCATAAACCGGCAAATCGAGCGCCAGGCCCAGCGCCCGCTCCAGGTCGGTGACCGTGAAGCACGTCATGTGAGCGCGCGAGGCATCAGGAATGGCTTCGCGAATGCGCTGCAGGACGCGCGGGCGGACCAGCAGTTTCTCGCTCAAGGGCATTGGAGAGGCGTCGTTGCAGGAGATCAGCGTCAGGCGACGGCGGGCGTGTTGAGCGGGAATGCCCGGCAGCAGATGGAGATAGTAATCGACGATCGGGTCTGCGATCGGCATGCTCGTCAGATAGATGACGTGGGTGCGGGGAAAGCGCAAAAGCAAAAGCGTACAAAGCTGGCGCTCTTCGTAATGGTGCACGCCAGAAATGCGGGCCAGGACTTCCTGATCGAGCGAGAGGCTGGGGACGATGACGACCGTTCGCGGGGCGTTGCGATCGGCGCTTGCTTCCGCAAAGGAGATCGCCAGGTTTTCCCGGAGCTCCTGCAAGCGTTTCAGTTCGGCCTCTGTCGGCGGCGGCACTTTCAGCATGTCGTCACTCCCAGACGGCGAGGTCTGCAATGCCCGATGGGTGTTCAGGTGCAGACGCGCTCATCGCGTTATTCCACCGGCCGACCCTGCCTGTCGATCCGATGCATCAGATAGCCGAGGCAATCGAGCCTGACGGCGCGCGGATCGAGCGTCAACATCGCCGGGATCGCCGGCCGTGCCAGATAGATTCCGCCGTTATCATACTCGATATAGCCTTCGACATCGGCATCCATTTCACCGCCAGGGATAACGGCGAGGCGACGATCTCCGGCGTTGCCCAGTTCGCCCAGCTTGGTTCCAGGTTCCAGTTCGGAAAAATTAAGCCGGTCGAGTTCTGCGATGAAGCGGAAATCGGCGTCTTGATCGCCGTAGCTGAAACTGGCATCTGGCGGCACGCGCAGGATCACCGCCGTACGCAACAGGTCGACGTCCTGCTCCGGCACCGGATGCTCGGGGAAGTGGTCGAGGGCGAGGGCTGCCTCTACGAATTCGGCGGCATGCTCGGTTGCCGAAGGAGACCCCGGCACGCCGCATTCGACGGTGACGGCCGGGCAGACTTTCGCCATGGCTGCCGACTGCACGCCGACGGGCCGCGTGAAATAAACGACCGTTCTGGAGAACAGCCGCGCCAGGTGCAGGAAGCGCTCATCGAGCACGTTGAGGCAGGCGTAATGCGGGTTGTTGCCGGTGTTGTTGTGGATGTCGATCGAGGCGAACGGCTTTTCGGCGGCGACGACTTCGACCACATGCCGGATCAAAGCGGCTTCGCGGGCTTCGGGGTATCGCGTGCCGGGCCAGGAACGGTTGTAATCGGCCTGGGTATCGAGCGTGCGCACGTTGGCTTTGGCCGCTTCGATGTTGCCGACGAAGAGCAGCATTCGGCGCGGAAGCGGATTGGCCCCGTGTTTTTTCAGGATCTCCTGGATCGCGGTCCAGCCGGTATCCTCGTTGCCGTGCAATAGGACGGAAACGAACAGCGGCTCAGGGTTGCGGCCGGGAATATCAAAAAGCGAGGGACCGGGAATGTGCTGCCAAAGATCGGGGGCTGCGACATCCAAAAGGTTGCTTGGAAAACCTTCGTAGCGGGTGAGTTCAAGCCCACCCGCGCCGGCGCTACCGGTCGATCCACCCATCTTTGCTTGTCGCCTCGGTTCGTTAATCGGGAGGCGAAGCTAGCAGCGCCGCCTTCGCGCTACTATGACCGTGGTCAACTGTGGTGGTCAATTGCGGCGTGGAGGCGCTCCTCGTTGAGCTTTTGCCGCACGAGGAGCGCCTTTTGCGATTTTTGCAGATCTTAGGTGAGGGCTTCGTAGGCGTAGCCTGAGCCAGATTTGACGACCCTTCCAATGGCCGGCGGCGGCAGGTGGTAGCCGATCAGCATCGCCTTCTCGTTATGCAGCCGATCGAGGAGGCGCTTGCGGGTGGCAGCGGCGACGTCCGGGAGGTGGTCGGTGCCTGAGTGCCATTCGGGATATTCGAACGAGATCACATGGTTGGTGAGCGCGTCGCCGAGCACGACGAGTTTATCGGAGCCGGAGTTGACCTCAACGGACACGTGGCCCTGCGTGTGTCCATTGGTTTCGATGAGACCGATGCCGGAGACGATTTCGTCGCCCTCCTTGACGAACTTGATGCGCTCCTCGATCGCGTCGAAGCGTGCCTTTGCGCCGATGGCGAAGGCCTGACGGTCCTCCGGGAGCATCTTCGCTGCTGCCTCTGGATCGCGCCAGAATGCGAATTCCTTTTCGGCAATGTAGTAGGTCGCCTCGGGGAAGGTCAGTTCATCGAAATCGTTGACCGAGCCCCAGAGGTGGTCGGGGTGGCCGTGGGTGAGGATCACCTTGGAGATTGCGCTGAAATCGATGCCTGCGTCCGACAGCGCCTGTTCTAGCTTGCCAGTGGTCGGCGTAAAGCGTGGACCGGAGCCGAAGTCAACGAGGATCAGTTCGTCGGGTGTGCGGATCAGCGTCACGTTGATCGGCGATTTGAATACCTCTCCGCCCTGGCCGGCGCGCTCATAGATCTCCTTTTTCGAGGGATCGGGTTTGGCGATCCGGATCGAGGTGGGGAGATTGATGTGGCCGTCGGAGAAGGTGGTGATTTCGAGATCGCCGACCTTGACGGTGTTGGAAGCGAAGGCGGGGAGCGGCATTGCCGACAGCGCGGCTGTGGCAGCGGCGCCAGCGATGAACTCACGGCGGTTCGGCGACCAGAATTTCTCAGTCATGTTCGTCAACCTCACTCGAATTCCATCTGCTCATAAACGCGCCCGGCATTGCGGGTCGCGAGTTCCTCGAAGGTGTCGAGGAACTTATAGGGCGATTGATCGACATAGTAGGCATCTTTCAGCGTGCCGCCATTGTCGATGTGTTTGCGGATCTTGTCGCGCAGGTAGACCAGATAGTCCTTCGTGTAGCGACGCACCTGATCCATGTTGGTGGGATGGCCGTGGCCGGGAATGACGTAGAGTGCGCCAAGCGCTTCGAAGTTTTCCCAGCTTTCCAGCCAATCGGCGGTATTGGTCTCGGCGAAAATCGGCGGCATGCGTTCATGAAAGGCCATATCGCCGGAAATGACGAGCTTCTTCTCCGGGATCCAAACCGCTATATCGCCGGGCGAATGGGCCGGACCAAGATTGAGCACTTCGATCGTGAACGTGCCCATCTTGATTTCGTACTTTTCGTCGAATGTTTCGGTCGGGCCGACAAGCTCGGTGCCTTTGATCTTTTCTTTCAAGATGCGTTCGTGACGCTCCAGACTTTGGCCGCCGGTCTCCTTGAATGCTTCAGCGGCATGCTCGTTGGCGAGGATCTTGACCCCTTGCTTCTTCCAGTAGCCGTTGCCCAACATCGCGTGGCCCTGGCCGTTCTCGTTGATGACGAGCTTGACGGGCTGATCGGTGATTTTCTTGATCTCGTTATGGAGGGCTTCGGCGAGCTGGCTTGAAGCACCGGCGTTGACAACGATGACGCCATCGCCGGTGACGATGAACGACAGGTTGTTGTTATGACCGGAGTTTTCGTAGGTCGGTGGGGCCGTCGCCCCGATGGCCGACCAGACATGCGGGATGACTTCGACCGGCTTACTGTAGAGGGGCGAATCTGGATACTGATCCTTGATCGATTGACTCGCAAACGCTGCGGACGAAAATCCGACAACATAGAGCGCCAAGAAAATCGTCCGCAGCGTCATAGTTCGTTTCCTTTTCCCTTAGTCGATGGAGCCCTTCGGTGCGTCCTCGTTGTTCTTCGATCCTCCAGTTTCCGGAGTGACGTCAAGAACGCGGGCGTGCATCGTTATTTTAACGTCGCTCTTGCAATCCTTCATGCAAGGCTCGCCATCCTTCTTGACGTTCTTTGCATCCGGTCGGTCATCGTCGATGAAGTTCTTCTCGTTTGGCATCTGGATCGACGTGAAGGTTTTATCCGAGAGCTCGAACTGGTCATCAGTGATGACATCGTTCATCAGCAGGATATAGGCGATGATGCTGTAGGTTTCATCGGGCTTGAGGGTCTGCGCGTTACCGAACGGCATGGCGCGATGGATGTAGTCGAAGGCGGTTGACAGGTAAGGCCAATAAGACCCAACCGTCTTGACCGGGTTTTGCGATTTCAACGTATCGCGGCCACCGGCCAATACCGGCCAGCGGTCAACGCCTTCGGCGAAGTCGCCGTGGCAGATGGCGCACTTGGCAGCGAAGATCGCTTCGCCTTTGGCAGCGTTGCCTTTGCCGACGGGAAGACCCTTGCCATCGGGACGGACATCGATGTCCCAGGCGGCAACTTCTTCTTCGGTGGCTTCGCGACCAAGGCCGAACTTTTTGGTTTCTTCGGCCGATGCCATTCCAGACATTGCAACGCCAGCGACCATTGCGGCCGCCGTGACTTGAGCAAAGCGCCGCGAAACGGCCTTAGGAAACTTCAACATTTTCCACCTCTCCCGTTTTCTTGACGCTCCAGGTCTGAATTCCGTTGTTGTGATAGATCGAGTTTTCGCCGCGGACCGCGCGCAGTTCGTTTTTGGTCGGCTGGATGTAGCCGGTGGAGTCGATAGCGCGAGACTGCAGAAGCAGCGGCTCACCGTTCCAGTCGAACTCGTAGTAGAAGCGGTGCAGCGACTTATCGAGACTTGGACCGTCGAGGCGGGCGGTGTGCCAGTTGCGGCCACCATCCATGGTGATATCGACCCGATCGATGGTGCCGCGGCCTGACCAGGCGAGACCCGTAATGACGGTCGGGCCTTTGCCGTGCTTGATCGGCGCCTGCGGGCTTGGGCTGGTGATCACCGATTTGCAATCCATGACCCAGGTGAAGCGGCGGGCTTTACCGTTGGCCAGGAGGTCGGTGTACTTGGAGGTTTCTTCGCGGGCCTGCCAGGGCTCATCGCCAACTTCGAGGCGGCGGATCCATTTGACCCACATGTTGCCTTCCCAGCCGGGAACTACGAGGCGGACCGGATAACCCTGTTCCGGACGCAGCGCTTCACCGTTCATCTTGAAGGCGATGAGGCAGTCATCAAGCGCCTTGAACATCGGGATGGAACGGTTCATGCCGGCGGAGTCACCGCCCTCGGCCATCACCCACTTGGCGTTTGACTTGAGGCCGGCTTCTTCGAGCAACGTGCGCAGCGGCACGCCGGTGTACATGACGTTGTGCACCATGCCGTGCGTGAACTGGCAGCCGTTGAGCTGGGCGCCGCGCCACTCCATGCCGGAGTTTGCCGCGCATTCGAGGAAGTTGACCTGGTTCTTGCGCGGGAAACGCATCAAGTCTTCGAGCGTGAAGACCATCTGCTTCTCGACGAGACCGTTGATCATCAAGCGGTATTTGTCGGGTTCGACTTCAGCAACGCCGCCATGATGGCGCTCAAAGCAAAGTCCGTTGGGCGTGATGATGCCATCGAGCTTATGCAGCGGCGTAAAGTTGACGGAAGACTCCGTCGAAGCGGTCAGCCATTCGACGCTGCGGCGGACAACGTCTTTTTCATATTCGGAAGGCTTGCCGTAGGGGGCTGCGTCGACACCCGCTCCAAGGTAGCGCGACCAATCCTGGAGTTCGGTAATGGCGGGATCGGACCCGGCGCGGGCTGCGGCCGTCCCAGCGACCAATGCTCCCCCGGCTGCGATTGAAGATCTTAGAAAATCACGCCGGGACGAAGCCAATCCCGACTCGATTATTTGTTTGTCTTTACGGCTCACGAGCAAGCCTCCCAGTTGCGTTTTCCATTCAGCATTAAAAACATGCGAATTTTTGAATGTCTAGGCTATCCGGGCAGATGATTTGCATCTCATCCGCCACGTCCCGCCTGCGAAGTGGTGGCTAAACTCCCTCGACTTTGACCGACGTGTTGGGTGTGACGGCGACAGTCTTTTTGCGTTTGACGTAGTTGGCGACGACATCCCAGATCGGTGGACCTTCGGTGCCTTCGTTGACGGATGCCCAACCGGCGACGACGTAATTCTTGGCTGGATCGATCTTCTCGCCGGACTTCAGGAGCGTCATGTCGGTGATGCGCGACCCGATCGGCTTGGTGACGTCGATGCGGTAGCCCATACCGCCGACACGCACCATGTCGCCGCCCTGCTGGTAGTAGGGGTCGGGGTTGAACAGGTTGTCGGCGACGTCTTCGAGGATGTCGTGGATCAGCTTGCCGGTCATTTCTGACCGGTAGGCGGCCGGGTAGGTCATGCTGGTTGCGTTGTGCAGAAGCTCGACCGTGATGTCTTGATCGGGCAGAACCGTCGTGCCCCAGCGGAAGCCTGGCGACATGGCGATGTCGGCCTCGCGCTCCTCGATCAGCGCGTCGCAGATCAGATCGTCGAAGGTGCCGTTGAAGTTGCCGCGGCGATAAAGCAGCGAGTCGGTCTTGCCGAGCACCGTGTTGAGTTCTTTTTCGAACGGCGCACGCACCTTGGTGACGAGTTCGGTGGTGGCCTTGTCGGGCGCGATGACGTCCGAGAAGATCGGGATCAGCTTATATTGATAGCCTTTGACTTCGCCATCGCGGACATCGAGGTCGATGCGCGACAGGAACTTGCCATGCGAGCCCGAGGCAATCAGGAGCGTCTTGCCGACAATCACCGGCTCAGGCAGCGCATCGTGGGTGTGGCCGGTTAAGATCACGTCGATGCCTTTGACGCGGCTGGCCAGTTTGCGGTCGACGTCGAAGCCGTTGTGCGACAGCAGGACGACGACTTCGGCGCCGTCATCGCGGGCCGCGTCGACGTTCTTTTGCACCTGCTCTTCACGGATGCCGAAGGAAAGGTTGGGGAACATCCAGCGCGGATTGGCGACCGGCAAGTAGGGGAACGCCTGGCCAATCACCGCAACTTTGACGCCACCGCGTTCGAACATCTTGGTTGCTTCGAATGCGGGCTCTTCCCATTCGGCGTCGAAGATGTTGCCCCCCAGGAAGGCAAACGGCAGGTTCTCGACGATCTCTTTGACTCGGTCGATGCCGTAGGTGAATTCCCAGTGCGACGTCATTGCGTCGGGCTTCAAGGTATTCATCACCTCGACCATGTCGGCGGCTTTGGTTTGCAAGGAGGTGTAGCTGCCTTGCCAGGTGTCGCCGCCATCGAGGAACAGGGTATTGGCTTCGCGTTCGGCACGGATGGAATTCAGAACCGTTGCGATGCGGTCGATACCGCCCATGCGGCCATACTCGCTGGCCAGCGCAGAATAGTCGACCGAGCTCAGTGCATAAGCGTCCGGTGTTTCCGGAGCGATCTTGTACATCTCAAGGAAGTCTTTGCCGGTCAAATGCGGTGGCTGACCCTTGGCTTCGCCGACACCAACGTTGATCGATGGCTCGCGGAAATAGATCGGCATCAATTGGGCGTGAATGTCGGTCAGGTGGACCAGCGTGACGTTCCCCATCGTCGGGAATTTTAATAGATCGTCCTGGCTCATCAGGGCCTGACGCGCGGCCAGTGCCTGCCATGATCCTGCGCCGGCCGTTCCGACGATTGCGCCGGCGGCGACCGCTGCTTGAAGGAATTCACGCCTTGAGATCATTCACAGGTTCTCCGTTTGCGAAGTCACTGAGACTTCGCAGGGGCTAATCTATTGGCTCATGGATCGGCGCACCGGGCGTCCTGCCGACAATAGGCTCAAGCCCCGATGCGTCTGTCTGATTTGTAGCCCGGGCGCAGCGCCAGCTGCCCCCGAGGCGCGTTG
Organism: Filomicrobium sp.; assembly: GCA_017792465.1. Taxonomy (GTDB): domain Bacteria; phylum Pseudomonadota; class Alphaproteobacteria; order Rhizobiales; family Hyphomicrobiaceae; genus Filomicrobium. The sequence continues at coordinate 1,669,149 of CP051234.1, forward strand.
GGTCGTCAGTTGCGGACCGAAGGTGATTCCACCGACAGGCCCTGGCCGCGCGAAGCAACGTAAAGCTCCAGCGCGACAAACTCTTCTCCGCCAACCTCGTAGGGCTGTGCGCGGATGTTCTTCATGCAGCCTTTGAAACGGCGATGGATCGAACCGAGCTTCTGCCATTTCGAGCGATAGGTCGGGAAGCCGTTGATCTGTCCCTGGCTCAGGTGGTCGGCACGGATCATCTTGCCGTAGTTGTCTTCGTGGCAACCGGCGCACGACATGTCGAGCTGGCCGACGCGGGTGTAGTAGAGCTTCTTGCCCTTCTCCCACCACGACTTCATCGGGCCATCAGTCTGTACCTTGACGGGCATGCCGCGGGACTTCGAACCGATGAATGCTGTCATCGACAGCATCTCATTGGATTCCCATTTCCATGGCTTGGCTTTGAGATTGTTTTCGCGACAACCGTTGATCGTCTGCTCGAGGGTGACGGGCTTGCCAGCCTTCTCATTCCACTTGGGCATCTGGGCGCGGACGCCCTTCATGCTTTCGGCGGCGTCATTGTGGCAGGAGGCACACGACTTGCCTGCCTCTCCATCAACCTTCGACCACAAGGCTTCGCCCGATTCGACGTTGGTGAAACCAGGGTTGTCGAAATCGTCCATTTCCATGGCCTGGGTGGCTTCATTGCGGAAACGCCAGCCGGAATAGATCGTATCAAACGGTGAGCCCTCAGGTGCGGGCAGTTCGGTCACGTATTCCTGGCCGTCGATCGTCAGTTTGTTATCATTGGGACCGGCGAAGGCTGCCGTGGCACAGGCGGCCGCGCAAGCCAACCCAACCACGGCATACCCGAAGCGCTTGGATTTGAGAATTTTCGTCGCCATGAGCGACCCTCCCTATATTTTTGTTGCGTCTCGAGCGATGGGTTAGCCTTCGACTTTGATCTTTTTCTCAGTCGAATAGGTCGAGCCATCATCATCAACCCAGGTGAACTTGAAGGTTCCGCTTTCACTAACCTTCACCTTGAACTGGAAATATGGGTTGGCTGAAACCGCTGGACGGACGTCTGCGGAAAAGACCGGCTTTCCGTTGAATTCAGCGGTGAATTTGTTGATGATCTGCTGTGGGATCAATTCGCCGGATTTCTTGTCCTTGCGGAAGCCCGACTCCATCTTGTGGTTGATTAGCGTCTTGATCGTGATGATCTCGCCAGCCTTCGCCTTGGAAGGTACTTTGACGCGCGGTTTAGCTTTTGCCATCGCAGCTTAATCCTCTTTGAGCCTTGGTCGTGGCGTGCCGAGCCTGATATTTGCAGGCGGCAGCCTTCTTGCGGCAGTTCGACTTTCAGTACCCCGGCGGCGCAAAGGCTGATTGCATGTCGGCCAGCCTTCGCGGCAACCGAAGTCCGGGTGTCAGCGCCTAGCCGCCGCAGCCGCCGATCGTCACCTTGACCAGCTTCTTATCCATGTAGAAATCGCCATTGCTCATCTTGGCGACAGCGATGACATTCTGCGTCTTTGCGAGTCTGATGCGGGTCGAAGCCGATGCTTCGCCGCTCAGTTCGCTGAAGTGGAAGGTTGCAACGCCTGGACGCGGGTTGCCGTCTGCGAGGACGAGAACCTCGGCAACGTGGTCGTCAGACGTCATTGGACTTTCGACATCGAAAGTCACCGGGACGGTGTTGCCGTTTTCTGCGATTTCCGGCGTTGTCAAGCTAACCTTGCCCGACTTCGCTTCGGCTCCGCCCGTGAAGGCTTTGATCGCGTCGTCGGCGGTTTGCTTTTCCTTTGCAAAAGCTGGGACAACTGCGGTTCCTGCTACCAGTACGGCCGCTGCGCCTGCGCCGAGGCCAAGAGCCTGACGTCGTGTCACGTTCATGGCTGCTCCTTTCATCTTTTTCAGATAATCCTGTTGTTCAGATAATCCTGATTGCTCAGTGCTATTCTTTGAGGGTCTTCAAATAAGCAACGACATCCTCGACTTGTTCGGCCGTGAGGATGGGCTTGCCTGCGAATTTCTTTAGTGGGTCGGTGTAATGCGAAACGTAGAAGCCCGGCATCAGCGTCTTGTCGCTCAAAGCAGCCTTGGCGTTGACGACAATTGCGCGCAACTGAGCTTCCGAATACCGATCTGCGACGCCATCGAGCGGAGGTCCGATTTCGCCGTGGAACTGCTCATCGGTCATTTTCGAATTGACGTGACAGGCCAGGCAATTGCCGAGCTTACGGTTCTTGAACCATTCCGCACCTTTGACATCGCTCCCGGGCTTGCCGGTCAGGGATGTCTTCAGTTCGCCATCGGTGATCTTCACTTTGTCGGGCGCAATCGGCCCGGCCAATGCACTGACGCTTAGCAAAGTTACGGTCATTAGGCCCGCGAAGCTCGCTTTGAACGCTCGCTGCATCTGCGCCCTCCCATGTTGTTGTGTCTTGTTGTGTCTTTCTGCCGCGGGACACTAGCGCACAGCGCCCTGCGACACAATAAACAATTCGTATTTTTGAATATGTTGCGCTGCAGTGCTGCGGCGCGAAAAGCTTTGCGCCGCGCCCAGCCTTCTCCATAGCAACAATCGATTTATTTATAGCTCTCAATTCGTTGCCGTAAACCCGTGGTGGTTCGGGACACCGATTGATGTCCGACTTGCTGGGCCAATTATTTTTGCTTGAAGCGGGTCATTTTGCTGTGCAGCATGACACTTGGTGCACCGAGACAATAGAAATACAAATGCAAATGCGCGCATGTTTTGATATGATCGCGCGCATGTTCCAGCTCCGGGCACTTATGCAATCACAGATCCTGCAGATATTCGCCGCCACGATCGTCGCTTTCAGCGCCATCGGGATGGGGATAGCGGCTGCCCGAACGCCTTCTGACACCCAACTGGCTGACACTCAACTCGTGATGATGGAAGAAGCGGGCTGCAGCTGGTGTGAAAGATGGCTCGAAGAAATCGGTGTCGTCTACCATAAGACCCGAGAAGGGCGGATGGCGCCGCTCAGACGAGTCGACGTACACGAACCAATGCCGTTAGACTTGAAATTTCTGAAGCCAGCCTTCTTTACTCCGACATTCGTTCTCGTTGCTCAAGGCAGGGAAATTGGACGGATCCAAGGGTATCCAGGCGAGGACTTCTTCTGGAGCCTCTTGGGCGAGCTGCTAGAAAAACTGCCGAAGGCCGAAAACCTGAAGGTCGAGGCCAAACGATGAACGATAAGGCTGGGACTATGCTTGAGCGGGCTAAATTCGAAGATGACGCGGAACTCGATGAAATGGCGGAAAACGCCAAACGCGCGACCGACTTTCTGAAAGCTCTCGCGCATGAAGCCCGGCTGATGATCCTTTGCTATCTGGCCAGCGGAGAGAAATCCGTAAAAGAGCTTGAAGACCTGCTTTCGCTGCGGCAGCCGACGGTATCCCAGCAGCTTGCGCGTCTGCGGATCGAAGGCTTCATCGACGCGCGCCGCGACGGCAAGATGATCTATTACAGCCTGGTTGATCCACGGGCCCAGACGATGGTTGAACAGATCTACGAAATGTTTTGCAAACCACAAGACGGCGGGCCGTGCTAAGCGCGCGCAGCAACCAACGCTAACCGTTCGGTGCATTGACCGAACGAAAAGTCTGACAAAAATAACAATGGCCCGACATTAAAGAGCGCCACCAAGCGCCGGGTTATCGCCCTCCAAACCTGCGAGGCGTGATGATGGAGGAAACGACAGCTACTCTTCTGGCCTTTCTCATCGGGCTCTTGGGGGGTGGTGGCTTAGGACTGGCTGCGCGGCTTGGCAAATTCTGCACGCTGGCTGCGATCGAGGACGCACTTTTTGCGCACAACTACACGCGTTGGCGGATGTGGGTTCTGGCGATTGCCGTGGCGATCGTCGCTGTTTATCTGGCTGAAAGCCTCGGGCTGATCGATCCACGGCGCGCCCTCGTCATCTCGGATGGCTTCAATCCTGTCGCGACCATCGTCGGCGGGTTCATTTTCGGCATTGGGATGGCTCTGGTCGGCACCTGCGGTTTCGGTACGATCGTGCGATTAGGCGGCGGGGACCTCAAGTCTCTCGTCGTTTTCCTGGTCCTCGGCATCTCCGCGTTCATGGCGGCCTCCGGGCCGACCGCACTCATGCACCTTTGGGTGTTCGAACCTCTCAAAATTTCGGCGCCGCTCTTCCAAGATCCTCGAATACATGTGCTGCTGGCGAAGCTGACCGGCATCGGCGCAGCTGTGTTCCCGCCGTTGATCGCAGCCGTGCTCGTCGCGTGGGTTCTTGCCAACGGCAAGTTCCGATCGCGGTTCAGCGGGATCGTCTGGGGCATATGGGTCGGGCTCATTATTGCAAGCGGATGGATCGGAACCGGCTGGCTGGTGCAAGACCCGTTCGATCCACGCCCGATGACTTCATTCTCATTTGTCCGCCCGGTCGGCAATACGTTGATGTACGCGATGACGTCGACGAGTTCGCAATTGGGGTTTGGGATTGGTGGCGTTGTCGGCGTTCTGATCGGTGCTTTTGCCGGGGCGCTGATCAAATCGGAATGGCGGTGGCAAACCCATGACGACCCGCATGAAGCTAAGCGGCAGATTGTCGGGGCGTTTCTCATGGGCACGGGCGGCATGTTCGCGCTCGGCTGTACGTTTGGACAAGGCTTGAGCGCAGCCTCGCTATTGGCGATTTCAGCCCCGCTGGCTCTTGCCTCGATCTGGCTTGGATCGTGGCTCGGGCTGCTTGTTTTGATGGAAGGCGGGGTGAGCGAATTCATTCGCTCGCTGCCGCCAATTCGCTCCAGCCACAAGACGCCGGCGGAATAGTTGGTTGCGGGGCAGGGACTTAACGTCCGACAACGGCAGGAAATGCTCGCACTGATTATTTTGTGGGCGCCGCACGGGCGGCAAAATTCCCTGGTGAACTGTGAATTCCCGGGTTTTCGATGCTACGTTTCATCCTATATAACCAAATTCGATTGACCGAACGGGCTCGCTTGCGGGCCATGCCATGGCTGGAGGCTATTTTGCGGAAGTTCTTGCTTGCATCTTCGACCCTGCTCGCAGTCCTTGCAGGCGGTTCATTTACGGCCAACGCAGGTCCCATCGATGGGACGTGGAGCGGCGGCGGGTATGTCCAGGTTTCGGACGGCAAGCGGGAAAACGTCCGCTGCCGGGTCACCTACTCTCGCCAATCCGACAAGGTTTTCGCGGTGAAAGCGGTTTGCGCATCGCCATCCAACAAAATCCATCAGACCGGCGAAGTCCTCAAAGTCAGTGAAGACCGCTACGTTGGCGACTTCTACAATTCCCAGTTCGATATTTCCGGCCGTGTGCGCGTAAGCATCAGAGGCTCGAGCCAGACCGTGTCGTTCAAGAGCGCTTCGGGTCATGGCAGCATGAATCTGAAGAAACGCTAAGGGACCTGCTTTCAAGCTGAAAAATCAACGCGGGTGACGCCAAAGGTTTGGCCGTCGCCCGCTTTTTCGTTGCTGGCTCGCATCGATAGCGGGCGGCGATCACTTCGCAAGCGCGGCGACGCCGGGCAGGGTTTTGCCCTCAAGCCATTCGAGGAATGCGCCGCCAGCCGTTGAGACGTAGGTGAAATCGCTTGCTGCGCCACAACCGTTCAAGGCTGCAACCGTATCGCCGCCGCCGGCCACTGCGAGGACTTTGCCTGCCTTGGCAAGTTCGGCCGCCTTGCTTGCGGCGGCATCGGTGGCCTTGTTGAACGGTTCAATCTCGAAAGCGCCAAGCGGTCCGTTCCAAACGATGGTTTTGGCGCTTTCGAAGCGGCGCTTGAAGTCTTCGACCGACTGCGGTCCGGCGTCCAGGATCATTGCATCTTCGGGGCAGGCATCTGCGGCGACGATCTCATTTGCAGCGTTAGCGGCAAACTCGCGGGCGACAACGACGTCACTCGGCAGCACGATCTCGCAATTTTTGTCGGCCGCCTTAGCGATGATGCGGCGGGCGGTATCCAAGAGGTCGTGCTCGCACAGGGATTTTCCGACCGGCTTGCCCTGGGCGGCGAGGAACGTATTTGCCATGCCGCCGCCGATGATGATCTGGTCGACCTTGTCGATGAGATTTTCCAACAGGTCGAGTTTGGTGGAGACTTTGGCGCCGCCGACGACAGCAATCACCGGATGCTCGGGCGAGGCCAGCGCCTTTTCGAGCGCCTCCAATTCAGCCTGCATCTGGCGGCCGGCAACGGCCGGGAGGTATTTCGCGAGACCTACCGTCGAGGTGTGCGCCCGGTGTGACACCGAAAAGGCATCGTTGACGTAGACGTCTCCAAGCTCGGCGATCTGTCGGGCGAATTCGGGATCGTTGGCTTCTTCGCCCGGAACGAAGCGGATGTTCTCGACCAGCAGCACCGAATCCGGAGCCAGCTCAGAAAGTTTGGCGGCAATTGCCGACGGCTCCGGCGACTCGCACCATTCCACCGGCAAGCCCAGCGCGTCGGCCAACGGCTGGCGCAGTGGCGCCAAGGACATTTCCGGAACGACTTTGCCTTTGGGCCGGTCCCGGTGGGCAAGGATGATCGGCATGGCTCCCTTGGCCAGGATGTCCTTGATGGTCGGCACAACCGAGCGGATGCGCGTGTCGTCGGTGACCTGGTCGTCCTTGATGGGGGCGTTGATATCGACCCGAACCAAAACCCTCTTGCCCTTGAGATCGACTTCATCAAGAGTTGCAAAGGCCACCATTTTAATCCCCTCGTTTTTTCAAATTCTTGGCCGCTTCCAGGCCGTTGGTCCACTTCCAGGACAAGGCAGAAGCAATTCGGGCTTCTCATTAGCCGGGCGGACGCGGGGAAGCTAGACCGTCAGGCCAAAAGACGCAGTGATTGCATCAATCGTGGGTTACTACTGCTGCCGGCATCATGGCGATTGACAAACGGGTCAGGGTAACGGCTAGCCATTGTCGGCATGATCGCCGCCATATGATTGGAATTGGATGCGTCGCTCGCGGAGACGTTTTGGACATGAAGAACGCCCAAAGCCTGGACAACAAATTAATCGGCTGGCGCGAGACGGTCGGGTTTCCTGAGCTTGGCATATTCTCGCTGAAAGCTAAGATCGACACTGGCGCGCGAACCACGGCTTTGCACGCGGTCGACCTGACGCCGGTCGAAAAAGGCGCAGAACGCTGGATCAAGTTTCGCGTTCCCGGTTCCGGACTGCCCAAAAATGCGTTCTGCCAGGCGCGGCTCGTCGATGAGCGCAAAATCAAGAACACCAGCGGTGAGCCGGAGCTCAGATACGTTATCGATACGCTGTTCGTTCTGGGTCAGCGAAGCTGGAGGATCGAGGTGTCGTTGGCCGACCGGCAGAAAATGGCATTCCCGGTCATCATCGGGCGCACGGCGATCCGTCGCCATGGTTTGCTGGTCGATCCGGGTCGGTCGTTCCTTGCAGGGCACCCTGTTCGTGAGGACTGAAAGACCTCTCCGATGCGACGCGGACTGGATCTGTCCGAAGATGATTGGCGCGAATATCAGAAGCCTAGCAAAGGAATAGCTAAATGCGAATTGTCATGCTTGCGCGAAACCCTGATCTTTATTCCCATAAACGTCTCGTCGAGGCCGCCAAGAAACGCGATCACGAAATCGACGTGGTCAATACCTTGCGATGCTACATGAACATCGCATCGCGGCGACCTGAAGTGTTCTACAACGGCGAAAAACTGCCCAAATACGACGCCGTCATTCCCAGGATCGGTGCCTCGGTTACATTCTATGGTTTGGCCGTTCTGCGCCAGTTCGAGATGATGGGCGTTTACCCGCTGAATGAATCGGTCGGGATCGGGCGCTCTCGCGACAAGCTCCGATCGATGCAGCTTCTGGCAAGAGACGGTATAGGTCTGCCGGTCACCACGTTCGCGCATGATCCCAAACAGACCGAGGAAGTGCTGCGGCTGGCGGGCGACTCGCCGTTGGTTATCAAGTTGCTCGAAGGGACGCAGGGCATCGGAGTCGTTCTGGCCGACACCGACCGGTCGGCGAAGTCGGTAATCGAGGCGTTCCGGGGGGCCGGCGTCAACATCCTGGTGCAGGAATTCATCAAGGAAGCCGGCGGTAGCGATGTCCGGGCTTTGGTGATCGGGGGCAAGGTTGTCGCCTCGATGAAGCGGACCGGTGCGGAGGGAGACTTCCGCTCGAACCTGCATCGGGGCGGTTCAGCGACCGCCGTGAAGATTTCTCCCGAAGAACGCTCGACGGCGATCCGGGCGGCAAAGTCGATGGGGCTCAATGTCTGCGGCGTCGACATGCTGCGCACCAATCACGGGCCCGTCGTCATGGAAGTCAACTCGTCACCGGGCCTGGAAGGTATGGAAAACGCAACCGGTATCGACATTGCCGGGCTGATTATCGATTTTCTGGCGGCGAATGCGAAGCCCGGAAAAACCAAGACCAAGGGGAAGGGCTGATGGACGTCCAACCGTTCGACCTCGGCTCTGAAACGATCCCGCCTGGAAGCCGGAGAACGGTTAATCTTCCCGTCAGCGTGTTGTCCGATCATACGCCAGCGTCGCTGTCGGTGCATGTCGTGCATGGTAGGAAACCCGGCCCGACGATGTTCGTCAGTGCCGCCGTGCATGGCGACGAAGTGATCGGCGTCGAAATCGTTCGGCGGCTGTTGCGGACGCCGCATTTGGAAAAGTTGCGGGGCACGCTGCTTGCGGTTCCGATCGTCAACGCTTTCGGGTTCATGCATCATTCGCGCTACCTGCCCGACCGGCGCGATCTCAATCGCTCGTTTCCGGGAAGTGCACGCGGGTCGCTGGCGGCAAGGCTTGCCAATCTTTTCGTGCAGGAAGTGGTTCTGCGCAGCAATGTCGGGATCGATCTGCATTCGGCGGCGATCCATCGAACCAACCTGCCTCAAATCCGCATCTCGCCTGGTAACCCGCGCACGCTTGAACTTGCTGCCGCATTCGGCGCGCCGTTGATTTTAACGTCGAGCACGCGCGAAGGATCGCTGCGTCAGACGGCAGCGGAACATGACGTCGATGTGCTGCTTTACGAGGCCGGCGAGGGGCTGCGGTTCGACGAAATTGCAGCTAGGGCAGGCGTGAGCGGCATCATGCGCGTCATGCACAAGCTGGATATGATCTCAGGCAAGAGCATTGCGCGCATGAAGGTTCCGCCGATCCGTTCGTCGGCGAGTTTCTGGCAACGCGCTCCGGCTGGCGGTCTTTTACGGACGTTCAAATCGACGGGTGAGGAAGTTACACGCGGCACGGTGCTTGGCATCGTATCCGACCCATTTGGCGAAGCCGAAACGGAAGTGACTGCCGATTACGGCGGACTGATCATCGGCCGAACCAACCTGCCGATTGTCAACGAAGGCGACGGGCTATTCCATATCGCGAAGATCAAATCGGCGGGCCATGCCGAGGCGACGATCGACAGTCTTTCGACGCAGCTCGAAGCCGATCCGCTGTTTGACGAAGACGAGATTATCTAGGGCATGCACGCTGGCTTAGCCACCGGTTTCAGCATGGGGCAGGGGCAAATCACCTAGAGGTGGACGCGCCGCAATCGAAGGGCGTTGCCGATCACCGATACGGAAGACAGGCTCATCGCCGCCGCAGCGATCATCGGCGACAGCAACAACCCAAATACGGGATAGAGGACGCCTGCCGCAATCGGAACGCCCAAAGCGTTGTAGCCGAATGCGAACATCAGGTTCTGCTTGATGTTGGCCATCGTGGCCTGCGACAAGCGGCGGGCCCGTAGAATTCCGCGCAAGTCGCCGCGCAAAAGCGTTATGCCAGCAGCTTCGATGGCGACATCGGCCCCGCTTCCCATGGCGACCCCGACATCGGCCTGGGCAAGTGCGGGAGCATCGTTGACGCCGTCTCCGGCAAAAGCCACCTTCTTGCCTTGCGACTGGAAGGTTTTGACGATGCCGGCCTTTTCATCCGGAAGGACGTCGGCGCGGATTTCCGTGATGCCGAGTTGACGCGCTACAGCTTCTGCGGTCGTCCGGTTGTCGCCGGTGACCATGACGATGCTGAAGCCTTCGTTGCGCAAATCGTCGATGGTGACGGCGGCAGGCTCCTTGATCGGATCGGCGACAGCAATGAGGCCGGCCGGTTTGCCGTCGATCGCGACAAACATCGCAGTTTTGCCGTCGGTCCGGAAATTTTCAGCCTTATCTGACAGCTCGGAAAAATCGGCGCCGATCTCTTCCATCATGGCCGCGTTGCCGAGTGCGACCGCCGTTCCGCCGATCTTGCCGCGAACGCCTCGGCCGCTGAGAGCTTCGAAGTCGTCCGTGTCGCTCAAAGAGACATTACGCCCGGCGGCTCCATTGACGATAGCTTCGGCCAACGGATGTTCGCTGCCGCGTTCAAGACTGGCGGCAAGCCGTAACAGTTCTTTATCGCCGGTGCCGGGCAGTGCGAAAACATCGGTCAGCACCGGCCGACCTTCCGTCAGGGTCCCGGTCTTGTCGACGATCAAGGTGTCGACTTCGGCGAAACGTTCCAGAACTTCTGCGTTGCGGACGAGCACGCCAGCCTTGGCGCCGCGCCCGGTCGCAACCATGATCGACATCGGTGTGGCAAGGCCCAGCGCGCAAGGGCAGGCGATGATGAGAACGGAAACGGCGGCGATGAAGGCGTAAGCCAGGGCAGGCGGCGGACCGAAGATGGCCCATGCGATGAAGGCCAAAACGGCGGCTGCCACGACGGTCGGCACGAAATAACCGGCGACAACATCGACAAGCTTTTGAATGGGCGCGCGGCTGCGCTGAGCATCGGCGACCATGGTGACGATGCGTGATAGCATGGTTTCGCTACCGACGTGCTCGGCTTGCATGACGAACGACCCGGACTTGTTCAACGTCCCGCCGGTGACTTTATCGTCCGGATTTTTTTCGACGGGAACGGCTTCACCGGTCAGCATCGATTCATCGACGGACGACGATCCCTCAAGCACAACACCGTCGAGCGGAATGGAATCTCCTGGGCGAACGCGCAGCTTGTCGCCAACGGAAATCTTATCGAGGGAGACTTCCTCGTCGGTACCGTCGGAATTGACCCGGCGGGCGGTTTTCGGTGCGAGGTCGAGAAGTTCGCGAATGGCGCTGCCGGTCTTGTCTCGCGCGCGCAGTTCGAGGATCTGGCCGAACAAGACGAGCACGATAATGACGGCGGCGGCTTCGAAGTACACGGCGACCTGATCTTCCGGCCCGCGGAAGGCTTCAGGAAAAATGCCCGGCAGCAGCGTCGCGACGACGCTATACCCATAAGCGGCACCTACACCGATGCCGATCAGCGTCCACATGTTCGGTTTGCGATTGATGATCGACTGCTTGCAGCGTTCGAAGAACGGCCGGGCGGCCCAAAGCACGACGGGTGTCGCAAGCAGGAACTCAAGCCACACCGAGACGCGCTCGCCGATCCATTCGCGCAGCGGCAGCCCGATATGCGGCGCCATGGCGAGCAGGAAGACGGGCAAGGTCAACGCCGCTGCGATCTTGAAGCGATGCGTAAAGTCCACAAGTTCCGGATTGGGCCCTTCGTCGCCGGTTGGAATACCCATCGGCTCAAGCGCCATACCGCAGATCGGGCAGGTGCCGGGACCTTCCTGAACGATTTCGGGGTCCATCGGACAGGTGTACATCGTGCCGGCGGGCATTGGCTCAGGGGCGGGCGGGCCGTCGGCATATTTTTCCGGATCGGCCTCGAACTTCTCCTTGCAACGCGGGTTGCAGAAATAGACCTTCTTGCCGTCGTGCTCGAGGACATGCTTGGCGGTGGCAATGGTGACGGTCATGCCGCAGACCGGATCGATTGCCGTTTCCGGCGCAGCCCCTGCTTTTTGATCGTCGCCGTGAGAGTGATTGGAATCTTCCGATTGGCAGCAATGTCCACCTTGAGACGTCGACATGTCGGGGTCCTAGCGTCCGAGAAAAGATGCCTGCCATGTAGCGCCGCCTCCAGGTTGTAGCGGCCCAACAGGCTTTGGCGTAGCTCTTAGATGGGTACGTCCAGCGGGGCTTCAGGTCAACGGGCCGACGCCCGCATGGTTCCACGTGACGCGGGCTTTGAGATTTGCCCCTCCCGGCCTGGAGTGCTACCCCTCCCACGCAAAGTTGTGCGGCCGGTTTGAGCGCCCTGCAACACCAGAATAAATCCAAGATACAATTACGCCAATCAAAAGGAGACTCCCATGAGCGATCGTATCGTTCTTCGCGTCGGCGAAAGCCTTGTCGCCGGTGGCCCGCCAGGCACCGCAGCAGAGCCTGAAGTCGCTATCGGTGAAATGGATGGCCCGTTCGGCACCGCCTTCGCCAATTTGCTGGGTGACCAGGTCAAAGGCCATTCGCGCGTTCTGGCGATCATGAATACCGACATCATGGTGCGCCCACCGACGATCTGCGTTTCGAAAGTCACCGTCGACAACGAACGCTACACGAATATCCTGATGGGCACGGTTCAGTATGCGACGTCCATGGGTGTTCTTGATGCGGTGCGTTCCGGCGATATCCCGAAGGACAAGGCGAACGACCTGGGCATCATCGTCTCGGTCTGGCTCAACCCGATGGTGGCGACGATCGAAGACCTCGATCACAAAATCTTGTTCGACATTCACCGCAAGGCAACGCACCAAGCAATTGCAAAGGCAATGAATTTCGAACCTTCGATCGACTGGCTGCTCGAGAACCAGGACAAGATCGTGCACAAGTATTACGAGAAGGGGCTGAAGGGCGAAATCTGATCCTTGCCGCAGCTTCTTAATTTGTAAGGGCGATCAGCTGACGTCCAGCTGATCGCCTTTTCTTTTGACAACTATCATTGCATTTTCGCCATCTAGATCCTTCATCCTGGCCTTAGCGATCCAATCTAAATTGGAGTTAAGGAATGTCAGATATGAAGAAATCGACGGTGTTGCTCGCCGGTCTGTTGGCGGTCGGCATGGCTCTGCCAGCGCTCGCCGACAAACGCGATGGCGATGGCCGTGACGGCTGGCATCGTGGTGGCATGCATCACGGTATGGGACAGTGCCGGCATCATGGCGGCAAGCATGGCCGAAGACATGGCAAGAGACACGGTGGCCGGATGTGGTGGGGCGATCCGCTCAAGCACATCGATGGACGCCTTGCTTTCATCAAAGCCGAACTGAAACTGACCGACGCGCAGAACGCGGCCTGGGACGAGTTTGCCGGCATGCTTCGGACATCGGCCGAGACACGCGCCGAGATGCGTAAGCAGCGCATGGAAAAGCGCAAGGAGATGGCCGACAGCGACAAGAAGGTTTCGTTGCCCGAGCGTCTCGCCAAGCGTCAGGAACGTGCCGAGATGAGGCTTGAACGCATCAAGACGATGCGCGAAGGCTTCGACAAATTCTACGGCGTTCTGGATGACTCGCAGAAAGCAACCGCCGACGAACTGGTGCCGATGATGATGCGGCTCGGTATGGGCCGCAGAGGCATGGGTCGCGGCGGTAAGCGCGGTGGCCATATGATGCGCCACGGCGGAGGCATGGGCAAACGCGGCGGTATGGGCATGGGCCCTGGTGGCGGTATGGGCCCTGGCGGCGACGACGAAGCGGATGCTGATCCTGGCCCGGATGCGCCTGAACCTCCGAAGGACAACTGACGGAAAACGACAGTCTCGTATTTTAACAATAGCGGCTGCAGCGATGCGGCCGCTTTTTCGTTTTCGAGTTCGTTTCGACGATGCCGATTGCATCGTCACCGAACCGCTTTCGCAGTTTGCCGGGCGCAAGGTTTCAGCGTCGCGGGAATTGGGCTAGCGTGGGGCGGGCACTCGTCATTGGCGGACGCAAAGCATGTTGAAATTCATTCTCGGTGTGATCTTTGGCGCAGGGCTGGCTGTCGGTTATGTGCGATACAATCTGGAACTGCCGGAATACCTGCAACTGACAGACAAGCTGCGCGGCAACCTCGTTTCAACCGCCACCGAAGGCGAGCTCTTCGATCTCGACAGGGACCTCGCCGTTCGCCGCCGTGCGCTTGAGGTGCTGTTTGCCAATCGTCCGGAGTTTGCCGTTGAAGTGGATCGGGAATTCGGCCACCCGTTTCTTGCCACGCTCTACAAACGTCGCGCCATTCGCGAGGCGCGGCTTTTGCGCGGGCAGTGGTCGACCTATGACATGGCGCTCGAAAAGGACAAGCTTCGCGCCGCGTTGGAACGCCAGCACGGCTCCAGCGATCCGGTCGTCATCAAGCAACGCATGCTGCAGGCGGCGATGGCGAATTCCTATCCGTTCTTGCAGCGGTGGCTTGAGAAGCAAGGCGAGCCGACAGGTGAGCGTGAGTTGCTGGCGACGCTAAAACGGGTCGGTGTCTTACCGAACGCGGATCAGCCGTGAGCGGGCAATCCGGGAGAGACTGTCGAAGGTCGCGGCGGGTTCGGAAAAGACTAACGATCAGCTCAGTGCTTTGTGGCAGTGACCTACTTCTCGGCGCTACTTCTTGAAGCCGCAAACAACCCAGTGCAACACCAGTTCATCGCCACTGCGGCTGGTCCGCCATGAGGCCGCTTCGTGGAACTCCAGCGACTGGCAAAAACGGTCGGCGAGTTCGTAGACGTTGTCGGCATCGCAGGTTGCTTTGCGTGTGTCGCAGGTCGCCAGTTCGGAGTGGAAATATTCGGCGCTGTTGGTGCGCACCTGGGCCGCATCCTCCAGATCCTCGAACGGCGTTTTTGGTTCGCCGAAGGATTGGAAATAGATGTAGTCGCCAAGCCGCCGGTCACCCGCGGCATCGGGGGGAACCTGGGCGGTTGCTGTGCCGCTCAGCACACCAAACCCCAATGACGTGGCGATCAAGATCTTGGCTAGACGGCGCACGGGCTCACCCACTTTTTTTCTTGGCGTCTTCGATGGCTTTGCGCTCATCGTAGCGGCGCAAGTGGAAGCGCTGGAAGTTGCGGTCTTCCTCGTAGATCTTCGCGCGCACCCAGACGAACAGATCATAGAACGTGCCGGGTCCGACACCGAGACTCATGCGCGTGACTTCGAGCGGCTGGCCCCATTTGGCTTCGACGTTCTCGATATCGTCCTTGAAGAAGACGACGGTCGGCGTGAACATGACGCCCCAGCGTTCGGCGAGCTTCTTCTCAGGCATCTTCTTGCCGTCGAAATCGGTGACCTCGCGCGAGCCCCACATGTTCAACTGGACGACGGCGAAGTTGTCGTGAACGTAGTCGTTGATGTAGCGCTTGGAGAGCACCTCCTTGTGCATCTTCACGCAGTAGCCGCATCCGCGCTGCTCGAAAACGACGGCGAAGCGCTTGCCCTCCTGCTTGGCGGCTTCGAAATCTTCGCGCAGGTCGAGGAAAGATTCCACGAACCACTTTTGATGGTAGATGCCGTCGTCGCCTTGCTCGGGCGTCACAGCCGGTTCGGAGGGCCCAATCGGAGGTGGCAGGGCGTCGGCGCTAACCGCGACCTTCCAGCCGCCGGCGGTCATCGCCAGTGCCAGCACCATCACACATGACAGCGCTATGAGGACTTTTTTGATACCCATTGAGCGATTGCGATCAGGCAGCATTGCGCGTTCCTTCGAGAGTGTCTGTCGGCGGGAGATTAGCTCACTGTGCGCGATTGTGCGAGAGGCATTCGGCGGCTTTGCTTATCCAATCCCGGCAAGGCTCAAGGCAAATCGCGTGGCGGCGACCGCCATGAAAGCGGCAAATGCCAATTCCAGTCGCCGCTTGGGCAAGCCGTGGGCGATACGGACGCCGAGCGGGGCCGCAATGACGCTGGCAGGAATAATGATTGCGGCCCCCAGAAGGTTGACGAAGCCTAGCGAGAATTCCGGCGTCAACGGGTTCCCCCAACCGGCGATGATAAATCCGATGACGCCGGGGATCGCCACAAGCGGACCGAGCCCGGCACTGGTGGCGACCGCCTGGATCAACGGACGATTGTAGAGCGTCATGTAGGCGACAAGAAAGCTAGCGCCGGCAATGCTCATCAAGACTGAAACGAAGCCGGCAAAGAAACCGTAGATCTCGACCCAGGGTGGCTTCGGCATATCTTCACCGAGCCGCCAATCATCTCGGCCCAACGCCAGCTTCAAGGCGAGCAATCCGCCGAAGATGACCCAGATCCATTTCAGTTCATCGCCT
Organism: Filomicrobium sp.; assembly: GCA_017792465.1. Lineage (GTDB taxonomy): Bacteria > Pseudomonadota > Alphaproteobacteria > Rhizobiales > Hyphomicrobiaceae > Filomicrobium. The sequence goes on from CP051234.1 coordinate 1,685,245, forward strand.
GTCACGATGCCTGCGAAGATCGTGCCGGTGATCACCCCCAACACAAGTGTCGGCCCAAGCCGCCAAAGGATGTTGGTGTCGACGCTGCCTTTGGCGCGGTGCGCGTAGAACGATCGCAGCGAAGTCGGGATGATGACGGCGAGTGACGTGCCCAGCGTCATGTGCATGCGGATTTCGGGATCGACGCCGATGGCGCCAAAGGCTTCGAAGAGCACCGGCACGAGGATGCCACCACCACCGATGCCCAACAGCCCGGACATGAAGCCGGTCAGAAGGCCGGCCGCGAGCAACGCACCGGCCAGAAGCATCAGCTCACCGGCGCCGATATCAATGGGCATTCATTTCAAACCTTAGCTGGCCGCGGGAACGTCTGCGGCTTGAGGGGGGCTTTCGATGTCAGACTGCCACGCTTCCGATTGGCGCGCCATCTCGATCGCCTCTTGCAGCACACCGATTTCTGCACGATCGGTCGGCGCATTTTCGCTCAAGTAGCGGCGAAACTGACGCGCCCCTCGCATGCCATGCATCACCCCGAGGATGTGGCGGACGATGTTGTTGAGACGGCCGCCTCGTTTCAGATGCGCTTCGGTATAGGGGATGAGGGCTTCGAGAGCTTCTGCACGGCTTTTCGGAGCGGCGGGCTCATCGAACATCACACGGTCGACGTCAGCGAGGATGTAAGGTGTCTGGTAGGCGGCCCGACCGAGCATGACGCCGTCGACGTGTTCGAGATGCGCACGCGCCTCACCTAGGGTTTCGATACCGCCGTTGAGGATGACCGTCAGATCGGGGCGGGCTTCTTTCAGGCGATAGACGCGCGGATAGTCGAGGGGTGGCACTTCGCGGTTTTCTTTGGGCGACAAACCTTTGAGCCAGGCTTTGCGGGCGTGGACGATGAAGAGTTCGCAGCCCGAGCCCGCGACCGTATCGATAAAGTTCTGAAAGTCCCGTTCGCTGTCCTGATCGTCGATCCCGATCCGGCATTTGACGGTGACCGGCACTTGGCCGCTGACCGCATCGCGCATGGCCGTGACGCACGCGCCGACGAGTTCGGGTTCGGCCATCAGGCAGGCGCCGAAGCTTCCGACCTGCACGCGGTCGGAGGGGCAACCGACGTTGAGGTTGATTTCGTCGTAGCCGCGTTCGCGCGCGATCGTGGCGGCTTCGGCAAGTTTGGCAGGATCTGAGCCACCCAGCTGCAATGCGATCGGATGCTCGCAGGCATCGAAACCAAGGAGCCGGTCGCGGTCGCCATGCAGGATCGCTTCGGCCGTCACCATCTCCGTATAGAGCAGCGCGCGGCGTGTCAGCTGGCGATGGAAGAACCGGCAGTGACGGTCCGTCCAATCCATCATCGGCGCCACGGAGAATCTATGTGGTTGATATTGCATCGATTTTCGTGTTCAATCAACGAGGCTGCACACTCACGTGTACAGTTTTGTTCGCTTCTGTTCGCACGTCTACGCACCTCTACGCAACCGCACTGTACACAAATTGCACACGCCGATGGCCACTGTCACGAAACTCAGATCAGGTTCCTGGCGCGCCCTTGTCCGACGCAAGGGTAACTATGCGTCCAGAACGTTTCGGCTCAAATCCGATGCTGAGGCTTGGTCGCGTGATGTCGAAGGGCGCATAGATCGGGGTGAAAATATTTCCGCACGCGCAACAGGCCTGAACGAGACATTTCGAGATCTAATTCAGCTCCACATTGCAGACATGTGCGAGGTCGGCAAAGCGCCTCAAAGAAGCAAGGCCTACACGCTTTCCAAGCTGGAAAGAGATCTCGGTGCGGTGAGTTTGCGGAACCTGACGCGAGAGCGGCTTGTCACTTATGCTAAGTCTCGCGCTCGCGATGGCGCAGGGCCTGCTACGGTTGGCATGGAGTTCAGTTACATCAAGACAATAGTGCTGCACGCTGCGGCAGTTCATGGATTGGCCATCAGCGCTGATGCAGTCGACCAAGCGCGAATTGCGTTGAAGCGGCTGGAACTAATCGGCAAACCCGTCGAACGGGATCGACGGCCAAAAGTGCAAGAAATCGAAGCACTCGTTCTCTATTTCGAAGACAAACTTCGTCAAAAAATCCCCGTCGGCCGCTTGTTGCAATTTGCGATAGCGACCGCTATGCGGCAGGACGAAATCTGTCGGCTGGCGTGGAATGACTTTGACGAACAGAACCGCGTCATTAAAGTCCGCCAGCGCAAGGATCCTCGCAAGAAACATCAGAATGATCAGCTCGTGCCGCTCGTCGACGTTGCTGGCTATGACCCTATAGCTTTGATGCTTGAAGAGTTGAACGATCGAGACCGCGTCGGACTGATCTTTCCTTACAACGGAAGATCACTGGGAACGGCATTCCGGCGCGCCTGCCATACTTTGGGGATCGAAGATCTGCATTTTCACGATCTGCGACATGAGGCGACCAGCCGACTGTTTGAAGCAGGGCTCGACATTCCAGAAGTTGCGCGCATCACTGGTCACAAAGACTGGAAGCAATTGCGCCGATACACGCATCTGAAAGCGGATCGCGTTGCCGGGCGAGCGGATGCCATTGGTAAAAAGCTTCACAGCGGTTGCAGATAAATTTGTCAGGTGCTGCCGCGGCCTTTTCCGAAACGCGCCTTGAAGAATCTTAGGAAGAATCTGCAGCAAAGCTAGGTTCGCGCTCAGTGCGAGGAGAATTACGGTCATATGCTTAGTGTCGGATTCTCCGAGGCACCAAAGATCGATGTGGCATTCGCTTATCAGCTTATCTGCTCTTTGGTGAAGCCTTGTGCGAAAGGCATAGGACGACCAGCCCCGGCAAATTGCCAGGCTGGTCCCGAGCCTTATGCGTACAGTTCTGCTCTTCGGAGCCAGCCCCGTCGCTTCAGGCCCTGATCGTCGCTAAGCTTCCGCGATCAGGTCGGTGGCTACTTAACGACAGCGAAGCAACTGTCGGCGACCCCGCTTCCACCTTACGGACTGCGGTTGAGGCTTTGGCCGCGCCCCACGGTAACCTCGTTATGTCTCGGCGCCGCCGTCTTATTCCGACCGCCGAGACATATGCGAAACCCATTTCCTTTCATGGCTTCCATTGCCGCTGATCGTGTTCCTCGTAGGCTCAACACGCTGCTTCTGGAGCCAGTCCGAGACGTCAGTCTTGCGATAGCGGACCTTCCCACCTCGAATGGGTTGTATGAACGGCGGTCCTTGTTGCTCGCTGCGCCAACGCTCAAGCGTGCGCTCGGATATCTTGAGAAATTCCGACAGCTCACTCTGGGTGAGCAGCACTTCGAACTCGTTATCCATCTTCAAAACTCGACAATGGGTGACACTGGGTCGACAATGCCGACATTTGCATCCGAGTGGCACCCCTCCAGAACGTTTTGGAGGAGTCGTTTATGTTCCGTACAATCATTAGCACCGCCGGGAATGCCGGCTTCAGGATGCCCATCGTTCCAAAATCAAACGATCCAAGAGTTCTTTATAGATCGCACGCAAATGTGGCGTGTGGTCCAACGGCGGCACGTTAAATTCGTACCGTAGTGTTGTTCCTGGATCGAGACATGGATGCGGGGATCGCTCCGGCCGAAAACTAGTTCCGAAAATGCGAAGACTTTCCGTGAGCCCGAGGAAGTCTAGCATGGAGGCTCGCTGTGATTGTTCTGCGTACTCTGTGTGCGACCACCAGTTCATTCGGGACATCGGTTTGAGGATATCGGCGGCTGCCACGTGAGCGACGGAACGATGACTTGACCAAGCATTTGCAACTACAGTCTTCGAAAGTCTTTTCCCTTGCTCCTCCTCCCACATTATCAAGAGGTCTTGTGCTTTACCCACGCTTGATCCGCCCCTTAACTCATCATTGTGGAATCGATTGAGAACATGGGTGTAGAGCAAAACAGCGCCCGCGATTGCAGCGCGCCTGCGGCCGGCCTTCCCTAATTCAAATAGGGCGTCTCTGCTCAGTGCTGCACCTGCCGCAGGAGCAAATCCCCCGCCCTGAGAAAAAAAAATTTCTAGCAACTTGTTCCGCATATTTTCTGCAGCATACTTGACAGCGGATTCGCTGAACTCTTGTTGCTCGACAAAGGTATCCAATAGGAATCTTTCGGTCCAATCTATCGTCGGTCGGCTCACAGCGTTTCGATGAGCTTCAAAGGCTGCGAGGAATTCAGTTCGTAGAAGTTCATCGCCTGGGAACGCCAAATACGCGTTCAATGTCATGCCAAGACGCTTGGGATCGTCGATTGTCAATTTGCCATCGGCGCCAAGCATAAGGTCGGGAAGCTTAAATGTATGCATTGGGCATGTTCCTCAATTGTTTGAGACTTGCGGAACATGCAGCAACTTGATCTTGCGAGGTCAAGCAGCTGGCCCGATGCCTGCACAAGTTTCGTCTTTAGTATTCGCGCTGTTTAGTTTCATACTCAGTCGAGACTGCAACGCATATCCTCATTCGCCAAAGACGAACTTGGAAACTCGGACTTTTTGGACACTACGCGCGCACGCGCACGCGACGCCAGTCGCAAAGCCCCGGAAAATGGGGAGTTCTAACAGACTAAGTTCATCGACCTGGCGCCGGCCTAAAGCTGCTGGTGGGGGCCTTTCGGAAATCGCATGATGGCTCATCGGTTTTAATGTCTGGCTGCCCCAACTCTGGTCGTTGGCGGATAGGAGCGTGCGATTGGGTATCTGCGTATTTCTCGAGAGTAACAATTCGGAGTCGCGTTAGTATCCGCTTAGGCAGCCACACATCTCGTCACGTTCGCAACGCGCGATAGACTGTCATCCGGCTGACGCCAAGATCGGCAGCAATTCGCGACTTCGGAATGCCTGCAGCGAGTTTATCTTTCGCCGCAGCGATCAGATCGTCGTTGATAACTGGCTTTCGGCCAGCGTACTTCCCAGATTTTCTGGCCTTGGCGATGCCCTCGGCTTGACGCTCGCGTCGTAGGTTCGTTTCGAATTCAGCGAAGACGCCAAGCATATCGAGGAACGCCTTGCCCGCTGCCGTCGAAGTATCGATAGGCTGTTCGGTTGCCTTCAGCGAGACGCCCTTCTCACCAAGCTCGTAAACAATGTTCTGCAAGTCGCGCATCGATCGGGCCAATCTGTCAATGCGAGTGACCACGACGATATCTCCATGTTGCACCATGCGGAGCAGCAGATCGAGTTGCTCGCGGCCATCGCGTTTCGCGCCGCTGCGCTTTTCAGCGAAGATCAAATCAGGATGCACCCCCGCTTTGATGACCCGTTCACGTTGCAGGGTCAGATCTTGGTCGTCGGTGCTCACCCGGATATATGCAAATTTCCGGCTCATGGTTGGTCCTCATACTTCTGTCTCAAATTCTTTGCCTGTGCCAGATTGGTTCCAAAATGGCGTCTTTGGACCCTATTGTTACGTCCTTTTGCAGGAGTTCGATTTGCTCAATAGGGTTCACCTCAAAGGGCAATGATCGGGACGATTGCTTGTTTTGTTCACGAGTTGCTCTCGGAGTTCTCGAGCCTCAGATCGGCAGCCTTGTCCAGAATGATCTTTTCCAGAGCTTCGATCTGCGAGGACTCGAACTGCCGCGCGATGTAGACGAGCGCTTTGTGAACTTCGTCGGTTGTGCGGACGTTGATCTGCTTGTCGCGCGTACGCTTGACGATTGCCCGGGCACCGACTTGGCGCGCGTTGCGTTCGATCTTGCCGCGATCATCGTTGTTGCTGCGCGCTGCACGCAGCTTGCTGAAGTCATTTGCCATCGAGGACGCCTTTCACTGCCGACCAAAGAACTGCCACGTCGGCCTTTACGTTCTTTGAACCTCGTCCCGTCATTTCTTGCGGTGCCTTTCCATCGAGTATCGCAGTTTGAAAAAGAAAATTCTCACCGATGATAATGGGCTTACCACCGCCGTTTGCTGCGATTTCGTCGATCGCCGCCTTCAGCAGCGGATGCCTTGCGTCGGCGCGGTTCACAACACGAATCGTGACCGCCTGTTTGCCTTGATCAACGACGATTTGATTGATCGCATCCGCCGAGAGCACATCGAACGGCCCAGGCTGCATTGGAATAATAACGCACTGGCTTTCGCTTACAGTCAGGTTGATGCGCTCAAGCGGCGAGTTCGGCGTGTCGACGATCATGATTTCGTCGTCGTCACAATTCCCTCTCTGCTTTCGCATTTCACGTTCGGCCATGCGGATCGTGAGAGGATTGTTCAACACCAACTCCGGGTTTTCTGGGCGGCCACGCATCCGCCACCACCCAACCAGACTGCCTTGTGGATCGAGATCGACCAACCAGACCTTTTTGAAGTCGGCGATAGCTGCGACTGCCAGGCAGACGGCCAAAGTGGATTTTCCGCCGCCACCTTTTGTGCTCGCAAGGGTAACGATCTTCATATTTGGACGCCTTTGTTGAGCGATAAGCTTGCGCATGGTACAATTATGTCTAGTCAGTGTCTAGACATAATGGATGTTAACTAGCTAGGCACATCTTCAGGCAATGGAAATCCCTTATCATGCAGTATCTTCGAACGATACCAGCAACGGCGCTTGCGCTCGCGATCGCGGGTGCTTCCGTCGTCTGCAACTACCGTTTCGGCCAGACTTTGGCACCGGGCTTTGACGGCCAGCTCTATGCAGTACTGGGGGCGGTAGGAGACGCGCTCAAGGCATTGCTGCCAATTCTAATTCTTGCCGCCTGGCGTGCACATGAACCGCTGCGCGTCGTTGTTGGCACGCTGCTGTTCGCAGCCCTTGCAACATACAGTCTGACGAGCGCACTAGGGCTCTACGCAACAAGCCGCAACGCCACGGTCGGTAACATTGAGATTGTCCAAGTCGAAGCGGAACGACTTTCGGGTGAGATCCAACACCTTCAGGCAAGCCTTTCTGCGCTTGGCATGGTCGAGCCGCCCGCAGCAGTCGCGGCGCGGATCACGGCCCTGAAGCATGACCGTCTATTCGACCGGTCGAAGCGATGTACCGACGCTACGGCATTAGACAGCCGCGCACTATGCGCGGAAATCGCAAACACAATGGCCAAATTGTTAAGCAGCCAGAAGGGCACGAAGCTTTCCGAACGCCTCGCTCAGTTGAAATCAGATCGTAGAGCGCTCGATCTAAGGAAGGTTGTCACGGTCGCCGATCCTCAGGCCGCGGCGTTGGCAAACCTGACGGGATGGAAGCAGGAAAGCATTCGCGGCGCGCTTGCGGTCCTGATTGCGGTTTTGATTGAGCTAGGATCGTCCTTTGGCTTGCTCCTCGCAACGGCAGGGACAAACCGAACTGTAACAAAGATCTCGACAGTCAAAACGTCCGATCGCATGCCACTTGCGGTGACATGTACGGCCGTCAAAACGGAACCGGAAGCGCCTCAAGTCGAAGGCAATGAAGTAATCGATTGGGCCAATGCGCGCCTACGCCGCAAGATCGGCAACCGCGTTCAGGCTGCAGACCTCTATTCCGACTACCAGGCTTGGATGGCAGACCGGGAAGCAGAGTGCCTGGCACTGCCTCAGTTCGCCCGCACGTTGACCGCTGCGGGTCTGCCAAGGGAGCGCATTGGAGGCAAAGGCTGGCTTGTCGATTACGAGATTTCTGACCACCGGTCATTGTTGCGGCTTGTCAGCTAGAAACCGGGAGCGTTGGATGTCCGGCGCTCTAAAAATTAGAAATCGCCGAACTATCCAGTGGCGCTCGAATGCATCGCGCCAGCACTAAGCGAAATTGACCGGCTAACGACCGACCGACGTTAGTCTCCAGTTCCACCAACTTACGACATTATCCAGCGCGGCCTGGACGAGTCCTTTGGGCCAGTAGGGTGAGTTAGCAGTTCGGCAACTTGAGCCTTGAGGTTCTTCCGGTTGCTGGTAGTCTTGCTGAAAATTTAGAGGAATGACAGGACCACGAGGCTGACTCCGAGCCGAAGTTCGTTGTCTGAGATGAACTCTCCTTTTCGGAATATTGATTGAAAGCAATGAGATCAGCACTTATCGCATTTTCCACCGCGTGGGCATTTTTCACAGCTGTTTGCTCAACGACTCATGCTCGTACCGAATGGCGGCTGCACAGCGATACCACCTGTGTGACGCGGCAGGCAATCATTGACCGCATGGCGAAAGGAACGCGTGTTAATATCCGTTCCAGAAAGGTTGAGGCGGGAGATGGTTTTCGAATTCGCTGGAAGCGTGGTCGGTTTCCCGAACGCGAGCCAGTTTATTTAATGTTTTCGTTCGATCAGCCGGTTCGTGTGAAGGGCAAAGGCTTTTACGCGCTTTTACCCAATGCGCGAGCAGCTTTTAATATCGACTGGGAGAATGAGTATACGCGTGTCGTAATTCCATACTACGGAACCCGTGTGCCAAAATCGGGAAACCTAGAGGTTACTCCCCTGCTTGCCCAGCCGCTGGTCGTGAAGTGGTCTGTCATTGGTTTCGATGGTTGCGCACAGCACATCTCGGAGCAAAACGCCAGCGAGCTCACCCTAGATGTGCATACGACGGGGAAGCCGGAAATTGTAGTAAATGACGCCGCGTCTCTCGGAGCACCTGAGAAAGTGTTTGTGTCACCTGATGGCTCACGACACTTGGAAGTTTATGATGGGCGATATCGTTTGCTCGATGCGGCAACCGGGGCCGAAATCTCGGAGCCTGTCGGAACAACACCGCGTTTTTCTCCGACCGGCCGGTTCGTTGCCGCCTACGTTGATGATAGTAGCTCCATGGAAGTTATTGACGCCGTGGATGGGCGACCGAGCTTCAAGATACCCGCGCACACTTGGACCCATCTGGCATGGTCCAATCACGACAGTTTCTATGTTCTGGTAACATGGCAATATGGTATGACGCGTCCGGGCGCTTCGATGGGTAACGGGGACATCGGTTTTTTTGAGAGAGGCTGCAATCTAGGCTGCAGAGGCATCGATAATCACGGTTTGATGTTTGATCTTGAGAACAACGTGTTCGCCTTGAATCAAACTACTTGGGGATCGGACGGCGAGAGCTATGGGGCCCTGTCACTAACCGGCAAGCCTTTGCACAGGCAAAACGAAGCCTATGGCTACCGTGCTGACATACATGACCCAGGACAATTTGAGAAACTCGTGCGCCAAAGCTACGGCGTCACCAAGTTTGTTCCACCAAAACGCTGGCCCAACCGCCGAACGCTGCTCTTTTCGCACGTTATTGAAGATATAGAACCAGGCGACCTCGAATGGACCAAAGGTCAGATCCTGCAACCGCATCCGCTTGAACGTCGTAACCTTGCGGCTGCATCAAGCGAAAATACGCGAGGGTTTGCGACGAATTGGCGGAGCAAAGCTCGATCCTTAACTTGTAATAGTTCAGAAGGCCAGTGCCGGGATGTCCAGGAACGCGGTCTGGTTCGGCGACTCCGCGATTTTGGACTTGAGATCCACCCATTTACAAAAGTTGAGCACTTTCCCTTTCCTGGGGGAAAGGCCACGAGAGGATATTGGCCGAATTCGGAAGGCGGTCAACGCTTCCTAACAAAGATTACCAAGCGCATTTCAAGAGAGACAGGCTTTCCTTACAGCAAGTTTTCACAGGAAGATTTCCAATGTTTCACCGAAAACCAACGTAGTGTATTTGACGATGCCTGGCGCTGGGAGCATGAGGGAGTTACTTATTGGCTGACCTCAAGTGAATGTATCGAGGGTACCGGTCGGTTTCCTTATCCTGCAACGTCATTGTATAGCTCCGCTTCCCCCAGCGGTATCCTTTCGACGACTTCCCAAATCAACGGCGATGTCTTTGTCTCGAATTCCCTTTCGCTGGATGGGTTGGACAACCACGGATTAAAAATTCGTGCTTTTGGCCATCTGATCCTGATCCATAAAAAAGACGGTGCGGGTTACGGTATCGTGGACGCTCGAACAGGGAAAGTTCTCAAGTTGCAGGGAAGTCTGCCACGAGGCGACATCCTTGACGATGCCTATCTATCCAAGGACGGTCGTCATGTTGTCACCGTCCAAACAGACGGCAGCTTTTTCCTAATCGAGATTGATACGGGTCGCACAAAACTTCATGGGCGATACGCCGACGACGAACTCGTTATCTGGACAACAGACATCCTCTACGACGCCACTGCCGAGGGGGCACACTTTGTATCCTTCAAGTTTCCGGGACGTATTGGTGAATATTCATTCCAACAGTACGAGCAACAACTCCGAGTCAAAGGGCTGTTAATGCAGGTTCTGGCGGGGCGGCGTGTAAAAGGACAGATCATTGTTGCGCCCCCGCCTGAGTTGACCGTGAAGCTGGCGCCTAATCCGCAAACAAATATGATTGTAGCGTCGGCACGGATCACCGCCAGTGTGCCAGTCTCGGAAATCAGGGTATTTCAGGACGGGCTCTTAACCGACAAGATCTCTATCGTGTCTGGCAAGACCAGCGTATCGTGGAAGGGATCGGTCAAGCGCCTTGATGGCACGCGTTGGATCTCGCTGGTCGCGATTGACGCTAATGGAGTCGCCAGTCTGCCCGTCGGATGGGACATAGGGCCAGATACTGTAGGCCAACGACGAGTCCATGTCCTTGCTGTCGGCATCGACAAGTACAAAGCTGAAGATATTCCCGATCTAGACATGGCCGAGCATGATGCAAGGACATTCTCAGATGCGATTTCGCAGTTCGCGAAAACCCCAGCATCAAACATTGAGGTGGCGTCGATGACGGTCTTGTCGGGCGCGGAGGCCACACCTGATCGCATTTATGGGGCAATGGAAAAACTAGTTACACAGGCAAAACCTGGTGAAACGGTCACAATTTTCTTCGCCGGGCACGGCGCTCGCGATGACCTGGGGCAATATTTCCTTGCAACTGCAGATACGCGGCTCGGTGATTTAAGCGGTACATCTGTAAGCTGGTCAAAAATTGCAGGAATCCTGGCCCGTGCACGCACCCGTGTCGCCATATTCATCGACGCATGTCACAGCGGTGCTGCTGGCACGAAGTTTTTCGCAATTAATGACGGAGCAGCGGCCAGCGTTCTCGACAAAATTCCTTCCGGAGTTGTCGTATTCGCAGCCTCCAAGGGGCGGGAGTTTTCCTATGAAAACGCGGAGCTCGGCGGTGGTATTTTCAGCCTCGCGTTCGCAGATGTCATCGCAAATGAACGCGGTGCGCATGACCTCAACAATAATGGCGCCATTGAGATCAGCGAACTGTTTGTCGGTATGAAGCGCAAGGTCGTAGTCGATGGAGCGCCTGTTCGAAAGGCGTATGCAGAAGACTTGGAGCTGAGCACGGTCGGCACCCAGACTCCCTGGATTGCACGCAACCAGATGGTTGGCGACTTTGCTCTGTTTTAATTCTTGCTCGAACCTGACTATCGCACTCGCATTGCTCTTATCCGAGCATCAATCTCGGCAGGCGATGGATTGGTTTTCTTGATCCAGACTTCCAATTCGGCCGCCAACTCCCGCTGACGGTGATCGGGCAAGTCGGACCTGTTTACCGCCCGGCTCCCGCTACGAAGGCTCCAACGTGGACCAAAAGCATAAACAGCGCTGTACATTACCTTCGCAGTGATTGTGTCGACTCCGGAAGTCAGCATCGCATCGTAAAACATCCGATGAACCTTCTTCCAAGCTACGTTTCGGGATTGGCAATAATAATCATGCAGTACGGCTGCCTTTCGGTACTTTCCGGAGAACGGTGGGTACAGCGACCAGAAAAACTGGGGGACTGACGCGCCGTCGGTTTCGGTTCCAGGTTTAACGCGCCAAGCTGCATCGTCATCATCGAAAAAGGCGAATGGCTGAACCACTCGAAGATTGCGGCCATCATCGAGTACTTCGATTACCAAACTCCCTTCAAAGCGGCCCGCCGCCAACGTTACTGTCGAGTTGAAAAGAGTGAAACAAACATAACAAGCCAATAGCCGTTTGAAGCCGTGGTTCAACATCCACCATTTCTCCGGTTGCGCAGCCCATCGCGACCCATCGGAATTTCATCGTTCTTTTACTTCGAGCCGCGACGAGCAAAAGGAGGCGTTCTTTCAGCTATACTTGTGAGTGGCACTTTGCCGCCATGTCCAGCCCCTTCGTGGCCGTTACGTCCTGTATCTGTTCCGACGCAGTGAGAGCATAACCGGACGACTCCTTATACGGCAACCTCCGCATTCGTCCTTTTCTGCATTGGGTCAGGCGCGTTGAGTTGTTAGTGCTATGGACTCATCTGCTCTGTCACGCATAGCAGACTTGGCGGTAGGGCAATCTTAGTGGTTGCACTTTCGGGACGGTAGAAAAGCACCTTCCGTCACAAAACGAGACGGCATCAGTCACGCGTAATCACGCTTTGAAATGGCCCCTGCCTTTATTTCCCAAGTCGGGAGTCTTTCAACCAGATCGATCGTCCGTCAACCGACGTGGCCGTTCCGGTACAAGTGACACTGTCGCCGATTGAGATTGCTAGAAGTGCGTTGACGTCAGCGCCAACCAGCATGCACGATACACGAATACCGCACGTCACTTGGCCATCGATCGCGTAATCGGCGAGGAGGGCCTCATAGACCTTGCTGACTCGAAATGTAACCGTCGTCTGCAGACCTTCCAATTGTTTGTAGGCATGGTCGGTTTGAAGATCTGTCTTTCGGCTGGCACTGCGCTTGATCGCGCAGGCTTTCGCGAACACGTCAACTTCCTCGGCTGACGCGGCACTGGCAGCACTTGTACCTATAAAACAGCAGACGAAAATGGCTAGGCTTCGACTCAGCATTCATTCCTCCCCAAGCACTCAACAATAAGACCATAATGGTCTCATGATAGAGCCCATAACGCACCTGGACGGATGTGGCAATCGTGAGACCGAATTGGTCTCATGCAGGTGTTCGCAGATAACTTGAGAAAGCATGCGGATGCGCTGGGCATCTCTCATGCTGAGATCGCCCGGCGGGCGGGCCTGACGGCCCGCGCGTTCAGTCACTATGTGACCGGCGAGCGAGAGCCCAATTTACCCGCGTTGGTTAGGGTCTCGGCTGTGCTCGGGGTGACACCAGACGTACTCCTCGGGGTCGAGCCAGAAAAAGGCAAGAATAACGACGAGCGAACTCGTTTGATGAAACGAGTGGTATCGGCATGCGAACCACTGGATCTCGCAGACCTTCAGTTAGTCGATGCTATTATTCAGACGCTTTCAGAACGGCTGCCGGTCCGATCCAATGATTAGCGACAATGCTACCTTCCGATGTCGCGAAACCATGCCGGAGCTGGGTGGCAAATATTTCGCTTTATCCCAGGAGCGGAACTCGACCTAGCCAGTCCATGCCGACCAAGCGGCATGTCCGCTTGGTGAGTGGGTGCGACATTTCGATGGATACTCAATGGCGGTTCGTACCCACTGGGCTGACCGAAGCATCGCAGCCTGCAGCTAGAGCTTGGACGAGTTTGCCCACGGGGGACTTGCTGTCGCCCTGCAGTCCGCGCTCCAGATAGCGGCCAGACATTTTCTGTAACTCGGGTCGCCGACCTTCCTTCCCGTCCATTCACCCAATGTGCACAACCGGCACACGCAAGAGCCTTGACAACCACATCCTCCTTCACCATCTTCACGTCATCCACGTGAAGGATTTTAGAATGCGGTTGAACCTGAAAAAGGTCGTGGGCGGCAAGAAGGTACTTGGCGGCGCCGTTGAGGGCCGGCGCCATCTCGCCCGGCTGCTCGAAGCCATTGGCCGAGATCCCGATGTGCCGGAACCCTTGTTTGTGGATTACGAAGGCATCGAGCTTGCCACTGCCAGTTACCAGCGTGAGACGATTGGCGCCTTGCAGGGCCTGATTCGTGGACGGCGGTCGAATCATTACCTGGTCATCGCCAATGCCAACTCTGCGGTGCGCGACGACCTCGAACTGCTAGCCCGCGCAAGCGGTATGGCACTCCTAGTTTGTCTGCTCGATGCCGGGGGCAAGGTGTCGAAGCCCGGCATTCTCGGCGTGCTCGACCCCAAGGCGCAAGCGACCTTCGACCTGGTTTGCGAGCGCGGCGAGACCGACGCCAAGGAACTTATGGACGCCAAGGCAGGCCAAGAGGGCGTTGGCCACACTGCCTGGAACAACAGGTTGGCAGGCCTCGTCCAGCAGGGCTTGATCGCGGAATACACGGCGGGAAAAGCCAAGCGCTACCGGCCGGTGCTGAAGAGGAATTTTCATGGGCATTGATTTCATCGAACGCAGCAAGAAGACGATTAACGCCGGCTACGACCGTCGCCGCTACGACCTCGCCCGAGAGGGCTTGTTTACCCAGCATCCCGAATGCGCGCGCTATGCAGGACGAATCAAGCTGCGTCCCGGGAGAAGAGTCGAAGTCGGTGAGGACGTCCTGATCGAGGAGCGGGACGGCCGGTTTTTCGCCTCCCGTGGCATGGACGTCATCGGTGATTTCCGCAATCCGCCACCTGCCCTGCGCGCGGCAGTGCGCGATTACGGCGGCGCCATGCCCGGCTGGGTCGAAAGCGTGATGGAGCTTAGCGGCGCCGCGGAGATCGTTCCTTGCCCTTGAACCTGCACAAGAACATGACGGCCGATGCTGTTTTGCGTCTAGAATCCAGTCTGCGCGATATCGGTCCGGCAGCACCCTGCGGCATGGGTTGCGCGAGCTGCATCGACTTCGAACTGTGCGGTGGCCTGCATCTCAAGAATGGCTTCTTCGATTGCGGCGAGCTCTGCTGCGGCAAGCCCGAAACCTGCAATGGCCGCATGTGCCGTTTCAAAATGGCCGACTATGCTTGGCGCCATGCCGAGGTTGGCGGCTTTGATCTATCCCCGATTCCTCCGGCACCGCGGCACGAAATCGCACCACTCCCGTTAATCGCCCCAATGATCTACCATGGGAAGCGCCGGAGCCAACCATTCGTGGCTCCCGTCGTCGCCGTACCACTGCGGGCTCTTTATCATAGAGAATGTGGTGCGCCGCGGTTCCGCTCCAGAACGCAGCTGTTTGACAGTTTTAAGATCGACGCAGCTGCGCGGATCATCGTGGTCGGCATCGACAATGACGCCGTTGTTGAGCGTTGGTGGAGCTTGTCAGAGAAGCGCAAAGACATCCTGCACAATCTTCAGCACGAGCTTGTTGTAGACCTCGTCGCGGTACCCAATTTCTCCCTTGCACTGAGCTGGCCTCGCTGGAGCGATCTCTATTCGATGAAGCGCATTGGGCTCAGCTGGCAGGAGCTGAGTGCGGGCGGCATCCCAACGGCGCTGCATCCCAACGGTCGCACGGACCAGGACTTCAAGCGCTGGCGGGAGTTCATTGCAGCGCGTCCAGAGATCACGCACCTTTCGTTCGAATTCACGACAGGTGCTAGAGGGCCGATGCAACGAGAAAAATACGCTAGGTACCTTGCCGACATTGCGCGAGCAGCGGAACGTCCACTGCATCTCATCGTGATGGGAGGTCAGGCGGTATGGCCGCAGTTGGCCGAATCGTTTGCAGCGCTCACCATCATCGAAACTTCGATCTTTATGAAGACTCTGTTTCGCCAGCGCGCGTTTCCTCGCGGCAACCGCGGATTGCGATACGAGCTCGCTACCACGGCGCTCGGTGCGGATGTCGACGATCTCATCAGTTGGAATGCCGAAGTCATAGGTGCGCGCAAAGCTCTGCACGCCGCTGTGCCTGTCTAAAAGGGACGACGTAACATGCTGTCATCGGACCTAACATATGAGTTTCTCGACGATCTGGCCGTGGCTGTCGACGAAGGTACTCTCAGCCCGGATGCAGAATTATCGCGGTCGGTCGTTGCGAGCAGGATCGGCCCCCTAGTAGAGTTAATGATGTTGCACGCGCAAAGCCGCTGGCCGCGCAGTGTCATGGAGAACATTAAGGAAGGCAGATTCCAGGACTTCATGACCGCGCTTCGTGCCCGCCGCAACCTTTGGATCGGCGCCAACGGCACGATCGGTTTCATGCGTCTCGGCGAAGACTACGGGGATGATGAAGAAACCCGCTGGACCAGTTTCGGACTGAAGTCCGACAAGGCGATGCAGACGGTAGGGTTGCCTGCGGGCCTGGCAGGCCAGTTGGTCGGTGCGACTAAGGAGTTGCACTCAAATGTCTACGAGCACAGCGAAAGAAGCCGGAGTGGTATCGTAGCTTTCGCAGTGCATAAGAAAATGGCCGAGTTCATCGTCGCCGATAGCGGCATCGGGGTGCTGGCGAGCCTCCGCACCAATCCGGTCCATACGGGTTTGCAGCGCGACGGGGAGGCGTTGCATCTCGCCTTGCAGCCCGGTGTTTCCCGGTACGCAAGCGATCCCACTCGTGGACACGGCTTCGACCTGATGTTCACCGGGCTCCTCAACCACGGTAGCAAATTGCGCTTCCGCTCCGGCACTGCAGCCGTGACCATTGACGGCCTAGCAAAGGGAAATCCTGTCCCGATCATCCGTGACCGCCCTGCCTTGCCAGGCTTCCTGATTGGCGTCGATTGCCATGCGACTGGTCGAAGCGGTCGGCGCATAGTTGGCTGTACCTGATTAGCATCCCGCTCACCGTGGTACAGCGGACATTACAGCCAAGAGTAGGTTACATGAGACTCGACACACTAATAATAAAGAATTTTCAGTGCTTTGGCGCTGACGGCGCTACGATCCACATGGCCGATCCGGTCACAGCGCTGATCGGCGCCAACGGCGCCGGCAAGACTGCCGTCTTCAAGGCGCTGAGTCGGATGTTTGGAATTGGAAATGCAAATCGTACATTTGAGAAATCAGACTTCCATCTGCCCGTTGATGCAGAAGCCCTGGGAGATGAAGCAGAGATTCACATTGAGGCTGTATTTTCTTTCCCAGAACTTGATGACGACGAAGCTGGTGGGTCAGTTGCGGAATTTTGGACGCAGATGTCTGCTAGTGCCGCAGACGAGCCCCTCAAGGCCCGTGTCGTATTGAAAGCATCGTGGATTGACGACGGCACACCGGAAGGAGTCATAGAGTCTGCGATCCGTTGGGTCCCGCGTATGGACGATAACTACAAGTGGGAGAGCTGCAAACCGGTCACCGGTGGACAGCGCTCAGCGATTCAAGTGGTTTATGTTCCGGCCAATCGCGGCTCCGTTAGCCAGGTCAGGGCTCTGCTTCGCGGTCGCCTTTGGAGGGCAGCCCGGTGGTCGGACGATCTTAGGGAAACGACGGAAGGTAACGCGGGGAAAATCCAGAAAGAATTTCAGAACGAGGCACCAGTAGATTTCATCAGCGAGCGGCTAAGGGCGCGATGGCAGCAGATTAATGAGGCCGGCACGCAGACCACTCCGATCCTCAAGCTGTCGGAAGACCGTTTCGAGGCTATTATCCGGAATACCGACGTCCAGTTCTCACCAGATGCTGCTGGAGCAGACCGAGGGCTTGATCGGTTGAGCGATGGACAGAAATCACTGTTCCAGATCGCACTTACCGCAGCAACATTGGAAATCGAGCAAGATGCGCTCTCACTTCCGGACGATAAATCCCCTTTCGAACCAACCCGTCTTAAGCACGTCCCGCTGACCCTCTTGCTGATCGAAGAACCGGAAAATTCGCTTTCAGCGTTCTTTCTCTCACGGATAATGGATCTCTGCGAGGACATCGCCGATATTGATTCAGCGCAAGTGCTGCTATCGAGCCATAGCGCGTCAATCTTGTCGCGCGTGGAGCCTGAAACGTTGCGATACTGTAGGCTCGATCCCGTGACAGGAGAAAGTTCAATTACTGGCCTCACGCTGCCGCCCGCGAATGATGAGGCCGGTAAATATGTTCGCCAAGCGGTTCGTGCATACCCGGAACTCTATTTCGCAAAACTTGTCGTTCTTGGTGAGGGTGATTCTGAACAGGCTGTCCTCCCGAAGCTAGCCGCTGCGCGCGATCTGCATCTTGATAAAGCGTTTTGCCCAATCGTACCGCTAGGGGGGCGTCACGTTGAGCATTTCTGGACATTGCTCCGGGACTTATCAATCCCGCACCTTACGTTGCTCGACCTTGACTATGGGCGCCAACATGGTGGCGCAGCCGCCATCCGAAACATCGTGACGAAGCTTCTCGAATTTGGTGTGTCATTCGACGACTGCGAACACATCGCCGATGGCACGGTTTCGCTGGCGCAAATCGACGATCTCACTGACTTCGATGTCGACATCGAATATGATCCCGATGCAGAGGAAAAGTCGAACGGGACCTATTGGATTGAAACGCTCCGCGAACTCGATGTTTTTTTCTCGGAGCCAATCGATTTGGATTTTTCGATGCTCTTGACCTTTGAAGAGGCCTACATGCACACCAACGCTGGCGGTAGTGGCCCAAGCGCCAATTCGGAAACCGTCGCGAAGCGCAAGAAAACTACTCTGAAGAAGACGGGCCACCCGAACTACTATGATGAAAGTTGGGACCCGTATTTCCGGTGGTATCCCTATCTTTTCCTCTCCAAGAGCAAGCCCGCGGCTCATCTTGCCGCGATGAATAGGTTAGAGAAGAAGGAGCTGAAGTCTCCTCCTGAAGAGCTGGATGCACTGCTGGAACGGATCGAAGAGGAGCTTGCTTAGCGCGTGATGATTATGCACGCAGACGATTGGTTGCCGAAAGGTGTCGAAACGCTGGAGCCAGCTGCGCTTCGAGCGGTTCGATGCAACAATGAGAACCTATGCGTGGTTGCGGGTGCCGGTGCCGGTAAAACTGAGTTTCTGGCTCAGAAGGCCGACTTTCTCCTATCGACGGGATTCTGCCGGGCTCCGTACCGAATTCTCGCGATCAGCTTCAAGAGCGACGCAGCGCGAAATCTAAAAGAACGAGTGCGACAACGCTGCGGGACACAATTGTCCAGCCGCTTCGACTCGATCACGTTCGACGCTTTTTCAAAAGGTCTTATCGACCGGTTCGGGCCGGTCATCCCTGAGCCGTATACCCCCTCACCAGACTATGAAATGGTTTTCCCAGGATCCCGGGACTGGGACGACTTTCTTCGTAGACATGAATATCCTCAACTCTCAGGAAAGACGTTGCAAGCGGCCGTGGCGCGGTGCGCCCTTCCAATTGCTAACCTGAATCTAAAGAATCCTCAGTGGCAGGATGTATTGAACCTTTACTGGAGCGAAGCCTATCAAGACCCCGAACAGACCCGTCTCACATTTCCTATGATCAATCGGCTTGCCAATTACGTTCTCAGCACTGATCCGCGCCTCAGCGCCGCGCTTCGTGCGACCTATCCTTTTGTTTTCCTAGACGAGTTTCAGGACACCACATTCGGCCAATATGCTCTGTTGAAACGGCTCTTCCAAAAATCGGCAGTGAGATTGACGGCCGTTGGTGATAACAAGCAGCGGATCATGGTGTGGGCAGGCGCAATGCCAGACGCATTCGACACTTTCGTGGAGGATTTCGAAGCAGCCAGAGAGACGCTCGTGTCCAACTGGCGTTCACACCCAGAACTTGTCAATATCCAGCATGCCATTGCAGTCACGCTCGAAGAATCCTCCGCAAGGCCGGAAGCTAAACGGGTTAAGGAAGTCGACGGGGAAGTATGTGCGATTTGGCACTATGCTGACCGCGATGCCGAGTGTGAAGGCGTCACTAAATGGATCGCCGATGCAATTGCAGCAGCCGAAATGGTGCCGGAGGATTGCGCGATACTTATTCGTAATAAACCTAACGACCTTGAAGCTGAATTGAAGCCAGTCTTTAGGAAAGCAGGCTTGAAGCTCCGCAATGTGGCGCGTACTCCCGAGGGTGCCAAAATCCTTATTCAAGATATCCTGCTGGAGGAGTTGACTGTATGTTCAATGGCGTTTCTTCGACTAAGTGCTCGGCGCAAATCGCCAGACGATTGGCATACACTGATTGATCGCCTTTCTGTTTTGCGGGGCTGTGATCTGGATAACGAAGTGGAGCAGGATCGGTTAGAAGCCGATCTTAGCGCTGTCGTCTCTAGTCTTAGACAGTTTATCAAGCAAACACCACCTTCTGAAAATTCTTGCGGCGAAATCTTACGGCGTATACTCGACTTCATCGGCGAAGCAGAGCTTCGAGCGATTGTGCCGGCATATTCCCGTGACAAGGACTACGGTCGAGTGCGCGACGGTCTTAGCTTGCTTTTAGCAGAATCCGCTGAGGGTCAGACTGATTGGCTTTCGGTGATAGATCGGTTCGATGGCATCGGCCAGATCCCTCTCATGAGCGTTCATCGAAGCAAGGGGCTTGAGTTTCACACGGTCATATTCTTTGGACTGGATAGTCGTTCGTGGTGGAGCTTTGAACCGGCGGACAGCGAAGAAATGCGAGCATTCTTTGTAGCCTTCACCCGAGCAAAGCAGCGCGTGTTTTTCACTTCTTGTAGCGGGCGAGGCCGGGCACTATCCTATATCGACGAATTGGTTGCCAATGTTGGTGTTGAGAGAGTTGCTGGCCCTTGAGTAGCCGCTTTGACACACTCATAGCAGGTGCCCCAAACGGGTTGGTCAAAGCTGCAACTCTCGCTCCTAATGATCAAATCGCGTTTGTATGAATAATATTTGGCCAGATGTCGTGCGGCGACGTTGTCTGCTATGAGTTGGGCTGCAGACTTGCTTGACGTTGCAGCTAAAGCTTGATCTTTCGGGCAGGCTATGTCCGGAATCTCCACATTTCGACTGGAATCCCCGTACCGGTAACTCGTTCCTCGACGAAAACGGGGTCTCCTGGCTTCCGGCCTGAACCTGCTAGCTGCCTGCCAATATCGGGCGACATGACTAGGTTACCCATGTCTCAGCGGCTCGACGTGGCACTTTAGGGTACACTCTTCTGAGCAGTGGGCAGCGGCAATAGACGGCGTATCACAAGGACTGATTTTCAATAATTTGGTACACTGCTGTAACAAGTGAAGGTTCTGTTACCGACCGATCTATTCCTTGGTCATTGGCCTCACTCAGAGGTCAAATGCTCATCGGTTGGAGTTCCTATCAGGAAGGTCGTATGGCACTTGGTGTCGGTCGAAGGCAGCCACAACTTCTATTGCAGAAATATGTTTCTCGTCAGTGAGCCGCTTCGGGCCGCAACTGACTGTTTCTGTCGGTCAAGCCAACGTACCCCGTGGTCACGCAAGATTCACTGGTGACCCCGTGTAGAATTTGCGCTCCTGCGCAAGACGCCCGTGGCTGAACGAACCTAACCGGGGTAGTATCGACAGCTGGTCCGCTGTCGATACTACCTTTCAAACTGAGCTCAGCTCGTCGACTGCCACGTGGAGTTCATGGCAAGGCGCACGTCGTCCGGCAGCGGCTGCTGCGCGCTTCCCGCCGACGCTCCGAAGTCGGCAGGGTTGAACGCCGCCATGGCACTGATGAGTTGCTCGATGTCGCCTGCTGCGAGCGTCGATCCGTCGGCAAGCTGGAACACATCAACTTGAGCGGCCGGATCGGCATACCAGCCTTCGATGTTGATGGTGTTGTCACTGCCGAGATCTGTGACGGTCAAATCGTTATCCAGGCGTTCAAACCAGATTTGCTCAGAAGTGAAGCCACTCCCGAACGCGATAATGTCCGTCGTGTCAACCGAAGCACCTTGGTTTTGGATCGTGTCGTTGCCGAAGCCTTGCTTGAACAAGAAGGTGTCGTTTCCAGCACCGCCAATGAGTAGGTCGTCACCGGCTCCACCTTCCAGAACGTCGTCGCCGTCGCCGCCATCGATCTGGTCGTTGCCAAGTCCGCCCAAGGCATAGTCGTTACCTAGCCCGGCATTGATCACGTCGTTGCCGGCGCCGCCCAGAAGCACATCGTGGCTGACTTCGCCGTCAGCAAGTGTTGCCGCATCCGTAAAGGCCTCCCCGCCGTCTCCGGCGATCCAGAGATCATTAGAGCCCGTTCCAGTAACAGGATTGGTCGCGTCGGATGGGGCCGCTGCAAGATGAGCTTCGTCGGTGATGTCAGGGAGAATGATCGGATTAACACTGTCGCTCTCGCTAATGACAGCGTTTTCCGCACGGACAATGGCCAGTCCGTTGTTCCGAACTTCAACCGACAGATCGGCAAGCGAACCAGCATTTTCCAACGTGGTAAGCCGGTTGGCAACCCCGAGATCGAATTCGCTTGGATTGATTAGTCGGATCCCGTGGACCGCGCCAACTATGACATTGTGGACCCATTCACCAGAGAACTTTGAGTCTGGGTTCAATACGATCAAGGCTTCCGCGATCGATCGCTGAGTCGGATTATCGCTCAGGCCGCTTAGGCGAGAAGCTGAGACCAGTGCAGTCGAGAGTTCGCTGTAATTCGTGATCGTAGGGCTATACAGGACACTCAACTCGTACGGATCGCCATTGCTAATTTGAGCAGTTCGCAATGCCTGGAATGCAAGCGCATCGGCAACTGCAGAAAGCTCAATATCGCGCGTCCCTTCATCTGTTGCGGCAAGCAGCGCCGTCAGGTCGACTGCCGAAAAATCAATATCACCCAACGACAGAGCTTCACCATCCTTGACGAAATTCCGCTGAATGTTTTCGGCAGTTGGGTCAATTTCAATTCTCTCTTTGTGTGTCAGCCAATACAGCACTCCAGAAACGCGCAGCTGAGTGGCAAGTGCGATCTCGACAAAGAGCTCACGATCATTGTTAAACGCCGCCACCGCATCAGCCTGTCCTGTGGCACCGGTTTCGACTGCCGAAATCAAATCGATTGCAGCCAATTTGATGGCTTCGGCATAAGCGTTTTTCTCTTCTGCTGTCGCATCTTCCAAAGGCGCGTCTATGTCAATTGCGACCGAGTTGAAGTCTGGCATGGCGATGCTGGACGCGTCGATACCAATCTTTGCCAATTGACCAACGATCCCATCGAATGTCTGGGCAACCGTAATCTGGTCGACAAAGTCAGCCAGTGTAACTGCCGTCGAGTTCCGGATGGCGCTAGTCAGGGCATTGACGACTTCAAACTCGGCGCCACTTAGAGTATCAAGCACCGATTGTTCAACGAACTCGGTTATTTGCTGCTGCGCAAATGCTTCTTGCAACTCTGCATAATCATCAGCCTCAGGATCGAGGGTGTCATCCTCCAGAATAGTCATTGCGGCAAAATCCGGAAGCTCGAAGCCATCGAATGTTACGCCGTAACCAACGAGGAGCGAGCGCAGCGACGTGAACGTTGGTGAGAAAGATGCCATCGCACGCAGTGCGTCACTAAAGGCTTCAACTGTATCACCCGAGAAATCAACAATCGCTTGCCTTACAATTTCGTCACCATCAATCGATTCCAGCTTTGCGCCGGCAGAGACTAAATCGCCGTTCGTCTTGCGCAATCCACCGGCAACAGTCTCTTTCACAAGCCTGATAGCTTCCTTGCCAATCGCGGCCGTTAGACTCTGCTCGCCTTGAATTGCGGCAAAGGCATTGACATCAACGCTTGAGAAATCAGGCAGATCGTAGGTAAACGTACCGCCCAAAATTGCACTGTCGGTATCATTGTCAGGGTCGTCATCGGTTGCGGCATCTTCCGCAGGTGCAAGTATGGCCCCGATCAAAGACTCGAAGTACTTCGCGACCGAAACAAGCCGCACGAGGCCTTCGTTATCATTCGTGGCCGCCTGCAGGATAGCCGCTTTAACCGACGGACTTCCATCAAGCATGACATCGGCATTAGCTTGCAGCGCCTCTCTCGCCAGGCGCGTGCCGAAGCTCTTGATGCGATCGTTGTATTCAGCCTTGTTTTCGATGTAAGTGCCGTTTGCATCCGTCTGGCGCATCAGCCCGCCAACGTTCAAGTTCGGCAACGCAATTTGCGCCAGGACACCGCCTGTCTCCGACAAAACGAGGTCCAAAGTCTTCTGGAAAACCGTCGCAGCGATAAGCTGGGCCTGCAGTTGCTCCATGTAAACGACTTCGCTGGCGAGCAGGGCGCGAACGACGTTAACGCCGAGAATATCCTTATTTTTCGTGCTCACAGCGCTCGTGTCATCGTTCAACGTGCGCCCGAATTCGCGCGCCGTGCGCCAGACAGCCTGTGCATCAGTTCCCATCGCCTCGTTGAAGTTCCGCGTGTTGAACGTAAGCAGCAGCCTGCTCAGTCCATCAGCATTTAGATCGCTACCGTCAGCAGCTTGATTGTTGCTGCTGTACAAGACCCTAGCAATTTGCGACCAATTTGCCGCCCAGCTAACTTGCAGACTCAATTGTTCAATTGTTGCGGCGCCATGGCTTTCAAGTTGGTGATTGACGAAGCGGTCCCCCCCTTCGAGATCCAGCCTTTTGACAGCATACATCACAGCCACGTTCACAAGCTGTTCGGAATTCTGAGAATTCCGAACGACTTCTTCGTATCCAGCAGCGCGTATCCGCGTATAGGAGATCCGATCGCTACCGTTGTACTGCAGGCGGAATTCTACGGTAACTTGGTTGGATGTTACGACTTCACCACCAACGGATTGGCTGATTGCGATGAAGTTGTTCAATACGGCGCGCGCCCGGCTCATGCGTTGGCGGTTGGGTTGAATGAAGTCGGCATCGTGACCGTTGTCATAAGACGTGGCAAAACTATTTTCATCGAAGCGGATCAATAGGGTGCCGTGGTGCCAGCCTTCGTCCTGCCAGTTGTTTCCGATCCAGTTGCCGACAACGGTTCCAAGAATGGTGCCGATGAATGCGCCGATGCCGGGGAGCGCAACACTGGCAATCGACGTAGCGATGGTCGACGCAAGAGTTGCCACGGTATTTGCGGTAGCGAAGCTGGCTGCGGCGATAACTCCAATTGTGCTTCCGATAGCGCTTCCGATCGACGAGCCGATTGCGCCGCCGATATTCTTGACTTCGACGACCTTGCTGGCGAGGTGGGATCCGATCAACGAACCTACGGTTACTCCGAGGCTACCTGCGAGGCTGCCAACATTTGGCGGCAGCCCTGTAATCAGCGTTTTCGAAGGAGCAGCAACGATTTCTCCTATACCGTTCAATATGGTGTTGTTCGCTGACCCCAATATACCTCCGGCAACCTTCGTCAAACCGTAGTTGATGGTCGTGCTGGCTGCGGCGGTGAAGAGCTGTCCGCCGAAATCATCGCCATCAATGCCAATGGCGTCAGCCAGCTCGTTCGCAAGGAAGTTGGAGGCGAGGCCAATGCCGATTTGGGCCCCACGGCCAACAATATTTTGGCCCAGGTTCGGCAGGAAGTTGTTGTTGAAGTTGCCGCTGGCGTCGATCAGCGACAGGTTGTTCACCTGCCCATGTTCATTCGTGACGCCCAATGCGGCATCGAGCGTCGCGCCACTGATCCCAAGTACCGTTTCCATCGCCGTGCGAACGGAGACCTGCGCGAACACATTGTCGGTTTCGACAAGCGTGCTCAGCGACGAACCAAATATCTGTCCGATCTGCTGGGCTGAAATGTACGGCAGCTGAAAAAGCGGGCTGTAGTCGAGATCTTCGAAGCCGGTGCCGCTACCCGTCTCGCCATCTGGACGCGAAAAAGTGAAGGTCGGGCCACCCAGTCCCATAGGTTCATCAACCGATCCGCTGCCAGTTCCTCCATCCAGCGTGTCATCTCCCGCACCGCCGTCTATCGTATCTGTCCCGTCCTCGCCGCTGATGATGTCGTCAGCGGACGGCGTTTGGATGGCCTTGAAACCATCCGACATCACAATCCCATTGCCGACGATTTCGCCTGACAAATCGAAGACTGTCGCCTTCACATCCCAGTTCACACCTTCGCCGCTACTGAAATCTGCAGTCGCAACGAACGAGTCGATCGCGGGCGAGCCGGTCGTTGAATCTGCAGTAGCTTCGGCATAGGAAACCTGCCGTATGACATTGCTGTCAGAGTCATAGAAATTGAAAGCTTTGACATCCAGCGGAGTCGTGCCCTGATCGATCGTTGTCCCGAATGCCGCCCGGTAAACGTCAAAAACCAACGGCGATAGTTCAGGTGATACCACACCAATGCTGACGCCAGCGGGCAAAGGTCCAAGATCGATACTGGCATCGCCGAGGTTGAACGTCGTTGCGCTTTGGGTGAAGGCCTGAATGGCATCGTCGAACGAGAAGTCCGACTGCAAGAACGCACTCGTATCGGGCAGCGCCGAGATGCGAACCAAGTGCGGCGTACCGTCGATGAAGGATTGATTTATCGTCGAGATAAGTCCGGTGGTTACATCGGCGACATCAATGGCGAATGAACCGGTGTCGTCGAGGGATCGGGCCGTATCGAACAAGAGTTCCCCATTCGCCACATTTGTCGGAATGTTGACCGATCTACCATCAGCAAAGTCTACGCCGCGCGAGACAATTACTCCATCCTCAGTGACTTCAAAATTAGCAAATGTCCAATCGCCTGACCCTGAGGTATTGGGTATCGCGTAACGGACATTTCCAGAAGAAAAGTGGTTGCCAGCGGCTCCGAAGGCTTCGGCTCCGCCCATGATCAAGGCGTCGCGGAATCCACCTTCGCCTTGGGTGGTATCCTGTTGGCGTATAAACTGGGCGGCGGGTGTTCCGGCAATTGGATCAGCCGGGCGCTCGCCCACCGATGCGACGATGGAACCACTCTGATCCTGCAGCGAATACCAAGTGAAATCGTTTAGGCTGGTTGGCGCGGCACCCTCAGCAATGATGCCGAGATTACCGAGCGATTGGAACGGATCGTAGGCCGGTATAGTGGCGTTCGGATAGTCGGTGGAGAAATCAATCGGTCCACCCGCAACGACGACGAGCCCATCAGGAAGATCGCCGAATTGCTGGCTGAAGTTATTCCCTTGGAACGACCATCCGCCGGGAATAAACGCATTGTCGAGGTCGCTAAAAGAGAAGTCCAGTTGGAGGAACGAGTCGCTAGAGGGTAGAGCTGAGATTCGAACCAAGTGCGGTGTGCCGTCGATGAAGGATTGATTTATCGTCGAGACAAGGCCGGTATTAGCATCGACCACATCGAACGCGAACGAACCATCTCCGCCCAGGGATTGGACGCTATCTGCATCAAATTCGTCACTGTCATTGAGAACGCGATCACCCCAAACAGCTGTCCGAGCTCTTTTACGTGCGTCTAAGAAGAACTCCTCGAAGCTGTTATAGTAGGGCGGCTGGTTAGCGATAGCGTCTTGCGCTCTTTGGCGTATCAACTGCCATTGCCCATTAATCCATTGAAGATCCGTTCCATCGAAAGTGTATTGGAATTCTAAACCAAGCCCAACATCACTTCCCCAGCCAGTATGGATCGAAGCCCCTGCAGGGCCATCGATAAGCGCATCAATTGCATCTCCGTAAGCCATTTGCCAAAGAAAGTTTCGTCCTTTGGAAAAGGGAATGTGTTGGGCTGGAATAGTAAAGCCGGAAGCCTTAATAGCACCGCCTTCCACTTGAACAGCAAAGCCTCGAAATTCTGTATTATCGCCGCGAGCTAAATGATACTCGGCTTCAACGGCAACATCGACCCCAGCGATTGTGGCAAACGAAGGCGGGCCAAAACTCGGACCAACTGCACCACTAAAAAGCGGATTAGCCAGCCCTCTGTTATCTATGGAAAAACCGACTGCCCCCTCAAAGTCAACGCCGAACATCGCCCAGCCTGGAGTAGATGCCTCTAAAGTACCTACCACATTGATCGAGTATCCATCAGGCAGGCTTAGCGCCAACTGATGTATCGTATCGGTTGTTTTTAATTCAGGCGAATTCAGTTCGGCCCTGATGTTTGATAGCACGGAGTAAATCTCCGCCCGTTCAGAATCTGTCATCGCACCGCCCTCTATTGCCCCAGTTCATTCCACACACAATGTTTGAAGTTCGCAGCTCTAAAAACGTTCAGTGACGATCTCAAAGATAAAACCGCCTAGAAATACTATCGCAAACCCTGCCAGCAAAATAAGGTAACAGGTGAGGCAGTATTTGATGTGTTTGCTTCGCAAGCCAGGATGCGAAATACTTTGTTTTGCAATAGGCCAGCGAAAGTTAATTTCATCATCGCCCGGCCTTCTTTGAGAGAGAATTGATTCAGCTTGCATCTTGAACCGCCGACGTAATTTTAACGCGCATGCTAGATAGAGAGCAAATGGAATTACGACTATTGGAAGCATAACCAAATCAAGAAGTGGATCCCTTTGATTGGCTGCAAGTAAGATAGCTCTGACAACCATTAGATAAACTCCATGAGCAAGTTATCGCTATTCGATCTAATCGTTAACTCGCGTTTCTTAGAGAATTTCTCAGGCAATGGTTTCTTGCACGTCTTTTGCTGCTTGAATGCAGCTTTCTCAACAGATCACAAATTTACGCCCCGCCTCCTGCCGTTCGCTAATTAAACACTCCGGCATTTTCATTCGCAGCGGAGCCGATCATGCCACCAATGGGGCTGAGAACGCTTCCTGCAACGAAGGCGTAGGCTCGGGATTTGGCGAGGAGTTCGTAGGTCTTTTCTGCAAGAAACCTGAACTTCATCACGCCACCTTCACTTCGCGCTTGCCGTCGACGACCTCCAGGTAGCGCAGCTCGCGATCAGGGAAGACTTTTGACTTGAGGTCTTGGACCATCTCTTCGGCACCGCCGAATGGCGCGATGACTTCAACCACCCACGCCTGGTCGCCGGACTTCCAATCCTGCGGGCGCAGCTTGGTCGTGCCGTCCTTCAGCATCTGCTCGACTTCGGGGCTGACGGTGGCCCACAAGACGACGCCGAGCGGGCGGTCTTGCGCGTAAAAGAGGCGGAACTGCTGTAGCAGCGCCGGCGTCATCACGAACCATTCGAGGTCTTCGATGAAAAAGCGCTTGTGCAGCGGCGACTGGCTCATCAGCCACGTCACTTCGCCCAGCACCGACGACAGCGTCTTGGCGTGTCCTTCCGGAAGCGGATGTCCGAACGGATTGTTTTCTTTCGTGGCGCCGTCTTTTGCGCCATCCGGCCCCGGTGCTCCAGCACCCGTTGAACCAGCGTTACTCATGCTTACGACCCTCCTCACGAGACTGTTTTAAAGTGCGAATTATTTGCTCCACAGATTTAGAATACCGTGGGACGGCGCACTCTCTCGCGATCAGTCTCGCGACGCAACTCGATCAAACACTTCGGAATTTGGCTCCCCCAAACCCATGCAACTTCCGGTAGACCAGCAGCCTTATGTTGGCAAGAAGAATAAACGTATGCAGATCATGTCTATTGTATAGAGTTACGCGCGACGTAGAATATCATTTTAGCCTGCAGAAATTGACGTCCGTTCAGTTACTTCTGCTCAGGCAGTACGCAGTCGCAGAAGCGCCACAGCACCACGTCGGAAAACTGTCAAACGAGCAGAAATGGCGTGGAAGACCTCCCCCCACTACCGTTCCCGCAGGACTCGTCACAATGCTGCGGAGATGGCGGTCTCGAACACTGCCAAACTAGTTCAAGCGCCTACCTGAGCCCGCACCGTGCAGCTTCGGATCTGATCATCCGCATTGTTCCCACGTGCCAGCGCGCGACGACGACCTTGCCTTTGACCTGAGCGAATTCGCATAACAGGAACGGTTTGCCTCGATGCGAAGGTGGGTTGGTCTCCCTGACGCCGTTACGAACCTTGACGACTGCAGCTGTGTAGCTCTTGAGCTTGTATCCCGAGGGAGGCAGGAACGCAGCGTGGCATGTAAATCCGGGATTGAACCGCAAAGGACCAGTCTGTTCGTACCGATCAATGCTTCCGGTGAGGTATTTCTTCTCGTAGCTCTTCAATCTATTTGTGCACTCGGCAAGCAACTCGTCACTGACGTGCGCGGGTGCCTCGTGTGACTTTCCCAATTCCCATGGAAGGTTCTGCACTTCATACTGATAGGGGCCTAAGCCGCAACCAACCAAACCGGCTAGCAATCCAGCACCCACCGCAACCTTCAAAAATATCCGCATGAATTCCCCCTAGAAAAACAACGTCAAAAATTCTTTGGACCTATTCCGCAAGCGCCCGGACAATTGCACCTCACGAATTCGCATTGCGCGAGCGCTCAGCGACTGGAAAGGCCACATCTTTTGGCGAATTGAGCATGCATGATCATGGGGCCCACATGCCAGCGGCCAAAGACAACCTTGCCTTTGACCTGCGCGAATTCGCACAATAAAAATGGCCTTCCCGTAAGAGTTGGAGTGGTCTTTCTGACGCCGTCGAGGATCTCAACTACTGGCGCGGTGAAGCTTTTGAGCTTGTACCCCGAAGGGGGGAGATATCCAGCGTGGCAGGTAAATCCAGGACTAAACTGCAACGGTCCAATTTGCTCGTAACGAACCGACCCAAACAGCCCCTTCTTTTCATAGGTTTTTAGCCGGCTGGTGCATTCAGCCAAGAGCTCCGCGCTGACGTGTTTGGGAGCCTCGTGAACCTTCCCCTCCCGAGGTAGGTTCTGATATTCGTGGAGGTACAAATTTGACACGCAAGCGGTTAGCCCGCTGAGCGCAATTGCGACTGCTACGACCCTCAAAAACAACTGCACCAACTTCCCCCCACTAAGAAAAATACAGATCCCGTTTCCTTGCCTGTCACCGCTCACGTAGCGATTCATCGCGGTACCGCAAAAGCGGCGACAGGAAGTAGCTGATGACCGAGCGCCGGCCGGTTTTGATCTCCGCCTGCACTGACATCCCCGGCGCCAGCGGCACCCAGCGCGAGCCCACCAGGATCTTGTCTTCCAGCACCTCGACAATGGCCTTGTAGACGAGCCCGCGTTTCTCATCCGGCATGGCATCGCGCCAGATCTGCTTGACGCGTCCAGGGATCAGCCCGTAGCGCGTGAACGGGAAGGTCTCTAGTTTTATCTCGACCTCCTGGCCCTCCTCGATAAAGCCGATGTCCTTGTTGAGAACGGTGACTTCCGCTTCGAGCGGGCTGCCGAGCGGCACGATGCGTAACAGCACGTCTTTGGTCGTCACGACGCCGCCGAGGGTGAAGACGGAAAGCCCGAAGACCGTGCCATCGATCGGTGCGCGCAAGGTGCGCTGGGCGTCGCGGCGGGCTTCCTTGCGCACCTGCTGTTCCAACGTCGCGGTCTTGCTCAAGGCTTCGGCGCGGCGCTGCAATTGCGTCGCACGAAATGATGCTTGCGCCTCGGCTCGTTGGCGTTCCAGAGCCTTTAGCTTGGCTTTGCTTTGCGCTTGCGCGGATTTGTTGCTGGCGAGGGCTGAGCGCGTTTCGATGATCTGCTGGACGGCTTCCAGATAGCGCGGCTCGGCGACAAGCTCCTTGCCGTAGAGATTTTCAAGCGCCTCCTGACGCGTTTCGATGATCGGCAACACGTCGTTCAACTTGCGTTCTTCGAGCAGGGCCGTTTGATATTCGCCGCGCTGCTGTTCCATCTGCGCATTGAGGGTCTCGATCTCGGCAAGATGCTTTTGGAATTCCCCGAGCATCTGCAGCCGCGTCACTTCTGTGACGGTCGGGTCGGCACCTTCCGGCGGCTTGAATGCGGTCGCTGGATCATCGGAAAGGATGGCGGTGGCGCTGGCCGCATCGAGGCGCGCTTTCATGAGGTCGGAGCGCAACGCTTCGACATTGGCGGATGTCTCGGTCGGATCAAGTTCGACGAGCACATCGCCTTTGTGCACCTGCTGGCCATCCTGGACCGGCAGAGCGCGGATGACGCTGTTTTCCAGTGGCTGGATGACCTTCACGCGCTCATGGGTTACGAGCACTCCTTCGGCGACGGCAACGGTATCGATCTTGCCGAGGACCGCCCAGGCCAGCGCTGAAGCGAAGAACGTCGCGATGAGCAACGCCGTCATTCTCGCTGCCGGACGCGGGGGCGTATCAAGCACTTCGAGAGCCGCCGGCAGGAACTCCAACTCGTCCCGGTTGCGGCCTTTGATCTTGGTGGGTTTGAGTTCGCTCATAAGGACACCACGCTTCAGCCTGCCGATTGCTTGACGAGTTCGGCGTAGATCCCGCCCTTTTGTATCAGCGCATCATGCGGTCCATCTTCGACGACCTGCCCCTGATCCATCACCAGAATGCGGTCAGCGCGGCGCACGGTGGAGAGGCGGTGTGCAACGAGGAACACCGTGCGGCCTTTGCAGATGTCGCGCATGTTGCTTTGGATGATCGCTTCGCTTTCGTAATCGAGCGCCGAAGTAGCTTCATCGAAGACGAGAATGCGCGGATTGGTGGCCAAGGCGCGCGCAATGGCAATGCGCTGCCGCTGGCCGCCGGATAGGTTGCTGCCTCGCTCTTCAAGGCGCGTATCGTAGCCTTGAGGAAGCTGCAGGATGAAATCATGGGCAGCCGCCAATTTTGCCGCCTGGATGACAGCCTCCATCGGCATACCTGGACTTGCCAAAGCGATGTTGTCACGCACCGATCGGTTGAAGAGGATGTTCTCCTGCAGGACGACGCCGATCTGGCGGCGCAGCCAACCGGGGTCCAGCAGCATGATGTCGATACCATCGATCAGAATGCGGCCGCGCTCCGGCACATGCATCCGCTGAAGGAGCTTCGTCAGTGTGGATTTTCCAGAGCCCGAGCGGCCCACAAGGCCGATGACCTGTCCCGGCTTGATTTCGAGGTTCAAGTCGCGAAGCACTTCCGGCATGCCGGGCCTATAACGGAACGTGACGTGTTCGCATTGAACGAGACCGCGGATCGGCGGCAGATTTGGATGGGTCGCTGAGACGCTCGATTCCGTCTTTGTGTTGAGGATGTCGGCCAGCCGGTCGACGGAAATCCGGAACTGCTGGAAGTCTTGCCAAAGTTGCGCCAGTCGCAGGATTGGTCCGCTGACTTGCCCGGCCAGCATGTTGAAAGCGACAAGTTCGCCAACGGTCAGATCGCCTTTGATCACGGCATGCGCGCCGAACCACAGAATCGCACCGGTCGTTATCTTGTTGACTAGCGTCACCGACTGCGAACCGATTGTGCCGAGCGTAATGGTCTTGAAGGCCGAACGAACATAGGCGGCGAGGTTCTCTTCCCACCGCTGGTGCATCTGCGGTTCGACCGCCATGGCTTTCAGCGTTTCAACGCCAGAGACAGCTTCGACCAGGAAGGCTTGGTTGACCGCGCCACGCTCGAATTGTTCTTCGATGCGCTTCTTCAAGAGCGGCGTCACGAACAGCGAGATAACGATGTAAAAAGGGAGAGACGCCAGGACGACGTAGGTCAGGGTCGCGCTGTAGTAGTACATCACCGCGAAGAAGACGATGGTGAAGCCGAGATCGATGACAAGCGTTAGCGCCGAGCTCGTCAGGAAGTTTCGGATGTTTTCGAGTTCGCGGACACGTGCCACGGTCTGTCCGGTCTGACGGCTCTCGAAGTATGCCATCGGTAGTGCCAGTAGATGCCGGAACAGCTTGGCGCCAAGCTGCGCATCAACACGGCTCGTCGTGTGCGAAAATATGTAAGTGCGTAGACCACCCAGAACGACTTCGAAAACAGCGATGGCCGCAAGCCCGATGATCAACACATCAAGGGTTGTCAGACCGCGATGGACCAGGACCTTGTCGATGATGACCTGAGAGAAAAGCGGCGTGACGAGCGCGAAGACCTGAAGGAAGAACGAGGCGACAAGGACCTCTGCAAAGAGCGTTTTGTAGCGCGCAACGACCGGCAGGAACCATGCTAGGCCAAAGCGCAGTGAACCACCGACGGCCGCCGCACGTCGCGCGAGGAAAACGACCTCTTCCGTCCAATGTTCTTCAAGCGTTTGGAATGGCCATTCCTGCGCGGGGCGTCCAGCCTCTTTCACCAGGACTGATTTCTCGCCAACTTTGGCGATGATGAAGAAGCTACCATCGCGGGCAACGGCGATCGCAGGAGTCGGCAGCTTTTTGAGACGTGAGAGGCGCGAGAATCCGGCCTTGGCTTTCAGACCCTTGGCCCGTGCCGCGCGGACGATCGATAGCTTGTCGAGCTTGCCGCCGCCCGGCGCAAAGGAATGCAACAGAGCCTGAGCGTCAGCGGGGATTTCGTAAAAGCCGAGGATGGTGACAAGGGCAATGAGTCCGGTATCGACACTCGGTGTCGACGCCGGAGCCTTCGGCTCGTTCGCTTTTTCCAGCATTCCCCAACAACTCAACGCCACCGCGATCAAATCGCGATGCAACTAACAATACTCAAAACAACCACACAGTTTGCTCACCTAACAGTCCGAGCACGTCCCGTCCAGAGCTTCACAAAACGATAAACAATGTAGAAAGGCCGACGTCGGTCTGAGAACGGTGGCTTGTGATCGAGAGGTCAGCCTCCGCAACAGGACCGACATTCAATTTCAGTTTGAGTACTTTTCGCCTTCTACCCTGCCTGTTTGGACTTCATTGCGAAGTGACGGTCGGCTATTGGTCGCTAAGGGCGTTATGGCCTTCGACGGGCATAAAATTTCTCTCCTCCCCCACTCGCGGCGCTGGTGTGACAAGGAGAACTCACTGTTCCTGATTGTTGGAACTCGACACAAGGCACAGTTGGCCTGTCGCTGTCTCAAGTTCAGTGCGTGGTACAGTCTGATGATAGTGGGGGAGACCAATCGTAGAATTGAGCGAAGTCGGCTAATAAGGTTCGACCGAACCTGCCCAGCTTCAGTTGCAAGGCCTTACGTTGACCCTTTTGTATGGACTGGCTGCGGGCGCAAGTGAGTTTCGTGCGTGGAGCTCGGAAGTCGCTGAAATGTATCTGGACTGTTTGATCGGCTCGCAGGCTGTGACCATGATGGGGATAAGCTCGAGCCAATGTTCTCATTAGCGGAACGGCTGGCAAGCAGACAAACAGATCATCAGACTTTGCGGGCTTTTTTTTGATCCGTTCCATGCAATCATCTCATTCGCAAACTGGTATTGGCGACAACGGCCAGACAACTTCAGCAGTCTATTGCTTGGTGCCGAACGATCCACCCTTCCTAAAAATGCTCCAGGCTATTTATGGCTTGTTGGCAAGGGCCGCCGCAGGCCTGTTCAAGTGCAATCGCAAGGAGGTACCTTTGAGACATGCGTCGAGGCTCGAATTCTGCCAATTATGCGGACGCATGAGGACGAAGTACGTGGCTTGAACGAACAAAGCGCGCATATAGCGGTTTCAACGCATACGAGATGCGACCGAGGAAGGACTTAACCACCAGCACTGTACCGACGTGAAACCAGCCCGAGCCACGCACCGAAATTACGTCCACGATCCGCTGCCGACGTCAAACGTACTGAACAGTTTGGACGTCAAGAGAAGATCGACGAACTCGGCTTTGGTTCGGTCGTATAACAGCACGAACCTTGGTATCCTCTAGACGCCACGGAGCGGTTCCGACGGGTTGGCATTGGTGTAGGTCCCAGCGGTGAAAGCAAAACCGCCGGCGTTGAGCACAGTCCATCCAACGAACACGTCCTGCGTCTTTACTTCTGTCGACAAAACCTCTAGCGCAGTCGTAGGCAGTCGTTTGCAGGAGCACGGTCATGTTCTCGATTTTCGGCAAGGGTAAAAAGAACGCCGAACCAGATGCGCCTAATGTGCCGCCGGGCGACCAAGGGCGCGGCGTGCGGCCAATGACCAAAGCCGACATCCCCGCTGTGTTGGCAATCATCGAAGCTCATGATGAAGACGACGCCGAAGAAGCCCGCGATACGTTTAAGCGCTCGTTGACCGACATGTTTGTGGCTTACGACGGTGAGCAGGTCGTCGGCGTAACCGGTTCGTTTCCCGATCCAGAGGCGGACCGGATAGCATGGCTCAGTTGGACCTATGTCGACGAGCGCGCCCGCGGCGAAGGGCTTGGCCGTTACCTGATGCAGGGGCTGATCGAAATATTGCGTGGTTATGGGGTGCGCCGGCTTTTTATTTCGACCGGAGATTATCGCGAAGACGGCGAGGACATCTATGCGGCGGCCAAGGCTCTCTACGAGGCCATGGGGGCCAAGTGCGAGCTGGTGCAGGCTAAATATTTCGGACCTGGAGAAGCGCGTCATATCTATACTTTAGAGATCACCGACGAGACAGCCGGCGAAGCAGAACCGGCCGGGGATCTGGTTTTCGAAGAGCTGTTCGAAGCCCCCGAAACGGATGACGGCGCGATCCTCACCTGGCGGGAATTTCTGCCTGATGACGCAGAGATCGACGCAGCCTCTCACCTAAGCAAACTGATTGAAGAAGCTCGCGACAAAGGCGCGCGGTTCGTTTCAGCAGCGATCCCATCGGACCTCGCATCGGGAGCCGAAGACGGCCTGCGCGAATTTGGCTTTGAGTACTCCGGTTCATTGCAGAATTATTACAAGCCTGGCGTTCATCAACGGCATTGGATCAAGCACTTATGACGAAAATCGATACTTCGGTGTTGCACCTTGAGAGTTGACAATGCGCGCGAGCAGTAACTATTCAGGCCGCGTCGTGAATGTGCGCTTTGGACGCCCGCGAGACGATCGACAGAAACCTTGATCGATGACAACGAACGTCTCAGGCACGGGTTCGTATCGATTGATAATTTGATTTGATTGCATGGGCTTTGGCCCTTCCTTCTGGAGCAAAGAATGCAAAAATACCTCGGCTATCTCGTTATCGCAGTGATCGCAGGATACTTCTTCCTCGGCGATATGTTTACGCCTGCGCGGGCCGACCTTGGAGCGGTTCTGGACAGGACAATCCTCGCTCTCACCCACTTTGAAAAACAAGTGCAGAAGCATCAGCTGACCAAGTTGGACGAGGCAGCCCTGAAACAACTTGAGCCATTGATGCAGAAAGCGATGAATGCAAAACCGCCAGTCTACGAAAAGCCTGTTGGGGTTAAGTTGCTCAAGGACGCGTCGTTCCAAGGCTTCTCCGATGCCAATGGCAACAATGTCGAAGATGCCGGTGACGCCAAGTTGTTCACGGTCGAGATCGACTTTGAAGGACGCCGCCTGATTGCGACAGGCGCCGGTGGCGCTTCTACGGGAACGCGCCTTGCCTCCGGTCTGCTTGGCGGCATGCTTCTGGGCTCCCTGATGAGCAATCAGCGCGCCGCTGGCGTCAAGCCCGGCGCGTTCGCCAATCGCAAGGTTCAGTCGCGCGCCTCCTATGCCCGTTCGCGGGCCCGTTCGGGCGGTCGTTTCGGCGGCAAATAACAGTTGCGGCCAGCAGGCGGTCGCAGACCGTTGTCATAGCTTGCGTCCGCCGGGCTTGAACCTAGCCGCTCTCAGCCTTGCACGTGGTGGACCTAACGAGCATCAGTTGAACAGCGGTGGAGCGTTCGCGCTCGCCGCTGCTTTCACATGTAGCCAAAGATATTGGCGCACCAACACGAATGGAATCTTGCAGGCCATGACGGTTGCCGAGAACACGGACAAAGACACGATATCCGAGGATGGCAATCGATATGTTGACTTGCCGCCGCGCCAAACGTTGGTTTTGCTCCTGTCGATTGCGGCCGTCGCGCTTTGCGGAATTGTGTACGAACTCATTATCGGGACAATTTCCAGCTACTTGCTTGGCAATAGCGTTTATCAGTTTTCTCTGACAATCGGCTTCTTCATGTTTGCCATGGGAATTGGGTCGTATCTGAGCCAGTTCCTCATTGGGCAGCTCGTTCGAAACTTCGTCTATGTCGAGATTGCCCTTGCCGTCGTTGGTGGCATTTGCAGCCTGGTTTTGTTTTTCGTTTTTCCCATAGCGCCGGCGCTTTATTCGGCCGTTCAGTTCGGCTTCATTCTCGCCATCGGAACGCTGGTCGGCCTGGAGATACCGTTATTGACGCGCATCCTTGCACAGGCGAGCGGGACGAGAAAGTCGATCGCCAACGTCATGTCGCTCGATTACGTCGGCGCCTTGGTGGGATCTGTCGCGTTCCCACTATTTCTGTTGCCAAGCCTCGGACTCATGCGGGCGTCGTTTGCGATCGGATTGATCAATATCGCCGTCGCGCTCCTGAGCGCAATTTACTTGAAGGACTATATTGCCAACGCAAACCGTATGATTGCGATGGTTTTGGCTGTGCTCGTTGGACTTGTCGGGCTGACACTTGCAGCAGACCGCCTGACGTCGATCGCGCAAGACCACCTCTACTTCGACAAGGTCATTTGGCACAAACAAACGCCCTATCAGAGCCTCGTTGTGACGCGCGACTACAAACGCCAGGATCTGCGCTTGTTTATCGATGGACATATCCAGTTCTCGGAAATGGATGAGCACCGCTATCATGAGGCGCTCGTGCATCCTGTCATGAGTGTCGCAGGCCCGGCACGACGCATACTCGTGCTTGGCGGCGGCGATGGCATGGCTGTCCGCGAGTTGCTGAAGCACCCGCAAATCGAGCGCATTGATCTGGTCGATATCGATCCTGAAATGACGCGGATTGGCAAGGAATTCCAGCCGATTGTCCGACTCAATCACCATAGCCTGCAGGACGAGCGCGTTCACATTTTCAACGAGGACGCATTTACGTTCATCACGCGCGACGGTCTGCCTTACGACCGGATCATTATTGATTTTCCCGATCCGCATAACGAAGCGATCTCGAAACTCTATTCGGTTGAATTCTATGCCATGCTGAAAAAGCGGCTGAGCGACTCCGGTGCGCTTGTCACGCAAAGCTCCTCGCCGTTTTTTGCGCGCAAGACGTACTGGACGATTGCTGCCACTTTGGGCGACCGTTTCAAGGAGACGGTCAGCTACCAGATCGCTATTCCAGCCTTCGGCCTCTGGGGCTTCCACATCTCAGGAAATACGTTGACAGGCGTGGGGAACGTCAAAGTTCCAACCCGTTTTCTGACGAACGAGACTTTCCAGGCAGCAACGGTTTTTGGCAAGGATATCCAGCAACCGAAGAAGAAGCTGCGGCCGAACTCGATATTCGCACCGAACTTGTACGATACTTACCTGACCGACCTTCGCGGTGATGGCGGACTGTTCAAGGGCTTTTAATCCAAACCTGCAAGTTTTTGCAGCCTCACGCATGTCAGCGAATTCTCTGTCACCCAGAGCCGTTAGCTTGCGCTCCAAATCACAGCAAGTGTCCGCAAGCGCCCCATCGCGTCAATCGGAAATTTGGCACTCTTAGTCTGCAGCTAAGTGTAGCGCGTCACGGTTCGCGGCTAGCGTTGCGATCGACTATTTTGGGCGGTCCAATCTTGAAGCTTTGCGATACTCGGGTTTTAAGAAGATGACCCTCGCAGACTTTCTGGGATGTCACACCTACAGCTTTCCAGGGGGGCGTCGGCTCAAGCGCCTTCAGCGCGAGATGGATAGTTGGAGGCAATGGACGAAGGGCTTCTGTCGCCAATGCGGATTACTAATCTGTAAGATTATTGCCCTGTGAGTGCTGGGCAGAACGTCGAGACATCGAGAGAATGGCCGGAACCTAAACCTAGAAAAAGTGCACCTAGCTTCTTACCGCGGGGATATTCCATAATGGCACGCTGCAAGCGAAAGGCGTGGATGCATTGGTCGATCTCCGCTGATTTAGCCACGACGACCTTGGTTTTTCGGAGACGGGCTTGAATTTCAGTGCCGCAACTTCACTGTAGCGCGCATAAGCGGTCTGGCTATCGTCGCTCACCTGTAGACGGTCTCCAAGATCAAGGCATCGCGCGTAGTTGATCCCACCTTATCGCGGCAGCGACTGCATCAGTTGACGAAATTTTCTTTGCACACGAATTGCACGCGACGACGGCTAAGCTATTGAAGGCTCGCAGTAATCGCTCCAATCCATCATCGGCGCAACGGAGAATCTATGTGGTTGATATTGCAATTAACTTCCTGTGGGACGCAGTTGCTGAGTCCAGCCTGGGTGAAGCGCGCAAACGCTCAATGGCTTCTGTTCGCACGGCGACGCACCTCTACGCAACCGCGCTGTACACAAATTGCACACACCGATGGCAGCTGTGACGGTCCTAAGCTCAACGTCATGAGCGCGTCCTTGTCCGACGCAAGGGCAACACCGCGTCCAGAACGTTTCGGCTCAAAACCGATGCTGAGGCGTCGGTTTGCGAAGATGCAAAATCATGTTGGCAACAGCAGGCATCATACCGATAAGGACGAGTCTTACTTATTGGCTGAGGGTTATTCGGCTGGTTTTGTTTCGGGCTGATGGTCGACTGTGCGTTTTGCTCCGACCCATTCCCGCGCACTTTGGAACAATACGTAGAGCGATGGAATCATCGCAACGCCGAGGATCGTTGCCGCGAGCATCCCGCCGAACACCGTCATGCCGACAGAGATCCGGCTCGCCGCTCCGGCCCCCGATGCGACGACAAGCGGCAAGACGCCGAGAATGAATGACAAGGCCGTCATCATGACCGCGCGGAAACGGAGCGTCGCGGCTTTCTCGGCTGCCTCCAGAATGGGCGTGCCCTGCTCTCTTAGTTCTTTTGAAAACTCGACGATGAGGATCGCGTTTTTGGCCGCGAGGCCGATGAGCAGGACAAGTCCGACTTGAGCGTAGGCATTCAATGGAATTCCCGTTGCCTGAAGGGCAACAACGGCCCCTAAGACGGCAAAGATCACCGACAGCATGACCGGCAGCGGGATCGTCCAGCTCTCGTATTGCGCGACCAGGAAAAGGTAAGCGAAGAGGATCGACAAAACGAAGACGAACGACCCGGCTTCCTGCGCCTTGATTTCTTCCAGCGACATGCCGGTCCACTCGCTGGCAAAACCGGCTGGCAATGTCTTTGCCGAGATCTCGTTCATTGCTGCGATCGCCTGGCCGGAACTGTATCCAGGCGCCGGCTGGCCGTTGACGGTTGCCGAACGGAACATGTTGTAGCGCTCGATGCTTTCGGGCCCGAGGACGGGCTTTACCGTCACGAGCGCGCGCAACGGCACCATTTGGCCGCCTGAGCTGCGCACAAAGAGTTTGCCGATATCTTCTGGATCGGAGCGTCGGTCGGCTTCGGCTTGAACGTAGACACGGTAAACCCGGCCGAACTTGTTGAAGTCATTGATATAGTACGATCCGAAATTCGCATTCAAAACGGTGAAGATTTCAGAAATCGCGACGCCCTTGGTTTTTGCCAGATCGCGGTTCACATCGATCAGGAACTGCGGGGAATTCGCGCGATAGGTGGTGAAGACCCGCTCCATTTCCGGGCGGCCGTTGGCGGCGATGATCAACCCGCCGAGCGCAGACTGAAGGGCTTGCGGGGGACGGCCCTCGGTATCTTGCAAAATGTACTCAAAGCCGCCTGTCGTACCCAGACCTGGAATCGGCGGCGGGTTGAACGGAATAATCGTAGCCGACGGCATGGCGACGAGCTTGGGTGCGATTTGCGAGAGGATGCCGCGAATTGAAAGCTCTGATGTCGTTCGCTCGTCCCAAGGGTCGAGGACTGCAATCACGAAAGCCCCGTTCGAGACGACGGCACCTTGCAGCATAGAGTAGCCGCCCACAGAGATGACGTTGGCCACGCCCGGCGTCGATGAAATGATTTGTTCGACCTCTGCAAGAACGGCTGAGGTCCGCGATAGCGCGGCGCCATCCGGCAGTCGCACATCAACGAAGAACGCACCGCGATCCTCAGGAGGCACGAAGCCGGTCGGAGTGAGCGTAAACAACCAGCCGGCCAAGACCGCGACGCCAACGAGAAAGATTGCGCAAACCGCGACGATGCGCACAAGGCGGCGGACAAGGCGCGCATAAACCGACCGGGTCGCATCGATGCCGCGTTCAAACCACGCGAGCGGCCCGCTTGTGGCTGGCTTGGGTGGGCGCAACAGGCTGGCGCACAGCGCGGGGCTTAGCGTCAATGCATTGACCGAAGACAGCGCCACGGCAACGGAGATCGTCGCTGCGAACTGCTCGAAAAGCCGCCCGGTCAGCCCCGGGGTGAAAGCAACCGGTATGAAGACCGCCAGCAGCACGAGCGTGGTCGCGATGACCGGTGCGGTGACTTCTTCCATGGCCTTGCGCGTGGCATCGCGCGGCGACAAGCCGTTCGACATATGCCGTTGCACGTTCTCGACGACGACGATGGCATCGTCGACCACAACGCCGATGGCGAGGATGAGCCCGAACAGCGACACGGTGTTGATCGTGAAGCCCATCGCCAGGAGAGCTGCGAACGTGCCGATCAAAGAGACGGGAATGGCAATCGCCGGGATCAGGGTTGAGCGCCAGTCCTGCAAGAACACGTAGACCACAAGCACGACGAGAACGAGGGCCTGCATCAGCGTGATCAAGACCTCACGCATGGACGTTTCCACGTAGACGGTCGTGTCGTAGGTGACCTTGGCCTCGATATCGGACGGGAAGCGTTGGGCAAGGCGGGCTAATTCGGCCTTGATCGCCTTGGCAACATCGAGAGCGTTCGCATCGGGCAATTGATAGACGGCGAGCAATGCCGCCGGTTTCGAATTCAGCTGGCCGAACCAGCCATAGGTTTCAGCGCCCAGCTCAACACGGGCCACATCGCCGACCCGCACGACGGAGCCGTCAGTGTTGGCGACCAAGACGATGTTGTTGAATTGGGCAACGTCATCGAGCCGCCCCTCCGCCCGGAGCGTATATTGAAATTGCTGACCGGTTGGCGCCGGCTGGGCACCGATGCTGCCTGGGGAAACCTGGATGTTTTGTTCCCGGATGGCGGAAATCACATCGCTTGCCGTCAATCCCAGGCTCGTCAGCCGGTCGGGGTTGAGCCAGATGCGCATGCTGTAGTCGCGTCCGCCGAGGATATCGACACTCGCAACCCCGCTGACACGGGCCAGCGCATCCCGGATGTTGATCGCGGTGTAGTTGCTCAAAAACAGGTTGTCGTAGGTGCCGTTGGGCGAAAACACGGAGGCGACAAGCAACATGCTCGTCGACTGCTTCTTGGTCGTCACGCCTTGTCGCGTCACTTCTTCGGGAAGCTTCGGGGTCGCCTGGGCCACGCGGTTTTGCACGTTGACTTGCGCGGTGTCGCCGTCGGTGCCGATCTGGAAGGTCACGGTGAGGGAATAGGACCCGTCATTGGCGCTTTTGGAAGACATGTAGGTCATGCCTTCGACGCCGTTGACCTCAGCCTCAATCACGGCCGCGACGGTCTTTTCGACCACCTCTGCGTTTGCGCCGGGATACTTGGCAGAAACCTTGACCTGCGGTGGTGTCAGTTCCGGGAACTCGGCGACTGGGAGTGCTGCAATGGCGAGCAGACCTGCAAACGTCGTGACGATGGCAATGACAAACGCAAACTTCGGGCGGTCGATAAAAAAGGCGCTCAGCATGTTGGCTCCGCCGCTATCAGGATCGGCTTAATTTTCAGCTGGTTTGGCTTCAGATGTTTGACGAGGATCGATCGGGGTCGGATTGAGCTCGGCACCGGGGCGCACCTTCTGGATGCCGTCCACGACGATGCTCTCACCGGCCTCAAGACCTTCCAAGGCGACGATGTCGACACCAACACGCTGGCCGGTCTTGATCGGCCGCATCTCGGCGCGGCTGTCTTTGTCGACCACGACCACGAAGGGGCCGGTCTGATTTTCCTGGACTGCGGCCTGAGGCACGACGATATGAGAGACCGGCACTCTGCTGGTCAAAACCACATTGACGAATTGACCGGGCAGCAACAGGCGGTCGGGGTTGGGGAATTTCACGCGTATTCCAAGCGTTCCTGTTGCCGGATCCACTTCGTTGTCGATGAGCTCAAACTCGCCTATATGCTTGTAGAGTTCACCGTTCGCCAGCTTGATCCGCGGCGTCAGTCTTGGCGTATCCTGATCGCGGTTGTTCTGAACGTACCTGAGGTATTCGC
The DNA here is from genome assembly GCA_017792465.1 of Filomicrobium sp. Classification (GTDB taxonomy): domain Bacteria; phylum Pseudomonadota; class Alphaproteobacteria; order Rhizobiales; family Hyphomicrobiaceae; genus Filomicrobium. The sequence continues at coordinate 1,728,764 of CP051234.1, forward strand.
GTTCGCCGATTGAGAAGACGACGTTGATCGGATCAAGTTGCACGACCGTCGCGAGGACACCCGTATCGGGTCCGATGAGGTTGCCGACATCCGCGTTGGCCCGGCTTGCCCGCCCTGCTATCGGCGATGAGATCTGGGTGTAGCCGAGATCCAGCTCGGCCGTCTTGAGAGAGGCGAGGGAAGCGGCCAATTCCGCGCGCGACTTCAAGTCACTTGCCTTGGCTTGATCGAACCGTGCGACGCTTGCCGCATCACGCTTCACCAATTCCTGATACCGGGCCAAGCTGTTTGCGGCCTCTTCGACGGCGGCCTCCGCCTTGGCGACATTGGCCTTGGCGCTGTCGCGTTTGGCTTCAAATTCGGCCGGATCGATCTTGAACATCAATGCGCCGACATCAACATCGCCCCCTTCGGTGAATGGGCGCTCGACGAGGACGCCCTTCACGCGGGCGCGAATATCAACGCGCTGCGAAGCTTCACTACGGCCGACGTAATCAAACACCGCTGAAACGTCGCTTGGTTTCACCGTTAGCGTGCTGACGCTGGGTAAGGCTGGAGCATTCTTCTGGGCTGGCGGCGCACCATCGCACGCCGTCAGAAGCAGCAGGGCAGCGAGGCCGCCGAAATGCGCGAAAATCCTCATCGAAGACGCTCCGTCCAAACTGGCAAAGCCGGGGTCCGGCATCTTCACCCCGGCAGGCGGTTTTGTCACCTCCGAAACCTCGCCGCAATTGCGAAGAGACCGCTTGCAGTTAACGAAAAACAGATTTCGTCGCGCCGTCGCTGCCGTTTCGAATGCCAGCGGTAGTGACCGGACGGCTTGTTGTGTTAGCTTAGCAATGACGGTGAGCGGCGGGCCAAAACTGAAGAGTTTGAGTATGGTTACAAGCACCATACCGGTCGACGATTTCCTCGCATACACGATCGGGATCGTCGTATACTTTGTGGGTATGGCCGTTACGGCCCGCGTCGCTTTTTTGAAGACATACAATATTCCCGAGCCGGTCTCCGGCGGCATTCTTGCGGCCGTCGTGGCGCTTGGACTTGTCCTCATGTTCGGCGTGGCGCTCGACTACGACCTGCAAACGCGCGATCGGCTGTTGGTTTATTTCTTTACATCGATCGGCCTCAACGCAAGGCTGATTGATCTCATCAATGGCGGCAGGCCGTTGGCGATCCTGCTGGCGCTGACGCTGGCTTACATCGTTTTGCAGGACGTGATCGGTTTGGGAGTGGCCTCGCTCATCGGGCAACCGGCGGCAGTCGGTATTCTCGCCGGTTCGGCATCGCTTATCGGTGGTCATGGAACAGCCATCGCCTGGGCGCCGGAAATCGCTGCCCATCACGGAGTACCCAACGCGCTCGAAATCGGAGTTGCCTCTGCCACGCTCGGACTGGTGGTCGCGAGCTTGCTTGGCGGACCGATTGCGAAAGTCCTGCTCGCCCGCCATGCGGCACCGCCAGCTGACCATGAAACGCCGGTCGTGGGTATTCCTCACGAGGATGAAGTAACCGGGCAGATCAATCATTTGTCGATCATGGGCGTGTTCTTGGCGTTGCACGTGGCGATCATTATCGGCTACTTGCTGAACCAGGCGATTGCTCAAACCGGGCTGAAGCTTCCGTTGTTCGTTTCCTGCCTGCTGGTTGCCATCGTCATGTCGAACACGGTGCCATACCTATTGCCAAAGTTGCATTGGCCGGCGCGAACCAAAGCACTCGCACTCGTTTCTGATTTTTCGCTGGGCTTGTTCATCGCCATGTCGCTGATGGGAATGCAGCTTTGGGCGGTAGCGGACCTGGCCGGACCGTTGCTTATTCTTCTTGCCGCGCAGATTCTCGCTGTCGTGGCGTTCATCTTCTTTGTGCTGTTCCCGCTCATGGGGCGCGATTATCTGGCAACCGTTCTGAGCGCTGGGTTCGCAGGTTTCGCACTCGGTGCAACCCCGACGGCCGTCGCAAACATGACCGCTGTTACCAAAACGCATGGTCCGGCACCGACCGCATTTATCATTTTGCCGTTGGTCGGGGCATTCTTCGTCGACATCACGAATGCCCTGGTCATTCAGTACTTCCTGTCCGGCTAAATCAATCATGTCCGCAGCAGCGATTTCGCGGCGGCATTCTTGCTCCATGCCGGGACAGACCGCCGTTGGAGGCTCCGCTGATGGGCTCAGCGTGGCTCTCAAACGACGTTCGTGACCCGAAGGCGCAGGGCACGCCCGCAAACGTGCCCCTCGCATCTTGGTCCATGGCCAAGCTAGAAACGCGTGTTCAATGTCAAGCCAAGCTGGCGTCCATCTCCAATGAACCCGTAATCTGGAGCAATCGCGCCGCCGTCGACGGTGTTGACGCTCGTGAGATAATCCTCATCGAACAAGTTTTTCGCGAAGAGCGTCACTGTATGGTTCTGCCATTCCCATCCCATCCGGGCATCGACAACGGTATAGGCCTCAACCTCGCGCGTGGGCTGGTTTGCGATATCGCCGAAGCTGAAATAGCCAGCGACGTGGCGTACGTTCGCTCCCAGGAACCATCCCTGCTCAGACCGGTACAGGGCTCCTGCCGAGAACGTGAAGGCCGGCGCCTCGGGATATTCATTGCCTGAGAAATCCTCGCCGCGAATTTCGATCTCGTCAAACTTGGTCTTCAGCAGGCCAAGCGCAGCAAACAGCTGCAACGGTTGCACAGGGCGCCACCGGGCTTCGAATTCCGCTCCATAGGAGTGCGAGCGCCCGGCGTTGATAATTTCGGCGACGCTATAGTTCGGTGTCAGCAGAGCGACTTGCTGGTCCGTGTATTCATTGTAAAAGGCATTTGCGTTGAACTCGAGCTTGTTATCCAACCAACTCGATCGATAGGACAGCTCATAATTGTCGACATACTCTGGATTGACGACGGTTCGGTATGTGGGAACACCAAGGCCTCTGATCACCTGCTGGAAGCCGGTCCGGTAGCCCTTCTTGTAGGTTAGGCCAATGGTCTGATCACGGGTCAGGTCAAAGGTAATTCCAACCTTGGGAAGAAATTCTTTGAATGCTGCATTCGACGAGGCTTGTTCGTCGACGGGGACCGTCTCCTCTATCTCGATATCTTCGTAGGTTTTCACCGTATCCTTCAGCAGACGGCCGCCGGCGAGAAATGAAAAACGATCCCAGCGGTAGCGAAGGTCCGCATATGCAGCGATGCTGGTGGTTTCCGCCTGGTAGATTCCTTTGCCATACGGAATAGGAAAGTCGGGCAAGCCAAAACCGGGATAAAAATAGTCAAGAACGGCAGACGTGTTGGAGAGGTTATCGCGCTCGAAGCGGCCGTAGAATAAACCTGCGACGCCTGAGAGGCCATTGCCCTTATTGTCCAGCTCAAAACGCAAGTCCTGTGTGAAATCCTTGCCGTCGGTGTGGTCGCCATTGCGGCTGAAAGCTGCGTCAGCGCTTGTTTCGATGGTCGAGTGCGTCTTGGCGAAGGCTGTCACACTGCGGATCGTCATGCCCGGTTGAAACTCATATGATAGATCTGAAGCGTAGTTATCTGCCGTCATTTTGCGGAAATCGACAAAGTCGTCTGAATCCTCTAGGACCCGGTCGAGAAAGTTCGGACCCGAAACCTGCGGGCTGCCAGGCTCGTCCTTGGTGCGCGAAACACTAAACAGCGCCCGGAAACCCGGCAGACTATCTGGCTCGATCAAGAGCTTTGCCCGCAACGTATCGTAGCCATCAATTCCAAGCTCAGAATTTGCAGGATCGCTATAGCGGATATCCCGCTCCCGCTCGGTCGTGTAGCCTGAGATGCGGAAGGCGGATTGACCGGCAACGATCGGAGCATTGAGCACGAAGCCCGCGCCATACAAACCGTTCGTGCCGACCGTTCCTTCCAACTCGCCACCCAGGTCGTAGGTCGGATCGTTGGTGGTTACGATGACGGTTCCGCCAAGTGCGTTGCGCCCTTGCAGGGTCGACTGCGGACCTCTGAGAACTTCGACCTGATTGACGTCCCAAAGCGCTCGCGCGCCTCGGCGGGTCGCATCCTGGTTCTGCGTAACGCCATCGACGACCACGCCGATCAGCGGTGTGCCGGAGATGTGCTGAAGGCCTAACTGACCTTCGGAGTTCAGACCTCGAATTGTGAACCCGGAGTTTGGATCCTCCGTCGTTATCACGTTCGCGGTTTGCTCGATTGCTTCATCGAGGTCCCGAATCTGGCGTTCTTTGATTTCATCACCTGTCACGACACCGACGCTTGTGGTCGTTTCTCTGGCAGGTCGGTCAAGTTTTTCGCCGGAAATGATGATGCCTTCAAGCTGGATGGCCTGAGCGGATTGCACCGGCTGCGGCAAGACAACAAAGCCGGCATCGCCGACCCTCTTTGGTTCCAGGTCGGTCTCTGAGAGGATCTTCTTGAGAGCCTCTTCAGCCGTCAGCTGGCCGGAAACTCCTGGCGTGTAGAGCGACTGCAGCGCGCTGGCGTTGACTGAGATCTGCTGACCGGTTTGTCGAGAGAGTGTGACCAGGGCCTCGTTCAACGGGCCGGCTGGAACTTCGATCTTTTTGGCGATCGTCTGCCCGGCGACCAGCACGATGGATGCCTTGCTCTCGATATTCGTTTCAAGCGTGGTTTCGGGAAGCTTGGCGACCGCTGAGAGGGGGATCGTCATCGTGACGACCGACACCATCGCACATGAAATCATCATCCAAGCCTCACGCGCTGCAACGCCCCCCGCGTCACCCCTTACAGTCCTCAATGCATTACTCACGATCGCCCCTCCGGCTTGTAGCTTAGTTCCGCTCAGGCAAACAACACGGCAGGCCGACGACGCGACGCCGAACCTCCTTTGCCCCTCGCAAACAAGGACGAACCACAGGGTCGATCGTTCAGATTTAGATGGAACCGGCTTCGGGATGGATTGGCAGGTCGGCAGTCATCGAAGCGGGCACATGCCGCAAGGGCCGCAATCACAACGCATTGAAAATTATAGGAGAAAATAGATTTTCAGAACGCATCAAGAGCCCCCGCGACGCTTCGAAATATTGTTCAATCAAAAGGGCTGGAACACAAAAGGGTGGCGGAAGAGACACAAACTTTACAAAAAACGTATAGTTATTGCGGCACTCAGATCGGAGACAGGAAAACAATGCCTGGCGCAGGTTTTATAATTCTCAACCGCTGCGTCGCTGCGAAGATGCGAAGAGCTTTTTCCGGCTCCTTCAAATCGTAGACACCGGTCAATCTCGACTCTCCAAAGGACCACGCGCCGCTGATGACGGTTCCCTTAAACTGCCTCTTCAAAACCTCGAAAACCTCTTGGGCTGGCCAATTGTTGGCGATCAATTTGCCCCTGCGCCAAGCGGCAATTTCATCCTGCCGGATTTGAGACTTGCCGCCACGGACGGATCTTCCCGCTTCCGCGCGAAGCGCTTCCCCAGCCGATAAATTGGCCGTTTCGCCTGAGACGCCACTGGAAGAAACCTGCACGTCGCCGGTTTGCACTGAAACGACGGCACCGCCGGGGGTATCGCGCACTTCGAATGCGGTCCCGGTTACGCTGACAGAAACGGAACCACTCTTGACGTTGAAGGGTCTCGACGCATCAGGTGTCACCTCGAAGAACGCGATCCCGCGAAGCAGATCGACACGGCGGCTTTTTTCGGTGAAATCCAAGGCCAGCGCGCTACCGGCGCCCAGGTCGACGGTCGAACCATCCGGCAGTGTGATCCGTTCGACTTGACCGGTCGGAGCGACATAATCTGCGAGCAGCCCGACCCGAATAGCATCGTAATTCAAGATGCCTAACAGCAGAAGAATTGCCGCGGCGATGCCGACCGGCATATATCTTGACCGGCGCGAACGTCTGCCAGAAGGAGCGATATTTGTTGGTTTTTTCCTCGCCGGCTCTTGGGGTTCCGCGCCGTCAAACACCGTCGCGTCTTGTTTGCGAAGATCGGCGTCATCCGTCGCAGCCAGGCGAAGCCGCTCTATCTCACCCCAGGCTTGGGCGTTCGTCTCGTCGTCCTCCAGCCACCTTAGAAATGCCTCGACAACAGCATCGTCGCCGTCGGCATCCCGCAACGAAAGGGACCAGGCGATTGCTTCATTTCGGGCTGTTTCCAAAGAGGTCATTGGTGCCTTTCAGCTCCCCGATTTTGCGACGCGACGAAGAGAGCCGTGACGGTCATCAACGGCTCGCAATCCAAGCCAAGCTCTTTCATGCGGAACTTTTCTGGTTTTTCCATCCATGCACATCGACCCTATTTTTTCGTTCCAAGAAGTCTGGCGCGACAGTGTGCCAGACCATCTGCCACCAACTGATGCGCCTTGCCAACGGAGACATTCAGTTTGAGCGCGATCGCGCGGGTGCTCATCTGGTCGACAAGATGGAGGTGCGTGGCCCGGCGGACCAATTCCGGAAGCTCGGCAAGCGCATTGCGAAAGACTTGGTAGTCCTGCTTCCACGACAGAGATTGTTCGGGATCGTTCTCTTCGGTGGGGACGTCTTCGGTGCCTGAAGCATCGCGTGGAGATTGGAGGAACTCCATCTGCCGCTGCTGCCGCCGGTAGACGTCGATTGAAATATTGCGCACGGTCGAAAAGAGATAGTGCAGCGGGCTTGCAACTTCGTCGGCGCCACGACGCGTGGCGAATCGCACGAACGCCTCGTGCAGGATGTCCTCGGCAAGCGCGCGGCAGCCAACGATGCCCTCAGCCAACCGCAAAAGCCCCAGACGATGGCGGCGGTAAAGCTCCAGGGTTTCGGGAGGATAGCGCTTTCGGCGTTCTGCCTTGCTCATGCGGACTGAACGCCCTTTCGGCGGGTATCGCTGGAGATGGAAGAGTTTCAGCAGGCTGGGATTAACTGCCGCCGCGGCATTCTATACATGCGATGTATAGTAATCAACTTAGCTGCTTGGTGCAGGCAAACACGACTATCGCGGCTCCGAGAAGCGATGGCCGGGTGGCGCGCAGCGCGGCCAGGGCTGGGATGGCGACGGTCCGGCCTGCGCCTCGGCGGCTTCCGCGGGAGATTGATGTGAGCAACTCCACGATCGAACCGGAGCTTCATCGATCCGAATTTGCGGATGACCCGACCGGCAATCCGAGCGCGACGAGCCAGCCAATAATCGTGGCTGCCCCGAACCAAATCAAGAAGTCAGCCCCATTCTGCACGATGAGATAGTAGATGCCCGGGGCCAATGCGAGGAGCCAAAGCGCCACGCGCAGCTTCGCAAGGTCCACTGAATGGCGGCGGTACTTCGCCCACCTCTTCGGATCAATGACACCTAGCAAAAGGATGCAGGAGAAAGTCGACAATAGCGCGAGGACTAATTGGGTGTCGTTGCTCACATCGGCCTCTTGGTCAGTGGCTCTGACGCGCTGTACCCGAGCCTTGAGGCCGTGTTGAATTGCCGATAGGCCTTAAGGGCAGCTAGGCATCCGATCACGGTCAGCAACAGATCAATGCCGACCACCGACGTTTGCCCGTCCATCAAAGCTTGCCACCAATTCGAGCCACCGGCAGCCATCCGCACGACCGGGAGTGACAGCAATGCGAGAGTTAGGCTTGCCCACATCGTTCCAGCAAATTGTCGTTGGTCCAGTAACAGCCCCAGGAGAGTGATCGCAATGGCACTGACCGCAAATGCCCCCGGCGTCCAGAAGATCACATGTTCGGTGCCGAAGAACATGAAGAAACCGATTGCCGAGGCCGCCAACGAAAGGGGCAGTCCGAATGCAACGATATCGAAGAGTTTTTCGTAGGCTCGCCATCCCGGTGACTCATCTCTACGGCGCAACCACAACTGCAATCCGCTCAAGATCACGTAAGTCGAGGCGACCCCAAGAGCCACCCACACGGCCTTCGAAACAATTCCTGCAAAATTTCCGAAGTGGAGCGATGCGATCACGGAGACGACGGCCGAGCCGAATGACGGCGTGGTCCCGAGCCCCGGTTTATGGCGCAGGTATTCGCCGCTAACGCCTTCATAAATCAACGTTTGCGATTGAAGCTCTCCGGCTGCGGGTACGTGTTCGGTCGTGACCCTAACGTTCTGGCGGCCATAGTGCTCAATCGACATGGAACGTGGCGGAGACCCCGTCCGCGCGCGTGCGTCAGCGATGATCCGATCAAGGTCGCCGGTCTTGATCCGTGGGCCGGGCCTGAGCTGCTCGGTCCCGAACAGCACCTTGATCGCCTCCATCTGATTGCCGCCGAATGCGACCATCGCAAGCGCGGGCAAAGCAAACGAGCCGGCAAAGCTGAAGAAGGTTCCGGTGAAGGCCAGGAGAAACGAAAACGGCAAGCCCCAGGTGGCGGCGACTGTGTGCCGGTCGCGCGCGTTGAGGAGGAAGTTTCGGCCGCTTCGCAACGTGAAGATATCGGTGACGAGATGCCGGTGCATGAAAAGACCGGAGATACTGGCGACAAGCATCGCAAATCCGAGCACGCCCGTCAGCAGCAGTCCCCACGGGTGTGGAAGATAGAGCCGGACATGCGTATCGATAAAGAACCGGGAGAGCGCGCTGGACCTGTCTTCTTTGCGAAGCTCTACGAAAAAGCCTTCTCTTCGGTTGAGTATTTCGCCTGTTGCCGGGTCGACCTCGAACGCCATGCCTCGATCGCTAAGGCGGCCATCGACGCGCCTGATGTGCTTGTGAAAAAAAGCGACCAGGTTGCCGGCTGCATTGATCGACAGGGAAACATCTTCACGATAGGCCCGGCCGACTTTCTTCGAAAGCTTCTCGACAACCTCGCTGATTGGCTGATCGAACGGGTTCGCGGTTGGCCCCTGCCCCGTCGACCAGCGCCCAATCTCCCGATCGAGCACGGCAATTGTCCCAGTCAGAACAACGGCATATAGGAGCAAACCGAGAATAACTCCCGACCAGCCGTGAATGGCGACCAGAACCTTGGTTTCACGTTGCGGCCAAGAAAACATGAGAGTCCTCGCAATGCCCGACTAGCTGGCCGGCGCGCCACTGAATTTCTCGACGATCAAAGCAAAGTTCACAGCGCCGAGGATGAGCGAGACCAGCACAACGCGCAGCAGGCGCCGATCCAGACAGGCGTGGAAAAACAAGACGGCCCAAGTCAATGGAAAGGTCACGACCGGCATCACGAGATGATCGATCCCGCCTATGCCGACCGGAAACCAGAGTGGCATCGCCAGCAAAATGAGGATCGAGACGATCAGCGCGATCGGTCCGGCGAAGACTGCACGCAGACATGCCCTTCCCCATGACGCGAGGCTTGCACCTCCGCCAGCTTGTGCCGCTGCCACCAAACCGCCCCTCTTTCTTTACCCTTCCGGTATACTATCAGCTCAGCCGGAGCGGGCAAGAGGTCTTGGCAGGTGCAACACCGCGATCATCGACAGCTGCCGAACGAAGCCAAGAAATATATAGCAAGCCAGGCGGCGACAATTTTGTCAGCCGCGCGAGAGCATGCCAACATGGGTGGTGAAGATCTGAAAGCGCGGAATGTGCATCGATAGCGCTCGATATAAGCCTGCGCGATTGAGAGGGACCGATAGACACTTGACGTACGATGCAACTTCGGCGCTGACGCCGATCGACCTGATTGTCGTCGGCGCTTATCTCGCAGTGGTCGCGGTGATCGGCGTGTTGGTCGCGAGGAAGACCGAAACCGGCGAGGATCTGTTTTTGGCCGGTCGATCGCTGGCCTGGGGGGCGATCGGACTGTCGCTCTTTGCCTCGAATATCTCGACGACGACGTTAATCGGCCTCGCGGGCGCCGCCTATTCGGATGGGATCGCGGTTTCGGCCTACGAATGGGTCGCGGGTATCCCGCTCATTATACTGGCGTTCGTTTTCATCCCGATGTTCTTGCGCGCGCGCATCACCACGGTGCCGGAATATCTGGAAGTGCGTTTCAACCGCAGTGTCCGCCTTTATTTTTCTGCGTTGACGATTTTGCTGACGTTGCTGGTCGACACCGCTGGAGGGCTTTACGCCGGCGCCATCGTCCTGCAGACGTTTTTCCCGCAAGTCGACCTTTGGATTTTCTGCGTTGGCGTCGGGATATTTGCCGGCGTTTACACGGCAGCCGGCGGCCTCAAGGCGGTTGTCTACACCGACGTGCTGCAAGCCATCGTGCTCATCGTGGGATGCACCGCGCTCACGTTTATCTTGTTCGACCGCTTCGACTATTCCTGGGCGAATTTGCTCGCAACGGCACCGCCGGATCACTTCTCGATGGTCCAGCCGATCGACGACGAGCAGCTGCCGTGGCCGGGATTGGCGTCGGGTGTGGTTCTTCTCGGCTTCTGGTACTGGGTCACCAATCAGTACATTGTGCAGCGGGCTCTGGGTGCCAAAGACCTGAGAAATGCGCAGCAGGGAATCATGTTTGCCGCCATCCTGAAACTGCTGCCGCTGTTCATCATGGTGCTGCCGGGTGCGATGGCGATTTCAGTTTATCCGGACATTCCTGATCGCGATATGGTTCTGCCAACGCTCATCACTCATGCGCTTCCGGCCGGTTTGACGGGGCTGGTGTTGGCGGGCCTGGTCGCGGCCATCATGTCGAGCATCGATTCGACGCTGAATTCATCTTCAACGCTGATCGTGCACGACTTCCTCAAGACCCGCCGCGGGACGCCATTGTCTCCGCAGCAGTTACGCATCTACGGACAAAGGACGACGCTGGCGCTGATGGCGATCTCGATTGCCTGGGCGCCGAACATCCAATTCTTCAGCGGATTATGGAGCTACCTGCAGCAAGCGTTTGCGATTGTCGTTCCGCCGGTCATCGCGATTTTTCTGGCTGGAGCATTTTCGAAACGCGTGAACGGCTACGGCGCGCTGCGCACGCTCGTCATCGGCCATGTTTTGGCGCTTGCACTCTTTGTTGCAGCACAGATCGGCTGGTGGCCGCTGCATTTCACAATCACCGTCTTCTTGATGACCGTGATCTCATTCGGCCTGCTGTTCTGGTTTTCGCAGCATGGCGAAGCGCCATCGGCCGCAGCGATCAAAAATGGGGTCTGGCGTCCGGACATCGCTTTGCAGCGGGGCGAGGAGCGAAGCGGCGTGCCGAAATGGCTGGGCGATCCACGCCTCTATGCAGGGATCAGCCTCGCCGGGATTGCGGCGACGCTATTCGCGTTCTGGTGAATGGGCGGAACCAATGTAGCCTGTCATGCCGTCCTCAGGAAACCAATACTCCTGCATCTTGGCGACACCTGTCACGCCACGTTGCCGTACTCGGGTTCCTCGTCCTTTGGGAGGTTCGATTCACGAACGAGGGCGAACACCCGATCCTGCTCGGCAGACCAGGATTTGATGTCGAGTTCGCGCACTTTGCGCTTCAATTCCCGCATGCGCGCACGACGCTCCGCTTGTGGCATATCGATGGCCTGGCTAATCGCTGAATCCATCGCGGCATGCGAAAACGGATTGACGAGAATGGACTCGTTTAGCTCAACGGCTGCGCCTGCGAATTCCGACAGGACGAGCGCGCCGACATCGGCGTCTTCGTCGTCGCGCTGCGCCATGACGAATTCACCGGAGACCAAGTTGAGGCCATCGCACAGTGGCGTCACCCAGCACACGTCGGCGGCCTGGTAATAGGCGACCAGCTCGCGGAACGGCACTGGAGTGGAAAGTAGGGCCACAGGCTGCCATTCGAACGTGCCGAATTGGCCGTTAATGCGTCCGCACAAGGATTCGATTTCCTGCTGGACTTCGTCATAGGCCTCAACATTGCTGGCCTGAACCGAGACGTGCATGAGGCGCACTTTTCCGACCAACTCCGGGCGTGCTTTCAGCAAGCGCTCGAACGCGAGTAGAAGCTCAACGCCGCCCTTGGTGTAGTCGGTGCGCGAAACCGAAAGCAGCAACCGGGCGTCGCCCAGATAGTCCCGGATCTTGGCAAGCTTTGTTTTGGTCTCACTGTTTTTGGCGGTTGCCTCGATGTAATCGACATCGACACCAACCGGGTGGGAGGAGAGGTGAATGTCCCGCCCCTGATAGCGGATCTTGGTTGGCGCGCGCTCTTCGGAGAGTGCCATTCCGCGCGACGAAAATTCGTTGCGGACTGGGATACTTTCGACTTCCTCGACGTCGAAATGGCTTTTGGCGATCGCCACGAAGTTGGCCGTGTAGCGCGGGATATGGAAGCCGATCGCATCGCAGGCGAGCAGGCTTTCGATGATCTCCGCGCGCCAGGAGAGGACGTTAAACATGTCAGCGGATGGGAACGGCGTATGGTGGAAGAACGCGATGCGCACATTGGGTTTGAGCTGGCGCAGATACATCGGCACGAGCCACAGATTGTAATCGTGCACCCATACGATATCGCCGTCATCGGCTTCTGCCGCCGCGGCTTGCGCAAACTGCCAGTTGACTTCGCGGAACGTCGACCAGTCCACCGGCATGTAGTTATAGCGTTCCTTGAACGAGTGCAGGATCGGCCACAGCGCCTCTTTCGAGGTGACATGGTAGAAGCTTTTGACCTGTTCGGGTGTCAGCTGCAGTCGGCTGACCCGGTAGCTTCCGATGCTATCGGTGATGTTGACGACGCGCTCGAATTCTTCCGTCGCGTTTTCGGTCGAGGTCCAGGCCACCCACGACCCGCCGTTGCCATTGCCGAAAAAGCTTTTCAGCGACGGGATGATGCCGTTGGGGCTTTTGGGTTCGCGGCGTTCGACCTTGCCATCCACCAGCACTTCTTCGTACGGCTGTCGGTGGTAGACTATGATAAGCTTTGACATCAGTTGATAGCCTCCAGTTGTTCCGCGAATTTGTAGTGGCCGATTGCTTCTGCGATGCCGCCGGCGCCCGGCAGCGATGCCTTGTATGCGCTTGCAATCGGGCCGAGCCGCTCCATAAGCGCCGGCTCACTGTTGGCGACCGCAACTCCGCGGAGGCCTGTTTCAAAGAGTGAGAGATCGTTGAGCGTATCGCCGGCAACGAGGACCGTCTCATCGCCGATATCGAGGTGCTGCAACAGGCGTTTGAGCGATGGCCCTTTGGACACATTCGGCGGCAAGACATCGAAATAGCGATTGTCTGAGATAAGAACGTCGTAGCCTTCTTGCGTCACGATCTGCTCGGCGCGGCCGTCGTATTTTTCCGGGTCGAAGTGGTAGCTGACACGATAGCGGAACGGCGTGTTCTGCAGCGTCAAACCGGGCATGTCTTCGAGTAGCGCGCGCATCGTGTCGCCGGCGTCGTTCCACAGCGAAGCGATTTCGGCTTCGAGCCGTTCAATCGGCTGCACCGTCTTGGGTGGCGATGCGCCATTCGATGACGGCGCGGCGATCACTTCGGCAATCGTCGTTCCAACATCGCCTACGACATAGTCGGGCCAGGGGACGGCGTCGTCATGACAGAGCTGTTCGATAAAGCGTGGATCGCGGCCGGTTACGAAGATGAGGCCAATTGAGCGCCGGTTGTTTTCAAGCCAACGATATAAGGCGGCGCGTTGATTGTGGGATCCGCCTAAGAACGTCCCATCCAGATCTGTCGCCAGTATGAGGTTTTTGTCTTTCATCACGAATAGGAGCGTCTTGCGTGGACGCCGAAAAACTCCTTTTGGGTTTTTGCCGAAGGCAGATCAGTCAAAGTGCACCGACCCGGTTGCGCCAAGCGTCCACGGGTCACTCCGTCACTTAAGTCATCTTCACTTACTACGTCATCAGTTCTTCCAGTCGCCGCGCCCCATCGCTACCGAGCGGATGCGGGAGTTCGATGGATATCGCGCGTGGCTCTGCTTCAAAGGGCCGGGTCCACAATTTGCTGAAGGTTTCGGCCAGGGCTTTGTCTTCGTGGACGATATCGTAGACGGCAGCGACGATTGGCATCGAGACGCCGCGGGCCTGCGCCAATCGCTTGATCGAGGCGGCGTTGGCGATGCCCTCAACAACGACCGGACGGCCATCGAAGATGTCTTCGCGTGCGCGGCCCTGACCGAGCTGCACGCCGTAGCTGAAATTGCGGGACTGCGGGTTGGAGCACGTCAAAATCAGATCGCCGATGCCCGACAGCCCGGTTACGGTTTCGCGTTGACCACCGAGTGCCACCGCAAGTTCCTTCATCTCGTTCAGACCGCGTGTGATGAGCGCGGCGCGCGTGTTCGAAGCAAATCCGGCGCCATCGATCATACCGCACAAGATGGCGAGCACGTTCTTGACCGCGCCGCCGATCTCAACCCCGACCACGTCGTCGGAAATGAAGGGGCGGAATGTTTCGGTGCCGATCGAAACGGCGAGCCGGGCCGCCAGAATTTTTTCACCCGCCAAGTCTTTGCAATAATCAAACTGCGAGGCGACGGTCACGGCGGTCGGCAAGCGTTGCGCCGTTTCGTCGGCGAATGTCGGTCCGGAAAGGACGCCGGTTTCATGCCCTGGCAATTCTTCGCCGGCAACCTCGGTCATGAGCTTACCGGATTCCAGTTCAACGCCCTTGGCGCAAACGATGACAGGAACGCCGGGTGCGAGAACTTCATTGAGTTTGCGCGCAACTTCGCGAACCGATGTCGACGGCGTCACCATCAATACGCAATCGCAACCATCAACGGCTTCGGCCATCGACGTTGTTGCAGAGAGTTCGGCTGGGAGAGCAATGTCGCTCAAATAGTACGTGTTGCGGTTGTGCGTGTTGATCTCGTCGACGATCTCTTGCCGGCGGCCCCATAGTCGCACCTGGCGGCCTGCCTGAGCGGCGGTCATCGCAAGCGCTGTTCCCCAGCTTCCTGCGCCAAGAACCGCGATTGATTTGAAGGGTCGCGCCATCACAACGCGACGTCCGATACCAGCAATTTCGTTGATTACCTTTGTCATAGGCCCCGATCAGCTAGTTTCGCGTTCTGCATCACCTTTACTTGCGGTGTTCTCGTTGAACGCTTGGACAACGTCACTGCGTTCGCAAGCGCAGCGACTTGATGTTCGCAAGTGCGAAAGATAGCATGAGGTTGCGCTTTCACCAAATCGACGCTGTGGGCAAGACGGATAAAATCTCAATTTTGCATGGAGTTAGCATTGGAGCTCAGCGTCGTTAACGGCTTCAGTCAAAGATCTCAGATCCGCGCGAAAGCCTCTGAGTTGCATGGGTAAATTTCGTTTTTGCTGCGGTGCAGAGCAGTGTCTGAGGTCGCAAAGGGACTGCGATTGAGAAGGACTTGAAACGCGGCGGGAAGTATTGGCGCTTCGACACCAAGTTTTTTGGCGAATCGGAGCGCTAGGTTCAGCTTTGGAGCAAGAAAATCACGAGAGGTATTAGCTAAAAATGTCTCAACTCAAGCACTCAATGTGGTCGGTTTCAGCTTTGATGTTGAGCGTTACTGTACTTCTGATGGGCAATGGCCTGCTCGGCACGCTCGTCCCGATCCGCGCGAATCTTCAATCGTTCAGCGACTTGGATATCGGCATCCTTGGCTCCTCCTACTTCATCGGATTTACGTTCGGTTGCCTCACCGGCCCGATGCTGATCGCACGCGCCGGCCATATCCGAACATATCTGGCAGCCGTTTCCGTCGCCTCGATTGCCGCTCTCATTCACGCGTTGACTTACGAACAGCTCACATGGTGGCTGGCGCGCGCGACCACCGGCTTTTGCTTTTCCGTCCTGTTTATCGTCATCGAAAGCTGGCTTAACGAACGCTCCGACAATTCGACGCGCGGGACGGTCTTTTCGATCTATATGGCCATCAACCTGTCGGTCCTGATGGTCGGTCAATTCCTTCTGACGCTGGCGGACCCGAAAACGTTTGCGCTCTTTTCGTTTGTGGCGATCCTGTTCTCGCTGGCGGCACTACCAGTTGCCATGACGAAGGCGCAGTCGCCGGAACCTATTCCCGTCGTCCTGCCGAGCCTGAAGAAGCTTTACCATCTTTCGCCTGTGGGCTTTCTGGGATGTTTTGCCGTCGGGCTTGCGAACGGAGCTTTCTGGTCGCTGGGGCCGGTGTTTGCAATGGACCGAGGGCTCGACACGTCGGGCATTGCGCTATTCATGGGGTCGGTCATTCTTGGCGGAGCACTCGGACAGTGGCCGGCGGGGCTCGTCTCCGATCTCGTCGACCGGCGCTACGTGATACTTGTTGGCAGCGTTCTCGCCGCGTTTTTTGGGGCGCTTCTCAGCACGGTCAGCTTTTCGGACACAACGGTTCTATTGGCAGCTGGATTCGGATTTGGCTGCCTCGCGTTGCCGCTCTATTCGATCGCAGTTGCGCACGCGAACGACTATGCGTCGGTCTCTGACTCGGTTGAGACATCGAGCGGCTTGTTGCTTCTGCTCGGGCTCGGCTCCAGCATCGGACCGGTCATTTCCTCGCTCCTTGGCGACCTTACCAATCAACAATCGCTGTTTGTCTTCACGGCCGGCACGCATCTGCTTTTGGCCGGGTACGTGATCTGGCGCATCATGCAGCGGGCTCCACTGCTGAGCGACGAGAAGGGAAGTTTTTCGGACGCAGCATTTGCCGCGCAGACCCTTGCTCCGATTGAAGAGATCAAGGTGCTGCATGAGCACGTTGAATAGATAGCCGCCTGCAGAAGGGGCGAGCGGAGGGTTGCTGGTACTCAGCTATGCCATTTGGAAATGGGTCGAGAGTGTTTGAGATTCGCCGGCATTGATGGTCCGCCGGTCAGCGCCAATCCAGCCGGTTTCGACGCAGACCATCCGGCGAAAATCGTCGGGGGCCATGTCACCCAGTCTGGCGCTTTTTTCGATCCAGGGGTTCCACACCACAACACTGCCGCAGCTGCCACGTCCATCGAGAACTATTGAGCCCTCGCCATCTCCATCACGAACAATGACGGGATCGCTCGCGCTATAGATCCGATCGACCTCGCCGTTGAAGGTCACGTTGCCCTCTTGGCGTTTCGCAGACATGTCGTCGAGTTGGTCGAGAAACGTCGTCCCATCGAGACCTTCGATTGCTACAGCCTCGACATCGCGGACAGCCAAATACGTGTGCAACACCGCTTCGATGGCGACGGGTTCGTCGCTTGAATTGCTTGTTGTCAGCGAGACTTCCAGGCCGTCACCTGCCCGCACGTGCAATTCGGCTTCAAGGTTCTCTTGGGGCAGACGCATCGTGACGCGATCGTCCGCGCCATCGGCGACGTCGAACTCCTGGAGCCGGGCCACACCGTGATTTGGCAGGGAACCGTCGTTTGGATGACTCCCGAACCAGGGCCAGCACAATGGAATGCCGCCGCGCAGTGACTTGCCGGGCAAGCGCTTTCGCGCGCACCACAGCATGTCGCGTCCGGCGTGGGTCCAACGCACGACTTGGCCGCCCTGCGGTGCGATCCAGGCGATGTCGTCGCCAGCCGTTATCCGAGCAACCCGGCCGACGATTGGATGAGTTTCGAACTGCAGTGTCATGACTTCCTTTGTTGGTGATGGCTATGCGCGCTCAATTGGAGGGCTTCTTTGGCGGCGGCACCAGCTGCGCGAGAACCGGCAGGACTTCCGACAAGAATTCTGCGGTGCGCTTCTGAATGCCAGGGCTGCTCGATTCGCGCGGTCCAGCGACGTTCAATAAGATCCTTTTGGACTTGTTCTTGTTCATGAAGGCGACGACTTGCTCTCTAGCGGATGGGTCGTCCATCGAAAATTCCTTGTAGGTCTTCCCCCAGGCAACACACAATTCTTTAGCGCGCGCCGTACCGTCGCTATAGCTCGGGTTCCCAGTATAAAGAATGATCGTGTGGGTGGCCCACATGACATTGAGGGCCGTGCGCACATCCGGATCGCTAGACTCTGTCGGGCGCAGTTGTCGCAAGAGCTGTGAATCTATTTCCTCTGGCTTTCCCGCCTTGCTGTTCTCGGTTGCCCAATTGCGCGGGATCCATCCGGCGCATTTGATGTTTGTTTCGGCCGCGGCGACGAGCGCTCCCTGATCGACGCCAGTTTGCCCACCAGAAATCAGCAAGAAACATGGCTTGTAAGCAGACGTCTCGGCGTAAAGTTTTCCAAAGCCCGCGAAGTATTCTCGTCCTGACTTTGCCGGTGTACGCATGTCGTTGAGATATGCCGAGAGCAATTCGTACTGGTCGCAGATGCTTTCTCCCCATGAGGAATTCAGCAAAGTTGCTCGCCGGGTGGGGCCGATGATCCTGGTATTCAGCAAGATACCTGCTTGGTCATAACTTGCAGCGACGGAATTTGCTTTAGCGCGGTCGGCATCCTCCCATTTGTCGTAGGGGAGTTTGGCCAGCTTCTCGCGGACGTGGAGGCGGGCGTCACTGAAATCTTGTGATGCGAGGTACTGGTGCAAATAGAACAGCGACTGATCCTGCTGCTGGTCGCGGGCGAGACGGATTTGTAACGCCGCATAAAAAGCGGTCGCTGCGGTTAGGAGTGCTATGGCGGCGTTGGCGTAATTGCTGATGTGCGAAGAATTGAGACTTCCGAAGACGTCCCACAATTGATTAAGTATGGTCATTTTGCAGCGCTTTCTGTCCGTACCGCATGGCGAGCCCCGTTGAACGCTGAGGCTATTCAGTTCGGGTGAATATTGCTTTGCGCGAAGGCGAAAGAAAAGCCGTCTGATCTTCGCGAGAGAATTTCCTGCATCGATTGGCCACAGTCGCAGACCTGCCTGAGAAGTTGTGTCGACGGAGTTCTGAGCGCTAACGGACTTCGCCCATGAGGCGCGATAGCCACGGCTTCAGCGCCAAGAGGGCGATTGCGCTCACGGCAGCCATGGCGGCCAGCGAAGCGAAAAAGCCTGCAAGCGCTGCGGGATCTTCGGAGGTGAAGCCCGCCCCCAGCACGCCCGCCAGTTTGTTTCCGAATGCGGCGGCAAGAAACCAAACGCCGAGGATCAGGCCGACCATGCGGGCGGGAGCGAGACGTGTCATGGCGCTTAAGCCCACCGGGCTCAAAAGCAACTCTCCGAGCGTCTGCAAGAGGAAGAGGCCGACGAGCCATGCCGGGCTGATGCGGCCTGTGGCCGTCAAATAGGCCGCGGGCACCATCAGCAGGAACGAAGAAGATAACAGCAACAGGCCGAGTATGAACTTCATCGGGGTGGAGGGCTGGCGCGAACCGAGCCGCGTCCACAAAGCCGCGGCCACCGGTGCGAAAATGATGACGAACAACGGGTTCAGCGACTGATACCAGGAGGACGGGATTGTCCATCCCATGACCTCGTTGTCTGTCAGACGATCGGCAAATAACGCGATCGAGAGGCCGGCTTGCTCGAAGGCGGCCCAGAAGACCATGGCGGCGACGAAAAAAATGGCGACGGCGCCAAGCCTTCGCAGTTCGAGATCACTGCTGCGCGCAAAATATGTGATGCCGGCGACCGGCAGTGCGATCAGCACGTAGCGCAACCAGGTGAAGCCGTCCTCGTCCGAGAGGATGAGTGCGGCCATCAGCAATGCGCTTGCCAGCAAGACGGCGATCGATTTCCAGATGCCGTTTTCAGACTTGTGGCCGGCTTCGTGTACCTGGTGCTGAGCAGCAGGCGGATACCGCAAGAACAGGATGACGGCCAACGTCATCCCAACGCCGGCAGCGCCAAACCCCCAATGCCAGCTGGCAAGAGGATCGAAGCCTTGCGCGGCCAGCCAGGATTTGAAGATGTCGCTTTGAGCCAGGAAGCCCGTCACGAACGGGGCGGCGAAGGCTCCCAAGTTGACGCCCATATAGAAGATCGAAAACCCAGCATCGCGGCGCTGGTCTTCGCGGGAATAGAGGCTGCCGACGAGGACGCTAATGTTGGGTTTGAAAAGACCTGTGCCCAGCGCGATCAGGACAAGGCCGATATAGAACGTCATCACGGTCGGATAGGCCATCATGAAATGGCCGCTGGCAATGATGACCCCGCCGATGGCGACGGCTCGATGTGCTCCGAAGTGGCGGTCGGCCAAGTAGCCGCCGGGAATGGAGAGCAGATAAACGGCCATGGTGTAGTTGCCGTAGATGAGAGCTGCTTTGGCGACGTCAAACCCAAGGCCTCCGGAGGCAACCGGCGCGACCATGAACAAGGTGAGGAGCGCGCGCATCCCGTAATACGAGAAGCGCTCCCAAAGCTCGACGAAGAACAAGGTCGTCAGATCGGCTGGATGGCCGAAGCGCTCGCGTTGGCGTTGCAATGTCCCTTGTCCCCTCGATCCCTGCTGGTCCAGCGTCTGGAGTTTCCTCCCGACAGTCTAGCCTATGCCGCGGTCGACGCTACCTCCGAAAGGGCATTAGCGGCCGCGGCGCCACCACCACGTCATCCACCGATACCAGTTCTCCAGTGGCCAGAAGAAGGATCGTGTCGCCGACTGCTGCTCTTCGGCCGGGTTGATCGGATCAGCTAATTTCTTGATGAGAAGCCAGCCGGCGATGAATCCGCCGACGTGCGCCCACCATGCAACGCCATCCCCCTGGCCGGGCAAGAACATCGATCCCATGCCGGAAGCGATTTGAGCCATGAACCAAAGGCCAGCGAAAATGATCGCCGGCATGAAAAGGAATATCGGCATCAGGCCTATCGGTTGCAGGATGTTGATCCAGGCGTATGGGAAGCGCCGGACATAGGCTGCGATAATCCCGGCAATGGCTCCAGAAGCGCCAAGAGCAGGTGCTGTCGAAGAGAAGTTGAAAACAAAGTGCGCCACCCCTGCTGCCAGCCCGGCCAGAAGATAAAGCAGGGCGAATTTCTTGGGGCCTAAACGATCTTCAAGCGCTGGTCCGAAAATCCAGAACGTCCACAAGTTCGAAGCGATATGCAGCAAGCCTCCGTGCAGGAACATGGAGGTGACAAAGGGGGTGAGATCGCTTTGCCAGAGGCCGTTTTTCTCGGCCCAGGAATAGTTCGTGTAGCGGGCCGGCACCAGTGCATTATCGTTCAGGAAGTTCATGAGCTGCGCTTGCGAGAGGATCATTTCATAAAGAAATGTGAGCGCGCAGATCGCCATGATTGCATAGGTCACAATCGGCGTTGCCTTGTAGGGAACCGTATTGTTGGTCGGGATCATGCCATGCCTTTTAGGTCTACAGCCCGCGATGGGGCAACGCTGAAGCAACCATCCAGACGCTCAAGGCGTTCCGGCTAGCACAAAGGCTTTTCGGGTGGCCGGTCAAGAAAAAGCAAACGGCGACCTTGCCGATCAAAGGTTGCAGACCCGCCAATGGCTGCAACGCTTGCGATAGTTCCATCGAGCAGTGCGCTGGCATGTGCTAGGCTAGGTAAGGGAAATAGCCGCAAGGGACGTTTGGGTATGCCTGGAGAAAGTCTGCTGCCGTTGAGCGGCATTCGGGTGCTTGATTTTTCGCACGTGATCGCCGGGCCTTTCACCACCTATCAGTTGGCTCTGCTTGGAGCGGACGTTGTCAGGGTCGAACGGATAGACGGTGATGACTTTGTCAGAACCCATGGTGGCACCCAAGAGATGAAGGCGCTCGGGCTCGGGGCCTCGTTTCTCAGCCAGAATGCCAACAAGCGCTCCATCGCGCTTGATCTGAAAACCGACAAAGGCGTCGAGATTGCTCTTTCTCTGGCGGAGCGGGCCGATGTCGTGATGGAGAATTTCCGCCCCGGTGTGATCGACCGGCTGGGACTGGGGTTCGATAGCGTCTCGGCGTTGAAACCAAACATCGTCTATTGCAGTCTGTCAGGATATGGCCCCACCGGTCCGATGGCGACGGCCCCCGCCTACGATCATATCGTGCAGGGGAACTCCGGCATGATGGCGATGACGGGAACGCCAGAGAGCGGGCCTATGCGGGTTGGCTTTCCAATCGTCGACTACATCGCCGGTCAGACCGCAGTCATCGCGATCATGAGTGCGCTGGCGCAGCGCGATCGCAACGGAGCGAAAGCGCAGCACCTCAATGTCTCCATGCTCGACAGCCTTGTTAGCCTCATGGGTGCTTATGCCGTCGATCATGAAACAACGGGCAAGCTTCGCGGGCTCAGCGGCAACGAAGCTTTTTCGAACAGTCCGTTTTCGGGGCGCTTCGATACTGCCGATGGATATATCGTGGTGACCGCCAATACGATGCCGCAAGCCCGGCGGCTGTGTTCGGCGGTCGGCAGCGAGGAGCTGGCTCAAATCCTCGCTAGCCTTGGCGCCGATGGATCGTATTCGCTGGAACAAACCGACACGATCCAATCGACGCTTCGGGCCACGTTTGGATCGGATACGGCGGCGGTTTGGGAGGAGCGGCTCACGGCAGCCGGCGTGCCTGCTGCCGCCGTGAGATCGCTTGCACAAACCCTTGAGCTCCCACAGTTGCAAGGCTCCGGCCTGATGAAGGACCTGCCGGTTCCAGAACTCGATATGCGTGTGCAGGTGCCGGGCCTGCCGTTCCAAGCCGACGGATGGGAGACGTCGGCTCTTGCCGCAGCCCCAACGCTTGGCCGGGATACCGATCAGGTCTTGTCGGAGCTGGGTCTCGATGAAAGTGCGATCACGGCTCTCAAGGACGAGAAGGTCGTCGCCTAGGGTTGCTGGCGATAGCCGCCACCGCATGACCTACCGCTAAGATTGGCCTGGCCTGACAACGTGCGAGGCCCCATAGGAGCCCTCCAGATTGAAATACTTGTAGAGCGCGCCGACCCGCTGGGTTTGAGCCTTCTGTCCCGCGATCGCCGCAGGGTAAGAGACCTGATGCAGGAACATCACGACGTTGTTCTCGGTCGAGTAGTTTTTGACGGCTTGAATGATTGCACGAACGACAGGCATCGAACGGCGTCCTGAACGGACATAAAGATGCGCAGACTCCATATGCGGCAGGAGCGAATATCCGGTATCGATTGGCACGAATAATACCGAACCGATGACTTCGGCGTCTTCGCAAGCGACGAAGCTGATGCCTCGGGTCAGCACGCTTGTGAGATGTTCGCGATTGTGGACCGCATCGTATTGCTCAAGAACTCCAGACTCGCGTGCACTATCATAGGACAGCTCCATCAGAGCCGGGATGTCATTGAAGGTTGCCCGCCTGACCAAGAGGTGTTTTTGCGTGGATGTTTGAGAGTTTTGACTATGGGGGGAAATGGATTCGACTTGTTGCATAATAATCGTCTCGTCTTATTGCGTTAGGATTTAACGAGACGAGCGTCTATGCGATCTATGATAGAGAATTATGGCGGTCGACGGACTTTATGCGTGCAGTCAGCTCCTGCCCACGGCAACTCATCGTCGAAGGGCAATTCAACTGAAAATTTCTTAGATTGGTCGCCGGACTGGACTTTGAGAATGCTGAACTTTGGCGCCCGCAGTGCAAAGTTGCCATCTGCGGGCGCCGCCCCCCAATATTCCATTCGCGCTCGATTGCTGGTGTCTGTCTACTGGTAAGCCGTACCGGGAGTTGGCTCCAAGTGAGGACGGACTACCGTCCACCACTTGGAAGCCTGTGCGCAACCGACTCCGGCGATGAGGAGCGCTGCCAATGGCAGGCAACGCTCCTCGCGGAGATAGTTCTGACGACGGGAGCGCGTCAGAGATCAAAGTATGGCTTTGTATACTTTTTAAGTCAATAATTATATTGGATGACTAAAGTCGCCGTTAACGGCCCCGGTGCGGGAGGCGGGCCGTTTGCTCCATCTGAACATCTGGCAACGAGGCCCGCGCGATCAACTTATGGGCTCACTTAGCGTGACTTGCCGCGGTCGGCGACGATGGTCATGCCCAGAAGGGTTGAATTTTCATGGAACTGGATTTCGATGATCTGCTTGGTTCCTTTGACCATGACATCCATGTTGGCCTTCAAGGTGGCCCCTGAGACGCTGACTTTGAAACCGGCATCGTTGATTTTGCCGGTCAGATCGCCGGACAATTCGTAGATCAGCTCCTTCCACGTCCCGCTCAGTTCGCTGCCGACGTGGCCGATCTCGCTTTTCACTTCGACTTTGCCACCGGCGGTTGCGCAGCGAACCGACTGCAGCAACTTTGCTTCTTCATCGTTCCACCTGTAGGTGGCGCGGCATTTGACCGGTTCGTGCTTGCCGCCTTTCATAAACAAGCGCCCCGTGCCCTGCCACCAACCAAGGAGCGGCTCAAATGGCCCCTTGCCTCGGTCTTCCTCAAGGGCATGAGTCGTGGTGAGGCTTGATAGGATCATGACCGCTGCGATCACCGGGACGGCCAAAGCTGCAAATTTCGCGCGCATTGAATTTCCCCCGAAATAAATTAATGCAAGCCGCATCCGGCTCCAGACGTGCGCTGATCAAGGTAACACGAGCACGCCCTGTTCGCAGATTGATATCACGGTCTATTTGTCGCTGGTGAGACCGAAATTCGACATCCGACCTAACGCTTGCGCCGGGCCGGCAGCATTGCAGGGGCGGATCGATCTGATGCCCGCGGAGACGAGACAATCTTAGTTTCGCTTGCCGTTGGCGTAGTGTCGCTGTTGCGTGGCCCAGGGTGATCGTTGGCAAAATTGCTCAGTCGTAGCCAAGACAATCATCATGCGTAAAAAGATGGTTTGAGGGATCGAGCAATTCGATCATCTTCTTTTCGGTTTCGGTCTTGGCTTCCGACTTCATCTTGGCGAGCCATTTTTTGCAGTAGTCCTTGCGTAGATGCTTGGCTGCTCCGGGTTGATAGGCTTCCAAGGCATGAATTGTCTGGACTGGATAATCTCGCATGGCCAACTGGGCGAACCACGAGCTTCCGATCGCGAGCAATACCATTGCGAGCCACCACGGAACTGTGCCGTAGCGTTGAGGCTTGCTGTTCAATTCCGCATGGCCGGTTATCCGGGTGATAACATCGGCGGGCACTTGTACAAGCAGGAATGCAAGCAAGATCAGTATCAATAGCGCCATGAAGGCTGGCCTTGTGATGCGGTGAAAATCAGCATTGAAGTCTTTAGGCAGCCAGACGCTCAAGACGATGATAATGCCGAGAGCTATCGCTGCATAAAGCCCCGTGAAAAAGAACCGCCTCACAAGCCAATTCTCGGCGTTGCGGACCTGATAAATGAGCAGCAACAGGATGGCGATGGGTGGGAGCCAGTGGATGTTGTCATAGAACCAATCAAACATTCTGAAAATTCCTTTGAGCAAATCTGCAGGGGCTCATAGCTTGGCTTGTCGGCGGCGGCGCTTTCTTCTCCGATCATCTTGACGACTCGGACGAGTCGTTTTCCCTCGCGGCGGAGTATCTCGAAAACCCCGTGAAATTGTTGCGTCGTGGGCACCCGCCTATCAGAATCGGCTAACCCTGTTTGCAATTGAACGGGGCTGAAACTGCCCGCGGGCGCATTTGCCTGGTTGATTGTTGCGCGATGCGGTGCTCTTTTCTACAGAGTTCACTCCGCAATAGTGAAACTCGGCATCGATGTCTCTGCATTCGCGCAGAAATTTAGCCCGGCGCAATATTACATGAACTTACCATCGCTTGCACCGGCCGAAACGGTCGCCCTGTTCCTCGATTTCGACGGCACGTTGGTTGAAATTGTCGAGCATCCTGATCTGGTCGCCATCGACGAGAGCACCAAAGAGGCTTTGTCGATTGTGTCGGGTTGTCTGTCGAGCGCGCTGGCGATCGTCACGGGCCGGGAGATCGAGGTGATCGACAAATTCCTGGCGCCATTGAAACTGCCGGTCGCAGGTATCCATGGATTGATGCGCCGAGATGCGGACGGGCGCATTCCGCAGCCTCCGGAAAAACTGGCCCACTTCGTCGACACGGTCGCCGAGCGATTAAAATCTTTCAGCCAATCCGAGGCCGGCCTGGTTCTTGAGATCAAAGCCTCAAGCGTTGCGTTGCATTACCGCGCTCGACCTGAACTGGAGCGCCTGTGCCTCGAAGTGTGCGAGGCGGCCATTGTCGATTTTTCCGATGTTGAACTCAAACGCGGGAAGATGGTGTTCGAGATCAAGCCCGATATCGCAAACAAAGGGACGGCCATTCTCGACTACATGAAGGAAGCGCCGTTCACGGGTCGTACGCCGTGGTTTGCAGGTGACGACGTGACCGATGAAGATGCGTTCAAGGTCGTCAACGAGCTGGGCGGTGTGACGATCAAAGTCGGGCCGGGTGACACTGTCGCGAAATACAGGGTCGCTAATACTGCCGAGTTCGTCAAATGGTTGGCGGAGAGCGCGGACAAACTGGGTTCAAAGGAGAGAACGTGAGCAACCTCGATCTGGGCTTGATCGGCAATTGTTGTGTCAGCGCGCTGGTGGATAAAGAGGGCCGGGTCGTATGGTGTTGCCTGCCGCGCTTCGATGGCGACCCCGTCTTTCATGCGCTGCTGAGCAACAACGGCCGAGAAGAGGGGCGGGCAGGAAACAGCCGGGGTGTTTTTGCCATCGAGCTGGAAGACCTCGTCGAAAGCACCCAGGCCTACATCCCCAATACGGCGATCCTTCGCACCGAGCTTCGCGGCAAGAGCGGATCAATCGAGATCATCGACTTCATGCCGCGCTTCAAATGGCGCGAGCGCTCGTTTCGGCCGCAGATGCTGGTGCGTCGTGTGCGCCCGCTGTCGGGCAGCCCGCGTATCCGTATCAAGGTCGAACCCGAATTTGCCAACGGAAGTGTCAAACCGTTTCAGACGTTTGGCTCCAACCACATCCGCTATTGCAGCGACGATCAGAACTATCGCCTGACGACGGATGCGCCGATCGACTACATCCGCAATGCGACGCCGTTCATCGCCAACGAAGCCATCAATCTGATTTTCGGCCCCGATGAAACGCTGAGCGAAGGCGTTTACCAGACCGCCAAACATTATGAAGAGCGCACGCATTCGTACTGGAAAAACTGGTCTCACCGTCTGGCGTTGCCGTTCGAGTGGCAGGACGCGGTGACGCGGGCGGCGATCACGCTGAAGCTTTGCGCTTACGAGCCAACCGGCGCTGTCGTTGCGGCGATGACGACGAGTATCCCTGAAGCGGCCAACTCGGGTCGCAACTGGGATTACCGGTTCTGCTGGGTGAGGGACGCTTTCTTCGTTATCCGCGCGCTCAACAGTCTGGCGGCGGTCCAGACGATGGAAAACTACGTGCGCTGGATCATGAACGTCGTGGCGATGACGCAGGGTGGGCGCATCCAGCCGGTCTATGGCATCGGCCTGGAGGCTGAGCTCACCGAGACATACGCGGATGCTCTTCCGGGCTATCGCGGCATGGGGCCCGTCCGCATCGGCAACCAGGCGCACGAACACGATCAGCACGATACCTACGGCAACATCATCCTGGGCGTGACTCAGGCCTTCTTCGACCAGCGCCTGTTTCTGGAGCTGGGGCGCGCGGAGTTCGAGCGCCTCGAAGCCGTCGGCCAGATGGCCTACGACCTGCACGACAAGCCAGATGCCGGCATTTGGGAACTGCGGACACGGGCACGCGTTCACACGTCATCCTCGCTGATGTGTTGGGCGGCGTGCGACCGGCTGGCCAAGATTGCGGCCTGCCTGCAGTTGCCGGACCGTTCGACCTTCTGGCGCACGCGCGCAGAAAAAATCCGATCTGCCATTCTCGAGCTTGCCTGGTCGGACAAGCGACAGGCGTTCGTTGAGAGCTTCGGCGGATCGACACTCGATGCGAGCGTCTTGTTGATGAGCGAAGTCGGGATGATCGAGCCGAGCGACCCGCGCTACATCTCGACCGTACGGGTGTTGGAGAAGACCTTGGGACGTGGCCCGTTCATGATGCGATACGAAGAAGCCGACGACTTCGGCGTACCGGAAACAACCTTCAACATCTGCGCCTTCTGGCGCCTCGACGCGCTCGCCAAGATCGGCGAACAAGACAAGGCGCGCGAGATCTTCGAAGAATTGCTGGCTGTGCGTAACCCGCTGGGTCTGATGTCGGAGGACACGGCCTTTGAGGACCGCATGCTGTGGGGCAACTTCCCACAGACCTATTCGATGGTCGGCATCATCAATGGCGCTGTCCGGCTATCGAAGAGCTGGGAGGCTGCGACATGAGCCGGTTGATCGTCGTTTCGAACCGCGTTGCCGATGTCACCAAGGCGGTGCAGTCGGGCGGCTTGGCGACTGCGGTCGCGGATGCCTTGCAGGAGGCGCGCGGGCTGTGGTTTGGCTGGGACGGAACGGTTGTTTCGAATGACACCCACATCGGTATCTCGATCAACCAGCAAGGCAATGTACGCACGGCGACGGTGCCGCTTAGCCAACGAGACTACGATGAATATTACGTCGGCTTCTCCAACAACGTCCTGTGGCCGTCGTTCCATTACCGGCTCGATCTCAACTTGATCGATTCCAAATCGATCGACGGCTACCGGCGCGTCAACCAGCGTTTTGCGCGGGCGCTTGCGGCTCTGCTTGAACCCGACGACCTCATCTGGATCCACGACTACCACTTCATACCGCTGGCAGCAGAACTGCGCGCGTTGGGCGTCAAACACCGGATCGGCTTTTTCCTTCACATCCCGTTTCCGCCGCCCGATATCTTCCTGGCCGTGCCCGAACAGCAATGGCTTGCGCGGGCGATGTTTTCTTATGATCTCGTCGGCTTCCAGACGGCCTCCGATACGCAGAACTTCATCCGTTATGTTCTTGAGCAAGCCGGCGGGGAACAGGTCAGCGACACCGAACTCAAGGCCTTTGGCGGGACGATCAAGGTTCGACCGTTCCCGATCGGGATCGATGTCGAAGCGTTCTACGACATGGCGCATACGCCGACCGCCGACGAGCAGATTCAGCGCCTGCAGCGTCGCAGCATGGCCAGCAATCATATCATCGGCGTCGACAGGCTCGACTACAGCAAGGGACTGCCCGACCGTTTGCGAGCCTTCCGGCGGCTGCTCGATCTTTATCCGGAAAACCGCAAGGCGGTAACACTGATGCAGATTTCGCCGCCGACGCGCGAAGATGTGCAGGCCTATGCGGATATCCGCCAGGAACTGGAGGGGCTGTCGGGCGCGATCAACGGCGAATACAGCGATTTCGACTGGACGCCGGTGCGCTACATCCATCGTGCCGTTCCGCGCGCCACGCTTGCCGCACTGTTCCGCGGCAGTCAGGTCGGGCTGGTGACGCCGCTTCGGGATGGAATGAATCTGGTCGCCAAGGAATACATCGCGGCGCAGGATGCCGACGACCCCGGCGTGTTGGTACTGTCGCGGTTCGCCGGCGCCGCCGAAGAACTTACGGATGCGATCCTGGTCAACCCCTACGACAACGACGAGGTCGCGCAGGCGCTGCAAAGATCGTTGACCATGAAAAAAGAGGAGCGCATCGAACGCCACAACGCGCTCTTCGATAAGGTGCAAAAGCACGACGTCAAGAATTGGCGCGAAACGTTTCTGAATGAGCTTAAATCGTCGCGGCGGGCAAACGAGAGCGGATAAGACAAATGGGCGCCAGTAGCCTCCTGGGTGATGTCGGCGGTACGAACGCGCGCTTTGCGATCAGCAAGGGCCCTGGCGAACTATCCGACGTTTGCTCATTCAAGGCTGCGGATTACCCGAATTTCGATGACGCCCTTTTGAAATATCTGGCTGACCGTCGCAGCGAGGGCGATCTTGCTCTTGAGGGCGTTTGCATCGCTGCCGCCGGTCCCGTCGAGGCGCATGGCGCAGTGTCTTTGACGAACTCGCCCTGGCAGATCTCTCAAGCGGGACTACGCAAAGCGGCCGGGGTTACGCGCGCGAGACTTTTCAACGATCTTGAGGCCGTGGCTCTGGCCCTCCCGCATCTCAAAGCTGCCGACTGGCTCTCCATTGGCAATTGCGCCGACCCGCCGCTTGCCGGCAACCTCATCGCCATCAATGTCGGCACCGGCTTTGGCGCGGCGATTGCGGTCAAAGCGCAGGATGGCTCGGACTTCGCGGTGGCAACAGAGCCCGGCCATATGACGTTCGCTCCGTTGACCGATCTCGAAGCGCAGCTGCGAGACGGATTGACCTCGATCGAAGATTTGTTGTCAGGCCAAGGTGTCGTTGATGCCTATCGCAAGCTTGCCAAATCAGGGGTGAGCGGTGAGCCAAGCGCATTGACGACGGCGGCCGAAGTTTTCGCCTCTATCGAAAGTTCGCCGGCCGCTGCGAAGGTTTTTGCAGCCTTCGACAGCCTGTTGGCGAGGGTCAGCGGTGATCTCGTTCTGGCGACCGGCAGCTGGGGCGGGTGCTATTTCTGCGGGAGCGTCGCCAATGGATGGGTCGACAATGTCGATGCCAAACAGTTCCGCAGCGTGTTCGTCGAAAAAGGCAAGATGGCCGCGCGCATGAAACAGGTTCCGACGCGCGTCATCCGCAATCCGCAACCGGCGCTATTGGGCTTGAGCTACGCGTGAGCCGTTGGGCGGGCTTGACGGCAGTCGTCGGGCGGCCAGCACGGTGCAACCTGCATTCGGGCGGGCGGGAATGACGAGGCGCGTGTCAGCTCTTACTTGCAGTTGCAGTCGTCGTCGTGATCGTCGAACAGTTCGAAGAGCGCGTCGTACATTTCGTCGACGGTTTCGATGACGGCCAGGTTGGCTTTGTAGGCGGCCTTGGCTTCGCTCAACGTCACCATGTTTTGCGCCAGATCGACATTCGGCGCGGCGACCATACCGTCTTCATTGGCGAAGCTGGAACCGGGCTCGTAGACGGAAACATAGGCTGGCGTGATCGGCACCACGGTCGCCTGCACACCGCCTGGCGTTGCGCCCGTAATGACCGGCGACAGCCGGACCGTTAACGGTTGGTAAAGGCCGTCGCTGGTCTCAGAGTTTGATGCATCATCGGGAAGGGGGCCGCGCGAAGACGCGTTGGCGATATTGCTCGCAGCCGTTTCGACGCGCAGCGACTGCGCCATCAGCCCGGAACGGGCAATGTTAAACGCGGTACTCAACATGGATACTTACTCGGACACACAAACCCGAAAAGGCTAGCACGCCAGCCGTTAACACAAGCTGAAATGCTTCATCCAGGCTTCGCCCCTGTGACGGCTTGTCTGGGGCTGCCGATTGCCCATGCGCCTGCTGCGCGAGCCTGCTATGACACTCCAAGAATAGCGTTGGCGGAAAAAGACCTACGCTGCAGGGGGAGACAGGCGCATGACGTTTCGGATTGGGTTATTGGCGATTTTGATGGCGCTCACCGCCCTCGCGCCAGTCGGCGTGCAAGCGGTCGACAAGGGCGAGCAGGTGGCAGCCGCGCCGGATGCTGCGGGTGCCAGCGAGGATGCCGGTCTGGGTGAAACGAAGATCGTCTATTCCGAGAAGAAGATCGACGACCAGATCCTGAGTTTTGGCTATCGCACGCTGGAATGCCAATTGCCGGATGCCATTGAGGCGTTCGGCGCTCAGTCCATCAATCTGGAGCCCGGCGTCTTCCTGCATCTGGTTCCCTGCCAGATGGCAGATCTCAACATCCCCTATTACGCAGTTTTGGAGACGGCAGGAAAATTCGAGCTGATCGAGTTTCAGCAATCATCAGCGGAAGAAGAAAACTCCAACCCATCGCTCATGACCAACGCGGCCTGGGACAAGAAGACCGGGACGCTGACGGGACATCGCTATTATTCGCCGAACATGGATTGCGGATCGTTCGAGCGGCATCGCCTAGCGCTCAACGAGCAGGCCTTTTATCTGATGGAATATAGGCAGAAGGACGAGTGCGACGGCAAACAGCAAAAGCCCGAGACCTACCCTCTGCTATGGAGCGGCGAGGGCGATTAGGTGCGGGCCGGTGCTTATTGGCGGGGGCTGTTGAAGGCCACGGCGGGATTGACGATTGGGCGGGACTGAAGATTGGCCAATCCCGCCGAACCAAGGATCATCAGATCTTCTGGTTATATTCACCGACTTCGGACTGCTCGGAGAGCAGCTTGTCGATATCGGCGAAGATGGCGCGCATGTTGGCTTCCGACGTCGGGCTTTCGACGACGATGACCAACTCCGGTTTGTTCGACGACGCGCGGACCAAGCCCCAGGTGCCATCTTCCAAGACGACGCGGATGCCATTCACCGTGATCAAATCGCGGACCTTCTGCCCGGCGATCTCTTCGCCGGCTTCAGCACGCTTTTTGTAGTTCTCGATGATGCGATCGACGACGCCGTATTTTACTTCATCGCCGCACTTAGGCGACATGGTCGGCGACTGCCAGGTCTTGGGCAAGGCGTCTTTGAGATCCGACATCGATTTATCGGGATTGCGGTCGAGCATGTCGCAAACGGCGAGCGCCGCGACGAGGCCGTCGTCGTAACCGTTGCCGAGCGGCGGATTGAAGAAGAAGTGGCCGGACTTCTCGAACCCGACAAGTGCGCCGGTCTCATGCGAGAAGCGCTTGATGTAGGAGTGGCCGGTCTTCCAGTAGGTCGTCGTCGCGCCGTTTTCGATGAGAACCGGATCGGTCGTGAAGAGGCCGGTCGATTTCACATCGACGACGAACTTTGCGTTCTCATGCAGGGATGAGATATCGCGGGCGAGCATGACGCCAACCTTGTCGGCGAAGATCTCATCACCGGTGTTGTCGACGACGCCGCAACGGTCACCATCGCCATCGAAGCCCAGGCCGACATCGGCGCCATGCTCCTTCACCGCATCAGCGATGGCGTGCAGCATTTTCAGGTCTTCGGGGTTGGGGTTATAGCGCGGGAAGGAGTGATCGAGTTCGACGTCGAGCGGGATCACTTCGCAGCCGATCGCTTCCAGAACCTTGGGAGCGAATTCGCCGGCGGTGCCGTTGCCGCAGGCGGCGACGACCTTGAGGCGGCGGGTCAGTTTCGGGCGGTCGATCAGCATGGCGATGTAACGCTCGCCCATGTCGGGAACGAAGATGTACTTGCCGCCGCCGGTTGCCTCGGACTTGCCTTCCAGCACGATCTCCTTCAGTTCGCTCATCTCTTCCGGCCCAAGCGTCAGTGGGCGGCCAAGGCCCATCTTGATGCCGGTCCAGCCGTTGTCATTGTGGCTGGCCGTCACCATCGCGACGCCTTCGACGTCGAGGGCGAACTGGGCGTAGTAGGCGATCGGCGAAAGCGCCAGGCCGATGTCGTAGACCTCGAACCCGCCAGCCAGCAGGCCGGTCATCAGCGCCTGCTTCACCTGCCCGGAATACGAGCGATAATCGTGGCCGACGACGATGCGTTTCTTGACGCCGCGGTTTTCAAACAGCTTGGCCAGACCGAGGCCGACGGCGTTCAGCCCCATCAGGTTGATTTCTTCGGGAAACAGCCAGCGCGCGTCGTACTCGCGAAATCCTGTCGGCTTAACGAGCGGCAGGCGCTCGAAGTCTGCGGTGTTGGGTTTCAAGTCGGCCAGCGGTTTGGGCAGCATGTAAATCGCTCCTGGCTGTTTCGGGCAAATTGGATTGCGCATCCTGCAAAGCTTGTTTGCTCATGGTGCGGCGATCATATCGCGAAGGTCTGCGTCTTCCTATTGCAGCGCAGCAGGGTGCAATCAAGTCGTGCCATATGAATTCACGTTGCAATGTGTGGCAATGGGCCACTTAGGGCTAACTTAACGATGCCAAAATGGGTGCGCAGTGGTACGACGTCGGTCGATTGGGACAAGGCCAAGATCAGGTTGTACCTCCAAATACTTGGCCTTTAACCAATCGCAGAGATCGTCCCAGGACAAAAGACGAACCGCATCATGCCGGAATGAATTGACAGCCAGTCGAGCCTCCAGAGTTGACCGCGCAATCTAATAACACCTCACACAGTGCCTTTGGCCTGGCCTCCACCTATTTGCGGGCCCTCAGAATGCTGGGCAGCGAGTGGCGGCTGGCGGCGGCGCTGTGCTGTTCAAGTCTGGCAATTGCCGGCGTTCAGTTGGCCGAACCGGTTCTCTTCGGCTGGGTTGTCGATGCCATTGCGAAGGCTGAGCCGTCTGGAAACCTCATCCTGGGCTGGGCGGCGCTTGGGCTCTTCGGAATTCTCGCCAGCGTCGTCGTCGCTGTGTTTTCCGACAGGCTGGCCCACCGGCAGCGGCTTCTGGCACTAGCGGAAGCCTTCGAGCAGGCGATCACTCTGCCGCTGAGCTATCACGCCAAACGCGGGTCGGGGGCGGTGGTGGGTGCCGTTCTGCGCGGAACCGACGAGCTCTTCTGGTTGTGGCTCGGCGCCATGCGCGAGCAAATCACCGCGTTTGTCGCGATCCTGCTGCTGGTGCCGGTGGCGATCACAATCGATTGGCGGATGGCAGCGATCCTCGCGATTCTGGCGATCTGCTACACGGTGCTCAACCTGCATGTCATTTCCAAAACTCACTCCGGCCAGATGCAGGCCGAGCAGCATCGTTATGGCGTCTCCGGGCGGGTCGGAGACGTGATCGGCAACGTGACGGTTGTTCAGAGCTACACCCGTCTGGCTGCCGAGGCCGAGGCCGTGCGCGGCATGACTAAGCAGCTCTTGGATGCGCAGTATCCGGTGCTGACGTGGTGGGGCATTTTGGCCGTTTTGCAGAAGGCCGCGGCGTCTCTGGCGATGGTGGCGATTTTTGCGGCTGGGGCGATCTTGGCGGCGCAAGGCGAAGTCTCTATCGGGGAAATTGTCTCATTCGTTGCTCTCGCCAACGTGCTGATCGGGAAACTCGACCAGCTGTCGTCGTTTGTCGTTCGCATTCAACAGGCGGTGCCGGCGCTCGACAACTATTTTGCGTTGGTGGACGAACGTGCCTCCATCACCGATGGTCCGGACGCCCGGCCGCTTGCGAACGCCCAAGGCGACGTCCGCTATGAGAACGTCACGTTCAAGTTTGCCGAAAGCGATCAGGGCGTCTTCGATCTAACGCTTGATGGCAAGGCCGGTCAGACGATCGCGCTCGTCGGGCCGACGGGATCGGGCAAGACGACAACGCTGGCGCTGCTGCAGCGGCTGCGCGCGCCCGATGAAGGACGCATTACCATCGACGGGCGTGACATTGCAGGCGTGACTTTGCATTCGTTGCGCCATGCCATTGCGGTGGTGTTCCAGGATGCCGGGCTCTTTAACCGGTCGATTGGCGAAAACATCCGCGTCGGCCGCCCTCAAGCGAGCGATGCTGAAGTTGAACAGGCCGCGCGCCTTGCCCAGGCGCATGACTTCATCATGGCGAAGCCTGACGGCTATAATTTCGTGATCGGTGAGCGGGGTGCATCGCTGTCGGGTGGCGAACGCCAGCGCCTTGCCATTGCGCGTGCCATCCTGAAGGACGCGCCGATCCTGATCCTGGACGAAGCGACAAGCGCACTCGACGCGGAGACGGAAGCGCGGATCAAGCGCGCGCTCGACAAGCTGCGCGAGGGCCGTACGACATTCATCATCGCGCATCGGCTGTCGACGGTGACGGACGCCGATGAAATTCTGGTTCTCGATGGTGGCCGGATTATCGAGCGCGGAACGTTCCACAGTTTAGTTGCGGAGAACGGTCTATTTGCGCGGATGGTCCGCGAAGGCGGCTTCGCCGAACCCTCAGGATCTGAATAGATTCTCTCTGCGTGACTGCCAGGCGAACCCAGCTCGGCCGGCCGTCAGTAAAGCGCGCAAAAAACAAGGGCTGCCGGTGCAATGCTCGGCAGCCCTTCATGTTCTTTCGCGTATTGGCACCAGCCCTTAAAGCTTGTGGGCCATACGCTCCCGCTTGGTTTCCAGATAGCGCTTGTTGTGCGCGCAAGGCTCGGTGACGACCGGGACCTGTTCGACAACGTTGATGCCGCGCGCCCGAAGCGCTTCGATCTTGGCCGGGTTATTGGTCAAGAGCTTGATTTCCGGGAAGCCGAGATCGAACAGAATATCTGTTGCGAGCGTGTAGTCGCGCGCGTCGATCGGCTCGCCGATCTGGACGTTGGCATCGACGGTGTCGACGCCTTTGTCCTGCAGGGCATAGGCCTTGATCTTGTTGACCAGGCCAATGCCACGACCTTCGTGCGACGGCAGGTAGATCAGGATGCCGTTCGGTGCGTCTACGATGACTTCGAGTGCCGCCTGCAATTGCTTGTAACAATCGCAGCGCAGCGAATGGAAAATGTCGCCCGTGACGCATCCGGAGTGCACGCGCACCGTCGGCGTCATAGAGCTATGACCGTTCGTGGCCCGGTTGATCAGAACCAATGCCTGGTCTTGAGGATCTTTGCCCTGGTATGCGCGTGCCTCGAGCTGAAGCTCACGTCCCTGGAACTCGATCGGCAGAATAGTTTGGGCTGCCCAATCGATTTCAATTACTGCGGACTGAACCGCGTTAGATCTCATTATCATCTCCAACGGATGTGCAGAAACTGCATTCAACTCAGCCTGTTACTCATTCAGACCGAAGGTTTTGTGCGCCTCTCAACGTTGCGTAGAACGCCACAACCGCCCTCTTGGTTTCTTTGCCCTACGATTAGGTCAGGACCGTGACAGACGTCTGTAGCCACAATGGCCGGTTCTTCTTGCAATGGCTGAAAAACCCGGCCTTTACATCCAAATTTCGTTCACGTTCTAGCGAACGTCACACATTCCCCCATCACAGATGAACATTACCTGACAGCGCCTCGCGATGCACAGAATAGGGCATATTGTGCACCCCAATGATGCTGCGGCGCAATAATTCTATTCTCCCGGCCCTTTGGTCAACAAGAGTTGTCTCGTCGCAGTCCGCTGGGCGAAATATGGAGCCTGCAGGGCGTCTGCAAGAGTGTTCTTGGCATAAATTGCCGCCAACCGAGGGGAGGGGTGTCTGGCCGGAATTAACAAAGAGCGCATTATTCTTCTGATCTTAGCGATTTTGCTGGCTTTGAGCGCATGGCAGCTTGCCGATTTCGTCGATCAGCGCGCAGTGGGCTTTTTCGTCGCGGGGGCCCTTTTTAGCGGCCTTGTTTACCTTGCGGCGGTCGTTTTGGTCCTGAAACGGCCAGGGGGGTTGGGAACGTTGGTTTTCATTCTGACGGTCGCGGTGGTGTTGCGCATTCTGGCGATGACGGCAGACCCGAACCTGACCAGCGACGCCTTGCGCTACGTCTGGGACGGGCGCCTGGGCTGGGACGGCATCAACCCCTACCTCTACGTGCCTTCCGATGAGCGTCTTGCGCACCTCCGCGACGCTGCGATCTATCCCGGCATCAATCAGAAAGAACACGCTGTCACGATTTATCCGCCGGTGGCGCAGCTGATCTTCATGGCGGGCGTTGCGATCCAGGACGGGATCGGCGGCATGAAGGCAGTGATGTTCCTGTGTGAAGTTCTGACGGTGATCGGTCTTTTGGGGTGGCTGCACGCTGCGCGTCTGCCGCTGTCGCGCGTCATTATTTATGCTTGGCATCCGCTACCGATCTGGGAATTTTCTTCGCAAGCCCATATCGATGCCGCCGCAACGGCTTTGATCACATTGGGAATTTGGGCGGCACTCAGCCGCAGGCAGGGGCTGGTCGGGGCACTGTTTGCCGGGGCGGCCCTCGTCAAATATTTCCCGCTCGTCCTGCTGCCGGCGCTCTGGCGAAGATGGGACTGGAAATTGCCCGCTGCGCTATTTGGCTCGATGGCAGGTCTTTATCTCCCCTACGCCATGACCGCTGGACCCTACGTCTTCGGATTTTTGGGTCAGCATCTCGACAACGAGGGCTACAAAGCCGGCTGGGGCTTTCATCTCGTCTGGTATTTGCGTGACTTCCAATTGGCCGATCCGCCGGGCTGGCTTTATATGATGGCCGCGCTGGCGGTCATTCTGTCGATTGCGGTTTGGGCGGTTTTCGCGCGCGAGGCCGACGCGCTCCTGCCACGCCGCCTCGTCCTGTTAGGCGCTGCGTTCGTGTTCCTAATCTCGCCGCACTACCCTTGGTACTTCGGCTTCTTGTGCGCGTTGATGGTTCGGGTTGCACATCCTGCGCTCTTTGCCATGACGCTTTTGTCTTTTTCGCTCTATCTGCCGCGGATCGACGGTATTTCCTGGAGCCATCTTTATGCGCTGACCTACGTTTTGCCGCTGCTCGTATGGGCCTTTTGGGAGGCGTTGCGGCGCGCCGTTCCTAGTCTGGCCAGCCTCGATCAGTTGTTCGTACCTCGCGCCAGCCCTGCAAAGAGGCTTTAAAGCCGGCGCAAGGCTCGCTACCCTCCCGCAGTTCGAACCCGGTCGCGGCGCAAACGCCAGTGCCGGTCCCTCAACCAGGAGTGCCCCGTTGGTCGCCATTCTCACCGCCGTTGCGGCATTCGTTTTTGGGGTCGCACTGACCCATCTGTTTATCCGGCTGGCCGATCGCCAAGGCGTTCTGGCTCATGCTAACGAGCGCTCGATGCATCGGGGAGCGACGGTCACAGGCGGTGGGTTGCCGCTTCTGGTGGCCGCACTTGCTGCGTTTTTTGTTTTCTGGCCGACGCAGACCATTCACGGGCTGATCCTGCCGGCTGCTGCGTTGCTGGCGCTGGTTTCGTTTTTTGACGACCTGAAACCAGTCGCGCAGTGGGTGCGGTTCGGTGCCCATATCGTGGCAGCCGCGGCGGCGATTTCAGTTGTCCATTCCGACCAGATGATCTTCCAGGACTGGCTGCCCTATTGGCTCGATCGCGGCCTGGCGCTGTTTCTTGTTGTCTGGTTCATCAACCTGTTCAATTTCATGGACGGTATCGACGGCATTGCCGGCATCGAGACCGTCTTCATCATGGCCGGGTTCCTGATCGTCAGCGCCGTTGCGGGCGCCGAGACGCCGCTTGACGGCCTCGCCTATGCTTTTGCCGGTGGTACGGCCGGCTTTCTGTTTTGGAACTGGCATCCCGCGCGCGTCTTCATGGGAGATGTCGGCTCGATCCCGCTCGGCTTCCTGTGTGCGGCGATGCTGATCTGGCTGGCGGTGAATGTGTCGTTGGCCGCAGCGCTGATCCTGCCGCTTTATTTCGTTGCCGATGCGACGATCACGATCCTCACCCGCTTGAGCCGCGGCGAAAAAATCTGGCAGGCGCACCGGTCCCATTTCTATCAGCGCTCAGCGCGTGGCGTCGGCTCGCACGCCGTCGTGGTGCGCCGGGTCGCAGCCTGCAACGCGGTCCTCATCGCGCTGTCTGTTCTGGCGCTGTCGATGCCCATCATGGCCTTTTGCCTAGCGGTTTTGAGCGTCGCGATCCTGCTTGTGTGGATGCAGGTCGCTGCCGACGCGAACGTGGCGATTGAAGCCGGGGCAGGCTGAGCGCCATGGCAGACTTGCCGACCTATGCCGACTGGGTGGTCAACTACGTCGAGCAGCATCGCGAGCTGGCGTCGCTGATCATTTTCGTGCTCGCCTTTGGGGAGAGCCTGGCGTTCATCTCGCTCGTCCTGCCGTTCTGGGTGATGCTGGTTGGCATCGGGACCATGATCGGCGCCAGCGGGACAACGCACGAGTTCATTCTGGTGTGGGTCTCAGCGAGCCTTGGCGCGGCGTTCGGCGACTGGTTGTCCTACTGGCTTGGCAAGCATTTCCATACCGAGATCGCGCAGATGTGGCCGCTCTCGCGGCATCCCGAACTTATCCCGCGCGGTCATGAGTTCTTCGAGCGCTTCGGCGTCTGGGCGATTGTCATCGGGCGCTTCTTCGGACCGCTGCGCGCGGCCGTTCCGCTGGTTGCCGGGATCGTCGAAATGCCGATGCGCCAATTCCAAATCGCCAATTTCGCTTCGGCGTTCTTGTGGGCCGGGGTTCTTTTGACTCCAGGATCAATCGGCC
Organism: Filomicrobium sp.; assembly: GCA_017792465.1. Lineage (GTDB taxonomy): Bacteria > Pseudomonadota > Alphaproteobacteria > Rhizobiales > Hyphomicrobiaceae > Filomicrobium. The sequence continues at coordinate 1,768,220 of CP051234.1, forward strand.
TGCCGTGGCTGTTGGGCCTGTTCGGCTGGCACGTCTAGATCAAAGTTCGCCGGTCAGGAACTGGGCGCGGCCGAGACCGAACGACCAGTCTTCGTCTTCGCAGGTGACGAAGTTGATCATGACATCTGATGGCGCGATGCCGCAGGCTTTCTCCAACTCGTCGCAGGCGCGGCGGTAGAAGTCTTCCTTCATGGCTTGCGTGCGCGGCCGGGTTGTCACCTGCACCATGACGAACTTATTCGTGCGGGGGATGTCCAGGCCGGTGTCTTCCATGATCATGGTCGCCGGGCGGTGCTCGTGGACGATCTGATAGCGATCGCGGACGGGAACGTCGAAGGCATCCAGCATGGCCTTGTGGAGGGCATCGAGCATCGACTTCAGCTCCTCGTCGGTGCGGCCTTCATATACGTCGATGCGCAACAGTGGCATGGGAACCTCCAGGGCAGTGGTTTTCGGCCTGGGTCACAGGCTCAAAGATCAGTCAGATTCGAGAGCGGCGAGTGCCTACTCGCCAGAGCTGCGAACCGATTTCAGCGGGACAGGCGTGAACGGCTGGGCGCATTGAGAGCCGATGCGCTCGATCAACTCTCACCGGCCATCAGCTCGCAGGTTTGGTTACAATCGCGTGGTGGGCATAGTCGCGCAGGATCCGCTCAAAACGCAGCTTGCAACCGGTGCGCTCGGCCAGGGCCTTCAGTTCGTCCTCAAGATCGGGACGCGGCTCGACATCGAACTTCGCCAGCCAGGCATGCAGACCGGATTTGAAAAGACCAGGCAGTTTTTCCTGCTGACCGAAGTCGACAATGTGCAAGGAACCGCCCGGCTTGACGGCTTGAAGAGCCTGTTCGCAGGCTTCGCGCCATGGTGGGATCATCGACAAGGAATACGAAACGAAGACGCGGTCGAAACCGGACTCTGCGAAAAGCTGCTCGGCGGAGAAATCGGTTGCATCGCCCTCAGCCAGAGTGATGCGTCCGTCGAGGCCGGCCGCCTTGATGTTGGCGCGGGCCGTCTCAAGCATCATCGTCGAGATGTCGAACCCGAAGCATTTTGTTTTGGGATAGCGGCGTGCGGCGACGATCAGATTGCGGCCGGTGCCGCAGCCAACTTCAAGCACGGTGCCGCCGTCGGGTGGCGCCATGTCTCTCAGCAGTGTGTCGCGGCCGAGAAGGAAGTACTTGCGCGTGACGTCGTAGATGTAGCGCTGGTACTTGTAGATGCCGTCCATGTGCTGGCGCGCGTCTTCACCGCCATCTGCACTGCCATGAGCTGCGCCCACGTTGGTTCTCCTCAACCTGCCGTTCAGCCACGCATCGTGTAGCGATGGAAACCGCCATAGATCGACGAGCGATCGCGGCGGGTGAATTCGCGGCAGGTTTCTTCGTCGTAGTCGTAGCGATTGAGGATCTCATCGGGGATGCGCCCCGGCAGGATGCTCGGTTCACCGGCGGTGCGGAAGATGACGCGACCGCCTGGGCGGCAGGTGCGCGTGATCTGGGTCCAGTTGTCGGTGAGCTGCTCGTCGGTCATCCAGTCCTGCGCATCGAGAAGCACGTAGGCGTCAAACGACTGGTCGGAGCTGTTGCGCAGGTGCTCGGTGAAGCTTTCATGCACGACTGAGACGTTCTTGGCGCGCTCCTTGACCTTCTCGTAGTTCTCTTTTTGAAGGTAGGGAGGCAGTGGGCCGTTGCCGCCGGTTGAATAGCGACGACCGAATGCCTGCCAGGCGAAATAGTTATCGCGCAGGTCGAATTCGCAAGCCAAGCGTTCCAGACGCTGACGCAGAACTTCGGCCATGTGATCTTCGTCGCCTTTAAGGGCTTCGTACTGCGAGGGCGGGATGCCGAGGCCGAAGAGTGCAGAAGGCTTGCTGATCAGCCAGCGGATGTGGCGCTTCTCGAATAGCGGTGCCAGTTCGCGGTCGAAGATCGCGCGCTGCTCCTCCATCGACTTGGCTTTCAGAAGCTTGCGCGGGTTGCGGCCGTGCAGGCGGGCGAGCAGGTGGCTCGCGCCGATGAACGTGCCAAGCAGACCGTGGCGATAAAGGTTCTTGCCGAAATAGCCGACGCGGCGGCGGCCCATGCGGTCGCGCGATTCCCAATATTTACGGGTTTCGGGATCGAGGTGCTCCTGAAGGTAGGAGAAATAGGCGCGGACGTTTTCGGAGGCATCGGCTTCGGCGAAAAAGCGATGGAAGGCAGCATAGCTTGGCAGATGCTGCAGGGCCGCCAGCTTTAGCTTGTTCAAAGCGATGTGGGCCGGGTTGAGGTCGATCGCGGTGACGCTGACGTCGGCTGCGGTCAGGTAGCTCATGATGTTGCAGCCGCCCGACGCGATGGCGATGATTTTCTCACCGTCTTTCAGCTGCAGGGCATCGATATCGACGACCGGGTCTTCCCAGATCTGCGGATAGACAAGGCCGGAAAAAGCCAGCGTGAAAAGGCGCTCCTGAACGCCTTCGCGCGAAGTGGCCTTGTGGCGGTGGACAGCCTGGGTGAGTTTCTTGTTTTTGACACCAAAACCGCGTCCGCGGTCGCTTTGATGGCTGCTTTCGGGTAAAGATACCATTTCTACTCCCAGGGCCTTTCCAGGTCGTCGCGCCGAAATCCTCGCGCAATTCCGACCGATTAGCAGTGTCTTTGCTGCGCAGCCTCATCGCCAGCCCACAAGGCCTTGATGAACGGCGCTTTTTCTTATCTACCGGACACCAACTCAGCCAGTTTTCGTCAGACCGGCTGGTTTGTGCGTCTGGGCGGGCAATTCAGGTGATTGCTCTCATTGCCATCGTTCGTCACGAATGGCCAACTGACAATGTGTAGCACACGGAACCCGTCTTATATCGATTTAGACACTCATGGTGGCTTCCTCAAGCATTACGGCTCTATCGAAGGCGAGTAATCTTCCTCATTGCGCATGCATTGCCGCCATCCTGACGCAATGGGCACGCAAGGGCTGCTGCGCAGGCCGATAAGTAGGATGCAACGAACGATTGAGCTGGAAAACAATGAAACCCTTTAGGCATTTCAGCTCACTAGGCGATCGGATACGGGAAACGGCGATTTGGGTCTCTACGAACAACTGATGGAATTCGTGCGGGCGCATATTGCCTGGGCGGAACCCGTTGTCTTTGCGCTCGGATTTGCCGAAAGCACGGTCTTTTTGTCGTTGCTGGTGCCGTCATCGGCGCTGTTTTTGGGGATCGGAGGCCTGCATAGCGCGGCTGGGGGCGAATTCTGGTCGGTCTGGCTGGCGGCCTCGGCCGGGGCGGCCATCGGTGATGTGCTGACGTTTGCGCTGGGCCGGGCCTTCAAAGGCGATATTGGCGGCATGTGGCCGTTGCGCACCCGTCCGCAGTGGTTCGTTCTGGCGCGCTATTACGTCAAGCGATACGGGGCTTTTGGGGTCGTTGTCAGCAAGTTCGGCGGCATGATCCGGCCCTTTGTGCCGCTTGTCGCCGGGGCGATGTCGATGCGCTGGGGCCGGTTTCTAATCGCCAGCAGTTTATCCTCGCTGGCCTGGGCCGGAGTGTTCCTGGCGCCAGGTTATGCCTTGACGGCGACCTTCGGATAAGGCCAAAAGATCGTCTTTCGAGGCGGTGCCCTGAGATGGTACGGCCGCGCGCACCGGATTCCGGGCGCTGACCAATCGATCTTCGGAGAGCAAAACCATGGCCACACTCAGTGCCCGCAACGTCGAAACCAAGAAGAAGAAGGCCCGCCGCCGCATTGCGCGCCCGACCCAGACCCGCGTTCAGGGCAATACGTCCGGTGTGCGCACTAAAATGCGCAAGCAGGCGCTTTTGAAGGCTGGCCGCGCCGAGGCGTAATTGCTGGCCGGTTCGCACCGGAAAAATCCATTGTGGACGGAAGGGCGCGGCAAGCGCCCTTTTCATTGGGCTCTTTTGCGCCCGAAACCGCAGGCCGGACGGCTGGGGCGCGTGCACGCATGCCATCGCTGCAGTTGCGTAGCGGCCGCTTCACGGCTATTGACCGAGACTTCGAATAACTAACCTGAGCGAGAGGGACCATGCACGTCGACGAAGCGACCGTCCGGCGCATCGCGCGGCTGGCGCGTATCAAGATCACCGACGACGAGGCCAAAGGCCTTGAAGGCGAGCTTTCGGCGATCCTCGACTGGGTCGAGCAGCTCTCCGAGGTCGATACCGACAAGGTCGAGCCGATGACCCGGGTGGTGCCGATTTCGCTGAAGCAGCGCGAGGATGTCGTGACCGATGGCGAAAAGGCTGACGAGATCGTCGCCAACGCGCCGATGAGCGAGGATGACTTCTTCGTCGTGCCGAAGGTTGTTGAATAAGTTGCAGCTGCGCCGGGCTGGGCCTTTCGACCGGCTAAGGCGCGCACCTCACGACTTTAGCGCTCCACACCTTACTGACAGTTCCCAGGACGAAAATCCGTGACCGATCTGACCAAACTGACGCTGACCGAAGCGCGTGATGCCATCGCCAAGAAGAAAGTCTCGGCGGTTGAGCTGACTGAGGCCCACCTGAAGGCCATCGAAGCCGGCAACGGTGCGCTCAACGTCTACGTGCTGCCGACGCCGGAACATGCGCTCGAACAGGCCAAGGCTTCGGACGCGCGCATCGCCAAGGGAGATGCTGGCGAACTGGAAGGTCTGCCGCTCGGGATCAAGGATCTTTTCTGTACCGAAGGTATCCGGACGACGGCGTGCTCCAATATCCTTGACGATTTCAAGCCTCGTTATGAATCGACCGTCACGCAGAACCTGTGGAACGCGGGCGCGGTCATGCTCGGCAAACTCAACAACGACGAGTTTGCGATGGGCTCATCCAACGAGACCAGCGCCTTCGGTCCGGCGGTCAACCCTTGGCGTCGTGAAGGCAAAGAGGACAAGCTCGTACCGGGCGGCTCGTCGGGCGGTTCGTCTGCGGCCGTTGCAGCAAACCTTTGCCTCGCCGCCACCGCGACCGACACCGGCGGATCGATCCGCCAGCCCGCGGCTCTAACCGGCACCGTCGGTATCAAACCGACCTATGGGCGCTGCTCGCGCTGGGGCATCGTCGCGTTCGCCTCCTCGCTGGATCAGGCCGGGCCGATTGCCCGCACGGTCGAAGATGCGGCCTTGATGCTGAAGGTCATGGCCGGACATGACCCGAAAGATTCCACCAGCGTCGATGCGCCGGTTCCCGATTACGCGGCGGCCCTGAAAGATGGCGTCAAAGGTTTGCGCGTCGGCGTGCCGAAGGAATACCGCATCAACGGCATGTCGGAAGAGGCGGCCAAGCTGTGGGATCAGGGGATCGAATGGCTGAAAACGGCCGGTGCTACGATCCACGACATCTCGCTGCCGCATACGAAATACGCGCTGCCGGCCTACTACATCATTGCGCCGGCGGAGGCGTCCTCCAACCTCGCGCGCTATGACGGCGTGCGCTACGGCATGCGGAAGCCCGGCAAGGACCTCATCGACACCTACGAAGAGACCCGCTCGCAAGGCTTCGGGGCGGAGGTCAAGCGCCGCGTGCTAATCGGCACCTACGTGCTGTCGGCGGGCTATTACGATGCCTATTACCTCAAGGCGCAAAAGGTCCGCACGCTCATCAAGGGCGATTTCGACAAAGCCTGGGACGACGTCGATGTGGTGCTGACGCCAACGACGCCATCGCCTGCGTTTGCGTTCGGTGAAAAGTCGGGCGATCCGCTGCAGATGTATCTGGAAGACATCTTCACGGTGACGGTGAACATGGCCGGTCTGCCGGGCATTTCAGTTCCCGCCGGGCTCTCAAGCGAAGGTACGCCGCTCGGCCTGCAGCTCATCGGCAAGCCGTTCGACGAAGCAACCTTGCTGCGCGCGGCAAAAACCATCGAAGACGCCGCCGGGCACTTCCATGTGCCGCAAATCTGGTGGAGCTGATTAGCTCTCTTATATATGGCTGCATTGCTTTCTCGCGGTGCGCGCGCTAATCGAACTGAGCCGGAGAAGGAGCAAGCGCCCGAAATGAGCCGACGCCAGCCACAAGATTGCACCGAGATGTCGCACGTTCGCGAGGCCATCGACGAGATCGATATCCACCTCGTCGAATTGGTAGCGCAGCGGTTCGGCTACGTCGACCGGGCCTGGCAGCTCAAGCAGCATGGGCCGGAAGGCGCTGTTGTGCCGTGGCGCATTCAACAGGTGATCGACAAAGTGCGCCACCACGCCGATGAGAAGGGCCTGCCGCCGGAGCTTGCCGAAGCGATGTGGCGACAGATGATCGGCTGGTTCATCCAGTATGAAGAAGAGCAACTCGCGCGCTCGGCCGAAAGCGGCGATGACAAATCTTCGGCCTGAGACCTGAGGCAACAGTATCTGATGATCGCCCTGCAACCTTTCGACCCGTTCGATATCCTGATCGTTTCCCTGCTGAACCCTGTCGCGATTGCGGTGGCGTTCTATCTGGGCCGCGATTCCAACCAGTGGCAAAAATTGATCGTTGCGGCATTTGCGTCGGCGTGCGCGGGATTTCTGTTCCTCTACGTGCTTATTTATTTCCGGATCGTCATCGCCAAGGGCTTTGGCGCTCCGACGGGCGTCTTCGTCGTACAGTTCCTGCTTGGGTTCGTCTGGGCCTATATCGGCTATCGGATGCGGCCTACTAAAAAGCCTCATTGATCTGTAAAATCTAATCCTTCGGTGAAGGCGACGCGATCGTTGACGGTCATCAATGACGGGATCGGAAGACGCGTGCCTTCTGTGATCGCGATAGGCGGTGTGGCGGGTGCCCGTGAGCGCTTTCGCATAGCCGCCAATCAGCTTGGCAGCTGTTTGTTTGCCGTGACAGGTGACAAGGTCTGGGACTTCCAACGAGAAGGAGCGAAGCCATGTTGAAATTGCTGGAGAAATTCGCAGGGGCACGAGCGCTTGCGGCGGCCTTTGCCGTTCTGGCCGTTGGCCTTGTTGTTTCGTCCGAACCGTTGCGTGCTGGTGAAATATCCAAGATGTCCGCCCCCGAAGCCCATGAAAAGGCTTTGAAGGGCGAGATCGTTCTCATCGACGTTCGCCGGCCGGAAGAGTGGAAGCAAACTGGCGTTCCCGTCTCGGCGCACGCCATCACCATGCATCAAAATGGCCAGAACTTTCTATCGGGCCTGCTGAACGTCACCGGCGGCGATATCAAGGTGCCCGTCGCCGTCATCTGCCGGACCGGCAACCGGACGACCAAGCTGTCCGAACCGCTGGCGAAGGCCGGTTTCACCGTGATCAACGTCGTCGAAGGGGTGGTCGGGGGGCCGCGGGGCCCGGGCTGGAAGAACCGCGGACTGCCGGTTAGATCATGGACACCTGCGGATAGTGGACCGCAGCTGGCTGCTCAATGATATTGGGACCCTTCGGTTGCCCACACGGCAACCGGGCCCTGACAACCAGCCATCATTGGCCCGCAGGGCCAGGGAGCAAGGCGACCCGGCGCTAGCCCAACACCGGCTTGCCGGGTGTTGGAGCGAAAATGCGCCGCCCCGTCGGAGCGACCAGCGCCGCAGGCGCGGTACGGTCGCGTGAGACATAACAATGGGCCCTTCAGTTGCCCACCGCTGTTTATTTTGGGTCCACACTTCCCAAGGTCGTGTGGAGCCTGTTTCGCGGCATCCGGGCTATTTTTTCCTAGCCCTTCGGATGCCCACACGGCAACCGGGCCATGACAACCAGCCATCATTGGCCCGCAGGGCCAGGGAGCAAGGCGACCCGGCGCTAGCCCAACACCGGCTTGCCGAGTGTTGGCGCGAAAATGCGCCGCGCTGAGGGGCCGTATATTGCCGTTCGAAGGAACATCGCCAGGAATCTCATGAGGATCGGGGCCGGTGCGCTGGTGCGAAACGTTGCCTCGGGCGGCAACCTGCGATAACCAACCGTTTCGACATGCTCTCAAGGAATCCGCGAATGGCTAAGAAGTCCAAAAACGGCAAGAACGAAAACCTGGTTTCCGGCGCGACAGGCGACTGGGAAATCGTGATCGGGCTTGAAGTTCACGCCCAGGTCAATTCGCACGCCAAGCTGTTCTCCGGCTCCTCCACCGAATTCGGCGGCGCGCCCAACGCGCATGTCTCGCTGGTTGATGCGGCCATGCCCGGCATGCTGCCCGTCATCAACAAGGAGTGCGTCGCGCAGGCGATCCGCACCGGCCTCGGCCTCAAGGCGGAGATCAACCTGCGTTCGGTGTTCGACCGCAAGAATTACTTCTACCCCGACCTGCCGCAGGGCTATCAGATCTCGCAGTACAAGCATCCGATCGTCGGCGAGGGCGAAATCGAGATCGACGTCGACGGCGACACCAAGCGCGTTGGCATCGAGCGCCTGCACCTGGAGCAGGACGCGGGCAAGTCGATCCACGACCAGCATCCGGATTATTCCTACGTCGATCTCAACCGCTCAGGCGTGGCGCTGATGGAAATCGTGTCGCGGCCCGACATGCGCTCGGCCAAGGAAGCGCAGGCTTACGTTACCAAGCTGCGGACGATCCTGCGTTATCTTGAGACCTGCGACGGCGATATGGACAAGGGCAACCTACGCGCCGACGTCAACGTTTCGGTGCGCAAGCCCGGCGACGAATTCGGCACGCGTTGCGAGATCAAGAACGTCAACTCGATCCGCTTCATCGGTCAGGCTGTCGATTACGAAGCGCGCCGGCAGATCGACATCATCGAGGATGGCGGCACGATCGATCAGGAGACCCGGCTGTTCGATCCAAAGAGCGGCAAGACGCGTTCGATGCGCTCCAAGGAAGAAGCGCACGACTACCGCTACTTCCCCGATCCGGATTTGCTGCCTCTCGAATTCGAACAGGCTTACGTCGACGAACTGGCCAAAGGTCTGCCCGAGCTGCCGGATGAAAAGAAGCACCGCTTCATGGAAGCTTACGGCTTGTCGGCCTATGACGCCGGCGTGCTGGTCGCCGAGAAGGCGGCTGCCGATTATTTCGAAGACGTCATCAAGGGCCTGAAGGACGCCGGGCGCGATGGCAAGACGGCTGCCAACTGGGTCATCAACGAACTCTTCGGCCGCCTCAACAAAGAAGGCCAGGACATCTCCGCATCGCCGGTCTCGGCAGCGCAGATCGCAGGCATCGTCAACCTCATCGGTGCGGGCGACATTTCCGGCAAGATCGCCAAAGATCTGTTTGAGATCGTCTGGACGGAAGGCGGCGACCCGGCCGAGATCGTCGAAAAGCGCGGCATGAAGCAGGTCACCGATACGGGCGCCATCGAGAAGGCGGTCGATGAGGTGATTGCCGCCAACCCCGACAAGGTCGAAGCGGTGAAAGCCAAGCCGACGATGATCGGATGGTTCGTCGGTCAGGTGATGAAAGCTTCCGGCGGCAAAGCGAACCCGCAAGCCGTCAACGAAATCCTCAAGCAGAAGCTTGGCGTGGAGTGATGCTGCAAATCAAGTCGGCTGATCATCCCGGCGGACTTCTCATCTCTCGGCCGGCCGGCCAGACCCGAGCCATAAGTGGACAGATCGTCTGACTGTGCGATAGCCTGTGTCAGGGTGGTGCGATTGATTGCCGAGCCGGGATTGGCAATCGCGCCACAGCGCAAGCAGGCTGCTGCGGTTTTTGCGTTCGAACGTGCGCGGGGCAGCGAAGGATGACGATGGGGGATTAAGTGTTGGGTAATTTCCCAACGGGGCTCAAGCGCCCCGGCTGCTTCGTTCTACTCCTGATCTACTGGCTCTCGTACGGTTTGGCTGCAGCGCAGGCGAAGGACGACCAGGTTTCCCAGATCCTTGCAGCAGCCCGGTCGCTGGTTGCCCAGCACAAATATGCTCCTGCGTTTCAGGCCGCGCAAAAAGCAGAACGCGTCACGGCCAAGCTTCTCAAGCAAAATGACCCAAGACGCGCGGCTTCGTTGATCTTGCTGGCCGACACCATGCGCGCGACGGGGCAGATCCTGCAAGCCGAACCGGTCTACAAACAGGCTATTCAGGCCTTGAAGAGTCTCGGGAAGAATTACGAAGAGCAGCTCCTTGAAGCTTTCAGCAAGCTCGGGCTTCTTTATATGGACGCCGGATATGAATATCGCGCGGGCACGATTCTGCGGAAAGCGCGGTATTGGGCCGAAAAGCTCTATGGGTCGGATAATCCCAAGCTTGCAGTGGCCTACGATCGATGGGCGGAGGTGCAACTGGCGCGCTTGGACTTTACGCGCGCAGACGAGAGCGTTCTTGCAGCCCTGAAAATTCGCCGGAAGCACTTTCGACAAGATCACCCCGCAAGGATCAGGTCATCGATCGACCTTGCGATCGTTCGACTGTTCCGGCCCAGCAGCAACATGCTTGGCTATTTCAAACCGGCTCCCAAAGTTTCGAAGGATTTTTTGGATGAAGCGCTGGGGTTTCTTGATAAAGATCCTCGTCGCGATCCCGTTCAGTATTTCAGAGCGGTTTCTGCGATTGGCGACTACTATCGCGTGATCGGCGATCACGAGGAAAGTTTCAAACACAAGCAGCATGCGTTGCGCCTCCTGCATGCGCTTTATGGACCGCGCCATCCGAAATTTGCCGAAGGCCTGATCGCGCTCGCCGACGTCAAAGTGAAACTGAAGCAGGTCGGAGAGGCGGCCAGGAACTATGAAGACGCACTGAAGATTTTGCGCGACTGCCTCTACGACGGCCATCCGGTTGTCAAGACGGCGATGACCAAACTTCGCTACCTCTATCGAGATGCCGGCGAAAAAGAGAAAGCGGCTGCCTGGGCCTCCCGGATCGAAAAGTTGCCCGAGCTTCATTATGCGGATTTCAAGCTCGCCTATGCGACGACCCGCGACTGGAACGAAAAAAAGAAAGCCTACCACCGCTTAGGCAAGACGAATGAACTGTCCTATGGCACCGCCACGGTCCAGGCTGACGCCAATGCATTGTTCGAGAGAATTGATCGGTATGTTGAATCGCGTGGCGTGATCGACAAATCGACCGAACCGCTATCCTATGCGAAGAACTTTAAACTCCTGAAAATGGCGCCCGACGGTGTCGGTCAAGTCGGGACATTGATCCAAGAAGCGACGCGCAAGAGCATCCGGTTTCCCAAACAAGCCCTGCTGTTCGTGCACGGCTACAATGTCACTCACGAGCAGGCCGTGAAGCGCGCGGCGCAGATTGCCTACGACCTGGAATTCGATGGTGCGCTCCTGCTGTTCTCTTGGAATTCGGCTGGCTCGCATGTCTGGTACATGGGCGATCGCGGGCGCGCAGAGGCTGCCGCCAAGCCGTTGGTCAAATTCCTCGATACCCTCTCAATCACGGTGCCCAGAATCAAGATCCACATCATCGCCCACTCCATGGGTAACCGTGTTCTGTCGCGGGCGGTGGAGAAACTGGCCAAGCGTTCGGCACGCGCGCGGATGCCCAACCTTGGCGAGATCATTATGGCTCATTCGGACATCGATCTGGACTGGTGCCGGAAGATGGGGAAGGCCAAGCGTTTTTCCCGCGGCGTGACCAACTATGTCAATGCGAGCGACTGGGCGCTGTGGGTTTCGAGCACAATCCGGATGGGTGAAGGGCGCTGCGGACGCGTGGCGCAATCCTATCCCGGCCTTGAGACGATCGACACGACCGGCATGGGCGGACGGACCGACGAGACCGTGCTCGGTTTGGATACGCAAAACCACCACGGGGTTTTCGTCAACGATCCTGTTTTGTTTGGAGATATGTATCGGCTGCTGTCGGGAGGGCGGCGGCCCGTGCACGAAAGAACGCCGGAGTTTCGCCCCGTTCCGTCATCAGGGAGCGAGCCTTATTGGGCCTTCGAAAAGCAGATCAACCTGGCGGGTGAAACCCCGAAATAAATGTCGCCTTTTCGGATGATGCCCGGCGGTTGCCGCCGGTTCTTTGGTTCCGCAAGCGGTCAACGAGAGCCCGAAGCAGAAGCCTGGGATGACGTCGTCGGGCGATGCGCTCTTCGCCTGGTCCACACTTTCAGGGTTGCCATGACTTTGATGGTGGCTGCAAGGACGAGCACGCAGAGGGCGGCTTTCGACCAGGTCTCCATCGTCCCCTCGATCAAGACGCTATGGACGACACCGCCAACGACGATCACGGCTGCGAAAAAGGTATGGATCATCCGCCACGTTCGCGGTCGAAGCGGCAAGCGGCGCTGGAAGATCGCTAGCAGCGCGGAGGCGAAGATCGCCCACATGGCAATGACGCCCCAGGCGGAGAACGGTGTCGGTGAATTGAAAAGAAGCGCGTCAATCACGTCCGGCGGACTGGTGATCCATAGTCCGGCGACGTGCACAACGACGGCCAGAACCAAGGCTGCCCCGACCCATCGGTGAGCGCGCCGTCCGTGGAACCCGGGAAAGCCCGGCAAGCCGCCGCTCATCAGCACGGGCTGAACCAGCAAGAGGCCCAGCGCGATCACTCCTGCAAACCCCGCAGTGATGTAGATAGGGCTGCGATAAGCCAGCAGCGGGCTTGCCGCCGAAGCGGCCAGAGGTATAGCCACAGCAGCCACAAGGGCGGCCCAGATCAACGCTGCTCTTGCCGCCCGTGCCAAGTTCATTCCCGCCAAGACCGACCCGCTCAGACCGGCTGCAGGACGAAGTGCGCTTCGAGGGTTGTGTCTTTCGAACTCGACATCACAGGGCGCAGGAAGACGGTTTTAAACTCTCCGCTATCGTAGGCGAGGTGACCGTGCGGCTGACCGAATGCGGGAACGATCTGCGGCATCTCAAGGCGGAACACGCCATTTTCGTCGGTCAGCGTTGCCCCGTGACTTTGCGGGTCGCTTTCGTAGCCTTCGGTTGTGTGGGCCCAGATTTGAATGCGTTGGCCTGCCAGCGGAGCGCCATCGCCGGCGCGGCGTACGGTGCCGGACATCCAGAAGCCGCCGCCGCCAATGCGCTCGACGATCGGCGCGCCTTTCCGGTAATTGTTGGAGCCGCCCCGCATCGAAGGGGTCGGCGCGACGCCTTTGGCTTGGGCGGGCAACAGGCCACCGGTGAGACCAGTTGCCAGGACACAGCCGCCGGTGGCGAGGAGGCGACGGCGGTTGAGCAAAGCGATAGTCATTTCAATTCCTCCTGACGAGCTTGCATTGGCAGGCCCGATGCAAAGGGTTCGGATGCTAAAATCTAGCGCGTTTCGGCTACCTTCCCAAATAAGGAAGGCAGGATACGTGTTCAACGTCGTCAACAGTTCGTGATTGCATTCTGCTCGCGGAATGTCGGATTGGCGGCGTCCTGCAGCAGGCTGGAAATGGCGATGCCCGCTGATTAGCGCGCAGCACAATGCTGCCCACAGTCGTCCGCTCTGGCATTGGCGAAAACATTATGACCGCAGGAGGAGAATGCTGTATCGCTGTTCCTGCCTAATTGGATAGTCGGTTGGACTTGAAGTGTATTGGGGAATGCTGTGTTGATGGAGTGGGTCGAGCGTCTGCAGAAATGGCGTCGCGAAAGGCGGACAGCGAGAAAGTTCCGGAAGCGTCAAGCTTGGTCGCAAGGCCTCACTGTCAGTGAAACATTTGAAAAAATTTACGCGAATAACAAATGGGGAAAATCACAGAGCGGCGCGCTTTTTTATTCGGGGGATGGCTCGGCAGAAGACAAGAGTTCTGAGTACGAGCGGTATGTGGTCGATTTTCTCAGGTCGGATCCCTCTATCTCCCGTTGGGTTGATATTGGGTGCGGCGATTTCCAGGTCTCAGACCGAATCTTGAAAGCCGCGACCGCCAATGGCCAAAGCGAACGCACACTCGAATACGTCGGTGTCGATGTCGCCCGTAATCTCATTGAATGGCACCAAGAACACCATGTACGAGAAGGCGTGTCGTTCGAGGTCTGCAACGCTGTCGAAAATGACCCGCCTGCGGGCGATCTTGTCACTGTCAGACAGGTTTTGCAGCACCTTTCCAATGACGACATCATGCGAATTCTGGAGCGCCTGGCCAGACTTTACCGAGTTGCAATCATCTCGGAGTCACTCCCTATCCGCTTCCAGGCCTACAACCTCGACATTCGACACGGAATCGCAATCCGTATTCCGCTAGGGTCCGGCGTCTATTTGGACCAACCTCCTTTTTCGATGAAGGTCACAAGCTTCGTAGATCGCCCTTATTCTGAGAAAGAAATTATACGGACTTCTGTTATTCATTTCGATCGATAGATGGGCCGTCTCTTTCAGCTGGCCCGCTACTGCATGCAGTCGAAAGATTCGCAACCCGCGCAATGAGCATGGCTTGTCTTATGTTTCGGTTGAGGGGAGTTGGGCCTGCGGTGCTCAGTCGATGTCCATACGCCAATTCGGCTGTCGCCTTATCGCCCAAGTTGGAGATCGAATTAAATCTGGCTTGCATATTGGCAATTTAAAGAAGACAGACGGCGTTTGGCGATGCCCGGCGATCAGTGCTTATCAGCCGAAACCGCGAAGGAGCTATCAGCGCCTGTCAATCGCTTCGCACGGGATCGGCACGTTCTTTCCGTCTCGATTGAGCATGGGCATCTTCGCGCTCGGCGCTATCATCCTCTAGGCTTTCGAAAAGGCTGTCGGGAAAAGCCTGGTCGGAAAGATCAAGTCCGAAGTCGACGGCGTCTGAACCGGCGCTTGCTGTTTGGACTTCCAAGGCTGGCTGGGTTCGCGCCGGCATTTCTTCTTTTGCCGAGTGAGCTTGCGCGTCCTTGGTTTTCTCGAACGAGGCGTCGATCATTTTGCGGCTGACATTGCCAGACGCTAAAGATCGCCCATCCTTTTCGCTTTGCTCTTCGGCCAACTGCAAGCTGCTCTGGCCGGCAAAGACATAAGTCTGCGGCGCTGCCGGTTCGCTAGGTGCAAATTTCTGCTTTTCCGCCACCGTCTGGGTCGGTTCGAACTGAGGCTCCGGTTGCGGCTGAGGTTGACGCTGTTGTTGCGCTTCAACCAAAGGCTCTTGCGCGGGCTCCGCAACTGGCTGCGGATCGGGGGCAGAGGCCGTTTCGGCTGCTTCCGTTTGCGCCTTTTCGGGTTCGCCGACGCCCGACTCAGGATCTTCCTTCTCAGGCAAAGCTTCATCGCTGGCAGCGGGCTTCTTTCCGGCCGCAAGGCCGGCCAGAACGACGAAGACGTCCCGATGCAGAATGTACTTCTGCGCAGCTGATTTCTCGTCAGGGATATTCACATAGCCGAGCACCGCAGCGGCGTTGGTCGCCGTTCTCACGGTCTCCAGATCGCTTGCGTCTTCGATGTCGGAGAGCGTGACAGCGGTGGCGAAATCTCCGCGGCGGGGAATGGGCTGCAGGTATTTCAATACTGTGGCGGCCCCAGCGCGGACGTCATCGCTCAAGACGCGGGCCAGCAATTCCTGAAGCGCTTCCAGTCCTTCGTAATGAAGCTGCTTGCCTTGGGATCGGTAGGCGTGACGCGAGAGGTAGGTGATGACTTCCCCGCGCAGAAGGCTGCAGTTCGGGTTGACCTTGCTGCGCTCCGCCGCGCCGATCGCTGCGGCAACCCCGACCAACTTGGAAATGATGGCTTGCGTGGCCGGGCTGTGTCCGACCGTATCGATCTCGTGCGTAAAGCCTTGCAGAACCCAATCGCCATCAGCGCGCGTGTGCGGGCGAACTGCGGAGAGGACGGCGGCGGCAGCTTCCGGTGGGTCGGGCCGTAGCGCGCTTTCCAGGATATGTTCCAATTCGCTTTGCCGGCGGCCGTCGGTGCCGGGGATGTCGGACAGGGGTGAGCGCGCGGTATGGGCGTAGAAGATGCCCGAGGCAAACACCAAACCGTCGATTGCAAGAGCGATGGCGAGGGCAAGGTAGGCCAAACGGTTGCCGTCGTTGAAGGCATTGATGGTGACGACGAACCGGTGCGCCTTGTCATCACGGTTGAGCGCGATCTGTCCGACCCGGGCGTTAAATGACGCCATATCATCGCTTGGCAAGCCGGCCATCTGGATGCACTGGCGCGCGAAAGCGATAAGTTCACCGGTTCCGCCTGCGTCCGGCAGCTTGCCCTCGCCGGTGCAGTTGGCGTCCAAGGTTGCAAGCGCCTTCGACATCTGCAATGCGGGCGCCGCCGCGGCCCGCACATCATCCAGGCGGCACAGCAACTGCGGGTCTTGCGCGTTCGGTTCCGGAACGCTGGCAACGTCTTCCGCCAGCACCGCGCAGGCCTGCTCGGCGGTATCGAAGGTTTGCGCCGATGGCGTTCTCAAGGCTTCACTGCGGGCCAACTCAAGGCGGCGGATGCGCTCAGACAACGGTGCGCCAGACAAAGATCCCGCAACGGTCTCGGTCTTCGACTGCGCGCGATCGAGCAGCTTCTGCGCAAGCTCGACTTGAACCTTCTGTTTGGCGATCTGGCGATCGATTTCCTCAACGGCGCCGTTGGCTTTTGCCAATCGCGACCGGCTCGTTTCCAATTGCTCCGCCAGTTGCGCCAGGCGCTGCGTGACGAGCTTCAGTTCAAACTCAAGCTTCTTTTGCGCCTGAACCAAGCCGCGATAAACGGGACCCGCACCTGCCCGCGAGCTATCGCCAAGGCCCTGCAGTTCTTTTTCAGCTTCAACCGCCTTGGTCGCGATTTCCTGTTCGAGGGCCGGCAGCTTTTCGCGGGCTTCTCTTTGCGATGCGGTTATCTCTTCGACTGTGGACTGGATTCGGGTTGCATCGGCGCGCAGTCCCTGGCGCCGCATATTCAGCGTTTCCAGTTTTGCTTTTGCCGAAGCCAGATCGACTTCCAAGGCCCCAAGTGCGGCTTGCGTTTCGCGGAATTTTTCGCTGGCCTGCGCTTCCAGGACGCTTGGCAGGGTCTCAGATCGTGCGATCAGCTGGTCGAGGTTTTTGGAATAGGCGGACCACTCGGGGCTTCGCGCAAACTGAGCCAGGAGTTGCTGGCGCCGGTTGGTCGCGCTCGCCTTCACATCGTTGACGAGTTCGCCGATCTTGCCCTGCGTGCGGATGTCGGAGGCCCGTGCGCGCTCGTCTTGCGGGAAGATCGTCGAGAACAGCGAGTCAAACGAGAAGAAGACCGACGCGCCCATGCAGGCGATTAGCATCAGCCATAACGATGCGTTTTGTGCCGCGACGCGCAGAAGCCCGATACCGCTGTGAAACAGTCTGCCGCCGCTTGTCAGGCAAAGCGCGAAAATGAGTGAAACGGCCAATGCACCGGCGGCGACTTTGAGAGCGGTGACGCGCCAGGCTTCGGGCACACTTTCGAGCAGGCCGATCGCATACCAGTCGTCGAAGACGATCACCAACGCAACGAAGCCGGCGACGGTGCCGACGAACGAGGCGGCCAACCACCAAAACCCGTGCTCTGCCTTCTCGCCAGTCTCTTCACCTGGAATCGCCAGGCGCGGACGATTGGCAAAGCTTTCGCCGATCAGCCAGCTGACAACCAGCAGAACCGACTGAATTCCAAACGTGATGAGGAGCGCCAGAACCGGCTCATGCGTGAAATTCTGCATGCCGTCCCACGTCGTCCACCCTGAAGCGACCGACAACGCCAGTCCGGTCGCCATCAGCAGTCCCAACTGCCAGCTATACGGCCGGTCCGTTGACCTCAAGCGGTAGATTGCAACCGCAAGGCCGGCAACGAGGAGCAGACCGAAGGCAAACGCGATCGCAAGCTCGGGCCAGAGGCTATCGAACGAGATGTCGGAAAGCTGTGATAATCGGCTTTGGAACACGGTATTAACGATGCGTTACTCAACTGGGACTTCGACCTGACTTATTATTCATATAGATAACCAAGATAGCTAGATTGGGTGGAGATAAAGTTACTTTTTCAGCCGTCGCACGATCTTCTGCCAGGCGTAGACCGCTGTACTTGCCAGAAATTGCATAAATATCCTTCTGCGCGGCGTGTCCTGGCATCTGACTTGGCTGTTGCAGGTTCTTAAGATCTGTCGGGCGGATGGCGTTGGAAATGGCCCGACGCCGATGTCCAAGCTCTGCTTGGGTCACCCCTGCAACGCCACCTGAACCGTCTTTGATATCGGCCATCGCGAGATCGGCGGGCGCGAACGTTTTCCCTCACACAAAATCGCGACCTAAGGACGCTTTGAGGGCTCATCCCAATTGCGGATCGGGCGCCATTACGCTTTCTAGATGGCTGTCTCAAATTACTGAAGGCGACGAGCAAAGCATGGATCGAATGGAAAGCGTAATCGAGAAGGTGCTCTATTATAGCCGCTGGCTTCTTGTGCCCATGTATATGGGGTTGGCGGCTTTGCTGCTGATCTTGACGGTGACCTTCGTGGTCGAGCTTACGCACCTCATTCCGCGCCTGCTGGAGTTGTCCGAAAAGGACGTCATTCTGGCGTCACTCTCGCTGATCGATTTGGCCCTTGTCGGCAGCCTGGTGGTGATGGTCGTCATCAGCGGATACGAGAATTTCGTCTCGCGTATCGATCTTGCCGAGCATGACGAAAAACTGGACTGGGTCGGCAAGCTCGATGCGGGCACGCTGAAGCTGAAGGTTGCTTCCTCGATCGTCGCGATCTCTTCGGTGCACCTGCTCAAGGCCTTCATGAACGTGCAGGAGACCCCCAGCGAGAAGCTGCTTTGGCTTGTTATCATTCATATGACATTCGTGATTTCAGCCTTGCTGATGGCTGTCATCGAGCGCTTCTTGGTTGTGCACAAGGGTGAGCACGATTAGGCCATGGGCAGCGCTGAGGCACGGCGCGCCGCCCCCTGAGAAAGCCGCAGATTGTGAGGGCGCTTAACCCGCCGCTCGGCCCTAGGCCGTCTCAATTCTGTCTATTGGTTCGGCTCAAGTGGAAGATCCAACAGAGCGTTACCGGTTCGACTCAACTGTGATGCTGACGACATCGCGTGGGTGGACGGCCTGACGACAATCCAGCACAGTGCATGTCATGGAGGGTCGCCTAAATGAGATTGCTTCTGACGATCGCTGTTTGCACTTTGGCGGGGAGCGCTATTGCGGCATTTGCCGCGGACTATGCTGACGGGTTGGCGGGTGGGCCGGACTTTTGGGCTGTCACGAACGTCCCGCCAAACGACACCTTGAACGTGCGCGCTGGTCCGGGAACGGAACAACCCGTCATCGGCCAACTCTCAAACGGCGACGTTGTTGGAAATCGCGGCTGCCAAAAGCGTCGGTCTTCGCTCTGGTGTAAAATAAATGTTGGCGGCGCGCAGGAATTTACCGGCTGGGTCAATAGCAAGTTCTTGCGTGAAACGGCGCCGCCTCGCTCCGGACCACGTCCTTGTTCGCGGCAGTGGCAACTGGCCGTCGATCGCAAGCTGCAAACTGGCGATGGAGATGGTCACGGGCCGGATGTCGGTTCTATGGAATGGCGCTCGGTGGTCGAATTCAAGCTCGGCGTTCGTGGCAATCCTGACGTGCCTTCGCGGGCGACCGTCGAATGGTGCCGGTATATCGATCGACTGATGAGGTAAGTTGCGCCGCGCCTTGCAACGACGTGCATAGTTGTAAAACGCGGGCCCGAATTGCTTCGAGCCCGCGCTGTTCCTATTTGTTGCAGCTAACGCAAGCGCCTTCGTGGATCGACCGTCAGGCTGCGCGGCTTGTTTCAATCACCGGAAAATCGATCTCCGTTCCAGCGACCTCGTTGATGTAGTTGGTCAGCGTGTTGAGAGCGATGTGAACGACGATCTCAACGATTTCCGCGTCATCGTAGCCGGCCTGCTTGACGGCTTCGAGGTCAGCGGCGGCGATGTGCCCGCGGCTCTTGACCACCGCGACCGCGAACTTGACGGCGGCATCGGCCTTCGGATCGTTGGAGGCGCCGTTGCGGTTGGCGGTGATCTCCGCATCGTCGAGCTTGGCCAGATTGCGGGCCAGGTAGGTATGGGCGGACAAGCAGTAGTTGCAGCCATTGACCTCTGCGACCGCCAAAGCAATCCGTTCGCGCGTCTGGGCCGACAGCTTTCCTTTCGCCAGCGCGCCGTTCAGGCCGAGATACCCTTCGAGGGCTGCCGGGCTGTTGGCGACCACGCGGAACAGGTTGGGGACGCTTCCAAGCTGCTTTTTCGCGGCCTCCAATAACGGCTGGGACGCGGCAGGGGCGGCTTCGATCGAGGGGAGTGTTTGAATTCTGCTCATGATCATCTCCTTTTTGTTCGGTTTGCATCCGGTGTTCGTTTTTCTCCGGTGCAACAGGAGATAGGGCATTCCAATTCACGATGGTATCCGGCAAAATCGAGAACTCGCGTTCCAAATTTTGAGAGGCAGATGGATCGGTTTGAATCCATGTCGGCGTTCGTCGCCGTCGTCGAAGCGGGTGGCTTTTCGGCCGCCTCGCGTGCGCTTGGGATGCCGCTTGCGACGGTGAGCCGGAAGGTGGCAGAGCTTGAAGAAGCGTTGGGCGCGCAGCTTCTGGTGCGATCGAACAGGGCCGTATCCCTGACGGACATTGGGCGGGAGTATTTCGAGAATAGCCGCCGGCTTCTTGAAGATCTCTCCGAGATCGAGCAGAGCGCGTCGGGTGGCTATAGCGAGCCGAAAGGGCTCTTGACGATCGCGGCGCCTGTTGCCATGGGACGCCTGCACTTGTCGCCGATCCTGATTGCATTTCTCCAGGCCTATCCCGAGATCGATGTCGAACTTCGTCTCAGCGATCGATATATCGACCTGTTCGAGGACCGGGTCGATGTTGCTCTTCGTGTCGGTCATCTGGGAGACAGCAGCATGGTTGCGGTGCGCGCCGGAGAGGTGCGCCGCGTCGTTTGTGCCAGCCCGTCCTATTTGGATGCTCGCAGCGAGCCGACGCATCCAAGCTCACTGACTGATCATGACTGCGTTACGATGATCCCGTTGGAGGCCGCTGCCGAGTGGACGTTCAGCGTCGGTAAAAGCTTGGAGAAATTTCCAATTCGGTCACGAATGACGGTGACGACGGCAGAAGCCGCATGCGATGCCGCCGCAGCCGGATTGGGGATCACGCGACTGTTTTGCTACCAGGTGTCAGAAGCCATCAAGCATAAACGCTTGCGGCTTTTGTTGCGCGACTTTGAATCCGATCCGGTTCCGGTGCAGTTCGTCTATCCGGGCGGGCGGCGCATTCCGCAGAAACTGCGCGCCTTCATCGACTTCGTTCTGCCGCGGCTTAAATCGACGCTTGTTTTCGATCCGTAGCTGGCAGCAGGATCGGCAGCCCGGTGCAAGTCGGCACCTGAAGGGCCAACTGAAATGGAGGCGCGTCCCGGAATCGAACCGGGTCATGGCCGGGTTGCAGTCGGCAGTGTTCCCATCTCACCCACGCACCTTCTTATTTTGCGCCTTCGGATGCCCACCGCTTCGCGGCATCCGGCGCCGTATAATTCTCCGCTGCCGTTTTTTGCGCCTTCGATCGTCAACACGCGCTTGCGCGGTGTTGACGAACTAAAGTCGTGTCGCTCGTTCTTTCCAACACTTCCTAAAGTCGTGTTGGATTGGCGACCCATGCCGGATTTGAACCGGCGATCTCCCACTAGACAGGCGGGCGTCCACTCCAGGCTGGACCGATGGGCCATTGCGCTCTGAAGGCGCTGGAAATTGGTGCCGAGGGGATGGTTTCGAGCCACCGACCTCCGGGGTTTCAATCCGGTGCTCTCCAGCTGAGCTACCTCGGCATAACTTTGATGGAAGAGGGGATGCGATATCCCAAGCCAAGCGACGTGCCATCGGACTGGCCTGTGCGACTTAGCTATGTCGAACACAAGAGCCTACGCCCCTTCTCGGCTTCACACTTCCAAGACGAGAATGCGCGGATGGAGCTGCCTACTGCAGCGTCGCGATCGGGGGGATTTTTAAGCTAGATAGACAGCACCCTCCGCGCATCAACAATCGAACGCACACCAGCAGAAGCTGGCGGCGGTGATATCGTTTGATACTGCGGAACACAGAAACATTGGTCTGTCTCGGGTTGCTTGTTTCAGGCAGCAGATGCTGCGTCGTGGCTAGGCAGATGGGTCACGCCATCTTGAACGTCAAGGGTTGAGGACTCTCACTGCGAGAAAAAAATCTGCCCGGATATTTGTTGACCAAGCGGCGTAGGCAGGTTGCGTGCGCACGGTCCCGTACAAACACACAACCACGACGTGTACTCACCCCTTGCTCGCGCGGAGCTGCTCCGTCGACGCCTTAAAAAAATCTGGCTCAATCGGCTCTGGTTGGCCCGAAGGGCGGGATTGGCCCGAAGGGCGGGAAAAATGAAAGATTGTCTCAACCATTTTCGTGAAAAATATACCCGGTATGCCTTGGCGAATGCGGGCGTGCTTATCGTCGTTCATTGCGAACGATCGTGAAACGGATTTTTGCAATGCCGGATGGCGGACTAAAAAGTGCGGTCGTCAGTCAACCTGCAGCCGCGGAAGATATGACCGGTGAGAAGCGCTCCCTTACCCGGCGGCGCCAGCTCAAGTCAGGCATGATCTTCTATAATCTTCGCAGCTTCACGCTGCCATGCACGGTTCGAGACATTTCCGAAACCGGTGCACGATTGCGGGTCGACGGAACGCTTGTGGCTCCCGATACCTTTGAGCTCAATATCGAACTCGACGGGCTTTGGGCCGATTGCGAAGTGGTCTGGCGGCGCGGCAATGAAATTGGTGTTCACTTTGCTTCCCCGCCCAAAATCAACGCTCCCAAACGGCGTCAATCGTTGCAGGCCTATATCGAGCCCCACAAAGGGCACCTCTTGCGCCGGCATGATAAGGGCTAGGCCCAATTCAGCCCTTCGGGTTTTGCGATCTTATCGCTCTTGAGATCGCAACTAGATTGGGCTTAGAAGGCTGGCACCCCAAACCAAAGTCCGGTCAGTCCGGCGCTGAGCATGATCCTGAGACCAGAAACTGCTAACGATGCCGCAGCCATCCGCGCGTTGGTGGCGGATGCGTTTCGTCAATCCCCACATGGCGGCGGAAACGAAGCCGATATCGTCGATGCTTTGCGCGACGATGGAGCGCTCAGCGTCTCACTGGTTGCGGAGGTGGATGGCGTGCTCGCCGGCCACGTTGCTTTTTCTGGCGTCTTGATCGACGCGCGCAACCTCGATTGGTACGGTCTGGGTCCGGTTGCCGTGACGGCTTCGCTGCGGCGGCGCGGAATTGGCGCCGCACTCATAAAGGCCGGGCTGGAGCGGATCAAAGATCTTGGCGGCCGTGGGTGTGTCGTCCTTGGCGAGCCTGCCTACTACGGTCGGTTCGGCTTCGCGTGTGATCCAAAGCTGCAGCTCGCGGGCGTTCCACCTGAGTATTTCCAGCGGCTCGTCATTTCTGGCGAACCTCCCGGCGGTCTTGTGACCTATCATCACGCGTTCGACGAAGCCTGACCGCCGAAGCCTCGGCGGTGCCTAACATCGCGCAATCGGGAAGGGCGCCGGTTTGCCGGCTCAGAGTGAGCGGGTCAGGCAGCCAAGCGTCAGCAGCAAATAGGCGACGAGCAAGCCGGCAAACTGCGTTGTATCGCCTGTGAGGCCGGGGATCGTTGCGCCGAAGAACTTGGCGAACAGCACCGACAGCATAATCACGAAAGAGATGAGGAAAGTAATGAGGCTCGGTGCGCTGAGGCCCATGTTATGTCCGCTCCCAATGTCACTGACCGGCTTCGTACGGGTGTTAGCCATTGAAGAACCGTCCACTTGAATTTTCCGCACGGCAAAGTTTGCCTTCGATCTTGATGGCCGCCGTTTCGATGTATGTCAACGTGTGCATGATTCCCAGGCCAGCGTCTTCTATTTCCTTGGCAGGGATGTGGACAAGCTATGCGTCACAGCGTCTTGTTTGCACAGTGAAAAAGCGGCGTGACGTAATTGACAACAAGGAAACGGCGCCTCCGCGTGGAGAACGCCGTCACTTATCTCAGTCTTTGTAAAACCCGGGTGCGTTAGTCGTTTTCGTGGCAACCTTCGTACTTGTTCCATGCCAGGCCCGGCTTGCAGCCCTTGCGGATGGCCTGGACCTGCCAGGATGGGCGCTTCTTGAAGCTGACGGCTTTGAACTTCTTGCCCGAACGGTAGCGCTTCGAAAACTTCTTGCCGGAGAATTTCTTGCCCGAGCGGAAGCGTTTGGAGAACTTCTTGCCGCTCTTGAACTTGCTGTAGCGGGAGACGCAGCGGCCGTGCTTCAAGCGGAAGCCAGGACCGCATTCGTCGTTCGGATAGATCTTCGTCTTGGCGGCGCGGTAGACCTTTTTGGCTTTCGACTTCATGACGACGGCGGCGGCAACTGCAGCACCGGCGACGAGGCCTGCGACCAATGCTCTTTCCTTGGTGCCGGCGTGGGCCTGGGTTGGCGCGTTGGTGACAAGCGTGATGGCCATGATGGCGGCCAGTGCAGAGGTAAACAACTTGGTCATCGGTGAAACTCCCTGTGGGTGATCGGCGTGTCCAGGCGCCGGTTGATGTCTCGATGACCGGAATATGGATTTATTAACCGAGACGGGATGTCCCGTAGGGTACAGGCTGCAAAATAGTTTCGGCGCACGCTGAATTTTGTCGCCGAAGCCCGAATTGACGGGGCTCCAACCTAATGATCTGCAGACAGAGACTTGGGGGCTACGTGCATCAGTGATCGCGGATGTCACGCAGATGCCCCTATCATATGATGGTGCTGGGGCCTGGAGGTTCGGTTGACCAATATCCCGAGGCCAAGATGCAGATCCGCGAACAGGACGTCGAAACAGAGATGAATGGAAAGCCATTTGCGGTTGCCGGTTCCGAGCCCCCGCTTTATCCGCCGGGCATCACGCCGCCGGATGAGCCTTTAAGTCTCCTCGCGTTTCTCATGGAGTTCCCCAAGAACCCGCTGCGCGCGTTGCCGAGAAAGCTCTACGAAAAAGACATCCTGGTTTTGCGGCCCAAGTTTCCCAAGATCACCTACTGCTGGATCACCGGTCCGCAGCTCATCGAAGAAGTGCTGATCAAGCAGGCGCAAAGTCTCAACAAGTCGCCGGTCGAAAAGCGCGTCTTTGCCAAGAGCGTTGGAGACAGTGTGCTGACCGCAGACATGGATCACTGGAGATGGCAGCGGCGCGTTATGGCTCCTCTGTTCCGGCACCAGCAGATTCTGGAATACGTGCCGCAGATGTCAGAGGCGGCTGCAAGGCAGGTGGCGATCTGGCAGAAGGCAGGCGCCGGTGTTCGCGACATCGAAGATGACATGACCGAAGCCACCCTGGCGGTCATCATGGCGACGATGCTCGGCAGCCGCGATATGGAAATCGGCCATCGCATCATGTCGGCAACCGAACGTTATCTGTCCAAGTCATCCTGGGAAGCGACATTCGCAATTTTGAAATTGCCCGAGTGGGTGCCGCATCCTGGCAGCTGGCGCATGAATTCGTCTTCGCACGAACTCAGAAAGATCATGGCCGGTTTCATTGCCGAGCGTCGGCAATCGGGCGGCAAGGATGACGATCTGATGGGACGGCTGCTCGTCGCGCGAGATCCTGAGACAGGTGAGCCGATGGACGATGAAGTCCTGATCAACAACTTGTCGACGCTTCTGCTTGCCGGGCATGAAACGACGGCGAAGGCACTCACCTGGACATTGTATCTGCTGGCGCGGTCGCCGGCCTGGCAGGACGCTGTGCGGGCGGAAGTTGCCGCGATTACCGGAGGCGAAACGGTCACGGCTGAACATATCGATCAGCTTGCCATCACGACGCGTGTCATCAAGGAAGCCATGCGCCTGTATCCGCCGGTTCCGGTTATCGCCAGGGTCAACACGCAATTCCTGCAAGTCGGCGGCGAGAACCTTCCGGTTGGTTCGAACATCGTTTTTCCCGCCTTCGTCATCCATCGCCACCGCAAATACTGGGACGATCCCGACCGCTTCGATCCGGATCGATTTTTGCCGGAGAAAGAAAAGGCGATCTCGCGGACCCAGTATCTTCCTTTCGGCGCAGGTCCGCGAGTGTGCATCGGTCAAAGCTTTGCGATGATGGAAGCGGTTGTGCTGCTTGCAACCTTCATCGGCGCGATGCGTTTTGAATGGGACGGCAAGCATTCCCCTGAGCCGATCTCGCGCGTCACCCTGCGGCCCGAAGGGGGAATGCCGCTGCGGATCGAGCCGCTGTAATTTTCCCGTAATCGGCGGGGTCTTCGCGCCATTTCGCGAGCAAAATCTCCAAAACAGACCTTTAGGGTACCCGCGCCTACCCATGTTGGTAGTCGCTCGTATGCGTGATGACGAAACGATGTCGCAATCCAAACCGCGCGATTGCGTAAGCGAATTCTCCTCTCTAACGTGTAGCACTAAAGACCAACACGCGCAGGTCGGTTTCAAGCTGACCGCACACAATAACAACGCGGCCGACAACGGCAGCACTTGGGGAAACGCACGCTCATGGTTGACAAGGTTATATCGGCGGAAGAGGCCATCGCGCTTATCCGGGACGACGACGTCGTTACGACGACGGGATTTGTACAAAGCTGCATTCCCGAAGCGCTGCACGCTGCTCTTGAAAAACGCTTTCTGGAAACGAGTTCGCCGAAGGGGCTGACGCTCATCATGTGTGCGGGCGCCGGTGACAGCAAAGGTCTTGGCACCGGACGCTTTCACCACGAGGGCTTGCTGAAGCGCGTTATCGCCGGAAACCTCGGCCGCATGCCGAAAGTCGCGCAGGCGTGCGTCGAGAACAAGATGCACGGCTATAACCTGCCGCAAGGCGTCATCTCGCAACTCTATCGGGCATGCGCATCCGGCCAGCCTGGGCTCTTTTCCAAGGTCGGGCTTCACACCTATGTCGACCCGCGTCTGGGCGGTGGAAAGGTCAACGAGGTGACGGACGCCGACATCGTCAAACTGGTCGAGGTCGATGGAGAAGAGTGGCTCTTTTATCAAGCCACCAAGATCGACGTCGCGTTCATTCGCGGGACGAGTGCCGATCCGTTCGGCAACATCTCGATGGAAAAAGAACCGCTGACGCTCGACAACCTCGCACAAGCGATGGCGGCGCATAACAACCACGGTATTGTCATCGCGCAGGTCGAGCGGATCGTCGAGCAGGGATCGCTGAAGCCCAAAGACGTGAAGGTCCCTGGCGTACTTGTCGATTGCGTTGTTGTCGCCGAGCCGAACGAAATGCATCGGATGAATTACGGAACGGTTTATAACCCGGCCTTGTCGGGTGAAATCCGCGTGCCTGCCGAAGGCATCGACAAGATGCCGCTCGACCAGCGCAAGATCGTTGCCCGCCGTGCGGCGATGGAACTGCCACCGAACGGTGTCGTCAACCTTGGCGTCGGTGCGCCCGATGGCGTTGCGGCGGTTGCCAACGAAGAGAAGGTCACGCCCTATATCACGCTGACGACGGAAGCGGGCGCTGTCGGCGGTGTTCTGGCGGGCGGCTCCAGTTTCGGAGCTTCAGCCAATGCGCATGCCATCATCGACCAGAACCAGATGTTCGACTTCTACGATGGTGGCGGGCTCGATCTGACGTGTCTCGGAATGGCCGAGTGCGACCAGGACGGTAACGTCAATTCGAGCCGGTTCGGCGGACGCCTTAACGGCTGCGGCGGCTTCATCAACATCTCGCAGAACTCGCGCGCCGTCGTGTTTGCGGGCACCTTCACGGCCGGCGGACTGAAGGTGGCGGCCGGTGACGGCAAGCTCAAAATTCTGCAGGAAGGCCGCTCGCGAAAATTCGTCAAGAGCGTCGAGCAGGTGACCTTCAGCGGCACCTTTGCGCGGCAACGCTCGCAGCCGGTCATCTATGTCACCGAGCGCTGTGTGTTCCAGCTGACGCCGGGCGGGCTCGAACTGATCGAAGTGGCGCCGGGGATCGACATTGACAAAGACATTCTCCAGCAGATGGATTTCGAACCGCTGATCCACAAGCCCGTTCCGATGGAGCCGCGCATCTTCATCGATGAACCGATGGGGCTTCAAAGCGACCTCATGAACCTGCAGCTTTCCAAGCGTGTGACCTACGACGCCGAGCGCAACATCCTGTTCCTCAACCTCGAAGGCTGGAGCGTGCGTAAGAAGAGCGACGTCAAGGATCTCACCAGGGTTCTGGTCGAAGCCTGCCAGAAGGCCGGCAAGCGCGTGAATACGGTCGTCAACCACGACGGCTGCCGGATCGCAGAAGACCTCTACGATGACTACGCCGATATGATCCACTACATGATGGAAAACTACTACGCGTCGACGACGCGCTATGCGACGAGCGTCTTCATGCGCATGAAGATGCAGGAGGCGTTAAAGAAACGTGGGCTTGCGCCGCATATCTTTGAGCGCTCCGAAGAAGCGCACGCCGCGCTTGGAGCTGAGAACGCATCGGCGGAATAGGCTGAAGTTCCAGCCAGCCGGCAGTTCTTGAAACAAAACAACCGCAAGCGTCAGCCCTGGTTTGGCGCTTGCGGTTTTTTTCTTCCAGAGCCCGAGGGCTTCTTCAAATAGGCGCTCAGGGCTGAAAAGGTTTAGCCGCTTTCTTCATCACCGGCGTAGCGGATGACCATGTCGCGCTGGCTGACGAAACCGACGATTTCGTTGTTGTCGGTAACGAGCGCGCGCCTTGTCCCCAAGCGCACGAGCAGCCGGATGGCGTACTTGATGTTCATTTCGGCGTTGATCGTCAGCGCCGGTTTACTCATCACCTCGTAGACACTGGTGCGATCTACGGAGCGATTGGGGCTGATGACCTTTTCGGCGATGTCCTGGACGGTCAACACGCCGTGCTCGTCGCCGTCATGGCGTTTGCTAATGATGAGGGAACTCGTATTGCCGGAGCGCATCATGTCGATTGCATCGCGCACGCTCGCCAATCCGTCGATCGTTCTGAGTTCCGCCGTCATGACATCGCGAACCTTGATGACCTGGCCACCCATCACAAGTCCTCCTCGTTGATTTCTTCTTCAATCTTCTTGATCTGCGAACGCAGGCCGATCGCGTCTTCGATATCGATCTGGAACGCGACGCCGGTGCCGGGCTCTTCCTCGAAGCGGCAGGCTTTGCCGATCGCTTCTAGGATCTGGCGGCTCATATGCTCTTCGATCAGCAGCAAAATGACGTCGCGATGACCGGCAACGCTCAGGCCCAGAAACGTCTTTTGCGGTTTCAAGCCTTCGCCGCGGGCGCTGGTGATGACCGTGCAGCCCGTCGCGCCGTTGGCGCGGGCGGTTTCGATTGCCAGATCGGTCTTCTCGTCTTCGACCATCGCAATGATGAGTTTGAACCTCATGACGTTTGCCCTTCTCGGGTTGCATGTCGCGTTTCAAGTCTGTCGGTCGTTTTGTCTCTTTGCTCTACTTTTTCTGCTTGTTCCGCCTCAGCGGCTTCTTTCCTGGCGAGTTTACGTCGCTCCATCCACTCACCTATTTGGGCATACCCCATAACGGTGATCATCGGGAATAGGCTGGCAAGCGCAATCAGACCAAATCCATCTAAAAGCGGGCTGCGCCCTGGGACTGTCGAAGCTAGCCCGAGACCGAGGGCAGCGACGAGAGGAACGGTCACGGTCGAGGTGGTCACACCGCCGGAATCGTAGGCCAGCGGGACGATCATCCGCGGCGTATAGAGCGTCTGGATGACGACGACGATGTAGCCAGCGATCATGTACATATAAAGCGGCGTGCCGGTGACAATCCGGAAGGTCCCGACCGCGAGGCTCAAAGCCACGCCAAGTGCGACGGCGAGGCGGAGGCCCCAGGCGCCAATCGTTCCACCCGAAACTGTCTTGGCTTTGATGGCGACGGCAATGAGCGAGGGTTCGGCGATCGTTGTGGCAAAGCCGATGGCAAACGCGAAGAGGTAGGTCCAATAATAGTCGGACCAGTCAAGCTCGGCTGCGGCTCGGCCGCCGCCGACGAAATCCGGATCGGTCAACTGCTTCGCCAGGGTCTCGCCGAGGGGGAACAGGGCCTTGTCGAGACCGAACAGGAAAAGCGTGAGGCCGAGCACGACGTAGAATGAGCCGATGAGGACTTGATCGAGGTGGGGGATTTTCTGGCGCAAGACGCCGACCTGGAAACCTACCAGGATGATGGCGATGGGTGCGACGTCGAAGAGCGTCTGAACAAATATGCCGAGAAGTTCGCCGAGCCAGCCCATCATCACGCTCCCACTACGATGCCGAACATCAAGACGAACATGATCGGCAGCAGGCTCGCGAATGCGATCAATCCGAAGCCATCGATCATGGGGTTGCGGCCCTTGATGACGCTGGCCAGTCCGACGCCCAGCGCCGTCACCAGCGGTACCGTGATGGTGGACGTTGTAACGCCGCCAGAGTCATAGGCGATACCGATGATGCCGGCCGGCGCGACAGCCGTCAGCGCCACGACGCCGAGATAGCCTGCAATGATGAAATAATGGATCGGCCAGCCTTTCAGGATACGAAAGACGCCGATGACGAGCGACGTGCCGACCGACACCGCAACCGTATAGCGCAAGGCGGACGCGTAGAGACTGCGGGTCTCTTCGCTGTCGGCGATGGCGCCGCTTTTCGCCATCACATTGGTGGCTTCGTCAGCAACGGCGATGAGGGCTGGTTCAGCGACCGTCGTGCCGAATCCCAGCCCGAACGAAAACAACAAGAGCCAGAACAACGAGCCCTTTTTAGCAAAGGCGCCTGCGAGCGTTTCCCCAATCGGGAAGAGCGCCATCTCCAGCCCGCGAATGAAGATCGCCAGGCCGAGCATGACGCAAAAAAGCCCGAAGAGGATCGATGCAAGATCCTTGGGCCGCTCGTTCAGAACGACAACTTCGAAAAAGGCGACGACGACAACGATCGGCGCAAGATCGCGTAAGGTCCCTAAGACGAGCCGCCCCATCGCGACGAGTTCCGCCGGCATCCCTTCCCCTTCGTTCACCAAGGCCCCGGTTCTACGTGATAAATTTTGGGCAGGATTTGCTGCGATGTGTCAATGGCGAACGCAGACAATTGCCTGCCATCTACCCAGTTTGCTGCCATCTGCCGCGCTTTGCCGCACGATTAGTCACGCACATTGACCAATCGCGGCGGCTGAGCGGGTATCAGCCCGTCAATGAGCCAGCGGCCAGGGCCGGTCCGCGTCGTTCAATTTTCGCGCGGCATTTGCCTGAGAGGCTACGTATTCAAGAAGAAAGGGCACGCGGATTTGCGTGCCCTTGTCGTGTCTTGGGGTGTCCAAGCATTGTGTCGAACGCGGTTCGCGACGCCTCCGCGCTTAGATTTCGAGTTCCTCCCCGACCTTTGGAACGACGACTTCTTCGCTGCCCATTTCTTCGATGAAGTCATCGGCATTGGGGGCGATGATCGGGAACGTTCCGTAATGGCAAGGAATGACGAATTCGAAATCGAAGAAGCGTTTGCAGGCCATCGCCGCCGTCATGGCGCCCATGGTGAAGCGGTCACCGATCGGCACGAGGCCGATATCGGGTTCGTAGATTTCGTCAATCAACTCCATATCAGAGAAGATGTCGGTGTCGCCCATGTGCAGGACGACGGGTCCATCGTCCGGCGTAATCACGAAGCCGTTTGCCGACCCCAGCGGGAAGCCGACATCCATTTCGACGAGACCGGCGGAGTGATCGGCGCGGACGAGCGTGGCTTTGGTTTCACCCAAATCGACGGTGCCGCCAGTGTTCATCGGTTCGAACTCGGTCAATCCCTGCTTGGCAAGCCACATGCACAAGTCGTAGTTGGTTACGACCTTGGCTCCGGATTTCTTGGCAATCTCGACGACGTCACCGACGTGGTCGCCATGCCCGTGCGTGATCAGGATGTGCGTGAGCCCCTCGGCGACGGCGTCTTTCGAAATGCCGGAGGCTTCGAAGGTCGGGTTTCCGGTCAGGAACGGATCTATCAATAAAGTGTTCGAGCCTGTCTGCAGGCGAAAACAGGAATGTCCGAACCAAGTTATATTCATTGCTTGTCCTCTTGGTCTCAGTGCAGCACTGAGCATTGCAACTAAGAGCTTCTGGTTGCGGCGGAGTATAGTTGGCTTCGCGCGCACAACAACGGGTGAATCTCGCCAAATGCCTAATCAAAATAATGGCCCAGACAAACTTGGGCAAACGCTTGAAGATGCAGAGGTTTTTCGCGATTCCCTACCGGGGTCGGGAGCATTGATCGGCATTGATGCTGGAACC
Source organism: Filomicrobium sp. (assembly GCA_017792465.1). Classification (GTDB taxonomy): domain Bacteria; phylum Pseudomonadota; class Alphaproteobacteria; order Rhizobiales; family Hyphomicrobiaceae; genus Filomicrobium. Next base: position 1,800,199 of record CP051234.1, read on the forward strand.
AAGACCTTCGGGCTGGCGCTCAGCGATGGATTGCGGATGATCGCCTCTCCGCTTGAAACAATCCGGCGCAGCAAATTCGCCAAAGATGCCCAGCACCTGCTGGCGCTGATCGAAGCCAATGAGGTGAAAGGCCTTGTGCTTGGCCTGCCGCGCAATCTTGATGGAACGGAGGGTCCAAGGGCGCAATCGGCGCGCGCGCTGGCACGCAACCTCAATCGGCTCGTCGATTTACCTATTCTACTTTGGGATGAACGGCTCACAACCAGCCAAGCCGAACGGATGCTGATCGAGGCCGATCAAAGCCGCAAGAGACGGGCCGAAGTCATCGACAAGCTTGCTGCGACTTTGATCCTGCAAGGGGCACTCGATCGGCTGCGGCAGTGAGACTTGAGCGTCGAATTATGGTAGGCTGCGTTGAAAATGCGTTGGTGGAAAACAACCCTATAATTTGAAATTTAGATGAGTTTTGAAACGTACTCATTCGAGGTTTATCGGATTTGATCTGCTTCTTGCCTGCTTCGCGTCGCATCCCTGACAAAGTGCGCGTGGAGACTGGTGGGAACCTGCAGGCTCAATTTTGTGAGAACGCTCCACGATGGGACGCGAGAAGGCGATAACCAAAGACCTCGATCGCTCGGCGGAACGACCGCTACCTGCGGCGCGGTCGCGTTCGCGTTCGCGCCAACGAACGGCTCGCTTGGCGCCGCCGGTCGAGGCGCAAGTTTCGCGTTTCGAGGCTCCTGTGCGCCGCGAGCTTCGCAAGCTCATCCGAACTTCCGACCGCTTCGCTGATCTTGCCGAGGTCTTTCCAGGCGCCGCATTCGCAATTGCCAGCCGCCGCGGATCCAAGACGGCGCGCGAAAAAGCGATCGAACTCGTCATCGCCGGTGCGCCTTTGAAATCGGTTGCGCGCAAACTTGAACTGCCCAATTGGCTGCGCAAGCTGCCGCCAGAGGCTTTCGAAAGCCATCTTGGTCCGGTCCCTAATAGCGAAACCTTTAACCGGCGCGTTGCGAGCCGCTTGCCGCGAGATGCAAGACAAGCGCCGTTCTGGCTGGAAAGCGTCAGTTTTGCGACGCAGGCGGCCAACGAGGATTTTGCAATCTGGCTCGCGGACCAACCCATTTATACAGACCGCGGCGAACCGCACCGGCTGTTTGCGGTGCTGGCGGCCTACGCCTGGTTTTCCAGTCAAGACCACGAAGCAACGAATCTCATCGTCGTTCCGTGGCGACCCGAGATCGCATTCGATACCGCGTTGTGTGCCGCCAAGAGCTGGCTCAACCGTTTGCGGCTCATCTTGCAGCTGGAAACCGGCGCCATCTCCGACACCTGGCTCGAAGAAGGTATGGCCGAAGGCTACGCGTTCGTTCCGCTTCTCGACCGAGATGTTCTGTTGCTTGAAGCTCAGGCCATGCAGAATTGCGCGGACCAGTATGCCGAACGGTTGGCGCGGGAGAAATGCCGGCTGTTCTCGGTTCGCAAGAAAGGCATCCACGTCGCGACGCTGGAAATCGGGCCGCACCCGCGCGAGAACGGCGTCCTTGCGATCAACCAACTCAAGGCCCGTCACAACATGCCCGCCTCCATCGAAGTCTGGCAGGCGGCGTATTCGTGGATGGCCCAGCAAACCAGGATCAAGCGTTTGCCGCCGATGGTCGCGCCTGAGCGCGCCTTCAACGAAAAGATCTGGCGCGAACTCATGTATGACTATCGCAAGGAAAAGAACGGGGCGGTATGGCTGCCTCAGCGCCTGACGCAATCGTCATTCACCCGGCTCGATATGGATATGTGCGATCTGGCGAAACGGGCGTGCGTCACGTCGTGGTTATTCACCTGAGCGGCGCCTTCAATTGCGCCAACCTCTAACGTTTTAAACCCATCCTTTATAGCCCTTCCTCAATGGGTGCTGGCGCTGCGTCGATGACTGAGGCGCAGATCGCGGGGCGACTGGTTGAACCAGCGCTTCACGGCTCTTGAGAAGATGCTTTGGTCGGCATAGCCCAAGTCGAAGGCGATTTCGGAAATCGGCTTGTCGGTTTCACGCAGCAAGCGCTCGGCCATGTGCTGGCGGATGTCGGTCAGCAATTCTTCGAAGTTCGTACCTTCGTTTTGCAACTGCCCTTGCAGCGTTCTGGCCGACATCCCGAGCCGGTCGGCGATGACGTTCAGGCTGGCGTCGTGGTGCTTGAGGGTGGCGACGATTTCGAGCTTCACGCGCTCGGCGATTGCATACCGATAAGCGCGATGCTCCATCGCCCGGCGCGCGTGGTCGACATGCAGTTCGTTTGTCATAGGGTTGGCGGCTTCCATCGGCACATTCAATCCGGCGATGGTGTGGATGATCCGATTGACCGGCTGGTTGAATTCCACATTCGGGCCCAGCACCGTCCGCACGAGTTCCTCGCACTTCGCACACCCCGCGCCGTGACAGGCGGGGCAACCGCTTGGCTTGCGATGTTCCAGTTCAAGCTTCAACGGCGACCAGTTTTCACCCAACGCGCCGCGCAAACGGCGGATCAAGGCACCGGCGGTGAAGCAGTTCAACTGGCGGCGAGCGACAATCGTATCGGGATACTTCCAATAGCCAATCGCCATCCCGGTCTCGTAATATTCTTCGTAACCGGCTTCGATATCGGAGACGAAAACGCTGTTGTAACCTGCAAGCAAGGTTAAGGCCTCGCGTGCGGTTGCCGCGGTCATCGCAAGATGGCCGGCAAGTCCTGTGTGACCCGGGTTCATGTGCTGCGCCATGCGTAAGCCGAGGCAGTCATCTTCCAGAGCCTCGGCGACATCTTCCAAGACTTCACCCACGGCCGCCAGCGGAACATACCCGAGCGGTTTGCGGATCATCGACGATGTCAGACCGGCGTTTGCAAGGAGGCCGTCGACGTCGATATCGGTCTTGGCGTTATTGATGAACTGGCGCAGCGCACGCACGATACCCGCTGTGATCACTGGACCAGAACCGGTGTGCGCCGTTTGCATAGACGTCCTCGAAATTTAAGTCAGGTATTCCACCTGTCGCAGCATATCACTTTCAATGGCTCTTGGCGCATTTAAAGTCAAAAGTTTGTGCCGGAAGTCAAGAATTCCGATGTCGGTTAAATTACAATCGCCAGCTTCCGTCGCAATAGAAAGCGACGCAATCAAAGTGGACAAGTCCCCTAAACAACAACGAAAAAAAGAGAATGACATCGATGATCTCTACGGAAAATGCTTCGGCATCCCTTCTTCATCTCCTACACCGGGCCGGACAGTGCGCCGATGAACTTTTTGCTTCCAACATGGGGCAAAGCTCACTGACGCCGCGCCAGTTCGAAGTTCTCAAAGCGGTCAGTCACAGTGAAGAGCCCAGCCAGACGCACTTGGTCGAAATGACCGGGGTCGACCGCTCGACACTCGCTGATATCGTGCGCCGGCTGGTCGAGCGCGGACTGCTCGCGCGACAGAGAACTCGCCGCGATGCAAGGACTTACGCTGTCACAATTACCGAAGAAGGCCGGCAGGTTCTGGCGGCCTCCGAGCCGATCGCGCAAAAGACGAACGAGCGCCTGTTGGCCGGACTGACGATCGCAGAGCGCGAAGCTCTGGTCAGCGCTCTCGCGCGTATCATCTCTGCAGCGAACACGCCGGAATAATCAACCCAAGCGGGATTATTCAGCCGCTCATTGTTCAGCTACTTGGCGATGCCCGCGTGATGATCGCGCGGGTATCTGCCCAATCCACACCCTGTCCATATGTCTGCCGATTCAGGCTCCCCATGCGCGTTGCAATAAAGGCTTCGGCGACGGCTGAGGGTGCATGCGCGCGCAATATCGTGCCAGCAGCGAGAACGGCGAGGCCCTCGGTCAGGGCGCGTGCGCGAAGGTCGAGCTGGCGCGGGTCGTGAAGGATGCTTTCGATGCGCTTGTGAGCCGCGTTCAAGTGTGGATCATCGGCGGAAGCGGCGGCCAGATCGTCCATTACGACGTTGAGCATATCAGGTTCGCGCTGCAAGACGCGCAAGACGTCGAGCACTAGAACGTTACCAGATCCGGCCATCAGCGCATTGGCCGGAGCTTCGCGATAGGCGCGCGCGACTGGCATATCGTCAATGTAAGAATTGCCGCCCAGACACTCGAGCACCTCGGAAATCATCCCGCTGGCGATCTTGGTCGTCCAGAACGCGGTGACGGGTGTCATCAGCCGCATCCATGCGCCGGCCTGCTGGTCTTTCCGACGGTCGAAGGAGCGGGCAAGGCGGAAGACGAGAGCGGTGGCCGCCTCCACATCGAGGGCCAGATCGGCGAGGACCTGACCAACCAGCGGCTGATCGACGAGGCGTTTGCCGAAGGCGCTGCGATGTTCGCTATGGTGGATGGCCTGAGCCAGCGCTTGCCGCATCAATGCCGTTGCAAGCACGGCGCGGTCGAGGCGCAATTGGGACAGCGTATCGGCGATGACGGCCAGTCCGTTGCCAAGCTCTCCAACCAGATATCCGCGGGTGCCATCCAATTCGGCTTCCGCCGTGGCGCAGGAGCGATTACCGAGCTTCTTTTTCAGGCGCTGGAAGCTGATGCCATTGCGCCTGCTCTCCTCAACGAGCCGCGGCACGAAGAAGCAGCTCAAGGCCTCGCCGGTGCGGGCCGTCATCAAGAATGCATCAGACATCGGCGCCGACAGAAACCACTTGTGTCCCGTCAACTTGTATACGCCAGCGCCGTCACTTGAAGCTGAACTGGTTTCGCAGGGCTCTGCGGTTGTGACCGTATCGCGAAGATCGCTGCCGGCCTGCTTTTCAGTCAGGCCCAATCCGACCGTGATGGACCGCTTCTCTTCGGCCGCTTCCGGGGTCGGGTCGTAGCTGCGGGAAACGATGAGCGGCAGCCATTTGTCCGCCAGTCCTGTGTCTTTCATGAGTGCCGGCACGGCCGCATGCGTCATCGAGATTGCGGTGAGGTGGCCTGGTTCGACCTGACCGGACAGGAACAGCCCGGCGGCACGGGCGACCTGCCGGTCGGCGGACTGGGACCCTTGCTTATTAACCAACTGGAGCCAGGGTGCGCAGTGGAGCGACTCTGAACAGGCGATCTCCATCAACTCGTGATAGGCGGGGTGATAGCGCACTTCGTCGATGCGTTCGCCCAGCGCGTTATGGGTTTGCAGCTCGGGGACATGTTCGTTGGCCAGGCGCGCGCGCTCGTAGTAGTCGGTGCTGCCGCAAACCAGACCGAATGAGACAAGGGCGCGCGAAGCGTGGCTTCCTCCTTCGCGGGCGACGGCTTCCTGCAGGGCCTTATCGGACGTGTAGAGGTTCACATCTTCGAAAAAAGGAGTCTGGTTGCCGGGCTTGCCTTTGTCCTCGTCTTGGTTGCCTGGACGCTCGTTCGAGGCTTTGCCGAGGTTCGTCATCATGGGTCTCAATGGTCACGCGGTTGCAGCTACCAGCACTTGCCGCAGAAGTTTCGATTGGCGGTTTTGACCGGTGTCTTAATAACGCGAAGGTCCGAATCTGTGCCCGCAGTCGGACATTGCAGAACGGCGAAGCTGTGGCAAACAGGCATGAGGCTTGTTAGCGGTTGCGAGCGCGGCAAACACTGCCTATAGAACACGCCTTAATGAAGAAAGCACAGCGCGCAAAAATGAAGGGCTTCCCGCATCGCCATCTGCTCTCCTGCGAGGGGCTGACGGCGCCGGACATCGATTTTCTTCTCAATCTTGCCGATGAGGCTGCCGAGCGGAACCGGGACATTGAGAAGAAGCGGCACATCTTGAGCGGCCGCACTGTCATTAACCTCTTTTTCGAAGCCTCCACGCGCACCCAGGCGTCCTTTGAGCTTGCCGGCAAACGGCTCGGCGCGGATGTCATGAACATGGTTGTCGCCAGCTCTTCGGTGAAAAAGGGCGAGACGCTGATCGATACGGCGGTGACGCTGAACGCCATGCGCCCCGACATCATCGTTGTGCGTCACCATGCGGCCGGCGCCGTCGAACTCCTGGCGCAAAAGGTCGACTGCTCTGTGGTCAACGCGGGAGATGGCGCGCACCAGCATCCAACACAGGCGCTGCTTGATGCGCTGACGATCCGGCGCAACAAGGGTGAGATCGCAGGGCTGACGGTGGCCATCTGCGGAGATATCCTGCATTCCCGCGTGGCGCGCTCCAACATCGCGTTGCTGAACGCCATGTCGGCGCGGGTGCGGATCATCGCCCCGTCCACGCTGTTGCCCTCGAAACCGGACCGGCTCGGCGCGGAAGTTTACACCGACATGTGGAAAGGTCTCGAAGGCGCCGACGTCGTTATGATGTTGCGGCTGCAGCACGAGCGCATGGACGGAGCCTATGTCCCCTCACAGCGTGAGTTCTTCCATTTCTTCGGGCTCGATCATGAGAAACTGGCGCGGGCAAAGCCCGATGCACTGATCATGCATCCGGGTCCGATGAACCGAGGTGTCGAGATCGCATCGACAGTGGCAGATCACTCGCGCAGCGTCATTCGCGAACAAGTCGAGATGGGCGTTGCCGTGCGTATGGCCGTGCTTGAAGCGCTGTCTCAGAACCTGCCGCAGGCGTGAACGGGAGAAGCGGCTCGCGAGAGCCAGTGGCGAGAAGAAAGGTCGAAGCAAAGCCCATGAGCGTGACACCCTTGAGACCCGCTTCCGAGCGTTCCGGTGCGCCGCGGCCTCCGCAAGCGTTTCTCAATGCCCGGCTGATCGATCCCGAAAGCGGACGTGACGAGTTGGGCGGGCTGGTCGTTCAGGACGGGCTGATTGCAGATCTGGGACCGCATCTTCGGCGCAATGCTCCCAAAGACGCCGCCGTCATCGACTGCCAGGAACATGTGCTTTGCCCTGGTCTCATCGACGCACAGGTTTTTACCGGCGAACCTGGTCAGGAACACCGCGAGACCCTCAAGACGGCAAGCCGCGCAGCGGCCACCGGCGGCGTGACGACGATCGTGATGATGCCGGATACCGATCCGGTCATCGACCAGGTTGCACTGGTCGACTTTATCCAGCGGCGCGCTCGCGACAACGCGATCGTGCACGTTCACACTATGGCGGCGATGACGCGCGGGCTCAAAGGTGAGGAGATGACGGAGGTCGGCCTTCTCAAGAGGGCTGGCGCCATCGCATTCTCGAACGGCAAATCGAGCATCGCCAACACACGGGTGATGCGCAACGTGCTGAACTATGCGCACGATTTCGATGCGCTCATCATCCACCATTGCGAAGATCCTTTCCTGTCTGGGAAGGCGGCGATGAACTCCGGCGAGGTCGCAACGCGGCTGGGGCTTTCGGGCGTCGGCAAGGTGGCCGAAACGATCGTCGTCGAACGCGATGTGCGCCTCGTCGAGACGATCGGCGGGCGCTATCATGCGCCGACCATCTCCTGCAGCGAGAGCCTGGAGGTCATCAAGGCGGCCAAGGCGCGCGGCCTGAATGTGACCTGCGGGGTTTCGATCAATCACCTGACGCTCAATGAAAATGATGTCACGGGCTATCGGACGTTCTTCAAGGTGCGTCCGCCGTTGCGACATGAAAACGATCGTGTGGCGATGGTCGAGGGGATCGACAAAGGCGATATCGATGTCATCGTCTCGAGTCACGATCCGCAAGACGCGGATGTGAAGCGTCGTCCATTCCAGGATGCTGCCGATGGTGCAGTCGGTCTGGAAACGCTGCTGCCGGCGGCGCTTCGGCTTTACCATTCAGGCGATGTCGATCTCGTCACGCTGCTCAAAGCGATGACATCCAACCCGGCGAAACTGCTTGGCCTGCATTCGGGACGGCTCGCCAAGGGCGCCATTGCCGATATCATTCTGGTCGATCTCAATCAGCCATGGGTCGTCAATAAGGATCTATTGGCCTCAAGGTCGAAGAACTCGCCGTTCGATGAAGCGCGGTTGCAGGGCCGCGTGTTGCGCACGCTGGTTGCGGGCAACACCGTCTATCAATACGCTGACCGGCAGTCGGCAATGACGAACGTCTAAAAGTTTGTCGGGCGGACTGATAAGGTGAGGGAACCTGACCGTTCCGACGTTCTGTGGGGCGGATTCTCAATTTGGGGGCATTGGGGGATATGGGCGAAAGCGGCCTGATCCTTATCGTTTCATTGGGCCTTGGGTATCTGCTCGGCTCGGTGCCGTTCGGACTGTTGCTGACCAAGGCGGCAGGGCTCGGCGATATCCGCTCCATCGGTTCTGGGAATATCGGCGCGACCAACGTCTTGCGGACCGGCAACAAGAAGCTGGCGGCGGCGACGCTGCTGCTCGATGTCCTCAAAGGCACTTTTGCGGTTCTAGCCAGCGGCTGGCTCGCCAGGCAGGTCGGAAGTGCTGGGTCTGATGCCGTTCTTGGCAGTGCGGTTGGCGGGTTCGGTGCTTTTCTTGGTCACTGCTATCCCGTTTGGCTCGGCTTCAAAGGCGGCAAAGGCGTTGCGACCTATATCGGCATCCTGATCGGGCTGATGTTCAAGCTCGCCCTCATTTTCTGCGGCATCTGGCTCAGCATCGCAGTGCTCTTTCGTTATTCGTCTTTGTCCGCACTTATTGCAGCGGCGGTCACTCCTGTTGCAGGTTACCTTCTCGGAGGGCCGGTTATCGGCATCGCTTGCCTGATGATGAGCGCCCTTTTGATTTATAAGCATGCAGCCAACATCAAGCGGCTCATGTCGGGTGAGGAGCCGAAGATCGGTGGCAAGGGATAGGCAACAGACCGGCGACTTGTTCGCTGCGGCCGAGGTATCCATCGCGCCGCTTGATGATGCCGAAAAGCTTGCCTGCGTCAGACTTATTCGGTCCGAGAATGTCGGGCCGATTACTTTTCTGGAACTGATCAAGCGATTCAAGAGCGCTAAGCAAGCGTTGAAAGCGCTGCCGCATCTCAGTGGAAAGTTCGCGCGGGGGAAACAGATCCGGGTGTGCCGGGCGGAAGAAGCCGAAGCGGAATTGGAGCGAGCGCAGAAATTCGGCGCCAAGCCGCTCTTCCTGATGGAACCCGATTATCCAAAACGCCTCGCACAGATCGATGCGCCGCCGCCTCTCATCTACGCGCTTGGACAAACTGATTTGCTGCAACGCCCGAGCGTTGCGATTGTCGGCGCCCGGCAGGCTTCGGCTGCGGGACTAAAACTCGCACGGCTCTTCGGGCAAGAACTTGGCCGCAGCGGACTTATTGTGGTTTCGGGGTTGGCGCGTGGCATCGACCGGGTGGCGCATGAAGCATCGCTTGAGAGCGGGACGGTCGCTGTGGTGGCGGGCGGTCTCGATATCGTTTACCCGCCGGACAATACCGACATATATCAGGCAATTTCTGAGAAGGGCTGCCTGATCTCGGAAATGCCGTGCGGGTTCCAACCGCGGGGCAAGGATTTTCCTCGTCGCAATCGTTTGATCTCAGGGCTATCGCTTGGCGTTCTGGTGGTCGAGGCAGCGCGGCGTTCCGGCACTTTGACGACGGCGCGCATGGCCGGCGAACAAAACCGAGACTTATTCGCCATCCCCGGCAATCCGCTCGACCCGCGCGCGGAAGGCACGAACTTTCTCCTCAAGCATCGCAATGCGCTTCTGGTGACCGAACCGCGCGATATTATAGAAGCGCTCTCACCGATGACGGGAAGCAATTCCAGTGAGTTTCGCGAAGTCCCAGGCGCGGACGGGCAGACCTTTCATTATCACCTGTCCGTCGATGACGAACCGCCAGCACCGCTCAGTGAGCCAAGTGAGAGCGAACGCGACCTTGTCCTGCAGGCCTTAGGTCCGGCGCCAGTTGCAATTGATGATATCGCTCGGACGACGCGGCTCAACATCCGGCAAGTTCGCTCCATCCTACTCGAACTGGATCTGGCAGGATTGACGGAACGGCATGGCGAGCAGCTCGTATCGCTTGCTCAGACTCAAGATTGAGTTACGGCTAGGGGTGTTTGCCGCCGTCTACACTCGCCGTTGTGCAGGCGCTCCTGGACAAATTGCGCATCAGGAAAAGTTATTGGCCAGCTCTGAATGCTATGTGTGGTGATAGAACGCGGATGGCCGCATCACTTATCGAAGTGCGAATGTGCTCCAGCGGACAAACCCGACATATACGACTGCCAATGAATTGCCTCACAGCCAGGCTCCGGCGAGAGTACTAACAGTTTTAGATCGCCGAGCCGGACTTAGCGTGACGCCCTAATTGCTGCCATCGCCAGAAGGTGTGCGCACCAAGTCCAGCGGTTGTGAAAGACTATCTGCAACGTCTTGACGGCCCGCAACTTTCGCCAACTTTTGGAGTTCCAAAATCATGCCTGCAATATAGTTTTCATATTCTTTAACAGTAATTTCGGTGGTCTCTTTGTCTCCGGATCCGGACTGCGATTCTCCGCTTTGAACCACGGCTGCAACACCTCACCTTATGAGCAGTAATAATTTTTTTAGAACGTACAGCAATCAATCTAAGATGGCAATGTCATTTCTTGCCACTTTTTGGTGTGGCGCCAATCGGGTTTGACAGCGCCACTTCGATCCACCATCTTCCCGCGCAAAGTCTTGCTCCCCGAGGGGCACATCGGTAACGGGTGGACGAGCGCTCCCAACTTGATTGCGGGTCGACGAGCGCTGAACTTCTTCAAAAAATAAGGTCTGGGCAGCCCGCAACTGGCTGGCCCAATGGCGAAAGTCGCACATGAATGTCGTCATCGTTGAGTCTGCCGCGAAAGCGAAGACCATCAATAAATACCTAGGTTCCAGCTACAAGGTCATTGCCTCTTTCGGCCATGTCCGCGACCTCCCTTCGAAGGACGGATCGGTCAAGCCGGACGAAGATTTCGCAATGGCCTGGGATGTGGCCGATTCGAAATCGCAGAAGGTCCTGAAAGAGATCACCGACGCTGTGAAGGGCGCCGACAAGCTCATTCTGGCAACTGACCCTGATCGCGAAGGGGAAGCAATTTCGTGGCATATCCTGCAGGTTCTGGAGAAGCGCCGGGCCATCAAGAAGGGTGTGCCGGTTGAGCGGGTCGCCTTCAACGCGGTGACCAAGCAAGCCATCATGACCGCGCTTGCCAACCCGCGTCAGATCGATGAGCCGCTGGTCTCAGCCTATCTCGCCAGACGCGCTCTTGATTATCTCGTCGGCTTCACACTGAGCCCCGTGTTGTGGCGCAAACTTCCTGGCGCGCGTTCGGCGGGTCGCGTGCAGTCGGTGGCGCTGCGGCTCGTTTGCGATCGTGAAGCCGAGATCGAAGCCTTCAAGACCGACGAATACTGGTCCATCGAAGCGTTGCTTCAAACCGAGGACAAAGCCGATGTCCGCGCCCGCCTGACAGGTATCGAAGGGACGACGCTCAAGAAGCTCGACATCAAGGACGAAGCGCAGGCGAGCGCCATCAAGGCGGCGATCGAAAAAGGCAAGTTCACCGTCACGAGCGTTGAGAAGAAGGCGGTGAAGCGCAACCCGTATGCGCCGTTCTCGACCTCGACGTTGCAGATGGACGCTTCGCGCAAGCTGGGCTTCTCGGCCAAGCAGACGATGCAGATCGCCCAGCGCCTTTATGAAGGTGTCGATGTCGGCGAAGGGGCGCCTGTCGGTCTCATTACCTATATGCGTACCGACGGTGTGCAGATTGTGCCGGAAGCGATATCGGCGATCCGCAGCGAAGTGGCTTCCGATTTCGGCAAGCGCTACGTCGCACCGTTCATCCGCGAATATAAAACCAAAGCCAAGAACGCCCAGGAAGCGCACGAAGCGATCCGGCCAACGGATGCTGCGCGCAAGCCTTCGTCGGTTGCCAAGTATCTCGATAAGGATCAGGCGCGGCTTTATGATTTGATCTGGAAGCGTGCGGTCGCCAGCCAAATGGCTTCGGCCGAATTGGAACAGACGACGGCACACATCAAGATCGCCGGGCGCGACGGCAAGAGCTACGACCTGCGCGCGACGGGATCGGTTGTTGTCTTCGATGGCTTCCTGAAGCTTTACGAAGAAGGCCGCGACGAGCGCCTCAAAGCCGCCAAGGGAAAAGACGACCCGGGCGAAGATGAAGAAAGCTCAAACCTTCTGCCGCCGCTTGCGGAAGGCCAGACACTGAACGACCGCGAAATCGAAGCCAACCAGCACTTCACCCAGCCGCCACCGCGCTTCACCGAAGCGACACTCGTCAAGCGGATGGAAGAGCTTGGCATCGGCCGACCGTCGACCTATGCGGCGACGCTGGCGACCTTGCAGGACCGCGACTATGTCGAGATCGACAAGAAGCGGCTTATCCCTCAGGACAAAGGGCGGCTCGTCACGTCGTTCCTGGAAGCCTTCTTCAAGCGCTATGTCGAATATGATTTTACCGCCGATCTGGAAGAGCGGCTCGATCTCATTTCCGATAACAAGCTCGAATGGAAGGACGTCTTGCGCGACTTCTGGAAGGACTTCACCAAGGCCGTCGAGGAAATCAAAGAGCTGCGCGTTTCGGAAGTTCTCGACGCGCTCAACGAACTGCTTGGCCCGCACGTTTTTCCGGCCAAGGAAGACGGCTCCGATCCGCGCGCCTGCCCGGCGTGTTCGGAAGGCCAGCTGAGCCTCAAGATCTCCGGCAAGTTCGGCGCCTTCATCGGCTGCAGCCGCTACCCCGACTGCCGCTATACGCGTCAGCTGTCGCAATCGGCCGACGATGACACCTCGGCGCTTGACGGCAAGGAACTGGGCTTTGATCCCGATAGCGGGTTGCCGGTGAAGCTTCACGTTGGCCGCTTCGGTCCCTATCTGCAGCTTGGCACGCCGGACGATTACGAAAAAGGCGAGAAGCCGAAGCGTTCTTCGATCCCGAAAGGCATCGATGCCGGTGACGTCGATCTCGAACAGGCGCTGGCGCTTCTGTCGCTACCGCGCGATGTCGGACTACATCCAGAGACCGGAAAGCCGATCGTGGCCGGGCTTGGACGCTACGGGCCGTTCGTTCTGCACGACGGGATGTACGCCAATCTGGAATCGATGGAAGAGGTGTTTTCCGTCGGCCTCAACCGCGCTGTCGCGGTGCTGGCGGAAAAAGCCAAGGGCGGCAAGGGCCGCTTCCAGCGCCAGAAGGCTGCCGTACTTAAAGATCTCGGCGAGCATCCCAGCGAAGGCGGTAGTGTGCAGGTTCTCGAAGGCCGCTATGGCCCTTATGTGAGCCACAACAAGATCAACGCGACTTTGCCGAAGGGCCAGGAGCCTGAGAAGGTGACGATGGAGCAAGCCGTCGATCTCCTCGCTGAAAAGGCCAAGAAGAAACCGGCCAAGAAGGCGGCGAAGAAGCCCGCCAAGAAAGCCGCCGCAAAGAAGGCGCCTGCCAAGAAACCGGCTGCCAAGAAGGCCGCCGCCAAAAAGCCGGCCGCCAAGAAATCGGCAGCCAAACCGAAGTCGAAGGCCAAAGAAAAGGCCGAAGACGAATAGGCCTCCTTGAGAGCAGCCAGAAGGTCGCTTGCCGTGGCGCGCAAAGCCAAATCAAAATCGAAGTCCGGCGGCCGCAAACATCGCACGGCGGCGGGCGAAGCGTCTGACTTCGACAGCGGCGCGCGCGACGAAGACGGCATGCCGTCGCGCGATGACATTTTGAAGTTCATCGCGACGGCTGGCTCAAAAGTCGGCAAGCGGGATATCGCGAAGGCCTTTGGCATCAAGGGCCAGGGCCGCATTTTGCTGAAGCAGCTGTTGCGGGAGATGGCCGACGAAGGACTGCTTGCTGGAAACCGCCGCGAGATGCGCGAAAAGGGCGGCCTGCCGCCAGTGGGCGTGCTCGAAGTCACCGGCCAGGACGACAGCGGCGATCTTGTCGCGCAGCCGACGGTGTGGAACGACGAAGACGGTCCGCGGCCGGGCGTTCTTATCCTGACGCATCTTCCCGAAGCACAGCGGACCGCCACGACGCTCGCCATCGGCGACCGGGTCTTGTGCCACATCAACAAGCTCGACGACGCCGATGTCGAAGGCTTCCGTTTCGAAGCGGTGCCGATCCGCAAGCTGCCGCGCGAAAAGCGACGGCTGCTTGGGATCTTCCGCTCAAGCGCGCGCGGCGGTGGCGGTACGATCGAACCTGTCGACCGCAAATCGCTGCGCTCTTGGTCGGTGCAAAAGAGCGATGCCAAGGATGCCGAAGACGGCGATCTGGTTCGCTTCGATTTGATCCGACGCGGGCGCTTCGCCAATCCGCAAGCGCAGATCCTCGAAACGCTGGGCAACCCGGACGATCAGCGCCAGATCAGCCTGATCGCGGTCCATTCGCACGGCATTCCCGACGACTTTCCCGCCAGCGTTCTGACGGAAGCCGAGGGGCTGTCCGAGCCGACACCGCAAGGGCGCACGGATCTCACCGACATTCCGCTCATCACGATCGACCCGCCGGATGCGCGCGATCACGACGACGCCGTTTTTGCCGAGCCCGACGCCGACGAAAACAACAAGGACGGCTTCGTCATCTATGTGGCGATTGCGGATGTCTCCTATTACGTGCGGCCTAGCTCACGGCTTGATAGGGAAGCGCGGCGGCGCGGCAACTCGGTCTATTTCCCCGATCGCGTCGTGCCGATGCTGCCCGAAAAGATCTCCAACGATTTGTGCTCGCTGCGCGAAGGGGAACTTCGCGCGTGTCTTGCGGTGCGCATGGTGTTTGATAAGCGCGGCGAGAAACGCAAGCATACGTTCATGCGCGGCTTGATGCGCTCGCAAGCCAAGCTGTCCTATCAGGAAGCGCAGGCGGCCATTGACGGCGAGCCGTCTGAGAAGGCGGCGCCGATCCTCGATAGCGTACTGAAACCGCTGTGGGCGGCTTACGCGAAACTGTCAGAGGCGCGCGACCGGCGCGGGCCGCTCGATCTCGATCTGCCTGAGCGCAAGATCGTCCTCAACGACGCCGGCAAGGTTGCCGACGTGATTGTGCCGCAACGGCTGACCGCGCACAGGCTCATCGAAGAATTCATGATCCAGGCGAACGTCGCGGCCGCCGAGGCGCTGGAAGCGAAGTCGTCGCCTGTCGTCTATCGCGTGCACGAGCCGCCTTCGAAAGAAAAGCTGAAGGCACTGCGGGAATTTCTGGAGTCGCTCGATCTCAAGCTACCGCCATCGAACCAGCTGCGGCCGGACGCGTTCAACGGCATCCTGGCCAAAGCGAAAGAGCTGCCGGTTCCCGATCTCATCAACGAGGTCGTGCTGCGGTCGCAGTCGCAGGCGGTTTATTCGCCAGAGAATGCTGGGCACTTCGGCCTCAATCTGCGTCGCTACGCGCATTTCACCTCGCCCATTCGCCGCTATGCCGACCTGCTCGTCCACCGCTCTTTGATTAGCGCCTATAAGCTTGGCGATGACGGGCTGCCTGCCGACGAGATCCCGCATCTGACATCGATCTCGGAACAGATCTCGGAAGCCGAGCGGCGGGCGATGTCAGCCGAGCGCGAAACCATCGACCGGCTCATTGCCGCGCACCTGGCGGAGAAAGTCGGCGCGAAGTTTTCCGCGCGCATTTCCGGGGCGACGCGCTCGGGGCTTTTTGTGCGGCTCAGCGAAACAGGCGCCGATGGGTTTATTCCGGCCGCGACGATGGATGGGGATTTCTATCATTACGTCGAGGAGGCGCATGCGATGATCGGGCAGCGCTCCGGGCTTGCCTATAGTCTCGGCGATACCGTCGACGTGCGGCTTGTCGAAGCTATTCCGGCCGCCGGCGCGTTGCGTTTCGAGATGCTGAGCGAGCCGACGAAGTTAACCGGGCGACGGCCGCCCAAGGGGATGAAGACGCTGCGCAGTCGCGGTCGTGGCGGGCGCCCTGGTGGCGGATCCCGTCCATCGCGCGGCGGCGGGCGGCGGCGAAAATAACGTGGGCCACCGCTAAATGGTGTGCAAACATCGGCCTGCCGCTTTTAATCCCGACTCCGCTGCGGTGAAATAGCAGCTTGACGGATCGGGGCTGAGACTGGAACAAATGCACTATGTCAATCGAGATCAACAATACTCACATCAGTACCGGTCCTGGCGACGCGCGCTCCACCAAGGAAGCGATGTTGCGGGGGGCGGCGGAGAAGTGCCCGGCCTGCGGCGAGGGTGACCTTTACTACGCGTATTTGAAGGTCAACGACGCCTGCCCGAAATGCGGTGAAGAATTGCATCACCAGCGCGCTGACGATGCGCCGCCCTATTTCACGATGTTCATCGTTGGGCACATCGTCGTGGCGTTGGTCCTGCTTGTCGAGGAGCTCTACGCGCCAGCGCTTTGGGTTCATGCCGCGCTCTGGACGCCGGTCGTTCTTGGCTCAAGCCTGCTGCTGCTGCCGCGCATCAAGGGCGCCTTGATCGGTTTGCAGTGGGCGAACCGGATGCACGGCTTCGGCGGCATCGACGAAGAAGCCCTCGCAGCCGGAGGCACAGTCAGCCAACCCGACTGACGCTTTGCACCGGGTTGGCATGTCCGCGCCCGCTTTTGTTCTATCTAGCTCCTTGCCTATGGAGGGGCCGCGCGTGCACATTTACCCGACATGCACGAGCGAGGCAGAGGCGTGACTGGTTCTCCCGAAAATCCCGATAGCGCGCAGAGCGGCAGCTCGCAGAAGAACGCCGCGCGCACGCAACGGCCGCGTGATGCCGCAACACTCATCATCGTCGATCAATCGGGCCCGCCGCGCATTTTGATGGGGCGGCGCCGTCCGCAACAGATCTTCCTACCCAACAAGTTTGTGTTTCCAGGCGGCCGGGCCGACAAGGTCGACCGCTCGGTCCCCGCAGCGGATGAGCTGCATG
This sequence comes from Filomicrobium sp., assembly GCA_017792465.1. Taxonomy (GTDB): domain Bacteria; phylum Pseudomonadota; class Alphaproteobacteria; order Rhizobiales; family Hyphomicrobiaceae; genus Filomicrobium. The sequence continues at coordinate 1,816,917 of CP051234.1, forward strand.
ACAATGAACTCGCGAAGCTCCTGCTTGATATGAAGGGCAGCCCCAGTGCGGCGCGTGCTCGCGGCTTGGCGCTTGCGGCGCTGCGTGAGACTTACGAGGAAGCCGGGCTGCTGATTGGCCGGGAGACGGGAGAGGCGGTGCAAGGGGCGCAAGACAGAAGCCCGTCCAGCAACGACCTTGGCACCTGGGAGGGCTTTTTCGGTGAGGCCATTTCACCCAGTCTGGCTCCCCTGACTTTCCTGGCGCGGGCGATCACGCCTCCGGGCCGTCCACGCCGCTACGACACGCGCTTTTTTATTGTGAACGCCACGCATATCGCCAAGACCGTGCAGCCACCGGATGACGAACTGAGGGATCTGGACTGGTTCACGATCGATGAAGCGCGCCGGCTCGATCTTCCCAACATCACCCGGGCCATCGTCGAAGATCTCAACGAATTCATGAAGTTGGGTTCTGTCGGCAGCAGCACGCCGGACTGGGGTGTGCCGTTCTATTTTTTCAAGTCCGGATCGTTCGAGCGGGTTCTGCTAAGGCCGTAGGGTCGTGCGCCCTGAGCCCGATCGTTTGCGCGTTTCGCCTATGATTGTGCGGGCTTTGGGGAGAACGGCAACGAGCTTCAGCAGCCTTCGCGAATAGCAGCTTGACAGGCGGCCCGCGAGGCTTATGTTCCGCAGCTTGAACCCTTACGGTTGCACGCTGCCCCGGCCCGCGCTTTGCGGGCGTTTTTTGGTTGTGCGCCGGCAGCCGATACGACTTCAAATTGCAGGTACACACCCATGGCTAAGCCAGTCGTCCAGAAGATCAAGCTCTTGTCCACCGCGGGCACCGGTTTCTTCTACGTCACCAAGAAGAACCCACGTAACACCACCGAAAAGATGGTGTTCAAGAAGTACGACCCGGTCGTGCGCAAGCACGTCGAGTTCAAAGAGCACAAAATCAAGTAATTCCGTCGGGCCTACGGCTCGGACCCATACTTGTGCCGGGGTGAAGCTGACTTCGCCCCGGTTTTTGTCGTCTGCAATTGCTCGCGACAGAAGACTAGGAACCTGACAGCTCGGCTCGCTTTGACACTCACAACCTCGATCTATGCCAGATCGCATTTGGTGTGAGATTGCTTGTGAGAGATGGCTGGGGGGTTGCACGATAAGGTGGGATGAGCCAGGGTTCGCATAGTCCCAGTCGCGGGGTCATTCCGGGATTTCCGCGAACCCTGGCCGGATCGTCCAAACGGATGGTCAAAGAGGGCATCAACCATTCCGCTTGGCGTGAACGACGAATGCAGCCAATGAGGAGGCCACTCCGACCGCTGCGCCGTTCACTGGTCCCTCGCAATGGCAGGTGATGCGGCGGCCCTGACACCACGAGAGCTTTGAGCACTTTGATCCGCGATCAGATAAATGGCCTGTTGAGGCTACAAAACGCGGTCAGTGCAAACTCAAAACATCCAAACTGGACGCTCCCTCCTCCAGACTAAGAAGTATCATTGCGCCTAAATTGGTGCAAGTTGTGCTTGACTGTAAGTATTCAGCCACTCTTTTGATTCTTAATTTTGGAAGCGGGCCAAGGTATGGCGCAGAGTTTGTTGCACAGTGGGCGCGCTTTTGCCGAGACTGGCAGGGACGATCAATGATTGACGGCGGCAAGTGTCTATGTCCGCCGGGCGCCTGAGCACCGCGGACTAACGCTCTGATTTATCTATTAATTATTTAGGCTGCGATTGCGGCTACACGATTGCGGCCGCGGCGGTTGGCCGAAGCCAATGCCGCACTGGCACGGTTAAGCAGCGCTTCCGGGCTTTCGCTGACATCACCCATTTCTGCAATGCCGACACTGGTCGTCAAACGGATGCGGCGGGCGTTGGGGTCGATAAACGGCTCGGCAGCGATTTGCGCGCGAAGGCGCTCGGCCACCTGGCCGGCTCGGCCGACTGGCATATCCGGTAGAACCACCAGGAAGTTCTCGCCGGTAAACCTGCAGGCGAGGTTGACCCCGCGGACGTTGCGCTTCAGGCGCTTGGCAAACTCAATGAGGACGCTATCTGCGGCGCGGTGACCGTAATTCTCGTTGACCTCGCTGAAAGCATCGATGTCGACCATCATCACGGACAGATCTCTGCCGTCGTGGCGGGCATCGCTCATCAAGGCCGATAGGTGGCTATCGAGATAACGCCGGTTGTATAAGCCTGTCAGGGTATCGGTGATCGACTGCTCGGCGCTTTGCTGCTGACGGCTGCGTAAGAAATCCGAGTGGCGCTTGCGCTTGATCTGGGTTTTGGCGCGCGCAAGAAGCTCATGGGCTTCGATCGGGCGCATCAGGTAGTCGTTGACGCCGGTATCGAGGCCGCGCAGCAGACGCGCGTCGGCTCCTTCTTCGATCATCACGATGATCGGCATATGCCGGGTCTCTTCGCGGTCGCGCAGATCCTTGCAGAGTTTCAGCCCGTCAGCGGATGCCAGGCTGAGCGATACCAGCACGAGATCGAACGGTTCAGAGCTCAATCGGGCATAGGCTTCCTCGATATCGGCTTCGACAACGGTTTCGTGGGATTCGGCGAGGCTTTGCTCCAGTCGTTGAGCCGATCGGGCATGATCTTCGACAATCATGATGCGGCCGAATTCGCCCGACAGCGCCTTTTCCAGTTCGGGGTCGCCGGCAAGTCCAAGCTGGCGGCCGGTCGCGGCGCGCATCAGCATTTCATCGTTCAACGTTTTCAGGCGCGCCAGGTTTTTGACGCGGGTAATAAGCGCGATGTCGTCGACAGGCTTGGTGAGAAAATCATCGGCGCCGGCTTCCAGCCCCTGCACCTTGTCGGACGGCTGATCGAGGGCGGTCACCATAACGACCGGGATGTGCTGAGTTTCGGGCGCCTGTTTGAGGCGGCGGCAAACTTCGAAGCCGTCGATCCCGGGCATCATGACGTCAAGCAGGACAACATCGACGCGGTCGTTGGCGCAGACTTCAAGCGCTTCCATCCCTGAGAAGGCCGTCAAAACCTCGAAATATTCCGCTGACAGGCGCGCTTGCAGCAGCTTTACGTTGGCTGGGATGTCGTCGACGACAAGAACGCGGGCACTCATATGTTCAACTCACTTAGTCTGACGGGTCTGGGTCTGACGTATCTGGTGGCTCCTGGCGATCATGCGGTGCCAATGAACTGGCGAACCGTATCGAGGAAGCTTGCAACCGAGATCGGTTTGGAAATGTAGGCTTCGCAACCGCCCGACCGGATGCGCTCTTCATCGCCCTTCATGGCGAATGCGGTGACGGCGATGACGGGGATCTGGCGTAGTTCGTCGTCTTCCTTGAGCCAGCGCGTGACTTCCAGGCCGGAAACCTCAGGCAGCTGGATATCCATCAGGATCAGGTCGGGGCGATGCTCGCGCGCGAGCGAAAGCGCGTCCAGCCCGTTGCGTGTCTGCACGGTTGCGTAGCCATGTGCATTGAGCAGATCGTGAAAGAGCTTCATGTTGAGCTCATTGTCTTCGACGATCAGGACCTTTTTCGCCATCGAACGCGTCTCCGGTCTTGGTCTATCAACGACAACTTCTGCCTGTTGGTATGTCATGGTCAGTTAACCTGTGCTGCCCCCAGCGTTTTGCACCGATTCTTAGAACCGGTCGCCATATGCACAGTGCGCTATGAGCACTAACCAACAGTTTAAAAGGCCCGAATAGTTAACAATCTCTAACCTTTGAGGGTAAAGCGGCAATGCCAAAACGTTTCAAATCGGGTCTGACTGGGGGAGAGGCCAAACTCATCGGCCTGCAAGCCTTGGGTTTTGTTGCTGCTGAGGCTGATCGACTGCATCGATTTCTTGATCTGTCCGGCCTCAAAGTCGAGGAACTCAGGACTTACGCCGGCGACCCGATGACTTTGGCGGGTGTCTTAGAACACTTGATGCAGGACGAGTCGCTGCTTTTGTCGTTTGCCGCAAACCATCGCCTGACGCCTGACGATGTCAGCGCCGCTTACCGTCTGCTGGCCGGCGAGACGACTGACGGAATCGATTTTGATTGAGGGTTGGTGGAGCCGCTTGCGGGCCCCGCGCAAATCTCAGTTCTTTGGCTGGCTGCAGGTGTCGGCATCAAGCAACGTCAGCTCGGTGAGCTGGCCGCGGATCGCGAAGTCCCCGTAATCGATCAGCAAATTAGACGAGATGCCATTTGCGTGGAAGCGAAATGCCAATTCATAGCTGGGCGTCGCATCGGTGCCCTTGGCATTCGCCTCGTAATAGCTGATGGCGACAGGCCAAGCAGGAAGCTTATCAAGCTTGGCCAAGTGGCGCAGGTCTGCGGGGACACCGTTCAACGCCGTCTTTTCAGAAAGCTTGTTGCCAATGAAGGAATTGGTGTCGAAGACGGTCTCTCCCTGTTCGGAGCCGTCATAAAGGCGGGCGGGAAACTGGCGGCGGCCTTCGCTGGCTGCTTCGAGCAGAGCAATCGAGTGCTGGATGGGGAAGAAGACTTCCTTATCGAGATTCAAGGCGCGCGTTGTCGGTTTGGTCAGTTCGACGGCAACGGATGCATCCTCTCGGCCCGCCGTGCCTTCGGTCGATTCTGTCAGTTCCTTGCCGCGATACTGGCTGAGCAAGAAACGCATCTGGTCGCCGGCTGCTGCTTCCCAGCTCGATGTCCGCAGGTCGTTGACCGATGATGTGCCATTGCGATCTGTGACGCGGGTCACAAAGCGCATCTTCTGAGTGTAGCCGGAGCAGGTTCCGCCGGCCAATTCGTAGACCATTCGGCCCGTCATATCGGAGATGCCCGAAGAGGTCGTGGAGCGTTCCAAGGTGATGTCGTAGACGGCCCGGTGCGGGGCAAGCGAGACACCGCCGGCGACCGCGGATCCGTCGGTCAAAAGCAGGGCGGCGAGAGCAAAATTCAAGCGTGGGAGGCAGTCAGCGAGATTTACGGCGTTCATCCATCACTCCGGGTGCGGGGCGCTTTTTCGGCGCGATCAAGCACCTTCATTCTAGTTCGATCCGGGTTTGAGGCAAAGTCACCCGAAAAATGGGCGCTTTTTGGAGGCCGAATGGGCCGTAGACGGCCAAAACGCCGGTGTGCTTGGCCGATAACGAGTGCTGGTCACCGGGGGCGCGCAACGAAGCTTGAACCAGCCAAGAGCGCTTGAGCTTTAACTCCAGGCCAAAAAGCTCTAACCATCATGGAAACCCACTGAACCGAACATTGAAGGCTTCACGATGACCGATGCTGTTTTAGTCCGACTTGAGGCGTTGAACCTGAAACTGCCGGCTGCTCCTGCACCTGTCGCAAACTATGTCCCCTATCTGATGAGTGGCGACCTTCTGTTCGTCTCCGGCCAGGTTTCAAAAGCCGCCGACGGTTCGATCGTTGCCGGCAAGCTCGGGGCCGATCTCACGGTCGAGCAAGGCCAGGAAGCCGCCCGCCACTGTGCACTGAACATTCTGGCGCAGGCGCACGCAGCTCTGGGCCGTCTCGACCGGGTCGCGAAGGTTGTTAAGCTCAACGGGTTCGTCAATGCGACGGGCGATTTCGCCGACCATCCGCTGGTGATCAACGGGGCATCCGATCTCATGGTTGAGGTGCTCGGCGATGCGGGACGGCATACGCGCGCTGCTGTAGGCGTTTCAAGCCTGCCGGCCAACTGTGCTGTCGAGATCGACGCGATCCTGCAATTCAGGACCTGAACCTGCGATGGCGATCGCGCGTGACGATCCGCCGAAGGTGCTGCTGTCTTCTGCCTATCGCCGCCCGTTCGCGCACCGCGGGTTGCACGATGGCTGTCGGCCTGAAGAGCCGGACAAGGCGTTCGAAAACACGCTCACCGCATTCGAAGCCGCCATCGCGGTTGGCTTTGGCATTGAGTGCGATATTCGCGCTGCCGAGGGTGGGCTGCCTGTCGTCTTTCACGATCGTGACATTCCTGTCGGCTTGCCCTTTGCCGGGCGGCCGGTGGCTTCGCTCGGCAACGAAGAAGTTGGCGGCTTAAATTATTGCGACGGGAGCCCGCTGCTGACATTCGCCTCATTTCTGGCCGCCGTCGGTGGGCGCGTACCGATCTTGGCGGAGCTGAAATTCGATTGTAAGGCGGGCGACCCGAAATTTCTGGCCGCCATCGCTGAACTGGCTTCCGGCTACCGCGGGGCATTGGCGTTGATGTCGTTCGAACCGCAGCCGCTTGCCGAACTCATGCGGCTAGCCGGCGCCGTGCCGCGCGGTCTTGTTGCTAGGCGTTTTGACGAAGACCCTGCCGAGGTCACGCGCCTCGGACCCAGCGAGGCACGGCGACGGAGTATGGCGTGCGACCTAGCCGCGATCGGCGGCAGCTTTGTTGCCTACGACCTGCCGGGGCTTGCGCGTTTGCCGCCAGGGACATTGAGTCTGGCCGAGGGGGACATGCTTTTCGCCTGGACGGTTCGGAGCTCCAGCGATCTGCAACTGGCAGAACAGCTTGTCGACGCCCCGATCTGCGAGGGCGAAGCGGCAAGGCTGCTGATCGCGTCGCGATAGGTTGGGCTTAATAGATCCCGCGGATGTGGCGGCGGCGGCGCAGCTGATTGGCGATGGCTCGATTTCGATAAGCCTGGAACTGGCGATAGTTGCGGAACCGACGTGCGCGACGCTTGCGGTTATAGACGCGAGCTTTGCGCGCGCGGCGGTGTTGACGCTTGAGGGCCGCTCTTCTGCGGAGGGCTTTTGCTCTTCTTGCGCGACGCAGTTTGTTGAGCCGCCGCGACGACTTTCTGGCGCTATGGCGCGAGGCCGTGCGTTTTGACAACACTCTCGGGCGGACGCGCGGCGCTGGTCTCTCAACGGCTTCCAACCGGGCCAGCGCCATCCGACGGCGGCGCTGTGCGAGAGCGGCAATCTCAGTATTGGTCAACCTTTTGCGCAGCAGCTGCGAAGGAACTGGCGGGGCCAATTCGGCGACTTGGTTGTCCTCGGTTACGTCTGGCTTCATGAGAGGGGATGGCGGCCAGTTTGGCTGCGCTGATGTGGACGAACTGGACGGCGTGCCGGCTGGTTCCAATTCGCGGGCGTTGGCGGCGAGAACTCTGCCTGCTGCAGAGGGTGCAGCTTTATGCCCGGCAGTCGATTTGGCCGCTCGCTCCGTCTTCGCAATCCCGTGGCTGGTGATCTTTGCGGGCAATTGCTCGTGGAGCGCGAGGCGCTCGCTTTTGCGGACGGCGGGAGCGCCAACGCGAGCGGGCTCGGTTGCACCGTAGCGGCTCGCGGCAACGACCTCCAAGCGCCGCTGGCCTTGCGCATGGGCTGTCTCGGCCAAGGATGCTGTCTGGATCGTGCTCGCTGGTGCCGCGCTGCGAGTCTTGGTCCCCGATATGCTGCCGGTGACGATATTGGAATAAGGCGCGTCGGCTGCATCGGATGCGATGACGGCCATGGCTTTCTCGTCCGTTGCGCTTGGCGTCGCGGATGCCGGGCGAACGAAGTCCTTTTCGGATGCAAGGTCTCGCGCTTCCAGCTTGGCGATTGCCGAGCGAGCCTCGGCCTGTGCACGCTGCGCGGCTGGGTTCAAGAACTGCATCAAGGACGGGGGTGTGACCGCGATCAACCGGTCGGCCGTTTCCTTCAATGCCGCGACCACGGTTTGCGTTGTTGTGGTAGGTTCGGCTTCGACAGAAGGGGCGGCTTGGGTGGTCGATGAGACAGTCGATAGGCGCGCCGCACCCACCGGTTGTGCTTCGATCGCATCAGGTAGGTCCGGCCTCTTGACCTGGGCGACAGCGGCCAAAATCACCACAGGCTTTCTCGTCGGCAAAGCAATCGGGTGTTGGCCCTTGCTTTTCTTGGCAGAAGCCAGACCTGCTCTTTGTGCCTTCTCAGGCATCAATCGACGAGCTTTGTCCGTATTCGGCTTATCAGCCCGCTCAACGTCATCGGCTCGCTCGGGCACGCTGCCAAGCGCAAGCTTTTGGACCGCAGATGGTGGCGGGCTTTGCACAACGCGGCGGCTATCGACGACTGTCGGCCAGGACTTGACCCGGTTCTTCGCAGGCGTGTGCGAACTTGTGAACAGCGATGCATAGCCATAACCGGCCGTCGCAAAGACAGCCAGTACGACCGCGATTGTACTGAAACGCATTATTATTCTCCCGCACGGCATACGTCGCGCACGCCAGTTCACCCGCAGCGGCTCCGCAAACTGACAAAATCGTGACAGCCAACCACTTTGCGAGCTTCCTCACCCTATTGGCAGTTTTTCATTCTAGAATGCTGTAGGCAACCTGTTTCCATCGGAAATCGCTTTTTCTGCATCGTAGGAAACGCACGGTGCCAAGATGCGAGGCGCGCCCAGAAGCCGTATTGAAAAATGGCCAAGAACGCGCGACATCTGTTCTTGAGTTCGATCATGACAACAGACCACCAAAGCCACGATCACGATCATGACGACGGCTGTTCGGATACGGCCGACGACGACCCGCGTCGCGTCCGCGTGGTCGCTGGTCTTGCTGACATTTCAGCCGAGGCGTTCGACGCCTGTGCCAACCCGGAAGACCGGCCGTTCAACCCGTTTGTCGAGCACGCCTTCCTGCAATCGCTCGAAGAAGCTGGCTGTGTCGGCAAGGGAACCGGTTGGCATCCGCAGCACCTGGTTTTGGAAGACGGCGAAGGTGAAATCCTCGGGGTCATGCCGGCCTACTTGAAGACGCACAGCCGTGGCGAATACATTTTCGATCACGCCTTTGCGGAGGCTTATCATCGTGCCGGCGGGCAATATTATCCTAAGCTGCAGGTCGCCGTTCCGTTCACGCCCGTTCCCGGACCGCGCATTCTGGTTCGGCCCGGCGCTGAAGCTCAATTGAACGAGCAGATCCTGGCGGGCGCCGCCGTCGAAGTCGCGCGCCGGCACAACGTGTCATCGGTGCATGTGACGTTCCTCGAAGAGGAGGCCTGGCAGCGTCTAGGCGCGCTTGGATTTCTGCAGCGGACCGACCAGCAGTTTCATTTTGCCAATCCAGGTTATGGCTCGTTTGATGATTTTCTGCAGACGCTTGCATCGCGAAAACGCAAAGCCCTGCGCAAGGAACGCGAGCAGGCGCTCAGCGACGGGATCACAATCGAACATGTGTCAGGTGCGGACCTCACCGAAGCGCACTGGGATGCGTTTTATGAATTCTACATCGACACCAGCGACCGCAAATGGGGCGATCCCTATCTCAACCGGAGTTTCTTTACGTTGCTGGGAGAGCGCATGCCGGAGAGCTGCCTGCTGATCATGGCCAAACGGGACGGCCGGTATATCGCTGGCGCGCTCAATCTGATTGGCGGCGACTGCCTTTATGGACGCTACTGGGGCTCGATCGAGCATCACCCGTTTCTGCATTTTGAAGTCTGCTATTATCAGGCGATCGACTTTGCCATTGCGCACGGCCTGGCGCGGGTCGAGGCCGGTGCACAGGGTCAACATAAGCTGGCGCGCGGGTACGTCCCCGAAACCACCTACTCGGCGCATTGGTTTGCCGATCCGGGGCTGTCGTCGGCGGTTGAGCGATATTTGAAATCCGAGCGGCTGGAAATCGAGCGGGCCAATCAGATCCTGGCTGAATATGCGCCCTACAAAAAGGGCTGACCGGCGGCGTGGCTACAGCTTTCAAGGCTGGCCGGTTGCGGGTGGCGGCAGCAGTATCGATCAGCGAATGCGGTCCTTAAAGCGACCAATTTGGCGGCCTGCTTGATCTCAGGCATTGACGTTGGGCGCTCAAGACGCCTACCTCGTGCCAACGAACACAAACGCGATGCACGATCTGCCGAACAGGAGCCCTGCGATGACTGCCAGCTATGACGTCGACAACATCTTTGCGAAAATCCTGCGCGGTGAGATCCCTTGCCACAAGGTCTTTGAGGATGACAACGCAATCGTCTTCATGGATGTGATGCCACAATCCACCGGACATACGCTGATTGTCCCCAAGGCGCCGTCGCGGAATCTTCTCGATGCGGACGCTGGAGTCCTGTCGGCTATCATCCCGCTGATTCAACGCGTGGCGATTGCCGCCAAATCCGCTTTCGGGGCAGACGGCATCACGTTCATGCAATTCAACGAGGGCGCTGGCGGGCAGACCGTCTTTCACCTGCATTTTCATGTCATCCCCCGGTTCGAAGGCGAGGCGCTCAAATCGCATGGCCGCGGAATGGAAGAGCCCGGCGTTTTGGCGGCCAATGCGGAAAAGCTGAAAGCGGCACTCGCTGCGCTCGATTGAGTAGATCCTACGCTGTGCGGTTAGCGTCTGACGGGAGGTTTCTGGATTGACGAAGATCCTGGTCATCGGCGCCAGTCGCGGTATCGGGCTTGAGACCGTCCGATGCGCGCTCGAAGCAGGCCTTGAGGTCCGGGCGTTCTCCCGCCATGCGGACAAAATCGCGCTGCAAGACCCGAAACTGGAGAAGCTTGCCGGTGATGCTCTGGAAGCCGGCGACATCGAGCGGGCGCTTTCCGGTGTCGACGTTGTTATCCAGGTTCTGGGCGCGCCACACAATCTTGAGACTGTCGTCAGCGGCACGCACCTGTTTTCAGATGCGACACGCGTCCTTATCGATAGCATGGAGGGAAATGGACCGAAGCGCCTCATCTGCGTGACCGGGCTCGGCGCCGGTGACAGCCGCATGCATTTGAAGGGGATGTACCGGCTCATGTTCACGCTGGCTCTCGCGCGCATGTACGACGACAAGGATGTCCAGGAGCGGATGGTTCGCAATTCGAGCCTCGACTGGACGATCGTGCGGCCAGGGCTTTTGACGGACGGGCGGGCGACCGGCGTCTATCAGGTCCTTGAGAAGTCCGATGACTGGCGTGCGGCCTCGATCCGAAGGGCTGACGTCGGGCTGTTCTTGGTCGATGAAGCGCTGAAAGGGAATTACCGGGGCAAGACACCGGTCATCATAGGATGATGTACTGTAGAGCTGTGAGGAAGATGGCGGCGCTGAAGACGCCGGCTCCCAGATGCTTGCCGCACACAAAATAGACGCCGATCCCGACGCCCAGCGCAAGACAACGGATTGCGACCGGCACGCCTTCCAATGCGCCGGCTGGAAAAAGAACCAGCCTCGTTACCAGCCCGGCCACAAGCGCCGTCGCCACCGAGCGCACCCAAACGAAGAACTGGCTGTCGGCAGCGATGCCACGGCCGATGTATATTCCCGCCCAGCGGAACGGCTCATGGGCAACGAGCGCCATGATCAAAACGATCAGAAGTCCATAAGACGTGCCGAGAATGCTGTCTTCCATCACTCGTCATCCTCTTTGCCGATGGCTTCGATTTTCCGGCCAGCGAAATAGGCCAGCGTGCCGCCGATGACGCCTGTCAGAACAAGATCCGCACCTGGGAAAAAGAGATAGAAAATGGGTCCCATCACAGCGCCGATCACAATCGCCAAATGATCCATCGCCTGGCGGGCGGCCGCCAGAAGAGACAAAATGAAATAGATCGGCGTCAGGAAAAGGAGTGTCGCGGCGATCATCGGCGGGACTGCCGCCGCAGCGGCAAAGCCAAATGCGGAGCCGATCAAGGTCGTCACCCACATACCGGTGCCGATGCCGAGAAACGTCGTGACCCTCTGGCGTTCGGGCAAATTCGGAAGGAGCTTGATGCCTTCAAGCCAGGCGGTAATGGCGACGTAATGAACGGCGATGAGCCGCTGCCAATCGCGGGAATGTGGATCCTTGAGCCACGGCATGATCGTCAGCGACATCGGCAACAAGCGGATGCCGGTGAAGCCGACGGCAATCGCGCCGGCGATCAGCGAACCGCCACGCGCCATCGTATCGAGCAGGACGACTTGGGCCGGCAGCGCGAAGAGCACGGCCATCATGAAGACGGATCCGAACATCGTCATCCCGGCGTCTTTCGCCAGGGCGCCGAAGCCTGCCGAACTGGCTAGCAATATGAGACCCGGCGTCGAAAACGCGAGGCGCATGCCACGCAGAAAGAGCCTGCCTGGCGGCACCTGGGTTTCAGATTCGTCGTCCTCGCGCGCTGAATCGTTGTTCACCGGGCGAGTCACCTTGTCGGTCTTGAGTTTGCAGCCGTCGGCGATGCGACGTCAGTGGCCATAGAAGATGCGGCCCTCTTTTGCAGGAACGGTGTGGAACTTGACGTTGAATTCCTCGGCGTGCGTGCGGACTTCCTCGTCATTGACGGAGCCAGACGGCGCGAAGATCGCCTTGACCTTGTGGCGCGCGAGATGATCGACCGCATCGGCGAACGAGAAGAACGAATCCGAGCAAACCGCTGCGCCGTTCATCAATGGTGTGCGCTGGGTGAGTTTTGCGTGCAAGACGGCATGCTCTGTTGCCGTGACGAGTTGCACATGGCCCGCAGCGTTGGCGATCAGCTGCTTATCCTTGACGACAGTGATGCAGCTTGACGGGCTCGCCGCACAGATACCCCAGGCGAGGCTCATATCGCTTTTGAGCGATTCATCCCAATCGTCGGGGAATTTTGCAACGTAGGGGTTCGGCTGCTGGGAGACCGTTGCGCCGCGGATGGCGTGGGCGAGAATTTCCTGCCTCAGGCTATGCCGGCCAAGATTGGACAGAGCCGGGTTCGCCAGCAAGTGGCATTTGCGCGCCTTGCGTTCGAAGTAAGGTATCGCGCCCGCCTCGACGACGGGGGCGGCAATGCCGAGGAAGGGGCGCTTTTCACCCATCCACTGGCGCACCTTGTAGGCCGTCTGCTCGGTTAGTTCGACGTTTGTGACGAGGAAGGCGCCGAAGGCTGAGCGGAATTCGTTCTCGATTGCCAGCTTGATGACGCTGTCGGAATTGCCTGCGACGGCCGAAAACGGCGTTCCTCGGCTCGTGAGGACGGCGATCTTGGGGACCTTGCCGACGTTCGTTTCGAAGGCAGCGGCGATGCGCGTGATAGCCTCAAGCGAGTTGTCGAATTCCTTCAGGGTCGACCAGCTCATCGAGGCTGCATCGCTGAGAGCCGGCGATCCGTCGGGTAGAGTAAACTTGGTGATCGCCAGCGGGTCCTGGCTGCCGGCATCGGCGGTGACGAAACCCTGCTGTTGCGGGTTTTCTCCATAGTTGAGGGCGATCATGGCCATGGCGGCGTTCTCTCCGTTTTGATTTGGGGGCTCGCTCGGCTGCGATGCGGCAGGTTTCTTGCCGGTGGACCGGCAGTATCACAGGGCAGCGGGGAGATACGCAAGGGGGTGCGTCGGGGCAGATAGGCGCGGGTCCCGCGCGGTTTATTGCAGTGCGAGGTGCGGCGCAAGGCGACTTTTTCTCAGGCGTTCGCGCCGTTTTGGCGAATAAACGCGTGTTGGCGGTGCAAATCAGCGGCTGCAGTACAAAAATGCGCCGGCGGTTTTACAACCACCGGCGCCGAGTTCGATAGGCTTTGTTTGGCGTTATTGCTTCTTGGTTTCTTCGCCAGACTTGTCTTCTGGAGCCGTCATCGTTGGAACGGCCTCACCAACCTTCTTGGTGTAAATTTCCGAGCTACCAGCTTTGCTTTCCTTCTTAGGGTCCTCATCGCTGGTCATCTTAGGGACGGCTTTGCCCATTTCCTTGGTCATGGTCCCGCCATGCTCAGCACCCTTTTTCTGAGCGTTGGTCGCCTCTTCCGAATGTGCAAGAGAAGCCGCACTCGCAATCAATGCAGCGGCGGCGATGGTGGTCAACATACTCCTCATGTGTCCTCTCCGTTGTTATGTTTCGTTGAGGTTATTATCCGCAGCGACAACGGCGAGCTCGATCGCTCGCTGACAAGTGTCACTTGGCAGCGTTGACGTGCATGGGTTGACGTCATCGTCGTGCGGTTGAGGAGGTAACTGCGCCCTCCAGGCAGAGGTTCCAAAAATCGTGCAGATTCGAGCAAGAGCAACGCGCCGACGCTTGCGTCTGATCGATCGGGAATTGATGAAGACCCAATCGGCGGCATGGTGGTGACGCGCTATCCAGTCAGAAGCTTGTCCGACCGAATCGGGCTCTCATGATCGACGGGTGGGCTTGTCTTCTCCGCCGGCTAGTTCGAATCGACGTGCTTTCCAAGGTCTTCATCGTCGCGATCGTTGGCTTCGATCCAACGACGCAGTTCGCGAGAATTGACGTATGAGCCTTCAAGCTCGATCAAGGCCCGGCGGCGGGCGCGCCTTGCCAATCTCCTTGCGCCTTCCTCGCCGTGTTTGGCGACGGAAAACGACAGCGAGCTGCGTTCTCCAGGTTTTTCGCCGGGCCAGTAGGCCGTCCAGTAGGCGCGTTTGCGTTCGTCGTCTTTGCTGCTTTTGATTTCGCGGCGGATGACGCCCGTCGTGCCGGAGCGATTGTTCTTTCGCGGGCGGTCGGCGTATTCGGCCCGGCTCATGGGCGGATGGTCGGCGGCGAGCTTGTCGCGGAATTCTCGGGCGGCTTCGAGCGCCTTGTCCTTGCCGCCATAGCTTTGGTCGGCGAAATGGCGGCGCCAAATCTTGCCGCGTCGCTGGATCGAGACCACCCAGGCAAAGGTTCTTGTCGCGGGATCGTCTTCGCGGAAGATGGCGTAGAGGGAGGGTTGCTTGCGGGCGGACATAGCGATCAGGCCTCCGTCCGAGGTGGCCCTGAAAACGGCGTGCGGGCGGCGGCAGGCGGCGGGGCATTCGGTCTATGCCTCGGGTCGGACGGCAGGCCGGCTCGTTTAAACAAGTCTTCGGCGTTGCGGTGATGTCCGCTTTTGAGATGCGGCATCGTCGGCAATCTCCATCATTCGCGGGATAAGGGGATTGGCGGCGAAAGCCGGCACAAGCGTTCCAGATGGGGGACTTGCGCCGGCACTGTCCGAAACCGCTTCGAGTGGGCAAACTCGGGGTGTGTGCTGCGGTTTCGGGATTTCGTGATCTGGAATTGGATTAGGAGAACTCCAGGCCGACGACGATGCGCCGGCCCGGAGTGGGGGTGTTGGGATTAGAGGTCGAAGTCAGAGTCGGTCAGAGACGTGACGTTCTGGACTTCGATTTGGAAGTCGGTTGCGCCGTCTCCATCAACGTCGACCTCGACGATCGCATCAGAACCGCTGATAGTGTAGCGGACTTCACCCGTCGTGGGCGCTCCATTGTCCCCAAAGCTATCGGTACCCACGAAATCGAGCCCAGTAGCGCTGGTACCGTCCGTCCGGAACGCCGTAAGATCGATCGTGTCGCCTCCGGCGATACCAGCGTCAATCATATCAGTGATAATATCGCGGTTTCCTGTACCGATATCTGAAGCCGTTTCGGTTGGATCATTGACACCCGTGTTTGCCGTGTTTGACGTGTTGCTTACCACTGCTGGGTCGTCTGATGCGTCCAAGATATCAAACTGGGTGAATACAAAAGTATCATCACCAGAACCACCCGTAAGGATGTTGGTTCCTGCACCTCCATCAAGTGTGTCATTGCCGTCACCGCCAGAGATTGTGTCATCGCCAGCACCTCCAAGGATGACGTCGTCATCGTTAGTGCCAGCCAGGGTGTCATCGCCTTGTGAACCCTGGTAGCTAACGCCGGCCGCCGCACCTGTCACGGCAGTAACAACGACGCTGACCGTGTCGGCATCAAGCGGTACAGTATTTGCCGCGGCATCATTGGTCAGGACTTCGCCGCCAATACTGTCAGCTTGCAATGCCGTCATAGTGACAACAATGTCAGTCTGCGTATCCTCGTCACCATCATTGGCAAGGATGTCAGACATCCCGCCCAGATCGACATTCGACAGGTCGATGCTGGCGGAAACGTTGCCGTTTAGGTCGTCAACATCATTCCCTATCGTATCGACGGCGATACCTGATAGATCTTCCGAAGTCGCACCATCGAGGTTGACGTTTACCGTTCCATCCCCGTCATTCACAGGGGTGACGCTACGTCCATCGGCCTGCGCGACCGAGAGGCCGAGAATGACGTCGTCTGTCAACGAGACATCCGCAACGCCCAAGTTTGTCGCCGGGTCTAGATCAATTGAGGCATCGACTTCGGCCACAACCGTGCCAGCGACCGCAGGTCCCGTGCCTGCAGCACCTGGCATGATGCCCGACAAATCGAACAAATCGAGCACTGGATTCGCACCTACCGCGCTGCCGATATCCTCGATTACGACGGAGCCGCCGTTCAGATCATTGCTGCTAGGCGGCGCATTTTCAATTCCAACCTCACCTGTAACGGTAAGACCGTTCAATACGTCCACTGCCGCTGTCAAAGTTACGCCAGCTTCAACGGTGACGTCGAAGTCTCCAAGATCAGATGTGTTATCCAGCGCAACAGTAGTCGCGGCGCCAACTGGGCTTGTCGATGCAGTGGCTGATTTGGTTCCGGTGACAGCAATGTCGCTGAAATCAGGATCCAAAACGTTTGCGCCAAGATTGGTGACCGCTACGTTTCCTGATCCATCGACCATCCTGCCCGATACCACGTCATCGTCGCTGGTCAACGTAGCACCGCTTAGAACAGTCAATTCGGCATCACCGAGCAGAGTACCATTCGTCAGCGTCAGGTCGGCATCGATCGTTGCCGAGACTGTTCCTGCGTTGCTGCCAACGCTGCCAGCGCCGGCCGTCAAAGCCGTAAGATTGGCCTGATCTTTGAGATCCGTAACATCGATCGACCCACCAGTCTGACCTGGAGCGGTAGTGTCGTCACCCATGATCGATCCAGTAGCCGTGGCTACAGCCGTCGCTTGATCAGACGAGAGCGTTAGCGTTGCTCCGACACCGACAGTCGCTGCGAGATCCGGCGTTGCAAGATTGGCGTCTTCGTCAAGAGTGACATCGCTGTTGAATTCAACTAAGACGGAGCCATTCGAAGTGATCATGCTGATATCGTAGTCATCAGCACCGTCGAAACCAGTGACGATGATCGGCGCACCGCCAGTATGATCGACGGTCGCACCGTCTGCGATTGCGGCACTAACGGCCAAGTCGCCTCCGCCAGTCACAGTCACCGCTACTCCGCCGAAGTCTCCCGTGAAGGTCACATCGTCAGTGCCGCCGGTTGTTGCAAGTGTTGCAGTGGCAGTTGTTACGACCATCGCTGCCGCACCTGTGACTACGCCGCTAAGGTCAGCATCGAGTTTGTCACGTAGCCCAGTGATGGTAAGAGCGCCGACGCCCATTGCGTCTACGCCTGAAACTTCGGCTGCAGCAACAGTCAAAGCAACAGCAACGTTCTCAAAACTATGGTTGCCAAGTTCCGACAATCCGCTGAGGCCGGAAATGTCCCTTCCTGGCGTCCCGTCTGTTTCCAGGCGAATGACGTGCGGCCCGCCGGAGATGATGACCGAACCATCCGCAACCTTATCAGCCAAATCGACGGGTGATCCTGTGCCCACCGATGCGTTGATAGAGATTGTGCGATTGCCATCAATTGTAATCGGTGAACCTGTCGTGGCATCGAGTAGGTTTTGTAGCGTGATGTCGGTGAAGTCGTTGACGATGCTGAGGGTGACTTCCTCATCGGCCGTCCGGCCTTCGGTGTCGACGATCGAGACCGTGACGTTGTGATCGCCGAGGTCCGTCGTCGTGTCGATGGTGGCTTCCTGCATGACGGTGCGTACGTCATCCAGATCAGCATCCGAGTTGAACGTGACCGTGACTGAGTTGGTTCCTTCGCCAGTGACGGTGCCGATGATCGTTACGCCAGAGATGAGCTGACCGGACACAACCGTGAACGTGTCGGCAACGCTGATCGCATCTCCGGCGTTGTCGGAGGTGAATGTCAAGGCTGCGCCGTCGACGACGAGTCCGCCGGCGTCGGTCGCGTCTGTGAAGTCAGCGCCTACACCGTCATCAATCGTCAAATTACCGCTCGTAGCAGCCGTGAGTTCGACTTCACGGTCATCGTCTAGATTGGCGAAGACGGTTTCGCCGTCACTGTCGAGGAGGCGGGTGAAGCTGGTGCTGCCGCCGGCGCCGTCGGTGATCGTGACCGTGACTTCGCCTTGGTTGAGAACAGAAGTACCGTCGTCATCAGATACTGCATCTTCAACGCGAATCTG
The DNA here is from genome assembly GCA_017792465.1 of Filomicrobium sp. Taxonomy (GTDB): domain Bacteria; phylum Pseudomonadota; class Alphaproteobacteria; order Rhizobiales; family Hyphomicrobiaceae; genus Filomicrobium. Next base: position 1,834,866 of record CP051234.1, read on the forward strand.
AGTGATCAGTTTGTTGACGATATCTGTGGTTGCATTCGCGTTCAGCGTGATGGTGAATCCCGTGGTCACTGCATCGCCGTCTGCTGGCGTCATTCCCGAGTTGTCGACGAGGTTGTCTTCACCATCGTTGACAAAAGTGCCAATGATGACCGGTGTTCCGCCATTCGGCGTCGCGATTATCGAGTTGCTGGCTATCGTGAACGCGACAGTGCCTGCAGCTGGCGTTGGGTTGTCGAAGTCAACGTTATCATTGAGTCCATTTGCTTCGTCTTCGCCTCCGGCACCGGTGGCTGGGTTACCGTCACCGTCGACACCGAAGAACCTTCCACTTTCGATCGAAACTTGGATCGAGCCGCCGTCCCAGTTGCCTTCGACGTCGGTAACCACGGCGTCTTCGGTCAGTGCATTGAGCTTTGTTTCGTCGTCGACTACAGCGTCGCCGCCTTCGATGGCATCGATCTCAACGCCGGTGACGACGGGTGGGTTGTTGCCGGTGACGCCGGTGATGGTGACCGTGAAGCTGGCGGTGGCCGTGTCGGTGCCGTCGGACACGGTGTAGCTGATGGTTTCCGTTGCGGTTTCGCCGTCATTGAGGGATTCGTAGCCGCCATTCGGGTTGAACGTCGCCGTACCGTCGGAGCTGATGAGGACGGTTGCGCCGGAAGCCAACGTGATGGTCATGCCGACGTTGCTGGCGCTGCCTTCGACTTCAACGACGGTGAGCGTGTCGCCGTCAGCATCGGTGTCGTTGGCGAGCACGTCGCTCATGGTTGCGCCGTCGCCTTCGCCGACGGTCAGCGTATCGTCGACTGCGACCGGAGCCTCGTTGGTCAGGTCTGCTGCGGAAACCGTGCCATCGGCAAAGGTGAAGAATTCGACGCCGGTTACGGTGTCCGTGCCATCGGGGCCGTCGATAATGAAGCCGTTCGCCGTTTCGGTGATGGTGTAGTCGGCGAGGTTGCCGGAGTAGATGGCGCGGTCGGCGTCGCCGGCGCCGCCGTCGATCAAGTCGTTGCCGGCGCCGCCGATCAGGATATCGTCGCCTTGTTGGCCGAAGAGGCGGTCATTGCCGTCGTTGCCGGACAGGCGGTCGGTATCGTTGCCGCCCTCGAGACGGTCGAGACCGTCGCCACCGCTCATGATGTCAACGCCGTCCTGGCCGCGCAAGACGTCTACGCCGTCGCCGCCGACGATGCGGTCACGGCCGTCGCCGCCGAAGACGCGGTCATTGCCGTCGTCGCCGAAAATCCGGTCGCTGCCATCTTCGCCGCGCAGGGTGTCATTGCCGTCGCCGCCGCGCAGGAGGTCGTTGCCGGTTCCGCCGCGAAGCAGATCGTTGCCAAGCAGTCCGAAAATGACGTCGTTTCCAGAGCCGCCGATCAACGTATCGTTGCCGCCACGACCGAGAAGCCGGTCGTTTCCGCCGAGCCCTAGCAGTTTATCGATCGATTCCGTACCCCGAAGGACGTTGTTGCCGTTGTCGCCGCGAATTGTGGCCATGACTGTCTCCGTAGATTTACTCGTCAATGCGCTTTTTGATCATGCAAATTGACGCACTTTGATAGCCGACTGAATTCAGCCGGCACGAATTCAGGTCGCCGAAAAACACTTTCTAATTAGAAAGACCTTTTTCGATGATCTCTTTTAGGGATATGAGCTGTTTGATTTACAAGCGCAGCGAGTCGACAATTACCAAACACTAACCACAAGCCGAATTTCCCACCAAAACACCCGCTCACTACGCTTAAATACTCCCCTGTTTTCGTTACCCCGCCAAAGCGTAAAATTACGCCTCGACCACATATTTCGCCCTGATTTTCAGGGTCCGTAATTGGTTAACAAAGCCCTACGCCGTTCGCACCATCCACCTGGATGGGCAATTGGAAGAAAAGCATTTGATAGACGCCGATTCATTTCGAAATGCCCTTTCTGTTGCCCAACTGAAACAGAAACTCTATTCCGAAGCTGGCTTTGATTTCTTTTCCAACAGCCAAAGTGTACCCCTGCGTACAAACAGGCAGAGGTTCTCCATCTGGAAAAGTCGTCAGGTCAGGGAATCGAGACGCGGGTCCTGGATCTGTGCGGCGGGGGAGCGCACGTCGTTTCAGCTTGCGGGGGTATGGAGAGGGTGTGTCGAAGCGTGGGCGTTCAAAACACCGGATGGCTCAACGTGGCGATAGTCTTGCTGACCAGATCGATTTGTGACTTCGAACTGGTGCCGCGCAGGACGTTGCGCAAATGCCAACGGGCGGTTGCGATGCTGATCTTCTTTTGCTTGGCATATTCTGACAGCGTCAGGCCGTTGACGACAGCGGCCGCCAACTCCGCTTCCGAGACCGTCAGATCATAGAAGTCTTTCAGCAGATTCGCAGAGACCTGGATGGGATTGCCTGTTTCAATGCTGATGATCGCGAGGTCGTCGAAATGGATTTGCGACCGGAGGATTTCCGAACCAGCCGTGAAATCATAACCGCTCGGCAATGGGCGGACGATGATGGCCCATTCTCGTTCTTCCAGACCATCGATGATGCGCAAGGCCCGTCTCTCTTTCAGACGCAGACTGTCGCTGACGACCTTGAGGAGGCGGCAGGTCTCTTTTGTGTTCTTCAACCGCAGCTGTTTGTTTTTCCCGATCGTCATTTCAGGCAAGGCTGCTGGACTGTCGGGATCGCAGCCGCTTGAAAAGAGTACGGTGGCATTGGCATCGACGACAAACGTCGGGCGCGTTGAAGCTTGTAAAATCTGCGCCAGGCGCTTATTCGCGACCCACGCTCTCCAGTTTGCTGCTGAATTCAACAAGGCTTTGCGGATTTCTTCGCCCTGGCGAGCGCAAAATAGAGTAACATCACTCCATTCGCGTGTTTTTGAAGCGCCGCGCTTAATTGACAGACCCGCAAAAACACCATTCTCATCACTGCAATTTATGGAGATTATTACAGAAGACTTTTCAATTGGGGACCGATCAGATGCCAGCCTCAATGCGAACTCTTGATTGACATTTAGATCATCGTGAATAGGCTCGACATCCTGCGTGCCACTATCAATTTCTAATGCGCTCTTGACATAATTGAACTCAGCAGAAGCTTGGTCGGCCCAAAACTTTACGGATAAAATGGAATCTGGAGCCAACGCGGCTAATGTCGACGTCAAGGCTGTCAACTCACTATCTACACGCCAGTTCGCCTCAACTTCGCCCGCATACTTGCAATTACTTTTAGCCAAGCTATTCCGGTCCATTTCAAAAACGCCAACTTATGGAGCGCAAAAATCTTATTGACAGCTGGCATGAAAAGTCATCCACGCTGCCGCAGGAAAAATCACATTTCTGAGTCTATTGTTTTCCGGACTGCCCCGCATTTGGATACAGTCCTTCCAGCACTTCCCCCTCAACGTCACACAACCTTAGATTGCACGTCGCGTCACCACTCGTCAAGCTGGTGTTCAGAGTGCGAACCGTCCTGGAACCTAACTGGGGCAAAGCTGTTACACCGCCTATGGCGAATGGATCGTATCGCAGGACAGCGATAGCCTGTGGCCCAGTCAATGCTCGCCATGCGGGGCACATCTCAGTCATTAATATCGACGCTGTCGGCAGCCTGATGCAGCTGGCAAGCAGGGCACATCATCGATGGCCCGCACCACTTTAAGGAGATCATGAGCCAATCATGACGAATTTGGTTTGGTTTCGGCAGGATCTGAGAGTTGCCGACAATCCGGCGCTGGCGCATGCGGCCAAGCAGGGCAAAGTCGCTTGTCTATATATTCTCGATGAGACCGAAGCACCTCAGGGTCGGCCGATCGGTTCGGCTTCGCGATGGTGGGTGCATCACAGTCTCAAGAGGCTGGAGAAATCGCTTGGTGGCCTCATCCTGATGCGGGGCGATCCGCAAGAAATCTTGCCGAAGGTGGTCAAAGATGTTGGCGCTGACGGCGTTTACTGGAACCGCTGCTACGAGCCTTATGCCATCGAGCGCGACACCGCGATCAAGCGCCGGCTGACCGACGACGGACTGGATGTCAAAAGCTTCAACGGAAACTTGTTGTTCGAGCCTTGGGAAATCGAGACACAAAGCGGAGACCCCTACAAGGTCTACTCGGCCTTCTGGCGCGCTTGCCTGAAGCTCAAAGTTGAGGCCCCTTCGCGTGCTCCGAAAATTGACGTGGACAAATGCAAGGGCCTTGGCGATCAGCTTGAGGACTGGAATTTGCTTCCCACAAAGCCGAACTGGGCCAAGGGGTTCGAGAACGACTGGAGCCCTGGCGAAAAAGGGGCGAAGCAGCGTTTGCAAGAGTTTCTCGAACAAGGGCTTGAGGGCTATGGCGAGCTGCGCAACCGGCCCGACCTGCCGAATGTTTCGAGGCTGTCCCCGCACTTGCATTTCGGGGAAATTTCGCCGCGGCAAATCTGGTCTGCCGTCAATCTGGCAACCGATGCCGAGCCCAAGCTCAGCAAGGATGGATCGAAATTTCTTTCCGAGATCGGTTGGCGCGAGTTCTCACATCACCTGATCTATCATTTTCCCAAGATGACCTCTGAGAATTGGCGTTCTGAGTTCGATGCTTTCCCATGGGTCAAGAGCGGTGATGAACTCAAGGCATGGCAGCGCGGCCAGACCGGCTATCCGATCGTTGATGCTGGAATGCGTGAACTATGGACGACCGGTTACATGCACAACCGCGTGCGTATGATCGTTGCGAGCTTTCTGATCAAAGACCTGCGTATTCATTGGCGCGAGGGAGAAGCCTGGTTCTGGGATACGCTTGTCGATGCGGATCTGGCCAACAACGTTGCCGGCTGGCAGTGGGTTGCTGGAAGCGGTGCCGATGCGGCTCCCTATTTTCGGATTTTCAACCCCGTGACGCAGGGCAAGAAATTCGATCCCCATGGCGAGTATGTCAGGCGGTGGTGCCCGGAAATCGCAGAGCTTCCCGATGCGCACCTGCATGCGCCGTTCGAAGCGCCTGCAGAGGTTCTAAAGGAGGCTGGTGTCGAGTTGGGCAAGACCTACCCGCAGCCGTTGGTCGATCACGCCAAGGCGCGCGAGGCGGCGCTGCACGGATACGAGCGGGTGAAGAACTCGGGTTAGTTCATTGTTCCCGTATTGCGCAAAGGTTATGAGGCGACCGATACCACAGGCGTGTCACGACGCGTCAGCGCCAGTCCTGGGCCAACATGCTCGCGGTTACCGCCTGGCCGAGGGCCAACCCTCCATCATTGGCCGGCACACGACGGTGGGTCAGGACTGTCAAACCGGCATCCGACAACCTTTTGAACAGTCCTTCCGAAAGCACCTGGTTTTGCATGACACCGCCCGAGAGCACGCATCGCGACAGCTTGTGCTGTGCGGCCAGAGACTTTGCCAGGCTCACGCAGGTCTCGATAAGCGTTTGGTGGAAGCGGGCCGCGACGCGTCCGACTTCCATGCCTCGCTTCAGATCCGACAGAAGTGCACCCCACATCGGCGGCCAGGTCAGGGTGCAAGAATTGCTGCCCAACGTCATTCCGACAGGATAGCCGCGCTCCTCTCCGGCGTAAGTCCTGGCTAAGACCTCCAGCCGCATGGCCGCCTCGCCTTCGAAGGTCTGCTCAGCAGAGCATTCTCCCAAAACGGCAGCGACGGCATCGAACAGGCGGCCAGCCGAGGACGCTAATGGCGAATTGATGCCGCCTTCGATTGCTTTGTGAACAATCTCAAGCTGTTTTGCGGCGAGAATTTCTGCCAGCTTGGTTCCTGAAACCAAGCCTGGATAAGCGGTTCCGAAGGCTGCATGGAGATGCGCCACCGCGTTGCGCCAAGGCTGGCGCATGGCCAGTTCTCCGCCGGGCAACGCGACGGGTTGGAAGTAAGCGACGCGCTTATAGCTGCGGTAGCCGCCGACGAGAACCTCGCCGCCCCAGATGGTTCCGTCATCTCCCAATCCCAAGCCATCAAAGATGATGCCGATGGACGCGTCATCATCCGGTGCGATTGCATTGTCGGCGAGACATGCCGTCATATGGGCGTGGTGATGCTGTACCTCGACGACCTTGGCGCCAAGCTCGTTTGCCAGGGCCTGTCCCAACTCTGTCGAGAAGTAGTTGGGATGCCGGTCGACAGCTATGATGTCGGGATGAAAGTCGAAGGCATGACGATAGAACTCCAGCGATTTGCGATAGTCGGCGTGGACAGCCGGGTGCTCCAGATCACCGATATGCTGGGACAGAATGGCTTGCCCCTTCTGCAGGAGGCAGAACGTCGATTTCAGTTCGCCGCCCATGGCTAAAACATTGGGGGCATCTCTGAAAGCATCGTTCAATCTTAACGGTTCGGGTGCGAGGCCACGGGCCCGTCGCAGGATGGCTGGCCCCGTCACGTCGAGACGCATCACCGAGTCGTCGAGCCGCGTGACGATGTCCCGGTCATGGGTGAGCCAGTAGTCGGCGATCGATAAGAGGCGCATGCGGGCTTCCTCGTTGTCGGTCGCCTGCGGCTCGTCGGTCAGATTGCCGGAGGTCAAGACGATCGGCCCATCGACGGCGCGCATCAACAAATGATGCAGTGGCGTATAGGGAAGCATGAAGCCGATCCGATCCTGACCGGGTGCAATTCCGCGGGCCAGCTTGCTGTCGGGTAGAGCTTTAAGAAGGACAATCGGGGCGGCTGGAGATTCTAACAGAGCTGCTTCAGTTTCGGTCACGTCTGCAAATTGGCGGACCATTTCGATGTCGCGTGCCATCAACGCCAGCGGCTTCGTTGGCCGGTGCTTGCGACTTCGCAATTGTCCAACGACCAACTCGCTTGTTGCGTCGCAGGCCAGATGAAAACCGCCAATGCCTTTGATGGCGACGATTGCGCCGACGCGGATCAACTCGGCGGTCTGCAGGCAAGGATCGTTGCAGGGCACTTCACCCTTCACATCTTCCAACCACAAGCGCGGGCCGCAATCCGGGCAGGCATTGGGCTGCGCATGGAAGCGGCGGTCTGCGGGCGCTTCGTATTCGGCACGGCAGGCGGGGCACATGGTAAAGGCCGCCATCGAGGTGTGCGCCCGGTCGTAGGGAATTTGTTTGACGATCGAGAGACGAGGCCCGCAATGCGTGCAGTTGGTGAAGGCGTAGCGATGCCGGTGGTTCTTAGGATCGAGGATATCGTCAAGACAGACCGGGCACGTGGCGGCATCGGCGACGACTCCGGTAGCGATGACACCGCGCCGGCTTTCGATGATTTCGAAGGTCTCCTTGCCTGGCTGGTCTTGGCCGGGCTGGTCTTGGATTTCTTCTGCACGGAGGCCGTCGATACGCGACAGAGGCGGCGCTTTGCTTGTTAGCTCCTCGGCAAAGTTATCGAGCGTTTGCTCTTCGCCCCAGGCTTCGATCTCGACGCCTTGGCCGTCGTTCAAGACATGTCCTACCAGCCCCAGTCCCGTGGCGATGCGCCAGACATGCGGACGAAATCCAACGCCCTGCACAAGCCCGGTGATGCGGAAGCGGCGACCAAGTCTTTGTGGCGACGGCGCGGCCATGATGCCTACTGCCTAACTAATGCACCGTACAAACAAGGCACGGATCAAATGAGCGGACGATGTGCTGGACAGCCACTGGCTCGGTTTCGCCAGGTTGGACCGGTGCACCGACGAGTGCCTGTTCCAATGCTCCGGGCTGTCCATCTTCGTCGCGGGGCGAAAAATTCCAAGTGGTTGGCGCAATGATTTGATAATTGGCGATTTTACCGCCTTCAACCTTGAGCCAGTGACCAAGCGACCCGCGCGCTGCTTCGGTCAGACCGATGCCGATGGCCGTATCTGGCATCGGCGAGTGTAAACAAAATGCCTCATTCGGCTCAAGGCTGCGGACCCATTCTTCCATCGCGCTGACGACGCGCGCAATCTCGAGTAGGCGAGCGACGACGCGGGCATGTACGTTGCTGCCGACGCGGCTTACCAGATCGACGACCAATGGATGCCGGTCGATCGTCTGACGGGCGAGTGCGCCGACCTCGATCACCTTGCCGCCGAGGCGGGGCGCTTTGCACCAGGTGTAACCGTCCTGCTGTTCGGGATCGGGGAGCGTTGCACCGTCGAAGGGAGCCGTCCTGACTTCGCCGCCGATGTACCAGGCGCTGCTCGTATCCTCCCAGATTTCATCATGATCGAGCTGGGTATGTCCGCCTGCCTCGTAGACGCCGCGCGCGAAGAAGGCATCGGTTCCGTCGCCATACGCACCGTAGCTCATGAACAGCGGCTCGATTTGGCCCAGCTTCTCAAGCTCCAGACTCTTTGAGATGTGCAGGAAGCGGCGGAAGTCGGAACTGTCTGCCGGCTTTTCGTCGGCCCATGCTGCAAGTTCGTCTTCGTTTGAAATTTCAATGACGCGTTCGAGGTCGTCGCCGAAGAGCCGGAGTTCGAGAAATCGCCGGAAGGCAGCGAGGATGCCCGACATACGCGCGACCTCATTGGCCGTCACCGAACGCGTAGAACCGCCAGGACGGATGCCGAGCGTATGCGGCCACTTACCGGCCAACATGCCCATCATGTGCATGAACTGAGCGCGTGCAGGCAGGACATCCTGGCTTGCCGAGCCTTTGAGGGCCTGAAAACGCGCCAGCGTATCGGCGTACCAAGAATGGCTGGCATAGCTGTCGCGGGCGAAGTCCGGCATGAAGAAGAGATAGAAGTGCGTCAGATGGTCGGCGACGTTTTCTGTCGCATGGATGAGGTTGATCGCCGTGCGGCCGTTGGCGGGCATCGAGATCTCTTGGGCTGCCGCCAGGGCATGGGCTGCAGCGACCGACTGAGAGACCGAGCAGATGCCGCAGATGCGCGGGGCGTAAACGAGCGCATCGTCGGGCGGCTTCCCCAGAAGGATGCGCTCAAAGCCGCGGTAAAGCGGGGAAACGACGCGGGCTTCGCGCACGGCGCCATCGGCGACATCGAGCTTGACTTCGACATCTCCTTCGACGCGGTTGAAGGGGCCGACGATCAGACGGCTCATGTCCGGTTCTTTCTTCGGTCGGCTGGCGGCACGGTGAGCTGGGCTGCAACGGCGTTCTTCTTCAGGCGCGTCGGCGTGGCAGCTTTCGAGAGGGACGCCAAGGCCACGAACCAGGCCTTGGGCATGTCGGTTGGCAAGCCGATTGGGATACCGGAGATTTTCGGCGTTCGCGTAAAGGCGTGGCCCGGCTCTTCGAACTCAGGCGCGGTGCAGTTGATGCAAGGATAGCCGCCATCGATACACGACCCGCTGCCGTTCCAGGGGCGGATGTTGCAATCAGCGCGGGCCTGCGTTCCCTTGCAGCCGAGGTTTTCCATCATGCAGCCGAGATCGCAGAGGGCTTCGGCGCTGGCCTTGAACTCGTAGAATTCGTTACGCGAGCAACCGTGATGGACGAGATGCATGGTGTAGGCGAGCGGTCGTTCCCATTCGTCGAGATCGGCCTCGGAATAGCGCCCGGATGCGATCTGGTGCAGCGCTTCCGTCAGCCAGCCGGGGTGGATCGGACAGCCTGCGATGTTGATGACGGGCAGACCGGATTTCGAGCGGAAATCGCCGCCGAGAAGACCGCCGGCACGTTCGCCATCATAAGCCAGGCCGCAGGCTTCGACTTCGTTGGAGCCGGCCGCTGTAATTCCGCCATAAGCTGCGCAGCTTCCGACGGCGACGACGTATTCGGCTTTCAGCGCGAGATCCTTGATCCAGTCGCGGACGGGGCGATCTGATCCCGACATCATATGAAAGCGGCCGGTTCCGTTTGGGCCCTGCATGACGGAACCTTCGAGGCACAGGATGTCGAGCGTCTCTTCGCCGTCGCAGATCGACTGCAGAAGATCGATGACGCCCTTGCCGCTCAGCTCGCTCAACGACGGATGCCAGAGCACTTCGATGTTGGCAGCGGCAAATGCGGTCAGAAGATCGGGGCCTTCGGCGCCAAGCAGCGACAGCGTGCAGCCGCCGCAGCCGCCGGACTGCAACCAGACGAGCCTAAGCGGCTTGCGTTTGCCGTTAGCTCTTTTTACCTCAGCGCGCATCGGCAGGAATCCTCAAGGTGAATACCGCTCCTCCTCCCGGCCGTCGCCTGGCGGTAAGATCGCCGCCTTGTTTCTGAGCGATGCCGTAGCTGACATAAAGACCGAGGCCGGTGCCCTGGCCGATCGGCTTGGTGGTGAAGAACGGTTCGAAGATCTTGTCGATGTTACCAGGTGGAATGCCAGCGCCGTTATCAGCGACTTCGATCAGCACATCTTCGTTCTCCTGCCAGCAGCGGATTTCGATGAGCGGGTTGTCGCATTCGGCAAGCGCATCGGCGGCATTCTGGATCAGATTGACGAGCACCTGATGCAGCTGGCCTTTGCGGCCGAACACGTCCTGGCGCTCGGGCATATCGAAGGCGACCTGCGGCTTGTTACGTTCGGTCTTGATGACCCAATCCGCCGACGTGCGCACGACACGGGAGAGGTTGAACTGTTCGACAGGTTCTTCCTGGTTGCTGGAAAAGCGGCGCAGGTCCTGGACGATATCGCTCACGCGATCCGCCCCTTCGGTCGTTCCTTCCAGGAGCGGTCCGATATCCTTCAAGATGCGGTCGATCTTCAGGTCCTTGCGCAAATCTTCGAGCTCTTCGGGGGAATGCCCAGGCTTGCATGCCGCCAGGTATTTCCCGATCGATTTCGCATAGCGCTTCAGGGCATGCATGTTGCCCAGGACGAAGCTGATCGGATTGTTGAGTTCATGGGCGACGCCGGCAACAAGCCGGCCAAGCGCTGCCATCTTTTCGGAGACGACGAGTTGCTGCTGCGTCTGCGTCAGACGGTGATGGGCCTCGTCCAGCTCGCGGTAGGCCTTGCGCAATTCTCCGATCGGACGGCCAACGAGGACCATCCCGACAATGCGGCCGCGATGGTCGCGGCGGATCGCACAGTTCATTGCCAGTGGGGCGGGCTGTCCGTCGGAACCGGCCAGCGCCAGCTCGCAATCGTTGATCTGGCCGACGTTGCGAACGCGGGCCTTCAACTCGGTGATGTCGGCGTGGCAGTCTTGCGCAAAGATTTCGGAAAGATGCGTGCCCACCAGTTCGTTTTCACGCAGTCCCGTCAGTTCTTCGAGCGCGCGATTGACGCGCTGAATCCGGCATTCGGGATCGCAGACGATCAGCACGTCGGTCATCGCCGCCAACACCGATCCGATGAAGGCCTGGGTCTCTTCGAGGCGGGCGTTCTGGATCTCGACTTGTGTCTGCGACTGAACCAGCTCGGAATAGACGTCATCCATTTTCTGGATGACTTCAATCCACGCCGTCTCGCTGCCTTCCGGCATCGGTGAGCGTTGAGAGCCAGTTCGCGGCAATTGCTGGAAAGTGTCCTTGTCGAGCTGTGGTGACATCACTTTTCAATCAAGAATTAGCGGCCTTGCGGGTTGGCAAAGGCTTGACGTTTTCAAGACCGTAGCGCTCCAGCTTGCTGCGCAAACCGACGCGTGACAAGCCCAACTCGCGTGCCGCCTTCGACTTATTCCAGCGATGCCGGATCAGGGTTTCCTTAATAATCCGGGCTTCGAGGATATTGATACGGTCTTTCAGCGTCCCGTCGAGTTCGGCGATAGCCTCGATATCATCGTCCTCGTGCTCGGTCGGCGTCGCCCGCAGGATATGGCGGGACAGAAGGTCAGCGCCGAGCTCTCGGCTCTCCTGGCTGATTACCAGCATGTGCTGGATTTCGTTTTGCAACTCGCGGACATTGCCGGGCCAGGAATAGTTTTGCAAGCAGGTTATCGCCTCGCCGGAAAGGCCGGGAACCGCCTTGCCGAGCTTGGCCATCGTCTGCTTGAGGAGAATGCGCGCCAGGATCGGAATATCGCCGCGCCGGTCTTTCAGCGCCGGCAGGCGGATGACCATCCCGGCAAGACGGTAGTAAAGATCCGCCCGGAAGCGTCCGGCGCGGACTTCTTCCTCAAGATCGCGGTTGGTCGCGGCGATGACGCGGACATCGACGGCGCGCGTCTGGCCGCTGCCGACCGGGCGGACTTCGCCTTCCTGCAAGACGCGCAGGAGCTTGACCTGGAAGGCGGGGGAGACCTCTCCGATTTCGTCGAGGAAGACGGTGCCGCCGTTGGCGCGCTCGAATAGGCCGACATGGTTCTCGACGGCACCGGTGAAGGCGCCGCGGCGGTGGCCGAACAATTCGCTTTCGAGGAGTTCGTCGGGGAGCGCGCCGCAGTTTTCGACGACGAACGGCTTATTCCAGCGCAGCGAGCCATAATGCAAAGCGCGGGCGGCGAGTTCCTTACCGGTGCCGGACGCTCCTGTCAGCAAAACGGGAACGTCATAAGGTGCGGCCTGGCGGAGCGTTTCGCAGACCGCGTTCATGGGGCTATCTTCGGCGCGAATAATGCCGTCGTCGAAGTCGTAGTTCTTGCGCAGCGATTGGCGGCGATCGGCCACCAGCTTCTTGGCTCCCGATGGCGACATCTTGAGTTCGATTGCCAAGAGCTCGTTTTCACGCTGCAGCGCATAGAGCCGCGTGGCGTTCTGCAGGGTGAGGATCAAGCGGTCCGGCTGCCAGGGCTTGGTGATGTACTGGTAGATACCCGCGTCGTTGACACCGTCGATAATATCGTGCGCGTCGGTGTAGCCGGAGATGATCATACGGACGACGTCCGGCCATCGCGTGCGGACGTTTTTTAAGAACTCGACGCCGGATTGATCAGGCATGCGCTGGTCGCACAAGATCACCTGCACCCATTCCTCTTCGAGGATTTTCTCGGCTTCGGCGATGGTTGCGGCGGTCTTGATGTCGAAGTCGTCGTTGAGGATGCGCTCAAGCGCCTCCAGTGAACGGATCTCGTCATCGACAACGAGCACTGTGGGGAGATCGGTCATGCTTCTGCTTCCTCGACCGGTTTGGTCGCGCACCTCTTATCGCGATGCCGGGCTATCGTCACGGGAGTTCTGGATTTGGGAATTTTGAAAACAAAATTGGATCGGGCGATGTGATAGCTGGGGTCGAAGCCAAAGAAGTTACGCTTCATGCGGCGCAGTTCCTCGGCTCGGTATAGGCTTAAGGGTTTGGCTGCCTCGTCGCGAGCGCGGATCGCAGCTTTTTCCTTGAGGCGGTCTTCGAGGTTCTTATCATCGGCGAGTGCCAGCGCCTGCTCTTTCACGATTGCGAAAAAGTTTGCACGAGAGACGTCGATCACGTCGTTGGCAAGACCGAGCGATCGGGCTTCGTCAGCGCCCATCGGCAATCGTGCCTGGGTGATCTTCTGCGCGTTCGCAGGTCCGGCATGGCGCGGCAACAGATAGGTCCACAGTTCGGAACCATAGAGATTGCCCATGTCCTTGTAGTGCGGGTTGAGGATGGCGCCGTTGCGCATCCAGACTTCATCGGCTGCGCGCGCGAGGAAGACGCCGCCGGCTCCGGCGTTGCCGCAGATGGCAGAAATGACGAGCTTGCCGGTCGTACAGACGATGGCTTCGCACAGGTCATCGATGGCGTTGATGTTGCGCCAGGATTCATCCGCCGGGCTGGGGCTTGCCTCGATCAGATTGAGGTCGAGACCGTTCGACCAGAAATCTTTTCCGCCCATCAGGACGAGAACCTTGGTGGGTCGTGCGAGCGCTTGCCGGTAGGCGGCCAGAAGCTGCTCACAGGCCCGTGTTCCCATGGCGCCGTTACAGAATGGGAAGTGCAGGAAGCCGACGCCCGCTTCTTCTTCGTAACAGATCTCGCGATAACCAATGGTTTCGGGTAGCGCCGCAGCAGCGTCGGCGAACAGCATCGTGACAGGGAGCTTGATCGCCTTCTTGTTACCGGCAAGACGTGCGCGGCCGATCCAGACGGCACCGTCCAAGGTGGCGCGGGCGATTGCCGGGCCAGAGCGGGCGATGACTGAGCCGGGTTCTGCTGCGGGGAGATCGTCAGCGCGGTGGGCGTCATAGAGAAAGACTTGCGAACCGAATAGCTCATCTTTGCAGCCCGGCACGCCGTCGGCCGAGGCAATTTTGCGAAGAATGGTTTCGGTGTGATCGCGCCGCCAAGCTATGGCGCGATCAGCCTGCCGAACGCAACCGCGACAGCATGGCGAGATGCCCGAAAAATCCTGCAACGGGCGCGGCCGGAATGTCCCGCTGGAAAATTTCTCGACAGCTTCAAGCACGGCCGATGTCGCTGCCTCTGTGACTTCATTTCGGTAGAGGCTCGACTTTGTCGCCTGGCGCATGGTGAAACTGCGATGGGCCCAAACCGGGCCGGCGTCCATCTCGTCTTCGGCCTGCAGTACGGTCACGCCCCACTCTTTCTCGCCATCGAGCACCGCCCAATCGAGGGCCGCCGGACCGCGATCGCCGACCGGTCCGGGATGGACGATCAGACATATGTGGCGTTCCCACACATTGCGTGGGATTGCGCGCTTCAAAAACGGTGCGACGATCAGATCCGGCTCGAACAACGCGACGGCTTCGGTTGTCACTTCGTCGTTGATGTCGAATTCAACCGAGACGTCATGGCCGCGTGCGCGTAGTTCCAAGAACACCCGTTGGGTCAGGGAGTTGAAGGCGTGGCACAGCAAAAGAATGCGCATGGCTCAACAAATCCTTGGCAACTGCTCTCCAGCGAGCCAATCAACGATGCGGCCGCCGCCGAAGCCGGTTTTCATCTGCACCATCGCGGCTGTATCCTCGACGACCTGGCCGACGACGGCGGCGTCCTTTCCGAGCGGATGGGCGCGCATCACGGCAAGCAGCCGGTCGGCCTCGTCTGCCGCGCAGATGCAGATCAGCTTGCCTTCGTTGGCGACGTAGAGCGGGTCGAGGCCGAGGAGTTCGCAAGCTGCGGCGACATCGGGCTTCATCGGAATGGCGGCTTCGTCGAGAACCATGCCGGCCTTTGACTGCTGAGCGATCTCGTTCAGCGTCGCAGCCAGCCCGCCGCGGGTTGGATCGCGCAGGACGGCGATGGTGGGCACGGCATCGATCATACCGGCGACCAATCCGTGCAGTGCGGCTGAATCGGAGCGGATCTCGGTTTCGAATTCCAGGTTCTCGCGCTTCGACAGGATGGCGACGCCGTGATCGCCTATCGTGCCGGAGACGATAATCGCGTGGCCGGGACGCGCTTTGTCGCCGGAGATATCGACGCCGTCGGGAACCACGCCTAGGCCGGTCGTGGTGATGAAGACGCCGTCGCCTTTGCCTTTTTCGACGACCTTGGTATCGCCGGTGACGATCGGAACGCCGGCTGCGCGGCAGGCCTCGGCCATCGACATGACGATGCGTTCGAGGTCGCGAAGCGGGAAGCCTTCTTCGAGGATGAACCCTGCCGTCAGATAAAGCGGGCGGGCACCTGCCATCGCGACGTCGTTGAGCGTGCCGTGGACGGCAAGTGAACCGATGTCGCCGCCGGGGAAGAAGAGCGGCGAAATCACGTGACCGTCGGTCGACATGACGAGGCGGCCCGCCGGTACTTCAAAGCGTGTCGCATCGTGGCCTTGGCTCAAAAGATCGTTGGCCAGGTGGCGCTGGAACAGATCGCTGATGAGGGAAGCCATGGCGCGGCCGCCGCCGCCGTGGGTCATATCGACGGAACCTGATCGCCCACCTGTCTCCATCATGTTCATGCTGCTTCTCCCTCGCGGGCTGCTTCTTCCGCTGGAGCTGCAGCGCGCTGGCGGCCGTAGGTGTAATAGGCGGCGCAAGCACCTTCCGACGAGACCATGCAGGAGCCCATTGGATTATCTGGCCTGCAGACCGTGCCGAATAGCTTGCAGTCGGTTGGTTTTTTGACGCCGCGCAGGATTGCCGGGCATTCACATGACTTGACCTCGCGGGATTTTTTCGGGGTAAGCTCGAACCGCTTTTCGGCGTCGAACTCGGCATATTCATCGCGGATGCGCAGCGCGCTATAGGGAACGGTTCCAAGACCGCGCCATTCGAAACTGGAGCGAAGCTCCAATACGTCGGCGACCATGGCTTGGGCTTTTTCGTTGCCCTCGCGCGTGACGACGCGGGCGTACTGGTTTTCAACCTCGTGACGGCCCTCATTGATCTGGCGGATCAACATATGGGTCGACTGCATGACATCGAGCGGCTCGAAGCCGGCGATGACGACGGGCTTCTGGAATTCTTCGGCGAAGAATTCATAGGGCTCGTAGCCGATCACCGAACTGACGTGGGATGGCCCGAGAAACCCGTCGATGTGGACGGTGCCGAGTTCGCGCACTTCCGGCGACTGCAGGATGTGCTGGATCGCCGATGGCGTCAGGACGTGGTTGCAGAAGACGGAGAAATTCTTGAGGCTACCGGCTTTGGCGAGCCGGATCGCGACGGCCGTCGGCGGCGTTGTCGTCTCGAAGCCGATAGCAAAGAAAACGACTTGGCGGTCGGGGTTGTCGCGCGCGATCTTCAGTGCATCGGTCGTCGAGTAGACCATGCGGATATCGGCGCCATCGGCCTTGGCGCGGATGAGGCTACGCTGCTTGGTTCCCGGCACCCGCATCATGTCGCCGTAGGTGCAAAGGATGGCGTTGTGTTTCTCGGCGATTTCGACGGCATCGTCGAGGCGGCGCACAGGAAGAACGCAAACAGGACAGCCGGGCCCATGCACGAACTCGACGTTTTTTGGCATCAGGTCCTGCACGCCATAACGGAAGATCGCGTGGGTGTGGCCGCCGCAGAACTCCATGAAATAGTATTTGCGGTCGGGCTTGGCTTCCTGGCGGATGGCGGAGGCCAATTTCTCGGCCAGCTCGCGGTCGCGGAATTCGTCGACGTATTTCATTGCGTCTCTCCTGCGATCTCTTCGAGTTCCTCTTTCAGGACGCCGGCTTCCGACATCAGCTTCAGCGTGCGGGCGGCTTCTTCGGGGCTGACCTTGTGCAGGGCATAGCCGACGTGGACGAGCACGTAGTCGCCCGGCACCACGTCTTCCAAGAGCGCGATCGAGATCTTCTTCTTGATGCCTTCGAGCGCGACGGTCGCCATATCGCCGTCAGCCAATTCAACGACCTTGGCAGGGATCGCGAGACACATGACGCAAAAAACCTCCCTATTCGGATGCGGCGAGTTGATGACCGGCCAGAACCATGGTGCGGGCCGCCGTCAGCCATTGCAGCCAAGCTTTCATGCCTTCGCCAGTGCGGGCGGAAACCTTGAGCACCTTGATTGCCGGGTTCACCCTGCGGGCATTGGCAATTGCCTGGTCGATGTCGAAATCGAGATGCGGCAGCAGGTCGACCTTGTTGATCAGGACGAGGTTGGAAGCAGCAAACATGTCGGGATATTTGAGCGGTTTGTCCTCACCTTCGGTGACCGACAGGATGGCGACCTTATGGGCTTCGCCCAGATCGAAGGAGGCCGGGCAAACGAGGTTGCCGACGTTTTCGATGAAAAGAACGCCACCGTCTTGCGGGCGCAGGTGCTCGACTGCGTGGCCGACCATGTGGCCGTCGAGGTGGCAGCCCTTGCCTGTGTTGACCTGGATGGCTGGCGCTCCGGTGGCGCGAATGCGCTCAGCGTCGGCGGAAGTTTGCTGGTCGCCTTCGATGACATAGGCATCGAGGCTGCCGTTGAGCTCTTCAATGGTGCGGACAAGTAGTGTGGTCTTGCCGGAGCCGGGGCTTGAAACGAGGTTCAGCGCCAGGATGCTATGGTTGGAGAAGTACTGGCGGTTGGAGGCCGCGTAGGAGTTGTTCTTGGCCAGGATATCCTGCTCAAGCTTGATCATCCGCGCCTGGCTCATGCCGGGAACAGAGGCGCCGGCCGGCCCAGCGCCGTAGTCATGCGCTTCCTCACCGTGGTGATGATGGTGGTCGTGAGAATGGCCATGATCGTCATGATGATGGTGGTCCGCATGATCATGCGCATGGCTGTGCGCCTGACTTTGGGCATGGTCCTGCTTTTGTCCCGCGGGATCGCCTTCGATGCGCACCTCGCCGTGACTGCAACCGCAAACGTTACACATCAGTTGACCTCCAGTTCCTTGATCCGAAGTTCTTCGCCGCCGGTGACTTGCAGCTGATACGACCCGCATTCGCCGCAAGCATCGAAGCGCTGCTTGATGGGCACCGTCTTGGCGCACTGCATGCACCAGGCTTCAGCGGGGGATTGATGGATTTCGAGCTTCGCGCCCTCGGCGACGGAATTGCGCATGACGACATCGAAGCCGAACTCGAGCGCGTCGATTTCGACGCCGGCCAGAGGGCCGATTTCCAGGCAGACCCGGTCGACGCGCGTGAAGCCCTGCGTGCGCGACTGCTCTTTGATGATATCGAGGATGCTTTCGCAAATGGACATCTCGTGCATCAGTGGACCCTCACTTCATGTCCGACGCAGGGGTCGATGGCGTTGACGATCAGGTTGGCCTGCCGCAGGAGCGCTGCGTCGTCGTCGCCGCGCGTGAAATCGAGTTTGGAGAGGCAGCGTTTGGCAACCCCTTCAGCATCGAAATTCCAGCGCGTTGGCGGCAGGACGCGGTAGTCGACGATAGGGCCGTCGCGGAGTTGGGCGGCATGGATCAACAATCCGCGGGCGGCCTCGATTGCCGACCAGCCGAAACCGTCGCTTTGCAGCGGCGGACCGACGCGGTCATCTTCCTCGGCGATCATGCCGCGCAATTCTCCGGGCAGGCGTGCGAGTTCGACGAGCCGGGCGATGAGGCGCGCTTGAAGCTCCGAGCCGTTTAGAGCCGAGACGGCAGGATCGCTTAGGCGGCGAGAATAGAGCGTCGTCTCGGGGATCAACTGGGCGGCGTTGGTGAGCGGTAGGCGGGATTGATCCTGTTCGCGGAGCCATTCCTTGATCTCATCGGCCAACGGCGGCGATAGCGCAAGCGGCAACCCTTCGCGGGACCGCACGGACGTTCGTTGCATGACATTTGCGATTAGTCTTGCGGCTACCGTCGCGCCTTGATCGGCCCAGGCTGCAAGCTCTCCGGCTGCGGCGCGTCTGAGCCAGTCTTCGAGCGGTTCGGCAAAGACTTCAGCGACGAGCAGGTCTTCGGCTTTTTTGATGATGTTTTGCGCTTCGATCCGATCTGGGCGGGCCTCCCGTCCAAGCGAGAAGGCCGATGGGCAATCGAACAGCGCCTGCGTTAATCGCGGGACGAGCGCCATTGCAGAGCGAACGTCGGCGCCGCGTGCTGGCTCGTCGATAAAGCCTGGCCAATCTAGGGCGATCCGGAGCAAGTGCTCGCGCAGCGTCTCCATCCCCGTCAGGCCTTTGCGGGCGTGTTGCGTCCTCGGCGAAACGGCAACTCCTGAGGCTTGCTCGAGTGCCATGACGGCGGCATGGGCTTGAGCCGTGGCGCAAACAGAATAGACCGCGGGGATGAGTGCCAGCGCTTCGTCGGCTGTCCGGCCGCGCAGGACGGCGCAGATGTCGCCGGGGCGCGCGAACTCGACCCTGACGGGCGCGCCCGCCGTGCTCGGCAGATCGATCATGACGCGGCCTTCGAGGTTCACGCCTGCGCCTCCTTGGTCTTGCCGCGCAAAAACGTTCGGCGGCTGAGGACGGCTGCGTCCTCATCTTGGTTATCTGCGGCGTCGCCCGAAAGCGCGCGTGTTTCATTCGTAGCGTCTTCTGCGGTGGCCTCTTCGGGGAGCTTACCGGCCCAGATCATCGCCATTTCCTGTTCCTGCGCGGAGGCGTCTTCGGCAGTCTCGAAGATGGCTTCTAGCGCAGCCGCGGCCGTCGCAATCGCGGTTTCATGATCGCCGAATTCAAGGACTGGCGAGAACAGCGAACAGGCCCAATAGGCGCCGATCTCATCCTCGCTGCCGCGAATAAATTCAAACTGGCCACCGGGGAATGCGAAGCTCTTCTTCGTCCCGACGCGAATGGCTTCTTGGGGCTTCGCGCCCACAACTTCGGCTGTTGGCAACAGCATGACATTCATGAACCACGGTGTCACCAGTACGCACAGCCAATTGCCCTGCCATTGGCGCAGGCCGACCGCTTCAACATCAATCGCGTGATTGAGAATGGGGACACCTTCCATCCTCTCTTGCGCAATCGAGCGGAAGCAATCTTCAAGGCGTGCTTTCATTTCATCCGCGGTTTGCATCATCAGCCCTCGTCGACGACCATGAAGTCGTCTTTTGCGCCATCGCAATTGGGGCAGGTCCAGTGATCGGGCAACGCGCTGAATGGCGTGCCGGCCGGGATCTGCCAATAGTCGTCGCCGATTGCCGGATCGTAGACAGTCCAGCAGATCTTGCATTCAAGCTTGGTCGTCGGGCCGATCTTGCCTGCATCTCCGCCAAACGACCCGGCAAAGAACGACTCGTTCATCGGTAGACCTCGAGAATTTCACGTAAGCGTTCGGCAGAATCGGAGATGTCTTCAGGAGCGGCGATTGCGACTTCCGGCATCGCCGTGATCTCAATCGAGTTGAGGATCATCGCGTCCTGCGAGTTATAGAACTGCACCCACCAAACGTTTTTGGTTTGCGTCGAGGTGATGCGGCAGTTGCCGTAACCGCGAGACAGGATTGTGATATCGCCGCGGCCGAGCAAATCGTTCAGACACTCGAGGTCTTCCGGGGTGTGCGGCAGCAGGGATAAATTTATGACGTGCGGCAAGGCCCCGGCCACAGCCTTGGGAATATGCTCGTTGATTTCCGGCAGCAGCGGCGGGGCGTTGAAGACGTTGGGGGCGAATTCTGCAGGGATGTCGATTTGATCACTGGCACCAACGAAGGCGGCCTTCTTGACCGTCGCCGAGAAGGCGGCGACTTCGATCAAATCGCGCAACAAGCTGCCCGAATTGTCTGTGACGCGGACGCGCCAGACGCCGGCCAGCACGGCTTCCTGGGCCTGAACGGTGGTCCCGGCGACGACGGAGACTTCGCCTTCGCCGAGCACTTGATTGATCAGCTCGAGGTTCTCGGCACTCAAGTCTGAGAGGTCGACGATTTCGGCAGGGGCGTCCTTGTTATATCTCTCAAGTGCGCTGAGGACGCCATCCAAAGCGGCGATGCCCTGATCGAGGCCTTCGATATCCTCCTTCTCCGGCAGGTGCTGTGCGGAGAACGTCATCATCTCGGACGGCATCGGCATGTAGGAAAGCTCAGCGCCATCTTCGTCGGCCGGCTGGCTGCCCGGACCTGTGAACATCTGCGGTGTCTGGCTCATTTTTTGGTCCTCAACTACTCAGTTGGCGCGGGGCGACTGCGGGGTGCTGACGGCGCAGCCCTCGGGGAATTTGAAGGGAGGCGGCTCGGTTGCTTCCGAGCTTAAGATCTCGCGGATATCGCGGATGTAATCGACCCAGTCCTGAATGCGCTGGATGGTGCCCAGGTATTCGCCGCGACGCAGGAAGACGAGCGAGGGAAAAGCGTTGAAGCGGTATTTGCGCTGCAGTTCGCGCTCGCTTTCGCGGGCAACGACGACGGGCGTGAAGATATTCTGGAAGGCGTTGTGCAGTTCGGGCAGCACGACAGCGACGTCGTTGCTTTCGCCCAAGCGCTCGGCGTCGCCGGCGAAAAACAGCACGACGTATTGGCGCTCGCGCGTGTAGTCCTCAAGGTCTTCGTGGCCGACGACGTCATAGCCGTGGCGCTTGATGATGGATTGCAAAAGAGGTGAAAACATTTTGCGGTTTTCCCTTGGTTTACTGGTTGCTTTTTGTTGATGGTCGGAGGTGTTCGGGGAGTTCGGGCTCGCGGTCGATCAGATCCGCGAACAGGTGCTCGAAGTTCGTTTCGCCGCGCGCCACCATCTGCAGGGCTTCGAGCGCGTCAGCTGTCTGCCTTGCCGTTTCTTCCGAGATGACTTCGCGAGCGGCTCCTAAAAACACCATCAGCCAGGTGCCGGGCTCCGGCGTCCCGACAAGCGCCGTATCGATGGTATGCTCGCCGTCGCGTGCGCGGCAGCGGGCGACGCCAAAGTCTGCCTCGATGACCTGCATGGGGATGCCGACGCACATCACGAATTTCCCTGACCGGAATTAACGAGGGCCTGCATCTCGGCTTCGAAATCTTCTGGCCCCTGCCATGCGCCGCTGTTGACGACGCGCGCATCGCCGGTCCGCAAGGCTGAGGTTTCGTCGGGGCGTTCGCCCTCGTAGCGATTGAGAACCATTTCGCTCGACGCGATGGTTTCGTGGTCGGCGAGGGGAGTCTGGCGCTTGCTGGATGCGATGCCGTGCTTTGCAAGATAGGCGAGGGCGTGCTCGATGGCCGGTTCAATCTGCGCCTTGACCTCGGCGCGGAGGCTGCCGCCATAATCTTCCAGCTCGACGGGCTGGACGCCGATTAAAAGCAGGTGGTCTGGATAGTCGCCCAGCATCTCTGCCATCGCCAGGACTTCCTGGAACCCGGTCTGATGCAAGGACACCTTGCGGGCGCCGAGGAATTTTGGAACCTCATCGCCTTCGACCAACTTCATGGTGCCCGGCGGCAAAGCGTAGTCGACGGCATCGAAGACGATCAGGATATCGACTTCGCGAATATACTGGACGAGGTAGATGCCCTGCGTGCCGCCATCCATCATGCGGACGTTGTCGGCGAACTCGTAGCGGCGATGCAGCTCTTCGATGGCGCGAACGCCGAAGCCTTCGTCCGCCCACAATAGGTTGCCGATCCCCAAGACCAGCGCTGATGGCGTGGTGTTTTCCATGGCATCCTCCCGAGACGCCTGTTTGAACGTTTGTCGTCTTTGTTCTTGAAGGGGCTCTCCGCGCCCCATGAAATGGTTAAGCGCAAGTCCCGTGCCACGGCTCAGTGCGACCTAATGCCCTGTATTTTCGGGCATTCCTGATAGCAATTCAATGAGCAATTGGAAGGTGTTCATTCGGTTTGGTTGCTATCTGGAAACTTTCCTTCCAGATCAAGCCATCGTTTGTTAATGACGTTGAAGCTCTGGAAACCGCGCTTCAGGTTTGATTTTTGCGCGGCTGAAAAATTACCAAGCCTGCAAATCGGCATAAAAAAAGCGGGGGCCGAAGCTCCCGCAGTTTGGTCCAGGCTCAGAGGTTCATGAGCGTCTGGCGATGGATTTCAAGAATGGATATCGTCGGCTGGGCGGTCGTCGCGGAAAGTGCGCCAGCCTGAGAACATTGATGAGATGATCGACTGTCTGGACATGATGTCCTCACGCACCGCCGCATAAATGTGGACGATGGCGAAACAAATGATCACCCACATGAACAAGTGGTGCCACGTGTGAACGTCCTGGCTTTGGCCGAACAAAGGGATCACCCAGCTGGAAAACCAATCATACTGCCAGGAGCCCATACCGGTGCCTTCGCCGTAGAGGGCAAGTCCGGTGACGATCATGAAGACGAGGCCCCAAACGAACATGATGTGCATGACAAGTGTCGCGAGCGGATTGTGGCCCGCGTATTTCTTGGGCTCGCTCGTCAGCATCAGATACCATTTGACCTCATGCAGCATCTCTTCCCAGAAAACCGCTTTCCAAACCGGTGGCAGGAAGATTTCCTTGGCGTGTGAGTTGCCAACGAAGGCCCAGTAGATCCGCAGCAGGAAGCCGATGATGAGGATATAGGCGGCTGAGAAATGAATGTAGCGGATCCACCCGAAGAGGAATGAGAAGCTGGCCTCACCGCCCACCGCCGGAGGCGGGGAGCCGATGAGGTAGCCGGTGATGCACAAGGCCAAGATGCAAAGCGCGTTGATCCAATGCCAAAGGCGGACAGGAGCCTCGTAGACGTAGACGGCTTCTTCCTTGTGCGCGACTGTCGAGGTTTCGGTGCTCATGGCTACCTCCCTATGCTCCGGCCAGCACGAGGCCGCCGGCTGCAATCGCGAGTCCCGAAGCGACCAAGCCGTAGCGATTGAGCGAGAGGAAGCGCCCGACACCGAAGCCCGCTAGATGCAAACCGGCACTGGTCAGCATGAAGCCGGCCATGTAACCGGCCAACGCGCCTGCTGCCTCGGTGCCGTGCGCGTGACCGTGCATAAGGGCAAAGACTGCAATGGCGCCAAGTCCCAGCGACGCTGGCAGTTCGCGCGTCGTTGCGATCATCAGCCCCAACAGGACGACCGATGCCAGAATGCCAGGTTCGACAAACGGTAATGCGACGCCGCCGACACCGAGCAGCGCGCCCGCTGCAAGCATAGCGACAAATACGACTGGCCCTTGCCAGGCAGAGCGCAGCGGCTGGCCGGCCGACCAGATCCCGACCGCGATCATCGCCAGCAGGTGATCCATCCCCATCACGGGGTGAGTCAATCCGGAATGGAACCCACCGACAAGGCCGCCGGTGTGTGCGAAGCTCGGCGTCGCGATCAACGTCAACGCGACAGCGCCGAGAATTTTCTTACAAACAGAATTCATCATGGCTTCTCTCCTCCTTTAGCGCACTTTGACCTTGGCCAGCTCTTTGCCGTCCGGGCCCATGACGTGGGTCGAACAGGCCAGGCAAGGATCGAAGCTGTGGATCGTTCTCAAAATTTCGACAGGCTCTTCAGCTCTCTCCACTTTGGTATTCATCAGTGAGGCTTCGAAGGCGCCGATGTTGCCTTCATTGTCGCGCGGAGAGCCGTTCCAGGTGGTTGGCACGACGCACTGGTAATTGTCAATCTTGGTGTCCTTGATCTTGATCCAGTGAGCCAGAGCACCACGCGGAGCTTCCGTGAAACCGACACCCTTGACCTCTGTCGGCCAGGTCTTGGGATCGAACTTTTCGGTATTGGCTGTCGACTGATCGCCGGCCTTGATTGTGGCGATCAGCTTATCCATGAAGTAGCGCTGCTTGTGCGCCGCCCATTGGGCTTCGAGCGCGCGCGCCGCAGTACGTCCAAGGGTCGAGAACAGTGCATCGACCGGAGCGTCCAGCGCGCGTAGCGTACGCTTGATCTGGTCGGTGATTTCTTCGTGACCCAGCGCGTAGCCAACAACGTAGCGTGCGAGCGGACCGACCTCCATGGCGTGACCGCGCCAACGCGGGGCCTTGATCCAGGAGTATTTCGCCGCTTCGTCGAGTTCCTCAATCCTTGTGCTCGTGCCCTTGGCATTGGGACCCAGCTCGTAGTGTGGTTCTGTAATCCCGTCCCAGGGGTGCAGCCCCTTCTTTTCATCGGGATACTTGTACCATGAGTGCGGGA
This sequence comes from Filomicrobium sp., assembly GCA_017792465.1. GTDB lineage: Bacteria > Pseudomonadota > Alphaproteobacteria > Rhizobiales > Hyphomicrobiaceae > Filomicrobium. Next base: position 1,859,898 of record CP051234.1, read on the forward strand.
CGAATTCCTGAACCTGCTCTGGGTCGCGCAGATCGACGGGGTGCACCTCTTTGAGGTTGCCGTTGATGATGGCGCCTGAAGGCATCATCAGGTTTTCGGGCGAATAGTCGTTAGCTTTGTCGGGGATGTCCCCGTAAGCGAGCACGCTCGTGCCGGACAACCCGCCGCCATAGAGCCAGCCCTTATAGAGTTTGCCGATGGCGATGATGTCGGGAATGTAGACGTTCTCGACGAACTCAATCGTCCTGTTGACGACGCCGTTGACGTAGTTCAGCCGATCCATGTTGATCGGTGCACCGGCCGCCAGATCGCCGTCAATATTGATGGCGCACGGGACGCCGCCGACGAGCCAGTTCGGGTGAGTATCCTTGCCGCCAAAGATCGTGCGCGTCGTCATGATCTCTTTTTGGAAATCAAGCGCCTCAAGGTAGTGGGTGACAGCCATGAGATCGGCTTCAGGCGGCAGGATGTAGGCGGGGTTGGTCCAATAGCCGTTCTTGAAGGGGCCGAGTTGTCCGGATTCGACGAACTTCTTCAGCCGGTTCTGAATGTCGCGGAAGTAGCCCGGCGAGGATTTCGGGTGCCGCGGCGACGTTTGAATTTGCAGTTCCGAAGTGGCTTTCGGATCGGCCTTCAAGGCGTTGATGGGGTTCACCCAGTCGAGCGCGTGCAGATGATAGAAGTGGACCAGGTGATCGTGGATCTGCAGCGAAAGCTGCATGATGTTGCGGATCGAGTTGGCGTTTTCGGGGATGTTGATTTTCAGCGCATCCTCGACGGCACGCACCGATGTTAGCGCGTGCGTGCCGGTGCAAACGCCGCAGATCCGCTGCGTGAAGGCCCAAGCATCGCGTGGATCGCGGCCCTTGAGGATCACCTCAAGACCACGCCACATGGTGCCGGTCGAGACCGCGTTGCGGATGATCATGTTCTCGTCGATGTTCACCTCGCAGCGCATGTGGCCTTCGATCCGGGTTACGGGATCGACGACGACACGCTGGCCGGAGGTATCGAGATTATAGCCATTCGGGGTCTGGATGGTAGCCATCAGCTTTCACCTCCGTCTTTGTTCGTCATGTTCTTGTCAGCGATGCGCTTGACGACGCTGACGCCCGCGTGGACGGCAGCAGCGCCACCGACGATCATCGCTGCTGTTGCGCCGATCTCGTCGGCGTCAGCTTCGACGCCGAAGCCATGGACGTCGGTCAGGCGGTCATAGAAGCTGCCCTTGTCCCAGAAGCCGTCTTCCGAACAGCCAAAGCAGGGATGGCCGGACTGGATCGGGAAGGAGAGACCGCCGTTCCAGCGCACCGTCGAACAGGCGTTGTAGGTGGTCGGGCCTTTGCAGCCGACCTTGTAGAGGCAGTAGCCTTTGCGGGCGCCTTCGTCGTCGAAGGACTCCACGAACTGACCCGCATCGAAGTGCGGACGCCGGTAGCATTTGTCGTGGATGCGCTGCGAGTAGAACATCTTCGGGCGACCCTGGCGGTCGAGTTCGGGGAAGCGCTCGAAGGTCAGGATGTAGGTGATGACGGCGGTCATCACTTCGGCGATTGGCGGGCAGCCTGGGACCTTGATAATCGGCTTTGGAGCAAGGCCCGGCACCTTGTGGATCGGCGTCGCCTGGGTCGGGTTGGGACGCGCGGCCTGCACGCAACCCCAGGAGGCGCAAGAGCCCCAGGAGATGATCGCCTTGCAGTGTTCGGCGGCGTGCTTGAGCTGTTCAAGGTAGGGCTTGCCGGCGATGATACAGGACATGCCTTCCTGGTTGAGCGGCGGGTTGCCCTCGCAGGCGAGAATGTAATTGCCGTCGTATTTGTCGATTGTTTCCTGGATGATCGCTTCGGCCTGGGTGCCGGCAGCGGCCATGATGGTGTCATCGTAGTCCAGCGAGATCATCGACAAGATGACGTCTTTGGCGAGCGGATGCGCGGAGCGGATGAAGCTTTCCGAGCAGCACGTACATTCGAGACCATGTAGCCAGAGCACGGGAATGCGCGGCTTGGTCTCCATGGCGTGCGCGATCTGCGGTGCAAAGCTCGGACCGAGCCCGAGTGCGGCTGCAGTCAGGCTGCAGTATTTCAGAAAGCTTCGGCGGGTGATCCCCTGCCGTCGCATCACTTCGTAAAATGTTTCGGTCATCCCTGGCCGCTCCTCCTCTCGCTCCACCGGCACTCGTGACGCAAATCAGGCCGGATTGGTTAACGGTTCAGCAAGAGGTGTGCCATCCGACTTTTTTCGCTTGTTTCCAATAACTTGTAGTCTTGGTGGCTGCCTTTTTGGGCGCGCACGGAAAAGCAAAGCCGGTTAGTTGCCAGCCGGTGTGTAAAGAGAACTTCCAGCACGCGTGCGCGCTGATTGCGGACTTTCAATTGGAGTTTGAATGGCCGTCGGCATCTGCGGAGGCGCTAAAATTTCTCTCCGCGCGACCGATAGAAATGAGCTCAAGGGGCTCAGTTACACGGGGCGACGTTGTCGGTCAGCGTCGTACCATCGATGAACGAGATGCTGCCTGTGAAACTGCCCGGGAAGGCCGTGCATAAGAAACCGCCGATGTTGGCCGCGTTCACGTTGCCGTCGCTGCCCGCCAAGACGTTGGTCGTTCCAGAATTAAAGAAGAAGACATCGAAGCCGACGTTACCGGCAATCGTCGTATTGCTGACCTGCAGGGTGGCGTTTCCGAGCTGATTAAATGCAAACACGTCGGAACCAATATTCTGGAAAAGAGAGCTATCGATAAGGAAGCGATTGTCGTCGCCGTTATTCAGCAACCCAACCAAAAAGAGGTTTGAGAACGTCGAATTCTTGAGCGTGACGCTGTTGGCGTCACCTTGGGCGAAAACACCGAAGAAGGTTCTGGAGATAGTCGAATTCAAAACGCGCAGGCGGTTGCCATTGTCGACTTCGATGCCGTCATCGAAGGTGCCTCTGATGAACGAATTCGATACCGTGACATCGTTGCCGTCGTCGATGTTGATGCCATCGTTGAAGGCATTTCTGATCGTCGCGCCGTCAATCGAGACGACGTTGCCGTCGTTAATCTGGATGCCATCGCCGGTGGTCGCTCTGATGTTGACGCCGGAGATCGACACGCGGTTGAAGTCGTTGATATCGATGCCGTTTTCGTCCGCCCTGACGATTGTCGAGTTCAGAACCGAGACGACGGTGCGGTCGTCGATGTCGATGCCATCGCCGCCAGTATCGGAGATACTCAAGTCTGCCAGAAAGATGTTGCGCTGGCCGCTTTGCGTGTCGACGCCGTCGCCGAACCCCGCTGGCCCGCCGCCGATGATGCGCAAGCCGGCCACATGGATGTTCGAGCCGTTGAGGAAGAGGTTATCGACGTTGACGGCGGGGCTTGTCAGACGGCCGGCGGCTCCCGGTGCCGTGACCGGGACAACGAGGCCTGACTGAAGCCCTCTGACCGAGAACGTTGTGCCGCCGCCGACCAGCGTCCGGTTGCCGGCGATGGCTTGGCCGCCAACGACGGTGCCGTTCAAGACGATCAGGGAATTGCCTCCGGCCGCCGCCGACGTCGCCGTCACGTCCTGGCCCGGAGTGGCGTAAGCGACGCGCTGGAGATCGACACCCGTCAACGCATCTTCGACAGCTTCAGGGCCGCTGATGGTTGTGACGATGTCGGTGTCGCGTTCGATGGCGTCGAGCATGCGACGTTGCAGAGCCGTTCTTTGGCGCAGCGGCACGGTGCTTGCGCCACTCGACAGCGGGATACGGAGCCGCAACCCGACCTCATGGCGTGTGTCGCGGACATCGTCGTGGGAGACTTCATATTCGGCCGTCAGCTGTGAGCCGGGAAGCTGCTCGATGACATCATTGACCCTGAGTTCCAGGCGCGCCTTGATGCCGGCAATCTCTTCGAGAGCCTCGCTGTCGTCGAAGTAGAAGCCTCCGCCATAGGCGCGCAACTCGAACAGGTTTTCGTCGAGGCCGGCATATTCGGTTGGCAGCCTGAAGCCGATTTCTCCGTCAACACCTTTGAGGCCGACCTCGCGCGAACCAACGATATAGATCTGGTCGCCCTCAATTTGCGCCTGCGCCACATCCGCGTTGGTCAATTTGGAGTCGGTAATCGGACCATACCAGTTGAAGCGGGCGTCGATATTCTTGGAGAGGACCTCCAGTCCGCCGCTCATCTGCCAGAACGTGTTGCCGATTTCAGTGTGTCGGGCATCGGCGCCAAGCCAGCCGCCAAGGATGTAGCCCGGCGACATCATCCGGCGATAGCCGAACGCGAGATTGCCCTCACGGGCGTCTTCGTCGAAGAATTTTGCTGTCAGCTGCGAGAAAAGCAGATGTTTTTCACTGCCGGTGATCGGAGCGAACAGCGTCGTCTCTCCGCGCGAGGTACCAAACGAGCCGCGGCCGTCATCGTCTCGACTGTTGTAGTAGCCGCCGATCTCAAACCAGGGGTGCCAGGAGTGCGCGCTTTCTGCGGCTGCTGGCGCCGGTAACGCTTGGACGGCAAACGCCAGGCATGCAGCGGCGACCGAGGCCGCGGTGGCGGACCTCGAACTGCATCTTACGATGTTTGGCGACTCGCTCGTCATCCCCGCATAAAGGCGCAATCCATCGGGCCGGCCAATAGGTTCCAGGCGACTCTCGACGCAAAGACGCTGCAATCCCGCCCTGTGTGCTCAATTCATCACAACATTTGCTCCTCCGCCGCAGGGAATGTACGGCGGCAGGCAGCGCCTGCACATCGGTTGGTCCTGAACCAATTGGCAGCGGAATCTGGCCAAGCGTTGCGTTGCGGCGTGGTTCGGTTTGTCCAATGATGATGGTGGCCATACCACGCGAAAAACAGGGACCAGTTTACTTCACTGGCAGGATCGAATGCTTGGATATTTGACGCTCATTTTCAGTTGCCAGCTGGCTGGCGAACTTTTCGTTGCCGCAACCGCGCTGCCGGTTCCAGGGCCGGTCATCGGCATGGCGATCCTGTTTGCAGGGCTTCTGGGTTTTGGCGGTTTACCGCGCGAACTTGCCAGCGTTGCCGACGAACTGCTTGCCAACCTCTCCCTCTTGTTCGTGCCGGCCGGGGTTGGCGTGATCCTGCACATGACGCTGATCGGTCGGGACCTGCTGCCAATATCGGCGGCGCTCATCGTCAGCACCGTGCTGACCGTTGCCGTGACGGCCCTGATGATGGGATGGCTGAACCCACCGAGCGCCGGCGGAGACAAACCCCAGTCCGAAGGAGAGGCCCACTGATGCGCGATCTTGGAACGATCTGGGTCTATCTCAGTGCTTCGCCGCTCTTACATCTGACGCTGACCCTCGCCGCCTTTCAGGCCGGCATGTGGTTTTATCGGCGGGCCAATCTTAACCCGCTGCTTAACCCGGTCTTGATTGCCGTGCTTCTCCTCGTTGCGGTGCTGTGGGTGACGGGCACGCCTTACAAGACCTATTTTGACGGTGCGCAGTTCGTTCACTTCCTCCTTGGCCCGGCGACTGTGGCGCTAGCAATCCCGCTTTACCGGCAGTTCGCCAAGGTGCGGCGCTCGGCGCTTGCCGTCGTCTCAAGCATCATCGCCGGCTCTATGACTGCTGCGGCAACTGCGGTCGCGACCGGCTGGCTCTTTGGCGCTTCGCATCAGACGCTTGTTTCGATGGCGCCGAAATCGGTGACGGCGGCGGTTGCGATGGGCATCTCCGAACAGCTTGGCGGTCTTCCTTCGCTGACTGCGGTGCTCGTGATCGTGACCGGTATCCTGGGCGCGATGCTTGGGCCGCCCGTTCTCAATCTGTTGCGGATCGAGAGCTGGGAGGCGCGCGGCCTCGCGATGGGGACGGCCAGTCATGGCATCGGCACCGCGAGAGCGCTGCAAGTGAATGAGGTTGCAGGCGCGTTTGCCGGTCTCGCGATGGGGCTCAATGCTTTGGCGACAGCGATCCTTCTGCCCATTCTGGCGCGGCTCTTCTTTTGATGATGCGCTGCGGAAACTTTTGGCGGTGGGCATCGAGAGGTCAGTGAACGCGTTGGCGGACATTGAGATTGGCGATCTGATAAGCTCGCGAAAAATTGCGGAGGATCGCGCATGAGCAAAGTGGCAATCGTGACAGGCGCCAGCCGGGGGATCGGACGGGCGACGGCGCTGAAGGCGGCCGAGCAGGGTTACGCCGTTTGCATCAACTACGTGTCGGACAGTGAAGCGGCTTTAGCGACCAGCAAGGAATGTGAAGCGATTGGTGTGCGCGCGACGACGTTCCGCGGTGATGTCGCTAAGCCTGAAGATGTCTCGGCGCTTTTCCGGCATTGCGATGAAACGCTCGGGCCGGTCGACTTGCTCGTCAACAATGCCGGTGTGATCGGCCAGGCGTCGCGGCTCGAAGACCTCGACTTGCAGGCGCTGAAATCGACATTCGACGTCAACGTGCTGGGGGCAATCGCCTGTTCGCAAGAAGCGATCCGGCGGATGTCGACGGACCATGGCGGGCGCGGCGGTGTGATCGTCAACATCTCGTCTATTGCCGCGGTTCTGGGAAGCCCGGGTGAGTACGTCCACTACGCGGCTTCGAAGGCGGCGATTGAAACGCTGACGATCGGCCTTGCCAAGGAAGTCGGTCCGCAAGGCATCCGCGTCAATTGCGTTCGCGCCGGAACGACCGACACCGAGATTCATGCCCGAACGGGCAACCCGGATCGCCCGGCGATGGTCGCGAAGGCGGCACCGCTGCGGCGGATCGCGACGCCGGACGATATCGCGGAGGCGGTCATCTGGTTGGCTTCAGATCGGGCAGGTTTTGCCAGCGGTGCAATCCTGGGCATCACGGGCGGACTTTAGATGCGAAGCGTAACAGGCCCGTGCGAAGCTCGGGTTTGCTTTTGGTGAGGAGTTCGTCACCGATGTTTGAAAATTTTCGTTCCGAAACAATCGACGTCGGCGACGGCATCTCGATCTTCGCGCGCATTGCAGGATCAGGTCCGCCGCTGTTGCTCCTTCACGGCTATCCGCAAACGCATGTTTGCTGGCACAGAATCGCTCCCGCACTTGCCGAACGCTTCACCGTCGTCGCCACAGACCTTCGCGGCTATGGCGCCTCAAGCAAGCCGCCGTCCGATCCCGATCATTCGAGCTATTCCAAGCGCGCGATGGCGAAAGATCAAGTGCAAGCGATGGCCGCACTCGGCTTCGACCGGTTCTTCCTGGCCGGGCATGACCGCGGCGGCCGGGTGGCGCATCGCCTGGTGTTGGATCATCCCGATTGCATCGAACGATTGGCCGTTCTCGACATTGCGCCGACGGCCTCGATGTATGACGCGACCGACCGCGACTTTGCAGAGGCCTACTATCACTGGTTCTTTCTTATTCAGCCGTTCGATATGCCCGAGAGGCTGATCGGCGCGGAGGCGGAGTACTACGTGCGCCGGACGCTTGCCAGCTGGTGTCGGACCGAAAGCGCTTTTACGGATGAGGCGCTCGCCGCCTATGTCGCTGCGTTCACCGCGCCCGGGGCTATTCATGCTGCGTGCGAAGATTATCGGGCGGCGGCGACAATCGATCTGCGGCATGACGAGGAAGACCTGCGCGCCGGACGACGGATTTCGAAACCTTTGCTTGCGCTTTGGGGGAGCCGCGGGATCGTCGGTCGCCGCTTCGATGTGTCTGCGTTATGGCGCGAAAAATCTGACAGCTCCGTCGCCGCCAAAGCGGTCGACTGCGGTCACTTCGTTCCGGAGGAAGCGCCCGATGAAACGCTTGCCGCGCTGACTGAGTTCTTTGATAGCCCTGACGCCTGAGCTCCTGCTCTGAGGGCCACGAATGCGTGATGGAACTTCTTCGTCTTCGTCGCGCCAACGCCTGCCGGCAACCGCCTTATCGCAACGACTGTGCCTTCAAACGCTGGGCCGCAATAACCAATGGCGGCGTCGGGTGTGAAAACTGCTGAGCAAATATTCAGCAGCATGCTCAAACTTTCCTCATGTCATATATAGGACTTGACGCGGTATTTACGGGTGAATTAGCTTTCTTGCACCAAGTCCGCTATATGACTTGGCGAACTGGAGTGTCGAACCTGTTGACCGGAGACCCGTCGGTGGCAATTCCTAAAGGCAAGAAACCCGCTGTTTCTTCTGCCTCTACAGAGCCCAAGCACAAGCTCATCGCCGACCGGCTGCTGAAGGAGATCGAGTCCGGCACCTGGACGCCGGGGGCGCAAATTCCTTCAGAGGAGCAACTCGCCAACGAAAGCGGCGCAAGTCTCGGCACGGTTCGCCGCGCGCTGCGCACACTCGCCGAAATGGGGGTCGTCGAGCGCCATCATGGGCGTGGCACGTTTGTTTCCGGCGCACGGGCGCAAGAGCGGCATCTGCGGCATTTCAGGTTTGTCGGCGAGGGCTCAACAAAGCTGCTGCCGGTTTTCTTTCGAATTCTCGACGTCGAGGAGACCGATGAAAGCGGTCCTTGGCAGATCGCGCTCAAGACCGAAGCCAACAGCTTCATCCGTATCTCGCGTATCGTGTCGGTGAACAACGAGTTCGACATCTTCAGCGAGGTCTACCTGCCGAAGGAGCGGTTCGCCTCGATCCTGCAAATGTCCGATGGACTCGACGGCGTGTCGATTCGCGACCTGCTGGCCGAGCGCTTCAATGCACCGACCTTGAAAACCAGACAGTTCATGCGGTGCGGTCCGCTCCCGCCGCGCGTCACACGTCTCATTGGCGTTAATCCCGGTCAATTCGGAATGATGCTGACCGTCAGCGGCATGAGTTACCGGGAAGCTCCCATCACCTGGCAGCGCGTGTTTATCCCGCCAAGCGATCGGGACCTGGAACTGTCGTGCCTCATGCAGATCGATGTCGTGGGGTGACGTCGATGGACAGAAATTCAATCAAAAAACAACGCGGACCAACAAGGACCGCATTAGGGCAAGGAAGCTCCAAGGGCATGAGAGGTAACGCTAGTCGACCGATCTGATCTCAGCTTAGGAGTTCCAATATGGTGCGTGAATTTTCACGACGTTTCTTTACCGGCTTTCTCAGCCTTGGCGTGGCTGTCTCTGCCGCCGCTCTCGTTCACTCCAGCCCCGCTTCGGCAGAAGACTGGCCATCGCTCAGCCTGAAATTCGGCCACCCTTACAACGAGGCCCACCCACTGGCCCGCGGCGCGCAGATGTTCGCCGACAAGATCAAAGAGAAAACCGGCGGCAAGATCAACATCGCCGTCTTCCCGAACAGCACGATCGGTTCATCGCGTGCGCTGGTTGAAAGCATGCAGATCGGCGTCGTCGATTTTGCACTCGTGCCGACGACCAACGTCGCCACCTTCTATAAGCCGCTCGACATCTACTATCTGCCGTTTCTGTTCCGCGACAGCGCCCATGCCTACGCCGTCTCAGACGGACCGATCGGCGCGAAGATGTTCGAAGACATGCGCAAGAAAATCGGCATCCGCAACATCGGGATGTATGAGAGCGGCTTCCGTACGATCACGACGCGCGACAAGAAGATTTCCGAGCCCGACGACATGAAGGGCGTCAAGTTCCGCGTGGTCAACAATCCGCTCAACGTCGACACCTTTAAAGCGCTTGGCGCAAACCCGACGCCGATGGCGCTGTCGGAAGTCTTCACCGGCCTGCAACAGGGCACCATCGACGGCCAGGACAACCCGGTTGGCAACGTCAAGGCGTTCGGCTTCGACAAGGTTCAAAAGTTCATCACGCTATCGAACCACCAGTGGGCTGGCATCATGTTCCTTGCCAACGACAAGATGTTCTCTGCCCAGCCTGAAGCCGTGCAGAAGCTCTTCTCGGAAACCGCCAAGGAAACCGAGACCTGGGAACGTGAGACGCTCAACGCAGAAGAAGCCAAGTATCTCGAAGAGATGGAAAAGGGCGGCATGACGGTGACGCGCCTGACGCCTGAGCAGTCGGCCAAGTTCCAGAAGGCGATGGAGCCTGTGTGGGACAAGTACCGCGACAAGATCGGTGCAGATCTCATCAAGTCCGTCGTCGACGCGAAGTAAGCCTGAGCACGCAACTTCCTCAACAAGGGACATGGCATGAAGCCGATCGAAAAAATCTGCGACTGGATCGAGAGGATCCTCTCCGTCCTCTGTGTCATCGGTTTCATTGCCATGTTCGTGCTTGGCGTGGCGACTGTCTACTTCAGGTTCATTGTCGAGAGTTCGCTGGCGTTTCCTGAAGAGCTGATCCGCTACATTTTCGTCTGGCTGACCGCACTTGGATCAGCCGTCGCCTTTCGCCGCAACGCTCACGCGGCGATCGGCGTCATCGTCGATAACCTGCCGGGACTTGCCAAACGCATTGGCCTGCTGACGGCAACATCGGCGACGGCTTTGTTTGCGGGCATCCTCGTTTACCACGGGTTCCAAATGGTCAAGCGAGTCTTTCCGCAAATCTCTCCGGCTCTCGAAATTTCGATGGCTTCTGTTTATTCGGCGGTGCCGGTGGGGGCCGCCTTTCTCTTGCTCTTCGCGATTGAGCTTTTGATGCGGCAGGCGACCGTTCCTGCTTCCGAGCTCGTGGCAGATAGCCAGTAACTTTGAAACCCCGGAGGCGGCTTTGACGACGGCGACCATCTTTATCGTCTTGATCGGCTTGATGCTGGTGCGCGCGCCAATCGCGATCGCGCTGGGGCTGGCAAGTGCTGCCGGTTTGCTGGTGAGCGGCATCACGCTTGAGATCATGATCCAGCAGATTGTCACAACGAACGACTCGTTCCCGCTGCTGGCCATTCCGTTCTTCATCCTGGCCGGGGAGATCATGTCGACGGGCGGCATGTCGCGACGGCTTGTCAATTTCGCCGGCGCGCTCGTCGGCCACCTGAGCGGTGGGCTTGGAGCCGTTGCGATTTTAGGATCGAGCTTCTTTGCCGCTTTGTCGGGATCGAACGCGGCGACCGTCGCGGCGATTGGCGGCGTTATGAACGCGCCCATGGCGGAGAAAGGCTACCGGCCGTCCTATACCGCGGCAACCATTGCGGCCGCCGGCGTCACCGGCATGATCATCCCGCCGAGCATCCTGCTCATTCTCTATGGCGTGGTGACGGGCGTCTCGATTTCGGACCTTTTCCTGGCCGGCATCGTTCCTGGCATCTTCATTTGCATCAGCTTGCTGGCGCTCAACTATTTCCTGGTGCGCAAGGAGAATGTCGAGCGGGTTCCGTTCAAGGGAACTGGCGAAATTGTCAGGACCTTCAAGGAGGCCTTCTGGCCGCTGATGATGCCGGTGATCATCTTGTCGGGCATCTACGGTGGCGTCTTTACGCCGACGGAAGCGGCCGTCGTTGCTGTGCTTTATGGGCTTGTCGTCGGGGCGGCCTTTCGCGAGCTGTCGTGGCGCTCGGTCTATAATGCGTTTCTCAAGGCGTCCGTTTCGTCGTGCGTCGTGATGTTCATCATGAACTCGGCCGGTGTCTTCGCGTGGCTTCTGACGATCAACCAGATCCCGCAATCGATCTCCGCCTACCTGGCCGAGTCGGCTGGCAACCAGATCCTGTACCTACTCTTCGTCAACCTCTTTCTGCTGATCGTCGGCTGCATGATGAACGCGGCGGCGGCGATCGTGATCTTCACCTCGATCCTTTATCCGGCGGCGATGAGTTTTGGCGTCGACCCGCTGGCGTTCGGGGTCATCATGGCGGTCAACTTGAGCATTGGGACAGTGACGCCACCGCTCGGCGTGGACCTCTTCATTGCATCGGCCATCACCAAGGTTTCCATCGAGAGGATCGTGGTGGCCATCTGGCCCTACATTGCGGTTCTGGTTCTCGACCTCCTGATCATCACCTACGTGCCATGGATGTCGACCTTCCTGGTCGCCTTGTTCAAGTAGCGACTTTAACTCGCGGTCGGGTGGCCCAGAGACTTCGCGGGCTTCGAGTTCGCGTCCAACAACAAACATCAAAAACGTACTAGCGTCGGCGGAGGTATCTGAGACGATGACGATCCAACCTTGGGAAGAAATCAACAGCGGCGTCATCCGGCACGCCATTTCACCCGATCAGCTCGGCCACGCGACAATCACTCCGGAAGGCGACTTCGAGGCAGGGTCGGATGCGAGCTTCACCTTGACCTACACGGCCGGAGTTTTTGGCATCGATGACTCAGGTAGCCTGCGCGTCGTTTTCCGTTTTGCCTCCGACCAGAGCAACCCGCAGTTCGACGATCCTGCCGGGCGCAATTACTGCACCGTCGAAGCCTCCAACGGCGCGACGCTGCAAACCCGCTGGGACCCGAAAGGCAACGTTCGCCCGTGGGACCGCACGCTTTGGATCAAGGTTGTCAAAGGCTATCTGAAGGAAGGCGACACCATTACCATTCGCTTTGGCGTGACCGATCACGGCGGGCCGGGGATGCGGCTGCAGACCTTTTGCGAGAAGACGTTTGAATTCCGCGTTCTGGTCGATCCGATCGCGACCTTCAACTTCCAGCCGCTTCCGGTTCAGCCGATGATCGCGATCGTGCCAGGCGCGCCGGAGCGATACGTCGGCGTCATCCCGACGAAGCGCCGGCCCGGCGAAAAATTCGCGCTCAAGATCAAGGGCGAGGACAAGTGGGGCAACCCGTCGGACAAATGCAATGCGACGTTCAAGCTTGAAGCGGTCGGCCCGGTTGAAGGCCTACCCGATCCGGTGCAACTGGCTCCTGGCGACTTCTCCGCTATCGTCGATGGGTTGAGCGTTGGCACCGAATGCGACGTAGCAATCAGAATTCTCGACGAAGGCGGGCAACTCGTCGCCGAGACTAATCCCCTGCGGATCGCAAACGCAAAGGACGTGCACTTCTGGGGCGACCTGCATGGCCAGTCGGAAGAAACGATCGGCACCGGCAGCGCTGTTGAGTATTTTGCATTCGCGCGTGACAAAGCGTTCGTCGATGCGTGCGGACACCAGGGCAATGACTTCCAGATCAGCGATGAATTTTGGGCGGAGCTTAACCGCATCACTGCGGACTTCGATGCCGCCGGAAGCTTCGTCGCGCTACCGGGCTACGAGTGGTCGGGCAACACGTCGCTGGGTGGCGACCGGAATATTTTCTTTCCCAACGAGGGGCGAAAAATTCGGCGATCTTCGCATGCACTCATCGAAGATCACGAAACGCTCGGCGACGACTGCACGACGGCGAAGGAGCTTTTCAAAGCGTTCGCCAAGCACGAAGAGTTCGATGTCGTGTGCTTTGCCCACTGCGGGGGGCGCTATGCCGATATCGCGGTTGCGCACGATGGGCGTTTTGAGCGCTCCGTCGAGGTGCATTCATCGTGGGGTACCTTTGAATGGCTGCTGCAGGATGCGTTCAAGCTGGGCTACCGGGTTGGCGTCGTCACCAATTCCGACGGCCATAAAGGGCGGCCGGGTGCGAGCTATCCGGGAGCGGGCAAGTTCGGCGCAATCGGCGGATTGAGCTGCTACCTGATGGAGGAGCTCAACCGCGAAACGTTGCTCGATTGTCTGCGCAAACGTCACCACTACGGGACGACCGGCGGTCCGGGTGGGCGGATGTATATCGATCTAGCGGGCGAGTTCAGCGCGCCTGGCACGCTCTACCACGACGACCCGCAACTATTCGAAGCCCAAGGGACGGCAGCGACTTCGGCGCTTATGGGAGACATCGTTCATCTGCCTGAAGGCGAGATGGTTTTCAAAGGCGAGATCCTGGCCTCTTCCCCGATCGAGCGTGTCGACATCTTCAATGGTGCCGATCTCATCAAGACGCTGCGTCCGTTCAAGGAAAGCGACTTGGGCGCGCGGGTTCGCGTCATCTGGGAAGGTGCTGAATACCGCGGTCGGTTCCGCGAAGTCATCTGGGATGGGACCGCGAAATTCAGCGGCAACAGCATCGAACGGGTGGAGCCGATCAATTTCTTCAACCGCGATAAGACGCTTGAGAAGACCGCCAGCGATACCCTCGCGTGGAAGTCGCTGACTACTGGTAACTTTGCGGGTTTCGATGCCTGGCTTAGCAACGGTCTTGAAGGTACGCTGTCGATCCGTACGCCGCTCGTCAACTGCGATGTGACCCTTGCCGGGACAGGCATGGACAACATCGTTTACGATGCCTCTGGTGATCTTCAGCGGATGTTGCAGATTTTCCGGTTGCCGGAAGAGAACCCACACCGCAGTTTTGCGTTCGAGGAAGCCGTGCCGTTGAAAGCAGACGGCGACAATCCGATTTTCCTGCGGGTCACGACAGAAGATGGGACGCGGGCCTGGACAAGCCCGATCTACGTCTATCGCAAGTAGTTTCGCGACAAAGCGGGCCAGCCTTTGCTGGCCCCCAAGACGACAAGGTTTCGCGTTTTCAATATTGGGCTGGCGCATCGAGAAAGGGCTGTCGGCGCATGTTCCACAGTGTTTTTCAGATTTTTAAGATCGGTATCGGGCCATCAAGTTCGCATACCATGGGGCCGATGACGGCCGCCTTGGAATTCCGCGCGCGCGTCAAAGAGGCGGCGGAACAACCAAAATCCGACCTCAAAGCTCCGCTGCGCTTGGTCTGCCGGCTCATGGGGTCGCTCGCCTTCACCGGCAAAGGGCATGCGAGTGACCGCGCGGTGTGTCTCGGGCTTCTTGGGTTCGAACCCGATAACGCAGACCCCGAACCGACCCAAGCGCAACTGGCCCAGCTAGCCGAGCGCAAATCGCTTGAACTGCCGGAAGTTGGATTTGTCGCGTTTGATCCGGAAACGGACATCGAGTTCGACATGGATGAGACGGATCTCGCCCATCCCAATACCTTGAGTTTCGAACTCAGGAACCCGGATGGGCTGGTCTTTCTCAAAGAAACTTATTGCTCGATCGGCGGCGGCTTTGTCGTCACCGAAAGCGACGTCAAGGACGGCGCACTTTGCGCGCTTCCCAAACAAGAAAGCGGTGTCCCCTACCACTTCAATTCCATGTCGGAGTTGCTGGCGCTGTGTGCGAAGGAAAAATTGTCGATCGTTGAGATCACACGTCACAACGAGCTGGCGCTACAGGAGAAGGATGACTTCGAAAGTCAGCTCACCCGACTTGTCACGACAATGGAGCGCTGCGTCGAGCGCGGCTTGCATTCGGAAGGTCAACTCCCCGGCGGGTTGAAGGTCGAGCGCAGGGCGGCCAAGATCTTCCGCCGGCTTGGCGAGGAGAAACTGAGCAACACAACGCGCCCGCATATGGCCAACGACTGGATGTGCGCCTACGCGATGGCGGTGAACGAAGAGAATGCGGCCGGCAATCAGGTTGTAACGGCGCCGACCAACGGAGCTGCCGGGATCATTCCCGCCGTCATGCGCTTTTATTGTGAGCACATCGAAACCGGCACCGTGCCGATGGTGAAGCGACACGACTATCTTCTTGTGGCGGGCACGGTCGGCAGCATCATCAAGCAACGTGCATCGATCTCGGGTGCGGAAGTCGGTTGCCAGGGTGAGGTCGGATCGGCGTCAGCGATGGCGGCGGCCGGACTTTGCGCCGTTCTTGGCGGCAGCAACGAGCAGATCGAGAACGCTGCCGAGATCGCGTTGGAACATCATCTTGGGCTTACCTGCGACCCAATCCGCGGGCTTGTGCAGGTCCCTTGCATCGAGCGCAACGCATTCGGGGCGATCAAGGCGGTGAGTGCGGCATCACTCGCAATGCATGGCGACGGCCAGCACATCATGCCGCTCGATAATTGCATCGAAGCCATGCGGCAGACCGGTCTGGAGATGAGCTCGAAATACAAAGAGACGAGCCAAGGCGGTTTGGCGGTCAACCTGCCGGAATGCTGAGCTGAGCGGCGGCTTCTAACTGAGCCGACCCGTCGGCTACATTTCCTGCCGCCCTGGGCTTGCGTTTGATCATGGCGCAATTGGCCTGTTTCGTGTTGATCTTGGTTCCGCTATGAGACGGCCCACTGTAACCTTTGGCAACACAAGTTTTTTGGCAACAATGACCAGCATACCCATCGGCATCATCGTTTGTTCGGATCGCGCGGCGACCGGCGTCTATGAAGATCGCGGCGGGCCGGCCATCCATGACTACCTTGGCAAGGTTTTGACCAACAACTGGCATCCGGTTTTGGAAGTCATCCGCGATGAGCGGGCCGTCATTGCGGCAACGATCGAGCGTCTTGCCGATGTCGAAGAGTGCTGCCTGATCCTGACGACCGGCGGCACCGGGCCAGCGCTCCGCGACATCACCCCGGAAGCGACCCTGGACGTTTGCGACCGGCAGCTTCCCGGGTTCGGCGAGGTCATGCGGACCGCGAGCCTGGCGGAAGTTCCAACGGCCATTCTGTCTCGCCAGATCGCTGCCATTCGCAATAAGAGCCTCGTCATCAATCTGCCGGGCAAACCTGCTGCCATCAAGACGTGCCTGGATGCGGTATTTGCAGCTGTCCCGTACTGCATTGATCTCATCGGCGGCCCGAGGCTCGAAACCGATCCGGCTTACTGCAAAGCGTTCCGGCCAAAGCAGTGAGATCGCGATGAGGCCCCGGATGCTGCAAGGGGATCAGAGGTTCGACAAGACGAGGGCCAACCCTGAGATACTGAGCAGAATCAGGACGGTTTGCTTGAAGCGCTTGTCGCTTACGCGGCCGTAAACTGAGACGCCAGCCCATGCGCCTAGGAAAGTCCCCGGCAACGCGGCGATGACTGCGGTCAGAAGCTCTTGCGTCATCAGGCCTGCTGCCAAATGCGAAGCGAGGGCTGCAAATATGATCGTCAAGTTGAATGCTTGAAAAACACTGCGCCGCTGCACCTTGCTCCAGCCGCGCACGTCAGCCCAAACGGTTGGAAGCGGACCGGATAGTCCCGCCAATCCTCCAAGGACGCCGCCGCCGAAGCCAATCGCACCGTCTGCGATACGGCCGCCCCAGCTCAATGGCGCACGCGACCGATAAAGCAGTGAATGCAGCGAATAGGCCAAAATCAATGCGCCAATCGCAAATTTGAAGGATCGCACGTCAACGTAGGCCAATAGCGCGGTCCCGGCAGGAACGCCGATCAAGCCCGGCAAAATGAAAGGCGCGACGCGCGAGGGTTCAATGGTGCTCCAAATCTTCGGCAGGGTCTGCAACTGGGCGGCAAGCGAACACACGACAACAAGAGTGGCCGCAACTGTCGGAGACAAGACGGCAAGCCAGATACCCAAGGCGGTTATGCCTGTCCCGAAGCCAGTTAGGCCGTTCACGAAGCCGCCCGCGAGTCCGCCAGCAAAAACGACGAGGAAATATTCAAGTGTCATGGGATCGTCGTCTTGTCTGTGCGAGATTTCTTAAGCGCTTGGCGCTGAGGGAAGCCCGGAGGAATACCTGGATGGAGGGCCAATGTCTATTGGCAAATCTCCAACAGGGCCCAGTACAAGTGCGTCCCTGCCAATTCCAACCGCGGCCCAGCGCAGGCCACGTCGGCTAAGCCTCCGTCCGTGGTCAGGCGCGGCAAGGAACGCACGAAGAGGATCGCGGACCGGTCGCAAAACTGGGAGCGCGTCATTGCGTCGAAGCGGCGCGATCTTCAAGATCTTGAACCTGAGCCTGACGTTTGCCAACAGAGGGAAGACCAGCCGCGCTAACGGTAGTCAGCGGTTTCGCCATGATCTGTTATATCAAGCCCGGCCAGTTCGTTTTCAGGAGCCGCTCTCAATCCGATCGTCACGCTCACGAACCCAACGATCAGCAGCGTCATGCCGCCTGACCACACAAGCGTCACGCCGATCGCCTGAAGCTGTGCCAGCATTTGAGACGAGCGGTCGTATGTGGCGATCACCTGTCCTGGCTGGGACAGATAATCGGCAATGCCGGTGCCGCCAAGGGCGGGATCGACGACGAGACCAGTTGCCAGCGCGCCGATGATGCCGCCGATGCAGTGAATTCCAAACACATCCAGGGTATCGTCATAACCAATCGCGATTTTGATCAAGGTGCAGCTGAAGAAGCAAAGCACGCCGGCGACAAAGCCAATCACCAGTGCTGCCATTGGGTGCGCGAAGCCGGAAGCCGGGGTCACAGCGACAAGACCGGCAACGATCCCGGAGATGAGCCCTAGAAGACTTGGCTTTCCCCTCAAAGTCCACTCGATCAACATCCAGCTCAGGCCAGCGGAAGCGGTTGCGGCAAAAGTATTGGCGAGCGCTAGAACCGCAATGTCGTTCGCCTCTAGATTGGATCCACAGTTGAAGCCGAACCAACCGACCCACAGCAGTACCGCACCGGCAGCGCTCATCGCCAGTGAATTGGGAGGCATCGACTCGCGGCCATATCCCAGCCGCGGACCGAGGATCAACACGCCAACAAGAGCTGCAATACCGGCGTTGATATGGACGACAGTGCCGCCTGCGAAATCGATCGCGCCGAGCTTGAATAGAAATCCTGCATCCGATTGGACCGCTGCGAGATTGGTCGCGGCGAGGGCCTTCTCGGCTTCGGTTGTTGCAGCAGAAAGCGCTAAGGCGGCGTTCGCCAGTTGATCGGGCCCGGCCCAGAACCACATCATGTGCGCCATCGGGCAGTAGACCAGCGGCAACCAAAGCGCGACGATCAGGATCAAAGCGGAAAACTTCATCCGCTCCGCAAAAGCTCCGACCATCAATGCTGGTGTTATGGCCGCGAAGGTCATCTGGAAACAGATGTAGACATATTCGGGAATGAATACGCCGTTGGAAAACGTTGCCGCGCTCGATGAGACGTCGACCCCGCGCAGGAACAGCTTTGAAAAGCCTCCGACGAATCCGGTGCCGGTTTGGTCCGATGTAAACGCGAGGCTGTAACCGAACGCCAACCATAAGATGATAACGAGGCAGACGGTTGCAATCACCTGCGCGAACATGGACGCTGCGTTTTTCGCGCGCACGAGGCCAGCGTAAAACATCGCCAGTCCCGGGATGGTCATCAAGAGCACAAGGACGGTACAGACAAACATGAAAGCCGTATCGGCCTTGTCGTGGACCGGTGCTGCCACGACAGGTGCTGTCGATGCTACGAAAGCAAGAACCGCTGCAACCGCGACACGGCTGGTCATCGAGAAATCAGACTTCATATCCCCCCCAACTCTGCATGCCGCACACGGACGTGGTCTTGCTCATTACCCGATCGCCGGTTCGCCAAAGCGTCTTGGCAGCTGGCAAGAACCCAACCGCGGATCGGATATCTCTGAACCTATGGGCGCATGTTTACGGCACCGACAAGCGAGCGAAGTGTGAACGTCTGCGGCAAAGTTGACCCGGATCATACGTCAGTTTTTCAAGGGGGGCGTGACCAAAAAATAGTCGGCAAGGTGTTTGCTTTTTGAGCACGCACGCTGTCAAGTTTTCTGGTAATTTTGTGCCAGTTGCCATGTGATGAAGTTGCGAGCGTATAACTTCCGAGAGCAAATGCACTCTCGGTCCCCGGTGATGCAAAAAGGTTCTGGGCCATGGGGCTTGCACACGACGGCCGACGCAAACAGAGCGATCCAATCGCCGGCAAAAGATCAGAACCGGATCTTGATCAGACAAGTGGGAAGGCCGCGGCCAGGATTCCATTGGACGAGCAGAAGCCGAAGCCATCGACGGACGATCCCCGACAAAAGAAGGGCTATGTGGGCGCGCTTCGCCAGCACGAATCTGGAAGTGGGTCATCACAGGACCTTGCCCACGCCGACCTGCACAAGCAGACGGGATACGAAGGCTCGATCCGAGCCGCTGCCACCTCTGGCGCGACGAAAGTCGGCGAGGAAAAGAACCTCAATTTGATGGCCGTCGTCGTCCTGGCGGCGATATTGGGGCTTTTGACCTGTATCTTCACGCTGGCAATTTTTGTTGTTCTGACGGGACGCGGCTGAGGCGGGCGCACGGGCTTTCTGGACTGCTATCGGATCGATGAGGCGATCTGCCCCGGCAGCGATATCAAGCCTTTGTTGTTTGCGTATCGGGCGGGCTCTTTGGCTGCCACCTTGCGACAACACCGGCCGTCCGTTTTCTGACCTGCGGGGATGCCAGGCACATCGCAACGGCTTCGTATCCTTGTGCGCCGGGGTAAGGCTCGACGTAGCTTGGCGGAGCGTGATTAGGCGGACAATAGATGATGCCTGTATCCGGCCCCACATGCTCAAGGTCGAGAATTGACGACGATCGCGTCATTGCAAAAAGCGGTCTGGAATTCTGCGCGAAGGTTCGAAGATAGGACGCAAGGGCCTCTTGCGTCGCGGCGGACAGTTCCTGTTCGATGAGGTCGACAACGAGCACGCCAGGACCGCGCCTTTCCATGCCCGAGATCAGCGCCGTGAGGTCTTCGGTCACGTCCGCGCCTTCCTCCTCTAACCATTGCAGTGCCGTCTCAACTCGGGCCTGATGCGTGGGATCAGCATCGAGCGTTTCGGAGCCGAACTGCAATCGGCGATCCAGGTCAAGAAACGCACCCCCTGGAAGGGCCTCCGCGATGCCTTTTGCCAGTCGCGTTTTTCCGCTGGCCAAGGGACCGACGATGAAATTCAGCGCCGACGGTGATCGCAGTTCGAAGGGCTCCCCGCCCCACGGCCATGGTAGTTCAAGGGTTGCGGCGATGGCGGGCTTCGTGCCGATTATTTCGGGCAGCTTGCTTAGAGCAACGTCGCCGCGGCTTGCAGCTACGGCGCGGAGTTGCCTCACCTGCCGGACTGTCGCCTGCAGCTCCAGAATGCGGCTTGATAAATCATCGGCATGATGGGCTAGTGCAGTTTCCAGACAGCTCGTGTCGCCTTGCATGACCTGCCGGACCTGCTTCAAGCTGAGACCCAGATTACGCAGGCTTACGACCTTCTCAGCGGTCTCGATGTCTTCCGGCCGATAGATGCGCCAGCCCGATTCCGTCCGCGGCGGCGAAATCAGAGACCACTCTTCGTAGATCCTCAGCGTCTTTGCCGAAACGCCGAGGACCCTTGCCGCTTCGGCGGGCTGGAGGGGGCGTTTTTTCGTTGCCATGTTCAACCTCGCTTGATGTGATCCCAGGCATCTTCGGGCCGGCCGTTACGGCCGGTGCAAGGCTCTCGGCTCGAAATTTTTGAATTTCCCCAGAGGTTCGTCGATGCAAATCTTTTCTTGGGTCTATGAAGAGCATGTGGGTCGTTCGATCGGAGCCCCATTGTCGACGGGAGACGACACCATATTCATGCTCCGAAGAACGCTTCTGGTGCAATCGCCAGCGCAGGCGTCGTCCTTTTTGATTTCCCGCCCTAGCAACGCCGGTCAGTCAACGATCTCGATTTGCTTTAAGGCGCGCTCGAATGTCGTGCATCCGGCCGACCGCAACGGCACGAACGTCCGCTGCAATTTGCGGCATTGATCCTTCGCCACGAGGCAGGCCCGATGGCTCACACAGTCTACTGGGCAGAAGACAATGTGCGAGCGCGCCACGAGATCTGTGATCCGCTCGAATGCTTCCTGTTTGCCGCCGTCATGATGAAGAAACTGGGCGCTTGCTTTTTGGGCGATATCCCGCAGCCGATCAACGGTGCCAGAGCGTCCCCCGAGATATAGGACTTGCAGTTGCTCGCCGGCAGGGATTTGAAGCCGGCAGGCGATCGCGCCAGGGCAAGCCACTTCAGGTTCCGAGACTCGCGTCTCGCGCAGCTCCTGGCGGCTCGCGATCGAACGAAGCACCGCGTTCTCACGCTCCAATTCCTCGACACGCGCTTCGGCTGCGCGTGCGCGTTCACGAGCGCTGACCAGCGCGTATTGCCTTTTGGAGCTCTTTGCTGCGCTCTTCACCGCCGCTTGCGGCTGGACTTGAACCACCGTCTTTTGTTTTTCAAGTGCCGTTTTGAGGGCTTCGATTTCCGCTTGGCGCGCACATAGCGAGCGTTCATGTTGCTCGCGCCGCCGCGAGATCCTGGCCTCAAGATCGGCGATCTGTGCTTCAAGATCCGAAGCCCGTTCGGCCTGTGCGTGAACGGTGCGGCCCAGCACATGGCTCAACATGTGGACTTCGCCAAAAATCTTGGAAAACAGGTCGTCAGGTATGTGGGAGTATGTCTGGACGGCCCAATAGGCGCCTGCGATCCGGCCGGCGGCGAACTCTCGCTCCCAGAGCTGTTCAAGTTCCGCGCCCGTCTTGGCTCGACCGAAGATCCGCAAAATACCGGCGTGGCGCCGATCAAGCAGCTTTTGCACCGTTCGTGCGAGAGGGCCTTCGTCGCAGACTGCTTTCACCACGTAGCTGTGGATTTGATAGGGCTCTGTGCCCTCTTCGAATGCGAGCCCGCATTTCTTAAGGATGTTTGTCAAATCCCTGTCGGAAAGACAGGTCCCAACGACCGAGCAGTGCGTCGAACTGCGAATTTGCCATAGCTTCAGCCGGACTGGCTTGCCATCGGGCGGTGAGCCGTCTTCTGCCAGATCCTCAAAGCGGCCAGGCATCATTGTGGATGCGCTGTGAGTACCAAGGACGTCCGATACGGGCCTTGGAAAAAGAGAATAGCCGTCATTGTCGCACACGGTTCGGAACTCTCCTCTTTTGTCGCTCTCCTGGCCAATACGCGACCGAAGAATCAATTACTGTACGAAAAAAGTCAAGAATATGTTGTGATGTCGTGTCAATTTGACATCTGCTCCATCCCTCACCCATTCCCCCACGTTGCAGCTGCCTTGGCCATCGCGATTATCGACAGGGTCTGCGGCAAGCTTCGATCAATAGATCAGCGGGATGGTGCGCCTTCAGGTCTTGGATTCAATATCGCAGACAAAGCCGCAGCGCCGTTCGCCTGAGGGTCGCTGTCCGAACACGACAACCGGGAGGAGAAAAAAGGCCGACGCCATCAGCGCCTGTCAACGTCGATCGACCATGATTGAACGCGGGGGATGAAGAAACGCTCTCTCCGGATCGATCATACTGACGTCGGCCTTAGCTCCAACTGCCGCCTGTGCTTGCGGTTTCTCTCCAAGACATCCGTTCTCGTGCGAGCAAGGCATCTATGATCGGGTTAGCGGATCCTGGATGAAGGGAGCGCTTCAGCCCAACGGGCCTCAGAACTTCCCGCGCAGCTCCACACCGACAAGGCGGCTGTCACCAATGCTCGCGTTCGTTCTGCCCGATTCGATTCCGGTAATGTATTCTTCGTCGAAGAGGTTCTTCGCAAAGATGCTTGCCGTGTACTGGCCGAACTCATAGCCGACCTTGGCGTTGACAATGAGGTAGCTCTCGACTTCAAGCTCCTGCAAGTTGTTGACGTCCGTGGAGCTATAATAGTCGCCGGTATAGCTGGCATCGAACGCCGCGAACAAACCGCTTTGATGGTGATAGGAGCCTCCGAAAGAGAGCGTCAGGTTCGGAGCTTCCGGGAATTCATTGCCCTGGCAATTTCCGCCCGAAGCTGCGCAGAGCACCGGTGCTTCCAAATCATCAAATTCCGTTTTCAAAAGACCGATTGCGCCGAAGACCTTGAGCCCATTTCCGAAATTGTACTTTCCTTCCAGTTCGGCGCCATACGAATGGGACTTGCCGACGTTGAATGTATTTGTGAACGGGGGAAAATTAGGGTTCACGATAGTGATCTGCTGATCTTCGTATCTGTTGTAGAATACGTTCGTACCGAAGCTCAGGCGCTTGTCGGGTGTCTCGACCCTATAAGCAACCTCGTAGGTCCAGACAAATTCCGGATCGACTTCGTTGACAGTTGAAGTCGCGAGTATGTTTTCGGTGAAACCCTGCCGATAACCGCGAGCACCTGTCACGGCGATGCTTTGTGACTGGTCGATTTCGAATGCGGCGCCGTACTTCGGCAACCACACATCGAATTCCGCCTGGTAGTCGTAGTTGTTTCCTCCAAAAACGGATTCAACGGCAGAGAAATTGCGAACCTTGTCGTTCTGGTAGCGCAATCCACCAATCAGCGAGAAGGGCCCGAACACCTTGTAGCGAAGATCTGCGTAGAGCGCCTTTGTCTCGGTTTCGTTTGCGATCGTACCGAGCTGGATAGGAATTAAGAACCCTATTGGCGCTCCACCGAGTGCGAGACCCGCATCGGCTTGAATCTCGGTGCTGGTTGTCTCTCCGAAGTCGCCGTAAAACCCTCCGATCACCCCGGTGAGTCCGCTGCCCGCCTTGTCATTAATTTCAAGCCGCAGGTCTTGCGTGAAATCGTTGCCGTCGCGCAGATCGTCCCGGAAAAAGACCGGTGAACTGGGAGCACTCGATACCTGAAGGTCCGTGTCGATCTTCGATGAGATCGATCTCAACTTGAACGCATCGGAAAACGCGTAAGAGACATCCGCGATGTAGTTTGTGATCTCCACTTCCCGCAATTCGGTCAGGAATGAAGAAGTCGACAGGTTGCGGTCGAAGAAGTTTCCATCAACGTTCCTGCTGCCAGGCTTGTCGAAGCTACGGCTCACCGTAAACAGAGCAGTCAGCCCGGAAATGGCCTCCGGCTCTATGAGGAGTTTACCCCTGACATTGCGATACTGATCCTCGGCCAGTGGATCATTGCCCGGATCGGAATAGGTGATATCCGTTTCTTGGTCCAAACCTTCCGCGCTGACACGGAACGCAACCTGATTGGCTACAATCGGGCCGGAGAGCATGATGCCGCCGCTCTTGTGGCTGTGGTTCGCGGCTGCGGCCCGGAAGCCAGCCTCCCACTCATAGGTCGGATCGTTCGTCTCAATGACAACTGCACCGGCGAGGGCTGTACGACCATAAAGACCCGACTGCGGCCCTCGCAAGACTTCGATCTGCTTTAAATCCCAAGTCCCGCGAATGCCGCGCCGCAAGCCTTCTTTGTTTTGGGTTGCGCCGTCGATGATGACGGAAGCAAGTGGCACCGCGTTGGCAATTTCGCCGTTGACCCCGTCAACGTTGAGGCCGCGAATTTGAAATGAGCTGTTGCCGGTGGGGTTGAAGAGACGGACGTTGGCCATCCGATTGAAGCTGTCATAGACGTTGTCGATGCTGTAGGTTTCGATATCTTCGGCCGTCGCAACGCCGACGCTGGTCGTCGTCTCGACATAAGGCCGGTCCACCTTTTCGCCGGTGATCACGATGCCTTCAAGGACGATTTCCTGAGCAAACGCCTGCGATGCTTGAGCGATCGTCAAGCCGAGAAGTGGTGCGCCCACCACGAGTACCCGCGTAAAACTGGCTGCCATTTCGTTCCCCGAGAAGAGAGTTGCAATGGCTGGCTGGGCGCGATCTCTCAAAAGATACGCTGGCGGGCTTTGCAGTGAATTCTGTCATTGTTTCGAGATTGAGATTATCGAAGCCCAATGAAAAGTATACCGTTTTCGTAAGCAATATTTTTTGCGTCGCCATTTGTGTCAAAGACGCAACATGGGGCAACAGTACGAGGAACCATCGATGGGAGATCTTCGCTTCGGCGCTGTGATTTACGCGAAGGACGTCATGCGGGTTGCGCGCTTCTACAAAGCGGTTATGGGATTTCGCAATTCTGTTGAGGAGGCCGGCTACGCCAAGCTCGAAGCCGACGGCATCGAGCTTGTCATTGTCCAAGTGCCGCCGGCTCTCCTTCAGTCATTCACGCTGTTCGACCCGCCACGGCGCCGGGAAAATACTGCAATCAAGCCGGTGTTCTTTGTCGAGACCCTGTCGAACTTGCATGATAGGGCGATCGAGCACGGCGGGCTTCTCGATCCAACGAGCAAGATTTGGCAGTTCGATGGATTTGACGTCTGCGACGGGCACGATTGCGAGGGGAACGTCTTTCAATTGCGCGCGCCGCTGGGCAGCCAAGGCTCTGCCGGCAATGGCTCCGGGGTTGATGGAGCCGCGCAAGAATAAGCTGCGAGGAGCGCGAAGCCTGATGATTTCTGCGATTGTGCCACAGTTCTTCACCACCGACCTAGCTCGCACCTTGGTGTACTACGATGCGAAGCTTGGCTTCGAGACGCAGTTTAAATATGGCCAACCGCCGTACTTTGCCGGCGCCATTCGAGACCAGCGATCAATCTTTTTTCGTCTTGTCGATGAGGCGCCATCGTTTGCGCCGAACAAGTATGAGTGTGAACTTCTCGATGCCTACATCATTGTCGGAGATGTCGCTTTATTGTTTGCCGAGTACCGGCAGCGCGGCGTCGCCTTTCACCGCGAGCTTGCTGCAATGCCGTGGGACTTTACAGAGTTCGTGGTTAAAGACATCGATGGCCGGCTTTTATGCTTCGGGCAATTCAGCGAGGATGTGAAATAAAGGGTCGCCAGGAGCCGGGAAGTCGACGTTGGCGCGAAGATTTGCAAAGCTCGATCCACACTCGTTGTTGGTCGCAGGTATCATTGAGCGCGATCAACGCGTGGATTGCGTTTTAGGATAGCCGGACCCCGCCACTTGCAGATCGCAATTCTTAGTCTGAGCCGCGCCAGCTGATCGAATGCCTGCCGCAGCCGTTGCAGAACTCCCAGCGCGCTTAAACCAAACCCGGGCCTTGCAAGCGTCTCGCGTCACGCCGTATCGCCCCGTTTCGTAGATTTGCCCGAGGAGCAACGCGGACACTGACCTTCCTTGTTGCGCTGCCTTGGCCAACCAAGCGATCCCTGCCTTCCTACCCGGCTCATCATTCGCTTGGCGCAACCGATCGAGCCCCAATTGATGCATCGCCCGCGTGCTGCCGTGTTGTGCCGCGCGCTGGTAAAAGCTTTTCGCTCGTTGTCGGTCCGGCATGGCCCCGATGCCGGCCTCATACGACAGACCGAGCACGAAGAGCGCAACGCGGTGGTTCTTGTTCGCTGCCTCCCGCAATTTGCGTTCTGTCTCAAGTCCGTTCGCGGGCCGGCAGTGTCCGGTTGCGTAACTGACGATCAGACGTTCCTGGTGATCGGCCGGCGGGACGCCTGGCATTGACAATATCTGGTTCAGGAATCCGTCGGGACAGAGCTGGGGCGTGCCAAAATCGACGGCCTGGGACGGCGCCGCGCCAGCCAAGATGTACGCAATGGCAATCAACGAGCCAAGCCAAAGTGATCGAAGATTGCGCAAGCGCTGAGGGCCGAACGGGAGGCTCATGAGAATTGTATCCTTTTTTAGTCAACAATTCTGCCTCGTAGTCGCCAGGGCTGTTGTTTTCAATCGACCCTGGACAATTTGTCACTTCACTCGCATTGGCCCACCACGTGAACACAACCGTTCTTTGGCTTTGGATTCGCGTCGCCAAAGAGCAGTTCAGTCATCGGTTGGTGGGTTGGCGGGTTGAAAAGATGGTTGCTCTTATATCGCCGTCTGCCAGCCATCGGGCGTGAGCTAAGGGGCGGCACGGACAATTATGGCGGGCCTGGAGAGACGAAGTCCGAACCCGACACCAAGCCCGAAGGGCCCGGGAGCAAGGCGACCCGGCGCGAGCGCCGCCCTCGCGGAGGCATTTGAGTGGAGCGAAATTGCCGTGAGCGATTGGAATTTGGCGGAGAGAGAGTCCGCCAAGTTGCGTTCGTGGGTGTTCGCCAAAGTCCGCATGTGTCTATTATTTTTAAATGAAAACACATCTTTAGATTATGACATGTTCTTGTGCATCCATGAGCATTCGCCTAAACTCGTTCCAAAGTGTGGGGATGAATGTGGGGGCCGATACGATGGCGCTGACAGCAAGAAGGGTCGCGACTGCACCTCCTGGCAGACATGTTGACGGGAGAGGACTAATGCTGGTTGTGAAGCCGAGCGGTGCCAAGTCCTGGGTGTTGCGATATCAGCTCGATGGTCGCCGTCGTGATATGGGGCTCGGATCGTATCCTGAAGTGACGCTTGCGCGGGCCAGAGAGAAGGCGCTCGAAGCGCGCCGTCATCTCGTTGACGGAATTGACCCGCTGGCGGCGCGCCCCGTCAGAGCCGTTACTTTTCGGGAGGCCGCTATTGAGCTGATCGAAAGCAAACGGGCAGGCTGGCGCAATGCCAAGCATGCTTCGCAGTGGTTTTCAACGCTGGAAACCTATGCTTTTCCGCTGCTCGGGAATATCAACTTAGATGCGATCGAGACCAACCACGTCCTCGGAGCCCTAAAGCCTGTCTGGACTGAAAAACCAGAAACGGCAAGCCGCGTGCGTCAGCGGATTGAAGCTGTCCTCGACTTTGGCAGCGCTAAGGGCCAACGGGACGGACCAAATCCCGCCCGCTGGCGCGGCCATCTCCAAAATCTGCTAGCGAAACCGTCGTCGATTCGCTCTGTCGAGCATCATCCAGCACTCGACTGGCGTCAGCTTCCGGCGCTCATGGCAACCCTGGAAAAGCGCCAAGGCGGATCGGCCAATGCACTGCAGTTCTTGATACTTACTGCAGCTCGATCAGGCGAAGTTCGCGGAATGCGGTGGAAAGAGATCGATTTCGGGACTGAAGTATGGACTGTTACCGCCTCACGCATGAAAGCCGGCAAGGAGCATCGCGTCCCGCTAGATAAGTCATTAATCGGTCTTCTTGGCGAACCTGGAGCACCAGACGCTCTTGTATTCCCAAGCCCTTCCGATCCCAGAAAGCCGCTGAGCGATATGGCGCTCACCGCTGTACTTCGAAAGATGGGACACCGCGACGTGACTGTGCACGGTTTCCGAAGCTCATTCAGAGATTGGGCCGGGGAGACCACCCATTTCCCTCGCGAGGTCATCGAGGCGGCGCTGGCCCATCGACTCAAAGACAAGGCAGAAGCGGCATATGCACGAGGCGATCTGTTCTCGAAAAGGCGACGACTCATGGCGTCTTGGTCGGTCTACGCTCGTGGCTCTATTGGCGATACAGTCAATAGGCCGGTGCATATGTTGCCTGATTAGCTAACAGGACTGCTAGCCAAAACATTGGAAACAATTTTCGACGGCGTCGAGTTTGGTTTTAGAATCCTGGGAGAAATCGAGGATTGAAATGACTGGTGCCCAGCAACGTGGACGGCCACGCCATTGCAGCCCAGCGCTGCCTCCTTCGAACCGCGATAGCGTGGTGCGTCTTGGCGTAGTTTTGACTGTGCAAGAGCTTGAAGTGCGCGCGGTTCAATTGGCGCGAACTATGGGCCACGCCCAGCCAGGCAAAGTCATGGTCGAATTGCCAAAATCCGAAGTCCGGGCTTCGGTATCAAAAATATGGCCGCAGCTCAAATCGCGCGTCGGATTTTTGAATACGCTTCGGCACTACAATCGGACAGCTGAGGAGCTTGAACGTCATAAACAGGAGGCAGTGTTTCCGGCCGATCTCTGCAAATATGGGACAAAGACTGCTGCAGCGATGGCGCTTGTTGTGCCTGATCGTTCAGGTCGTACGGAACGAGAAACGAACAAGCAGAGGCGCAAGGACCATGTGCGCTATCTGAAGCAACAGATTGAAAAAGCCACGATAGAATTCCTAGAAGCCGGCGATGGTAGCGATCTCCGCGAGCTATTTAGAAGAGAGCTTGAAGCCGACCATCGAGAAATCAGCCATCTTGTTTGTTCGAAGTCTTCGCATCGCCATACTCGCGAAGCAATCGCTGAGCATCGCTCGAATGTGCGAGCACACACCGAGCGGGACGCGAAAAAGCTAGCGCAAAAGCGTTGAAGTAGCTGTTCAGATTTTTTTCCACCCCTCCCAGACAATCCGAACACTGGTAGCCGTTCGCAACAGGTGATGAATGCCTGCGAAGAGGTACGGCTATGAAACAACCTTTTGAACGACAACAAAATCACGCAATTGACACGGGCACTCCTCAAAACAGTGACGGTGCACTTTACAGGCTAGCCGTTTCTCCCGCAGAGGCCGCGAGACTGACTAGTGTTGGGCGCACGAAACTATACGAAGCGATAAGTTCCGGTGCCCTGCGAAGCCTGAAGGTCGGGAAGCGTCGGCTGATCACCGTCGAAGCGTTGCGCGCCTGGCTAGCAGCCGCCGAAAAGGAGGCTGCCAATGCACGCTGAACAGATCACTCGTGCGCTGGGCGGCCGGTGGCACGGGCGTTATGGTACTGCGCGTTGTCCCGCTCATGATGACGACAATCCATCTCTTTCAATCCGTGACGGAAACGTTGGTACTTTGCTCCTAAAATGCTTTGCAGGTTGCCAATATCGCGAGATACTAGCAGCGCTGACGGAACAGCTTCGAATGAGGCCAGTTGCAAGTAAATCTTGTGGGCCAGAACAGCGTTTCCCAAAGACTGCAACGGCTGTGAGCACTGAGTTCGCGGCGCGAATTTGGTCCCAATCCAGCGCAATCACAGGCACACACGCAGAGCGCTATCTCCGCGCAAGGGCTATAACCGCACCACTACCAATCAGTTTGCGCTTCCATCCGCAGCTGAGGCATCAGACCGGCGGCAAGCTTCCAACAATGATTGCGAAGGTTGAGCAGATAAATGGTACCACGGCGGCGATTCATCGAACGTATTTAGATCGTTATTTACCTAAAAAATCTGACCGTGAACCGGTCAAAGCAATGCTCGGTCCGTGCCGCGGTAGCGCAGTTCACCTTCGCAACGGAACATCCTGTCTGGTCATTTGTGAAGGCATCGAAACGGGTCTGAGTCTCTGCGATGCTCTGGATGAAGACTGTTCAATTTGGGCGGCCCTCTCCGCGTCGGGTGTTGCTGCACTAGATTTACCCTTAGCGGCTCATTTTGGCTGCTCACTGCTGATCGCGTGCGACGGAGATGCCGCTGGACATCGAGCGGGGCAAGTCCTCGCGGAGCGTGCCGCGCGCCTTGGTTGGGTAATCGAATTAGCGTCAGCGCCCGATGGCAAGGACTTCAATGATCTTGCCACCGAAGGGGCTGCCCATGTTTGAGACCGTTCGCAACGCTCTAGCTGCGCGATTACCAGTAACAATCGAAGCACCGCGGCCGCTCGTTAGACAAGTCGATGAAGCGGAGGCTTTTCCAGTTGCAGCCTTAGGCCCGCTTCGCGTGCCCGCCGAGGCGATCCAAGCGCATACGCGGGCACCGATCGCAATCTGCGCTCAAGCAGTGCTCGGAGCTATTGCATTGGTTGCTCAAGCCCATGCCGACGTAAAATTGCCGAGCGGTCAGGTTCGACCGTTGTCTTTGTTTCTATTGACCATCGCAGCTTCTGGGGAGCGAAAGTCGGCAGTTGACAGTCTCGCTCTTCGCGCCATCTACGGTTACGAGGCCGAGTTGCGTGCTGCCTATAGGTCTGCGCAAGATCAACACGAGATTGAACGAGAACTTTGGGAAACTCGGCGCGCAGAAGCAAAGACGATTTTGAAGGGTGGAAGCAAAAAGCATAATGCGCAAGGCGTCAACATAGAGGCAGAACTCCGCGCGCTAGGTGTCGGCCCCCAACCACCTTTGGAACCGTTGCTTGTTTGTCCTGACCCGACGTTCGAAGGTTACGTAAAGCTGACAGCTGTCGGGCAACCCGCGATGGGACTGTTTTCTGCCGAAGGTGGCGCCTTTATCGGCGGGCACGGCATGTCGGCAGACAACCGGCTGAAAACCGCTGCGAGCGTTTCCAGTATTTGGGACGGAGAGCCCAT
Source organism: Filomicrobium sp. (assembly GCA_017792465.1). Classification (GTDB taxonomy): domain Bacteria; phylum Pseudomonadota; class Alphaproteobacteria; order Rhizobiales; family Hyphomicrobiaceae; genus Filomicrobium. The sequence continues at coordinate 1,891,230 of CP051234.1, forward strand.
CAGACGTGTACGCGCTGTTGATGGCGCGATGATACTTGATGGTCGTCGGCTCTCTATCCACTTAATGGCGCAATTGGACGTCGCTGCAAAGTTGCTCGAAGACGACTTGCTACTTAACCAAGGACTGCTCTCGCGATTTCTTTTAGTTTATCCAGAAACAGCAGCTGGTACGCGTTTCTTCGCCGAGGCACCACTCTCAGCGCAATCGGACTTGGCTCGCTATCATGAACAATTAGCCGAATTTGTCCGAGCTCCACTCCCGATTAAGGATGATACCCGCAACGAACTCGATCTACGGCAACTACAGCTAACGAATGAAGCGAAACAGATTTGGATCAATCTTCACGACTTCGTTGAAGAGCAGTTGGCCGCCGAAGGCGAACTGGTCCCAATTGCTGGACTTGCCAACAAAGCCGCTGAACACGCAGCGCGGATCGCCGGAAACATGACACTCTGGGATGACATCGATGCCACAGATATCGGTGCACCGGCAATGGCAAGTGCAGCAATTCTCGTGCGCTACTACCTCGCGGAAGCTTTGAGATTGCGCGCGATCTCATCGACGCACCGTCATCTGTCCCTCGCACAACGCGTCCTTGATTGGCTAAACGATAGATGGGACGAGTCTGCGATTTATCCCGCCGTGATCTACAATGATTGCACAATCCGTGAAGTCCGCGACCAGCGAACGGCCAGAAAGATTATAAAAACTTTAGAAGACCACGGATGGCTTATTCGCATACGGGAGCCACTTCTCATAAAGGGGGCAATCCGAAAGGAGGCTTGGCAAATTCATGGGAGGACCTTGCTATGACACTTGCTCAATTCGATCCTTGGCAAGCAATTTCAAAGACTGAACAACATGCCTATTGTGCCTATGTTGCTTATCCTGAGATGCGGGTAGGCACATTAGGCACGCTAGGCACGTTGCGGGCTGATGACTGCCTCCATCTCGGTTCGCGAGTGCGGCGACAGCGTTGGCTTTCCCAACTTGCCGCGTCCCGGCCGATGACAGCGCTCGACCGCCGCCTTGTTTGGGTTGCGCGCGCATTGGCGTTGAGCCCTTGGTCATACCGCTTAATAGAATTGGGTTGGTCTGATACCGAAATATTCTCGGTCCAGCGAGACCGCGCAGATACTCTTCTATTTTTGTTGTCAGCGAATGGTGCAAAGCTCCGTGTCATAACTGACAAAGCTGCATGGATCGACCTGAACAACGGTCGCAAACATCTCCATCAAAGAGACTTCAATAACTTAAGCGGGCACCTGGTTTGGGACCCGTTTGAGACTATGGAGACCAGTAGTGGCAACTAATCTTCAAGTCCGAGCAAACAAGGCTAACGCGCGGCGCAGCACTGGCCCAAAATCTTGTTTGGGTAAGAGAAGGGCGAGCGGCAATGCTCTGAATCACGGCTTGTGCGCCCAGCGCGTTTTAGTCGAGTACGAAGACCGTAATGAGTTCAATGCACTGTTCAAAGATATGATTAAGACCCTAACACCAGTTGGGCCTGTCGAAAAGGCGCTGGTCGAGCGCGTAGTTGTCGCGATCTGGCGTCAGCGCCGGCTGACTTTAGCAGAAGCGGCGACCCTCAGTATCGATGGACGTCCCGAGGAAATTTCCAATTCCTTGGATGCGATGCAAAATGGTCCATTCACTTTCGGCAGCAGGCTGGATGATCTGAAGCCTTTTGATCAGAATCAGAAGGCGTGGTGTGAGGCCGTGCTGGCTGAATTTCGAGCGCTGCAAGAACTCGATCTCAAACAGATCGAAATCAACGCACCGAGCATCTACGGACAGATCGAAAGAGACGCAGGCAATCAAGCAATCGACGAATTCATAGCGGAGTATGAGGGTCGGATTGAAGGCTATGTTGGCGAACTTGTGCGATGGTGTCGACGCGAACTTCATCGTGCCCAGCAGCGTCCAAAGCTTTTAGCTCTTGCTGATCAGCTCCGCCGCAAAAAGCTGATATTGCCGCTAGACCAGCTCGAAATAATTGCCCGCTATCAGACGACCCTGGACAACCAGCTTTACAAAGCGCTCCGAGCGCTCCGGGATGCACAGGGATGGCGCGCCCAGCGCGAACGTTTCGCTGCGGACTCGTGCGAATAGGCAATTGGGTTCGTTTGGCGAAAATCTGGGCCAAGCTGAATTAAACTACACCAATGATAACCTCGCGTGGCTCGCGACAAGCCCCTTCAGCGTCGCGCTATTGGTCACTGCATCATGCGGTATGAGAGCGTAGGTCCAAGGCTTGCCATCACATTGGCGAGCGTGAGCGTTCGCATATCCAATCCACTTGTCAGCCGCGCGTGCTTTGGCCTGCACCTCGTCTTTATTCATTTCATCGCGTCGCTTGATCTCCGCGATGATCTTTTCCTCATTGGTCTCGACAACAAAATCCGGCTCATAGTCCTGCCCGCTCGCGTACTCGATGCGGAACTGTTTGGAGCCGGGCTTCATCCATTTTTGGACTGTCGGCTCGTTGTCTGAATCGACTAGAACCGCGAACCGCCGTTCCTCGTCGGAATGGAACTTCTGATAGGGGTAACAGCAGCGTCGGAAGCCGCCGAAGACCTGCTTACGCGTATCGCTCGCCGGCAAAACGGGCACTTTGAAATTCCGAACCTGGTCGGCTGCCGTCACCTTGAAGGCTTGCGGACGCAGAAGCGTGAAGCCCGCTGTCACTTGGGCCTCGTACTCGACCGGTGCCTCCCGATAATGCTTCTCCATCTGCGCGAAAATGAACCGTGCGAGATCGTCGGAGTGAACCAGTAGCACATTCTCGACGGCATCTTCGTCGGCAAGGTAGGACCTCAAATGCCCAACAATCTGATTGCAGAGCTTGTAGAGAAGTTCGCTGTTGTCGTCGTAATCGATCTCAGAGAACGCCAGCAAGTGCCTGATGATGTAGTTCTCCGGATGCTCCTCGCGTTCCATCTCAAGCGGCCGTGCGAGGTAGCTTCGTGACTCATCGCGCAAACGCTGGATCATGATCCGGTCTGAAATCGGCTGCTTGGCAATGGCATCCAAACCCTGCAGATCGAAGTCCTCATACGTGTAGTTTGCCTCGCCCTTTGGAAGGATAACGATGCGCGGAATCTCGATCGTCAGCGCCTGCACGTTCGCGATCACCCGATCGACCACACTGGCGTAGTCGACCTTTGGCTTGATCCCGTCCAGTTCACCTTGCGCGGGCTCGACGACCGTTCGCACCTGTTCGGTGAGTTCCGTCTTAACCTCAGCCCCGCTCAGATCCGCCAAGCCACGCTTCAGCTTTCTCTCGTATTCGTTCTGAATGATTGCAATAGCAGCCTGAGCAGCCTCACGCTCTTCGGGCTGTTCGATGATATATGGCGCTTGTAGCCCGTCACCGAACCCGCTGGTGGCTCCAGTGGAAGCGGCTTCCGCCGCTGACGTGGCGATCAGTGGCTCGGCACCTTCATCGAAAACATCGCCGTCGTCTCCGCCGATAATGACGGTCTTTTTGATCGCGACGATGGAATTGGGGTCTCGGGCCGCATCGACAACGGCCTGGAAGCGGTCGTGCGCGATTACGGTCAGCGTATCGATGGCCTCAACGCCCGTCCGAATGCCGTATGGTAATCGCAAACCACGGCCCAGGGTTTGCTCTGTCAGGATGTCGGATGCTGACGCGCGCAGCGGCACGATCGTGTAAAGGTTCGTGACGTCCCAGCCCTCTTTGAGCTTGTTGACGTGGATGACCACGTCCGTCTTGCGATCATGCTCGACCGCTAGCAGTTTTTGCGTTGCCTCCTCGGTTTCCAGCCCCGTGAGACCAGAATGGATCTGGATCACGCGCCCCTTGTAACGACCGCCAAAGAAGTCGTCCGCTTCCATGATCTTCTGCAATTCACCAGCATGGGCGGTGTCGGACGCGACAACGAGCATGAAGGGATGGACGAGCGGCTTTCCGGTCTGACGGTGGTAGATCTCCAGTTCCGCCTTAGTGTTCTCATGGCAGTGGATGCCGTCTTCGAGCTTGATCCGCTGAAGCTGATCTTCCGTGACCTTCGTGGGATTGAAATCGGATCGGGTGGCGACCGCTGGCTCCTTCACATAACCATCGGCCATCGCCTGGCCGAGCGGATAGTCGTAGATGACGTTCTTGAAGCGCTTCGGGTTCGCACCCGTGCTCATCGGGGTTGCGGTCAACTCCAGCCCGATCACCGGGTCCAGCTCCGCAACCGCCTTCATGCCGGCCTTGGCGCGGTAGCGATGCGCCTCATCCATCAGCAGGACGAGGTCGGGCAGCTCTGCGAGATAATCGAAGTAGGCCTGCCCAAGATATTCGTGCAGTTTCTTGACCCGGCCCTTGTCCTTGTTGATCTTATCAACGTTGAAGATGTTGACGATCAGACCGCCGTTCCGCGTGGCGCCATCGATGTCGAGCGCCATCTTATCCCAGTTGTCGCCCGTCACCACGACCGGCCGGTTCTGGGCGAACTCGGCGATGCCTTTGAACACATACTTCGGCGACTTCGGATCGAAATCCGATATCAGCTTCTCATAAATCGTCGTGTTAGGGGCGAGGACGAACGCGTTGCGCGAACGCTCCGTCAGGTAGAGATAGGTTATGAACGCGCCCATCAGCCGCGTCTTGCCGACGCCGGTTGCGAGCGCGAAGCAGAACGATGGGAACGCACGTTCGAAGTCGTCGAAGTGAGAGTAGGCCTCCTTCACCTTGGTGAGAGGGCCTTCGAGGTCCTCCTCGTCCCGATTGAACGGAATGCGCCCATTCTCCAGCAGGTCTGCAAGAATATCGAGACTGTCGCTTTGCGGGTCGCGGAGGGAGAGGCGTGCCTTGATCTGCGCGCGGATGCGATCATTGCTCATGCCGGCGCTCCCGCAATCTTCGTCAGCCGGTCGGGATTCCAAATTGTTTCAGCGAGCTGCAGGCAAATTCTCTGCCGCGCCTGAAGGTCTTCGGGCCCAAAAGATGGGTGACTCGTCAACTCAATCCGGTCTCGATCGATGATACGTCGCAAGCCCGGGTTGTTCTCGTAAGCCTGAGAATGCAAGGTTTTGGCGAGCCAGTTCTGTCCCCAATAATGTGGCAGCTTCTCCCCGTAAGACATACTTCCGTAGCTGCGATTGAAGCTGCGCGGTAGAAGCAAAAGTCCGCCAATGCGGTTACGCATGTCTTCGAAATCATCCCGTGAGGGATAAGCATCAGCAACTGCCGCGTGATCGTCGGCAAGAATGTGCTCGACGTCGTAGCCATGGTCACCTGAGCTGACGAGGTAGGCAGGCAAGCTCGTGGCCGGATCAATCTGCCGTTCCAGCCAAGTGGTCAGCCTCGCCAGGAAGCGGCGCATCACCTTTCGGTTGACTTCTTTCAAACCGAAACGGGGATTGTCGGTAAAGGGGCGCACGTCAGTCTCAAGATAGCGCGACAACGTAGCTACCAGCGCGTCCGAGGACTGACCACGGATGGCCTTCATCAGCTGGAACATTGCATACTGCATCGTGCTATAGCCAATCGACTGCCCGTTCCAAAGACGGCGCGCGATCAAGATGTCGACGAAGGTGGCGACCGTAAGCGCTTTGCGCCATGCCGCGTCTTCGCTGTCGTTTGGCAGCACCGGCGCGACCATGAGTGGATATTGCAGTGTGAACTTTGCCAGTTGGTTGCAGTAGATGGCCTCGTGCGCCTCTGAATAACGATCGGCCGAACTACGAAATCGCGAATACCACTTGGTATAGAAGCGGAAGTCGCCTTCGATGTATTTGGCATAGGATTGCGGCGTCGACAGACCGAGGCTATCGGCGTTGTCACGCACCCATCGATGGAACTCGGTGCCGATCCGATCGAAGTCCTGCGGAAGTGCGCCGGCCTGACGTTCGCGGATCGTGTTCGCATGACGCGCACGAAGCCACGCTTTGATGGCGTCGGCTTCTTCATCTTTGCCGATGGCCAGCAGCTCGTTCACGCGGCTCTTCCAAACCTCGTTGAGCCGTTTGCGCGTCTCATCATCTCCACAGTTCGCGAGAAGATGGCTTTTGAGCATGTCGGTTGGCGACAAGGCAAGGCCACGGTCGTTCATGGTCTCGAAGATTTCGTAGCCGTCATCATCCGACGGAGCGATTATTTCCACCAAAAAGACCTGCTCCATGAGCCAGTCCGCGAAATGCGCCCGGGCAGGACCGACTATCGTCTCCGGCATCAACTCGTCTATGTCGTCGAATCGATCGAGAATGTTGCGGACGCTTTCAGGAAACGTGTCCCGCGCGACGGACTGGGGATCATCGCCCTTGTAGAGCGCGTCCATCGCAGCGTTCCGCTCCGGCACATTAATGTTGTAGTCGTTCGACCCGTACTTGCGCGTGAAAATCAGGTCTGCGACCTGCTTTCGGTCATCGTCGTCGGCTAGCCCACGGAGCACCCAGATCAAGAGCAGGGAGAGCGAGGTGAGGCGCTGCTGGCCGTCGATGACACTGCCTTTGCCGCCTTCCTCACTGACGATGATCGAACCAAGATAATAGGCCGGGTAAGTGGCGGCCTCTTGCCGCTGATGCTCCGGCCTCCAAGCTGATAGAAAGCGGCTGGTCAAGTCCGTGACGAGTTCGCCAATTTGCTTCTCGCCCCATCGATACTCGCGCTGGAAGTAGTCGATGTTGTATTTGCGGCCACCCAGTAGCTGGCGGACACTCCTCGAATGTGCATCGATCTTTGGCATCGATCACGCCTCCACGCGCTTGGCGAACATGTCGGGTGTCTGGTCGTCCGGCTTCTTCTTTCGGGATTTACGCTTGCGTGTTTTCGGCTTCGTCTCTTCCTCGACGGTGGCCTCGACCGGCTCTGCGCCATTCGCCTCGGTGTCCTCGGCAGGCTGGAGCGCTGCAATCTTGAGGCTGTAGTCATCGCGGCCCCATTCGCACTTCTTTAGTACGGCCTGCGGGATCTTCTTGAGCGTGAGATTGTCGAAGGCGTCGTCCTTGGCCCGATAGGCCTTGCAGCAGATGAGCAGCGTCCGCTTTGGTCCGACGTCTTCGGAGATGCGTTTGAGGGCGTCGTATGTCAGCGACTGCGTCGTGACGTAGATGAAGTCGGTCTCGGTCGAATAACCGTGTCGCCAGTATTCCCGCTCGTCCTGACTCGGCTCATACGTGAAGCCCATGAGCTTGCAGATGGCGTGCGCCAGCATGTTGGCATCGTACTTCTTCGAGATGACCCAATTGCCGATGCGGTCTTTTTCAAGGAGCGAGGGTGCGAGGGTGTAGTAGCGGAAACCGCCGCCGCCCTGCCAACCGGTCGTTTCTGTGACGCCGCCCGGATCATCGCCGTCGATGACCTTGTTCAATCTCGGAACGATGTGCGTGTTGGCGTGATCGCCCAGCTCGACCATGATCCATCGGCGCCCCATCTTGTGGGCGACAGCACCGGTTGTTCCGGAGCCCGCAAACGAATCGAGCACGAGCTCGCCCACTGTTGAGCCAATTTCTAAAATCCGCGCAACGAGCTTCTCCGGCTTCGGGGTAGGAAATGGATCGCCAGGGTTCAACGCCTCTGCTTCGCGTTTAGCGTCCTGGGTATGCCCGACTTCTTCGTACATCCACATAGTCGATGGGACTCGTCCCGGCCGTTTCAATTCACGCAGGTACTTCTTTATTCGCGGCGTACTATTCTTGCCGTTCTTACCCCAGTAGATCCGCTCCTCATCAACGTGGCGCTCATGTGCTGCCTTATCGTAGGCCCAAACGCGGGTCCGCTTAGGCCAAATCTCTTCCCCAGTATTTGGGTTTTTGATCGAGTAATATAGGTTGGGCCGCTCGTCAGCACTCTTTGCACAGGTGTAATTATCTGACATCCACGGTCCGCGTGGATCATCGTCTGGATTCGTGTAAAGCGCATCTTGTTCGGGTGTTCGAGCCAGCGTATTTGGCCGCCAGACGCTCTTGTTCTTTGCAAAGCATAGGATGTGGTCGTGAGTGTCACTTAGCCACAAAGCATCATTCGATGGCGCATACTTCTTCTGCCAGATTACGTTGGATACAAAATTCGTACGGCCAAAAACCTCATCGAGAAGAACTCGAAGGTAATGACCTTCATTGTCGTCAATCGATACCCAAAGAGAACCGTCTTCTGACAGGAGCGTTCTGAGCAACTCGAGTCGGCTTTGCATGAGTGAAAGCCAAATCGAATGCTCTACTCCATCGTCGTAATAATCGAGGAAGGCCGAACCCGTATTATACGGAGGGTCAATATAGATACACTTCACCTTGCCCGCGTACTTCTGCTCCAGCGCCTTCAGCGCGAGCAGGTTGTCGCCCTTGATCAGCATGTTGTCGAAGATGCCGCCGGCTTCGGGGTTCTTGCCGCAATAGGACAGGCTCGGGTCCTCGACCAAAACGCGTGGTTCGAGCTTCGGACGCTCCTCCTTGCCGATCCAGGTCAGCTCCAGCCGTTGCTTCTTACTCATTGCCCCACTCCCCGTAATACGTCTCACTGGCACTCGAATCAGGCCGTCATCTCCCAGCGGATCGTCAGAACCGGCGTCACCGTCGGCGTGATCTCCAGCGCCTGCGCAATTCGATCCAGTTTCTCGTCTTTGTCGTCGCTGATGCGTTGGATTTCGGCGTCCATTCGCAGCTTCAACTGGCGGCGCTCGTCCTCCAGCTTCTTGATGCGCCGCTGCTCCGTGACCTTGTGTTCCAGCGTCATCGTCTTGTCCGTGCGGAAGGCGCGCTTGGCCGCGTCGATTTCCCGCTTCATCTCCTTCAGCCTCAAGTCGAGGGCCTTCTCCAGGTCTTCGGCCACCGCGTCGAGCTTGTCTGTTTCCTCGTCCAGCCACGCCATGTTCTCGGCCTGGGCTTTCTCCATCTCCCTGGCCTTGTGCTTCGCCAACAGAGGCTCCAGCTTATCAGACGGGATGCCGGCAGTAAGCTCGTACTTCGCCGCTGCCGGGATAAGCATGAGGCGGTCGACCAGCTCAGGGTCGAGCACCTCACCATTATCGCAAATCCCCGCCACCAGAAGCCGTTCGCGCCGGGCATCGGGCTCGGCGGTCTCGGCATTGAGTAAGGACACCTTGAGCCAGCCGCTCTTGCCCTGAAGCTGCTCAACGTCGGAAAGACGCGCGTTCCCACCAGCTCGATAGGCCTTGTAGTCGAACGTCAGAGCCGCCGGGGGCAGATCGCGATCCTTCGCCCGTACTACAATCTCGCGGGCGAGCGTCCCATCGCCGATCCGGAAGAACACCCAGCCCTTCTCGTCCGCCAGCGGCCATTCCGTAGTGTAGGTCTTGCCGTCATAATCGAAGCGCTGCCGACTGCCATCATGGAACTCGGCACCCGGCAACTCGGCGCGTGCAAGGGTCAGCAGCCGGTGCTCGAAGGCATCGAGTGTCGCCTTGACCGTCTCGTCGCGCATCTTCAGCCGTGAGACGACGGTCGCATCCATGGTGTCGAACAGCTTGCGGCGGGTTTCGGCCATGTCCGCGCGGATGTTTTCATCCAGCTCCGCCTCGATCTCCGCGAAGGCTGCCTCGACCTCTGCGACGGAGCGGCAACGCTGGACGGCCTCGACCACCTTTTTCTCGAAATCAAAGCCAGATTCGATTGTGCCGAGAACATCATCGCTAGCGCCGAAAACACCTTCGAACAGGTGGAATTTCTCGCTCAACAGCTCATAGACCCGCTCTTCCGCACGGTTCTTGCGGTTCAGCATGTTGACCACCGTGACGTCGATTTTCTGTCCGTAGCGATGGCAGCGACCAATACGCTGTTCGACGCGCTGCGGGTTCCAGGGCAGGTCGAAGTTGATGAGCAGCGAGCAGAACTGAAGGTTGATGCCCTCCGCGCCGCTCTCGGTCGCGATCAGGATGGTCTTGTCGTCGGAGCGGAACGCATCGACGATGGCCTGCTTCATGTCAGCGGTCTTCGATCCGGACGCCGCGCTAGTATCCTTGTGCTTGGCAATCCACTTGCGATAGAGCGCCTGGCTTTCCTTGTCGTTATTTGAGCCGTTCATGAGAACGATCTGGCCGCCATAGCCGTTCTCAGAGAGCAACCGCGCGAGGTAGTTCTGGGTTCGCACCGATTCAGTGAAAATTACCGCCTTTCGCTTCCCGCCGAGCGAGATGACGTGCTCCAGCACATCCGGCAACCGCTCGATCAACTTCTCGCCCTTCGCGTTCTTGCCAATCTGCCGGGCAAGATCCCGATAAGCGGTCAATTCGGCGATTTCAGCGGCGAGCTTTTCCGGGTCGATTTCCAGACCAGCGCTTTCCTCTTCCGCCTCCCCGTCTTCCGCGTCCTCCCTGGCTTCGGCCTGGATATCGTCAGCGTTTTCATCATCCGTGACGCTTGAGATGTCAGCGGGCAACTGGCGTTCCAGTCTCGCAATCACATTCGTCAGGAACTGCTCGATCGCGGCAACGGACGACCCGAGGATCTTTCGGGCCTGCATGATGACGAGCTGATTTGGGTTCTGTCCAAACCCATAGGTTTCAGGACGTTGGAGGTAATCCGAAACGGCCTCATAGAGCTTGGCTTCATCGTCACGAGGTTCGAAATCGAACGTCACTGCCTCGCGCTTCGTGAAGGAAACGTGCCCGGCCTCCTGCACATCGCGACGCAAGTGCCGTTTGTAGATGGGCTGCAGCCGCTGCCGCAGCGAGCCCATTGCATAGCGATCGGCGCGCGCACCCGCATACATGGTGCGAAAGGTCGCCTCGTCGCCGAAGAAGTCGTCCTCGATCACGCTCACGAGACCGTAGAGTTCGAGCAACGAGTTCTGGAGCGGCGTTGCCGTCAGCAGGACCTTGAAGCGGCTCGCCAAAGCCTCCTTGAGAGCCTTTGCCCGCAAGGCACCGGTCCGCTTGTAGACGTTGCGGAGTTTGTGGGCTTCATCGAAGATCACGACATCCCACGGTACGCTGGCGACCTCGGGCTGACGTCCAGCAGCAAACTCGTAAGATGAGATGACGATCTCGTGCGTTGTTTGAAACGGCTGGGGCTCTCCTGCCTTCACGAGTTCTCGATAGGTCTTGGCGTCCAGGATGCGGCTCGGTAGCGAGAACTTCTCATGCAGTTCCTGCGACCATTGCTTGCGAAGTGAGGCTGGCACGATGAGCAGAATGCGCCGTCTGCGCTCCGCCCATCTCTGTGCGATGACGAGGCTTGCCTCGATCGTCTTTCCGAGACCTACCTCGTCGGCCAGTATAACGCCATTTGAGAGCGGCGAACCCAATGCAAAAAGAGCCGCTTCGACCTGATGCGGCTTCATGTCCACGCGTGCTGCGGAAAGACTCTTGGCGAATGATTCCTCGCCATGCCCTGAAAGCGTAATTCGGTGGCTTAAATATTTGGCGTGATATTGAGTGAAATTCATCGACGTGCGATCGCCTTAAAATGGATTGAGGCCATGGAGCTCGCATCGACAGGACCGTTTTGAACACACTTTCAACTCATGATCCCACCAGCCAGGACGATCCTGGGATGTTCGCAGGTGTTTGCCAATGTCTTAAGGGCAACAATGCACAGGGCGTGGGGCTAAATGTGGGTCCAAATATCGAGCTATTTATAAAATTACAGGCAGTTCAAATACTTAACCTATTTTGATGGCGGAGAGAGAGGGATTCGAACCCTCGAGACGGTTGCCCGCCTACACGCGTTCCAGGCGTGCGCCTTCGACCACTCGGCCATCTCTCCAATGAATCGCGGTCTGACGCGCGAAGCGCGCAATATACTCAGTCGGTCCCGCAGGGCAAGTGGCTTGCCAGCCTCTTCTAAGAACTTTGCGATGCGGCTCCAGGATGCCCGAACGCCGGCAACTTGATGGCCCCCTTGCCTTCGGGCAAAGTGGCGCGCGAATCCATGTTGGAAAGAGCCATAATGGCCGCTTTTTGAGCGGCTGCAGCCTTGAAGCGGACAGAACGACGCGGTAGCGGTGGCAAGGTTGCTCAGGCGACCTTAGGACGACTGAACGAGGATCTCACAGCACGATGAGCCTGATTTACGATCTGATTGCCGTAATTCTTTGGCCGTTCAAACTGGTTTACTGGACCGTCATTCTGCTTTGGCTCGCGATCAAGCTGCTGGTCAAGGGGACGTTCAGTCTGATCGTCGGCGTCGGCTTGCCGGCGTTGCGCTTTTTGTCCTTCGTCTTCCTGCTTGTCGCGACGATCGCTCTGGTTGCTGATGCGACGCCCGCTGTCGATGGGTTTGGGCCTTTCCAGCCGACGCATCTGGTCGATCACATGCGGGGGCTGGCCCCCAAAAGCGTTGAGGCTGCGCGCATTGCCATTTCCAATGCAACGAACCCGGTCGTGTGGGATGTGGGCATTGCCAGTCTGATCAACCTGCCGACGTTTGTGTTTTTCGGTGTGCTTGGATTGCTTGCCGCCTATGCCGGGCGGCGGCGTGAGAAACTCAACGTCTTTGTCAACTGACGCAGATCTAAGCTCATCGCGGAGCAGCGGCTCATATTCAATCCGACTGGCTAAACGACGAGAACAAGCTGGCGTGTCCGATATCGCTTTGGCTATCGCCGACAATGCCGAGCCCGACCAGCAAGACCAGTAAGCCGACCACAACGACGATGACCTGAGAATGCCGCTTGTTAACGGCGGCCACATCGTCGGCTGACAGCGCATCGAGATCGGCGATGCCGGCGCGCACGCCGAACGTCTTATTGAAGGCCGAGCGGCGGACATCTCCGACATCGACGATCGGCACATTGGCACGGGCGGCAATGCGCTCGCCGATTTCCGTAAAGGGAAACGCCGGATCAACGTTGCGTTCGTTGATGTATCCAAGCTTGACGTGGGTGTCGTCCTTCAGGCAGAGGCGGGCGCCTTTCATGATCACCGGCGCGAGAGATCCACCATAGACTTCGCGGCGCGTCTCGACGGCTTCGATCTGATCGTAGGGGATGTCGAAGGTCTTGTAGCTGAAGAGGCTCATCAGACCGCGCTGTTGCGGCAGGCGAATGCGTACGCCATTTTTTCCGATCACGACGCGAGAGCGGATCGAGGAGACCAACTCGACGACGAGCAGAGCCATCAAGACGGCAAACGCGATGGCGACCAGGATCAGCCCCGGCGTTCCGACCCATTGGCCTTGCGATACCCGCCAGAACAGCATTGGCCCGAGACTGACGAAAAACGGTGCCAGCAAAAGGAAGACCAGCGAGAAGATGATTTTGCGAACTCCGCCGGAGGCATAGACGATCGGCTCTTGTTTGGCAGGGTCTGCAACCGGTGTAGCTGTTGAGCCCGGGGCGTTGATTGTTTCTTCGGTCATGGGTGCGCTTGCCTTGCCGTACTTCCTGCTAACATCAACTCGACTTCACGTCTGGCCGCGTCTGCCCTGCTCCGGCCTCGCCAAGACGTGATGGGCAAGAGCGCGGAAGAGCGTTGGACGATCAGCTTCATACACCATATCAATAGGCATTATCAGGCCGAAGAGAGATCTTTTTCATGTTCGGATTTAAAAAATCGACGACCAAGGTTGCGCCGCACAACGCTTTGCCGGGCCGCGCGGAGGAGATTCCGACGGCCGAAACCCATTTCGTGCTGGGGACGCCGCTCAAAGGGCCATACCCCGACGGCTTAGAGATGGCGATGTTCGGCATGGGATGTTTCTGGGGTGCGGAGCGCAAGTTCTGGGAGCTGGGCGAGGGCATTTATACGACGGCCGTTGGTTATTCGGCCGGCGATACGCCGAACGCGACCTACGAAGAGGTTTGTACCGGCCTCACCAACCACAACGAGGTTGTGCTGGTGGTGTTCGATCCGTCTAAGATCTCCTACGAGGAGCTGCTTAAGGCGTTCTGGGAAAGCCACGATCCGACGCAAGGCATGGCTCAGGGCAACGACCGAGGCACGCAGTATCGCTCGGGCATTTATACGTTCAGCGATGTCCAGCGCGCGGCTGCGGAAAAATCGAAAGAGGCTTACGGGCAGGCACTTGATAAGTGCGGCTATAGCGCCATCACGACCGAGATTGAAGCGGCCAAGCCATTCTACTTTGCCGAAGACCATCATCAGCAATATCTGGCGAAGGTTCCGCACGGCTATTGCGGGTTGGGTGGCACCGGCGTCAGCTGCCCGATCGGGACGGGCGTTGCAACCAGCTGAGGGTTGCGCGGCGGTTGGAAGACCAAGCAGCGAATTTCGCTGGCAGTCGTTTGGCGCTCTCCGGTGACAAAGATCCAAACAATTCAGATGCGTGCTGCGGCAGCTATTGGGCCGACTTCCGGACGGCAGGCTGCGGCCGAGGTGCGGTTATCCTGGCCGTCATTTGGCCCGGCTTGCGCTCGGGCAGCGCCACGTTCTTGATGAGTTCCGGCCCGCCGGTCGGCGCAGCAGCCAGGACTTCGCGGCAGGCGCTTGGCAGATCATCGAGCGTGATTTGCGGTTTGGGTTTGCGCTTGCGTTTGGTCTTCTTCTTTTTTCCGGTATCCTTCTTGGGATTTTCCAGCCAGGCCTTGGTGTCCTTGTACCACTGCTCAGCGACAGCGCAGCTTGTGCGGGTTGGTGTTCCTTGATGGCGGCAATTGTCGCTACCGGGCGGGCACTTGAGGCGGATGTGCATGTGGTAATGGTGTCCGCGCCAGCCTTGGATTTTTTGAAGCCATGGCTTGTCACCGCCGGCGGCCTGACACAGCGCATACTTGATGGCCGGATTGACGCCGATGCGCTCGACTTCATCATATTCAGCGGCGCGTTTGATCAGCGCGACGACGTTGGGCGTGAACACTTTCGGATTCACTGACAGCGTATTCTTCAGCATCGTTACCGCTGAAATCGTTTCGCGCTCTTTCCAGGTGTAGCGATGATTTTCCGGCATCGGGGTCAGCCAGATATCGGCATCGAGACCGACCTGATGGCTGGCATGGCCGGAAGTCATCGGACCACCACGCGGTTGCGTCAGATCGCCAACGAGCAGTCCGGGCCATTCATCGGCGGCCTTCGCATCCTTGGCGAGACGTTCAATGTATTTGATAAGGACCGGGTGGCCCCAGTTGCGGTTGCGCGAGAGGCGCATCGCCTGCCAGGCCGGGCCGTCGACGGGCAAATATTTGCCACCCGACAGGCAACCGCGGGAATAAAATCCGATCGAGCGTGCAGCCAGCTTTGCGGCGCGGCTTTTGGCACCGAACAGTTTCTTGGCAGGCACGACTTCGGCGGTTTTCTTCGGTTCTGGCCGACCGGCGGCTGGCGGACCTTGCTCGGGAGGCGGCGGAACGGCAGCCGTCACCGTTTGGGCCAAGACGGCAGTGGGAACAGCCGCCATGCAGGCGATCGACGCAATTGCAGCGCGCGCTATTCTCAACCCGTGCATAACCGTCCCTCCACCGTGGCCGTAAATGCAGAATTAAACACGGCTGGCGTCGTTGTGGGGCTAAAATATGGCAATTCCCACTTCAGTCGTTGTCGGACCGACTTCGAAACGGCAAAGCCAAACTCCACAACAGCTTGGTCGGGCTTGCAGATTGGTAGCTGCTGAGACCGATCGTCATGCCCTCATGACCTTTTTCAGGTTGGGCGGTGTAGGTGCCAAAAAGCCGATCCCAGACCGACAGGTTGAAGCCGTAGTTGGAGTCATGCTCGCGCCGGATGACGGAATGATGGACGCGGTGCATGTCGGGGGTGACGACGAAAATCCGCAGCAGTTTGTCGAGCCACGCGGGTAGCGCGATATTGGCATGGTTGAACATGGCGCAGCCGTTGAGGATGACCTCGAAAACAACGACGGCCAATGCGGACGGTCCGAACACGAAGACAAGTACAATTTTCCAGAGCATGGATAGCGCGATCTCGACCGGGTGGAATCTAATCGCCGTTGAGACGTCGATATCGCGGTCGGCGTGGTGCACCTGGTGTAGTTGCCAGAAGATCGGCACCTTGTGCGAGACGAAGTGTTGAAACCAGATCGCCAGATCGAAAACCAATAACGCCAGGATAAATTCGAGCCACTGCGGCCAGTCGACAATATTGAAAAGCCCCAAGCCGTTCGTTTCGCAGTAGACCGCGGCGGCAACAGCGACGAGCGGCACGGCGAGCGCTCCCATCAACCTGACGACCAAGGTATCGAGCGCGACGATCGAAAAGTTGGTGAGCCAGCGGCGCGGCTTGGGCGTCGAGAGTTTGCGGCGGGGGATCGCCAATTCAACGAGCGCCATCGCGATCAGAATTCCGGCGAAAACCGAAAATCGCAGGACCGGCTCGCTGAGGCCTGGCAGAATTTCCATTACGTCTTTCTCAGTACTGCGTTGGCGTTTGATCGGTTATAGCTGCATCCTCGAAATAATATGCCACACGATGGCGTGTGCGGGCTGTTATCTCCCAATTGCGGAGGTGAGGAACTCGCGCTGCGTCAAAGCAAGTGTCTGGGGAATATGCTGAATGGTTGAACTCCTAAGTGAACGGCCCGATGACGGACAACCTGTTGCGCACATCCTGTTGACGCATGGGGCGAGCCAACCGATGGACAGCCGTTTCTTCGAGACGTTTGTGCCGATGCTGCTTGCACGCGGGATTGCCGTCACGCGGTTCGAGTTCGCCTACATGCAAAAGATCCGCGAAACCGGCAAGCGCCGCCCACCGCCGAAGATCGAGACCATGTTTCCTGAATTCATCGAGGCACTCGACCAGTTCCGCGAGACTTTAGAGCCGGGTGCGACAGTGTTGATCGGCGGCAAATCGATGGGCGGGCGGATCTGCTCGATGCTGGCCGATGAACTCTATGAGGCGGGCAAGATCAACGGGCTCGTTTGCTTGGGCTATCCGTTTCATCCGCCGAAAAAACCAGAAAGCCTGCGCACCGCGCATCTGGAAAATCTCAAGACCCCGGCGTTGTTCGCGCAAGGGGATCGCGACCCTTTCGGCACTAAAGAGGACGTCGCCGGTTACGAATTATCGCCGTCGATTACGTTCCACTGGGTTGGCGATGGCGATCACGACTTCGGGCCGCGTGGCAAAAGTGGGTTCACGCGCAAAGGCAACCTCGAGGTGACGGCGCAGGCGATCCGGGACTTCGCTGAACGCGTTTAGTCCATCCTCATTCGGCCGGAGCCGGTGGCGGCGCCATGGCCGGTTCAGGCACCTTGTTGGGTAACAGGCTGGCGACGATGAAGACGCTGGCCGACGTCATCGCCAATATGCGGAACAAGGTATCGAAGCCCCAATTAGCGTGGATCCAGCCGATCAGCGGCAGTGATATCGCCAGGATCGTAAAGGTCAGCACGAAGCGGGTGCCGTAGATCGACGCGCGCGATTCCGGCGTCGCCGTCTTGCCGATGATGTAGTCGTTGATCGGCAGTTGGCCGAACGAGCCCATCACGAAAAATAGCGAGACAAGAAGCGCCCACCATCCAGTCAGCCCGGGCATCAGCGTAAAGCACACGACCTGCACGCCCGAGACGATGAGGAAGATGGTTCGCGGCCCTAGTGAATCGAGAAGATGCCCGACGGCCAATTGCGTTACGGAAGATGCTGCCGCGACGAGGAATGTCGCCCAGCCGATCATGGTTGCGGTTTCGGCAATTCCGGTGAGGCGTTCTTCGAAAATCTTTGGCAGTGCGAACGTCACCGACTGGAACACCAAGGCGGAAACACCCGTCGTGTAGAGCACGATGATTGTGATGCGTAAGAAGAGGTCGCGATTGTCTTCGGGCAAAAGGCTTGCCTTCTTGGACTTGGGCGCCGCCTTGCGGGCTGCCTGGCGCTGGCCTGGCAGATGCACAACCTCATTCCACATCAGCGCCAGGTAGCCGATCCCCAGACCGAACGACACCAAGCCCGGCAGCAGGAACGCCGAGCGCCAGCCGGTTGAATCGATCATCAAACCCGTCAGCAGCGCCGCGCCGCCAACGCCCAGGTTGCCCCAGATGCCGTTTAAGGCGAGCGCCATGCCGGTGCGCTTGGCGCCGTCGACGACAAGCGTCAGCCCGACCGGGTGGTAGATCGCCGCGAACATCCCGACGAAGAACAATCCGACCGCCATCTCAGTTGGCGTGCGGGCAAAAGCGCAGGCCATCGCAGAAATGCCGATGCCGAAGAAAAAGACCGTCATCATGCCTTCACGGCTCCAGCGGTCGGCGAACCATCCCGCGGGCAACGAGAAAATCCCAAAGGCGACAAAGCCTGGTGTCGCGTAGGCGATCAGCTCGGCGTAGGCCATGTTCCATTCGGAGCGCAGCACAAGGGCCGCGACCGTGGCGAAGACCAACATGACCAAATGGTCCAGGAAGTGCCCGACGTTGAGGAAGAGGAAATGAAGGCGGGCTTTGGTCACGGAGCGTCCTTGGTGAAAAGAGTGCAGCTTACGGATCGCTGGAGACTTGCGCACAGCGGCCGTGCGTTGTCGGTCTCAAGCCGCAACCTTCTAGCGCATCTCGCAGCTTTGAAGCTACTTCTTCAGCTACAGGCGCGGTCGCATTTTCGTGAAGGATTGCCGAAATTGCGGCTGGCCGATTGGTTCAGGGTCGCTGATGGCGGGCGACGGCGGCGCGGGCAAGGGCGGCGCAAGTCAGCCGGGAGAGGCCAAGGCGTCTGGCCAGGAGATCCAAGAAGCGGCGCTCTTCGGGGCGCATGACCTCGTCAGATGCGGCAACTTCGCACGACAAGACGTAAGCGGTTTCGCGCAGGTTTTCCGGCAACGCTTCAGCGATCGCATCGAGCAGGCTGTTCAGCCCGTCGGGGCCCGACATCAACTGACCGCAGGCCTGGGCGTGCTGCACCAGGGTCGATTCATCGAAACCGTCGAAAGCCGGGAGCTCCTTAACTATGGTCCCGATGCGCTTCAATTCGGTGTCGGACATCTGGTTGTCAGTCGCCGAAGTGGTCACCATGGCGTAGATGAGCGCTTCCTGGGGCGTCAGATTGCTCGGCATTCTCAAGTCTCCGGTAGGGGTTTGCCTCACGTATCTAGCCGGTCGGGGCGCCCATTCAAGTCTCGCTTGCAGGTTGTATCGACAGAGAATAGCTGTGAACTGGGCGCTGGCGCGTTGACGGCGGACATCCGGTGCAACTAGGTTCCGGGCTATAACAGCAACACGCAGCAAAGCCGGCTGGGGGTTACGGGCCGAACCCGTAACAAACCAAGCGGGCATTTTGGTGCTTCCGGCGAATTTCAGAACAAATATCGAAGGCAATCCATGTCACGCGACCTCGACCCCGCCCTTTTCGCAGCAACCGGCGATGCCAAAGCCTGGCCTTTCGAAGAGGCGCGGCGGCTGATCAAACGCCTGGGACGCTTGAAGGACGGTGCGGACAAGACGGTGATCTTCGAGACGGGTTACGGGCCGTCTGGATTGCCGCACATCGGCACCTTCGGCGAGGTGGCGCGCACATCGATGGTGCGCCACGCCTTCGAGGTTCTGACCGAAGGCAAGCGCAAGACACGGCTCATCTGCTTTTCGGATGACATGGACGGGCTTCGCAAAGTGCCGACCAACGTCCCCAATCAGGAGATGCTGGCAGAGCATCTGGAAAAGCCATTGTCGCGGGTGCCCGATCCGTTTTCGAACGACTATTCGAGCTTTGCGGCACATAACAACGCAAGGCTGAGGGCGTTCCTCGACCGCTTCGGCTTCGAGTACGAATTCTTTTCGGCAACCGATTGCTACACCTCGGGCATGATGGATGAGACGCTTCTGCGGATGCTCGAAGTCTACGATCAGGTGATGGACATCATCCTGCCGACGCTCGGGCCTGAACGTCGCGCGACCTACTCGCCGTTTCTTCCTGTCTGTCCGCGCACGGGCAAGGTCCTGCAGGTGCCAATGATCGAACGGCATCCTGACAAGGGCACCGTCGTTTACGAAGACCCCGAGACGGGCGAGAAGGTCGAGACGAAGGTCACCGGCGGCAGCGTCAAATGCCAGTGGAAGGCCGACTGGGCGATGCGCTGGACTGCCCTTGGCGTCGACTACGAGATGGCCGGCAAGGACCTGATCGACTCGGTTAACCTGTCGTCGAAGATTTGCCGGGCGCTTGGCGGCACGCCGCCGGAAGGCTTCAACTATGAACTCTTCCTGGATGAAAACGGCGAGAAGATTTCGAAGTCCAAAGGCAACGGCCTGACGATCGAGGAGTGGCTGAACTACGCCAGCCCCGAAAGCCTCAGCCTCTACATGTTCCAGAAGCCGAAGACGGCCAAGCGGCTGTTCTTCGACGTTATCCCGCGCGCCGTCGATGAATACTTCCAGCACCTCAACGCCTATCCCAAGGGCGAGGCGAAGCAGAAGCTCGACAACCCCGTCTGGCACATTCACAGCGGTGAGCCGCCTGCAGACACGCCGCCGATTACGTTTGCGCTGCTGCTCAATCTGGTGTCGGCGTCGAATGCGCACGACAGTTCAATTCTATGGGGCTTCATCAAGCGGCTGGCGCCGGACGCAACGCCGGAAAACAATCCCAAACTCGACGAACTGGTCGGTTATGCGATCCGCTACTACGCAGATTTCGTCGCGCCGACCAAGAAGTTCCGTTTGCCGAGCGACCGCGAACGTCAAGCGCTCGAAGCTTTGGATAGCCATCTCGCGGATGCGCCAGCGGATGCCAATGGCGCCGATTTGCAGAACATCGTTTTCGAGGCCGGCAAGGACAACGGATACGCCAAGGAAGAGCTGCGCGAGTGGTTCAAGGCGATCTACGAAGTGCTGCTGGGCTCGAGCCAGGGACCGCGGTTTGGATCGTTCATCGAGCTTTACGGCATCGAGAACACGCGGGCGCTTATCGAAAAGGGTCTCAAGGGCGAATTGGCCGGAGACGCCGAGGCGGCCTAGGGTCGCCTGACCCGCTTTCGCGCTATTCAAGATCTTATAGGGGGTGCGCCGCTTCATCGCGTCGGCGCGGTCGCTGTCCCCTGCCGGATCGATTTAACCCTTTGATATGTCGGGCATTCAATGCATTGCCCGCGCCTACTCTCGCTGTGAGCACAAGTTCGCGTGCGGACCAAATGGCGCAGCCCACTTGCCCGCGATGGCTGCTAGCACGAGCCTGAAGCGAAATTGTCTATCGGTTGATAGGGAGTTCAGTTCTTGCGCAGTGGGCAGCAGATCGGGGTCGTCATCCCGGCGCTCAATGAAGAAGAAGCCATCGGCAAAGTGATCTCGGAAATTCCCGATTGGGTCGACAAGATCATCGTCGTCGACAACGGCTCTGTCGATCGGACCGCTCTATATGCACGAGCGGCCGGTGCCAAGGTCGTGCGTGAAGACGAACCTGGTTATGGCGCGGCTTGCCTTGCCGGGCTTGCTGCTCTGCCGCCGGTCGATGTGATTGTCTTTCTTGACGGCGACTATTCGGATTACCCTGAAGACATGGAGGCGTTGGTCGCACCGATTGTCGGTGGCGGTTACGATCTGGTGATCGGCTCGCGGGTGCTCGGCAAACCGGAACGCGGTTCGCTGACGCCAGTGCAGATGTTTGGGAATTGGCTTGCCACGCGCCTCATCCGCCTGTTCTGGGGCGTCAAATTCACCGATCTTGGTCCGTTCCGAGCCATCAGCGGAAATGCGCTCAACGCCATCGGCATGGCCGACCGCAATTACGGATGGACGGTGGAAATGCAGGTCAAGGCGGCCAAAGCCGGACTGCGGTGCATGGAAATCCCTGTGCGCTACCGTCGGCGTATCGGTTCTTCAAAGGTTTCAGGCACGGTACAAGGTTCCATCAAGGCCGGCGTCAAGATCCTGTCTGTGATCGGCTGGCAGGCACTCGCGGGCGCACCAAAAAGGCCGGCGACGAGCAATTGACCCATCCCCGCGAAGCGCTTATTTCAAGGGCATGAGCAAGCTAGACATCATCAAAATTCCTGACCCGGTACTTCGGGAAATATCAGCGCCGATTGAGACCGTCGACGACGATCTGCGGCGCCTGATGGATGACATGCTTGAGACGATGTACGACGCGCCGGGCGTGGGGCTGGCTGCGGTGCAGGTCGGTATTCCGAAGCGGCTGATCGTGCTCGACGTGAATGGCGACGAGGCCAACCGTCAGCCGATCGTGATGGCGAACCCTGAAATCGTCCGTCTTGGCGATGAGCTGCGCACCCACGAGGAAGGCTGCTTGTCGATCCCCGACGTGCACGTCGAAATCGAGCGGCCGGGCGATCTTACCGTGCGCTACGTCGACCGAGACGGGAAAGAGCAAGAACTCGATGCCGATGGGTTGCTTGCCACCGCGATCCAGCATGAGGTCGACCACCTCGAAGGCAAACTTATTATCGATTTTCTTTCGCGCCTGCGCCGGGACATGGTGATCCGCAAATTCCGCAAGGCGCTGCGCGCTTAATTCCATTGGCGACGCACATTCAAGGAGTGCTCCGTTTCCGTGCGTATTGTCTTCATGGGAACCCCTGATTTTTCCGTTCCGACGCTCAAGGCCCTGATCGATGCCGGCCATGAGATCGTTGCGGTTTATTCGCAGCCGCCGCGGCCTGCCGGGCGGGGGATGAGCGAACGCCCGTCGCCGGTGCATGCCTTTGCTGCCGAAGCCGGGCTTGAGGTCCGCAATCCGATCAGCCTCAAAGGCGAGGCGGAGCAGGAAGCCTTCAATGCGCTTGATGCCGATGCGGCGATTGTCGTCGCTTACGGGCTGCTGCTGCCGAAGCCGATCCTCGACGCGCCGCGCGAGGGTTGCTTCAATCTGCACGCCTCGGCGCTGCCACGCTGGCGCGGTGCCGCTCCCATTCAACGGGCGATCATGTCGGGTGACGCCGAGACGGCCGTCATGGTGATGCGGATGGCAGAAGGTCTCGATACGGGACCCATTTGCCTTGGCGAGCCGATTGTGATCGGTCCCGACGAGACCGCGCAAGAGCTTCACGACGCGCTGGCATCGGCTGGAGCCGGTCTTATGGTCCGCGCGATGGAGATGCTCGCAAGCGGCGGCCTCACTGCGACGCCGCAAGCGAGCGAGGGCGTCACCTACGCTGCCAAGATCGACAAGGCCGAGGCCCGGATCGATTTCTCGGCGCCAGCCTCCGAGGTGCACAACAAGATCCGCGGATTGTCGCCGTTTCCTGGCGCGTGGTTTGAGATCGAATCCAATGGCAAGCGTGAGCGCGTCAAGGCGTTGCGATCGCAAATGGCGGACGGCGCTGGTGAACCCGGGCAGGTGCTGTCGGCAAACAAAGAGCTGGTTGTCGCCTGCGGGGAAGGGGCGGTAAAGCTTGTCAGGGTGCAGAGGGCTGGCAAGAAGCCCTGCGCTGTCGATGAGTTTTTGCGCGGCTTTACGCTCGCTGAAGGCAGCATATTGCCAGCGGCGTAGGCGGCAGCTGTCTCTGCTTACAGCCGATTGCGGAGGGCTCCGCGTTAAGCATGGTTCGAGATGCTTGACGAGCCACACACCTTTCCCGCTATTCTCCTTAACATACAGCATGTTGCCTTGGAGAATTGCGATCATGTCTCATCTCAAAATCGCTGCTATCCTGATTGCCGGTTGCGCGACGGTTGCTGCCTCAAGCGCGGCGCTGGCTGGCGAAACGATCCGTATCGAACCGCGTCCGTTCTATGGTGCGGCCGTGACGATCGAGGAAGGTGTGCGCGTTTTCCGTCCGCTGCCGCCGACGAGCAAGGTTATCGTCAATCCGGACGGAGAGACGCCGCTGTCGCTCGGGTTCAATGAGACGACGGTCAATCAGAAGAGCTACAATTATCACAAGCACCAGCACAGCGGTGAAACGAGCGGCGGCCACTATACCGGCAGCGCCTACTATTTCTCCGGCGGCCGGATCGGTGGCTTCAAGCGCTAGGCTCGCCCATCCGCGTCGCCGCTTTGGGCAGCGCCTTTTGGAGGCTAGGCATTAGACAAGACGATGCGCGCGCCGAAACACATCGGCGCGTTCGTTTTTGCGCTCGCCAGTGCAGGCGTGCGCGTAAACAGCCTTGAAGGCTTATTCGGCGGCTTCGATGAACTGATCGACAGAGGTTTCGAGCGGCATCTCGTTCAGCATGCCGAGGGCGTGCAGATAGACTTCGAGAATGCCTTCTTCTTCCTGACGCTCAACGGCCGATTTCTTGCGCAACTGGAGAATTTTGCGCATCGCCTTGACGTCAAAACCAATGGCCTTTGCTTCGGCAAACTTGTCCTTGATGTCAGAGGCAATCGCCTTCTTTTCTTCCTCGAGACGCTCGATCTGCTCGATGAATTGGCGCAACTGTGCCTGCGTCGAGGCCTGAAGGGTCGTCATGGGCCCACCTATACAAAACTAGTTTTCAGGGTGTCCAAAAACGCGGCACGAAGGACGGTTTACATGTTCAAGCGCGAGACTTCGGCGTGACTTGAACTTTGAAGGTTCCGGGCTACAGGCCAGGGCCATAACCCGGAACGGTCGCGATATGAAATCTGCCCTCTCCGGCAATTTCAAGGCTTGACGCTATCGGCTTAGACTTGTGCCTTCAAGTTGGCGCGGCGGGTTAATCCCCGCCAAATTAATGCGGTGGAAAACCTGCTTTCAACGCTCTGGCGGTGCGCTTGGGGCACGGTCGCAGGTTCGGTGGTCTTCCCATCCAGCCGACGTAACGGCAGCTAGTGATCTTTGGGGCGGTTGACCTCGAACTGGGACAGGCTTTCGGAACTTGCCTCTTTCTGGTGCTTGGCGCGCCACTCATCGTAAGGCTCGCCGTAGATGATCTCGCGCGACTGCGCTTTTGATAGATCCAGTCCCTTTTCCTTGGCCGCATCCATGTACCAGTTCGACAGGCAGTTCCGGCAAAAGCCGGCGAGATTCATCAAGTCAATGTTCTGGACATCGGTGCGTTCGCGCAAATGGGACACGAGCCGTCGGAAGGCTGCTGCTTCGAGTTCGGTTCGAGTTGCTTCGTCAATTTCGATTTTGGCGCTATCGGTCATGAATTCGCGATCTCTCCCGCTTCGAGGTTTATTGGTCAGCGCAGGCTGGAAATTGCTGATACCTTAGGCCGCTGACTTTCTTGGTGTTTTGGTCGCCATGCCCTATTCGCGGGCGCATGGGCCAGGATTTGATATGCCCAGTACATAGGACGGCGGTCGGCGGAATGCCAATCTGCAATCCTTCGCCGCAGCCTTCGCAGGTGCAGCAATCTTCACATCCGCTTGACGCGCAAGCCCCTTTCGACGCACATCATGACAGAAACAAACGATCCTACCAAAGTATGGGGCGCGAATGACGACTGCTTACGCCGAAGCGCGAGCACGGCTTCTCAATTATTTCAATGCTGCTGTAGCCACTGCACATCCTTCCACCTGCGTCCCGCCTGTCTTGCCGGAGGTTCCTGCCAACGGGAGAATTATCGTCGTCGGAGCCGGTAAAGCCGGGGCGGCGATGGCGCAGGCGACCGAGCGCCACTACATCGAAAAAGGCCAGGGCGACAAGATCTCCGGGCTGGTTTCGACACGGCACGGTTTTGGGCTGCCGACTGAAATCATCGAGATCCTCGAAGCTGGTCACCCGGTTCCCGATCAGAATTCGATCATCGGTGCGCGCCGGGCTCTTGAGCTGGCCGGATCTGCTGGTCCGAATGACCTTGTTTTGTGTCTGATGTCAGGTGGGGCATCGGCGCTGTGGGCAGCACCTGTCGACGGCGTATCGTTCGAGCAAAAGCAGGGACTGACCAAAGAACTCCTCAAATGCGGTGCGCGCATTTCAGAGATCAACTGCGTTCGTAAGCACTTGTCGCGCATCAAGGGTGGCCGGCTGGCTGCCGCCGCCAAAGGCCACGAACTTATTACGCTCGCCATCTCGGATGTGCCGCACGATTCTCCGGATGCCATTGGCTCCGGCCCGACGGTCGCCGATACGACGACCTTGGCGCAGGCGCGCGAAATCCTCTCGCGCTATGGCGTGGCGCCACCGCAGGAGATCGTCGCGGCGCTCAACAATCCGGACAATGAGACTCCTGCTCCGGGCAGCGATGTGCTGAGCCGCTCGCGTTTCATCCTGGCTGCCCGGCCGCAGGCTTCGCTCGAAGCGGCCGCGAAGCTTGCCCGCGAAGCCGGATACCGCGTCGATATCCTCGGCGACTCGCTTGAAGGCGAAGCGCGCGACGTCGCGGCCTTCCACGCCGCTATGGCGCTCGACGCAAAGCAAAAGGGCAAGCGGATCGCCTATATGTCGGGTGGTGAGCTGACGGTGACTGTGCGCGGCAACGGGTCGGGCGGACCGAACCAGGAATATGCGCTCGGCCTTGCGATTGCGCTTGATGGCGCCGAGGGCATCACCGGGATCGCCTGCGACACCGACGGGACAGATGGCGGGATTGGCAAGTCGGACGATCCGGCCGGTGCCGTCGTTCTTCCAGACACTCTGGCGCGGGCGCGCGAACAGAATGTGGACGCCGTCACGTTTCTGCAGAACAATGATTCTACAGGTTTCTTCCGGCAGATCGGCGATCTGGTCATGCCCGGGCCGACGCAAACCAACGTCAACGACTTCCGCGTGGTTCTGGTTGACCCGTAATTCGCAACTGAACGGCCGCGGACTTTTCACGGCAAATAGGAACCAAGGCTTGGATTTTAAGATCCATCTGACGGCAAGCAAGGCGCGTGCATCGCTCTGGCGGTGCGGCGCCAATGGCTTGGTCATGGTCTTGGCGGCGATTGGCATGATCGTGAGCACGCAGGCGCAGGCCGATTTCAAATTGTGCAACGACACGGCAAGCCGTGTCGGGGTCGCCGTCGGCTATCGCGATGCAGAAGGCGAGCCGGCTTCGGAAGGTTGGTGGACGATTGCCTCACAGACCTGCGAAGTTCTACTACGTGGTGCACCACCGAGCCGGATCATCTATATTCGCGCCGTCGACTATGACCAGGGCGGCGGCTGGAGCGGCAGCACCAAGCTTTGCACGCAGAATAGTTCATTCGCGATCCGCGGCATCCGCGATTGCAGACAGCATGGCTACCAGAGCGAAGGCTTCATGGAAGTTGATACCGGAGGCTCGAAGCAATGGACGATCAGGCTTACGAGCTCCGATAAGCAGGGGGATAGTGCACAATGAGACGCGACCGCAGAGTGAAGCTCGTCGCAACAATCGGACCGGCGTCGGAATCCGAAGAGATGCTAGAAAAGCTCTTCGATGCAGGTGTCGATGTCTTCCGCATCAACATGAGCCACGCAAGCCACGACCTTGCCAGCGAACTGTACGCGCGCATCCGACGCATTTCGGATCGGCGCAAGCATCCGATTGGCATCCTGGGTGACCTGCAGGGGCCGAAGTTCCGCCTCGGCGCGTTCGAAGGCGAAAAGGTGATGCTGCCGATTGGGTCGACGTTTACGTTTGATCGCACGGATTCGATTGGGTCTGATGCGCGCGTCTTCCTTCCGCATCCGCAGATTTTCGAAGCCGTCGAGCCAGGCCATACGCTCTTGCTTGATGACGGCAAGTTGCGGATGCGCGTGACCGAGGCCAGCGCCGATAAGATCGTCGCCGATGTCGAAGTCGGTGGGCCGCTGGCGAGCCGCAAGGGCATCAGCCTGCCCGACACGTTGCTGCCGGTTGGACCGCTCACCGACAAGGACCGTGTCGACTTGAGCTTCCTGCTCGAACTCGGCGTCGACTGGATCGCACTGTCGTTCGTGCAGCGTGGGCAGGACGTGCTCGATGCCCGGGAAATCGTCGGCGACAAGGCGGCGATCATGGTCAAGGTCGAGAAGCCGCAGGCCATCGACGACCTCAACGCGATCATCGCGGCCGCCGACGGGTTCATGGTTGCGCGTGGCGATCTTGGCGTCGAGATGCCGATCGAAAAAGTGCCGGGCCTGCAAAAGAAGATCACCCGCAAGGCGCGTGCAGCCGGTAAGCCGGTCGTGGTCGCGACGCAGATGCTGGAGAGCATGATTTCGAGCCCGGTGCCGACGCGCGCGGAAGTTTCCGACGTGGCGACGGCCGTTTTCGAGGGAGCGGACGCGGTGATGCTGTCGGCGGAATCGGCGGTCGGCAAATACCCGGTCGAAGCGATCCAGATGATGGACCGCATTGCCATCGAGGTCGAAAACGACAAGGGCTACGAGGCGATCCTTTATGCCTGGCACACCGAACCGCAACCCACAGCAGCCGACGCGATTGCGGCCGCGGCTCATGCCATTGCCGATACCGTCCACCTGTCGGCCATCGTCTGTTACACAGCGACCGGCTCGACGGCACTGCGCGTTGCACGCGAGCGTCCGGGGCTGCCGGTCATCGGCCTCACTCCGGTTGCGGAAACGGCGCACCGGCTGGCCGTCGTCTGGGGCTTGCATTCGGTGATCCTGGAGAAGGATCCCGATTCCGTCACGAAGATGGTTCAGCAGGCCTGTCGCATCGCTTATGAGAAGGGGTTCGTCAAAGCCGGCGAAGGTATTCTAATCACCGGCGGCGTGCCGCTTGGGCAGTCGGGCACGACGAACCTTATCCGTATCGCATTCGTGGACGAGAACGGAGAAGCGCAAGCGTCGGGCTGATCCACCCTGGCGCTAGCTTCGTAAACTAGTTGATCGGGGCAGAACTGGCGGCTTTCCGGTCTGCTTCGATCGCGGTTCTTGGCCGGATTGGTGTCCGCAAGGTCGCCAGCACCGGCCTTGCCGACTTGGGCATATGCCCTCATATATCTATTGAGCTGCCTTCCGTTTGGAGGCGCCGGACAGCCTGACCCTCAGTCGGTGTCGGCTTGGTTCGGTGAAAATATTCGACGACTGACTTGCAACCTGAGTATCGAGACGACCCTTGAGCGACAGAAAAACAAAAACGACCCCTGCTGTTTCCAACGAGACGAAGCACATCGAGAAACCCGACCAGGAAGAAGCGGAAGCCGCAATCCGGACGCTTCTCAAATGGGCGGGGGAAGACGTCAGCCGCGACGGCTTGATCGAAACTCCAAAGCGGGTCGCCAAGGCGTTCAAGGAGTGGTTTCGCGGGTATGACGAAGACCCCGCTCAGATCCTGCGCAAGACCTTCGAAGAGATCGAAGGCTATGACGAAATGATCACCTTGCAGGGCATCCGCTTTGAGAGCCACTGCGAGCACCACATGGCGCCGATCATCGGACGCGCGTGGGTCGGCTATATCCCGAACGGGCGCGTTGTGGGCATTTCAAAGCTGGCGCGTGTCGTCGACGTTTTCGCGAAGCGCTTGCAGATCCAGGAAAAGATGACGGCGCAGATTGCCAACGTCATCGAGGAAGAGCTGCAACCGCAAGGCGTCGCGGTCGTCCTCAAGGCCGAGCACCACTGCATGACGACGCGCGGTGTGCAGAAGCCGGGGACGGAACTTATGACGAGCCGTATGCTGGGCGTCTTCCGGGAAAGCGCGATTACGCGCCAGGAATTCCTTTCGATGGTCGACTGAGGCCCGCCTCAGCCTTTTCAATCAACAATCTTCTCTCGCCGGGCGCAGTTGCGTCGCCGGGTGGTGAAGCCTGCGCGGCTGTTGGCAAATGCTGGCGATTTTGAAAACGTGATTGCGAAGCGCTGGACATCGTGCATTATAAGTTATATTCATCGTATATGCTAATGTCTATCAGGTGCCCTGATGATCAATATAACGCTAAAACAGCTCAGGTACTTCGATGCGCTTTCACGCGAACTGCATTTCGGCCGGGCTGCTGAAGCCTGCTCGGTGACGCAGCCGGCGCTGTCGATGCAGATCCAGGAATTTGAACAAAACCTCCAGCTCAACCTCATTGAACGCACTCGTTCGGGCGTTCAGCTCACGCCTCAGGGCGAGGAAGTCGCCAAGCGCGCGGCCAAAATATTGAGCGAGACCAGAGACCTGATCGATCTGGCCAGAGGCGGCGGGTCGGTATTGTCCGGAGCGCTCAGGCTCGGGATCATTCCATCCATTGCGCCCTACGTTTTGCCGCCGTTGTTACCGCTGTTGAGAAAATCCCACTCTGATCTCGAGCTGTCTTTACGGGAAACGCAGACGCACGCACTCGTGCAGGAACTGGCGGACGGGAAACTCGACGTTCTTTTGTTGGCTTTGCCGATCAAGCATGGCGACGTTGAGATCGAGCTGCTGTTTGAGGATCGCTTTGTCGTGGCTCTTTCGGGTGAACGGGAAATTACCGAGGATGTGCGGGCGACGCCGGAATTCGTCGAACACGAGCGGTTGCTGCTCCTCGAAGAAGGACACTGCCTGCGTGACCAAGCGCTCGCCTATTGCGAACTGCAGCAGGTCAAGAAGCTCAACACATTCGGGGCATCCAGCCTATCGACAATCGTCGAGCTGGTCTCGGCGGGTCATGGCATCACGCTACTGCCTGAGATTTCGCTTGGTGTCGAAACGCGCGGCCGGGACTTGAAGCTCATGCGTTTTGCAGAACCCGAGCCGACGCGCAAAATCGGTCTGGTGTGGCGGGCGACGTCGCCGCGCAAAGCCGATTTCCAGGAACTTGCGCGGCTCATCAAAGAGGCAGCTGCGCCGTTGATTGAATCGGCGCAACAGATCGCGACGGTGCAGGCGAAGAGCACCAAGGCTGCCAAGAAGGCCCGCTGACCGCAGCTGCACAACTGCAGTCAGCCCGTTGCCTCAACCGATTAGCGCATGGATGTTTTTACGCTGCGGCTTTCAAGACCGCTGGCAGCGATCTCGCGCTCGCCTTTGGCGAGCATCGCAGCCATCGGGTTGATGGCATTGCCGGAAAACTCACGCTGCCACATGAGTTCGGCCACTTGCTGGCGTGCCGTGAAGCGCATCGGCAAAGTGGCGTTGACTTCGTCTCCCAGCAGATCAAGCGTCGATGCGACGTCGATCGCCTGCAGATGCGCCAGGACAGGGTCGTCGGATGACGGCGTCGAGGTCATCAATGGAGCCAATGCGAACGGACGGTAGAAAAGCTCGTCGGGATGTTCCTCGTCGAACGCGGGGGCAGCGGCGAAGCCATTCGACCAACCGGCCAATTCTTCCTGAGCCACTGCAGGCGATAAGCTGTTCGCGCCGCTTCCGGCCGCGCCCACTCCGAGACGCGAGGCTCTGGTTTCTTCAAGTGTGCGGGCGATGAGGTCATCTCGCTCGACGGCCGCTGCCAGGTTACCGGTTGCTTCACGCGTGGCGGGAGCGGCAGGTGGCTGTGGCTGTTCTTCGGCGACCGAACCGCGAGCAGTAAGAAGGGTTGCCGGGTCAGGGCCGCCAAGCGATGCCATGGCAAACAGCGTGCTCAGCTTGCGGCGGTCATCGTTCGACGGGCGCTGAAGCTTCTGGCGGCTGTCAGGACGACTGACAACCCGCGGCATCGGCGGGATAAGCGATCCCAATGAGGCAAGGCGGAGCTCAGGCCGAGCAGGGGCCACATCCGGCTTGGGAAGCGCCGGGCGTTCTGCTGCAGCGGCGAGCTGTACGTTCGCGCCCCAGCCACTGGCGAGCAAGGTCGGCGCAGGTGCATGCGGCGAACGGCGGAACTCATGGAAGGAGGCGATCTGAACGGCCAGCTTCTTATGCTTGGCGCGAGCGACCTTGACGTCAGATTTGGTGATCCGGCGGCCGTCAGAGGGCACGTGCTTGGAATGGCCATCGGGGAACAGCAGGGCCAGTTCGTAGCGCGGCATGCGCGGCCAATGCCGAGCCCGGCCGGTATCGATATGGACAAACGGGATTGCCGAGGTCGGATAGTAGCCGACACCGCCGCGCTCGCGGATCAAAGCCGAATAGCGCAGGCGTTTGAGCGGAATATCCGGGAACTGGATATCCATTGCCTTGCCCAGGATGTGCTGGCTTTTCTTGGCCTGCCCGCCGCGCGTCTTGCGCAGCATCTCGTTGGTCTTGGGCGAGCGGAAGCCGGAAATGACGTGGGTTGGCACTTGTGTGCCGAGCTCGGTGCGGATCTCCCAGAGGAGATCGACGAGAGCCGGGTCCATCTTGGTGGGCTCGTTCCGGCGCCAATCGCGCAGGAACCAATTCAGCTTTTTGAGCGCGTCGGGCAGGTACTTGCCATCGCGCTTATAAACGATGTCGATCGTTTCTTTGTTATGAATGTTGTATAGGGCAATTCGCCGGTCGCCAGGGCGATCGGCCGTCGAGCGGTCGGCGCCCAGCAATGAAGCGACAAAGAGCGTTAGCACTGCAAGGCCGGCTAGGCCCGCGGTATTCCCTCGGATGCGCAATTTTCCGCCCCGTTCCTCTGTGCAGGCAGTCCGCTCATTGCCAACTTGGGCCGTAATTTGCCAAAGCCAGCCTCCGGCCCCCGCCGGAGAGCGCTGCCACCCCGTTCACCGGTCGCCAAGGTTAACCCTAAAGGACTTAACGACGGGTGAGACTGAAGAGGAATCATAGCCCTCCACTGCGGCGTTAGCGTGGCAGAGGGGTCTGAAACGGTGCGATTTTTTGTTGCACCAGCAGAAAGTTAGAAGCCGAACGCCTGCTTGAACAGGTCGGAAATCGGGTCCGAATACTGCTGCTTATAGACGATCCGCGATCTGTCGAGCTTCACAGGCGCCAAGTGATCGCGACCTTTGCGGATCTCGTTCCAACGGCCTGCCAGGGCCAGTTCGATGCGCTCCTGGTGACCATAGATGTCACGGAAGGCTTTGACCGTGCCATCGGGCTGGGCGACCGCCGTGAAGTATGTGACGTGAACCGGAACTGGCTTTTTTAGCTTGATATTATTGTTTTCCGGACCGTTATCGACGGTGCTCTGGACACGGTCATGGTCCCAGCCTTTGTCATAATTGAGAACGGCTTCGGCAAGCTTAAGGGGGTTCCGGACACGCATGCAGCCATGCGAGAACGTGCGCTGGCGCTTGTTGAAGAGTTGCTTGGTCGGCGTGTCGTGCATGTAGACTTGGTGGCGGTTTGGGAAAAGAAACTTCACCTGGCCTAGAACGTTGCCGCCGCCTGGGGGCTGATAAACATTGAATGCACGAATGTCGGCGCGGCTCCAATCGACCGTGCTGGGGTCGACGACACGGCCTTTATACTGGAGCTTCAGGTTGTGGCGGCGCAAGGCATTTCCTCCGCGCGCGATGCTCGGCAGAAGCTCGTTGACCTTAATTGAGTTCGGGACACCCCAGAACGGATGGAATACGACGGTTTCCATCTTGTGGGAGAAGACCGGGGTCTGCTTGCTGAGTTCGCCGACGATGATGCGTTCCTCGTGGACCTTCTCGCCGTCGTTGAAGACGCGCACCTTGTATTCGGGGATATTCGGATTGATGTAGAATTCGCCCAAGTCTTCGGGCATCCAGCGCCATTCTTCCATGTTGGCGATCAGCATGCCCTCGGTGACTTCGGCCTTGGCTCCGCCATTGAACGCCGCACGGGTGTTATTGCCAACGACACCGTCGGTATAAAGACCGGCTTCCTTCTGGAAGGCTTTGACGGCTTCCACGACGTCTTTGTCGAAAACTTCAGGGTCGCCTAATTCGTTGCCGGCTTCGGCCGAGGCGATTGGGTCAGCCATTTTGAGCCGCTGGCGCAAGAGCACGACGTCTTTGTGCTTTGAGCCGAACTTCAGCAACGGTCCGGACGCTGGGATACGGACGACTTTCTCGCCCTCTTCGGTTTCCTGCGGGTTGCGGAGTTTCAAGAGAGCCTGGCGAAGGGCCAGGAATTGCGGGTGCTGCGGATTGAGCCCGCGCAAATAGGATGCTTTATCCTCCGACTGAGCAATCTCGCTTAGCACGACCGATGGCTCTTTGAGCTGCGGCTTGCGGTCGAGGTAGGTGGTCAACAGCTTGGAGGGATCGGGGATCCGGCCGCCGCGCGCGTGATTGGCGTATTTGAGCACGGCAATCGAGAGAGCGACTTCGGCGGCGGCAAGGTCGCTGGCATCAGCGCCGCTTGCAACTTTTGTGGCGGAGAGGTCGAAAGCGCTAGCGTTGAGGCCCCAATCATCGGCGTACTTGATTTCGGCAATCACCGATTTGGCCGCGAGGCTCAGATGCCTGTCCGAGATCCAAAGCGGCTTGCTGTCGCGATCGGCATAAAAGCTGACAAGCGCCTCAAGGTCCGACTTTTCGGCTTCCTTGGCCGGGCCCTGGCGGCTTTCGATCATCTGGCGGGCGCGAATGCCGACGCCTTCTTCAGCGGTAATCAGACGGTCGGGCGCATCCGGTTCAATGGCGAACGCAGGAGCAACCGGCAATGCAACGGCAATTGCAAGTCCAACCGAGAGAAGCAGTTTGCGCATCAGGCGACCTCCAGTTTCTGCTGCGTGAACGTAATGAACCAAACAGTGGTTTGCCACCCAGAGGCTTGAGCACTTGTACAAGACCGTGAATGTTGGACGAAGGTGTGGCGGAAATGCAATTGTTGAGCACTGTCGGGTTGGTTCAACGGAGCTGATTTGAGGGGTGTCAAGGCTCTGATAGCTCGTGCGAAAAATTCCCGCTCGGGTGTGCCGCCGGCGAAATCCGATTGAGCCGCAAATTTCTTTGGCACATGGAATTCGCGCCGAAAGTCAAAAGAGCCCGGCGCTGTTGCACCGGGCCCTTCTGGCAAACCGAAAGCTTAGGTCTTTCGGGGGTAATTTGTCTTTTTGCGCCTTTTTTCGTCAACACTGCGCAAGCTTGTGTTGAGCAAGGATGCCCACCGCTTCGCGGCATCCGGCGCCGTAAATTTCTCCTTCAGCCAAGTCCTAAAGGCTAGTTGGCTCGTGGCTCCAATCCGTATTCCTGCATTTTGCGGTAAAGCGTCGAGCGGCCGATCTTCAGGCGCTTGGCGACTTCGGTCATGTGACCGCGATAACGGCCTAATGCCAGGCGGATCATGTCGGCTTCGATTTCATCAAGCGGGCGGATATCGCCTTCGCCGTCGATCGCCGGGATACCGAGCGAGCCGGTCTTGACTTCGACCGTGCGCGGGACGGTGGCTTCGGCGCCAAGCAGGGCCGGGCCGGTATAGGCTGGCTGCTTTTGCACCTGCGCCGGTGCGCTTGGCATTTCTGCCTTGAAGCCTTCGACATGGGCGGCGATCTGCGGGAACTCGTTCACCGTCAGCTCGGACCCGTCGGCTAGAACGACAGCACGGAAGACAGCGTTTTCCAGCTGGCGGACGTTGCCCGGCCACGAATAGGACATCAAAAGCTTCATCGCATCAGCCGTCAGGCCGGTGACGCGCTTGCCTTCTTCCGCGGTGAAGCGAGCCAGGAAATGGTTGGCAAGATCGGGCACGTCTTCGAGGCGCTCGCGCAGCGGCGGCACCCAGATCGGGAACACGTTCAAGCGGTAATAGAGGTCTTCGCGGAACTTGCCTTCCTTGACGAGCGCGATCATGTCGCGATTGGTCGCGGAAACCAGGCGGAAATCAACCTTGGATGGTTTCTTCGACCCGACGGCGTCGACCTCGCCTTCCTGCAGCGCACGCAGCAGCTTGACCTGGACGTCGAGGGGAAGTTCTCCGACCTCGTCGAGGAACAGCGTCCCGCCGTCGGCTTCCTGGAACTTACCGATGCGCTTGTCGGTTGCGCCCGTGAAAGAGCCCTTCTCGTGGCCGAATAGAATGGATTCAACCAGATTTTCTGGGATCGCACCGCAGTTGACGGTCACGAATGGACGGCCTGCGCGCTCGGATTCACCTTGGATGGCACGGGCAATCAGTTCCTTGCCGACCCCCGATTCACCCTCGATGAGGACAGGGATGTTCGAATTGGCGCCGCGGCGGCCCAGTTCGACGACGCGCTTCATCGCTTCGCCGCGCAAGATGAGATCGTCGAAGGTCAGTTTGCCTTCGGCTTTCTTCTTGATGCGCTTGATTTCGCCGGAGAGTTCCTCAATGCGCAAGGCGCTCTTGATGGTGACTTCCAGACGCTCAGGGCTGACCGGCTTGACGACAAAGTCGATCGCACCTTCGCGCATGGCGCCGATCGCCGTATCGATCGAACCGTTCGCGGTCTGCACAATGATTGGAGGGATGCCGGCCTTGCCGTTCAGCGTGCTCAGAACCTGCATGCCGTCGATCCCGGGCATGACAAGGTCGAGCAGAACGAGAGAAATTCCGGCGTTTTCGCCTTGGAGGATCGAGAGTGCCTGCTCGCCAGAGCCAGCAGACTTCGTCTCGTAGCCGAAACGCCGGATCACCTCTTCAAGGATACGACGCTGGGCAGGATCATCATCGACGATTAAAACGCGTTGAGCCATGTGGGCACTCGTTACTCGAACTCAAAACTAACTCTTGCCGTCAAATCGGAACACAAGATGCTAAACAAAGCATTACGCTTGCGCCTAAGACCGGACATCCGTTGAACAGCAACTCAACTTGGGACAAAGAGTGCCCTACAAGGGTAAACAGTCACTTACCGAGTGCGCTATCATTCAATACAACTGTTTCAACGCGAGCCAATCGACCCTATATGGCTGGCAAAGCTTTTCTCGCTTGCCTTTACCTCGATGTTCCAAGGAGCCTCCCATGACGCTTTTCCTGCGCACCCCTTCAATTCTTGCCGGTCAGGCTTTGCAGGCGAGCGGTGATTCAGCTGGGGCTACGAGTGCCGCGGCGTTGGGCGATCTGCCGGAATGGAACCTTGCCGATCTTTATCCAGCGCCAAACTCTGAGGACGTGAAGCGCGATCTGAGCGAGGGCGCGGCCGAAGCCAAGCGTCTGAAAGAGACCTATCAGGGCAAACTTGCCGAGACGGCCAAGGATGGCGCGGAACTCTTAAAGGTCGTCAAAGCCTACGAGGCGCTGGCCGACAGGCTCGGGAAACTCGGGTCTTACGCAGGCCTGCTTTATGCGGCCAACCAGTCGGATCCGGAGCGGGCCAAGTTCTATGGCGATGTTTCCGAAAAGCTGACCGCCATCTGGTCTGATCTTTTGTTCCTGGAGCTAGAGCTTAACCTCATCGATGAGGCGGTTCTCGACAAGGCGCTCGGGCATCCCGACCTTACGCATTACAAGCCGTGGTTTGCGGATTTGCGCAAAGAAAAGCCTTATCAGCTTTCCGAAGAAGTCGAGCGCCTCTTCACCGAGAAGGGCCAGACCGGCCGCGGCGCGTTCAACCGCTTGTTTGATGAGACAATGTCGTCGCTGACGTTCGACGTCGAAGGCGAGCCGGAGCCGTTGGGTCTCGAAGCTACCCTCAACTTGATGTCGAACACCGACGGCAAGAAGCGTCAGGCCGGTGCCGAAGCGCTGGCCAAGGTATTCAAGGATAAGATCCGGCTTTTCACGCTGATCACCAATACGCTGGCCAAGGACAAGGAAATCTCCGACCGCTGGCGCGGCTTCAAGGATGTCGCCGATAGCCGCCACTTGGCGAACCGGGTCGAAGCCCCTGTCGTCGATGCTTTGGTGAAGTCTGTGCACGCCGCCTATCCGAAACTTTCGCACCGCTACTACAAGCTCAAGGCGAAGTGGCTGGGCATGGATCAGCTCAACCACTGGGACCGCAACGCGCCGCTTCCCGATAAGCCCGAGCGCGTCATTGCCTGGCCGGAAGCGCAAGAAATGGTGCTGTCGGCCTACAGCGGATTTGCGCCCGAGATGGCGGCGATTGCCAAGCAATTTTTCGACAACTCCTGGATCGACGCAGGCGTTCGTCCGGGCAAGGCGCCAGGGGCATTTTCGGCTTCAACGGTTCCTTCCGCGCACCCGTATGTGATGATGAACTATCTAGGCAAGCCGCGCGATGTCATGACGCTTGCCCACGAACTCGGCCATGGCGTGCACCAGTGGCTGGCGCGCGATCAGGGCGCTCTCCTGGCACCGACGCCGCTGACGTTGGCGGAAACGGCGAGCGTCTTCGGCGAGATGCTGACCTTCCGCAAACTGCTTGCGGACACGACGGAGCCGAAAGAGCGCAAGGCGCTGCTGGCCGGCAAGACCGAAGACATGCTCAACACCGTCGTCCGGCAGATCGCGTTCTACACCTTCGAGCGCAAGGTGCACGAAGCGCGCCGCGAGGGCGAACTGACATCCGATCAGCTCAACGAAATCTGGATGTCGGTTCAGGCCGAGAGCCTCGGGCCGGCGATCAAGTTCCACGACGGTTACGAAGTGTTCTGGACCTACATCCCGCACTTCATCCACTCGCCGTTCTATGTCTACGCCTATGCTTTCGGCGACTGTCTGGTGAACTCACTTTACGGGCTCTATCAGGAGGCGCATCCGGGCTTCGTCGAGAAGTATTTCGACATGTTGAAAGCGGGCGGTTCGAAGCACCACTCCGAGATGCTGGCGCCGTTCGGTCTTGATGCCCGCGATCCGGAATTCTGGAACAAAGGCCTCAACGTCATCTCCGGCATGATCGATGAGCTGGAGGGGATGGAGAGCGTGGGGTAAGTTGGCGCTCCATAAGTTCGACCTAAAGCTCCGAAACCTGGGTCCTCGGGACAAGCCCGAGGATGACAGTTGGAGGTAGGCGAGCTATTTCGGACAAACCGCATACGGTTGCAAAACGCTCCCCCCGTGTCGTCCTAGGCCTTGTGCCTAGGATCCAGCCCGCGGCAAACTCCCGACGGTATTTGGGAGTACAAAGCGTGCAGCAGGACAAAACCTACTTTGTCTATATTCTGGCCAGCCGTCCGTATGGCACGCTCTATATCGGTGTAACCAACGACCTTGCGCGCCGCATCATTGAGCATCGCGAAGGGCGCGCTGACGGTTTTACGAAGAATTACTCTGTCACCCGGCTCGTTTGGTTTGAGACCTACGGCGAAGTCTTGCTTGCGATCCAACGCGAAAAGTCTCTCAAGCGTTGGCGACGGGATTGGAAGATCAATCTAATCGAGCGAACCAATCCGCAATGGCACGATTTGGCGCACGTGTTTCTCGGGCCGGAGGTTGAGACTATGCCGAATGGCGAGGGTGGTTCGCTGGATCCTCGGGACAAGCCCGAGGATGACAGTCTTTGAGTTGCGCCTTCGGATGCCCACCGCTGCGCGGCATCCGGCGCCGGACGATTCTCTGTCGCGTTCCAATTGAAGCCTTCGGTTGCCCACTGCGCAACCGGGCCGGAGTTTTGGCGAGCCCTTCAGTTGCCTACTGCGCAATCGGGCCGGGGCGTCCTGCGCAATATCTTGCTCTGCGAACTCGAGCATGGCGACTGGCGAGGCGGGCCGTGGTATCAGGAGGAAACAACAAACTGTCAATTCAGGGAGCACGCCAAATGACACGCCCGTTTCATCTTGCTTTTCCGGTTCGCGATCTTGAGGAGACGCGGGCGTTTTATGTCGGCAAGCTTGGCTGCGGGACGGGGCGTGAGGCCGACCATTGGATCGATTTCGACTTGTTCGGGCATCAGGTGGTTGCGCATCTCGATCCTTCGCTGAAAGACGCCGTACAGGTTCGCAATCAAGTCGATGGGGCGGATGTGCCGGTGCCGCATTTCGGCGTCGTCTTGACGATGGAGCAGTGGCGTGATCTGCGCTCCCGGCTGGAAGCTGAT
Source organism: Filomicrobium sp. (assembly GCA_017792465.1). Taxonomy (GTDB): domain Bacteria; phylum Pseudomonadota; class Alphaproteobacteria; order Rhizobiales; family Hyphomicrobiaceae; genus Filomicrobium. The sequence continues at coordinate 1,930,482 of CP051234.1, forward strand.
GAGGCCACCAACTGGGTGATCACCCCACGCATCCGCTTCGAAGGCAAGCCTGGCGAACAGGCAACGATGTTTCTCTTGGACCCTTCCGGCAACGCGCTAGAGTTCAAGGCGTTTGCAGACGACTCCATGCTGTTTGCAAAATAGAAGGCCGTCCCGCGTTTAAGAGCAAGCCGGTGTGGAGCGACTTTCTCTTGGTCCACACTCGGCAAGCCGTTGTGGAGCTGTTTGCCAAGTGACATACTGGCACTTGCCGAACCTGTTGGGGTGAGGCATTACGTTTTCCCATGCCCCGTTACCGCATCACAATAGAATATGACGGCACACCGTTCGTTGGCTGGCAATCGCAGTCGTGCGGCGGCGGAGTGCAGGATCACTTGCAGCGCGCCATCTTCAAGACATCCGGAGAGACCGTATCGGTGCGCGGCGCGGGGCGGACGGATTCCGGCGTCCATGCACTCGGGCAGGTCGGCCACTTCGACCTTTCAAAAGAGTGGGACCCATTCCGGTTGCGCGAAGCTTTGAATTTTCATCTGAAGCCCGCGCCGGTTGCGATCCTGGAAGTGGCGACCGCCGACGATGAATTCGATGCGCGGTTTTCAGCGACCGCGCGACATTATCTCTTCCGTATTCTGTCGCGACGCGCACCACCGGCGATTGAGAAAAACCGCGTGTGGTGGGTGCCCATCGAACTGGATGCTGAGGCCATGCACCACGCAGCCCAAGAGCTTGTCGGGCACCACGACTTCACGACGTTCCGAGCGGCGGGCTGCCAGTCGGCGTCGCCGGTGAAGACGCTCGATAAGCTCGACGTAGCGCGCTTCGGCGATGAGATCCAAATCACGGCTTCGGCGCGCTCGTTCCTGCACAATCAGGTGCGCTCGATGGTGGGCTCGCTGAAGCTTGTGGGTGATGGCAAGTGGACGGCACGGGATCTTGCGCAAGCGTTAGCAGCCTGCGATCGCAAAGCCTGCGGGCCGGTCGCGCCAGCGGCTGGGCTCTACCTGACGAAGGTGGATTATCCAGGCTGAACTCTTTTGGAGCCAACACTCGGCAAGCCGGTGTTGAACTCAGTTCCTCGCCAACACTCGGCCGGCAGGCGGACCACGATGCCGGTCCGCCTCCAACACCTTAAGACGTCGAGCGCGCCGCCGTCGGTTGGATGATAACTCCGCCGCGGCCGCCATCTTCGATTTCGGCATCTGAGAGTTTGAAGTTGTCGAACGACATCGTGTGATAGCGCGAGAAATAATCGCGTAGCGACTTCTCGATGCTGGGGTCGAAGTCGGGACGGGCGACGTGGGTGTCGCCGTGGACGACTTTGACGATCTTGCCGCCGCGCACGATGACTTCGCCGTTCTTGAAGACGAAGACCGGCGTGCCGAACATCGCTTCGCGATCGGGGTTGTCGTCGTAGACGGTGATGTCGGCATGCGCCCCGACACCGAGATGCCCGCGGTCTCTGAGGCCGAGGCTTTTGGCCGGACCGGCGCGCGTCATGATGGCGATTTCATAAAGCGTATATTCGCGATCGAGCGTGCCGAGAATGCTTGCGGCCGCGGCGTCGGGATGGATCTTCTGCATCATGTCGTTGCGGAAGCCTTTGTCCATCAACAGGCGGATCAAGTGCGGGTAGCAGGTGAACGGCGCACCGTTGGGGTGATCGGTCGTCAGGAAGATGCGCCAGGGGTCGTCGATCAGCAAGAAGAGTTCGAGACCAATGGCCCACTGCAGGGCGTTGACGAAGCTCTTGTCGCGATACTTCATCGGGACGACGCCGCAACCGGCATCGCACTCGATATCCATGACGACCCACTTCTTGGGGTTGGCCGACTTGGTGTTGCCGTACTGGCGCATGCTATCGCCGGAAGCCGTGCAGGTTTGTCCGAATAGCACCTGTCCAACGTCGATCGAAATGTTCTTGTGCTTATTGACCATCTCGGCGATGCGGGCGCCGCCAGAGGAAAACTTCAGATCGCCTTCGGTGCCGTAGCTGTGGAACTGAATGTGCGTCAGATGGACGGGCAAACCTTCCATCCCGGCGATGGTTCTTTCGGTTGTCTCAACGTTTCCGGGAACGCCGAGATTGCATCCGTGAACATGCAGCGGGTGAGCGACGCCCAGTTCCTTGAGCGAACGCGACAAGGTGAGTAGCACGTCGCGCGGCGTAATCCCGTAATGCACGTGCTGTTCGTCAAGATCGAGTTCGCGCTGGTTGAACTTGAAGGCGCTAATGCCACCGGGATTGACGACCTTGACGGCAATGGCCTGCGAGGCGTGAATCGTCCAGGCGACGTAGTCCTTGATCGCTTCGATATCATCCTTGGCGGCCAGCTGGCGCAGGAAGAAATCGTCGCTGCCGAGCATGGCGAATGCGCCCTTGTCGACCATCGGCGTGTCGGCCATTTCCATATGCGCCTGGCGCGCGTTGGCCGGCAGCATGGCGGGTTCGAAGCAGGCAGTGTAGCCCATCTCGGCGTAGCGATAACCGGCCGTCAGCGTCGAAGGCACGGCGTGACCACAACCGCCGCGAGTCAGGTGTGTGTGGCAGACGGGATCGCCGCGGTGGTCTTCGGGCAGCATCAGGCGGCCGATGGTCATCTTGCCGCCGCCGATGTGGGTGTGCGGGTCGATAGCACCGGCCATGACGATGCGGCCGTGCAAGCCGTATTCCTGATCGACTCGGCCATCCTCGGGTGGCGATACGATCTTGCCGTCGCGCACATAGATATCGCGAATCTCGCCGTCGACTCCGTTGGCCGGATCGTAAACTCTTCCGCCAGTCAGTTTAATCAGCATTGGTTGTTGTTCCGGAGATTAGAGTTTGGCTTCGATGGCGGAGAGGACTTCTGCGGCGCTTGGATGACGTGGCGCAAGCAATGCACGCAGCGGCAGAGACACGACGCTGTCGTTGCGAATAAGCTGACCGGCATGATCGATGCCTGGAGTACCGACCGGGATAAAGACTTCGGGCTGGCGCTTCAGCTTGATACCCGGCGTTCCCAAGACGATCGTTGGCAGGCTTGTTTCAGGTGGCTCCAAATCGGTTGTAAAAGAGGCCAGCCAAACAAGCAGATCGCCCTCGCCGGACGCAATCTTATAGTCGATGGAGTTGAACTCGGGGTCATATTTGGGCGCGCCGCTGGCGTAGCTGACCGGCAAAGGATAGCCACTTTGCCAGCCGCATACCGAGTTGGCGGTAATGGCCCCTTCACCGCCACCCATGGACAGGCCAGCGCTGCGCGTCGTCCGGTTGAGCAATTTAACCGTCTCGCAGAGGGTGTGAACGAAGAGTTCCGGCTCAGGCACCTTGAGTTCGCCGACAGCCCATACGAGGACGCTGTAGCTGGCTTCGTGCAAGCGCTTGGCTAAGTCCTCGATATCGGACACTGCGACACCCGCGACGTCTTGCGAGGCAATCGGTTTCCCGCGCATGCGGGCCAGCAAGGCGGCCAAAACTTCATCGGCCTGCTCGAGAGGGCAAGGTAGGGTAATCACCTCGTCGATGCAGGCGCCTTTGGCCCCGGATTGATCGAGGCCGTCGCCGATGAAGACGACGGTGCGCTTGATTGCTCCGTCTTGAAACATCGTCTCCTCAGGGCAGACAATCCGCTCGAAAAAGCGATGGTGGAGCTTGTGAATGTCGCTTCCGGCGATGACGATGAGATCGGCGCGGTTGCGTGTTTCGGTCAATGTCGACGTGATCCAACCGGCTTGTTGAAGTACCGCCATGTTGTGTTTTGCAGCGCCGCTAAAAGCGTGGTCGACGACGCCGGATGACCGGTCGGCGAGAGACAGGGCTGCGCGCATGCCGCCGACGTCAGTCGATAGGCCGCCGTACATTGGAAGCGAGGCCTTGTTGATCATCTGCGCGACAGCCGTCATGGCTTCGTCCAAGGAGACGTCCTTGCCGGCTATCTGAGGCTTGGACGCGGGGAGCGCACGCTCGAAACCGACAACGGCCCGATGACAGCCATTCTTGCGGATTTTGAGATCCGTACCTTGCCGTTCAACCTCTAAATCGTCACACAGAAGTCCGCAAAACGGACAAACTACATTTTCGAATGTCGACGCATCAGCGTTTTCGCCCATGGCGCTCATCATCCCCTTAGCCGCTGCCCCCGGTGTCCCGGGTGTTTTCGAATCCGTTGGACTAAAGCACGACCGTTGCCGGGCGGCAATGGATGCGCGACGATGGGCCATCCACGGCTGCGGGACGCATTATGGGTGGAAGATGGCGGATGTATTTATCAGTTATGCGCGGGTTGACCGGCCGCATGTGGCGGTTCTCGTCGAGGCGCTTAAGAAAAATGGCCTAAGTGTCTGGTGGGACAGCCAAATTGAGACAGGCGCGCGGTTCGACGAGAGCATTCAGCGTGAGCTTGATGCGGCGCAGGCGGCGGTTGTCGTCTGGAGCCCGGATTCTATCGCCTCAAGCTGGGTGAAGGATGAAGCCGGTTATGCGTTGCAGCATGGCAAGCTGGTTCCTGTCACGATCAGGGAGGCCAGTCCGCCGCTCGGCTTTGGGCAACTCCAGACTTTGTCGCTGAGTGAGGATGAAAGCCGCTTGGATGACGGGGCCGTCCGCCATCTGATTGCCTCGCTGCGTGAGCGGATGACGCGGCCTGCTAAAGCGATCGAGCTTCCCGAAAGAGGATTGCGGATCAAGCCAACCCGGACCGAGAACGCTTATCTGGTCGCTCTGGGCTTTGCTGTCATCGTCGCGGGATTGGCGGCAGCATATTTCTATTTGCCGCTGACGCAGAACCCGGCCGCGCCAAGTCCGGCGGCAAGCGCGGCGCCGTTGCGGCCAGCCCAGAAAGGCAAATCGCTCTATGGTGGTGATATCCTGCGCTATTATCGTTCGCCCAGCGCGACTGCCTGCCGGATCGACTGTCAGCGCGAAAGTGAATGCCAGGGCTATACCTGGATCGCAGCCAACGGCTACAAGCAGGGCGATCCGTCGATGTGCTATCTGATGGCGACCGTCGTTTCGGCGACGGCACAGAAAGCTTCGACCGCGGCGACACGCAAACCGATCCCCGGATTGCCTTAGGCCACTTTCGACAATGTCCTCATCCCGAACAAAGGGCCGGACAGAGGGATTTTGAGATGTATATTCCGCCAGCCTTCCGGGATGACGACACGGCGAGCCTTCACGCCATCATCAAAGCGTCCCACCTCGCCAACCTGGTGACGGCGACGGACGACGGGCTTATCGGCACGCCGCTGCCGCTGTTTCTTGACGAGCGCGAGGGAGAGCTTGGCACGCTCTACGGTCATGTCGCCCGCGCCAATCCGCAATGGTCGTTGCAGCCGACGGCAGATGCGCTGGCGATCTTCATGGGCCCCGATGCCTACGTCACGCCGTCCTGGTATCAGACCAAGCAGGAAACCGGGAAGGTGGTGCCGACCTGGAACTACGTCTCAGTGCATGCCTATGGCGAAATCGAGTTCTTCGACGATGCCGACCGACTGCGCGATGTCGTTTCCCGGCTCACCGACTTGCATGAGAACGGTCGCGCCGAGCCATGGGCCGTCTCGGATGCGCCGGCCGATTTCCTCAAGTCGCAATTGAAGGGGATTGTAGGTCTTCGTTTGCCGATTGCGCGGCTCGACGGCAAACAAAAGATGAGCCAGAACCGCAATGCGGCCGACCGCCAAGGTGTCGCGCAAGGATTGGCGCAAAGTCCCGACCCGGTCGATCAACATGTCGCCAAGCTGATCCCCAAAGGCTGAGTTTCAAGCTGACGGCGACCGGTGGCGTCAGGCAGCGCGCGCCGGCTACCGCCGAAACGCTTTGATCAGTGCAGCTTGACGTGCGGCTCGGTGCGCCGCGTGATCATGCGCGATAGCGTATCGAGCACCACCTTGGTGACGCCGTGCAAGGCCGTCTGATGCATCTTGTAGAGCATCAGATACATCATCTTGGCGAAGCTGCCCTCGATCCACATCGAGCGCCCGGAGATGAAGCCCATCAAGCTGCCGACCGTCGTATATTCGCCCAGCGAAACCAGCGATCCGAAGTCGCGGTATGTGAACTTCTTGAGCTGCGTGCCGCCAAGGCGTCGGCGGATCTGCTTATAGAGGTGGCTTGCTTCCTGGTGTGCCGCCTGCGCGCGCGGCGGGATTGGCGCATCGGCCCCTTCCGGCTTCAAGTAGGTGCAGTCGCCGAGTGCGAAAATATTTGGGTCGCTGGTCTGCAGGTATTCGTCGATGACGAGCAGGTTGCTCTTGGTCGCTTCCAGGCCATCGAGCTTGGAGATCACATCCGGGCCGCGCACGCCTGCTGCCCACACGACGAGTTCGGAAGGAATGAATTCGCCGGATTTCAAATGCACGCCTTCGGCGGTCACTTCGCTAACGAAAGCGCCGGTGCGGATTTCGACGCCGAGCTTAGTGAGGGCTTGGGCGGCCGCCACCGACAAGCGTTCAGGAAGAGCTGGCAAAATCCGGTCTTGCGCATCGAGCAGGGTGATCTTGATGTCGCGCTCGGGGTCGACGCGATCGAGGCCGTAAGCGACGAGGCCGCGCGTCGTGTGATGCAGCTCGGCGCACAGCTCCGATCCGGTGGCGCCGGCGCCAATCACGGCAACGTCCAGCTGACCGGGTTTGATGTCACCGGCCTGGGTGTTGGCGCGGATACAGGCGTTGATGAGGCGCTGGTTGAAGCGCTCGGCGTCTTCCGGGGTATCGAGCTGAATGGCGTGCTTGGCGACACCCGGCGTGCCGAAGTCGTTCGAGACCGAGCCGATGGCGATCACCAGCGTATCGTAAGGGTAGGAGCGCGGCGGCGTAATGCGGCGGCCTTCCTCGTCGTAGGTGGCGCCCGTGTGGACCAGCTTGCGTTCGCGGTCGAGGCCGGTCATTTCGCCATAGCGGAAGCGGAAGCCGTGCCAATGCCCCTGCGCCAGATAGCCCAGCTCATGACGCGCGACGTCCATCGAGCCGGCGGCGATTTCGTGCAGCAGCGGCTTCCAGATATGCGTGCGCGAGCGCTCCAGCAGCGTGACGTGCGCCCGCTTCTTGCGGCCGAGCCTGTCGCCCAGATGCGTGACAAGCTCCAATCCACCGGCGCCACCGCCAACAACGATAATCTTATGCAGGTCGGTATCGGGCGAGACGATCAGGCTTTCTTCGCCGGATGGCAGCGTGATGGTCTCGAGCTTGGTGCGGATAGAGGGGTTTGTCTTTTTGGTGGTGGAGGTGGTCATGGCGGGCGCTTTTTTCGAGTTCTTGATTGGAATCGCGTTCCCCAAGACCTTCGCGCACCTCGCGGTCGGCGGCAAGACCGGTTGATTGTCACGGTCTTGGGTCACGGTCTTGGGTCGCGGTGGTGGAGGGCCGTCGGGCTTTGGGCCGATCGCAATTGACGTGGCGCTACCAGCCCCTATCTAGGGTGAACTGACAAATCTGGATTGGATGGATTAAATGCGCGCAAACCGCTTCGCCTCGACGCCCCTTAGCCTGTTGATTGCCGGACTGATTTCCGGCACTGCGGCGATTTCGATGACCGCCCAGCCGGCAGAGGCGGCGGCCAAGCGCACGTTGGTCAATTACAGCTGCCAGAACGGCCCGCAGATGACCGTCATCTATATCCAGAACAACGGGAAAATGGCGCTTCGCTATGTCTATGACGGGCCACGCAGCGCCATGCGGCTGATGCGCCCCTTCAAGGGCAACATGAAGCATTTCAAGGACGGCAAGAACTCGATCACGCTGGAGCCCGACACCAAGACGGTCGACTATCGCGAAGGAGAAGATCTCTACGATCGCTGCAAAGCGGTGAATTGAGGGGAGGGCTGGAGCGGTTGCCTAGGAGAAACACCATAAGGCTTCACTAAATTTTCGGGGGATAATTAAGTCTTCCTATCGCAAGCGTCCAAGATTGAACCTAATCTATTCGATCAATTTTCTTTGGGGCACCAATGGAATACCCGTACGAAAAGCTATTGATAAAGGTCGTTGACGTTTTAGCTACGGGCATCGGCACCGGAATTCACCCTTTCTTCATTCGCTGGCAAGAAAGACAAAAGGCGCTTGCTGACGCCGACAAGCTAAAAATTGGGAGACTTGCCCAAGAACAGATAAAACAGGTGATTAGGGAAGTCCGAGCAGGCAGAGCGTCAATAAGTGATGATCTAAAATTAATCTCCCACAAACCCGATACCGACGAAACAAGCGAGCACGAACTAGAAAATATCAAGAGCCAGTATATCGCCTCAATTCAAGCTGCCAACCTGCCACCTCATCGCTTGATCGAAGTTGAGCGGCAAATTAATCTTGATCAAATAGCTGTTCTAGCAATCGAAGAAGCGCGGGCTACCGATGATGAGACAATCGATGAAGCTCCCATAGATCCAGATTGGTTTGCCCAATGGAGAAACATGGCACAAGATGTCAGCAACGAAGATATGCAACGCTTATGGGCTAGAGTTCTCGCTGGCGAAGCAAAATCGAGCGGACGTTACAGTGTCCACACTCTAGACTTCCTGTCTCGCATGTCCCGACGAGAGGCAGAATTGTTCGCTAAAGTCGCAGAGTTTGTATTAGACAATTCAATAGTCTTTGCTCCAAAGCACGACTCTGAGAACTTCAAAGGGAAAGTTACTTTTGAAGATTTATTGCTCTTGGACGACCTCGGCCTTATTTCAGGCACGACAAACTTTGCTGGATCACTATCTCGCTCTATAAAGTTTCAATTGCAGTCTGATGGAAAAAGAGTAGCGGTAGTTCGCGGGAGAAAAAACGCGCTTGTATTTTATGCAAAAAGCGAAAATGAAACTGAGATTCGCGTACCGGGCTACCATTTGTCCGTAATTGGGAGGCAGTTGCTCACACTTGCCGAGATTGAGCCGAGCATGGAAGTATTCTCTGCTCTAGCAAGCCTTAATCGAGAAAGGTACAGTAGAGTTATGGTCGGAGATGTATCAGGCGTCTCTGGCAACCATTACAATGTTGAAAATCTTAGAGCTTTTCAGGACGATCAAACGTAAAACCCGCAAGGCGATAAATCGATTGATTAAACTTGGAGCGGGTGAGGGGAATCGAACCCCCGTCGTCAGCTTGGGAAGCTGCTGCTCTACCATTGAGCTACACCCGCATTCCTTATTTGGTTCCACACTTCCCAGGGTCGTGTGGAGACCGGATCTCTTCACCGGCTTGCGCCTGAATGATTGGCGCAGATGCTAGTTAGCCAAACCTAGCAAAGCGGACAGCGTGAATAGCACACCCTTTGAAACGGTGGAAGGTGATAAAATCTGGCCTCTGCTCGGCGGAGCTAGCGCAGGGTTGCCGGTTGCGCCGCCCGCCACTTCAACCGCCAATGAAGGCATTGTGAGTTCGGCGTGTGGGGCGGGCGTGGTATTGGCGGATTTCGAAAAATCTTGCGAAACAAGGGCTGGCCGGCACTCGTCAGGCCATTGCCGCCAATGACCGTTCGAGAGGACCGCCCCTTGACGACCGCCGCGACCGATGCGCCGCTAACACCGCCCGATGCCCAGAAGTTTTCCGATCCCGACTGGACCGCCAAGGGCGAGCGGCGCGCTAGCGTGCGCCTCAAGCAGCTTGAAACGCTTTGGATCAACACCGGCACGCTGTGCAACATCGAGTGCCGCAACTGCTACATCCTTTCGAGCCCGACGAATGACGACCTCGCCTATATCTCAGCGCGCGAGGCGGCCGCCTTTCTCGATGAGGCCGAAGCGCTCGGCACGCGCGAGATCGGCTTCACCGGCGGCGAGCCGTTCATGAACCCGGATTTCCTCGACATGCTGGAAGACGCGTTGGCGCGCGGCTTCGAGGTTCTCGTGCTGACCAACGCCATGCAGCCGATGCAGCGGCCGCGCATCAAAGCGCGCTTTCTAGAGTTGCAGAAGCGTCTTGGGCAAAAGCTCACCGTTCGCGTCAGCCTCGATCATCACAGCGCCGAACTGCATGACGTCGAGCGCGGCGAGGGGTCGTTTGAAATTGCTCTTAAAGGGATCGACTGGCTTTCCGAAAATGGTTTCCAGCTGGCGATTGCCGGGCGGGTCAGCCTTTATGAAAGCGACGACGAGGGCCGTACGGCCTACGCCAGGCTGATCGCACGCAACGGGTGGGCGCTGGAGCCGAATGACCCAAAACAGCTCGTGCTGTTTCCGGAAATGGATGAAGCCAGCGACACCCCGGAAATCACTGTCGACTGCTGGAACATCCTCAAGCTATCGCCGGACGCGATGATGTGCGCGTCGTCGCGGATGGTGGTGAAGCGCCGCGGAGCTTCAGCTCCGGTGGTGTTGCCATGCACGCTGTTGCCGTTCGATGAAAACTTCGAGATGGGCGCGACGCTGGCCGAGGCCGCGAAGGCTGATGGCGGCATGTTCGACACCGGCGCCGTCAAGCTGTGCCATCCGCATTGCTCGAAGTTTTGCGTGCTGGGCGGCGGCAGCTGCTCGTAGGTTGAAAATCGCCAGCTCGGCGCGGCAGGCGGCGCTTTCCAACTCATTTGCGAAAAACGAAAAGGACACCCTGGGAGGTGCCCTTTTCTTGGGGGTGCGCTTGTAGGCGAGCGTCAGCTCATCAAGCGCGGTCCCGACGGAGTACACGAGGGAAATCGTCGGGTTCTTCAGAGTAGCGTCCGAAATCGGTTTGCTCCGGGCCTCCGGCAGCATACGCGGGATGCTGCTGGCCGCGCTGGGGTTGCTGGCCTGCCTGCATCTGCGGGTTGTCGCCGAACCAGCTTTGCGACTGTGGGGCGCGCGCATCGCGAGCCGGTCCAGGCTGCTGCGGATGGACCCCGTGATCGGCACCCTGCGCCAGGTGCTTATCGGCAGCCAGGCGCGGCGCGGCACCGGTGAACCAGGCCTCGATCAGATCGAGTTCGGTTGCCGACAGCTGCAGGCCCTGACCTTTGCAGCGGGCGATGACGAAGTTGCGGAAGCGGCTGGCGAAGAGGGCGGCCGAAGCGCCCTGCTCGAACCAGGGATCGGCTTCGCTGACGACTTCGAGAATGAAGCGTGCGTCATCCTTGCGCACATCGACACCCACCGCCTTGGCGCGCTCGCAGATGTTGACCAGCGTCTGCGTGCCGGTCAGGCCGTTGGCATTGATCTCTTCGGCCATGACGTCGAACAGGACGCGGTATTCAGGCGGCGAGATCGGCGGGGCCTGGCAGGCTTCATGGATGCGCGCGATCGACTTTTGAATGGCGCTTGCCGTGTCAGGCGACTGTGTCTGACGCGCCGGGGCTGCGGTGCGCTCCGGAGCAGGTTGCTGAGTGGGTTGAGCTGCCGGCGCGGGCTGAGCCGGGCGGGCTGCAGCGGCCGGCCGGTAGCTCTCAGGCTGGGCAGGAGCCTGTTCTGGTTTTTGCGTGCGATTGAAATCGTAGCTGCCGTCGGGGCCCGGATGGATGATGGTCGCGGGCGCCGAGCTTTGAACGGTCACGCGGATGTTGTCCTGTCCGGCGCGGCCGGTTGCCGGGGACTGCTGGGCAGGCGCGTGGCTTGCAGCCGGACGCTGTTCGTGACGCGGATCATGACGCGGCGCGGCATGGCTCTCGTGCCCGGCACCAGGATAAGCCGGCGTGCGGAAGAAATCGTCTGTCGCGGGCGCTGGTGCCTCTGCTCTTGGCTCCTGACGTGCGACCGGCGTGTTGGTTGCGGCTAGGCGCTGCGGTTCAGGTGATCCCAGACCCAGTGGCGATCTATCGGCAGGCGCGCGGGACGTGGCAGCTCCCATATCCGGCTTCTGTTGCGCCGGTGATGCGGGCTGGGCAACCAGCGGCTCAGGGCGGACATCGCCGAACGAAGAAGGTGCGTGCGATTGGGGACGGCTTTCGGCTCCCGGCGACGGCGCGTTGGTGTCGAGCACGTAATGGGGGGCATGCTCGGTGACTTCGATGCCATCGGGAAGTTCAGACACGAGGAGATCGCGGAAGCTGCCCGCGCCACCCCAGGCGGTGCCGACCGTCAAATCGCGGCCAAGCGTACGAACCGCGCGGTCTGCGAGAACTTCCAGCAGCATCGGCTGTTTTTCAGCGCGGATGTGGGAGAGCACATCGGCGATGATCGCCTTGCGGGCCTCGCTCATGCCGCTCGGGTTCGGAAGCGTTTTGCGGTCGCCGTGGCCGTCAGCGATGGCTTCAGGCACCTTGCCTTCCAGCAGCGCGGCGATGAGATCGGATTCGCGCACTTCGCCATCGCTGATCGCCGTGTAGGGAGCGGCCGTGTAATCATTGGCGTAGATCACGGTGCGACGGGCATGCTGGCGCAAGCGATGCAGCACCGGCGTGAAATCTGCATCGCCCGAGAGGATGATGAACTCATCGAAATAGGTGTCGTGCAGCAGGTAATCGCGCACGTCCATGACCATGCGGATATCGGCGGAATTCTTGAGCTGCGCGGTCAGCGGCGGGCAGTCGATGACTTCAAATCCGGCGCGCAGGAAGTGATGGCGCACGAACGGAAAGGAGTTCATGTCGGTCGAGTTGTCATGCGCGTTGCGGCGGGGAACCGGGTTGCCGTAGCAGCGGTTCATGACGATGCGGCGCGGGATATCGAGTGCCGGACCGTTGGTCGGCGTGATGAGGCGGCCGGATGCGATTTCGGCGAGCCAGACACCGGCGTCCTTGGCGAAGCGCTTGGCAGCTTCCTCGCTCTTGCGTTTGAGCGACAGGTAGATGTTGTCGTAGTCAACAAATACCGTACTCAGCAATGATCCTTCAGACGCCGCCCGCTTCATAATTACCCTCGCTCGCGCTCAAACTGCCCCAACCCGACATGCTTCGAACGTCTGCCCCCTTGAGCGACACCACCCGAAATCCGGACGTGCCGACCTGTTAACGAATCGACTCGAAGCCACAATTGCTACGCTGGAGTGTTGATTGAGTCGGGGGAGCACCACAAGGAGCGCTTGGCCACGTGTCCCAGCAGAATCGCAATGCCCAAAAAGCCCCAATATTTTCAATCTCTTGGGCTGTTCAAATGTGGGCGTAAGCAGTGGAAAAGTCCGATTTACTGGACTTCCCCTATTCCGCCCCGATTCCCTACTGACGATGGCGCATAACTGTTTATCCGTGAGAGGATATTTCTTGTCCCTCACATTTGGGTAAGAATTACGGATATCGCCTGCTGCCTAGCCGAGCCCCCCCCAAAGAGCATCCTCGGAGCGGGCGATTCTCCGAAACAAGCCCCGCAACCCGAATTGCGGGGCTTGTTTTTTTGGTGCGGAAAGCTCTTCGGATGAGACATTGAAACTGCGGCTACCGTGGGCGTGATGTGGCAACGCTAACCCGGCTCGAAGCCGTCGGGCGCCAGTTCAAACTTTTCGAATAGAAAGCCCGGCGCCACGGTGCAGCCGACAAGGGTGTATTCGCCCAGACTTCTGGCCTGCTGCCAATATCCAGGAGGCACCACGGCCTGCGGGCGTTCGCCGGCGGACAGATTATCGCCCAGCGGGAGACGCTCGGCGGGGCCTTGCGGTGGAGCGATCCCGAGCTCGAGAGGCGCGCCGCGGTACCAGTGCCAGGTTTCAGCAGCATCAACCTTGTGCCAGCGCGAGATCTCGCCGGCCTTGAGCAGGAAATAAATTGCCGTCGAGCTTGCGCGCCCGCCATGCGAATTCACGTCATCGCGGAACGTCTCGCGGAAGTAGCCGCCCTCAGGATGAGGTTCGAGCTTTAGAAGCGCGATGATCTCATCGGCGGTCAGATCGGCTGCGGCCATTGTGCTCGCTCTACAAATTGGAAGTTGAATGTGGAGAGCAAATCCGAGCTCAGGCGTTGTCCTTGCGAGTTCGGATTTCTCCGAATACGGCCCAATCGGGCGCATCGTTCATTTTGAGCGCGGCTTTGACCTCAGGCTCGCAGGCGCGCAGAAACGGATTGGTCGCGAGTTCGGCGGCAATCGTGGTCGGCAGCGTCGGCATGCCTTGTGCTCTTACCGTATCGACTTCAGCGGCGCGTTGCTGAAGCGCTTCGTTGTCGGGCTCGATGGTCAATGCGAACTTTGCGTTCGACTGCGTGTACTCATGGCCAGCGTAGACAACGGTATCGGCGGGCAGCTTGCGCAGCTTCGAAAGCGAGTTCCACATCATCTCGTGGGTGCCTTCGAAGACGCGTCCGCAGCCCATGGCGAACATCGTGTCGCCGACAAACGCGACCTTGGCTTCGGGGATGACGTAAGCGATGTGGCCGAGCGTATGGCCCGGGGTCTCGAGCACTTCAACCGTGTATTTGCCGAACTTGAATGTGTCCCCTTCGCCGACCTTTTTGTCGATGCCTGGAACTTTTTCAGATTCACCGCTCGGTCCGATGATCTCGCAGCCGGTTTGCGCTTTCAGGGCGGCATTGCCTTCGGTGTGGTCGTTGTGGTGATGGGTTGTGAAAATATGGGTGAGTTTCCAACCTTTTGCGGCCAGTGCAGCCTCGACCTCGGCAGCCGATGGGGCATCGATCGAGGCGGTGTTGCCGGATTCCGGATCGTGGACCAGGACGCCGTAATTATCACTGCGGGCAGGGAACTGATAAATTTCCAATGTCATGACTTTCTCCGGCTAGTGGTTCCGGCGGGTGGCGCGTGCATTGCTCTTACATATTTGAGTTGCAGCAGCCATTTTTAAGGGGTGAGGGTCTTTCCCAATTGACTGTCTGACCCCTAACGTCCGCCTGCTGCCTGCGTCAAGGATGGCTCGTTCGTTACCGGCTCTTGACGTTTGATTTTGCTCCTCAGAGTGCAATTGGCGCTGCCGCTTGCCTATATCCTGACAAACCGCAACAATTACGCCGGTCGCAAGCACCGATCGCCGCGCGCGCAGACTAGTCCATCGACAGCGGGTACGCATGCAGATAGACGTCGCCGATCTCAGAGATTTCTACTCGCGGCCTTTGGGCGCCGTTGTCCGCCGGCTTGTCATGGGCCGTATTCAGGCGCGGTGGCGGCGCGTTCCCAACGGCGTGATGATGGGGCTGGGATATGCGGTGCCCTATCTTGGCGCTTTCCAGAACCAGGCGGCCTACTGCGGCGCTTTGATGCCGAGCCTGCAGGGGGCGCTCGTATGGCCGCGCGAAGGGTCGAAGCGGTCGGTTCTCGTCGATGAAGAGTATCTGCCGCTGCCGGACAATTCGGTTGACCGCATGCTTGTCGTGCATGGGCTGGAGACGGCCGAGCGCGTGCAGCCGGTGTTGCGCGAAATCTGGCGGACGATGACGCCAGAGGGCCGTTTGATGATGGTGGTGCCAAACCGCAGAGGCATCTGGGCGCGGACCGATCGCACGCCGTTCGGATTCGGGCGTCCCTACAGCCGCACTCAGCTTGAAGGAATGCTGCGCGATGCGATGTTCGAACCCGTCGATTGGGCCGAAGCGCTCTACGTCCCACCGTTCAGCCGCAACATGCTGTTGCGCTCAGCGATTGCCTGGGAACGGGTCGGTGCTCGCTTCATGCCGGGATTTGCCGGCGTGATCATCGTCGAGGCGGCCAAAGAATTGGTCGCACCGATTGCCAAGCCAAAGAAGGCGCTGGTTTTGCCGGCAATCGTTCCGGCGACACCGAACCTGGCGCGTCCTGCAACGAGAGAGAACAAGGACACTCAGACGCAAAGCCGTTCGGGTGCAAAGCCGGGCGACATCGAGACCGATTAGAAATCCCGTGTCGCAGCGCGATGGCGGAGCTTGAAGACCGCTTTCTCACCGAACAGGTTGTTGAACCGCATAGAGCGTTTGATCGGCAAGCGACGCCCAGCCGTATTGAAGGCGACGGCTTCCTCGACCTTGGCGTCCAACAAATCGCACAGCTCGACGAAGTCCCGGATCGTGCAAAGATGCGAATCTGGGCTTGAATACCAGGGTTCAGGAAGATTTTTCGTCATCGGCATGCGGCCGTTGAAGAGCAGGTCGGCGCGAATTTTCCAGTGCCCGAAATTGGGGAACGAGACAATGGCGCGGCGGCCGATGCGCAACAAGTTCTGAAGCACTTCTTTGGGCCGCAACGTGGCTTGGATCGTCAAGGACAAAATCGCGTAGTCGAACGCCTGATCAGGATAGTCATCCAGATCGACGTCGGCGTTGCCTTGAATGACCGAGAGGCCGCGCGCAACGCAGGCGTTGACCTTCTCGCGCGAGAGTTCGACACCGCGGCCGTCGACAGCCTTTGAGGCGGCCAGTAACTGGAGCAGATCGCCATCGCCGCAACCGACGTCGAGCACGCGGCTGCCGGGCGCGACCATTTCGGCGATCATCAAATGGTCGACGCGGGCGCCCTGATCCGCGAGCGCCTGGTGCTGGCGAATGATATTGTTGTTGAGCATCAAGCGTCTCCATCAGCGATGGGCGCGAGAGGTAGACCGCGCCTGGTCGCACAGGATTCGATGAAGCCGCGCACTGTGGCAAAAAACTCGGGCTCATCGAGCAGGAAGGCATCGTGGCCGGCGTTACTCTCGATCTCGACGAACGAGACGTTGGCTGCGACGGCGTTGAGGGCCTGGACGATCTCCCGGCTTTCGCGCGTCGGGTAGAGCCAGTCGGAGGTAAACGAGACGACGCAGAACCGCGTGCGCGTTCCCCGAAAGGCGTTGGCGAGCACATCACCATGTTCAGCGGCAAGGTCGAAATAATCCATGGCGCGGGTAATGTAGAGGTAGCTATTGGCATCGAAGCGATCGACGAACGTCGAGCCTTGATGGCGCAGGTAGCTTTCGACCTGGAAATCTGCATCGAACGAAAACGTGCGGTCGGCGCGGTTTTGCAAATTGCGCCCGAACTTCTCGTGCAGCGCGTCTTCGGACAGATATGTGATGTGGGCGGCCATGCGCGCGACGGCGAGACCGTTGCGCGGAACGACGCCCTGATCCAGGTAATCGCCGCGCTTCCATTCAGGGTCGGCCATCACGGCCTGGCGACCAACCTCGTGGAAGGCGATATTCTGTGGCGAATGCCAGGCGGCTGTCGCGATCGGCACGGCGGCAAAGACGCGGTCTTTGTAACGTGCTGCCCATTCGAGCACCTGCATGCCGCCCATCGAGCCGCCGATGACGGCGAACAACTGATCGATGCCGAGGTGGTCTATGAGGCGAGACTGCGCTTCGACCATGTCGCCAATGGTGATGACGGGAAAGTTCAAGCCGAACGATTTACCGGTTGCCGGATTGATCGAAGCCGGACCGGTCGAACCCAGGCAACCGCCCAGGATGTTCGAACAGATGACGAAGAAGCGGTCGGTATCGATGGGTTTGCCGGGGCCGACCAGATGCGACCACCAACCCGGTTTGCCGGTTAGCGGATTGATGTTGGCGACGTGCTGGTCGCCGGTCAGGGCGTGGCAGATCAGAATGGCGTTCGACTTGGCGGCGTTCAGGGTGCCATAGGTGTTGTAGGCGATCGTGAAGGGTCCCAGTTCGCTGCCGCTATCAAGCTTCAGCGGCTCGGAGGCTGGGAAATCAACGCTCGCGCGCACCACACCCGACCCGTCATCGACAGGCGAGACTACAGCCTTCTTAAACTCTTCGGACGTATCTGCCGTCATAAACGCCTGCGACCTTCAAATTCGGCCGGCTCGGTCCTCATTGGGGGACGGCGCGGCCTTTTTAGCGAGTTGTTTTACGTGGCTGCAAGCCGGCCGGCCAAATCACCACGGGT
This sequence comes from Filomicrobium sp., assembly GCA_017792465.1. GTDB lineage: Bacteria > Pseudomonadota > Alphaproteobacteria > Rhizobiales > Hyphomicrobiaceae > Filomicrobium. The sequence continues at coordinate 1,948,090 of CP051234.1, forward strand.
GGGGTGTGATAGGATTGTCGGGGCCTCGCGTCAAGTTAACCGATGCAACTTCGAAACTGCCTGGGACGGCCGTTCAGGCAGGCTGCGGCAATTGGAAAGCAATATTTTCTTTAACTTTTCTTTGCGTCTATCGGGCTCGCGCCCTATCTCTCGGGCTTGCAATCAAGGCCCGGCCGAACACTATTAACGGTTGTGCCAGCCCAACCGACGCTTGGAATGATCTAGTACGCATGACCAAACCGCGCCCAACTCCAGGTATCCTCGACATCGCAGCCTATGTCCCAGGCGAGGGCGGCAAAGGCTCTGCGAAGCGGGAGATCAAACTTTCCTCCAACGAAACGCCGCTGGGGCCAAGCCCGGCTGCGGTCGAGGCATTTCATGCGGCCGCTGCCCGCGGGCTTGAACGCTATCCCGATGGATCTGCGAGCGAATTGCGCGAGGCGATTGGCGAGGTGCATGGCATCGAAGCCGACCGGATTGTGTGCGGGGCGGGTTCGGACGAGCTTTTGAACCTGCTGACGCAGGCCTACATCGGCGAAGGCGACGAAGGCATCCTCACCGAACACGGCTTTCTTGTTTACCCCATCGCCATCAAGACCAATAGCGGGACGCCGGTGGTCGCGCCTGAGCGCGATCTGATGACGGACGTCGATGCCATCCTCGCGAAGGTGACGGACAAGACGCGGATCGTATTCCTGGCCAATCCAAACAATCCGACGGGGACCTACATTCCCAACGCCGAGGTGCGGCGCCTGCGCGCTGGTCTGCGCGACGACATCGTTTTGGTTCTCGATGGCGCTTATGCCGAATACGTCGAAGCTGACGATTACGATGCGGGGATCGGCCTCGTGCGAGAAACCGAGAACACGGTGATGACGCGCACGTTCTCGAAAATCTACGGGCTGGCCGGTCTGCGTATCGGCTGGGCCTACTGCCCTGTTGAGATCGCCGACGTGCTCAATCGTATCCGCGGGCCGTTCAATCTTTCGTCCGCGTCGATTGCAGCAGGTGTGGCTGCGATCCGCGATCAAGCCCACATGCAAAAAGCGGTCGTGCACAATTCGCGTTCGCTGCCGTGGCTGACGGCGGAGCTTGAAAAACTCGGTCTGCGGGTGACGCCAAGCGTCGCGAACTTCCTGCTTATTCATTTTGACGGTGTAGGCCTCTCGGCGGCTGAAGCCGATAACGCGCTCAAAGCGGAAGGCATCTTTCTCCGCCGTGTTGCGGCCTACAATCTTCCCAATGCGTTGCGCCTGACGATCGGCACCGAGGAAGAAAACCAAATCGTGATTGACGTGCTGGCTAAGATCCTCGCTGGCGCCCGCAAGGGGTCGGAGGCCGTGGCCAAATGAGCGGGGCGAAGTTCGAACGGATTGCGCTGATCGGGATCGGCCTCATCGGCTCGTCGATTTCGCATGCAGCGCGACGGGCGGGGCTGGCGGACAAAATCGTCGGTTCGGCGCGGACGCCTGCGACTGTCAAGACTGCGCTCGATCTGGGCATTATCGACGAAGGCTTTCAAACGGCTGCCGAGGCGGCACGCGATGCGGATCTCGTCATCTTGTGTACGCCTGTCGGTATCTGCGGCGCGGTCACCAAAGAGATCAACGACGCGGGCGCGTTTCGCGATGGCGCGATCCTGTCGGATGTCGGATCGGTCAAGGCAGCAATTGTCCGCGATGTACTTCCCCATGTGCCCGAAGGCGTCCATTTCGTTGCCGGGCACCCGATTGCAGGAACGGAGCAGTCGGGTCCGGAAGCGGGCTTTGCGGAACTCTTCGACAATCGCTGGTGTATTCTGACGCCGCATGAAGGCTGCGATCCGTCGGCGGTCGAGAAGCTGTCTGCCTTCTGGGAAGCACTCGGCAGCAACGTCGAAACCATGACACCGGAGCATCACGACCTTGTGCTGGCCATCACCAGCCATGTGCCGCACCTCATTGCATTCAACATCGTCAACACCGCGGGCCACCTGGAGCGGGTCACGAACAGCGAAGTGATCAAGTTCTCAGCCGGCGGTTTTCGCGATTTCACGCGTATCGCCGCCTCCGATCCGACGATGTGGCGGGACGTGTTCCTCAACAACAAGGAGGCCGTCCTTGAAATGCTCGGGCGGTTCTCGGAAGATTTGACAGCGCTTCAGCGCGCGATACGCTTTGGCGAGGGCGAGACGCTGCACAAGATGTTCGGCGACGCGCGGGCGTTGCGCCGGGGTATCATCGAAGCTGGCCAGGATACCGATGCTCCCGACTTCGGGCGGCGCGCTTCAGTTGCCAAAGACGAGGCCGACGAGGACTAGCGGGAGACGCCGTAGTGGCAGACGGCATCTGTCCGGCGAAGTCATCGGCTAGTGAACGACGAGAGTTCTGATCTGCGGACCTAAATGGACCAATCAAAGCCACACGAACTTTGGGTTTTTGGATATGGCTCGCTGATGTGGCGGCCTGGCTTCGAATTCGAAGAAAGGGTCCGGGCCAGGGTGCACGGATATTCCCGGTCCTTTTGCGTTTACTCCGTCCATCACCGCGGCGTCGAAGGACGGCCCGGGCTGGTGCTCGGGCTCGACCGAGGCGGGTCGTGTGAAGGCATTGCCTACAGGGTTGCGCCGGAAAACGTTGCCAAAACCCTGCACTATTTGCGCGAGCGCGAGCAGGTCAACGGCGTCTATCGCGAGACGCGGCTGACGATCTCATTGCTGGATGGCGAAAAGCGCGACGTGTTCGGGCTTTCCTACATCGCGGAGCGGGCGCACCCGAGTTATGTGCGCGCCATGCCGCTTGCCAAAAAGGCCCGGCTGATTGCGACGGCACGCGGGCTTTCCGGGCACAACGTGGCCTATCTCGTCAACACCTGGGCTCACTTGGAAGAGCTCGGCATCCGCGATCCGGCCTTTGAGCGGCTCGGCGTTCTGATCGGGCCTTTTATCACCGGACGGCGGCCCGTCGTCGAACCTTGTTCGCGGGCGTCGACGCTATCGCGATCATTGGTATCGAAGCGGCCGGCAACGCCAACGCTCAAACCGGGTGAGCGGCGGCGCTTCACGTATCGCAAGGGCTTTGGCGACTGATTGACGGCCGGGCTTGCGCCGCCAGCGGTCTCGCTATCGAATTCGAGTTTGGTTGCGGCGCCGTCGGGCTGGCCTTCAAGGCGATAGCTACCATCCTGACGCCGAGTGAAGGCGCGCGCGAAAACCGCGCCGTCGGCCACGGCGAGAATTTTCCGGCCGTTGGCTGAGATCGCGCTGACGCGTGCCGGGCGCGCGTCGCGGCCGGACTTGATGACCGCTGCCATCCCGACCGTCGGTGCCGTCTCTCCGCTGGCGCCAGAGGCGACCTTGGCAGTCTTGGCGTGCTGCAAGACCTGACGCGGTGATTGGGAGGCTGCCGGTGTCCCGATTGGAGCGATGTCAGTCGACTGAGGCTCAGGAAGGCATTCGCCAGGTACTGCTGAGGGGCCTTCAGGTTTCGGACCTTCAGGCATCGGAGCTGAAACAAGCGGTTCTGCTGCGGGGTCTTCTATCTCGGCAACCGGTTCAGAAATCTCCGGCACGGTCTCGAACTCGGCCTCCACAATCAATGGCTCGGAATCAGCCTGCAGTTCCGGCGCGGGATAAGGCTGGGGTTCGGGCGTGGAATGAACCTGCGCCACTGGCGTCACGGATTGCAGCGCCGCCGTTTCGATTTCCGGGTCTGCCAGCGCTGGAGAAGGCAAGTCAGAAACTTGCGAGGCAATCTGATCAGTTCCCACCGTCTCGATTACTGCTGCCTCGATTGTTGCTGCTTCCGGCGCTTCAGGGTCGGAAATCTCCAGTTCTACGACGACGACCGTCGGTTCTGGCTCGATTTCCTCAACTTGGGCGACCAGTTCAACGATCTCAGGTTCTGGCTCCTGCTCCGGTTCTGGCTCCGGGTCTGGCGCGGGTTCTGGTTCGGCAGATATCGGTGCCGGTGGCGGCGCTGTGGCCGGGACGTCGACTTGCGGAGGCAGCTCGGTCGGCGGCTCAGGCAATGGCGCTTGCGCGAATTCGGAAACCGGTGGCGCGACCGGCTCGGCTGTCGCAATCGTCCCGTCGTTTCCATTCACCTGGGAGGCGGAAGTTGCGGGCTGCTCGGCGTGCGGGGCTAATTGGGCGACTTGTTCGCTGTTTGCTGCAAGAGCTTGTGCTTCCTGTTTCTTGCCAAGAAGCCAGCTGAACATATCTTTTCTTGCCATCCGGTCCCTCGTTTTCAAACCATCGGTGTTCGCGATCTTTTATTTTCATCCCGCTGATTAGATTTGAGCCTCATTCTCGCATGGCTCTTGCGCAGACCAAAATTGCCTGGGGTTTCGACAATAAGGCGAATAACTGTGCAGTGTGCGAACGGTCGGATCGTCGGCTAAGAAAGATAGTTTTTTATGTCGTGCAGCGCACAATCTTCAAACTTCAACGCTGAATTGAAGGGCCTTTTCAACCTCTTGGGGGTCAAGCCATGGCTGCAAAACTTTAGTCGGTTCTTGCGAATTGGTGGTTCTGCCCCGCGAAATGCTTGCGTTCCGGGGCTCAGCGCGTCATATAAATCTCATCGAATGCGGTTTGGTACACATTAGAGTTCCGGGCGAATGCGGCGAACACTAGATGTCTGAAACGCGAATTTTTGAAACGTGTTTGCCACCTTTCCGGGTGGCTATTACATAGACGTGACTGTTGGAGACTACCGAATGGCTACCGGGACCGTAAAATGGTTCAATACCCAGAAAGGCTACGGATTTATCCAGCCGGATGAAGGCGGAAATGACGTCTTCGTACACATTTCGGCTGTTGAGCGCGCCGGGATGGCTTCTCTCAACGAGGGCCAAAAGATCAGCTACGAACTTGAAAAAGGCCGAAACGGCAAGTTTGCTGCGGTCAACCTGCAGGCCGAGTAAGACGTAGCACTCGGGCATTCCTGGAAAGTTCGTTCGGGGAGGGCAGTCTCTGCTCTCCCCAAAACGCATTGGAAATTTGTGCGGCAGCGTTTGAGCCGCAGTGACCTGCCACTTGAGGAGCTTGAATGGCAAAAGAAGAAGTCTTGGAATTTGAAGGGGTCGTCGAAGAAGTCCTACCGGACGCAAGATGCCGCGTGAAACTCGATAACGGGCACGAAGTTGTCGCGTACACTTCCGGCCGCATGAAGAAGAACCGTATTCGTATTCTTGCGGGCGACCGCGTCACCATCGAGATGACGCCTTACGACCTGACCAAAGGACGGATCAATTTCCGTCATAAGGACCAGAAGTCCGGTGGCCCGTCTGGCGGACCCGGTGGTCCTGGCGGCAATCGGCGCAGGTAACGCCGGTTTTCAAAGTCGCAGCTGCCTGACATCGGCAGCCAGAGACGATCAGCGACAGGTCGACCGGCTCAACAAGGTCGACCGCCGCTGGCCCTCGCGAAGGTGCGCAGCGGTTATTTTGACCGTCCGCTATGCGGCGTTTTTTCCCAAGAGAACGGGTCCGTCGCCAATTGCCAAAGGGCCCGGTAGCCTGCAAGCGAGATCAACAGCCAGTAGACCGGCATACCGAGCGCATGCCAGGCGAGCCCGCGCGTGCGCTGAGACCGTCCGACCGCCGTTGCGCCCAACGCGATGGCCGACAGGTAGCCGACGGCCAAGTTGGCAAGGCCGAAGCTAAACAGGACATCTGTTCCGGCCCCAGTGCTGCTGCCGGAAAGTGTCCCGGTCGATACCAGATTGATGCCGAGCAGCACGTAAAAGACCGGGTGGACGAGGGCCGAAAAAAGCATGGCGCACATGAGCATCTGGAAGCCCAGATACTGCCAGGTCCCCAATTCGCGCCACAGACGCCCGGGCTGGCGCATGTGGACGAGATAGGTTTGCATCCAGCCTTTAAGCCATCGCGTCCGCTGGCACAGCCAGACGCGGAACGTTTCGGGCGCTTCTTCCCAGGTCGTTGAGTTGATCACTTGGACTTCGAGCCCGAGCCGCGCCAGCCTTATGCCAAGGTCGGCGTCCTCGGTAACGTTATAGGCATCCCAGCCGCCGGCGGCTTGCAAGATCCGGCGGGGAAAATGGTTTGACGTCCCGCCCAGCGGCACCGGCAATCGCAGATAAGCCAGAACCGGCAGAAGCGCTCCAAACAACGCGTTGTATTCGATGGTGAACTGCCGTGATAGCAGGCTCGCATTCGGGTTGTAGAGCCCGAGCCGGGCCTGGACGCAGCCTACCTTTCCTTGCGCGGACTGAAACAGCGACAAGGCGCGTTTGAGCTGATCGGGCTCGGGCATATCTTCGGCGTCAAAGACGACGACATAGTCACCAACGGCGTCCTGCAAAGCAAAATTCAAGGCGCGCGGTTTGGTGCGCGGATTTCCCGGCGGCACGACCACAACCCGCATGTGCGCCGGGAGACTACGCCTTGCAAGCGCTTCGCGGGTCGGGTGATCGTGTTCTTCGACGACCAATGAGATCTGCAGGCGATCGGCTGAGTAATCGAGCTCCAGCAAGGCGTCGATCAGCTGGTCGATGACGGCTGTCTCGCGATAAAGCGGGACGAGCACGGCGTAGCGCGGCAAGGGCTCAGGCAACGCATCCAGGCTCTGGCGGGGCTCATTCCTGTTGGGTTGAAGATTGCCGGCGAGGCCCAGCGCCAACAATCGCAAGCATGCGATCGCGAGAAAAGGCAAGCCGATGGCCGCGCAGATAGCGGGAAATGCGATTCCAGGAGCGTAGGCTGCAGAGAGACCAGTTAGAAGGAGACACCCAACGAGCCACCGGGCCGGGCCGGTCAGTCGAAGCGACCGGGCCGACATTTCCGGCGTCAGCTGCGGCAGTTGGCGCCTGGCAATTGCTGCTAGTCGATCATCGTGCTGTTGCCGGCGATCATCCGCGCAATCAGCGCTTACATAGTGTTCGAGGATTTCGGTGGCGAGAGCGTCACTCTTTAGCGGCGTGGTTCCGCCCAAGGCGCGCTCGGATCGTGGCAGCATTGCATTTCAAACTTCGAACAGGCTTTCAATAATTTATGCGTAATCAGTCAAACGCGGCTCACCCTGAAGGTAAGCACACGCCGCTTCCCGTTCATAAGAAAAAGATCGTCGAATTGGAGCAGTTTCGTCATCTTGAGCCAGCACCTGATGCCGCAGGACCACACGCAGCGGGCTAAAGTCTGTGGCTATATTTGCATTTGCAGCGCATTTGGCCTTGAAGCCCGCGCATTGCCCCGATAGTTGCTTTTTCAGCCCTTGCACCAAGCGCCAGAGGGATGACCGCGTGTCCAACTGCAAGACTTTTCTTCTACGTCTGTCGATCGCAAAGTCGGTGGGCTTTTTGATTGGCGCTGTTATTGCGCTTGCCGTCGTCGGGCTCGCGGTGACGAGCCAGCCCGCCCTTGCGCAGTCAGACGGCGGCGAGAACACCGTCGACGCCGCGCCACAGCGCGTGATCTTGCGGTTCCTGACGACCAGCGACTTTCCGCCGTTTAATTTCTACGACGAAGATGGTGTCCTGACCGGTTTCAACGTCGATCTGGCGCGCGCCATCTGTCTGCAGCTTGATGTCACCTGCCAGGTTTCAGAGCGGCCTTGGGATGAGCTTCTGCCTGCACTTGCCCGCTCGGAAGCCGATGCCGTCATCGCCGGCAACTCGGTGACCGCCGATGCGCTGCAGACCGTCGCCTTCACCCAGCGGTATTTTCACACCCCCGGCCGATTTGCTGGCCGCCGCAACGCCAGCGATCTGGTGGCGACGCCGGAAGGGCTCGAAAGCAAGCGTATTGCCGTTGCTTCGGGCACGGCCCATGAAGCGTTTCTGCGGCAGTATTTCCGCGGAAGCCGGATCTTGGTGTTCGATAATCCCGAAATCGCCCGGGAAGCGCTCAAGGCCGGCGAAGTCGACGCGGTCTTCGGGGACGCCATTGGCCTGTCGTTCTGGATCAATGGCACGCTGTCGGAGCAATGCTGCGAATTCAAAGGTGGGGCTTACCTCGAGCCAAAGTTTTTTGGGGATGGAATGGCCATCGCAATCGGGCATGACGACCGCCAGCTCAAGGCCGAAATCGATAATGCTTTGCGGGAAGTCAGGGCAAGCGGGCGATTTTCAGAGCTTGTTGCGCGGTATTTCCCGTTCCGGCTCTACTGATCGAGCTGGTTGCGCCGGTCGGTGTCAGGCAGCGGCGCGCTCGATGCTTCCAAGCGCATAGGGCCTATGATTGGCCTCTTATCCGCCATCAGAGCGTGGCAACCATGCCGCGGACCTGAGGACAACTTGACACGGTTGCCGTCCCAGCCGTTAACACTTTGTGGTATAAAGACGCTTGGAATGCATGGATCGCTCATAAAGCTGTCATACTCCTGCAACCTGAATCCGGGACACGTGTGTGCAAGGGTTGTTTGGGAAGGCTGTTGGCCGGCTTGCAGGGGAGATTGAGCCGTGAAGACATATCGATCGCTCTTCATATCCGACGTTCACCTTGGCACACGCGCCTGCCAGGCTGACCTGTTGATCGACTTCTTTCGCGAACACGATGCCGAAACGATTTATCTCGTCGGTGACATCGTGGACTTCTGGCGCATCCGTCGCGGTGCGGTCTGGCCGCAGTCTCATAACGACGTGCTGCAGAAAATCCTGCGCAAGGTGCGCAAGGGCGCGCGCGTCATCTTCATTCCGGGCAATCACGACGACGGGCTGCGCCAATACTGCGGACAGCGCTTCGGCGGGATCGAGATCGAGCTTCAGACCGTTCACGAAACGCCTGATGGAAAGCGCTACATCGTCATGCATGGTGACGAATTCGACGTCGTCGTGCGGTACGCCAAATGGCTGGCGTTCCTCGGCGACCGTGGCTATCAGCTGGCGCTGTGGACCAATGCCCCGATCAATTTCGTGCGCCGCTTGTTCGGGCTGAACTACTGGTCGCTGTCGAGCTATCTGAAGCTGCGCGTCAAATCGGCGGTCAACTTCATCGGCGAATTCGAGCGCAAATTGTCGGCTGAAGCCAAACGCCGCGACGCCGATGGCGTGATCTGCGGGCATATTCACCATGCCGCTTCGCGCCGGTTCGGAGAGATCCATTATCTAAATTCCGGAGATTGGGTGGAAAGCTGCACGGCGATCGGCGAAACTCAAGACGGTGAGTTCGAGATCATCCGTTGGCTCGATATCGTCAAAGCACGGGAAGCCGCGCAGAACGCCAGCGGCAAACCCAAACTTGAGGCTGCGTGAATGAAGATCCTCGTCGCCACAGACGCTTGGCGGCCGCAAGTCAATGGTGTCGTGCGGACCTATGAGCGTCTGCGCGAAGAGGCGCTTCCTCTGGATGCTGAGATCATCTTCCTGACGCCGGGCGAATTCTCGACGGTGCCATGCCCGACATATCCCGAAATTCGCCTGTCGCTGCCGGGCTATTCCTATATCGGCCAGCGGATGCGCGAGATCGAACCGGATGCCGTGCATATCGCGACCGAGGGACCGCTGGGGTGGATGACGCGCTCGCATTGCCTGCGCAAGGGCATTCCGTTCACGACGAGCTTTCACACGCGCTTCCCGGATTATATCTCCAGCCGCTTCAACCTGCCGGAGAGTTGGATCTGGTCGATCCTGCGCCGGTTCCACAATGCCGGTGCCGGCATCATGGTGGCGACGCCGACTTTGGCGCGGGAACTGGAAGAGCGCGGCTTTGAGCGCACGCTTTCGTGGACTCGCGGGGTCGATACCGAACTTTTCCGGCCGCGCGACGTCAGGCGCTTCGGCGAAGGCCCTGTCTATCTTTACGTTGGCCGGGTGGCGATCGAGAAGAACATCGAAGCCTTCCTTGAGGCCGAGCTTGATGGTCGCAAGGTTGTCGTCGGTGACGGGCCGCAGCTGCAAGAGCTCCAGGCGCGCTATCCGGACGTGACGTTCACCGGCAAGCGAGTCGGTGAAGATCTGGCCGAATGCTATGCCTCCGCCGATGTGTTCGTGATGCCGAGCAAGACGGAGACCTTCGGGATTGTCATTCTGGAAGCGATGGCGTCCGGTCTGCCGGTTGCCGCCTATCCCGTCACGGGTCCGATCGACCTTATTGCTCCGGGCCAAACCGGGGCGCTTTCGGATGATATCGCGCAAGCCGCAAGGGATGCGTTGGCGCTCGACCGCGAAGAGATCCGCAAGCGGGCGCTTGAATATAGCTGGGAAGCGGCGGCGCGGCTTTTCGTTTCCAACATCGAGAGCGCGCTTTTTGCCAACAAGGGCCGCAAGGCTCCGGCGCGACGTGTTCGGTTGGCGCGGCGGCGGCCGTCGCAGGCCTAACGCTTCTGTCTCGGCCCGCTCAGCGTGCGCACTTCGCTTCAGTCTCATTGATCGGGTTTTGCTTCGGCGGGCACAATGAGCCGCATCGGACCGTTGCCGAGCGAAATCGTAACCGGCGAAACGCCTGCCTCATCGCCATCGATCTCAATGGGCAGCCCGCTTTCCGCAACCTCGATCGACGATTCGCACGTGTGAATGCTGATACCGGGAAGCCGCTCGACAAAGTTTAGGCCGAGTGCAGCCAACTCGACAATCCGCTGCCAGCGCGTGCGCGCTTGAAAGAGCACGACGACCATCTTCTTGTCGCGGACGTGCAGACCGTTGACGAGCGTGAAGCTGCCGGCGTAGCGGCTCGACTTGGTCGCAACGAGCCAGGTCGCTTCGAGTTTCTTTCCGTCAATCACCACCGCAAAGGGCCGCGGTTTGTGCGACAGGGCCTTCAAGGTCGGCCAGACATACGCCGTCTTGCCGATACGACGCTTCATTTCGAGATTGAGGTTGTTGATGATCTCGCCGTCGAAACCGATGCCTGCCATCAGATAAAACGGCTCATCGCCTGCATGCGCGCCGGCGATCTCGATCTCGGGGCCGTTGAGCAGCATTTCGGCCACGTCGGCGGCGTGGCTGGGGAGCGGCAGTTCTCGCGCCAGGACGTTACCGGTACCGACGGGGATGACCCCAATCGGGACCGGCGCATCGGGTCCCAGCGCTTTGGCGAGCGCTCTGATGGTCCCGTCGCCGCCGGCGGCCACAACGGCATCGAAGCCGTCGTAATGGACGATACGGGCGAGCGCCGCCTGCGACAGGTTCTGGCCCAGTCCGGAGAGGCGCAAAGTCACGACTTCGGCGCCGCGCTTCTTCAGTTCGGCAACGACCAGACGCACCAGCCGATGGCGGCGTAGTCCGGCAACAGCGTTATGGAGCAGTAGGAATCTTTTGCGCATCGGCTCGTCGGCTCGGTTGGATCCGCAAGAGTCTTACGTGCGATTCGTCATACGCGTAGGTAAATTCGTGCGCTACGATAAATACGAGCGCTGATCGCTTCGCTTCGGTGGGGCGGTTGATCGTGGCGCGCAGGCTTATGATGCAGCCGTGGAGCGAAATTTATGCGGGGCAGCGAACGGTGATAACGCGACCGGACGATAAAGACATTCTCATCAATATCGCCGGCTTTGGTGCGGCATGGTTTGCGCTCATCTATTTTACGGCAAGCGGGAGCGAGGGGCTCGGCCTTGCCTTCGCCTTGGTCGTCGTCGTCTTGCACCTTTGGCAATCGCCCGAGTGGACCACTGAACTTCAGCTCATCGTATTTGCGAGCGTCTTCGGCGTCATGGCCGAAGCACTTGTGATGTATCTCGGCCTTATCACCTATTCCGGTGCAGCAATCGTGCCCGGTCTGCCTCCGGCCTGGATCGTTGCGCAATGGGCGCTTTTCGCGACCTTGCTAAATGTGACTTTGCGATCGCTGCGCGGCTGGGTGTTGCTGTCGATGGGTCTTGGGTTTGTCTTTCTGCCGATTGCGAAATTGCTGGGCTTGAAGTTCGGCGTCGTCGAGATGCAATTGCCCCTCTACCGCAGCATTGCGCTGATCGGCCTTTGCTGGAGCCTAGCGCTCGTGGTCTTGTTCGCGGCGGCAAGATTGTGGGACGGCTGGCAGGAGCAGTAATCGCGCAACCGCCTACGCCGGTCGGCCATTGAGCATCCGCAGTTCTTCACGCAGACCCAGATAGATACTCACGCACATCAACAACAGGACGAACGTGAAGGGGAAGCCTGTGGTGATGGCTGCGGCCTGCAACGAGGCGAGGCCTCCGCCGAGCATCAGGGTGATGGCAACCAGGCCTTCGAAAATTGCCCAGAAGACGCGTTGAGCGACCGGCGCTTCCATCTTGCCGCCCGAGGTGATGGTGTCGATGACGAGCGAGCCGGAATCAGAAGACGTGACGAAGAATACGATCACCAGAACAATGCCGATGAACGAGGCAAGCCCTGTCCAGGGCAACGGCTCCAGCATCTTGAAGAGCGAGAGTTCCGGCTGCCACTGCTTAACGGTTTGGGCAACGCCGGTATAGCCGCCGTCGATCAATTCGGTGAGGGCTGTTCCGCCGAACGTCGTCATCCACAGAACGGAGACGAGAGTGGGCACGATGATGACGCAAATGATGAACTCGCGCACGGTGCGGCCGCGCGAAACGCGGGCGATGAACATGCCCACGAACGGAGACCAGGAGATCCACCACGCCCAGTAGAATGTTGTCCAGGAGTGCAGGAAGGTCTGATCGCGGCCAAACGGGCTCGACAGCGGGACGATGTCCCAGATGTAGTTCGACAGGTTTTCGAAGAAGCCGTAAGCGATCATTGCCGTCGGACCGACGATGATGACGAACACCAGGAGCGCAAATGCCAACGCCATGTTGATTTCCGACAGGAGCTTGACGCCTGCATCGAGGCCGGCAACGACCGAGAACGTCGCCATAGAGGTGATCGCGGCGATCAGCAGCACCTTATTGAGTTCCGTCGCTGGGATCCCAAACAGGTAGTTCATGCCGGCCAATGCCTGCTCGGCGCCGAAGCCCAGCGACGTTGCCAATCCGAACAAGGTCGCGAACACCGCCAGGATATCGATGACATGGCCAAGCCAGCCCCAGACCGCTTCGCCGAAGATCGGATAAAAAACCGAGCGGATGGTCAGCGGCAGTCCGCGGTTATAGGAAAAGAACGCCAGCGACAGCCCGACCATGGCGTAGATGGCCCAGGGGTGGAGACCCCAGTGGTAGATCGTGGCGGCCATCGCGACTTCGCGCGCGCGCTCGACGTTGGCGGGCGATACGAATAGCGGCGGGTTCTGGAAATGCGCCACCGGTTCGAGAACGCCAAAGAACATCAGGCCGATGCCCATGCCCGCGGCAAACAGCATGGACAGCCAAGCTGAGAAGCTGAATTCCGGCTTCGCGTCCTCACCGCCTAAGCGAATGCGGCCAAAGGGAGAAACAACCAGGTAGAGCGAGAACAAGACGAAGACGTTGCCCGCCAGGATGAAGAGCCAGTCGAGATTCGAGGTCAGGCTTGTGCGCAGGCCTTCGAAGAATTCCTTGGTGGTTAGTGGAAAGACGAGCGATACGGCGACGAAAACAACGATGACGAGTGCGGAAACGAAGAAGACTGGGTTATGGACGTCGAAACCGTAAGCCGAAATGTTGTCCTGGCCGATTTCATAATCCGTGTCGTAGCTCAGCGTGGGATCGTTCGTTTCGGGCGTATTTTCGCTCATATCAGTTGTTGGTCTCCGGGCCTGCTTTTAGCCCGGCAACCTGGGTCATTTCAAAGATCAATGCAAGTTTGGGCCCGGTGAGGACGCAAAGACGGCGCTAAATCGATGTTGCTGCGATCCTCTCAGATGGCCACCGGCGCGCGCCTAGAACTCAACCTCGACGCTCCATTTCAGCGTCTGGTCGGGTGTATTTTCATTGAGCCCGAACAGCATGCCGACGCCGATCGAGACTTCGACCTCGTCTTTGTCGTCACCGGCAGAGCTTTCGTCGTCGTCCAAACCGACGCTTGCACCGTTGGCAAAACCTGCGCCCTCGCCCAACGAGAACGCATAGTAGACGAGCGGCCCAGCGCGGTGCTGATCGTGATCGCCAAAGGCCGCGCGCTCGTCTCCCGGCGTACCGCTGTTGCCGAGACGGTCGAACGTGCCATAGCCTTCAAGCGCGAACATCCAGTTTTCGTTCAGCGTATAAGAAAGCTGCGTGGCATATCCTAGATCCCATTTCCGATCGCGTTCGGGCGGCCCGAGTCCGCGCTCGCCATTACCGAAGTGGTGGATGAAGATCAGGTTGCCGATCGCGCCCCATGGGCCTTGCTTCGCCTGAACGATGGGACCGAAATTGATGGTGTTGAGTTCGCCGCCCGACAGGGGATGTTCGAATTCGGTCAGGGTGCCAAAGCCGATCCCGCCCGATTCAGGGACGCGCTTCAAAATCGTGACGACCTCGACGGCAACTTCATCGAGCTGCAAGTCAGCGAAGGCGTTTGCAAAGGACAGCTGCTCGGGATCGTCGAGGCGTTCCTTTTCGTATTCAATGCCGACGCGCAGCCGCAAAAAGGTGGCAAGCGACCATTCCAATTCCAGGGCGTGGCGTTGACGCGCGATTGAGTTGTCGTCGTAGAGGAATTCGCCGCCGCCTTCGTTTTGGACTTTGCGGCGCGGCTGGCCCCACGAATGCGCGTTCTGGCTTTGGAATTCGACCGAGCCTGGCTCGGCTTCAAGGTCTTTGAGCTCGAACTGGCCGATCGCAGGACCGGCCGTTGCGCTGGTCGGGAATTGGGCAACCGCAAGCAACCCCGCGCAAACGCAGCCTAGCAGCAAGCGAAGCTTCGCACGGCCATGCGCTGAGTTTACTGACGCGAACATCAATTCCCCTCCCGGTTGCCCGCTTGCGGCGCCTTGTTGGATCAGCGCTGCGGACTTTGTTCTTGGGCCGAGTATAAAAATTTACCGCCATTCTAGGAACTCTTCCCTGTTGATTTGTTTCTATTTTCCCGAGGCGGCGGTGCCCTCAGGGTCACACTCGACGCCCGGCGCGGTCAGCCAAATGGGGCTGAAAAATGGCTTCAAGCTGGCTGGAGGAAGGCGCGCAAAGCCCTTTGGATATTCAGCTTTGCGACGGCGGAGAAGGTCACGACAAAGCCTTAAAACGCTTCTACGAAAAGCTCCGGGGAGGGTTGTCCGAAAAGAGGGGAACCCAATGTTTTCACGTCAGTCGTCTGCAGCAAGACAAACCACTCACGCGGCCGTTTCAGAACCAGAATTTGCGTCGCCGCCGCCACCGCTACCCGAAGAACAGCAATTCGATGCGACAATCGAAGTCCCGAAGGTGACTGAATCCGTGATCGGCCAGGACCTGAAAATTTTGGGCGGCGGGCTCAAACTCATTTCAGAAGGCAACCTGACGGTCGACGGCGTTGTCGAGGGAGATGTGCTCGGGGCCAACGTCATTATCGGCAAGCACGGCCAGGTCAACGGGCTGGTGCACGGCGAAACGGTTTCGATCCAGGGCCATGTTTCTGGAACCGTTCGGGCTGTCGATGTGGTTTTGAAAAGCGGCGCTTACGTCGAAGCTGAAGTCCACCACAATACGCTCTGCCTGGAACTTGGCGCCAATTTCGAAGGCCGTTCGCGGCGTTATAACGAGCGCGCCGAACTCGTTCCGGACCTGCAGCGCGCCAGCCATGAGGGCTCACAAGGGCACGTGCAGCATGCTCCGAGCGGTCCAGTTCCACTTACCGCTTGAGGTTGGCGGCCCCGTCTGTGACGATCGTCCCAGGGGCCGCTCCGGCGGCTCCCCCATTGGGATCAATCGGCTCACTCCAGGCGCATTGCGGCCAGGGCGTGTTTTAAAAAGAGTGTGAGTAGGGTGGAAATGGAAGTCCAACAGGTTCTGGAAGACCGGCTGCCGATGCCGGGCCCGACAACGACCGTGATCGGCTCGCATGTCGCAATTGACGGCGATGTCGTGATCGACGGTGACGTCATGCTGATCGGGCGGATCAACGGCTCGCTCAAATGCAAGCGTTTCGTGCTCGACCGCGAGGGTGAACTCGAAGGCATTCTAGTTGCCGATACAGTGGCAATCTGGGGGATCGTCGACGCCGAAATCTATTCGCCGGTCATCGAACTGCACGCGGGCTGCTCGGTTGAAGGTGCGGCTTACCACGAGCACTTCATTCTTGACCGGCAGGCTTACTTCGAAGGCAAGTCGCGGCGCTATGCCGATCCCAAATCGATGGCGCCGATCTGAGATGATTGGACGGCGTGGGGCGGGGCCGCAGGGCGCTGTCTCAGCCTATGATAACGGGCCGCCGCCAACTGCAATGATCACTCAGGTTTTCAGGAATTGCCGACGATGTCGGCCTTGGTGATCAAGGACTGGAATTTGACGCCAGCCTTGTTGAATTCAATCGCCGCACCTTCCTGACGGTCGAGCACAGTGATAACGGCGACGACTTCAGCCCCGTCGGCGCGCACCGTTTCAACGGCCTTGAGCGCCGATCCGCCCGTCGTCGTGACGTCTTCCAGGATGACGACGCGGCGGCCTTCGAGCGTCTCGTCCTTGGCAAGGCCTTCGATCAGGCTTTGTGTACCGTGGTCCTTGGGCTGCTTGCGGACGAAAAACGCCGAAACCGGCTCGCCCTTCGCCGCGCTGACGGCGGCAACCGTGGCGGCCAGTGGCACCGCACCCATTTCCAATCCGCCGACCATGCTGACCTGCATCTCGTCAATGCGATCGAGGATCAGAAGTCCGATCAGGAATGCGCCGCGCGCATCGAGCATCGTCGGCTTCATGTTGAAATAGACGGTCGAAGTCTTCCCGGAGGCGAGCTTCATTTCCGGGCCGGTCATGTAGGACAGCGCGGTGACGATACCGATCAGCTCCTGGCGGGCTTCTTCGGGGCTCGGAAAAGGCGGGAGTGCCGTCATGGTTTCAAGTTCCTCTTAAGTCTCGAGCTCGCGGCTGGTTTTTCCAAGCACGACATGGACGCTCAGCCAACAAGAAAAAGGCTGCACTTCCATCACGAAGCACAGCCTTCTTTATCGGTTAGCCCAGTTAGAGGCCTCAGGCAATCGTCGAGGTGAGCCAGCGCTCCAGCGAGGCGCGCTGCGTCATGGCGCCGACGTGCTGCGCGGTGACTTTACCGCCCGAAAACACCATCAGGGTCGGCATAGCGCGGACGTTGTACTGCTGGGCGATGCCGGGGCTCTGGTCAACGTCGACCTTGACGACCTTGACGCTGCCTTTGAGGGCATCGGCGACTTGCTCAAGGGCCGGAGCCATGGCTTTGCACGGGCCGCACCATTCGGCGAAGAAGTCGACAAGCACTGGCTTGTCGGATTTCAGGACTTCGGCTTCGAAATCAGCGTCCGAAACTAACTCTGCCATGATCTTGTCTCCTATATTTCGTCGCAGCCTTGTTCGACCGCGCGGTGTCTTCCTGGTGCTTTTCCAGGCTGGTGCTTTTCCAGGGCGGCTTTATCAGGCCAGTCGCCCGTAAGTAGGGTTGCTTGAGCCGAGCGTCAAGGCGATGCAAGCGAGAGTTCCCACAATCGCTGTTCGGCTGCGGCGATTTTTTCGCCTGGAATCTCCAAAAGCGCCGGAACGCGTGTCCATAACAAGGCGGTCCTGATTTTACGTCCAGGATAAATGTCAACGAGCGCCAATCGATAGGACGCCAGCTGCAAAAGATAGGCTTCTGCGACATCCTCCAGGCCCAGCGGGACATTCCTGTTGGTCTTATAATCGACAATCAGGATCGTGTCGTCCAGCTCGACGAGGCGGTCGATGCTGCCTGAGAGCTGAAGTGCGGGCTGTTTGCCGTCCGGCCGTTCAAAGCGGGCAGCAATCGCTACTTCGGCGCGGCTTCTTGGACCGAAAAGCGGTGCGAAATCCGGGTGATCGAGGACGGTCATCACTTCTTTGGCAACGCGGGCGCGCACCCGGGCAGGAAGCGCTGCTCCACGCGAAGCAAGGTAGGCTTCTGCTGCAGCCTTTCTTTCTTTGGCCGGCAAATCGGGCAGGTGTTCGAAAAGCGCGTGGGTGAGAGTGCCGCGCAAGAAGATGTCGCCCTGCTCGGCTGCGGCGTCGGTCGTCGTGGTGGAGACGACGGCTGGCGGATCATCCGGGATTTCCTGGTGCGGGATCATCACCGGGCCGGGCTCGGGCTCGCCTTCGGGATCGCTTTCATAGGGGACGAGTTGCGAGGGCGCCAACGGCAGCGTAACGAGCGGGACGCGCGGCGCGTTGCGGGTTGCCCATTTCGGCGGTGCGGAAGCCGGCACGGCCGCCGCGGCGCGTTTTTCTTCCTTCGGCAGTTCAGCCAACTGTTCGGCTTCAAGGCGGCGCACCGTGCGCCCATCATGAAGTTCGACCTCCTCGGTCAGCCCATCGAGCCCGTCGCTGACGATCTCGTACCAACACCCTTCCTGTCGGCCTTTGGCATTTTCAAAGCCGCACACATAGAGGCGATCTTCCGCCCGCGTCATGGCAACGTAGAGCAGGCGGTTGAGCTCTTCTTTCTCGCCGGCCTCCTTCAGATTTTTCGCTTCGGCGACAGCCGTCAGCTTGGTCGTATTGGCAATCTTCCAGATGCGCGGCGGCTCGACGTCTTCTGGCTGGTCGGCCGACTTGAGGCTGGCGACCGGATCGGAAGCGCCACCGGCAGAAGCGGTCGTGCAGGTGTCGGGCAGGAAAACGATGGGTGCCTCAAGGCCCTTGGAGGCGTGCACCGTCATGACGCGAACTTCGTTGGCGCCTTGCTCCATGTCGCGCTTGATTTCGCGATCGGCTTCGCGCAACCACGACAGGAAGCCGGTCAGCGACGGAGCCTCCTTGTCGTCGAAGGCAATCGCCAGATTGAGGAATTCATCGATCGGATCGGCGGCCTCGTGGCCTAGTCGCGCGAGAAGTGCGGCGCGCAAACCGTCTTCATCGAGGGCTTTGGCGTAGAATTCAAAGGGCGGCAGGAAGTCGGCGCGCTGGCGCAATTCGACGAGCCGCGCGACAGCGGCCTTGAAGGCGGGCTTGTCGTTTTGCTTATCGATCAGCGCCTTCCACAGCGACGTCTTGCGACCGTGTGCGACTTCGAACAAGTCCTCTTCCGAGAGGCCGATGATCGGGCTTTTCAAGACGACGGCAAGCGTCAGATCGTCTTCGGGAAGGGTTGTGAAATCGCCCAGCGCCATCAGGTCTTCGACGGCGAGTTGTTCGGTCAGGACGAGGCGGTCTGCACCAGCGACGGGGATGCCTCTGGCTTTCAGCGCGGCCACCATCGGAGCGGCAAACGGGCGGCGCTTGCGGCACAGGATCAAGACATCGCCAGCCTTGATGGGTCGTCGCTTGGATGCAAGGACCTCGCCGGCATCGAGCCAGCTCTTTATGGTGTCCGCGATATTTGCGGCCAGCCGGTCGACGGGGCTGGAGCTTTGATCGTGAACGAGCGGGTCGAACGGCGGCGGGTCATTCTTTTCGTGCGGGACTTCGGTCGGCCAGATCTCGACAAGCCCGCCTTCGCCGAGCCGCTTAACGGCGTGGTGGATCTTGCGGTCGCCCATAATGACGCCCGGCGTCTTCGCGCTATCGGCAAAGACCTGGTCGACGGCTTCGAGAACCGGCGCGACGGTGCGGAACGATAGATCGAGCGGAACCGCGCGCAACGGCTCGCCGGCCTGGCCGGAAAGTTCGGTGAATTTGCGGCCCATCTCTGCGAACTTTTCCGGTGCGGCGCCCTGGAAGGAATAGATCGATTGCTTTTCATCGCCGACCGCAAAAAGTGTGCGCGGGGTTTCTGTTTCGCGTGCGCCTTCGCCTGAAAAGAATTCGGTGGCGAGCGCTTCGACGATGCGCCATTGCTCGGGGCTCGTATCTTGCGATTCATCGACGAGGATGTGATCGAGACCGCCGTCGAGCTTATAAAGCACCCAATCGGTAGTCTCACGCGAATCGAGGAGGTTGACGGCCTTTTCGATGAGGTCGTCGAAGTCGAGGGCGGCGCGGCGCGCCTTGAATTCTGTGTAGTGCTGCAAGACGCGGCCGGACAGGTGCGCGAGCGCCAATGAGGCATCCAGGCAGCGGCAGGCGAATTCTTCTTTGACGAGGCGCGCCAACTTTTGCTGGGCCTGCACGAGCGTATCGCACAACGCCATTTCGCTTTCGCAGATTGCCTTGTTGGCAACCCTGGCCTTGGGTTCGAGCTTCTGGGTCAACAACGCGGATTTGAGAAAGCCTGCTCGCTCTTTCAGCGAGGAGGCCGTTTGGGCGCTGGCATAAAGCGCTGAATTCTTGACGTCCGTCGCGCCGCCTTCAGCCAGCGCGCTGATCGCATACGAAAGCTGCCCGTCGTTGAGGACGTTGGCCATGTCGGCTTCGATATCCTGCAAGCCGACGCCGGAGCGGAGTTCAAGCTTCTGGCGCAACGTCGCCTCATATGCGCTCAAGCGTTCTGCAGGATTTGCGTCAGGCCCGGCGTTGCGATCAATATCTTCAAGCCAGCGACGCTCTCCGATGGCGGCGTTCAAAACATCATCGAAGCGATATTCCGAGGCGTAGGCCACTGCCGTTTTGAGCGCGCCTCCCAACGGGGTCTCGGGGGCGTCGAGGGCTTCCTGCAGGGTGAGGTCGATGGCTTCGCGTTTCAGCGTACGGCCGAGATCGTCGTCAAGCGTTGCGAAGCCGGGCGGGATGCCGGCTTCCATTGGAAAGCGCTGCAGCAATCGTTCGCAAAAGGCGTGGATCGTTTGAACCTTCAAGCCGCCCGGCGTTTCGATGGCGCGTGTGAAAAGCGTACGGGCGACCAGCAGTTCGTCTTTGGTCGCCGCACGCCCGAGTAATTTCTTCAGCTCCTTGTGCAGCTCCGCATCGTTCTCCGTCACCCAGCGCGCCAGCTGCTTGAAGACGCGCGTCGACATTTCGGCGGCGGCGGCCTTGGTGTAGGTGAGGCACAAGATCCGTTCAGGCGCGGTGCCAGCCAGCAGCAGGCGCAAGGTGCGCATGGTCAAGACGTGCGTCTTGCCGGTTCCGGCGTTGGCGCTGACCCAGGCGGACGCTGCCGGATCGGACGCGCTGAGCTGGCGGTGCGTCGTGCTTTCGAGCGCTTCGCGGACGGCATCGGCGGAGGCTTGATCGATGCTCATTGAGCTGCACCTCCTTCGCCAGTTCCAGAACCGCCCGAATTGCCCTCGGCCTGCGACCATTCCGCAACGCGCGCCAGATGGGCGTAGTCGTCGTAGTCGTAGCTGAAGCCTGTGCGGCGGACGGCCGCATAAGGCGTTGCTTCATCGTCGAAGCGTGCAACCAGTTCCTGCACACCCGCGAGCACTTCCTCGACAACTTCGGCGAGAGCGCGATCCTTGAAGCTGATGTCTTTTTGTTCGCCGGGCGGGTTGCCGCCGGAGGCATGGATATAGCGCAGGCCGCTGACGTCCGAAGCTTCGAGGTTTCTGAAACCGCCGACCTTGGCGATGGCTGCTTCCAACGGCAATTGCGGGCGCTTGCCGGACTCCACTTCCGGTCGCGAAGGTGGCGTGCCGGTTTTGTAGTCGGTGATAAGAAGCCCGGCGGCGCCATAGTCAAGGCGGTCCGCGCGAGCCGTCAATGTGAAATCGCCCGCGGGGCTTGCGAAGCTCATCTCGCCGTTGATCTCGGCGAGGGTGCGCTCATAACCGTGACGGCGAGCTTGTTCGGTGTCGGCGAACCAATCGGCGAAACGGGCAAAGCGCGGCACCCAGAACGCGGCGATCTTGGGATGGCTTTTGTGTTCTTGCAAAATGTCGTCGGCGAAGCGGGTTAGAATCTCGGCTGCCGAATCGGGCAACGCGTCAGAATACTTCTTCGTAAAACGCGACATGGCATCGTGGAGGATTTTGCCTTTGAGCGCCGCGTCGGGTTCGACGCCCAACTGCGGCAGAACCTTCAGCTTAAGGATCTCGCTGGCGTAAAGCGCATACGGGTTGGCGATCCATCGCTCGATGCCCGAGACGCTGATCTTCCTTGGCCGCGCGGCAAGTGGCGGGCGCGGTTCGGGACGTTTCGCAGGCTCGCGCCCGGGTGCGACGTGATCGCGATAGCGCGCCCAGGCGAGCCAATCATGCTTGGGCTTTAAGACGTCTGCCAAGTCGAGACCGCCAAGCAGAGCGTTCATGCGCATCAGCCAGCGCGACGGAACGCTCGGCACGCCGTCGACCTTGGTGGCGCGCGTCAGGTAGACTTCGTTGGCGCCAAGCAGCGAGACGAAGCCGCGGGCTTCACGGCCGATTTCTTCTTCCGGCGATGGAAGACCTAGCTCAGCGCGCATCGGTCTGTTGAGCCAGGGGCCGGGATCGGTGGTATCGGGCCAAGTGGTTTCGTTGAGAGCGCCCAGGATGACAACATCCGCTGTTAAGAGCTGGGATTCCATAGGGCCCCAGATGCTGAGGCGCGGATGCTTGGGAACGCGCGGGATCACAGGCGGGAGCGTGCCGATCAAGCCGCGGTAGAGGTCCGGATAGTCGCGCGCGTGGATTGGTGGCGAAGCCTCCTTCAGCTCGATCAACTCGGTGAAGAAACCGGCGGCGGCGGCGCCTGCCTCCTTGGCGTAAAGCTGCGGCTCGGCGCCTGCTTCGCGTTCCTCATCGGTGAGGTTGCTGGCAGATTCGGCGACGCGGGCATGCAGAGCTGCAAGGTCGCAGAGCGGCATTGTTTCTGCAGATCGATAAGCTTCGATCAGCGGCGTGTAAGTCTCTTTGAGGCGTCTCAGAAGATCGTTCGCGCGTTCCCAATCTTCGGCCCACAAGCGTTGGGCGGCGATATCGCGGCGATCTCCGCTTTCGACTTCAACGCGCTGGCGTACCAACGCCGCGTCGATGCCTTCGAGGCCGCTGCCGATATAGGTGGTGCGAAACGCAGCCAGTTCGAGAGCGCGGGCGGCGAAGCGGACATCGCGTGCGGTCAATCCGAAGCGCGCCAGCGGATGTTTCAGAAGCGCCATCGTCGGGACGGGCGCGAAGTCCTTGGCGATGGCATTGATGACGACTTCGAGGAAAGCCCCCGGAACCGTTTTGGCGAATGGGCGGCCGGCGCTGTCGTCAACACGGATGCCCCAGGCTTCCAGGCGAATGGCGACGCGGCGCGCCAACAGACGGTCGGGCGTCACCAATGCGGCGGTCTTGTCGGGGTGCTCGGCGGCTTCGCGCATGATGAGCGCGATGGCCTCGGCCTCTTCCTGCGGGTTGGCGGCTTCGATGAGGCTGACGTCATCGAGCGCGTCTTTGATTTTGGCTCTGTCGGTTGTCTCGACCCAGTCATGCCACTGCGAGGTCGTCTCGGTCGGGCGCATGGCTTCACTGAGGAAATGCTCGCGCGATTGGAGCGTCGCGGGGGCATCGCTGTCGGGAAGACGCTCAACGCTGGAGCGCGCCAGCCCCAGTTCTTCGAGCAGCTTTTTCAAACCGAAGTCCGGGTGCTCGGGATGGTTCGGCGCGATCGCCTCCCAGCTTTCATCGTCGAGCGACAAATCGAGCGCGGGCAGAACGATGGCGCCTTGTTCAAGCTCGCAGACCGCACGCATCAATTCGACGGTGGCGGGGATGGACCCGGTGACGCCGGCAACGATGACGGGCCCCTTGGGCGGGTTCGATCTGAGGCGCTCGGCTTCGGCGAGGATTAGCTTGTTGTCGCGATCCTTGGGCGACAGCAAAGCGCGCTCTTCCAAGAACGCCGGCCAGAACTTGGTGATGATTTCGAGGAACTTGAGGCTCTTTTGCCAATGCTCGGAAAACGTGTCGGGGACAATGTTCTCAATGCCCTCAAGCGAGCAGCCTTCGCGCTCGACGAGATCCATCAGTTCGGCAAGCTCGCGCGCCATCGTTGCGGCCTGCGCCGGCGTTCTGGCGCCCGCAGATGGAACGGCACCGAAGCCCATGCCGGTCTCATCGGCGGACGCTTCCCGCATCGCCTGCGACCACTGGAGGACGAGTTGCGTCAAAACCAGCAAGCGTTCCGTCTTGCCGATCGGCGGGGGCAGTTCAAACGCAGCTTTTGAATCTGATCCCAGGTCGCGGCTTGCCGAAGCGGCGGAGCCGATCAACAGGCGGTCTTCGTCAGCGCCGCCGATGGCGCGGATTTGCGGCAGCAGCATCGCACTCTTGCCAGTCACCGACAGGCAGGCTGCGGCAAGTGCCCGTTCGGCGCGCCGTGTCGGCAACAGGACGGTGATGCCGCTCATGTCGATGGCGTCGGGCGGTGTGCTGCCAAGATGCGGAAGGTTGCCGCTCATCAAGGCGCGGACGAGTGCGGGAAGAAACGGCGTGCCACTGGGGATCGTAAAGACCTTGGCCGTCATCCGCGTTCGCCCTCCCGCGTTGCCAAACCGGCAATGAAGAGATCGGCATCGGCGAGCGCCTCCGGCGTGCCGACATGCATCCACCAGCCATCAAGGACGATGCCATAGAGCCGGCCGGCGGCGATGGCCTTGTCCCAAAGGACGTTGAGCGAGAAGGGACCTTCGGGGGTGTCGGCAAACATCTCGGGCTTGGCGATCGAGACACCGGCGAAGACATACGGCGTCGCTGCTCCCTCGGCGCGGCGGGTCAAACGGCCATCGTCGGCGAGGTCGAAATCTCCATCTCCCGAATAGCCGATGCTGTGGTCTTTTTCGGCGAGCAGCAGGAGGCTGTCCATCCGTGAGCCGTCCCATGCCGACATCAACATTCCGAAGTTGTCGACGTTGGCGGTCTCGGCCCAGGTCGTGTCGGAATTGCAAACGAGGAACGGCTTTTCTCCCAGAAGCGGAAGCGCCTTGACGATGCCGCCGCCGGTCTCAAGCAAAACGCCGCGCTCGTCCGACACGGTGATTTCCGGCAGCAGCTCTTTGTCGCGCCGATCGGTGAGGTGGGCTTCGAGCGCGTCGGCCATATAGTGGACATTGACGATGACGCGTGCGATCCCGGCGGCCGCCAGACGGTCGAGCGTGTGGTCGATCAGCGGACGGCCTGCCAGTGTCACCATCGGCTTGGGTTTGGTGTCGGTCAACGGTCGCATGCGCTTGCCCAGGCCTGCGGCCAGGACCATCGCGGTATCGATATCAGGGGCCATCGAGTTCACGCGCGTGCGTCCTCAAATTGTGATTGGCTTGCCGCGAAGCTGCGGCGGGAATGCTTTGTCATACCATCCGGCCAGTTCTTTGAGATCGGGATGGCGCAGATTTCGTTCGAGATATCCCCAGATGCGCGGCATATGTGCCAGATAGCGGGTTTTCTTGTCACGCTTTGCGAGGCGGACGAAAATACCGAGGATCTTAGTGTTCCGTTCGGCGCCGAGCTTGGCGTAGATCGACCGGAAGCGCGCTTCGGCGACGTCATCGAAATCTGGTTCGCGCTGGCGCACCGAATTGAAATAGCGCGCGAGCATCGCCTTCTCGATTTCGGCTGGGACGTCGAGACGGGCATCCTGCAACAGCGAGACGAGATCGTACGCGAGCGTACCTTGCAGAGCATCCTGGAAGTCGATGACGCCCGCAGCCTTCAGCCCGTCTCTGTGAGCCAGATGGAGAAGGTTGGGCGAATGGTAATCGCGCAGGAGCCAACCTTTGGGTTCGTTGAGGATGTCTTCGAAAATGGGCTCCCAGATCTGGCGGTAGGTTTCGCGCTCGGCCTCGGGCATGGTGACCCCATGGATCGCTGGCCAAAGCCAATCGGGGACAAGTGTCGTTTCGATTTCCAAAATGGTGCGGTCGAGCTGGGGCAGGGTGTAGGGCTCAGCTCCGGCTCCGATTTCCAGGGGCTTATTGGCGGGTGTCGCGCGCAGATGGACGAGCGCGTCGACGGCGTTTTGCCATAGCTCTTCTTGCGGGACGCCATCGCCAATGGCTTGCGCGTAGCCTTGGTCGCCGAAGTCTTCCAGAAGGATGAAGCCGTTGTCGAGGTCGCTGGCGTAGATCTCCGGCGCGCTCAAGCCGGCGTCTCTCAAGGCGTTGGCGACGGCGATGAATGGGCCGACGTCTTCGGCGAGCTTGGCGATCTGGCTATAAGGCTTGCCATCGCGAATGGGCGGGCCATCGGGCTGTCTTGGCCAGTTCATCAGCAGGGTGGTTTCGGGCGGCGTCTTGGTTTCGTTGACGACGCGGGCGTAGCTGCGTGCCGATGCATCTGCGGCGACGATCTTGAGCGTCGACCGGCTTGCGTCAAAGCCCGCCTGATCCAGCAGTGTGTGCATGGCTTCAAAGCGCTTGAGCCGTGATGTCCATACGCCCGTTCCGCTGAGTTTGACGTCGCGTGTTTCGCCCGCTCCGCCGGCGTCCGTCAGTTCGACCTCAAGGCCGTCGGCGGGCAATCGGTCCTCAGCGCGCTCAGGCCATTCGACGAGTGCGGCTCCGGTCTTCAACAGGTGCTCGAAACCAAGTTCGTCGAGTTCTTCGGCAGCCGACAAGCGATAAAGGTCGAAGTGGGCGATTGAAGTTCCGCCCGTCTCGTAAGTTTGCACGAGGGTGAACGTCGGGCTTGGCACCTCATGCTCAGGATCACCCGTCAACGCCCGGATCACCGCACGCGCCAAGGTCGTTTTGCCTGCACCCAAGTCACCATGCAAAGCGACGACGTCTTGGGGCCGCAGGATGAATGCGAGTTCTTCCGCCAAAAACCGAAGCTGAACTTCGGTCAATTCCGTCAGATGAAAGCTGTAAGAGGCAGGAGACGTCATCAAAGGTGCTGCTCGCTTGTCGTTATGCCCTGGCTCTTAACCCGGCATCGAAGCTTGCGATAGCATTTTGCAAATTCAGGGGCGAGTGCCGAACGGCCGGCGCACTGAAGCAGCTTCACCCAAAGGATAAATTTCTTTGGCTATTCAGCGCGTTGCTGCAATCTTGGAAGATCGAGTTCACCTTGAAGGACTTGCGTATCACTCTTTTGAACCGGGCCATTTTCCGGCAGGCGGACCGTGACGCGGGTTCCTTCGCCGACGGTCGATTCCAGCACCATAGTTCCTTGATGCAATTCGACGAGGCTCTTGACGATCGAAAGGCCGAGTCCGGCGCCGCGATGTTTTGAGCCGCGGCTGTCGCTTTCGAAGCGCTCGAAGATCTGCTGCTGGGCTTCTTCGGGGATGCCGGCCCCTCTATCTTCGACCTGGAAAACGATGTTCGGGCCTTCCCGCCAGCAGCCGATATAGACAGTACCGCCATCGTGGGAGAAACCGACCGCGTTGGAAATCAGGTTGTAGAGGATCTGGCGGACGCGCGACTTGTCGGCCGAAAGAGCGCTGACGCCATCGGCGATCGCGACATCGAGCGTCAGACCTGCGCGCGCCGCACGCTCGTCGATCGCTTGGATTGCCGACTGGATGACGTCGCGAATGCTGACGCTCGTGACATCAAGCTCGAACGCACCGGCGTCGATGGTCGCCAAATCGATGATGCCGTCGATGATCGTGAGCAAGGTATTCGAAGACGAGGAGATGTCCTGCAGATACTCGCGCTGCTTGTCGTTGAGATCGCCCAGATAGGAACTGCGCAGCATTTCGGTAAAACCGATGATGTTGGTCAAAGGCGTGCGCAGTTCATAAGAGACGTGGCCGATGAACTGGTTCTTCAAGCGGTCGGACGTTTCGAGCGCCTCGTTGCGCTCGACCAGGGCGCGCTCGTAGCGCTTGGAGGCCGTGACGTCGGCGAAGGTGACAAGCGTCGCGCCGTCCGGCAGCGGCATCACCGAGAATTCGACGATGGAATTGTCCAGGCGTTGCATCTGGCCGTCGAAGGGAATGCGTTCGTCCGACAATGCGGTGGCTGACTGTTTGAGGCGACGCCAGACCTGCTGATCGGAATAAAGCGCTTTCGAATGTTCGACGATGTCGTCGATGTGAGGTCCGGTCGAGAGGACATCAGGAGCGATTTGCCAGATCGTTGCGAATGACGAATTCCACAGCTTGAGACGGCCGTCGGTCGCAAACACGGCGACGCCTTCCTTGAGGCTGTCGATGGTTTCTGTCTGGACGCTCGACATGGCGTTGAACTGGCTTTCAAGGGCCAGACGCTCGGTCTCGTCGATGTAAAGCAGCGTCATTCCGCCGTCGGGGCGTTGCTCGGCGATGAGCTGAAGGATGCGGCCGTTAGGCAGGTGCCACCAGCGGTCAGCCTCTTGGATATTCTCGCTTGGATCGAGGATGGTCTTGCGCCAGTCGCGATAGTTCACGACCTCCGGCAGGCGGCCGAGTTCGCGCAGGCGGTCGAAGAGTTCGGTGTCCTTGGGCTGACCGCGCAGCCACTGTGGGTCGAGGCCCCACAGCTTGATGAAGGCATCGTTGGCAAACACCAGACGCTGCTCGGCGTTAAAGATCGCAATGGCCGTCGAGACGTGATCGAGCGTCTCGTTGAAGGCTTGCGATTGCCGGGCCAGTTCGCGCCGTGCGATTTCCAATTCGGTGACATCGATGGCGGCGCTTGCAATCGAGTTTTGCAGGCGAACCGCAAACAGATCGTGGACCCGGCGCTCGTTGGCAACGAGCAGGCTGATCTGATTGCGGAAGCGCGGCGCGCCGTGAAGCGCCTTCGCCAGTCCTTCGCGCTGACGCTGCTCGAGGAGTTCGATCTGGCGCTCTATGACTTCATCGACGCTCGTCGCTTCGACGGCTGAGACGTAGGCCGAGTTGACCCAGCTCAGGCGGCCATTCTGGTCGCGGAACCAAACCGGGATCGGCAA
Organism: Filomicrobium sp.; assembly: GCA_017792465.1. Lineage (GTDB taxonomy): Bacteria > Pseudomonadota > Alphaproteobacteria > Rhizobiales > Hyphomicrobiaceae > Filomicrobium. Next base: position 1,976,572 of record CP051234.1, read on the forward strand.
TGAATTCAAAATTGCGCGGCTGGACCGGATATCCCGGGCCAAGCTTTCGTGGCCATCGAGAATGCGGGAAATATCGCGCTTATAACCGGCAACGTCGCGCATGCGCAGAACGGCCCGACCGGCCGAAGCGCGCCCATCGGTTTCAAGATGTGCCCCAGCGACCGTCTTGACGATCATGTTGAAGGGGCGGCCGGCGCGCAACAATCCTTCGAGCGCGTCTTTGAAGCGGCGCGCGCTTGTGGGATCGAGCCAGCTTGAAAAAGCGACGATGCGTGCGCTTTCGGTCGGTAGTCCGGGAACGCCTCTAAGCGAGTTATTGACGATTGCCGGTTGCAGGCCGGTATCCCATAGGATGAGAATTTGAGGTTCGCCGCCGATGACAGCTTCGGCGACCGCTAGCTGGCGTTTGTAGGTGACGACCTCGCCTTGCGCGCGACGCACTTCGTTGCGCATGCCGGCGGCGGCGCGCAGGACGAAAGCGGCTGCGGCCAGTCCGCCCAGCGCGGTCAAGCCGACGACGATCCATTGCGAAACCTTGAGGCCGGCAACCGTGCTTGCGCCGCCGTTGACGATCCCGGCCGTGATGACAAACACGCAGGCGAGACTCGCCAGCAGCAGCAAGAAAATCTCTCTGCCGGTCGCGCCGTTTGTCGTTTGGCTGGATCTTGAGGCCATCGCGTGTCCTTGGCTCGGGCTCTGAGGCTGGTGCTCGGAATTCGGTCCTGTAGCGCCAACAGAGCCAGGATTTACGCGATGCTTTTTTCTGGTCTTTTAAGGAAAAAGAAACCTGTGGCAGCCGAATCGGAGAAATTATGGAATGCGTAATTCCCACTGACCAGAGCAGCAAGGGCACATTCGGTCGCCATAATCGAAAACGGCGCCGGGATTTGGCCCCAGCGCCGCAGTTTCTTTTTTGCTCCTGCTCTTGACGGCCCGCAAAGTGATTCGCGGGCCTGCAAGGATCAATAGCGGTAGTGTTCCGGCTTGTACGGGCCTTTCTGGGCCACACCGATGTAGCTTGCCTGCTCTTCGGAGAGTTCGGTGAGCGTCACGCCGATCTTCTTCAGGTGCAGACGGGCGACCTTCTCGTCGAGATGCTTGGGCAGCGTGTAGACCTGATTCTCATAGGTTCCGGAATCGCGCTTTGTCCAAAGCTCGATCTGCCCCAGCGTCTGGTTGGTGAACGATGCCGACATGACGAATGAGGGGTGGCCCATGGCGTTGCCAAGGTTCACGAGGCGGCCTTCCGACAGAAGAACGATCTTCTTGCCGTCAGGGAATTCGATCTGGTCGACCTGCGGCTTGATGTTGTCCCACTTGAAGTTCTTGAGGCCGGCGACGTCGATCTCATTGTCGAAGTGACCGATGTTACAAACGATGGCGCCATCCTTCATCGCACGCATATGGTCAGCGGTGATGATGTCCTTGTTGCCGGTCGCCGTGCAGAAGATGTCGGCCTGCGGAGCGGCGTCTTCCATGGTGACGACTTCATAGCCTTCCATCGCCGCCTGCAGCGCGCAGATCGGGTCGATTTCGGAAACCATGACGCGGCAGCCGGCATTGCGAAGCGATGCGGCCGATCCCTTGCCGACGTCACCGAAGCCGGCAACCATTGCGATCTTGCCGGACATCATGACGTCGGTGCCGCGGCGGATGCCGTCGACAAGCGATTCACGGCAGCCGTAGAGGTTGTCGAATTTCGACTTGGTGACACTGTCGTTGACGTTGATGGCCGGGAACAGCAGCTTGCCCTGTTTGGCGAGCTGGTAGAGGCGGTTCACACCCGTCGTCGTTTCTTCGGACACGCCGCGGATGTTCTTTGCCAGTTCTGCAAACCAGCCTGGCTTTTCACCCAGCGTGCGCTTGATGAGTTTGAAGAGGATCTCTTCTTCTTCCGAGCCTGGCTTCTCAAGGAATGCGGTGTCGCCGTTTTCGGCGCGCAGACCCAGGTGCACCAGCATGGTGGCGTCGCCGCCGTCGTCGAGGATGAGGTTTGGCGTACCGCCGTCGCTCCACTCAAGGATCTTGCGGGTGTATTCCCAGTAGTCGGTGAGGGACTCGCCTTTGACGGCGAAGACGGGAACGCCGGTCGCTGCGATTGCTGCTGCCGCGTGGTCCTGCGTCGAGTAGATGTTGCACGAGGCCCAGCGGACGTCGGCGCCGAGCGCGGTCAGGGTTTCGATGAGGACCGCGGTCTGGATCGTCATGTGAAGAGACCCGGCGATGCGCGCGCCCTTCAAAGGCTGGGATGGGCCATATTCCTCACGGGTCGCCATCAATCCCGGCATTTCGCCTTCGGCCAGTTTAATTTCCTTACGGCCGAAATCGGCCAATGAAATATCGGCAATCACGTAGTCGTTGGCTGACATGTGGTGGTTGGTCCTTTTGTCTGAAATCGTTTTTTCTCGTCGTCGTTTTTCAGGCCCGGCCGGGCCTGCCGAATGCCAAAGCGCGCCGGTGCGCCTCCGATCGAGCGCAAGACATGCAGCTCTGAGGTCTCGGATTTGGCGACCGATCGCGGCGTAGGCAGTCTGTGACGCGCTCTCGCGCGCTTGCGCTTAGTCGTCTTCGACCAAACGTCCGCCCTTCGTATAGAGGGAACCGGCGGCGCTCGCAATAACATATAAACAAGTCTTTATGTCGCTTGCCGGTAGCAGAGTGCTGAGACGGCAGTTTGAGGTCGGGGTTTCTGGAGTCTTTTAGATGGTGTCGAGTTGCGAATAAATGTTATTCAGATTAGTTCTCCGGTTTAGTTGATGCAATTAAATATATCTAAAATTGATCATTCATAAATACTTGAAGAGGCGTGCACTTTTTCACGACTTATACTTTGTGCTGCAAGATCTAAATTGACGAAATTATTTGATTGTCGAGAGCGCGGCGCGACTCAACCTTCTTCACAGAAGTCTTCGCCGAATCCGCTATCGACGAGGTCGACCAGCGCCTCGATCGCTTCGGGGCCTTCTGGCCCAATCGCCAACAGATGCAACGTCGATCCGGGGCCTGCAGCCAGCATCATAAGGCCGAGAATTGACGTCCCGACAACCGTTTGGTCTTCTCGAGTGACTTGGATCTTGGCATCGAATGCTTCGGCGCATTTGACGAATAAAGCCGACGCCCGGGCGTGCAGGCCCTTGCGGTTGCGGATCGTCACGATCGCTTCGGGATGTTCGCTATCGAGTTCTGGCATGGATGGTCTGGCGGGGCGCGTTGGACGGGCTCGTCATTCTTATTCTTGTCATAGACGTTTTCGACTGCAGCAGGATTTCCCCAAATTCGAGCGGTCGTCAACTGTTGCTTGAGAGCTCCTGGCTTGCCACCTTGATATATTTGCGGCCGGCTTCAGAGGCTTCGGCGACGGCCTCCTTCAAAGACGCGTCCATGCGGATGCTGGCCAGTTTGACAAGGATGGGAAGGTTGATGCCCGCGAGCACCTCGACATTCGTCTCGTCCATGACGGAAATCGCCAGGTTAGACGGCGTGCCGCCAAACATATCAGTTAGAAGAATAACGCCTTTACCCAGATCGGTCTTGGAGACGGCATCCAATATCATCTGGCGGCGATCCACCATATCGTCGTCGGGCTCAATCGATATAGTCGCCAGCTGTCGCTGAGGGCCCACGATGTGCTCAAGGGCGGCCTTGAACTCGTCTGCGAGTCGGCCATGGGCGACGATGACAAGTCCGATCATGGAAGCAAGTGTCCTGCTTATTTCAGCTGGTCCCCATCGAAAACCTACGCAAAGTGATTTGGCAAGGCCCCCGAACCGTTCAGATGCCATAAAATTCGGCAATCGTTCATTGTGGCGCGCAGTGTTGCACTGGCCAAACACTTATAAGATAGCGTTTGCCAAGTCCGAGCCAATTGAGCCTATCGCGGAAGTCGGGGCAACTCGCCATTTTTTCTCATGCATTCCAACGCCAGTAGCAGCTTGACCGGTGCGGATGCCTCAAATGCATCGAGTTCGATCCTTGGCATTTTGATGCCGGCGATTTCGCCTGCCGATTCAGGGTCAGGCAGTCTGGTGATGACTTTCGGGTCAACCAGATCGACAATCAAGGCCACCTCGGCTTGAGGCAGGGCTGCGATTTCAATCAGGCCAAGCCCGCGCACCTCTAGAAGATTGGCGATATTCGCCGGGGCGCGTGCGCATAATTGGCCGCCATCATCGAAAAGCTCGGTGTAGTCGTCGGCGACAAGCCGAACCTCAGCGGTGAACAGCCCATTGGGTGCGAAAGCCAGGCAGCGTAGCGCCAAATCGGATTTGCCCGATCCTGATGGTCCGCGAATGATTGCAGCATGCGCGCCAAGCGCAATTGATGAAGCGTGAACGCGCAGTGGTAACTCAGCTGGCATGGGCTCAAGTCTATCAGCTATTGCGCCGCGAGCGGCCCGGGCGGCCCGTTGTGGGGTTCAACAATGGCAAGAGGACCGAGAAGCGCGAACCGATCGGCTTTGCGGTCTCGGGATCATCGGACTTGGCAAAGCGATTTTCGGCCCAGATCCTGCCGTTGTGGGACTCAATGATTTCCTGGGAAATGCTCAGGCCGAGGCCTGAGTTGTTGCCGCGGCTGGATGATGCGGTCGGCCTGTAGGTATAGAATCGCGAGAAGATCGTTTCGAGCTTATCGGCCTGGATACCGGGGCCTTCGTCTTCGATCGAGACGGAAACATTTCCGCCGTCGGCCTTGGCCACGATCGAAACCGTTCCGTCTTCGGGTGAAAACGACAATGCGTTGTCGATCAGATTGGTGAAGACCTGCCCCAGTCGCCCAGCATTGCCGGAAACAAACATTCCGTCAGCCGGTCCGTCGATGCGCAGTTTGATGGACTGACCCGTGCCGGAGATCTTTTCAGAAAAGATTGAGACCACATCATCGAGCACCGTCTCAAGCTTGACGGGCTGTGCGGTCTCGCGTTGCAGCTGGGCGTTCAGCATCGAGGCTTTGGAGACATCGCTGATGAGGCGGTTCAGGCGTTTCAGTTCGTGCTGGATTTGCTGCACGACCTGCTCGCGGTCTTCCTCGGTGCGCGCATATTCGAGGGACTGCGCCATCGAACTGGCCGCTGTCAGCGGATTCTTCAATTCGTGGGCGACATCAGCAGCAAACTTCTCGCTGGCTTCGATGCGTTCGTAGAGCGACTTGGTCATGGCCGAAAAGGCGCGCGCCATCTGGCCGACTTCGTCCTCGCGGTCGGAATACTCCGGCAGCTTGGTGTGCAGGTTGATGTCGCGACTGACGCTTTCGGCGGTTTCCGACAAGCGCGTCATCGGCCCGGCAACAGTCCTTGCCAGATAGAGCCCCGTGATCACGCTCGCAACCAGAGCCAATATCGCCATCGGCCAGATGTCGTTGCGGGCTTCTTCCAAGACGTCATCGATCTCGCCGGGCTGGGTCGAGAGCAAAAGCACGCCCATGACCTGTCGGAAGCGCATGATCGGAACGGCAACTGAGACGATCTGCTCGCTCTTCTCGTTGAGAAGCAGCATGGCGGCGTCTTTGCCTTCCAACGCCTGGCGGACTTCCGGATAATACCGGCCGTTGGCATTGCCGATCTCGCGGTAAACCTGGACTTCCTTGCCGATCAGAAGATGCTGAAGTCTGGTCCAGAAGTTCTTGGTCTTCGGCCTATTGCGCCGACCTTTATCAGCGCTTTCTTCGGTGGCCTCGGCTTCGAAATCGCGCTTTTTGAGGAGGTCGGTCGAGTCGACGACAAGATCGCCCTTGCGATCATAAATGCGCGCGCGGGTGTTCGTTGGAGCAATCAGGCGGCGGAAAATCGGTGCGATTTTTTCCGGCCGGATCGATAGCTGGAGCGCTGCGAAGCCATCGTCACGGAAGGGGATCAAGGCGTTCTTGTCAGCCGGCATCCGGTCGGAATCGACCTGGATCTGGCCGCTTTTGACAACGGCCTTGCCAGCGATCGCTGCGGCCATGATCTGACCCTGGATTTTCAACGCGTCGCGCTTGGCGTTGATGATCCAGCTGGAATCGAGGCTCAGGTACAAGATCCCGAAGAATAAGATGGTGAAGCCGGCGAGGTTGGAGACCACGATACGTCGGCTCAGGCGCGCGGTGATGAAGCGGACCGGCGGCAGGTTGCTGAATGTCTCTGCCATCCGCTGCAGCGGGCCACGGATGGGGATCCGATCTAGCCCGAGGCGCTTGGCGACCGGTTCGAACCACGCTGAGAGCGAATCGCCAATAGACTTCAGCCTGCGTGAAAGCTGATCACGCAGGCTCGTCAACTTCTCGTTCGCAAACACATCGCGTTCGCTATCGAGCGCCATTCAGGTCTCCGCCCTATTCGTTTTGGAGTCGCGCCAGATACGACTGGAGATCTGGCGGTCCTCTTGCGTTCGTTTCCGGCCGGACTTTGGCAAAGCCGTGGGGCAAATTTTATATTGCCCATTCAGATTTGCACATGCGATTTCGTTTGGCCCGCATAACCGTTTGGATCAGGGGCCGAAAGGAATAGGCGCCGTTTGGATCAGGCTTCCTTGAACCGGTAGCCAACACCATAAAGCGTTTCAATCACATCGAAATTGTCATCGACCTGTTTGAACTTCTTGCGCAGGCGCTTGATATGACTGTCGATTGTCCGGTCGTCAACGTAGACCTGATCATCGTAGGCGGCATCCATCAAGGCGTCGCGGGTCTTAACGACGCCGGGACGGGCGGCCAGCGCCTGGAGAATCAGGAACTCGGTGACGGTTAAGGTTACCGGCTTATCGTCCCAGTGGCAGGTGTGGCGCTCCGGATCGAGTTTGAGCATCCCGCGCTCGAGGATTTTGGCCGCTTCGGTGGCCACTGCACCGGGTTCCCGGGCGGATGCGCGACGCATCACGGCTTTGACGCGCTCGACGACAAGGCGTTGCGAAAACGGTTTGGCGATATAATCGTCGGCGCCCATCTTCAGACCGAACAGCTCGTCGATCTCTTCATCCTTGGACGTCAGAAAAATAACCGGCATATCCGATTGCTGACGCACCCGGCGCAAGAGCTCCATGCCGTCCATGCGCGGCATCTTGATGTCGAAAATGCCAAGATCCACGGGGTCTTCGCTCAAGGCTTCGAGGGCCTCTGCGCCGTCGCTGTAGGTGCGGACCTTGAAGCCTTCGGCCTCAAGCGCCATCCGCAGAGAATTCAGAATGTTCCGCTCATCGTCGACTAGAGCGATGGTGCTTTTTTCTTTCATACCGTCCCCCTCAGGGTTCTTTCTTGACAGCGCCAGGGCGCTCTATGGCCGATTAATGTAGTAAATATGGCACGATGGAAAGTGCTGTGCTTGGTTTGAACACAAGCTGAACGGATTTTGGCGTCAATTCTGGCCGGCAAAATATACGTTATAGTGCAGCGAAAATGTTTTCCCGTTTTTCCTCAGACTCTTAAGGCTCCGACCTACGTATATCTTGTGGGACGGGGCGCGGCTATTTACAGGATGAGCCCTGACCTTGCGCGACTGCGATTCCTGGCTTCGCTCTCGAATCCGCTAGCCTGATCTGGCTTTCAAGCTGTCGCGGCCGCCGGGCCATGACTAATGGCGCTGAACTCCAGTGCTGGCATTGCTTGGCCGCCGTAGCTCTCTACCGGCGTACCGCTGTCGACCGGGTTCACCGGCCGAAGTTCGGACACCAGCAAATTGGTGCAACGACCGACCAAGCGCAGATACCGGATCTGACTTCGAAAGCGAACCCATGACCATACTGACGTTTCCGCTGAGTGCGGCCAAATCTATCGTTGCAAACAAGACCGAAGCGGAACTTGTGGAATTCGCAGTCCGCCGCGGAGAAGGCGAGCTCTCGTCGAGCGGCGCGTTTGCAGCTGTGACCGGTCAGCACACAGGTCGTTCGCCCAACGACAAGTTCGTCGTTGCCGACAGCGAAACCGAAAACGCCATCTGGTGGGATAACGCAGCACGCTTCACGCCAGAGCAATTCGACACACTCTACGAAGACTTTCTCGCTTTCGCTGCCGACAAGGAACTTTTCGTCCAAGACCTGTTTGCAGGCGCTGACGAAGACTTCCGACTGCCGACCCGGGTCGTCACGGAATATGCATGGCACTCGCTGTTCATCCGCCACATGCTGCGCCGTCCGACTAGAACCGAACTAGAAGGCTTCCAGCCGCAGTTCACCGTCGTCAACCTGCCGACCTTCCAGGCTGATCCGCAAAAGCATGGCACGCGGACCGAAACCGTCATCGCTTGCGATTTCACGCGGCGCATCGTTCTGATCGGCGGTACGTCTTATGCCGGTGAGACCAAGAAGAGCGTCTTCTCGTTCCTCAACTATCTTCTGCCATCGCTGGGCGTTATGCCGATGCATTGCTCGGCGAACGTCGGCGACAATGGCGATAGCGCCGTATTCTTCGGCCTGTCGGGCACCGGCAAGACGACGCTGTCGGCTGAACCTTCACGGACGCTTCTGGGCGATGACGAGCACGGTTGGTCGCCCAATGGCATCTTCAACTTCGAAGGCGGCTGCTATGCCAAAACGATCCGCCTGTCGAAAGAAGCCGAACCGGAAATCTATGCCGCTTCTAACCGATTCAACACGGTGCTTGAAAACGTCGTGTTGCGCGCCGACCGCACGCCCGACTTCGACGACGGTTCGCTAACCGAAAACGCGCGCTCGGCTTATCCACTGGAAGCGATCTCGAATGCCAGCGCAACGGGTACGGCCGGCAATCCGAAGAACATCGTCATGCTGACAGCCGACGCCTTCGGTGTGATGCCGCCGATTGCCAAACTGACGCCGGCTCAGGCCATGTATCACTTCCTGTCGGGCTACACGGCAAAAGTTGCCGGCACGGAAAAAGGCATGGGCAACGAACCGCAGGCCACGTTCTCCACCTGCTTTGGCGCTCCGTTCATGCCGCGTCACCCATCGGTTTACGGCAACATGTTGCGCGAGTTGATCGCCAAGCACGGCGTCAACTGCTGGCTGGTCAATACCGGCTGGACGGGTGGTAAGTTTGGCGTTGGCAGCCGCATGCCGATCAAGGCAACGCGCGCGCTGTTGAACGCGGCTTTGTCGGGTTCGCTGGCTGACGCTGAAATGCGGACCGACGACCTATTCGGCTTCCAGGTTCCGCTGAGCCTTGAGGGCGTCGACGCGAAGATCCTCACCCCACGTCAGACCTGGGCGGATGCGGCTGAATACGATCGCACGGCTCAGAATCTGGCAAACATGTTCGTGTCGAACTTCGAAAAGTTTGCAGCTCACGTCGATGCCGAGGTGATTGCCGCCGGCCCTTTTTCGGGAGCGAAGCAAGCGGCTGAATAGCAATTAGCAGGCTGCTTCAACCGGAATGAACTGTGATGGCGGGAGGCTCAACCTCCCGCCATTTTTGTCGCGAGCTTATAGTCCTTGAGTTCCTTGGGCGTGAAGACATAGAGCTGGTCGCTCGGGGTTTTGAGCGCGTGCAGCCAAGCGCGGGTGTCGACACCCATTTCGACAAGGTGCTCTTGAATATCCGCCGTGACCGCTTGCGCCTGCGCCATGCCGTCACCGAGGTTGCCCGGCGTCTCGCGCGCGGCGTAAATCTGATGGACGCCGACCCAGGCGTTTTTGCCAACAAGGCGCTCCTTGCCGCCCGACAGCACAATCGGGCAGGACGAGGCGCAATAGGCATCCTCCGGCACCACCGTCTTGATCTCTTTGGCTCGGATCAGCTTCGACATGGCGAGGGCATCGGAGACCGAGCCGCCCGGCGAATGCAGATAAAGGCTTTTTACCTCATCGCCCTGACCGGCCAGAAAGTCTTCGAATTCGGATCCTGTGCCGGGTTCGATCCGGCCGACGGCGCTGGCTGATCCCTTCGGGCCGCGAACAAAGCGCATCTTTTGACCGATCGTCTCGTTTGCCGGCGGTTTGGCGAAACCCGGCATGTCAGGAGGGTTGCCGGACCGGCGCAAAGGCGTCGCACGGGGCAGGTAGGGGCGAACGTGATCGCTTGGCTTCGGAGGGTCCATGACGAGCGGCTCCTCGCGATGGGTTTCACCTGGGAGCGGCGTATTCGCTTCCTCGTAGATCGTGCGGAAATCGAGCGCCAGGAAGGCGACAGTCGCGAGCAACAGCATCCTGAACATGGCCGTCAGGATGTTGCGCTCATTGAGCCAGGCCGGAATTTTGGACGGCGAAGGCTCAGAGCCTGATTGGCTCATGGTGCTGTCGGTCTGGCTCATCATCAACGCTTGTCTTGTGCAAGTTCCTCAAGAAGAAGCAGGGCTCATATTCGCCGGGCCCTATTATCGCGGGGCTACGCTCATTCCTTTCGGCGGCTGCCGGGCATCGTGATCGGCGTGATCTTGTCGCTGAGCGTTTCTTCACTCGGCTCGCTCATGGAAGATTGGCTGTCGTCGCGTTGTTCCGTTTTCGCTTCTGGGGGTGGTTGGGCGGCCTGCTGAGGCGTTGGCCGCTCAGCTGTTGTGTTTGCCGGGGCCGCCGATGTACGCATCGCAAAGCGCTCTTCCATCTGGCGGTAGAGTTCGGCGCCGCGCATAACGTCGGCCGCACTCATGGTTTCGGCATCGAGGTCGACGCCGCCGTGTCTGCGGATGGCGCCCTCGACAATGATCATGATGAAAATGAGCACGGCTGGCAGCAAGTCGATCGATATCGCACCCGCCCAGCTGGGCAGGAAGTCGCGCGCATAAAGCAGCACGGCTTCCGGTGGCGATAGCGGCTGGAAGCGGGCGGGCGTCACCGGATCGCGCTGGAGGATTTCGTCGGCGGCGCTGGCGAGCGCGCGGCTCTGCGCGCGAAGGGCCTGCTCGACGCGGCTGACGACTTCGGTCTGGCGCTGCTGCAGTCCTGCATCCTGTCCGTCGGCAATCGGCGCGATGAAGGTCTTGCCGAGGTCTTCGGCCGCACGCTTCACCGACGGCGCAACAGACGTCTGCTGCAAGGCCGTGATCTGGCCGATGAGCTTCAAGGTCTCTTCGCCGAACGCGTTGGCGCGGGCTTCGATCGGACCCGAGTTCGAAATCAGCGCCCGCATGCGTGAGAGATTGCGACCGCCGCCCTCGAAGTGACGCTTGACCTCGTCGCGGCTTTCTTCGACTTCGAGCGCCAGACGATTGAGTTCGGTCGACATCTGGGCCAATAGCTGGACGACGGTGCCCGAACCCGACGTTCCTGTTAGAGCGCCGGTCGAACGTTCCTGCTGCGCGAGACTGGCAAAGCGTTTTGAGGCGAGCTGGATATCGGGCAGCAGACTTTGCGACGCGAGCGCATTGGCGTGCGCCTTGTCGAGCTGCTGCTGGTAGGTTTCGGTGGCGTTGGCCATATGCTGTTCGAGTGCGGCTGACCCGGCGAGCGCGGCGGCGTTCAGCCAACTCGACATGGCGATGATCATGCACGATCCGATCGCCATGGCGATAAACAGCCAGAACCTTGAAGCAGCGCTCTCGACGTGCGGCAGGAAGCGCATCAAGTAAGACCAAAACGCATAAATGCCGACGGAGACCGCCACTGAATAAATAACGGCGCCGAAAAACACGACGGCCGCATCGCCGTTCAAAAGTCCGCGCACGCCCAAGTAGGTGTAGACGCCGCTGGCCAAAGCCAACACCGCTAGGGTTACCTTTGTCGTCGATTCAAGCCGGGCCTGGCCCAACCGCAGTTGTTCTGCCATCTGTGCTCTTTCCCGTTTGTCAGACCGCTACCAATGGCAGCCCGCGATCGCCTGCCTTCATCATCTGCCTCTAGGGGCGCGACCGGCGTAAATCCACTTCCTGGCTGCCGTTGCGAAGTGGCCCTTTTAAGGTCAAGCGGCCTGTTTCGCGCTCGTCAGCAGGCGTCCTTCGATGTCGCCGATATTGGGCGACAACGGCTCTGGGGCAAGGCTAGAAGGAAAAAATGCTAAAAAAACAAACCCCGCGCTTGGCGAACCAGGCGCGGGGCAAGTTGGGAAGTAGGGAGAGTTCAGCCCCAATCGCGTTCATTCAAACAAGTCGAACGAACGCGATTTGGGAGTGTGCGTCAGGCAACCAGTTGGCGGGATGCCTCTTTGACCTTCTTCGTCGAGTCGTTTGCGGCTGTCGCGGCATCTGCGATATCGCTCATGCTTTCTGAGACCAATTCGACGCCGGATGCGACCGAATGCATGTTGCCGGAAATTTCTTCGGTCACGGCCGATTGCTGTTCGACTGCCGCGGCGATACTGGTCGAGATATCGTTGATCGAGCCAATCACCTGCGTGATCTGCGCAATGGCCTCGACAGCCGCCTTGGTTCCTTGCTGGACGGTGGCAATCTGGGCACCGATTTCGGCCGTTGCCTTTGCCGTCTGGTTGGCCAGTTCCTTGACCTCGGAGGCTACGACGGCGAATCCCTTGCCGGCTTCACCAGCACGTGCCGCTTCGATCGTCGCGTTCAGCGCGAGGAGGTTGGTCTGCGAAGCGATGTTGTTGATGAGATCCAAGACTTCGCCGATGTGGTCGGCTGACTGCGCCAGCCCGGTGACGATGTCATTGGTCTGGTAGCTGCGTTCAACGGCCGTATTTGCGATGTTGGCCGCCTCAGAAACGCTGCGGCTGATCTCATTGATCGAAGCTGCGAGTTCGCTGGCGGCAGCGGCAACAGCCTGGACATTCGATGACGTCGATGCGGACGAGTGCGCCGAATTGCCGACCTGTTCGGTGGTCCGTGCGATCGCGGAGGCAATCAACTCGAGATCCTTATCGATCTCCGCCTGGATCTTGGCCTTGCGCATGCGCTCCTGCACCTGCTTGGTGATGTCCGTGCAGAACTTCACGACCTTGTAGACGCGACCGGAAGGATCAAAAATCGGGTTATAGGTGGCCTGCAGCCAGATCTCTTTGCCGCCTTTGCCGATGCGCTTGTATTCCGCGGCCTGGAACTCACCGCGATTGAGAGCTTCCCAGAACTGGCGATACGCGGCGCAGCCGTTTTCCTCGTTTTCGACGAACATCCGGTGATGCTTGCCCTGGATCTCGCTCAATCCATAACCGACTGTCTTGAGGAAATTCTCGTTGGCGGAAATGACAGTTCCATCGAGATTGAAGGAAATCACCGCCTGTGACCTGTTGATGGCGTCGAGCTGGCCTTGCACGTCGGCATCGCGCAGTTTGCGTTCGGTGATGTCGGTGCAAATCTTGACGATCCGATATGGCTTGCCATTCGACCCGATGACAGGGTTGTAGCTTGCCTGGATCCAAACATCCTGGCCGCTCTTCTTAATGCGGCGGAATTCACCCGACTGGAATTTCCCGGCGTTCAGTTCGGCCCAGAATTTGCGATAAGCGTCGCTGTTTGCTTCCGCCTTGTCGACGAACATCTGATGATGCCGGCCTTTAATTTCATTGAGGCTATAGCCGACGGCCGACAAGAAGTTCTCGTTTGCGTCGAGAATAGTGCCATCGAGGTTGAATTCGATTATCGCCTGCGATCGCGCAAACGCTTTTAGCTTGTCTTCCAGCACTTGGACCTTTGAGTTAAACATTTATTGCCCTGACCTCTAATGGTGTCTTTTTAAGCACAATGCGTAATTCCTTGGTGGGAAAATGCCACTCAGTCAGCCAATGAAGTATTAATGCGATATAGTTTTTTGCAAATAAAACCGGAAAATTTCCGACTTTTGAGCTAAAGTATACACTCAAAAAGCACAGAAATGTTCCCCGGTAACACTTCTTCTCTTTTTTCGAGGCGACTTTCTACAACCAGAAAATAGCCAGCCGCCATTTTCTCTGAATTTTATTCAATTCAAAGTTGAATTCGGCATATTCTGGCCGGAATTTGTTGAGGTTAAATCCGGGCGCTGCGTGCGACTTTCCACATTTCCTCGTCAATGCGAATTGACGCGAGGATGCGGTCGATCAGCAGGCATGTGCGGTTGAATAGATCGCTGCCGCGCCGGTAATCTGCGGCGGCAAAGAAATCTATGCGGCCGGCTTTAAATAGATTGACGCATTTCTTTTTGGATTTGTTCGGCGGATAAACGGCAATTGCATGCCCACCATTTTTTCTTGTTACGGCCATACTGGGCACATCAGTATCGCCGTCTCCGAAATAGATCATATTCGAAAATGGAATAGGTCGGTCTTGTTCCGGCATATGCTCGTTAATGTTTTCGCCGAGGTCCTCAACGCCCTTGTTGATTCGGAATAAATATTGTGTCTTCCCAGTATCCGTGATGACGCGTTTGGGATAGGGGAGGTCGTAGGCATCAAACCAGTATTCGGACGCGAAAACGTTGTGGAACCGGTCGTAGATTGGCGTCCCTTCGACAATTTCCGTGAGGCCGGAGGAAATCAGATAGTGGCGCAGGGTAATCCCGTGGCTTTCGGCGCGGATCTTTGTGTATTCTTCGATCGCTTCGAACCATTCGAGGACGCCGGGAAATAGCTCGACTTCGCGGCCCTGCGCGACGAGGTCATCGCGGTCGATGCGCACGCCGGCGTCTTTCGCCTTCTTATAAAGAAGATGCATATACGTGATGAGCGGGTCGGCCTTGTGTTCCTTGGCGACCTTGTTGGTTTCCGTCCAGAAGGCGGCAGGATCGATCCCGATTTGCGGGAGGAAGGCATATTCCTGCATCGGGCGCGGCGATAACGTGCCGTCGAAATCATAAACGAGCGCAATCGTCTTCTTGCCGAATTTGGCTTTGGAGGATCGTGCGGAACTTTCTGCACTGCCGTTGGCGGGCTTTCTGCGCGCAGCCGATGCTGGAGCTCCTTGCCGGCGCGCACCTGACTTTACCGGTTGCGCGACAGCCTCTCCAGACTTCGTTGCCTCTGCGCCCATATCCTGCCTCCCAACAATCGCAGCTCCGTGTGCAGCTACAATTGTCTGATTCGGGGGCGCTGAATATGACGGAGGCAAGCGAATTCTGGGTATGCGCGAGACAAACCGTCTCGCAGCAGGGTTCCTGGCAAGCAAACAGCTTAGTTGGGCTGAGCCTCAACGCCGGACTGGAGCGCCAGGACGTAGCCGGCCAGATAGAGCGAACCACAGATCAGGACGCGTTTTGGGCCCATATGGCGGCGGTCTATTGCACGCAGCGCGGCTTCGACCGAGGCTTCTTCTTCAGCGGCAATTCCAAGGCGAGTCGCCGCCTCGACAATCGCGTTGGGTTCCAGCGGCTGTTCATGCGCGCCGGGGATCGGCACGGCGTAGACGGCGCGGGCGAGGCCCTCGAAGCGGGCCAGGAAGCCGTCGATATCTTTCAGGCCCATCATTCCGATGACGAGAAATAGCGGACGCGGGCGGCGCTCTTCGAGATCGGCAACGGCTTGCGAGATGACTTCGGCGGCCGCCGGGTTATGACCGCCATCGAGCCAGAGTTCGCTGCCAAACGAGAGGAGACCGGTGAGCGGGCCATCGGAAAAGCGCTGCATGCGAGCTGGCCATGTGGCTTCCTGCAGGCCCTGCTCGATGGCCTTTTCTGAGACCGGGAAGCTCTTGAAGCGCAGCGCCGCGATCGTTGCCACGCCGGCGTTGATGATCTGATGCGGTCCAATCAGAGACGGTAGCGGCAGATCGAGCAACTGATCCTCGCACTGCACGACCAGCCGGCCGTTTTGCGCGTAGGCGTCGAAATCGCGGCCCCAGACTTCAACCGGCGAGCCGACGCGCGTTGCTGTTTGCTCGATCACTTCGACGACGTCATCAGGCTGCTTGCCGACGATCGTGCGAGCTCCCGGTTTCAGGATGCCGGCTTTTTCGGTGGCGATTTCGGCCAAGGTGCCGCCGAGCTTGTCGGCATGATCTATCGAGATCGATGTGATCACGGCCAATTCCGGCTGCTCGATCACGTTGGTTGCATCAAGGCGACCGCCCAGACCGACTTCCAGGATCAGGACATCGGCGGGTGTTTCGGCAAAGGCCAGAAAGGCTGCGGCGGTGGTGATCTCAAACTGGGTGACGTCGTCGCCGTCGTTGCAGGCCCGGGTGCGGGTGAGAACGTCGACGAGGGCGTCCTCCTCAATCGGCCGGGACTTGCCGTCTTCGCCAGCCAGCATGATGCGCTCGTGAAAGCGCACAAGGTGCGGCGAGGTATAGACGTGCACGCGGGCGCCCGCGGCCTCGAACATCGCGCGCAAGAACGCCGACGTCGAGCCTTTGCCGTTGGTGCCGGCCACGTGGATGACTGGCGGCAGGCGCTTGTGGGGATCGCCGAGCTTTGCCAGTAGGCGCTCGATCCGACCCAGAGACAAGTCGATCAGCTTGGGGTGCAGGAGCTTGAGCTCTGCGAGTAGCTCTTTGCTCGTTGGCTTATCGCTCGTTGCTGTCATGCTTGCTGAAAGGTCCGCGTATTGATCCCGGCATCGATGGCGAAGGTGGCATTCTGCGGTAAGCGGGCCGGTCTGTCACCCAATTCTCGACCGCCGGCCGCATCGCTTCACAATTTTGGGGTGCTGCCTCTCACCGGTAGCAGCGCTTTGAGCAAGCCGCCGCCCGTTACGATTTGGAGGCAGGGGAGGTTGGGCCAGCTGGCTTTTTCGAAGCATCGCCGGCCATCTTAGCGGCCTCTGGCGCCGGCTTTTTGTCGCCGACCTCGGCCGAGCCGTTCAACGCACTTTTCGGCTTTGTGTCCGCGGCGCCAGTTTCTTTGGCTTTGGCGGTTTCCGTTGTGCCGGCGCTGCTGGCATTATCTTTCTGCTTTGCGGCCGGTGACGCGGCGGCGATCACATGGTCTGTTCCATTGATCGTTTCAGGCGGCTGCTTTTTGGCCGGGGGTGCCGATTGACCCGGATGGAAGAGCTTGTTTTCGGCCTTCTTGCGGGCCTCGGCGTATTTGTGCCCGCCCATCAGGAGACGGCAGATCCGTGAAAGTGTTTCGCGTAGATGGTGACGGTGGACGACCATGTCGACCATGCCGTGCTCAAGCAGATATTCGGAGCGCTGGAAGCCTTCCGGCAGCTGTTCGCGGATCGTCTGCTGAATGACGCGCGGGCCGGCAAAGCAAACGAGCGCGCCGGGTTCGGCGATGTGGACGTCTCCGAGCATGGCATAGGAAGCCGTAACGCCGCCGCTCGTCGGGTTGGTGAGGACGACGATATAAGGCAGGCCGGCTTCGCGAAGACGCTGAACGGCGATCGTCGTGCGCGGCATCTGCATCAGCGACAGAATGCCTTCCTGCATGCGCGCGCCGCCAGAGGCTGCAAACAGAATGAACGGCGCATGCTTTTCAACCGCGCGCAGCATTCCAGCGATGACGGCCTCTCCGGCAGCCATCCCGAGGGAGCCCGCCATGAAGCGGAAATCCTGGACGGCGGCGACGGTGGTCTGGCCGTCGATGGTGCCTTCGCCAACGAGGACGGCGTCGTCGAGCTCGGTATTGGTCTTGGCTTCCTTCAGACGTTCGGTATAGCGGCGGCCATCGCGGAATTTCAAAGGATCGAGCGCGACGCTCGGCACGGCGACGGTTTCAAAAGCCGTATCGTCAAAAATGAGCTTGAGGCGATCCTGCGCGCTCATGCGCTCGTGGTAGTCGGAGCCTGGATAGACGAACTGGTTGGCTTCCAGATCCTTGTGGAAGACCATCTGGCCGGTCACGGGGCATGTGCGCCACAAATTGTCGGGCACTTCCCGTTTCGTGGTCAGGAAGCCGCGGATCTTTGGACGGACGAAGTTATTGATCCAGTTCACACTCTTACACCCCGGGACTTGGGATGCCTCAATTGTTGACGTTCAATAGCCTTGTAGCACATCTTTCAAGCGTTTCGCATCGCAGCGTAACACTCAGAGCTAACGCGCTAAGCACGGCATGATGTCGCCGACCAGCGTCTTTTTGGCGCTCAGGCCCGCAGTGCGGCGGCCAGATCCTTCACCAGATTTAGGACAGCATTGACCGTACCGCCAGTGGCGCGGCCGTTTTCATCGAGCGTGTCGGCGATGGCGTTGACCAGCGCTGAGCCCACAACGACGCCGTCGGCGCCCTTTGAGATCGCCTTGGCCTGTTCTCCGGTGCGGACGCCAAATCCGACGGCGACAGGCAGGTCGGTTGCGCGCTTGATGCGGGCCACCTGTGTATGCACGTCGCTGACGACGGGAGCCGCCGCGCCGGTGATGCCGGTAATCGAAACATAGTAAACGAAACCCGACGTGTTATTGAGGACGGCTGGAAGGCGCTTGTCGTCGGTGGTCGGGGTCGCCAGGCGGATGAAATTGAGGCCGCGCTGCATGGCCGGGATACACAGTTCGTCGTCGGCTTCAGGCGGCACATCGACGACGATCAAGCCATCGACACCAGCGGCTGCGGCGTCATCGAGGAATTTCTCGCCTGGATAGACGTAGATCGGGTTGTAGTAGCCCATCAGAACGATCGGGGTATCGGGGTCGTTCTTACGGAATTCGGCGACCATATCGAGCGTCTGGCGCATCGTCTGGCCGGCCTTGAGAGCGCGCTGCGAGGACGCCTGAATGGCCGGGCCATCGGCCATCGGATCGGAAAACGGCATCCCAAGTTCAATGATATCCGCCCCGGCCTCGGGCAGGCCGTTGAGGATGGCGCGCGAGGTGTCGAGGTCCGGATCGCCGGCGGTGATGAAGGTCACCAGAGCGGCTCGGCCATGTTCCTTGAGGACAGAAAAGCGGCGGTCAATTCGAGAAATGTGCGTCATGGGCAGTTTCATGCTGTGCGGCGGGGCTGCGGTCAAGTGGGGATCTGGGCTTAGGCCGGTTTCGTTGCGGGAAATCGCTGAAATTGGCCCAACCGGGGTGGCAAACCCAAAGCAGACAAACCACTTACTTTGATCGGTGACACGCGTTGCCAGGAAACAGCTCGCCGTCGTATTGGTTTGACGGACTTTATAATTATCGCATCACGACGATCGACAGGAAGGCGCCCAATGGCCAAGGTCACCGCTCTCAAGCAACTCGACAAGGCTCTGAAACAAGTTCGGGACCTCGGGCTCGACACCAAGATCGAGGAGGATTCCCCGATCAGCGGGCTTCTGGAACAGATCTACGATCTCGACCAAGGCAATGTCGCGATTATCGCCAAGACCCTGTCGCAGGTGTCTTTGTTCAACGAGATCGTCCGCAATGAGATCTCCGCGATGAATATCGGCGAGCGCTACGAAGACATCGTCTTAGCCTTCAACTCGATCCGGGACGACGCCAAGCGTCTCGTCGATCAGATGGCCGATGGCAAGATCAATACCTTCGAACGGGTCGCCAACGTCTGGATGAAGGTGCGCCGCGGGGACATCTCGGAGCGCTTCGACGAAATCCGGCATACCTATTTGGAAGTCGCCAAGGACGCCAAGGACCAGATCATCCGCGAAGGGCGCATTCTTGATGCCTACAACGATTTCCGTGGTGCCTATAAGCAGGCGCAGGTGTTGTCGTTGAAGGTTTTGCAGAAAGCCGAAAAGCAACTGGCTGCCACGAAGAAGGAACTTGAAAAGGCCTCCAAGAAGGTCGCCGCCTACAAGGGCGACGACATCTCAGCGCGCGCCGAACTGGAGATGGATCGGGATGCGAAAATCCGGGCTCTGCAGGACGAAGAAAAACGTTATCAGATCGCCAAGGATCTCTCCGACAACCTGACAATTGGCTACAACACCTCGGAAGTCGTCATGTCGCGCCTGACGCAGACGACGAGCGCCAAGGAGCGGGTCTACCAGCAGGCGGTTTCATTCTTCTCGACCAACGAAGCCGTTCTGACGGCGTTGAAAGCCTCGTTCACCGGCCTCTTTGGCTTGCATGAATCGACGCGCACGCTGGAATCCATGAAGGAAGGTATCGACAAGAGCCTGGAGACTCTGTCGGAGATCGGCGACAAGGTTCAGGAAGCCGCGATCAAGGCTGGCTACGGGCCGACGGTCAAGGCGGAGTCGGTCAAGATGCTTGTCGACTCGGTCGTCAATTTCCAGGTCCGCACGCGCGAGATCATCAACGAGATGCGAGTGTTGGCGACGCGTAATTCCGACGAGATCCGCGAGGCGGTCGAGGACGGCAAGAAGCGGCTGGCGCGCATTGCCGCCGATGGCGAAACGCTCCTCGAACAGTAATTGTCAATGGCAGGCGAAGACGCAAAGCGCGAAGACGGCTCCGACGGAGCAGCACCCGCGGCAGACGGACCTGCAGCGGACGGCGTTGTCGGCGGCAAGTCGCCGCTCGATGACATCATGATCGCCATGGATGTCGTCGACACGCTGCGCCACGACGAAGGCCTCATCGAGCGCGAACTCAACGACGAAGCGCGGCGCAAGGATCTGATCGAACGCTTGCGCGAGATCTATCGCGGCCAGGGGATCGAGGTCCCAGATCGCATTCTGGAAGAAGGTGTCGAGGCGCTCGAGGGCGACCGCTTCACCTATAAGCCGCCTAGCCCGGACGCCTTTTCCACCAAGCTCGCAAAGGCTTACGTCACGCGCTGGACCTGGGGCAAATATGTGCTGGGTCTCGTCGGTGGTATCGCGGCGTTCTTCCTCATCAATTACGCCGTGTTCGAACGGCCAAAGCAGATGCAGGCCGAGACCGAGCAGCGGGAACTCGCCGTCATCCTGCCGAAACGGATCAGTAAGCTGCAATCCGATATTGCATCCGAAGCCGGCGACCCACTGATCGCGGCGCGGTCGGAGGGAATTGCCAAGTCCGGCCTCAACGCGGCCAGTTCGGGCAATCTGAAAACCGCGCGGCAGTCTTCTTCCGAACTCGAAGAGATGCTGCGGAAACTGCGCTCCAGTTACGACATCCGCATCGTCAACCGGCCGGGCGAAGTTTCAGGCTTATGGCGCATCCCTGATGCGAACCCCGACACCTATAACTTCTATCTCGTCGTTGAAGCCGTTGATCCCGACGGCAAGGTTCTCGAACAGGCGATCCCGAACGAAGAAACCGGCAAGTCCGAAAAGGTGAAAACCTGGGCGGTGCGGGTCGACCGTTCGGTTCTGCAATCGGTCAAGGCCGATAAAGACGACGACGGCATCATCCAGGACAACATCGTCGGCCACAAGGAGCGCGGACGGCTCGAACCGGACTGGTCGATCCCGATCAGGGGCGGCACGATCACGAGGTGGAAGTGATGGTTTCAGGCCGCCAGACGTTGCAGGAAATCGAACGCGCGATCCAGGATCTGAGGTCCCAGGAGCAACGGCTGCTGCGCGATGTCGAAGCGGCTAATCGTGAGCACGTTGACTTGATCAATCAGCGGACGGCGGCGTTCCGCGAACTGGCCGAAGTGCGCACGCGCGATGCGGTGGCCGACGGCGTGATCGATGAGGCCGACATGCTGCAGCATCGCGTTGAAAGCCTGCTGCAAGCGCGCCAGACGACGATCGACAACCTCAAAGCACGCGAGAGCGAGACCAACGATCGCCGCGGCGAACTGACTGCGAAGGCCGAGGCGCTGACCCACGAGATCGAGAAGTTGGAAAAGCTTCTCGACGAAATCGCTCGGCAGGCGCATTCCGAACTTGCCTCCGAAGCAGCTTTCCAATCTCTTGAAAAAGCGCGCGACCAAGCGAAGGCTATCCACGAGCAGGCTACTAAGAAAGCCGATCAGGCCGAACTGGATCGGCAGCGCAAGGGGCAGGCCTTCGAGGACGATCCGCTCTTCATGTATTTGTGGGAGCGCAAGTACGGAACCAAGGACTACCGGCCTTATTGGCTTGTTCGCTCTGGCGACGACTGGGTCGCGCGCATGGTCGGCTATACGGATGCGCGCGCCAACTATGCGATCCTCAACGAGATCCCCGACCGGTTGGCTGAGCATGTCGCGCGCCTTGGCGAGGATCTTGCCCAGCGCGAAGCGGATATTGAATCGGCAGTTTCTGCGCGCATCAACAAGCTGGCGGAAACGGATCTCATCGGCGCGTTGGCCGAGGTGCGCGGACGCCAGAGCAATAACAACAAGGCGCTTGAAGCCATCGCCATCGAAATCACCGAGATCTCCAACCAGCTCAACCGCTATGCGGAAGGGCTGGATGAGTCGTTCAAACAGGCCGTGGACTTGTCTGCCGAATACCTGCAGCAGGAGAGCTACCGACAGCTCATCAGCGAGGCGCGCGCGACGCCCGGGCCTGCGGACGACAGGATCGTCTCGCGGATCGGCGAGATCGACCGCAAGACCGACGACGCGGAGCGTTCAATCGCCAATTTGCGCGGCGAACTCGACAAGGCCAACGCCAAGCGCAAGGAACTGATCGACGTCGCGGCGCGCTTCCGGCGCAATTACTACGACGATCCGTCCTCGCAGTTCGAGTATGACGACATCGCCGGGGCCATCCTGCGCGAACTCATCAACGGGGCGATTACGGGGGCGGACTACTGGGCCAGATCGCAGCGGCGACACCAGTGGAAGAGCCGGCCTGCCGATCCCTTCCGGCGCAGCCAGGGCATGCCGCCGTTCGGTGGCGGATGGGGGCGTGGCGGCGGCAGCAATCGCAGCAGCGGAGGTGGCTTCCGAACCGGCGGCGGGTTTTGAGTCTTAGTTTTGCGCCTTCGGATGCCCACGCTTCGGCTTCGCCTCGCGCATCCGGCGCTATGACACCTTTCTTGGCGCTTCGGATGCCCACCGCTTCGCGGCATCCGCGCTATGACACCTTTCTTGGCCCTTCGGATGCCGACCAGCACCCGGGCCGTGACATTTTTCTTGGCCCTTCAGTTGCCCACATGGCAACCGGGCCATGACAATTCTCCGAGACTGATGGGCCGCAGAGTTCAATCCTTGCTCAAGAGCACATAAGTCGAGGTGATCTTTTCCCACTGGCGCAGCAGCTGCAGCGTTGAGCTGGCGACGAGATCCAACTCCTCTTGCGGCGGCTTCGTGCCCGATGCCGCCTTGTCGATAATCGGCTCGATGCCGGCCAACAAACCGCGCGTCTCTGCAATGGTATCGACCACGATGCCAGGCTGCTCGCCTTCAAGGCCAACGTCCTTATCGCCTTTTGCAAACTTGTCTGTGACGTCCTTGAAGGTTGCAACGGCTTCTTTCAAACGGCCCGGCGTCTCCTCAGGCTTATAACCGGACAGCGCCTGACAGAACTCCTTGGCGATCTGCTGAGTGAGTGTGCGCTGACGTCCGGCAGCCAGGATCGTTTTGGCAGCATTTTCCTTGACCGACCCTTCCGCAACCAGAACCTTGCGGTAATGCTCGATCGCCTCGGTCAGCTGCTTGGTATAATCCTCATCGACTTCGTAGACTTTGAGCGCGAACTGCTTCTTGCCCCACCGGCCGCCGGTCCAGCTGTTCAGCGGCTCAGCGTATTTGACCCATTCAAGCTTGATCTGTTCGATCGTCTCGATCAGTTCGGGGTTTTGTTCTGCTGGGAGGTCGAGACCCGGATTGCCGGCCTTCAGGTTTTCAAGCGTCGAATGAAAAACATACTGCGCTACCGACATCTGATTGCGGTGCAGTTTCTTTGCGACGCGCAGATCGATGAAGCAAAGGCCCTTGGCCATCATGTCGGCGAGCATGCGCTGGCGGTCGATG
This sequence comes from Filomicrobium sp., assembly GCA_017792465.1. Classification (GTDB taxonomy): domain Bacteria; phylum Pseudomonadota; class Alphaproteobacteria; order Rhizobiales; family Hyphomicrobiaceae; genus Filomicrobium. The sequence goes on from CP051234.1 coordinate 1,999,986, forward strand.
AGGTTAAGGCGGGCGGCAGCCGTGGCCGGGTCTGTGGCCGGTGCAGCGAACGCTGTCGTTGAGGCCGCCACGATCAGCATCACCGTTGAGACGAGCTTCACTGGCCAATGCTTCGAACGAACTCTGGACATCTGAACCCCGCCTTTTGCTGAACGCCGCTTATGCTCCTTCCTGTGAGGACGTAGCGGATCAGCGCGCTGGGTTCAAATCTTCATTCCGAGATAACCGGCAACAGCGAAGACATCCTTGTCGCCACGGCCACACATGTTCATTACGAGCAAATTGTCCTGCGGCAGCGTTGGAGCGAGTTTGGTGACGTAGGCGAGCGCGTGCGACGGCTCGAGAGCGGGTATGATGCCTTCGAGCTTGGCGCAGAGCTGGAACGCTTCGAGCGCCTCCTTATCGGTGATCGGCACGTAGGTGACGCGGCCGGTGTCCTTGAGCCAGGAGTGCTCCGGGCCGACGCCGGGGTAATCGAGGCCTGCGGAGATCGAGTGGCCTTCGAGGATCTGGCCTTCCTTGTCCTGGAGAAGGTACGTGCGGTTGCCGTGCAGCACGCCCGGATTGCCGCCGCTCATTGAAGCGGCATGGCCGTTTTCGACTTCGACGCCATGACCACCGGCTTCAACGCCGTAGATCGCCACGCCTTCGTCATCGAGGAACGGGTGAAAGAGGCCGATGGCGTTGGACCCGCCGCCGATGCAGGCAACCAGCGTATCGGGCAGGCGGCCTTCACGCTCGATCATCTGCTCGCGCGTCTCCAAACCGATAACCGACTGGAAATCCCTGACCATTTCCGGATAGGGGTGCGGACCGGCGGCCGTGCCGATGATGTAGTAGGTGTCGGAGACGTTGGTGACCCAATCGCGGAGCGCTTCGTTCATGGCGTCCTTCAGGGTTCCGGCCCCGGACGTCACCGGATTGACCTTGGCGCCCAGCATATGCATGCGCACAACGTTGGGACTTTGGCGCTCGACGTCGGTGGCGCCCATATAAACCTCGCAGGGCAGGCCAAAACGCGCGCAAACGGTGGCGACGGCGACGCCGTGCTGACCGGCACCGGTCTCGGCAATGATGCGGGTTTTCCCCATGCGGCGGGCAAGCAAAATCTGGCCCAGGCAGTTGTTGATCTTGTGCGAACCGGTGTGGTTGAGCTCGTCGCGCTTGAAGTAGATCTTTGCGCCGCCCGTGCCGCCCGACTTCTTGGCGACATCGCGGAAATGCTCGGTCAGACGCTCGGCATGATAAAGCGGGCTGGGACGACCGCCGTAATGCGCCATCAGGTCGGCGAACTCATTGGCGAAGGCAGGATCGGCCTTGGCGTCGTTGAAGGCTTTTTCCAGGTCGAGGATCAGCGGCATCAACGTTTCGGCGACGAAACGGCCTCCGAACAGTCCAAAGTGGCCGCGGTCGTCAGGACCGGAGCGATAGCTGTTGGGCTTCGTTTCGGGGCTGTTGTTCTTGGCGGCCGTTTTATCGGACATTTGAGGCTCTTATTTCCATGTGTGTCTGCCTTAGGAACAGACGCGGCACAGGCCTGCGCATTCGTTTCCTGGCTTTTGGTTCGTCGTCTTGCAGCAACTGCTGCTTGGCCCGTTCTTGCCGTCATTTGCGGTGACAGATCAAGAGGCGAGCTATCTGGTCTTATGTCTATTCCAGCTTATACGCGATTAGGCGTCAGTTTGACCAACCCGTTTGCTTTCGGCGATGAAACGCTCGACGAGGCGAGGGTCTTTCTTTCCAGGCTCGGCTTCGACACCTGAGGAGACGTCGACAACGGCGGCTTTGGTCAGCTGGATGGCTTCGGCGACGTTGTCAGGTGTCAGCCCACCGGCAAGCGTGAAGGGGAATTCGCCCGCGACACCCTCAAGGATCGTCCAATCGAAGCTCAGCCCGTTGCCGCCGGGAAGTTCAGCATTTGGAGGCGGCTTGGCGTCGAAGAGAATCATGTCGGCGCATCCGGGCATCAGGTAGTCGAAAGCCTGAGCGACATCTTCCTTTTCTGCAATAGCCAGCGCCTTCATGATCGGCCGCAGCGCCAGATTGCCGATTTCCGCAACGCGATCAGGCGGTTCGGTGCCGTGGAGCTGGATGATATCAGGAGCCACTTCGCGCGCGACCAGATCGACGAGTTCATCGTCGGGGTTGACCAGCAGTACGACCGAGCGGGTGTCGGGAAACTGGCGGGCGATCTTGGCGAGTGACGCTGCGGTTGCCAGATCGACGTGGCGCGGACTTTTCGGGAAATGGACCAGCCCGACGTAATTGGCCCCGGCGGAGATCGCGTGCCGCAGGTCGGTCTCGTTGGTCAATCCGCAGATTTTGACGTTGGCCATGAAGCCCGGCTTTCGAAGATGTTCAATTAGGGGAGGCGCCAGTTAGATTAGCAACGTGCCATGGCCTGTCCTGCCTCTGGCATCCCCACGAAACCGCATTGCGCGAGCCTGTCACAACTGTCAGACGTGCCGAGAAAACCAAGCGATGCGCGCGGATTAGCGGTGTGCGAGGAGCAGGCTCTTGGTGGCGACGGCCGTCGAGCCCTGCTGGCGCGCGACATCGGCATCGCGCTCGTTGATCAGGCGGTTGGCTTCAGCCTGCCAGCGGCGGACTTCCTGCGCGCGCAGTCTGGCGGTCTTACGCCAACGGCCCTGGCTCATCCAAACAGCGGTGCCGCCGATCAAAACGCCAAGGAACATCGCGCCGAACAGGTAGAAGTAGAAGGGAAGGTCAACCACGATCGAAGGTGCGCTCGGTTTGAACGGGTCCAGCACCATGCGGACTTCGTGGCGGTTGATGACGGCGAGGGTGACGAGGAGGATCGCCACAGGGAACGCGACGAGAATGGTGACGATGCGCTTTAACACTTTGACTTACCTGCGTTTAATTCCCGAACAAGCTGATTGGCCGTGACCGAGGACGCGCGCCTTCAGCGCCAGAACCCTGATCCGGCCAAGTGCTACAAGAAATAGACCATCGCTGTGTCAGGGGCGAGGCTATTTTCGATGAGAGTTTAACCGCTCGCGAAGCTCTTTGCCCGTCTTGAAGAACGGGACAAACTTCTCTGCGACAGGAACGGGCGCGCCGGTGCGGGGATTTCGCCCCTCACGCGCCGGTCTGTGCTTAACCGTGAATGCCCCAAAGCCCCGCAATTCAACGCGATCGCCACGCGATAATGCATCGACGATCTCGTCAAAAATCACGTTCACGATGCGCTCGACATCACGATGGTACAGGTGCGGATTCGCTGCTGCTATCCGCTGAATTAATTCCGACTTGATCACCGCCGCCTCCGGAAGACAAAGTCGTTGTTATTACTCAATTTTCGCGAGGTTGCCAAACGGCGAGCAAACCGTCAAGCGAAAGCGTCGACATTCCGGTCGAGGAACTGAGCGATTCTCCGATGCCGGAAACGGCTCCGCGCGCCATACTACGGGCGATTTCGGAGGCCATGGCGCTCAATCCCCAGCCCGAATTTTGTCCCGGCTGCCAGTCAATTATTTTGAGATCGGCTTCAACACCACGCTCTTTTTCGAGCCATTCGCGCACTTCACGCTCTCCGCCGATGGCATCGACGAGCTTGTAGTTCATCGCCTGACGGCCGGAAAAGACGCGTCCCTGACGCAGACCGGGGATGTCGTCGATTTTGACCCCGCGGCGGGTTTCAACCAGGCCGTGGAACCACTGGAAGCCGTCGGCGATCATTTCGGAAGTGACTTCGATCGCTTCGGGGCTCGCTTTGCTGAATGGGTTGGGCTCAGCCTTCAACGTTCCGCTTTTGACCGTCTGCATTTTGACGCCGAGCTTATCGAGGAGGTCGGTGACTTCCGGCCACTGAACGATGACGCCAACCGAGCCCGTCAGAGTGTTTCCGCGCGTGACGATGTAATCGGTTGCCAGGCCGACGATATAGCCGGCGGATGCCGCAACCGTGCCGAATTGGGCGACGACAGGCTTCTTTTCGGCGATGCGGCGCAGGCTGTCATAAAGCGCTTCGCCGCCGGTCGTGGTGCCGCCAGGGCTGTTGACGTAAACGATGAGCGCTTCGACGTTCTCGGCTTCTTCGATCTTTTCGAGCATTTTCAGTTGCTCGCGGTTTTCCATGATCGTGCCGGTTATCGAAATCCGGGCAATCTGTTTTGGAGCAAACAGACCGGTATTCTCATCGCCAGCCGTCATTGCGATCCCGACTGCGATCAATGCGACGAGCACGGCCAGGGCGCGCCAAATGGTTACCTTGCGGCGCAGACGGCGGCGATCGAGGAGGGTGTCGACGTCGAGGCTCATGATCCGATTAACTCCCAAAAGTTCCCATGCAGACCGACAGCGCCGGAGCATCCGTCAGGCATCGTTAGTGCAATTTCACCGAAAAGCTAGGCAAGGATCGGGCCGACTTCAATTCGCGGTTGTAGCAGCCGGAATTGCGGGCCTTTCGAGCAAAACATCGGCGAGACCAGTGCAACATCCTGACGCGGCACGGAACGATGCGGGTCAAAATAAGACAGCGCGCCAGACGAGCCGGCGCGCTGTTGGTTCAGTCTTGAAGCAGAAAAATACTGCTTAAAGGCTTATTTTTCTTCAGTTTCGTCGGCACTTTCGTCTTCGGAGCCTTCACGCTGCTTCATGGCAAGGCCGAGAATGTCACCCAGCGAGGCGCCAGAGTCGGACGAACCGTACTGTGCGACGGCCTTTTTCTCTTCAGAGATTTCAAGTGCCTTGACCGAGACGTTAATGCGACGGGCGGCCTTGTCGCTGCTGATCACGGCCGCATCGATCTTGTCACCGACGTTGTAACGCTCTGGGCGCTGCTCGGAACGGTCACGCGACAGGTCGGAGCGCTTGACGAACGTGGTGATGTCCGTGTCGGCGATCTTCACCTCGATGCCGTTTTCCTGGACGGCCACGACTTCGCAGGTGACGGTCTCGCCCTTGCGGAAGCCGCCGATGGCTTCGGCCGGATCGCCCGCAACCTGCTTGATGCCAAGCGAGATGCGCTCTTTCGAGCTGTCGACGTCGAGAACGACGGCCTGAACGTTGTCGCCCTTCTTGTAGTCCTTGATGGCTTCGTCGCCGGGGCGGTTCCAGTCGAGGTCGGACAAGTGAACCATGCCGTCGACACCACCATCGAGACCGATGAACAAACCGAACTCGGTGATGTTGCGGATCGGACCTTCGACGACAGAGCCACGCGGATGCTCGGACAGGAAGGCTTCCCAAGGGTTGTCCTGGGTCTGCTTGAGCCCCAGCGAGATACGGCGCTTGTTGGGGTCGACTTCGAGGATCTGAACTTCGACTTCCTGGCTCGTCGAGACGATCTTGCCTGGATGGACGTTCTTCTTGGTCCAGCTCATTTCGGAGACGTGAATCAAGCCTTCAACGCCGGCTTCGAGCTCAACGAATGCGCCGTAGTCAGCGATGTTGGTCACCGTACCCTTGAAGCGGCCGCCGATTGGGTATTTGGCTTCGATGGCTTCCCATGGGTCGGACTGCAGCTGCTTCATGCCAAGCGAGATGCGCTGCGTATCTGGATTGATCCGGATGATCTGCACCTTGACGGTGTCGCCAACGTTGAGGATCTCGGATGGGTGGTTGACGCGGCGCCATGCCATGTCAGTGACGTGCAGCAGGCCGTCGATGCCGCCCAAGTCGATGAACGCACCGTAATCGGTGATGTTCTTGACGACGCCGTCGATAACCTGGCCTTCGCCAAGACGGGCGACGATGTCCGCGCGCTGTTCGGCGCGGGTTTCTTCGAGGACCGAGCGGCGCGAAACGACGATGTTGCCGCGGCGGCGATCCATCTTGAGGATCTGGAAGGGCTGCGGCTGATGCATCAGCGGAGCGATGTCGCGTACGGGGCGGATATCGACCTGCGAACCCGGAAGGAACGCAACGGCGCCGTCGAGATCGACGGTGAAGCCGCCTTTGACGCGGTTAAAGATGACACCGGTGACCTTCTCGCCAGCTTCGTGCTGCTTTTCAAGACGGTTCCAGCTTTCTTCGCGGCGGGCTTTCTCGCGGCTGAGCACGGCTTCGCCACGGGCGTTTTCGATGCGCTCGAGATAGACTTCGACTTCGTCGCCGACTTTCAGATCGGCATCGTTTTCAGGTGTACCGAATTCGCGCAGTGGGACGCGGCCTTCCATCTTGAGGCCGACGTCGATGATCGCCAGATCTTTCTCGATGCCGACGACCTTGCCGGAGACGACGCTGCCTTCGTAGACATCTTCCTTGGCAAGGCTTTCGGCGAGCAGGGCGGCAAATTCGTCCTGGGTTGGGTTGAGTTCCTTCGACAATTCAGTCTGCGACATACGTAAAAACTGCTCCTTTGAGCCAAGTTTGTAATCCGCGGCCGGCAAGCTGCGCGGAGAGTTTCAGGTTGGGACCCAATATGCTCAATCGGGCCCCGGAACGAACGCAAAGCGTTGTTCACGGCGCCGCTTAAGGCACTCGGATGGCATGGAATTTGGAATCGGTTGCTGCAGCGATGGGCTCTTGCCGCCAACTAAATTTGGGGCCCGCGTGATCCCGCGCACCCTATTGGCTGATCTTCCTCTTGATCAATCCGACTGCAGCGTCGAATGCCGTCTCTATATCCATTTTGGTCGTATCGAGCAAGTCGGCATCTTCGGCGCGACGCATTGGAGCACTGCCGCGGCCGGAATCGCGCGCATCCCGATTGGTGATCAGCTCCAGGATTTCTTCATACGTGACGTCCTCGCCCTGGCTGCGGCGTTCTTCATAACGGCGCCGCGCGCGCTCTTCCAGGGTTGCTGTTACAAAAATCTTGATGTCAGCGTCCGGGCAGACGACCGTGCCGATATCGCGGCCATCGAGGACGGCGCCGGGCGGTTTGCGGGAAAAATCGCGCTGATATTGCAGGAGAGCGGCGCGGACTTCCGGGATTCCTGCCACCCGCGAGGCTGCTTCGCCGACGCCTGGGGCGCGTAAACCGTCGTCTTCGAGGGTTGCGGGATCGAGCGAGCGGGCCAGAGAGACGGCCGCCCAAATATCATCGAGCCGGAAGCCACGGGCCAGCACATCACGGGCGACGGCGCGGTAAAGCAGGCCGGTATCAAGGCAGGGAAAGCCGAAGTGCTGCGCAATTCTGCGGGCCAGCGTGCCTTTGCCCGAAGCGGCCGGTCCGTCGATAGCGATGATCATTACTCAGCGCTATCCTGAACGGCACTACGGATCGCCTTTACTATAGAATCTGTCCGCCATGCTGCCATGCAAAATGCCCGTTCGTTTACCAATTGCGATCCTCTCTCAAGATCATACGGCCTGACGGCAACGATTGGAACGCTCCAATATCTGGCAACGTTCAACTCGCGATCTATCCAACGTCGCCTTGAAGCAGCGGGATGATCAAACATTATCACGACGTCGGAGTCACTAATTCGCTCGGATATTTCCCTCTCTAATCTTTGGTCCGAAATAGTTTCGATAGGCATATCTTGAGGAATTGATTTGTTTAACCAACGAAAATATTTTGCATCTTTTAACATGTCGCGGACACGCTCATAGTATTCATCATGGGTCCAACAATGACTTATAAAGACCCGATACTCTTTCAATGCCGGCATAGCAAAACTCCTAATATTAAATACTTTCGATTTGCTTCTTGAAATTTGCGCCCAGGCCCTCCATCAATCCGATGAACTCCGGGAAGCTGGTAGCGATCATCGCGGTATCATCGACGGTGACGGGGGTTTCGGTCGCAAGGCCCAGGATCAGGAACGCCATCGCGATGCGGTGGTCGAGGTGGGTTTCGACCGTTCCGCCACCTTTCACCCCGCCGGGCGTGCCGTGCACGGTCAAGGTATCGCCTTCGATCTTCGTCTTCACGCCGTTGGCTTCGAGGCCGGCGGCCGTTGCTGCTAGGCGATCGCTCTCCTTGACGCGCAGTTCAGCGAGCCCCTCCATCACCGTGTCGCCGGTCGCAAACGACGCGACGCAAGCAAGCATGGGATATTCGTCGATCATTGAGGGCGCGCGCTCGGGCGGAACGCGGACACCGTGCAACGTCGACGCTTTGGCGCGGATATCTGCGACTGGCTCTCCGCCTTGGTCGCGCTCGTTCTCGAAGGTCACCTCGGCGCCCATTTCACGCAGCGTTTGATAGAAACCGGTGCGGGTCGGGTTGATCAGCACGCCTTCGACTGTGACGTCAGAGCCCGGCACGAGGACGGCGGCGGCGATGAGGAAGGCGGCTGACGATGGGTCAGCCGGTACGCGGACGGTCTGCCCGTTCAGCGTCGGATTGCCCGTCACCGTGATCCGAGTTCGGCCTTTATCATCGGGCGTTGCAGTTACCTGCGCGCCGAAGAAACGCAGCATACGCTCGGTGTGATCACGGGTCGCTTCGGCTTCGACGACCGTCGTTTCGCCTTCGGCGTGCAAACCGGCCAGCAGAATGGCAGATTTCACCTGGGCGGATGGCACAGGCAGCTCATAGGTCATCGGCACCAGTTCCGCTCGGCCTTTGACCGTCAGCGGCAAGCGGTCTCCTTCGCCTGCGACGACCTCAAGGCCCATTGTTTTCAGGGGATTAAGCACGCGACCCATCGGCCGGCGAGACAACGAAGCGTCTCCCACCATCTCGACGGTGAAGTCGTGGCCGGCCAAGACGCCCATCATCAGGCGGGTGCCGGTTCCAGAGTTGCCGAAGTCGAGCGGGCCTTCAGGTTGCTTGAGCCCGCCGACGCCGCGGCCTTTGACCACCCATTCGTCGCCTTCCTTGGCAGCCGGCGCGCCAAGGGCCGTCACCGATTTGGCCGTGTTGATCACGTCTTCGGCTTCCAAAAGCCCGCTTATTCTCGTCGTTCCAAGGCTCAAGGCCCCAAACAAGAGCGCCCGATGCGAGATCGATTTATCCCCGGGCACGGTCAAACGCCCCTTCAATGCTGGCGATTTGCAGGATGCGAGGGGTTTGGGCGAAGCATGCGACACGGTGCGGCAATCCAGTTCTATCGGCCGGATGAGGCGGCCGGTTCAAAAGGCGGGGCAGTCGTCTCACATATCTGTCGGCTCAGGTGAAATCGAGCCCAAACTTGCAGGTCTGCGACGGCTCCTCGACTTACAGCAATCTGCAGGCCCCGATGTCAATGGCGGCACGTTGCCCGTGCGGACGACCTTCTGCTCGATTATTTAAGAGTCGGTAATTTTTGACAGCAGCCATCGGCTGTGGCAGACGGCTGCAATCCCTTTATTCGAATAATGAATCTTAAGAGGCTCAAACACTCATGGAGACCGTCGACGCCCGCGGTACCAAGCGGACCTGTCAGAATACCGATTGCGGCGGCCGGTTCTACGACCTGAACCGGGACCCGATCATTTGCCCGATCTGCAACAGCACCTACGCCATCGCCCACGCGCCGGCTGGTGCCGTCATCGAAGAGCCGAAGGAAAAGCCGGCCAAGCGGCCTGCCGAGGAGGATGCACAGGCAGAAACCGCCAGTGCAGACGAAGACGGCGAACTGGCCGATATCGAAACGGACGATGCGATCCCCGATGACGACGATGATGACGATACCTTCCTGGAAGACGAGGAAGAAGATGGCGGCAACGTCACCGACATCATCGGCGGAATTTCCGATGGCGATAGCGACGAAACCTAGTGCCGTCGGCGGCTATTCGCATTTCTTGGCGGCCGCCAGCAAATTTAGGCTTGCAGTTTTGTCCGCAAGACCTTAATCAACGCGATCTCAAACGGCGGCTCATCGTGCGCCGTTTGTCCCAAGGTTCGGGGCCGTAGCTCAGTTGGGAGAGCGCTACAATGGCATTGTAGAGGTCAGGGGTTCGATTCCCCTCGGCTCCACCATATCGTATTCCCCCCTATGAATCTGACCTAACACCTTGAACGGAAAAGACGTTTTTGGTGTTCGATAACCCGTTTTCCGGCAGTAGGCGAGACGCTCCACAAAGGCGAGTCTGAGCACCGTGCGCTTGGCTGCCAGATCGCCGGAGGCCCAGAGTTTGTGCGGGTTTGTAAGGAACACCAAAGAGTGCTCGATAAGTTTTTCGAAGCTGCCTTTTGGAGGTTGCAGATGTTGTTGTCTCTCTTTGAACTCTGCGCGCTGCCGCTCTAGTCGCTCAATCTTGGCTTCATAAGCACTTATGACTGTCGCACAGGTCGCGTCCATGACCCGCTGCACGAGGGACTCAATCTGTTTCTCGACTAACGCTAGTTCCCGCTTCAACCCTGCTGAGACCTCTTCGGTCTGGCGGCCGCGTTGCTCCCAGGCATCTTTGAACATTGCTATCGCCAAATCGATGAGCTTGCTGCTGGGTGCCAGCCGCCTCATCACACTGTCAAACTTTTCTTCGATATCAGATCGGCGAATCGACTTGCGGTAGGCATCACAGCCTTTCGTGTCACAAAAATAGTATGGGTACTTCTTGCGCTTTCCTGCGGACCAACAAGACGTAAGCGGTTCGTGACAATCATTGCACAAGACAAAGCCGCGCAGCGGGAAGTCTTCGTTCAGGTCCTTGCGGGCGGGCGCTTTCGCTCCGTTTTCTCGCCGTTCCTGAATCTTGTTGTAGGTTGCCAGCGAAATCAAAGGCTCATGTTGCGCTTGCCGCCAACTAATGCCCCAAGCTTCATGGCTGTAGTAGCCGGCATAGAGTGGGCGCGTCAGAAGTTCGGAGACAAATTGCACGGTTACTTGGCCATTAGGGCTCTTTGGGAACTCCGGCCGGCTTTCGAGGAAACGTTTGACTTCGGTGAGCGTTTCGAGCCGGCCCGCTGCATAACCCTCGAGAGCTTCGGCAACGATCGATGCGACAGGCTCGTCCCGCACCAATATCTTTCCGCCCTTTTTTGAAGGCGCGTAGCGATAACCGACAGGCTTGGGAAAAACCCAAAAACCTTGCTGCATCCTGGCCTTCATTTTCTGGCGCACCTGACGACCGTTCTGCTCGCGCTCCAGCTCGCCATGTGCGGCAAACACCGTCTCGATGAACTTGCCTTCAGGCGTGTTTTCGAACTTGAAGTTCAAACATTCCCGTTCAGCGCCCCGCGCCGCCATCTCCCGCTTCAGCTTCAAATGAAACTCCGTATCGCGGGCATAACGTTTCAGATCGTCGAAGATAACGACATAGTTCTCGAACGGCTTGGCATCGAGATAAGCGAGCAGTGCCACCATGCCGGGACGCTTCATGAAGTCACCACCGCCTGAAACATCGTCAGGAAAGATCGCATCAACGAGATAACCGCGCTCGGCTGCATATTCGCGGCAGCGATGCTCTTGACTATCAAGCCCGCTGCCTTCAGCGCTCTGCTTCTTGCTCGACACCCGGCAGTAAATGAGCGCTCTGCGCGGCGTTTCAGGTTCCTTGGATAGCTTCATGACTCCTCACTTTCCAGGCGGCGGGCCGAGCCCCGGCTTCGCGCGCCTCTGCTTGTTCTTATTGTTTTTGGATCAGATGAGACTAGCATTTTGGCCGATGGACTTGAAATGCTCTTTTTATTTCCTTCCCGATTATTCTGGGCTTCCTGAATCGGATGCACGCCATAACCTAAAGAAACGAAATTGCAGATGATCTCCCAAAGCGAATCGAGAAACTCGCGTTTCTCCTCTTCGCTCATATCAGCATCCGCCAAATAAGCCTCATAGCGGGCGTAGTCCACTTGCAAGACAGCCCTTTTCGGCCTGTCCGCAGCAACCGGAGGCTGAGTTTCTTTTTCTTGTTCGTTTTTCATTTTTGGCCTCCTTTCTTTTCCAGACAAAAAGAAATCATCATAGGATATTATTCCTACCTAATGCAAGAACAAAATGTGAACATTTGGTCATTACGGCCTTTGTTCCCGTTTTATGAAAACAAAGGCCGCATTGTTTTTTCTCTATCTCCGGCGCATGCTTCGAACCGGCGCATTGCCGTCAAGCTGCTGTTCTTTAGCCTGTGCACGGGCTTCCTTCTCAGCTTCAATCTGAGGGCGGTAGAACTGCGCATCAAGCGTATCGCCCCAGTCGCGCCAGCTGATACCGTCTTCTCCTTGACCCGCCTTAAAGGCGTCCATCATCATTGATCTTGCATGGACGTCAGTGACACCGAATTCATCGGCGAGGTTTTGGGCCTGTTCGGCAACGGCTCGGTTGAACGTGACCTTGTCGCCTTCGGCCATGCGGACCTCGATGGCGTGGGCTGCTAGCAGCGCCTTGTCCTGGCTGCCTTCAGGTTGGCGTTCCTCGCGGGCTTTCAGATCTTCGCGCATCTGGTTCATGGTGCGCCCAGTACGCTCGCGGAAAAGATCTCTCAGCGAACCTTCCAGTTTGCGCGCATCCATGTTCTCTGACCGGGCCATGGCATAGGCGTAATCGCGGAGCTTGTCCTTGAAGGCGCCGCTCTTATAGATCTCGCGCTCCAGAATATGGGTGATGGCAATCGCTTCATCGAACTGGGCATTTGTCAGAAGCCGCCCGGCATAGCTTTCGCGGGCTTCGGCCAAACGGCTTTGCTCGGTGTTTGACTTCGATTGGTCTGAAGGATCTTTGAGGCCCGCGAACGGAAAATCCGATCGGCCGTTCGCTTGCGGTTGCGTGTCAGGTTGGCGGTCTGTGGTCATGGGTCATACTCCTTTGGCTACTGGGGTGGGATGATCAGTCGCGCGAGCGCCGGCGGACGGGCGGTGGGATTTTTCCAGCCTCGCGTCGGCCACGATTTTCGCTCGGGTGTGTTTTCTTGAATGCAGCTTCATCGGGCCGCTTAGCGATCTCTTCCAGCGCGTGTGTTTCTTGCTGATCAAGCAGAGACATGGCGGCCCGGTGGGCATGGCGCACGCGGCGTTCGGCCCTCATTTGAAGGCTTGATTGATCGAAGCGGTCATGGCCAGCAAAGCCCGGCTTGAACGACCTGTCTTTGGCGCCGGCTTCGTCGATCAGCGCCTTCATGGCGCCATTGACACGGTCCTGATACTCCAGATGATAAAGCCGCTCTTCTTCGCCCCTGACCTTGTCGAAGTCGCGGATGATAGCGATCGCTTCTCGCCGGTCTTCACCTTTGAGCTTCATGTCTGCCTGCATGCGCAGACCTGCCAAATGGAACGATTGATTGAGTTCGGAAATTGGGTCGATGTCGTTCTGCATGAGACTACTCCCTCACCATTTGAGCGGCTTGCCAACGCCGTCTTTTGCAAAGCGAATTATCGGGCAGCGCCCGCCTTCCGGAGGCTCAACTTCGAAGCTCTGCGTGAATCCCAAATAGGTGCAGCGCAGGTAGTACCTGTCAGCGAAAGGCTTGTAGCCCTGACCGTCATCGCGCCACGTGTAGATCCACCGGAGATGGGGTAGCCCGTAGATCTGATATGCCCCGAAGACCAACAGCGGCACTGCGATCCAGACGAGATAAGAGGGCCGGAAAAACCAGACCGTGTTCATGGGGCTTGCTCCGTCGTTTCTGTGGGCGGTGAGGGAATCGTGATCAGCGGTTCGGGCGGCAGGCGCGCGCCTTCAAGCGGGTTGTCTTCGAGATCAAAGCAGTAAGGCGCGATCTGGTTTTGCCGCAGCTTCCTGGCGTGGATGAACCCGACATCCTTGATATGGATGATCTGCTCATCAGGCGGCATGCGCATCAAAGCTTCAGGCGTAAAAAGCCTCTCGCGCACCTTTGTGAAATTGCCGCTAAATTCGTTGCTGCTCGACTGAAGCCCCATGCTTTCAGCCAGATGCAGCGCATCGCCGATCGCCTTCGAAACCCGTTCTGCCTCTGTGAAGGACGAAAACGCGAACCATTGCTTCACAATGGCGTTTTCTTCGATGGTCAGCGTTTCTTTATCGCCGTACTTGCGCTCGATCTCCGAGCGCGACTGCGCCACCATGTGGACATTACCGCCCTAGGCGCGCATGGTGGTGAGCCGCGCGACAAGTTCTTTCAGCGGCGCGTTGGTGAACTCATCGAGGATGAAATCAACCGTCAGCCCTTTGGTCGATAGCAACGCTTCCATGAAGGATTGAAGGTGAAGCGCAAAATAAGGACCAAGCCGTTCCATGTGGCGCTGCGGGCCGACGATGAAAACGACGTAGTGCTCTTCCAAAAGCTCGCGGTGGGTCTTGTCCGACCAAGCGCCTGCGCCATAAAGCGGGCTTCCTGCTGAAAAGATTCTCAGCGCTTTCAAAATTGCGCCGCGATGCTGGGAGAAGTGCTCCTTGTTGAGCTGCATCTCTGAAGCATGATGCGCAAGCGCCGACAAGGCGCGGTCATTACTGTTCTTGTCGATTTCAACGGCCGCGTTGAAAAGTTTCGGATCGGAAAGAATGGTCCAGACCGCGCCCGGATAGGCCTTGATGCCGCCGCGCCTTAGAATCGAAAGTTGGACGAACTCGGCGAGCGTGCGCGGCTCGTTGCGCCAATACGCATTTCGCTGATCGCGCGGAGGTTCCTCGATAATCGCATGGTTGGCGTTGTCGGTGGCAAAGACCAGCTCGCCGTTCTGGCTTTCATGCGCGGTTACAATGCCGCCATAAGGGTTGAGATCGATGCGGGCCGGGTGGTCGATGTCAAAAATCTTGAAGTCGTCGATGAGCGCGACTTTGCGGCCATACTCGGTGCACATCTTGGCGCACTGCGCCGCCATCTCACCATCCTTGACGTCAGTGATGATGATGGTGCGCTTTTCATCGGCCAGCATCGATTGAAGCCAAGGCACCGCGCCGTAAGTCGTCTTGCCGCCGCCCGCCGCCGACAACAAAAGCGAATGGCAAGGCTTGGGCTCAAAGATCGGATGCCGGTCCATGGTCAGGCCAAGCAACCGACGGCCGGGTTTTCCGGTGATGGTTTGAGGTTTAACCATCGATCACCCCCGCTTTGCGAAGAGCGTCGTTGGAAGCAAGTTCAGCATTCGTTTGCGATTTGGCCTGCGCCCGGTAGGACGCAAGCGCCCGGTCGCGCACATAAAGCGCTGTCATCTTTTTGAGCGCTTCGATCAGAGCAAGGCCAGAGCCAAAGCCGCAGATCATGCTGATGAAGCCAAAGCCCCACCAGATGATGTCTGTTGGCCAAAGCACATAAGCGAGCCAGCCATAAAGGACGGCGCCAAGCAAATGCGCGTTGATCGAAACAATTGTTCCGAACGACCGGGTCAGGGCACTCATGACTCAGGCCCTCCGAGCTTATCTTCGCGCAGAGCGCCTGCGATCTTGAGACGTTCCCTTTGCAAGGCGCTGTAGGTGCCCCAAACCGCATCAGCCAGTTCGGTGCCTTTGGTCTCGCGCGAGAGCAGTTTCAGCTGAGCCACCGTATGGCCGCCAAGCATGGCAAGGACGGCAAAGCCCGTCAGGCAGGCGATTTCGAAAAGATAAAGCAAGTCGGCAAAGGCAGCGGCAAAGCCAAGTGCTCCGGCCGCTGCCAGCAGGCTGCCTGCAAAGAAGGGGCGCCGCACACTCACAACCGTGAGGTTCTTCAGGAGATAGGAATCCCGGTGCGTGCTGACCGCGCCGTCTGAGACTTCAACGTGTCCGAAGATCATGACGCACCTCCGGCCTTGAACAATGCTGCGCATTGAGGTGTGGCCAAAGCGCCTTCAAGGGCACCGTCCAGGTTGCCGATCGACGTCGGGCGGATTGTCCTTGCAGATCCGGCATAAATCGCAAACGATCCACGCTTGGCTTCGCTCACTTCCGATAAGGCACAAGAACAAGCTGCACCCTTGTTCGAGAGTGCGGCATCGAGCGCCAGGGATTTGAGCTTTTCAGCGCTGCGGCGGGCTCGGTTTTGAGCATCGATCATTTGGCAGGCGATTTCACCGCCGAAGATCCGGATCAGTTGAACGACTTCAGGGTCGAGACTGTCCAAAATGTCTTCGCAGCTGATCTCGGGCGTTTGAGCGGTGGAGGACTTTCTCGCCTTGAGTTCGGTTTCAACGCGTGCTTCGCAGCGGGCAAGCCAACCAGATTTTTCGGCCATGCGCTCCATGACGAGAGGACCTGTCACGTACATCGAAGCACCTGCGTACAAGAGACCTGCGACGACAATTCCGCCGCCTGAATTCAGAAGGTTCTGATCAATGGACATTGTGGCCTCCATGGCTTGCGATTGGTGGGGGAGCGGATCGGTTCGATGGCGAAGGCGGATCGTCGCGGTAGTGCCGCCAGACATGGCCAAGCAGCACGTAAACCCACAGCGTCAAAGGCATGATGAGCTCGATGACGGCGGTCAGAGCCGCAATCGGAATGAAGTGGCCGATATAAGAAAATGTTGCCGAGACACCGGCCTTGTCCGGGAACGAAGGTGCAGTTGATTTTGCCTCCGGCATAGCGTCGAGGCTGGCGCTCAAAGCGGCCCCATGACGGCCGAGCAAGGCGCTCACATTGCGGGTTGCTTCAGGCCGTCCGTCGATCGACAAGCCCTTTGAAAGCTCATCGGCGTAGGCTTTGACCATCGAGACAGGCAGCAGCTCTTTGAGCGAGGCGGCTTCCTGCTTGATCTCGGAATCGTGCCTAGAGAGCTTTTGGCGCTTGTCTTTTCTTGAAAGCGCTTCATCGCCTGCCACCAGTTGGTAGTTGCCAACCAGCCGGTTGATGCGTGTGAGCGATACGTTTCGGGTTTCACCACTTTGCGCAATCTGTGCGGCGATCTCATGGGCGCGCTTGGCAACCGGTTCGAGTGCGCGCGTAACGCGTCCACGTCCACCGTTGCCGCGACCAGACAGACAGCTTTCATCCAGTTCGCAAGCCAGATGCAAATCGATGTCAGAAGCGGCAGCCTGCAAAGGAGGCGCAATGCTGCTCAAGCGCGCCGCGCCGCTATGAACGTTTTCGATATAGACCGCGAGTGCCTGCCCGTTCTTTTGCAACTTCAGGTCGTTGACGCGGTCAATCGTCAAGCCCGCATAGGTCGAAGCAAATAAGCCTCCGCCGACAATCAACACAGACGAAACGCTGACAAAACCGGCCCACAGAAACCCGCGAGACGCCAGTTCGGCGCCGTCTTCAACCGCATGGCGGTTGACGACATAAGAGACAAGTCCAGCGCCCGCTGTGAATACTCCGATCTTGAGCCAGCCGCTCCAGCCGACAGGCTCAATCAGCTGAGGCGCCGATAGACCAACCATCGCGCCCGTCGCCAGCGCAAAGCACGGAAGCGCGTAATCCTTGAAATCAAAGCGATTTTTGGGCGGCAACCGCACGGGAGGTTTTGCCGGGCTGTTTGGTTTTGACAGGTCCTGGATTGGCCGCTCGAACTTGGTCGTGTAACGCGGGCTCATGGCGCTTCTCCGGTCGGGGTTTCATTTTCGGGTGGCACGAGAGGGGCATCGCAAGGCGTGCATTTGAGAAGGGCGGATGGACGCGCCCATGCGTTCTGCCGGCACTTGGGACAGGAGAACTTCACGCGGTCTTTGGGTTTCTTGCGCGCCCCGCTGCGCCGGGAGCCACCACGAGATGAAGAACGAAGCCCTGCCTCTGCCGTATCAGCTTCGACGCGGTCAGCCCATCGGATCGAAAAACCTGTTGCGAACAGACGCTGTGCGGCTTGTTCAAACGGACCGCCTGCTTCAATAAAGTGGCTGACTTTCGGCCCGACGCGCCGCCCTCCCGGAGCGCCCGTAACAGAAGGGATCAAGCCAATCTCTTCCATGCGCGTTGCCCAAAGCGCGTCGTGGTAACCGTTTGAGGGTGTACCGCCCGGGCAGAAGTCCTCGCGCCACTGATGCGCCATTTCGTGCACGAGCGTGGAGAGCGTATCGAGGTCACCTTTCTGGCGTAGATAAAATGGATTGAGAATGATCTCGTGACACAGTTCGCCGGTTTGGCTCTTGAACCTGTTCGGGCAGAACGCACCAAGCATGCGCGGCTTGCGCGCCAGTGTGATCAAGGGCTGAGACAGCGCGCCATTGAACAGCGTGTCATTGAACCAGCCGAACGCCGTCAAGAAATCCGAGTAGGCTTCGACCGTCGGCTGGATCTCATTCGGTCGTACGATTGAGGGGCTGACGGCGCCGGTTCTATCGGCCACTGTGGCAGTTTCGGACATGCGAAGACCTCTTTCTTCAGGTCGTTGACGATGTCCAAAAGGCTAGGTGGACGCGCGCGCGGAAATCTCGCGCAAAAAGGGTAGAAAACACGCAATTTTTGGGAGGGGCTGGATGCCGATTGATTGGCTCAAGGCAACTATTGAAGAGCGCCAAATCCTTTACCGGCAGCTTAAAGACGTCGCTGACCGGAAGAACGCCTCCATAGAAGCTCTATGCTTTGAAATTCTCGGCTGCGAGTTCAGCAGCGAGTACGCAAAAACGCTGCGTTCTGGAAAGTACTCCTGTAAAAACGCGTTTCAATTTTATAAATGGCTTCGGTCCAATAAGCCGGACGCCGCAGCGCGCGTCGATGAGGCAATCGAGGAAATGAGCGGCGGGCCGGCAGGCTCCAAATGGCAAGCTCTACTTGAAGATCACGCGCGAGAAGATGGATGCCGCCTTGCCGTTCGTCGCGGCAAGGGATTTGAGATCGTTGGACTGACGCGGCTGCGCTCAGCGCCCAAAATCAAACTGGGTCAGGATTTCTATCTTCATCTCGATTGTCCGAAGCCCGGAACGCTTGGCGCGCTCCAAAGCTACAACGGCGCATGGTATCGGTTACCGCTGATCGGCAAATCTCCGGTCATTTCCGTGACGCCCGGCGAACGATCGCTCCCCCTCCATCCGGACACAGGCAAAATCGATTATCTCTCCGAAGCAAATGACACCGGCCCGTATGAGTTCGTCCTCGCGCTTGTACCCGGCCCAGACCCCTTCGAGCTTCTGCGCCGGATCCGGGAACGTCAGTCAGTTCCACCAGCCGTGCTCGATGCCATTGGCGAGGCGCTTGCCGATGATGAGGAAGCTCTCGTGTGGCGGCTGCCCTTCCAGATTGTTTAGTCCTGATCCTCACTGCGCATGCCGCTCGCTTGCATGATCTGCTCATTGAGGACGATCAGTCGGGACCATTCTTTGCCACCCTTTGAGCCAAAGCTATCTTCGGAAAGATCCTCGCCATATTGCGCCGTGAAAATGTCCCGGATCAGCGCGGCGTCCCCGCGTAAATCCGCAATCAAGTCTGTCAACTCGAGCGCCGTGGCAATCACGATCACATCGTTCACCACCGGCCTGACAAGCCCGTCGAAGTAAGCTTTGAGCTCTTCTTCTGTGGGCGTTTCGCTGAGTTCCACCCGTGCGGTCTCAGCGTCGCTCTTGATATTTCCGCGCTCATACATCCAGCGCTGAAACAGCCCGGCCATCAGCGTAAAGAACCGCGCCATCGCGCTTGGGTGGTCGCGGCCAAGCGTGCCTGCCTGCATGTTGCCCCGCTCAATTAACAGCACCACAGCCATGATTGAGACTGCCCGAATGCGCAGCGCGGTAAAGTTGTTAGCCTTCGCCGCGTCAAGTACCAATTGACCGGCCTGCCAGTCGGCCTGCATCTCCAGACAATGCCGGATGAGCACGGGATCACAGCCAAGCTGCGCTGCAAGATCCGTATGAGGGGAAGGGGTTGAACGGGACGATGACAGGCCGACGATCTCCGCTTCGACGATGAGGTCGAAATGGCCCATGGCAATGTGCATCAGCTCATGCATCATTAGCCAGGTGAGCGACACTTGCGCCAGCGTTTTGGGTGCGTCGTCGACTTGGAGTGGCGCAACGTATGCGCCATCCGCCCCTTTCAGAACATCGTGAATCAGCACGTCGCTCCATAGCTTCTGGATGCTTTGTTCTGTCCCGGTGTTACAATGGATCGCGTAGCCATTCTCCTCCGGGCGGACCATGGCCCAGAGTTCTGGGTCTGTGTATGTGATTAGTTGAAGTTCAAACGGAAAAGGTTCGTTGCTCGCTTGAGCGATCTCTGCGATTGCAGCATCTAATGCGTCCTCAATCATTGAGTCTCGCGTCGCCATCTCGCACTTCACCCAAATTCTTGCTCTGAGGCTAAGTCGGCTGCTCCGAGCACCTCCGTCTCACCACAGGAAACGAATCTTCAGCTCCTTTGTATTGCCTTGCCCTTTCTGGGACCTGCAATGGGTGGATCAATGTCAATTTCTCCACGTCGCCACAACCAGAATTCGCTGCCGTAAGCACCAGGTAGTGGTTCGACGCCGAAAACCCGCCGGTAATAACGGACCATCGCCAATTGCCGGAGTTGCAAGCGATTCTCAAGTGGTGAGCCATCAGGCGCCTCACCTTGATACTCGAGCGGAAAAGCTTTCATGATAACGCAGCTACAATCCGAGAAAACCGTGCCCAAGATCGCGTTACCAGCTAAGCTGAACAACTTTCGATTTGACGCGTCAGGGCTTATCCAAGCAGACCTGAAATCTACAATCGGTCCATAAACAGACAAACTTTCGGGGACGTCGTTCCAGCAATCACAAATAACTCTGGACAGTCTTGCTTCAAATTCCTCATCGAGGTCCATGATCTCCAGAAATTCATGGTTGTTGAAGCAGCCGACAGCGTCATACGCTCGAAGCTCGAACGCTCCTATTCTCTTTCTTCCTGATACCAACCATCCAAAGAACTCTGTTCGTCGGACATAGCCGTCGTCCTCTCCGACCGAGGTCGGTCGCGATAGCCGGTATCTGACCCTTTCCTCTCGGTCTGCGAGAGTAATTTCTTTGGTATATTTCCTACGTCGTGCGGCTTCATGCCGCGCGAAATCGGGGAGTTCCGAAGTTCTTGTGAGGAAAGACATTGTCAGTTGCTCTTGTCTTTGTTCCACGGCTGCCAAGCTTAATTTCCGGCGATCACTTTGGTTTCGCTCCACGGCATTAGGAGACACAAACCATGCACTCTTTGCACTATTTCCAAAGCGTCCTGGCACTCTCAAATCAAGAGTGCTAATATGTTCTTGATTCGCCTTGTCAAGCGTCCGAATTCCTTATCCAGATCTTGCCCGGAGAAACTGATATGGATGCTGATCCATTTAAGGACAGACTTGATCAACGCGCCAAAGAACGCGCCGCCGCCGAAGCGGAGGCTCAAAAAACACTGCAGCGGCGCAACAATTACGCAAAGCACTATGCTGAGGGGATCGCCAGTGCACTTGAAAGAAACGCTTGTCCGGAGTTCTCAGTCCAGCTGACTGCGGACCAGTATAATCATTACCGTATCGATATGATGTTTCATGGTACGATAATTGGCGGGTGGCATGAGCAGCAGGACGGCGCTTATGTTTTCTTTTCGCAAGGCGTATCCGGAACAATCTCCATGAATTCCAATGTAACAATGAAGCGGTTGTATTCCTTGCAAGATATGATTGTTTGTGCAGCTGATGTCGTCGAATATATGCGCAATCGACCGAAATAATACCTTTGCGAGTAGGAGTCGTGATCCTGCTATTTCAATAGAATTCCGATTATCAGTCTAGCATTTCTTGCTGTGCGTGACACTGCCGTCCCCGCCCGCAGGGCAGGCGGGCCGCGCTCTCGTGAACCGAGCCTGCGCACTCGCGTGCATGTCTCGGCCATTCGGCTTCGATCGCTGACGGAAGTGATTACCGTGCGCGTGCCGCGCGCTTTGTTTGTTCATGCCCGGATTGTCCGGGCATGGAACCCATAGTCCAGCTTACATCAAAACCGCTCGACGCCCTGACGGGCTGTGGGTCAATGGCTTTTTCCCGTCAGACAGGCTATGGCGATCAGACCGGCATTTTTTCGATGCTGCGGTCGGCCTGATCGCCAAGTCCGTCTAGACGGTCCCCCACAAAAGCCGTTGACCCATCGGCGGTGTTTGATGCGAGGTCCAAATGATTGCGGTCGTCACCGACTAAGGCGGTGACGGCTTTTTTTGTTGCCAAGGATTTGGACGCTCGCCGCTGGGCAAGGGTTCATGCGCGGGGTGTTCTCATTCGATTTGAGAAGAGCCTTGCGGGAACCCACTCACCCGAAAGCGAGGCCATCCATGACACTCATTTTATTTGCACAGCCCTACAACATCGACGCGAACGGCTTTTATTTCAAAAGCGCCGCTGAGTATCGCGCCGCCGCGTCCCTCCTCAAAGACCGCTTCGGTCAGCCAGTCGAGGAATTCGAAATCCAGTTTATCGATGGCGAGGCTATCGAGACCGATCTCGCCAAGGCGTGGAACTTGAACCAATGCAATTTCGGAGCTTTCTTTACTGCTGCCGAAACGTGGGACGACTTCCAAAAGACCACCTTCATCATCGCAGTCGGTGAGTGCGGCTACAGCTTCGATCCAGACACCGTCGATCCGAACGATTTTGACATTGAATTCTACCATATCGGCGGACTGAAAGAGCTTGCCGAGCAGTTCGTCGAAGACGGGCTTCTTGGCGATATCCCCGAACGGCTTCGGTTTTATTTCGACTATGACGCTCTCGCCCGAGACCTTTCAGCCGATTACAGCGAAACCACCGTTGCTGGAGAAAGCATCATCTATCGGTGCGGGTGAACCCCCGCGCCGCAACCACTTGCGTATCACTTTTTTAGACCAACCCATTTTGAAAGGAAGAAACCAATGAAACTCAAACACATCCACCTCGAACAGCTCGAAGTCTCCAAAACCAATGTTCGCAAGTTCGGTGCTAAGCAGGTCGATGACCTCGTCCTCAGTATCGAAACGCTCGGACTGCTTCAACCGCTTCTTGTACGCCGCGGCTTTGAAGAGAGCATGGCACCGACTTTTGAAATCATCGCTGGTCAGCGCCGATATCATGCGCTTTCAAAGATTGCTGAAAACGCAGCTATCGAGCCTGTGCCTTGCATGGTCATGGAAGATGGAGACGATGCTCTAGCAATCGAAGCGTCCCTTGCCGAAAACATCGCCCGTTTGCCCATGGATGAAATCGACCAGTACAAGGCTTTCTCGGCGCTTGCGAGCACAGGGCTTGAAATCGAAGACATCGCGCACCGCTTTGGCGTGAGCGAAAGACTGGTCAAACAGCGCCTTGCCATTGCACGGCTGCACCCGCCCATTCTCAGCGCCTACCGCAAGGAAAAGATCGATCCGCGAAGTCTTCGCGCTTTGACACTCGCGCCGCTTGCCAAACAAAGGGAATGGTGGGCGCTCTTCAAAGATGGAGACGCCCACGTTCCGACAGGCCATGCGCTCAAGCGCTGGCTTCTGGGTGGCGACAACATCCCCACCGACCACGCGCTCTTCGCTCTCGAAAACTATCAAGGCGCGATCATCACAGACCTTTTTGGCGATCACCGCTATTTTGATGATGCCGCGAAGTTCTGGGAACTCCAGAACGCTGAGATCGCCAGACTGCAAGAAGATTATCTCGTCAAGGGATGGAGCAATGTCACCATCCTTGATCTCGGAACATGGTGGAGTTCATGGGAACATGTCGAAGCTACAAAGAAAGATGGCGGCGAAGTTTTTGTCGAAATCAGCACGGACGGAGCCGTCACATGCCATGAAGGCTTTGTCACCAAGGCAGAAGCCAAGCGCCGCGAAAAGGCTTTGCAAGGCGGTGCGGACAGCAAGCCGACCAAATGCGAACTGACCAAGACGATGCAAAACTATCTCGATCTACACCGCCATGCCGCCGTGAAAGCCAAGCTTTTTGATCACCAAATGTTAGCGCTACGAATCGCAACCGCTCAGATCATTGCAGGCTCCGACCTCTGGGACGTCCAAGCCGACAGGCAAAAAGCAAATACCGAAGCAATCGAAGACAGCCTCTCAGAGAACGAAGCTGAAAAGCAGTTTGCAACCGAGCGCGGAGCAATCCTCGAACTCCTTGGGCTGGAAGGCGAAGGGACGCTCGTCCCGACCAAGGACGACTGGGGCAAATCCCATGACTTGGCCACAGTACTGGCAGCGCTCATGCAGCTTGATGATGAAGCGGTCATGCGGGTTTTTACGTTTGTTGTCGCCGAATGCCTATCATGTGGCAGCGCTCTTGTGGAATGGCTTGGTGAGGAGCTAAAACCCGATCTGACAGAGGTACATCAAGCTGGTGACGTGTTCTTCGATCTTCTCAAGGACAAACAGGCGATCAACGCGGCGCTCGAAGAAGTCACGGACAAGCGCAAAGCCGCTAGCCACATCAGCGATACCGCCAAGGTGCAGAAAGCCGTCTTGCGTAATGCCATTAAGGCGAAAGGCAACGACTGGAGCCCGAGATATTTTCGCTTCCCCATGCAGGCCTACACGGACAAAGGCGGGATTGCCGCTGTCGACCGCGCCGCAATATTCGCAGGCTCTACCGTTCAGCCGAAATCGGACGGAGAGACAGAAAAGAAAGCAGCGTAAGCCAAATGCGGTTGTTCCTTGCAAATCGGCTGGCAGAACAAGTTCTGCCAGCCGTTCTCTTAACTCTCGGGCGGTCTGAACCCTGCACATATAGTCCTTCCAAAGACAGGAACGGTTCTGGTATACTGAAGCTATGACAGAGCACTCAAAGACACTGACTTTGGACGCCGATCTTGAGGCAAAACTCGCAGCGCTTGCTGCGCGCACAGGGCAGAGCGTCGATGCGTTGGCGCTCGATATTCTGCGCAGCCATGCTGACGCGCAAGAGCGCCTTGCCAGCGAAATCGTTGAAGATGAAGAGCGGTGGCAGAGATACGTTTCAACCGGCCAGAGCGTTCCCTACCAGAGCGTTCGGACGAAGCTTCAAAATCTCGCGGCAAGCGCCGCTCAAAAGGCTTCCCGCCAGTGAATGTCGTCTTCCTGCCGGAGGCAGAAGCCGACATTGAGCGGCTCTACGATTTCCTGCTCGCTCTCAACCCGCTCGCTGCTCAAAAAGCCATGCTTGCCCTTGATGAAGGGATCGAGCTGTTGTTGCAATCTCCGATGATCGGGCTTTCCATGGAGGGGCGTACGCCGTATCGCGAACTCTTCATTCCATTCGGCAAGAGTGCTTACGTTCTGCGCTACCGGATTGATGAGGATAAGGACTGCGTTGTCGTGATCCGTGTTTGGCACGGGCGGGAAAAACGCTCAGATTGAGGTTGAGCTCGCTCAGACCTTTTCGAGTGCCTCATCAAGCGCTCTGATCCTTCGCGTGATCGTCCAAGGATTGACGCCGTAAAGAGCTGCGGCCTCTTCCACCGAATACGCGCCGGACTCAATCTTACCTTTGACGATCCGAACCTGCCTGTCTGAAATCTTGGGCCTACGCCCAATCCGTTTGCCTTTGCGTCGCGCGGCTTCCAGCCCTTCCTTCGTGCGGCGGGACAGGCGGCTGCGTTCGTGCTCGGCGAAGGCAGCGATGATTGTATAGAACAGTTTGCCGTCGTCTGTGCCGGTATCGAAGCCGAGTGTGACGACCTGAAAGCCTATGCCGCGCTCGCGCAGCTTTCCTTCAATAGTCAAAGCATCAATCGTTGAGCGGAATGCGCGGTCGAGGTCCCAGACAACAAGTGTGTCCCCGGCCCTCAACGCCTGGAGTACATGCTCAAAGACGGGCCTACGGGCGGTGGCCGCCGAATAGGTCTCGATATGGAGCTCATCGCACAAGGGCCTCAAGGCATCGATCTGTCTGTCAGGGCATTGTTCCCGTGTGCTGACGCGCACATAGCCTAACTTCTTGTTTTTATTCATTTCTGCCCCGCTTCCTTGTGGTTTCGCTGCTACATAAACGATCCCTTTCCTCATTTTAGAAAACATGTCCGTTTCAACGGCCAGCGAAACTGCCAACCTACTGATATTGCTTTCTTCTGGAATAATTATAGCAAATTCAAGAATGTCGATGCAAACTTTGCAAAACTGATCGTTTATGCGCGGTCAGAAAGAACTAAGATCACGTAAAATCCGACAGCAAATTCTGTTAGCAACGATTGCGTCAATTTCGCTTGGTATGTTTCCAATTCATGCAAATGCATTTTCTTCAAGCGATCTCCTCGAGAAAATGAAGCCCAGTGAACGGCAGGCCTATTTGGCCGGAGTTGTCGACGGACTGCGCCAAGCACGCTGGATCAAAGATAAGCCATCCAGCGAGGCAGTCGTCTGCATCCGCAAGTGGTTCTACGACGATGTCGGAAAAAGTTCAGGACAGATAGAACAGCTGATGCGTCGAAACCCGGAGAAAGCTGCCGAATCTATCCTGTTTGTTCTGATAAAAAAGGAGTGCGGTTGGTAGAATGATGCGCGCAGCGGACCATTTTCGGATGAGACAGAAGGCGAGACTCGATAAGGACGTCGAGCGCCGGAAGTGGTTCATTGCGGCCAAAGAAAATAAGCAACGCCGCGACGAGATGGATCAGAGCGCAGATGATGCGCTGATGGAATTGGCTGCCGCGACAATTCTGGCCGATCCCGCCCAACTGGAAGCTTTCCAAGTCAAACTCGATACTTACGATGAGGCAACGGTCAAAGCACTCCTTGAAAACGACCAACTGCTTGACGCCGTGCAAGCGCAGATAGACCACATGTTGGAGCGGGCGTATGTGATTAAGGATGGACGCCGGGTGTTTAAGACGCTCGATGGGCGTAAGGTTTTTGACGAGCTTGGCGCCACTGTCCCTGAGGGCATCGTTCATCCTGATCAAATACCGGATGATCTTCCACGTTGGGAGGCCTTCCGCGATCTTACGAAGGAAAAATCCGCTCTGGAGCGTGACCGGAAAGAGATTCTCGAATTCCAGAACAAGCTCGACCAAGCCCGCGAACGGGCGGGCGACGAAGATCTGACCCAGCAGGAGTTGGATGACCTTGAAGCCGACCTCGAAGAGTGCGCCTGGGGCCGTCGCCCAACAGATGCCTGGGTACGAGCACAGCCCTCGACCCGAATTGAAGAACGCATTCGGGGCTGCTTCTATTTCATCGCCAATGCAATCCATACGCGCGACTCCGGACTTTGCTCCAAATCAATAATATCGAAATCAGATCTCTATATAACGCCTCCGTTTTGCTAAGCTAGGAATATATTGACAAATATTCAGAAATGGGAATATATTCATCTCATTGCAAATACTCAATTTTTAAAAAGGAGAAATGTTATGAGTAATTCAATCAAATATAACGACACCAAACAAATCGCGACAGACATGGTTCGCCGCCTCGACCGGATGTCCGATCAGGACAGAGAGCGCATGGCCACGAACCTAAGGATAGATGCGTCTGGATTTCAGACACGGATCATCCTGGCGACTGGCAAAGAAAAGAGGGCGCGTAATCCGGTCGAAGACTTCGCAAAACAGGTTGCTCTCGTTGAACTCGCTCCTGAGAGGTGGGTGATTGCCCGCAACATTGTCGGCGCTGAGCCGATTTCCAAGGAGCGCGCCGACCAGCTCCGTGAGAATGGTGGGCAGCTCAATCACGACTTCCAGTCCGCAGTCGAGACAATAGCCGGTACTGTTTGGTCTACAGCAAGTGTCGACGAAGTCATGTCGCGCAAGGCTTCTGCGCTTCGGCCAAGCGGGATGCGCTAATCCGCGACGACGGATCTAAGATACTCAGCCGCCCGCCTGTACCACAGCGCGGGCGGTATTCGTTAGGTCCAATGACCAAGAAGCAGCTATTGCCAAGGCCCCGTTGAACGGATGAATTTGGCGACCGACGATGTCAGCAATTGAGGGCACCATAAATGTATGCACTTTCTATTGTCGCCAGCCGTCGGCTCACTTTCTCTAGCCGGACGAACGAAATAGCCGCATTTCGCCAATAGCCGACTGTCGAGAGGCGTCGTGAATGACCCACAATGGACAATATGGCTACTGCGACCTAGTCACGTGCAATCAGTCTGAAACTCGCCTCAACCATTGTGGCTAACGCGACTCCAAGTCCTGTAGAAAAGACAACAAGCAAAACCGTGTACAATTTCTTGAGAGACAAATCCTCAACGATCAAATCAATAACATCAGTGTCTGACCGTATCTCTCGCGACACTATTAAGTTTCCTCGGGAAGTCACGTGAATATCGCCTGGAACCTGCTCAACACTCCAACTTTCTAGAATTCGATGTTCCGCCGGTAGAGGCTCAACCTTCGACCCTGGAACCAATGCTTCGCGGCTAATACGAAAGGTTACCCGAAACTCATAAAAGCTAATTTTGTATCCTACAGGATAAATTACCGCTGAACCATGTTCGGTGCTGTATAGAGATTTTCTAGGACCTGCCATGCCCATGTTCTCTAAAACGTAGACCGTCCCTTCGTCCGTTGCAATGGGCTTTCCAACCTCGCCTAATGTCACCGTCACAGGGCGAGTTCCAGTTTGGTCTAAAAGAGCACTACGTGCTTTTTGACCGGCAATCGTATCTCCCACCATTGCAAACGAAAATTCGCAGTCTTTGAAACTGAAATCTTCTAGACTTTCTTCAGGCGCAAGTTTATTGCTGGCGAATCCTTTTGAATCTCGCTTAGTGAAAGAAGTCGTCGCTTCGACATAGTCTTGAAACGCACTTTCCGGACTGTTCAATGTAACTCTAATCGACTTTAGACAAACGGGCCAATCGCCTAGATGGTCACGTGCATTTTCTAAGGAACCGACCTTCTTGCTAGATGTAATTATGTTATACACGTGCGGAGTCGATTCATAAAATACGACCATATGCAAGACTCCAACAAAGCAAAAAAGAAAAATGAGAAATCCGATAAAGAAAGCTAACCAAAATCGTTTCAGTTGTTGAGTCATTTTACCGAGCCTGTTTTGTGTGCTAAAAACAATATGTCTACAATAACAGAAGTCTTTGCGGCACTAAATCGAACAAGATTTCTTAGATTTACTCTTGTTATTGATATCTTTTCCCCTGCACGGATCGCATCTTCTCGATTCCAGAGATCACCGTGACTACGTGACACAGCCGATACGAGATCTCATGACTTCCGCCGTTGGCCCTTCGCTTCAGGCAATCAGCGGGGCTGGGCCGCTTGATTCCAATTGCGGACATTGGTGAGCAAATCCGGTCCGTCTCGAACACCAGCTGCGCGCCGGTCGCGAAGAGATAGAGACCAGACCCTACAAGAGGACGTCGTCGACCTTCGGCTTCACCACCCGACGCGACATCCAAGCATGTAGTACCGGGCATCTGTAGAGAGTACCCAGTAAAACGTGGCAAGTTGCATTGAGCAGTCGCCCTCCCCGTGCCAGTATGCGATCTGTCCACGTCTTAGCAGAGCAAAATGGTGTGGTAAGTGCCGTTCAGGTATGGAATCCCGACGATTGGGAAGCCTTCGCGCTTAGCCTTCTGCAGAATCGCCATGGGGTTCTGAGCGTGCATAAGATACCCGCAGCTCACAAAAGCGACTTCGGCATCGACTATTACTGCACTGACCCAGCGGTCGCTTATCAGTGCTATGCTGTACAGGAGCCGGTCGACATCGTCGTGCGCGCCGACCGACAGAAGAGAAAGATCACAACCGATGTTGGCAAACTGATTGCCAACGCCAGCGAGGTCTCCAAACTTTTTCTTGGGAGCACGATCAGGCATTGGGTTCTTTTGGCGCCACTCCACGATAGCAAGGATGTGAACCTTCATTGCTCCAACAAAACGATTGAAGTGCGCCAGCAAGGGCACTCGCATCTGGATGCATGTTTCGAGATCGGCGTTCATGATCAAGGGTCATTCGCGCCAGAAGCAGTCGCTGCAGGTATCGCCGGACTCGCAACAGTCGCCCTTAATGTACCTCACCCGACGACAGAGGAAGTAGGCCGCTGGGAGGCGGGCTCGCGCAATCTGCTCGTGAACGCGACAACCAAGCTGAGCAAGCGAACCGGGGAAGGCAAGGTTCAGGAAGCCGTTGCCGAGGCTGTGCGATCATTCTTGCACTGTAACGCGACGCTGGACGCACTGCGCAGCGGGTCGCCTGATCTCCATGAGCGGGTCATGAGCGCAGTATCGGGACGTCGCCGCCGCCTCACTCTCGCTGGCCCTCAAGGCGGCCCCGCTCCAGGTGCCATTCTCAACACGGAAATTGACTCCTTGATCGCTGCTATCAAATCGGCAGCACCCAATCTATCAGATGATAACGCCGAGCAAATCGCCTTCGGCACCATTTCTGAATGGATCATGCGTTGCCCTCTGGATTTCCCCCAAAATGCCAGCTGATCCAGCACTGAAAGCCATCCTGAGTGGACCGTTCTCCTTTACCGCACGGCCCGAGCCGGTCGCCGGCGACTTGCGAATGTCCTGGGGCATCGCGGTGCTGATACTCGCCTTGCTCCATTGCCGGGCCAAGAAGAGCAACTTTCAGAAACTGCAGTTCCTGGCGCATGCCGTGCGCCTTCCCGAAGGCCGGGAGGACGTCCGCAGAATGCTGAAAGGGACCGCGCACCCCGCGGATATTTCTGTGCGGGTCGAACCATGGCTGAACCGCGCGGTCGCCTACGCTCACGGACTCAAACTTGTCTCGGTCGACAAGGGAAAATCCGTCGCGCTGACAGAGGCTGGCATGCGGGCAGCGAATGCCATCGCGCAAGACAAGAAACTGCTGGCTGAAGAACGGAAATTCTTGAGCGAAGTCGCTCCGAAACTCACTGCAGCACAGCTGGTCAAAATCTGGCGGATGGAGGACCTGCTATGACACTTCGCCTCCGGCATCTTCGCCTGCGTGCCTCGACATCAGCAGGCCCGTATGGCGCAGATATTCCGTTCTGCCCCGGGCTGACGGTCATCTGGGCTGACAATACCAAGGGCAAGTCGACCTGCATGCAAGGCATGCTCTATGCATTGGGCCTGGAGCGCATGCTCAGCCCGCGGCGTGAAATCCCGCTTCCCCACGCCATGACTAGCTACCTGGAAACGGACACCAAGGAACGGCACCACATTCTGGAATCGCGCGTGTCGCTCGAGATTGGAAATGCCGCGGGTCAGATCGTGACCGTGCATCGGACGGTTAAGTCCCTCGTGGACAATCGGCTTATCAGCGTCGATTTCGGACCGACACTCACCGACGCGAACGCAACGGCCAAACACAGGAATTTCTTTGCTGTCGATCCGGGCGCAGCTCAGCGGGAGGATGGCTTTCACCATTTCCTCGAAGAGTTCCTTGGCTGGAAGCTCCCGCAGGTCAGGCGCTACGACTCAGCCGATGCGAAGTTGTATCTGGAGACTATATTTCCACTGTTCTGGGTGGAGCAGAAAGCGGGATGGTCCGCCATACCCGCTGCCATACCGACCTATCTGCGCATACGCGAAGTACACAAGCGTGCCATCGAGTTCATTATGGATCTCGATGTTCACAAACTTGAACTCCGGCGATTGCAGCTGGATGATCTGATTGCCGCGAACGTGCGGGAGTGGCGCACTCAATGGGACGAGGCAGACAAGCTGGCTCGGCGGAGTGGCTGCAGGATAGAAGCGTTGCCGCCGAAGCCGACGTCGATCTCGTCCGAGCTGGACGCCGTTCACCTGTCGATCGCTGAAAACAAGGACTGGATTCCACTACGGACACAGCTGTCGCGACTTCGCTCACAAGTGGCGGCAGCATTGGCTACTCCCGTTCCGTCCGTGGGAGCGTCATCCGCTGAACTGGAGCGCCAGCTCCAGGAGATTGGCGGTCAGATCGAGGCCGTGAACACCGAGCGCCTCAAGGTTCACAATGCGAAGCGACTAAAAAGCACCGACATTGAATCGCTCAAGCGGCGGATCAAATCGCTTGCCGAGGATCTGCAGAAAAATCAGGATGTACAGAAACTTCAACGGTACTCAGGTGCAGTCGCCGATCTGACGCCGGATCGGTGTCCGACGTGCGAGCAGTCCCTGATCGATACACTGCTCTCGCAAGAAGCCCTGGCTGCCGTCATGCCGATCGAAGACAACATTGAATACCTACGCTCACAGCTCAAGATGTTTGAAGACATCCTCGCGAGGGAAGAGCACGACATCCGGTCTATAGAGCAGGCCGTTAGCCGGATGGACCGCGAACTCGCCGAATACTACAGCCGTGTTCGCACACTGCGCGCGGATCTGGTATCCGCAGGGTCAAGTCCATCGGCTACGGTCATCGAGGAGCGGATTCGCACCGAAAGCCGCATTCGAGAACTCGAAGGCGTCCAGACCTCGTTCGAGGAGTTTATCCAAGGGCTGAAGCTGCTCGCAACGACGTACTCCGGCTTGCTCAAGGATCGCGCCGAGCTGCCTTCCGACAAGATGACGGCAGACGACAGAGCGAAGTTCAGAGAACTTACGAGGCTGCTACGCGAGCAAGCCAGGGAATACGGCTTCAGCACCTTCGATCCTGCTGAACTCACCATCTCCGAGGATACCTATCGCCCCGAGAAGGAAGGTTTCGAGATCGGCTTCGAGACTTCGGCGAGCGACGCAATCCGGCTAAAGTGGGCATACCAGCTCGCTTTGCTCGAGCTAGATAGCGAAATCTCTACAAATCATCCAGGCGTGCTGCTCTTTGACGAGCCGCGACAACAGTCATCTGCAAAAGTAAGCTTTGAAAGTTTGCTCCAGCGGGCTGCATTAGCTAAACAGCGAAATCAGCAAGTGATCTTCTCCACCAGCGAAGAGCTCTCGAACCTGCAGAGGATCACCAGTGAGCTGGATTGCTCGGAACTGATATTTCCAGGATACGTCATTCAGCCGTTATAACCGCGACTCCTTATGAGATCCCGCACTGGAGGTCCTGCGATCAAGCGCCTGACCATGTCTCTTCATTGAGATGCATCAGACACGCTTGGCTGCTGACTAAGTGGCCGTTTCAAGCACTGCCCAGTGGCAGCTTTCTCCCCTTAGCTGATGTAAATGCATCGGGTTGAGCCCCGATGGGCCACACCGAATTGCTGTATTACCTGCAGCGCAATGGGGGAAAGCTCTTGTTCACGCTACGCGCAAGATGTGTGATGTATTACATCACTATCTTGGCAGGGAGACGCTACGCTCTCCCGTGCACCCTCTCGCCTTGACGCAGAATGAATGCGATCTGGCTGTCTGTGAATTTCGGGCGCCTCATCGTCTCTCCTCGCAATGCGGCCAAGGCCGCCTAAACGAGAATTTTCCAGACCCCGGTGTCCCAAAGACGTGTGCGGCTCATCGGGATCAAATCCATAGCTCGAGTCGGAGCACTTCAGTGGGGGAGGCTCACACGGTGCCTTCGTGCTTCGAACCTCAGCGCTGCATGGAGGGTACAACGCTCACCCTGCGGTCATATTTTACCACAACACTGGTCCACAAATAGGCTTCGGACCAGCTTGCAACCTGGTAATTGACAACATCCTTTGGGTCTAAGATCGTGTCTTGCGTAGATATAAGTGTTGTGTATGCTCCTTTGATGATTGCCAAACTTGGCCGTTAATTCGGGCGGTAAAGTGTAGCATAGACTTATGCTTCGGCGACATGGCTTAAGGCTTGTCGACCATTGCCGACATAGCAGCCCTGGATATGCTCACTTTTCTAGTGTTTTTTATTCTTGACTTGCTAACCAGAAGTGTTGAACCAAAGTATTTTCAATGGGTGCCCCAACGGATTTTTTTCGATAGACATGTATGTAATTGGCCTAGAAGGTGCTTGCTGCAGTGGCAAGTCTACAATGAGTATTGCGCTCCGGAAACATTTTGGGGCAGACGTAGCTTTTATTACGCCAGATTACTCGGATCTAACGGAGCCACAGAGTCGTCCCACAACCCTTGCCAAGACATTTGACGAAGCTGTAACCAGTTTCGAATTCTACCTAAATATAGAGCGACAACGATTGGAACAGGTAAGATCCTGGCATGGTAGCATTGTCATCGTTGATAGAACATATCATACACTGCTTGCCCATGCTTATGCAGTTGATTCTATTTCAAACATCGAATCGTTCGAAGATCTAAAGAGGCTGTCAGATGGCGCGCCGCGAGTGGAACCGAATCAAATTATCTACCTTGACGCGCCTCGCAGTATTTTGATTGATCGTGCAAAGCTTCGGTCTCCCGACCTGCCGCTCGTATTCCATCACGAGGTCTATCTCGAAACAACACAGCACTATTTCAAAAACATGATCAAAGATGTCACGCCCATTGTTGTTGATTCGTCTGCATCACCAGACCGCACAGTAGCCTCCGCTATAAAGTACTTTAAGGTCAAATGAGTTTAATAAATTTCATCGCCGTTCTTCTATGTGCCGCTATCCTTCTGAAAATTGTGGCTGATATTATCGCCTTTGAATTGTCGACCAGACATATTCTTTCTGCTCCCCAGATTGAGCAGGATGATGTGGAGGCCTGGGCCACAGGTTCGAGGCGACTCCACATAGTGATACCGCTATTGAATGAGCAGAATCGGTTCGACGAGCTTGCAGCCCAGTTTCAGAGGATACTTGAAGAATACCCGTACACCACTCTGAACTTTGTGACTACGGCGCGAGAGCTAATAGCGGACCAAGACAATAAAATTACAACGATGGGTCTCATTGATCGGTTTATATTTGTTCAAGAGGCAAAATTCCGTGAACGTATACGGAGAATGCATTATCCAAATGTGAATCAAACAATAGTAGAACAGTTGAACTACGGCTTGCGTGTTGTTCTTAAACAATCCGGAGATCGCGACTTTGTCCTATTCTACAATGCAGATAGTGTAATTAGTCCCGATGATATTGGTCTTTTTGCGCGCGAGATCTGCGACCACCAGCCGGCCGCGATCCAGCAGTCGGCTCTGTTCCTAAATAACTTCGAAGCCTTGATTAACAATGGTCAATTTATTTGTGCTGCTGACGCCATTTTTCAATCTCGCTGGACATTATACCGGGAAATCCCTCGTTACCTTTTCTCTTCACATAACTCGCTGGGGATACCTATTTCTATTCGCCGCTTGGTGTTCCAGCATTGCACGACGCATGGCTTAGCAGTGAATGTGAAGGTAATGCGCAAACTAGGCGGGTTTCCTGTGACCAGGTTTGGACTCGAGGATTCGGCAGTTGGATTTGCGCTAGGGGTGCGCCATTTGCAGATCCGCTCACTATCAAGCCTTGAGAATGCCGATGCCGCCACCAACGTTCGTTCTTTGATAATGCAGAAGTCGACTTGGGTAAGAGCTGCTTGGGGGACAATTGAGTATTACTTCGACGCCATAAGATCGCAAGCGAACCAATTGACGGCTTTCGCATTCTTGCTGCAAGGCGTCTACATGAGTCTGAAGTGGTCCCTGGGAATCCCCCTGTTCATTGTGGCTCTCGTATGGGCTGATTCGACAACGCGAACAGTATTGATTATCGGTTACTTGGGAATGGCATACATTCCTTATCTACAAATCTACTTTCTTTGGCGAAAACTTCCCCAAGATACTTTTCCGATTGTCAGCCTGGGGGAATATTTAAGGGTAGCTCCGGCGATGTTAGGTGCTCCGTTTGTACACGGCACTGTTGGGCTGTTGGGACTTGTAAGGCTAATAAAACAAGTAGTCCTAAGGGAGAGCTTTAAACAGATCAAGACAAAGTGAAGATTTGTCTTGTGTGAATTGAATGTGGACATTTGAGAGTTCCTGATTGAGAGAGAGAGGCAAGTCTGGCAACCTCGAAAAGTTTAAAGCCTTTGGCGAGCAACTCCATGAAACTTAAGCAGTCAGATAAAAAATCTCAGACTCTACTTCCTTTACTCAGTAAGGTGGTTTTTGTCGATTGGCATGGCGTGTTAAGCGATACGCCATTTTGGCATTCAATGCGCCACAAGCGTCTTGGGCCAGGTTTTAATTTTGCTGAGAAAATTTCTGAAGAGCTTTTTGTCAACAGAGCAGACTTAGTTGCGGATTGGATGAGAGGCAAAGCATCGTCCGATGATGTAGTCACTGCGATGCGAAACGGTTTATCGCAAGAGGGACAAGTTATTGAAATCGATTTGCTAGAAAAACTTAAGCGGGACTGCAAGTTTATGAATTATGATCGCGGCCTACTTGGAAAATTGCAGACCATTCGCAGCTCCGCCTACTTGACACTTGCTACAGACAACATGGATTGCTTTGTAGAGGCGTTACCGAAGAGACCATCTTTATACCGTCATTTCGATTTTGTGCTAAGTTCATCAGAACTTGGTGTTCTAAAGAAAGAAAGTGTAGAAACTTTTTTTGGAGACTGGCTTCATGCTCATGGCCTAAGTTACTCGCAAGCGCTTTTGATTGACGACAGAAATGACAATTGCGACGCATTTCGGTCGGCCGGAGGGCATGCAACTGTTTACTCTGGCTGGGAGTCGATTCGACGAGATCTTACGTTGTTCCTAAATCTCGACTAGGCTCTGGTATGGGTTCAAGAAGATTGGACACGCGCCTGCGGAACTGATCTAACTTTACCGACGTGACGCTGAGTGTACAGTCGTGCATCAACTTTAGCATCACATCCAATTGTTTTGTGGCGGCTATTTTTGTGCATTTGAAATGCATAAGAGCAGGAAGTCGAATAATTTTTTCAAAAAAGTGGTCCAGCATGTATTGAGTTGGTTCTAACTGTCGATTTAGCGCTAGAGGGTCAACTGGATGGCAAGCCAGTGACCCAATTTGCCCGGACACGTAAAACAGTCTTGAAAAACCTACGATTCCAAGCGCATCTAACTTGTCTGCATCGCTTATTATTCTGCCCTCGATACTTGTTGGCTTTAAGTTTGCGGAAAAGCTATGGCTTTTTATTGCATCGGCTACAATAGAGCACTGCTTCTTCGTGAAACCAAGCTCCAGGAGTAATGGGGCTACTGCCTCCGCACTTTGCTTTGCGGCGTGTGCTCGAAATTCTGAGTTCTTGGGAAACTGTATAAAGTCGTGTAAGTAAGAGGCAGCAGCTAAGATTCGTGAATCTGTTGTCTTCAAGGATTCTTCGTGTACGATCCAAATCGAAGTGTTGAACACCCTCCGAAAGTGTCCAAGATCGTGGGCGCCATCAGTGCTCCCGGAGAGGACTATGTTTTCAAGGCGCTCGATTAGTAGTTCATTGTCGTCAATTGTTGCGAGCATGTACGTCGGGCTTCCTATTTGTGGATTGCTCGTCAGAAACATGGAGCGAGAATCAACCAGTATCGATTAACTATATAATGGATTTTAGGCATATTGAAGAATGGATTTGTCGATTAGATTAAGCAACCGAATTATCTTGTTGATTTGTTTGGGGCGACAAAATTGCACATATTGGTAGTGTCTCCGCATTTAGACGACGCCTGCTTCTCGATCGGCGGTTTACTTGCGCGATTGACATGCGAGAAGACGATTTGTAACGTTTTCAGCTTGACCAATTACTCGAAGACTGTGTCGCCTTCGTTAGGAACTGACCGAATAGCTTCCGTTAGCCGTCAGCGTAGAGGAGAGGATGTGAAATTCGCAAGGTTGATTGGTGCGACACAAGTAAACCTAGACCTCCAAGACGCTATCGTTCATTCAACAGACCCATTTAGCCAGACAAACCTGTCAATGCAAAGAATACAGGCCGTAGAGAGAGCAATCCTTAGGCAACTGAGCACACCAGTCCGTCACGTGGATTTTATTTTTGCTCCACTGGGTATAGGAAAACATGCGGATCATGTGGTGGCGAATCTGGCCATCCGGAACTTGATAAAAAAAAACTCCGCGTAGGTGTGGCCTATTATGCAGATTTACCTTATGCGCACAGGCATTCGCTTCAAGATCTGGTGCTTGTCGTAGGTAGGGCTTTTCCAAATTGCGTTTACCGGAATCTTCTGAATGTCATGACGCGAAGAAATCTCGACGCGAAAATTCGAATGGCAAAACTATATCAGAGCCAGATATCAAGATCCGATTGTGACTTGAGGCGGAGATTGTGCATAAATGATAAGTCAGCTAAGTGCGAAGCGGTTTTCGGGCCGTATACGACCCTAAAAAGATTGGAGCTAGTTCTTGCTCGGACTTAAGATACCTTGATCAATCAAGCGCGTCGCCGGGTCTTTTGCGAACTGCGAGTAATGTTCAACGAGACCTTTGCGATGAGTTTCTGTAATCGGGTTATCCAAAAGGTTTTTCAGAGCTTCAGCCCAGGCCTCGGTATCTTTAGCCACGATTGAGCGAGGGTCTGCCACCGTCTCTGGAAGTCCACCTGAATCGGATACTAGACTCGGCACGCCGTGAAGCCCAGCTTCCACTACCACTCGCCCGAAACCTTCTGGGGCCAAACTAGGCACCAGAAGCACAAGAGTCTGCGACCAAACATGGCTCATGGATTGTTGCTGAGGTAGAATTCTCAAATTCGGAGGTGGATTGCCGTGCAGTTCTTGGTTAGGGAACCAGGCCTCTACGGCTAAGAACTTCAGTCTTGGAAATTTTTCACATAGCTCAACTAGTGTAGAGAGCCCCTTCGACGGAATTGGGTTGACCATTGTAACGTAGTTTCTAGGGCCATCGAAGATGAATTGTCGAGGTAGAATAAAGGGTGGATAGAACAAATAACTCTTTGCACCAAACTCTTGGTGAAGAAACTGCTTTACGTATTTGGAAGTTGCCAAGATGCGGTTCGGATTACTCATCAGCACGTTAGTTGACCTCGCTGAAACTGAGTGAACCCACGCTATAGCAAGCGCGTCGTTGCATTTTGCGCACTCAACCAGAGGTCCGGAGTCTTCGAAAGCGGTTATCAATGTCTTCTTTGAGCAGGAGCTCTTTCTGAGCACCTCGTTTGTTACTGGCACTATACGGGATTGGCTGGTAGCCACGCACCTGACACCATTCCAGTTGTAAATTACTTCATTTGGTCGCTCGACGACATCCGTAGTGTCTGCTGCTACTTTTATAGCGTGCAATAATTCTTTTTCGCTTTGGGCCCATTCGCCTTCTGGTGCAATCAGAGTTCCGATGAAGTGTACTCTAAACCCCTGACGAGCTAGGCTTTGGGCGAGCAGCCTCATAGAGACCTCTGCTCCACCTAAAAACATTGGCGGAGGCAAACGCCTCCACGACATGATAACGTCAGTCATCTCCAGAACTTTTCGGCAGAAACAACACAATACAGAAAAAACGAGAGAGTCTAGAAAAATTCATTGTCCCATCTGATGTTGGCGTTGGGACTGAATTACTATAAGGTCTCGGACGAGGTGGTTAATGCTGCCTGATTTAGTTGCGTAAGCAATTTCGGCGATTCGACTTGCATCACTAGCAGCTAAACTCAGCTCAAGAGTTCTGGAGCTGCTTTGAATTCCTTCGTCTTGATTGCTGATCAATTCTGTATGATTTCGGATACTTTCTAGCCATGAATTAAGCTGTGATGGATCGCTTTGCAAGGGCAATTCTCGAAGCACCAAGTCTGCTATATAAGCGCTTAAACTAATACCTTTCTGTCGGGACTGCCTGATTAAATCTGTTCTAAGCGCGTCAGAAACTTCGATTTGGAATTCCAATTTCTTATTAATTGCAACAGGGACCTCTTTCAATGACGAGACAATTTCGGATAATTCAGCCTCGCCTTTATCAAGAACAGCCGTTTCGAGTCGGGATAAATAATTGTCATACGCTTCATCCGCAAATTCACCATAACCAGTTATTGGAATGGTATTCAGCTCAGTCCCCTCAAGTTGCCGAATAATATGTGTTCCTGTCGAGGCATGAAAAAACTTGTCAAACCGTACGCTAGCAAGATCAACTACAGCCCGCCTCAGCAACCCAAGCTGCGAACTGTCTGCGCTATTATCAATTAGCCGGACGCTGTCCATCGATCTTCTTCCCCCACATCGAATTCGCGGCTAGAATCGTTACCGCAATTCGACATATCTTGCCATACAGCGAGATGACCCTATCGACAAGTTTTGTAACTGTGACAGCCGATGGCTTTGATCTAGCAACGAATGACGCCAGATATAACAATGGGGTAAGTCGACGTCACAAGTCATTGTATCTGCGGGCAACTCTATTGTCTATCTCGTATTTGCCGTGTATTGACCAAGTGGTTGTTTGAGCTAAACACTTCATATGTTCCGTCGATGCGCAAATTATGTTGCGGTGCGGCAACAGCTGTTTTCTATCAGCGGTACATTCTAAACGAGAGTACGGCTAGCCGAGGGTATAAGGCTGCTGCCGTGCAGATTTGTTGGGCGATACCGACCATTTGAGGATGTGCAGGCTATAATTGCCTAGTGTGGGGTTACTAACTGTGAATTCCAGATTAGCTACCTCTCGGCTAGCTGCCCCGCTGCAGCTGCCTGAGCTTTCAGCCCGGCCTGGGACGGCCGTTGTTAGCGAAGATGCGCTTCAGAAGGCAGACTATGTTGCCGAGCAACTTCCTGTCGCCTTTCGGTCACATATGAACCTCTTGGCGATGAATATTCTATCCGCTGTTAAGTTAGAGGGAGCATTTGATCTAAATCTTGCTGCAGACAAGGTACCGACGCACTTCACAGACACCAATTGCGATCCTGCCTGGTGGCCTGCTGCAGGAATAACAATGGCAATCTGTGATTCACTTGGCATCAACCTTTGCTCATATGCTGTTGAGAACGAAGGAGAATTATTTGTCCATCTAGTGCCTACGATAGGTGACAGCCCGCAGGCGAAAAAGTCACGTGGCGCCATGCGGGGACATACCGATGGAGTAGTATTGCCTCTTCCTTGGGAAGTTACACCCAATGACGGCCTCGCACCATCACCCGATTTGGTAATACTTGTAGGACTAAGAAATTCGCACCATGTGGCCACCCGGCTTGCGCCGATCTCTGCCGTAATACGGAAATTGGCGAAAACAACATTACATATACTGCAAGAGCCACTTTACGATATCTCCCCGCAAATTTCGTTTAGGATGCCTAGCGATCACGTGAGGGAGAGGTGCCCGGTAATCGTTCGTGACCAACATGAGGGGTATATTATTCGGTTCAGCCACGGCAATGTTTCTGCCAACTCCGCAGCGGGAGTTGCGGCAGATGTTGCCTTGGTGGATTTGAAAGACGCGATATCGACTTCATTCGAAAATGTGGTGGTAAAGCCTGGCGACATCTTGTTTGTAAATAATCGCACAAGTTTGCACGGTCGCGAAGAAGTAATGATCGGACTCACTAAGAATAGATGGCTATTACGTTCGTATGGACTCTACTCCGAGCTGTCGCCTTATTTGATTGATGCCAAAAAAAGCAATCACATGCTTCTTCCTGCACGCAAAGATGACACTGTAGGTCACCGAGTTACTATACCTCAACCAGATGCCTAGCGCAGCAGCTTCAGGGATGTCGTGTAGTTTGTGTTGTGGCAGCAGACTCGCTTTGCAATCGCCCGGTAGTGCCTCAGTTAGTTGAAGAAGCGTGCCCCCCCGGATTGGTCCACTGCACGAAACTGTTGTCGCAGGCCGTAGTCCTGTACCCCTGGCGATTGCCAGCTTTGGGATGGTGCGAATAGATCAACCTGAGCAGGGTCGCCCACGGCACCACCACCTCCGAAAGAAATCGCTCGCGTTTCGTCCGCTTCTTCTTGTATTGGTGGTCAAGCGTTGCAAAGCTCAGCAGGCTCATCGTCCCGCGACCCTCAAATCAACATCGACATTGTGCTGTCAACGCTGGAGAGAATGTAGGCCAGATTGACCGATCATCTCGCCAAGCGGATCGACGACCTCATGCCCTGGAACTGGAACGCGCCAGCTTGACCTGCGGTGTTCGCCGGATGCTTACCCTAAATCCGTTCTAAAATAGTTTCCAGGATCTCACGCGCTGCAGCTTCTCGGATCGCTGGCAGGCGAAATCCTACCGTTGATTTGGAAATGCGGTCCGCGTTGGGGCAGGATGTGCTGAACTCGCTCAACCAGGGATAAGTTTCAAAAGCCAAACCAAGTTTGTATTTTTGCGAATCGCAAATTGCACCACCCTCATGGAAAACCCTATGGATTTCGTTTCGATCTTTTTCCGATGCGGCAATGCATGTAAATCCATAGCTTGACGACCTGAATTCTGGATCCTCCTTTGGCCAATGCAATCCCAGATTGCCGCAGAATTTTTGATCGCAAAGATTAAAGAGCAACTTCCGGTGCGTTATTTCATCTTTGATATACTGCAGGTTATCGAGACCAGCCCTTGCACCATAACCAGAATGCTTTAACTTTAGGAAGAGTTCGTTATTGGAAAATATTCTTCCTCCAAACTCGCGTATCTCCTGCGCTCTCTCGGCGTATGTGAGTTGTTGGCAAAGCAAATATCCTCCTTCACCTGTCTGCAACAGCTTATTGTTGTGAAGACTGCCGCATCCGATAACACCAAACGTACCTATTGGCTTGCCCAAATAGCTTGCGAATTGGGACTGGGCTATGTCCTCAACATGAAGGATTCCAAATTTATTCAGGAGCTCAACTACTTGTCGGCTGAATGGCTGTCGCCCCCACATCCCAACGGTAATCACCGCATCAATCGTTGATTCGGAAAGTTGGCTTTCTAGCGCTCGAGGATCCAACGAAAACGGGTAATCCAAGTCTACGTCGATAAAGACGGGTATGTTCTTCGATAATACAATCGGTATATAACTCATGGCGGGTGCAAGAGGTGAAATCGCTATTCTCTTCCCGCCCGCTGGGAACAGTATTTTTAGAGCAATAAAAATTGCTGTCGTTCCAGAATTTGTTGTGACGGCATGCGGGCATAAAAAGGTGCGTGCTAGTGCTCCCTCAAACTTTTGCACTATATCGCTGCTACCGGAGAAATTGATTTCAACCATTGAATGTATACGATTCCTATTTTGGGGACAGACTACTAAATCGTTTGGCAATCGGCTGAGACTACCAGTGTACAATGGAAATTGTAAATCCCTCCCATGTTGGCTGAGGTCACCTGGTCTATGTTTGGTGCAGACGCCGCGCACTTCAATGAGATCACCCTTGGCCAGCCCCGGCAGAGATCTCTTCGTTTTCTCCACCTCTTTTATTTTAATTTCGGCGATAAAACTGCAAAAGCTTATATCGAAGGGAAGGGGAT
This sequence comes from Filomicrobium sp., assembly GCA_017792465.1. GTDB lineage: Bacteria > Pseudomonadota > Alphaproteobacteria > Rhizobiales > Hyphomicrobiaceae > Filomicrobium. The sequence goes on from CP051234.1 coordinate 2,042,662, forward strand.
ATTTGGCCGTGGTCTACGGCGTTTGCGACTAGTTGTCGAGTTTGTTGAAACCCATTGCTCCCAGTATAGAAGGCGAGCTGTCCTCCAGTTAGTGTCTTTTCAATCATGAGTGAGAGTAAACCTTCATCATCCAAAGGTGCGTATGAATTTCTTTCAGAATAATATTCGCAAAGGTGAAAAAGCGTAACTATGTCGAAGCTTGGCAGTTGCACGCGAGATAAAGTGTAAATATCGCAGAATATCGCTTTATAGTATACGGAAAGCACCGGCTTTTTCATCACTAAATCCATGTAAGCCTGATATTCGGGAATGCTTGCCGTAACTCCAATAACGGTGTTTTTACAGCGTTGATTATAATCTGCGGTTCCAACAATGTGATGTAGCCCCGTTCCAAAGTGGAAGATAGTATTATTCGATATTTTTTTTAATGCTATGTACTCTATGAATTGTATATCGCAAGGGCAGACCTCTTCATTGAGTCGCCAGGCGTCATCGTATGATGCAAACATCTCCATTGAGCACTCCTTAGAGATACCGCTGAACTGTAGCGACTGCGCCACGGAGCCGCCTCGGCTTTCCTGAACGATGCATTGTTTTAGTTACATGGCAATTACCAGCCTCATCGCGCTGAAAAAGTAGTTTGTCTCGTCTTTGGCAGGCTGTTGAAAACCATCTGATGAAAAATATTGTTATTTGAACTTTTCAACCTATTCATGCATTGAAGCTTCTCCGTCATTGAATTTGCTATGTGGTGGTCGCTGAACTCAAGCAGTCCCATCGATATTAGCGATGTGTCACTGCAATCTAGTGCGGCGGCTCTTATGGCAGTGGCTTTGCGGGCTTTGCAACCTCAACCCAGCCAATGCGGCTCTTATCTCCGTAAGCCGTATCTCTGCTTGTTCTCGAAACAACCTCCGATCATGTTGCAGCGCCTGCCGCTCCAGTAGCTGTCGACGGATCAGGGCTTCCCGTTCCTGCGCATGAGCGAGCAACTGTTTCTGTGTCGCCTGCTCGATCTGCTGCTTATTTTTGTCATACTTACCAGTCAGCCGAAACCATATCGCCTTAAGCCCGGTCGGCAACAAAGCTGCGTGGCGGCGGATTGTGACTCGGCGCTGTTTTTCTTGTGCTCTCGCCAGTGCGTTTCGGGCCTCGCGTTGTTGGCGGCGCATGTTATGAAGGCGCTTGAGGAATTCTCCTTCGGCCCTTTCAAGCGTACTGGCTTGTTCATCTTGTCTGCGCTGCAGATCCTTATCAATCTTCCTGGTGAGGATCGCTTTGGCGTCTTCAACAGTTGGTAGGTTGTCGGGCTTACCAAGTTTTTCGCGGACGTCTTTGGCACTAACACCCGCCCACCGGCTCACAGCATAGACATTGTCTTGCCAATCTACGGCGAGATAACCGCGCCGGTCGCCCTTCGCCAGAAGCAGGCCGTTTTGTTCCAGCGCTGATTGGAAGGATTTCACGTCATCACATCGATTCCAGCAGCGCTGAACGAGTGCCTTCATGGCCCTTGGGTCTACGCCGGCCCGCTTGGATTGCTGCCACTCAGGTAAGCCATAGTTCAGCGGGTCGCGGTCTTTGGTATTCGCCAGGCCTTTCGGCAGGCGCCAGCCATGTTCGAGGAACAACTCGCGGCTCTGGTCCCGCAATTTGGACTTGAAATAGGGCAGATTGATCGCTCGCATCTTGCTCGTATCTACGCGCAGCCACACTGCATGGCAGTGCCTCCGCGCTTCCTTCTCATGAAAGACGATCGCTCGTGGTTGCCCGGATAGCCCCAGTCGATCCTCGATTTTTGCTATTCCTTCTTCGAATTCGGCCACGGTTACGCGCGCCCGCTCCGGAGGATTGAGGCTCAGTGAGAATAAGAACTGGCGGCAGCGCTTGGTGCCTCGGCTGATTGCATGGGCTTCCTTCATTGCGCCATGCAGATCATCGGCCATGAAGCCCCGCACCTCATGCAGCGTGACGTGGTCATTGTCCGCGTCATTCATGAGATGGTTGGCGAGTTGGATTCCGCCGGCACGCTGTGATCCCTTCAAAATCACCGCAGCCTCATGTCTTTAGGCCAAGCGCCCAGATCAGATGCCGACGTATTTCCATGACATAAAGATAAGCTTCTTTGATCTGGCTCTGCGTTTGCTCGTCCATGAGTAGCGATCCCAGATGGGATTCCTTGGCCAACTGGTTGAGGTTGTTTGCGATTTTGGACTGACCGAGAAGGGCGAGCACTTGTGCCAATTCTTCCCGATCCTTGATCGGCGCCTTGCTGCTCGATTTGCGCGGCGAGACCTCTTCGGCGAAGAGCACCATGCGGATGTAGGCGCTAAGCGTCATCGTCTGCGCCAGTTCTTCAAGTTTCGCCCGCTCTTCCGGGGTCAACCGCAGCGTAATCGGCGATGGCCTCTTTGCCTCGACCGGCTTCCTGGGCGTCTCAATCGCACGATTGAAGATCTCACGCGGGGAGAATTCCTGGAATCCTTTATTCCTCATGGGCTTGATCCCCCATGAGCTTGGTCAGGTTTCCTTCGCTCAGGTGCTTCTCCCAACGCTCCAGTTCATCAAAAAGGGTGTTCGAGGTTTCTCCCTCAAGGCCCACCATTCTTGGTTGGCCCTTCGGTTGCCCACTCGGCAACCGGGCCATGACAATTCTCCGCGAGAGTATTCGCTTGGCCCTTCGGTTGCCCACTGCGCAACCGGGCCGTGACGCTCCTCCGCAAGCTTGTTTGTCGCGCTCCGGATGCCCACGCTATGTTTTTTTTCTAACACTTCCTAAAGTCGTGTTACGAGCGCTTCGGCGCATCCGCGCGCCTGGAAAAGCAAAGAAAATTGTTCGGCAATGGCCGCACCACGAAAACAAGCGGCGTTAAGCGTTCTTCACTTGGCGATGAACTGGATGCGCGAATAGGGACCGACCACGCTCGCCGAGCAGATGCTGAGCGAAACGGAGCGATGTCCTGTAACGTAGCCCCATGGGGTGACCCGTCGGCTGCAGCGCGAGTTCACTTATTTGACTTTGATTGTGCCCTTCATTCCTTTGTCGGCCAGTCCTTCGCATTCCCAGGTGTATTCACCAGGATGGATCGGCGTGAAGAAGAGCTCGGCGGATCCTTCCCGCTCAAACTCGATCTCATATACGGCCTGGAACTTGAGTTCGACCTTGTTGACTTCGATCTTGCGGAACCAAACGTTTCTGAAAAATTCCGGTGCGACGAACGCGCATTCTTTCGCCCCGGTTGCCTTGATCCATAGGCGATAGCCTTTGCCGGTCTCAAGATTGTAGTCGTGATTGGAAACACCGTAACCGGAAGCTCCAAGCCCGACTTCGATGTCAGGAAGGCGTTCGGTTCTTTGAACGAGGAAACCCTCGGCGTGGGCATTCGTCAGGGCAAACATCGTCAGGGCCAATGCACCGACACGCGTAATGAGTTCATGCACGTTCGTGGTCTCCAGAATATTGAGCCGCTCAACAATGCCTTGAACTAGCTTCACAAGCTTGCAGGGGTCAACGCGCATGAATTCCCGAATCTTTGTGTGAAAATTCTTGGCCGTATCGGGAACTTTCCTGCTTACGGAACCCATGCATTCGAGAAGATTTCGCAAAAGGCTGAATTGCGAACAGGCCTCCTGTGAGTGCAATCAATCGTAAAGATTTGCGCTCGCCTTCGGGAGGTTGTCCCATTCCATCGCCGACAATGAACCCATATTGTCGGGGACTGGCGCTTTAAACCAAATAAACCTCGCGTAAGCGGCGTTATTTGGTTTTGGCGTTCCCCCCATTCAACTACTCCTTACCGATGCTCTATGAGCATCGGTTTTCTTTTGCCGGATTGCGCCGAATTCCGTGCAACGCTACCGAATTTTCCAAAGCTTGGCTGTATCGTCTAATGACGACGTGACGACAAATCTCCCGTCCGGAGATATGTCAGCGTTCTCGACCTCTTTGTTGTGCCCGACCAAGGTCATCAACTGTTTTGCCGTTGCGGTTTCCCAGACATGCACGAATTTGTCGTGCCCGACTGTCAAGAAGCTTTTGCCGTCGGGATGGAAGCGTACTTCAACGATGTTGCGCCGATGCGCTCTCTCAATCAGAGCCTGGAGCTGGCGGCTTTGCGCATCCCATATGCGAACCGTTTTGTCACTTCCCGCCGACACTACGTGTTCGCCATCCGGACTGAAGGCGACGGCTGTTACAGCCCGCGTATTGCCACCGAGTTTCGCGATAAGCCGAAAGTCTTTTAGGCCCCAGAGGCCCGCGGACTTGTCGCTCGATGCGGTCACGAGTGTCTGACCATCCGGGCTGAAACCGGCCTGCATGACCATGCCGTCGTGCGCGGTCAAGACACCGCTTTCTCCCCCGGTCTCGGCATTCCAGATGCGAACGGTCTTGTCGCTGGACGTCGTGACGATGGTCTTGTCATCCGGGCTGAACGCTGCACTTGTGATCCAATGCTTGTGGCCTTGCAGGACAAACATCTCACGGCCGTCAGCCGCATCCCAGACGCGGGCTGTCTTGTCATAAGACCCCGTCAGGACACGCTTGCCGTCATGGCTGAAGCCGACCATTTCGACGCTTTGCCCATGACCTTGAAGGATTGCTTTCACCTTCCCGCTTTCGGCATCCCATAGACGGGCTGTCTTGTCGCGCGAGGCCGTTGCGATCAGTTTTCCATCCGGGCTGAACACGGCTTGCCGAAGGCCTTTGCTATTTGCGTTCAAGACCATCAATTGCTTGCCGCTTTTACGGTCCCAGACCCTTGCGGTCCCATCGCTGGAAGCGGTTACGACGCGGCTGCCGTCGGGGCTGAAATGTGCGCTATTGACGGGGCGCTCGTGCCCTTTGAAGGTCAATAGGGGTGAGATCTTTTGCGCTTCGTCACCACTGCTTGCTGCCTCAGGAAACGATGCAAGTGCAATGGCGCAAGCGATCCCACAGACGGCAAATCTTGGAAGACCAGCCCCATAGGCACGAGGCTGGATGATCTCCAAATTCTGTTTCTCGGGTCGGTGACTATGTTCTCCCATCATCGGGCCACTCCCTGGTCACTCAATTGCATTTCTCAAGGACAGTTGTCTTGGGTCTGGACGCCGTCGAAAACGCAGGTTGGCTTGTGACGTCCCGACCGGGTCAAAGCTCGCGCGGTGCTTTCCAGCCGGGATGCTCGAATTGGTTGGCGTACTGCGCCAGGGCTTCATCCATCAAAACAATTCCGTCGATCTGGCTGATCTCCTTGCTCTCCCCCGCAACCGCCTTGGCGCCCGTCTCCAGGTCCGCGAGGATGGCACTCATTTCCATCCGAGCGTCGCCTTGGAGCGTTGAGTTCTTACGGATCGAATTGATCTGCGCCTGGACGCTTGATGACATTTTCAGAGCCATGGCCTTTGGCATTCGCCGGTGCGTCACCAATGAATGATTGTCCGCGACCAGATTGCGGATCTCGGTCATGGCATCTTTTGTCGGCTGATCGACCGGGTGTTTCTTTGGGGCTCTTTCAACTTGGCCAGTACCAGCGGCGAGGACCGGCAAATACGGCGCTCCCGCCATCGACGAAATCAACGCCAAAACAATCGCGGTGATTAGATTGGAAGCTCGCATTCGAGGCTACCTTCGCGCTTTCAGATTATCCTCACGGTTTGACCGCGACACCCCAAGGCAACCGCCCTACCGGCACCGAACGCATCGCCTTCAATGTCTTGGCATCGATGACGGTCATGTCGTTGGTCAGGCCATTGGCGACGTAGATTTTGGAGCCGTCTGGATGGACCTCCAGATGCCAGGGCCGCTGGCCAACTAGCACGAATTTCTCGACCTCAAACGTTTTGGAATCGACGACTGCGATCCGGTTGGCCGGACCAAGTGCGACGAAAGCTTTCGAACCATCTTTTGAGAACCGAATACCCAGCGGCTGAATGAGATTTTCGCGAATGCCGGGGATGTCGAATGTGATGCGGTGAACGACTTCGTAGGTCTCGCCATCAATCACAGAAACCGAACCTCCGATTTCTGCCGAGACCCATACATTCTTGCCCTCCTTGTCGAACTCCGCGTGGCGCGGACGGGTGTCGACAAGAACGTTTGCCAGGACCTCAAGCGTTTCGTTATCGATGACATGGGCCATACTCGAGGCTTCGGACGTCGCAACCGTGATCTTGTTGTCGGGGCTCACCGCCATCCCCTCAGGCTCGACGCCAATTGGGATTTCGGCCAGCACCTTACCGGTCGCGCGTTCGATCACCGTGACGATGGCGTCATCCTCGTTGGCGACGTAGATCCGTTCGTTGTTGGGATCGATGTCGAGCAATTCAGGGTCTGGACCGGAATCGACATGGGCAACAATTTCAAGCTTGGCGGTATCGATCACGTCAAGCCGGTTATCATCGCCAGCGCAAACGTAAAGCAGCTTGAAGTCCGGTGTCAGCACCATGCCGCGTGGTCGGCGCGAAGTCTTGATCGTCTTGATGACTTCAAGGCTGTCGCCGTCGACAACGGTGACGGTATTGTCCTTTTCATTGCTTACGAACACCGTCGTGGCGTTTGCCTGCATCGGCGGCACAAGGCAGCAAAGCGCCATCAGTGCCAATGCGTCCATTTTTGCGAAGCGTCCCATCTGCGTTTCCTGAAAGCTGTTGTTTTAGTTATTGAAATCGACATTGCGACTCGGCTTCATCGAAGCCGAGCGTGTCGGTCAGATACTTGTGATGAAGGAATTTCGGCTGCGGCGAGATCGACACCAAAGTGCGCGGCCCAGACAGGAGGATCGGCTGACGCAGCTGGTGGTTCCAGCTGCGAAAGTTGAGCCCTTCGCCTTTGAAGCCTGCGACCTTGAACGCATCCGACATGATGTAGGTGCGCAGCTTGGCCGGATCGCTTGAATTGTTTCTCAACACCGCCTCGCCAACAATGCGGACCGACAACCAGGCCGCGTAGTCGCGTTCGGTCATGGTCCGCCCGACGAATTTCTCGAAGCGATTTTGCATTTGCATCCCGGCGTACTGCTCGAACGAGCGATGCCAAGCCACGGCAACCAAACCATGCGATCCCACCACCGGTCTTGGATCGTAGGTGCGCCACATGAGGTAGTCGCCGAAAACCTCCGAGGCATCCGCGACCATAACGACGTGATGCTGAGGCACACCTTGCGTGAGGAGCGGCATTTGCGTTTGCACTTGCTGGTGCCCATCATCGGTGCGGCGATTGCCTCCGGCAAATTCGTAGGTTCGCTCCGCCACGATCTTGGCACCGAAACGCTTCGCGGCACGTTTCATGGCCGCAGCATACTCGCGGTCTTTCGGCTTGCGCCCCGTCAACAAAAACCATCGCGGCCACTGTTTCCAGATCAGGAACTGGGCCAGCGCATCGGCCCGTTGGGCCCAGCTTGGAATGACGTGGAATAAATTGCGGCGGCAAGTCTTGCCGCGCAGGTCGTCGTTGCTTGAACGGACATTGAAAATCGTCTTTTCGCGGGCTTCGGGAAGATCGGCAACGGCGACAAGATCGTCTGCTTCGAGATCGGCGACGACGAAGGATACGCCAGAGGCAAATAGTGACTTGGCCTCAGCCCGAAGGTCATCATCCAAGGCGACTGATTTTTCAATCAGCTCGTAGCTTTGACCCAGCAGTCTCCCCGTTGTTGCGTTGTATCTAATGCCGACGCGAGCGCCTTGGACGCCGTTATCGGTCAATATTTTGTCGACCAGAGAAAGCGGGGGAGGTTCTTCATATGGCCGTGTCAGGTAGCCAATTTTGACGTGCAATTTGCTTGGAGCATTACCGCTCGTTCGCTGCCGATTGACGGCATCCTGTGCCGCAGACGAAGTCGACGCCAAGGGTAATGGCAAGACCAGCAAAGCTGCGGCCAGGGTGTAGAGCCAGGCCATCGAAAAGAAGGCGCGAGGACGCTTCATACCGCTCCTATTTACGCAGCAACAAACCAGCAAATCTTCACCAAGCTTGTCGGCCTGGTGAAGACGGCGTTGGCGCAAAGACACTGAACTGTTCGTTTGTTACCAGTTCCTCTTTTTGGCACGACCCCGATAGACGGAACGGATAAAGGCTATGACCTTCCAGAGTTCTTCTTCCTTTTCGATGATCTCTGTATATGCGGGCATCGGGCCAACAACGGTTTCTTTCGCAATCCGCTTATAGCCATGCTTTTGCAGCTCATCGGAACCCATCGTAATCAGCCGGAACAGCGTGTCGTCGTCGCTGCCATAAACGAAGCGCTCGTTTGTCAACGGAGGGCACATCCCGCCACCGCCACCGCCGCCGTGGCACCCGTTGCAGCTGAAATCCAGGTAGAGCTGCTTACCTTCGGCGATCGCCTGTTTGTTGTCCGTGAAGGGATTGAAGAGCTTGCCCTTTTCCGTTTTGACGGCTTCCGCCAGCGTTCGGTTCGCAGCAATTTTGGCCGCTTCGGCGCGTGCGGCATCCGTGATCTCAATCGGCTTTTGCTCTTCGGCTGCCTTCTCCTTGGATTTATCTTCTGCACCACCAAGTTCAGCTTCAGCGGCAGAGACTTCCTTGCGCTTGCGTTCAAGGAGTTTTTTGACGTGATCGCTTTGTTCCTGCGCGGCCTCTTTTTCCGAAGCTTCGCGCTTTTTCCGGTCAGCTTCTCTGCGCTCGGCGGCAGCCTTGGCCTCGGCTTCTTTTTTCTTACGCGCTTCTTCCGCCTTCTTTGGGTCTTGCGCTGACATTGCCGGGACCGTGACGGCAACAAATCCAGTTGCCACAAAACACGCAGCCACAATCATCTTCAGTCTTGTCGAAGTCATTTCCCCTCCGGATTTCAGCGCTGTGATTTTTGCTCAGAAGCGCAGATTTTTAAGCCTTAATTTACATTGGCTTATTGCCAGATTCTGTCTGCATGACCGGCTTCCGGTCAAGGCGGTTTCGCTGCCCAAACTTCCCGTTTTGCGCTATCCCAAAGGCACATTTTTTCTTTGCAGCAAAGTGCAAAACCGCCGCTTTGTTAGCGGACCTTTTTTCGATTGGTTCTCTGAAGCACCTTTAAAAGACCCGCCAGCTGAACGTTGCCATTGGCTTGCGCCAATTCGAGTGCATTTTGCCCATTCGCATTCGTCGCCGCAGGGTCAGCCCCCGATTGCACAAGCAGCCCAACAATTGGAATCTGGTTCTTGGAGGCTGCTAACATCAAAGCCGTTACGCCTTCGGCCGTCTTGGCGTTCACGTCAGCGCCCTTCTCAATCAGTGCGCGGGCAAGCTTGACGGGCGTCGGGTAAGTGTTTTTGAGCCGTTCGATCCGCTGGCGCCCGGCGCCCAGTGTGAAGTGCTTTTTCTCCCGCCCGGAAATCAGCATCAGAGGCGTGAGTTGCTGAGCGGCATTGCGGCTATTTGGATCGGCCCCGCCTTCCACCAATGCGATAGCCGCGGCGTAATGGTCTTCAGCGATGGCGATGCCTAACGGCATTGCATCCGCTTCAGATCGAATTTCTGTGTTGGCGCCAGCCTTTGCCAAAGCCTTGATGGTTTCGACATCATCGCGCATTGCCGCGTGCAGAACGGCTGTGTATCCGTCGCCATCTTTCGTATCGGGGTTAGCGCCAAGCTCAAGAAGCAGCTCAAGCGTTTCGACATCCCGGCTGCGTGCGGCCGTATGGATCGGCGCATAGCCTTGATTGTCCAAAGCGTTAAGGTCAGCGCCCTTTTCCACCAGGAACCTGATCCGTTCAGGATCGCCGGCCAGCGTCGCGTTTGCCAGTTCGCTTTGAACGTCTGCCCCTTCGGCAAGCCAGGCTTCGAGCTTGGCGCGCGTTACGCGTTGATGCTCGGGGATTTTACTTGGGTCGCGCTCTTGCAGTTTCGCTTCGACCGGCTTCTCGTAGACGCCATGCGCCGGCAGGTCGCCGGGCACATAACACTTAGAGCAAATCACCAACGGCACGCCGAAATCCCGCAAGACCCGCTCGATCTCTTTTTTGCGCGCATCAAGGGCAAGTTCGATTTTGTAGCGCAAGATCTGATCGGAACGACGAACGCCCATCGCCACGGAAAATTCCAGCGGAATCACGTCGTCCATCAAGTTGACCGGTTTGACGACGAGCGGTGCGCCTTGGCGCGCCATCCAGCCGGCGAACGGCCCCCAAACGCCGACAATGTCGATTTTACCGTCGACGACTTGTTGCACCTGATACCAGGGCTGCAAATCTTTTCGGGTCTCACCGCCGCGCGAGAGCGGTTGGATCACCACGTTGTCGATGATACCGCGCTCCTTCAGGACCTGGCGCAAGGCGGACGTCTGAAACACTCCTATCTTGAGCTTGCGCAGCATGGGATCGCTCAACGACTCGATGTCCAGTTGGCGGTCCTTGCGCCATGCCAAGACGTAGGTCGTCCGGTAGATCGGTTCGGTCGTTAGAAGGCTCTCGTAATCGGCAGGAATTCCCATCAGGACATCGCAGTCCTTGGTCTGGGAGGCAAGACGGCTCAGTCCGCGTTCGAAGTAGGGCCGCCAGAAATAGACAAGACGCGCATCCAGTTCCTTTGCCAAGACCTCGGCGATCTTGTTTTGAAAGCCTTCCATCTTGTTGTTGGACAGTGGAAGGTTCGCTGGATCGGCGCAGACCTTGAGTTCGCTGAGCTGGCGCTCTTTGGCAGCTGTCTTAAGAGCTGTGTGATCTCTGGCCAGCAGAGGCTCGTCGGCATCGAGTTTCTTCAACGCCGCTTCGAGGTTGCGCTCGTGCTTGGCGCGATCGGCCTCGGCAGAAGCAGTGCCGGGGGCCAGCAATGTTAGGGCCGCGGTGACGACTTGCAGAAGTTTTGAAGGGCTCACGCTTGAGAGGTCTCACTGGATTTTTATGAAGCAGTCGGCCGCACGGATCGAAAAGATCTGCGACCGGGTACTGAGACGCCCGGCATCGCGAATGTGACGCCGGGCGTTATTGCGAGGTGTTCAACCGTCGATGAACATCATTCCATGATCGCGAACGTATAGAGCGTCCCGCCCTGCGGGATCTTATCGAGGTTCGCAGCCTTGGTCATCGCGGTGGCACCGATCGCACCGAACTTGTCGTTGAGATCAAGACCTGCGGTGACCGGCAAACCAATCCAGCCACCGATACCGGACAGGATCGATACGTACTGCTTGCCTTTCACCTTATAGGTGATCGGGTTGCCGATGATGCCGGAAGCTAGTTTGCGCTGCCAGACCACCTTGCCGCTCTTGCGGTCAACCGCGCGGAAGTCGCCGCCCAGTGAGCCGTAGAACACAAGGCCGCCATCGGTGACAAGCGTGCCGCCCCAGTTCGGATACTGATCGGGAATTTCCCAGTCGGTTTCGCCGGTCAGGACGTCGAACTTTTTGATTTTTCCGGTCGTGCCGGGCTTCTCGGGATACATGAAAACGTTGGCAAAGACGTAGACGGTACCCTGCTGGGTGTGCGTCCGCTTTTGCGGCTCGAGTTCCATGCACCAGTTGTTGGTCGGGCAGTAGAACTTGTTGGGTTCTTTTGGGTCAACCGAACACGGCTGCTGGTCTTTACCACCCATCGCCGATGGGCAAGCCGACACGTTGCGGCCGACCTCAAGCGGTGAGTGCTTGCGGACCTTGATTGGACGACCGGTCTTCAGGTCGATTTTCTCGGCCCAGTCCACCGTGACATACTTGTGAGCCCGCAGGAGCGTGCCATCGACGCGGTCCATGACGTAAGCGAAGCCATTGCGATCGAAGTGTACGAGCGTTTTGCGCTTCTTGCCGTCAACGTCCATGTCGACGAGAACGTTTTCGTTGACACCATCGTAGTCCCACTGGTCGAACGGCGTCATTTGGTAAGCGAAGACAGCTTCGCCGGTGTCGACCTTGCGGCCGAATATCGTCATCGACCACTTGTTGTCGAATTCGCCGGTGTTGCACTCGTCGTGCGTCTTCTTCGTGCAACGATAAGCCGGGCTCCACAGGCCAGGGTTGCCGGTCGAGTAGTAGACCATCTTGAGTTCAGGATCGTAGCTGAACCAGCCCCAGGCAGCACCGCCGCCGATCTTGAAGTCCTCGCCAACGTGCGTCGCGATACCGAGGTCCTGTCCGGCCGTGCCGTAATGCGGGTTGGCTTTGTTGGTCTCGGCTGTCAGGCAGACATCTTTGTCCGATCCCGTCGAGTGGCAGTTCCAGACCATCTTGCCGTCAGCAAGATTATAGGCCGAAACACGCCCGCGAGCGGCGAATTCGTCGCCGCCGAAGCCGATGATCACGAGGTTTTCGGCAATCAACGGAGCATTGGTGATCGTCTCGCCTTTTTCAGGCCAGGCGTGCTTGACGACCCAAGCCTCTTTGCCGGTCTTGGCATCCAGTGCAATGACGAAACCATCCAAGGTCGCGAAAACAACCTTGCCGTCGGCATAAGCAGGTCCGCGGTTGACCGTGTCGCAGCAAGCGCGCGGGACTGCAGACTCGTCGCGGTCCGTCTGTTTGACGTAGTTCCAGATCTGTTTGGGCTGGTCGGGTTCGGAAAGATCCAGCGCCTGGACAATATTGCACTTCGACATTTCAGGGCAGCCCGAGACGAAGTACATCATCGGCGTCCCATCAACATCGACAACGACGGGCTGACCTTCGTGCCCACGCAACGCGCCGGTTGATTGCGACCAAGCCATCTGCAGCTTGCCAATGTTTTCGGTATTAATATCAGAGAGTGTCGAATGCCGGGTCAGTGCGTTGTCCCGCCCCGGTGCCGGCCACTGGCCCGCGTCTTCCACCCGTTTTTCAACTTCGTCATTAGCGCTCACAGGCGTGAACGCCAGCCCGACAGCGGCAATACCGCAAGCCAGGCCCAATAATGCGCGCATTCTCATGCGTTTCCTCCTTGCACGAGTCCCAAAGTCTCGAATTATTCGAAGATGCAATTGTCGTTATGATCGTGCACTTCAACCCGAGATGACTTTGAACCGGATCGACTTATTCGACTCCAGTCGAAGAAATTTATAATGCCGCAATAACACCCCGCGATAGTGATCGAATTCACTATCAGCATGGGGAATAATTCCTGGTCATGCGGAGACTTTTGGGAGTTATTGAGAAAACACCGTAGATTTCAAACGCTTCCTGGAGAATGCAGCCCGCTTAGAGCAGTGCCGCTCTGACTGACAGGCGAAGCAAATCAGGATTGTAGAATTGGACGACGTGCATAAGGCGCAATATATTCAAAAGTTCATATGAAATCAGAGGAAGCCAATTATGAAACGATTTGGTCTTTTGGGGGCACTCGTTAGCATCGCCATTTCGATTTCGGGATTTCTTCCCGCACAGGCCTCCGACGACGCTTGGTCGGATATCAGGCAAGAACTTTTCGGAAGCCGGGAAATTCAAAGCATTGGCAATGGTTTCAAGATGTTTGTCGAAGGCTCTGCCAACGATGCTTCAATCGTCCCGATTTCGTTTCGCATCCCAGCACCAATGGTGGACAGGATCGAGCGGCTTCATGTCCTGATCGACCGCAATCCGGCGCCGGTGGCTGCTGTGCCAGTTTTTTTGGGGAACTATTCCTGCAAAAATATACTGCAAGTTCATTGAAATGCTTTCGCACGGAAGGCTGTATTGATTGCGGCTCGGGCATCGTGTTAGGCGACGCAAAACACGACCGAAGGAAACCCCATGCCGCAAAAGTTGCTTCCCAAGACCCTGACAAGCCTCAGTGCCGTTGCAATTCTGATAATGGTTTCATCCGCAGCTCCTGCCTCCTCCGCTGAGACGTTACCGACGCGCAAAGGCGGTCTGTGGGAACAGAATACGACGATGGATCAGGGCGAAGGTCCACGCGAGCACACGATGACATTGTGCATCGATGAGGCGATGGAGAAGCAGACCGTCTTCGCCAGCATCAAACATCACAAAGACAACTGCACGAAATACGAAATCAAGAATTCGAATGGAACGACCGTTGTCGATTCTGACTGCGTGCTCAACGATCGCCCCGTGACAAGCACGACCAAAATGACTGGAGACTTCCGAAGCGGCTTTCAAATTGAAATCGAAACACGCACAACTTTGAGCGACAACGGCCGCTCGCGCGTCATGACACGCCACATCAGCCAGATGGGTAAGTATCTCGGTGCCGACTGCGGAGACTTGAAACCGGGCGAAGCCAAAGGCTCAAACGGCGACCGCATCATGGTTCAATGAGTTGCCGCTCCCAGAATTGCAGGCCTGATGCGAACTCATCCGGCCTGCTTTGAATTTCGCAGCTCTATTTGATATCGCGCGCAATCCTGAACCCAATTGTCATGTTGCGCAGATCCGGCAAGTTCCGGAGCCTCATAGATGCCCGCATCTGCCGCGGTCCGTAAAAACACGATCCGCCTCGAAATATTTTCAAGCCTTCCGGATCGAATTGCTTCGGGCAGGTTTTCTTGTTGCGTGGCGTTCCGTCGGTCGGGCTTGAGGTGTAATCTTCGCAGAAGTAATCGGCGACCCACTCCCAGACATTACCGTGGACATTGTAAAGACCCCAAGGGTTCGGCTTGAACGCATCAACCGGGTAAAGTCCCTTCATGTCCCGCTCGCTGCCACAGCCATCGCAACAAGCCATGACCGAGCCGCCATCGCGTTTTGGCTCTTTGCCCCACCAATAAGGCGTCACAGACCCTGCACGCGCGGCGTATTCCCACTCTTTCTCAGAGGGCAACCGATATCGGAAGCCTGTTTTTTGAGACAGCCAATTTGCGTAGGTATCGGCATCTTCCCAGCTGACGCCGACAACGGGCTGTTTTGGACCGGTGAGATATTTCGCAATGCTCTTGTAGGTGATCCCAGTCCCGGTCTTGATATTGTGCTGGCCACTTGGCTCGTCCCATTCCGGGTGTCGGCATCCACCATCATCGACGCACGCCATATAGTCAGCGACGCGAACCTCATACCGGCCGATGGCAAATGCGGGGATCGATATTGAGTGTCGCTGCTCCGTCTTCAGCCGTTGCGGCTCATCGTCTGGTGATCCCACCATGGCGCCATTTGTCGATGCAGGAACAACGACCATTTCGGGGCACACGATGTCTTTCTGGCAATCCGTGAAGCCTTCGCCACCACCGGCAACAATCGACTTTTGCATGCGGCCTGACGGCGGCCCGACCTCAATGAGAATGCGTCGCCCCTGTGCCGTGTCATCCTTGCCTTGCGCATCCGTTAGCACTGTGCCAACCGCAACCAGGCCGCACACAACAAGTGCGCCAACTGCGATTCCATTTTCAACCTTCAACACGTCGCCAATCCTCCCACCAATATTGATGTCGCCTGCACAAACAAAAGGCTGGCAAATATGCCAGCCTCGATCGCGCGCTTGCGTGCGCCCGTTGACAGGCGACACACCAGTTTTATTTCGCAAGCTTTTCTTTGATGGCGTTGAGGCCGGCGTCGAAGATGCTGGTGATGACTTCCTTCGCCTCGTTGTCGGGCTTACCCTTGGCGGCAAAAGATGCAGTCCAACCAACAGTTGCGCTTTTGTCGTCGCCTTCGACGTCAAAAACGGCGTTGTAATCCTTAACTGGCAGCGGGCTGTCGGTGATCGTGTACATATAGCCCATGGCATCTGTGCCCGAGCGCTTTTCCGTGATGGTGCCGCCATCCTTGAGCGTCAGAACGCGAACAGTATCGTCGCCATCCTTGCGTTCTTCGCACTTTGTGACAGCCGGATGCCAGTCAGAGATTGCACAGAAACCACCGATCGATTTCCAGACCTCTTCAGCACTCATATCCAGTTTGAGTGTTTTCGTAACCTGCAGAGATTGCGCCGCAGTCGCGACCTGCAGCCCTCCAAGAACAAAGCAAGCAATAAGTGCGAATTTCACTGAGCGCATGGGTCCTCACCTGATCTACAGTCTATGTCAAACCGAATTTTTTTGGCGTTGAGCGGCAGAAATTCCGCCTGCCTCAACTGCAATTTTTTGCAACCCCGAAGAAAAGAAAAGCCGGCGCAAAAGCGCCGACCTAAAACAAGCTTTGAGGAAGCTGACGAATAAAACCATAGAATGTTATCGAGACATATAGGAGGAGTTCCCAGACCTCCATTGCGTCTTTCCTGAACTGCCGCGCAGATCGAAGGCAATTTTTGTCGCCTTGCTGGTGCATTTCTTCCGCTGATCTTCTGAGCCTCTCATCCTGGCGTCAAGGCACACCCAGGGACTTCTGGCAGCTCGCGAGATCGTCGCAGGGATTAGCGATGTCGATCGCCTTCTGACAACCGTAAAGCGATCCGCCAATGCAAAGGCTGAACAATTTGTTCGGATCATCGTGCCCTGACATCTTCTGATTGGCGATCTTGGCGATCACAGCGTGTGCAGTAGAGCGAACACCAGTGCTCCGGTGCACAGAGCCGCGAAGGCGATCGATGCAATCAACGACAGTCGATTTTTGGAATCCGACTCATCTTCCTCACCATTCACCGCGAATTGCCTCCGCTTTATTGTGGCGCTTGCTCTCGAAAACAAATTGATCGCTTGCAGCGCCGCGTCGCTGTTTGAATCTTTGGCAACCATTGAAGCGGTCTTGCCAAGCTAGACCTTTGCCTACAGGTCTGCGCCGTGCTCCAACAAAGTCTGCACAGACCAGAACTTCCGCTCGCCAATTGCAAGGGCATGAGCGGTAAATCGGAAAGGTGCTTTTTCCTCAATATTCACACCGGCGGCGATGAGCGCCGTTATCGTTGGCTCATGGTTTTGAAAAGCCGCAGGCATCAGCGGGGGCGACCGAACGTTCTGCAGCAACGATCTGCTGCCAAGAGGACGTTAAAATGAGTGGCGAGTCCGCTTATCCGAGCATTCGGAAAACGTCACGACATTTGGCAATGAGCTAATGGCCGTCAATCATAGGATCGAGGCCGTCGCG
The DNA here is from genome assembly GCA_017792465.1 of Filomicrobium sp. Taxonomy (GTDB): domain Bacteria; phylum Pseudomonadota; class Alphaproteobacteria; order Rhizobiales; family Hyphomicrobiaceae; genus Filomicrobium. The sequence continues at coordinate 2,059,494 of CP051234.1, forward strand.
CTCTTGTTGGCTATTGACCTCATCTCGGCGACGTTCTCGGCCGCGAGTTTCGCTTTTATCTCAGCGGCAATGTTGGCAATCGTTTTTTGGCTGAGCTCGAGATCCTCAGCAATGCTGCGATACGTATGGCCCTTGGAAATCATGGACAGAACCTGCAGTTCGCGCATCGACAACTGATGCAACGGATTTGAACTTCCGCACACACCGACGTAGGCCAAATCGGAAGCGATTTCGCGGCTGATGTAGGTGCCGCCGCCAAGCACCTCCTTGAATGCCGCCATGAACTCGTCATGCCAGGTCTCTTTCATCAAATAGCCGTTTGCCCCTATTCCGACAGCTTTGCTGACAATGACGGGGTCGCTGTGCATGCTAAAAATGATGACCGGTGTCTGCTTGTCATGGACACGGAGCCGCTGGACGAACGTCAATCCACCCAAGACACCCGAATGGACGGCAAGATCCACGACAAGGAGGTTTGGCGTGTGCTGGCGGTAAAGCTGAAACCCTTTCGAGAAGCTCGAAGACGTCCAAACGCTCGCAACGCCTGCTTCTTCAAGGAAACGCTTGCAGCCCTGCAATACAACTGGGTGGTCATCGATGACGAGCACGGTTGTCACAAAGAGGCTCCCTCAAGTTGAAGTGTCCTGCCAGCTTCATCTGGGAAGGTTTGTCCATTTCCAGTTTCAGTTGGAACGACGAGGCGGATGAGCACGCCTTTGGGCGTTGCGCCGTCTATGCTCAAGGAACCGCCGCAGGCCTGCAGGCGCATTTTCATCGTCGTAAGTCCAAAGCCCAATTCGAAATTCTCTGACAGTCCAACGCCGTCGTCCTCGATCTCCAGCACGAGCGGCGTCGTAATGTCATCAGGGCTACGATGGCGAAGAGAAACGACGATCTTCATCGCCCTGCCATGGCGCATCGCATTCGTCACACCTTCTTGAACGGCTCGGTAGAGCAGCAGGTCCCGCTCCTCACCGTAACTGCGCTGAAGTGTGCCGATGCGATCTACGAATGCGATATCCGGATAGCGTTGCCGATATTCCCGCAGCAGCTTGTTCATAGCGTTGACCTGACTTGACATATCGATGACGCTTTAAGCGCAAGGCAGCTATGTGCGGCGGCAAATAAGCTACGCTTTCGGACACCGAAGGCGATAGAGGAGAATTGGTAATTTCCGCTTCCGTTCAGTCCCGAACTTCGTGCGAAATGTCGGAATTGATTGGGAGGCAGGGTCCGCAGATGGTGGCACATCGGCTAAAATAGCATTTTAGAAATGGCCAGGCGAACAAGCTCAGGCAACGATTTTGCACCATATCTATCGCGCAAGCGATTGCTCTCTTTAGCGATCGTTTTGTAGGACACGCCCAGTTTAAACGCGATTTCATTCAGGCTCTCGCCATATGCCAGGGATCGCAGAATTTCAACCTCTCGCTTTGACAATCGACCGCTTTCCGCCGCGCCACTTAATCGGAGCGTTGCAACCTCCTGCAGCAGGTGGTCAGGCAACCAGTTTTTCCCTTCCGCGACCTTTTCTAATGCATCGATTATTGTTTCTGGAAGCGCCGACTTGCCTAGAAACGCTTTGGCCCCAGCCTCCATCGCGACGGCTGCGGCGCTGGCAGTTTCGTTGGCCGCCAGGACGATGAATTTGGCGCTCGGGTCCTGAAGGAGCACAGTCTCAAGGAACTCGATTCCCGAGCCATCAGGTAAATTCTGTTCGACGAAAGTGATGTCAGGCGCCATTTCCTTAAAGGCAGTTTCTCCCGACGCTAACGAAGCCTCATAGCTGATCTTGATCTCTTGGCGTTCGGACAGGATTCGCCGCAATCCTTCTGCGATCAGCGGATGCCCATCAATGATCAGTAGTTCCACGTTCGCGTCGGTCCCGGTGCGAAAATTCGTCCCAAATAGAGGTTGAGCAAACTTCTTGGCACCATGGAAAGAGCGGTAGTTCATGATGAATGAGGGGGCTTTTTCCCAATATTCATTAAACATCGAAGAAGCCCGGGAACAGCTTCACGGCTTGAACCGCCGCGCATAAGATGGCCACTCGAGCTATGCTTGGGACTCTCTCCGCTTGTGGTCCAATCGCAAGGTGGCATTCAAGAACGTGGGCAGGATTTCAATTCACGAACAGCCGTTCCGCCGGCGACTGTATTCCGATCCAAAAAAAAGGAGCCGTGATCGGGAATGATCACGGCTCCTTTTTCTATTTCGCTACAGAGGCTTGTTGTTATCGACCCCAGAAACGATCGCGATTAGTCGCGCGTCATGCTCGTCGCAACGAAATCACTGTTGAGCTTGATATCCCACTGGCCACCGAACTTGCACTTGGCGTCGTCGACTTCGTAGGCACCCGTGCCTTCGGTTTCTTTTTCCATCTCTCCGCCTTCACAACCCATAGCTGCCAGCACTTCGGTGATCTTTTTGGCCTCCTCGTCGGACGGCTTGGAGTCTGCGAATGCTGCGGTTGCGCCGAGAACCAATGCTGCCATTACAGTGATAGAGCGTGTCATAGAGTGTTCTCCTCAATGGAAAGATAGTGCTGAGCTGTGTTCCTAACAGCCGCTTATGATGCACTGCAATGACAATGAGCAATTCCCGATGATATCGGGAATTTCTCCTTGTTTCTTTCGGGAGATTTCCGGTGAGCAGAACGACGCCGCGCTCATCGGACGCCGGCTAGAATCCCGTCCACATCGCGTATTGGCCGATGGCGCCGCGCGTGTTGATGGCGAGCGCTCTGGCCGGAGCAAATTCGGTCAATTGCACCTGGATGATCCTAACGCCATAGCCGTTGAGAGCTTCGCTGCAGCGCTCGGTCAGCTTGTCCTTGAAGGCTTGCCGATCCTCCTGGATTTCCTCCAGCGTATGCTTGCCGATGACTTCGTAAATCGCGCCTTGCGACCTCTCCATCACGTCTGAGGCCAGATCGGCAACATGGGCGAGTGCTGCGACCACGTCGTCGATGTAATAGGTCACGAGCGCGCCCGCGATCACAGTTTTCAAATCGCTCGTCATAATGACTTTCGACTGAATCAGCTGGGTCTGGCGAACGACGGCAATCATCTTGAATTGCGTGGCAACCGGCCAATACCAATGTAGTCCCGGCTTCCACCTGCGAACATGTTTGCCCCACACGAATGCGACCCCCTCGTGCGTCGCCGGCACGATCACCAGCCAGGGAAACAGCTTCATCAAGGTCTGGAAGATCTCGCCAATCCACCCGAATGCTCTTTCCACGCGTTTCCTCCGCAGTTATTGCCTTGCCGTCACCGATCCAGCACCACCGACACAGCACTGGAGATCATTGATTTTGTTGCTCGCCCAACCATTCAATCTATGACCGTCTGGCTCGCATCCTCGCTTAGTACGACAAGCCCATAGCCGTCGATTGTAACCTCGCCCGCCGCACGCTCACGGAGGACAACGTCCCCCGTCTCAGCATCCAGACGCAAAACATCACAACAGTTTTCAGCGCCCTCTCCCAGCCGGGATAGCTCGATCCGTCGCCTCTTTGGAAGTGTATTGACAAGGACCGCACTGGTGCGGCCATTTTCGCCGCGCGAAATCACTGCATCGATCCCGCTGAGCGACGGATCGGAAGCCGGAAAGCGGATCAGATCGCCACGCCGGACATGCTGGGCAACGATCTGCTTGGCAAGGGCCGGCGGCGTCGGGGCTCCCTCGTTGGTCATGAGGCCGTAAGCGTCATCGCGGCCATACCAGTGCTTCGACGTCGCCGTCCAGCGCATTTCGAGATCAGCTCCGCCGCGCATCAGGTTGACAATCGACGAGGCGTAATAGGCGGCTCCAAAGACGCTTCTGTTCAGTCCCCCGGTAAAGTCATGCTCATGATGCGCGATGGTATTGAGTTCGCCGCAGAAGTTGAGGATGTCTCGCTCGCCGATCAAGCGGCCGACAGATCGCGCGCGCGCTTCGTACTGCGGCGTGCGTGACATGGTCAGAGCCTCGAAAGTCGCTCCATTGGGCGAGGCTGGATCGTCGACAAGCTTGACGGTCACCGTTTCGACTGGCGCGGCCGGGCGCCAGTCCCCGTACATGTGCCAGTTGACGAACGCGAGGTGATCGTCGTCGACGTCATTGAGTAGCTGTGCGATCCAGTCGAGCCAGTAGGCCCGCTGCGTTCCGTCGATCGATGGCCCGCCGATTTTTACGCCGGCTGGTCCGCAATGCGGCGCCAGCAGTTCGACGACCGGTTCAGCAACGGCGCGGTAGATCGCGAGATAGTCTTGATAGGAAAGGTTGCCGCCGACGTCGGGATTATTGGGTTCGTTCCAGACGCACCAGTACCAATCCTTGACCTCATCGCCGCCCCACTGCTCAAGGCAATTCCAGGCGACTTCGATGGAGCGCTTGACGTAACGGTCGATGCGGACGGGATCGTTGTGGGGAGCATCGAACTTGGCAAACGTGATCATCGGCTTGGCGCCGCTGGCGAGGACCGCATCAACCACGGCTGCGAAAAAATCCCAACGCTTGAAGGGGTCGGGGACAGGCTTGTCGAAGACGAACAGGCGGACTATTTCGGTGTCCATCAACTTGAGACGGCGGTAGATTTCGGAACGGTTATCGTCGAACGCGAAACCGGGCCAGCCGTCGATCTCATTGAAACCATAGCGCAGACGGTTCTTTTGCCAGCCCGCTGGAACCGTGCGGGCCTCGACTGGCGCCGCCTCGTTGTCTCGTGCAGATCTGGCTTCCTTGCCCATCGACAAGCTACTCCTCGATGTAACCGATCAGCTCGCGAAGCCGGGCCTCTGGACTGTGACGCTCGCGAAACTCCTTGCGAATATCCATGACGATTTCGGCGTAGTGCTCGGGGCGTTCCAGTACGTCGAGGATCTTATCGCTATCTTCTTCTCCGCGGATCATCAGCTCGGTTGCCTGCTCGCCAAAGATTTCGACAACGTACTCGCGGTTTAACAGGAACAGCGGGATTGTGCCCGCCGCGGGTGTTTCGAAGGTGCGACAGGTCACGAAGCCGAGTTGCTCGAACACGGGACGGTAGACGACGGGATTGAAAACGCCTTTTTCAATCGTTGCTGCGACCTCATCAAACGGCACGGCAGGCAGACCTTCGAAGTTGTGCGCCTTCATGTAGTCGCGGTCGACGTGGTGCTTGATCTTGGCCTCGCCTTCTTCCATCCAGTCGATGATATCGCCCCAGCCTTCGCCGACTAGCCCGACACGGCCGACCTTGTCGCGGACCTTTTCGATCGCCTTGAACACTTTCAGCATGCCACGCCAGCGATGCTTGGTGTGCCCGACGTAGATCATGTCAAAGGGCTTCTTGACGTCGGTGCGAATGGGCGATTCCCAGGCGGGATCGTAGATGTGAAACAGAAATGGGCGAACGTTCTTGCGGCGCGGATGATAGGTTGGCTGGAAGATTTTGTCGGTCAGGCTGTCGCAGAAATCGATCCACTCGGTGCTGGCTTCCATCGCGCGATGGTTATAGTCGCCCATGAACCAGATCGGCTCGTTGTAATGGCCGTCGCAATCGATGACGATGCGGCGCTCGCGCGGGACCGCGTTCAACAGCCGGACCCAGTCAACGTTGTCACCGAACTGCAGATCGGTCGTCCATTCGACGACGAAGACAACCGCATCGGCATTCGAGAGGTCTTTGGAATAGTCCAACGCAAAGGCCCACTCGGGCGGGCCATACATGACCACTTCATGACCGGCCGCTTTCGCCGCGCGCGTATAGCCGCGAAGATCGAGCATCGATCCGGCGTTCTCGTAGCCCCAGTAAACGAAAACAATTTTCATGGTCTAGTGATCCGGGCTTCTAAAGGTCGGCAGATGCAGGGATATCATGCGGGAAGGGCCTCGAGCGTTTCGTACAATTCGCGCGCGCGTTCCTCATAGGCGTGGCGCGTTCTGATATGTTTGCGGATGTCGGCGACGATGCCGCGATACCTGTCTTCATTTTCGAGGACATCGACAATTTTTGCTGCGACACGCCCCGGCAGGGTGAGTTCCCGCGCGGCCGGCCCGTAGACCTCCTCGGCATGGTCATCGTCAAGCATCAAGAGCGGGATCGTATCGGCACAAAAGATCTCGAAGTATTTCAACGTGAGATGCTTGAGATGGCGCAATAGCGGGCGCTGCGTCATGATGTTGATGCGGGCCGTGCTCATCGTCTTAATGACGTCATTGTAGTTGACGGCTTCCGGCGTTTCGATCTTCAGCCGCTTGAACGCGTATGGATCGGCAAGAAACGCGTCGGCTGGTCCTGCATCGGGACCCTCGTCGGGTGGCCGGTCCCACCACAATCCGAGGAAGCCGATCCGGCCGATGCGGTCGCGGACGTCCTGAAACGCGGGGAGGAGTTCGCTTTCGACTTCGCGCCAGCGCCACCAGTTGTGGCCGACGTGAAGGATATCCCATTGCTTGGCAGGTGCCGCTGCCGGGTCGATTTCAAGAGAGGGGTCGTAGCCGAAAAACGGTAACGCTTCGGCTTTCGAAAATTGCGATTGGCCCATCAGCGTGTGGACGACTTTGTCGCTCAGAGCGTCCATATAGCCGATCCAGGATTCGCAGTCGGCTTCGCTGGCGTGATTGAAGTCGTAGCCATCAAGCTGGATCAGCTCGTGATACATGCCGTCGGTATCGATGATCAGCCGCTGATCGCGCGAAAAATGATCGAGCATGATCGCCTGATGAAGCGGAATGATTTCGTAAAGATCCGTTTCGAATAAATAGACGATGCGGTCGAAATCTTCGATGTCCATCGAAAACTTCAGCTCGGGGATGTACCAGATCGGAGAGCCGAAGATCGCGATTTCGTGCCCGAATTGCGGCGCCAAACGCATGTAGTTGGAAACCGCATGCGTGCTGCCGGCGTTGCCGCGGTGTTTCATCACGAACAGGATCTTCATGACACCGCCTTGGTCAGCCGGTCGGCTGACGCAAACTCCTCTAGCTGTTCGAAACGCCGTGCGATCGAATGATGCTCGGCCAGATGCGCGCGAGTCGCAAGCACCGCCTCCCAGGTTCCCAGCGGGTCGTCAAGAAGGCTTACCAGATGCGCACCGACGTCATCTCCTGGAACCAGCCGCAATGCCGACTTGCCATATACCGCTTCAACAAAGTCGTGCGGCAGCATGAGCACGGGAACGCAATCGGCCTGGAACGTTTCGAATGTGCGGTTGGTTACGAGGCCCAACTCCTTGAACAACGGGCGATGGATGACTGGCGCAAACCGGCCCTGACCAAGCAGCTGATTGACGCGCTCAAAACGAATGCCCATGCGAACTTCAACCCTGAGATCGGCGAGGAGTTCGGGATCAGTGTCGACACCGGCGATGCCCATCTGGCTTGCCCAGCCTGGACGCTCCGACCAGTCCCAGCCGGCAAGGCAGACCTGACCGACGCGCTCTGCAGAGCTTCGATAGCTTTCGAGGAACGGTCTGACCTGGCTCCAGCGCTGCCAGTTGCTACCGACGTAGACGACGCCATAGGGCCGCGCGGTGGTGGCAGGGTCCAGCCAGGCCTCGGCTGCTTCTTTGGCGCTCGCGTAGGGCTTGTCGACGGCATCCAGATCGAAGCCGTGGAACAGGAACGCGCCGACATCATCCCGTCTTGACTCCAGCGTCGGTTGCAGTATCCGACTGCCGAGCGCAGTCATTGCCTGCTTCCATTCCCACTCCGGATGGCCGTCAAACTTCTCAAGGTGATTGAAGTCGTGATCGACGCGGACTGTCTCGTTGTAACGTCCCCATAAGTCGAGCACGACGCGCTTTTGGCGGGGAAACCGATCCATCATTCTGGCCAGACCCGGCATGCCCGGGATATCTTGAGGAACCTGGACGACGAAAACGATTAAGTCGGCATCCGCGGTCTTCAGGGTTGCGGGAAGCTGCGGTGTCTCTGGGTTGGGATCACCATAAATGCAGACGTCATGGCCGAGCTTCTTGCCTAAGGTGACGTAGCGATGAACTGTCGCGACGCTGCGCGTCCAGGGATCAAACGAACCGACGAATAGGATTTTCATCTCTTCTCCCCGTTTGCGTTTTGCGCGGTCGTCGTCGCGCCGCTGTCGCCGTCGACCGGTCCGGCCCCACCCTGCCATCTCATCGTTGCCAATAGCCCATCCTCAAAACTCGTTTTTGGCTGCCAGCCAAAGGTTGCCCGTGCGAGCCGGATATCGGCCTGCACGCGGCGCTGTTCTCCTGGCCGCTTGGGCGCATGGCTGACGTCATACTCGCCCTGGCCAATCCCGTGTGCGGCAAGCACCTTGGCAGCAAGTTCGTTGATCGAATGCGGTCGCCCGCTTCCAAGATTGATGATCCGTCCCGACGTCGCTTGCGGATTTTCCAGCGCTCCGACCCAGCCGTCGATGATGTCGTCGATGAACACGAAGTCGCGCGTCTGCTCGCCGTCGCCAAATATCGTGATCGGCTCTGCGCGCTTGATCTTGCCCAGGAAAATGCCAAGCACGCCCTGATAGGGGTTGTCCCAGGCCTGTCCGGGTCCGAAGACCGAGAACATCCTGAACGATGTCACGGTGAGGGGAAATTCGAGATCCGGCCGCTCGGCGGTGGCATGCACGTAACGCTCAGCTGCGAACTTGGTAATGCCGTAGTACGAGTCTGGCTGGCATGGCTCGCTCTCCGGTGTTGGAACGACATCGGTATCGCCATATGCGGTCATCGAGCTTGCATAGATCAGTCGTGGCACCTTGTGCTCAAGGCAGGCGCGAACGACGTTGATGGTGCCTTCCGTATTGGTGCGCAAATCACCCACGGGATTGTCAAACGCGCGAATGATTGAGACCTGACCGGCCAGATGGCAGACGGCATCTGCGCCCTCAGCAAAGACTGGAGCAAGGTCTTCAGGCTTGGTGACGTCACCGAAAACAAAACGGGCGCCTTTGGGCACGCTCTCGCGGGTCGAATTATACTCGTTGTCGATGACAGTAACATCGTGGCCCCCACTGAGAAGACGACGCGTGAGATGGGTGCCAATGAAGCCAGCGCCTCCGGTAACGATGATTTTCAAACCTGAACGCTCCAATCGCGATGTTCTTCGACGCCCGCCACCCCATTTGGCCAGGCTAAACCGCTCTCCACGGACTATCTCGCGTGATCCGAGAGAGCCGCAAGGTATTTATCTGATCAAATAGACAATTATTTTACTTGGCGAACTGAGAAAATTGTTGTCCATTTTCAGGCACGAGGGGTTCAAATTTGTTCTCCTGCCGGCACGAATGGTGTGCCCGATCGACCGTTCATACGGCTTCGACCGTTTTGACAGGAGCAGCGTATGGCCACGAAGACCGTTCTGATTACCGGAGGGGCTGGTTTTGTCGGCTGCAACGCTGCCCGCTATTTCCGTAGCCATAATTGGAATGTCACCGTCCTCGACAATCTGTCACGCACGGGCACCGAAAATAATCTCGAGTGGCTGCGAGATGCGACGTCATTCGATTTCGAACGCGCCGACGTTTGCGATCGCGCGACAGTCGACCGGATCATTTCCGCGAAGCATTATGATGCCGTTATCCATCTCGCCGCGCAGGTCGCCGTCACAACGTCCGTGACGGACCCGAGGGCTGATTTCATGGCTAACGCGCTCGGCACCTTCAACGTGCTCGACGCAGTTCGCCGGTTTAGCCCCGAGGCGGTCGTCATTTTTGCATCGACGAACAAGGTCTACGGCAAGATCGCATCGGCGGTCACCGAGCTGCAAGGCGAGCGTTACGGCTACGCTGACCGTCCCTATGGAATTGCTGAATCCGAACCTCTCGATTTTCTTTCGCCTTACGGCTGCTCGAAAGGAGCTGCCGATCAATACACGCTCGATTTCGCGCGCATTTATGGCATTCCAGCAACATCGTTCCGGCAGTCCTGTATCTACGGGACGCGCCAGTTCGGTGTCGAAGATCAAGGTTGGGTTGCGTGGTTCACAATTGCAGCGCGATTGGAACGCGACATCACCATTTATGGCGATGGCCGTCAGGTCCGAGACGTTCTGCATGTCGACGATCTCGTGCGTGCCTATGAGGCCGCCATTCAGTCACCCGATCGAATTGCCGGACAAGCTTTCAACGTCGGCGGAGGGCCAAAGCATGTGCTTTCGCTGCTCGATCTGATCGCGATGCTCGAAAAACGTCTCGGGAAAAAGATCCCGCTGAAGTGGGAAGATTGGCGGCCGGGCGACCAGCGAGCCTACGTCAGCGACATCCGCAAGCTGGAAACGGAATTGGGCTGGAAACCGGAAATTGACGTCGAGACCGGCGTTGTGGGCCTGATCGACTGGGTTGACGAGGAGCGCGAGCTGTTCGTCGAGGCCGTTTAGCAGCGCGCGATGCTGCCGTACATCTGAAGTTCATAAAAGCTTTGGCAGCTTTAGGCGTTTTGGGACCGTTGGTCGAACAACCAGGTGATTGTCATGAGTGAACGCAACCGGATCATCGTGACTGGCGGAGCCGGCTTCGTCGGATCGCATTTGTGCGACCGGCTGCTTGAAGGCGGACACACCGTTGTTTGCGTCGATAACTTCCACACCGGCCGTCGCGAAAACGTCGATCATTTGCTCGATCATTCCAACTTTGAAATTGTCGAGCACGACGTCGCCGTCCCCTTCTATCTGGATGCGGATAAGGTTTACAACCTGGCCTGCCCGGCATCGCCTGAGCACTACCAGGACGATCCAATCCGGACGATGAAAACAAGCGTGTTCGGCGCCTTCAACGTGTTGGACCTCGCCAAGCGCTCCGGCAGCCGTATCCTGCAGGCCTCGACGTCTGAGGTCTATGGCGACCCGATCGAACATCCGCAGCACGAATCCTACAACGGAAACGTCAATCCGATCGGACCACGAGCTTGCTACGACGAGGGCAAGCGTTGCGCCGAGACGCTGTTTTTTGATTTCCACCGCCAGCACGGGATTGAGATCAAGGTCGCACGCATCTTCAACACCTATGGACCTCGCATGCAGCCGAACGACGGCCGCGTGGTCTCGAATTTCATTGTTCAGGCGTTGTGCGGCAGGCCGATCACAATTTACGGCGAAGGCGCGCAGACGCGGTCGTTTTGTTACGTCGACGACCTGGTGTCAGGTTTGGTCGCTCTCATGGACAGCCCGTCTGACCTTCATGGCCCGTTCAATCTCGGCAACCCGGGTGAGTTCACGGTGCGCGAACTGGCCGAACTCGTCATCGATTTAACGGGTACATCATCTGAGATTGTCTATTGCCCGCTGCCCGCCGACGACCCACGTCAAAGACGTCCCAATATCGATCATGCGACTTCGGAGCTCGGCTGGAAGCCGGAGGTTTGTTTGCGCGATGGGCTGGTGCGCACAATCAGCTATTTCGATGCTTTGCTGAAAGCCGGCACGCACGAGCCCGACGCAGCGGTTCAAACGTCTCATGCCTCAGCCTTCAACGGAGAGCGCTATAAACGTCGTGTCATCAAGGAAACGGGCGCCGTCGAGGAAGCCGCGCCAATAGGGAAATAGAGCAAGGCAGTTCGGATCGTGGGTTCTGACTGTCTCGATTCTTTCGAGCATGTCTGCCACGCTGCCTGGGCCTTGCTGACCATTGCGCGAGACAACCGCGCCATCGCTTGCCAGGACGATATCGCTTACGGCGTCGGGCAAACGAAAGACTTCCTTGAAATGAGCCGGAGCAGGGCGCTCATCGAGTGCGGCAAACGCAAACACATCATCCTTATCCGCATTCACCCAACCCTTGGTCATCGCCAACCAGTCACGCGTGACGTCCGCGATGCGTGCCGCGGCCTCACTCTCTGAAAGTGCAAAATCTGAATTGCGCCGGTAACCGGACGCCATCATCTGCCTGAACGAGAAGTAACTGCGCTCGTGTGGGTTATGTTCGGGGATATTCCAAACGCCGTCGATCGCGAAAGGGCAGTCTCCGATGCGCCAGATTTCCCTGCGCTGGAGCGACAAAACGACGGCAGCAGCATACGGGGAAGCTACGGCATGTTCTGTTGCCATGCGGGCGAGCGCCTCGCTTGCCGACCGTTCGAACGTGTCGATCGTGGCATCTGCACTGAGCTCCCGCAGCACGTCGACGACGGTCTCGGCGGCAACGACGCCTCCAGGGCGACCGCGTATCGGCTGAGCGGCACTCGAACCGTCAATGACCGCGATATGGTTCGCGCTTTCGAAGAGCCTGTCCTCGTTGCGGTCATCGCAATATTTGCCGTCGCAAAACTTCTCTACGACTCGGACCTGCAATTGAGCCCCCGTTCTAACGATCCGTTTCCAACACGCCAAAACTCAACCTTGGTGCTAATCGTCATCCTCACGTGGTGCAATCTGCGGAATCGCTGTCTTTGATCCAATAGCCCCCATAATCGTCAATCCTGATGATCGGATCGACGATTTTTCGCTCCCCTCGGAAGAGATCGACGGCCCGCTTGTTTCCTTCAAACAGATAATAGTCGTCAAGGATGACGGCCCCTCCGGGCGACAGTTTGCCAAAAAGCGCCTCAAGGGTATCGCGAGCGCTGGAGAAGGTGTCGCCGTCGAGACGCAAGATGGCAAGGTCGTCGACAGGTGCATTGGCAAGAGTTACGGCGAACTCTCCTTTCAGAAAAATGACCTGTTCGTCCAGCAGTCCATAACGCTCGAAGTTGTCTTTCACCTCTTCGAGTGGGACGGCGAAAATCGGCTCATCGCGAAGAAATGCGGCGGGGTCCGCTTCGTCGGTGCCGCCTGGCTGGCCTGCGAAGGTGTCGGCGGCGAGGACGCGCCGATCCGTCATGGCGTAGGCTTTGAGGACAGCCCGCATCATGATTGAGGCGCCACCGCGCCAGACGCCTGCTTCGAGAAAATCACCCGGGACGCCATCCAAGATCACACGTTCGCAAAGCGTTCGAAGGTTTTGCATCCGCTTCAAGCCGATCATAGACGGCGCGGTTGATGGCCAATCCCAACCGTTGAGACGGTGATCTTCATCGTACCCGCCGATGTGAGGCTGGATTGCAGGGTCTCGGTTGAGCCGGCCGATGAGGCTGTCGCACATCAGGTCGAGGTAATCTGCGCGCAGCCTGGCAATCTCGCTCGCGGCGGCCTGGGGCTGTTCGATCTCATTCATCTCACACAAACCTTTTTGCAGACCATCTTTAGCCGCGACGACATGCACAAGCTTCAAAGACAGGCCATCAGCGGTGCCGATCGAACGGCTTCGGCAGGACATCAACCAAACCGCCCCACGGGTCGACGATCCAGGTTAAGGCCGCGAGACAGGCGCTGTGTTCGCGGCCTTCGGAACAGTCAAAAACAGTGGACGTTCCCAGAGTTGGTTGTAAAGTGTTTGCATGTTTCCGGGGGGATCGATGATTGGCTTCCTTGCAGAGTTTTGGCAGTACCTGAGAGTTCGCAAGAAGTTCTGGCTCTTGCCGATTTTGGTGCTGCTGCTCGCTTTGGGCGGCCTTCTCGTGCTGACGCAGGGCTCAGCAGTCGCCCCGTTTATCTACACACTTTTCTAACGGGAGGGCTGACAATCCGGTCGGTCGCATTTCCCGCTTTGCTGTCGATCATGTTGATCGTTGTGACGTTTGCCGGGTTGGAATCCCTGGTGCGTCTCATCGCCGACGACGGCATGCAGTTCGACCTTGAGATGTGGAAGTACGCCAAGGATCTCAAGACCGTTGCGAGCGACCCAAAAATTGGCCACAGGCACCGGCCGGATGGTCAGGCTCGGCTCATGGGCGTCGATGTTCGCACCAATTCAAAAGGGCTTCGCAACCGGGAAATCTTCTACGCTAGAAATCCAGATGTTATGCGGATCGTCATGCTGGGGGATTCACTGACCTTCGGCTGGGGCGTCCCGCAGGACTTGACCTTTTCTGCAAGGCTCGAAAAGCTCTATCGCGCCGACGATGTTCCCGCCGAGATCATCAACACCGGTGTCGGCAACTGGAACACCATCCAAGAGGTGCAGTTTTTCTTGGTGGAAGGCCACAAGTATAAGCCGGACATCGTCGTTCTGAATTATTTCGTCAATGACGCCGAACCCGTTCCCAAGAGCAGCCAGCCGTCGTGGCTGATGCGGCATTGCTATTCGTGCGTCTTCTTTCTCGGTCGGATCGACATTCTGAGGCGAATGCTGTTTGGAGGCCGGTCCTGGAAGGAGTATTACCTCGGTCTCTACGAGCGCGGTCAGGCTGAAGGGTGGCTTGCCGCGAAAAATGCCATCGGCCGATTGGCACGTTATTGCAAAGAGCATGGGATCAAGCTGATCATTGCCTCGCTGCCAGAGCTGCATGACGTCAAGAATTATCAATTCAACGAGGTGACCGATCTCGTTCGCGAGACAGCCGCTGAAAATGGCGTCGAGTTTGTCGATCTCCTGCCAAGCTTGCAGAACGATCCATCAAGTTCGCTGTGGGTGACAGTGCCTGACCCTCACCCCAACAGCCTTGCGCACGAGCGCATCGCGGCCGGTCTTTATCGGTTTCTTCGAACGCCCCCGTAGAGTCCTGCCGCCGGCCAAGCGACGAGCTGCTAGATTTTGTCGGTATGTGTGGAGTTGGCACCAAGCAAATGTCAGTCGACGATCCGGGTTCAACCCGAAACAAAGCAGCTGGAATTCTGGGCACGTTTCTCATCGCGTTCCTGAACGTCGCAGCGATACTGACTGCGGTTGTCTTCATCTCAGAAGCGTTTGTCCTGCGGCAACCAGAAGGCTTAGAAGCTGTCGCACACGTCGAGTCGGCGAAGGCTGATGAACTCGTCAAACGCGGCTATTATCCTGCCGGTGTCGAGGTCGACCCTTACAAGCAGTTCGAGGTGCTCGATCGGCATCCGGTTTATGGATGGTTCTGGGCAACAGACGAAAACGGCCGCGTCAGACCTCAGCGCACCCCGGTGGTGACCATCGACGAAAATGGGTTCCGCACAACTGGTGGTCCCCGTGCCGACGACAACCCCAGCAACAAGCCGTTGGCGTTTGTGATCGGCGGCTCGTCAGCGTTCGGCTACCGCGCATCGGGCGACAAGACGACGCTTGTTGCCTACCTCAACAACGTTCAAACCGCTCTCTTCTTCATCAACGCCGGCGTCAACGGCTGGGCTTCGAGCCAGGAATTGCTCAGGTTGCAGCACCAGATCGTGAGCTTCTCTCCAAAGCTGGTGATCTCGTTCACGCTTGGCAACGACCTTGAGCGCACCCTGGAAGAGTTGGACGAGGGCGGAGGGACGATCGAAGACTATGCCTACTGGATTGCCCCCAGAACCTCCGCGGTTGTCGAGACCTTCCTTTCGGGACATTTCCCGGCATTCGAGCGTTGGCTTCGTCCGAAACCTTCGCACGAAATTCTGCAAGCCGCGGTCGAGCATCAAGTTGACGAATTCATTTCAAATCAAGAGCAAATGGCCAAGATCGCGCGTGACAATGGCTTCCGGTTCGTGACGGTCATCCACCCGATGACGATGACGCACGATAACGTCACGATCGAAGGCCCCTACCCGGACCTTTATCGGCTCGCCGTGGAGCGTGCGCTCGACACAGACTATTGCCATCGCAACTGCCTGGATTACTCCGACGTCTTCGATCAGTTCTTTGAGACCATCCCGGTTTTCTTCGAAGACTACGCTTATCCGGCAGTCGATCAGTCAGTCGATCCCGCAACCGTCGTTTTTGCGGACCAATGCCACCTGCTTGATCGCGGCAATGCGATCGTCGCCAAGAAGCTGGCGGGAGATTTGAACCTCGCGCTTCGCGAACCGCAGTCGCCCTAGTTCCGGGGCAGACGAAAAGAGCGCTTTACTCAGGGCGCAAGGGGAAGAATAAGGCGAAGAACAAGTAAAAGAGGTTTCACGCCACGCGAGCCCTCAGTCCAGTTCGAACTGCGCTTTATAATCCTTCGCCAGCGACGGATCCTGATCTTGCTTTCGCAGCACCGCGGTTCCGATCGTCATCCATTCGATGTCGGTGCCCATGAAGCAGCGAAATGCATCAGCGGGCGTGCAGACAATCGGCTCTCCGCGCACGTTGAAACTCGTGTTGACGAGCATTGGGCACCCCGTGATCTCGCGAAACTTGTCGATCAACGCCCAATAGCGTGGATTGGTGTCTTTGTTGACGGTCTGCAGGCGAGCCGAATAATCGACATGCGTCACCGCTGGTATCGTCGACCTTGGCACGTTGAGAAGTTCGATTCCGAACAGGTCTGCGTCTTTTGCTGCCACCTCACGACGGTGCTTTTCCAATACGTCGGCCACGATCAGCATGTAGGGACTGTCGCCATCATAATCGAACCAGTCTGCAACGTGTTCGCGCAGAACGGACGGCGCAAAAGGCCTGAAGCTTTCTCGGAACTTCACCTTCAAATTGAGCGTTTGTTGCATCTTGTCCGAGCGCGGGTCGGCCAGAATGGAACGCCCGCCCAAGGCTCGCGGGCCAAACTCCATGCGCTCTTGGAACCAGCCAATCGCCTTTCCGTCTGCCAGCGCCTGGGCCGTCTGTTGGATAGCTTCTTTTTCGTCGAGTTCCTCGAAGACGGCGCCTGCTTCGCGCAGGGTAGAATTGATTTCCTCCTGCGCGTATGCCGGCCCGAGATATGAGCCGCGCATGGCGTCGCCGTGCTTGCGCCGGGGGCGTTCTTGACCAAGCTCGCCGTGCCAAGCTGCAAGAGCTGCGCCCAGCGCACCTCCGGCATCGCCGGCAGCCGGCTGTATCCAGATGTTTTCGAACGCCCCGCTGCGCGCCAGCTTCCCGTTAGCAACGCAGTTCAGCGCAACGCCACCTGCAAGGCAGAGATTTCTTTCCTTGAATTCAGCCGCAAGCGACTGGGCCATCTTCAATACGACCTCTTCTGTGACGGCTTGGATCGAAGCGGCGATGTCCATATGAAATTGCGTCAGCAGGTCTTTTTCCGGCTTTCTTCTGGGCGCGCCGAACAGCTTATCGAAGCGGTTGTTCGTCATCGTCAGACCGACGCAATAGTTGAAATAGCGCTGATCGAGCCTGAACGACCCGTCGGGTTTCAGGTCGATGAGGTTTTCAAGAATGATATCCTTGAACCGGGGCCGTCCGTAAGGCGCCAGCCCCATCACTTTGTATTCGCCGCTATTGACCTTGAAGCCGAGGTAGTAGGTAAACGCTGAATACAGCAGCCCCAACGAATGCGGGAACCGTAACTCCTTGACGATCTCGAGCTTGTTGCCGCGACCGATCGCAACCGACCCTGTGGCCCATTCACCAACGCCGTCGAGCGTCAGGACGACGGCCTCGTCGAACGGAGAAGGATAGAACGCACTTGCGGCGTGGCTCATGTGGTGCTCAGCAAATAGGATTTCTGCTTCTTGAGAAAGTCCACCGTCATGCACCTGCAGGTTCGTCTGCAGCATGCTTTTCAAGAAGAGCTTTTCTTTAATCCAGATCGGAATGGCTCGACGGAACGACGAAAATCCTGACGGCGCAAACGAGACGTAGGTCTCAAGCAAGCGCTCGAATTTCAGAAACGGTTTGTCGTAGAAAACCACAAAGTCGATGTCACTCAGAGACACTCCGGCCTCGCCCAGCACATAGTCGACAGCCTGGCGCGGATACCCGGCATCGTGCTTCTTGCGCGAGAACCTTTCCTCCTGGGCGGCCGCGATGATTTCACCGTCGCGAAGCAAGGCTGCGGCACTATCGTGGTAGAATGCGGAAATGCCCAGGATGGCCGTCATCGGGCGAGAAGCCCGGCCCGCGCGACGCTCGTCGCTGCCTTAGAACAATACGGCACCGTCTTTACTCCCCCGGTCCACTCAGAACTGATTGCGCATCGAAGACTCTTCGGTTTCCCCGCGCCGTTCCCAATAGGTCTTAGCCCCCCGGTCGAATTTGAGCTTCAAGAGATCCGCGCCGGTCAAACGCAGGATCAGCGCAGTCGGCACGACAGCGACAACGAAAACGACAAACATGACAATCGGCCCGACGATCCTGCCAAGCAGCAACCCCAGCCTGAACCATAGAATATTGAGCGGGCGCATTATTGACGGGATCAGAACGGCGACGACTGCAAAGACGATGCTGATCAGGCCAGCCCACCATCTTGGAGCCTCGCCATAGAAGACCGGCCAGAGGCACACCAGCAAAAACACGGCTGCGAAAACGAACCCGAAACTACGTTCGGTCCCGACTTCGATCGTCTGATGTTCGCGTAGATCCAACATTGTCCCAAACCTGGCATGGTTGGCTTGCAAGGCAACGCCGGTGTTAGACACAGTCGCCGCGCATTGAGAAATGACCGGGTCGAGTGCAAAGACACCCTGCGGGCACTATGACGTTGTTCTGCAAGCTTGACGAGTCCCGTTGGCGGACGGCCTTGCTCATGCAGTTTCTGTTTTTGGGATGGCTAAATTGGCGCGGCCATATTCACTCGATCTCGCTGAAGCGAGTTGTAAGGCCGTGTCTTGCAAAATCACTTTCGTCGGTGGAGAACCGGATCAAACGGATTGCTGGCCAATCGCCGACACTCGAGCGCTCAGCGATTGAATGTCGTGGAGTGCAAAGTCAGGTTCGCCTGACATGCTCGCCGACGCGAAAATCATACCGTCAGATATTGGCGATGGGTAATTGCGATCCGCGATGTGATCGAGAGCGCTTCATCGACACGCGTCGCTGCCTGCACCGGTTCGGATAAATAGGTTTCGGAGAAAAAGAACTTCGATCTCTTGGACTTCCAAATTCCGATGGAGCGTCCTTTTAGAGTGACGACCACCCCGCCGGTCAGACCTCTGTGAAATTTGCACCCCAGGCATTGGAGACCCGCGGAGGCCTTAAGCGCCCATAGCAAACGCGCCTCTTCGTTCCGTTTCGTACGCATAAAAAATACCAGCTGCCAATATTGTCCCTGGATCGGATTTTGGCAGTGGCCGGGCGCCAACGACAGGCAAATCTAAATTTTTTCTTAACGCCCATTCCAATCTGACTGGCCGGAACTTGAAATGCAGGTGACTGAGCGGTTGAGGGGTAAACGGATGTTAAGAAATATCTTTGCGCCTTCAGATGCCCACACTTTGATTGCATGGCGCACACTTCCTAAAGTCGTGTGCGGCTGGCCGCGACATCCGCGCTATGACAACCAGCGCTCATCGCCCCGAAGGACCGGGGAGTTGCAAACTCTGTTATTGGACAAAGGCAGGCAAAAAAATCGGGAAGCGAGCTGCGGAATACAGCTCACCTCCCGATAAGTCGGACGAGGAGACTTTTTTGAATTTAGGCTTTGTGCCGCTTCGGGTTAGCGAGCAGGCGGACGTTGCCCGAGAGCCAAGCTCGCTATCCCCTTTTCGCAAATTAGAACGCGATGAGGGCTCCGGCTTTGACGATGTGAAGCTGGTCAAGATCGTCCAACACGCCGGCCACGCCAGGACCTTCGAAACTCGTGTCGTAATTCTTGTAGCCGACCCACACTGACATCGCGGCCGCATCGATTTCCTGGACGGCCCCCAGCCCCCATTGCGTGAGGCTGCTGCCTGTGACATCGACAACGCCGTCCGGCACAAAACCGGCAGGACCGATGAAGTCTGAAAGGTGCGGGTGGAACATGTCCTCACGCTTGGCGTATTCGCCGTAGAGCACGGTGTGCCCGAGCGCGAACCACTTGCGGCGAAGACCGGCCTTCAAATACCAGTTATGGCCGTCGGGCTGGCGCACTGTCTGCAGCGGCGTGATGTAAACGCTGTCGTTGTCCTCGACACCATAAGCGCCATAAAGGAATAGACCTGAGGGCATATGCTGGAGGTAGGCGCCGATCTGGAAGTAGCTGCCTTTCATTTGCACGGTTTGCGGCAGGCCGGTCACCGTATTAAAGCCCTGGAAGTGCGTCTCATCGGTGTTTTCGGTGTAGGCAGCTGTAGCCGCGAGGCGGAAATCCCTCATCTCACCGGCGTATCGCAATGCGACGTCCCAGACGTCATCTTCGCCCCAGGAGGCCGAGGCCGAAAAACCCATGAATGTCGGGCTGTCGTAACGCACGCCGTTCATCGAAATGCCGTGGCAATCGCCGGCGACCGGCAGCGCGCTCGATTGGCACCACATTGCGGCGCCAGTCGGGAACCCCGTCCCGTTTGGCAGAACCAGCTGCGTGCCGTTTCTCGACAGGTTGATGGCCATGCCATCGAGTGGAACCCAGTTGGCCTGGACAAGCGAGCCGGAGCCATCGACCAATGCGGCCGCGTGCTGGGAGGCCTGCGGAATCTGTCCCACGTTGACCTGCCCCCATTTCTTGCTCTTCAAGAACCAGAAGGAATACAAGAGATCGATCGAGGGAGACGCGAGACCTCCGTTGGTCTGCGTGATGTGAAAGCCGCTCGGACCGTCATCGCCAAATCGGGAGTTGCCTGCAGTAAGCGGGTCGGACGTTTGCAGTTCAAGCTGCATGACGTAACCCGCCGAAACATCGGGATTGATCTGCGCGGCGCCGGTGAACTTGAAGTGCGTGCCGAGCGTCGAGCCGACGCCTGTTTGATAGAGGTTACTGGCGGCGCCGTTGTCGTAGTACATGACCTGTTCGGCAATCCAACCGGTGACTGTCAGCGAGACCTTCCGATTGCCTTTGCGGGCCGTCGTCGCTTCGAGTTCGGCAACGCGCTCTTCAAGGTCGGCGCAACAATCGCCGCCAAGGTCTGCGGCCAGGACGGGCGTCCAGCTCAGGCTTGCCGCAAGAATTCCCCCAACCACACTCATATGAGTGATCTTCATTATTGTTTCTCCTTATCCCCGATCTCTCGTACCAATTTTGAAATGGCAGAACTTGTGAAAAACGAAGGCGCCGCATGCAAAAACAAATTTGCGCCGCACGACGCCGCCGTCTTGATTTGAACAACACTGCGCCCATTGTTTTCATTCGCCTCGGACGGTTCAATCTAATTGCGTCTTCAGTCCTCGATAAAATGCGCTATCGTGCTGAAACTGAAACACAAATTCGCAACCCCATTAATTGATAATGCGGCTGGCTATTTGTCTTATAGCTGGAGCAAATATCTAGCCCGGCGCCGATAGCTGGCAACAATTCAAAAAGAAAGCGGCCGGAAATTCCGGCCGCTTAATGGGTGCAAATTCTATTTGTTCTGCAGTGTCTATCGTCAGTGATTCTCGAATTACTGCTGAAGCATTTTTAGGCGCGGTGAACAGCGCCGATCCGATGCAGGAGACTACATGCCAGCGTCGACCGGATGCTGGACGGCTCCTCCTGACTCGACCCAATCCTTGAAGGCGCCGAGGTTGAAGACGTCTAGGTACCCCAAGTCCTTCAGTGTCTTTCCGCTGAGCGCGGAACGACCGCCCGAAGCACAGTATACGAGGATCGTTTTGTCTTTGCCGAAGCGCTCATCAAAGTAAGGCGATGCCGGATCGGCACGGAACTCCAACATCCCCCGGGATACGTGAACCGCATTCGCGATCAAGCCGCTATTTTCGACTTCCGGGGCGTCTCGGACATCGAGCACCAGAACGTTTCCGCTTTGCATTTTTTCCTTCGCTTCGGCGAAGCCGATTGGCGGCACAACCTTGTTTGCCGCTTCAATCAGTTCTTTCACGCTCATTGGCATGGGGTGCTCCGTTTTGTCGTTAAGCCGTCGAACTGCCCAGCAACTTCTTGTAGTCCTGTGACGACAGCAAGCCGGCGAGATTGAACGTCGGGCTGACCGAGATCCTGACAAGCCAGCCATCTTGATAACACGATCGGTTGACCAAGCCCGGATCGCCGCGCAAGGCGTCGTTGCATGCCAACACAGTCCCGCTTGCCGGGGCGATCAGATCAGAGACGACCTTGGAGGATTCGATCGCTCCAAACGGTGAATCTGCATCAATCGTCGCGCCGATCCGAGGCAGATCGACGTAGACGACTTCTCCGAGCTGATCCTGGGCAAAGTCGCTGACGCCGACGAGAGCCTCACCGCTTCCTTCGACGACCTGCAGCCAAAGTGCTTCGGGATGGAAAAGGTAGCTATCAGGAAACTGCAACCGGGTCATTGACAATTGCCCTCCTTCTGAGCGGTTTGTGCGTCGCTTGCCCAAGGCAATCTTCGGCTGCTTCCAAAACGGCTTCCGACAATGTCGGATGCGCGTGAATTGTGCTGGCGATGGACTTCACGCTCGCCCCCTGCTGCAACAGCACGGCGCCTTCGTGAACGATCTCGGAAGCGTGGGCGCCGATGATGTGCAGGCCTAGAAGTTTGTGTGTCAGCTTATCGGCGACGACCTTGGCCATGCCGCTGATCTCACCCATGGCGTGCGCCCGTCCGAGGCTGCGCAGGTCGAAGCTGCCGCATTCAACCGCATGGCCCTGAGACCGGGCTGCTTGTTCGGTGAGCCCCACGCAGCCGATTTCCGGCATCGTGAAAATCGCCGTCGGAATGATGGACTCGTTGAGCGGTTCGCACGTCAAGCCGAGCGCATGATCGACTGCGACGCGAGCCTGTGCTGAAGCCGCGTGAGCCAATCCGGCGCGGCCGTTGACATCACCGACGGCATAGACGCCCTCGGCGGACGTCTGCAAATAGTCGTCGGTTGGAATGTGGCCCTTGTCGCTGCATGCGATGCCAAGCTCTTCGAGACCGATGCCATGGGTATTCGGCATGCGTCCGATTGCAATCAGTCCACGCTCGGCGGCACCCATTGGTTCGTCCGCTGCGAAGGCATGCACGCCGCGAGAACTCACAGCCAGCCGGTCGACGGCGCGGCCGGTCTGCACCGTGATGCCTTTCTTGCGCATTTCCCGGAGCACAACGCTCGACAAGTCGCGATCGAGGAATGGCATCACGCCATTGCCGCGCGAGAGGATCGTCACCTCAAGACCAAGCGACCGGAAGATGAATGCAAACTCGCAGGACACCAGGCCGGCGCCCACGATAAGAATTGAGGCCGGAAGCGTCGGCCAATCCAACACATCGTCGGAGGTCGCGATGCGCTTGCGATCGAGATCGAACCCGGCAGGCCAGACAGCCGATGACCCGGTGCACACCAGGATCGCATCGGCCTCTATCGTGCCGTAGCCCTCAACAGCAACGCGTTTTCCAGGGAGAAGACGGCCGCGACCTTGCAAGACGGCGACGTCGCGGTTGGACATCAGCCGGTCAAGGCCATCGCCGACGGTCGAGATGACGCCGGATGCGCGCTGACGAAGATCGCTCCAATCGACTGAGATTTCGCCATCGATTCTCAAGCCGTAGTCCTTGGCGCGCTTGACCTTCTCTAAAAGGCTGCAGCTGTCGACGAGGACTTTTGTCGGGATGCATCCCTGATTGAGGCAAACGCCGCCGAGGGGCTTGGGATCGACCAGGGTCACGCGGCAGCCCAATCCTGCCGCGTGGGAGGCCGCCACATATCCTGCGGGGCCGCCTCCCAAAACAACAATGTGTCGCGCCATTATTCGGCGGCCTCAACGGTTATTGCGCGACCATTGACCATGACCGAACCCGAGACTTCGACAGGACGCTGAACGGTGTCGAGAACCGGGCAATGGGTTTCGACCATTTCAATTAGTTTTTTCAGCGTTTCCGTATCAGCCGGGCTCTCCAAAACCGTTTCATAGACGATCTTCTGATATCCCGACGGCACATTCGGATCCATTGCGAAAAGACCGCGAAGATCCAAATAACCACGCAAATTACATTTCACGCTTTCAAGTGGCACACCCAAAACGGCGGCATAGGCGCTATACATGATTTCCTGGCACGTCCCCAGCGCAACGAGCACCAGCTCGACAGGGTTGGGACCGGCGTCGGAGCCCGCCAGCTCTGGCGGCTCGTCGATGGTCATGGTCGGAAAATTGCGCACCCGGGCAGAGCATTTTACATTGTCGACCAATTCGGTTTCGGCGCGAAAAACGAGTTTTGCAGACCCTGGATTGCTATTGATTCCTGCAATAGCTTTTTCCATTGCAGCTTTTACGTGCTCTTGGGACATGATTTCCTCTCTTTTTCGGCTGACATTTTTTCTCGTCAGCCCTAAGAGAAAATCAAGCACTATGGTTCATTTCCGACAAGTGGGGTAAACATAAACGGGATATAGAGAAAACCCTATTTTCCGCACTTTATTTGTCAGAAATTTTTCGCCCCACCTTCGATTCGCAAAATCATCTGCACAAGGTCAGCGACTGATTTCGCCTCCATCTTCGCCATCATGTTCGCCCGGTAGACCTCAACCGTTTTGCTGCGGAGCGACAGCCGGTCGGCGATCGATTTGCTGGGCAACCCTTCGCAAACAAGCTGGGCGATTTCTTTTTCCCGCCGTGTCAGGCTCTCATAGCGCGCAAGCACCTTTTGCCTGCCTTGCTCGACGGCCCATAGCTCGCGGGCTTTGGAAATCGCCTGGCCGGTGCGCTCAAGAAGCGCCTGGTCGTTGTATGGCTTTTGGAAGAAGTCGAAGGCCCCGGCCCGCATCGCCCGCACAGCCATCGGGACATCGCCATGACCGGTGACCATGATGGTTGGCAAACACCATCCCATTTCATTGACGTGACGCTGCAGTTCCAGACCGCTCATACCGGGCATGCGCACGTCGAGGACCAGACATCCTGGCGCGCCGGTGTATTCGTCGAGGAACTCGTGGGCGGACGCATAACTGACGACCTTCTGGCCCACCGACTCAAGAAGCCATGCCAGGGATTGGCGCGCCGGCCCATCGTCGTCTACGACTATGACGCACGCATCTGATTGCATCGCGCTTGGCTCCCTTCGGTGAGTGCGGGTAATTCGATCGATACGGTCAGGCCGGCGCCTGGGCCGGTCAAGGCCGCGTTAATGCGGCCGCCGTGGACTTCAATGATCGACCTGCAGATCGCCAGGCCCATGCCCATCCCACGCTTTTTAGTTGTGAAGAACGGCTGGAACAGCTTGTCGACGTCCAGGCAACCGCTTTGCGAGCCTGCGTCGGTGACGTCAATGCGGATCGAGCCACCAGGACCAACGTTCGACCGGATCGTCAGGACGCGTTCGCGGTCTTCCAGGTCTGCCATGGCCTCGACGCCATTGCGCACAATGTTCAGGACCACCTGTTCCAGTTGGGTTCCATCGCCGCATACGAGCGGAAGCGCCGGAGACAGTTCTTTTTGAATACGGACGTTGGATGCCCTGGCTTCGACATCCGCGAGCATCAAGGCATCGGAGATCACGTCGTTGACGCTGAGCGGATGATGTCCGCCATCTTTGTCCGAGACGTAAGCCCGCACGCTGCGAATGATGTTGGCTGCCCTGATGGCCTGGCTGCTGATTTCATGAATGGCGGTGCTGATTTCTTCGCAATCTTCCCGCGCCGCGATCCGGCGGAGGCAGCCGCGCGAATAGTTGGCGATTGCGGTGAGCGGCTGATTGAGTTCGTGTGCGAGCATCGTCGCCAACTGCGCCATATTGTGAAGACGCGAGGCGTGGGCGAGTTCGCGCGACTCTCTTTGAAGCTGATGCTCGTAAAGTTTTCGCGCGCTGATGTCGCGGGTTATCGCGAGCAAGGCGACAACCGATCCGTTCGCGTCGCGCAAAGGTGCGGCGTGGGTTTCCATCCAAAGGCGGCGCTTTTTCAAAGAAATGATCTGGAATTCGAGTGTCTCAGTCTGACCGCGGAGCACACTTTCTGACAAGCGTCGGTAGTCGTCGTGAAATTCCGGAGCGACAAAGTTGAAGACCGAATGGCCGACGATCTGCTCGGGAATCTCGGCTTCGACAAGGTCGAGACCGGCGGGGTTCATCTCGATGATCGTGCCGTCGTGGGCCTGGACCTTTACGCACTCGGGCTCGGTGGCGATGATCTTGCGCAGCCTTTCTTCATTTTCTGCCAGCCGCGCGTCGATATCGGAGCCCAAGGCGATCTTGGCGTCGCGGTCGGTAATGGTCGAGCGTAACGACTGGCGCGAGAAATGAAGCCAGGCCGCCAGCAGGGCCAACGTCAGGCACGTGGCGGCAAGCGCGATATGCAGATAGTCGATCGGGACGGTCATTCTCGTTCACCGGGAGGTCGCAACACAACTGGTCCATCATCGGCGATGGCCGCGGGCGATTCAACACCCTGATTGGTTGAAGTCTCCCAGTATGAAAGCTCTCCATCAAGAGTTTTCAGGAACGCCACCAAAGCCTCGATCTCGCGCGCACTGAGATTGAGGGGGGCGAGCCTGCCGCTGAGCCCCTCGTTGGCGTATCCGCCGCCGTTGTAGTAATTCACGACCTCTTTCAAGGTTGCAAGCGAGCCATCGTGCATATATGGGCCGGTTTTCGAGACGTCGCGCAGGGTGGGTGTCTTGTAGGCCCATCGGTCTTCCTCTTTCAGCGTGACCGCGAACCGACCAATGTCGTTAATCGGCTTTTCCGAATATCGCTCAACGTCGGAACTTGGCACATCGATGAAGACACCTTTTGCAAGCTCAACCTTGTAGGAGGAGACCGGATCAACCATGGCTTTGTAGCCGATCCCGGTGTTGTGGAATTGCATGTCCGTAAAAAGCGCTGTTTGCTCACCGATGTGGTGGCAGTTGCTACAGCCCGCCTTGCCGACGAACAACGCAAAGCCTGCTTTCTCCTGCGCCGACATTGCTCCATCATCGTTGCCGAAGCGCCATTTGTCGAAGCGCGAATTGCCCGACACCAGCGTTATCTCATAGGCTGCAAGAGCGTGGCCCAAAGTGTTCGGCGTGAGGCCTTCTTCTGGATACGTCTTTTCGAATACTGCAATGTAGTCATCGAGGTGCCGGACGCGTTCGATCACCGAGCCGATCGAGGGGTTGGCCATCTCTACTGGCGACAGCAACGGCAACCAGACCTGCCATTCGATATGGTTCTCGCGGCCGTCGTGAAACAACCACTTCTGATAGGCCACGTTCAATAACGACGGCGCATTCCTTTGCAGCGTACGCCCTTCAAAGCCAACAGCCTTTGCCGACTGATTGGATGCGAAGGCGTTCTCCTGCAAATGACACATGGCGCAGGACAGCGTATTGTTGAACGAGAGGCGCCGGTCGAAAAACAACCTCTTGCCAAGTTCGACAGCAGCCTTCGTTGGCCACTGCACCGTGTCTGGAAGCGGGGGCAGGCCGAGCGGCAGGTGGGCGTTGTTTGTCCCAGACCGTCGTTCTTCGCTTTGTGTCAGGTCGCGCGGGACCTGTGCGCCTGGATTGCCAAAGGCATACCCGCCGACGAGCAAAGCACTAAAGGCAAATCCGCTGAGCCACAGTACGGATAACTTCACGATTTCGCCCCTTCTTAAGGTTCCTAGTTTATTGGCCGTCCAGCGTCCTCGATCAGCAGCGTCTCGATGTCATTGAAAACGACCTCAGGAACGAAGAAGCCGGAGGTATAAATTTCTCGTACCCAGGAATTCTTGTCTATCAGATAGAATTTCACCTGATGACTGATCGTCGTCAGGGAATTCCCGTTGTCGTCGAGGTCTCTGGCCGCACTTTGACCGAAGCCTTCCAAAAGCGTTGCCAGATATTGATCCGACCAGGTCGTCAGGAAGTTCCATGGCACTTTCGCGTAATCGTCTTTGCGCGCCTGGGCAAAGACACTGAGCCGGTCTGGCGTGTCGACCCGAGGATCGAGGCTGATAAAGATCAAGCGCACCTTGCCGTGCAGTTCCTTCCGATCAAGAAGCTCTGCATAGACGGTTTCGAATGCCGACCAGATCGCTGGGCAACCTGCCGGGTCTCGGCAGGTTGCATAGAAGAAACTCACAAGTGAGATCTGACCTGTGGTGTACTGCGATAGAGGCCGCGGCCACCATTCAGAATCCTCCAACACCCACTCGCTCGGCGCCTTTTGTATTTTGTAGAGCTTGTAAGTGCCTGGCTTTGGAAAAAGGGGGCCGGCGCTCCCCTGACCTGATGCGACTGCAGACGGGTAAGCAGTCAACATCAGGCAGATTAACAGGATGCCGGCCCTTATAGGGGTACAACCGGTGGAGGAAGCCATGCCAGTGAACCCAAAACGCTTTTCCATTTAGTTCGTCAGCGAGCGATAGGTTTCCAGGGTTCCTCCAATCGCAGCCGACTGGGGTTTGGCGGAGAACTTCATATGATGCGCGCGGCCGAGCTTCTGCTTGATGAAGTCGAGCTTGAAGCGTTCTTTCAGTTCCTTGCCGTCCCAATCGTAGGCAATCAGGAATTGATCGTTCTTGTCGCCCTTCATGTCCCAATTCGCCAGCAGTGACGTCGTGAAGTAGACGCGCTTACCATCCCAGCTTTGCGAAACCATGTTGACCTGGTTGCCGATCTTCTTGGAATAGACCTGCTTTGGCGCATGGATATCGCTGATATCAAACAGACGCGTCGTGCCGTCCATGAAGGTATTGACCCAGAGATGTTTGCGGCTGGAGGCGATGGATATGTCGACCGGCAGCGGAATTTTTGAAGGATCGCCGACGGTTGCGACGTCTTTGGCCTGCCATTCGCCCTTCTCGTCTTTGTGCACGAGCCAGAGCTTGGATGTCAGAGCCGTTGCGGTCAGAGCCCAATCATCTCCGGGCTTGAGCGACCAGCGGATTTCCAGCGGCGCGCCGGGGACGTTGAAGACTTTCTTGGGCGTCATGGCCTTGAAGTCCCAGATGGCCATTGATGACCCAAAGTTCTTCATGGCTTCCTTGTCTTTGACGAGCGTGCCCAGATCCATCATGTAATTGGTCCAGCCGGTGAAACTGGACGTCAGCATGACGTTCTGATCGGGATTAATACCGATGTCGTAACCGTAGCCGTCGCCGCCCATTTTCCCAGTCGGCATATCGTGTTTCGAAACGAATTCGCCGGAATTGGTGTAAATAGCGATACCGGTTTCGCCACTGTGGTCTTTCGCATTCGAAAGCGCCTGAATAGCTATACGGCCAGGCAATGCATAAAACGTGTGCGGGCCGACATATCCGGTTTTTTCAACAAAATTGGTAATTGTCTTGTGAAGAACCGGTTTTGCTGGATCGGCAAGATCGAAAATGAAGATCTTGTTGTCGTCCAAGCGGCCGGCCCAAAGATAGCGCCGGTCGTCGGTAAAGCCTGTGTGATGAGCTTCGCCGCGCCCACCGACACTCGTCGAGTCGATGACCTTGCCGTAATTCGGCGATTTTGGATCGACATCGACGGTGACGAGCTTGTCGGATTCGTCACCGAGGCCCGGCATCCCGAGCGTCCAAATGTGCATAAATTGTTCCTGACCCGTGACAAGCGCCGAGGTGAACGGCGAGTTGCAGGTCTCGTCAGCGATCGTCGGCGCGCCCATGGCAGACAACAGCCCTGTAGCGACACAAGCGACGCGAGCCCAACGTGCGAGCATGGTTTCCTCCTGAGTTTTTTGCGTATTTGTGACCGGGCCTGGACGAGCACCGATCCGCTTGACAGGAGGCTAGCGACAATCGTATTCAGTTCAAATTATATTTGAAAATACTATAGATAGCCTCTCTCTATACATTTAATAGTCAACGCAAATGAATGGAGGGCGTCGTGAATATTCAGCAGCTCAGATACGCGCGGGCATTGTGCGATGAGCGCTCATTTGTCGGCGCTGCAGCCAAGTGTTCGGTCACGCAACCGACGCTGTCCAACGCCATTGCGCAGCTTGAAGCCGAGCTTGGATGCAAGCTGTTTGACCGCAATACGCGCAGCGTGCGCCTGACCCGGTTCGGTGAGCAAATCATGCCGGCAATCCGCGAGGTTGTCAGTGCTTTTGAGCGGCTTCAGCACCAGGCCAAATATCTTGCCAAAAACCAGCTGACGGAAACGCACATTGGAATCTCACCGATCATTGGGATTAGCTACGCGTCAAATATTTTCAGTAAATTCTCTAAATCGCAATGCGACCTCAAGCCCGTTTATCGGGAAGAGAATCTGGATGAGCTTTATCGATTATTGAAACAGGGGCAGCTTGATATTGTGATTGCGCCTATTGAAGGAGCAAATGCGAAATTCAAGGACTGTATATTTCATTTATTGGACAGCGAACCTTTGGTGTATGTCGCAAGCAGCGAAAATTCTGCGTCCTGGGATGGCCGCAAGGAAATAGAACTGAGCGAACTGGAGCCGCTTGAATTCGTATTGGTGCCGGACGCCTGCGGACTTACGCGTGTCACCAAGCATCATTTTGAAAAAAGCGGTTTATCGCTGCGGCGCTATCCGGGTGAAGCGAGCAGTTATCGCGTCATTCAGGACTGGGCCTTGTTGGGTTTGGGGTCCGGCATTCTACCGGAATCGAAGCTTGAGAAAGGCGATGCAGCGAGCACGTACTGCAAGATCACCAACAATGGCGAGCCATTGACCATCGACTATTATGCATTTGGCAAGCCGAATACGATTTCACCGCAACTGTTCTCGCAAATCTGGCAGAAATTGACCGAGTAGCGAGCTTGTCTTTGCTCCCTCAACACCACTTTTGCTTGACGCTCCGCAGGCGCGCGTCAGATGCAAGCTTGTGTTGAGTGGCTTTTCAATCGTCAACACTGCGCAAGCTTGTGTTAAGCGTGGCTACCCGCGGCGGAAACAAGCGGGCTCAAGATTTCGACCGGCAAGAGCTTCTCTCAGCCGTGCGGCTGCTTGATATCGATGACGGCGCGCGAACTGGGCCAGCGGCGGAACTGCAGCTTCACAACCTGACCGGCTTTGAGGTCGGGACTGGCTTCAGGGTTGTAGCTGTATGACTTGTGATTGATGAGAAGCCGGTGGGAGCGGATGTCCACCGTTTCGACACGGCCGGTGACCGAGCGCCGGGTGATTTGATCGATCGTTCCAGCGGACGCCAAGACGATGAGCAGGCCCGCGCCTGCCCACATCATCTTTTGCGTCGAACTGGACTCCATATTCATCATTTGGCTCATTCACGCCGGCCGGCCATCAGAGGATTTGGCAGGCGGTGATTGGTTCTGCAGCAACGGCAGGTGCCACGTTAATCTTCAAATCTATTTTTGCGGCCTCACCTTGGACGCCATGAGTTTTCCGATGGCTGTCCGGCTACCGGCCAGCGCTGCGCCCGGACCGCATGATTAAGATGCTGGAATTGGTTGTCGGCCTCATTGCCCAAACCTCAAACTTTCGTAAGGTTGCAATTGCGACTGGCCAGGACCCACGCGGAAGTGCGACGTTATGCAAATCAACGGTTTCGAAGGGTAAGTCTTGCAACGCGTTCGACTTCGTATGAAACCGGTATTGCCGGGCCCCCAGTCCCCCAAGACGCGCCCGTGCCCGAATTAATCCGGACCTGCCGCAATGCGCATACTGCTTATCGAAGACGATCCTGAGACCGCGCGCTATGTTTGCGACGGCATGAAGGAAGAGGGTCATACGGTCGATCATTTGATCGACGGGCGCGAGGGCCTGATGCAGGCGTCCACCGGTGTTTATGACGCCATCATCGTCGACCGGATGCTGCCCGGCCTCGATGGACTGTCGCTCGTTAAGACCTTGCGGGCCGCCTGCGGTAAGACTCCTGTATTGTTTTTGACTTCGCTTGGCGCCGTCAACGACCGGGTGCAGGGACTGGAAGCCGGTGGCGACGACTATTTGACAAAGCCGTTTGCGTTCTCGGAACTGTTGGCGCGCGTCAACGCCCTGGCCCGCCGCCCGCCATTGCAGGGCGAGAAAACGAAGCTTGCCGTCGCTGACCTTGAGATGGATCTGATCAGCCGTGTGGTCATCCGCAACGGTCAGCAAATCGATCTGCAACCGCGCGAATTCCGGCTGCTCGAAGTCTTGATGCGCAACGCCGGGCGCGTCGTCACGCGCACAATGTTGTTGGAGCAGGTCTGGGACTTTCACTTCGATCCCAAAACCAGTGTCGTCGAAACGCACATCTCAAGACTGAGAGCGAAAATCGACCGGCCGTTCAAGGCCCATCTGGTTCATACCCTAAAGGGGGTTGGCTACTCGCTACATGCGCCCCGCTAGTATCTTCCGCCTGTCCGCTGTTCGCCTCGCTTTGACGTTTGCCGGTCTGCTGGCACTCGTGGTGGCCGCCGTCTTCGGCCTTTTGTATTGGCAGCTAACCTCAGACCTCGAAGATCAGTTGCAGGTGCGGGTGCTGGAGCGGATCAACTTTTTGATCGCCAACGCCGAGAAACACGGACTGCCGCGGCTGATTGAAGTGATCGAGAACGAGGCCAAGGCGGTCCGGCTCGAAGATGCGATCTATCTTTTGACCGACGCGTC
This sequence comes from Filomicrobium sp., assembly GCA_017792465.1. Taxonomy (GTDB): domain Bacteria; phylum Pseudomonadota; class Alphaproteobacteria; order Rhizobiales; family Hyphomicrobiaceae; genus Filomicrobium. The sequence continues at coordinate 2,091,596 of CP051234.1, forward strand.
CGGCACCAAACTGGCCGGCAACATCGATTCAGCACCCGAATTCCCACAATGGGGCACGCTGGCGGGAGCCGACCTGCCAGGAGCGGCAAGCGCTGCGGCTCACGAAACCTACATGTCGATCTGGTCGGAAAAACCTTGGGGCCATCTGCTTGTCGGCATGAGTGCGCGCGATTCCCAGGATGCCAAAGCGTCTTTGTGGGACGCGATGATGCTCGGCCTGTCGGCGACTGTCGGGCTGGCGTTTGCGATCGGCGGGCTGGCCGCATGGCGAGCGCAGCGGCGCATCGATGCCATCGCCGGCACTTTGAATTCCATCTCGCACGGCAAGCTTTCGGCACGCGTTGCGGTTACCGGCCAAGGCGACGATCTCGATCGTGTCTCGGTCAACCTTAACAGGACCTTGGACAGGCTTGAGAGCGCGATTGAGCGCGTCAACCAAACTTCGAGCGATATCGCCCACGATCTCAAGAAGCCGATCGGCCGGCTTCGCCAGCGGATCGAATCTTTGGCGCGGCGTGCCGATGATCGCCTGCAGGACGACCTGCTGGAATCGCTTGCCGAAGTCGACAACATCGTCGGCACGTTCGACGCACTCTTGAGCATTGCGCAGATCGAATCCGGTGCACAGCGCGAGCGGTTCGCCGACATCGACCTTGAGGCACTCGTCAAGGAAGTCGTCGGAATCTATCGCCCGGTTGCGGAAGATACCAATCACCTCATCGCGCCGCTGCCGATGAGCGGCACCTTGCCGAACATCCGGGGCGATAAGGATTTGCTCGTCCAACTGTTCGCGAACTTGATTGAGAACGCTATTCAGCATTGCCCGAGCGGCACAAATATCTTCGTCTCGGTCCGACGCGGAAGGGGACGCTTCCTGGAGGCTGAAGTCACCGATCGCGGCTCAGGCATTCCTGCCGATGAGCGCGAAAAAGTCTTCAATCGCCTTTACCGGCTGGACAAGTCGCGCACCACGCCGGGGAATGGATTGGGTCTTGCCATCGTCGCAGCGATCGCCGAACTGCACGACGCCCAGGTCCGCCTTGAAGATAACAACCCGGGACTGCGGGTCATTATTTCTTTCCCTGTCTCCGCCTGACGCTCGCTTCCTCACCGCCGTGAACTGGTGTTTGGGTCGACGTCAGTAATCCAAGGCTTTTTCACGGCATCCTTACGGATTTGTATAGTGGGTGAAAAGTTCTGTCTCGCCGCATATCGCAACGTCTCGGGATCTGAAGCTCTCAATCTCTGGAGACATTTATGAACGGGACGAGTGCCTTGCAGCGGTTTGCGATGATCGCTGCAATCCTATCAGCTTCCGCTACCGTGGCCTTTGCCGATGGCGATGCCGAAAAAGGTGCAAAGGTTTTCAAGAAATGTAAGGCCTGCCATTCGATCGAAGTCGGCAAGAACAAGGTCGGTCCAAGCCTGGCCGGTGTCGTTGGCCGCAAGGCTGGGACGTTGGAAGGCTACAACTACTCTGCAGGCATGAAGGACTACGGAGCGACATGGGATGAAAAGACGCTCGACACGTATCTGACCAAGCCGAAAGCAGTCGTTCCGAAAACGAAGATGATCTTCGCCGGACTGCGCAAGGAAAAAGACCGCGCCAACCTCATTGCCTTCCTTAAACAGCATTAGCAGGTGGGGGCGGCGGTTGCGCCTGGCCAAAGCGCGACGTTTCGATTGACCACTCCCTCGGCTCAATCGATGAAGGCTGACGCCAATCGCCGAAGGGGCGCTGTGCCAAATGGCCAGCGCCCTATCCCCCTTTGGGCCACCGGAACTGAGGCCAAACGCTTAGAAATCCAGGTTTACGAAAAAGTATTCTGCGCGCCAACTCACTGTAAAGGCGTTGCGCGAAAGTCGTTTCGTTCGGCGGATAAAAGCATTGCTGGCATGACTCGCGGCCCCGTGCATACCCGCCTCGCAAGGAGCCATCAATGTCACGCGTCAAGTCGCATGCGAACCAAGCTGCTGGTTCAAGGCCCATCACGACCGCCCGCGCGTTGGGCAATTCGCCGAACAACTCAACCGACGCGAAGGCGCACAAACTGGTTTTGTCCTCTGGCGAGATCATCGAACCCCCGGAAACATTCAATGTCAGACAACTCAGGCCGGGCCAGCAAGTCACCATTTCGCGCGAGAATGAGGAGACCACATTCTTCGCAACCCAAGTCACTTTGACCAAGCACTGATCGGGTCGCGAGGTCATTGGCGGTTGCGCGGCTGATGCCTGCGCACCGAAGCCTCCTATCCCTGCATTCGACGTTCAAATTCTTTGAGTTGGTAGAAACCATGAGACGCACGCTAGCGACTGCGACGGTGTTGACGGCGATGAGTATGTCGGCAGCCGAAGCGGCAACTCTCCACGAAACCGCGAACATCAAATCGCTTAACGTTCAATCGCGAGAGCTCGTTCTTTCGAGTGGTATGTCGTTCAAGTTTCCAAGGAGCATGAAGCTCTCCCGCTTCCATCACGGCGACAGGGTTCGTGTCAGCTATCGGATGGGCAAGCACGCCCGGTTGTTGATGCGTGTGCGCAAGGTGGGCGTCGAGCCAAGTTCAAAGCGCCACGTCGGCGCATACATAGCTTAATCAACCTTCAGCGCACGCGCCTCCCGTGCACTGAGACTGGCGCTCGCAGGGGGAAGAGCTGAATGTCCCACTGAAGCTCGACCCAAATGCGCCAGCTTGCCGGCACCATCGCCCCAATGGTGCCGGCTGCGCTTTTTAGAGAAACTCCGGTGGAGACGCTAGCGGGCTGCGCAATCGTTAGGAGGCGGTTTGCCTTCGAAGCGGTTTGCGATCCAAGCGATGGCTTCTCTGGCGGTATCTCTTGCGACCTCAATGTGCGAGCTGTCTTCGATCTCGTAATAACGAACGACGCCGCCTGATGCGCAAACCTGTTTGACGAATTTGGTCGTGATGCTTGCCGGCACGATCTCGTCGTCAAGGTCTTGAGAGATGAACATCGGCGCGCGAAGCTTGCCGGGCTGCGGTGAGTTCTCATCCATAACCTTGCGCCAACTGGGATCGCGGTCGGGATCCATTTCAAGGAAGTTGCCGAGCTTCTTTTGGTCATCCAGCAACTGGATGTAATCGGCAACCGACTGCAGGCAGTCACTGGCGACGCGGTTGATGGCAGGAAGCCTGCTCCTGTTGACGAGCGGTTCCAAGGGAAGTTTATACGCGCGCGTCCACGACCAGATCGTCATGGCTTCAAGATCGGCGCCCACGCCGCGGCTTCGGTTACTTTCCAAAACGGCGGCGAGATCGGTCGGAGGCGCAGCAGCGGCCACACCTACAAGATGAAAGGCGGGCCGTGTTTCACTGGAATACTGGTCTGCAAACAAGGCTGCGTGTCCGCCTTGGGAATGACCCCAGACAGCATACCGCCCACTCACTTTGCCATGCATCAGTTCAGCCAGCGCCGTGAGCGAATCTGCAATGCTGCGCGCTTCGCTGGCGCCGGAAAGATAAGGATGGATGCCGGGTGTCCCCAATCCTTCGTAGTCGGTCGCGGCAACAGCCCAGCCTCGGTTCAACATCTCTTCCAGTCCGGGGATCGCTGTACCGGCTTCGTCGCGCACGGTTGGGGCGCACTTGTCATTGACGCCGGTTGTCGGGTGCGCCCAGGCGACGATATCGCGACCTGCGTCAGGCGCCGAGCCCGACGGAATGAAGAAAGCTCCGGAAATGACGGTCGGTTTTCCGGTGAAATCGGTCGAGCGGTAGAGCGCACGGTAGGCCCTGGCTGAGCCGAATGCACCACCGAGCAAAGGCATGACGCGCAGCACTTTGCCGGGCCTGGCCCTGTCAATTTCTCCAGCCGAAGGGAACTCTCCAGCGATGGAGGGGCTGCCGCATAAGATGTAGAGCGTCAGCAAAATCCAGGCATGCGATTTCAATTGGTCGCTCCGGTCTCATCAGATTATCGAAGGCGCGCAGAGCCTTCTTCTGCGGGCAAATTCTCGCGATTGATAGTCTAGCGGATTCGAGATCGAAGGCACATTCCGTCTTGTCCGAGCGCCTCTCAGCACCGGCAAGCAAAGCCCGTTCATGTCGGCAGGGTTTTCATCCCGCCGGCGGTGCTGGTGCGCGGCCGGCCGATCCAATTCGGAGTACGCGCGGCCTGCTCAAGCCGGCCTATCAACGACCCCATCCACGAAATCACATCGGCCTCTGCATAAAAATCGAGCAAGGGGCTTTGCGCCTTACGAAAAAGTAAACCGGCCGTAAGGTTCTTACGAATTTCGTCGGGCAATCATTTACAGCTGCTCGATGAAGCTCCCTGCACACCTGCCTTTTTCAAGAATCCTACCATTTGGAACAGCAAAATGAGCCGGGGTCTTTTTTCGCGGTCAGCTCGAATTTCCCGACTATCTTTTAGGCAGGACGATGAGATGAACCGACTCAAAAGGCTTTTGCTGCCACTTGCCGCGCTCTGGATTTCGGTCCAGCCCGCCGCCGCGCAGACTGCAACTGAAGTGAAGCTGGATACTGGCGATACGGCTTGGATGCTAACGTCGACAGCGCTTGTGTTGCTGATGACGATTCCGGGCCTGGCTTTGTTTTATGGCGGCATGGTGCGCAAGAAGAACGTGCTTGCGACGGTCATGCAGTCTTTCGCGATTACGTGCCTTGTCACCGTCCTGTGGGTGATCATCGGCTACTCGCTGGCCTTCACCGACGGCGGCGGATTAAACGCCTATGTCGGCGGGACGTCGAAAGCCTTCCTGGAAGGCATCGGCAAAGACACGTTGCAGGGGACGATCCCTGAATCGGTCTTCATGGTCTTTCAGATGACGTTCGCCATCATCACACCGGCGCTGATCAGCGGTGCGTTCGCCGACCGCATGAAATTTTCCAGCCTTTTGATCTTCATCACAGCCTGGCTTCTCGTCGTCTACGCGCCGATCTGTCATTGGGTCTGGGGCGGTGGCTTCCTCGGCTCAGCTGGCGTCCTCGATTTTGCCGGCGGTACGGTCGTTCACATCAACTCGGGTGTCGCCGGCCTCGTCGCAGCATTGGTGATGGGCAAGCGGCGCGGGTATCCAACCGAAGCGATGCCGCCGCACAACCTCGTCCTGACGATGATCGGTGCATCGCTTCTGTGGGTCGGCTGGTTCGGTTTCAACGCAGGTTCTGCGGTTGCTGCCAACGGCGCGGCGGGCATGGCGATGGCCGTGACGCAGATCGCGGCCGCTGCTGCCGCCCTGGGCTGGATGATTGCCGAATGGATCGTGCACCGCAAACCGAGCGTGCTTGGCATCGCCTCTGGCGCCGTCGCCGGTCTCGTGGCGATTACACCGGCTTCGGGTTATGTCGATCCGAAAGGCGCTCTCTTCATCGGTGTCGCTGCCGGCGTTATCTGCTTTTTGACGGCGACCAGCATGAAACGCACGCTCGGCTATGACGACTCCCTGGACGCCTTCGGTATCCACGGCATTGGCGGCATTGTGGGCGCCATCCTCACCGGCGTGTTCGCTGTCGAAGCGATCGGCGGCACCAAAGGCATGCTCGAAGGTAATTCGGGGCAGGTCATGACGCAGGTTTGGGGCGTCGGCGCTACGATCGTCTGGAGCACGGTCGCGACCTTCGTCATTCTCATGCTGCTCAAGTTTACCATCGGCTTGCGCGTTGACGAGCAAATCGAGATCGAAGGGCTCGACGTCAACCTGCACGGCGAAGTCGTCGAGTAAAGTTTAAGGCATTAAGCCAAAGGAGGGCGAGCGCCTCCGAGGTCTTCTCAATGAAGGAGTCCGAGGGGGCGCTTTTCCATTTGGACTTCGCCGATGATCGCCGATTTGCCGCCCAAACTCTTATCGGTACATTTAGAAAGCGCGAAGCGCGGCGAACTGAGATTGCCCTTTCCAAAAAAAAGACGGCACCCTGCGGTGCCATCTGAGACTCTAAAAAGCAGGCCGATAGACCGAGCGCTATGAAGCCATCCGTTGCGACGCTACGCCGGCATCCAATTCGGCCAGCGTACGGGCGCGCAGCGCGAGCCGGTCGCGGACGACTTCGAGCTTTGAGCGAACATCAACCAACGGCGTTGCTGCCGATCGCAGATAGGATGCGAGCCGTTCGCGACCGCCATTCAACCGCAACACAGGAGCGCATGTCGCCACGGCCTCGGCGTTGTCGGCTAGCAGCGTATGGGGTTCGAGGTAGGTTTCCACCGGCGCGCCTTCGGCGAGAACGACGTCATGGGTTTCGAGCTTGAAGTGGTAGTACTCCAGCTGCTCGATGCCTTCGGGACTTTCCGAAACGATCGTTTGTCCGTTGACCAGATGGCCCGCCGGTATCAACACGCCGTCAATGTACAGCGCGTGGCCTGGCGAAACCCAAAGGTCTCTCGAGGGCGTTGCATCGTCGATTGCGCCTTTGGAGATTTTGACCGGGCGTTCGTGTCTGCCCCACTTGCCGTCGGAGCCCTTGTCGACACTGAAACTTCCTGTCCAAACGACAGGCATCAACTCACCTGAAGCAGTGACGACCTTCTGTCCGACGGAGAGATCTTCGACTCGGATGGTGCCGTTCTCGGTTTGGATCGACGTTCCTTTCAAAAAGCACGGCACGCAATAGAAGCCGTCTCGCACACGTCCACCAGCACGCGCTGCCGTTGCGGCGAGCAGACCTGCTATGGCCGTCGTTGATTTCAGTAGGAACTTACGTCGAGCGTTCTTTTCATTTGACGACATTTGAATAGACCTCCCTCCCAATAGAGCCAAAAAAGTTGTGCTGACTTTGGCCGTTTCAGGGAGGTCGTTTGGAATGAACGTTACTACCAAGAAAGCCGGTCAGCAGGCTTATTTTCCCCTCCATTAACCCTTTTAAGTCAATGTGTTGCGTCGTTGTTCTGCACTCCTAATTTAGAGGTACTTCCGGCACAAAAACTCATCAAAATACGTAGTACATTTACGATCCGCTCTCGGATTTCTTACCCGCCATCTGCCTCAGCAGGTTGCGTGCAGCTCGGCACTTGAACCTGAAGCCCCCCGACCACCTTCAAGATCGCGCGACGTTCAACGGATCGATATCGACGTCAACCAGCACGCGGTCGGCGTGATCCATCGCATGGCTATCCGAATTGGATAGGCGGCTTAGCCAAACGATCGTTTTTTCTGGCGCGCTCTGGCCATAAGCTTTTACTCACAAACAAAATTTCTGCGCTGAGCGAAACGCACAAGCATGAATTATTGTGTGAGGTGATACATGAAAGAGGAGCCAATTAATGGCGATTATTGGTGGGTCCGAAAGGCCCGCGGCTCGATAACGATCGGGCAATTTCACATCGATGCGGAAGGCTGCGGGTATTTCCTACTCGTCGGCGCCGGCGACTTTGCCTATTCGGCAAGCGAACTGGAACTCGTTGCGAGAATTCAGCCGCCCGGCTTCAGCAACGGGTATCGAACGAACGGTTATCAACTCTACGCAGGTAGCTCATCATGACGTTCGGAATTTGTGGAAGTCTCATCCATGGCTTCAGGGGCGTTGTCCGCCAACATTGCGGAAAATGCCCATCGTGCAGAGTGCGCGGCCGCTCGAAGACAACCGGGCATGCTGTTGACCGTGCAAAGGATGTCGAGAGCCCGCGGTCGTCGCGTCACTTCAAACCGGTGAGCGTTAGTCCTGGTGCCAGCCTGACGCGTTAAGGGCTGGGCGGTCGCGAACGGTTTTTCGGGGGCCCTTGTTTCCTGGCGTCGAACCTTTGCGACGCCAGGGGCCGGCGGTCGAAGGCATGCGCTGAATGTGAGTGTAGTCGCCGAGACGGCGACGGCCAGCGTCTCGGCAAGCCTTGGCCGTAACCCGCAAATGCCGGTCGCAGCTTATCCCTTTCGATACGAGCCAATGCGGCTGGGCCAGCACCGTTTGCTTCGCTCACGTTGGCATGCCCGTACCTCTTTCTAGGTATGTGACGGTTGCACTGGGCCCACGGTCTGGCCAAGGCGAAAGCCTATTCTGCCTCTTCCAGCTTCCCGCGCTTCAAAACTTCCACCAAACATTTGAATGGCCGACGGATCCTTGTCGTCGAAGATGTCTGCGCAAGACAGAAAACACCGTTTGCCATTTCCTGCCGTGAGCCCTCTGCGCTCAACCCGGCTTTCTTATGTATCGGCGGTCAATGCATGGGTTCGCTGAGAGCCTACTCAAAAAGGCTTATCGACGAGCGCATAACCTCCTCCTTCGGGCTCCGCGATGGCTGCGCGCCCCTCACGATTGTCAATCCGCACCCCACTTTTTGAATATGCCGGCCTGTAGGGGTTGGGGTTTATCGTTTGAGTAGAAGATCTGTCGTTGTCGCGTGAAAGATACACGGTGCTCACGGACAGTCGGCGGTCAAATTCATGCTCTTGCAGGAAACGGCCACTACATGAACCAGCTGCAGAAAATCGACGAACTGAACGACGGTGCCGAAGCGCAGCGCATTGCAGCGAAACAGAAGCCAACGTGCAGAAGCTGCGATGCCGCGCTTGACCATACATTTGTCGATCTTGGGATGTCGCCGCTGGTGCAGAGCTTCGTTCCGCCCGACAAGCTCGATGAAGCCGAACCGTTCCTGCCGCTGCGCGTCTTGCTTTGCCCCGAATGCAAACTCGTCCAACTGCGCAGCTATGTGAGCCCCGACAATATCTTTACCGAGTACGCGTACTTCTCATCTTATTCGACGTCATGGGTAGCCCACGCCAAAGCGTTTTGCGAAATGGCAGCCGAACGGTTCTCGCTTGGCCCCAACAGCTTCGTCGTCGAGATCGCATCCAACGATGGTTACCTCCTGCAACATTTCCTGCCGATGGGCGTCCCGGTCCTCGGTGTCGAGCCGGCAGCCAACGTCGCTGAAGCTGCGAAAGCGAAATCAATTCCTGTGCTCGTCGACTTTTTCGGCGAGGCAACTGCCGGGAAGGTTGCCAAGGATCGCGGAACCGCCGATCTGATCGTCGGCAATAACGTCTTTGCCCATGTCCCTGACATCAACGACTTCTGTGCCGGCTTGAAACTGCTGTTGGCCGAGGATGGGGTGATCTCGCTTGAGTTCCCGCATCTGGAAAAGCTGATGGATGAACTGCAATACGACACCATCTATCACGAGCACTTCTCCTACTACTCGCTGATGACTGCCGAGCGTGTCCTGGCCCGGCATGGGCTTAGGGTTTTCGACGTCGAGGAACTGTCGACGCACGGCGGCTCGTTGCGCTTGTTTGCCTGCCACGTCGACAGCAAGAAGCACTCCCGCTTAGCCAAAGTTGACGAGGTTCTCAATCGCGAACTTGCAGCCGGCTATGACGACTTCGATGTTTACGTTGAGTTCCAAAACAGCGTGCAAGCGAGCAAGCGCAAGCTTCTGCAGCTTCTCAGCCGGCTTAAGGACGACGGCAAATCAATCGTCGGCTACGGCGCGCCGGGCAAGGGCAACACGCTTCTCAACTACTGCGGCATCGGCACCGACTTCCTTGAGTTCTGTGTCGACCGCAACCCCTACAAGCAGGGCCTTTATACACCTGGCACGCACATTCCGATCCGGCCGGTCGACGACATCCGCGCGCGCAAGCCCGACTATGTCTTCATCCTGCCGTGGAACCTCAAAGACGAAATCATTGCGCAAATGTCGGACGTCTTTGATTGGGGCGGCAAATTCATCGTGCCGGTGCCCGAGCCGAAGATCATCGGTCCGGAAGACCTGGGCTGAAGTCACACGAGTTGAGATGACTGCGGCGGAAATTTTAGTAAACGGGAGTTCTTCATGAAAGTCGTAATCCTTGCAGGCGGTAAGGGCACTCGCATTTCGGAGGAAACCAGCGTTCGCCCGAAGCCAATGGTTGAGATCGGAGGTCAGCCGGTCTTGTGGCATTTGATGAAGCATTATTCGGCGTATGGCCTGAACGACTTCGTCATCTGCTGCGGCTACAAGGGCTTCTACATCAAAGAGTACTTCGCCAATTACGCGCTCAGGAACTCGGATGTGACTTATGACTTGGCAAGCGGAACGGCCGAACACCATTCCAACAAGGCGGAACCCTGGCGCGTCACGCTGGTCGATACCGGCGCTGAAACGATGACGGGCGGACGACTTCGGCGGGCTGCCAAATACATCGGGGATGAAACGTTCTGCTGCACCTACGGCGATGGTCTGGGCAACATCAACATTCCGAAGCTCATTGGGTTTCACAAGAAGGCAAAGACGCTTGGAACGCTGACGGCCGTTCAGCCGCCAGGCCGGTTTGGATCGTTCATGCTCAAATCGGACGACACGCGCATCTCGGAATTCCGCGAAAAGCCGAAAGGTGACGGCGCTTGGATCAACGGCGGCTTCTTCGTTTTCGAGCCCGAGGTTCTCGACCTCATGGAAGGCGACGACTGCGTTCTTGAACAGGAGCCGCTGCAGAATCTTTCAGCGGCTGGTGAGCTCTCGGCTTACCGCCACGAAGGCTTCTGGCATGCGATGGATACACTGCGCGACAAGCACGTGCTGGAAGACCTGTGGGCCAGCGGCGATGCGCCTTGGGTGGCTCGCCCGGCTTATAGCGGCAGCACTGGTGAAGAAACGACATCGGCACTGCACGCTTAAACCGGCGATGTCTGCGCGATCTTTATTATCCCTCCGTCACGCGAAGCATCCAACAGGGATTGTCGAAGGGACGCGTGGACTTGTTTGCGATACCGGCCAGCGGAAGACCGCCTGAGGCTGGCTGCGAAGGACTAATCGGGTTTGGTTTGAAGGAGTAAAGTATGGCGTCGGGTTCGAAACATGGTGATGACACTCGGGGGTCGAAGAAATCACAACGTGGGCACCCTGTCAGCCTTGTGACGCGCAGCGATAGCCAAGTTGCTTCATCCTCGCAAATGCTGGATCAGCTTCGGTCGAAGGCTGCCGAGCGCAACCGTCCGATCATTCCTGTCATCTTGTCGGGCGGCTCCGGCACTCGACTATGGCCGCGCTCGCGTGCGATGTATCCCAAACAGTTCATCCGCTTTCTGGACAGCGACGACGACAGCTTCCTGGGAACGACCTTGAAACGGCTTCCCACCGGCAGCGAGTTCGCCGATCCGATCTTGATGTGCGCCAACGACCATCGTTTCCTCGTTCAAGAGGAACTCAATAAGGCTGGCATGGAGCATAGCCATATTGTGCTTGAGCCGACCGCGAGAAACACCGCGCCGGCGATTGCGATTGCGGCTTTAGTGGCCGAACGAAAAAATCGTGACGCAACGATCGTCGTCATGCCGTCTGATCACGTTATCCGGGATGCTCAGACCTTCCGCGAGGCGATCCTCAAAGCAACCGAAATTGCCGACGAAGGGCGGCTCGTGTTGTTCGGCATTCCGCCTGAATCCGCCAATACGGGATACGGGTACATCCAGAAGGGGGAACGGCTTCCTGAAGCCGATGACGCATTTGTCGTCGACCGCTTCATGGAGAAGCCGGACGTCGCAACGGCCGAGCGTTATGTCGCCGATGGTTCCTATTTCTGGAACAGCGGGATTTTCGTCCTCAACGTGCGCACGTTCATTGAGGAGCTGCGCTATCACGCGCCGGCAATCCTGGCTGCCGCCGAAGCTGCGCTCAATGACCGCAAGGAAGACCTGGGCTTCATTCGGCTTGGCACCGAGGCTTACAAGCAAGCCCCTAACGTTTCGGTCGACTACGCCATCATGGAACATACGGACAAAGCCGTGATGATGCCGCTTGATGTTGGCTGGAGCGACGTCGGATCATGGTCGTCACTGTGGGATATCGCTCCGCATGACGAGAACGACAACTACGCGTCCGGCGAAGTCGTCATGGAGGATACGCACGGCTCTTACATCTTTTCGGAGAAGTCTCTGGTTGCGACTCTCGGCGTTGAAGACTTGGTGATTGTCGATACCGAGGACGCGCTGCTTGTCGCCAAGAAATCTCGTTCTCAGGAGATTTCGAACATGGTCAAGAAGCTGCGCGCTCAATCACGCAAGGAAGAGCAGCAGCACGTTCGCAACGCGCGGCCATGGGGCTTTTTCGAAACTTTGAGCAATTCACCGCGCTTTCAGGTGAAGAAGCTGCACGTGAAGCCCGGCGCCAAGCTCTCCATGCAAATGCATCACCATCGTTCGGAGCACTGGATCGTCGTCAAAGGGACCGCGTGCTGCACGATCGATGACGTCGCACAAATCGTGCGCGAGAACGAAAGCGTCTATATCTCCGCAACTCAATGGCATCGTCTGGAAAATCCAGGAAAAGTACCGCTCGAGATCATCGAGGTGCAGATCGGCAGCTACCTAGGAGAAGACGACATTGTCCGTTCCGAAGACATCTACAACAGAGATCCCGACGAAACAAAATGACAGCAAGCTTTCCGGTCTGATTTCATATCTGTATCCGGACGATGAACAACGCCGAAGTGAAGTTCGCGTTATGGGTGATGGTCCGAAATATCTTGGCGATTTTTCGCTCGCGCTGATTAACCGGACCGGCGCCTATTACATCTGCCGCGACATCGTCAACGAGTTGCCGGAGTACTTCGCTGCGACCCGTTATTGGCGGATGCTTGGCAGCAACGAACCCTCGTGGCTCGTTCGCAAAGCGTTCGGTAAGGCGATGCTGGCAGAGCTTGGCTCGCTTCGGACCTACTCTATGGGCTCGCGCAAGCGCTTGGGCGAGTTGCCTGTGTTGTATTTCGATCCTCTGTACGTGCTGAACTCGGATCTCGACGCGCGTGACATCGTCCTTTGCCATGATGTCGGACCGGTGACGCATACCGATCTCTTCCCGCCTGACACAACCGAGAACTACAAGGAAGCTTACGGCCTGATCAAGGCGCGCAAGCCGGGCATCGTTTTTGTCAGCGAGGCCTCAAAAGATGCTTTCGTCGAGCTTTATGGCGATGACTTTCGGTTTCTCGAAGTGATCCCGCTTTATGTTCGCACCGAGCTGACTGACGGGCCGGCGGTGCCACCTGCGGATATCAAAACGCCGTTCTTCCTGACGGTTGGAGCGCTGGAAGTGCGCAAGAACCACCAGCGCATTATCGAGGCCTTTGTGAAATCTGGCTTACGGGAAGAGGGCTATTCGTATGTTTTCTGCGGCCCGCGCGGCAATAGCGCCAAAGAAGTGAAGGTTCTCGGCCAGGAAACCGAAGGTGTGATCAACTATGGCTACCTCAAGGACGAAGAATTGCGCTGGCTCTATCGCAACGCGACCGCATTCGTTCTGCCGAGCCTTCTGGAAGGTTTCGGCGTGCCGCCGCTTGAAGCCGCGCTACACGGTCTCGTTTCGGTTGTCAGCAAGCATGGGGCGCAACGTGAAGCCGTCGGCGATACGGGTATTCTGGTAGACGAGAAGTCCGTCGACGATATCGCCCGGGGCATGCTGGAGGCCGCAGCCATGTCGGCTGAGGAAAAGCACGAGCGCGCGCGGCGTTCTGAAGACTATGCCCGCAGTCTTTCCAAGCAGCGCTTCATCGAGAGCTGGAGACAATTGCTCTCAAGCGCCTAAGACGCAACATCCGGGCATTGCCCGAGAAAGTTGACGCAATGTCTTTGCAATGCATAGCGGCGGTCTCTGGTCTTCGGCGCATTGTTATTGCGTTCGTCGCGATTGTGCTGTCGGCCGGTGGGACGCTTGCCAAAGATGGTGATCTCGTCTGGGGCGTTAACGGCCATCCTTTGGTTTCTTATCACGGCGTCGCGTACGAGCATCAGCTCGATCTCGTCAAAGCGCTTGGCGCCACGTCCTACCGTGTCGATGTCTCAAGCTTGTTGCAGGCAACGCCGCTCGACACGCTCGTTTCAATGGCCGAATCGCGCGGCATCACTATTCTTCCCGTTCTCGTTCCGCCGGTCAGCCTGGACAAAGAAACGCCTGGCGAAGTCTATCGCAAGGCTCAGGCGTTCGCGGCGTACTTCGCGTCTCGTTTCAAAGACCGTATCAAGGTCTGGGAACTCGGCAACGAGATGGAGAACTACGCCATTTTGCAGCCCTGCGATATGCAGGATGACGGCAAGCAATATAATTGCGACTGGGGGCCTGCGGGCGGAGTTACCGCGCTCGAATATCACGGCGGACGGTGGGCCAAAGTCAGCGCGGCACTTAAAGGAATGTCGGATGCTTTGATCAAGATCGATCCAACGCTGCGCAAAGCGATGGGAACGGCCGGATGGGGACACATCGGGGCATTTGAAAGGATGCAGCAAGACGGCATCCAATGGGATATTTCGGTTTGGCACTACTATGGCGGCGATATTGAGTGGGCTTTGAAGAGATTAGTAAAGTTCGGCAAACCAATCTGGCTGACGGAGTTCAACCACCCTTACGGCAGTCAAAAAGACGGAGTCGTGAAACAGGCCGAGGGGCTGGCCGGCATGATCGGCGAGTTTCGCTCGCTTCGCGCCACCTATAACCTGGAGGCGGCACACATTTACGAACTGCTCGATGAAACCTACTGGCAGCCGAATTTCGAAGGCTACATGGGGCTCGTTTATCTCAAAAAGGACCCTCAAAACAAATGGGTGACCGATGGCGGCAAGCCTGCCTTTTGCGCCGTCAGGGCTTTGCTCCATGGCGGCTTCCGATTGGCAGGCGATGCGAAGAGCAAATCGCCGCCGGAAACACGCGCGCAGCCTCACCGCCAATGCAATCTTTGTTACTTCGATCCGCACGATCGAAGCGCCGTTTCTGTCAGCAGGTATTCGACCTGCCTGATGCTCGGCCGCCTCCCTGAAGCGGCCGAGGTGGAAAAGTTCGGCAAGGAGCTGGACGGCAAGAAGGATGGCATGTCGCTCCTGGCGTTTCTCGCCGAGAGCGACGAGTTTCGCGCGCGCTACAAGCTCGGCGAACTCGATGAGGTGGAAACGGTGACGCTGTTTTACCGGTTGCTATTCGACCGCGATCCTGACGGCATGGGGCTGGGCGATTTTGTTGGCGAGCTCAAGAGCGGCCGGATGTCGAAGCATCAGTTGTTGCTGGCTCTGATGGGTTCGCCTGAGTTCAAGGCTCACCATCCAATTTTGATCGAATAACAAGCTTGCGATGGCTTGGCTGCGCATAGCGCGGGAAGGTCTGAGGATGTTCTATCCAATGGCAGGCGCGTCATATTCCGAACGCCGTTCAATTCGACCAATAACAAGCTCAACAAAATAGGTACTATTACGCCACTTTGGCCTCCAATGGCTTAGTTGATCGGAAGGTTACCTCAGAACACAATGATGTTGTGGCGAGGCTCGCGGACTGCGTTGGTTTAATAAACCGCGACGACCGGTGGGCCTAATGAGGGAAGGACGATGTCCGTGCCATTTCGTGTGGTGGGTCGGCCGGTTTTGCCCGGTTCTCCAACTTGGCATCGGACCATATCTTTTGGGCAGCGCGGCGATGCTCGGTAATAGCGAAAAGCTTGGACAATCCTACGATCCTGTCATTGCGGGGTCGGGAATTGGCTCGCTCTTTTTTCTCAATGGTTCTCTGAAGCGCTTTCCCAAAGCGCGCTGCCTTTTGCTGGAATGGGGCGGCTGCCGGGATGCAGATTGGCAGGTCGCCAACCAGAAGAACGGGCATATCGATCCGCAGCAGACCTTCACCACCCGCCCTTACGAGAAGCCCCGGAAATTCCTTTTTCGTTTCGCGTATCGGCTGGCTGGCCAAAATTTTAATGAGCCATTGCCCGAGCGCACTTTTGCATTTGTGCCGACGAACGGTTCCGCGACGGCATCCGTCATGTCTTGCAACGCATCTGCATAACATCTCACTGGTGAAAATTCGCGGAGGTCATTGAATGGCACAGGTTCAACCGACGCAAGACCGGTTCATTTCTCTGGACAGCTGGCGGGGCATTGCGGCCGCTTTGGTGGCGGTGTCTCACTTCCATGCCAACAATTCGATTGCCGGCACCCACCTCCTTGAAAATCTCAGACTGTTCGTCGACTTCTTTTTCATTCTCAGTGGATTTGTGATCGCAAAAACGTATCGCGATCGGCTGTCACAAGGCCTGTCGATCAAACACTTCATGGCTTTGCGGGTGGGCAGACTATGGCCATTGCATGTGACGATCCTCTTGGCGCTCTTCGGGATTGAGCTTGCTCGCTGGATCGCCGGCGTCGACAGTTCCCGGGTATTCGTCGAACAAAATTCCATCGAAAACTTCGTTGCTTCCTTCTTCCTCGTTCAATCGCTGGGCTACTATCCTCAAGCGGCGAATGGACCTGCCTGGAGCATCTCGACGGAGTTGTGGACGTATCTCATCTTCGCTCTCGTCACGACCCTGCTATTTCGCTGGTATCGTCTTAGTCTTTCGATCCTTGCTGCGAGCGCATTTTGCTTTCTGATCAGCGCGGAACATCTTCCTGAATGGACGCACGTTTGGACCTTCATGGGCCGGTGTGTCTTTGGCTTTTTTGTTGGAGCGTTGCTGTTCGAGCTTTATTCCGCGAAGCCTTTTCAAGATGCCGCTGCAGCCATACCGAAGGCGGGCTATTCAGGCCTTGAGCTGTTAAGCATTTTGGGCGTTGTCTTGCTGCTTTTTCTGGCAAGGCTTTCCGACGGCGGCCCAATGCTGGACCATATCAATACTCTGGCCGTCCCGGTTTTCAGTATTGTTGTTCTGGTTTTTGCGTTCGAGCGTGGCGTCGTTAGCAAATTATTGCGCAATCCATTTCCCGTCCTTTTAGGGACTTTGTCTTACAGCATATACCTGACCCACGAGCTGGTTCAGACTTGGGGCATGACTTCTCCTGGCTACCTAGTTCAGAAAGTCACAGGACTTACATTTTTAGACGTACAAACAAGACCTGATGGCGCAATTATCAAGACTTGGGGCGTATCGCAATTGCAGGGTGATATTTCTACTATTGTCATGCTCGTGATTGTGATTGGCTTTTCATATCTAAGTTATCGGACGATTGAGCAGCCAGGACGCCAATATGTCCGCAATGTCCTTAGTGGAAAGCAAAACTGGAATGCCCCAATTGCAACACTCAGCAAATACATGGCCGGTGGTGCGGAAGCCATTCGCGCGCGGCTGATACTCTAATGACATGGCAAAAGAAGGAGGCTTTCGAACAACTTTCCGCAGATGCCAATGCCCAAGCGCTTCGCTTGCGTCGCAGCCGTTCATTCGCCAACCGGTTGGCCAACAGAAGTAAAGTGAGGAAATACTTGTAATGACTTTTGAGCCGTTCCGCCCGCTCGTTGCTGTCGTCACGCCCGTCTATAATGGTGCACGTAATTTGCGTACAACGATGGAGTGCGTCCAGGCGCAAACCTACGCCAATCTGGTCCACGTGGTGGTCGACAATGCCAGCACGGATGGAACAGCGCAGATCATCGAATCTTTTCAAAAGACCAAGGTTCCCGTTCAAGCATCGCGCAATGACGCATTGCTCCCTATCGAAAAGAATTGGGAGACGGCCGTCCGCAAAGTGCCGGCTGAAACGAAGTATTTTCTCGTGCTGTGTCACAACGATCTGATCACGCCGGACGCCATTGAAAAGTTCGTTGAAGTCGCCGAGCGCTATCCCTCTGTCGGCGTTGTTGGATGCCTGTGGCACTTCGGGCCGGATCCCAATCGCCGAGATCACCTGCGGGCCCAGGGGCTTCCACCCGACCGCAACTTTTTTGATGGACACTGGGCGCTAAAGTCGTTCCTCCAGCAATGTCACCATTCGACTTCGCCCAACCAGCAACTGTTCCGGCGATCCCTGCTTGACGAACGCAAACCGTTCTACTCTCAGGTCAACCAGTACAATGATATCGAGGCTTGCGTTGCGACGCTTGTCGATCACGATTACGGCTTTGTGCACAGCCCATTGGGTTTCAGTCGCTGTGGCGACGGCGGCATTTCCGATTCTCCGACCGCAGGCGCCGAATACATCAAGGCTTGGCTCAATCTGATCGAGACTTATGGACCGGCCGTCATGTCTAAAGCCGATTTGGAAGAGACGCGGCGGGCGTTCCTTCACCACTACCATCGACGGCTCTTATTGTGGCGCCTCATGGGACGTGACAAGTCCCTCTACATCGAACATCGCGATTGGCTCGCTTCCAAGGGGCTTGAACCGTCTCTTACCGACTACGCCATAAGCCTGGTCGAGTGGGCCAAGGAAATCGTATTCAACAAACGGCAGTTGGTCGGCCGGTCTAAAGCTCTTTGCGACAGGACATGGAGCGAGCTTTCCTCCGAGGGGGCCGCCCCACGCGCTTCCAAGATTGAGTCGCTGGAATTGAAGTCGGCCTAGCTTTGATTTTGCAGCTCAGACGTTTTGCAGTTCGGGCCGCTTGAGCGCGCGGCCTGCGGCCCGCTCCCCGGACTTGAAGGCCTGGTCGGTCCAGATATATCCCCAGTCACCATAGCGGCCGCAGTAGGCAATGCCGACATCGTCGAGGAAGCCGTGCACCGTTTCCAGGCTCTTGGGGCGATCGTAGTCGAAGATGACGTTGGCGTAGGGCGCGAAAATCACACTGGTATGGACGACATCTTCGCGCTTTTCGATGAGCCCGCATCGGAGCAAGTCGTCGATTGTCGGCTCGATCAGGCTGTCGGTCGGCACCTCAAGCGGCTTCCACTTCTTGCTGTAGTAATGCTCGGCCTGGAATGAGCCACAACCTACGGGCGCCATGCTGGAGGCAAACAGCGAGGGGTAGGACAGCCGAGTGAATGAGATGTCGTCGTCGTAGAAGTAGGTCCATTGCGCCTTCGAGTCGACCGGTTTGTTGAGCCCGATATTGACGAGCGCGACGCTGGAGCAGGATAGCAAGTTCGCCGCTTCCGACACGTCTTTGGGGGCGTTCTTGATGAGCGGGATCAGCTCGGGAAGGGGAATCGAAGAAACGAGCGACTCGTAGCTTGCGCGCTCGCCGTTCTGGAAAGTCAATTCGCGCGCGTCCGTATCAATCGCGACGACTTTGTGCCCGACACGCAAGTCCGCCATCGGTTCGAAGAGAGACAAGTAGGCAACGAAGCCGCCGTTGCTGGGGTAACGGAAATCATCGACGTAATGCACGTCGAGAGGTTCCGGCTTCAGCGCGCCAAGCAACATCTCTTCGAGTTTGGGACGATAGAGCCTGGGCCCAAGCCAGTCTGTCGTCAGGTTTTTGGCTTCGGTCGTGTGGTACTTCTTGGTGTACTGCATCGGGAACGTCTCGGCGAACGTTTTGCCGAAAGCCGCTCTGAGCCAGTCTTCATAGTTGTTGATCTGCGGGTCTGTAACCTTCGTCGCTTCGACGAAATCGTTGATGCAGGAAACGATGAGTTCGGCGGGCAAGCCATGAAGATTGACCTGGGCGGGATGCTTGACCCAATGCCCCTGCCAGTAATTGTTCACGTAGGCCTTGAAGCGCTCGAACTTGTCGTCGACCGATTTCGCGAACAGTTTCTGGATGCGCTTGTCGGATGTGAACGAGATGTGCGGGCCTTCGTCGAATGCGAACCCATCGTCGTAAAAATGCGTCGAGGTGTGGCCGCCAAGCCGGGGGCGGGCTTCGTAAATCGTCGGCTTGACGCCCTCTTCGTGCAAAGCGTAAGCGGCGCCGAAACCGGCCATGCCTGCTCCCAAAACTGCGATCGACTTGCTCATGATTGTTCGGTTCCTCTTTACGCTCGCGTCTTCTCTTGGCCGGCCATAGACTGGCGGGCTGCCTTGATGGTGTCGGCAATTCCGGCGCCAAGTGTCAGTTCTCTACGCCAACCGATCGCGGCCTCGGCCGGGCCAGGGTCGCCGAGAACAACGGGGGCTTCATCTGGAGGGGATTGGCGTGCGCCGATGCGGACGAGATCTTCTCTGCCCGTCTGGCGCGCCACTTCCAAGACAAGTTCGCGCAGGGAGATTGGCTCGCCGCTGGCCAAATCGACCGGGCCTTCATGATCGCTCAGTAAGCTCGCAACGATCCCGCTGGCGACATCGCCGATGTGCAGGTAATCGCGGACCTGGCGACCATGTGAGATTTCGGCGGGGCGGCCTTCGAGCAATGAACGGACGACGTGCGCCACCAGACGCGTCGGATTTTCACCCGGGCCATAGATGAAGAACGGGCGCGGCCAGACGAACGACAGTCCAGAACTTTTTGAGAAGACGTCCAGGCTATTGCGCAGTGCGTTTTTCGCAGCCCCATAAATAGAGCCGGCGACAAGCGGAGTTGTATCTGGTCGGCAGATGCCGTAACGCCAATCATATTCGGCGCATGAGCCGACGACGGCTACGCGCTCGCCGCCGGCCTCGCGAAACGCTTCGATCAGGTCGATGCTTGCCTTCAGCCAATCCCAATTTCGAGGGCTCGCCATGACATCACCGTGGACGGGCTGCCAGGCGGCGTGGATCATGCGAGTCGGGCGGAGCTTCTCCAAAGCGAGGCGCGTCATTGCAGAATCGAGCAAATCAACTTGCACCGTCTCGACACGTGCGTCGCGAAAATCGAGAGCGGTGCGGCTTGCCGCGATGACGTTGAAATCGCGGTTAAGCAAATGCTGCACGCAGCGTTGGCCGATGAAACCGCTCGCGCCTGTTACGAGAACCTTAGTCATTAGAAATCACGGGAGCGGAGTGTGGGCCGATCAGCCTCCACCGCACGCTGATCTGGCCGGGAAGCGTCGCGTGCAGGCGGACAAACGAAATCGGTTCTAGTTGCAGCACAATAGCTGGCTCATGCATTTCATCGTTATCGGCTTCGCGGAGTTCGTTCACCTGGCGCTCATTCCGCTCTAAAGCAATGGCAATACCCGACATATAATCCCGTTTGTGAACTGTTGTCAGTTAACAATGCGGGGGGGCCAATCGCGAACGCTCTAAGCGGTTAGCGTTAAGGCGAGATCCCCGGCTGGCTCAATTCCAATCAAAAGATCGCAGCGCCGCCTAGTGCTTCTTGACGGCCGGTTCCACATACCTCTTTTGGCCTGCACCCAACCTGCCGTCGGACCGCCGCGCGACACGGCGCGCACATGTCCGTCTTCACGAGGCTGCAAACCTCCGGCCCTGTTATCCATTGTCGTCTCTTTGTATCCGGATTTCACACCAGTGCAGGTCCGCGGCACTGGCTACCTCTTTTGAGGTAATCCAGCGAAGGCAATTATCATCTTTGCTAGTCGGTGACGCAATCAGGATGCCCGATTGAGGAATTGGTCTGTGCAGCTTCCGGACGCATAAAAAGGGTGGCGGATTGCACGAAATTTTTTCAGCGGTTGATCGATGATCGACGCGAAGGAGCCAATATGAAGATCCTCATTACCGGCAATTTGGGGTACGTCGGCCCAGTTCTCGTTGACTATCTGCGCCGAAACTTACCGGACGCCGAACTGATCGGCTACGACACCGGCTATTTCGGACACTGCCTTACGGCGGCAAGCGTCTTACCGGAAACGGGGCTCGACCGTCAGATCTTCGGCGACGTTCGCGACATCACCGCTGAGACTTTGCGCGGTGTCGATGCGGTGGTTCATCTGGCTGCGATTTCCAACGATCCGATGGGCAACACCTTCGAAGCAGTCACGTCCCAGATCAATGACAAAGCCAGCGTGCGGCTTGCGGAATACGCCAAGGCAGCCGGTGTCGGCGCGTTCGTTTTTGCTTCGAGCTGCTCGATGTATGGCGCAGCCGACGGGCCAGCACGCCGCGAAGCTGATCCGGTGATGCCGCTGACGGCTTACGCGCGGTCCAAGGTTGCCGTCGAAGAGGCGTTGCGCTCGATTGGCGGCGAGACGATGAAGACGACAGCGCTGCGTTTTGCAACGGCGTGCGGCATGTCCCCCCGCCTGCGTCTTGACCTCGTCCTCAACGATTTCGTCGCCTGCGCATTGGCGTCTGGCGTCATCACCGTCCTGAGCGACGGCTCGCCATGGCGGCCTCTCGTCGATGTCGAGGACATGGCGCGGGCTATTCACTGGGCCATTGTCAGGCATTCAGAAAGCGGCGGTATGAACCTATCCGTCAATGTCGGGCGTGATGCGTGGAATTATCAGGTAAAGGATCTGGCGCTGGCTGTTGCAGAAGAAATTCCTGGAACGGCGGTCGAGATCAATACCAATGCGCCGCCAGACAAGCGCTCCTACCGCGTTGATTTTTCGCTGTTCGCAGAATTGGCGCCGGCTTTTGTGCCGCAAGTTTCGCTGAGGCAATCGATCCAACGGCTGCGCGACGGTTTGAAGTCGATGGACTTCTCCGATGCCGACTTCCGCGGGTCTCAGTTCATGCGCCTCAAAGTTCTGCAAGCGCACCTGGAGGCCGGCCGATTGACCAAGGATTTGCGCTGGGTAAAGCCGGACGTCCAGACGCAGGTCGCTGCTTGAGCCTTACAGCATCAGGGCCATGCAGGCCCTGAAAACGCCGCCAACAATGCGTAGCAAAACCAAAGCGGGCTCGGGGCTCGCTTTGCGTTCCCTGCCGACCGGCGCGGAGACGACCCGCGCCCGCCCGTGTTTTTGAAGCGCGACCGGCGACGGTTGTCTTTGCGTGACGGGCGTCCCTATACTGCCGCACCTTGGAGCATAAGAAACGCGGCAGCGCCGGCATGCGAATTCTCGTTACCGCTGACATTCATTACTCGCTGAAGCAGTTCGACTGGCTTTACCGCGTGGCTGGCGATTTCGACCTTGTGATCCTCGCTGGCGATCATCTGGATATCGCATCCGCGGTGGATGAACGCGTGCAGATCACGGTTGCGTTGAAAACGCTGGAACGGCTTTCGAAGAGGACGCGGGTTTTTGCCTCATCGGGCAACCACGATCTGGACCGCAGAAACGCTTCACACGAAAAATACGCGGGCTGGATCAACAGGCTACGCGCGATCGGTATCGCAACCGACGGCGACACGGTTACGATTGGCGACTGCGTCGTTTCCATCTGCCCTTGGTGGGATGGGCCTGTTGGGATGGCGCAGGTCGCCGAACAACTGGAGCGCGACGCCAAGCTTGCCAAAGACCAGTGGATATGGGTCTACCACGCGCCGCCGGAAGGTTCGCCGACCAGCCAGGAACTGACCAGATCCTATGGTGACCATGAGCTGCTGCAGTGGATCGAGAAGCTGCATCCCGACATTGTCTTGTGCGGGCATGTTCACAATGCGCCTTTCCACAAGGCCGGAAGCTGGGTCGACAAAATCGGCTCGTCGTGGGTTTTCAATGCGGGGCGGCAGATTGGCGATGTCCCCGCGCACATCATTTTTGACACGGCTCATAAATCGGCGGTCTGGTTTTCAATCGCGGGGGCCGAAATCGCCGATTTGGAGAATTCCGAAGTGCCGATCCGCGAACCGTTGCAAGCGCTGCCGGACTGGCTCAGGTCTGAGGACCAGAATCGCGCTCCGAGCCAAGTTTGACTTCTTCGTCGTGCTGGCATGACAGGCATGCGAGGACTTCATCGACCATGCAAAGATGATCCTCTCGATCCCCATACTGGTTTTTTAGATCGGCGAGGTAGCTTGTCAGCATCTGCAGGCGCACTGCCAGGATGTGCGCGACATGGAACATGATCTCGGCATCGGACTGCAAGAAGCTCAATCCGTTTTCGATGACGTGGACGCGACTGTCCCTGGTAGCCGTAACGCTCGCGGTATGGGGCTGAGACAGGACGAGCGACATTTCTCCAAAAACGGCTCCTGGTTCCTCGACTCTGGCGATTTCAGTCTGTCCGCTGTGAACGCTGAAGGCACCGTCGAGCAAAACGAAGAGCTTTCCCGTCGTGGTGTCCTTCTCAATCAAGGTTTCGCCTTTGGGCACCGTGATCTGCGGGAAGCGGCGACACGCTTCGAGAAGTTTGGACATTGCAGTCAACTCTCTTGGTCGTCATTGGGCGAAGCTTTGACGGTCGAGGCAGCAACACTCTGGCTTTTAGGAATACCGATTACCGCAAGGCTCGCTGCCTCTCGCCAAAGCGCTGAAAGATCAGGATTATGCGATAGTTCGGCTCCCGCTGTCCACGCCCACGCCGGAAAGGTGGAACTTGCGCGGCGAGTTCGCCAAGCAAGGGGATTTGCGAGCGCCAAGCGAAATGGCGATTGGGGCGCTACGATTTGGCGTTGCCGTCGGGGTCAAACAACGCGCCTTTTCGCGGAGAACTCGTGAAGTTTTCCTGCGAAGTGCTCGACCTCGTGCCAAAGCGGATGCTTGGTCAGGTAAAGGGCGCCGAGCCAGAAGAGGACTCCGACGGTCCCTGCGATGAAGCCTTCAGGGATTGAAAGCGCGAGGCTGCCGTTTAACACCCAGGCGGCCAAAATGGTGCCGCCGGCGCCAGCGCCGACCATTGGCAGGCTTTTCATACAGGCATCGACAACGTCGAGGTAAGATAGATCCAGCTCGGCCTTGATGGCGCGCAGCGAAAGGAAGGCTTGCAGGAAATAGGTCAGGAAGAGACTGCATGTAACGGCAGTCAGGCTGATGTATGCCGCAATGGTGATGATCACCAGCGATACCGGCACAAAATAGAGCATCATGCGGGTCGTTTGCCTGACAGCTCCGACCGCGACCAGCAGACTATGAGACGCCGGCATGATGAACGTCGGCAATGAGGCCATCGCGATGATCTGAACGTAGGGGACGACGTGGTCCCATTGCGGTCCCAGCAAGACAGCGACAATCGGCGTTGCCAGCAGCGTCAGCATGACCAGTGCCGGCCACATGACTGCGGCCAGCAATTCGAACATGCGCAAAGCCGGCGCTTTCAAGTCCTGACCGTTGCGAACATGTTGCGCGAAGGCGGGAAGGACGACAGGCGAAATGGCCGAAAGGATCGCCTTGGTGGGGAGCTGGGACACAGTATGCGAGCGGTTGAAGATACCGACGCCGGTCACGGAAATTGCGCGGGCAATGATGATGGAGGGATACGTTTCGTTGATCTGGTTGAGGATGCCTGACGCGTTGCCATAAAGCGCGAAAGTCAGAAGGCTGCGAGATCCCTCCAAGCAGGGCTTCAGAGCGAGATATTGGGGGCGAATAAGCACCGAAAGCGCGATGGTCGCGATAGCGCCTGTGATACACGCCCAGCCGAAGCTTTCATGGCCCCATCCGGTTGCCGCGAGCGCGATGATCGTAACCGTGCTGGTGGTGACAGTCGCCAGGTTGACGAGGGCCAGAGCGCCAAAATCCATATCGCGACGGACCATCGCCAGGATTGGACGCTCTATGGGCGCGGCCAGCAGTGAGATGGAAATGAGCCGCATCAGGAGTTCCAAGCGCGGCTCATTGGCGAAATGGGCGATGGGGCCGGCGAGGACATTAAAGAGAACGATTGCGATCAAGGTCGCAATCATCATCACCGTCGTCGCGGTCCGCAGGTCTGTTTTGTCGACTTCCGTCTTCTGGATGAGGTACGACGTGATGACGTCGCGAGAGGCTTCGGCAAATGCCAAAACTGCCGCGCCGATTGCGACAATCCCAACTTCTTCAGGCGTCAGCAATCGCGATACGGCCATGACGGTGAGGAAGTTCACCGCCAGGGTCGCGTATCGATCGATGGACGTAAAAAGAGCCGCTCTGCGGATACCGTTCATCATGTGCCAATTAGTTTTTGTATCGGTGGCATGAGGCGAGTTGTCCGGACGGATCTACTCGGCCGCAGCAGGCAAGTGCTCAAAGGCTCCTATATCTTGGTCTTGGTTAAGTGAGGCGGTGGCTTCGTTGAACGCCTGGGCGATCTGGGCGCGGAAGCGATCGGGCGAGAAGCGGAGCGCGTTGCGGCGGCAGGCATCGGGGCTCATCTTGTCGCGATGCTGTTCGAAGTAGTCGATCGCTGCACAGACCGATTCTGCAGTCTGGCTGTTAAACAACACGCCGGTCGGCCATTTTTCGGAGCCCAGGTTACGCACGATATCGCGCGCGCCGCCGCGGCCGAACGCGATTACCGGCGTCCCGCAGAACTGCGCTTCGGCGAGCGCGATACCGAAGTCTTCGCAGCCTCCGAATACCAGCGCCTTGGCGTTGGCGACGGTGTCGACGTAATCTTCGCGCGGCAGGAACCCGGCAAATTCGATGTTGGGACCGGCCATACGCCGCAGTCCCTTCGACTGCTGGCCGTCTCCGACGACGACGAGTTTGCGGTCGGGCATCTTGTTGAAGGCTTCGATAACGAGGTCGGTTCGTTTGTAGGGTGCAAGGAAAGACGCCGTGACGTAGTAGTCGTCTTTTTGGGCGTTGAACTTCAATTCATCGAAGTGCACCGGTGGAAAGACGACTTTCGATTCTCTGCCGTAGATGCGGCGGATCCTTTGACGTACGAAGTTCGAATTCGCCAGCATCTCGTCGGGACCGTGCGCCGTCCGGGAATCCCAGATGCGCAGATGATGCAGGAAATACCTGAAGAGTAGGCCCTTGGGTCCATAACCCAGTTTGCCCTGTTGCAAATAGGAGAACTGCTCATCCCAGGCATAGCGCACGGGGCTGTGCACATAAGAGACATGAACTTGGTCGGGACGGGTCAGCACACCACGCGAAAAAGCTGCCGAAGATGACACGACCGCATCGTATTTGGTGACGTCGAACTGCTCGATCAAAAACGGGCAGGCGAAAAAGAGCGCCCGATAATAGCGTTCGACGAAGGGTAGGCCGTTGGCGACTGAAGAATAGAACTCGACGTCCTTGAAGTATTGTTCCTTGACGTCGTCGGGGAGAAAATCAAAAAGCGTGAAGACCTCGGCGTTCTCGAAGGTCCGGCAGAGTTCGACGAGAACGCGCTCGCCGCCCCTGAAGGACGGGCACCAGTCGTGCACGATGGCGACTTTCTGGCCGCGAATGAGGGCGGGGACTTTGGCCGCAGAACCTTGCTGTTCGGTTCGGCCGGCAGGCGGCAACAGTTCTTCGGTAACGCTGGATCCAGCCATGTACCCACCTTCCGTTGGCAATCGAACCCGTCGCAACTCCGCGACGATGGGCCGGTCGCGAATTCGATGGTCATCGATGTCGACCGGCACGCGATCATCGACCCACAAATCTCCGCTCACAAATCCGCTAAATGACGGACCTTATTTGGGAAGTCGGGACAAACCGGGAGCGCGTGTAAGCCTTTAGGGGATGCGGCCTCTCCGAAGGGAGTATTCGATCGGGCTCAATGGGATCGGGGGAACTCCGCCTTCAGCCGATTTGATTGCGTCATTCGCATTCGGTTTTCCCCTAGACTGAGCTTGGTGGAAGCCGATCTCGTTTGCGCATCAGATCAATCGCCTGCGCAACATCGACGCGATCGGCGGCCCACCAGTTAGAAGCGAGACGATCTCGACCAATTCAGTTCTGCGGGAGAACGATGAAGCTAACGGTTATTATTGCCTCAGCAGGGCGGCCTCAAATCCTGGCAGAAACGTTGCAGCATCTTGCCAAGCAGGATCGGCTGCCCGACGAACTTATTATTTCCGCTCCTGAGCCCTCTGACGTCCCGGACTTGGCCAGCCTCGGTTTTCCTGCGCGATGCATCTATGGGACCAAGGGGCTAGCAGCACAACGAAATCGTGCGCTCGATGCTGCCCTCGGCGGCACCGATATCATCACGTTTTTTGACGACGATTTCCTGCCAGCTCGCAACTATCTGGCTCTGCTTGAAACGAGTTTTCGCGATCACCCTGAGTATTCGGTCATTCATGGTCAGGTTGTTGCCGATGGCGCGCACAACGAGGGCTATTCCTTCGAGGAGGGTCTGAGTGCGTTGGCTGCAGCAGAGCGCGCGCTCAATTCAGAGACACCTGTGGTCATTCGCGACCATCCTGGAGCCTATGGCTGCAATATGTCGTTTCGAGCTTCACAGGTGGGCGAATTACGCTTTGATGAGCGCCTCGCACTTTACGGTTGGCAAGAAGACATCGACTTCACCAATCAGCTCGGGCGGCAAGGCCGGATCGTCAGCATCAGCAACCTGCTGGGCGTGCACCTGGGCGTCAAAGCGGGCCGCGTCAACGGCACCCGACTTGGATATTCGCAGATCGCCAATCCGATCTACCTGGTTCGCAAGGGAACGATGCCGGCTGGCTTCGCGGCAGAACTTCTCGCCCGCAATATCACTGCCAATGTGGTCAAAAGCCTTTGGCCTGAGCCCTGGGTCGATCGCCGTGGGCGGCTTGGGGGCAATCTCATTGCCCTCTCGCACGTTCTGCGCGGCAGAATCGAACCGGAATACGTGACGAAACTTTGAGCGCACTCTTAATCGGCAGTGACGACAGATGATCTGTAGTTCCAAGCCGCCGTTAGACGTTGTGAATTGCAGAGCTTTAAGGAGACTTCAATCGTGTCAAAAATAGTGACAACGCAATTGCCGACTTGGCGCCGTCCTTTTGGCAAGCTTGGAAAAAAGCTCGATCCGTTCACGCGCCCCCTTATGTTGTTGGTCGGGCTTACGGTGGTGCTGGGGTCTTTGATCGATGGGACGCCGACGATTGCATTCGGTGGCAAGGCCGCACAGCCTGAGTATCGTCTTGACCTGTTGGATCGCGTCAGACTTAGAGTGTTCGAATGGCGCCCCGCGCTGGATGAGGTTTTCGAATGGAAAGCGCTCAATGACGAGTACTCGGTCGGGCCGAACGGCGAGATCTCCGTTCCCCTGCTGGGCCAAATCCCAGTATCCGGGAAGACCCTTACGCAGGTTTCCGATGAAGTTGGAGACATGATCCGGACCAGGATCGGCATCGCCGCCGTTCCCAAGATTTCCGTCGAGATCGTTCGCTACCGTCCGTTCTATATCACCGGCCAGGTGCAGAAACCCGGGGAATACGACTTCCGGCCGCAACTGACCGTTCTACAGGCCGTCAGTCTTGCCGGCGGAATCAACCGCAACGCGGCTGAGCAAGACGCCGGCAAGGACCTCATCAGCTTTCGCGGCGAACTCAATCTTCTCAACCGCAAATACGTTTCGCTCTTGGCCAGACGTGCACGTTTCGTTTCGACGCTGAACGGCGCCGACAAGATCAAATTCCCAAAAGAGCTTGTCGAACGGCAGTATCAAACGGGGCAGGTGCTTGATCATGAATCGGCATTGTTCCGCGCCGACAAGGCCGGTTTCAAAGCCGATCTCGTCAATCTGGAAACGCGCAAGGACTACCTGACGGAAGCGGTTCAGTCTTTGCAGCAGCAGCTCGACAACCAAGACGCCGAGCGTACGCTGGCGCGGGAAGAACTTTCAAAGGTCGAGCGTTTGGTCTCGCGCAAATTGACCGTCGAACCTCGCCGTCTTGCTGCGCAAAAGAACGTCTATCAGCTCGAAGGGTTGCGGCTGCGGCTGCAGGGTGAGTTGTTGAACGCCAGGCAAAGGATGGAAGAAGTCGAGGCCGAGATGGCCAAGCTGCGCAATGAGCATAGCAACAAATCAATCGCCGGCTTGCGCGACACTCAGGCAGAAATTGACGAAGTTCTGGAACGCATGAACACGCTGGATGTGTTGTACAGCAATGCCGCGACACTCGCGCCGGCGGCTGCCATGGCGTTCAATACAGAAAGCATTGAAGCGAAGTACGAGATTGTGCGGACGTCAGGCGGCTACAGCAAAGTGATTGCCGTTGATGAATCGGCGCAGATCAAGCCTGGTGACACCGTCAAGGTCAAGCTCGTCCGCCCCGAAGAGAACGCGATGAAGCCGATGGCCGGCCTATTCCCGCGGGATATCCCTCAGCCGGACCTGATCGCGCCAGCTTCACAGGACGATGCGGGCGGCAGATATTATTCTGCCGAGCCGGAACGCGTTTCGCCAGCAGTTGACGGACGGCAGGCGCAGAGAACGAAGCCGCTTCACCGAGGCAAATCGGCACTTGAGATAATCTTTGAGCGCGATCCGACACGCGGGATTGCTGAAGAAGTGCCGTCGTCTTCCTGGCCCGCCTTGCAGAGCCGGCCTGGCAATCCTGACATGCGCCCGTCCAAACCGGAAAACTTCGATAAGGAAGCCAAACAGGAACGCGCAATCGGCAAAGGCGCGATGCTTGGAACCTCGATCGTTCCGCTTCCTGTCCGCCGTCCGGCTTCTCCGGTTGAAGAGGCAATGATTTTTCCTGAGCGCTCGCCGATGCATGTTGCTCAATTCTAATGAGACGGGTGGCGCGCTCTCGCACGGTGGTCAGGCAATGGTAACTGTGACCTGGCACGGCGCGCTCGCCGCCCCATTCGATGCTTGAGGATATTGCCAATCGTGACCACCACAAACGGCAAACGAAAGCTCTGGCTCGATGCAGCCAAGGGCATTGGTATTGTCCTCGTTGTGTTTGGGCATTCCGCAGATGGGTTGTTCTCGGCTGGGCAGCTTGCACGATCAGGCGCGATCGGCACGGCGTTCTTCCTGATCTACACCTTCCACATGCCGCTGTTCTTCTTCCTTTCGGGGCTGACAATTCCCAAGAGCCTTGGAAGGGGTTCTACGCCATTCTTGAAGGATAAGCTGGCGACAATCGCCTATCCCTACCTTATCTGGTCATTGATCCAGGGCACTATTCAGCTGCAAGTCGCCTCACATCTCAATCATGGGATGACGATCTGGTCGCTTGTTGCGATCCCCTGGAGCCCCATCGGGCATTTCTGGTTTCTTTACGCGCTGATGGTTTGCCATCTTGTCTCGGCGCTGCTGGCTCGCCGACCCGGTGTGGCACTGGCGGTGATCCCGCTTGGATTTATCGTCAATTCGATCTCTCCAAGCATCTTTGGCAGCATCATCGCGTATCATCTGCCGTTCTACATTGCCGGCTGGCTATTGTCGTCGCAGGTGATGAACTGGAACACCGGCATCGGTCGGGAAGCGCTCCGGCTGATTGCATGGCTTGCCGCCGCGTTCGCCGTTTCGGCCGCGATTGCGGCATATTCCCTGGACTTCCAGGTCTACTATGCCTGGGTGACGATACCGGCTGCGGTCGCCGGCACTTTGCTCGTCATCGCGGTTTCGAAAACGTTCGACCTGAAGAGCTCAAGCTTGATCGTCGTTCTCGGACGGTGCTCGCTGGCGATTTACGTCATGCACATCATGGTGGTTGGCGGCACCCGGATTATCCTGACCAAGAGCGGGCTTGTCAGCGATCCTGTTGTGGTGCTTGCCGTCTCGACGGTCTTCGGCCTCACCGCTCCGCTCATTGCTCTTCAACTGCTGGAACGCTTCGGATTGGCGGAAGCGGTCGGTCTGGGGCGCATCCATCAAGGCGCCAAAGACGCCAAGCCGTCGCTCGCCTGAGCAGCGAACCCTTCACTTCAATCTTCTTAGACGATCCGACCTAGGGAAAGGCGGGGCGCGCGTCCATCCTTGCACGGGCGACAGAGCGGCGAAGGATCGGTTGTATTGGATTGATGAGATGATTGGTCGTTTTCCGCTTTGATCGATGCGGCCGATCAGGACAGGAGCAAGCGATCTAAAGGCCCTTCCCCGTCCTGCCGATCAACCATCCTGCCAGACCAAGCGTCGAGCCCTTATGGTGTGGTGTGTCGTCGGCCCGCCATTCGTAGCGACGACCGCTGCCAATCTCAAGGCGGCGGCCGAAAGCCAAGCGAAACAAAGACTGCCCTAAGCCGTAAACAGGTCTTTGCGCTCGTCCAGGAAAGGCAGCATCTCTTGGTATTGACTGTTGGCGCTGAAGCGTCCGACGAGAAGATCGGCGGCGATAACAACCGGGCGGGACTGGGCCATCGCTTCGCAGCAGAAGTGGCACTGGTCGGTGTCGGATGTATCCCTGCCGATCATGACCCGGCGTCGAAATACAGGAAGATAACCGCCGTCTTCCCAGAACTTCCTCTTGAATGCGATCAGACCGGTATCGTAGCGCACGGGTGCAAGGAGGATCTTGTCCGGGGAACTGGCCAGCCGCTTGGCTGTGCGCTCAAGGGGGGCCGTATGCTCCCAGATCCAGCGCACGATTTCGGTATCGGTTTCGGCAAAGGCTTTCGCCTGGCCGGCGCCGCCCGTGCCAAACTTGTTCTCGAATTCCTCCAGCAAGCCCAATGAATTCAGCACAATGGGCGCGGCAAAGGAATCGATCGGGACGAGCGGGGCGATGAAACCGGGCTCGTATCCGGTATCCTTTTCCACGGCATAGAACCGATCGACGAGAGCGGGCAAGACGGATCGCGGCAGGAAGCAATCCTCTTCAATTTTGACGATGAGTTCGGCGTTGGGATGAAGCTTGTAGCAAATGTTCTGGGCCAGGGCGGGATCGTCGGTTGCCGTGCTCAGGTAACTCCAGCCGCGCGCCTTGCAAAATTCACTGAGGAAGTTGCTGTAAACGCCGGGCGAGGTCAGGCACACATCGTTGTCGCCCATGGCGGCCTCAAGCCTTGGCAGGGTGTAGGGCCAAAGTTCGGGCTTGCGACCGATCAAGGCGCATAACAATGCATCGTGCCCTACCGCTCCTTTCTCGAAGCGGTAGTAGTCTGTCGTGCGCCAGCGCTTTTCGAAAGCCCGGACATAGTGTTTGAGAAATCGGTACAGGCTTGCGGCTGGAGAAGGCTCGGCTAGCGCCAACTGTCCTTGCTTTTCGATCTTTCCAAACTGATACACAGGGGCATCCCGTCAATAATTTAAGAAGGTCGAACTGTGCGCCAAAATCCAGGGCTCTCCCGCACAATCAGCAGGCGAATTTTCGTTGAACCAGCCTTACTGCCGGTCATGTAAGCTGCCCGCTACTACCCAAAATTCTGCCTTCGTTCTCCGTAATCAGCCAGTGCCGAATTCGATCACTTTGAACGGCGAAAAATAGGTATGAAGAAAAACTGTCTGTGCACCGCACCATCGACGTTGCACGGAAAATTGGCAGTCGGCCCAAAATATAACCTCTACTTACTTTTAACATCGTTCATCTTCATTTTCCCGCCGAACTAGAATTTTCAGCTGGGTCACACTGCAACGCTATCGATGGCTCAGAGCGCTGAATTCATCTTATGTCACAGCTCTAGTCTGCGGTATCTGTGAACATTTTTTAGTTCACTGGACCCCTTGAGATACCACTTCGTTGGTAGGTTGATGCGTCCCAGGAAATTTTCTATCTTCAGGCTAAACGCTATTCAGATCAAACCTATACTACTCAACAACAGCAAAATTTCGCAAAATTGTCTGATTTTTATTTACCTTTAGACCCAGATCCAAGCATTATTCGAGAATAATCAAGAACCAATCCGAAAGTAAAAAATTTTTTTTACTTATTTCAACATGCCCAATCAGTTGCATAGGGTCATTGAACCTACGGCTAGCAAGGATAGCATCTGTCTGTTTCCTGAAAGCTGTATGGTGCAGCGCAGCAATGTCCGAAATGGGTAATCCAGCATCCTAGAAATACAAAA
Source organism: Filomicrobium sp. (assembly GCA_017792465.1). Lineage (GTDB taxonomy): Bacteria > Pseudomonadota > Alphaproteobacteria > Rhizobiales > Hyphomicrobiaceae > Filomicrobium. Next base: position 2,124,766 of record CP051234.1, read on the forward strand.
AAATGCGGTTTAGCATCGTTAAATCCTCAGTAACGTTTGGCGTATTCGATGCGCCATTTTGACAACCGGAGTGACGCGTATGAGTACAGGCATAAGTTGTGTTTCCGGAGAAGAAGCGTTCGATGAGTTTGGCGATACCGAAACGGTTAATGCTCAAAAAATTGCTACCACTTCGGGTTCAGGACAGTCTTCCCGCCCAACGGTTCAAGACGTCGGGAATAGCGGTATCGACCTGTCCCGCGAAGCAGGTCACATCGTATTCGCCCACCCGGTGAAGCTGTTCAGAGACTGTTTCAAGCGCGCCCTTCAAGAGACGTGTCGGTACGAGATCAAGGACTATTCAAGCGTCCAACAAGCTGTCGAATGCATCGATTACGACAAGACGGTTTTGGTGGTCCTCGGACTTCGCCCGGGTTTTGTACCCACCGAGTTTGAGTGGCTGGACACCATCAATGAAAAAATCGGTGACCGTCTTCCTGTTGTTGTGACGGGAGACTGCGAAGAACCGCATTTCGTCACCGAACTGCTCTCAAAAGGCGTTCGCGGATACATTCCGACAAGTCTCGATCTGGCGATTGTCGGCCATGCTCTCGGCTTGATTTCGGCGGGAGGCGTTTTTGCTCCGGCCAGCTGTCTGATGAACTTGCATTCCGAGCAGGGAACCCGAGGCGTTGCCAAGCCCGGCGATCACGCAGATCTGACGGCCAAGCAGATGGCTGTCGTCGAAGCGATCCGTCGCGGAAAACCCAACAAGACGATCGCCTACGAGCTCAACATGTGTGAGAGCACCGTCAAAGTTCACGTCCGCAATATCATGAAGAAGCTGCATGCCAGGAACCGCACGCAGATCGCCTACATTGCAAATGAGATGTTCAACGAACAGCGTACCGCGCTCTAAGCCGTTACGACCTGGACACTCACGATTATTGCGGGACTGACGAAGATAGATAACTAGCTCCACTTGAAGAACTGCTCGACGCAGACCTGAAGACGAGGCTGCACACGCAAGGCTACAATCGATCGGAACGCCGGGGTTTTGGCGCTTTCCCAATTCATTTGGCTTTCGCGTTCACTCGATCCAGACATGGCTGCCCCCGACGACTTTGGCGCGATCTTCGAGTTTGCGCCCCAGTGCTACGCGTGCACACACGGTCCCATGATTTTGCGGAATGCGTGAATGGCTGCCTAGATGGCTGGATGTCCTTGAAATGGTAGGCCGAACTTGGTCGACCGCAGACCTCCGGCGCAGAGGCGTTTTTTGAGCCGGCGCCTGTCCCTCCCCAAAACCGATGTCGGAATAGATCTTTTTCGCGCAACGCTTTACCCGCCTTACCTCATACGGGTGATGCCCGCAGTATCAGCGTGCGGTGGGTACACATAATGAGGCTGTTGTACCTTTCCTGCTCCGCACCGACCATTCCATACAGGAAAATCGCAATGCGCGGAGGCAGTGGCTGACAATGCATGGCTCATTTCGGACGACGAGCGCCAACGGATTGATCCGGCCTGAGATGGCGATGCCCTTTGCGCCTTCGGGCCAGGCCGCATCGATTGCCAGCCCTGCCTCATTCAATTTCGCCGACGACAGAGTACGCTACATTCACCTGGTCGTTCCAGGCCTCGGCCTTGATCTATCGCCCTGGCTGGCTTTCGTGGCCGGCCTGCTCTTCGACTTCGTCTTTGCCATTACCGATGCCGTCGACGCGACGGGGCGGTCATTTGCGCGGCACTTTCAGAATATTTCGTCGTCCGTCGGTGGGTTTCAAAAGCGTATTCTCGATCTTCTCGTCGTCATACCTTCCATCATCCTTCTTGCTCCAGTGATGCTGATCGTCGGCTTGGTCGTCCGCTTCAGCATAGGTAGTCCGGCGATTTTCGCGCACACCCGTGTCGGCTACAAAGGCACCCCCTTCAAGTGCCTGAAGTTCCGGACGATGGTCGTCAATGGCGACGAAGTTCTGCGCAAGCATCTGGCCCAGCATCCTGAAGCCGCAGAAGAATGGGCGGAGACGAGGAAGCTGCGCGATGATCCCAGAGTGACGCCGCTTGGCCACTTTTTGCGCAAGACAAGCCTCGACGAACTGCCGCAGCTCTTCAACGTGCTGGCAGGAGACATGAGCTGCATTGGTCCGCGCCCGATCGTGACCGATGAACTGGCAAGATACGGAAAACAGCAGGACCGATATCTCAAAACTCGTCCCGGCATTACCGGTCTGTGGCAGATCAGCGGCCGGAGTTCGACGAGCTACAAACGCCGCGTTGCCCTCGACACGCTTTATGTCAGGCGCTGGTCGCTCTGGCGGGATATCGCGATTGGCGTTCTCACTATTCCTGCCGTCTTCAGCACCAAGAATTCCGCCTGATCAACGTGGCCCGTCGCAAGCCCGCAAAGCACTGCGCGTGCCCCGGGCCGGGCTCCCAATCCAGATAGGCCGCATGCGAAACAGGACGCCGCCCGAATGCAGATTTCACTCATAGGCGCGCTGATCTTTGTGGCCCTGTTGATTCTCGATCGTTTTTTTCGCGGCCAGCTGATCGTTGCCTTGATGGCCTCTTTGGCCTTCGGGGCAACTGCCGTCTTCACGCTTTCAAGTCTGGGAGGCGCCAGTCCTCCGGTCTTCACGCTGATGCCGCTGGTGATGGGTGGCGTTGCAATCTTCCAGAAACAGATTTTTCGGGAGCTTGCCCGCGTTTTCCGCGATCATCCTGCATCGACCTGGTCGGTCTTGATCCTGATGGTCGTGGTGTTTTGCGGAGCGTTCATCTCACCGCGGCTGTTTGCCGGGGAAGTCATCGTTTTTGTCGTCAACCGCTCGGACGTCAACGGTGGTGTCGAAGCGGCACTTCTTAGTCCGTCGACCTTCAATATTACCCAGGCCGGTTATCTTGCGATCAGTGCATTCACTTATTTGATGATTGCGACCATCCTCCAGCGCGAGCGATCGCTTGAGACGATCAAAATCGGCTTTCTGAGCTGGGCTGCTGTCATTGCGCTCTCGGGCTTGATCGACTTGTCAGCCAAAATCCTGGGCCTTGGCGACGTTCTTGAGCCTTTACGGACCGCCAACTATGCGGCGATGACGGGGACGGAGTTTACACTTGCGGGCTTCTTTCGCGTTTCCGGGCTCTTCTCGGAGGCTTCGGCCTATGGAGCTTCGGCCGTCGCAGCGCTTGCATTCACCTTGACCTACTGGCGCTACACGCACAGCACCGGCGCTTTCTTCTTGTCGATGGTGCTCTTTGTGATGGTGTTGATGTCGACGTCATCGACCGCCTACGCGACGCTGGTCATGTGTTGTGGCTTCCTTTTTCTGTCTCTATTGTTCTCCATCGCGCAAGGTCGCATCCGCAGGAGCGATATCCAGCTTGCAGCGCTTGCCTTGGCTGGAGCTACATTCGCCATTGCAATTTTTCTCGCGGCGCCCGAACAGTTCGAACCGCTGGTCCGATTGATCGACGTTTCTTTGTTGTCGAAAGCAAGTTCAGACTCGGCCCTTGAAAGGTCGCTGTGGAACATGCATGCGCTTGAGGGACTGCTTCACACCTATGGTCTTGGCGTCGGGATTGGCAGCACGCGCACGTCGAGCTGGGTTGTTGCCGTTGTTTCGCATCTTGGCGTCGTTGGCAGTGCGCTTGTCGGCTACCTGTGTCTGGTCGTTTTGTGTGGTGTCAATGAGCGTGATGCCAGCGCAGACATCATGCCGGACATCGCAGTCGCTCAAAGCGCGCGCGCCGCCACGGCTGCCTGGCTGTTCGCCGCGGCGCTTTCGTCTCCGAGCCCTGATCCAGGCGTCTTGTTCTTTGTCTCTCTGGCCAGCGTCCTTGCCTGCAAAAAGTGGGTGGGAGCAAGCACTGCAGCCGCCCGGCATGGCTTCACCAGACCGCTAAACCCTCCTCCTCATTCCTCCTCGGGCCTGCCGGGCGCGCAGCCGGCTTGACCGCCGTCAATATCAAGCAACCGCGCCGTCAGGCGCTCCTTAGTGGACTTTCAATATGACGAACGGGAATTCGCCGGCCCACTTGCAACGGATCGATGGTATCGATGGCTTGAGAGCCCTGGCGATGATCATGGTGATCGCGCAGCATTGCGGGCTGATGCCGTTTGGGTGGACCGGCGTCTGGCTGTTCTTCGTCATCTCAGGCTACGTCATCACGCGGAACTTCATTTTTGAAGCGCCAACGGATCTCTGGGGCAGCCTTGGCCAGTTCTTCCGGCGGCGCTTTTTCCGCATCGTCCCGGTCTATCTGCTCTACCTCTTAATCGTCATCGCACTTTCCTACGCGCTGGCCGCCGAGCTCAGTTTCCAGTCGTTGCCCTACCTTCTGAGCTTCACGTTCAACTGGTACATGATCGCGAACATCTCCGATTCGATGACCTACATCCCCATGACGCAGCATCTTTGGACGATCAGCGTCGAGGAGCAGTTCTATCTGGTGTTCCCGTTCCTGTTCCTGCTTTCGTCGCGGCGGAACTTTCTTTGGCTGCTTATCTTGTTGATCGCTGCCGGACCCCTCGTACGCCTCATCTATGAACATGCCTCGGGGCTGACCGAAGTCGATCCGCTGCATGCCGCATTCGGTGTCTATGCCGCCTCTATCTGCCATTTCGATGCGTTCTTGATTGGAGCGCTGATCGCCAGGCTTGAGCCCGAACTCAAATCGCGTGACGGGATCGGCCCGCTGCTTCTCAAAGCCGCCATTGCATGCGCCGCGATCTATGTCGTGGCCTACATCTTCATCAACCGTCAAAATGGAGCGACGGGCCTCGATCAATTTCGCAACATCATTTCCGGCATCTACTATGGCCAAGGTCGAGAGATCATCGGCTATAGCGTTATCAACCTCGTTGCTGCGGCGATGATCGTGAATGTCCTTGTCGGGACCCGATATTTCCAATGGCTCGGTAACAGCACACTCACCGGCATCGGTCGCATTTCATATGGCGGATATCTCTTCCACGTGCTCGTCTTGCACCTGGCCTATCATTTTTCGTTCCTTGGTCCGGAAGCTGGTGAGGCGCTCTCCATTCCGCAAAGGCTGGTGCTCTTTGCAGTTGTATTGCCGGTGACGATTGGCATCGCCTACGTATCGTTCAAGTGGTTTGAAAGCCCGATCAGCCGCTGGTCGCGCAAGCCGGCCGAGCGTGGTCCGCGACCGGTTCGTCCGGTTGCCACCGAGACGGCGCGCAGCGTGCTGGCCTTAGCGGATGTCGCCCGCACGGCCATTGCGTCTTGGTCTGTTCGTAGTGGTTTTGGGAAAGGCGACCGGCTAAGCCGCCCAGACTGAATTTCGTTGATCGGCAACCGTTCGGCTGGCCGCAAGCCCGTCCGCCTGAGCAAACAGTTCAGCGTAGCGTTCGGCTGATTGTGTCCAGCTGAATTTATCGGCCTGCTCGCGCCCCAAGCGTTCGCAATTCTCGCTCAGGACAGCATCGTCGCGCAGGCGGACGAAGCTATCAAGCCAAGCGGCCGGCGATAGCGGGTCGGCATAAAGCACGGCCTCACCGCCGACTTCCGGCAAGCTTGCGCGATCCGAAGATACGACCGGGCAGCCCAGCGCCATCGCTTCGAGCGGCGGCAGTCCGAAGCCTTCGGTGAGCGAGGGGAACGCCAAGCACAGCGCGCTGTCATAAAGGGCGGCCAATTCGCCATCCGAGCGCCGACCGAGCCAAAGGATGTTGTCGGCCTCGGCCAGATCGCCAGTTTCGCTGAAGACGTTTGCATTGGCGGCGCCAACGATGGCAAGCTGCAGTCCCTCCTTGGCAAGAGCCGGCGCAAGGTCGAGCAGCATCGAAATGTTCTTATGCGATGCACGTGAGCCCAAGACGACAATCGTCTGGCGGTTGCAGGCCGGCTTGATCGCGTCAGTCAATTCCGGCTTCCAGCGAAGCGCATGTTCGTGGCCATTCGAGATGACGTCGATTTTCTCTTTCGGCGCGATCCCAAGTCTGGAGAGCTGCTCGGCAGAGAACTTGGAGACGGTCGTTACGCGCGCGGCGGCAGTGCCCAGTACCGGGTGCAGAACGCGATAGACGAGGCGGAACGGCAAAGAGTAGCTCTCCGGCACAATGCGGGTGTTGGCGTCATGGATGCAGACGATATGGCGCGAAGCCAGTACGGGCCCTGTATTGCAAAGGCTCAAGAGCCTGTCGCCGGCTGCAAACGGCAGCTCCAGTTGCTCCCACAGATGTCCCGACAGACGGCCAACCGTTCGCGGGCGGATACGGTTGAGATCCAAATCGCACGACGCTCCGCGCGGCATGACGAGTTCGATTTCGAGGTCTTGGCAAAGCGGGTGCCCCTCGATCAGCAGGCGGTCGAGAGCGCCAACGATTTCGCGCGCGTAGCGCTGTACGCCGGTCAGTCCCTGATCGAGAAAACGTCCGTTGATTGTCCAAACTCGCGTCATCGGGCAACTGGCCTCTTTGGCTTTGCATAAATCATCGCCGCTGATCGGCATTTTCTGGCGCCGTGCGGTGCGCGGAGAGCGTTTCAGCTTTCCCCATCATCGGCCTCGTTTGGCGATTTGCGCCAGTCGCACATCCGCATCCGCGAGGCCGCCGATTGCCCACTCGATTACGCCTTTTGATCGCCAGCTACCTCTTCGGGAGCAGGGTGGAATTGCGTTTCATGATTAATCCGACTGCCCCTCCTCACCTTCCTACTGCGAACGATGGCGTGAAGTGAATTCGATAGGGCCGCTAGACTCGAATTGCCTGGAATTGTGCCAACCAAATCAATTGCCACCGCAAAGGCCGTTCAATGCTGATGACGAAGACCCGAGCGCCCGCCAAGCCAAAGCCCCCGGCCCCTGCCGTCGGACGGACACGATGGACGCTCAACGGTGACTATCTCAACCTCGCGCCGACCGGGGTGGCCAGATACGCCCGGGAAGTTGTCGCGGCAATGGACCAATTGATCGCTGAGAACGACCCGCTGACGCGGACGTTCGATATCGATGTGGTTTCTCCAGTTCCGTTTGAATACGACAATATCCCGGTTCGGGTCGTGCCCGAGTTCAAATCGCCGCGTCTGCCACAGGTCTGGGTTCAGGCGCAGTTGCCCCGGCACATCCCTGGCGGCCTGGTCAGTTTCTGCAATCTCGGCCCGGTCGCGATACGCCGGCAGATCATCTGCATCCACGACTTGCACACGTTCCTGATGCCGGAGAGCTATTCGACGGCATTTCGATGGCTGCACCGCCTGCTTCTGCCGCAGCTCGGCCAGCGGTCGGCGGCGGTGACGACCGTTTCGAACTTTTCGCGCGGGCATCTGGAAGAGTACGGCATCGCCCCTTCCGACAAGATCACGGTGACTTACAACGGCAGTGATCACACGCGGCGCTGGAAGGCTTCGCAGGGTCGCCTCTCGTTGCCGACCGAACGGCCTTACGTGCTTTGCCTCGGCCAACCGCAGCGATACAAGAACCTTGAACTGATCCTGCAGCTTGCCCCGAAACTCGATGCGCTCGGCATCGACGTCTTGATGGCAGGCAGCATTGCAGAAGATGAGATCATCGAACGCGGCGGCGGCGAACTTCTCAACCGCAACCTCCGCTTGCTCGGCCGCATCGATGATGATGATTTCGCGCAGGCCTTTTCGAAGGCGCTGTGCTTTGTCTTCCCGTCGCGCATTGAAGGCTTCGGACTGCCCGCCATTGAAGCGATGGCGCTTGGCTGTCCGGTCGTCTCGTCAACGTCACCTTGCCTACCGGAAGTGTGTGGCGATGCTGCGTCGTTTGCTGACCCGGACGACCCGCAGGCCTGGGCGAATGCGATCGCCTGGCTCAGAGACCACCCGGAAGAAGCCAAGAGTATTTCAATCCGCGGGCGCGCCAGAGCCAACACCTATGCCTGGCGTGAAATCGCCAAGACCTACTTCCAGTTGATGGCTTCTCTCGATCAAGCTGACGGCGCCCATGTCGAAACCTTCAAGCCGGAGGTGGCGGCATGAAGATGCTTTTTGCAAGCCTCATTCTGGGAGCGAGCGTTGTCGTCGATCGCTGGAGCACACCACCGAAGACCCAGCGAATTTGGGGCGACGGAATTCTGGACGGCGGCGACTGGGACGCGATGAGCTACAGCTGGGACGATGTTCTGCTGGAAGAGCTTTCGCTTTATTCGCTGGCGTTGGGAAGATCGGCATTTGAGGGTGATGAACCACCCGTTTGCCAACTCCTGAAGCGGATGGTGATGGCGCGGGCGTGGTTCACATGGCGCTACGCGCTTGGTGCCGAAGAGGGCGGGCTGAAGCGTCTTATTAGGATGCTCAACGCGCGCTTCCCCGGCATCAGCCTCGAAGCAAACGATCTCTATGAGACTGGACGCGACAGCGCGCTGGCGCTCTACGACGATTTCGAATTCCATCGCGTCGGCGCGTCGCCCGACGACGAATATGAGCGCCTGCTGGCTATTGCTTCGCTTTATCGCGACGCGCGCGAACGCTCTCGCACGCTCGGCGCAGCATTGCCTGAGGATCGCAATGATCTTTCAGACGCACTCATCGCATCGATGCAAAGCGACTTGAACGCCGCTTACGTTTACCGCGAATTCGAGTTTGCGCACGAGTTGTTTCTGACGGGCATCTGCTTGGCGCAAATCGCGCGCGGTCGCTCAGTCCTTCTAACCCCGAGCGTTGCCGGTTGCTTCCTGGATGTCGTCCAAAACCGGGGCGACGAGGATGTCGCCCGGATCCTGATCAGGGCGACAGAAGCCGGAACTGGACTTGAGCGGTTCAAGAAACTGGCAGCGAAATCGCTTGGCTCAGGCCACCCCATTGTCGTGAAACCAAAACATTCAGGCTTTGACTTTAATCGCTTACTTGCCCCCTCCCAGCGGAGCGGCCGCGGCCTTGAAGATCATCGCGCTATTGGAGATTATTGATGCTGAAAGAGCTTGCCGATCGAAGCCATGGTCGCGCTCCCAAGCCAAACGGCCTGGACGATTATAGCTTCATTAGTCTGTCAGAGATTTTCGATTTCATCTGGCGCTATCGCATGTCGATTGGCGTGATCACCGCGCTGCCGCTGTTGCTGGCGATCTTCTATGTGGCGACGACAGCGCCCAGCTATACGGCCAGCGCGCATATTCTACTCGACCCCAATACACCCGAAACGATGCGGCCCAACATCACCAGCGGCAGCTCGTTCGATAGCCCCTATATCGAAAGCCAGGTGGCGCTTTTGAAATCGGAGAACCTGGCGCTCAAGGTCATCGATGCAAATGGGCTCATGTCTGATCCGGAGTTTCTTGGGTCTCTGCCGCCTGCCGAGGATGCAGCGAACGTCGGCGAGCAATTCCTGCGCAAGCGCGAGGTAATGTACGCGTTTTCCGACGGGCTCGATGTCCGCCGCGTCGGCTTATCTTATGCAATTCTGGTCAGCTTTACGTCGACCGATCCCGACAAAGCGGCGAGGATCGCCAACTCGGTTTCTCAGGCCTTCATCAGAGATGAGCTTGAATCGCGGGCAGCCACGTTGCGCACGGGCAGTAAATGGCTCGAAGAACGCATCGATCAATTACGCCAGAAAATGAACGAAGCCGCACTGAGCGTTCAGCGCTTCAAGGTGCGGCGCGATTATTCCATTCTGGCCACCAAACGTGCAGCAAACGGCGGCGGTAATACAGAAAGCCCGAGTGAGGACGCCATTGCCAAACCGCGAAAAACGCTGGAGGAACTCGAAGCGACCCTGCAAACATACCGGCGCATCTATGAAAGCTATTTGCAGGCCTATACCGAAGCCTTGCAGCGCCAGTCATTTCCCGTCGTCAACGCGCGCATTATTACGCCGGCAACCCGGCCGCTGGCTCCCAGTGCGCCGAAGAAGAAACTCATCCTGGCTTTGAGCCTTTTTGTCGGCCTGCTGCTCGCCTTCAGCCAGGCGCTCGTGCGCTATCACTTCGAAGACCTGACCGGGAGGTAAGGTCGGGTCGGGTGCGAAGATGATGACTCGGCAGCCTCTGCGCTCTCCTGCCCCACGGCGCGCGCGCTTCCGTCAATCAGCAGCCGTCCTAACCCCAATGCGCAATTAACAAAACCTTAACGAATGCAGGGAGCTAGGCGGCCCGGCTGCGAAAACTGAGTCTCATTTGCCACAACAAACATCAGTCCACGCTGAATCTGTCTGATTCTCATCGGTGCAAGCGTATTCAGCTCCGCGTTTCATTAACCGAATCACGTACCAATGAGACTTGGTGATTTGCTAGGTTCTGAGCGCACTTATGCGGTTTTGTTCAGTCTCGGACCGGCCTGCTTTCGTTGATGAGGCTTCCTGTGGTCCGAACTTTTCCCGCCAGCTTCAAACTGCGCGCTCTGCCTGCGACAGCATTCGTGCTGGCGCTCGCGGCGGCGTCTGCCTGGAGCAGCCAACCTGCCCGCGCCGGATGCGTCATCTCGGGTGGCACGATCGAATGTTCCGGGACCTTCACGGACACGATTTTCGAACAGGAACTCAACAATAGCAACTCGATCGACTTGGATACTCTGGCTGGAACCGTCGTCACGCCCGGGAGCGGCGATTATGGCATCCGGGTCGAAGCCATCGGCGCCAAAGGCGGCGACGGCAGTGATGGCAATGATGATCCGTTCCACTCTCCCGGCGATGGCCACCCCGGCCACGCTTCCGGTGACGTCACCGTGCATAGCGCTGCAACGATTGAGACAACCGGCAGCGACGCACTTGGAATATTCGGCTTGGCGCGAGCTGGAAATGGCGGCGAAGGCGGCAGCGGCGGGTGCTGCCACAGCGGCCGCGCTGGCGGCAACGGCGGCGACAACTCCGGGGTCACGGTGTCGCTGGAGAGTTCAGGCTCGATCACCACACATGGCGCCTCAGCTATTGGCATCGCAGGCCAGAACCACGGCGGCATTGGTGGCGAAGGCGGTGGCGGCGGGTGGTTCACCGGTGGCGGAGGTGGCGGTGGCGGCGGCCATGGCGGCGCCGTCGACATTACGAATGACGGGTCAATCATCACCTACGGCAACCATGCCTTCGGGATCTTTCTTCACAGTGTCGGTGGCTTTGGCGGAAGCGGAGGGGGAAGCACCGGCTTTGTCGGATACGGCGGCAGCGGCGGCAGCGCCGGTAACGGCGGCGCGGTAACCGCGACCAATACCAGTGTGATCGTGACACACGGCGATTATTCCAACGCAATATACGCGCAAAGCGTCGGCGGTGGCGGCGGCCGTGGAGGTAACGGCATCGGGGTTGTTGGTCTCGGCGGTGTCGGTGGCTTTGGCGGCAACGGCAGCACGGTTAACGTCACCAACCAGGCCAGCAGCGGCGATCCGGATGACGCCAAAATCACGACTTCGGGCATCGATGCTATCGGTATTTTCGCGCAGAGCGTCGGAGGCAGCGGCGGCGACGGTGGCGATTCCGCCGGGCTCGCATCGATCGGCGGCTCGGGTGACCATGGCGGGGCAGGCGGGAACGTCTCCGTCACGAATGGCGGCACGATCAATACGTCCGGGCGTGGCGCAGTTGCCATTCATGCGCAAAGCGTCGGCGGCGGCGGCGGGCACGGCGGTTCGTCAGCCGGGTTCTCGTCGCTTGGGGGTAGCGGGGCCAACGGCGGAGACGCCGGGACGGTCGATGTCAAGAATTCAACCAATGCCGTGATTTCAACGCAGGGCGATGATGCCACCGGCATCTTTGCGCAGAGCGTCGGCGGCGGCGGTGGCGATGGCGGCGCGAGCCTTGGCGTCGCCCCGGGCATCAGCCTGTCGATCGGCGGCTCGGGCTCAGTTGGCGGACATGGCGGCACGGTAACCGTTAGTGATTGCACGCTGGTTTCGGGCACGACCGATTGCGAAAGCGCCTCGAACGGGACGATCACGACCGGAGGCGATCGCGCGCATGGCATTCATGCGCAAGGTATCGGTGGCGGCGGAGGACGCGGCGGTTTTTCGATCGCGGTTTCGGGCGGACCGATTGCCTTGAGCGCAGCGTTCGGCGGCACGGGCGGCGGCGGCGGTGATGGCAGCGCAGTCGACGTATCTTCAAACAGCAACATCACGACGAGCGGCGACCATTCCTACGGCATCTCGGCGGAAAGCATCGGCGGTGGCGGCGGCTCTGGCGGATTTGCCGTCGCAGGTACGGTCTCCGATGGGCCGAGCATCAGCGTCTCGATGGGCGGGTCCGGCGCAGGCGGTGGCGATGGCAAGACCGTCACGGTCAATGCCTTAGGCAGCATCACGACCGGCGGTGATGTCGCTCATGGTTTGTTTGCCCAAAGCGTCGGCGGCGGTGGCGGCAACGGCGGATTTGCCGTCAGCGGCGCCCTCAGCACGACGGGGGCGGCGGCCGTGGCGCTCGGCGGCACTGGGTCAGGGGGTGGCAATGGCGGAGAAGTCCACGTCGTCTCAAGCGGCGTCATTACCACAACCGGGGAGCTTTCTGATGCGATCCATGCGCAGAGTATCGGCGGCGGTGGCGGACACGGCGGCTTTGCCATCGGCGCAGCTGTCACATCCGGCGCCCCGGCTTTGTCGGTCGCGCTTGGCGGCAGTGGCGGCGGCGGCGGCAATGGCGACGTTGTCGAGGTCACGGCAAACGCTGCGCTATCGACGAGCGGCTATAGCTCCTATGCCGTATTCGCGCAGAGCGTCGGCGGCGGTGGCGGTTCGGGCGGATTCTCAGGCGCATTTTCGGCGACTTTCGGATCCGGCGCCGATGTCGGTGTGAGCATCGGCGGAGCTGGTGACAATGCCGGGCACGGCGGCGCTGTTACGGTCACGACCAATCACGCGGTCACGACGACGGGCGAGCACGCGACCGGTATCGTGGCGCAAAGTATCGGTGGCGGTGGTGGTCACGGCGGCTTTGGTTTGTCGGCTACGATGTCGACGGGGAACTCTCCCGACGCAGCGGTCGCCATCGGCGGCAAGGGCGGCGGCGGTGGCAATGGCGGGGACGTCACAGTTCACGCGAACGGGTCTATCTCTACGCAAGGCACAAAGGCCTACGGGCTTCACGCGCAAAGTGTCGGCGGCGGCGGCGGCACCGGCGGGTTCTCGCTTGCAGGAACTCTGGCGACGACGAACAGCTCCAAAAATCTTTCGGTCTCGATCGGCGGCAAGGGCGGAACGGGCAGCATCGGCGGCGCTGTCACGGTGACGAACGGCGCTTTCATCAGCACAACCGGCGATGACGCGATCGGTGCCTTTATTCAGTCGATCGGCGGTGGCGGCGGCAACGGTGGAATGTCCTATTCGGGTTCGTTCTCCGGCAACGAGTCGCGCAACCTCGATGTCTCAATCGGCGGCGACGGCGATAGCGGCGGCAATGGCGGCACCGTATCAGCGACGTTGAATGGCATGATCACGACGACCGGCGACCGCGCCACCGGCGTGCATGCCCAGAGCATTGGTGGCGGTGGTGGCAGCGGCGGCGGGGCCATGGTCGTCGACCTGACCAACGGCGGGCAGAATACGCAAGTCAACGTTGCAGTCGGCGGCAATGGCGGGACTGGCGGCACCGGTGGAACGGTCACCGTTCACGCGCTTGGCGGCGTTTCGACGAGCGGCTTTGAGGCAACCGGTGTCTATGCCCAGAGCATCGGCGGCGGCGGCGGGCATGCCGGATCGGCAAACACAGCCGGGATCGCCACGATGTCGGGCGGTGTCGGCCGCGAATTGCAGATTGGCGTCGATATCGGCGGCAAAGGCGGATCGGGCGGAACGGCGGATGCCGTGACCGTCACCACGGCCGGGACAGTTCAAACGACGGGCGACGCCTCCCACGGGATCCACGCGCAATCGATCGGCGGCGGCGGTGGACGCGGTGGTGCGGCCAATTCCTTTTCGTTCTACACGCCCGGCGGATCGGGCGGGGACAAAGCCGACAACAAGAGCTTAAACGTCTCCGTCGGTGGCAACGGCGGCAGCGGCAATCACGGTGGATCGGTGACCGTCACCAACATGGCGAACATTTCCACCTCGGGTGCCGACTCTTACGGGATTTTTGCGCAGTCGATCGGCGGCGGCGGCGGCGAGGGCGGACACGCCGGACATGCGGCGCCTTTATCTATCGCTGGCCAGGATACTCTGCCGCCCGGCGTCGACCAGATTAAGTTCTACAAGAACGTGCGCGTGTCAGTTGGCGGCTCCGGCGGTGCCAGTGGCGATGGCAGCACGGTCAACGTGACGAGTGGCGACCGGGCCAACAGTATCACGCGCAACATCACGACCAGCGGTGACGGCTCGTTCGGCGTTGCGGCCCAATCAATCGGGGCTGGTGGCGGCATCGGCGGGGCTGGCGTTACGGGTCCGCTTGCCATCCTTGGGGTTGGCGGCGGTGGCGGTGCAGCCGGCGATGCCAAGGATGTCACCGTCGATATCCTGGGCAACATCACCACTCATGGCGATGCGGCGCACGCGATCATGGCGCAGAGCATCGGCGGCGGCGGCGGAATTGCAGGCGCGATTGACCGCGGCATCGCCAATACCGGGGTGAGTATCGCGTTCCAGCAGAACGGCGGAAGTGGCGGCGATGGCGGCGACATCACGATCACGACGACGGGGACGATCCAGACAACCGGCCTTGCATCCTATGCGATCTTCGCGCAGTCGATTGGCGGCGGTGGCGGCCTGCTTGGCGACACCGGCAATGGATTGTCGTTTCTTGGCAGCGTCGGCGGTACGGGCTCCTCGGGCGACGTCACTATCACGCATGACGGCTTGCTGATAACCCGTGGCGACCTTTCGAGCGCCGTCTTCGCGCAATCAGCCAGCGCCGATCATCACGGTACAGTCACAGTCAATCTCACCGGTGCCGGCATCGTGACGACTGGCGACGACGCCAATGCCGTTCATTCCGAAAGCATTTCCAGCACGGGCGGCGACGTGACCCTGAGCGCCGGTGGACTCGTGGCGACCAAAGGCGACCGGTCTAACGGCGCTTATGCCCTGAGCCACGGCACTTCGGGAACGTCCGGCACGGTCAGCGTGACGGTCGGTGGCGGGGCTCAAACGCAGGGCGTCGATTCCAACGGCATCCTGGCTCATAGCATCGGCACAGGTAGCGGCGCGGTGACCGTTAACCTGACAGGCACCAGCAGCACGGCCGGTGACAATTCCAACGTCATCGATGCGCTGAGCGACGGCGGAACGGCGGCTGGCAGCAGCGTCGACGTAACCATGAACGGCTCACTGATGACGCATGGCGCATCGTCGCTTGGGATCTTCGCCAAGAGCACGGGCGCGACCGGCGCCGATGATGTCACCGTTACGAAGACCGGCAACGCCGTCACCGTCGGTGACAATTCGACTGCCATCTATGCCGAGAGCGATGCCGGGACAGGGACCGGCGGGACTGTCGATGTGACTTTGAACGGCATCGTCGCGACGCAAGGGGCATCGTCGCTCGGCATCTCGGCGATCAGCACAGGCGATGCGGGGAGCGGCGACGTCACCGTGGCGATGACCGGCGACGGCGTCACGGTCGGGTCCGGCTCGACTGCAGTTCTGGCATCGAGCGAAGGCGGCGCAAGCGGTGGCAACGTCGGCGTCACGGTCAACGGCGCGCTATGGACGCTGGGGGCATCCGCGCACGGGATCTCTGCCAAGAGCAGCGGGACTTCGAGCGCCGGCAACGTCGACGTGACATTGAACGGCGATGCCGCAACGGAAAAGAATTTCTCAACCGTCATTTCAGCGTTGAGCGATGCGGGAACGGGTACCGGCGGCACCGTCGATGTGACGATGAACGGTTCGTTGTCGACGGTTGGTGCATCGGCTCTGGGTATCTCGGCAAAGAGTACCGGGCATGCGGGGGCCAGCGATGTCGCCGTCTCGTTGACCGGAAATGGCGACACAGCCGGAAGCGGTGCATCAGTCATTGCCGCTTCGAGCAGCGGCGGTACCGGCTCTGGCGGCAATATCGATGTTGCCATGACGGGTTCACTTTCGACGCAAGGCGCATCGGCTCTTGGTATCGATGCCGAGAGTTCCGGCGACGCGGGCGCAGGCGATGTCGACGTCGCGCTCATTGGCGATGCGACCACATTGAAGAATTTCGCCAGCGTCATTTCGGCGCTGAGCGACGCAGGGACAGGCACTGGCGGGGCTGTCGATATCGCGATGGTCGGCTCATTGACGACACAGGGCGCATCGGCCCGCGGCATCTCGGCGACAAGCACCGGCAACGCTGGAGGGGGTGATGTCGATATTCTGTTGAACGGCGATGCGGCGACGGTCGGGACGAGCGCATCTGTGATTGCAGCGCTGAGCGACGGTGGCAGCGGCGCAGGTGGCAACGTCGACGTCGTGATGAACGGTTCGCTATCAACGCAGGGTGCATCTGCTCTTGGCATCAAGGCTACGAGCACAGGTGACACAGGCGCGAGCGATGTCGAAATCTCGCTGACCGGCGATGCGGCGACGATCGGAGCAAACGCGACCGTCATTTCCGCCCTGAGCGATGCCGGGACCGGGACAGGTGGAAACGTCGATGTCACGATGAACGGGTCGGCGATGACGCTGGGTTCATCGGCCCTCGGCATCTCGGCAATGAGCTCCGGCGATGCCGGCACCGGCGCGATCAACGTGACGATGACCGGCGGCCTTACCACGCAAGGCGATGATGCCATCGGCATTTTGGCTCAGACGAATTCAACGAACAGCAATACCGGGGACGTTACCGTCAACTATAGCGGCAACCTGGAGACGTTCGGGGCGCGCGCGCACGGCATTGCCGCACTCAACACGACTGTCGCCAATGGTGGCGGCGCGAACGTCATCGTCGACGGAGACATCGTTGCGCTTGGCCTCGATGCCGACGCGATCCGGATGCAGGCCGGAACTGGCGCAGCACTGTCGCTCGAACTGGGTGACGGGCACATCCACGGCGGCTCTGGCGACGGCGTAGGCGTCCGCTTTCTGGGCGGTGGAACCAATATCCTCAAAAACGCCGGTGTCCTGGAGGCGCTGAGCGGCAACGCGATCGTCGCCACGACCGGTGACGACAGCGTCGATAACACCGGCAGGATCTTCGGAAACATTCTCCTCGGCAGCGGTACGAACTCTCTGCACAACCGCACAGGCGCGCATCTGATTTCCAACCGACATATCAATCTCGGCGGCGGAACGCTGACCAACTCGGGGGCGATTTCGCCAGGCGGATTGGGTGCGGCGGGCACAACCAATATCAACGGCGACTATGTGCAATCGTCGACGGGGCGCTATCTTGTCGATGTCGATTTCTCAAGCGCGCCATCCGACATGATCAACATCACGGGGACGGCGCACCTCAATGGCGTGCTCGTCATCAACCTGCATCAGCTGGAAGATGGCGTTCCGGTTACGATCATGACCGCCGATGGTGGCACAACGCACGCCGGACTGCGAATTCACGACACGCTGGCTCTCGACTACGGGCTTGCCGTCGAGGGCAAGGATGTCAAACTCACCGTCAAATACGATTTCGACGTTCCAGGTCTGACGCCCAACGAACAGACGCTGGGTTCGTATCTCAACCGGGCGCTGAGCGACGGAGTCTCGGATGCCTTCAACCCGTATATGGTCACGCTTGGCGATATCACCGATCCGGTCGTCTACAAGGCCGCGCTGGCTGCCATCGATCCGCAAGAGCATCTCTCCGACGTAGGCAATACGTTCGAAGGCGCGACGACGTTCTCCAACAAGCTTTTGAGCTGTATGGTCCACGACGGACCGAGCGCGCCGATCGCCGAAGGGCAATGCTATTGGGCACGCGTTACGCAGCGCCGCATCCAGAACGAGGGATCGAACACGGTCGTCGCCTCGAACGAGAACTCAACCGAGTTTGCCGGTGGCATCCAGTTTGCCATTGCCGAGCATTGGCGCCTTGGCGGCGCGTTCGGCTTAGCCGCCACCACGACGACCGACCATTCAACCTATTCGAGCGAAGGCGACGACTACTCCGGCGGCATGGTGTTGAAATACACCAACGGGCCATGGCTCTTCGCAGCCGCCATTTCCGGTGGCTATGGCGAAGCCGATGCCGAACGCCTTGTCGACTTCCCGGGCATTCCGATGATCGCGGAAAGTACGACCAAGACGTCTTACGTCAGCAGCAGGCTGCGCGCTGGTTACCTCTTCGAAGCGGGACGGTTCTACGCCAAGCCGCTTGTCGATATCGACATCACCTACTTGATGAACGAGGGCTTCCGTGAGACCGGAGCCGATGCGTTGTCGGCCATCATGCCCGGCTTCGACGAGGTATTTTATAGCGTGCGGCCGGCCATTCAGCTGGGTGCCAACATCGGTGCGGGCAATTCGCGCTATGTGCGCGCCTTCTTCGAAGCCGGCCTGGCGATTCATCCCGACAAGGAGCTCATCTTGCCGTTCCGTCTGGCGGGCGCTTCTCCCGATGCGGAGCCCTATCAGGTGCAAACGAGCCTTGGCGACGAAGTGCTTGGCCTTGGCGTGGGCATTGAGATGTTGTCGGAAGATGACGTCAATTTCTCGCTGCGCTACGACACTGAAATCAGCGACGACCGGCTTGGACAATCCGGCAGCTTCAAGATGTCGATCGGGTTCTAGGGCGAACGTTGCGTTTGTCCAATCGTTCGCGATTTGATACCACTAGGGGCATCTCCTTGCTTGCGGACGTCAGGGACACCCAAGCGCCGCATCTTCATTCCTGCGGGAACCCCAGTTTGACAAGACCTATCACGACACGCCTCAATCGCTGGTCTCATTCGGCATGACGACGGCTGGGATTGCGCTGACCATCTTCGGGCTGCTTCTAGCAGGTTTCGTCAAAGGCGCTTCAGGCATCGGCTATTCGACAACGGCGATCCCGGTCTTGACGCTTGGCCTTGGCATCGAAAACGCGTTGCCGATCGTTCTGCTGCCGTCCATCTCAAGCAATATTTTCGTCATGCTCGATGCCGGCAATTTCGAGAAGACGCTCAGGAAGTTTTTGCCGCTATTTCTGGCGCTGTTACCGGGACTACTTTTGGGGCTGGCGAGCCTGCATTATCTCAACAAGCCGATTGCGGCCGCGGTCATGGGCGGGGTGATCATTGTTTACGGGATCTATGCGCTACCCAGAGCCAATCTGGTGCTGCCGGAACACCTTGTGCGTCCGCTGCGTATTCCGGTCGGTTTCCTCAACGGCTTCATCAACGGGTTGACCGGTTCGCAAATTGTGCCGGTCGTTCCTTATGCATTGTCGTTGCGGATCAGCCCGAACGAAGTGGTGCAGCTGACGAATATCGCATTCACGATGTCTTCGCTCGTCATGTTTGTCGGGCTGGCGACGCTGGGGTATCTCGACCTCAGCAAGCTTATGATCTCTGCGCTTGGCATCTTTCTCGCCTTCACCGGCGTCAGAATTGGATCTTACGTTCGGCGCGGCATTCCGGCCGAGACGTTCCGCAAACTGGTGCTGTCGCTGCTCATGTTCCTCGGGTTCTGTTTGATTGTCCCCGTGCTTTGAGCGCGCGCGCCGTCGCTTCTGGCTGAAGCAGTAACCCGGGGTAGACTTCCGCAAATTTCCTTCAGCCGTTGGCGGCGAGTTTGGCGTAGCCGTCGCGCGTCTGAGGCGTCTTGATACCCAGCCGAGCGCCCGCGATCTGCGTTTTCAGAACCTGCGCCGTGCCGCCACCGATGGTGAACATTCTGACGTCGCGATACATGCGCTCCAACGGTTCTTGATCGCCATAGCCGCGCGCGCCGAAAATCTGCAGCGCATCGTTGACGACCTTGATCGCCGTCTCGGTCGCGAAAGCCTTGGCACGCGCAGCCATCGTCTTGTCGGGAAAGCCCGACCTGGAGCCAGCTCCGGACCTTGCGGCCTCCTGCAACATCAGCCTGGAAGCATGCACGCCGGTATCCATGTCGGCGAGCATCCACTGCAAGCCCTGGAACTCGGCGATGGGGCGGCCGAACTGATGGCGCTCCTTCATGTAGCGCGTCGCATGTTCAAGCGCGCCGGCAGCGACGCCCAGCGCCACGGTGCCTGCACCAACACGCTGGCCGTTGTAGGCGGTCATCAGATCCTTGAAGCCGTGCGCAAATCCTGATGGCGGCATCAGCACGAAGTCTTCTTCGATGACGAGATCTTCAAAGATCAGTTCCGTTTCGGGCATGCCGCACAAACCCATCGTACGCCGCCGCTCTCCGATTGAGAGACCTTTCGGCTCGATGCCTTTTTCAGGATCGCGATGGGCGATGAAAGCGCCGATGCCGAGCGGAGAACCTTTCTCATCTTCGACGCGTGCAAAGATCAGGTGGAGTTTTGAGATACCGCCGCCGGTGATCCAATGCTTGCGGCCGTTCAAGATATAGCGGTCACCGTCACGGCGGGCAGTCGTCTTCATTTCGCCTGCGGCGCTGCCGGCGTCGGGTTCGGTGATGGCGATGGCCGGCTTATCGCCTGCCAGCACGAGCTCGGCGGCAAAGGCGCGTTGCTTATCGGTGCCGTAGGCCATGATGGCGCCGATCGCCCCCATGTTGGCTTCGACGACAATCCGCGACGTCAAGGTGCAGGCGCGCGCGATTTCCTCGATGACGATGCAGGCGTCGTAATAGCTCGCGCCAGCGCCGCCGAACCGTTTGGGGATCGTCATGCCCATGATTTTGCCGGCGACGAGATCGTCGACATTCTGCCAGCAATAGTCGCGCGTGACGTCCCACTTGGCGGCACGTTTTGCGAACGTTTCTGCAAGATCACGCGCGAGTGCCTGATAGGCCTTTGTGGAGCGATCTTCGAGCATAGTCCTAGAACCTTTTGGGCTTGAGGCGGGCAAAACGGCTTGACGCCAATGATAAGCCTCCTATTCTTCAGCTCAATCGAATTAAATCGTAGTTTAAGTTCAGATATTCTAAAGCTATGCGAACCCAAAATCTCGAAACCCTGCAGCGGATCGCGCGTCTTGGCTCATTCAGTCTGGCGGCTGAAGAAGCCAACATGACGCTGTCGTCTGTAAGCATGCAGATGAAGGCGCTCGAAGAGGAACTTGGCGCGGAACTCTTCGACCGCGCCAGCCGGCCGCCGCGACTGACGCCGCTCGGGCGGCGCGTTGCCGAGCAGGCTGGCAATGTGCTGCACGAAGACCAGGTTCTCAGAGAGCTTTGTTCTATCGGCGAGGGGCTTGCCGGTACGTTTCGGCTCGGCGTGATTTCGTCCTACGCGACGCGGCTTATTCCGAAGTTCCTGCAAATGGCGCCGATGAACGCTCCTGGTGCGGAGTTCGATGTTTCGACCGGGCTGTCTTCTGATCTATCGGCCAGCGTTCTTTCCGGGCGGCTCGATGCAGCGGTGGTGACACGCGCTGGCCGCGAGGACCCACTCCTGCGGTTCGATACCATGGGGCGCGACCCGATGGTTCTGGCCCTGCCCAAAGGCGCCCGCGGAGAAACACTGCGGCAACTCGCCGATGAATTGCGTTTCTTGCACTTCCAGCCGCTCTCAGGCATTGGGCGGGTCATCGCCGACACGCTGGCCAAGCACAAGATCGACGTGCGCCGGGCGCGTATTTTCGACAGCATCGAAACGACGATGGAATGCGTCAACATCGGTATCGGTTTCACCCTGCTTCCGGAACCGGACGTGAAGCGCTATGCAGCAGCTGACGTCAAAATTCTCCAACCCAAAATCGGACGCGTCGAACGCGAGGTGGCGCTTGTCACCCGAATTGAGCCGTCGGCGGAGCGCTGGCGTGGGGCTCTCCTCGACATGCTCGCAACGACTGAACGGCTGGCCCAAGGCGAACAAAAAAGGACGGCGGCGGGCATGGACGATTGACCTCGAGCGAAGGGTTTCCTGGAACATCCTCGCGAGCCGCACCTGCATGTTCCGCGGCGCTACTCCCCACCATCTCTCCGCTTTGCCTTGGCGTTGGGGCGGTGCCCGTGCTAGCCAGCGCGTGGACTTTTCTGCGCGCACCTGAAGGCCCCTCGAAAATATGAGCCCAATCGACAAAGCCGCCGGCCCCAAGACCGGCAAAGTGCTTCTCGTCATTAGCGAGGACTGGTTTGCGCTGTCGCATTTCCAGCCGCTGATCACGACGCTCGGGGGCATCGCGCGCGAGGTTGTGGTAGTGACGCGGTCATCGGGACGGATTAGCGAGATTGAAGCGCTTGGCGCGCGCGTCGTCGAATTCGATATCAAACGCTCGTCGCTTAATCCGCTCGAACAATCCGGCACGGTGCGCAAGCTTGCCAAATTGCTCGAAGCCGTAGCGCCCGACGTCGTTCACGTCGTCGCCATGCAGCCGATGGTGCTGGCAGCGCTGGCACTCCGGATGGCACCGAAGACGCGTGTCGTGATGCATCTGACGGGGCTTGGGTTTGTCGGCATCTCGCGTGGGCTTGCAGCGCAGGTCATCAAGCCGGCGGCGATGATGGCCTTGCGCGGTGTGCTCAGACGCCCCGATACCTGGCTGTTGGCGGAGAACCCGGAAGATGCCGCCTATCTGAAGAAGTTCGGAGTCGATCCGGGGAGACGGGTGACGATCCTGCCCGGTGCGGGGATCGACCCAAACCAATTCCCCGCGCGTGAGCCGCGCGACGAACGCCCTGTTCGGGTGGCGTTCGCCGGGCGGATGATCCGCTCGAAGGGGATCGAGGTTCTCGCCGAAGCAAGTCGGGTTTTGCGCGATCAGGGCGCAACCATTGCCGTCGAGTTGTACGGGCGCACGGATGCGGATAACCCCGAGTGCATTCCCGAAGCACGCCTTCACGCCTGGGAGGCCGAAGGGCTGCTGACCTGGCATGGACACGTCGGCGATGTCGCGAGCATCTGGCAGACGGCCGATATCTGCGTGCTGCCGTCGCTGACGCGCGAGGGGATGCCGCGCACGGTTCTGGAAGCGGCCTCCTCGCAACGGCCGTTGATCGTGACGGATGTTCCCGGCAGCCGGCATTTCGTGCGCCCTGGCATTGACGGCCTGATCGTGCCGCCTAACGATGCCGTAGCTTTGGCCGATGCGATATCGGTGGTGGCGGCCGATCCGGAAAAGCGCGCGGCGATGGGGCAGGCGGCGCGGCAACGTATCCTCGACGGCTACACCATCGATCATGTAAAACGCGGCATCGAAGATGCTTATTCCGGCCTTCTGAAGGCCCCAAGGACCTGATGGCTGTTCCACTTCTTACCTTGAAAGACATCCGCCTGACGTTCGGCGGTACACCTTTGCTGACGGGGGCCGATCTCACCGTCTCGGCGGGCGAACGGGTTTGCCTTGTCGGTCGCAATGGGTCGGGCAAGTCGACGCTCTTAAAAATCGCAGCAGGTGTCGTCGAGCCCGATCACGGGGAGCGCTTCGTGCATCCCAACGCCATCATCCGCTATCTGGCGCAGGAAGCGAACTTCGAGGGTTATCAAACGACACGCGAATTCGTTGAAGCCGGCCTCAAGCCGACGGACGATCCGCACGAAGCGATGATGGCGCTCTATGCGCTCGGGCTGACGGGCGAAGAGAACACCGAGACCCTTTCGGGTGGCGAAGCGCGGCGCGCGGCCATCGCGCAGGCGCTGGCCTCAAAGCCCGACGTGCTGCTTCTCGATGAGCCGACGAACCACCTTGATCTGCCGGCGATCGAATGGCTGGAGGAGGAACTCGCATCGACAAAATCGGCGCTGGTTCTGATCTCGCACGACCGGCGCTTTTTGGAGAAGCTTTCGAAGGAGACCGTCTGGCTCGATCGTGGCAAGACGCGCCGCCTCGACCAGGGCTTTGCCGGTTTCGAAGCGTGGCGCGACAAGCTCATCGAGGAAGAAGAGCTGGAGTTGCACAAGCTTGACCGCAAAATTGCCCGTGAGCAGGAGTGGATGCACGGCGGGGTAACCGGGCGGCGCAAGCGCAACGTGCGGCGCGTTGCCGAGTTGGCCGACATGCGCAAACAGCGCCGAGAGCATCGCCGGGTGCAAGGCGATGTCTCGATGGAAGTGACCGAAGGACAGACCTCGGGGCGCATCGTTTGCGAGTTGCATGACGTTTCGAAGGCTTATGGCGACGTGCCGATCGTCAAGGATTTGTCGTTGCGGATCTTGCGCGGTGATCGGCTGGGGATCGTCGGGCCTAACGGTGCGGGCAAGACGACGCTGATCAAGCTGCTGACTGGCGAACTCGAGCCGGATTCCGGCAGCGTGAAGCTTGGAACAAACCTGCAAGTCGTGACGCTCGACCAGCGGCGCGAAGACCTCGACCCGACGACGACGCTTGCCGATTCCATGACAGGCGGGCGCGGCGACCAGGTGATCGTCAACGGCAAGGCCAGGCACGTCTACGGCTACATGAAGGATTTCCTGTTCCTGCCCGAGCAAGTGCGCTCGCCGGTTTCGGTTTTGTCGGGTGGGGAGCGCGGCCGCCTTATGCTGGCGCGGGCATTGGCGAAAGAATCGAACGTTCTGGTTCTCGACGAGCCGACCAATGATCTCGACCTCGAAACGCTCGATCTTCTGCAGGAACTCATCTGCGATTATGCGGGCACGGTTATTCTGGTCAGTCACGACCGCGATTTTCTCGACCGGATCGTCACCAGCGTTCTGGCGCCCAACGGCGAGGGCGAATGGATCGAGTATGCCGGCGGCTATTCGGACATGCTCAATCAGCGCAAGGGCGAGCGACCGAAGAAAGCTTCAGGCGGGGGAACGTCGAAGGCTGCGCAGAAGGCGGGGACCGGAGCGTCGGGAGGCGACGGGTCGGGCAAGTCCGCCAGTGCGCCCGGTGCTGAAACCCAGCAGCAGAAGCCCAGCAAGCTGTCTTTCAAGGAAAAGTACGCGCTGGAAACGATCCCGAAGCGCATGGAAGAGCTTCAGGCTGAAATCGCCCGACTGGAAGCGGAATTGGCCGCGCCGGAACTGTTTACCAAGGCTCCCGACAAGTTCGCCAAGGCAAGCGCCGACCTTGCGCAGTCCCAAGAGGAACTCGCCAAGCTCGAAGACGAATGGCTCGAACTAGAAATGAAGCGCGAAGAACTTGAGGGCGGATAGGGCTTTTCGGGGGCGAAAAGCCTATTCAGCCTTGTTTCCATGCGGCACTCGAGCGGCACCGCTTACAAATGCGGTTTCCCGACCAAGTACTCATGAAGTCATCGCGGCAGATTAGACAGGTGCGTTTACGTTCTTGTTCCTTCTGTTCGGGCTCAAGAACGCAATCCGACTTCTCACTCACTCTCTCCATGGACTTTGATTTAGTAGAGCTGGCAATAATTACAAGCACTTACAGCCTACTGTGCAGTTTGGTCGCGGAATTTGAACTGCAAACAGACGGCAAATATCAGCCAAGTCTTTGGCGAAGTATCCGATTCTTTGGAAAGCTTTTCTGCCTTATTGCCAGCGCACGAAATGCCCGTGCCAAGCCGCTTGATCTCGGGCTCAGCACCCCCATATCCTTGAGGCAGGCGGTTACTTGATCCAGCGGCCGGAAGTTCGGAGCTGGTTTGTCTTGGAGCCATGAAAATGGGCCTTGAGCGAAACGAGTGGCGCCAGAGGAAAGTCGCTTTTGGAAAGGGCTTCGAACATGACACGAATGGGTTCGCTTTCGCACCCGCTGCTGCTTGGTTTTGAAGAAATCGAGCGCTTGATCGATCGGGCGGGCAAAGGAAGTGATGGTGGATATCCACCCTACAATATCGAGCGGATCGCTCAGTCGTCCGATAACAATCCGGAACTTCTCCGAATTACCTTGGCTGTCGCCGGCTTTAAGAAAGAGCAACTGGATGTCACATTAGAAGACAACCAGCTGTTGATCCGCGGCCGTCAAGAAGACGAAAAAGATCGCGAATATTTGCATCGCGGCATTGCCGCCCGTCAGTTTCAGCGCACGTTCGTCCTCGCTGATGGCATCGAAGTCCGCAGTGCTGAGCTCAACAATGGCTTGCTGGAAATCGATCTCGTGCGGTTGGAGCCAGAAAAGTTGGTGCGCCGGATCGAAATTGGCAAATCGTAAAGCTAATGGGTGTCAAGCTGCCACAGTCCAAAGTTTATCTTTGATCTAGCAATGGCGGTGAGGATCGAATCGGCCGAACATCGGTTTAGGTTGTAGTGTTTGTTACGAATTTGCCGAAAAAGCGTGCCGATTTGACCAGATTGATGGTGCAGATAGACATTGGGGGCGCTGTTGCTTGCTGTTGAAGAGCAGCGCGCGGTGGATGGAGGAGTGAGCGTAATGGAAGCGAAGATGGAAGTCAGGAAAGGCATCAGCCCCGATGAGCTGGAACAGCTCGGGGGCGGCGAGGTCGCATACATCAAGATGCTGACGTCGGAAGAGGCCAACGAGATCTATCCTCTCGATGACTCGCTGCCGGAAGGTATCAGCATTTATGCTCTCCATGCTGCCGACGGAACGCCGATTGCGCTGACCGATTCTATGCAGGCGGCCATCGGTCAAGCGATCGATGACGAGCTTGAAGTCGCTAGCCTGCACTAACGGCCGTCGACTGCATATTGAAAAACGCAGCCCCTGAGAATGGGGCTGTCGAAGGGTGTTTGGCCTCGTCAGTAATGGGATCTGGCGGGGCATTTTTGTACCGAGCGTGGTTATTGTGGCCTGAAGCGCAACCAACGTTTGAATTGGCGCTCAATGGATATGTCTGAAGTTTATAGCGTCAGGCTGCGATAAGGCAGGGTTGATATTTTCACTATGCTGAGCTTGCTCGGCGAAAGCCGTTTTATCGTATTGCGTCGACGCAAGCGTTCGTAACTTCAATTCATGACTCTGGACGAAGCTAACGGACTGCCTGAATTGGCGGGGAAGACCTTGGTTTGTCCTGGTCCATCGCGAAACAATGTAGAGAGCACCGGAAATGCATCCATCCTCGTCCCTTGGCGAACGTCTTGCGGTTCATAACATCGACGAGTTCACGATTTCGGTTTTGAGGGCCGGCAAAGATTTCGTCATGGCCGAGCTTCCCGCAGTGCTCGATCGTTTCTATGAACATTTCGGCCGTTTCGAAACGACGCGCAGCTTCTTTCGCGACCGCCAGCACATGTCGCAGGCCAGAGAGGCACAGCTGCGTCACTGGGCGCTGCTGCTGGAAGCGAAGTTTGATGGGGCATACTTCAAGTCGAGCACCATCGTCGGCGAAACGCATAACCGGATCGGCCTTAAGCCGTCCTTGTACATCGCCGGCTACAACATACTGACGGCGGGTCTCGTTGAAGCGGTCCATGCCAGGTTTCCATCAAGCGCACTTGCGCGTGAGGGGATTTCGCGAACCCTCAAGCAACGTAAAATCGACGCCAAGACGGCCATGACTTCGGCAATTGTCCAGGCGGCCGTGCTCGACATGGACCTTGCGATCTCGGTTTACTCGGAGGCTGAAGCCCGAGACCGGACCGAAATGCTGCAAAGGCTCTCTGACGAGTTCGAAGCATCGATGGCATCCGTCGTTGACGGTGTTGCACAGTCGGCCAAGGCGCTGCATGAGGCCGCCGACTCTATGATTGGCATGACCGGGCAAACCGCCTCTCAGTCCGGCGATATCGCGAATGCGGCCGAACTTACCTCAGCCAACGTCAACACGGTCGCTGCAGCGACGGAAGAACTTTCCGCATCGGTTGTTGAGATTACGCGACAAGTTGCGGCGTCAGCCGACATCGCACAGCAGGCCGTGAACACCTCAAACGTCGCCTACTCCAAAGTCGACGAACTCGCGACGGCCTCGCAGACCATCGGATCGATTGTCGAAGTCATCAACGCCATTGCGCGACAGACAAACTTGCTGGCGCTCAACGCGACGATTGAAGCTGCTCGTGCCGGCGAGGCTGGCAAGGGCTTTTCGGTTGTTGCCAATGAAGTGAAATCTCTAGCATCGCAAACCGCGAAGGCGACGTCCGAAATCGAGGGGCAGGTCCGCGGTATTCAAGAGGCGACCCGCGACACACTGGCATCGATCCAATCGATCAGCGAGGTCATCAACTCGATCCATTCGGTTTCGAATACGATTGCGGCGGCGGTCGAACAGCAAGGTGCCGCGACCTCGGAAATTTCGCGGAACGTTTCGGAAGCCGCGACGGGAACCGACCGCGTTTCGGAGCGCATTATGGAGCTCAATTCGGTTGCCGATTCGACGCAGACTTCGGCGGGGCAAGTCATGGCGTCTGCGAAAAACCTCGGTTCGCAAGCCGAGAACCTGCAGACCGTCACCAAGCAGTTCCTGGCTTCGATCCGGCAGGGGACGCGCAGCAAGACTGCTGCCTGAAGTGGCGCCATGTAAGCAGACTGCTAGCTTTTTTGAATCAGCTCGGCCCGCGTTAAGCGGGCCGAACCGTATCTCGGTCGAAATATGCCGGATGCGCCAGCAGACCGCGCCCGGGCGATGAGGCCGTTTCAGCCACGATAATGGGCGAACTGGCCACGCGATTTGAAGCGCTCCAGATACTCCGGAACGATCGTCGAGACCGTGTGTGGGCTGGGTACGCCGAGTTCGGCGATGGTGCGATGCCCATTGCGCGCCGCATCGCTCACGACATTATCGACTTGCAGCAGGCGCACCTGATCAACCGTCACGGGCCTTAAAAAATTCGGCAGGGGCCAGGTGAAAACGGCCTGCAGTTTAGCGAGCCAGAATGGCAGGCTCACGTAGGCCGGGCTATGACCAGCCCAGGTCTTGGTCCGGTCAAGCAGCTGCTTGAAGGTCAGCGTTTCCGGGCCGCCCAGTTCGTAGGTTTCTCCTGTTACCCCGCTCCCTTCCACGCAGTTGGCAACGGCCGTCGCGACGTCGCCGACGTAGACTGGCTGGAAGCGTGTTTTACCGCCGCCAATGAGCGGTAGAATTGGCGAGACCCTTGCCATGCCGGCGAAGCGATTGAAGAATTCGTCTTCAGGTCCGAAGATGATGGATGGACGCAGAATGATCGCGCCGGGATATTCCTCCAGGACCGCCGCTTCGCCCTCCGCCTTGGTCTTTGCGTAATCAGCCGGGGACTTTTCGGACGCGCCAATCGCCGAGATGTGCACGAAGCGCCCTATGCCAGCCTCGCGTGCGGCTTTTGCAATGGCCCGCGGACCTTTGACGTGAATGGCTTCAAAGTCCTGACGACCCGATGGTGCCAAGATGCCGACAGCGTTGACCACCGCATCAGCGCCAGCAACCGCGCGCGCGACCGAGTCGGGATAGCGCAGATTGGCCTGGACCGGAAAAACCTGTCCAACCGCACCCATGGGTTGCAGATACCCGGCAAGGTCAGGGCGGCGGCATGCTGCGCGAACCCGCCAACCGCGCGAAGCTAGCTCGCGCGTGACGTATCGGCCGACAAAGCCGGAACCTCCAAAGATCGTTGCCAATTTGCCGGTGGGTTGCTGTCTCGCCATCGTCGTCCCAGCCTTCCAGTTCATTTTCAGCGCTTTGAAAGAGGTATAGTCAGATGCGATTGGCATGAAAAGCAGCCAAAGGTCACGTATTGGCGTTTCATGTGCGTAGGCGTTTTTTTTGCTCAACACTCGGCAGGCCGGTGTTGAAGGGGTTTTTTGCTCAACACAGTTCGCCTTGACGCGGCGTGGACTTGCGTCAGATGCAAGCCGGTGTTGGGGTTATCCCTTGCTCAACACTCGGCAGGCCGGTGTTGAAGGAGTTTTTTGCTCAACACTCGGCAGGCCGGTGTTGAAGGAGTTCTTTGCTCAACACTCGGCAAGCTGGTGTTGAAGATGTTGGAAGACTTTTTGCGCCAACACTGCGCAAGCGCGTGTTGGGCGTTCTTTTTTGATGCCGACACTCAGCAAGCTTTTTCCTTCTCAACACTCAGCAAGCTGGTGTTGAAGATGTTGGGCGTTGACAAAACCGAGCGCTGCAACTAACTCCCTTGCCTTCGATGTTCCCGACCTCTAGCCCAGGTGGCGGAATTGGTAGACGCGCTGGCTTCAGGTGCCAGTGGCCGCAAGGCCGTGAAGGTTCGAGTCCTTTCCTGGGCACCAAATCTCTCCCCATGCTCTCTGGCAACAGAAAGTGCCGCCCCCCAATAGAATGCGGGCCGGAAGCTCCCTCCCAGCCCGCTTGGCAGCCACTGGCTGCGCGCGGCTATTGCAGCAGCTTTGGAGAGCCAGCCGTCGTCATCTCGCCTGAGGCCATATCACCGGGCTGTATCGTCCACTTTGTCTGGTTCAGGATCAGCGTATTGGTGACCAGCGTGAATTTCTTGGACTTTATTCCGGATCCCGAATTGAAGGTCACGTCACGGCTTGGCAAATAGACGAGATCGGAAATGTCGAAACCAAGTGAGTCATTCAATACGAATTGACTGCGGGAGAGGCCTGGGGCTTCGAACATCACGATGCCTTCGTATGCACCGCTGGTTGGCGCATGAAGGGTTGCTGAGACGGCGCTGTTGAATTGGATTTTGGAGGTATCGGCATAATAGAACGTAACGCCTGCTCCCGACCAGTTGCCGCCGTTGACGTTCCAACCGCCTTGTTTGATGACATAGACACCGGGATTGAATGTTACGTTTGGCGCGTTATTGAAATTGACCCAGCCGCAGTAGACGCCCGGCGACAAGACAACATTACCGCCATTGAAGTTCAGATTGGAATAAGTGCAGCCAGACGTGTTCGGGGTCGGCAGCGTTCCAACATAAGGGTCTGCTTTTGGTGCGCAACCGAGTTCAAGGTTCGAGTGCGTGCCGCCATTGTCGATAATCTGGCTACCGGCAATACAGATTTTGGCCGTATCGATGTTGGTTCCGGAGTTGAAAATCGCAGCTGGATTTGCCGTTGAATGGACATGGATTTCGCAATCCGAACCCGAAATATCGGCACCACTGTTGACCAGAAAAGCCTGGCTGGCATTCTTGTCGAGCACAATGATACAAGCCTTGCCGCCGGCGCTCGTGCTGCCCGCGGCTGCAGCCGATTGAACGCCGACTTCGATCTCGGCAAATCCGATTATACCCGTGAACGCTGTCGGCAAATTCTGGGATGCTGACGCTGACGCCGCTCCAGGCGTTGGCCGCGTAGCACTCACCTGCACAGGGTTTGTGTCTGTGTAGTTCAGATTGAAAACTTGCTCCACGGTCGATTGGACGTCGGCATCTGGATTTTTCGCAGCCGCCAATACAGCGGCATCGAGGGCCGCCTGCATTTTTTGCTGTGCGCTAACGGCACGGCTGTAGTCGATCGCTGCACCGACGACCAGCAACAAGGCTGCCAAGACTACGGCACTCAGAACGGCCACGACGCCGGACTTGTCGGAATTTAACTGCTTTATTTGTTTAATAATTCGCTTCGGCATGGCCTTTTCATCCCCACATTCAAAAGGCGGACTAGAAATATTTACGCCGAATTTGTTTAAGGAGAATTCGCGGATTGTCTAAAATTGTTCTTATCGAAATTGGCCGCCAACTGAAGAGAAGTTGGATCTAATCCAAGGGAATGAAAACCGGTTTCCAATACCTTCGCCTCCGTTAAGGATTGTGCGTGGATGGATCATTTACCTGTTCTTACCGGGATGGGGCGCTCTAGGACCAGGCGAGGTTGGTGCGATTTGTCGCGGTGCCAAACTGAAGGTTCTTTTGGATTTCGCCGGTTCCTTGTTTGCACGGAACGTCTGCGGGCTGGATGGTTGCCGCAACACCTGTTAGGAAGCGAATTCACCGCGATACACGTCTAGCGACTTCAACGGACCGGGCTTGCAATCATGAGCGTTGACAAAATCACCTTGCACAAGGGCGACCTGCCTGACGGTTTGAAGTTTCCCGATAGTGTCGCCATCGATTCGGAGACGCTTGGGCTTAACCCGCTGCGCGACCGGCTTTGCGTCGTGCAACTGTCGGGCGGAGACGGAACCGCGCATCTGGTGCAATTTGACGGCCGCACCTATGACGCGCCCAACCTGAAGGCGCTGCTGGCCGATGAGAAGGTCGTGAAAATCTTCCATTTCGCGCGCTTTGACGTGGCGGTGATGAAGCACTACCTGGGTGTCGTTGCGACACCGATCTACTGCACG
This sequence comes from Filomicrobium sp., assembly GCA_017792465.1. Taxonomy (GTDB): domain Bacteria; phylum Pseudomonadota; class Alphaproteobacteria; order Rhizobiales; family Hyphomicrobiaceae; genus Filomicrobium. The sequence goes on from CP051234.1 coordinate 2,156,643, forward strand.
AAGATTGCTTCCAAGCTGGTTCGCACCTACACCGACAGGCATGGTTTGAAAGACGTCTGTTCGGAACTGGCGGGCGTCGAGCTTTCCAAGCAGCAGCAAAGTTCGGATTGGGCGGCGGAAGACCTCAGCGAACAGCAGCTGAAATACGCGGCCAATGACGTCCTGCATCTTCACACCGTGAAACGCAGGCTCGATCAGATGCTGGAGCGCGAGGGCCGCACGCATTTGGCGGAGGCTGCATTCAAGTTCCTGCCGGTGAGGGCCGAAATGGACCTTGCCGGGTTTGGGGACACCGACATCTTTTCCCACTGAAAACCCTGAGAGATCGGCCGACTTTACTCTGCTGCCGGTTGTGCACAGTCCCAAATTCACCCAATTTGGCAGTGAAAAAACTGAGCCAGTGTGTGAAACGGACTGGGTGTGCGCCTCTGCGGCCGAATGGCAAATGAAAGTTGCTTGATCGGGCCGCCTCAAAGCTGTCTAAGTTGTTGATTTTCTAGTGGTTCGATCTGCGATTTGCGTGTTCTCTGGCGAGCCGACACAGACTGGACGTCTGTGGCATACGCTATAAACCAGCCAAAGTGGGCCGTTGGGGCTCGTTCTCGAAGCTGAGCGAACTTATGTAATTGCCGTCATGTCGGGACGCGGTCCGCAAACGGGGTTTCAGTGAAAATGGCTCATGCCACATCGTTCGACAATCCGACGCAGCCGCCGGTGCGCAACAACCGCATCGTCGTCGTCGGTGTCGACCGGTCGAAGCAGTTCAAGCGAGCCCGCCGGCATACCTTTCTCGTCAGGACCCTGCGCTACGTTCTTCCGACGCTCACGATCGGCTCGGTCGCGCTTTACGGCGTGTCGGCCCTTTTGGCGACGAACTGGACGGCGGAGACCGCTCTGCGCACGATCGCTAAGATCCTCCCGGAAAATATCGCCATGCAGAACCCTCACTATGAAGGGTTCACCGGAGATGGCGGCACATATTTTGTCGAGGCCTTGACGGCGAACCAGGATCTGAAGAAGCCGTTCTTCATCAAGCTCAACACCATTACCGGCGTTCTGACGGACGCCAAGAACGTGAAGACCAACCTCAAGTCAGCTCACGGCACGTTCGATAGCCGCAATTCGACACTGCGGCTTGGCGGCGGGATTGATATCGTCTCGGAAGACGGGACGAAGGCCAAGCTCAGCACGGCCATTGTGCAGCCGAAGGTCGGCGTCATCGCTTCGAATGAGCCGGTGGTCTTCGAAATGCCCGGCGGCAAGGTCAATTCAGACAAGCTTCGCGTTTGGCAGAAGAAAAAGCTCATTGCGTTTACGGGCAACGTTCGGACGCAGCTGACACCGCCTGAAAACACCCAGACGCAAGGGCAGGTGCAGACGCCAGGTCCGTCTTCGTCGACATCGCTTATGGGCAATTCCAGCGAGCCCGTCGACATCACGTCCGCGCAACTGAGAGTCGACCGCGGGCAAGGCGTTGCGAATTTCATCGGCAACGTCAAAGCCGTGCAGGGCGACCAGTCTTTGCAGTCCAATACGATGGCGGTTTATTTCGCTGAAAGCGCGGATGGTAACGCGCAGCCGGACGGCAATGCAACCGCGACGCCACTGGGTGGCGGCAGCTCGCGCGTGACCCGGATCGAAATTCCTCAGCCGCTCATCATGCGGCGCGGCGCGCTTGAACAAATGACGGGCGACAAGGCGACGTTCGATGTCCTCAACGACAAATCCAAAATCGAGGGTAATGTCGTGATGTCGTCGGGGCCTGACAGGAAGGCCGTTGCGGAGACGGCTGACATCGATTCCAAAGCCGATACGATTTTGCTGAGCGGCAACGTCGTGGTGACGCAAGGGCAAAATGAGATCCGCGGCGACCATCTTTTCGTCGACCGCGCCAAGGGGCTCAGCCGTCTGACCAACCAGGTCAAAACCGGGCCGAATGCCGGCAGGATTTCTGCAAGGCTGATCCGCGAAGGGGCGGGCGGCAAGACCGCGGCTGCCAAGCCCGCTGCGAAAACAGCCGGCAATCCGGTTGCCAAGGCCGCAGAAGCTGGTTCGGCGCTTTCTGCGACTGCGTTTAAAAGCGATCCTGGTGCTCCTACCGACATCACCTCAGTGCGTCTGGATGTCGATGACCAGAACAAGAAGGCCATCTTCTCTGGCGACGTTCGCGTCGATCAGGGGCAGATGTCGATGCGCGCCAACACGATCACGGCGTTCTATGACGGCAATTCCAGCCTGATCCAACAAGATACCCAACCTGCATCCCCTAAAGCGGCCGAACAGGCAGGCGCGCAGCTGAAACGGATCCGCGCCGATGGTAAGGTGTTCATCAAGTCGCGCAACGAGGGCCAGACGGCTTCGGGCGATTGGGCTGACATCGACATGGTCAAGAACACCGTGCACCTGGGCGGCGACGTCGTTCTCAATCAGGGTAAGAACGTCATCCGCGCAACGTCCTTGATGATCGATATGAAAACCGGCAACGCGGTGGTTGAGACGTCGCCGGATGCGGCGAATGCCGGTTGGGCCTCAACCCTGGTGCAGCCCTCGCGCAAAGGCAGCTTGAAAACGCCGATCCGGAGGATGCGCGGTGGGCGGCCGAGTGCGGTCTTCTATCCGACGCAAATTACTAAAAGCGCCGACAAGTCGAAGAAATCAAAACCGGCAAAGCCGTCCGCTGAATCCACTAGCGGAGCTCAGGCAACCCCGCGCCGTCCGGCCGCCTCGAGCTGGGAGGCCACGACCGATTCAAGCGGTCAATAGCCACCGCTACGCCTTTTTCACGATTTACCGATACCCACTTTTGCATTGATCATGCAATATACGCGCCATTGCGTCCTTTCGGGATTTGATGCAACACTTGGCGGATTCAGAGAGGAAATGCAGGTCGTGAGAATTCTACCGTTCGGTAAGCAGCGGAAAGCGCCAGTCCAGCAGGCTCCCCAGCTTGTCGCGTCACGGCAGCATTCTGCGCCTCCAGGCGATTACGACGACATGCGACTGGCCGTGCCCCATGAAGCCTCCGAGGGCTGGCTCACGGTGACCCAGGTTAAGAAAAGCTACAAGAAGCGCATGGTTGTTAAAGGTGTCAGCCTTGATGTCCGGCGCGGAGAGTCCGTCGGATTGCTGGGGCCGAACGGTGCGGGCAAAACCACCGTTTTCTATATGATCACCGGACTTGTCCCGGCCGATGAGGGCAAGATCACCATCGACGGGCATGACGTCACCGCGCTTCCGATGTACCAGCGCGCCCGCCTTGGCATCGGCTATCTACCTCAGGAAGCTTCGATTTTTCGGGGTTTGACGGTGGAAGAAAACATCATGGCTGTGCTTGAGCTTGTCGAGCCCAACCGCAAGAAGCGCAAAGAACAACTCGATCAGCTCCTGGAAGAGTTTACCATTACAGGCCGGCGCAAATCGCCTTCGATCGCGCTTTCCGGCGGTGAGCGGCGGCGATGCGAAATCGCCCGGGCGTTGGCCACGCGGCCGGCCTTCATGTTGCTTGACGAACCTTTTGCCGGCGTCGACCCGAAGGCGGTTAACGACATTCAGGAACTCGTGCGGCACCTGACACAGCGCGGGATCGGTGTTCTTATTACGGACCACAACGTTCGCGAGACACTCGACATTGTCGAGCGCGCCTACGTCATCTTCGAGGGTCAAGTTCTGACAAAAGGTAACCCTCAGGAAATCATAAGCAACGAAGACGTACGCCGGGTTTATCTCGGCAACATGTTCGCTAACCAAGCTTAGCTATGCTGGCCCGGCGAACGAATATCGTGAGAATTGGTTAAGGTGGGGCAATGGCGATAAACGCCAAACTTGAGCTTCGACAGGGCCAGCAGCTGGTGATGACACCCCAGTTGCAGCAGGCCATCAAGCTCCTGCAGCTGTCGAACCTCGAATTGGTCGATTACGTCACGACCGAGCTGGAACGTAACCCCTTGCTCGAGCGCGATGAAGCCAGCGATGCGCCGATCAGCCCGGACCGGAACGAGCGAGATGCGACCGCCACACCAGAAAACAACGGCGAACCGAGCGCTTCGGACGACTGGCTTGGCAACGAGCGGGGCACGTCGGAAGCAACCAACGTGCTCGATACCGATTACGAGTCGATGTATCCGGACACGTCTGCAAGCGACCTGGGAACGCTCGACAGCACGCGCTTGAGCGGCTCGGAGTGGTCTTCGGTCAAATCTGGCGGCAGCGTCAGCGACGATGACCCCAACCTCGAAGCGTTCGTCAGCAGCAATCTTTCGTTAAAGGATCATTTGAGCGAACAGCTGTCGATGGCGGTCTTTGAACCAGCCGACCGGCTTATTGGACAACACTTGATCGATCTGGTCGATGAGTCCGGATATCTGCCGTCGGACCTGGGGGAAACCATCGACAAGCTCGGCGCGACTGACGAGCTTGTCGATGGTGTTCTCCAGAAGCTGCAGACGTTCGACCCGCCGGGTGTCTTTGCAAGATCGCTCGGCGAATGCTTGGCGCTGCAGCTCAAAGACCAGAACCGCTATGACCCGCAAATTGCGGCCTTGCTGACAAATCTCGACCTTCTCGCCCGCCATGACATCGGCAAGCTACGCAAGGCCGTCGGCTGCGACATGGATGAGCTCTCCGACATGATCAACGAGATCCGGTGCCTCAATCCCAAGCCCGGTCTGGCGTTCGGCAGCGTGCAGGTTCAGCCCGTCGTGCCCGACGTCATCGTCAAGCCGGCCTCTGACGGGTCTTGGATTGTCGAACTCAACAGCGAGACGTTACCGAAGGTCCTGGTCAACCGCAGCTACTACACGCGCGTGTCACGCAATGCCTGCAAGGAAGCGGACAAGGAATACCTCTCAGAGTGCCTGCAATCGGCCAACTGGCTTGTCAAAAGTCTGGACCAGCGGGCACGCACCATTCTCAAGGTCGCCCGCGAAATCGTGCGCCAGCAGGACGGCTTCTTCACGTATGGCATTCAGCATTTGCGACCGCTCAACTTGAAAACCGTGGCGGATGCCATCTCGATGCATGAATCGACTGTCTCGCGCGTCACCTCCAGCAAGTACATGGCGACAACGCGTGGGATCTTCGAGCTCAAGTATTTCTTCACGTCGGCGATCGCTTCTGCTGAGAACGGCGAGGCTCACTCCTCTGAATCGGTGCGCTTCCGCATCAAGCAGCTGATCGATGCGGAACGGGCCGAAGCGGTGCTTTCGGACGATCAGATCGTGGACATTTTGCGCAAGGAAGGCATCGACATCGCGCGGCGGACGGTTGCCAAATACCGGGAAGCCTTGCGGATCCCATCTTCGGTCCAGAGACGGCGGCAAAAGCGCGCGATCCAACAGGTCGCAGGGGTCTGAAGCGGGGCCAGGTCCGCTCAAAAAGGGCTTGTCGAGGATCGTTTTGCGGAATTACCGTTAATGGCAGAATCGGCAACCAGGCGGACTTAACGATCAACGGTTAAGTAGCCCGCTGCAATCTCTTGACACCCCTTCGCGATGCAGCAACGATTAGCTCCAGGGCGATATTCCGGTGGAAAAAGTATGGGCCTGCGACGCAATTAAGGGGCTACAGCGTTTGATCCAGTTAAGATCTGGAGACCACAAGGAATTATATTGCCGCCTCCGGATTCAACTCCGGACACAAAGAAGAAGCAGGCCGTCAAGTCAAAGAAAGGGCCAGTCAATACTATGACACTCCAAGTCACGGGCAAAAACGTCGATGCTGGGGATGCTTACCAGACCTATATCACTGAGAAAATCTCAGGAGTATTTGAGAAATACATCGGTCCGGAGATTTCCGGCCATGTTAGACTGGAAAAAGAACGTTCGACGTTCCGCACCAATTGCTCGATCAGACTACGCACCGGACTACTGGTAGAGGCTCACGGAACCGGCGGAGATGCCTATTCGAGCGCCGACTCGGCTATCGAACACCTCGAAAAGCGGGTAAGACGCTATAAACGGCGTCTCAAAGACCATCATCATCAGCGCCAGAACGGAAATCAGCTGCCTGCTGAGATGCCGGCCAGGGATTATGTCCTGAAACTCTCTGATGATGAGCATGAAGAAGACGCAAAGACAGATCATCACCCAGTTATCATTGCTGAAACAGAAACGGGTATTCGTGAGTTGACAGTGGGTGAAGCCGTGATGCATCTCGATCTGGGGGAAAATCCGTTTTTGATTTTTCGAAATGCGGGCTCAGGGGGCATTAACGTCGTCTATCGCCGGCCTGACGGGAACGTCGGGTGGGTCGATCCGGCCAAAGGTGAGCAGTCGTCGTAAGGGAGCCGTTTTAGCTCCTGAGGGACCGATCATCCTGTCGACGGCCGGGTCTGAATGATTTGAGCAAAGAGTTTGCGGGGATTCGAGGCGTAATCGGCGACGTCAAGCGAAGGCAGCAAACCGTGGGACAAAAAAACATGGACCTTAGTGACTTGCTCGAGCCAGAGGGCATTCTTTCCTCGTTGCAGGCGAAAAGTAAGAAACAGGCATTGCAGGAGCTGTCGAACCACGCCGCTGAGCTGACCGGTCTCGATGCGCGCGATGTCTTCGACACCTTGCTGCAACGTGAGCGGCTTGGCTCCACGGGGCTTGGGCGCGGCATCGCCATTCCGCACGTGAAGTTCAAAGATCTCGATCGGATCGTGTGTCTGTTCGCGCGGCTTGCCGAACCGATCGAGTTCGAGAGCCATGACGATGCGCCGGTCGATCTCATCTTCCTGCTGCTGGCTCCCGAACACGCAAGTGGCGATCACCTCAAGGCGCTGGCCAGGATCTCAAGACTGGTGCGGGAGCCTTCAACGCTGGATCAGTTGCGCTCCGCTGCCGACAGCGATGCGATCCGCGACGTTCTTTCAAACCCGATTACGTCAAACGCGGCTTGAGTCTTTGTTTGCGCCTTCGGTTGCCCTAGCTTTTTGTTTGGCCCTTCGGTTGCCCACACGGCAACCGGGCCGTGACAACCAGCCCTCCCGGTCAGAATGAGCCGCGAGGGCTTTTTCGTTTTGCCCTTCGGGTGCCGACCAGCACCCGGGCCAATGACAACCAGCGCTCTCGGTCTGAACGAGCCGCACGGGCTTATTTGGTTGCCACGTCCGATTTGTCCTAGTCCAACACCGGCTTGCCGAGTGTTGGCGGGCTTTCTTAGAGCCAACACTTCCTAAAGTCGTGTTGGCTAAACAAAAACCAGCTTTAAGCGCAGACGCTGGCGTTGCCGAGAACGAGCAGTGCGCCGAGGCCGAGACCGCCAACGATGATGCGCCACCAGCCAAACAGCGCGTAACCGTGGCGGCTGACGTATTCCAACAGATAGCGCACGACGACAACGGCAGCCACGAAGGCGACCGCAAAGCCGATGGCGATGCTCTGTGCGTCCGAGACGTCGATCGTCGACCAGTTCTTATAAAGATCGTAGGCGAAAGCGCCCGCCATCGTCGGCATGGCCAGGAAGAACGAGAATTCGGCCGCCGAGCGCTTGTCGGTCCCAAGAAGCAGAGCCCCGACAATCGTTGCGCCCGATCGCGAAACGCCCGGCACCATCGCGAGGCACTGGCACAGGCCGATCTTGAACGCGAGCGAGGGCGGGTAATCCATGACGTCAACGTAGCGCGGCGTCAGCTCCATGCGGTCAACGAACAGCAAAATAAATCCACCCAGAATGAGCATCACGCAGATCAGCATCGGGCTTTCGAACAGGATGCTTTTGATAAACGAATGCCCCAGCGCCCCGATGACGGCTGCCGGCAGGAACGCCAGCAGGATGGAGACAACGAACCGGCGGGTGCGCGCGTCGCTTGGCAAATCGAACAGCATGCGCAGGAGCTTGGCGGAATAGACCGACAGGATCGCCAGAATCGCGCCGAGCTGGATCAAAACTTCGAAAGTCTTTCCGGGAGAACAGAAGCCTAGGAAATGGCCCGCCAGCAAAACATGGCCGGTCGACGAAACGGGGATGAACTCGGTCAATCCTTCGAGCAGTCCAAGCAGGACGACTTGCCAAGTCGGCATGAGGTGTGATTCTCCCAATGAAAAAGTGATTCCCGCAACAACCACGCTGCCGCTTATCCCGCAAGCGGACTTGTCGGGTTGGCAACAGGGCGTGCCGCCGCAGCCACATGGATTTCGGGGTTTCGGCAGGCTCTAACTGAAAGCTGTTTAGGTTCACCAAGTGCCTTGGAACACTTGAAAAACAGCGCCGTCGGCGAATCCATGTATCGTTTTTTGAAGGCGCGATCCGATCTATTTGAAAGGTGAGCGGTTGGCGCGGGCTGAAGTCGCTCTCATTTGCTATGAGTCATCTGACGGCGCCGTGATGGAAGCGAACAACGAGAAAATGCACAAGCTCACCCATTTCCGTCTTTGCCCCTATTCACGCTCGATCCGCGTCCTTTTGGCGGAGCTGGGGCTGCAGGTCGAGGCGGTCGAAGAACAGCCCTGGGACATGAGCCTGTCGTTTCTGCAGCTCAATCCGGCCGGTGAGCTTCCCGTTCTCGAAATCGACGCTGGGCCTATTCTTTGCGGGACCTACTCAATCTCTGAATACGTCGCCGAAGAGTTGAAGCGGCATCCCGTCGACGGACTGAGCGTTCCGCTGTTTCCCGGAACGCGCGAGGAACGCGCCGAAGTGCGTCGGCTGGTCGACTGGTTTCATGGCAAGTTCGACCGCGAAGTGACGCGCGAACTTCTCTATGAAAAGGTGTATGCGCGCCTGCAGCCCGGCATGAGCGGCCATTCACCTGACGCTGACATCATGCGCGCGGTGCGGGCCAATTTGCGTTATCACCTGAGCTATATCGGGTATCTGGCGCACGGGCGCCGATGGCTTGCAGGAGAGGATCTGTCATTTGCCGATATCGCGGCAGCCGCGCATCTGTCGTCGATCGACTACTTCGACGAAGTGCCTTGGGAGGATTACCCGCAGGCCAAGGACTGGTATGCGCGCATCAAATCGCGGCCGGCCTTCCGCGTGGTGCTCGCCGACCGCATTCCCGGCTCGCCGCCGCCGCGCCATTACACCGATCTTGATTTTTAAAACGCCGCTCCGAAAGCGCCGATTGGCCAGTGGCATTCACCGGCGTCGCGATATGGCGGAGTGGATCGCATGAGCGTGAAGCTACGCCAGGAACTCGAAGCGCGCGCCAATGCCCTTGGCTTCGATGCCTTCGGCATTTGCGCAGCCGACAGCATCGGGGGTGCAGGCGAACGGCTCAAAGCCTTTCTCGCTGCAGGCCGACACGGCGACATGGAATGGATGGCTGAGACCGCCGAGCGGCGCGCCGATCCGCGTCAGCTGATGCCGACGGCGAAAAGCGTGATCCTACTGGGTATGAATTACGCTCCTGAAGTTGATCCTTTGCTGGCGCTGGAGGAACGGTCTAACGCCGTGATTTCGGCTTACGCCAAGCGCCGCGATTATCATGATGTTCTGAAAGGGCGGCTGAAAGAGATCGCAGGGCTGGTGGCACGTAGCACCGGTGGAGACGTCAAGGTTTTCGTTGATACCGCGCCGCTGATGGAAAAGCCTTTGGCGCATTCGGCAGGCCTTGGATGGCAGGGCAAGCATACCAACCTCGTCTCGCGCGATTTCGGCTCATGGTTGTTCCTCGGCTCCATCCTGACCGAGGCCGAACTGCTGGCCGATGACGCCGAGCAAGATCATTGCGGCAACTGCCAGCGCTGTCTCGATGTCTGCCCGACAGATGCGTTCCCAATGCCCTATACCCTCGACGCTCGGCGCTGCATCGCCTACCTCACGGTTGAATATGGCGGCCACATCGCGCCGGAGTTTCGCAAGGCGATTGGCAACCGGGTCTTCGGCTGCGACGATTGCCTGGCCGTCTGTCCGTGGAACAAGTTTGCCAGTTCCGTCCGTCAGACGAAGCTCGCGATGCGCGACGAGATCGACGATCCGCCGCTTGCCGAAATGCTGGCGCTTGATGATCCGGGATTTCGGCAAATGTTTTCGGGAACACCGGTCAAGCGCGCGGGGCGGGCGCGGTTCTTGCGGAACTGTTTGATCGCTGCAGGGAACTCTGAGGACGCCGGTCTGTTGCCTGCTGTCGAAGGACTGCTGGGCGATGCATCGCCGCTGGTGCGGGCGATGGCGGTTTGGGCGCTGGGCGAACTTGCCGATCAGACCAGGTTCGATAAACATCGCGCAGGGCTTGAGCCGCAAGAAGAAGACGCTGCGGTTCTGGCTGAGTGGCAGCGAAATGTCGGCAATAAGGGAGCTTCGGTTTGAAGCATCTGTTGTGTTTGGGATTGGGATTTAGTGCGCGCGCCTTGGTGCGCCGGCTCGGTGACGAGGGAACCGACTGGCGGTTCAGCGGCACCGTTCGTGATGTCGACGCGGGCAGGCCGGACGACGCGCAAGCGGTCGAGTTGATCGGCTTCGATGGCACCAGTTACAGCCGCGCATTGGCTGAGGCCATCGGTTCGGCGACGCATGTGCTCGTGTCGATCCCGCCCAGCGCCGATGGCGATCCTGTGTTGCAGCATCATCGTTTCGACATCGAACGGTCCCTCGCCGACGGGCCGCTGCAATGGATCGGTTATTTGTCGACGATCGGTGTCTATGGCGATCAGGGCGGGGCATGGGTCGATGAGACGACGCCAGCTCAGCCGACTTCGCAGCGCTCGGAATTCCGGATGCAGGCCGAGCGCGCGTGGCTCGATCTGATGCCGATTACGGCGCCAGCGCCACCGGCCGTGCAAGTGTTCCGGCTGGCAGGCATCTATGGCCGCGGTCGCAGCGCCATCGATCAGGTGCGCTCGGGGCGGGCGCGACGCATTATCAAGCCCGGTCAGGTATTCAACCGCATCCATGTCGACGACATCGCGGCCGTCCTGGAACGCGCAATGGCGGGCAAGGGGAGGCAGACCGTTTACAATCTCGCGGACGATGAGCCAGCCCCGCCGCAGGACGTCATCGCTCTTGCGGCAGAGCTTTTGGAACGACCGGTGCCGCCTGGTATCCCCTTCGACGAGGCCGATCTTTCGCCGATGGCGAAGAGCTTTTATTCCGAGCTGAAGCGCGTCAGGAACGACAGAATCAAAGAGGATCTCGGCATCGCTTTGCGCTATCCGACCTATCGCGAAGGCTTGGCTGCTATTGCGCAAGCGACTGAGAAGAATGGCTAATCGCCGAATTTCTCTGACGCAGGTCACGATTTGGTGACGCCTGCGACTGAACGCGACTTGTTCAGGGCGAATTCAAGGTCGTTGCGCGATTATGCCCAAATCCTGGTGTTAATCGTTCACGGCTGAGGCTGTGGGAGCGGATTTTTGATGGACAGACTTTTTCGATCGTTGAAACCAATTGCGCCAGCATTGCTATTTGCAGTCGTGGCTGCCGGAGTACTTGCGAATGTTCCGAGCGCACGCGCAGAGGATGCTGCCGGCAAAATCGCCGAGAAATTCGCCGGTTCCGACGCGCAGCAGTCGACGTCTCCTATGACCGACGAAGAGCGGTTCCGGGCCGAAGCCCGCAAGGCTGTCGAGCAGGCTCTTGAGCAGCAGGGCGGATCGACAACAGACTCGGCTGCCGAACCTGCAACCGCAAGCGATGCAGTGCCTGCTGCGACTGATGCGCGGAAGCCCGTCGCTGACGCGGTTGCAGAAGAGCCCGCTGCCGCGCCGACCGAGGCGGCCGCGCCAGTCGAACCTGCGCGAGAGACGATTGCCACACCCACCGTGGCTGCACCGACTGACACCGCTGCCGAGAAACCAGCCGATCCTGCCGTCCTCAATAAAGAAGCCGAGGCTCTCAGCGACCGCCTGAAAGAGGTGCGCCGGGAGCACGAAATCGAAGTTCAACATCCGCACGCGACGCCATCGCAGGACAAGCAGGCCGAAGAGCCGGGCCTCGTCTCGCAAGTCGTCTCCAAAATCGCGGCCAAGGCTGCGGGTTATATTTCACCGCTGGTCGAGAAGAACGTGACGGTGCTGCTCGTCATGGAAGTCGGCAAGACGGGTGTGCGTCGCTGGAGCAAGACGGCCGATCCGATGCTGTGCATTCATGAGAGCTGCTACATCAGCCGCGGCGCGGACAAGCCTGCCGAAAAGCTCTCACGGGAAAAAGCTTTCGGTCCGACGGTTGCGCTCGGCTCGCGCGGTGGCGCCTGCCGCTCCAGCCCGTCGTGCGTTTTTCGCGGGATCGACCTGGAGACGGTTGAAGCCAAACTCCAGCCAATCGATTTGAAGTTCCTGCATCACGACCGGCGCGAGGCCAAGGCGATCCGCGCGGATACGACGTGCGCGATCATCGAAGGCGAGTTGTCGTGCCGCTCACCGGTTGAGGGCAAGAGCTGGAAGGCTTGGATCGTGCCAGAAAGCATTGCCAAACGCATCGGTGCCGTGGGCCTGGAAAAGGCTCTGGAAAAGGGGATTGAGTAGTTCCGCGCTGCGCCTGCTCTTTCTCGACAATGCGACCCCGGCGCGTGGCTTTTCGGCTCTCAGCCACCATGCCAGGCCGCCGAGCTTTGCACATGCCTGACGGTTGACGGGTGACAGTGCGGCGGGCGGGCGTTATTGCATGTGTCACAAAAGGCGGGCCGGCCCAATTCCGCCCGCAGCGGGATATGCATGCTTCACATCAACGACCTGACATACCGTATCGAAGGACGGATCTTGCTCGATCAAGCAACGGTCGCGCTGCCGGCCGGGCACAAGGTCGGGCTGATCGGTCGCAACGGCGCGGGCAAGACGACGCTTTTGAAACTCATCACCGGCGAACTGGCTGCCGATGACGGCGCGATCAAGTTGCCGAAGTCGGCGACGATGGGGTATGTCGCGCAGGAAGCGCCAGGCGATGCAACGACGCTGATTGACTGGGTTTTGGGCGCCGACAAGGAGCGCGCCGGTTTGCTTGCGGAAGCGGAGACGGCGACCGACCCGCATCGTATCGGAGAGATCCACGACCGCCTCGGGCAGATCGATGCTCATACGGCACCGGCGCGGGCGGCGCAGATTCTTGCCGGGCTCGGATTCGATGACGATGCCCAGCAACGTCCGTGCAGCGAATATTCTGGCGGCTGGCGCATGCGCGTGGCCCTTGCTGCCGTCTTGTTCCTTGAGCCAGATCTCCTGCTGCTGGACGAGCCGACAAACTATCTCGATCTTGAAGGCACGCTGTGGCTTGAAGCCTATCTGCGCTCTTATCCGCACACGATCCTGATGGTCAGCCATGACCGCAACTTGTTGAACCGCGCGGTGACGTCGATCCTGCATCTCGACCGGGGGCGGATGACGCTTTACGCGGGCGGCTACGACGACTTCGAGGAAGCGCGCCGCGAGCAGCAGCGGCTTGAAGGCAAGCTGAAGAAGAAGCAGGATGACGAGCGCAAGCGTATTACGGCGTTTATCGACCGCTTCCGAGCCAAGGCGACGAAAGCCGCGCAGGCGCAAAGCCGCATCAAGGCGCTTGCCAAAATGCAGCCGATCGCAGCCCAGGTCGACGAGCGCGTTGCGCCGATCCAGTTTCCGAAACCGAAAAAAGTTCTGGCAAGTCCGCTCATTCGCTTTGAAGGCGTCGATATCGGATATGAGCCGGACAAGCCGATCCTGCGCCACCTCGATCTCAGGATCGACAACGACGACCGCATCGCTCTCCTCGGTCAGAACGGCAACGGTAAATCGACATTCGCTAAAGCGATCTCGGGTCGGCTGCCACCGCAGAAGGGCAACTCGTGGAGCCACAAGCAGCTCACCTTCGGCTATTTCGCACAGCATCAGCTCGACGAGCTTAATCCGTCGAAAACGCCTTACGACTACATGACCGATTTGATGCCGGAGGCCACCGAGGCCCAGCGCCGTGCGAGGCTTGGCGTGGCAGGCTTCGGCGTCGAGCGGGCCAGCAATAAATGCGATACGCTTTCAGGCGGCGAGAAGGCGCGGCTGTTGTTGCTGCTGGCGACGTTTCACGCACCGCACATCCTGATCCTCGACGAGCCGACCAACCACCTTGATGTCGACAGCCGCGAAACGCTGATTCAGGCGCTGAACGATTACGAAGGGGCTGTCATTTTGATCAGCCACGACCGGCACTTGGTGGAAGCCTGTGCGGATCGGTTGTGGTTGGTGCGCGACGGCACGGTCGCGTCGTTCGATGGTGATATGGATGCCTATCAGAAACTGCTGTTGGAGGAGCGTTCCAACAAGCAGACCTCGGGTGGCGGGAGTGCCAAAACGGACGACAAGACCGCGCGGGCGGACAAGCGCCGGGCGGCGGCCGAACATCGCGCGCAGATCGCGCCGTTGCGTAAGGCGATGACGGAAGCAGAAAAGCAAGTGACCAAGCTCAGCGTCGCAATCGCCAAGCTCGATCAGCAGCTGGCAGATACCGAGATCTACACGCGTGAGCCCGACAAAGCGCAACGGATCTCGATTGAACGCGGCCAACTTGCCAAGTCCCTCGACGAAGCCGAAGAAGCCTGGCTCATTGCGACGGAGGAATACGAAAACGCGGCGCAGGTTGAAGAAGCTTAGTTTTTTGCGCCTTCTTAGTGCCAACACGGCGCAGGCTTGTGTTGGGCAGGGATGCCCGACTTTTTGAGCTGGCCCTTCGGTTGCCCACACGGCAACCGGGCCGTGACAACCAGCCATCATCGGCCCGGAGGGCCGGGGAGCTTATTGCCCCCTCCTGTCATCCCGGGGCTTGTCCCCGGGACCCATCGCGCAGCAGGCTCGCTGCGCAATGGCGAACCGAGTCACGAGCCTCAAGTGATTTTGGAATCTGCTGAGGGGATTGAAGATAAACAGTGAGGCATTCCCAATCGGCACCCTGGATCCCGGCCATAAATGCCGGGATGACAGTTGGGGGATTTTGACGACCGGCTAACCCACCTTCTTGATCGTCTCGAATAGGAGTTCCAAATCCTCATCGCGGGAGAGGCGGTGGTCGCCGTCGGGGACTTCGTGGAGATCGATCCAATCGGCCTTCACGACCTCGCGCATCTTGCGTGTGTGTTCGGGCGGTACATCGACGTCCTGCAAGCCTTGCAGAATATGGATCGGGCGCTCCGGATCAAACATCTCGCTTGTAAAGACGTGGTTCTTGCCTTCCTCGATGAAGACCTTGGTGATCGGCAGCGGGTCACCATATTCGGACGGGCGGTAGGTGACGCCTTTCTCCATGACTTCGGCCTGCATTTCCGGCGTCATTTCCTTCCAGATTAATTCCTCGGTGAGATCCCAGGCGGGCGCGATGAGAACCAGCGCCTTGATGCGCTTGGCCTGATCTGGCGCCTCGCGCATGAGTTGCCGCAACAGCAGGAGCGCAAGGTGGCCGCCGGTCGACGAGCCGATGACGATCTGCGGGCCTTCGGTGATCTCTTCGAAGATGGTGCGGGTTTCTTCCAGCCAATCGCCGACGGTGGCCTGCATATAGTCGCCGCCTGATTCCCCGTGACCGGAATAATCGAAGCGCGTCAGGCCGTAGCCGTTCTGGGGTGCCCATTCCGACAACGCCGTGGCCTTGGTGGAGAGCATGTCGGACTTCAAGCCGATGAGCCAGATGATGCCCGCCTTGCCGCCTTCAGGCGTCGGCTGGTGGCGATAAGCAATGCGGCGGGGTTTGTCTTTGCCTACTTCGAGGAATTGCAGTTCGTCTGCGCTCATCTTACAGAAGGCCTCCTGATTGCGCGTGTGCGGTGCCTCGGCCCCCGCCGCGACAGATATTGAAACCGAAGCAGGGGCGGGCATTTTGCAGAATTCCGGACCGACCATAGTGCAGATCATCCCGGATCTCGATACCGGTGGGGCGGAACTTTCTGCAATCGAGATTGCGGGGGCGATTTCGGCAACCGGAGGGCGCGCGATCGTGCTGTCGCGCGGCGGGCGCATGGAACCGGATTTGACGGCGGCGGGAGGAGAACTCGTCCGTTTTCCAGCCGCAACCAAGAACCCGGCCAAGATCATCGCCAATGCCTTCAAAATCGCGGACCTCCTAAAACGCGAAGGGGCGGCGATCCTGCATGCGCGCAGCCGTGCCCCGGCCTGGAGTGCGCTGATCGCGGCGCGGCGGGTCGGCATCCCGTTCGTGACGACCTATCACGGCGCCTATAACGAGAAGGGTCCGTTCAAGCGGCTTTATAACTCGGTGATGGCTCGGGCCGATCTCGTCATCGCCAATTCACAGTACACCGCCGATCTGGTGCATGCGCGCTATGGGACGCCGTTCTCGCGCATCCGGGTGATCCACCGTGGCACCGATATGGAGCGTTTCGATCCGGCGAAGATCGCCCCCGAGCGGGTCAAAGCCCTGCGCCAGTCCTGGGGCCTGAAGCCCGGTGAGAAGGCGATCCTGCACCCGGCGCGGCTGACGAGCTGGAAGGGCCAGGCAACGGTGATCGCGGCGGCTGAGCGTCTTAAGCATCAAGGCGCCCTAAATGGTGTCGTTTTCATCCTGGCGGGCGATGCGCAGGGGCGAGAGGCCTATCTGGAGGGCCTGAAAGCGCAGATCGAAGCGGCCGCACTGCACGGCAACGTACGCCTCGTCGGTCATGTCTCGGACATGCCGGCTGCCTTTGCGGCGAGTTCGGGCGCGCTTGTCGCCTCGATCGAGCCGGAGGCCTTCGGGCGGACGGCCACCGAAGCGCAAGCCATGGGCTGTCCGGTGATTGCCACCGCCATTGGCGCGCCGCCGGAAACGGTTAAATCCGGATGGCTTGTCCGGCCGGCCGATCCGCTCGATCTGGCAGACAAGTTGCGGGGGCTTTTGTCTCAAAGCCCAGAGGAGGCCAGCGCCTTTGCCGCCGAAGGACGGGCGCATGTGGAAGCCAACTTTTCACTCAAAGCGATGAAAACCAAGACGCTCGAAGTCTACGACGAACTCATTTCAGCGGGTCTGGCGGAGGCGTTTCGGTCTACAAATCGCTGATAATGTTGCGTAAGACGGACTCTTGTATTGACTTGCAAACGCTTCTTAAAGATTCTCTGTCAAACCTTTTTCCAGTTTGCAGAAGGGTGATTATCCTGCCGTCCGCCGCGTGCGACTGTCGGCAGGCTGATATTATATGAGGCAATAGAAGGAGTTAGACCATCCGCCGCCCACACCGTGCCGCGCAGACGCGCGAACCCGCCGGCCCGAGAATGAACGACGCGATCCGCGTACGCGAAGTGCGCCTGATCGACGAAAACGGCGATAACGTTGGAGTTGTCGAGACGAATGACGCGCTAGAGCGCGCGGCCAACGCAAATCTCGATCTCGTCGAAATCTCGCCGGATGCGGAGCCGCCTGTCTGTAAAATCATGGACTATGGCAAGTTCAAGTTCGAGCAGCAGAAGAAAGCCGCCGAAGCCCGCAAGAAGCAGAAAACGGTCGAGATCAAAGAGATCAAGATGCGACCGGCAATCGATGAGCACGACTACCAGGTCAAGGTTCGCGCCATCAAACGGTTCTTCGAAGGCGGCGACAAGGTCAAGGTGACGCTCCGCTTCCGTGGCCGCGAAATGGCTCACCAGGATCTGGGACGCAAGGTTCTCGAACGCGTCAAGGAAGAGCTCGGCGAGCAGGCCAAGGTCGAGAGCGAGCCGCGCCTCGAAGGCCGTCAAATGGTAATGGTGCTGGCGCCGAGGTAACAGGCGCCGGACACTCAAAAAATAGATTAAGCTCCAGTTGTATCACCCGATCATCCGGAGCGATTTAAAACATTGAGAAGACGGCCCGCGTGGAGATCACCGGGCCGTTTTTGTTTATTGAGGGTGCGGGGCAGCCCCAAAACACCCGGTTGCGCTGGGCGGGGGAGGGATGTATAAAGCGCCCTTCCGAAGTCGTCCGGCGGGGCATGCCGTGACGGCTTTTCATGCTTTTGAAAATCTGGTTCCCGAAGCCGGGCCTTGCCCCAGATCAGGCGTTTCGCGCCCGACGGTCATCGCCGCCTTCAAAAAGGGACCTATAAGGAGAATAAGCAAAATGCCCAAGTTGAAGACCAAATCGGGCGCCAAGAAGCGCTTCAAGTTCACGGCGACAGGCAAGGTGAAGGTTGCCCAGGCGGGCAAGCGTCACGGCATGATCAAACGCCACGCCAAGTTCATCCGCGATGCGCGGGGAACCATGGTTCTGTGCGACTCCGACGCGAAGATCGTCAAGAAGTACATGCCGTATAATCGCTAAAAACCAATTTGCCGATCGAAATGATCGCCTGAACGAGAAGTGAGCAAGACACATGGCACGCGTAAAACGCGGCGTAACAGCCCACGCCAAACACAAGAAAGTTCTCGACGCCGCCAAAGGCTACCGGGGACGCCGTAAGAACACCATCCGCATCGCCAAGCAGGCGGTTGAGCGGGCGCTGCAGTATCAATATCGCGACCGTAAGCGCCGCAAGCGCACGTTCCGCGCATTGTGGATCCAGCGCATCAACGCCGCTGTCCGCGAAGCCAGCGAAAACACGATGACCTACGGCCGCTTTATCGACGGTCTCAACAAGGCCGGCATCGAGGTCGACCGCAAGGTTCTCGCCGATATCGCTGTGCAGGACACTGTCGCGTTCAAGGCGCTCGTCACACAGGCCAAGGCCGCTGTCGACAAGGCCGCGGCCTAAGACGGCGACGCTGCCTCGCAGCGCTTGACGCAACCTATTGCGGAAGCCTTCTCCGGCAACGGGGAAGGCTTTTGCTTTGCTGGGGGGAAGGTTGGATCGCCGCATTCCATAAAGGGGTGGGGGCTCGACATTGCCGCGCGGTTGGGGCACTTCTCCCTCACCAATCTGCCAATGCTTTTCAAGAAATCTGCGATGATCGACAAATCCGAACTTACCGCCATTGAAGTCGACACATTAAATGCGATCGAGATAGCCACCGATCTGGCTGAACTCGAAACTGTCCGCATCAATACGCTCGGAAAGAAGGGCAGCATAGCGCGGCAGATGGCGCAGCTTGGCAAAATGGCGCCCGATGAGCGCAAGGCATTCGGGCAGCGCATCAACCAGGTCAAAACGCTGGTTAGCGATGCGTTCGACGCGCGCAAGGCCAAGCTCGAAGAAGCAGCCCTCGAAAAAAAGCTTGCCAAGGAGACGGCCGACATCACGCTGCCGGTTCGGCTCGGACCGCTGGCGGAAGGGCGCATTCACCCCGTCTCGCAGGTGATGGGCGAGCTTATTGAGATCTTCGCTGATATGGGTTTCTCGGTTGCCGAGGGTCCGGACATCGAAACCGACGATCTCAACTTCACCAAGCTCAATATCCCCGAAGAGCATCCCGCCCGGCAGGAACACGATACGTTCTATTTCAACCCCGGCGAAGATGGGCAGCGCCTGGTGCTGCGCACGCACACATCGCCTGTGCAGATCCGCACGATGATGGAGCAGAAACCGCCGATCCGGATTATTGCGCCGGGCCGCGTCTACCGTTGCGACAGCGACCAGACGCATACGCCGATGTTCCACCAGATCGAGGCGCTCGTCATCGACGAAGAAACGCACATGGGGCACCTCAAATGGGTGCTTGAAGAAATGTGCAAGGCGTTCTTCGAAGTCGATGAAGTCAATATGCGGTTCCGGGCATCGCACTTCCCGTTTACGGAACCGTCAGCAGAAATCGACATCGGCGCGGATGCGATCGGCAAGCCGGGCCAGTGGCTGGAGATCGGCGGCTGCGGGATGGTGCATCCGAATGTTCTGAAGAACTGCGGGCTGGACCCGGACAAGTACCAGGGCTTTGCCTTCGGCATGGGGATCGACCGCATGGCGATGCTGAAGTACGGGCTGCCGGACCTGCGCGCGTTCTTCTCTGCCGATCTTAGATGGCTCAAGCACTACGGCTTCTCGCTGCTTGATCAGCCCACACTGTCGGGCGGGTTGTCGGGGTAACGGCGATTGGTGGCTTAGCGGAAAACAAAGGGCGGCTGCGGAGATTGGTCCTCCTCAGCCGCCCTTTTTGCATTCGAATTATCGTGCGCCAGGCTTAAAGCCGTAAAGCCTCGAAGCTTAGCGGCTGCCGAGCATCGACCGGATGATGCCCCAAAGAAGCGAGCCGCCGGCGCCGCCGCCCACACCAGCCGTCAGACCGGCAAGAATCTGCTCAAGGATGCCGCTGCCGACCAAATTGCCGATGACCGGGCCGAGCGTGGGGCCGAAGAAGTAGCTGGCGATTGCGCCTGCGACCATGCCGACGATGGAATTCGAGCCGCGGCCGGTTCCTTTGAAAATGGAGCCCAGAAGATTGCCGCCGAGAAGTCCGCCGCCTGCACCTGCGGCCAATGGAATGAGCTGTTCGAGCATCGCCTGTTTCCTTTTTCAGAGCTTTTTTCAATGCCGATTTTCGTCATTCGGCCAGGCTCGAATAGCAGGCGTTTCCGACAGCTGCATCACAAAACATGACTTCGGACAGAATAACTTTTCTGCACCAGACATGCATAATCATATGGATTTCCGGCCAGTTCGAAGCTGCTTCGCGGTGCCGCAAAAGACCTGCATTTGGTGGACGGGAAAAATTCCCCGCCCGTACTTCTTGTATCGCCTAACCGCGGATTTCTCCGCCTGTCGCCTTGGCAACGGCGGCGATCACTTTCTGGGAGACGGCTTCGATTTCCTTATCGGTCAGGGTTGCCGATAACGGTTGCAGCGTGACTTCGATGGCGAGCGATTTCTTGCCCTCTTCGGCCAGCTTGCCGCCTTCGAACAAGTCAAACACGTTGATGGCGCTGATGAGCTTCTTGTCCGCGCCGTGGGCGGCCTTGATGACGTCACCGGCGGCGACGCGAGCATCGAGAACGAAGGCAAAGTCGCGGCGGACCGGAAGGAGATCGGTGCTCGCAAGCGGGGCGCGGGCGCGCGACTTTTTCTTCTCGGGCGGCAGCGCGTCGAGGAAGATCTCGAAGCCGACGACCGGGCCTTCGACATCGAGGGCGGCAAGCGTGCGCGGATGGAATTCGCCGAAATGGGCAAGCGCCACCTTCGGCCCCAGCCGGATGACGCCTGAACGCCCTGGGTGGAACCACTCAGGTGCGTCGCGGGTGATCATCAACTTCGCAGCATCAAGCCCAAGGCCGGCTAGGACGGCTGAGACGTCGGCTTTGGCGTCGAATAGTCCGGCATCGTTTGCGGCGCCATCCCAATGACGGCCGCTGCCTGTCAGGACTGCGGTTCCCGAGCGTACGCCGGACGCGCACTGCATCTGGTCGGACGGCGCAGCACCCTTGTAAGCCTGACCCAGTTCGAAAATTCCAACGTCGGCGAAGCCGCGGTTGCGGTTGCGCTGGATCGCCGCCAGCAATCCGGGCAGCAGGCTCGGACGCATGGTGCTGAGCTCGGTTGAAATCGGATTGGCCAGTTGAAGTTCGGCTTGTCCGCCGCCGAAGACTTCAGCTTCGGACGTTGGAATGAACGACCACGTGACGGCTTCGACCAGGCCGCGGGAGGCGAGCGTCCGGCGGGCGCGGCTGGCGCGGCGCTGGCGGCTTGTCAGTACGGGACGGGCGACACCCGATACGCGCGGGAGCGGCGTCGATGGGACGTTGTCGATCCCGGCAATGCGGGTGACTTCCTCGACCAAGTCAGCAGGTCCGTGAATATCCGGTCGCCATGTTGGCACCTTGACCTTCAGCTTGTCGCCCTTGCCGGAGATCGCGCAGCCGAGCGCTTCGAGCGTCTTCTTGATTTCAGCGGGAGCGATCTTGAGGCCGGTTAGGCGTTCGACAAGGCCAGTGTCGAAGTCGATCGTTAGATCGGGTTCGGGCGCTTTGCCGGCGACTGTGGCGCGCGACGGCTTGCCGCCTGTCGCCTTGAGGATCAAGTCGGTTGCCTGATCGAGACCGGGGCCGACGGAAGCCGGATCGACGCCACGCTCGAAACGGTATCGGGCATCGGTGACGAGGCCGGTCTTGCGGCCGGTCGCTGCGGTTCTCAGCGGATCGAACCAGGCGCTTTCGATGAGCACGTTGGTGGTCGCTTCGGTGCAGCCGGCGTCTTCGCCCCCCATGACGCCACCGAGCCCCAACGGGCCGCTGTCGTCGGCGATGACGCACATGGTGTCGTCGACCTCGTAGGTTTTGCCGTCGAGACCTAAGAAGCTTTCGCCGTTCTTGCCGAGGCGTGCGCGGACGGCACCTTTCAGCTTGTCGGCATCGTAAACGTGGAGCGGGCGGCCGCGGTCGAACGAGATGTAGTTCGTGACGTCGACGAGCGCGTTGATGGGGCGAAGGCCAATGGCTTCCAGACGGGCTTGCATCCAAGCTGGCGAGGAGCCGTTGTTGACTCCTTTGATGTAGCGACCGGCGAACACCGGGCAGGCGTCGGCATTGTCTTTCTCGAACTCAAGCTTGATTTCGACGGGGCACTCGTAATCGCCTTCAACGCCGTCGAGCTTCGGCTCAGGCTTCAGTTTGCCGAGACCGGCAGCGGCGAGATCGCGGGCGATACCGCGCACGCCGGTGCAGTCCGGACGGTTCGGCGTCAGGCCGACTTCGATCACCGGATCGTCAAGACCGGCTGCGGAGACGTACGTCTCGCCGACTTTGTCGGCGTAATCTTCCGGCACGTCGATGATGCCGTCTGCGTCGCCGGACAGTTCCAGCTCTCCGGCCGAGCACATCATGCCGTTGGAAACGACACCGCGGACCGGCTTCTCGACCAGCGTAACGTCGAGGCCTGGGACGTAGGTGCCGATCGGTGCGAAGACGGCGAGCATGCCGGCGCGGGCATTCGGCGCACCGCAGACGATTTCGAGTGGCTTGCTGCCTGGCTTGGTCTCGACCTGCAGCACCTGCAGCTTATCGGCATCGGGATGCTTCTTGGCTTCCAGGACGCGCGCGATGGTGAAGGCTCCGAGCTTCTCGGCCGGGTTTTCAATTCCGTCGACTTCAAGTCCGATCGCCGACAGCGTGGTCGAGATCTCATCGAGAGTGGCAGAGGTGTCGAGATGGTCCTTGAGCCAGGACAGCGTGAATTTCATTTGTCGAACCTTCGAAAGCTCATGGTCAGTCAGTCATTCAGATGACGCAACGTTGGCGGCATCAGGCTTGGTTTTGGTCTTTGGGACGCTTGGATCGCAGACGCAGCCGGAAGCCCCGACGGCGCAGCCCTTGCGTTTCCGGGGTGAGGCCATAGACCTCGCTGGCGCGCTTGATCCGGACCCAAATCCACACGAACGACACCAGAATGCGCATCAGCGTCAAGGAATAGTAGATCCGGAACACGAAGCAATAGATCACGAACCAGTAATTTGCACGGTTCATGACGATCGGGGAACTCGACAGGTTGAAATGCTCCATGATGTCGAAGAAGCCGCCGCGCAGGACGAGATCGAGCGAGAACATGGCCGCCCCGATCGGGCCGGCGGTGACGGGCTCGCCGCTGCGGTAGAGGAATAGGCTTTGGCCGGAAGACTGCAGCATCAGGCAGCTGATCGTGAACAGCACGTAGAACACGATCATCGAGATGCCCATTGAGCGGTAATAGAGGATCGCGTGGCGCAGCGTGTCGACGCTGAAGCCGTACTGGACCCAGCTGTCGAGGTCGCGGTGCTTGGTGTCGTGATAGAACCAAGTGAAAATGGCGACGACGATCATCGCCAGGGCGAGCAGAAGCGCGAATGTGATGGAGAGATTCATCGCGATCCCAACGACGGGCGGGCAACCTGAATAACGATGGCCGGACGGATTGGGTTCCTCCGTCCGGCCGTTGATCGGCTAAATTTCGACGCTTCGCACTTACGGCTGCCGGTCATCGCGACCTCAACAAGCCGAGCGTCGCGTGTCAGTCGTCCTACCGCAAACGGCGCAACAACTCCGGCGTCGGATAAGCATCAGCTGGCATGCCGTATTTCAGCTGCATCGCGCGGACCGCGGCACGTGTCTTTGCTCCGATGACGCCATCGACCTTGCCGACGTCATATCCATGCTGCTTCAGGCGACGCTGCAGTTCTTTCGCCTCCTGGAGCGGCAGGAACGGGATATCGCGATCGCGCCCTTGCATAGGTCCGCCGGTGCCACTAATCCGGGTCGCGAGGTAGGCGGCGGTAATGCAATAGGACAGCGAATTATTCCACTGCGTATAGATGTCGAAGTTGGGAAAAGCGAGAAAGGCTGGGCCCTTGCGGCCCATCGGCAAGAGGAGCGAGGCTGGTAGGTCATCGCTTTGCAAAGGCCCGCCCTTGGCGTCGCGAACGCCCATTTGCGCCCATTGCGAGCGCGGCAGCTTGACGTGCGTGTCGGCCTTCTCCCAAGGCAGGTTGCCGGGAACGCGCACCTCCTGGATCCAAGGCTCGCCGGGACGCCAGCCCAGATGCTTGATGAAGGCGGCGGTTGAGCCGATGACATCGGCATCGCTGGCAAAAAGGTTGCGCGTGCCATCGCCATCGAAGTCGACGGCGTGTTCCAGGTAGTGCTTGGGCAGAAACTGTGTCTGGCCCATCTCGCCAGCCCAGGAGCCGATCATGTCGGATGGATGAACCCAGCCCTTGTCGAGGATGCGCAGAGCATCCAGCAACTCGCCAGTGAAGAGTTCCTTGCGGCGGCAATCGTAAGCCAGGGTCGCTAGGGCCTGCAGGATCGAATACTTGCCCATGCCGGCGCCGAAGTCGCTTTCCAGCGCCCAGAACGCGGTGATGACTTCCGGTGGGACGCCGTACTTTTCCTCGGCCCGCTTGAAGTCGCGGCGGCGCTTGTCGATCTTCCTGCGACCCGCCTTGATCCGGTGGTCGGTTGCGAGGCGTTTGGAAAATGTCGCGAAGCTTTGTGCGAAGAAGCCTTGTTTGCGGTCACGGCGGATAATCTTGTTGTCGAGGCGAACGCGATCGAGCGCGCCGGAGATCGTCCGCGCGCTGATCCCTTCAGCCCGCGCCTTGGCTCTGAATTCGCGCATCCATTTGGAAAAGGATTCGGTGTTCTTGCAGTCCGCAAAGGCGGCCCCGGGGAGCGCGAAGCAAGCGAATGCCGCAATCAGAAAACTCACGATCAACGGGCGCTGCGCCGGTTTGGTCATGCGAAGACTCCTCAAGGTGTTTGGCTGTTGCCGGTTTTGTGGGCGCACCTGAACCGGTTGGGCCGCAGTCGTCAAGGTGAGAGCTTGGCGCAAGGCGCGGCGCCGACGGGAACTGGGGATTGGGCGGGGAATTTGGCGGACGCTCTGCCATGCCAACTCAAGACACAGTTTCATTCCTTCCTTTAAGGACCTACCTCTTGCCGGAAGACTTATTCGCTCGATTCCATTGAGTTCTTTTTGCCCTTGATCGATATTTACTGTCATTTACTCTGTTTTTCGTGGTGCAGACCTAAGGTCTACTTGATGACTGCTGCTGATGGAATGCCCGAAGATGTCGGGAGTGGCTCTGCCACCAACTCACCTTGCTGATGGCATCACCGCTTTATTCAGTCTGGAAATTGCTCAGCGACGGCAATACGCGATATTTCTGGGTCTACATCATGACCGGCCTCGTGCTGACAGCGCTTTTGTCTTGGCGATTTTGCGGCTCACGGTGCTGTCCTCGGCGTTCCTCAATTACAAGACGATTGCCGCTTTTGTCGCCTCGATCTGGTGGCGCTGGGCGTCCAAGGGTAAGTCACCACGAGGCTTATTGTTTGCAGCAACGGACCGACCTGAATTGGCCTCTTGAGCCTGTCGCCTCCAAGCCAGTGGATCGGCCAACAAAAAACGCGCGCCGGTTGGCGCGCGTTGTGTTCTATCGAGGCTAAACGGGATGAAGCTGGAACCGCGAGAAACAGCCACTCAGCGCCCGCCTGCGTCGTCCCTTCCGCCTTACTTCTTGTTCAAATTGTCGGTCCACATCGACATGGCCGACGCCATGTTCCGCTGCCACATCTCGGCGGCCTGCATCCACATCTGGAATGGCGCCATCGCCATGCCGGACATGCCCGGAGGCATCGCACCGGCTCCAGGCATTCCGCTCATGCCCGCCTGTTGGAACTTCTTCATCTGCTCCATGAACTCGTTGGGCGATGCCATGGACACGTTCGGAGACTTGAGCTGGCTCGACCAGGCGTCCATCAACTGATCCATCATCTGCAGCTGCATGCGGGACGTTTCCTGCATCTGCGAACGCGCCGCATCGATCATGTTATCCGGCCAGCCCATGGCTTTGGAGGCCTGAGCCATTTGGTCGAAGACCTTGCTGGAGTATTCCTCGTTCGCTCTGGCCATCTGATCGCGCCATTGCGCCAGCGCGTCAAAAGCAGCGCCTGCGGCCTTCCTTGCTTCATCGCTAAGGCCCGCACCACTTGAAAAACCTGAATTCACCATTCCAATTGCTCCTCGCGCTGGACTAAGTCTTGACGGCCTAACCGTTGGATTATCATGATCGTTCCGTGACATCTTGAAATGCGCAAGATCAACTCGGATCGAAGCTATTGTTTTTTCCTCGCCGTCCATTGAGCCATCGGCTTAGAGAACGTAAAGAGGGTGTGCTCACTAGACTCCTTGGCACTTGCGCGCTTCGGATTGGAGGCAGTGTGGCAAAAAGATCGGCAGCAAGCAACGAACACGCGCCAGGGGAAACCTAGGCGAATAGGCGTAAGTTCCGTTATTTTCCGTCAAACCTGTCGTTCCAATGGCCTAGCCGCCGGGCAGCGGGCCCAAAAATTGCCGGCCCCTGCCATTGTAATTTGGGTGGCTTAGCTCCTAGTTAGAAATCAGGGCTGGCCATTTTCAACTTTCCGGACGGTTCTTTCACGATCCAGCGGACATCTGCAAACACCAACATTGTCCTCAGGTTGCCTGCGCATCCATTGGCCATGCGAAACGTTTTGCGGCGCGGCATAGCTTTGAGCGCCTGCGTAATCATCGCACTAGCGGGCGCTCACGCCCTAGTGTAAATGAGCGAACATGACCGACACATCGCATATCCGAAATTTCTCAATTATCGCGCATATCGACCACGGCAAATCAACTTTGTCAGACCGGCTTATTCAACTGACCGGCGGTGCGACCGAGCGCGAAATGAAAGAGCAGATGCTCGACTCGATGGACATCGAGCGCGAGCGTGGAATCACGATCAAGGCGCAGACCGTCCGGCTCAACTACAAGCACTCCGACGGCAAGACCTATCAGCTCAATCTGATGGATACGCCAGGCCACGTCGACTTTGCCTACGAAGTCTCGCGGTCACTGGCAGCGTGCGAAGGCGCGATCCTCGTTGTCGATGCCTCGCAAGGGGTGGAAGCGCAGACACTCGCAAACGTCTACACGGCGCTCGACAACGATCTTGAGATCCTGCCGGTTCTCAACAAGGTCGACCTGCCGGCCGCCGACGTTGACCGGGTCAAGGAGCAGATCGAGGACGTGATCGGGCTTGATGCTTCAGAAGCCGTGCCGATTTCGGCGAAGACCGGCTTGAACGTCGCCGCCGTGCTCGATGCCATCGTTGAAAAGCTGCCGCCGCCGAAAGGCGATGCGACGAAGCCCTTGAAAGCGATGCTGGTCGACAGCTGGTATGACGCCTATCTCGGCGTCATCGTGCTCGTTCGCGTCATCGATGGCGTCCTGAAAAAGGGGCAGAAAATCAAGCTGATGTCGACGGGTGCGGTGCATCCTGTCGAGCGCGTCGGGATATTCCGGCCTAAGCAGGAAATGCTGCAAGAACTCGGGCCGGGCGAAATCGGCTTTTTCACTGCGGCCATCAAAGAAGTTGCCGATACGCGTGTCGGCGATACGGTGACGGATGAGAAGAAGCCGTGCGCCGATATGCTGCCCGGCTTCCGGCCGGCTCAGCCCGTCGTGTTCTGCGGGTTGTTTCCAGTCGACGCGGCCGATTTCGAAGATTTGCGCGAAGCGATGGGGCGGCTTCGGCTCAATGATGCGAGCTTCTCGTTCGAGACCGAAAGCTCGGCGGCGCTTGGGTTTGGTTTCCGCTGCGGATTCTTGGGGCTTCTGCACCTTGAAATCATCACCGAGCGGTTGGAGCGCGAGTTTAATCTCGACCTCATCACCACGGCGCCATCGGTCGTCTACAACATCCACATGAACGACGGTGAATTGATCGAGATGCACAACCCGGCGGATATGCCGGATGTCGTCAAGATCGACCGGATCGAAGAGCCGTGGATTAAGGCGACGATCATGGTGCCCGACGAGTATCTCGGGCCTGTTCTGAAATTGTGCCAGGAGCGGCGTGGGCGGCAGACGGATCTGACCTATGCGGGCTCCAGGGCCATGGCCGTTTATGAGCTTCCGCTCAACGAAGTCGTTTTTGACTTTTACGACCGGCTGAAGTCGATCTCGAAGGGTTATGCGTCGTTCGATTATCAGCTGATCGGATACGAGCCCGGCGACCTTGTTAAAATGTCGATCCTGGTCAACGCCGAACCTGTCGATGCGCTGTCGATGATCGTCCACCGCAGCCGCGCGGAAAGCCGGGGCCGGGTGATGTGCGAAAAGCTCAAGGATCTCATTCCGCAGCACATGTTCCAGATCCCGGTGCAGGCGGCGATCGGCGGGCGCATTATTGCACGCGAGACGATCCGGGCGTTGCGCAAGGATGTTCTGGCCAAATGCTATGGCGGAGACATCTCGCGTAAACGCAAGCTGCTCGACAAGCAGAAGGCGGGTAAGAAGAAAATGCGCCAGTTCGGCAAAGTCGAGATCCCGCAAGAGGCGTTCATCGCCGCATTGAAGATGGACGACAATTGAGAGCGCGTATCTGAAGCGGGGAACGGCGTTTAACTCAGTCGTCTTTGGCGCTGCGTCCGGCGTATTCCGCGTCGCGTCAGGTGGTTCCAGGTGACGCGATCGCGGACGTGTTGGGCGTCAATGCTGAAGTTCGGATTGTCTTGGCAGTGCCGAGGGGAGGTGTGCTTCACGCAGGTCATGCGCGATGATTTTCGCGTGCGTGTCGCCACGGTTGAGGAAATGGACGTGGACCTCATTGGCACCGAGGGTTGCGCCGACGCGACGGACTTCGGCCAAATTCAAGGACGGCGCGGAATGTTGCGCGAAACCGGCAGCCAGCACGGTTCGTTGACCGTTTCCGGACGACCTGACGAGCAGATAATTGGCATCGGAAATTTCAGGGCATCCAATCAGCGAATGGACCGTGTGAATATAATCGGTCCCGGACGCGCCGCGCCAGAATACCTGTAGAGCTGTATCGAAAAGTTCGTCGCTAACACCGGCACTGATAGGGCTACTGGCAGAGCTACCTACAGGCGACGTTTCTTTCGTCGCCGGCTTTCCACCAACGTCTTTGGCGTCTTCGACGCGTCCGCGCAGGGGACGGAATTTCAGATCGTCGGACGACATGGGGTTCAAACGCTCACAATACAAAAAACACAAAACAACCCTGCCGATATTTTGCCGGCTTTTTTTAATATAGAGCTAATCTGCGACAATTTGCCAGTCCAGATGCGAGACAAGATTACTTTTCTTGGCTCTCGTTGCGCAAGCGGCTGCGCTGTTTTGTGCCAGAATGGGAATTCCCCATTTCGGCCCCTCGCAATTTGCGCAGCCTTTCCAATCTTCTGGCCAATTTCCTGCCCAATTCGCTGGCAGTTTTCGGCGACATAACGTTGAACGTTGTCATTCAAATGACTCACGCTGTCGCTGATGTGATCCCCGTTTCTCAATCGCATTGCGAATACCCACACCGTTCACAAGTCCAGCAGCCTTCTCGGCGGACATATCCCGCTGCGCCACAGCGCGGACATTGCTTCACCGACGAGTTCCCAACTGCTTGAGGAGCCAACTCCGCTGACGGCTTTTGTGTTCCCAGGCTGTGCACTTCAATTTCGCCGGAGGCGATTGATCGAAGGTTTTGAGTTTCCGTCGAAATCTCCGCACCTTCGGACTGCGGGAGAAAACCGATACTGCGCATGTGGTTTTCGATTATCTCACCGATGGCGGCCTGCAAGCTGGGGACGTAACGGCCGGAGATCCAGCGCCCGCCTTGCGGATCGAAGATCGCCTGTAGTTCTTCTGCGACAAACGACACGTCGCCGCCGCGGCGAAATACGGCCGAGATCATCCGCGTCAACGCTACCGTCCAGGAATAATGTTCGAGGCTCTTGGTGTTGATGAAGATTTCGTAGGGGCAAAGCCTGCCGTCGCGCACGATATCGTTGATCGTGACGTAAAGCGCGTGCTCGCTGCCTGGCCATTTGAGCTTATAGGTCTTGCCTTCCAGGCTGGGTGCCCGTTCGAGCGGCTTAGCGAGGTAGACGACCTCTGCGGACGCTTCATCGGACGATGGTTTGGGGACTGGTTCAGGAGCTGGCGGCTCAGGGGCTGATGTGACGCCGGCGGGCGTGTCCTCGCACTGCTCGCAATGGTCGGATGCGTCCGCTGCGGGTGACTTCGACAGGACGGCCCCGCGAACGTCAGATGGGCGATACGTGGTGCAGCCCTTCAAACCCAGTTCGTAGGCCTGCCGGTAGATTCCCTCGAAGTCCTCGAAGCTGATATCAGCCGGGCAATTGACGGTCTTCGAAATCGAGCTGTCGCAATATTTCTGGACCGCCGCCTGCATCCTGACGTGATCGGCGGGCTTCAAGTCCTGCGCCGTTACAAAGTAGTCCGGCAGTGGCGATGGGATGTCGTCGGCATGCAGCTGCGCATAGCGGGCGTGGGCGAAATCCTCGACGGTTTCGGTTTTGTGGCTGCCGTCGGCTTCAAGCACGCGGCGCTCATAGATGAAATCGAACACCGGCTCGATGCCGCTTGAGACATTGCCGGCGAGCAAAGAGATCGTTCCTGTCGGTGCGATTGTCGTCAGGCATCCGTTGCGCAAGCCGTTTGCGCGCACAGCTTCGCGAACGCGGTCATCGAGCCGCTCGAACATTCCCGAAGCAAGAAAGGCTTCGGCTTCAAAAAGCGGGAAGGTTCCTTTTTCGATCGCGAGGTTTGAACTCGTGAGGTAAGCGGCTTCCTGAATGGTCCGCATCCACTCGCCGGCCAATTTCTCGGCGCGCGGGCTGTCATAGCTGACGCCGCACATGATAAGCGCATCGGCCAGACCGGTAATGCCGAGCCCCATACGGCGCTTGGCTTTGGCTTCTTCTGCCTGTTCGGGCAACGGAAATTCAGACACGTCGATGACGTTGTCGAGGAAGCGGACAGCGACCTCCGCGCGCTCAGCCAAAGTCTGCTGATCGAGCCTTGCATTGAGCGTGAACGGGTCTCGGACGAATACCGTCAAATTGAGCGCGCCCAAAAGACAGGCCCCGTTCGGCGGCAGCGGCTGTTCTCCGCATGGGTTCGTCGCGTGGATCGATTCGCAATAGTTGAGGTTATTGAGTGCGTTGACGCGGTCGATGAAAATGACGCCCGGTTCGGCGAAGGCATACGTCGCCTGCATGATGCGGGCCCACAGATCTCGGGCGCGAACTGTGCGATAGACCTTGCCGCCAAAGACCAGGTCCCAGTCTTTGTCTTCTGAAACCGCATCCATCAGCGCGTCGGGCACCAGGACGGACAGGTTGAAATTGGTGAGCCGGCCGGCCTTACTTTTCGCGTCGATGAATTCTTCGATGTCGGGATGATCGGCGCGCAACGTCCCCATCATGGCGCCGCGTCTCGAACCCGCCGACATGATCGTGCGGCACATGGCGTCCCAGACATCCATGAAGCTGACGGGACCTGAGGCGTCTGCGCCGATACTCACCACCGGAGCGCCGCGCGGGCGCAACGTTGAGAAGTCGACGCCGATGCCGCCGCCCATCTGCATGGTCAGCGCCGCGGATTTGACTGCTTCGAAGATACCTCCCAGATCGTCAGGCACCTTATCCATGACGAAACAGTTGAAGAGCGTGACCTGCCGGTCGCTGCCAGCGCCCGCTAGAATACGGCCTCCGGGGAGGAAACCGAAATCGGACATGGCAGCCTGAAAACGTCCAGCCCAGGCCGCGCGATCCATTTCGGAGCCAGGCTCGACCGACGCCGCGGCCCTGGCGACCCGGCGAAATGTCTCTTCCAGGGAATGGTCGACAGCGTCTCCGCCAGGCTGGCGCAGG
The DNA here is from genome assembly GCA_017792465.1 of Filomicrobium sp. GTDB lineage: Bacteria > Pseudomonadota > Alphaproteobacteria > Rhizobiales > Hyphomicrobiaceae > Filomicrobium. The sequence continues at coordinate 2,188,533 of CP051234.1, forward strand.
CGGTACTTCATCTCCCAGATTTCGTTGGCGATCGGCACCATTAGGCATCTCTCAGAACGGCATTTCCTGGCGCACGGCAAGCAAACTTGGCGCGCTTCAAGGACGTTGACGGATGCCAACCAGTATGGCGATCCACCGTTCCCAAGTCAACTAATGTTCCATTAATGTTTTTATTTTGTTCTAATTCCGGGCGGCCTCGCTCAAACTTTGACTTGCGCGTCAAACTTGGGTTGCGGGGGCTATTCGACCGCGACTTTGGGGCTTTCGGTGGCGCCGATTTCGCCGGCTGCCTCCTGGCGTAGGCGCTCGCTGGCGGTGTCGATGCGTTCGATCAGCAGATTGCGGAATTCCTTACGCGGCATGCCGGGTGGGATTGGCTCCAGGATCTCGACGACGATGGTCCCAGGGCGTCTGAGGATCGAACGGCGCGGCCAGAACATGCCGGAGTTAAGCGCGACCGGCACACAGGGGCGCTCCAAGCCTTCGTAAAGCGCCATGACGCCAGATTTATAATCGGGTGCTGCACCGGGTGGGCGCCGGGTGCCTTCGGGGAAGATGACGATGTCGCGGCCTTGACCGGCGCGATCGCGCGCGTCGCGGACCATCTGGCGCAAGGCGGCGGCCGCCTTATCCCGTCGCACGAGGATGTGCTCGAACTTGCGGGAGAACCAGCCGTAGAAGGGGATATGGCCAAGCTCGGCTTTCATAACCATGGCCGGATCGCGGAATAGCGGGATCAGCGCGAAGGTATCCCAGGCCGACTGGTGTTTGGCGGCGATGAGTGCTGCGCCATCGGGGAGGTTTTCCAGGCCGCGCACCTCCATTTTCGTTCCGACAATCAAGCGCAGCCACCACAACGAGGCGCGGGCGTGGGCGCGCAGCCCGGCCATCGCCCAACTGCGCGGGCCGAACAGCAGCGGTGAGCCAAACAGCAAGAAGACGGCCGTATTGACGTAGAAAACGATGAGGAAGATGAGCGAGCGGAGCATCGCGGAAACTCTTGGGATCTTTGGCGGGCGGGCGGAGTGTTATCGCGCGCCGAAGTCGGCTTGGGCAAGCTGCAATTGGGAAGCGCGTCCGAGGTTGCTGGTTGCATGCGGCGGCGCCTTGGTTTCGGGAGCTTTGCCGGCTGGAAGCACCCAGGACGCGAGGATGCCGACGGCGGCTGGGAACAACTTGGTGTACTCCGACAATAAGACTCGCGCGGTGCCGGGATTGAGCCACCATTCTTTTTGGCGGAAGTCGGGTGGCACGACTGGATGAGGGATGAAGCGGACGTTCGGCATCCGGTTTTCCATCTCCATCAAACTGCGACGCATATGGTAGCTCGCGGTGACGACGATCAGCGATTTGAAGCCGTGCTCACGGACCCAATTCAGCGTTTCCAGCGCGTTGCCATGGGTGTTGAGGGCCTCGTAACCCAGATCAACACAGCATTCGATTTTCGATTTGGAGAGCCTCGCGCCCTTGATGAGGTCGGCTTTTTTGGTCTTACGGTTGACGCCGGTGATCAGTAGGCGGCCGGCCCGGTTCTGGGCGAGAAGGTTGAACCCGGCTTTGATGCGAAGCCTGCCGCCGGTCAGGACGACGATGCCATCGGCAGTCGCTTCTGAGCGTGGCGGCTCGCGCGTGACCTCTTGTGCGAACAGGATGAACCCGAACGCAAACAAGCTTAGGCTTACTGCAGCCAAGCCGAACAGCCATTTTGCGTTCCGCTTCAAGTTGCCTTCCGCTTCAAGGTCGCCGCCACCGTCATGCGAGCGCAAAAGGCCCGCTTGTCCCGTTTGTTTCGTATTCTCGATGCCGCGCAACGGATCTGCTGCCATCAGATCGCTGAAAAATAACGTCTTTCACCGACCGCGAAACTGCGCGTTTTGTAAGACGCGGTACACTATCATCCCCTTAAGGCATGAAATACGCCGACTTCAACAAGATGAAGCAACTCTATAGCCCTGTGATGAAAATCCATCACGGTTTGCAGTTGGCACCAAGCGATTGCGACAGGCCTGTCGGGCCTAATCCGCGCTACTGTTCAGGATACGGTAGACCCCAAAACGCGACGTCAGCATGCAAAGTGCGGCCACGACGACGACGACAATCCCGAGCAGCACATAGCCAGCCGCGTCGAGATGACCGGTGCCGACGAGCCGGCTCAGTTCGATCTCCGTCATCGAGCCGCCGCCAAGGATCAACGTCACAATCGGCATGATGAAGAACGTCGCCATGGCGCTGATGGCGCCATAAAAGCCGGCGCGGATTCCAAGGCGCAGGAAGTGTTTTTCAAACTCGCGGGCGATGAAGCCGTCGGTTGCGCCGACGAAATGCAGGACTTCGACGATCTCGCGGTTGGAGGCCATGGCGCTGCGCGTCGCGGAGACAATGATCGCCGTCGTGGCGAGCGCCACCAGGATCAGGATGCCGATGCCGCCGAGGGCCAGCGAGCGGGTGACCGTTTTTATCTGACGCTGCCACTGACGGTGGTCATCGAGCGACACGCCTTCGAAGCGTTGGCTGAGTTCCGAGGACAGGTTCTCAAAATTCGGCGGCGACGAGCGATTGAGCTGGACGGCAATCAACCTGGGTACGGGCAGCGCATCGAGGGCATCGGTTTTTCCAAGCCACGGTTCGAGCAGGTCCTTGGATGACTGGGCGCTCAATGTGCGTGTGGAATCGATCCCCGGCTGGCGGGTCAGGAACCCCGCCACCTCCTGCAACGTCCTGTCGGTATCGACGCCGTCCTTCGGCAAAATCTGCACCGTGACTTCGCTGGCGACATCGCGCAGCCAGGCATCGGCCGACTGGTTGATCATGTAAACGGCGCCGGCGGTCAAACAGGCCAGAAAGCACATGATCGCGATCACCATTGTCAGCGATCCCCCGGTCACCGAGCTTTGCGGCACGACCGGGCTTTGCGCACCACCGGAACTTCGGCGTTCGTCTCGGGTGGACGCGTAGAGATCGCGATGCGGCGGACCGGTGATAGGGTCTAGATCGTCGTAGGGTTGGTCAGATCGCGAAGAAACCAAGGTTTGCTCCAGTCAATTCAGGCGGACGACGGTGGCGGACGTTCAGACAATGCGAACGTCGCCATCGTGGAGTTCAAGGCGTGGCGCTTTGTATTGGCGCATCAGCTGATGATCGTGGGTGGCAATCACCACGGACGTCCCCAGGCGGTTCAATTCGACAAACAGGCGCAGAAGTCGGCGTGCCATTTGGGGGTCGACGTTACCGGTCGGCTCATCGGCGAGTAGCAGTTCGGGCTTGCCGATGACGGCGCGGGCGATTGCCGCGCGCTGTTTTTCACCGCCCGACAGCACTGACGGGTAAGCGTGCATGCGGTCTCCCAGGCCGACCCACTGCAGGAGATCTGTCACATCTTCGCGGTATTCACTGATCTGCTTGCCGACGACACGCAGCGGCAGGGCGACGTTCTCCCAGGTCGTCAAGTGGTCGAGGAGGCGGAAGTCCTGGAAGACGATGCCGATGCGGCGGCGGAGCTGGGCGCGTTTTGCCGTCGAGATGTTGCTGACGTCGTGGTTGAACAGCTGGATTTGGCCGTCGGTCGGGTGAATCGTCATGAACATCATGCGCAGCAACGACGTCTTGCCGGCGCCTGAAGGTCCGGTCAGGAAGTGAAACGAGCCAGGCAAAAGCTGGAAATTCACATCAGACAGGATTTCGGGTCCGGTGTCGTAGCGCAAGGCAACGTTGTTCAGTGTAATCACGGATGGTTCCACTCAAGGCCGAAAGGCCAATTATTGACGTAGTGCTGGGGCAAGCCAGCCCCCTTATATGCTGGAAGCTCAAGTTATGATCAATTGACGAGTATTGTGGCCGCTAGATGGGCAAAACCGAGGGCGTGCAGCAAAGATGTTCGCAACTGCGTAAACCATGCTCCGGGGTCGGGAACAATACTGCGTTCAGCGCCCCTGTACGGCTGCCGCATTTCAGAGTTAGGGTTTCGGCTGCCTCTGCGCCAGGGAGACGCTTTGTCGTCGTCGATCAACATCGGATATCCTGCCGAGGCAGATCTTCAACACTTAAAAAAACTACGGAATAGAGACACCGGCCACCATGGGTAATTCTCGATCAGATATCGAAGTCATATATAGCGCCGAAGCCATTGCCGAGCGGATGGACGGTCTTGCGCAGGAAATCGCACAGCTTGATTCGAAAAAGCTGGCAGTCATTGCGATCCTGAAAGGCAGTTTCGTTTTTGCAGCCGACCTGATCCGGGCCATGCATCGCGCCGGAATGGACCCTGAAGTCGACTTCATTACCTTGTCGAGCTACGGCAAGAGCACCGTTTCTTCGGGGACCGTCGATATCCTTCGGGATGTCGCGATCGATGTCGCCGGCCGTGACATCCTATTGGTTGATGACGTGCTCGATTCCGGCCGGACGCTTGCCTATGCCAAGGACCTGTTGTCGGCGCGCGGAGCTCAAAGCATCCGCACCTGCGTCCTTATCGAAAAGGACGTCGCGCGGGCTGTCGACATTGGCGCCGACTTCAGAGCCTTCAAGTCGCAAAACGTTTTCGTCGTCGGTTACGGTATGGACATGGCTTATCAGTTCCGGGAACTTCCCTTCGTCGGCCGCGTCGTCAATACGTAATCCCAGGCTGAGAAGCCCGCGCCGGGTGCAGGCAGTCTGATCCAAAGTGGCGCGACCGGTCTCAACCGAAGTCAGGCGGCAGGACGAAGTACGCAGTGATCGGCACCAGACAGATGGGGCAAAACCATGAAGATACTTCTGGCCGAAGACGACAGCGCGACGCGTGAGCTGGCTGCACGAACCCTAAAATCTGACGGGCACGAGGTGACGGAAGTCGCCGACGGGATGGCGGCCATGGATGCACTGGCGGCGTCGGCGGGTTACGACGTGCTGTTTGCGGACGTCGACATGCCCGGCCATGACGGCCTGACGGTGGCCAAGAAGGCAAGGGAAGCCAATCCGGACATCGGCGTCTTGCTGATGTCGGCCCATGATTCCCAGCTGGCGCGAAGCTCAGAAATCGGCGGCGGCAAAGTCGAGATTCTTCTCAAGCCGTTCGCGCTTGAAGCGTTGCGAGCGACGGTCGCAAAACTCACCGGTTGATTGAAAGCGAATTGCCGCTGCGCGCTCGAGCAGGATTGCGCGCGAGCGCGTGAGCGGCGTTGCGCACCGCCCCTCATAGCCTATTCGTATTGTTCGAAGAGTCTGGGACCTAGCCGCCCGTGACGCTCATATGGCGTGCCACGGCAGGTGCTTTGGTTTCGCGATCGATGACGAAATCATGCCCCTTGGGTTTGCGCAAAATCGCTGCGTCGATGGCCCGCTCCAGAACCTCGTCGCTCGAAGAGGCCCGCAAGGCCGCGCGCAGGTCGGCGTCGTCGTCCTGACCCAGGCACATGTAGAGCATGCCGGTACAGGTGAGGCGGACCCGGTTGCAGCTTTCGCAGAAGTTGTGCGTCATCGGCGTGATGAAGCCGAGACGTCCACCGGTTTCGGCAACCTCGACGTAGCGCGCCGGGCCACCCGAGTTGTACGGAATATCCTTCAGCGTCCAGCGATCCATCAGGTCGGCGCGGACGGCCGACAGCGGCAGGTACTGGTCGGTCCGGTCGCCCTCGATGTCGCCCATCGGCATCGTCTCGATGAGCGTGAGGTCGGCGCCGCGGCCATGGGCAAAGCGGATGAGGTCGTCGATCTCCTCATCGTTGACGCCTTTCAGGGCCACCGCGTTGATCTTGATTTTCAAGCCGGCGCGCTCGGCGGCAGCCAGCCCGTTCATGACGGTTTCCAGGTCGCCCCAGCGGGTAATCGCCTTGAACTTCGTTGGGCTCAGCGTGTCGATCGACACGTTGATGCGGCGGACACCGCAGGCGTAGAGATCACCGGATAGGCGATGCAGCAGGCTGCCGTTGGTCGTCAACGTCAGCTCATCCAAATTGCCGTCTTCGAGATGGCGGCCGAGCGCCTTGAACAGCCACATGACATTCTTGCGCACCAGCGGTTCACCGCCAGTGATGCGCAGCTTGCGCACGCCCTTTCGCACGAAAGCCGAACACACGCGATCGAGTTCTTCCAGCGTCAGAAGATCCTTTTTGGGAAGGAACGTCATGTGCTCGGACATGCAGTAGACACAGCGGAAATCGCAGCGATCGGTCACCGACACACGCAGGTAACTGACGCGGCGGCCGAATGGATCGATCATGGGCGGAGCGTTGAGATTGTCGCTTGTAAGATGCGCGGCCAATGTGATGCGTTTCCCGAAATTTATCGCCGATGGCTTTGGAGCTGGATGATCCTACGTCATTTAGGATGTCGACGCAGAATGCAAACCGTCCTTTTCAGCATAGCATCTAGACAGCGCCGATAAGACTGGCAAGGCAAGGCGATCTCTTTGCTGCAGCGCACACCGGACGAACTGCAAACTTAAGCAATTTTTTGTATTTTATACTTGTATACGGAAATTATGAACACCGCTCCTGTTCTTGCATACAATCGCATTTGCGCGTTGCGAGATCACATTTTCTGATGATGCCTAATTTCGAGTTTGGACCTTCGTACGACGCTTGTGCTGCGACAAAATTTACTCCACGCTGACCTCAATCATAAAGCTCCAATCACATAACCCGGACCAGACGAACTGGATGCGGGCGGAGCGGTTCCAGCGAGGTTTCGATAGAGTGCGTTCGGGAGCTACCAGCAAAGTCTCGGATATCGAGCCCGTATCTCAATTGTCTCCTGAAGATCAACTTCGGGTGCAGCTCCTGCAGGTGCTCGCCACGCCGCTTGCCAATCCTCCGAATTCGCAGATCCTGGAAGCTTTCGGCCAGATTTCGGGCGACGATACCGAACTTGGGCAGGCCTTATCCGATTGTGGCGCAGCGGCGCGCGATACGACGGTTGAAGCCGAAGACGACGCCTACCACGAGCTCTTCATCGGTGTCGGTTCGGGCATTCTTATCCCGTTCGGATCTTACTATCTCACCGGCTTTTTGCACGAGAAGCCGCTTGCAAAGCTGCGTACAGACATGACCAAGCTTGGCGTCGAGCAAGACCCCGACGTCAAGGAGCCCGAAGATCACATCGCGTCGGTTCTGGAACTGATGGCCGGACTGATCGACGGGCGCTTTGGGACACCGACGTCGCTGGAACAGCAGCGTGCATTCTTCGAAGAGCACGTCGGCTCATGGGCACCGCATTTTTTCAAAGACCTCTCAGAAACCCGTCCGTCGGAATTCTATGCGACGCTAGGGCGGCTGGGAGCCATATTTCTAGAAATCGAAAAGAAGGCTTTTGAGTACGTCTAGTCAAAGTCGCGATCGCTGGCGGGCCTGATCTTGGACCGTCGCAATCAGGAACGAGGAGAAGAGGCGAATGGAAGATAAGAAAGCCACACAGGGCACTGACCGGCGAGGCTTCTTGAAGCTAGCCGGAGCTGGCGTTGTGGGAGGGGGCGCTGCGGCGGCGGCAACGGTTGTCCCTGCGGCGGCTGCACCTGCTGAACCTGAGAAATCTGACGGTTACCGGGAAACCGAGCACGTGCGCCGCTACTACGAATTGGCGAAGTTCATGTGACCACAGGGGTTGCCCGGAACAGGCAGAAAAATTGCCGGTCGGTGCAGCCTCCAGGAGGATACGAATGCTCAAGAAAAAAGCGAACGGCAGTGCTTCGCGCGGTCATTTGGCGGCGTCGGCATTGTCAAGACGGTCATCATCGGGCGTGGTCGACAGACGCCAGTTCCTGCGCAACTCCGGCCTCGCGGCCGGAGGAATTGCGGCAGTTACCGCACTGTCGACGACGCGGGTCAAAAAGGCTGAAGCAGCGGCCGGCACCGCCGGTGGCAAGGTCGAGATGAAGAAATCGGTGTGCACGCACTGTTCAGTCGGCTGCACCGTGATGGCGGAAGTCTCCAACGGCGTTTGGGTCGGTCAGGAACCTGGCTGGGATAGCCCGTTCAACCTGGGTTCGCACTGCGCCAAAGGCGCGTCGGTTCGCGAGCACGCGCATGGTGCGCGGCGCTTGAAGCACCCGATGAAGCTTGAAGGCGGCAAGTGGAAAAAGATCTCCTGGGATCAGGCGATCAACGAAGTCGGCGACCAGATGCTCAAGATCCGAGAAGAGTCTGGACCGGATTCGGTTTACTGGCTCGGCTCGGCGAAGTGGAACAACGAGCAGGCCTATCTGGGGCGCAAGTTCGCAGCCTTCTGGGGCACGAACAACGTCGACCACCAGGCTCGTATCTGTCACTCGACGACCGTCGCAGGTGTTGCCAACACCTGGGGCTACGGCGCGATGACGAACTCGTACAACGACATCCTGAAGTCGAAGGCGATCTTCCTCATCGGCGGCAACCCGGCCGAAGCGCACCCGGTTTCGCTGCAGCACATCCTGAAATCGAAAGAGCAGAACAACGCGCCGCTCATCGTCTGCGACCCGCGCTTCACGCGTACGGCCGCACACGCCAGCGAGTACGTCCGCTTCCGTCCAGGTACGGACGTGGCGCTGATCTGGGGCATCCTTTACCACATCTTCGAAAACGGCTGGGAAGACAAAGAGTTCATCCGCAAGCGCGTTTGGGGCATGGATCAGGTCCGCGAGGAGGTGAAGAAGTGGACGCCTGAAGAAACCGAGCGCGTCACCGGCGTGCCGGGTTCGCAGATGAAACGCGTGGCCTATACGCTGGCAACCCACAAACCGGGCACCGTCATCTGGTGCATGGGCGGCACGCAGCACACGAACGGCAACGACAACACGCGTTCGTACTGCATCCTGCAGCTGGCACTCGGCAACATGGGTGTCGCTGGTGGTGGCACCAACATCTTCCGCGGCCACGACAACGTCCAAGGCGCAACTGACCTTGGCGTCCTGATGGACACGCTGCCTGGCTACTACGGACTGTCGGCGGGAGCGTGGAAGCACTGGGCGCGCGTTTGGGACGTCGATCACGGCTGGTTGTCAGACCGTTTCGCCAAGATGCCCGGCAAGGGCAAGGACGGCGGCGACCTGTTGATGATGAACGAAAAGGGCATCCCGGTATCGCGCTGGTTCGACGGTGTTCTGGAAGCTAAAGAGAATATCGGTCAGCCCGACAACACGCGGGCCATGGTGTTCTGGGGTCATGCGCCGAACTCGCAGACGCGCGGTCCCGACATGAAGAAGGCGATGGAGAAACTCGACCTCCTCGTCATCATCGACCCGTTCCCGACGGTGTCGGCGGTCATGCACGACCGCACCGACGGGGTCTATCTGCTGCCAACTACGACGCAGTTTGAGACCTACGGCTCGGTGACGGCTTCTAACCGCTCCTTCCAATGGCGCGAGAAAGTCTTCGAACCGCTGTTCGACTCCAAAGTCGACCATGAGATCATGTATCTCCTGGCCAAGAAGTTCGGCTTCGAAAAAGAGTTCTTCAAGCACATCGAGGTGAAGGGCACCGAACCTGTCATCGAAGACATTACCCGCGAATTCAACCGCGGCATGTGGACGATCGGGTACACGGGCCAGAGCCCCGAACGCCTGAAGAGGCAGATGGAAAACCAGGCAACCTTCGACAAAGTGACGTTGAAGGCCAATGGTGGTCCATGCGACGGCGAATACTACGGCCTGCCGTGGCCGTCGTGGGGTACGGCTGAAATGGGTCACCCCGGCACCCCGAACCTTTACGATACGTCGTTGCCGGTTGCCGAAGGCGGCTTGTGCTTCCGCGCCCGCTTCGGGGTTCAGGCTCCGGAGAAATACGCCAAGGGCGATCCGGATGCCGACAACCTGCTGGCGGTCGAATCCTATCCGGTCGGTTCGGAGATCAAGGACGGTTATCCCGAGATCACCTACGCCATGATCAAGAAGCTCGGCTGGGACGGCGATCTCACGCCGGAAGAAAGGGCTTCGATCGAGAAAGTCGCTGGCGTCGTCAGGAAAGGTGGCGAGGAAGTCGGCGAGCAGGACATGCACGCTCAGCCTTCCGACTACGACGAGAAGATGGGCAAGGTGAACTGGAAGGTCGACCTTTCCGGTGGCCTGCAGCGCGTCGCGATCAAGCACGGACTGGCTCCGTTCGGAAACGCCAAGGCCCGCGCCGTGGTGTGGACGTTCCCGGATCCTGTGCCGATGCACCGCGAACCGCTCTACACGCCTGATCCGGAGCTGGCCGGCAAATATCCGACCTTCACCGACCGCAGGCTGCACCGTCTGCCGGTGCTTTACGAAACGATCCAGAAGAAGGGTATCGAAGAAAAGGTCTCGGAAAACTATCCGATCATCCTCACCTCCGGCCGTTTGGTCGAATACGAAGGTGGCGGCGACGAGACCCGTTCGAACCCATGGCTCGCAGAACTCCAGCAGAACATGTTCGTGGAGATTAACCCGCGCGATGCCAACAATCTCGGTATCAAGGATGGCGAGATGGTCTGGGTCGAAGGCCCTGAAAAGGGCAAGGTCAAGGTCATGGCCATGCTGACAGAGCGTGTCGGCACGGGCGTTGCGTTCATGCCGTTCCACTTCGGCGGCATGTTCCAGGGCAAGGACCTCAGGTCCAAGTATCCGGAAGGCTCCGACCCTTACGTTCTGGGTGAAGCCAGCAACACCGCGCAGACGTACGGCTACGACGCCGTGACGCAAATGCAAGAAACCAAAACAACGCTCTGCAAGATCTGGAGGGCCTAATCCATGGCACGCATGAAGTTTCTCTGTGACGCCGAGCGCTGCATCGAATGCAATGCCTGCGTCACCGCTTGTAAGAACGAGAACGAGGTGCCGTGGGGTGTGAACCGCCGGCGCGTCGTAACCATCAACGACGGGTCTCCGGGCGAGCGCTCGATTTCGGTGGCCTGCATGCACTGCTCGGATGCGCCGTGCATGGCTGTCTGCCCGGTCGACTGCTTCTATCAGACCGAGGACGGCGTCGTTTTGCACAACAAGGATCTGTGCATCGGCTGCGGTTACTGCTTCTACGCCTGCCCATTCGGCGCACCGCAGTATCCGCAAGCGTCCAACTTCGGCTCTCGCGGCAAGATGGATAAGTGCACCTTCTGTTCGGGTGGTCCGGAAGAGAACTTCTCGGACGCCGAATTCAAGAAGTACGGCCGCAACCGTCTGGCCGAAGGCAAGCTGCCGTTGTGCGCAGAAATGTGCTCAACGAAGGCGCTTCTGGCCGGCGACGGCGACCAGGTGTCGAACATCTATCGCGAGCGTGTTGTTGCCCGCGGCTTCGGCAGTGGCGCCTGGGGCTGGGGCAAGGCCTATCCTGGCCAGGCCGGCTAGGTCTTGGATGGAACGCTGACGTTTTAGAAAATCTGGCAGGGCGGCATTCGCCGCCCTGTTTCGTCCCGGCGCCCGTCGGAATATCCAAACGAGGGGATTGGAGCCTTGATGGCGTTAGTGGCTGGAGATCGCACTGGAATGACTCATCGAACAGCTTTGAAAGTTATCGTTGCCTGCGCGCTGGTGGCAGGTCTTGGTGGCTGCCGGGAAGCCGAGCAGGGGCGTCCGATCGAACACACGCCCGGCGTCTATACAGGGAAGAAGGATCAGCCCTTGAGCGAGGCACAGCGTGAAGAGCTGCGCGAGCGCACGCTGCTACAGTCGGGTCGACGATAACGAAGGCGCAAAAGAACACGCATGCGAGGGTGAGGTCGTCACAAGGCCCAAGCGGAAACAGCGCCCCTCAAAAAGAAAGCCAATCAAACTCAAGCCGCGAACGCGCACGAAGCTGCCGGAAATGCGGACAGGAGAGCGAGATGCACAGGTCCAAGATGTTAGGCGGAAGCGCGAAGGTGTTGGCGAGCTTCCTGTTTGTGGCGCTTCTGGTCTTGGCGGCCATGCCGGCATTGACGCTTTCCGCGGATGCACAAAACGTCCGCCCACCAGAGAACGCGGTCAATGCCGGAGGCCCACCGCAAACGGTGCCGCAGGAAGGCGGAAGCTACGACCCGGAACTTTGGAAAGAGCTGCGTCGCGGCGTGCAGGGCACGGTTTCGATCCCCGACAAGAAGGCGGGCATCCTGGTCGATTCATCGGGCGAGACCTGGCGCGCGGTGCAGAACGGTCCGCTCCCCGTATATGGCTCTTACCTCCTCGGCGGCATAATTGTGTTGCTCGCCCTGTTCTTCCTTATCCGCGGCCGCATCAAAATCGAACATGGCCGGGCTGGCGTGACGATCGAACGCTTTACTGATTTCGAGCGCATCGGACACTGGCTGCTGGCGACGTCCTTCATCATTCTGGCGCTCAGCGGACTTAATATTCTTTACGGGCGGTATGTGCTGATCCCGGTCGTCGGCAAAGAGGCTTTTGCGGCGATCGCGGCGACTGGGAAATGGCTGCACAGCTATGTCGCCTTCGCGTTCATGGTCGGCCTCGTCATGACCTTTGCGACGTGGGTCTGGTATAACTTCCCGCATCCGCGCGATCTGGTTTGGTTCCTCAAAGGCGGTGGCATTTTGGGTGGCGGTCATCCGGAGGCCAAGAAATTCAATGCCGGGCAGAAGGTTCTGTTTTGGCTGGTGATGCTTGGCGGATTGTCGCTGAGCCTATCCGGACTGCAGCTGCTGATGCCTTACGAACTGCCGTTTTTCGGAAAGACGTTCGCCTTCCTCAATGGCTTGGGCTTCGACCTGCCAGCCAACCTTTCGGCCAACGAAGAGCAGCAGCTTGCCACGGTCTGGCACGGCATCGTCGGGCTGGTGCTGATGGCGGTGATCATCGCCCATATCTATATCGGATCGATCGGTATGGAAGGTGCGTTCGAAGCGATGGGCACTGGCGACGTTGACCTTAACTGGGCAAAAGAACACCATAGTCTTTGGGTCGAAGAGGAACTGGAGCGCGACCCAGATCGTTCGACAGGATCGTCGGCGAGGCCGACGCCTGCCGAATAACCGGAAATATCGGTGAGCTATGGGTTTGCGGCTTTGTACTGAGAGCTTTGGGCACAAGACCGCCGTGGCGTTCGCAGCGAGCTTTTGTCTGGCCTGCGAAGCGCTTGACCCCATGGCGGTTCTGGCTCAGGCGCGCGCGGAGACCGTGAAACGCGTGGCCAAGGCCCCGGACAAGGCGGACCTTACCGTGAGAGGTTTCCTCGTCGGACACGGAGGACCCGTGAAGGCCGTCAGTGCCGATCCCAAGCGCCGCGTCGCGCTGACAGGCAGCTTCGACTACGCCATGATGGCATGGGATGTATCGGGGGATGTGTCGGGAGACGCTGCCAAGCTCTTACATCGTTTCGATGAGCACGAGGGTGCCGTCAACGCGGTGGCGTTTGTGCCGGGGTCATCGCAGGTGCTGGCGGCGGGAGACGATGGCGCGCTGTGGGTGTGGGATCTTGAGACCGGCAAGCGGGTGCATCGCTTTGAAGGCCATACGGCGAAGGTCGTTGGCGTTGCGGTTTCCGACGACGGAACTTGGGCCGCGACCGCGAGCTGGGATCGGACGGCGCGGCTGTGGAACTTGAAGACGCTGAAGCCCGGGCCGGTTCTTAGTGAGCATAAGGGGCCGGTCAACGCCGTACAATTCTCCAAAGACGGTTCGCGCGTCTTTACCGCGAGCTACGATGGCGCTCTGCGAATTTTCAAGACCGACACCGGCGAATTCATCAGACCCGTTCATAAGCACGGCTGGGGGATCAACGTCCTCAAGCGGCTGCCGGATGCTCCCGGCAAGCTCGTTTTCGGCGCGCTTGATGGCACGGCTGCGGTCGTCGATGTCGAAAGCGGGAAGATCGTCGCGGAACTGCGCAAGGCTGACCGGCCGATCCTGTCGCTTGATGTGACGCGGCAGCCGGGCCTGATCGCGACCGGTGGTGGCGATGGGACCGTCAACGTTTTTCGCAGCGGCGACTTTCAAGCGATCGAGGAATATCAGAACCCTTACGGTCCGGTGTGGGGGCTTGCTTTTGCACCGGGCGGATCGAAGCTCTACATCGCCGGGCTCGATGATTTCGTGACGCTGTGGACGATCACGCCGCGCGAACCTTTCGATGCCGTCGACAGCCCGTTCCCGAGACGCTTCCAGGTGTCCGAAACCGGTGACGATCCCGTCGAACAGGGGCGCATCCAATTCGCGCGAAAATGCAGCGTCTGCCATACGCTCAAAAAGGACGGCAGAAACCGCGCCGGGCCGACGCTCTATGGGTTGTTTGGGCGGAAAATCGCGGCGCTACCCGATTACCCCTATTCAGAAGCGCTCAAACATCTTGATATCGTTTGGGATGAGACGACGGTCGGCAAGCTTTTCGAACTGGGTCCGGAGCACTTCACTCCAGGCTCGAAAATGCCTCTGCAGAAGATGACGGACAAATCGCAACGCGATGCGCTGGTAGCGTATCTGAAGATTGCCACGGCCGCGCAAGGCGCTGAGGGCCAGGCAGCTGAACCGGAAGACAAAGGAAAAGACCAATGAAAGCTTTCTTGATCAGCATTGTCGCTCTGGTCGTCATCACCGGCGCCGCGGTCGTCATTACGAACGGGACGAGTGAGACATCGCAGCAGGCTTACACCAGCGACACGGGCAACGTGCGCCATTGACTAGTGACGCCGCCCGATAGTGCCGGCCAACCGGCTTGGGTTGCAGAGTTGGCTGATGTGTTGGCGTGGTGGTCCGGTGCCTCAGTTGACGAAGCCTCGTTCACCTTCCGCCTAGCTCAGAAAGTCGCTTGGCTTCTTGCCGTTGGCCGGGTTTGTGTCGGTACCTTCGTTCAAATAGTCGTCGGTCGTGCGGACGCGCGGGCGCTCGCCCATCGAGAACGGATCGTTCTTTGACGTCGCCAGCGCGACGACCCGGCAGTTGTCGCACATCTGGATCAGGCGAAGCTGGTTTTCATCCTTGAACATCGAATGGCCGCGCAGCTTGTCGACGACCTTAGTGATCGACGACTTGGCTCCGAACGCCTTACCGCACTCGATACAGTGGAACGGTTCTTCGGACTTGATGACATCCGGCGACAGCGCCTGGCTGGTGAAGTTGTATCTCGGCTCAAGCGCGATGACTTTCTCCGGACATGTCGCGACGCAGATGCCGCATTGGACGCAGGCCTGCTCGACAAACGCGAGTTGCGGTTTGTCTGGGTTGTCGCGCAATGCATTGGCCGGGCAGGCGGCCACACATGACAAGCACAGGGTGCAGTTTTCGACGTCAATGGCGAGACGGCCATAAGGGGCGCCGGCCGGCAAGGCGATGATATCTTGCGGGTTGGGTGCATCCTGGTGCAATTGGGCGAAGACTGAGCGTGCAACTTCGCGCTTGGTCCCGACGCCCGTCAGGCGATGTGACGGCATTGGCTGAAGCGGTGCAGCGTCATGAAGGACAGCTTCGACGGCATCGGGATCGACTTCGGCAAGAACCTCGACACGTGGCCCGTCATATCCGAGCGCTTCGAGCATGTTGTTGGCGAGGCCCGACTGACGCGTCAGCGAGTCGAGCTCTTCGGCATGCTTGGGAGACGCCAGGACGAAGAAGCGTCCGGCACCCAGTGCCAGCGTTGCGGCCATCATGTCGTGTCCGAGCGACATGACGCTGTTGAGCGCCATCGGAATGACGTTGGCGGGCAAGCCGCGGCCGAAACGGGCCATCGCTGCGATCAGTTCGGCGCCATGTTTTTCGTCGTGCGCAAGAAGGACGGGGTTGTTGCCGCCGGCCTTCGTATAGGCGTCGAGCAGCACCGATGTGCGCTTCAGGAAATCACTGCGATAGGGGAGGGCATAGCTTGCTGCTCCCGTCGGGCAAACCGAAGCGCAGTTGCCACAGCCGCCGCAGATGGCCGGATCGATGCTGACGGCATCGCCGCCGGGGGAAATGGCGCCGAGCGGGCAAACCTCAAGACAGTTGGTGCAGCCGACGAGGCCAGACCGCGAATGCGCGCAGATGCCGGCATCGAAAGAGATGTAGCGCGGCTTTTCGAACTCGCCGACCAGATCGACGAAGTCGAATAGTTCGTTGGCCAAGCCGGCCGGATCGCCCGGATCGACTCGCAGATATCCATCGCGACGATCGTGCCCGGTAAACAGTGGCGTGCCGCCGCTCAGGTCGAGGATCAAATCGCAGTCAAACGATTGCCGGGGAACAGCGTCGTCGAAGGTGAAGCCCTGGCGCGAGGAGGGTTGGACCTGCGCGCATTTTTCAATCGTGACCTGGAAGTTGCCTAACGCCCCTTGCGCGGCTTTGATGCGGCCGGAGAAGATTGGGAACTCGGCACGCGCCGGTGGGATGGCGTCACCTGCTTCGGCAAGAACAAGAATTGGCGACAGACGATCCTTGATGCGCTCTGCAGCTTCGAGCGCCTGCTGACCGGAGCCGTAGACGATACAGATGCCTTCCGACTTGAGGGTGATCGACGCGGTCATTTCCGGCGCAAACGACGCCTCGGAAATCAGCGCGGCCATTTTGGGACCGGCGTCGGCGCCATTTTCGGCCCAGCCCGCCGTTTCGCGAATGTTGGTGAAGCGCAGTTCAGCCTGCGAGTCCATTTCGTCGGCAAGGCTGGCGAAGAGCGGCGCCTCTTGCGTGCAAGTGATATGTATACATCCGTCTCCGTCGAGGGCCTTTTCAACTGTCTCGATTCCGGCCCGGCAGAGTTCCTGATGAACCGGCAATGCCTCGTCCTGACCGAGTCCTTTTGCCAGTTTAGCGCCGTCGATTTCCATCGTACGCTGACAATTACAGACAAAGAGGCGGTCCGGCGCTGAAGTATAGTTCTTCAAAAGATCATTCTCCTCGACTGACACGGCTCAGAAGGCGTTCAGAAAAAAACAGAATTTCTGCCCTCGCGCCACGACCCCCTTTAAAGATTCGGAAAGTTCAACTAAGGTCGACTTCTGGCGTAGGACTATCGTCTACGACATATTGAAGCAGAGGTGAACTCTCGAATGGCTTCTGCCAGCTTGATTTCTATCGGTGTCGTCGTTGCCCGTGAACACATCGGGCATCCTTGGCAAGCCTATCGCTGGAGACCGGTGAGTGTCTTTCTCGACGCTCCCCAAATCAGTTCCTGGCGAGAGTTGCGCAAAGACGGCAAGAATATTCTATACCATGCCGCGACGCTGAATCTCGAACTCCATCGCAAAGAAACGACCGCTTATCAGGTCAATCTTGCGAATGGCGAACCCTCCGTTTACGTGGTGTTGAGAGAGGACCCCGATGCGGCCCGCGACTGGCCGGTCGATGTTCATCTGGTGACTGTGTCGCCGTTCGAGGCGCAGTCGCATGGCGATGTTGGTTTTGATAGCGTCGAAGGCGTCGCGATGCCCGACCGGCTCGTGGAAGTCGTTCGCGAGTTCATTAAGATGCATCACCGGGAAGAGACCTTCTATAAGCGCAAGCGGCAGCCTCATACGCAGGCTGAGGAATATAAGTTCGGACAAGAGCCGATCATTTCCCTGCGCGAGCGTTCAGGTTCGCCCTATGAGACACCCGCGACCAACGGCAAGGATCGCGAAGTGCCCGATGATGGGCGCAGGGATCGTTGATGACGGACAAGGCTTCACAGCAGGTTTCGTTTCTTGAGCGATGGTCGCGGCGCAAGCGCGGCCTCGAAGACGATCGCGCAGAGGCTGTTGTCGAAGCCGCAGACGAGGCTCCCCTCGCACGCGACCCAAGCGATCCGTCAAATGCCGCGACAGCTGTTGCCGGTGAAGATCAACAGCCAGTGTCGAGCGAAGACGCCGAACCGCTGAAAGACTTCGCCGATTTCGATTTCGAAAAGCTCGATTACGAGTCCGACTACACGCAGTTCATGGGTAACGACGTGTCGAGCGACGCGCGGCACAAAGCGCTCAGGAAGCTTTGGGTCTCCAACCCCGTCCTCGCCAACATGGATGGGCTCGACGACTACTGCGAGGACTATACCGACGCCGCCGTTTGTGTGCCCAAGGGCATGCTGAAGACGGCTTACCAGTATGGCCGCGGTTTCCTTGATGATGCCGAAGTCGCCGAGTGGGAAGCGTTAGGTCGCGAGCCGGAGGCGGTTGCAGAAGCAGCGTCCGATGAGGAGGCCGTTGCCGTTGCAGAAAGCGCTGAGGGTCAGGCTGAAGCTGACGGCGCCGAGGTCGCGGCGGTCGACGCTGCCGAAGTCGATGCGGCCGATCACGCTGCCGCGGATGCTTCAAGCGGGGCCGGTGCTGCGTGTGGCGCGGCAGTCAAGCAGGAAGACGCGCAAATGCTCGCCGAGTTCGATGAAGAGAATTCTTCGCAGCCGCCTGAAGCGAAAAGCTGAACTGCGCCTCGGTTTTCCGACACACATCATCAGTTAGACAATTCAGAAAACTCGTGGTGCCCGGCCGTCAGCTTTCGCCGGCGTCGTCTTGCTTATGTTCCAGGCTTTCGTCGCCGAGGTGCTGGCGCAGCATTTCCTGGTACTGCCCTGTCATCTCCTTGACGAACTCTTCGTGGTTCTCGACATCGAGCACGTTCTTGGCAACGTGTGCGTTGTAACGGGCGGCCGCGAATAGCAGCGCCATCTGCACGTCGCTGGCCTTGTAGGTCTTGTTTTCGCGGTTGGCGACGTCGATGAATTTATCGGCCAGTTTGAGGAAGCCCATGGTGTCGAGCTTGCCTTCCGTCTTGGCCGCCGCCCGCCGCTGCTTGCGGTTCATGAAGTTGGGGGGCTGGTCCAAATTGAAGATGTCGAAATCGTCGGTCATGAGTAGCCCTCAAGTTGGTTCTTACGTTTCCGCCAAGTGAGTGAATGCGCTTTTACGGTTGACAGCTTGCAACAGAGGCATTGGGCTGTTTGGCCAAATTG
Source organism: Filomicrobium sp. (assembly GCA_017792465.1). GTDB lineage: Bacteria > Pseudomonadota > Alphaproteobacteria > Rhizobiales > Hyphomicrobiaceae > Filomicrobium. The sequence goes on from CP051234.1 coordinate 2,207,255, forward strand.
GCAACCCGGACACCCTTTTCGATGAGGCAAGACAATGCAGCTGCCTTTTCCATCAAAGCCTGGGTGTTGTCTGCAAGCGGGTCAAGCGCATTGGAAGGCGGCACAACGATAAACACGTTTCTGGGCATCTTCAGGCTCTCATTTGCCGGAACCGCGAAGGCCATCTTTTTCGTCCGATATGCTGCTTTCTTGACAATCGCGAGATGATCTCCAGACAGGCCCTGGTCAGTTATCACCGCGACCTTCGCTGGCGTTCTACTGACGAAGAGCATCGCTTTTGCGATTGATGCGGCCTGGTTTCGATCCACCCGTGCAATCACAAGGCGTGCGTTCGGATGGGCAGCAAGCAAGATTTTGGCGGCATTGGTGCCGGTGGTTTCATCTGCTGCGGCAAAGGGGTGGATGTCGCCATCGACGAAATCGAAGGCGATGAGTTCGCCCTCGCCATCGCGGGCCAGGCGCTTGGCGATTTCAGGATCGGTGTAGTCGATGCCATCGGTGATCAGTGCAATGGCCGGCCCGCCTGGGTCCATGCCTGGAACGATCGGCGGATCATTTGCAGCGTGGCCGGTCACGATCGATCCGGCGGTGAAGGCTGCAAAGAAGTAAGTCAGGGAAACCGCCGCGCGGATCATTCGTCGTCCTGCTCCAACAATGCCGGTTTGGAACTGATGCTTTCGGCTGGTGGTGTGATATGGGCCTCAAGGGGACCGAACCGGTTTTCGATCAGGTCGGCCAGCGGTTCGATATCGTCGAGGGAATAGACGGGCAGCTTCGCCTCTTCCACCGCGTGGTCGGCGGCGATGGCAAAGATGAGCGGATCATCTCCGGCCAACGGCCTGCGGGTGATGGATGCTTCTCGGCGGGCTTCGATTTTGGGAATAGCGGCCGATTTGTAGCCTTCGACGATCACCAGATCGCAAGGGTCGAGCGTATTGACGATTTCCTCGAAGTTGGGTTCTGGCGCATCATTCAGTTCGGTGATGAGCGCCCAGCGAGCTGCAGACACGACGGCGACCTGCGCGGCACCGGCACGGCGATGGCGGGCGGAATCGGTTTCGCCGCTATCGACCTGAAACTCGTGATGCGCGTGTTTCAACGAGGCCACTTTGAGGCCGCGCCGCGTGAACTCTTCGATGAGGCGGATCGTCAGCGTTGTCTTGCCGGATTTCTTCCAGCCTGCAATTCCGATGATAGGTGCGCCGTACCGCGTTCGCATCTTTAGCTCTTTATTTAGGCCCAACACTCGGCAAGCCGATGTTGGAGATCTTTGTCTTCGCCCAACACTCGGTAAACCGGTGTTGGTGTAACCCAATTCCTCGGAGCCGGTTCGAAGGCTAGTTCAGCCCCTCGCCAGCCTTAATAAGCGCTTCGGCTTCGGCCAGTTCCTCAGGCGTATTGGCGTTGAAGAACGGGTCGAATTCCAACTCACCGACTTTGGCGATCGGGAAGTCTACTTCCAAAGTACCATGCCGATCCGTCCAATGCAGCACTTTGCGCACACCATCGTTGAGAGCGGCTTCAAGATCATCGGCAAGCTCCACCGGCCAAAGTCCGATGACGGGATGTTTGTGACCGCCCGACGCCGCAAGAACGACCTTTTCATTCCTATTTTCAAGCGCTTGCGCCAGCTTTACAACAAGATCGAGAGGCACGAACGGGGCATCTGTCGAGGCTGTGGCGATGTGCGTCGCAGCAGGCGTTTCTTTTGCCGCCCACCGCATCCCGGCTAAAACACCTGCCAAGGGGCCGACACTGCCTTCGATCGTATCGGCGGTGACGGGCAATCCAAATGCCGAAAACCGCGCGGGATCGCCATTGGCGTTCAACACCACGCGGCCAACCTGCGGCGCGAAGCGATCAAGCACGCGGGCCAGCATCGGCCGACTGGCTAACTCAAGCAGCCCCTTGTCGCCACCGCCCATGCGCCGCGATTGGCCGCCTGCCAACAGAACTCCGGTGATTGCGTCTTTCGAGATAACCATTGCGCGTCAGTCGTCCCCGGCTTGGCTGCCCTTGCGGGCGTGCTTCTTATCTTCTTCTTCGAAGGCGTCGGCGTCCGCATCGAATTCGACCCGCTCGATCCCGGACAGGCAAACGAAGCGCTTGCCTCTGGCCCGGCCGATCAAGGTCAGTCCGGCTTCGCGGGCGAGGTCGACGCCCCAGGCGGTGAAGCCGGAGCGGGAGACGAGGATCGGGATCCGCATCTTGACGCACTTGATTACCATCTCCGAGGTCAGACGCCCGGTGGTGTAGAAGATCTTGTCGTCAGGCGCGACGTTGTTCAAAAACATGTAGCCCGCGATCTTGTCGATGGCGTTGTGGCGTCCGACGTCTTCCATGTAGACGAGCGGGCGATCCTCCTGACACAGAACACAACCGTGGATCGCTCCGGCCTTCAGATAAAGGCTTGGCTCGGTGTTGATCTTCTTGGTCAGACCATAAAGCCAGGATGTCTTGAGGCGGGCCGTCTTTGAAAGCTCGATGCCTTCCAGTTCGTCCAGCAAGTCCCCGAAGACAGTTCCTTGGGCGCAGCCTGATGTCTGGACCTTCTTTTTAAGCTTTTCCTCGTAATCGGTTTCGCGCGCGGTGCGTACGACAACGGTGGCGATGTCCTCGTCGTAGTCGATGCCCGTGATTTCGTCGTCGTCGCGCAGCATGCCCTGGTTCAGGAGAAAGCCGACGGCGAGCAGGAACGGATGGTCGCCGATCGTCATCATGGTGACGATCTCACGGCCGTTAAGGAACAGCGTGATCGCTTTTTCGGTGACGACGACGGTTTCGACTTCGCGGCCTTCGTGGTCGATGCCGGCGACGGTCTGCGACAAGGCGGGATCGTCAGGCGTCGGGCGGACTGCAAACTCTTTCAAAGGCTCGTGCAAACTCGTGCTCCATTGGGCGGAATGGGCGTTTGAAGGACTGGCGGACTTCTACCATCGCCGGCTTCAACTGCGGCACTTGGCATACCACATTTTATACCTTATCAGGTAGGTCAAGATTACAACGTGGAGCATCGTGACTTCGCCGCGCCGTTCTGTCAGAATGCAGGGGAACCCATCCCTTCACGATCCGCAAGCTGGCAGTTGTGTTCGCATGACGAGGGACCGGCGATAATGCGACGTGAAACTCCCCAGGAGAGAGCATACGAATGTCCGTTTCGAAGGATCTGATCCTTTCTGAATTACGCCGTGTTAAAGGCCCCGATCTTGAAAGTAACATCGTCGATCTCGGCCTCGTTTCCGAAATCATGCAGAAAGACGGCCGCGTCTATTTCTCCATCACCGTTCCGGCGGAAAAAGCCGAGGAGCTGGAGCCGCTGAGACAGGCGGCGCAGAAAGTCGTCGCAGACATTGAAGGTGTCGCGGGTGCGACCGCTGTGCTGACGGCTGAAGCCGCGCCAGGCGCGTCCGCCTCGCCGGTTGCCGGTACTGGGGCAGGCAGCAACGTCAGCGAGCATCCCCGGGTTGCAGAGGCGCGCGCGCGAATGGCCGGACAATCCGGCGGTGGCGCGGGTGCTGCTCCGAAAGGTCCGCAGGCGGGAGCCGGCGCCAAACAGGATGGCGTCCCCAATGTCAAACATTTGATCGCGATCGCATCCGGCAAGGGCGGCGTCGGCAAGTCGACGACGACGGTTAACCTCGCGCTCGGACTGCAGGCGATCGGGCTCAAGGTCGGTATTCTCGACGCTGATATTTTCGGGCCGTCGCAGCCGCGTCTGCTTGGCATTACCGGTCGCCCGACGGCTGCGGAAGGCAACATCGTCAATCCGCTTTCAGGCTACGGGCTGAAGGTCATGTCGATGGGGTTCCTGGTCGAAGAAGGAACGCCGATCGTCTGGCGTGGTCCGATGGTCGTGCAGGCCCTGCAGCAGATGCTGTTCCAGGTTGCATGGGGCGAGCTTGACGTGGTCCTGATCGACATGCCGCCGGGCACGGGCGACGTTCAGCTGACGATGGCGCAGCAGGTGCCGCTTTCAGGTGCGGTGATCGTCTCGACGCCGCAGGACCTCGCGCTGATCGATGCGCGCAAGGGTCTGGCGATGTTCCAGCAGGTCAACGTGCCGGTGCTGGGGATCGTCGAGAATATGAGCACGTTCGTCTGCCCCAAATGCGGAGAAGAAAGCCACATCTTCGGTCATGGCGGTGCGCGGATCGAAGCACAAAAGCTCTCAGTGCCGTTCCTGGGCGGTGTGCCGCTGCACATGGAGATCCGCGAGAAGTCTGATACCGGTCAGCCGATCACGGCGACGGCGCCCGACAGCCCGCATGCGCAAATCTACCGCGATATCGCCGCGCACATCTGGGCGGAGGTCGAGAACGTTTCCGGCCATGGTCTCAAGGCGCCGAAGCTCGATCTTGCTGACGATGGCGCGTCGCTCAACGTCGCCTTCGAAGGCGGAGCTGAAGGTGCGTTGTCGGCAGAAATGCTGCGCGTGATGAGCCCTTCGGCAGAAGTCCAGGGGCATTCGGAAAGCCAGCGCGTGACGGTGGCGAAAAAGAAGAACGTGAAGATCACGCAGCTGCAGCCGGTCGGCAATTATGCCGTCAAGATCCACTTTGACGACGGTCACAACACCGGTCTTTTCGCCTGGAGCTATCTGGATACGCTGCTGCAGGAGAAGGACGAGCTTTGGGCCAAGTATCTGGGCGAACTGGAAGCCCAGGGTCTCGACCGCGGTTAAGCGCTTCCGCCGCCTACCCTTCACTGCTCATAACCCATTGCGGACGGCTGGTTGTTGCAAAACCGGCCGTTTGTCGTTTGGCGGGGGCTCAAAGTGGCGGGCCTTGCGTGCGGCGATGCGGCATAGGTTGCATGCGCCTTTGTTTGGCTACAACCTTCGCGAAAAACATCAGCGAAAAGAGGAGTCGATCATGAGTATCAAGAAGCTTTTCGCCATCAGGGGACTTTTGACGCAAGGCGTCGCTATCGCCGTCATGACGGGCGTCCTGCTCGGCGCGGCTGGATCGCAACCGGCGCTCGCTGCGAAGTGCGGCAAGACCTCGGCTGGATTTCAGTCGTGGCTGGAAGACTTCAAAGCCGAAGCGCGCGCCAAAGGCATCTCGAACAAGACGCTGCAACGGGCGCTCAGCGGGGTCAGCTACGACCGCCGGGTGATCAAGCGCGACCGCTCGCAGCATTCCTTCAAGCTGAGCTTTAACCAGTTTTATAAGCGACGCGTCGGGTCGTACCTGATGAAGAAGGCGCGCGGCAAACTTGCCAAGCATCGCAGGCTTCTGGCGGGCATCGAAAAGCGCTACGGCGTGCCAGCTGAGGTTCTGGTCTCGATTTGGGGACTGGAGACGAATTTCGGTCGCGACGGCGCGGGCAAGTATTCAATCATCCAGGCCATCGCGACGCTTGCTTACGATTGCCGCCGGTCTGCTTTCTTCAAGCGGCATCTGCATGCAGCCATGCGCATCGTTCAGCGCGGCGACATGAGCCCGAAGCAAATGCGTGGCGGATGGGCTGGCGAAATCGGCCAGGTGCAGTTTCTGCCGGCCTCTTATGACGCCTATGCGGTCGACTATGACGGTAACGGCCGCCGCGATCTGCGCCGCAGCGTTCCCGATATCCTCGCTTCGACGGCGAACTTCCTGCGCGCGCATGGCTGGAAGCGCGGCGGCAGTTGGGACCCGGGCACGGCGAACTATGCGGCGATTAAGGAATGGAACCGCGCCAACGTTTATGCGCGCACGATCGCAGTGATGTCGAACAAGTTGCGGAAGTAGTCCGGACGTGGCGCTTTGGCGCCGCATAAAGGCAATTTGACCCTGCACATCAGGATTTCATTGACTTGTGCGCCGCAGCATGAGAGGAACGGCGCATCGCTTCGATGCGATTTCGGCGCTCCAGCCGCGTGAAGGGCTTGTGAATGAGCCGGGAAACCAATGATCCCGGTTCCAAGTTGCCCCCAGTTGAGCCAGCCGCGAACCAATTCATCTGACAGCCCAGGACACGCGGGGCGTCCCCATTCTCTCAGGCCAGCTCAAGCGCGCCCAAACATTTCGCGCTTCCCAAGCCTTGTGGAGATGAACCCGCCTGACGCGACTCCGACCGGAAGTTTGAGACTTCCCGGCCATCGGCGTCATGGCGCATTTTTGGAAATACAAAGACCGAATGACATTCAAAGACCTAAGCCTCGCTTCGCCAATCCTTAAGGCGCTTGAGCGCGAAGGCTATAGCGCGCCGACGCCGATCCAGGCGCAGGCGATCCCTGCAATTCTCGAAGGCTCCGACCTTCTCGGCATCGCGCAGACGGGCACCGGCAAGACCGCGGCGTTCGCATTGCCGATCCTGACCCTATTGGCAGAAAATACCAAGCCGCCGATGCGGAAAGGCTGCCGCGCGCTCGTCCTTTCTCCGACCCGCGAACTGGCTTCGCAAATCGCTGAGAGCTTCCGCACTTATGGGAAGTTCATGGGCCTCAAAGTCGCCGTCATTTTTGGCGGTGTCGATATCCGCAAGCAGATCCAGAATCTGGCCGGCGGTGTCGATGTAATCGTCGCGACGCCTGGACGCCTGCTCGACCATGTCGCTGAGCGGACGGTGGATCTTTCGGGAACGGAAATCTTCGTTCTCGACGAAGCCGACCAGATGCTCGACATGGGCTTCGTCAAACCTATCCGGCAGATCGCCAACCGGCTGAGCCGCAAACGGCAGAACCTGTTCTTCTCGGCGACGATGCCGAAGGAAATCGCCGGGCTTGCCGAAGAGCTCCTCAACAAGAACCCCGTCAAAGTCTCCGTGACGCCGGTTTCGAAAACGGCCGACCGCGTCGAGCAGAAGATCATCCACGTCGAAGCGCGAAAGAAACGCGCGCTGCTTGTCGAACTATTTGGCGATCAGTCGATGGAGCGCACGCTGGTCTTCACGCGCACGAAGCGCGGCGCAGACCGTGTCGCGCGTCACCTGGAGCTTGCCGGCATCAACGCGTCTGCGATCCATGGCAACAAGAGCCAGCGTCAGCGCGAAAAGGCGCTCGATGCGTTCAAGCGCTCCGACATCAAGGTACTTGTTGCGACTGATATTGCAGCGCGCGGCATCGACATCGATAGCGTCTCGCACGTCGTCAACTTCGAGTTGCCGGAAGTGCCGGAGGCTTACGTTCACCGTATCGGCCGGACGGCTCGCGCAGGTGCTTCGGGCCAGGCGATCTCGCTTTGCGATGTCGGTGAGCGCGATCTGCTGCGCAATATCGAACGGATCACGCGTCAGAAAATTCCAAGCGAAGATCGCCGCGGCGACGAGACGCTTGAAGCGCAGCCGGAACCGCAACGTAGCCGCAACGGTGGCTCTGGTGGTCGTCCGGATCGCTCGCAGCGCTCTGAAAGGCCCCAACGTTCGCGCTCTCGCGGGCGCGATGGTGAAGGCCGGTCGCAGGGTGAAGGCAACCCGCAGCCAGCAAGCCGTCAGCGTGGCCCGCATGGTGACGGGCAGGGCTTAGAAAGACATGCGGGCGATGCGGCCGGTGCGCGGCCGGAACGCCGCCCACGCGACGCAGACGGTGATCGCGGCAACCGCTCGGAACGTCCGGCGGAGGCAAACGCGCGTCGGAATGAGCAAAGCGCAAACGGTGGTAACCGCAAGGGGCCGCGGCCGCAAGGCAACCGTGGCAATAATCGCGGCGAACGCAATGATCGTGGTCGCGGCGAGCGCGATGACCGTCACGGCTACCGCAGCGAACGCCGCGGCGCTGGCGAGTTTGGTGCTGAAGGCGGTCGCCGGTCGGCCGAGGCTCGCGGTGAACGAAACGAGCGCGGTGAGCCTCGTGGCGAACGTGGTGCGCGCTCCGAGCGTCCAACGCAATGGAACAAGGGTCCGCGGCGCGATCCAGCAGGCGGTCGCGAAGACCGCTCAGAGGGTGGACGCGAAGGTGGACGTAACCGCCGCAGCCACGCAGGCGATCGCCAGGCCAATGGCAACGCTTCCGGCAGCGACCGTCCGAACCGCAATCATCGCGGCGGCGCAAACCGGCAGAACCAAAACCGTTCGAAGCCGCAAGCTCAGCGCCCGGTGTCGTTCGGCGCGGATATTTGAGCGTTCAGGCCCTTCAGCCTTTTCTGAACTGAAGCGCTGCTAACAAACAAAAAAAGCGGTCCGAGATTTCGGGCCGCTTTTTTTGTTTCAACGTTTTTGTGCCGTTGGCGGGAAATGTCTAACAACGACACCCTGTCCTTGGTGACTTAGCTCTCCGACTTGGCGGATTTGGCTTTGCGTCGGGTCGCGCCTGGTTTCTTGGCTGGTGGCTTCGAGGAAGCAGCCGGTTTCTTCGCCGGGCTTCTTGCTTTTTTCGCGACTGGCTTTTTTGCCGGCTTCGGTATCGCAGGTTGCGCCGTCTCGTGCACATAGCCGCGGTCATCGCCAGCGCGCCCGGCTTCGATCGCCTCTTCGGCAACGCGGGCGATGTCGGCTGGCAAGGCGAATGCGCCGACGTGGACGGCAGGGGTGTAGTATTTCATGGCACCCGTCACGCCTTTGCGCGCACGCTTGGCGAGGATCTTTTCGTCGACCTTCAGAACCGACTTGGAATCGGTGGCAAAGTTCAGTGCGAACATGCCGCCGAAGTAGCAGGGCTGATGGCAGATGTATGGGGCGACGCGCTTGAAGAGCGAGGCGAAGATGCGGGTGGTGCCGGCCAGGTGATCGGGAAACAGCTGCGCCAAGCCGTTCTGGGTCACCAAGATGCCACCCTTCGTCAGGGCCTTCTTGCAGTCGGCGAAGAATTCCTTGGTGTGGAGCACTGCGGAAGGGCCGATTGGCTCAGACGAGTCGACGATGATGCAGTCGAACTGCTCTTTCGTTTCGGCGACGTATTTCAGACCGTCAGCGATGACGACTTCGGTGCGTGGATCGTTGAAAGCATCCTGCGGGATGCCGGGGTAATATTTGAGCGCGGTGTCGATGACCTCTTTGTCGATCTCGACGAGGACGGCGCGCTCGATGCTGTCGTGTTTCAAGACTTCGCGCAGAACGCCGCCATCACCGCCGCCCACGACCAAGACGCTTTTGGGTTTGTCGAGCGCCATCAAGGGAACGTGCGCCATCATCTCATGATAGACGTGCTCATCCGACGTGGTGAGCTGGGTGACGCCATCGAGCATCAGGACCGTCCCCCAGGTGGGGTTTTCGAAAATCACCAGATGCTGGTGCTCGGTCTTAACTTCGTGGAGCACTTTGGAAGCACGCAGCGACACGCGCCAATCGGCGTGAAAGGTTTCTTCGATCCAGCGGTCGCTCATTTTTTTAAATATTCCTTTGGCGGGCTGTGGCGATCCGGAAAGGATAACCAGTTCTATGTGACAGGCTTAATGAAGACTACGCAAAAACAGGCAAGTCCCGGAAGAGGCTTGTCTTCCGGGACCTGTTGCTGTGGGTCGCAAGGCGCGATGGCGCTTCTTCAAGCGGCCTTTTTCTGGGAGCTAACGAACATGTGGCGGACCGGGGCTTCGCGCGAAGCTGCCGTCTTCCACTTCATTTCGTCCATCTCTTCGCCGCGCTGGTGCTCTTTCACGACCACGTCTTCGGCTTCGAAAGCCTGGCGCAGAACTTCGACGGCGAGGTGCGGTTTAGCTTCCCCGCACATGAACACGTCGAAGGCCGCGTAGTCGGCTTCCGGCCAGCTGTGGACGGAAATATGGCTTTCGGAGAGAACGGCTACGCCGCTTACTCCACCATTTGGCGTGAAGTGATGCAGGTGAATGTGCAGGAGCGTCGCCCCGGCCACTTCCACGCAGCGCTTCAAGGTTTCTTCAACCCATTTCAGGTCATCGAGCCGGCGTGCGCCGAACAGATCTATGATGAGATGTGTTCCAGCGAAACGAACGCCGTCACGCTCAATAAAGAAGTCTTTTCTTTCTTCCCGAACCTCCTCGATGGAGGTTGCGTTCAGATCTTCCTCTTGGGCGGTGCTTGAACGAGTCAAGTCCATCCCCAATTGGAAGAGGGCGTCGTCATAGGCCATCGGACCCTCCCCAACCAGCAGATAGATGTGACCCGCCCGCTCCTTACCTTTGGGGTGTTTTGAACCTTGTGGGCTCTCCTTGACCTTAGGGGCAGGTGGACGAACGGAGGCGAGCCTTATGATGTGATTGGCCCCCGCATGCAAGCAAAAACTTGCGTACAGGGCTGAAAAATTTTTTCAGCGTTTACACTTGATTTGCCAATGGGTTCGCTCAACGGCCATCCGCGAAATCCTGACAGGCTCAAAGGGGGTGTCGAAACAGGAACTTGGGTCGTCACAGTCGTCTCGAAAGGGATTTCAAAGCGTGGCCCTTTCAAGGCGCACCAAGCCGTCAGCCTCATAGCTGTTTTTGCAGATGGAAGGCAGGTGAGGGGGCGAAATTCGCCCACCTCAAGATTTTTGGGGTGGCCGGGTCAGCGCCCGCCGAGAAACCCGTCGAGTAGCTTCTTGGCTTTGCTGCCCCCATCAGAGCTGCCATCACTGCCGCCGCCCAGGAGATCATCGAGGACCTTCCCGGCCTTCTCGCCACCGTACTGGCGACCCAGGTTGCGGATTGTATCGGCAGCCGCGTCGGCATCGATATTGGGCGTGTACTTGAGGTTGTCGAACGGACCGTGGATACGGACCGGGATCTCCAACCCGCCAGCATCGCGTGCGCCGCCCTGACCGGAGAGGTTAGCCACCAGCTTGGGCTTCACCATGTAGTCAACGGTGCGCGCCGGTAGAGCGATGTCGCCTTCGCCGGTGACCCGCAGCAGCGGGCTCAGCATGCTCAGGTCCTTGTTGGTGGCGATGCCTCTGCGGATATTGAAGGAGGCGGTCAGTTCGGAGAAATCCGTCTGCTCTTCGGCGCCGCCCTGCAGATCGTTGAAGCGGCCCTGCTGGAGTGCGCGGATCCACTTGGCAACGTTGACGCCGACGACGGCGCCGTTCTCGAAGGCGATGTTGGCGGTACCGTGGAGGGAGCCGATAAGTGAGGCCTGGCTCTCGCCTGCCGATTTGATGGCAAGAAGCACGCGTCCTTTTCCAGCCAGCCGGTCGAAGTCGGCGGCATCCGCCAAGAGCGGCTGAGCCGATACGTTCGAGAGGTTGAAGTTCGCCCCCAGCGCCGGGATCGGACGGCGCGCGTTGATTTTAACAATGCCTTTGCCGGTGCCTTCGTAGAGCTGCATTTCGTCGAGCTTGGCGGTCAGCAGGCTATTGATGAGATCGACGTTCAACAGCGACTTGCCGACCTTGATCTTCTGGTAGAAAAGCTGGCCCAATTCGAGCACGAGATCGGCATCGAAGGCACTAAGCGGGGTCAGGTCGATCGGATCGGTGCTCCAGCCGGCGCGCTTGGTGTAGCCGCGCACGCGAGTTGCGGGCTGGCGATCCATCAGATCCTCGATCGAATCCGGCTTGGTTTTGGAACCTGCGCCAGCACCGTTCGCAGGCGATGGGGCGCGGCGTCTGGCAGGCGCTGAAGTCTCGCCATCCGGCGGCAGGTACTTGTTCAAGTCGAGTTCGGAAAGGCGGAAGTTGCCGCTGATCTTCGGACGAGCAGGAGCCGTTTCGATTTTGACGCTGCCTTTGCCGGTGGCGCCATCGAGACCGAGATTGGTGTCGACCAATTCGTAGGTCGGACCGTCGGCCTTGAGGCGACCCTGCAGCGAGAACGGGCCAAAGCCTGTTGCCGGCGGAAGGCGGGAGCCGAGCCATTGGGCGAGGTCTCTGACCGAGTCACTCTCGGCGGTGAGGTTACCATCGAGGCGCAGGTCGCCGGAGACATCGATCTTGCCCGAGTACTGGCCGTCGAGATGCTCAGACTTGAACTTGGCGTCGATATCTGCAGGCGCTTTGGTGAGGATCTTCTTCAAGTCGTCGAGCACGGCGTTGAAGTCGATTTTCTGGCGACGATAGGTGATGTTGCCGTCCGCGGTGAACGCCTTGCTGATCGACTTCAGCGCCAGGGTGACGTCGATTGCATCGATGGTGTGCTTGGTGGATGTCGTCTCGTCGAGGTAGCGCACAAGTCCATCGACGATGCGCACGTCGCCCAACTCAAGACCTTCGAGTGCTGCGACGTTGACCATGCCGCTGCCGCCAGTAGATCCGGCATCGTTCAAGGTGCCCGAGCCGCCGGCCTGGGCCAGTCTCACCTTGCCGTTAAAGGCAGCTGCGGAGGCGAAGTCCCAGGTCTTGCGGCCGTCCTTGTCGACGCGGAAATCGAACACCGGCTTTTCGAGGACGAAACGCTCGACCGAGACCTGGCGCGACAGCAGTGGCAGCAGCCGCACCTGCACCGTCATGCTTTTCATGCGCGCGAATGGAGGCCCGCCCATCGACGGCGGTGCGGACAGGGCAACGTTATTCATCGTGAAGCCGAGCGAGGGGTAGAAGGTCAGGCCGGTCTTGCCGGTAATGCGCAGCTCACGGCCGGTTTGCTCGCGGACCTGGGCAACGAGTTGATCGCGGATGAAGTCGGTCGGCGGTGCGATGGCGAGAAACGCCAACCCGGCGCCCACCAAGGCGACCAGCCCGATGCCGATGAACATCAAGACCGAACCGAGCCCGGAGGAACTCTTGCGGCGCGGCTTCTTTCCCGGCCCGGGACGACGACGCGGCGGCGGACCTGGCGGGCGTGCGCCTGGAGGACGCGTCCGCGGCGTCTGAGCGGCCTGCGGATTTTCCGAACCTGGCCTGAAATTCTCAAAGCCTGGGGGGCGGCTTCCTTGCGTCATCGAGTTCTCCGTCGGTGCGGCGGCGCTTAACGAGGCTTGGTTGCAAGCCCCTGGCCGGCCCTTTTCATTCCGTTCCCCTACAGCTAGGCGGGGATTATGTCACGCTCATGCAGCGCCTGGGTCATTCACGAGGCGGAGAAACACTTGGAGCGGGACGCTTCAGATGCCGGCTTGAAGCCGCCAGGATCCAGCTTTCGACATCGCCTGTGGGTTGTATGAGTCACTCCGCTGAACAGGCGAAACTTCCATAGATTCCAATTTCCTACCGATTATGGCGGGCTGCCATCAAAAGGCCGCTGAGACGACTCGCGAATCATATAAACACAACCTATGCGTGTATTTTGTCGGAGTCGTTTTGCTGGATCGCGGGTGGCGTTGGCGCTCGCATTCGGCGGGGTTGTTGGCCTCACTTCATTTGCCGCCGTGCAAACCGGGTGGGCCCGTCAGGATCATGTCGAGGTCATTTCCGGCCCGGCGCGCGTCATCGATGGCGATACGATCGACATCAGAGGACGGCGCATCCGGCTTGAAGGGATCGACGCGCCCGAAAGTGCGCAGACGTGTCCGGGCCGCTATGCCGGCGGTATTCTGGGCAACTGGAGTTGCGGTAAGGCCGCGACCGCCGCCCTCATCAAACTCATCGGAAACCGCTCCGTCACCTGTCAGTCGCAGGAGACCGACAAGTACGACCGGCTGATCGCCACGTGTTTTGCCGGCGGGCGCGACGTCAACGCCGAGATGGTGCGGTGCGGGCATGCGTGGGCGTTCGTCAAATACTCGCGCACTTACGTTGCTTTAGAAGCGCAGGCGAAGGCGCAGAAGCTCGGGGTGTGGGCGTCACTGCGGACGGCGGAACCGGCGTGGAATTACCGCAAGCATCGCTGGGCGAAAGCCAAGCAGGTGGCGCCGACGGGCTGCGCCATCAAGGGCAACATCTCGCGCGGCGGCGAGCGCATCTATCACGCGCCGTGGAGCCCCTGGTACGACAAGGTGCGCATCAGTACCGCCAAGGGCGAGCGCTGGTTCTGCGATGAGCAAGAGGCGATCGCGGCGGGCTGGCGGAGCGCGGTGGGGCAATAGGGGTGGAGTCAACAAAAGCTCAAAATCCGAAGTATACTAATCCACGTCACACCTCTGGGAAACCAATGCAAACTTCTTTTAGGAAACTTGGCGTTAAGTCGAGATGTTCTGGCAAATGAAAGATTGGCGAATTCCGATATTTGGAACCATTGCATTTGCACTGACGTCGACCGCTGTGATGCTATGCATCGCGCTTTTGTTTGGTCATTTCCATTCGATGCGCCAAGCGGTTTATAACGCGCCAGCGTTTATCACGCTTGAAGTGCTATTATCATTGTTGCTTCTGGTGCTTCTTTGCAGGCGTCATTATTTAGAGGAGGCGCAAACAGCAAAGTATTTCCTCAGCCTTTCTGTGGCATTCTTTGCTGCTAGCCGCATTTCTTTGGCGAGCTTTCATCCGATGCCTCGATTTGGCAACAAGCCGCTATTTGATGCTCTGTTTTATGATTTTGTTTTTGTTACACTGAACCACCTTTTCGCGTTTGGCGCAATCGCCTCCATTCCCTTGTCAACCTTACTCGTCTGGATTTGCATAAGGAAATTAGGCAATTAAAAGACTGGACGCAAATCTGCTTTTGTTGATTTAAGCTGGATTGCAAGGCGTTATCTAAATCAACTGTTTTTTGACCGGTCAACCGCAACGAAGATCTCAAGAGCCGGCATGGCTAGGGGAGAGGAGCGACGTCAGCATGGAAGAAGTTGTTGCGAAGAAACTGCTAGAAATTGTTAGAAGCACTAGTTCTGAATTGGACAAGGCAGTTTATCATATCCGAGAAAGGACTTCTGGAACCGAGCGAGCGGCCTTGTTGATGGCTATTGGCGAGATTTACGCAATCCTGTCCGATAGAATTGAGAGTCCAACACTCGCGCTATACCCAGATCTCAAATCTGGAGCCGATGATGAGATCTGAAAAGCAAAGCTGCCATCACATCGGTCATTAGCTGGTTCGGCACGGCACGGCACGGCACGGCACGGCAAACAGCCTAAGATCACGGGATTGGTTTCATGTCTGACAGCCAGTTTCCCCCACAAAACTTGCCCCTTCCGCCCCTTTCGTGCAGAATAGTGCGCGCCGAGCCCCGTAGGACGCGGGGCGCGGGCTTTTGGCGTGTTCGGAATAATGCACGCCTCAGAACCAGAATTTCGGATCGCCTAGGGGCTTGAACGATCATGCGCATTTTCAAACTTGGTGTGGCTGGCGCTTTAGCTGTCGCGACTTTCGGGCTGTCGACCATCGCGGCCCAGGCGGAAACGGCCTGGACCTGGCTGAAGCCCGAGGTGTTCGGCGAACGCGTCATTCTCGACGGTCACGGCGTCATTCAATTCCAGGCTCCTGACCGGCCGCAAGATCAAAGCCACGTCCCCGTATCGATCAACGCCAAGCTGACCGACGGGCGCTCAATCAAGACCGTCTATTTCATCGTCGACGAGAACCCCTCGCCGGTCGCCGCCAAGTTCGAGATGGGCGAAGGCCGCAGCGAGGTTTCGCTGTCGTCGCTCTTCCGCTTCAACTCGGCAACCGATACGCGCGCGGTGGTCGAAGCCAGCGACGGTGCGCTTTACATGGTTTCGCATCACACCAAGTTCGCGGGCGGTCAGGCCTCCTGCTCGGCGCCTCCGCAGGGCGACCCGAAAGAGATCGCCGCCAACATGGGCAAGATGAAGCTTGAGCATCTGGGCGCTGCGCCCAAGGCGATGACCGAGCTGCGCCCGAAGATGCATCTGACGCTTTCGCACCCCAACCACACCGGCATGGTGCTCGACCAGATCACGCTGCTTTATGTGCCGCTGAAGATGGTCAACACCATCGAGGTGCGCCAGGGCGACGATCTGGTCTTCAACATGACCGGGTCGATTACGATGTCGCAGAACCCGACGATCAACTTCGACTATCACGTCAACGGCGCGACCAAGATGACGGTGACTGCGCGTGACAGCGACGGCGGGGCGTGGACGAAGACGTTCCCGATCGGTCAGGGGAGTTAAGTTTTTTCTTGCGCCTTCGGATGCCCACGCTTCGGCTTCGCCTCGCGCATCCGGCGCCGTACTATTCTCCGCAACCAGCCCGAAGGGCCGGGAGCAAGGCGACCCGGCGCGAGCGCCGTCCCCGTCGGAGTGGCCCGCACTTGAAAAGTGCGGATCAGCCACGTGAGACATACTAGTTGGCCCTTCAGTTGCCCACCGCTTCGCGGCATCCGCGCCATGACAATTCTCAGCGAACGAAGCCAATCAATCGCCTCTATGAATCCCGAATTCGTCATCCCCGCGTCCATGCGAAGCATGGCTTCGCCATGACGGCCGGGATCCGTGTTCGTCCCTGGCACTATGGACAGATCCCGGCCTGCGCCGGGATGACGGATGGGGTTTTGTTGGCGCCTTCGTCCATCAACATTGCGGAGGATTGTACGGCGCCGGTTGCCGCGACCGCAGGGAGCGGTGGGCAACCGAAGGCGCAATAAGCTAGTGCGCCGCTTCCCAATTGTCGGCGGCTTGGGCGTCGACTTTGATGGGCACCGAGAGCTGCACGGCCGGCAGGCTTGAGCCTTCCATCACATCGCGCGCGATCTTGATAACCTTGTCGGCGTCCTTTTCGGGGGCTTCGAAGATCAGTTCGTCGTGGACCTGCAAGAGCATGCGGGCCGACTTCAACTTGGCCTTTTCGAGCGCGCCGGGCATGCGCACCATCGCCCGGCGAATGATGTCGGCGGCCGAGCCCTGGATCGGCGCGTTGATAGCCGCGCGTTCCAGGAAGCCGCGCATCGACGGGTTCTTGGTGTTGATCTCGGGGTAGTGAATTTTGCGGCCGAAGACCGTCTCGACGTAGCCGTTGTCGCGCGCGAACTGCTTGGTCTCTTCCATGTAGGCGCGGATGCCGGGGAAGCGCTTGAAGTAAGTCTTGATGTATTCGGCGGCTTCCTCGCGCGGGATAGAGAGTTGGTTCGCTAGCCCGAATGCGGAGATGCCGTAGATGATGCCGAAGTTGATCGCCTTGGCGCGGCGGCGGACTTCGCCGGGCATGCCTTCGATGGGGACGCCGAACATTTCCGATGCCGTCATGGCGTGAATGTCGAGGCCGTCTTCAAACGCTTTTTTGAGCTGCGGGATATCGGCGATGTGGGCCAGCACGCGCAGCTCGATCTGCGAGTAGTCCGCGGAGATGAGCTTGTTGCCTTTTTCGGCGATAAACGCGGTGCGGATTTCGCGGCCTTCTTTTGTGCGGACCGGGATGTTCTGCAGATTAGGCTCTGATGAGGCGAGGCGTCCGGTCGTCGTTGAGGCCATCGAATAAGATGTGTGGATGCGGCCTTCTTCTCCGGCGATGTAACCCGGCAGCGCATCAGTATAAGTCGAGCGCAGCTTGGTCAGCTGGCGCCATTCGAGCATCGTCTGAACGAGCTTGCGGGCGTCTTCGGGAAGCTCCTCGTTGCCGGCCAAATCATCGAGCAGCCCGGCGCGGGTTTCCCATTGGCCGGTCTTGGTCTTCTTGCCGCCGGGCAGTTTCAGTTTGTCGAACAGCAATTCGCCGAGCTGCTTCGGGGACGCGAGGTTGAACTTCTCGCCGACCAGTTCAAAGACCTCGTCTTCGAGGGCGGCGGCGCGCTGCTGGAAGGTGCCCGACAGGCGCGAAAGGATGTTGCGGTCGACCTTGACGCCGGCCAGTTCCATGTCGGCGATGACACGCACCAACGGCCGCTCGAGGGTTTCGTAGACGGTCGTCATGTGCTCGGCGACGAGGCGCGGCTTGAGGATCATCCATAGCCTGAGCGTCACGTCGGCATCTTCGGCGGCGTACTCGGTGGCCTTGTCGATGGGGACGCCTGCGAACGACTTGTCGGCGACCTTCTTGCCCGGCGCATGGGCGATGACCTGCTTGAACGAGATCGTCGTGTGTTGCAGGTGGCGCTCGGACAGGTCGTCCATGCCGTGACTGCCGCGGCCGCCGTCGAGCACGTAGGACAGCAGCATGGTGTCGTCGATACCGTCGATTTCTATCCCGTGACGCGCCATAACGACGAGATCATATTTGAGGTTCTGGCCGATCTTTAAAATGGCCGGGTCTTCCAGTAGCGGCTTCAGTGCATCGAGCGCATCGCGCAGCGGGATCTGCTCTGGCGCGTCGCCGTCACCGAAATCGAGCCCGCCGCCGTTCTGGGCATGAGCGAGCGGGACATAACAGGCGCGGCCCGGCTTGGTTGCGATCGAGAGGCCGACGAGCTCGGCGTTATAGGCGTCCAAGCTGCCGGTCTCGGTGTCGAAGGCGAGGTAGCCGGTCTCGTAGCTTTCAGCGATCCAATCGCCGAGGGCTTCGATGGTGGTCACCGTCTCGTAGGCGGAACGGTCGAAGCCGACCGAGGTCGCGAGGCGCTTACCGTGCTCGACGGCAGCCAGCGGCGTGCCTGCTGAGGCGGCTCCATCTTTGGCGCCGGCTTTGCCGGAGCCTTTCTTCGACGCGGACTTGCCGCTTTTACTCGCGACAGACGAACCGACGGACTTTTCGAGTTCGGCCGGAGGCTCGGCTCCGAGCGCCTCGGCGATGCGCCGGGTTAGCGTGTTGAATTCCATCTCGCGAAGGAACCCAAGAAGCGGGTCGCTCAAAGTTTCCTGCAGCGCCAGCTTATCGAGCGTCACCTTGACCGGCGCGTCCTGGGCGAGCGTCACCAGATCGCGCGAGATCCGCGCCTGGTCGGCAAACTCGATCAGCTTTTCGCGGCGCTTGGGCTGCTTGATCTCGCCGGCGCGCTCCAGCAATTCATCGAGGCTGCCGTATTCGCCGATCAGTTGGGCGGCCGTCTTGATGCCAATGCCGGGAACGCCTGGGATGTTATCGACGCTATCACCGGCCAGCGATTGCACATCGATGACCTTTTCGGGCGGCACGCCGAATTTTTCGAAGACCTCATCGGGGCCGATCTTCTTGTTCTTCATGCCGTCCCACATGGAGACGCCGGGCTGGACGAGCTGCATCAGATCCTTGTCTGAGGAGACGACCGTGACATCGCCGCCGGCCTCGACCACCTGCTTGGCGTAGGTGGCAATCAGATCGTCGGCCTCATAGCCCTCCTGCTCGATACAGGCGACGTTGAAGGCCTGCACGGCTTCGCGGATCAGCGGGAATTGCGGGATCAGCTCTTCGGGCGGCGGCGGGCGGTTGGCCTTGTAGTCATCGTAGATATCGTTGCGGAAGGTCTTGGCGGAATAATCGAAGATGACGGCGATATGGGTCGGGGCCTCGGAGGCCTTGCTATTCGACAACAGCTTCCAGAGCATCTGGCAAAAGCCGTGAACCGCGCCAACGGGCAGGCCGTCTGACGGCCTCGTCAGCGGCGGCAACGCATGGAAGGCGCGGAAGATATAGCCCGAGCCGTCGACGAGATAGACGTGCGAGCCCTTTTGCACCGGAGCGGTGTCGCCCTCGGGCACCGAGCAGATTTCTTCGCGGACGGCGCGTTCGTCGGTCGTGGTGTTTTCTTTGGTCATAAGGCCGGACTATAGGCGCAAACTTTCCGGGCGGTCACCTGCCGTTTTCCCACCTGTCTGGATGATCCGGCTCGAAGGTTTGGGACGCGACCCGCTCAGGCGACGAATTTGTGCGGTGAGGCGCGATCGAGGCTGTCGGCCAGCGCCTCTGTGGCGGGCGGTTCGGTCTGCTCAAGCGCCTGGCGGGCGACTTCGGCGACATCCGTCCAATTCATCGGCGCAAACCGCGTATCGCCTTCGGCGGCGCTGAGGATCCTCTGCAGGGCGCGGCGCAGCCTGGTCTCTCGGCGGCGTTGCACGCTCAGAAAATCTTCCATCGATTTCAGATCGGCTGAATACTGCAGCGACATTGAGCTAACCCTTTGAAGCGAGACGTGGAACGACGTCGCCAATGGTCAGACGATTCAGCCCCTGTTATAAAGTGGCAAATCCGTGACATGGGATAACCCTGTGAATATCCTGGTAAAAACTTGTCGATTATGGCGATGGACCGGGGCTTTGCTGATGGCGGCAGGGGCCGGTGAAGTAATCGGTTTGCGCGGTCAAGGCGAATGGGGTAAAAGCAGCATCTCTTAAGCACCCGTAGCTCAGCTGGATAGAGTGTCGGATTCCGATTCCGAAGGTCGCAGGTTCGACTCCTGCCGGGTGCGCCAGCTTTCTAGCAATATGATAGCCTTCATGTTTCAGCCAAGTTAGATCCGCATCACCTCGGGTAAGGGAAGAGTTATGCCGGATGAGGATAGTGATAGCTTTGAGGATCGGTTCTTCAAGGCGAACGCCAACAATGAATATATCGCAGGGGTTCTCGCCGATTGCATTCGAAACTGTATGCGTGGAATCGCGTCTGGCGATCCTTCATCGGCAGCTTATAAGGCATCCCAAGACTTCTTGAGCCTTATCAAACTGCTAAAATACGCGGAAAACGGTGTTCCGCTGATGCAGCTGTTCCTTGACGCAATCGATGAAATCCGGCCTTCGGGTACCGACGATATCGGGAATCAAGAGACTTTTGCTCAGCGGTACTATGAATCCTCAATAATTATTGCTGCACAGTCTGGAATTCAGCTGGTCGTCGAAAGCTCTTGTCACGATCGCGCCGCCAAAGGTCGTGCAAGCCGCAGAGAGAGAGACTTCTTGGGTTCGCTACGGGATATAGATGAAGCTCGGACTGAGATGAACAAGTATTGGGAGAGCCGGCGGGATCATCGACGAAGCAAGTCAACTACCTCGGCAAAGAAAAGGCCCGGTGCAGGAACCTTGACGGGCGTCAACAAGAGGCAAAGAAGGCGACGGACTGGCAACAAGGAAACATAAAGTTACACTGCGGCCTCAACTACATCGGAGTTCGCATTTTTTGTGTGGTATGATTTGCCATTATTTCGCTTTCGGTTAGTTCGCGACGCCAACGGTTCCCCTTGCTCAACACCGCGCAAGCTTGTGTTGACGGAATAGGGTCGTGTTGGGCTCATTCCTACCAACACTTCCCAAGGTCGTGTTGGGGTGAGCGCCGCGGTTGCGTCGCTAGGATCGACATAGACGCTCGCCTGACGGTTGTCTGGCCGCTAGATGATCGGTGGATTGACGCTGATTGCGAGCCTCATCAACTCAACGCGATTGCTGATTCCGGCCTTCTGATAGAGCGCCTTGACCTGTGAGCGAACCGTCTCTGGAGAGACGTTTCTGATATCGGCGATTTCAATTGCCGTGCGTCCCCGCAGGAGTTCGTCGCAGACACGCTTCTCGACCGGCGAGAAGCCGAAGAGTATGGCCAGGCCATCAGCCGACAGATCCTCCGTCCGTTCCGGATCAATGATGCAAACGAGGCTTCCAAGCAAACAGGTCTCGATTTCATCATCGCTGTCGCGCAAGGGGCAGACCTCAACCAGATAAGGATACTCCCCACTTGAACGCGCGCAGGGAAAGGCAAACTCGGCGCAGTTCTGCTCGCCTTTTGCGGTTGATGAAGTCAACGCGATCGCAGCCGTGATTTGGCGTGCCACATCCTCATCGCGCGCGATCAGTTGCCCGTCACCGGCAATTCTCAAACCATCGCCGGTGGAGAAGATGCGCTGCGCCTCTGTGTTGGAAACGAGGATCGAGCCGTTGGGCAGCGCGACACACATTCCGACCCCAATCCGGTCAAGAGCCGCCAGGGCGGCCTGATAGCGCAAGCGAAGAAGAGAAAAAGTTCGATTGATTTCGACGACCTTTGAAAGGTGCGGCATCAATGAATTCAGGCTGTCCCAAAAATTCGAAGGCATCGCATCCCAGTGGCGGTCGACCTGCAGCGCAAGGACGTCGCTCCAGCCTTTGTTGTTACTCAGGCGTGCCGCGGCGCGATGCTCGACACCGTACCGGTCTCTTAGGAAGACGTAATCTTCCCGGTCGGCGACCTCGTCTCTTGCGGGCCAGACTTCCGTGTCGAGACACAATGTCCGGGTTGGATGCAGGCGGAGAAGGTCGACGGCGAATTCCTCGTACCGGCCGAACTCCCGAAAGTATTGCTGGATGTCTTCGTCCCGATATGTCGTGCACCATTTCTGGACTTGGAACGGCAGGCCGACCAGATCGAAGACCATCAGGATCGCCCCGCGCGCCTCGGATGCATTTGCGACGGCATCCAGTGCTGCAGGCCAGTTGCGGTCCGAAGCGGCAGCATCGTAGATCGTCGGCAGTGCGCAAGCGAGGGCGCGGTCCATTATGAAAGTCCCCCCAATAACTCTTCGATAAACAGTAATTCGCCGCCGCCCAGAATTAAGGGGTGCAAAGCTTCTGTCTCTAAATAGAATTTATGCGTCAGGCGAGGTCAATACTTGCGACTGCGAAATGATGGCACTGCGGGGCCCTGACGTCGCTTTGCAAAGTTCTGCCAATTCAATTAATTTGCCTGGCTACCCGGAAGCCGACATAACGAAATTCGTTCAACGGGCGGGCTTCAGTCTTGGGCGGTGGCGAACGCGCGCTTGACCGGGCGTACCACCATTCTTCGTTGGCAGACCCGCCGCGCGTCATGTGCATGCAGGAGGGATCTGCGGAGAGTTGGCCGAGGGCACAATCGGAGACCCATTCTGCGACGTTGCCGTGCATGTCGTGCAGCCCGAATCCGTTGGCCGGGAAAGACCCAACGGGAACGGGGGACCCAGGGTCCGACGCCCAGCTTGATTTGAATGCGGCGGCGCCTTCCGCTCGAGACTCACCCCATGCATATGCCGTGGTCGTGCCCGCGCGCGCGGCATACTCCCATTCCGCTTCGTTCAAGAGGCGGTAGGTTTCGCCAGTCTTGTTCGACAGCCACTTCACGTAGGCGCTCGCCTGCGCCCATGACACCTGCGAAACCGGCAAATTTGGATCGAAGCTCTTTTTGGGATCAGGAGCGATCCCCGTTATCTTTTGCCATTCGGGGTCCTGTTGCGCCGCGTTCCACTGTGTCATCGTCACTTCGAAGCGGGCCACCGCAATGCGATTGGGGATCGTCTTCAAGGCTCGCTCCTCGTCCAGCGAGTTGAACTGCATCATCGACGACCCAGCTAAATAGGTTCCCGGTTCAAGGAGCACCATCTCCGGACAGGTCTGGCAATCCTTGAACGATGGACCGCGCGCGCCTTTTACGTGCTGAGGTATTTCGAGCGTCAGCACCTGCGATACGAGCTGTAGCGCGATGTTGCACACTGGAGCGCCAAACGGTTCCCAGAGCCTTGACTTCAGGCGTTCAAAATAGCTCTCAGGCACGGTCATTTGCGGTTGTCTTCGGAGGACTGTGAGACGGGCAGTTCCTTGCGTGTCGATCGTCAACACGGCCTTGCCGCCGTCGACGAAGGCCGCTTCGACGAGGCTACCGTTGTGGCCGCCGACTTTCGCGATCGGTTTTGCGAGGCGCCAGATGCGCGCCGCTCCATCGCTATCTGCGGTGAGGCTCAGATCCATCTGGCCCGGGGACAGGTCGCCGTGGTCATGCGTTTTTTGAGGTGGCTCGGGGTGCGCCTCCATCAGCGCGACTTGGGACATTCCATACAAGAGCACTGAGACAGGGACACCGACTGCAATCGCGCGGCGGAGGAACCACTGCAGACGGCGGCCGGTCGATTCATACGAGGCTGCCCAGAAGACGAGGCCAGAGAAGATGAAGTTCGGAATTGCAATACTAATTTCGGACGTCGGCATCACATCGACAGCCAGGACGCTTGCGAGCAGAAACGGTGATGCGGCGGCACCGGCAATGGAGAGGCGTTCGCTTTGGATCAGATAGATGAACGCGCCAACGAGCGTGGCGACCGCAAGTGCCGGCAAAAACGGATTGGCAAATATTGAAGAATGCGCCAGGAGTACTAAGGCGAGAATTCCAAGCAGAAAGAAGCCAAGCACGATGACCGCAATCGCATGCTTTCTGCTGGTGGGTTGCCATTTGATAACACCGGTGGCCATGCCGAGCCTGAACGTCAGGATCGCAAAGCCGGCAACCGCGAAATAAACGCCAACAGGGTTGGATGCGAGAAGAGCGAGCTTGCCCGCGATCGCTGCAACCACCACGGCGACCAACGCAAGCGCTGACACCGCGAATGCTGCGATCCGCCAGGCTGACCTATTTGGAATTCCGCCCGTCGGCAACTTCTGATTGATTTCTTTCTGGGATGGTCGAAGCAATTCGGCTTCTGCCATCTTGTGCTTCACCGCCAGAACAATGCTTTTCCAAGCGCTGCTTGATCGATCGCCATTCCAGTCTTCCAATTTCAGTGTGTGTAAATATTCAAACGGTGATGGCGACAGCGAAGCATCCAAAGAAACAGGGATTATGCTTTGTTGCTGCTGGCCGAGTGCGGCTTCGTAAGCAACGCTCTTCGCGCGGACTGACGCTGCTGACCACAGCACCAACATGACTTTGGCGCGACGTATTTGCTGCTTGTTGGAGGTCTGGTCGGCTGCGTCAGCCGAGCCCTCGTTGTCCCAAGAGAGGGAAAAGCCTTCTTGCTCCAGCGCCAACGCTATCAACCTGGCTGTCGCCAAATCTTCGCGCGCGTAGCTTAAGTATACATCCGCCATCACAACTAACCTGCGGCAGCAACCTCACACCGCTTCAACAAACCCTACCCGGTGGTCGAGTTCAAGCCTTGGCTTTCCGGACATCCGAGGAATAGTATGAGGCGTCGCAAATTTAGCTATTTCATTCACCCGGCAAGTTCTTTTTTGGCTCGTCCATGACCTTCGTTTTTGTCAGCCATGCCAACACCGATAAGAAGCGCGTCCGGCACATTGTCGATGCGTTGATTTCGGCTAACATCAAGGTGTGGATGGATAATCCCCTGGCAGCGGGCTATTCGGCCGATGAGGTCAGGGCGCATTTTCATCGGATCAAAGCGGGCACCTCCTGGAAGGACGAAATAGAAGATGCGCTGAGAGACGCGCGTCTGGTCATCGTCTGTTTCTCGGAGGCTTTCAAAGAGCCGCGCCGCGAGGTTTTCCGGGAAGAAGCGATTATTGCGCGCCAGGGCAAGAAGCTCGTCGGTTGCCGCGTTGATGACGTTGACCCAACGACGCTTCCCTACGACTTCGGAAAGGCTGAAATAAAAGATTTACGACAGGATCTGCCGGACCCCGGCGGAGCGCGGACGCTGCTTGGGCAGGTCAAGCGGCTGCCGCGCATTGTCGAGGACCTCGATGCGGCGCTGCAGCTCTTCGTTGAGGATTTGCGCGCTAGATTGCACGCCCGCAACGACGACCTTGCCCGGAACCGGCAACATCAGGCTCGCGATCCGTTCCTTCCTTTTCTCGTCGACAGGACGGATCAGGAAGAGTCGGTCGAACACGCGATTGAAGAAATCGCCAAGACCGGCGGCGTGCGCCCGTTCTTTGTCGCCGGTCCGGAAAACGAGTGCCTTCTGGAATTTCGCGACCGGCTTGAGCGGCATGCCATTCCCCGTCGTCTCAAAGGTCCGTCCTGGCAAGCGCTGACCGTCGAGTGGCCCGACAAGCAGCCTTTGGCAAAATTCGGCAGTCTTTATCAAAGACGGCTGGCCGATGCGCTCGGGCTATCGTCGGCAGCGAGCCAACGGGAAATCGCTGCCAAGCTTGCCGATCTGCAAATCCCGGCCGCCCCACTGAGCTTTCTGTCTCCAACGGGTTTCAAGCAGGACACGGCCAAGCGCATCGAAGCCTGGCTTGAGTTCTGGCGCGAGCTTGAAGCTGAGAAGCTTGGCTTTGCCGCGGTTCCGATGGTCTGGATGAAGTTCCCCAAGGCCGAGCCTGGATGGGAAAACTGTCCGCCCGGTCGGGCCGTGAGCGCGCTTTTTTCCAACGACCAGATCTGGGCGATTATCGAAAGCCTTGGCCGGGAGCATCAAAAGCCGGGTTGGTTTGGCGGCATGTTCGGCGGAGGCCATCAAGGCTGCGGTCTGGAGATCCCGCCGATGCTGCACCCGATCAGCGACGATCATGTCTCAGCGTGGACTTCAAAACACCTCAACGATGCGACTCCCGGCGAACGTGCCGAAGTCATGTCGGTATGGGGCAAGATCTGTACGGCATCAAAGTGTGGATCTGTGAGCTTGCAGGACTTCGCAAAGACAATGGGCCGGGTTCTCGATGGATCTCTGGCAGGACGATAAACGGGCGGAAGAGCTGATTTTTGTTGGGCTAGTGCGAGTGGGAGAGTTGCGATGAGTTATCCCTATTTCCGGCGTGGGCTCCCCGAACAAGAGGGGCAGCCTGCAGGCGTCATGAAGGCTGAGGAGATCCCGACGCTCAGCCGGCTTGAAGACCCCAGCGATTATATCCCGCACCCCAATCTCAGCCATGCCGTCAATGTCTCGTTGATGCTCGGCATGCCGCTGTTGTTGACGGGGGAACCGGGCACCGGAAAGACCCAGCTCTCCTACACGCTCGCGAACGATCTGGGCTGTCCCATCCATCGCTTCGATACCAAATCAACGAGCGTCGCGCGCGATCTGTTTTACACCTACGATGCCATGTCGGCCTTCAAGCAGAAGGACGAAAGCGATCCGATCAACTTCATTCACTATGAAGCGCTTGGGCGGGCGATTCTCGATTCCTTCCCGGCCGAAGATCCGCGCGTGGCGAGACTATTACCTCCGCTGGGAAGGTCCGATTATGCGCATCAGGGTCCGCGCCGCTCTGTCGTGTTGATCGATGAGATCGACAAGGCACCGCGCGATTTCCCCAACGACCTGCTCAACGAAATCGAGCGGCTGTTCTTTCGCATCCCGGAATTGAACAACTGGGGGTCTCCAGGTGCGGATTCGAACGTCACTGCCGTCCAGGATAGCTATCGCCCGATAATCGTGATGACGTCGAACTCGGAGAAAGGTCTGCCCGATCCGTTCCTGCGCCGGTGCGTCTATTTCGACATTCCGTTTCCCAACGCAGACACGATGCGCCGTATCGTTTCATCGCGGATGCGGTCGCGGGGCGTGGGCGACCCGTTGATCGAAGAGGCGATCGATCTGTTCTACAGGTTGCGCCACGATCACCCCGAACGCCAATTGCACCTCAAAAAGCAGCCCTCGACCGCGGAACTGATCAATTGGCTGCAAGTTCTGAGCGCGCGGAGCGATCGCCAGGATTTGTCACTCAAAGACCAGCGCTATCTTATTCAGGAGACGTTACCAACTCTCGTCAAGAACGCCGACGACCAGGCTGCTGCCGAGCGCTATGTCGTCGACCGGTGGGGACGTGACGGCACCTAGGAGACCTGCGGTGGCGGACGCGGCCAAAATCTCTGAGACGGCACTGGGGGAACAGCTCGAAGCGCTGCTCGATGCGCTCGCAAATGCTGGCCTCTATGTCGGTCCGCGTGAAAGAATTCTCGCCACGCGTTTGGCCGTCGAGCTGATCGGTCGCGGACAGGCGGCTTCGTTGTCAGACATGCGCCCCTCGCTTGGAGCAGTTCTCGCGCGATCCCCTGAGGAACGGGAGATTTTCGAACGGACCTTTCGTGCATTCCAGCCGCAGGCCTCTTACGACTTCGTCGAGCCGGACCCAGTACCGAAACGGCCAACCAAAACCGGGCCAAAACAGGCGTGGTCGAAGTGGGGCTTTCTGGCGCTTGTCATTGGCCTCATCGCCGCTGGGCTCATTTGGCGTACACTCGAAACGGCCGGTCCCGGGATAGACAAAAGCGACAAGGACAACCTCGAGATCCCTGAATTGCCTTTGGCTCAGTCGAACGCCAATGTCGACAAAGCCGACGACATTGAAGAGGCAAGCCCCATCCTTGAGCGGGTTCGCGAAGCCTCCCGCGTGTTTGCGTCGGCCCCGACGATCGACGAGTTGGCTTCCGCACTGGATCGCAAGGAAGGTTGGCGGCTTTCGGGGTATGCCATTCGACTGCATGAACTGACAGGATTGCCGCGCCGGCAGCCGCTGGCGATCTACGGTTCGAATGGCGCGATCTGGGCGCGGCTGGCGCATGCGCTCGACAGAATAGAAAATCCCGGCGCCGAAAAGACTTTGCGCAGATATACCAAAGAGGCCGCAGCCTCATTGAATGCCGAGCAGGCCGAGCCGCTGCCGCAAATCTACGCTCTTTCAGATCGGATCGGAGTGTGGCTGACAGACCGTGCGCCGCAACCCAACGAAACAAAGACCGTTCTTTTCGGAAGGATCGAAACGCAGCGCCAGGCAGCACTCAAACAAAGCGGGGCTGGTCCTCTCCCGCCCCTTGATCCGTTCCTGGTGGAGCGGGCGTTGGCGATTTCGACTGATCCGAAAATCCGCAGGGTCTTTGCCGATGCTCATTGGTTCACGCGCGGCAAGCCTTCGCAAGCTGCTACGGCGCCGGATTGGGCTCCCTTTGCTGCCGCGCTGATCCCGCTATCGCTGGCGCTCATCTGGCTCATCAACAGTCTCGCCCTGCGCAAAGCCTACCTGCGCAGACGGCCGCCGCAACGCCGCCCGGAACATGTGCAGCTTGTTGCCGACGCCGCCAACCAGATCGGCGAGTTCGGCAGTAAGTTCAGGCGGATCTCCCAACAACTGGCAACCCGCACATCGACGCGGACCGGCCGCATCGACGTTGCCGGCACAATCCGCGCCGCGATTGCGGACGGGACCGGGATGATCCGGCCGGTCTATGAAGAAGCGACGCGCGCGCCGGAATATCTTGTTCTCATCGAGCGCAGGTCGGCGGGCGATCAGGAAGCGCGCCGACACCGGGAACTGGTGCGCCAGCTCGAAGGCTTACTTCATTTCAACGTTTTTTATTTCCGCACCGAGCCCTCGATCCTCGAACCTGACGGTGGCGGCAAGCCGATTGCAATCGAACGGCTGCGCTCAAGCCATGCCGGGCAGAGACTTCTGGTTATTGGGTCGGGCATCGGCTTTCTCGATCCGGTCGACTTCGAACCCCTGCCGGCCGCACAGGTCCTGACCCATTGGGACTACCGGGCTTTGCTGACGCCTGTTCCGCTGGCCGAGTGGGGGCGGGAAGAATTCGAACTTGCGCGGCAACTGAATATGCCGGTCGGGCGTGCGACCGTCGAAGGGCTGACAGGGCTTTCGGAGCTTCTGGGGCTTGAAGGCAATCTTTCCCGCGACAGCGTCGAACCGCACGGAGATGCACTGGCTCGGCCGCTGCCAGAAGTGTTCCGGTTGCGACCTCAGCGGCTGCTCTATGACACCCCGCCAACCGACTTGCCGGAAGAACAGGTATTGCAGGACCTGCGTAACTTCCTCGATCCGGCGAGCTTTGACTGGCTTTGTGCTCTGGCCGTCTATCCGGCGGTGCAGTGGGACCTGACGATTTATCTTGGCGTTGCACTGCCTGAAACGGCCGGCGGCGATCCGGCCCGGGCTCCGCTATATAACGAAGCTCGCATAGCGGCGCTGACCCAGCTGCCGTGGCTGCGCGAAGGCATGATGCCGAACTGGCTTCGCCGCGCCTTGATGCGAGAAATGCCGCCCAAGCGCAGCAAGGAAGTGCGCCGGGCTTTGGCCGCCGTGCTCGAACAAGCCCGCGAGCAGGATGGCGCGTTTTCCGACAGCGCGGTCAAGTTCGATATCTCGCGCGAGGTCGCTCAATCCGCGCTCGCGGAAACCTTCGATGACGAAGTGCTGCTCGACTTTCTCGCACGCGGCGACATCGAAGACCTGAAAGTCGACCAGAGCAATCTCATCAAACGGCTGGTGCCGAAGGGCATTCTCGACCGCATCGGCTGGCCGGAATTGATCGCTGCCGGAGTTGCGGGCATCTACGCCGCGGCCGCCTATCTGTTGACGCCTCGAGCTGGCGCGCCGCTGGTGACCGGGGCTTGGCTGCCGCTCGTGTTCCTGGGTGTCGGAGCCGTTATCGCGCTGGGGCTGGCAAACCCTTATGAAGCCTACCGGCGCATTCGTCTCTGGCTGATGCGGTCGACGACGTTTGGGCTGGCCTTTGCCCTTGCGGTTCTGCTGTCTGCCCCTTTGCAAATCGTTCGGCTAACTTTGAGCGATGCGTTTGCCAGCCAGTTCAATGCTGCACTTGCCGCGGCGGTGCTGGGGCTTCTTGCTGCCCGGTCTATCGTCAAGTGGCTGTGGCTGCCGACCTGGATGAGCGCCGGCAGCATCTGGAAACGAGGCGCGATATTCTGGGCCAAATGTCTCGCTCTGGCAGTTGTCGTTTTTGGCATCTGGCAACTCCTCGAACCGCCTCCGCAGCGCGCCGGCATCAATTCAGCTTCGGACTATTTCGCAGCGCTTGCGGCGACACTGTCACCGCTGTCGCCCGTCTATTCCCAGCTCTTGATCGTCGTTGCTGCTGGCTTCAGCCTCTTTGCCCTCGGCTTTGCGGCCGCGCGGTTCCTGCCGGAGCATCTACCCGAAGCCCCTTCGATGGTGTTGTCACGCGGCCCCGACTGGGCGGCTGGCGCGTTGAAGGTCGCGATCTGTCTATTGCCGATCCTGCCGGCGATCTACCTTTCGGTGGAACTGGCGTCGTCAAGCGTGATCCTGAACGGCGTGTCGCGCGAAATCACGGCGCGGGCGCAGCTCCCCGATGGGTCGGTGCTCGCACTCGGCGGCTCCGATGGGCAGGTCACGTTTATCCAATTCGAGGAGCGCGGCGGGTTTGAGCAGTCTTCCGTACGTTTTGCCGGCGGATCGATTGTCGATCTTGCGCTCCACGAACTTGGGCCCGGGCGAACGAAGGTCGCGTTCGCTTTGCGCGACGGGATGGTGCGCGGCGGTGTTTTGAGTTCGCGGCCTGACGGGCTCGAATTCCAAAGTTCCTTTTCCAAACAGGTTGGGGGCGCCAGCAACGGTGCGCCGCTCAAAATTGCGTACAATGGCCAAGGTCATCTCGTCAGCGCGACGGAATCGGAT
This sequence comes from Filomicrobium sp., assembly GCA_017792465.1. GTDB lineage: Bacteria > Pseudomonadota > Alphaproteobacteria > Rhizobiales > Hyphomicrobiaceae > Filomicrobium. The sequence continues at coordinate 2,237,805 of CP051234.1, forward strand.
GTTGGTGCCAGCCAGATTTCCGTTGAAGGGCGCGGCAGCGACATTACCGTCACGGATGGGCCTGTCACCGCCATGGCCTCAGCCGGTCCCGGTTTCGTCTACGCCACCATGGACGGTCGCCTTTGGCATGTCAGCAATCCCGCCTACCAGGCCCAGCCCACTCCGACAGAGCCGCAAAGCGATTCCACCATCGTCGATTTTCGAAATTTCGGCCGTGCGCGAACACTCAAGATCATTCCGGACACAAAGCAGAGCGATCGCTATCGGCTCGTCGCGATTGGCGATGACGGCACGGTGATTACCGGATATGTCGGCGATGGTTTCGAAGAACTCACACTCATGACCGACCACCGCGAGAAGCTGGCCCTGACAACCAAGCCGGCCATCTGGCGAGGCATTGAGAATAAAACTCCCGGCGCCGATGCCGAAGAGACGAGCTCCAAGAAGTTCGCGGCGCTGGTCTATGACGTCGACAATCAGCAACTGTTGTACAGCCAGAACATCGATGAGCTGCGCTACCCAGCCTCGCTTGTGAAGGTGATGACCCTCTTCATCGTTTTCGATAGGCTAGCCGATGACCGGCTTCGATTGGACGATCAGATTTCCGTATCGCCAAAAGCGGCTGCCGTGCCGCCGGCAAAGGCTGGACTGCGGGCAGGCGAAACCTTGAGCGTCGAACAGGCTATCAGTCTAATAGCGACGAAATCGGCCAACGACGTTGCCGTTGCGGTCGCAGAACACATTGCCGGTTCGGAAGAAGCTTTCGCCGATCTCATGACACGCGAGGCACAAGCTCTGGGAATGGCAAAGTCGGTTTTCAAGAACGCTAGTGGGCTGCCAGACCGTGAGCAGGTTACGACCACGCGCGATCTCCTGACGTTGAGCCTGGCCATGCTCAAGCGCTTCCCGCAGTACTATAAATACTTCGGGCTTGAGACCTATGAATTCAGGGGCAAGACCTATAAAAATTTCAACGCTCTGCTGACATCATTCGAAGGCACCGATGGCATCAAGACCGGTTACACGCGGGCGTCGGGGTTCAACATCATCGTGTCGGCGAACAGGGTCGGGGGCGCAACCAACGGGCGAGGGCGGCTGATCGCGATTGTGACCGGCGGTCGAACTTCGGCTGTCAGAAACTCGATCGTTCGGGCGTTGCTCGGCCGCTATTACGGCGACCCGCCGACTGCCGACAGCGAAATCCTGATTGCCGAGGACGGCTCCCAACGACCGAAGGCTTTGAAAGAGATCGCCGCTGCCGCAGCCGATATCGGCAAGCGGGCTGCTTCGGTTGATGCACTCGTCGAGGAGCTGGATACCGAAGTGGCCGCCTTGGTCAAGGAGGACAGCAGTTCAACGAAGGCCGCACGCCTTTCACCAGAGCTTCAATTTGCGCAAGCGAAAGGAAAACTGCCGCGTCCGACATACGCCCGGCGCGTCTTGCCCTATGGCGCAGAGACCCAGTCTGGAGGTGTCTCCAAAGGCGAATTCTACCAAACCCGCGACAACGCACAGGTTACGTCTCCAGCCGATGGCTGGGTTGTCTATGCCGGAGAATTCCGCGCGTATGGCCAGATCCTGATCATCAATTGCGGTGACGGGTATCAAGTGCTGCTCGCCGGTTTCGAGAAGATCACCGCTCAGCCCGGTCAATTCGTCCTTTCAGCCGAACCGGTGGGAGAAATGGGCGGGCGTGACAGCGAAACCGAGCCGTTCCTCTATGTCGAGTTTCGCAAAGACGGCAAGCCGATCGATCCCGCACCCTGGTGGGAAAACGGAACCGACACGGCGGCGTCGGACACGTCACCACCTGGATCTCCCCGAGGACCAGATGGAGCTGACGGATCGGCCATCGAGGCTGATCCCAACCCCGGTTTAGCGCCCAGCCTGGGCATTCCCAGAAAGCCGATCATCGTGATCGACCCTGGCCATGGTGGGGCCGACCTGGGCGCGCAAAAATTTGGTTTGCTCGAAAAAGACGTGGTGCTGCGGCTCGCATTGGAGCTGGGCCGGAAACTCGTCGAAGAAAATGGCTACGTCGTCAAACTTACGCGTTTGGGCGATCAACGGCTGACGCTGCAGCGCCGGCGGGAATTCGCCGAACGAAGCGGCGCTGACGTGTTCCTTTCGCTCCACGTGGATTCTGCTCGTTCCGACGCTACCGGTCCGATAATCTACACGCTGCAGCCTTCAATCCTCACCGAGCTTTTCGGATCGGACAATTCCGAGCTTCGGCAGGAACTGCAAATCAGAAACCGCGCCTTGGGGCAATCGATCGCATCCGAACTCGTCGAACCGTTACTTACCAAGGAAAATCCTCTGAGGCCCGGAAAGTTTGGTGTGCTGAGGACAACGAAGCTGGCCGCTGCACTCATCGAGGTCGGCTATGTCTCGAACAGGGCTGACGCTCAGGCGATGCTCTCGCAAGACTGGCGGGACCGTGTTGTCGGCGCGATCGCGACCAGCCTCGAACGGTACTTCAAGCGATACCCGGCCGAGCGAAGGCAAGGCGAACCGATAGATTCCGAGCAGCAGCCACCATTGCTCGATCCATCCAGTGTGCCGCTTCCGGCTGCGCTCATCGACGACCCCAACACCAAAAACTGATGAGGTCGCCGCACCCGGTGAGCCAGGCAAAGCGGTCCTTCGCCCCGGCATTTTAAGGGCGTTTCACTGTTGCCTTTGCACACCACGGTGCGATGAAGGTTATATATTGCAAAGGACATTTCGTCAGTGCTCTTGCAATCAGCCACTCAGGTGACACCTGATAATCGTGTCTAGTGAGTCGCCTCGGGCCGATTTGTTCCCACGCGCCGCGAAAGGCCGAACTCACACGAACCGCCCGGCGGGCAGTGCCAGCCGCATGCGCCGCGCGGTCAAACTAACTGCAAGTTTTGCGTCCCGGGACAATCAAACGCGTGCAGGCCATTGGCAGACCGTGCGCGCGTGCCGGCCTAGCGCCGACAAACTGGATAGGATTGACCAGCTGGATGTGTGGATTTGCGGGTGTTCTGGATCTGAAGGGCCTTGAAGAAATCGACCGACGGATGGTCGAACGCATGGCCGACGCCATCAAACATCGCGGTCCAGATGAAAACGGCTGGTTTGGTGAAGCCGGTATCTCGATCGCGCATCGGCGCCTCAGCATCATCGACGTCGAAGGCGGTCATCAGCCGATCTTCAATGAGGACTCCTCGGTTGTCGTAATTTTCAATGGCGAGTTGTTCGACTTTCCTGAGCAGCGGGCTCGCCTGATCGAGAAGGGGCACACGTTCCGCACCAAGGCCGACACCGAAATCATCGTCCATCTCTACGAGGAATACGGCGAAGACCTTTTCCGGCACCTCAACGGTCAATTCGCGTTTGCGCTGTTCGATCGAAGACATCGCAAACTCATTCTCGGTCGAGACCGTGTCGGGATCTGTCCGCTGCACTGGTCGCGGCAGGGCGATCATCTTTTCTTTGGCTCGGAGATCAAATCGCTGTTGGCGTCGGGTGCCGTTCGCCCGGAAACCGATCCGAGAGGGCTCGATCACATCTTCACGTTTTTTGCGATCGGGCGTCGCCGCACGATGTTCAAGGGCGTGCATTCGCTGCTACCGGGTCGATACCTGCGCATTCAGCTCGATCAATCGGGCCGGCCGGCCGAGATCACCGAGCGGCAGTATTGGGATCTCGATTTTCCGGACATGGGAGCCGAGGACGACCCGGCCGACGAAACGGCTTTGATGGACGAGTTCGAAGCGACGTTCCGCGAGGCGGTCAAGGTTCGACTTCGTGCCGACGTGCCTGTGGTTGGCTATCTGTCCGGCGGTATCGATTCCGCAGCCGTCATGGCGCAGGCCACCGAAGTCACAGGGCGCAGCCTGCCGAGCTTTACGATCAAGGTTCCGCACAAGAGCTTCGATGAAACCGATAACGCGATGCTGGCTGCACGCCATATCGGAACCAAACCGATTGTGCTTGAAGCCGGACCGCAGCTCATCTCGCAGATGTACCCGAGGCTTGTGTCGGCTGCCGACAGTCCCGTCGTTGACACGGCATGCGCTGCGCTTCACGCACTGGCCGGACGGGTGCATGAGTCGGGCTACAAGGTGGCGCTGACGGGTGAAGGGTCCGACGAGGCGTTGGCGGGTTACGTCTGGTTCAAGATCGACAAGATCATGCGCGGCCTTGGCATCGGTTCGTCGCAACCCGGGGCGACGGTCCACCGTGCCATTCGGAAAATGCTGGTGCCGTCGGTGTCTTTTTCCGAGATGGCGCATGCCGATCGCCAATTGTCCGGCATTCAGGCGCAGAGTCCCGTTTGGCATTTGATGTCGGGCACGCGGCATCGCTTTTTCAGCCGTGATTTTCTCGACAGTCTGGACGGGCATACGGCTTACGACGATCTGGAACTCGATACCGAGCGCATGGCGCGCTGGCATCCGCTCAACCAGTCGCTTTATGTCGGCTACAAGGTGTTCCTTGCCGGGCTCCTGCTCAACCACAAGGGCGACCGTGTGGCGATGGCCAACAGTGTCGAGACCCGCTACCCGTTTCTCGATGAAAAACTGATCGCCTTGATGGCGCGTCTGCATCCGCGCTGGAAGCTGCGTGGTATGCGCATGGACAAGTATCTGCTGCGTAAGGTTGCCGCGCGGTCGTTGCCGCATGAGATAGCGCTCAGGCCGAAGGCGATGTTCCGGGCTCCCTTCGCCGATAGCTTCGTTGGCGAGGATGCGTCTTATGTCGGCCAGTTGCTGAGCGAAGAATCGTTGCGCAAGACGGGCTACTTCGATGCAAAAGCGGTTCGCGACTTCTACGAGCACGCCAAGCTCGGGCGCACCCGGAGCACACAGATGTTTTCGGGCATGGGGCTTGCCGGCGTGATCTCAACGCAGTTGTGGCATCATCAGAATTTCGGTGGCGGCCTGTGCGATCTTCCCTACCGCAGCTTCGACGTCGATGCGCATCCGCCAGCACAGCGCCCCGAGGAACTGATCTCCTGACAAAGCCAGGCCGCGTGCTAGCACGTCGAGCAGTTGCCGTCGGCGCGCGGATCGGTTGCGCCGCGAATGACGCCGTCGGGGGCGATCGACACCATGCCTGCGTGCCCCATCATGTCCTCGTAAGCGCCGACGATTTCCACGTCGTGGCCTGAGTTGCGAAGCGCTTCGATCACTTCAGGATCAAACCGGCTCTCGAGTTTCAGGTTCGTGGACGCCGCGCCCCAGGTTTTACCAAGCAGCCATCTGGGAGCAGCGACGGCGGCCTGCATGTCCTGTCCGAAGAGGACGTGCCGGGTGAATATTGCCGCCTGCGTTTGCGGCTGACCTTCGCCGCCCATCGTGCCGTACGACAGCGTGCGCCCATCCGACAATAGCGCCATCGCCGGGTTGAGCGTGTGGAAAGGAAGCCGGCCGGGCCCAAGTTCGTTGGGTCCGGGGAATAACGTGAAGCTCGCGCCGCGGTTTTGCCAAAGGACGCCGGTTTCCGGGACGACGATGCCGGAGCCGAATTCCCAGAAGATGCTTTGGATATAACTGACGGCGTTGCCGTCTTTGTCGATTGCGCCCATCCAGATGGTGTCGCCTTCGGCAGCCGGATGCGGCCAAGGTGCTGCGGCTTGCATGTCGATGCGTTGGGCTTCCCGATCGATGACGGCGTCGCCGAGCCAATCCTTCCAGATATCGCCCATCCGGTCGGGATCGCCGAGTGAGGCATTGCGCAGGATGAAAGCGCGCTTGGTGGCTTCGACGGCGGCGTGGACATGCTCGAAGCTTTCTGCAGACTTGGGTTTCAGTTTTTCAAACAGCCGGAGGATCATCAACGAGCTGACACCCTGGGTCGGCGGCGGCATGTTGAAGATGCGACCGACTTCGAGGTTCGCTTCGGCCGGTTCGACCAGTCTGGCGCGATAGGCTTCCAGATCGGCAAGACGCACCGGACTGCCAGCCTTCTCCAGCCCGGATGCGAGGCTTCTCGCAACGTCGCCGCGATAGAAATCATCAAGGCCCGCTTCGATCAGACGAGCGAACGTTCCGGCGAGTCCGGGTTGCTTGAGGACCTTGCCTTCTGTCGGCAGTCCATCTGATGCGAACGTTTCGGCAAATCCGGGAACGTCTTTCAGTTCATCCCATTTCTCTTTGGTCAGGCGCTCCTGAGAGACGGTGACCGGCACGCCTTCGGTGGCGTGGTGTTGCGCGGGCGCCAGCAGGCGGCTCAACGGCAGCGAGCCTCCGAACTCTTCGGCGAGCTCTTTTGCCTTCGCCCAGCCGCCGATGGCACCAGCGACCGTCAAGGCGGCGCGCGGTCCGCGCGTCGGGATCGCGGCGTCGCCATGCGACTTGTAGAAATCGAAATCGGCAAGACCGGCCGCCGGTCCGCACGCGCGAATTCCCACCGGGGCTTTGCCGGCGCGAGAAACGAGCCAGAACCCATCGCCGCCGATTGCGTTCATATGCGGATAAACGACGGCGATCGTCGCGGCGGATGCAATCATGGCTTCGATCGCGTTGCCGCCTTCGCGCAGTACGGCAGCGCCTGCTTCGGCGGCAAGATGATGAGGAGCCGTTACCATCCCGCCCAGACAGGTTTTCGATCTCAGCATCGTGTTCCGTCTCCTTTGATCACTCTATTTTTCGGCGCGCCTTCCCTTCGTTGGACGCCATTGTGCAGCATCCTGCAAGGCCAAATCGGCTCGTACGGACGAGACCGATCAAACACTGCCCAACATGCTCAATGGCTTTGCAGTGCGCCCGCGTCGATACGCACAAACCCCTTATTGTTCAGAGCCTTATCTAACTGGCACACCAGTTGCTTTTGTATACATAAGCGTTCTTGAGACGCTCAAAATCGCAGCAACCCTGGAGTTTCCTGCATGGAGAGAAGAGAGTTTCTGAAAACCGCTGGCGTCGCCGCCACGGCAACAACGGCAGTGGTCGCCGCCCCTGCCGTGGTTCGCGCTCAAGAGACTTTCACCTTCAAAATGACCAACGCGTACCCACCCGGCGCGCCATTCTACACGGTGGGTCCCGGCAGCCCGACAGACTTCTGCAAGAAGGTCGAGGCGATGTCCGGTGGGCGCCTCAAGATCCAGCATTTCGCAGCTGGAGAACTCATCCCTGCGCTTGAAGGGTTCGATGCGGTGCAGGCCGGCACCGTCGAAATGAATGCCGCCAACGCCTACTTCTGGGCCGGCAAGATTTTCGCCGCACAATATTTCACAACCGTCCCATTCGGCCTCAATTTCCAGGGCGTCAACGCCTGGCTTTATTCGGGTGGCGGGCTCGAACTCTGGCACGAACTCTACAAGCCGCTCGGCCTCATCGCTTTCCCGATGGGCAATACCGGCGTGCAGATGACGGGCTGGTTCCGCAAGCCGATTACGTCTGTCGACGACTTCAAGGGCCTGAAGATGCGAATTCCGGGTCTTGCCGGCAAGGTCTACAAGGAACTCGGCGTCGATGTGAAACTGCTGCCAGGCGGTGAAATTTTCCCAGCACTTGAGCGCGGCGTTATCGATGCAGCGGAATTCGTCGGGCCTTTCCAGGACCGCCGTCTCGGCCTGCAGAACGCGGCCAAGTACTATTACACGACCGGCTGGCACGAGCCGTCCAACGTCACCGAACTGCTGATCAGCCTGAAAGCCTGGGAAAAGCTTCCCGACGACCTCAAAGCGATCGTCAAAACGGCAGCCATGGCCTGCAATCTGGAAAGCCACGCCTGGTGCGAGGCCAACAACGCCGACGCGCTTGAAGACCTCGTCAAGAACCATGACGTCAAGGCCGATGTGCTTCCTAAAGAGATCGTCGCCAAGCTTCGCGAGTTGACGTTCTCCGTTCTCGAAGCCGAGGCGGCCAAAGATCCCAAAACCAAGAAGGTCCATGACGCCTTCATGGCGTTCCGTGAAAAGCATCGTTCCTGGGCGGCTATCAGCGAGAAGCCCTACCACAACGACCTAAGCTAGTCGTCGATGGCAATCGAACCTGACCCGGGGGCGCTGTCGGGACCGGTCGGCCTGATCGACAAATTTGTCGGTTGGGTCGGCCGTATTGTCGCCTGGGCAACCGTCGGCCTGGTCCTGCTCGTCGCCTATAACGTGCTCGCGCGCTACCTGTTCAGCGTCGGAAGCGTCGGCCTGCAGGAACTGGAATGGCACATGCTGGCGCTGACCGCGCTCATTGGCATGTCGTATGGCGTCAATCGCGGCGATGAAGTGCGCGTCGACATGCTTTACGCGCGCTATGGCCCGCGCACCAAAGCGATCGTCGACATCTTCTCGGCTGGCCTCATGCTGTTCGTGGCGGTCTTCCTTGCCTACAAGGCGCTCGCCTATGTGGGCCAGAGCTACCAATTCAACGAAGGCTCACCGGATCCTGGCGGGCTGCCGTATCGCTTCGTCTTGAAGAGTTTCATTCCAATCGGATTCGTTTTGCTGGCGCTGCAGTCGGTCGTTGAGATCGCCAAGGCCATCGGGCGACTGCGGGTCGCGCTTGAAGGCAGCTCTTCGTGATGCGAGGGAAAACACTAGCACTATGACCAATGAACTCCTCGCAATTTTCATGATCGGTGGCTTTTTCACGCTGATCATTACCGGCGTTCCAGTCGGGATTTCGCTCGCCATCTCGGGGCTCTTGTTTGGCTATCTCGGGTTCGGCGACGGGCTCTTCAATCTGCTTCCCTCGCGGATCTATGGCGTGGTGACGAACTACACGCTGCTCGCTTTGCCGCTCTTCATTTTCATGGGCGTGATGCTTGAGAAGTCACGGCTTGCCGAAGACCTTCTAGAGACCATTGGGCTGGCGATGGGCGGATTGCGCGGCGGCATGGCGCTGGCCATCGTTCTGGTCGGCGTTCTAATGGGCGCCTCATCGGGTATCGTTGGTGCGACCGTCGTCACGGCGGGACTGATTGCACTGGGGCCGCTCATCAAGCGCGGCTATGACCATGGCGTTTCGTGCGGCGTTATTTGCGCATCAGGCACGCTTGGCCAAATCATTCCGCCGAGCCTTGTCCTTATCCTTCTCGCCGACATTATGGGCGAGTCGGTCGGTACGCTTTTCGCCGCCGCGCTCATTCCCGGACTTATGCTCGGCGGGCTGTTTGTCGCCTATATCCTGCTCCTCGGCGTCGTTGCGCCTAACCGCGTCCCGCCCATCCCACAAGACGAGCGCGCAGCCGTCAGCTCCGGCGAACTGACCAAACGCTTGTTGCTTGTCGTTGTGCCGCCACTGGCGCTTGTGTTCGCCGTTCTTGGTTCCATCATCGGGGGCGTCGCGGCACCCACCGAAGCGGCTTCCATGGGCGCGTTCGGCAGCATCCTGCTTGCGGCGTTCGCGCGCCGGCTCGACTTCACGACGCTCAAGGAAGTTGCGGAGTCGACGTTGTCGACGAGCGCGATGGTGTTCTTCATTCTGATTTGCGCGCAGCCTTTCGGCTTGGCCTTCCGAGGGCTGGGGGGCGAACACCTGGTGCAGGATGCGTTTGCGCAAATACCGGGCGGCCTTGAAGGACAATTGTTCTTCTTAATGGCACTATTGTTCGTGTTGGGCTTCTTTCTTGAATGGATCGAGATTTCCTACATCGCCTTGCCATTATTTTTGCCAATATTCGCTTCTAGCGGAGTTGATATGGTTTGGATTGCGATTCTGGTTGCGATGAACCTGCAAACGTCATTTCTCACGCCGCCATTCGGATGGGCACTATTTTTCCTACGAGGGGTGGCCCCGCCCGAAGTCACAACCGCCGATATCTATCGAGGAGTTATTCCATTTATCGGTATTCAACTCGTAGGGCTTGCGATCGTATTTCTGTATCCGGGCGTTGCAACATGGTTGCCCAAAGCCATCGGCTGGTAACTGACGAGTTGTCTATCGGATTATCGCGCGTTTTTAACGGGGTAGAGCTGCTCTGCAATGGAACCCGTTGAGCTGCGGTCGGTTTAATGAAAATGGTCAACGAAGAAAAAGGAGTCTTCGGACGATGGAGGCACCTTCCTGGATATCAAATTGCAATATATTTCATTTCAGGCGACCAGTAAGTTCTGCCGCAGTTATGCTGGGAATGGGTTTTACATTCGCCACAGCATTCGATTTGGCGTCGGTTGCGCAAAGCACCGAGCGCGAGCCGCGCTTTGAAGATTTTTTCTCGGGCCAGCTCGAAGGATTGAACGATACGACATCAAAGCTTGACGCATTTGTCGCAAGCGTTGCGAAACATCGCGCATCGAAGCCTTATGCCGCACCGGTAAAAATCAAAAACGATAAAAACGCCAAGACTTACGACGATTACCGCAAAATGGTTTTTAACCGCGAGCGGGGTCGCTGGCGCGGCGAGCCGAATGGGTTTGAGGTCCATGCGCTGCCGATGGGCTGGCTGTTCGACCATGGCATTTCGGTTGCCTCGGTCGACGCTCAAGGCATGCGTCCGCTACAGTTTACTGCCGAAGATTTCCTGCTGAACGGCAAGGAGCCGACGACGCAGAATTCCGGTCAGCCGAAAACCAACCAAACACCGCCCGAAGAGGTTCCAATCTCGGGCTTCCGCATCAACGGGCATCTCAACAACCTCGATAAGAGCGACGAGATCATTGTCTTCCAGGGTGCCAGTTATTTTCGTGCGCTGGCGAGAGGCCAGACCTATGGGCTTTCAGGCCGCGGGCTGGCGATTGCGACCGGCAGCTCCAAGGGCGAAGAGTTTCCCGAGTTTCAATCGTTCTGGATTGAGAAGCCTGCCGCGGATGCCAAGTCTTTTGTCATCCATGCCCTGCTGGACAGCCCGTCGACGACAGGAGCCTACAGGTTTGATGTCACGCCGGGCGTCGAAACGGTGGTGAATGTCAGCGCGAAACTGTTTCCGCGTAAGGAAATGAAGGAGTTTGGCTTGGCGCCGCTGACAAGCATGAACGTTTTGAGCCCACTGACGCCTGGCCGCATCAAGGACTTCAGGCCACGCGTTCATGACTCGCAGGCGCTGGCGATCTGGAACTCCAACGGTGAGCGTATTTGGCGACCGCTGGCCAATCCGCGTGCGCTGCAGATCAGCTCGTTCATGGGCGGTTCGCCGAAAGGTTTCGGCCTTATTCAGCGGGTGCGCAAGTTCGATAGCTATCAGGATCTCGAAGCGCGCTATGAAAAGCGGCCGAGTGTCTGGATCGAGCCCAAGAGCGATCTGTTCAAGGACGGCGCTGTCGTGCTGGTTGAGATCCCTGCCGAACAGGAGTGGCACGACAATATCGTCGCCTACTGGCAGCCCAAGCAGCCCCTGGAACCTGGCAAGTCCTACGACTTTTCCTATTCGATGCACTGGGCGTCCGACACCCCGCCGGGCGAGGACGACCAAGGCTTGCGCGTTTGGGCGACCCGGCTTGGTGCCGCTCATAACGGCAAGGACGATGCATTGCGCTTCGTGATCGATTACCAGGGCCCCGCCGAGGGTGGCGATGTCGAAAAACTGCCGGAAGGAGTTGCGCGAGCCTCGAAAGGTGCGGTCGAAGATGTGGCCGTTCAGCGCAATCCGGAAACCGGAGGCGTTCGTGCGAGTTTTGTATTCAATCCGCAAGGTGCGGAGAGTTCGGAGCTGCGCCTTGATCTCAAAGGCGAGCGCCAGTTTTCAAATGAAACGTGGCTCTATCGTTGGACGCGGAGTGACTGATCGCTATGCATACCAGTTCGATATCGGGAGCACGTTGGCTGGCTTCCCGCCCATTCACCGCCGCCATGCTATCCATGCCGGTGCAAAACCTTTCGCAGGCTCCGACCAAGCGCAGGCTGGAGGCTAGTTTCGATGAGCTGTTCAGGACCAGGTTGAGCCGGTTGCTGCTGGCAGCGTTGACGCTTGGGCCGACGATGCTGTTCGTGGACGGCCTCTATCGCGCGCTGGCTCTGCAAAACGGCGCCACCATTCTTCACTACCTGTTCCTGTTTCTGGCCAGTATGGCGTTCATGTGGATGGCGTTTGGTGCGGCCAATGCCTTGATCGGGGCTTACGCGATTTTACGCGGCCGATACGTCGACACGATCGCGATGCCTTCGAAGGGGCATGGTGCGCGCAAGAGCGGTGCTGGTCCTGACAGCGGGCCGACGGCGCTGCTGTTTCCAATTTACCAGGAAGACCCTGAAGACATCGCTGGCACCATCCGCACGCTCGCGACCGAGCTGCGCGCGCGAAGCGAGAACGAGCGCTTTCACTTCTTCATCTTGAGCGACAGCCAGTCGGAGGAGGCGCGGCGAACAGAGTCCCGCGTCATCCTGCAGCTGATCAGCGAACTTGGTCCGGAGTTTTCGATCTTCTACCGAAATCGAGAGATCAACAAGGAAAAGAAAGCCGGGAACGTCGCCGACTGGGTCAGGAACTTCGGCGGTGCATACCCCTATTTCGTCGTGTTCGATGCCGATAGCGAAATGCATCCCGACACGCTTGATACCCTTGTGCGCTCGATGGACCATCATCCCGACACCGGTCTCATCCAGACGGTTCCGAGGCTGAACGACTCCAATACGGTTTTCGGCCAGATGCAGGCGTTCGCCAACAACGTGTTCGGACCGATTTCGGCGGCGGGCTTTGCCACCTGGCAGGGTGCGTCGGGCAACTACTGGGGTCACAACGCGATCATCCGCACGGCCGCGTTTGCCGAAAGCGCGGGCTTGCCGCATATCGCCGGCCGGGCACCGTTCGGTGGTCCGATCCGCAGCCACGATTTCGTCGAAGCGGCACTCATGCGGCGGGCGGGATGGCGGATTGCACTCGTCACCCGATTGACGGGCAGCTGCGAAGCGAGCCCTCCAACCCTCGTCGACATGGCGGTCCGTGACCGCCGCTGGATGCAAGGCAACCTGCAGCATATCGCGGTGGTGCCGGCCACCGGCCTGGCTCCGATCAGCCGCGGTCACATGATGATCGGCATCCTGTCTTATGTGGCTTCGTCGGTCTGGCTGGCAATGCTGCTCGTTGGCATCGCACTGGTGGCGCACGAGCACGGCCGTGAGATCGCCTACTTCAGCGAACGCTCGCTATTTCCGCAGTGGCCGACCTTCGATCCGGACGCCGGCTTGAATGTGCTTCTTGGTACGTTGCTGATCGTATTCCTGCCGAAGCTTCTCGGCCTCGGCATTGCGCTGCGCGACATTGCGCTGGATGGCGCCGACCAGTTTTCGCGAGGGCTGAAGCTGGTTGTGGGCTGGGCCTATGAGCTGCTTGTCAGCTCGCTTATGGCACCGGTGTTCATGCTTCTGCATGTGCGATATCTGGCCGAAGTCTTTCTGGGTATGGATTCTGGCTGGAACCCGCAGAACCGTCGTCGTGACGGAATTCCGTTCATGCAGGCGCTGAGGTTCCATGCCGCGCATGTTCTGGTGGGTCTGGTGCTGTTTGCGGTCTCCATCAACATCGACCGCGCCGTTGCGCTGTGGCTGTCGCCGATCATCGCCGGATTGGTGCTGTCGCCAATTCTTACCTGGTTCACGTCACGGCCGAAGACCGATCTTGAGGGTGCAATCCTGACGCCCTACCGGTCGGCGGCGAAGGGTTCTGAATAAAAAAAAGACCGGCTGGTGAGCACCCAATTGGGTGCTCGCCGAGCCGGTCTTTTTTGTTTTCGTTCCGGGGGGCCAACTTCCAGGCCCCCACGCTTTATCGCAAGCGACTTGCCTGCCAGATTGCCAGACTGAAGCCCGCTATTGAATGAGCGAGATCTGCAGCGCATCGCCCAGGACTTGTCCCAAGCAATCGTATGACACGTCGTTCTGGTGGAACTTGTCGGGCGCCAGCAGGGCCTGGAGCTTGTACTGCGACGAGCTGACCAAATACGACATCAGTTGGTAGCGCCGGAAAACCGGCACCGAATATTCCTCGCCGATCTCGTGCAAGAGCTTCAGATAGCCATCGTAGGACGCGACCTTGCTGGAGCCTGGATAGAACTGCTGGTCGACAAGCACGACATCGATGCCCTGGTCTTTCATCATACGCAGACCAGTTTCGACGTTCTTCCTGAAGACCTTGGGGTCGACACCGCGAATGGCGTCATTCACCCCCGTTTGCCAGAGCACCAGTTGCGGTTTGACTGCAAGCACGTCGCGCTCCAGTCGTTTCAGCATATGGCTGGCCAATTCGCCGGGCTTGCCCTTGTTCAGGACCTGGAACGGCCGGCCCGGAAAATGCTGGCGCAAGCGCTGGCTGAGCCGCGCCGGATAAGTTTTGTCAGGCGAACTTGCCCCCGATCCGGACGTACTTGACGATCCCAGAGCGACAATCCGAACCGTGCGGCCTGCCTTAATAGCTAAAGACAGGCGGGGCAGCGGTTTGCCCAAATGCACGATGGCTTCGGGCGCCTTACAAGTTGCGGCGCCCGACGGCGTCGGAGCGAAAGTGAGAGTTAGAATACCGGCCATTGCGGCCAGGACGAACGACCGGCGATACGCGGTTGTTCGGCCGTAGTGAGACTTGCGGGCGTCGGTTGACTTTTCAACGCGTCGCCCCGTTGCGAAAGCACCCATGCAGCGGCTCCCAAGGCGATAATACCGAGAGCGTTGACTGCCATCTGCAGAGCGAGGGTATTGCCCAGCTCACTCAGCACGATCCACCCCGTTAGGGAAAGGAATATCCCCAGGACAAAAACCTCAAGTGAATGGCGCCCGATCCGTCGGATTTCCCGTGCAATTTTCGTATCGAGCCATGAGGCCTGCGGCATGATCAACGCCAGCGTTGTATACGCGAGAGCCAGGACATGCGCAAGACGCCAAAATGCGAGATTTGTCTTGTCGATATTACCCAGGAGCGCGGGCTCGATGAGGCGGGCTTTTTCCATCCCAGGAATGGCCGTCCAGGGGGCCGCGAACAGGAAGCCGAAGACCAGGATCATGGCGGAAACCGCGAACGCGACGTTCGAATAGGGGAAGCCGTTGCGACGAATTGCCAGTGCGGCTGCCGCCCCGCAGGCGAACAGCAATACCCAGCCAAACGGGTTCAGGAACCATCCGCCGAACTTGCCGTCGGGGCGAAGAGTCGGGAAGTTGAGACCGAGCACACCGGCGGCGATCCAGAGCACGGCAAGCACCGAAAGCCCCATCAGGATATTCCAGCGCAGCAGGAAATAGACGATCGGGAAGGCCGCCAGCAAGACGATGTAGATCGGCAGGATGTTGAAGAGGTTGGGCTGCATCATGAGCAGCGACGCGGAGATGATCGTGCGCTGCGTGTCCGTCTCCAGGCCTTGGAAACCGATGTTGTTGACGTACTGGCGGTTGCCGGTCAGTTCGGCCACGGCATACAGGAGCACCGCGCCTAAAACCAGCGCCATAAGATGCCAGACGTAGATCGAGCGTACGCGTTCGAACACCGATGACGTACCGGCGCCTAGCGGGTCGGCTTCGAGCTTGCGTCCATAGGCGAGAACGGCCGAGTAGCCAGCCAGGAAAACGAACACTTCGGCGGCATCTGAAAAGCCAAAGTTGCGCAGCGTGAAGCTTGCGAATTGGTTGCCCGGGACGTGGTCGACAAAGATGAAGATCAACGCGAGGCCGCGAAAAAAATCGATACGCCAGTCGCGCACTTTGCCTGTCTGATTGCCGCTCATGGCGATGCCTCAAAGTTCGTTGAAATGTGTTTCAGCTCTTGAAATGAACACCTCTGCTCGCGAAGTGTTCCAGAACGTCATGCCTCAACTTTGAGCATTCTCGGGCGCGCCGTCCGAATCAGACACGCGCCTAGCGGCGACAGCACTGATGGCACTTTTTTAAAAAATGTCATCAGAAATTTTTGGGGGGTGTTTTCGGGTGCGCCCGATTTACGGGAGCGACGTTTTCAGGATGGAGTATTTGTCGCGGGCAGGCCGAGAATATCGGCAATTATTTTGGCGCTGCCAGGCTTCGGAATGAAGATGTGCGGCGTCCCGGAGAGTTCCTTGATGGCTTCCGGCGACGTCCCCGAAAAGACCATCAGCTTGCCGACCCGGTCGCTCAAGTCGGCCGCCGTTTTTGCACCTGTGCGGCCGTCTTCCAGCTGGAGATCAAAGATACCGAAATCGAAGTTTTCGCTTTCAGCTAGCTGGCGCGCCGCTTTTCCGCTTTTCACCCAGACCATGTCATCGACTCCGCAGTCTTCCAGGTAGAGAAGCAAGTCGAGAGCGAAAACGGCTGAGTCTTCGACGAGCAAGCCGCGGATGAGGTCTTTGCTCGAAGCAACGGAGGCGGTTTGTGCGAATGTGTGCGTATCGAGCATTATTGTTCCAATCGCTTGCTCAGGATCATCAAAAAGGGAACTCCCAGAATCTTGCAGAAGTTCCCATCGCCCGGCGACTGGAGATGCGACATCGCGCCTAGACGTGGCAGATATGATTCACCTGCCGACGTGGGATTTTCCGGCTGCCAGGAAACTGCGGCTGGGAATAGGACGACGGGCTACGCCACCGCGGGCTGCTGTTTGCGCTGACGCTTTGCCTTCGAGCGGTCGCGCGTGAACGCTCCGATCGTATCGTGGATGAACGCCAACTTGCGGCCGACGGGCTGGGCGAGGGCAAAGGGGTAGAAATCCGGGTGGCCGAGTGCGCGGCTCAAGGAATTCATGCCGACGCTGAGCGGCAACCACATGTTCTGCAAGTTTGCGAACGACAACTCGCGGTAGGGATCGACAGGACGCGGGCGCGCAAAAAAGCCGCGCTTCACCGGGGCCGGCGTCGGCAGCATGCGCTCAGCCATGGCGGTATCCACCGCCGAGACCAAGTGCAGGTAGTGCGCCCACGTTTCCGCCCAGTCTTCCCACGGGTGCGCGCTCGCATAGGCCGAAACGTATGAGCCTTGCCAGTCGGGTGGTGGGCCCTGGTCATAGTGATTTTGAAGGGCTGCCTGGTAGTCGGCGCTTTCATCGCCAAACACGTTGCGGAACACATCGAGCTTGCCGCCCTCGGCGATCATAAGCTGCCAGAAGAAGT
Organism: Filomicrobium sp.; assembly: GCA_017792465.1. Lineage (GTDB taxonomy): Bacteria > Pseudomonadota > Alphaproteobacteria > Rhizobiales > Hyphomicrobiaceae > Filomicrobium. The sequence goes on from CP051234.1 coordinate 2,254,714, forward strand.
GCCCGCTTTCGTGGCGCAGGTGCCCCAGAAGCGTCCGGTAGGGCTCGTCGAGCAGGTTGCGTCGGCGTTCGCGCTCGACGCCGTCGGCCTCTCTCAGATCGAGTGTGATGACGCCGTTCATGTGGCCTGTGGTGGCTTCGTTAATAAAGTCGAACGTCAGCCGGCCGGTTGCCTCCGTCTCGCCCTCCAGCGGAAGGCCGAAACGCAGGATCGAATAGATCAGCCGCTTCTTTGCGGCCTCGATGCGCTGCCAGGCCTCTTTATGGTCGGGGTTGGAGCAATCGGGGATGTGACGGTTCAGGTCGCAGGCCCGGCATAAGCCGTTTGGATGCTCGGTTGGATCGATTACCCAGTTACAGGCGGCCATTTCGGCGTTCGAGCAATACTGAAGCGCGTGGCCGCCACGACCGGCCGAATTGACGTAGCTACCCGGCGTTCCGGCCGGCGTTAGCGTGACAAAGTCCAAGTTCCGGTAATCGAATCCGACAGCGTAGCCGCAATTAAGACAGGTGCTGTTTTCGAAGTGCAGGCGTGTATGGCAATGGGTGCAGTGAAAAGTGCGCATGGGTTAAACCTCGTTGACCGCCCCAGAAACGCTTAATGTTTCGCGCAGTTCCACTCGTTGAACGTGCCGGATACAATTACTTCAATAATTGCCGTCGCGCGCGCTTCGATGGTCAATGGAGCGCACGTACTGCAAAGTTCGTTGGGGTCTCGAACAAGGCGTTTATACGCTGAACTGTCGCGTCATGGACAGTGCGCTCCGGCCTCAATCCATGCTTTTGTCAACTCGCCGAAGACTTCCTGCGAGCCTGGTGCCGGTTCGCGTCCAGGTCCTGGATGCCATCCCCAGCCAACGAGACCGTCGGTCGCGTTGTGCTCGGCGAGTTCTTCTAATGAGCGACCGCCATTGCGACCTTCGTCTTTCAGCTGCTGGCAGATCTCACCCAGCGACTTGCCTTCCCAGGCCATCGACCGGGGAGCGAGGTGCCAGGCTTCGTTGCCGGGCAGAGATCCACGGTCTCCGCCGAAGTCGAAGTTCTTCGAGCCGTGGCAGGTCGTGCAGCGCATAGCCGGCGCGCCGAAATTGTCGACGCCGCGGATGACCGGCGGCTGGTGGGGATGAGAATTGTCGTCCTGCAATGGCTGGTCGCCGGCTGGATGGCAATTCACGCAGCGCGGATGCGTTAGCACTTTGCCCATTTCCTGAAAGAGCGCCGTGGAGCGTTCTGTTTCTGAGGTCATGCTCTCGAAGGCGGACGGCGGCTTCAAGTCTTCGGCGTGGGCGACGGCGCCCAAACTGGCGAAGAGACATCCGGCCACCGCAAAGCGGATCAAGTTTGCAGCCATCTTTTTCATCTCAGAAACGCGGTTTCTCATGCTCGGCTCTCAACCCATCATCGAACGGAAAAAAGGTGTGGCTATCTACGCGAACTGGACTTCGGTTTTCACACCGGCGTCGGGCTCGTTCCCGGTGACATTGGCCTTGGCGATCTCCCACGCGAAGACCACCGGGTTCGCGAGCGATGCCCACACTGCGGCATTGTTGGGAGTGAATTCCAAAAGCGTCATGTCCGGATCATCTTTGCCATCGAACCAGGCTGCGACGATGCTGCTCCAATATTCCTTGATCTTATCTGGATCGCGATTTTCTTGCAGGGTTCCACCGATGCAGGCGTGGTAGTCGTGCCCGGATCCGACGACGACAAAATGAGCCTTTCGGCCGCCGCCGAGGCTTTTGACAAGGTCGCTACTTTTCTTGCTGAAAAACCAGATGCGGTTGCCGACGCGATCGACTTGCGGCGCCATGGGTTGGAAGTGCTGGGGCGAATCTTCCAAACCGAGCATTCCGGCGGAAACCTTTTCTATCTGGTCGAACAGCTGCTTTTTCGGGTTGGACTTAGCGAGTTCCAGATCTGACATGAGCGCTCCAATCGAAAAGTCATGGTTATAGAATTCTTCGTTGGGAGAACGCGCCATCACTCCTGCATGTTCCCAAATGAGTTGAGGGATCAGCCGCCGATCAGCCGTCCGACGCAGAATGTGCCGGAGCATCGGGAACCGCCCCCGGCGCTCACAGTTGTCGCCACAGGTTCCAATTAGGACAACAAGGAGAGTTGGAATGTCTGAGACAACAAATACAATCAACAATACGATCAGCCTTCTGCGCGCCGGCGAGGCGTTTTATCGTGACGCTGTCGAGCGCGTAAAAGAACCCGGCCTCAAAGAAATGTTTTCGGAGATGGCGGCCATTCGCAATGCTGCCGCGACCGAAATGAGCGTCCGGATCGAAGCGCTCGGAGAGAGCCCATCAGCTGCAAGCTGGGCAGAGCAGGCGCGCCAGATCTATGCCGAAGCCGAAGCGCTCTTTAGCAATGAAACGAACGCCCTCATTCGCTATCTGGAAGAGCACGAGGATCGCACACTGGATCAGATCCGCTCGTCGCTTTCGAAAATCGACGACGATGCGGCCTTCGCGATTTTCATGCGCCATTTGCCGATTTTCGAGCAGACCCACGACCGGATGCGTCTTTTGAAGGAATCGCTCGACGCTTAAGGCGCGCATCAGCGAGACAGGTTTCTGTTTCGCCTGAAATGATTGGCAGGAGACCACAGCGGTCTCCTGCTATTTTTTGCTTGCGAGAAGACTGCCTTGAGATTTCTCGCGGAAAGCAAAAGGGCAAAAGAGCACTTCGCGGCATGTGGGGGTAGGCAATCGGCGAAGCAACGAATTCACATAAAAAGAAACCCTCCTCCGAGGGGGCGGAGAAGGGTTTGACGCGAGGGAGATTTTTAGGACGATCGACGGTTAGCCAATCGACGTCACGACAGGGGTATCGACAGATCCTGTCTCAATCGAAATTGTGTGTTCGTCCTGATAGTAGATGTAGCCCAGTGCACCTAGAGCCACGACGAGGGCACCGATAAGAAACCATTTCATTTGTCAAATTCCTCCTGCTTTGCCGGGTCCGGCACGTCATTTCGAAAGCGTGTACAGCTATTAAACGCGGGCCGTGCAGGAGAGTTCCTTGGGATTGGCGGCGATCGTGTGCTAAGGCCCGAACATCTGCAAAACGGAAATGATTGCAAGCGAAGGAGGCCAACCGAAACATGGATGCACTCAATCTGGAAAATTCGATTTCTTCATTTATCGATGGCATCGCGAGCTGGGGGGCGGTCGCGTTACCGAACCTCATTGCAGCGCTCATGATTTTGATCGTCGGATTGACATTCGCGAGCTGGGCGGCACGGCGCGTAAAGAACAAGATCCTCACGACCAACCGCATCGACAATACGTTCGCGGGCTCCATATCGTCGCTGGTTCAATATGCCATCGTGCTTGTCATTGTGATCGCGGCTCTTGGCCAGTTGGGCTTTCAAACGACCAGTCTGCTGGCGGCCCTGGGTGCGGCTGGCCTGGCTATCGGTCTTGCCCTGCAGAGTACTTTGTCGAACATCGCCGCCGGGTTCATGCTGCTCTGGCTGCGACCCTTTCGCGTCGGTGACTTCATCAAAGGCGGCGGGGTTTCGGGGACCGTGAAGGAGGTCAATTTGTTCGCGTCGCAGCTTGAAACCTACGACGGCATTTTCGAGTTCGTTCCCAACTCGGAATTATGGAACACGCGCATCACGAATTATTCGCGCCTGCCCAATCGGATGCTCGACCTGCGCTTTGGCATTTCCTACGACGACGAAGTTGCACAGGCACAAGAGGTCTTATTGAAACTCGCCCAATCCGATGACCGCATTCAGGACCATCCCGCTGCGCCGAACGTCTTTGTCTTCAGCCTGGATGATAGCGCGGTGACATTGGGGATGCGGGTCTGGGTCAAAACAAAGGACTACTGGGCGACCCGCTGGAGCCTGACGGAAAAAGCTAAGCTCGAACTTGATCAGGCCGGCATCACGATCCCGTATCCGCACGTGACGGTCGATGGAATGCCCGAGCCTGCAGCGCCGCAACAGCCCGCCAGCTGACGAGAAGTTCGAACACGCCGCGCGTTTTCGTTTGGAACCAATCAGCCATCACTCCGTTAGGCTTTTCGTCGAACGATCGTCATCTCAAGCAGGTGGCGCAATCGCTAGAAACAAATCGAAAAAGATATTGGGCGCCAAGCGATCGGCCCGCGTTCAATCCAAATCTAAAGCGAACTGGAGTTGATATGATCAGGCTTCTTGCCATTTCGATGATGGTGCTCTTTGGAGCAACCGTTGCCAATGCTGCACCCGCAGCGCCGAGCGGCATCACCCCGCAAAACGAGCTGCTGGTAAAAGTTCATGGCGGTCATGGCAAAGCTTGCCGCTGGGGACGTGTTCATCGTTGGGACACGAAGGCCCGTCACCGTCATGTCGGCCGCGACGTTCGCGTCTGCGGCAAGCGCTGGCGCGGTAAGGGACGTCCGCATCATCGTGGCTGCTTTAAGATTGGTCCAGTTTGGTACTGCCCGTAATTCAAGAAAGCAAAGCTGAACAAGCTTCGACATCAGGGTCAGGCGCTCGTCTGGCCCTGATGTTGTTTTTTGGGTCTTAGGATACATCAGTGTCGACACCGCTGCCGCGCGCAGCAATTATTGGTTCGCTTGGCGGGAACCAAAGAACAGAGCGTGGGGTTCTACGTTCACGCGAAACCACGACTTTCCCATAAAGGCAATTCCAAAACATGCTATTCAGCCGCGAACCTGCGACCGTTCAAACCGTGATGGTGCTCACCGCCGGGTGCTACCTAGCCTTCGCGATTGTTGCAACGATTGTAAACTTTGGACTGACGTCAGGCATCGATGAGCAGGTGCTGCTGGCGTTGCGCAACGCTCAAGATCATGGCGATCCGCTCGGGCCGCAATGGGTGGAGGAAGCTGCCGTCGAGCTGACGGCACTGGGCGGCTACACCGTCATCGCGATTGCGGCCGTCGCTGTGGTTCTGACGCTATGGATGGCGGGCAAGTCGGGAGCTGCCCTTTTTGCGGCTCTCGCGATCGCCAGCGGAACGGTTCTTTCTAACGCAATGAAGCTGATCTTCGAGCGCGCGCGTCCAGATCTCGTCCAACATCTCGACCAAGTCTCGACAGCCAGCTTTCCAAGCGGTCATTCGACGATCTCGATGCTGGCGTGGATGACTTTTGCCGCGATCGCCGTGCGATTTGTCCAACACCATTCGGTGCGGGTTTTCTTGGTGCTTACAGCGCTCGCCCTGTCGATCGCAATCGGCGTCACGAGAGTCTACCTCGGCGTGCACTGGCCCTCTGACGTCGTCGCGGGTTGGCTGCTTGGCGCAGCATGGGCGGGCAGCTGCTGGCTGATAGCGCACTACATTTCGTACCATATGTCGGGTGAAATGAGCGCTCTGGGTCACTCGAAAACCTGATGCCCATCCCTCGTCGCGACTTCCGACTCTTTCGGCAGCAGGATACGTAGACTGTTCTCGCGCACCCGGTATTCCAAAGGTCCGGAAATGACTTCGACTTCACCATCGTTGGAGACGCGGATCTTTCGTCCCTTCGGCTTGATCGTCATCGATTTGGTGCGGAATTCATCGACGTCAGGATCGTGCCGCCACAGCCCGAGCATCGCTCTAACGACCGACAGCATCAACGATGCCCCTGTCTCGTGGCGGGCGACGTAAACGGCCAATTCACCGCCTTGCAACGTGCGCTTTTGCATCATCAAGCTTGGGGTTTCTTCGTAGCGATTGTTCGAGACCGCAATCGAAATCGCACGCACAGTTTTATTTTGGCGATGGTCGTCGAGCTCCAACGTGATCTTTCGCGTTGTCGAAAAGACGTCGACCAACAGCGACCAGTAGCCGGACAGGCGATCAATCAAAGTTTTGCCGCGCAGGTTTCTGCGGCGATCCGCGACCTGCAGCGGCAAGCCGATCAGTGAATTGCATAAGAAAATTTCGCCGTTGAGTTCTGCGGTGTCCATCGACTCGATGCGGGCTTCGGCCAGCGCCGTCGCGGCTTCATTGATTTCCAACGGCATACGCAGATCGCGCGCCAAACGGTTGAGCGTTCCCAGTGGCAGAACACCCAGGGCGATATCCGTGTCGACGAGCAAGCGAGCGGCCGAGCGCACGCTGCCATCACCGCCGCCGACAATAATCACATCGGGCGCCTCGTCGATGGCGTTCTCCAAGGCCGCTGCGAAGTCCTCGGGTTCAGCGCAAACGGTGTGGACGCGCGCAAACCCTTCCGACAGCCTTTCGGCAACCGATGCGCGCAAGTCTTCCGGGTCCCAGTCGCTCGACGTCCCGGCCTTGGTGTTGATAATGGCAACGCAGTTCTTTTGGGCCGCAGGCGAATTATACTCGCCTTCAGACTCATCGTTGCTTCTTTCAGAGTTTTCGACCATCGTTTCTTGCCAACTCTGTTCCATTGTCATTTTCTCCGAAGAAAAGAACCGACAGAATTAACGTTCGGCAAATGAGAACGTTCCGCTGGTTCGACCCGGAGTGGCGTGGCATTGACGGACTTCAATTGGTCACAAAACGGCCTGAATTCGCGATGTTACGACGTCGATGCCAGAGACAGTCACAGCTATTAACGCGCGCTCTCGTTGGTCGGTCGGTCGAGTATTTGTCAGCCCTGGAACAATCGCCAGTATGAAATCCAATTCGTCAGTCCCGCGGCGCATCGCAGGTCACGGGGTTCAATCGGACCGATCTGTACCAGCAACCGCGATCCGATAGATCTACGCCCGGGCTTGGGCTGCGGCTGCAGCGCATGCTGCTTTGTTGCGACAGCGAAGTTCTTGCTGCGCAGCGGCGCGGCAGGACGCTAACAATTTGCTCATCTACCGGTTGCGCTCCGTCGCGGCGCGAGTGAGACTGCGGCAGTTCAGGCGACAGGGAATTGGGTGCTGACATGGAATTGGATGCCAAGCTAGAGCTGGCGAACGCGATCCTCAACACGTTCGAAGAGCGGGAGGCAAGTTTCATCCCTGACGAACGTCGCTATTCGAAATCCTATTGGGAGACGGCCGCCGAGGTCGTCGAAGACCCCGATCTCAAATCGTTGATCCCGACCATGCTGGCCTGGAGCCGCGAACACGTGGAGTGGGCCGAAACGTTTTTACAGCATCACCAGGGCGACGGCGAAGACAAGAGCTGAGGCGGGCTGCTTGGAGAGCTGGCCTCTCGGCGGCTTGAGGCACGCCGCGCGGCCGCACCCGGCAAACCCGTTCGCTCAACCTTCAACGGCTTGACCAAAGACCGCTATCAACAAGCCGAGCATCGCGAGGGCGGCGTAGGCGGTGCTCTGTCCGTGGTGTCCGTTGGACCTTGCTTCGACGCAGGCAATCGCCGCCTGCAAGCCGTAGTAGATCGCAAATGCTCGCGACGCATAGCTGATGATCTCAAAGACATCGGCCGACCAGGTCAGCAATAATCCGAGCACGACGAGAACGCCATAGGCCTGGCGGATGGACAGCCGCTCGGCGGTCAGCTCGGCGATCAGTCCGCCGCCGCCGCCGGTGTCGGCGACCGCTGCACTAAACTGTGCCGCCAATGCCGCAGCAACCAGCAACCCTGGCAAAATCGGCGCAACGATGTGCATCATGTCGACGATCGCCGTCTCGGTCAGTTTCACCTGGACGTTGTCGAAGGCATAGGTGACGAGCAAGATGTAAACGACATAGATGATTGTCGAGGACCACTGCGCGAGCCGCATCGACCTTATGCGCGTGCCGCTGTCATATTCTTTGCCCAGGTAGCGCGACGTCTCGAACCCCTGGACGGTGACGATGAGACCGAAGGCCAACGTCAGGGCCGGCCATCCAGATAGCTTTGCGGCATTGGCGACGAGTTCGCCGCTTGACGCTGCGGCGGCGAAGTGGGCGATGAGCCCGACGATCAAACCGCTGATGATGGCGAGCTTGCCGGCCACCGAAAAATATTCAAGCTGTTCGAGCGCCTTGAAGCCGCGGGTCCAACCGACAATCAGAATGAGCAGGTAGACGGCCGTCGTCAGGATTTTGGCGTGGAGCGGATCATCGACGTTGGTGAGGCTGACGCCGAAGGCGCCGAAGAGGTTGAGGTAGTAGGCGACCGAAATGATGTAGGCAATTCCAAGCGACCAGGATGCCGCCATCTCAAGGCCTTGCACCGATGCGCCCCTTGCATCGGACGCGTCGGCGCGTTGTGCGATGTTGTAGCGGATCGCCATGCCGAACAGATAGGCGACCAGGCACAGGCCAACCATGACGAGCGGCGCGTACTCTCCATAGGACGTTGAAAGAATTGGGCCGATGACGAGAAAGCCGCTGCCGATGATCGAAGCAAGCGGCGTAATGGTTGCGCGCCAGAGGCGGTTATTCTCAAGCTTCGGGGAGAGGAGAAATAACGCCGCGGCCAGCACGGCCGCAAGGATGGCGGCGTTCAGATAGGGCGTCGATTCCAAGGCCTGTAGAATTGCCAATACCGCCGATCCCCCTTCGCATGCCGCAAGCGCCCGGCCGGCCTGCAGCCCGCTTCAAATCATCCTGCATCGGCATGCCATAGACGCTCGCGCAATGCAAAGTCTTGGCGCGAGTGATCAGTTGTCGCTGGGATTTCTCCGACATTCCTATCTGGTGCGATCGATCAGGCCCGGTTGGCCAGCTCGGCCAATTCGTAAGCAATGCGCCGTCGCAACAGCGGGATCGACCCGACGATGGAAATCAGCGTGTTGCGGATTTTTCTTGCGCGTGGCGAGCGCAACAACGCAGCATGGGTCATGCGGTCGGTCAGCGCGACAACCTTTGCGGCAACGCGCCGGCGACCGGCATCGTACCTGTTCAGCGCCCGGTCCTTCTGAGCCTGCTCAGCATGGGGAGCAAGCGCCTCGCTTAAAGCTGCCGACAGCGCCAAAGCGTCCTGGATGCCGGTATTCATGCCTTGGCCGCCGGCCGGACTATGGACGTGCGCGGCATCGCCGGCAAGCAGCAACCGGCCTTCGCGGAAACTTCGAGCCAGACGGTGATGGACGTGAAAGCGGGAACTCCAGATGATGGAGTGGACGGTTGCCGGTAAGGCGGCGGGACCGCGCTCATCGAGCAACGCCTGGATTTCTTTTTGATCTGGATTTTCGGGCGGGTCGTCGTAAGTGGCGACGATGCGGAAATGATCGCCAGGCAGCGCCGCGACAACCATGAGGCCCGCCGGCGAAAAGAAGAGTTCGACTTCATCTTCCGGCAGCGGCCAATCCATCGTCACATCGGCGAGGACGAACGATTGCGCATAGGAGCCGCCTTCGAACGGGATCCCTGCGGCTTCACGAACGCGGGAATGCAGGCCGTCGGCCCCGACGACATAGTCGCATTGGATCGTCGTGCGGCGGCCGTCGTCGGTTTCGACAGTAACGCTGCAGCCGTCATCGCCCTGGGTGACAGAGGTCACGGCAGAGGACCACTCGACGCGGCCACCGAAGTGTTCCAACCGCTCGCGAAGGATCTCCTCAGTCCGATACTGGGGGATCATGAGGGTGAAAGGATAATCTGTCGGCAGGCTCGCGAAGCTAATCGAATTGAGAACGTGATCGCGGTCTCTGACCGAGAAGTTCGGGACGATCTTGCCTTCGGCGAGCAGCGTTTTGCTGACGCCGATCTCTTCCAACACCTCCATGGTGCGGGCATGAACAACCGCGGCGCGCGACGTGTTGGCGCCTTGTTTGGCCTTATCGACGATGATGAAGTTGATGCCTTTTTGAGCAAGGCTGCAGGCGAGCGCCAGACCGGTCGGGCCAGCGCCGACGATGACGACGCTGGTCTTGCGTTCCGCAGAAGTGGGCGCAGCAGCCTCAGTTGCCAAGCTGCGCATTTGCGAGAGCGGTTGTGTCATCTCCGTACCCCTTTTTCGATTTGCCTCGCTCACTCACTCACTTACTCAGGGTGCGAAAGCCGACGCCGCCGGTTGCCGCGACTTGAGCGCCGGCTTCCTTGCCTCAGTCGATCAGTCCATATGCCAGCCGTGGCTGACGACAAGCGCCTGACCGGTAAGCGCGTTGGTCGGGAACGCTGCAAACATGAGCGCCACATCGGCAACATCCTGGATCGTGGTGAAAGTCTTATCAACGGTTTCTCCGAGCATGACTTCGTTGACGACCTCTTCCTCAGAGATTTGAAGATCGGCGGCCTGTTCGGGGATCTGTTTTTCGACCAGCGGCGTCTTTACGAACCCTGGGCAGATCACGTTGGCGCGGACGCCATGCTCTGCTCCTTCTTTGGCGACGACGCGGGCGAGGCCGAGCAATCCGTGCTTGGCGGTGACGTATGCCGACTTCAGCGGCGAGGCTTCCATCGAGTGAACCGAGCCCATGTAGATGACCGAGCCTTCGCCCTGCTTATACATGTGAGGCAAGACGGCCTTGGTCGTCAGGAAGCCGCCGTCGAGGTGAATTGCAAGGAGCTTTTTCCAATCGGCAAACGGGAACTTCTCAATCGGGTGAACGATCTGGATGCCGGCATTCGAGACGAGCACATCGACACGGCCCCAGGATTTGACGATCTTCTTGACCCCATCGTTGACCTGGGCCTCGTCGGTGACATCCATGGCGACGGCCATTGCGGTGCCTGGACCCATTTCGGAAAGTTCATCGGCGGTCTGTTGAGCGGCTTCGAGTTTGAGGTCGGCGATTGCAACCTTGGCGCCGTGCTCGACGTAAAGTTTTGCGATGCCTTTACCGATGCCGCTGGCCGCGCCGGTGACTAAGCAGACTTTGTCTTTGAGTTGCATTTGCGAATTCCTTCTTTGTTTTCGGAAAGCGCGTTCAGCGCTCTCCGGCTCACGAATAATTGGGTTCATTCGGCCGCTTGCAGGCGCGATTCCGTTGCGCCGCCTGCGAGATAATCATGCTCGACAACGCCTAATCCAAGCGTCAGGTCGGCGATCAGGTGGGTGGCGGATACGATTTCCAGGACGGGCAGGTTGGCGACCGGGGCAAGCGCGTGCGCGTGGAGTTCAAGTGCAGCCGGACCCGACCACGCGCCTTTCAAATCGATATCCTCGATCTGGTAGCGAACGAGTTGGCAGACGCCGGGCGTTCCATCGGGATTGGGCACGACCTTGACGAGGTAATTGGGTTCATTGAGAGACGCGATGACGGCCTCACCGTCGGCTTCGCGATGCTTGAAGCCCATCGTTCCGGTGGCGATGCGCACGGGGCCGTAGTCGAGTGAGCCGACGAGTGTGTCGCGATGGACGGCCAATGCCGGCTCGGCGTACTTCTTGGGGAAACCCCAAAGCTCGCGACCGCCGAGAATGGGTGGGCCGTCGTTCAGATACATGGCGTGGGAGAAGCCACCCTTGCGGCCCTTATATTGGACGGGAATGACTTGGCCGGATTCGGTGTAGTCGCCGAACCCTGTCGAGTTCGGCATTCGAATGAATTCGAACTTGACGAGCGGCTCGACGAATTCCAGCGGCTCGGGAATCGCTTCGCGCAGTTTCTTTTCATCGGTGCGATAGGTGATGACGAGAAACTCGCGGTCGTATAACCGATACGGCCCTTTTGGGAATGCCGGGCTTGAGATCGGCATCGCGTAGGTCTGGGAGACATCTTTCTCTTTCATGGGATGAAAACTCCTGTCTTGAGATTTCGGTTGCTTTGATCAAGCGAAGTTGAGGTCGAAAACGCGGACGCCAACTTGCGGATCGGGCGAGGCAGCCCAGTCGGGGTCGTGCAATGTGCGCTGCGTGTCGTTGTGGCCGCTTTGCCAATGCTCCTTCATCGAAGCCCGTGAGAATTCGTAATCGCTGGAATGCAGCTCATACCTTCGCGGCCGGTAGATGAGATGAACGATCGAGACCGAATGGCTCTGGCCGAGTTCGCTCAAGTCCTTGAGGCGCGGATCCTGCCGGCTCTCGGGCGGAAGCGCTTGGTAGAGTTCGGCGATCGCCTTTTTTAGCGCGTGGGTCTGCTGGAAGTGATCGGTATTGAGACGCGTGCGGCTCGAAAAGCCGATCTGCTTGCGCCGGTTCTCGACTTCGAAAAGATCGCCCGGCAGACCGCCGCGGGAACTGAACAGATCGACCTGAAAGACGAGCATGTCTTCTTCGCCGTCGTCTTCCAGAACGTGCATCAGCGGGGTGTTGGAGACGAGCCCGCCATCCCAATAGCATTCGCCATCGATCTCAACTGCGGGGAAGCCTGGCGGAAGAGCGCCGCTCGCCATGATGTGTTCGGGTGCGATCTCGCGATGGGCGCTGTCGAAATAGATGAAGTTGCCGGTTCGCACGTTGACGGCACCGACCGAAAGCCTGGTTTTGCCGGAGTTGATGAGATCGAAATCGATAAGCTCCAAGAGGGTTTGGCGAAGCTCGGAGGTGTCGTAGAAGCTTGCGGCTCCCGGCGCTCCATGCGCGCGAAGATAAGGCGGAGGAACACGTGGGCTGAAGAAGCCGGGCTGGCCTGCGCCCATCGATGAAAACGAACTCAACCGGTTGAAGATCTGGCGCGCGTTGTCTCCAAGTTCGGGTGCCGGCCAAACGACGTTCGACGTGATCTTCTGCCAGAACTTACGCAGCGCCGGGACGCGTTTTTCGGGACGGTTGCCCGCGATTAGCGCCGCATTAATTGCACCAATCGAAATCCCGGCAACCCAGTCGATTTCCACGCCGGTTTCCTGGAGCGCTTCGAAGACGCCGCCCTGGTAAGCCCCGAGTGCGCCACCGCCTTGCAAGACGAGCGCCGTCTTTGCGGCAGTAGGGCGACCGCCGCCCGAATTTTGAAATTCCAATCTTTGCAGCATGATGATCTCGAAGCGTTTTCGTTTGCGACTACTTCGTAAATTGCAACGCCGGTGCCATCACGCTAACGACCTGTTTTCCATTGCTTTTCTGCCAGCCCCTTATTCGCGAAATTCTCAATGTGGGGGCTTTCAACCACCTGTTGATGCGTCGCCACCACCGGGCAAACCCGGGCGCGCGTGAGCCGCTCCGGAGGTCAAAAAAAAAGCGCGCAAATGAATGCGCGCGACACAGGAGGAAACTTGAGGGGGCTATCAAAAATTCAAAAGCTTACTTTGAAGCGGCGTCTGCGTTTTTGGGCAGCGTAATTGTTTGCGCGACTTTTTCGTCGAGCGGCGTTGAGCCGGCTTTGTAACCGTTCCTTTTCAGGATGTAGGCGGTGATCTTCAATATCTGTTCTTTGGGAAGCGACCCTGGGCTCGTGGCCGGCATCTTCTCGTGTTCGAACTGGAACAGGTCTTCGACAGACTTACCGCCCCACCGCGCGAGGAACGGCTTGCCGACAAGTGCCGGACCCAAGGCGCCGGTCAGGTCCGGGCGATGGCATTCCGCGCAGTGGTTATTGAAATCCATGTGGCCGTCGTCAGCCTGTTGTGCTGTGTAGTAGCCGGCGTCGGCGGCATAGGCCGGAAAAGATGCCAGCATCAGTATGGCCAGGGATGCGATGACCGGTCGTCCGAGAAGTTGCAGCATGTCGAATTCCTATTGCGCGGGTTTGAACTGCCAAAGTTTGGCGCTTGATAGTGAGCTCATCGCAGCAATCGTGCCGTTCTCGCATCCAATTGATTTCTCGATATTTTTCCTCTTCTCGGAAATCGCCTCCACCGCCCAGGGGCTCAAGGCCACCACAGCCCGGAGGGGCAAATGCACCGCCCTTCCCGCGTGCCATTCGATCGAAAAAGAGCATGTGCACGCAGGACAGCCAGTCTTGCGGATGCAGCGGTTCAGGCTCATCGGTTGGGGCGGATTTCAGTTGCGATTTTTTTCGCGCAGCAGTCCGTACTTCTGGACTCGGTAGCGCAACGTTTCGCGCGTCGTGCCGAGCGCTCTGGCCGTCGCCATGACGTTATAGTCGTGGCGCTTGAGCGTCGTTTCGATGATAAAGCGGTCCATGTCTTCAAGCGCCATTGAGCCATCGAGCGGCAACTGCAGCAAGTCTTCGTCACATGACGCAACCGGCGCAGAATTGCCTTCGCCGGAGCGGCTCAACTGGATCCATTCGATCGGCAGCGTATCGCCGCTGGAAAGCAGTACCGCGCGCTCGATGACGTTGCGAAGTTCGCGAACGTTGCCCGGCCAGGAATAGGCTTCAAGGATCGACCAGACTTTTTCAGGGACCTTGCGTACCTTTTTTTTCGCCAGGGCGTTGAATTCCTCGATAAAAGAAAAGACGAGATCTTCGATGTCGTCGGTACGCTGGCGCAAGGCGGGAAGCGTGATCTCGAACACGGAGAGCCGGTGATAGAGGTCCTGGCGGAAGCGGTTCTCGCGCATCTCGACGCCGAGGTTTCTGTTGGTGGCAGCAACCACCTGGACGTCGATTTTGATTTCCTTTTCGCCACCGAGACGGCGGATCGTCTTGTCTTCGATCGCCTTTAAAAGCTTGGGCTGCAGAGAAATATCCATTTCGGCGATTTCGTCGAGGAATAACGTGCCGCCGGAGGCCTGCTCCATCAATCCGATGTGGCGGCCTTTGGCGCCGGTGAACGCGCCGGCCTCATGACCGAACAACTCGGACTCGAGAAGATCGCGCGGCAAGGATGCGCAATTGACTTCGACAAACGGGCCATCGGCGCGCGGTGAACTATGGTGGAGAATCTTGGCCGTCAGACCTTTACCGGTGCCTGTTTCGCCATTGATGATGAGACCGGAAAACGGCAAGCCGGTCAGCCTTTGCAGCATATCGCGAACGGCCGCTGCGGCACTGCTGTGTCCTCGATAGGCTTCGGGCTGATAGCTGCGGCTGGCGGCGGTTGTTTCGCGAGAAATGCGCCGCTGGGCAGTGGCGCTGCGCGCAGCGCCGGCGACGACGAGATCGAGCCGGTCCATATCCGCAGGCTTGGTGAGAAAATCAAACGCGCCAAGACGCATCGCGCGCACCGCATCAGGGGCATCGCCGTAGCCGGTCAGGAAGATCCACTCGCCGTTGGAGCGCCCGGTCTTGCGCATCGACTGCAGCAAGTCGAGCCCGTTGCCGTCGGGGAGGTTGAGGTCGCACAAGACAATCAAGGGGTCGCAGGTCCCGTCGGCTATCATGTCATTGGCGGCCTTGACCGATGAGGCGAGCATCGCGTCCCAATTGTTTCGGCGGAAGTGCCGGACAAGCTCATTCCCGAGCAATTCTTCGTCTTCGACGATCAACAGTTGATCAGGCATCACAGCTCCTGCACGGCAACGATAGCTTCACGATTGCGCCTCCTTCAGGCCGGTTGGAGATGGTCAATTTCCCACCCATCTGCTCGGTCAGGCGCTTGACGGTCGCGAGCCCGATGCCGGTGCCACCGGGCCGGCGCGACTGGAACATGCGGGGGCCGAGTTCGATGATCTCAGCGGGGAAACCGGGCCCGTTATCTTGAACGGCCAGTTCGATTGAACCTTCGGAGCGCTCAACTTTGACTTCGACCTCGCCGGGTCCGGTTCCGATGGCCTGCACCGCGTTCAAAATCAGATTGAAAATAACCTGCTTCAGCGTGTCTCTTGGTAACAGGCAGCTAAATCCGGGCTCGCCTTCTGCCAGGATCGTTATGCCTTCCGGCGTCTGGTAGCGCGCGAGGGCGGCGGTTTCCTTGGCGCAGGCAAACACGTCGACTTCATTGGCCTTTTCGGGAACGCCGCGGCCCTGATCGAGCAGCGAGGTCAATAATCGCGCCATCCGCTGCATCTCGGAGATCATCGGATCGAGACGTTCGGGCAGGGAGGGATCGAGGGGCTCGCTCGTGTCCTCGCAATCCTTGCGCAAATTCCTGAGGCCCAGTTCGAGGCCGGCCAAAGGGTTGCGAAGTTCGTGCGCAATACGCGCCGACGTTTCTCCAACTGCCGCAAGCCTGTCGGCATCAGCCAGTTCGCGGCCCTGGAGCAAGACGGTCCGCGTCGCCTGGCGGACCTGCTCTTCAAGTTCGTCTCTGCGCCTAGCGTTTTCGGCTTCGGCTTCGGCCAGACGTTTGACCAGTTCATTGTAGCTTGAGAGGACGGGGATCAGGTCCTTGTCATGTTCGGTGACGGGCTGAGGCACGAACTCGCGGCCGCCGAGACGCTCAAGCAATTCGGAAATGCGGTCGAGCGAATAGAGGATGCGGCCGCGCAGGATGAAGAACATTCCGGCTGTCAGAAGCGGCAACACGATCAACGCGCCGATGGCAATACGGTTTTCCCATTCGGCGTAGGCGTGCATTGTCTGGATGAGGCCGGCTTGCGCTTGCGTTTCGCCATCGACAATCTTGCGGATTTCAGCCAGCGAAGCGATGAGTGCCGCACGCGGATTGGTCTTGAAAGACGCCAGAGCACTACGCGCATTGGCGAGACGTTCTGGCGTAGTCGGGTCGAGGTTGTGGTCGTTGACGATCAGGCGCGCGAGCCTGTCGCGGACGGCTTCGATCTCGTCAACGGTCGGCGGTTTTTCAAACAGATGGCGGATGAGCAGCTCCTGCGTGTCCTGGGCGGTCTGATGGAGTTCGCTCAGATGTGTGAGATGCGCGCGAACGGGACCGACCAGCACGAGTGAGCGCCAGGAGGTTACGACGAGCATCAGCAGCGCCAGGATCAAGGCGACGCCTGCCACGCCACCAACAATCATGACCGGTCTCAGCAGCGCAGGGCTAATGGAACGCAAGTTTTTCACCCTTTCTCCGCTCCGGCTTTTCGTCGAAACCTCATTTGTCTTGGACGAACCGGGTTGGCGCTCGACGCTCTGGTCCATATCCACCGAAACCTTGCCGATCTCCTCAACGCGAAATTTGAGACGTTGAGATTGCAAGGCGCGCACCACAAAGGAAGTCGCTTGTTTTTCAGCGCTTTAGCCCAGGGCACGCGATTTATCGCCTGTCCTCTTGGTTGAAATCAACCACCCGTGCACCTTGCGATTAATCTGGCGGCGTCTGGAGGATTTTTGGCTGGGCCCACCCCGGTGGTTTCACCCCAAAACAGTTTTCAGGGTTGCATTTGCCGCGCCCCAGGTCGGCGCGATTTTCTATTTTATTTCAATCTATTAGCCGCGCGTGGGACGCGTTGGCATCGGGTTTGCCGAGTAGATCTTCGACGGACCCAGCGTATGGGCATACGTCAGCTCAAGGAGCCTCATCTTCCAAGACCTCCTCATCTGTCGGCGGTCCGTCAGCGCAATTCGAATGATCAACAAACAAGGAGAAAATCAATGAAACGCGCACTGATTGCAGCCCTTGCCGTGGCCCCTTTGCTTGCGGCTCCGGCCATCGTGTACGCGAAGGAAACGCCGACGGCTGCACAACCGGGTAAGTCGGCGAGCAAATCGGATGCCGATTACGCTCGCATGATGAAACTGTCTGACGATGGGTTTAATGCTGTGCGCGGCATCCGTTCGGCGCGGATCGCAATCTTCAACGGCGATCCGCAAGTCGCTGAGAAGTCCGTCAGTTCCGCAAGCGAAGCTATGACGAAGGCCAAAAAGGATGCCGCCAACTTCTACGGTCGCACCAACACCAGCAACGATGGCCAATACTGGATCCCCGTCGACGCGACGCTGGATGTCGCCGACAATTTCGTCGACACGCCGGAGAAGCAGCAACACGTGAAGAAGGCCAACGAGCACTTCAAGTCAGGCAACAAGAACAAAGCCGTTGAAGAACTCAAGCTGGCAGAAATCGACGTGAATTTCACACGCCTGCTGATGCCATTGACGACAACGCAGGATCATATCCAGGCTGCAAAGCAGATGCTCGATCAGAAGAAGTATTACGAGGCCAACCTTGCCTTGAAGGCAGCCGAAGATGGCCTCGTCGTCGATACTGTCGCTTTGACCGATATCCCCAAGCCGCAGCAGAACGGCCAGGCAAAGAAATCGGCTGATGCGTCGCCGACGACGGCCAAGCCATCGACGACAACCAAGTAAGCGGAAGCTTGATCTTAGACGACTTCGATCTGCAGCATGGACCGTCGCGCGCTTCGCGGCGGTCCAGCTGTTATTTTGAAAATAACAATTTCAATTTCGCCCAAACGGCCACCAGTTCCGACGGCTTGAAAGGTTGCGAATTTCGGGACGCGCGGTCCCAGCGAGAATGTGCTGCAACAGCCCGGCCGGACCTTTGCGGGACGATGGCGGAAGGGGGAAATCGATTTTTTCGCCGAGTAGCAGACGGCCGATTAGGAACGCCAATAATCGGGCCTCATGCTCTGGGCTTGACCGGCGCAATACTTCTTCAGCACACAGCACTTCGGCCGTTGTGACACTGTCGTCGCGTTCGACAAGTTCTACCCGGTAGACGCCAACGCCGCCCCAGCTGCGGTGGAAATAGAGATAGGGCGCTTCGAAATAGACGAACCACTTGTCGTCCATGGATTGTGGGACGAGGCCAGCGCGCAAGTGCGCGAATTCATCAGGTGCGAAGATCCGTTCGTATGGAATTGGCAAGGCCGCGCCCAAGGGTTCGGCTATCCAGCTCTGTTTGGTTGCAACCATCAAGACCCTTCCCGAGCGCGTTTTTCAACCGGCGACCTGATCCAGATCGCCGTGGTCTGACATCCTCGCAGCGGGCTTCTTGCCGGCATGCGAGATCCGCCGCGTCATCATTTCGCGCAGGACGGCGAGGCCAATGATGGTCGCGATGATCGCGACGACGAAAATGTAAAGGCAGCGAGCCATTTGGGACCTCCATCGATCCTGCCAGACGGGTCTGACCGTCGGCGTTGATCGGGAAAGCTTGCCGCATCGAAGCGACCCTGGCTGTGACGTGAGGAACGTGTCGCCAGCACCCGTCCGGGATGTCCGAATAGGCGTACAAAGCAGGTTTCGGGACTTTTGAGCGGCGTAATCTTGTTGGCATGGCGCATCGCGCGTAGCAGGCGGCTTGCCAGCGCAGTCTTGCGGTGCAACAAATTCATTGGCAATAATGTTGCACCGCATCAGGCGGGCGAGCGATGGACGGCTAGGCCAATGCTCAAGCAGACGCGTCATTCAGACAGGCGATTTTCGGGGTTCGTCGTGGCCCTGAAGGTTAGCGCGTCGCCATCTTCATCTGCCTTGCAATATTTCTCACACATCGCCGCCCGCTCCTTCCCCCGCGACAGCTTCCTTGTCGGCCGGCGTCCTGGCCCATCGCGTCCTAACGCACCTGAGGCCGCGCATCACGCCGGCAGACATGCCGATCTCCGTTTGTGCGCTTCGACTACCGCCTCCTCTCCTTATCTTTCCTTCACTGCATATCGCCACGCCCATTCCACGATCTGAAGGTTGACCATGCTGGATCATCAAACGACCCCAACGCCAGGCTCCGATCCGAGCCCGCTTCCCGGCCATCATTTTGATTTTCTGGTCATCGGCAGTGGGCCTGCGGGTCGACGGGCGGCGATCCAGGCCGCCAAACTTGGCAAAAACGTACTGCTTATTGAGCGTGGCAGGAGGGTCGGGGGCGTATCGGTCCATACCGGCACCATTCCTTCGAAAACGCTGCGAGAGACAGCCTTGAACCTCTCCGGCTGGAGGGAGCGCGGTTTTTATGGTCGCGCCTATCGCGCCAAGCAGGATCTGAGTGCAGAGGATTTGCGCGCCAGGCTGCGGATCACGCTGAAGCATGAGGTTGAGGTTCTCGAACATCAATTCGCGCGCAACCAGGTGCGCACGATGCGCGGCGAGGCGACATTCGTCGACGACAAGACCGTATCGGTCGTCAATGACGATGGCGAAGCCACGAAAGTCTCCGCAGACTTTATCCTGATTTCCGTCGGCACCATTCCGTTCCGTCCCGACTACATTCCTTTCGACGGCGCGACGGTTTTCGATAGCGATGACATTGTCGAGCTGCCCAGAGTTCCGCGCTCGATCACTGTCATCGGGGCCGGCGTGATCGGCGTCGAGTACGCAACGATCTTCAATGCGCTTGATGTGGCCGTGACGCTGGTCGAGCCGCGCAATTCGATGCTCGACTTCATCGACAAGGAGCTGATGGAAGATTTCACCTTCCAACTGCGCGACCGCGGCATGCAGCTGCGGTTCGGGGTCAAGGTCGAAAGCGTTTCAACGGATGGGAAGGGCTGTCTTGTGACGTTGGAAGACGGCCGCAAGATCCGCACCGAAAAGGTTCTGTTTGCCGCCGGGCGCGTCGGCGCAACCAAGTCGCTGGGTCTCGAGACATGCGGGCTGACTTACGATCACCGCGGGCGCATCCAAGTTGACCCCAAGACCCTGCAAACGAGCGTGCCGCACATCTATGCCGCCGGCGACGTCATCGGCTTTCCGAGCCTGGCTTCGACGTCGATGGAGCAGGGCCGGGTGGCAGCCTGTCACGCCTTCAATGCCGCCTCCTACGTGCCGCCGGAGTACTTCCCCTACGGCATCTACGCGGTGCCGGAGATCTCGACGGTTGGGATGACGGAAGCTGAAGTGAAGGAGCGTGGGATCCGCTATGAGTGCGGCATCGCGCGTTTCCGTGAGACCTCCCGCGGCCATATCATGGGCATTGACCGCGGCATGCTGAAGATGCTGTTTTCGCTGAAGACCCGGCGGCTCTTAGGGTGCCATATCGTTGGTGAAGGGGCGACCGAGCTCATCCATATCGGGCAGGCCGTCTTGAACCTCAAAGGCACTCTCGATTATTTCGTTGAGAATACTTTCAACTATCCGACGCTGGCTGAAGCCTACAAGATCGCAGCGCTCGACGCCTGGAACCGGATGGGCGCGGCCTAATACTATCCCGGCGAAAATTTCACTAAACTAGATAGTAAACGCGCCTGAACTGGACAGAGCAAAGTTGGCCAGCTACACGCATCTTACTTAGTTAGTTGGGCGACGGATGGTTCGAACCGGTAGCAATTTGTATTTGGCGGGCGACCGCGATCCGGGGAAATGGGTCAGAGGTGCGTTTCAATTTAGATTTCCGTGGGCGTCGGCCTGCAACCAACACGAAATTTGTTGGGGCAATCGTTTTACTTTGTCTAGCTGGCAGTTTGACCGGATGCACAAGCATGATTGCCGCATCGGTCCCATCTGGCGGCTATGACCCTATGCCCAAGGGATTGGTTTTTTACGCTCCGGGGAATGGTGGCTACTCCGACCGGCGGCTCGATGAGAAGCGCTATCTCATCTCAGTTCATACCGGTGCCGTCACGCCTTTCCAACGCATCAAGGACATCGCTCTGGCGCGCGCTTCCGAGCGCACGCTTGAACTCAAGAACAAGTTCTTCAAGCTCGGCCCGGAGAGGCTGAAGCTGGAATGCCTCGGAAGCCGCGTCGGCACGGGAACCAACATTGCATCCGGCAGGCCGACATACGAACTGGAAATCGAACTTGCCGGTAATAAGCCGGGTCACAACCTCATCGATGCGGAGAAGACCTTCCAGAAATTGCGTCCTAAATTCGATGTCCAACCTTCCACCCAAGAGAAAGTGAAGGCCATGGGATTCTACCGCCACCGCTGCATGAAGCAGGGAACCAACTAGAGTAGGGCGATAAATCAGAAGCCTTTGGGTGAACAGTCCGAACGCCCCACGAGGCCCGACCGTTCACGCTTTTCCTATCTGCACCAACCAGAGTTCGACCATTTGCATGAAACCCTTTGATCGATCCGCCGCGAACTCGTGGCGGCCTGACTGGAACCCCCTGCACATTTTTATGATGATCTTCACCGCCGTCGCGACGGCGGGCTGCGGTCCAGCTCTGGTGAAAAACAAAGCCGTTACGGGCTACCCGCTCAACCCCCTTCGACCCGACATTCATACAAGCCACGATCTATATGGCATCAAGAAGCTGAGCAGCCAGGAATACGTGGTCTTTCAAGACGGCACGTATGTGACTCCTATGTTGCGTATGCAGAAGATCGTTCTTGCGCGTGCTGCTGAGCTATCACTCGCGCTCGACAACAAGTATTTTGTGGCCGGCAAATTTCAGATGCGGCTCCATTGTTACGGAACAAAGAACGCTGTTTCGGAAGTCTATCACTCCGGAGCCCCCTACGTTGAATTGCGGATCAAGCTTGCCGGCAACATTCCCCGAAAAGGATTGCTCGACGCTAAGAAAGCCTTGGCAACTCTTAGAAATCAAGTTGGTGCGGAAGAGGTTTCGCCTGAGCAGAAATTCGCTGCGCAAAAAGACTATCGTGCGAGATGCAAGAAGAAGCTCGAAAAACCGACGTGGTTTTCTGAACTCTCGGATAACCTCTTCAAAAGCCCGGAGACAGAGAAGAAGTGAGTTGGCCTTTGCGCTTCCGCAGCGAGACCCGCTTGCTGGCTAGGGGCCGTCGCTGCTAATAGTTTGCCGGTCATTCGCGGTTCGGGCGTTAAGCCTTTTTTCTTTGCCAAACAAGCCGGTGAGCGCACTCAAGACTATCGCTGCGCTTTTGCGCGAGAGAGAGTTGGACATCGACCCACACCGCAGCATTAAGAGGGCGCATGCTATTCTTGTTCGCCGGCGGCCATCGGATGGGTTCGACGTTTCAGGCCCTGACGTTTCGCCACGCATTACGACAGCTCAAGGTCGATATCCGCACGACGGACAATCCGGCGCTCGATATCTTTCATCTGCAAAAAATCCGATCGAGCTTTGCTGAAGCCGACCGGCATCCTGAAGCCTTCTACTTCGGCAAGGCGCATGCCGCCTTCCCGGCCCAGGTGGAGGCTGTCATTTCCGCCCAACATTTGCGTGTGTTTCTGATCTGGCGGGATCAGCAAGATGCGCTTGTCTCAGACTTTCATTTTTCGCGCCGCCGGGCCGGACACGTCTATCGCGACTTCGACGATTATTTCGAACGGCGCGGACGCAAAATCCTGCTACGCAACTGCCTGCAAAAGACGGTTTGGGATGGCATCGACGATCCTCGTGTGAAGGCTTGGGGTTATCTTGATCTTGCCAATGACTTCCAAAAGACCGCCGGCGAGATGCTGGAGTTTGCTGGCTTAAGCGGCGTCAACCTCAAGGCGCTGGAACGCAGCGTTTCGATTGGCCAGTTGCGCAAGCGCTATCGCGACGACAAGGGGACCTTTTTTCGCGAAGGCGGCAAGCAGGACCTGCAGGCGCTCGCCCCCAACGCGCAAACGATGTCGCAGATCGAGAGCATCGTAGCGGAGACCGACTGGCACAAGCTCGCTGAAGCCTTTGAGCGCGAAGACTGGATGCGCATTGCCGTTTGCGGTCGCGAGTCGCAAGACGCGGGGCTGCGCAAAAGCTTTCACTGGTGGCTGTTCAAAACGCAGAACGCGCAATACCTGCGGCGCAACGTTTTGCCGACAATCTACAAACTCTCGCCGCGACGCCTGCTGAGTGGGGCGGAGAAGTAGGCCCGTGGGTGGACGCCCGCTTTGGCGTTCCGGCTAGTCTCAATGCGGGGCGTTATATCGGACCTGACCGAGGTTCGAGATATCGTAGCCGCCCAAATCAGCCGCCTTGGCTTTGAAGCTCTCGGTCTGCGTGAAGGCAAAGAGTTTTTGCAGCGGCGGCTCAAAGAAACTGCGGCGATCAATCAGCAAATCGAAACGTTCATCCAGGACCGGCACGAAATCGAGGCGGTGCTGAGCGGCCAGCGAGGCAAGACCGAACGCGGCGTCGGCATGGCCGGACTGGACTGCCAGTGCGGCGTCGGATTCCGATAGCGCGGGCGTGACCAACGTCACGTCATCGGGTCCTAAGCCTTCCTTGGCCAACTCATTTTCGAGCAGGATCTGGCTGCCTGCCGTTGCCTGCCGCGGCACGACCTTGCGGGACTTGAGCCCGGCGACATTCTTGACCTTCAAGGGATTGCCGGTCGCGACGATCAATCCGCGTTTGCGCCAGGCCCACTCGATGAGCACGACCGGGAATGCCGACGACGTGGCCGACACCAGTGGAACGTTCCACTCCTCGGAATTGACTCCGTAGACGTGGAGGCCAGCGACGACGCCTTCGAATTCATTGAAGCGCTCAAGGCCGTCGCGGCTTGAATCGAAGAACGTTGCCAGGTTGCAGCGGCATTCGCGCAAAGCCCATTCGAGCAACGGATCGTGGCTCCCCAAGACCACATTCGGGCGCTGGCGCAGGGCAACGAAGCCGTTGGTTTCAGTGTGCTGTGCGAGCCAGGCATCGACGGCCTCGCGCGGGAACAGCAGTTTGCCGGTCGCGCGCGTACATGGGACTTCGCCGGCCGCGGCCATGTCGTAGACCTTGCGCTCCTTGAGGCGCAGGAGTTCGGCCAGTTCCTTGGTCGTCAGATATTTGTCCATGCAATTTGCGGTCCGTGGCGGTGTCATGGGTAAAGTGAACCGGATTATGCCGGTTTCTGCCGATCTGCAAAGACCTTGTAAGCATTCCTGGTGCGGGTGTGGATTGCGCTAGCGTTTTTGGGCAGTTGCGCAAACAAAAAAGCAGGTATGCGGTTCGCACCCCTGCCTTTTCACTGTCCGCTCACCTCATGGTCAAACCTGCGGTGGCGGTGCTTGGCGTTTGCGTCAGCCTGCCTTCTTCATGTCGGCGGCAGCGGCGTTGGGGAAGAAGAGCTGCTGGCCGTCGCGCTTATAGGAACGGATGGCGTTCTGGCCTTCCGCCGACAACAGCCAATCGACGAATTCCTGACCGAGGTCGCTCTTCACGCTCGGGCACTTGTCCTTGTTGATGAGGATGACGCCGTACTGGTTGAACATTTCCTTGTCGCCTTCGACGGCGATCTTGTAATCGCCCTTGTTCTTGTAGGCGATCCAGGTGGCCCGGTCGGTCATGACGTAAGCGCCCATGCCGACACCGGCGTTCAGTGTTGCGCCCATGCCGGACCCGGTTTCGCGATACCATTTGCCGGAGCCTTTCGAAGGATCGACGCCGGCGGCCTTCCAGAGCTTCTTTTCCTTCTTGTGCGTTCCTGAATCGTCACCGCGCGACGCAAACGTTGCACCTTTGTCAGCGATTGCCTTGAGGGCCGCCTTGACGTCGCTCGTTTCGGCAATGCCTGCTGGGTCGCTGGGCGGACCGACGATGACGAAGTCGTTGTACATGAGGTCGAAGCGCTTGACGCCAAAGCCTTCGCCGACGAATTTTTCTTCCGCAGATTTGGCGTGCACCAAGAGCACATCACCATCGCAGTTCTTGGCGTTCTTGATGGCCTGGCCGGTTCCGACGGCCACGACGTTGACGGTGATGCCGGACTTCTTCTTGAACTCAGGCAAGAGGTAATCGTAGAGGCCGGAGTTGGCGGTCGATGTCGTCGACTGGACGATAATCGACTTGTCGGCCATGGCCGGAGTGGCCGCTACAGCACCGGCTGTCAGGACGGCAAAAGCTGCCATCATAAGATTTTTTCGCATTCGTTTCTCCCTGGTTTTCGTCTTCGCCCGTTCAAAGGACAATTCGCCCAGCCAGGAAGTCGCGCACGGCTTCACTGTCGGGACATTCGAAAAAGGTTTCCGCTGGGGCATGCTCGGCGACTTTGCCGCGATGAAGGAAGACAACGTCGCTGGCGAGGCGACGGGCCTGGCCGAGGTCGTGGGTAATGAAGATGACCTTGACCCCATGTGACACGGCATCGGCGACGATCTGCTCGATCTTCATGACGGATGCGGGATCGAGA
This sequence comes from Filomicrobium sp., assembly GCA_017792465.1. Taxonomy (GTDB): domain Bacteria; phylum Pseudomonadota; class Alphaproteobacteria; order Rhizobiales; family Hyphomicrobiaceae; genus Filomicrobium. The sequence goes on from CP051234.1 coordinate 2,280,142, forward strand.
CTTGCGGTTGGCTCGTCGAGCAGCAGAACTTCGGGATTGAGCGCCAGAGCGCGGGCCAGCGACAGGCGCTGCTGTTCGCCGCCTGACAGCAATCTGGCGGGTTGCTTTGACAGGCTTAACAGACCGACGCGATCCAGCAGTTGCTCGCGCTGCTCTACGCTTTGGCTGCCGATGGTACGGAGCACGAAGTCGACGTTTTCAGCGACTGACCGGCGCAGCAGGACAGGCTTCTGGAAGACGAGCGCCTGCTTGCGCCGGACCGCTTCCGACGGCAGCTTGCCGGCCCAATTGATGGAGCCCGATGAGGGCTGCAACAGGCCATGGATGAGACGGAAAAAGACCGATTTGCCCGCACCGTTCGGGCCCATGATCATGGTCGTGCCGGAGGCTGAAAGCGTCAGATCGAGATTGTCGATCAGGCGGCGGCCGCCGGCATCGAAACACAGGCCCCGGACTTCGAGTGGAAACAGCGTTTGAGTTTTCGCGCGGGCAGAGGTTTGGTCGGCAAAGGGGGTAGCCGAACCGGCGGCAACTTCCAGCGTTGCTTTTGTCATCGGTAAGGCCATCTCACGCATAAGCCTGCTTTGCCGCGCTTGAACGCAAGGTCAGAGCGAGGGCGTTGACGGTCATCGATATGGTGAGCAGGACGATCCCAAGTGCGAGCGCGAGCGCCAGATCGCCTTTGGATGTTTCAAGCGCGATCGCTGTTGTCATGACGCGCGTCAGGTGATCGATGTTGCCCCCGACAATCATGACGGCGCCGACTTCTGCGATGGCGCGGCCGAAGCCTGCAAGAGCAACCGTGATCAAGCTGTAGCGCGCGTCCCAAAGAACCGCGCCCATGGCCTGCCAAACCGGCACGGCGAGCGAGCGGAAGAATTCGTCGTATTCATCAAATAGGTCTTCGATGATCTGGCGCGACAAGGCGGCAATGATCGGCGTTATGAGGATCGTCTGAGCGATGATCATCGCGGTGGGCGTATATAGCAGCCCGAAAATGCCCAGCGGTCCGGCGCGCGACAAGACGAGATAGACCAGCAAGCCGACAACCACCGGCGGCAATCCCATCATGGTGTTGAACAACACAATAACCGCTGTGCGACCGGGAAAGCGCGCGACGGCAACCAAGCTGCCAAGCGCAAGTCCGATGGCGCAGGACAGAAACATCGCTGAGAAGCTGACGCGCAAGGACAGCGCAATGATCTCCAAGAGATTGCCATCTCCGGAGGAGACCAATGCGAATGCCAACCGGAAGGATTCTGCAAAATCCTGCAAAACTTACCTCTGAATTCCTAACCTTGTGAACTATGCACATTATGGCGGCTGGACGCAATGGTCTTCGGGCGCGACAGCGGTCGTAGCAACGCCGCCCGACACGTCTTCAACGCTTTGATTTTTCGATAGGTATTCGCTCTGGCTCGATGCCTCGCCCGAGCAAGCGGTTTGGCAAAAACCGAACGGAAATTCGTGCCGTCTTCGGAGACGGCCTTCGTGAAAGCTTCGGCTGGCGTGCCTTCTCAAAACGGCAACGTGGGGCTTCGGAATTTCAAACGCGGTGGCGAGCGAATGCTAACCTTCGCACGCTCATTCTCTTGCAAGCTTATTAAATGCAGAAAGACCGGCTGCTCATCGTTGATGAGTGGCCGGTCTTTTTTTGGTGGCTGCAGAAAATTGCGCCTGTCTCAGTCGATGCCGTGTGCGACCTACTTCTTCATCGAGACTAAGCGAAGGTAGGGTTTCAAAGTCTTCCAGCCCTGCGGGAACATGCCTTTTGCGGCTTCGTCGGTGACTGTTCCGGCAATGATGGCATCATCGCCGGGCTGCCAGTTTGCCGGCGTTGCAAGTTGGTGCTGGGCCGTCATCTGCAACGAGTCGAGGACGCGCAAAATCTCATCGAAGTTGCGGCCGGTCGACATTGGATAGGTGAGCATCAGCTTGATGCGCTTATCGGGACCAACGATGAAGACGGTGCGGACCGTGGCGTTGGTCGCCGGCGTGCGGCCTTCTGAGGTTCCTTCGGTTTCGGCCGGCAGCATGTTGTAGAGTTTGGCGACGTTGAGATCGGTGTCGCCGATCATCGGATAGTTGACGGTGGCCCCCGTCACGTCGGTGATGTCCTGGGCCCATTTGGTATGGTTCTCGACAGGGTCGACGCTGAGGCCGACGATCTTGCAGTTGCGGCGGTCGAACTCCGGCTTCAGCTTTGCCATGGCTCCAAGTTCGGTCGTGCAAACGGGCGTGAAGTCCTTGGGGTGCGAAAACAGGATCGCCCAACCGTCGCCGATCCAGTCGTGGAATTTGATCGGGCCTTCGGTCGTCTGGGCTTCGAAGTCAGGTGCGATGTCGTTGATGGCGAGTGCCATGTTAGAACCTCGTTGGCTGCAGTGGGTTTGACTGGGTGAACCTTCGTCGTTCGCATTGGAATCAATTGCGACGGCATCAATCCGTCAAACGATGGCGAACTTCTGTCGCGCGCGGTCACCCGACCCATTTTTCGAAACAAAAAAGCAGCTCCGAAAACGAATTCGGAGCTGCCTGGAAATATCCTGCTTATTCGCGATAGATATTTTTAGTTAGCCGCGCAGGTATGGGCACAGAACACGCGGTCCGCCTGCGTAAGGGATGTAGGTCCCGTCGCTCCAGCGGAACGTGCGATAGCGATCATCGCAATCTTCCCAACGGCTGCGGTAGTCGCGGCGCGAAGCGGCGATGGCACCACCGATAATCAATCCGGCGACACCGGCTGCAATGGCACCGCCGCGATGGCGACGACGCCCGTAGTAGTGACGACGTCCGTAGTAGTGTCGGCGAAGCGCGCGGTTACGATTCCTGAACCTGCGATTGCGGTGCCGTGCGTGGCGGCGCGCCTTGCCTCGGCGGAAACCTTTACGCGAACGGCGATCGACGAGATGCAGATAATTCTTTGCCGGGTTCGCGGAAGCGTCGGCCTGATTGATCAGCGCGTTGGTGGCAGGCATGACGTTTGCCGCTGGCGATGCCGGCGTCAGTGGTGCCGCCGTCAGCGTCGTCGCCGACATGGCGATCAGCGTACCTGCGGCAGCGATTGAGCCCATGATTTTTCTGAGTTGCACGATGTTCTCCTTCTCCTTGGATGGAAATCTGCAGCCGTTTTTGAGATCGGCCGCCGAGTTTCCGGCGTGTCGAAGGGAGAACGTGCCTAACCCTTTGGAAGTTCCTCATTTCTCGTTTCGAGCAAAACGCCGGGAGACGGTGGCTTGCTGCGATTTCACAGTGTTGTGAGAGGGCGTGTCCGTCGGATTCAGGGAGGCCTGCGGGAACTTTGGCAACAAAAAGGGCCGGCAATGCTGCCGGCCCCAATGCGTCGGTTTCGTGTTTAATCAAACGATTAGATCATTGCCTGTCCGCCGTTCGCGGAGATCGTCGAACCGGTGATGAAACCGGCTTTGTCGGAGACGAGGAACGCGACGACGGCGGCGATCTCTTCTGGCTCACCGAGACGACCCACAGGAATGTGCGGAAGGATGTTCTTCTTCAGCACTTCAGGATCGATGGCACGAACCATTTCGGTTCCGATGTAGCCAGGGCAGACCGCGTTAACGGTGATGCCTTTGAAGGCACCTTCCTGAGCGAGCGCTTTGGTGAAGCCGAGGTCGCCAGCTTTGGACGCCGAATAGTTGACCTGACCCATCTGACCTTTCTGGCCGTTGATGGAGGAGATGTTGACGATGCGTCCGAAGCCGCGCTCGCGCATCCCGCCCCAGACCTGGTGGGTCATGTTGAAGAGGCCATTGAGGTTGGTGTTGATGACGTCCTGCCATTGCTCGCGGGTCATCTTGTGGAACATGCCGTCGCGCGTGATGCCGGCGTTGTTGATGAGGATGTCGACCGGGCCCAGTTCGGCTTCGACCTTCTTGACGCCTTCAGCGCAGGAGTCGTAGTCGGCAACCGACCATTTGAAGACCGGGATGCCGGTTTCTTCCTTGAACTTGTTGGCCGCTTCGTCGTTGCCGGCGTAGTTGGCAGCAACTGTGCAGCCTGCTTCCTTGAGGGCGACGGAAATCGCGTGTCCGATACCGCGGGTGCCGCCGGTGACAATGGCAACTCGAGCCATGGAATTCTCCCTGTGTTCGTTTGATTTTGGAATAAAATGCGTGGCGCCCGGGTAATCACGGCGCCACAAAGAGCTGCGCACTTTTGCTTATCAGCCTGAAACAATGGCCGTCAGCATCCGTGCGCAGCGCCAAGTCTTGATCAGTCGCGGGCGACACAAAGCGCTACGCCCATGCCGCCGCCGATGCAAAGCGTGGCGAGGCCTTTCTTGGCGTCGCTGCGCTTCATTTCGAACAACAGCGTGTTGAGAACGCGTGCACCGGATGCGCCGATCGGGTGACCGATGGCGATGGCGCCGCCGTTGACGTTGACCTTGGAGGTATCCCAGCCGAGGTCTTTGTTCACGGCGCAGGCCTGAGCGGCGAAGGCTTCGTTGGCTTCGACGAGGTCGAGGTCTTCTTTCGACCAGCCGGCCAGTTCAAGCGCTTTGCGGGACGCCGGGATCGGACCTGTGCCCATGATCGCAGGATCGACGCCAGCGGTGGCCGCCGAAACGATGCGAGCGAGAGGTTCGATGCCGCGGCGCTTGGCTTCGGCTGCGGTCATCAGCAGAACGACGGCTGCGCCGTCGTTGATGCCGGAAGCGTTGGCTGCCGTCACCGTGCCGGACTCGCGGTCGAATGCCGGCTTGACTTTGCCGACGCTGTCCATCGTCACGCCAGCTTTGATGTACTCGTCCTGGTCGACGACGATGTCGCCCTTGCGGGTCTTGATCGTGACCGGAGTGATTTCGTCTTTGAACTTGCCAGCCTTCTGAGCGGCTTCGGCCTTGTTCTGCGAAGCGACGGCGAATGTATCCTGCTCTTCGCGGGTGATTTGATATTTGCGGGCGACGTTCTCAGCCGTGGTGCCCATGTGGTAGTTCTGGAAGGCATCCATCAGTCCGTCGCGCAGCATGCTGTCGAGGAATTTGATGTCTCCCATCTTGGTGCCGTTGCGCAGGTGGGCCAGATGCGGAGCCTGGCTCATGCTTTCCTGGCCACCGGCGATCACGACCGTGGACGAGCCATCGCGGATCTGCTGAGCGCCCAGTGCGACCGCGCGCAAACCCGAGCCGCAAAGCTGGTTCATACCCCAGGCGGGGCTTTCGAAAGGAATGCCAGCGTTAACGGAGGCCTGGCGGGCAGGGTTCTGTCCAGCACCGGCTGAGAGGACCTGGCCGAGGATCACTTCGGAGACTTCAGCGGGGGCCACACCGGCGCGTTCCATTGCGGCCTGGATTGCAATCTTACCCAGGTCATGGGCGGGAAGTGCCGACAAAGAGCCGTTAAATGAACCGACCGGCGTGCGAGCAGCGCTGGCGATGACGATAGTTTCGTTGTCCTGACTCATGCGGGATCCTCCTGATTAATTGCAATTTCGCGCGGGGGGCGTTGCACCTGCTTCTTAGCAGTTTGATCGTCCAAGTCACCAATGTCTGAATAAACAGGCGGCCTGATGTCTCTGCCATAGCGGTCTTACCAGTTTCGAGAATAGCCCGGCAATCGAGACAAGAGACGCAGAAATGCGGGCCAATAATCAGCCATGCGCACAAAAACTCGGCAGAAACGACTTAAACTCCGAGAATGCTTGTGATACCTTGTCGCAACGCAATAAAACGTACTACCTATACACGTGGCAGTTTTCGACTATCCCTGGAATCAACTTAGCAGAGCACGAAATGCTGAATACGCCGGAACAGCAGAAAGCCAAGCGGGAAGCCGTTGTCATCAAGAAATACGCGAACCGGCGCTTGTATAATACCGAGACGAGTACTTACGTTACTCTCGATGACTTGGCGGCAATGGTTCGTTCTGACCGCGATTTCGTGGTTTACGACGCTAAAAGCGGCGATGATCTTACCCATTCCGTCCTTACCCAGATCATAGTGGACCAGGAAAGCAAGGGGCAGACGCTGTTGCCGGTGCCGTTCCTGCGCCAGCTTATCCGCTTTTATGGCGACAGCCTCTCGCGGATGGTTCCGACCTACTTGCAGTTCAGCATGGAAACGTTTGCACGCGAGCAAGAGCGTTACCGGGACCAGATCACATCGGCCTTCGGCTCTTCGGCGACTCCGTTCGACGCCTACCAGGAACAAGCCCGCCGCAACATGGCGATCTTTGAGCAGGCCATGTCGATGTGGCGTCCATTTTCGGCACCGACGACAAAAGACGCTTCCGGTAGCGAAAATGAGCAGGGAGCGACGTCGGAAAAAAGTGCTGAGGGCGAAGATTCTCCGCGCAATGAGCTGACCGAGCTCAAGTCACAGCTCGCCGCCATGCAGCGGAAGATCGAAGAGCTGGCCCAGGATAAAGATTGATCGGCCTGGGTCTGGCGATCCAATTCATGAGACTTTTGCAGATTGAGTGCGACGGCCGATGAGCATTTCGGCGGCAGTTTAGCTCGTGCGCTTTTCGGTGGCCGGTCGGCCTTACGTGGGCGGTTGCATCGTCAATTGCTGCCGGTCAGGCTTCCGCTGACACGGCTTTTTGCAATGTTGCTTAATGGAATTTCTTGATGCGAAGAGCGCCCGTTAAAGATCCGTCGGCAACTCTTCGGCTCTGATCGGCTGTCCGAAATGGAAGCCTTGCAGGTAGGTAATCCCGGCCTTGGTGAGGATGTCGGCACATTCGTCATCGCCCACCCATTCGGCCACCGTTTCCATTCCGAATGACTCGGCTAGCTCGACCATCGTTCTGACGAAGATTTGGTCGGAGCTATCGATGGCGAGGTTCTTGACGAAGGCGCCGTCGATTTTCACCATATCGACGGGCAAATGCTTCAAGTTCTTGAAGGATGTGAAGCCCGCGCCAAAGTCGTCGATCGCGACGCGGCAGCCCAGTTCGCGAAGTGAATCGACAAAAGCGACGGCTTCGTCGAGATCGTCAATGACGTTGGTTTCAGTGATCTCGAGGACCAGGCGGCGCGTCAGCGAGCGGTCGTTGTCGGTCAACGCGCGCAGACTGTTCAGCCAATCCTGATCTGTTGTCGTTGCACCCGAGACATTCAGCGACAATGTCAGCTTCGGATGCTTGCGGAGAAGTGCAACAGCCAGTTCGAGCGTTCGCCTGTCGATCAACTTCAATAGACCGTAGCGCTCAGCAAATGGAATGAACTCGCCAGCTGAAAGCAGCGTCCCATCGTGCTTCTGCATCCGCAAGAGGCACTCGTAGAAGTCGGCTTTGCGGGTCTTCGCGTTTACGAGCGGCTGCAGCACCAGCCGCATACGGTCTTCGTCCAGTGCAGCCAGGATATCGTCGGCAATGGTGATGCGACGGTTGCGGATCGTTTCGTGTTTGTTGCCGGGTTCGAACGCACAGAAGCTGTCGCTGCGGCGTGACCTGGCGACTTCCAGAGCCTGCAACGAGCGGCTGAAAACCTGCTGGACGGTGGTGGCGCTTTCGGGGATTGCCACACCGCCGACCGAGATCGTCGCGTTGATTGGGCATGCGGACGTTGAAATCGGCGTATCGCGCACGACTTTCATGAAGCGCTCTGCGGCGATCCGCATGGTGCGCGATCCGCAGTTGTTGACGATCACGCCAAACTTGTTCGACGAATAGCGGCCGAGAAGATCGCCGCTGCGCAGTTTCGATTTCAGGATCTCTCCGACGGCCACCAAAACTTCGTCGCCGATTTCGAAACCGAAAGCTTCGTTGATCGCCGCAATATTGTTAATGCCAATCATCAAGAAGCTGCTGCTCCCCTGACGATGTTCGGCGCGTCCCAGAAACGCTGCGAGTGCTTGCGGCAGTCTGGTCCGGTTAAGCTGGCTCATCGTATCGAGGAGGTCGCAGCCGAATTGGGCGGCTTGTTCGGCGACGAAGCTCTCGCTCACAACGCGGATCGTCCCGCGTGCTTTTTTAAGCCGGCCGTCTTCGCCGATCATCCACTGGCCGTGCTCTTCCAGCCAAATCGAAGCGGTTCCACGCAGCGCGCCGGGGCGAAAGCGGTACTGGACGAAGTAGGGGATGCTGCGCACCTTCGGCGCAGCCGAACCCGGCGCGATTGCGGCGCGGCGGCGGGACTGATGCTCGCAGACGATGCGGCTTTCAAAACCCTGACCCGTTGCAATGTGCGAAATGTCATCGAAACCGAAAACTTGAGCGGCGTTTGGCGACCATTGCACCGTGTCGGTTGCCAGATCCCAGACATAAGAACTCTCATCGAATGCCGACAAGCTGCCAATCAAGCTCGTTGCTTTCGATATCGCATTTGCATCGATTTCGTTCGACAGACGGCTGACAGCCGCGTCGTTCGCCGATGTGCGAACGGGCACACTGACCTCGTCGTCGTTTGCAATTTCTAGCCGGGCAAGCCCGAGATTCTTACCGCTATTGTCCATAATATTATTGCACGCGATTCTAACGACGTGATTTTCCCTGCTCGCACCGGAACTTCTGCCAACTGCAAGTTTAAGAATTTATTTTTTACATCAAACCTATTGGGAAACCCCTAATAGATGCCGGTCTGTCGGTCTTGACTGACATTTGGCGTATGGCTTGCCGTCGTGCTTAACAAATCGCTGCGAACCGGTCGGTTCTGGGCCACGACTGGCTGCTGGCTGCAGGAGATGGGTCTTATGCCGATTTTTCGGATTGTGCTGCGTCAGCACGTTGCGACGCGACCGATATGCCAGGGCGCAACGCTCAGAATGCGTCTCATTTCACATCGCACGGGTGGCAGCGCTAAGGTCAGTTCAGCTTTTGGACTTCCGCTGAGCCGTGTAATTCTCTCTCATGCTCTTCAATCAGTATGGCAAGCGCTTTTTCGACATGATCTAGCGCGTCGAAGTATCCATCCTTGCCGACCTGACGATATACACGACTTAGAAGCGCGATCATTATTGGCAAAGACATGTTGCAGGTCGCGTCTTCGAATTCTTTTATTGCGTCTGACGACATTTATACCTCGCACATAAGTATTTCCCGCACCATGCAATCTCGAGGTCCAGCGCGTGCTGGTCCAATCTGTCGCTCCAACCGATTGCATGCACGATCTTTCTTGACGATTGAGATATTGTTTATCGAGCCGTGGCAAATCGGCCTCACGATTCAATCGAAAGTGGCGGCCAATCATCACTGCCTCACGGCTGATCGCAGGCGATGGCGAAAGCGCTGGATATCGCCGCCGCCAACACGCTCGCCCGGATTTCGCCCAGAGTGCGCCCCACTCGCGTCATGTTGATTGAGCGAAATACAATCATCATTGAGGGGTTGGGAAACAGCGACACGCCTTCCATCGCATATCGGCGTCCGGACACCGGAACGATCGGTATCGCGGCGCATGCTGTTCTATCTTGGCGGGTCCAAAAAACGTTAACTTTAACGATGCGTTAAAGGGTTGCTGCAATGGTCTGGGGTGTAACTGCGCGTGTTGTTTTTGGAGTTCGGAGTATGTTTCGCGTCGGACTGGCCGCATTAACTGCGGGCCTCATGGTCGCTGCCTGCAGTACGGGGCCGACAACAGTTTCTTCGGGCTTTGCCGACAGCGGCTCAACACCGTCGATTACTCAGCTCAATCCCACATCATCGCTTGGATACTCGTCGAGCAACCGCTCTTCTAACGGCACGCGTGTCGCGAGCCTCAACGACAAAATTCCCAGAGGCACGTTTGAAACCGCTCCCAAGGGCGCGTTGGCCGATCGGGACTATTCTTCGACGCAGCTACACATCGAACGTGCGCTCACCGTCATCAACGGTTACCGCAAGAAGAACGGTCTGAAGCCGTTGAAGCTCAACGCCAAGCTGACTGCGGCGGCCAAAGCGCACTCGCGCGATCTGGCGAAATGGGACCGCATCTCCCACTACGGTTCGGATGGTTCGAACCCGTGGGACCGGGTCAAGCGCACCGGCTACAATCCGCGGCTTGCGGCGGAAAACGTTGGCACCGGACAGGTGACCTTCGATGAAGTCATGCGCGGCTGGCAGGAAAGCGAAGGCCACAACAAGAACCTGTTGCTGGCCGATGCGCGCGAAGCCGGACTGGCTCTCGTCAACGACCCCCATACGGAATTCAAATCGTTCTGGACGCTGGTTCTCGGGTCGAGCATGTAAGCTCAATCAGCTCGGTCGAAGGGCGCTTCCTAGCAGGCGGCCGCAATCGGCCCGATCCCTCTTTTGTGCTGGATCGCGTGACCTCACCGGTGTTTTTCTGATTTCGATTGCCGAAGTTTAGTCCCCGGGAGCATCGTTTCGATGCGCCTCATTTTCCTCTGTGCGCATCACATCCGGGGTTAGGTTTGCCACGCCACGGATCACCATGGTCACGACGGTCTCACGGTCACCGTGGTCACCACGGTCACCTCGTCAGCGATCCCAATTGCCGGCATTCGCCGCATCGCCCGTAGCATCAACGGCAGCAACTCAAGTCTTCGCGTGGTTGTCAGCTAACGTTTGTGCGTCTGTCGGGCGCCGATCATTTGGCGGCGAACCAGTTGCTCCATATCGCGATGTCGAGGCCAAGACGTCGTCGCGCGACGGTATACTGGAGCAGAGCCGTGACCAGTAGCGATGTGGATGTCGCCATGGCGGCTCCGACCAATCCGAGCCATGGCACAAGCAGCAGGTTCAGCACCAGATTCAGAATGGCCGTTGTGACGAGCACGGTTGCGCAGGCGGTCTGCTGGCCCAGCATATTAAGGAGGAATTCGCTCGGACCGATCGCCGAGCGGAACAGGAAGCCGACCACCAGGATGATCATCACGGGATAGCCTGAGGTAAACTCCGGACCAAACAGCCACAAGAGCGGCTGGCCCAGCGCCAGGATGACCATGGCGGCCAGTAGCGATGGCCAGAAGGTCCAGTTCACGGCGTCGCGCACGAAACCTTCCAAGCCTTCGCGGTCGCCGCGGGCGTTGAGCGCAGAGAAGCGATTGGCGACGGCGCTGCCGACCGCGTAATGGACGAACATGATGAGGCTCATGGTCTTGGCGGCGGCGAAATAGATGCCGACGTCTTTTGGCGTCAGGAAGCTGGAGACGATCAGGACATCGACGTTCTGCAGCGCCAGTTCGCAGGCGCAGATGACGAAGAGCGGCAACGACATCTTGATCCAAACCGGCCATGCGTATTCACGCGGGCCGGCTGGAATGGTCTTTGCCATGTTGGAAGCAATGAGCGTGAACTGTAAGAGCGCCGCGACCCAGGTCGCAACAACTGCGGCGCCGGCGGCCGTCGTTGCCTTCATCGGCAGACCGATTGCGTGGGCCAAGGCCATCGCGCCGAGTACCAGCAAGGGGCGCAGCACGTAGGGCGGGATGAGTGCTGTTCCCATCCAGGCCTGGGCGCGGCCGAAACCGTCCTGCATATCGCCGAGTGCGTAGATTGGAACGCAAATCAGCGCCAGGTAGAGCGGCAGAATGTAATAATTCGCGACGTAGGGTTCGAACAGCCAAAGGCCCAGCAAGCCGAATACCGCCAGTGCGGTTCCAATCGAGAACGCTGCCAAGTTCGTACCGCGCTTGAGGCCGCGCAGCAGCGCAAGCTTGCCCTGTTCGCGATATTCCGGGACGAGCCGGATGACGACGAGGTTGAGGCCAATTGAGGACAGACCGCCCAAGACCAGGACCCAGGTCCAAATGAAGACGTAGATGCCGTACTCGAAGCTGCCCATCCAGCGGGCGAGCACGATCTGCATGAGGTAGAGCAGGGCGGCGCTGGTGACGCGGACCGCAAAAGCGACGACGGCGTTGCGCTGCGCGAGTGCACGATCGTTGTCGCCGGCCATCACTTCGCGTGCGATCGCTAATGCTTGGGACACCAATCCACGAGCAAAGTCGAGCTTGCTGGCAGCCGGCGCAGGGTCCAAAGCTGCGGCAGCTAGCTCAGAAGCGTTATCTGTATGCGCCACTTCGGGCTCCTTGCTCATGGCCTCATGATTAGCAGGCTCCTTAGGTTGTACTGAAGCCTTACTTGCCCGGGAGTTAAGCGAACGCCTGTTACGCGCAGTTTTTCCGTCTTTTTTGCGTTACCAGGCCGGGGAAACCCGCTCGCGCTCGCGTTTGCGCACGAGTTCGGCGACGCCAGCCCAGGCCCAAGAGCGGCCGGCATCTCCTTGTTGCCCATGCAAGGTCGCGAAGAAGTCGGCAATCTGGGCGGCCATCAGCCCATGTTGCGCTTCCAAGGTCGCTGCCATGTTCTCGACCTCATGCGGGTTGGGGGTCACATCCTGTCCTGGCGCCCAAATCTCGTTCATCGTTTCAGCCCTTGGTTGTCGCTCGGGATTCATTTCTGACGGTGGGTAGCAAGAACAAAGCCAGTGCATTGGTCTCAAATCGGCACATTCAGGGGCCGACTGAAGCGTCTTGAGGCGGCCCGAATGGCGTGAAACAGTGAATTTTCGCAATTGCCACCTGGAGACGGATATGGACCGCCCCAAGACGAAACACGTCACCGCGTTCGTCCCTCCAATGGATGGGCGCAGAATTGGATCCGGCCTGCGCCAGTTCGCGCGTCTGTTCTCAGGCTGCGCACTTCTCTTGGCCGCCGAACCACTCGTTGCTGCGGAGGGCGGCGTCTTCTTGTTGGCAGAAGACGTCCCGGCGGCACCGCCGAGCCAGAAGCCCGCTCCCGACAATGGCAAGTCAGCGCGCCAGCCCGCGCCGCGAAACGGGGAAAGCTCTCGCGAACAGGCGCCACCGAAGCATCAGCCACAGCCGCGCGGATGTCCCTACCGTGAGGGACCGATCAATTTGCTGGTTTAGTTGTCGAAGACGTAGCTGACGGAATTCTTATTCTTCGTCGCTGAGGCCGCCTGCGGTTTTTTCGATGGCTTAAGTGCCGGTTTCTTTTGTGCAGCGGGCTTTGGCTTTTTCCGGCCGTACGTCTTGGAATACTTGCGCTTGATCCGGTTCTTGGCGGCGCGCAACCGGTTTGCCGACTTGCGATTGCCGCACGCCCACGACGTCACCGTATGCCGGATGCTACGGGCTTTGCGCGCGTCGGGCGCCAAAGGCATGTTGTCGACGGTATCGGTATTAAACAGTTGCTTCCAGCCGTATTGGCGGAACCCATGCTCCAACAAGCTTGCAGCGCGCAAGTTGCGGTCAGCGCTCGATGGCTCACCCAGAACCACCGTCATCAATTGGGTACCATCGCGGGTGGCACTGGCGACAACGTTAAAACCGGAATCGCAGATGAACCCGGTTTTCATACCATCGGCACCCTCGAAGGATTTCAGCAATCCGTTGTGGCTACCAAGCATGCGCTTGCCGAGCCGGAAACTTGGCATCGCCCAATAATGCGCGTACTCGGGAAAGTCCTTGACGATGGCGCGCGCAAGCTTGGCCAAATCGCGTGCGGTGGTGATCTGGCGCTTATCTGGCAGACCGTTGGGATTGACGAATTGCGTGCGCGTCATGCCCAAACGTTTGGCCGTCGCATTCATGCGGTTGATGAAGCCGTCATAGGTCGGGCCGAGCTTTTGCGCGATCATGACGGCAACATCATTTGCCGACTTGACGATCAACGCCTTCAGCGCCGTGTCCAACGTCAGTTTGGCGCCAATCGGCAGGCCAACCTTGCTGGGCGGCTCTTTTTGCGCGAGTTCGGTGCACGGAATTTCGGTCTTGAGCGTCGCGCGGCCGGCCTTCAGATCCTGGAAGGCGAGGTAGGCGGTCATTATTTTGGTCAGGGACGCAGGATGCCACTGATCGTCAATGTTCTCGGAGTAAAGAACCTTGCCGGTCTCAGCTTCGAACAATAGCGTCGGGCCAGCATCTGCGCGGCCTGGAATCAGAACCGCAAGCAGTAATGCTGCTACCGAAATAAGTGTTCGCATAAATAAATCCCTGTCTCGCCGCCACGGCGTTCCGGTTCAAGGGACCTAACATATTTGCGAGCAGGCGCACAATTGCAGGGGCCAAGGTCTGCATAATAGGTGTGGTTTGTGGTGCACATTCTATTTGCGCCTCCGGATGCCCACGCTTCGGCTGCGCCTCGCGCATCCGGCGCCGTACAATTCTCCGCTTCGGATGCACACTCTACCGACTTTCAACTTCCAGCAGAGGCGTCCGTCTCATCCTGCCCTGGATATTCTGGTTACCATGAGCGGCGGCATTTTGGCGTCCTGAAACTGAAGCGGTTCACTCGGCAACTCCAGGAAAAGGCCAGACAAATCCTGGGTGGAGAACGCCAACTTGATATTCTCGTAGGCCGACAGAATATCGTGCGCGTTGATTTCTGGCGGCCAACCGCCGACGCCGATCAAAATTACCGATCGGACATTCCCATATTGCAAAACTGCGCGTGCAGCGCCCTTGGCTTCAGCAGCAAAATACGAAGGCGCCACAAATCTTTGAGCGCGAATCAACGTGACCTTGTCTTGCTGCGCGCCTCGCACAACAAGAAAAAGCCTCTTCGTGTTTCGGCTAACCTTTGAGCCGACCAGATCTTTCGAAGGGTATTGGGCTTCAATGGCCGCCCGGTCGAACTCAAGCTGCTGGCCGGCACATCCGCCTGCAAGCTCTGAAAAGTACTTGGTTACTTCGTACTGCGTGATGAATTCCGAACCCGTACAAGACAGGTCAAGCTTTCCAGCAGACCATTTGAGACAGGTTCCGTTGGCGCGATGAATCACAAGTTGCAGCTGGCTGAACAGCTCAGCGAAGCCAATTCTGGCGATTTCGTCTCCAAAACGTGGACTGTTGCCGCCAAAGTTAATCCCTTTAAGCGGGCTCCGCCCCAATCGGAAAAGACGTTGGAATCGCTCCAGTAGCGTCGATGCTTGTTTGGGCATCTAAGTAATTCAAATATTCGAAGCTCTGGTGCCCCTGGCCCGACTCGAACGGGCACTCCGGTGAAGGAAACGGATTTTGAATCCGTCGCGTCTACCAATTCCGCCACAGGGGCTTGAGAAGCGCGGACTATACCCATGCCGCTTCTGCGGTCAACGGGCGATCATCAAGTTCGGAAACTTATTGGCCCGAAATTCGCCCCTAGCCTTCTGGAACGGAAGCCAAGAACCGAAAACTGAGGTTGTCGGTCTGAACGGAACAAAGCGCTGCAGACGCCCGAAAACAGGTGCGAAACCAGTTTTTTCAATAAATTTCTCGCCTTGTCCCGGCCGGAACAGCCCGACGCGGCGGCCTGACGCATATTGGCTTCAACAGACGGCGCCCAGCGCCCTAACCGACACACAGTTTCAAGGAGCCAGGACAATGAACACCACCATCATCGCAGCACTGACCCTCGCAATCTTCGCAGCAACCGCAACCCAGGCTTCGGCCGTTAGCAACTCCGTCAAGTATGCCTGCATGGGCGACTACTTCTCCTACTGCTCGCAGCACGCACCAGGCGGATCGGCCGTCAAGCGCTGCATGCGCCGCAACGGTTCGAAGCTGTCCAGCCGCTGCGTCAGCGCCCTCATCAAGGCTGGTTACGTTTCCAAGACAGAAGTTTCGCGTCGCGCAGCAAGCCTCGGCCGCTAATTCCATGAACCCAACCCTCCCCAAATAAAGGCGGACCAGCCCGGTCCGCCTTTCGGCCCGTCTGGGGTTTGGTTAATTCGAAGCCTCACACACAGCTCCCCCTCAGGCCCTCCTAGTTCGATTTTCCGCAAAGCGTTCTTACTCGAAACTCCGCCCCCGATTTCCCTGCCTGCCGGTCAGTTTTGGCTCCTTGGCTGTGCATGTAGGGGAATTGGCGGGCGGCGACATGAATTTTCTTTTCAGCGTAATGCGCTGATATTTATTTGTTTTTTGTCTAAACCTCAGGTCCTGAGGGAAAAAAAATGAAAAATATTCACGCCTGTCCCTCCTGGAACAGCGCGATGACGGCTCTGCGGGCACATTGGTTTCAACAGACGGCGACAACAGCCGCACATCAAACCTCGAGACACCGGAGCCGAACCAATGACCAACATCGCAACCAAATCGATCATCGCCGCAGCAATCTTCGCAGCAACCGCAACCCAGGCTTTCGCCGTTTCCAGCTCAGTCAAATATGCCTGCATGGGCGACTACCTCTCCTACTGCTCGCAGCACGCACCAGGCGGTTCGGCCGTTAAGCAGTGCATGCGCCGCAATGGTTCGAAGTTGTCGCGCGGTTGCGTCGGCGCCCTGATCAAGGCCGGCTACGTTTCGAAGGCAGAAGTATCGCGCCGCGCTGCAAGCCTCGGCCGCTAAGTCCATGAACTCAGCCAAACCCAAGTAAAAAGGCGGACCCTACCGGTCCGCTTTTTCGTTTCGGAGACCACCCGTTAACTCTAACCAACCGCCTCGCATCATGTTCGCGGGACTGCAATCTGCTCTGAAGCTCGTGTTTGTGGGCAAACCGATGGTGGCCGCCATCGAATTCAACACGCATCAAGCCACTGATATTGCGATATATTTTCAGGTCGCGACGGCGGCGAGGTGAGAAAATTTTGAAAAATGTTCGCGACTGTCCCTCCCGGAACAGCGTGATGACGGCTGTCCGGGCACATTGGTTTCAACAGACGGCGACAACAGCCGCACATCAAACCTCGAGACACCGGAGCCGAACCAATGACCAACATCGCAACCAAGTCGATCATCGCCGCAGCAATCTTCGCAGCAACCGCAACCCAAGCTTTCGCCGTTTCCAGCTCAGTCAAGTATGCCTGCATGGGCGACTACCTCTCCTACTGCTCGCAGCACGCACCAGGCGGTTCGGCCGTTAAGCAGTGCATGCGCCGCAACGGTTCGAAGCTTTCCCGCGGTTGCGTCGGCGCCCTCATCAAGGCCGGCTACGTTTCAAAGGCTGAAGTTTCGCGCCGCGCTGCAAGCCTCGGCCGCTAAGTTCAGCTTCAAAACATTCAAAAATGGAAAAACCGGCGGGCCTTAGCGGCTCGCCGTTTCGCGTTTCAGGTTCGGAGAAGGGGCTGGGTCGGGCCGGAAGCCTCAGCGGAGGCTAAAGGTTGTACGTCCCGTGTGGTGGTGATGCTCGGTCACGACGATCGGCTCGCCGGAGTGGATGACCTTGTCCTCGTTGGCCAGGACGAACACGTGGCGGCCGTCTTTCAGTTGCACGCCGACGCGCCAGCCGGGCTTGCCTCCCTTGGGCGGGACAAATCTTTCGACCAGATCGACGGTGCCGGGCAACTTCGCGTTGTCGACTTCGGAATCGAGGTTCACCCAGTACATGCCGGCGACGATGAACGCGGCCGCGATGACCGCGACACCAACCCAGCGCATGCGGCGGAGCCAAAGCTCACGCTGTAGCTTGCGCATGGTTTCCTGCCGCATTTGTGCTCTCATGGGGGCCTCGAATATCGCGATATATCGGAGAATCGTCGTGGACGATCAGATCCTGGGCTGCCTCATACAGAATATGACCGCGGCTGTTAAGTGGACATGAGGTCCCCATGCCGGGATGGCGATCCCGGCTCTGGAGCTGAACTTTGAGGTTTCCCTCGAAGCCGTAGTGGCGATGACAGGCAACGGAGGCGCCTAGCTTCAAGCCGCCTTGGCGCGGCTGTTCACGAGCTTCACGATATCGGCCATGATGTCGTTCAACTGGAAGTCCTTGGGCGTGTAGACGGCGGCGACGCCCATGGCCTTCAACTGGGCCTCGTCTTCGGGCGGGATGATACCGCCGACGATGAGCGGGATATCGCCAATGCCTTCGGTGCGCATCCGCTCCAGGACATCCTTGACGAGCGGCACGTGGCTTCCCGACAGGATCGACAGTCCGACGACGTGGACGCTTTCATCGACGGCGGCGCGGACGATCTGCGATGGGGTCAGGCGGATGCCTTCGTAGACGACTTCCATGCCGCAATCGCGGGCGCGGACGGCGATCTGTTCGGCGCCGTTGGAATGCCCGTCGAGACCCGGCTTGCCGACCAGGAACTTGAGACGGCGGCCGAGGCCTTCGGATACCGCATCGACGGAGGTGCGGACGGCGGAGATCTCAGCCCCGTCGGTGACACGACCGGAGGCTGATACGCCGGTTGGGGCGCGGTAATCGCCGAAGATCTTGCGCAGGAGGCCGCCCCATTCGCCGCTGGTGACACCGGCTTTGGCGCAGGCGATCGACGGCTCCATGACGTTGCGGCCTTCCTTGCAGGCGGCTTCCAGATCAGCAAGTGCTGCTTCGGCGGCTTTGTTGTCGCGGCTTTCACGCCAGGCTTTCAGCTTGGCGATCTGCTCGGCTTCGACGGCCGGGTCGACGACGAGGATCGCGCCTTCTCCCGCCGACAGCGGCGAGGTTTCAGTTTCGGTCCAGCGGTTGACGCCGACAACGACCTGCTCGCCCGCTTCAATGGCGGCGAGGCGTTCGGAGTTGCTCTCGACCAGCTTGCGCTTCATGTAGTCGATGGCTGCAACTGCGCCGCCCATCTTGTCGATGGCTGCGAGTTCGGCGAGCGCCTCCTCTTTCAAGGCGGCGACCTTCAATTCGACTTCCTTCGAACCATCGAAGATATCGGCGTAGCCCAACAGGTCCGTTTCATAAGCGAGGATCTGCTGCATTCGAAGCGACCACTGCTGGTCCCACGGACGCGGCAGGCCCAAGGCTTCGTTCCAGGCAGGAAGCTGGACGGCGCGGGCGCGGGCGTTCTTCGACAGCGTCACAGCGAGCATCGAAATCAGGATGCGGTAGACGTTGTTTTCGGGCTGCTGCTCGGTGAGGCCGAGCGAGTTGACCTGGACGCCATAGCGGAAGCGGCGGAATTTCTCTTCCTTGACGCCATAGCGTTCGGCGGTGATTTCGTACCAAAGCTCGGTGAACGCCCGCATCTTGCAGATTTCGGTGACGAACTTGAGCCCGGCATTGACGAAGAACGAGACGCGGCCGACGACACGGCCGAAGTCTTCGTCAGCGACCACACCGGATGCCTTCACCGTGTCGAGAACGGCGATGCCGGTTGCCAAAGCGAAGGCCAATTCCTGGACCGGCGTCGCGCCGGCTTCCTGCAAGTGGTAGGAGCAGACGTTGGTCGGGTTCCACTTGGGAACTTCCTTATAGCCAAAGACGATGGTGTCCTTGATGAGCCGCAGCGACGGCTCGGGCGGGAACACGTAGGTCCCGCGCGAGAGGTATTCCTTGATGATGTCGTTCTGGATGGTGCCGGTCAGCTTGTCGCGCGAGGCGCCCTGTTCGTCGGCAAAGGCGATGTAGAGCGACCAAAGCCAAGCTGCGGTGGCGTTGATCGTCATCGAGGTATTCATCTGGTCGAGCGGGATACCGTCGAGCAGGGTGCGCATGTCGCCCAGGTGGCTGACCGGGACGCCGACCTTGCCGACTTCGCCGCGGGCCAGTTCATGGTCGCTATCATAACCCGTCTGGGTGGGCAGGTCGAAGGCGATGGAAAGCCCGGTTTGGCCCTTCGAAAGGTTCTTGCGGTAAAGCTCGTTCGACTTGGCGGCTGTGGAGTGACCGGCGTACGTCCGGAAGATCCAAGGTTTATCGCGCTCGCTCAGCGTTCCGGCTCCTGCCATGCCGCCTGCGCCCTTTTTGCTATCGGTCATTCCGCTCGCTCTTCTTGATATTGGTTCGAACCTTCAGTCCGAACTCTATATCGTCGATGCTGCAATGCGCAAACGGAACTCTAGTCCGAAGCAGATTCGGTTACAGGATGCTTTTGAGAACAGGGAGTCAGGCTGGAAACCGGCCTGAATTGGCTGCTTGTATACAGTTAGCGGCGCGGCTTGACGGCCGTCGACTGAGCTACTCGATTTGCCAACTTGCGCTTATTCACCATCCGGCCGACCTGCCAATCGGCAAAGGAGCGGCACAAGTCGAGGAAGATCACCGTCAACAGGAATACAATCGTGATGCCGACAATCGAAGCGATGATGGCCTCGACGGCAGGGTCGGACGTTGCAACCAATTGATTCATGCGGGCGACGTACATGCAGATCAGTGCCGACGCGACATAAACCGGCACCGACGCAATTGCGAGATAGATGCCGCCGACGACTTCCCTGGTGAGCAGGGCCGCGATCACGCAAATCATGATGACAACGTTGAGCGTCAGCGGATTGACGTCCAAAATCCGTATGATTAGATCCGGCATTGCTTCGGCAACCTGCGTTTTTTCC
Source organism: Filomicrobium sp. (assembly GCA_017792465.1). Classification (GTDB taxonomy): domain Bacteria; phylum Pseudomonadota; class Alphaproteobacteria; order Rhizobiales; family Hyphomicrobiaceae; genus Filomicrobium. Next base: position 2,300,216 of record CP051234.1, read on the forward strand.
AAGGCGAAGATGGCACTATACTGCGGTTAGATAGCAGTGTTTCGGCTCAGTATCGCAGGCGTTGCTTAACTTTGCGTGAGTGTAACTCCTCCAAGAGGGCCCCTTGCAAGACATCAAGGGACTTGCCACAAACGTTGCGACGGTCTTTATTTCCGCACCGCAATAGAACGACACAGAACTCCATGAACATACTTAAACGGGAGCGATCAACCACATGACGAGCCAAAGCGCCTCCGCGCAGACAAATGTTGCCAACGAAAACGGGGCGGGGGCGTCAACTGCCGAATTCAAGGATCTTTATGAAGTCGGCGAGATCCCCCCACTCGGGCACGTGCCGAAGAACATGTACGCCTGGACGATCCGCCAAGATCGCGAAGGTCCGCCGGATACCGCGATGCAGGTCGAGGTCGTCCCGACCTGGGAACTCGACAGTCACGATGTTCTCGTCCTGGTGATGGCCGCAGGCGTCAACTACAACGGCGTATGGGCCAGCCTCGGCACGCCGGTGTCGATGTTCGACGTCCATAAAAATCCATTCCACGTCGCAGGCTCGGATGCTTCGGGCATCGTCTGGGCCGTGGGCTCCAAGGTGAAGCGTTGGAAGGTCGGCGATGAAGTCGTCATCCACTGCAACCAGGACGATGGCGACGACGAAGAGTGCAACGGCGGCGATCCGATGTTCTCGACCTCGCAGCGCATCTGGGGCTATGAGACGCCGGACGGTTCGTTTGCGCAGTTCTGCCGCGTTCAGGACCGCCAGCTGCTGCCGCGTCCCAAGCATCTGACCTGGGAAGAAAGCGCCTGCTATACGCTGGTTCTGGCGACCGCCTACCGCATGCTTTTCGGTCACCGCCCGCACATTCTGCGTCCGGGTCACAACGTGCTGGTCTGGGGTGCGTCGGGTGGTTTGGGTTCGATGGCGATCCAGCTCTGCGCGACAACGGGGGCGAACGCAATCGGCGTCGTCTCGGAAGAAGACAAGCGCGACTTCGTCATGCAGCTCGGCGCCAAAGGCGTGCTCAACCGCAAGGACTACGATGGCTGCTGGGGTCAATTGCCGAAGGTGAATACGCCTGAATTCAACGAATGGGCCAAGGCGGCGCGAGGCTTCGGCAAGGCCATTTGGGGCGTCACGGGCAAGGGCAACAACGTTGACTTCGTCTTCGAACACCCCGGTGAGGCGACCTTCCCGCTGTCGGTCTTCATCGTGAAGCGCGGCGGCATGGTCGTCATCTGCGCAGGTACGACCGGTTATAACCTGACGATGGATGCGCGCTATCTCTGGATGCACCAGAAGCGCGTTCAAGGTTCGCACTTCGCCAACCTCAAGCAGGCCGCGCAAGCGAACACGCTGGTTGTCGAACGGCGCATCGATCCGTGCATGTCGGAAGTTTTCCCGTGGGCACAGATCCCGAAAGCGCATATGCGCATGTGGAAGAACGAGCACAAGCCCGGCAACATGGCGGTGCTGGTTTCTGCTCCGACGACCGGTCTTCGCACGCTGGAAGATGCCCAGGAAGCGAGCCAGACCCGGTTCGGCTAATCGACCCGCACGTAGCTGACATGTCGTAGTCGCATGTCAACGCGAAAGTGATTGATCAAGGCCCGTGTGCAGCTTGCATGCGGGCCTTGTTTTTGCGATCCGGCAAGCCTCCGCCCGTGATGGGTCATCCGCCCTTCATCCCCTCCTTCCACGTCTTCCAGCTTGTTTGGTCCGTTATGCTGCTGAGGCTCGCGCCTTTTCTGTTCGTCTTGTTCTGGTCGTCCGGCTTCATCGCCAACAAGGTCGTCTCAGGACATGGTGAGCCATTTACCCTGCTGGTTATCCGGTTTGGATTCGTGCTCGCGCTCTTTGGCCTCTGGATCTGGTGGACGAAGCCACAGTGGCCGACGGCTTCCGAGACGCGGCAGGCGGCAATCACGGGGGTTCTCATCCACGGCATGTACCTGGGCGGAATGCTTTATGCGCTGCGCTCAGGGATGCCAGCGGGCGTCGCGGCGATCGTCGGGTCGACGCAGCCGATCTTGACGGCCGTTCTGGCCGGTCCGCTCCTTGGGGATTGGCCGGGGCGTAGGCATTGGTCCGGGCTTATCCTTGGGATGTTCGGCGTCATCCTCGTCTTATGGCCGCGCCTGGGGATTGATCCGGCCGCAGGTGGCATCGGCGTCCTTTCGGTCCTGGCAGTCACCGGCGCACTCGCCGGCATCACGCTTGGAACGCTCAATCAGAAGAAGCACGGGATGAGCGGGGATCTGGTCGTTCTGACGGCCGTGCAGTACGCCTCGGCCTTTACGGCGTCGCTGATCCTGGCGCTGGGGACCGAGACCATGGTCGTGCAATGGACAAGCGAATTCGTGCTGGCGTTGCTGTGGCTCGTCGTCGTCTTGTCGATCGGTGCAATCAGCCTGTTGCTGATGATGATCCGTGCGAGCGCGGTCTCGAAGGTAACGAGCCTGTTCTATCTGATCCCGGCGGTGACGGCCGTGATGGCCGCGATGTTCTTCGGCGAGAGCTTGAACTGGCTGCAACTGTTCGGGATCGCGTTGGTGATGGTGGCGGTGTTTCTCATCCGCTCGACGTCGCCAGCTCCGGCGCCCACGGCCCACGATTGATCCTGCGGCGGCGCAGTCGAGGGACAGGGATAGCGCTTCCGGGTTAAACGGAGCGATCGGGGATCAGATGGTCCTTGACGTCGTTGCGGGCGGATTTGATCCGCATCTTTTTCAGCTCGATGAGGCCGCGGTTCAATTCCGCCCCGAGGATGATGATGACCGCGGTGACCTGGAAAAAGATGAGCGCGACCATCAGCTGCGACAGGCCTGCGTAGAAGCGCGAGTAGTCGCTGAACTCCAGATAATACGAGTATACGCCGGCCAGTGCGACCCAGAGGAAGGTCGAGAGGGCAACGCCGGGCAGCACATCGCGCACCGTTCGATCGCCGGCGGCCAGCCAGAGGTGCAGGCCCAGAAGCTGGGTGCCGATGACGCCGGCAGCCAGCAGGTAGCGCAGACCGAATGCGAGCCAGGTGGAATCAAGCAGCGACTTCAGCCACGACGGTTCGAAATGGGCGGCGACACCCGGGCCGACGATGATCGCCCAGGTGAGGACGAGCATGCTGAGGGCGCTGACGAAAACGAAGAGCATGCTGCGCATCAGCACCAGCGGATACATCAGCGATTCATGCTCGCGATAGGCGCCGTTCAAGGCTGCGCGGAGCGTTTCAATCGCGCTGGTTGCGAAGAAAAGAGCGATGACACCACCGACGGTCAGCAAGTCGATGCGGGTGCTGCCCATGATCGAAACGATCTGCGGGGCAAGAACCTTGGCGACATCTTTGGGCAGGATGTCGAACAGGTTGTTGACGGCTTCCTGCGCCAGTTCGGGCGTTCCGAGCAGACCGGCCAGGCCCGCCAGGAAGATGCAGAATGGGAAAATTGAAATAATGAAGGAGTAGGCGACGGCTCCGGCGAGAGAAAAACCTGAGTGTTCGTAAAGCCTGTAAAGCGCTTTGAGGAATTCGTTCTTTTCTTCGTTCATCCGTGCGGCCCAATTCCATTCCTTGCGCTTCTCATGTGGTTAACCACCGACATCCCAGCGCGTTCCGGGACTGTTTAGAACGTTACCAAACATGACGAAACACCTAAATGAGGCAGCCTGCGGCATGGACGGGACCGCCGCACGATGCTTCAATAGCGACGAATTAAGACTTCAATTGCAGGCAGTTAGGGTTGGGCGGCAGTTGGTTGTTCGCGTCGTTTCGGAGTGACATGATGGACGTCGATACCGGCGAAAAGGGGATGGGTGCCGGTCCTGATCAAGCGCAAACGGCTGTCGGACCGTCGGCGGAACTTGCTCAGGCTTTGGCCGAACGTCGCGGAATGGCTCCGAACGTCAAGATCCACGCCAGCCTGCCGCAAAGCCAAGGCAGTTCAAGGCTCCGCGTCTTGGCCGGGCCGGATGATCTCACCAAGATCCGCCGCATCAAGGCGCCGCTGGCTGAGAAGCTTCGGCGGATCGGCGTGCTTCATTTCGAGCAGATCGCAGCCTGGACCAGCGATGACGTCCGCAGCCTCAGTGCAGCGCTGGATCTGGGCTTGCGCATCTACCAGGAGAACTGGATTGAGCAGGCGGCCAAGCTGGCGCTGAAACGGAGTGCGACGGCAGTCACGACCTTGCCGGGAGTCGCGACGACTGAGGTGCCGACAGATTTGGCGCAACCACAGGAAGTGCTTGCCGCCGTCGATCCGCAGAGGGCCGAGGTGCCCGATATTCCAAAGCCGCTGCCGCAGCTCGTAGCTGGCGCAGCTTCAGCAATCCTGGCCCGGGTTGCAGATCGGAATGGCCCGCAGCCTGTGACCGATGAGGCATCTGCGGCGGACAGCGAAAGTGGACCCTCGGTTGCTTCGTCGAAATCCGAGCCGCAGGTCGCACCGTTCACACCGCTAGAGCAGTTCGCGAAGCATCCTTCGCCGGGCGTTTTGGCGTTGGAGATCAATGCCGCTCTCGAAGCCATCCGGCCGACACTGGCCAAAACGACCGCATCGTTTCCCGTCGCGCGAGAGCCTGATCCGCCTTCAGCCGATGCGGTGGAGGCCCCGGCGCCTGCCGAAGCCGCACCGCCAGCGGCTGCAGACGACCTCACTCTCATCCGCAACATGCCAGCGCGCGTCGCCATTCGGCTTGAAGAATTGGGGATCAGGCGGTTTGCCGATATTGCTGATTTCGATGCCGACGATGTCGCCGCACTGAGCGTGGATTGCGGACTGGGCGACCAGATCAACAAGGAATGCTGGATCGAGCAGGCGGCAATCCTGGCTAGCGGGCGGATGACCAAGGCGGCACTTGGAAGCTGGCGCGACCGTCAGATGCTCCTGGTTCCGCACCCCGGTGAGCCATTGGTGCAGGATCGCGGTCTGATCGCTGAGTTGACCTCGCGCGCAGCGGCCGCAGCTGAGCCGAAGACCGAGGAGACGTCGGCTGAAACTTCGGCCGCGGTGCTGACGGGACAAGCCGATGATGCGGTGGCGGAGGATTGCTCCGCATTGCTTTCGCCCTCAGCCAGGCCGGTGGTTACGGTCTTGCAACCACCGAAACCGAGAGAGTTTCACGTCGGGGCGATTTCGCCTTCAGGCTCCAACAGAATCCGTCCGACCGCTCGGCCGGATCGATTACCGGAAGTGCGGCCCGCTGCAGCCGTGGCACCCGTCGAGCCCGCTCCAGTCGATCCTCCGCCAGTGAGCCGACCGGAGCCTAGCCCGCGTGTCCAAGAAGAAGCCGAGGTCTATTTCAAGCCGAAGGTTGCTTCCCGCCTTTCGTCAATGGATGACGCGTTGGAGGCAAGCGGCGATGACGCCGGAAGTTGGTCCAATGGCCAGGGCCCCAAGTCTTCCGATCCGGGCTCCCTGCAATCGAAACTCGGCAAAGCCGGCGATCCGAGCGATGCGAACCCCGACGACTATGCGGCGTATCATCGCGACATCGAAGAGGCCTCGGTGGAGATTGTCCGGAACAAGTCCGGCGCCAGAATGCGCAATAGTGCAGCCGGTGCGCCCAATTCAGTTGCGGAAGATGCCGCCCAAAGTGGGTCGGTCAGCCGCTTTCTCAAGGCTTTGCGCGGTCATTGAGGTCGGCGCCCGCCGGGCGGTTCATGGCGGACTCAGCGCAAATACCCGAAATTCAGTTTGAAAAGCTTGTTGCCAGGAACGGGCCGCTGATTATCCTGCCTTTGATTTCGCTTGTGCGAACAGGCAATAGACGCACGACAAATTCCGCGCCACGCAGCGCCAACAAAAGACTCTTGGATTGAAAGGATAAGGATCGATGAGCATCGCGAACGGTTTGAGCATGGATAACGCCGACGGAATTCTCGCTTCGTGCAAGGCCGCCGTCGATGCGGCTCAGGTCGTGCTCGATGCGGCCAAATCCGGTGTCCGCGAGAAGATTGCCGAGATGGGGGGCGATGCGGACAAGGCTCAGCACTGCGCGCATGGTCTCGCCTGGCTCGCGACCACCGTCGAGGGCATCCGCCAAATGCATGCCTGGGCTGACGCGCTGAAAGGCGAAGGCCGCCTCACCGAGATGGAACTCCTGCTGACGGGCGCAGCATTTGCCGAATACCTGGCGCAGATCTCCGGCGGCATCCCGATGAGCCAGTGCGAGATCATCCGTCCGGCGGACATGGGGGTCGGCAGCGATGTGGTGCGGACCTTCGAAGACGCCACCCGCGACGTGGTCGCGGCCGGATCGACGGCTGACGTCAAGGCGCGCTTGGCGCAGATGATCTCGGATGCCCAGGGCGCGACGACTTACGGCGATGCCGGTCTCGATGAGATGCACGCCGAAATCCATGAGCAGATGCGCAAGTTCTCGGACGCCGAAGTGGTGCCGCATGCGCACGAGTGGCATCTGGCCAACGAATACATCCCGATGGAGGTCATTGAGAAAGTCGCCGAGCTTGGCGTCTTCGGCCTGACGATCCCCGAAGAACTCGGTGGCCTGGGGCTTGGCAAGCAGGCGATGTGCGTCGTCTCCGAGGAACTCTCGCGCGGATACATCGGTGTCGGATCGCTGGGCACGCGTTCGGAAATTGCCGGCGAGCTTATCCTGCACAACGGCACGCAGGAGCAGAAAGAAAAGTACCTGCCGAAGATCGCTTCGGGTGAAATCCTCCCCACCGCTGTCTTCACCGAACCCAACACCGGCTCCGACCTTGCCTCGCTGAAAACGCGCGGCGTCAAGGACGGCGACACTTATAAGGTGACGGGGCAGAAGACCTGGATCACGCATCCCGTCCGCGCCGACCTGATGACCTTGCTGGTTCGCACCAACCCTGACGAAAAGGGCTATCGCGGGTTGTCGATGCTGCTGGTTGAAAAGCCGCGCGGGGATGATGCCAATCCGTTCCCGGCCGAAGGCATGACGGGCGGCGAGATTGAAGTGCTCGGCTATCGCGGCATGAAGGAATACGACATCTCGTTCGACGGGTTCGAGGTTCCCGAAGCCAATCTTCTCGGCGGTGTCGAAGGCCAGGGCTTCAAGCAGCTGATGAATACGTTCGAAGGTGCACGCATTCAGACCGCCGCACGCGCAGTCGGCGTTGCGCAGTGCGCGATGGATCTGGGTTTGCGCTACGCGCTGGAGCGCGTGCAGTTCGGCAAGCCGATCTTCGCATTCCCGCGCGTTGCCAACAAGATCGTCATGATGGCGGTTGAAGTGATGGTCGCGCGTCAGCTCTCGTACTTCGCCGCCCGCGAAAAGGATCTCGGACATCGCTGCGACCTTGAAGCCGGGATGGCGAAGCTGCTCGGCGCACGCGTCGCCTGGGCCTGTGCGGATAACGCCTTGCAGATCCACGGTGGCAACGGTTTCGCGCTCGAATATCCGGTTTCGCGCGTCTTGTGCGATGCGCGCATCCTCAACATCTTCGAAGGCGCGGCCGAAATCCAGGCGCAGGTCATCGCCCGGCGGCTGCTGGAAGAACCCAAGGGTTGATCGGTTGCGCCATTGAGGTGACAACAACTGGCATTTAAAAGGGGACGGTCATAGCGCTATGGCCGTCCTTGCCGTTTCAAAAGGCTCATCCATGTCGACCGCATCTGATCTTCCCGCACCGCGCCGCAAATCGGTTGCCGTCGATGTCGGCGGTGTCACCGTCGGTGGCGATGCGCCGGTTGTCGTGCAATCGATGACCAACACCGATACGGCCGACATCACCAAGACGGTCCTTCAGGTTGCTGCATTGGCGCGGGCGGGCTCGGAACTGGTGCGCATCACGGTTGACCGCGATGAAGCCGCGAAGGCGGTTCCGCATATTCGCGAGAAGCTCGATGCAATGGGCTGCGATGTGCCGCTCGTCGGGGACTTCCACTACATCGGCCACACGCTGCTTGGCGAGAACCCGGCTTGTGCCGAAGCGCTTGCCAAGTTCCGCATCAATCCGGGCAACGTCGGCTTCAAAGATAAAAAGGATCGGCAGTTCTCGGCCATCATCGATCTGGCGCTGAAGTATCAAAAGCCGGTGCGGATCGGCGTCAACTGGGGTTCGCTCGACCAGGCCCTGCTGACGCGACTGATGGACGAAAATGCCAATTCGCCGGAGCCCAAGGACGCACGCGCGGTCATGCATGATGCGATGGTTGTCTCAGGGCTTGAATCGGCGGCGCGGGCCGAGGAGCTTGGGCTAGGCGCCCAGCACATCATCATTTCCGCCAAGGTCTCGGCGATCCAGGATCTCGTGGCGGTTTATAGCGCGCTTGCCCGGCGCTGCGATTACGCGCTGCATCTGGGACTGACGGAAGCGGGCATGGGCTCGAAGGGCATCGTCGCGTCGTCGGCTGCGATGGGTATCCTTCTGCAACAGGGGATCGGCGATACCATCCGCTTCTCGCTGACGCCGGAGCCCGGCGGCGACCGCACGCTCGAAGTGCAGACGGCGCAGGAGCTTCTTCAGACGATGGGGCTTCGATCTTTCGTGCCGGTGGTGGCCGCTTGTCCGGGTTGTGGACGCACGACGTCAACGGTTTTCCAGGAGCTGGCGCGCGATGTCCAGGACATGATCCGCGAGCGCATGCCAGAGTGGAAGTCGCGCTATCCAGGCGTCGAGACGCTGAACCTTGCGGTTATGGGCTGCATCGTCAACGGCCCCGGCGAATCCAAGCATGCTGATGTCGGGATCTCGCTGCCGGGAACCGGTGAAACGCCCGCCGCGCCCGTCTTCATCGACGGCCAGAAGGCGATGACACTACGCGGGCCGAACATCGCGCAGGACTTCAAAGGCATTCTGGAAGACTATATCGAGCAGCGCTTCGGTCGCGCCTGACGCGGGATCTTCCTGCCGTTCCAATTCAACAGCCCAAACAAATGAAAAAGGCGCACCGCGGAAATCGCGGCACGCCCTTTTTTCAAGAGAAGACCGATCGCTTGGTCAGCGAAACGTCTTACTTGTAGCTTGCACGTTCCCGACGCACGAACAGCGGCTTACGTTCGCGAGGTGCGAAGACGCGGGCCGGACGAGGCTCACGCGGCAGCAGCTTGAATAGCGGATCGCGTGGGGGAAGTTTGAAGACCGGGCGGGTGAAGACCGGGCGTTCGCGACGCTCTACGACGCGAGCCGGGCGCGGCTGGCGCGGAAGCAGCTTGAACAGCGGATCGCGCGGTGGGAGCTTGATTTTCGGCCATTCGAAAACGCGGCGCTCGCTGCGGACAGCGACAGGTGCCGGACGCGCGCGACGCTCGGCCAGCTTGGCACGAAAATCGGACATGGCTTTGCAGATACGGCAGTCGCGCGTGCGTTCGCCGCGCTCATGACCGGCTTCAGAAACTGCCGGCATGCCGGTAACAACAACGGCAGCGACCGCAGCAGCGGCTACAAACTTCAGCATAAATGACCTCCACATAGGTTTGTCGGACTCATGATGTAAATCCTGAGCCTGTATGCCCAAAATGCTGTGATCAAATATAAAATTCACCGTCCGTCTGTCCGTATAGTTAGTTGTCGTGGTTAATTATCGGTGAGCGTGCGACCGAGGCTGGACTCCTTAACGCTGAGGCTATGGCGAATTCAGCTATCGCGTTCGGCGACGAAATCGGCTGCGGCGAGCAACGTTGCGGCCTTGCCGCCGAAGGGTGCCAGCGCCGCTTTCGCTGCGGCGACGGTGCGCGATAGCTCGGATTGGGCGTCGGAAATTCCCATTAACGAAACAAGCGTCGCTTTGCCGGCAGCGGCGTCCTTGGCGACAGCTTTGCCGACGGTTTCGGCATCGCCTTGAACGTCGAGCAGGTCGTCGGCGATCTGGAATGCGTAACCGAGATGCCGGCCGTAAGACGCGAGCGCGGCGCGCTGATCGGCCGGGGCGTCGGCCAGGATTGCGCCGGCTTCGCAGGAAAAGGCGATAATGGCCCCGGTCTTCATGGCCTGCAGGCTCTTGACATGAGTTGCATCGGCTTCCTGCGGGTGATTGAGCTTATCGGCCTCAAGATCCATGGCCTGGCCGCCGACCATGCCTGCTGCACCGCTAGCCTTGGCCAGTTCGCTGATCAGTTTGACGCGGGTGGCCGGAGCGATCTCATTACAATCAGCCAGGATCTGAAACGCCAGCGCCTGCAGGCCATCGCCCGCCAGGATCGCCGTCCAGTCGTCGAAGGCCGCCCAGACGGTGGGCCTTCCGCGGCGCTGGGTGTCGTTATCCATGGACGGCAAATCGTCGTGCGCGAGCGAATAGCCGTGGATCAGCTCGACAGCGAGTGCGGGCGCCATGGCTTCGGCTTCGGGGACGTCGAACAGGGCGGCGGTCTCCAGAACCAGGAACGGGCGCAGCCTTTTGCCGCCCCCGAGCATGGCATGGCGCATGGCCTTGAGCAGGCGCTCAGGTGTATTTGCCAGATGCGGTCCGTCGAGCAGCGCGACCAGCGCGCCTTCGATATTACCGGCTGTTTTCAGCAACTTATCGCGAAATTGCATCGCGTTTCCCGAGACTTCTGGCGTTGATTGGTGTGGAGCGGCGATATAGAAGGGGCGCTAGCAGGTCAAGTTCCAGAAGACCTTGTTTGCCGAAAGTACCGGAAGCGCCAAAAAACCTTGAAATAGAGGGCTGGCGCAGCGCCAATTTTGCGATTATAACCCCGCGTTCAAGCCCCCGTTCCGAGGTGGGCACCATAGAATCGATTCCAGCGCCGCCTGTTAACGTCGCACGACTGCCGAGCCCAATTGCGGGCCGCGGCAAGGTTTAAGCGTTAACCGGGCCGGCGCAGCATTTTTGCCCAGGAGACACGACCATGGCAGTGCCAATGAAAAAGGTCTCGCGCCAGAAACGCGGGTCACGACGTTCTCATGACACGCTTTCAGCGCCGACCTATGTGGAAGACAAAGAATCCGGCGAGCGTCGCCGTCCGCACCACATCGATCTGAAATCGGGAAAATACCGCGGCCGTCAGATCCTTGAGCCGAAATCCGACGTTTGAAACTGACGTCGCGCCGCGAAAGACCTGATCAGCATGGCTGATAGCATTGCCAGGTGCGCAAAAATCTTTGTGCGCCTGTTGCGGCCGGTGAAGTTAAACCGCCACAATGGCGCGCTATAGCCACACGCGAAAACGACTGTCGAGGGAGTAACGCATGTCGATTAGGTCTTTGCCGCTTATCATCTTCGCCTTCATTCTTTACAACGCCGTGGTTCTGCTTGGCGTAGCTGGCGACGGAGGAAGCGCGGACAGCATCCTGCGCACCGAGATCTTCTCGCTGCCATCGTTCCGCGGAACGCCAGACGGCGCGACACCGGTCGCTTGGAGCTTTAACTGGGGTGACCTGATCCTGCTGGTCACGATGCTCTTGCTGTTCGTCGAGATCCTGAAGGCGACCTACACGTCGACATCTTCTCTCCTTGACCACGGACTTTCGATGTTGGTCTTCATTGCCTGCCTCATCGAATTCCTGATGGTCGATGCCGCGTTCACGAGCGTGTTCTTCCTGTTGATGATTGCGACGCTGATCGACGTCGTCGCCGGATACACGATCGGTATTCGCGTGGCCCGTCGCGACATCGGTTTTGGCGGTATGGCGCCACACTAATTCTACGATGACGCTGGGGTTCGCCTCAGACCATTAAAAACGAAATTCAATTTGGCGGCCGGTTCAATCAATTTGAACCGGCCGTTTTTGTTTTTATTGCTGCACTTTTGAGCAGGCGCAAAAAGTTCTCCAAATGCGTTTTTTCCCCAGGGGTTGGAACTCTCTGCGACTTCCAGCAGTATGCAGCTTGAAGTCCGGTGATTCGCGCGTCCGGATGATCATCACGCCAGAGTGTGCGCGTGGCCGGACGCAATTCGGCTGGCGCTGGTTCCTGGCGATGGACTGATTGGGGACAGCGAAACGATGCCTGCCGCGCAAGTCACTGTTGATGTGCCAGATGGAGCAGCCGCAGATCTATCTCTGCGCAGTTCGCTTATCCTGACGCGCATTGCCTGTGCGCAGGGCGCGACGCGAGCGCAGATCATGCGCGACCTTTCAAATCTTTTTTCTCACAAACTTTCTCCGGCGGAATGGCGCAAGTTCGCTTTGTCGGATTTGGAAGCTTTGTGCGCAGCCGGTCTGGCAAAAGAATCGCGCGGTCGTTTGACGGCGACGGAAGCTGGAAACGAATACGTCGATCAGTTTCTTGGGCGCAAAGGATCTAGCGGCGGGGCCTGGGCGGAAACACGCGATGGTCGTCTTGTTGCCAAAGGTCTCGGTGTCGAGCCGATCGGACCGAAAAAACTCAAAGCGCTGTTGACGCCCGATGGTCTGCGCGCCTTCATTCTGCAGAAAGCCTACGGGCTTCCGGTCAACGGCACGCAGACGACTGCGAAGCTGAGAGCGCAGCTTGCCGTCGTCGCGCTCGAACGGGCATTCGGCAACAAGATCAAGACCGGTCTTGGCGCGGGTTCTGGCTTTTCAGCAAAAGCCGGCCGTCTTCTGGCCGGGCAGCTTTCATCGCGGCCTCGCGACCTTGGATCAGACGGAAAGCTCGTCGCGACGCTGGCTGCGGAAGTCGTCGATGCGCGGCAGCCCGACGCGGATGCGTTGCGTGCGGCCATCCTGCGCAAGCTGGCCGATCAGGCCTTGCAGGAAAATCGCAAGGACACCGCAGCTGCGCCGGCGAAGTCACCTTCTGCCAGGACCGTTGCGGCGCAAACGATTGAGAAACCTTTTGCAGCGAATGATGCAGGACTGCCTGGTGCCGCATTGCCGCCGACGCGCCGGCCAGACCCGGCTGGTTTTGCCAAGGTGGTGCAGGGTGTCGCTGCGACTTGCGCCGATGGCTGGGCGGGAAACCGCAAGGCTCTGATTGCAAGAGTCTGGAACAAGCTTGCTGCGCTACATCCTGAATGGGGCCTCAGCGAAATCGAATTCAAATGCATGCTCGCCGAAGCGCATCGCACCGGACACCTTCTGCTGGCAACGGCGGACCTGAAGGACAAGTCCCAGCGCGAGGAAATCGAAGCCTCGGCGATTACCTACAAAAACACTCAGTGGCATCTGATCCGCGTCGTCGAGCCACAGTAGCCGCTCGCGTTGAAGGGCCATTTCAATAGCGTAAGGACCACGTGATTTATGCAATCGCTTGCACAAGAGGCTAATTCGCCTGAAGGGTTGTCGGAGGCTTTCGAGCATTCCATCACCTGGGAGGATGATATCTGGCGGGTTGATCCTGTCGATGTCGATGGCGTGCACGCGAAAGCGAGAACGAAGTTCCTCGATCTGTTGACGACGGTGCGCGAGGAAGGCAGCGCGCAAGCAAGAATTCTGCTGTTTCACGGTCAGTCGGGCGCGGGCAAGACGCACTTGATCCGCGCATTGCGCACGCAGGCTCATCGCAGCAAGCAGGCCTATTTCGGCTATGCGCAGATGACGCCGGATGTTTCCAACTATGCTGATTATTTTCTGCGCCGACTGGTGCATTCGCTGGAAAAACCGTTCGATCCCGACAATGGCGGAGAGAGCGGTCTGCAGCGGTTGACGGACCGGTTGATGGCGCATTGCACGGGCATTGTCGCCGAAGACCTCGATGAATTGCGCGATGGCGATCTTTCCAACGAGGATCTGGCGCGGCTCGTCTTGCGGCTCGCCGATGAGATCGTCGCCGAGCCCGGCTTTGCGGAATGCGAGCCTGACGTCAATATCGTTCGCGCGCTTCTTTATCTCCAGCGGCGCGACCCACGCATCGATCAGCGCGTGCGGCAATACCTTTACGGGCGGCAGCTGACCGCGCTGGCGCATGAAGCCGTTGCGGCGCTTGATCCGAACGAGGGCGAAGGGCGCGCTTTTGAAATCATTGCAGCGCTTGGCCAGCTGATGTGGGTGGTCGACGGTGCGGCGATGGTCTTCTGCATCGACCAGGTCGAAGACCTCGTGAACTTCTCCGATCCCGAACAGCGCTTCCAGAAAGCCGTCGGCGATCTGATGCAGATCACCAACCGCGTTCCAAGCAGCATCGTCATCATCTCGTGTCTGGATGATTTCTACGACCGCGTGCGTGAACCGCTGGCGCAGTCGTTCCGCGACAGGATCGAGAAGTCTGGTCCCGTGCCACTTTATGAAAGCCGCACGGCGGAGGAAGCGCGCCAGATCATCGCCAAGCGGCTGGAATACTTCGCCGAGACCTCCGGCGGTCAGGTCGATGTTGGCGATCCGAGCGCCTATTTCGGACCGACATTCTTTGAAGAGTTTGCCGGTTTGTCGACGCGGCGCCTCCTGGAACATGCGCAAGCGCGTCTCAACACGATGACGGGCGCAGGCGTCGAAGAACCCGAAGACGACAGCGCAGGCGGTTTCATATCGCAGCTCGCGCGTGCGCTTGGCGGGTTCTCGTTTGATTCAGAGCCGGTCGCTCCGCTGGCGCCGACAATCGACTACCGCGATCTTTGGGAACGCTTCCAGAGCCAGTCGGAAGCCGAAATGCCCTCGGATGATAACGAGCTGATGGATGCGCTCGTTGCCGCTCTGCCGCTGGCCGCTGATGAGTGGGACGGTGCGCTGACGGTTAACGTCGAGCGGGTTGAAGTTGCCGATGATCTTCCGGTCTTCGATCTGACTTTGAAGCACGCTTCCGGTCTTGATCAGCAATCGCGCATCTTCTTGTGCAACAAGCCGACGCAAGGCGGCGGCCTCAAGCGTCAGCTGGAAAAGGTTCTGGCGGCGATGGGGCCGAAGCAGAGCTTCATGCTGCGCGCTTCGGACTTCCCGCCCAACAAGAAGAACCAGACGGCGCAAGCTTTCCGCAAATATCGCGATCAAGGCGGACGCTCGTTGCTGGTTCCGATCCCCGAGTGGGAGCGGATGATCATGGTGCGCGAGTTCCATCACCATCATCGCAACGATCCTGGTTTCTCGCGCTGGTTCGCTGGCAGCAAGCTGTTGTCGAACGTCATTGCCATTATCCAGCTTCTTCGTCTCGACCTGCTTGGGCGGCCGCTGCCGGCTCCGACCGACGGCGTTCGGCCGCGCACCAAGCCGCTGCTTAGATCCATAGAGGGCGGCGAGACGGAAGCGGTTGCCGGATTCGATCTGACCGATCCGGACCAAATCCAGCCCGGTGCTCCGCAGGCGATCGCGGAGCTGACCGGTGCGGTCGAAAACCAGATGATGGCACCTTGGGGCGCACCTGACGCTATCGGCGAGGCTGGCGAGCAGACGGCGCAGCCGTCATTTGAAGAATTCGACGCCGACGAATTCGATGCGACCGACCTGACTGGCCGTATCGATGTCGGGCGTGAATTGAGCAGTTCGGGCCGCCAGATTGCTCTTAAAAAGAGCATCATGAAACGGCACTCGGCGGTGCTCGGTGGTTCGGGTTCGGGTAAGACAACCTTGGCTCTGAGCATGATCGAGCAGCTCCTGCTGGAAGGCATTCCGGCGATCCTGATCGACCGCAAGGGTGACCTTTGCTCGTATGCCAATCCGGATGTCTGGCGCACGCACGTCGATGAGATCGCCGAGCGCCACAACATGCGCGAGAAGCTGGCTGATGCGATTGACGTCGCGGTCTATACGCCAGGGCGCGCGTCGGGCAGGCCGATCTCGATTACGCTTTTGCCGAACGGTATCGCCGAACTGCCGGAACACGAGCAACAGCTTCTGGCCAACCTGTCGTCGGCGGCGTTGGGCGAGATGCTGCATTTGAAGAACTCGGCCACGCACCAAAAGCAGTCGGGTACGCTTTCAGTTGCCTTGAAGATTCTTGGCAGCCGTTCGGTCTCGGAAGTCACGCTGACCGATCTCATCGGCCTCCTGGAGGACGAAGACCCCGAACTGACCGATCAGACGCAGCGCATGGACCCCTCGGGCAAGATCCGCCGCGACCTCGTCGCCCAGCTCGACAGTCTGAGGCACCGCAACGCCGCATTGTTCGATGGCGGCGGAGAGCCGATGAGCATGGAGTCGTTCCTGGGCCTTGGTCCGTTCGAGCGGCCCGGACGCACGCGTCTGTCGATCATCTACACCGGCTTCCTCGGCGACAACGAGAATATCCTGTTCTGGGTCTCGCAGTTCCTTTCAGAAGCGCTGCGCTTCTGCCAGCGCAACCCGAACGACGAACTGCAGTCGATCGTCATGTTCGACGAAGCGGATCTTTACATCCCCGCCAACGCCAAGCCGGCGACAGCGGAACCGTTGCAGAGCCTTTTGAAGCGGGCACGTTCTGCCGGCTTGGGCCTGATGCTGGCGACCCAGTCTCCAGGCGACCTCGATTATAAGAGCCGCGATCAGATCACCAGCTGGTTCATCGGGCGCGTGCGTGAAGATACGGCTTTGAGGAAACTCAAGGCGGCCTTCCAGAGCGAAAGCGGGCTTGATCCAGCGGCTGTTCTACCAGGTCAGACGGTCGGTGAGTTCCACCTCGTACAGGAAGGCTTGGTGCGTCCGCTCAAAGCGCAGCGTTCGTTGATCACGGCCGAACAGGTTCCATTCGACCGTATCGAACAACTTGCGCGCGAAACGCGGGGGCAAGATGAAAAGCAGCTTCCGTTGTTTGAGCGACGCTAAAACGACCCCGGTCCTATACAGAAATTGCTGATGCGGCGCTGCAACAAATTCGGCAATCCGCGGCATCCTGGACTAGAACTTTTGGGCTGATTTTGTCTATTCGCTTGCGATTCAGGCAGTTTTTCCACCTGCCTATTTTTGTTGCGCACCGTTGATTTTGTTGAGTTTTTTGTGTTCCGCAAAGACTTATACGTACACAACTCTGTCAAAAGCGGACAAAATCATAAAATCTTCAAAAATGTGGCTGTCAAAACAGCTTTTCCGTACTAAGCTCCAGGTTGTGTTGCAGCTAAGAACTGCTCTTGTTTTAGTTGCACTCAGAAGTTGTATTGCGGGGTATAGTCGTGGCTGCGAAGTCTTTCGTTATGGTGGTTTTGGCCACCTTGGCGGGACCAGCAATCGGTATCGGGTTGTTCGTCCTGTTCAATAATCTATAGCGCTGAGATCCTTTACCAGGACAATGATTGTTCTTGGAGCCTTGATATTCGCTCCAACCGGTTTCGCTTGGTCTTTTTCCTTCCTCAAAATTTGGTTTGTAAGGCTTCTGCCGAGGGCTCGGCATGAGGGCGCGCGTGGTGTATTCCATTGGACGACGCGCTCAAGTCGTCGGATAATTTCGCAAGCTCCCAGATCTGCAGCCTTTCGCGCCTCGGAGCAAATGAGAGCCGGCTGATTTGACCGACATGCCGCTGGTCCGCGATACCACAAGACGCCCACGCTACGAGACCCAATGCAGAACCCTGTCCCGAACGATTGCTTTGCTCCAAGTGCCGCACTGATGGCGCATCAGGAAGCTGTCGGTCTTTTGAAAGCTCGCATCGCTCCTGTTGCAGCAAAAGAGAGGGTGGCGCTCAAGGAGTCCGGC
Source organism: Filomicrobium sp. (assembly GCA_017792465.1). GTDB lineage: Bacteria > Pseudomonadota > Alphaproteobacteria > Rhizobiales > Hyphomicrobiaceae > Filomicrobium. Next base: position 2,317,598 of record CP051234.1, read on the forward strand.
GGGCGGATTTTGTCTGCGCCCGTCATCGCGCCGCACAACGTCCCCAGACACACCAACTCAGCTGTCGACGGCTATGCGTTTGCTTTTGCGGTCTATGACGCGGCCAAGGGTGCCGAGATGCCGGTTGTCGGGCGCGCAGCTGCCGGGCACCCGATCGAGGGTTCGGTTGAGCCCGGCCAATCCATTCGCATCCTCACCGGAGCAGTGCTGCCGGAAGGTGTCGACACGGTCGTGATGCAGGAAGACGTCACTGTTTCGGGCGACGGCGAGCCGCAGGTCGTGAAGCTTCCGGCAGGATTGAAACGGGGCGCGAATGTCCGCAAGGCGGGCGAGGACCTGAAAGAGGGCGCGGAGATTTTTGGCGTCGGGCACATCCTGAGGCCGCAGGATTTGGCGGCGTTGGCGTCGATCGGGCAGGGGCAGGTGGACTGCTTCAAGCGTTTGAAGGTCGGCATCGTTTCTTCAGGCGATGAGATCGTCGAGCCCGGCGCAGGCGAACTTCAGGTCGGGCAAGTCTATGACGCCAATTCGCCGATGCTTGAAGCGCTCGTCAGACTGGCAGGTTGCGATCCTGTCGACCTCGGCATCTGGCCTGACAAAGGCGAAGAAGTCCGCACGCGGCTTGCCGACGCGGCTCGCTCTCTTGATGTGATTTTGACGTCGGGTGGCGCCAGTGTCAGCGAGGAAGACCATATGTCGGCTGCACTTGACGCGCTTGGGTCGCGGCACTTCTGGCGCATCGCCGTCAAGCCCGGCCGGCCGATGATGTTTGGGCAGATCGGCTCGACGATGATGATCGGTTTGCCGGGCAATCCGGTGGCCGTCTTCGTCTGCTTCCTCGTCTACGTCTACCCGCTGTTGCGCCGCTTATCGGGCGGAGATTGGCCGGAACCGCAGGCTATTCAGTTGCCGGCGGCGTTCGATCAGCCAAAGCGCAAGACCGGACGCAGGGAATTTTGGCGGGCGAGCCTCGTTCAGGGTGAGCATGGCTTGGCGGCCGAGAAATTCGCGCGCGACGGCTCGGGGTTGATTTCCGGTCTGCGCGCTGCCGACGGTCTGATCGAGGTCGACGAAGACACACCTGCGATCGCACGCGGCGATCTCGTCAGCTTCATTCCCTTCGCGGATTTCGGCATTCTGAGCAAATGACGAATAGAAGAAAGGCAGCACCGGGATTGCCGGAACTGCCTTTTTCTAAATTGCTATGCGCATGCCAGCAGTCAGCATGCGTGCAACATCTGGATTGCTGCCGTCGTTAGTGAGACAGCAAGACTGGGACGTTCTGCTTTTCTAGAATTGTCCGCGTCAAGCTGCCGAACAACGCCGAAGAGAAGTTGCCGCGGCCATAGGCGCCCATGACGAGGACGTCCGGAGCGGTCTTGGCGCAATGGTCGAGAATTTGTTCGGCGATCTTGCCGGCACTCAACGTCACTTCGTTGGCCGTGATGCCGTGGCGCCTGAGGTGGACGAGAATATCGAGGCCCGGCATGCGGGAGACGGCATCGTCCTTGCCGACTTCATCCGTCATCAGCACATCGAGCGTTGTTTTGGTTTCCAGGATCTGCATGGCGTCGGTCAACGCACGCGCCGCAAAGCGGCTGCCATCCCAGGCGACGGCTGCGGTTTCCTTGAAATCTGCAACAGCGTGGTTTTTCGGGACGATGATCACCGGCTTACCAGCGCGCAGGAGCAGTTCCTTCGGGTCGACGGTCCGATGCATTTCGGATCGGAAAACGGATTCGAATTGGCCTATGACCAGGAGATCGAAGAAACGGGCGGAGCGCGCCAGCATGATGTCAGGCTGACCCTCTTCGACCTGCCAGCCAACCTCGCCGGTGAACCCTGAGGCTTTGACCTGGGCGTCGAACTTATCCTTGATGGCGGCGGACGCCTCTTCCATGGCCAGGCTCATGCCCTTCAAGGCGTCCTGCGGGATCCAGCGCTTGATGTGACTATCGAATTTATGCGGAGAATTGACCTTCAGGCCCGTGACCATCGCGCCGTACTTGGTGCCCATTCTCAGCGCGAATTCCAGTGCCTTTACAGAGGCTTCATTGCCGTCATAAGCAACGAGCAGATCTTTGATCGCCATACTTGGTTTCCTCCTTACAGCCCAACGTCACTTCCGACGGATGTGGGCGAGCCCAATTTCGAGGCCTGTTCTTTCGCTTTGTCGACAGCTCTCAGGCTGCCTTTCAAACGCGAGCAGCAACCGCTGCAGTCATTGGTATACCACATACCAGGGGTGGCACTCCAGCGTCTTTGACAAGGATCATCTATCCGGAAATATCGACGGTCCTTGGACAGAAACGAAGCTGTGCGAGGAGCATATTGGAGTTTGGAGGCGCCGTCAGTCGCAAGGTGAGCGGATCGGCAGATCATTAGGCTAACGAACGTCAGTCGCGGCTCGCCCAATCCGCCAGACGACGCATGAACTTCATGCAGTTTTCCAGTTCGCTCTCGGCGATCCATTCGTTGGCCGTGTGGGCTTGTTCGATGTAGCCGGGTCCGCAGACGACGGTATCGGGGCCCTTCGTTTGGAAGAGGCCGGCTTCGGTGGCGTAGGAGACGGCAGAGGTCTCATTGCCACCAACTAACTGCATCGCCAGCGTCGTTGCTGCTGATTGCGGCCGCGCCTCGAACGGCGGGACGTAGTTGACGAGCTTGATATCGATGGAGGCTTCCGGCGCGATCTCGTGCATGGCGGGCAGGCAGCGGGTTTCGGCAAACTCTTTCAGGCGGGCTTCGATGGCATAGACATCGAGGCCGGGCACTGCCCTGACATCGAAGCAGAACCAGCAGGAAACCGGAACGATGTTGGTTGCCGTTCCGCCCTTGATGGAATTCACCTGAAGTGTCGGATAGGGCGGATCGAAACGGTCGTGGCGCTGTTCTTTCAGCTCGCGTTCGATGTTGCGCAGTTCTGCGATCAGCTCGCAAGCGATGTGCACGGCATTCACCCCGAGCGGGGCCATGCTGGAATGAGCGGCGCGGCCGTTGACCGTCACTTCCCAGCGCGCGGGGCCCTTATGGGCATCGACGACGCCCATGCCGGTGGGTTCGCCGACGAAGATGATGTCGGGCGTCGGCAGGTCCTCGCCGAGGCGCGCAATCATTGGGCGCACGCCGACACAGCCGATCTCCTCGTCGTAGGAGAAGAGGATGTGGATCGGACGGGCGAGATTGCGTGAGACGAAATCGGGAACCGCGGCGAGGACGCACGCCAGATATCCCTTCATGTCGGTGGTGCCGCGGCCATAGAGGCGGCCATCGCGGGCGGTGAGCTTGAAGGGATCGGTGTCCCAGTCCTGCCCGGTGACGGGGACGACGTCGGTGTGGCCCGATAGCCCAATGCCGCCGCCGGCTTCCAGCGGGCCGATCGTGGCGCAAAGGTTGATCTTTTCGCCGGTCTGATTGGGCAACAAGTGTGAGTGAATGCCGTGGCTGGCAAGATATCCGGATACGAAGTCGATCAGGTGGGCGTTGGACTTGTGGCTGGTGGTGTCGAAGCTGACGAGGCGCTCAAGCAGGTCCAGGTGCAGGGCTTGTCGCGACGGATCATTCGAGGTTGGCATGATTTCCGGGCTCAGTTGACTGTCGGGACGTCAAACGGGCTATCGAGGGAGAAGGCCGGGACGGCCACGTCGAAGAGGCGGCCTTCTTCGTCGACCATCTGGTAGCTGCCGACCATGATGCCTGACGAGGTGCGCAGCGGGCAGCCCGAGGTGTAAGTGAAGGTTTCGCCCGGTTCGATTTTCGGGGTTTGGCCGACGACCCCGGCTCCGCGGACTTCTTCGCGGCGACCGTCGGCGTCGGTGATCTGCCAAAGGCGCGATCTCAATTCCACAGCGACCTTGCTGTCGTTGGAAATCTCGACCGTGTAGGACCAGAAGAAATAGCCTTCTTCGGGCGACGATTGCTCGTCTACAAATTCGGGTTCGACACGAACGCGAACGCCATCGGTCACGGCCTCGTAGAACATGCTTATTCCTGATACTTTTGGCCCAATACCGCGAGACGGACTTCCTGCGCCCACGCTTTTATTGCGCGTGGTTCGCCGGCCTGCGGTGAGGCGGGACCGGCCAAGCGTGCGATTTCGTCCAGCGCGCGAGTCTACGCAACACGCGCGGCGGGTCAACCGCCACGCCATTCATTCTGCCCGGGACTGAGCCGGATTTACGCCGCGTGCGTCAGGATGAGGCAGCGAGCGCCATGTCGAGATCGGCGATCAGGTCGCCTGCATCTTCCAATCCGACCGACAAGCGCACCAGACCATCGCAGATGCCGAGTTCGGCGCGGACTTCCGGCTTCAGGCGCTGATGCGTTGTGGTTGCGGGATGGGTGATGAGGCTTTTGGCATCGCCCAGGTTATTGGAGATCTTGATGATCTTGAGCGCGTTGAGGAACCTGAAAGCGCCCTCTTTGCCGCCTTTGACGGCGAAGGCCACGATCTGTCCGGGGCCCGACATCTGGCGGGCGGCGAGCTCTGCCTGCGGGTGATCGGAGCGACCGGGGAATAAGATGCGATCGATGGCTGGATGACTGGCGAGATGGTCGGCGATGGTGCTGGCGGTTTCGCATTGCGCCTTGACCCTCAGCGGCAGCGTTTCGAGGCCTTTAAGCAGCACCCAGGCGTTAAACGGGCTCATCGATGGCCCGGTCTGGCGTAGGAAAACCGAGAGGTGATCGTCGAGGAACTGCTGCGTACAGCATACCGCACCGCCCAGACAGCGGCCCTGGCCGTCGATGTGCTTGGTTGCCGAATACATGACGACGTCGGCGCCGAGTTGTAATGGCCGCTGCAACATCGGGGTGGCGAAGACGTTGTCGACGAACACGAGTGCGCCGACGGCATGCGCCAGTTCGCTCACGGCTTTGATGTCGACGAGATCGAGCGTCGGGTTGGAGGGCGTTTCGAAGAAGACGGCCTTGGTGCCGGGCCGGATGGCGGCCTTCCAGGCCTCGATGTCGGTGCCGTCGATCAGGGTCGAGGCGATGCCGAAGCGGGGCGCCAAATCTTCAACGACATAACGGCAGGAGCCGAAAAGAGCGCGGGCGGCGACGACGTGATCGCCGGCCGACAGGTAAGACATCAGTGCGGAGGTGACGGCGGCCATGCCGGTGGCGGTGGCGCGGCAGGCTTCGGAGCCTTCGAGAAGGCGGACGCGCTCCTCGAACATGGTGACGGTCGGGTTGGCAAATCGCGAATACTGGTAGCCGGGCTCTTCGTTCTTGAAGCGGGCTTCGGCTTGTTCGGCAGATTCGTAGACGTAGCCCTGCGTTAGAAAGAGGCCTTCGGACGTCTCGCCGAACTGCGAGCGCAACGTGCCCCCATGAACGAGGCGGGTGGCCGGAGCCCAGTCTTCAGCTGCATCAGTATTTTCATCAGGTTTCGCGGTCATGCGCGGTCCTTTCCTCATCTTGCCGCGGACGCGAGGTGCGCGGACGGGCCGGCAAATGGGGCCGGGCGCCACAAGATTTGCGAGCAAAAGGTGGAGCGCGCGGCCTTTTAGCGAATTGTTTTACGTGGCTGCAAGCCGGCCAGCCAAATCACCACGGATCAACGTTCTTGGGACTACAGGCAATTCGGCCTTGGCGTCAAGGCGCGGTTGGTCTAGCCCTTTTCGTGTGACTTGCTGCTAAAACCGCAGGAAGATGCCCCAAAACGGCCAGAAGAGGCGAAGTTGCAAGAAGAAGCCAAGACCCCGAGCTTTGCTGACGGCGTATTTCCCGCCCAGGCGATTGAGCGCCTGATCGATGATGGCGGAATATTGCTGGACAAGCCGGTTGCTGAAAACCAGCTGCAGCCGGCGAGCCTGGATTTGCGCCTTGGTGATTTCGCCTACCGGGTGCGCGCGAGTTTCCTGCCTGGACCTGGGGTTTCGGTCGCTGAGCGTTTGCAGGACGTGCAGTTGCATATGATCGACATCCAGGACGGCGCTGTTTTGGAGACAGGCTGCGTCTATGTCGTGCCGTTGCAGGAAGCGTTGGCACTGCCGAAAGGGATCTCTGCCTCGGCCAACCCGAAAAGCTCAACGGGTCGGCTTGATGTTTTCACGCGGGTGATTGCCGATAGCGTGACGGCCTTCGACCAGATTCCCGATGGCTATAAAGGTCCGCTTTACGCAGAGATCTGCCCGCAGACCTTCCCGATCGTGGTGCGCGCCGGCTCCAGGCTGTCGCAGATCCGCTTCCGGAGCGGGCAACCGATGTTGAAAGATCAAGAGCTTTCGGCGCTGCATGCCGAAGCGCGGCTTGTCAGCTCGGCTTCGGCTGATATCGACGCGGGGCTTGCGCTGTCTGTGGATCTCGATCAGGCCGAAGGCGGGCTTATCGGATATCGCGCCAAACGGCATTCGGGCGTTGTCGATGTCGACAAGCCGGGGGCGTGTGCCGTGCTCGACTACTGGGAGCCGATCCACCTGCGCGGGGCCAAGCGGCTGATCCTCGATCCCGACCAGTTCTATATCCTCGCCTCTAAGGAAGCTGTGCACGTGCCGCCGACCTATGCGGCCGAGATGGTTCCGTTCAATCCGCTGGTCGGTGAATTTCGGGTGCATTATGCGGGCTTCATGGATCCTGGCTTCGGGCATGAACCGGCGGGTGGTGCGGGTTCGCGCGTCGTGCTGGAAGTGCGCAGCCACAAAGTTCCGTTCATCCTGGAAGACGGGCAGATCATCGGACGGCTCGTTTATGAGCGCTTAAGCGAAACCCCGCGCCTTCTCTATGGTCGCGATCTGGGTTCGAACTATCAGGCGCAGGGCTTGAAGCTTTCCAAGCATTTCGCGTGAGATGGGGGTCGGTCGGCCGACGAACGAATGAGAGCTTTAGGCCCGGCGGTCCGGTGCCACGCAAGCAAAGAGCGCATGAGCGAAGACGATCACACCAGCGAAGGCCTGAAACTCTGCATCTTTGTCGATGCGGATGCCTGCCCCGTCAAAGAAGAGGTCTACAAAGTGGCGATGCGCACGCGCGTGCCGGTCGTGATCGTCGCCAATAGCTACATGCGCATTCCGATGCATCCGCTTGTGCGGCAGGTGGCAGTCGAGATGGACCCCGACGCGGCGGATGATTACATCGCCGAACGCGTTGGACCGATGTCGATTGTGGTGACGGCCGACATCCCGCTTGCCGACCGTTCACTCAAGAAAGGCGCGACCGTGCTCGCGCCCAATGGCAAGCCGTTCACGCACGATATGATCGGATCGGCGATGGCGACGCGTTCGCTCATGCAGGATTTGCGGGCCGGTGGCGATCAAGTCGGCGGACCACCTCCGTTCGATAAGCGCGACCGCTCTCGCTTCTTGTCGTCGCTTGATGAAGCGATCGTGCGGCTGCGGCGGGTCAATCCTCCGGCGGCCTCTTGAACCCAAGCACGCCCCACTTCCTTACTTAAGCGAGCTGGAAATAGCGCTCGATGAAGCGGCGGTAGATCCGAGTCAGGTCTTCGATGTCCTTCAGTGGCACGTGCTCGTCGACCTTGTGGATCATCTCGTTGACGAGACCGAATTCGACGACGGGGCAGGCGTCCTTGATGAAGCGCGCGTCTGAGGTGCCGCCGCCGGTCGTCAGCTCGGGCGTGCGTCCGGTGACGTCTTTAACCGCCGCCGAAATGGTTTCAACGAGCGGGCCGGCTTTGGTGCAGAAAACATCGCCGGTGCCGGAGAAGGTGAGGTCGAATTCGGCCGACATGTCCTTGGCGACGGCTTCGATTTCGCCGCGCGCCCAGTCCTGCAAGCGCTGCTTTGTCCAGCTATCGTTATAGCGGATGTTGAAGAGCGCGCGCGCCTCACCGGGAATGACGTTGGTTGCGGTGTTGGGCACCGAGATCACCGTCACGGCGAGGTGGGAGGGCAGGAACCGGTCGGTGCCGTCATCGAGATGAGCGCCGGAGAGCCTGTCGATAATGCGGGCGAGTTTCGGAACCGGGTTGTCGGCCTTGGCGGGATAAGCCGAATGGCCCTGGCGGCCGTGGACGATCAACTCGCCGTTTAACGATCCGCGGCGTCCGATCTTGATTTCGTCGCCCAGCGCCTTGGGGTTGGAGGGTTCGCCGACGAGGCAGGCATCGAGCGTTTCGCCGTTGACCTTCAGCCAGTCGAGCATCTTGACGGTGCCGTTGATGGCGGGACCTTCTTCGTCGCCGGTGATGAGCAGGGAGAGCGAGCCGGGAAGCTTGCCGCCGCGCTCTTGCAGCAGGTCTGCGAGTGCTGCGATGAAGCAGGCGATTTCCGTCTTCATGTCGACGGCGCCGCGGCCGTAGAGGATGCCGTCGCGGATTTCGGCGGCAAACGGCGGGACGCTCCAGGCGGCTTCGTTGCCCGGCGGGACGACATCGGTATGCCCGGCAAAGCAGAGGTTCGGACCTTCGGTGCCCCAACGGGCATAGAGGTTATCGACGTCGGGCGTGCCGAGCTGCGTGAACGGCAAGCGATGGCAGGTGAAGCCAAGCGGTTCGAGGACCCGCTGGAGCAGGTCGAGCGCACCGCCTTCGGCCGGCGTCACGGAATGGCAGCGGATGAGCGCCTGGGCGAGCGCGACGGCATCGCCCGGGGCGGGATCGTTCTGAGCGGAAGTGGTGTTGTCGGTCATGCCAGTTCAATAGCAGATCTGGCGTCGGCGTGAAGCTTAACCCATGCCGCAGCCCGCCGGGCGGGCTCAGCTGGCTGATCATCCGGGCGGCGCGCCATATTTGTTGGGCCCGGGCGTGCCGCGGTAAAGGCCGAGCCGCACCAGAAACCAGATGCCGGCAGCCCCGGTCCACCAACCAAGGATCTGTGTCACCCAAAGCGCCTGATCAATCTGCGGACGCCAGCCGGTGAAGAAACTGGCGGCGGTCAGGGCGGCGGGGGCATAGAAGAGCAGGCCCAGCAGTCCGGTCTCGTGCAGGCGCTTGGTGTTCAACGCAGCAAGCGGCAGCAGCAGCGCGATCGACCAAGCAAGTCCGCCCACCCCGGTCTGGCGGGTCAGCAGGATCGCCTCTTCGAAAGGGTTATCGGAAAAAACTGCCCAGAACGAAAACGGACTGACCGCGATCAACACGATCAGCCCGAACCAGTAGGCGAACCTGCCGATACGACCGCGGAAGCCGAGAAACAGATTTATGGGGTTCCACATCGTTTAAGGACACACGCGCCTATCAGTTGTAAGTGCTGCAGAAGGGCACGTGTGTTGCGTCAATTCAAGTGGAACGTCAGACCGCCACGGACGAGGGTCGTTTCGACATCGAAATCTGGGATGTTGATACGATCGCTTTCGAAGTCGTCTTCGAAACGATAGTGCTGCACTTCGATCCGAGCGCTGGCGAATTTCATGAACCGATATTCGGCACCGCCTCCAACTGTCCAGCCAACCAAGGTGTCTTTTTCTTTGTAGTCGTCGGACACAAAGGTTTGGCCATTGACGGTCAAGCTATCGAAGAAGGACAGCTCCATCCTGTTCCAGGCGACGCCGCCGGAAGCAAAAACAAGAAGCGGGCCTGCAGCGTACCCGATGCGCGCCTTCAGGCTGGCAAGAGTGTTGATTTCCGATCCGAACTTGGTCGTCGCCGTCGCATTAAAGCCGGGAAAAGAGAACCTTTCGACAAAGACCTGCTCGTCATCGAGCTTGCCGAACGATGCATCCGCTTCGATGCCGAGGACCAGGTTTCCGAACTGGTGCTGATAGCCACCGTGGAGACCTCCGACCGCGCCATTGGTATCGAAGTCCAGCGGTGTTCCGTCGATGGAAGCGCTGCCCCAGCCGCCACCGCCATGGGCACCGACGTAAAAACCGGTCCAGATTGGTGCGGGCGCCTGAGCGCTTGCAGGCGATGAGCCAATTACAGACCAAATAGACGCTGCAACCAGCACGTTCAAAAATACGCTTTTACTCATCAAATCCCCGCAACAATACCAAACGCTGAAATTAATCCGTGGCAGTTCTAAAAACCATCCAGGTTGATGGGTCAAGAGGACAAAATCAGCGCAAAGATGCTATCGGTCAGGCCTGTCGTTTTTCAGCACTTTCTATATAGTTTTCAATGGATTCCAGTCAGCGCGCTTAGCCTTGTCAGTTCAGCTGAAAGGACAGGCCGACGCGGACGACGGTGAAGTCGAGGTCGACGTCGTTGATGTGCAAATTGCCGTCGCTGAAGTCGTCCTGGAAGTTGTAGTGCGAGACGTCGATGCGGCCGCTGATCGATTGCGTGAATTTCATTTCCGCACCACCGCCGACGGTCCAGCCGGAGAGCATGTCGCTGCCGCTCAAGCCGTCTGAATAGCGAAAACCGTTGCCGCTAACCGTCGCGTTGGCTTCGACGTCGAACCATGTCCAGGCGAGACCACCGGAGGCGTAAAGCATGACCGGGCCGAAGGCGTAGCCAATGCGGCCTTTGAGGCTTGCCAGCATGTTGGCGCTCAGATCGAGCCTGCCGTTGAAGGTTGCGTTCTGGCCGAAAAGGATTGGATCGAGCGCGTAGGAATCGCTGAGCCCGCCCGTCACATCGCCGAAGGTCAGCTCGCCTTCGACGCCGTAAACGAGGCTGCCGGATTGAAACTGATAGCCGGAATGAATGCCGCCCAACCCGCCGCTCAGATCGACCGTTTCAGAACCCGATCCAGCTCCGCCCCAGGAGCCGCCGCCATGGACGCCCCAATAGACCCCGTTCCAGATCGGGGCCAAGACCTGCGCATTGGCAGGCACCGTTGCCAAAATCGACACGCAACAGAACACGGCGGCGCTGAGGGCCGCTGACAAACCACGATACATTTTTCCCCGCCACACTACGCAATACTACAAATCCAAATTGGCAATGGCGCGCCAAACGGATGAATTCTTCGCTCAGCAACGGCTCGTGCCGACGCTCACCGCAATCTTTCTTGGTGCCCGCCAGACGGCGCAGCCCCCTCGCGAACCCACAGCCTGATGAACTCAGCCGGCAGGCGCATTTGCCAGCGCTTCGACCTCCATCGTTTCGGGTGGCTCGGTCGCGACCTGGCGTTGAACGAGCGTGATCTTCTGCCAGATCTTGCCGGAGATGTTGGACGTGATCTGCCCCAGATCGCTGGACGTTTCGATGATCAGCGGGTCGCGGGTGCCCTGGGCGTAAAGCGCGGCGATCTTGGCGGCCAGCGACAGCATCTCGGAGCAGTAATCCAGATAGCGTGAGAGCTCAAAGGGGCTCATCACGCGTTGCGGCGAAGAGGGCGTCGATGTCCCGACTGTCGACACGCGGCTTGGATCCTTGGTGAGCTGGTGCATGTCGATGACGTGAACAATCGAACGCAGCTCGTGCAGATCTTTCAAAGCCATTTCACGATGCCAACGACCTTCGAGCGTCGTCAGGAAGTAGATGCCGGCGCCGGTGACGATCAGCGTATTCACCGCCGCGTCGATGCCTTCTATGATGCCAAATATACTTTCCGATCCGTTTCTGAACTGGATGCTCGAGCCAACGTAGGCGAGCAACGCCAAGCCAATCGCAACAACGATGCCGACGCCGATGCGCAATGGGATGTTGGCTCTTGAAGCGGTGGCGACCTTCTGGCGACTTTCGCGCGCGATGACGGTGAGTTCCGCGCACACCTTCGATAGGCCGCAGCCAGGGAAGCGCTCTTCAATGCGGCGCTCCAGCTTTTCGACCGTCGTGATCAGATGGTCGGAATTTAGCGTGCGATAGGGCATCAGGCGGGTTCCGGATATTGTTGTCTCGAAGACAACTCAGAGGGCTGAAGGGGCAAGAATAAGTCCTGCCCCTTCCAAGCGCCTTAAATGCTTCCACGGATCGGGCGCCAACCCGTGGAATTCACAAGGCGCAACGCGACCCAGCGGTTAGTTCACCGGGTTTAATTTGTGCAGTTTGACGAGGAGGTTGGAGACGTCTTTCGACAGCGCTGCGACCGTCGGCATGCCCTCGTAGATGTCGGACATTTGCACGACGAGAGGGCGCTTTTTCACCAACGTTGAGGCGAACACCGTGGCGAGCAATCGCGGCTTGCCGTCCGGTCCCATAATCTTGCGGACGAAACTCGCATAGCAACCATCAAGCCGCTTTGGAAGCGCGCCCAGATACTGGTTGGTGTTGACCGGCATGGCTTCAAGTCCGGCATCGACTTTCGCCGCGACGGCTTTTGAAACCTTGTTTGGATCGAAGACGTTTTTGGCCTCATCCTGGCAGGCCCAGTTGGCAAACTGCTGGGTGGTGACCGGCAGGTCGACGTCTTTGGTCGAGACGGCCGATTGATATTGAACGGAGCGGGAGAAACCGGGAAAGCGGCCCTTGCGAATGTTTTGAAGCGCGTCGCAGGTCATCGTGAGGCCGAGCAGATGATAACTGCCGGCAATCGACTTCGATATGTGCTGCATCAGAGCTTTGTCGGAGGCATTCGACGGATCTGCGCGGCATTGGCCGGGCGACAGCGCGAACTTCACCGGTTTGGTTCCCAGCCTGCCTTCGAATTGCGTGACCGGTGCTGCCTGGAGCCGCCAAGGCAGAAGCGCCATCACGCCGAACAAGGTCAGCGAGAGGAGCAGCCGGAGGACGCTCGTTTTCTTTTTGGGAGACGAGAAAAGCGGGAGGAAACGCATAAACCTGAAACCTTCACTTTGATGTACTCGCTGAAACTAGAAGGTTGGAATTAACAACTTGCTAACTCTGTTTAAGTCTATTAACTTAGGTAGATGCCTAACCATTCTGACGACCTCGATCATGTCTTTCGGGCGCTATCGGATCCGACTCGGCGTGCCGTTGTGCAGCGGCTGAGCGAAGGCCCGGCGTCAGTTTCGCAGCTGGCCGAACCTTTTGAGATGGCGCTTCCGTCCTTCCTGCAGCATCTGCGCGTGCTGGAAGACAGCGGGCTCGTTCAATCAAAGAAATCGGGCCGCGTCAGAACGTTTGAGATTTCGCCCAAGCCTCTGGCGGACGCAGAATCCTGGCTCGGTCATCAGCGGGCGATCTGGGAAGGCCGGCTGGATCGCATCGAGAAGCTGATCGCAAAAATGAAAGCTGCGGAGGACAAGAATGGCTGACAGTTCCGGAGACATCCTCGAAGGCGATCGCGTTCTTGTCTTCTCGCGCACGATCGATGCGCCGCGCGAACTCGTCTGGCGGGTCTGGACGACGCCGGAATGCGTTGCCGAATGGTGGGGTCCGCCGGGCTGCGCCAATTTCGATTGCGAAATCGATCTGCAGGTGGGCGGCGAGTTTCGTCTCAACATGCAGGTGCCCAACGGCGAGACCTATCCTTGCACGGGCCGCTTCAAGGAGATCGATCCACCGAACAGGTTTGTGCTGGAAGGCGATGGTGAGGACGATCATCCCTGTGGTGCAGGAATTCCGCCGGGCTCGCTCGTCATCCTGACACTTGAAGAAGTGGGCGATCAAACGGTGCTGAAGCTCGAAACGCAATTCCCATCAGCTACTGCGCAGAAAGCAGCCAACGAAGCGGGTTACTCGACGAGTTGGAGCCCGTGTCTCGACCGGATGGAAACGTTCATCGCTGCTCAATAGTTCTGCCTCGCAACTACCGATCAGGTATCGCCCGGGAGCCGATCCATGCCGTCTCAACTTCGCACCTGCCTATGGTTCGCCAACAGAAATGGGAAAGAAGCCGCCGAGTTCTACGTCTCGCTTTTGCCGGACAGTCAGATCGAGGGAACATTTGGTCAGGTTCCCAGTGGCGCGCCGCTCGTCGTCAATTTCACACTGATGGGAACGCCCTATCAGGCGCTCAATGGCGGACCGCCGTACGAGCTCAGTGAAGCCGTTTCGATTTCGCTGACGACACGCGACCAGAAAGAGACCGACAAGCTTTGGGACGCGCTCATTGCGGATGGTGGTGAGCCGCTGCGCTGCGGCTGGCTCAAAGACCGTTTTGGGCTCTGCTGGCAGATTATTCCTGAAGCGTTGATGCGCTGCATTGGTGCTCCGGATCAGGAAGCCTCAACGCGGGCGACGCAGGCGATGTTTGAGATGCAGAAGATCGACATCGCAGCGTTGGAAGCGGCGTTTCGCGGAGAGACCGCAACCAATTGAACTGCAATCGCGTTTCTTGCCCACGACAAACAACGGTGCCAATGCGCGCCTATAATTCACAAAATGCTCAGGGAGTTGCTTCATGTCCAAGCGTGTAATGGTGCTGATCGGAACCAAGAAGGGCGTCTTTATTCTCGACGGCGACGAAGGCCGCCAATCATTCGACCTGCGCGGTCCTTATTGCGAAGCTTGGCCGGTCAATCACGTGATCGCCAATCCATCCGAGGGTGCGATCTATGCGACCGGCGGCAACGAATGGTTCGGGCCGGCTGTGTGGAAATCGACCGACCTGGGCGAGACCTGGACGCATTCGAGCGAAGGCTTGAAGTATGAGGAAGGCGAGGCACCGATCAAGACCGGCTGGAGCCTTTCGCCTGGAAACGACGAGATCTACGTCGGTGTCGAACCGGCCGGGCTTTTCAAAAGCACCGATGGCGGCCAGACCTTCGAGCACGTGCAGGGCTTGCGCGATCATCCTTCGCGCGAACATTGGATGCCGGGCGGCGGCGGGCTGAACCTGCACACCATCCTTCGCCATCCCGGCGACGCGAACCAGTTGTGGGTTGGCATGTCGTCGGTCGGTGTCTTCCATACCGCCGATGGTGGCCAGTCATGGACGCCGCGCAACCAGGGTACGCGCAACGACTACATGCCGGAAGGGATGTCGAAATACCCCGAATATGGCCAGTGCGTGCATTCGATGGCGATGGCGGCTGGCGATCCGGACCGGCTCTATCAACAAAACCACTGCGGCATGTATCGCAGCGATGACGGCGGCCGGAGCTGGTTGAGTATTGAGGCGGGGCTGCCCTCGACGTTCGGTTTTCCCTCAGCAGCGCATCCGCGCGATACCGATACGCTTTATCTGATCCCGCTCAACGGCGACATCCTCGGCCGGTTCGTGCCAGATGGCGCGGCAGCCGTGTGGCGTACGCGCGATGGCGGCAAGACGTGGGAAGACCTGCGCAAAGGGCTGCCGCAGGAGAAAGCCTTCTTCGGCGTGCTGCGCCAGGGCATGGCGACCGACAGCCTGCCGCAGACGGGGGTCTATTTCGGCACCAGTACGGGTTCGGTTTTCGTCAGCAGCGACGAGGGCGAGAGCTGGGTCGAAGCGGCCACGCACTTGCCGACGATCACCTCGGTCGAGACACTGGTGGTCAACTGACGTGGCGGGCGTTGGACATAACAGTGGCTCTGAGAGCCAGGAAGGCGCGGTCGTCGTGCGCATTTCGCTACCGACGGCGTTATTACGGCTCTTTCCTGGTTCGCCGGGTCAGCTTAAGATCGAGGCGCGCGATGTGCGCGGCGTTATCGACGAACTCGACAAGCGCTGGCCGGGGATGCGCGACAGGCTAATGGATTCCAGTCCGAAGATCAGGCGGCATCTCAACATTTTTGTCGGCGAAGACAGGGCGAAGCTCGAGACTCCATTAAGGAGCGGGGATCGGGTGACGATTATGACGGCGATGAGTGGGGGGTGAGACAGGACGGACTAAAATTTCACCCAGAACTCCCGCTCCTCCTTCTTGTGCTGAACACGGCGCAAGCTTGTGTCGGACGCTCTATTGCTGAACACTGCGCAGGCTTGTGTTCAGGAGCGGGGATCGCGTGACGATCATGACGGCGATGAGTGGGGGGTAAGTTCACCAGACGCGGCGCGTGAAGCCATACCAGAGATACTGCCAGATCGTCGGCGCGTAGTATTGTTTGGATGGCAGATCGGCAGCCTTCGGCTTGAGGTTCCCGGCGAGCGCATCGTTCACAGCTTGTGCGAAGAGCGGCAGGGAATCGCCCAGTTGCAGCCACTGATAGGTTTGGATGTTATCGCTGGCGGTGAACTTTGACGGACCCTGATAGAGGACGCGCCCGGTATCGACACCTTCATCGACAAGGTGGATCGTAACGCCGACGTTTTCGACGTCGCCTTCAACGAGCGCCCAATAGGCCGGGTCGATGCCGCGATACTTCGGATTGATGCCTGGATGACAATTGATAAACGGCGCGTCGACGCTTGAGAGCGTGGCGCGGCGCAGAAGACGCGTTCCGAAGACAGCGACGACGGTCGGCGCAATCGTTCTTAGCAACGCGTGGCATTCAGGAGCGTTGACGTTAGAAACCTGATGGACTTCGCAGTTTGCTGGCGCTTCCGTTTTGAGATCGAGTGCCGCGAGGATTTGTTGGCGTCGCCTGTTCGTGCCTCGCAGCAGCACCTTTTGCACAACCGACGCCGCCAATTGTCCAAGCGCATAGAATGCGCCGAGATATCGTGCGCGCCGTCGCACCAACGCGAAACGGCCTTCGCCCTTTTCGACGATGATGGTGAGCGGTCCTAATCTGCGGACCAGTTCATTGGCGACAGCCCAGCCGATGGGGCCCGCCGCAATCAACAGAACGATGCCACCGCGCTGGCTGGGCGCTGGGACTGACTGGTGCGACTCTGCCATTTTTGCTCCATCGGGGGCGGCCACCTCTCAAGAGGAGGCCCCCTTACTTAGCGAATGCAATGGCGGAGCGCGACCGTGGTTTGTCTGGAAAGCTCATGGCTGAGAGGCGAACGGGTTCGTCGGCGTGCGTGCCACAAGCTGGGCGGCGCGTCGCAGCTCCTGGAGGACGTCGGGCTGCAGGTGCTCGTAAGCGCCTTTGCAAGTTGGGCGTGTCAAGTGCGCGAAGAGGTTTGCGACATCGCCGTTGAAAGTCGGCTGGAATAGGAAGACCGCGCCCGCGCGCCGGCCGATTGCATTGGCGACGGCTTTGCCGGTGGTCAAGTCGGTGCAGGCCAATTCGGCGACGTATGCGGTCGTTGCGGTCTGATGGGGATCATCCCACTGGGTGTTACTCAACAACTGCTGCCATGCGCTCGCTTCCGCCGACGTCGACCAATCCTCCGACGGGTTCTTTTGCAGGAGGCCCGCAACGCGCGCCTCGACCTTCTTCTTGAGGTCGGGGTCGTCGAGATCGGCGACCGACTTCTTAATTGTAGCCCGGATGTCGTCGCTCGGCTTGGTGATCATCCTGAAACGCACGTCGAGATTTTCGGCAGCCTGCGGTGGCGCGCTCATCCAGATGAGGCCTTGGCGCAGATCGGCGCCTGCTAGATCGGTGCCGGAAAAGTTCGTGCCGACAAGCCAGGCGCCTTGGAAGTCGGCACCGGCGGCACGCGCTTGTGAGAAGTCGCTGGCGAAAAGCTTGGCGCCATTCAGTCTGGCTGCGGTGACGTCAGCGCTTGTCAGGTTCACCGCCGTCAGATCGGCGAACTGAAAGTTGGCACCTTGCAGCTGAGCGGCCAGCAGGACCGCGCCTGTCAGTTCGGCTTTGGAGAAGTTAGCGCCAGAGCCGATCGCCGCGTGCAGGTTGGCGCCCTGCATTTTGGCGCGGCGGAAGTTGGCCCAAGAGAGGCGCGCAGGTGTGAAGTCGGCATCTTCTTCGCCGAGCCGCCAGAATTTCGCGCCACGCAGATCTGCTCCGACGAGTTGCGCGCCCTGCAGTCGAATGCCCGACAGGCTTGCCTCGCGCAGTGTGGCGCCGGTCAGATCCGCGCCATGAAGATCGCTGCGGTCAAGCGTTGCGTAGCGCAAATCGCGGCCGCGCAGGTTGAGGCTGACTTCGCCGTTCTGCCCTTTGTCTTCGGGAACAAGATCGGCATCGGTGACGATCAGGTTACGGCTGAAGAGCGCTGAATTCTCTCCCGTCACTTGATCGACTTCGCCTTCAAACAGGAAAGCGGTCGGGACGAAGGCCGAGCGCTCAACGCCTGGGAGCGGCTTGCTCCATTTCAGGGCCTGAGCTGCGAACTTGTCGAGGTCGCTGTCGGGGATCGTGGCAATCAAGAAAGAAAAGAAAACGGCTGCCACATTGACGAGTATGGAAATGAGAATGCGTACCGGAAATTCCAGAATCGAAAACAGCACCGCGGACCAGAAGGGCCGCAATGGTGCTGCGAAATAGACGCCGGTCAGGCTGATGAGGCCCAGGTCTGTCAGCAGGAAGGCTCGATGAGCCCATGTCGAGTTTTGATCATGATAGGGCAGGAACGCCGTCTGGAAATACAAAAGCAGGATGATCGGAATGATCGCCAATGACAGCCAGGTCATGTAGTCGAGCATAAGCCCGATAAGGCTACCGCGAGACGGACCGGCTACCGCCTGGGTGATGAAATACGGGTGCAGCTCAAAGCGGCCGGGGTGCGTCTCGAAGCCTTCGATGACTTCCTGTCGCTCGAAAAATCCGTTCAGCAATTCGATCTTCTGGGCCAGTGCGACGTGCTGCACGAGCACACCGAAATGGAAGAAGACGTAAACGAGTGGCGCAAACAGGAAGAACTGATCGAGCGAGATGTCTACTTGCAGCAGCGGCAGCGCGACGGGAGCATTGGTGAGAAGATCGGTGTGGCCAATGCCGGCGATGGCGATGAACAGGTAGGCCGTGAGCGCCAGAAAGCCGAGCCAGGCGGTGCGGGCGGCAATCGAGGCTGAGTTGACGGCTTCGATCAACAGACGCGGGACTTCGCTCGTATTCACGCCCATCGATCTCCTCATGTACTATCATGCAAAACGCCGTGCAGACGTTTTGTCAGTTCCGGACAAAGCCAGTTGGCGGATGATGCCGAGATCCAGCAACCGCATTGCGCACATGCACAAGATTTTTGTCACGGAGCGACGCGGAGTTGCCACATGTTTCTGCGCGCTCCGGATGCCCACCGCTTCGCGGCATCCGCGCTATGACAATTCTCCGCAGCCCCTGAGCTGGCCCTTCGGTTGCCCACTGCGCGCCCGAAGTTTTTCCTGCGCGCTTCGGATGCCCACCGCTTCGGCTTCGCCTCGCGCATCCGCGCGCCGGACTATTCTCCGCAATCGGTCCGAAGGACCGGGGAGCAAAGCGACCCGGCGTGAGCGCCGCCCCGTCGGAGTGGCCCGCGCTGAGAGCGCGGAACAGCCACGTGAGACATTATTTTAACGCTTCGGATGCCCACCGCTCAAACAATTTGGCGCACACTTCCTAAAGTCGTGTGCGGCTCGTGCGGCATCCGCGCGCCGGAAATTTTTCCTGCGCGCTTCAGGTGCCGACCCGCACCCGCGTAATGACAACTCTCCCCAGCCGCGCAGTTTCCCCTCGGTGCCACTGTCTGACCGGGTTCCAAATAGAAAACGGCACGCGCGGTAGGCGCATGCCGATTCCTCCGATAGTTCTGGTGCTAGGCGCTCGACCTTAATCGCGCAGCAGTTCGTTGATGCCGGTTTTGGAGCGCGTTTTTTCATCGACCGTTTTGACGATGACAGCGCAGTAGAGGCTTGGGCCAGGGGTACCGTCCGGCAGTGGCTTGCCAGGCATCGCACCGGGCACGACCACCGAATAGGGCGGTACGCGGCCCATGTGCACTTCGCCTGTCGCACGGTCGACGATCTTGGTGGATGCACCGATATAAACGCCCATAGACAAGACCGAACCTTCGCAAACGATGACGCCCTCAGCGACCTCGGCACGGGCACCGATGAAGCAGTTGTCTTCGATGATGACTGGGCCGGCCTGCAGCGGCTCTAGCACCCCGCCAATACCGGCGCCGCCGGAGAGGTGGACGTTCTTGCCGATCTGCGCGCAGGAGCCGACGGTGGCCCAGGTATCGACCATGGTGCCGCTATCGACATATGCGCCGAGGTTAACGAACGAGGGCATCAGCACGACGCCTGGAGCGATGAAGGCGGAATGGCGAACGACGGCGCCGGGAACAGCGCGGAAACCGGCTTCCTTGAATTGCTCGGGCTGCCACTCATCGAATTTTAGAGGGACCTTATCCCAGCCGTGCACGCGGCTGGCGTAGGTGCCGGACTTCTGGAACGGAATGATGACGTTGTCGGAGAGCCGGAACGACAACAGGACGGCCTTTTTCGCCCACTGGTTCACAACCCACTCACCGGCATCGTTTTTCTCGGCGACCCGGACCTTGCCAGAATCCATCAGGTTGAGCGCCGTCTCGACAGCATCCCGAACCGGCCCCTTGGTGCCCGTATTGACGGTGTCGCGCGCTTCGAAGGCTTCCTCGATGGTCTTGATCAG
This sequence comes from Filomicrobium sp., assembly GCA_017792465.1. Classification (GTDB taxonomy): domain Bacteria; phylum Pseudomonadota; class Alphaproteobacteria; order Rhizobiales; family Hyphomicrobiaceae; genus Filomicrobium. Next base: position 2,337,663 of record CP051234.1, read on the forward strand.
ATCGGCGTGGCTCATCTTTTTGGCGTTCCAATTGCTTTGTTGATCGTTTCAGACACGGCTTGTCGCCTCTTGGAGAGGTCAAGTCAATGTTCTGAAGGGATCCACTTTGCTCCCCACCGGTTGGAAACATTTGGAGGCTGAAACTGGGCGCGGGCGGACGCTCAGCAGCTGAGAACGTGATATTCCTGCCAAGAACTAACGGCAGAGTACTGCCAATTCGATGCGAGCCAGAGGCTGAAAAATGGCAACAGAACGGTCTTTAAGTTACTCATTCATCGCGGCACTGGGGGCGACGGTCGGTGTGTTCGCATGGTCGCTTGTGCTGGTCGTGGTCGAGCTGATGGCGGCCTTGCTGACCTATTTCTACCTCTCCATTTTCCAGCGGGAATGGTTCGGGTCGCTCATCGGCTTTTCGCGGGAGGTTTTGAACTTCTGCATCGGCCAGCTGGAACTGTGGTTTCCGGCCTTTACCAACCAAGCCAACGCGACGCTCATCGGCGAATTGGCGCCAAAATCAATGCTTTTGCTGCTGATCGGGCTCGTTGTCGGCGCGCTGATCCGGGCCCTGTTTTGGGTTGCCAGCCGCACCTACCATGCGCTTGCGGGCTAAAGATCGAGACGGAAGCGGCAGGTTTCTGCTCACGTGACCGGCGCTATTCCAGTTCGGCGATGATCAGCTTTTTTGCTTCTTCGCTGTCCCACTCTGCGGGGCCGACGAGACGGCCGATTTCGCGGCCCTCAGGGTCGATGAGCAGCGTTGTCGGCATGCCGATGATGCGCAACGGCTTGGACGACTTGCCAGACTTGTCGACGTAGGTTGCCAGCGACGAGACCTTGATCTGCTCAAAGAAGCGCTTCGAGGCTTCAACCCCGCCACGATCGACGCTGAGGGCCACAACCTCGAATTTGTCGCCGCCCAATTCGGCCTGAAGGCGGTCGAGGGCCGGCATTTCCTTGCGGCAAGGCGTGCACCAGGTGGCCCACATGTTGAGCAGGACGGTCTTGCCTTTGAAGTCGGCGAGCGTCTTTTCCTTGCCGTCGGCGTCAGTGAAAGTGATTTCAGGAAGGTCTGAGGGTTCAGGTCGGCGAATAAAGGCGGCCAGCCCGCTTTTGGAGTTGTCGGCGGCCGGGCCAACCGAGCTATCAACCGTTTCGGCACCAATTCGCGTCACGGCGTTGTCAGGTGGGGCGCCAGTAAAGTATACCGCGCCAAGTCCGATCAGGACGAGCGATGACGCGATCCAAGCGTACATGGACGGAGACATTCTCCAAGATTGGCTGCGAACTTCTTGCTGCCTATGCGAAGTCATCGTTTCGTATTACCTGGACTGTTGATCCCAAATTCGCCGTCAGACGGGCGCGATCATAATTCCGCACCGACGATGCGCCATGCAAACTGGAGCACAAAGCCGTGACCGAAAAAGACGCCAACCAAATGTGGGGCGGCCGCTTCCAAATGTCACCTGCCGAAATCATGGAAGTCATTAACGCATCCATAGATTTCGACAAGCGCATGGCGCGAGAAGATATTGCTGGGTCGCGCGCGCATGCCGAGATGCTGGCCGCTTCCGGTATTATAACGCAGGATGACCGGGCTGCGATTGATAAAGGTTTGGTCCAGATCCAGTCGGAAATCGAAGCCGGAACGTTCCAGTATTCGCGTGCGCTGGAAGATGTGCACATGAATATCGAGGCGCGGCTGAAAGAAATTGTCGGGGAAGCCGCAGGCCGCCTGCACACGGCAAGATCACGCAACGATCAGGTTGCCACCGACTTCCGGCTTTACGTTCGGGCGCAAATCGATGAATTTGACGCGGCGCTTGCCAAGTTGCAGTTCGCACTTGCGAAAAAGGCGCTGGTCAACGCCGCTACCGTCATGCCCGGTTTCACGCATCTGCAGCCGGCCCAGCCGGTGACGTTCGGGCACCATTTGCTGGCCTATGTCGAGATGTTTGGGCGGGACCGTGGGCGTTTCCAGGATGCGCGCAAGCGGCTTAACGAATGCCCGCTGGGGGCGGCCGCGCTCGCAGGCACGTCATTTCCGATCGATCGCGAGAAAACCGCCAAGGCGCTTGGGTTCGACCGGCCGACGGCGAATTCGCTCGATTCAGTCTCAGACCGGGATTTCGTTATTGAGACGCTGGCCGCGGCGTCGCTGTGCGCCGTCCATATTTCCCGGTTCTCCGAAGAGATCGTCCTGTGGGTGACCCCACAATTCGGCTTCCTGAAGCTTTCCGACAGGTTCACGACCGGCTCTTCGATCATGCCGCAGAAGCGCAATCCGGATGCTGCCGAGCTGTGCCGGGCGAAGGTCGGGCGGATCGCGGGGGCGATGCAAAGTCTGATGATGGTCATAAAAGGGCTGCCGCTGGCCTATTCAAAGGACATGCAGGAAGACAAGGAAGTCGCGTTTGACGCGCTCGACAGCCTGCGCGTGGCGGTTTCGGCGCTTTCGGGCATGGTCGATGACATGGAGCCCGTCGCCGAAAACATGCAAAAGGCGGCCGGATATGGCTTTTCAACAGCCACCGACCTTGCGGACTGGCTGGTTCGCGAACTCAAGATGCCGTTCCGTCAGGCGCATCACGTGACCGGCTCAATCGTCGCGGCGGCCGAAAAACGCGGGGTTGACCTGGGCGAACTGCCGCTCAAAGCCATGCAGGAGGTCGAGCCGAGCATCAATGACAGCGTCTTTAGCGTGCTCAGCGTCGAAAACTCGGTGGCCAGCCGCACCAGCTATGGTGGAACCGCGCCACACAATGTGGAGAAAATGGCCAAGCGCTGGATCGCACAGTTGGACAGCGAGGTCGCCGGGGGCTAAGTCTGGGTTTAAAGCTGCGGTCTGCCGAGTGAGTTATTGCCCGGCGGGCCAGAGGATTGGTGTTTCCGGCTTCCGATCCGAAAGCGAACAGCATCCGAGGATGATACTGAAGCGCATGTCGAGCGTTGCCAAAACCTTCTTTCTCGCGACCCTTCTGGCGGTAACGCTGGCAGGCTGCGGCGTGCGCGGTTCGCTGGAAGCGCCAGCTCAGGCCAAGGCCGAAGGTACGGCGGCTTCGCCTGATTCCAAAGGCAGCGCCAAAGGAACAGCGGGCCCCAAGAAACAGCACCGGCCTTTCGTTCTCGACAGCCTCTTGCGCTAACGCGGTCTCCTTCCCTGGACGCGGGCATCTGCGCTAAACGCAATCTCACGCGCTAAACGCAATCTGGCGCTTTCTTTTCCACATCGGCTGAGGCAACCTGCGGCTTCGCTTCAGGACTGACCGAATAACGACATCCATGCATCACTTCTCTTACAAAGCCGGCGTGCTTCACGCTGAAGACGTCGACCTGTCGAGCCTTGCGGCGAGCGTCGGGACCCCGTTCTATTGCTATTCTTCGGCAACGCTTGAGCATCACTACCGCGTTCTGAGCGAGGCATTTCGCGACCTTAACGCGCTAATTTGCTTCGCCGTCAAAGCCAATTCGAACCAGGCGGTTTTGGCGACGCTGGGCGCGCAAGGCGCCGGGATGGACGTCGTCTCCGAGGGTGAACTCCGGCGCGCGCGGGCAGTCGGTGTTCCGGCCAACAAAATCATTTTTGCGGGTGTGGGCAAAACCCGAGAAGAGATGGCTTATGCTCTCGGCGAGGGCATTTTGGGTTTCAACGTCGAGAGCGAGCCGGAGCTTTTGGCGCTCAGTTCCGTTGCCAGCGAGCTGGGCAAGGCCGCGCCGATCGCGATCCGCGTCAATCCGGATGTCGATGCCAAGACGCATGCGAAAATCTCGACCGGCAAGTCGGAGAACAAGTTCGGTGTGCCCTATGTCGACGCGCGGGCGCTCTATCAGAAGGCGCGCGAGCTGCCAGGCATCGATATCGCCGGCATCCATATGCATATCGGCAGCCAGATCACCGATCTGAGCCCGATGCGGTCGGCGTTCACGCTGCTGGCGGATCTTGCCAAAGACCTGATGAGCGACGGCATCGCCTTGCGCCATCTCGATCTGGGCGGCGGGCTCGGCATCCCCTATGACGCGACTGCGCCGATGCCGCCGTCGCCGGAAGATTACGCCGGGGTCGTTCGCGACTGCTTGGGCGATCTCGGTCTGAAAGTCGTCCTCGAGCCAGGCCGGATGATTGCCGGCAACGCCGGGATCCTGGTGACGCGGGTCATCCACGTCAAAGAGGGCGCCGACAAGACGTTCCTTATCGTCGACGCGGCGATGAACGATCTGATCCGGCCGACGCTTTATGAAGCGCATCACGATATCTGGCCGGTCGCCCAGGAGCTGCGCTCGATGCCGCCCGTTGTCCAGGACGTTGTCGGGCCGGTGTGCGAAACCGGAGATTATCTGGCGCTCGACCGGTCGCTGCCGCCGTTCAGCGAAGGCGGGCTTATGGCGGTGATGTCGGCTGGTGCTTACGGATCTGTGATGGCCTCGACCTACAACAGCCGATTGCTGATCACCGAAGTCATGGTTCATGGTGAGGAATTTGCCGTCATCCGGCCGCGGCCGACGTATGAGGATCTGATCGCTCAGGACCGGCTGCCGAAGTGGCTTGGGTGAGGCACGGGCTGATCGATCCAAGCTGCGCTGGTCGAGTTGGTCAAAGGCGGAATCGATTGGCCTCAATCCCTTTGAAACACATCGTGAACAAAAGCCTTCCGAAATTTGAGGATTGTCGGCTCAGCGTCGTGCTAATATCGGGCCCATGACAGATGTTCGCCCTAGCAAGACCGGCGGGGCCCGTTCGCATGCAGAACGCGCCATGGCCGACCAGGCTCTCGAAAAGAAAATCGAACGCAGCCTGTGGATGCTGTTTCTCGAACGGCTTTGGCCGCGACTTTGGCTGGTAGTCGGGGTCGTTGGGCTATTCGTAGCCTTTTCGATGCTGGGCTTGTGGCCCGTCATCGGCGATCTGCCGCAGAAAATTTTGCTGGGTGCATTCGGCGTTGCGCTGGTTGCTGCTCTCATTTGGGCGCTACGCACGCCATGGCCAGGTCGCGACCAAGGTATCCGGCGTCTGGAACGGTTGTCAGGACTGCCGCATCGGCCCGCCTCTTCCTACGACGACACGTTGAGCGCTGGCTCTGACGATCCGGCGACGCGCGCGATCTGGGTTGCGCATCGCAAGCGGCTGTCTGACCTGCTTGGACGGCTGCGCGTTGCAGGTCCGCGTCCTGACACGCCCCGGCATGACCCATGGGCGTTGCGCGCCGGGCTGTTGGTTGGCGTTACGGCGCTGACGGCGCTGGCGGGCGATCACTGGTCGGACCGGCTGGCGGCTGCCTTCCGATTTGCGGACCCGATCACGGCGGCTTCCCGGTTGAGGATCGACGCCTGGGTGACGCCGCCGGCCTATACCGGCAAGCCCCCGGTGCTGCTGGCTGATGGCGGGCGTGATGGCGATGGCAAAGCGACGGCCGCCGTCGCCGATGGTCTTGTCGAAATCCCGCAAGGCAGTGAGCTTATCGTGCGTGCCAGTGGCGAAGCCGCCGGCGGATTGCGCCTCGACATCATGGATTCAAACGGGCCGACGCACAGCATCGCCTCAGAGGCTGCCAAGACGCCGGGCGGTGTCGTCGAAGATATCGCCGAAGTGCGAACGACGCTGAAAACCTCGGCCCGCGTTTTGCTGATGCACGATACCACCCAGGTCGATGCGTGGACGTTCTCGGTGACGCCGGACCAAGTCCCGACGATCGAGTTGACCAAGACGCCGAAGCCATCACAGCGCGGCTCGATGAAGCTCGAATACAAGATCGGAGATGACTACGGCGTTGCTTCGGCGCGGGTGAAAATCGTCAAGGCGGCCAAGGAAGAACAGGACCCGGCGACGGCCTGGGCGCGCAAAGACGTGCTCAAAGGCCCGCGTCTGCCGTTGTCGCGCCCGCCCGAACTGAGCTTGCGGCTGCCCAAGACCAACGCGACCGAAGGGACTTCGGTGACGCATCTGGAGCTGGGCTCGCATCCCTGGGCGGGCCTCAACGTCGTCATGACGCTTGAAGCGACTGACGGGGCGGGCCAAGTCGGCAGTTCCAAGCCAATCGAGATGGAATTGCCGCAACGGGTTTTCCGTAAGCCGTTGGCGCGCGCGGTCATCGAACAACGCCGTCAGCTTGTCGACGATTCACGGTATCGCAATCAGGTCGTTACAGCGCTCGATGCGCTGACGCTGGCGCCGGAAGGCTTCATCGACGACGTGCAGGTTTATCTGGGGCTGAGGACCGCGTCTTATCGCTTGCAGCGCGATTTCACCAAGCCCGGTCTCGACAGCGTCGTCGAGCAGCTTTGGAATGTTGCGTTACGCATCGAAGATGGCGATCTGAGCGATGCCGAACGCCGCTTGCGTGAGGCGCAAGACAAGCTTGCCAAGCTCTTGGAGCAAGGCGCCTCGGATCAGGAGATCCAGGATGCGATGCAGGAGCTTAAGACCGCGCTCAACGAATATCTGCAGCAGATGGCGCGCGAAGCCAAAAACAATCCGACGATGCCCGATGGGCAGAACTCGCAGCAACAGCAATTGAGCCAGCAAGACCTCGACCGGATGATGAAGCAGATCGAGGAAATGGCTAAAAGCGGGGCGCGCGATGCTGCGCAGCAGATGCTGAGCGAGCTGCGCGACCTCCTCGACCGGCTGCAATCTGCCGAACAGCAAAACGCTCAAGGTCAGCAAAGCCAGCAGATGATGGAGATGATGAGCGAGCTGGGCGATATCGTCGGGCAGCAGCAAAGGCTGATGGACGATACGTTTTCTGAGCAGCGCCAAGAGGGACAGCAAGGGCAACAAGGCCAGCAGGGTCAGCAAGGGCAAATGCCGCAACGCGGTCCGCAAAGCGGTCAGCGCGGACCTCAGCAAGGGCAGGGCCAGCCGCAGCAAGGCCAAGGCAAAGGCAAAGGTCAGATGGGCAAGGGCCAGCTTGGTTCTCGTCAGCGCGAGTTGCGCAACCGGCTCGGCCAGCTGCAGCGTGATATGCAGGGTAACGGCATGGGCCAGCCCGACCAGATCACTGAAGCGCAGGAAGCGATGCGCAACGCCGAGCGCGCGCTGCAAGACGGCGATCTTGAAGGCGCGATGCAGGAGCAATCACGGGCGCTCGATCAGCTGCGCAAAGGCGCGCAGCAAATGGCGCAGCAGATGATGCAGAATATGCCGCGCCGTTACGGTCAGAACGGCGATTCACCGCGCGATCCACTCGGCCGGCCGCAACGTTCGCAAGGCCCTGACCAGGGCACGTCCGTCAAGGTTCCCGATGAGATCGATACGCAGCGCGCACGCGAGCTTCTGAACGAACTGCGCCGCAGGCTTGGTGATGCACAGCGCCCGACCGAGGAACTAGAGTACCTGGAGCGCCTGCTTCAGTTCTATTGATACCGAAATCGGGCAAACGGGGAAGCGTTGCGCCTCGTCCTGCGAAAAATTACGGCGCCGGAAACGCCTCTTTGTACGCTAGAGCACATTGATGGCCGGCAGGTGCCCGGCATTATCGCTGTTTTGGCCACAGCTCTTTAGCCAATCGCGGCATGGCGCTTTCGCATCGATTGACGCGTCGCCAAAGCTTTGTAGATTTGCGCCAGTGTCGTGGGGCCAATGCCAACGCGTTGCGGTAAATCAGCGGACAAGCAGACTTAAACCACCGCTGCGAGGCTTCGTCGTTAAGCCCGCCAAGCGTTCCAGACAGACAATTTAGGAACTGCCTTTTTGGGGCACCTGCTCCAATTGGCCGGGGTTTTATTGCTGTAGGACAAGGACGGGGGGCTTCAACGGCTATACGACCTGTTCGCACGAGGTTATCTCACTGCGACAGCACTAAGGTTGGGTAATGGACATCCAAGATCTTCGCGTTTTTACGCGCGTCGCAGCGGTACAGAACCTGTCTTCAGTCGGGCAGGAATTTTCGCTCACTCCCGGAACGATTTCGAAGCGCCTGCAGGCCCTCGAAGATGAACTCGGCGTCAGGCTTTTTGTTCGTTCGACGCGATCCATCCGGATCACCGAAGAAGGCCGCATTCTTCTCGGGCACGCTCAGCGGATGCTTGAAGAATTCGATACGGCCAAAGCCAGCGTCGATGGAAATATCGCCAGCCCGCGCGGCCTTCTCAAGGTCATCGCGCCAAGACGGCTTGGCGGTCACGATGTCGGCAAGTTGCTGAGCGCGTTTCTGGTCTCCTACCCGGAAATCGAAGTGCAGGCGGAACTTTGCGATTCCGCGCATGCGCTGCACGAAGATGGTTTCGACATCACGCTGCGAACCGGCGAACTCACCGATAGCTCGCTGATTGCCAAACGTCTCGCCGATGATCCGATGATCATTGTTGCCTCACCGGACTATCTTAAACAAAAGGGTTCGCCGGTTGCCCCGCAGGATCTCGACAAGCACTCATGCCTGATCCAGGGCGACACCTGCCATTGGCCCTTCAAGCGCCGATCGCAGGAAAAGTCGGTGCGGATCAACGGACGCTTGCGTTGCAATGATTTTCAGACGCTGCATGCCGCGGCGCTCGATGGCCATGGGCTGTTGCGGGCGTCGACGGCCTGCGTCAATGACGATATCCAAAAAGGTCTGCTGGTACCGGTTCTGACGGATTTCGACACCACCGGCGGCAGCGCCATCTGGGCGGTCTTTCCCAAGAGCCGAAACATGCTGCCGCGACTGCGCGTGTTGATCGATTTCTTCGGCGAACGCCTGAAAGGCTCGACGGGCAACGTCAAGACTGGCGCCGTTGAACGGCTCAACGGTTCGCGACGTTCGCTCGGGCGGGAAAATGGCCTTCCCAAAGCAATGCACGTCAATGGCTCGGGCCCGTCATCGGAAGTTGAAGTGCCGCCGAAAAAGAAACCGAAACAGAACGGCAAGGGTGGCAATGCAGGGCTCTCAAGGTCGCGTTTGGTCTAATGCGAAATTGGGGCCACTTGGCCAGACGCCCTGAATTGCCGAATATCAATCCAGTCCTCGCCCCCCGCCGCAAGATGGCGACGGGCTGCTTGAGGAGCGATAGCCTCAGAACTAGAACGGGTTCCAGGTCTGCTCAGGCGTGAAGCGCACGTAACCAATGTTTGCGCCAAGTCTCAGCCCCAATCCTGAGCGGATCGGCGCCAGAATGATCGGTCCGCCCTTCAACAGCGTGACTCCGACCCCGCCGACCAGATACGCCGACCCGTCGACACCTGTGAAATTGCGAAACAGACCCTCCGGGCTGTGCAATGAGTAGATGAGAAACAGCGTCCGCGAGCCTTCGGCGCCGAAGTCGTAACCGACCGAGGGTCCATGCCAATAGATTTGCCGGCGTAGACCGTTGCGCATGAACAAAGTGCCTTTGCCATAGCGCACGCCGGCGAGAAAGGCGCCGCCGCCTTCCTTTCCCATAACGTATCCGGTCGGCTGTCCCCATTGCCGGAACGCATGCTCAAGGACGGTCGCGAGGTTTGTCGAAATGGTGCCGAAGAACCCACGCGTCGCGTCGCGGATCTCTTCGATCGTATAGCCTTCTTCGGGCCCGGCGAAGGCACCCGGCGGCGGCTCGATCACCGGGGATGCATCGGCATATTGCGGATCTGCGGGAAGGTGAGGCCCGTTCTGCTCCATCGGGGGAGCAGCTTCGGTCACCGTCTCCCACGAACTGCCGTGGCGTTGAGGCTCCGGTTTTCTGGCCGCAAGCTTTTTGCTCTCTGGCTTTTTCGGCTCCGACTTTTGGGGCTCAGATTTCTTGAGCTCCGGCTTTTCGGTTGCTGGCTTGGATTTCAGGATAGCGGTCTTTTCTTCAATGGCCTTGGGCTTTGATGCTTCAGCCTGCTTTTTAGGGGCGTCAGCCTGCTTTGGCGGTTTGGTTGTCTTGGAGACCTTCGGCTTGCTTTTTTCCGGCTGGGGCGTCTTGGCAGCATCGGCGAAAGGTTCAGCCGGTGCGCCGTCAGGCAAATGAAGCTCGGTTCTGCCGCGCGAAGATGAGTCCGTCGTTACTCCGCGGCCGGCGGAGATCTCCTCATCAATCCGCGCCAGCGTATAGGACGATTTGGCCTTCATGACCGCCAGAAGCTCGACGCCGGTCGCCTTCAATTCATCAAGGCGGGCGCAATCGGCACCGCCTTTTTCACCGTGTTCGCCCAGTTCGTCCAAGCGCATCAGCAATGAATTGGCTTTGCCGTCGAGCGCGGCGGTGCGCGCGTCGAACAGATAATCCTGGGCCAGGCTTTGATAGTTGTCGTCAGACCAGCCTTTGGCAGTCTTGAGCTGGGCGATGCGCGACTGCAGCACCGGCGACATTTCGGAGTTGAAGGAACGCAGTGCCGCGGCGGCAGCATCAACTTCGCGGGAGAAGGCGGAGGCTGCACATTGTTTCGACTGCGCTGGCGAGAACGATCCGGCCAGTGCCAACGTCAAACAAACGAGCAGCGCTGTGGCTGCTTGTTTCGTGCTCGAGATCGTGTGCAACTTGGCACCCTTTCACTGTGCGGCAGTCCTGCGATGCAAGGGCTACTGACCCTAGCCCATTGATTGCATCGCGAAAGGACATCGCAGAGACGTAGAGCGCCGTCCCTTGCGTTATTTGCCGGTTATAGTTTTGACAACGCTTGCAAGCGGCTTTGCGTTGGCTGCTCCCGTCCCACCGAATTCCTTCTTAATTTGCTCGTCGTAGGCAGCGAGCGACGTGGCCGGTGACTTAGCAGTCAAATGGACCACCTTGAAGCCTTTTTTCTTCAGCTCGTTCAATAGCTTCGGCATCGCTTTGGCGGTTGCCTTCTGGAAGTCGTGCATCAAGATGATGCCTTTGCCCTTCTTGGTGATCTTCGACATCACTGTCTTCACGACCCTATCGGGATTGCGGTGTTTGAAATCGAAGGAATCAACATCCATCGAGAAGATCGCAACATTGCGGCTGCCCAGGTAGCTGACGGCGTCTTTGGGGTCTTGCAGGTAAGGAAAGCGGAAAAACGGCGATGGAGCAGCACCGAGTGCGAATTTCACGCCACTCAAGCCCTTCTCGATCTCGGCGCGGCCGGCTTCTCCAGCCATCTTCTTTTTACCTAGGTTGGCGTGGGAGAATGTGTGGGTGCCGATCGTATGACCTTCGGCGGCGACCTTTTTCAGGATCAGCGGGTGCCAAAGCGCATGTTTGCCGATGGTAAAGAACGTGGCTTTGGTGCAGTGGTCTTTCAAAGCATTCAACACGGCCTCGGTATTGTGCGGCCATGGGCCGTCGTCGAAGGTCAGCACGACTTCTCCAGGCTGCAGGAAATCGTAGATCTTGTACTGTTCAAGACCGAAGGCCGGCCCGCCAGTCGTATCGATTTCCACCGTGCGGCCGACGCCGAGAGCATTCGGATTGCCGGGGCATTCCTCGGATAGCGCAGGCGATGCGAAGGCAAGCCCTGCGAGTGCGGCGGCGAGCATGGTACGGATCGACATTGGTTGCCTCCTGATTGCGACTGACGTCACACTTTGGGTTTCCGGTCCGGCGGAACAAGTTCTGCAGACTTTGCCGTGATTCTGTCTGGGCGGATAATGGGCTCTTGCAACCTTAGAGTTCAAGCCCCTCGGCGGCGAACTTCCCGAAAACGCTGTTCATGTCGCTTCGAGGGCTCACAAGACTGCGGCTGGGTGAGTGTTTCCGGACGCAGGCGGTGCGAACTCCGGTTTTGCTCAACGTCTGGCTAACGGGCTCGCGCGAGTTTCCGTTTGCGCAACGCCAGCCACTTGCGGCAGCTCGGGCGGGCGAGATTGCAGCGGATTTTGATTTTCGGGCCGGCCGTCTTGTTACGCCGCGCCTTCGCGCTCCAATTTCCCAAGTCGGTCAAGACTTTCGAGCGGTCCATTGCGATCTCGCGATTGGCACGGGCGATGATATCGCTGGCGGACATCGCGCTCATGAACGGATTGGCGCGTATGGCAGCTGGAGATATCAAGCGGCGCAGCGGCGTCTTGGGAGTTGCCTTGAGGACTTTGGTCGCGCCATTGGGACCGAGCAGGTAGGCGAGGCGCAAATGGCCATAGGTGGCTTTGAGCTCGTTGCGGATGAGATGGGCGGCGAGTTCGCGGCTATATTGCGCAATGACCTTTCGGGAGAAGGCGCGGTTGGTGCGCAAAGCGAGGATTTCAGCTTCGCTTTTGTCGGGGATTTCATCGATGAAGTGCCGGCGGACAACGTACAGAAACGTACCCTTGATGAACTGAAAGGGCCCGAGCGCGGTTGAGCGCGGGTTTTTCAGATAATCCCGGCCATCGGATTCGGCCATCATGAGGCGGTCGAGATAGGTCTCAAAATCGGCGTTGCCGCGCTTCATTTTAGTTGCATCAGCTTGCTTTTGCGCAATGGAGGCTGGCTTGAGCTTGGGCTTTTCGAGGCTCAACGCACCATCGGGCGATGCAGTGGCGAAGGCCAGGCAGACGAGCCCGAACGCCCGCCAATGCCAATTTCGCTGGCCCGTTCGGCCAGTCCTTTGAGGTGAACGGATCAGTAAACGTTTTCCCATGGCGCTAAATTAACCGGATGCGGGAAAGTTTGCTCGCCCCTTGCTTGAAAAATCACTCTCATAATTTCAGTGTTAATCGCAGTTTCAGAGCCAAAATCGACGCCGATCAAGCCAAAATCTGGGTCTTGTTACGTCTGGAACAGACCTGCTCGCGCCTCGGAGCTAACTTCACCTCATCAAACGGACGGGCCGGGACGGCCACAAACTCAATGGGAGACCAACCATGACAACCAACATGATCAACACCGCAATCTTCGCCGGCGCTGCAGCCGCCGTTGCAGTTCTCGCTTTCGCCGCCACCGACGCCGAAGCCGGCAATGGCCGTGAAATCTACCAGAAGTCTTACACCTTCGATAAGCCGATGCACGGTTACGAAGGCCACGCCGACCGCAACTACTACTGCACCTACAAGCGCTTCCCGATCCGGAAGTGCAAATACAAAAACGGTCGTGAAGTCTGCAAGGTCGTGAAGTGGGAACTTGAGCAGACCTGCTACTGATCTTCCATCCAAAGCGCAGAGCGCCCTTCTTAGCGGATGCGGCGCCGCGCTCCCCTAAAATTTTACTTGTTTGACTATCGTTTTGCTCCCCTCGAGCCAAACTGGCCCCGGAACCTTCTCCCGGGGCCTTTTTTTCTTGGCGCGCTTGTTCGTGCCCACACTTCCTAAAGTCGTGCGGGGCTCGGTTGCCCACTTGGCAACCGGGCCATGACATTTTTTTCTGCGCCTTCGGGTGCCGACCAGCACCCGGCGCCGTACTATTCTCTGCAATCGGCCCGGAGGGTCGGGGAGCAAGGCGACCTGGCGTGAGCGCCGCCCCGTCGGAGCGGCTCGCGCGCTGTGTGGATGCGAGTGGGCATCTGGAACACGACCAAGGAGCGCAGAACAGCCGCGTGAGATATCTTTGCTGCGCCTTCGGGTGCCGACCAGCACCCGGCGCCGGATAATTCTCCGCAATCGGCCCGAAGAGCAATCTTGTTCGCCAGTGCCAGATATCAACATGTCATCCCAGGCTTTATGCCTGGGATCCATCGTGATGCGAATGCTGGAGTTCTCCTAAATACTCGACCATGCCGCGCTCTGGGTCCCAGGGACAAGCCCTGGGATGACAGGAGGGCGGGTGATTGAAAGCGTTGGCAGACACGATCCGTAGCATTTCCAATTGGCGCTTCGTTCGTCAACACTGCGCAAGCTTGTGTTGAGCTACGATGCCCACCGCTCTCTCTTTGCCGACACTTCCTTTGCGCAACACTGCGCAAGCTTGTGTTGCCGTCCTAAAGTCGTGTGGGATGGTCGCGGCAACCGGCGCCGTGCATTTTCCATTCGCGCTTCGAATGCCCACGCCTTCGGCGCATCCGCGCGCCGGACAACCAGCCATAATCGGCCCATTGATGATTTCTAACTGGTTCGTCATCCCCGCGTAGGCGGGGATCCGTACACGTGCAGGCCTTGGCAATAGGGTTTTCACTTTGCATCATCTTGGATAGATCCCCGACCAAGTCGGGGATTACGACAAAGGGGCCGGCATCCGATTCCGCTCGGGCTGGAAATGATCTATCCTTGCCTCATGACCGATGAACTCGATCTCGAGCATTTCCGTGGACGGCTGCTGGCGCGACGAGACGAACTACAAGCGCTGCAGTCGATGAGTTCGGGCAGTCGCGATGCGGTTGAACTCGACCAGACCAGCGTCGGTCGCGTATCGCGGATCGATGCCATTCAGCAGCAGCAAATGGCACTTGCCTCGCAGCGCCAGCGCGAGGAAGAACTGGTACGTATCGATGCCGCGCTTCAGCGCATCGAAGATGGGTCTTATGGTGAGTGTCTAATCTGCGAGGAACCCATCGCGATCAAAAGGCTCGAATTCGATCCGGCGATCGCGACGTGCGTGACATGCGCTGCGCAACGCAGCCGATAGGCCAGCCTCTGCGAAACCACCAAGCCTTTAACCCTAGCCGCATTCGCGCCGCTAACGATGTTGCGCTGGAGACATGCAGTGCGCGCCCTTTTTGCTATTCTCTCGATTGAAGCATCGCGCCGCGTGACGTTTCCTGATCCTGCCTGCACCCCAACAGCGAACCCAAAGAGGATTGAGACGGTGAGCCTGTTTGAGAAACCGCCTGAAGAGTTCCCCTTCTCCGCCGACGTCAAATCCCGGCCCGCGCATTACCAGATTAAGTCGTGCCCATCGGACTGGGGATCTATCTTGATCGTCGCGGGAATGTGGGCGTTGGTCGGGTCGTTCCTCACTTTGCTCATCATCGGGACGGTGGTTGTGGAGAGTCTGGGCCTCGGCGCTTACGAGCCATTGGTTTCGATTGGCATCGTCGTTGTCTTCCTGGCCTGCGTCGTCTGGTACTACCTGCCCGAATTGCTCGACAATATGCGCACGGTCGATGTGACGATCGCAGACGACGAAGTTTCAGTCCGGGTGACGTCGCCGCTTGGCGAAAAATCCTGGAGCGATCCGCTGTCGGTCTACCAAGGCGTGGCGCAGCTCGATCACGGCATGCAGGATCTCGGTGGCTCCAAGGCGATAATCGGCAGCGTTGTCCTGAAGCATCCCGACCCCAAGAAGTCAGTGCCGCTTACCATTCGTGCGCAGAAGGACCTGGGCAAGAAAACTGTCAAGCGTTTTGCCGAGCAGCTCGGCGTGCCAGCACTCGAAGGCATCGGCGATGACAGCGGCGACAAGGCGCTGCCGGAAGGCACGTTGCTGGTCAACACGCGCCAGAGCCTCATTCTCAAATTGTTCTACTGGGGTTGCGTGATTGTGGCCGTTGGGCTTGGAATGGTGACCGGTTACAAGGTGTTCTTCGATGGCGGCGATCCGGCGCTTCTATCACTGCCTCTCGTCTTCGGCGTCACGGCGTGGCTCTTGAGAATGTATTCGTCGATTTACGTGACGGCGATGCGCGAATGGCAGGGCGAGATCTGGCTGCGCTGCGACGCGATCTCGAATTACGAATACCGCTTCAAGCCGGGCGAGATCAATATGGCCAGCCGCAACGAAGGCAAGTCGAGCTACGTCTCGCGTCAGCAAGTGCACACGCCCTACATCACGATGGGCGTCAAAGGCCGCAAGCTTCCGTTCATCCTCGACCTGCAGGGCGATTACGTGAACGAGAAAGAGGTCTACCGGTTGGCGCGGAGAAGGTAGTTATTTCGATCAAAAGTTTTTAGTGGACCCTTCGGTTGCCCACCCGGCAACCGGGCCATGACAACCAGCCATCATCGGCCCGAAGGGCCGCGGGAGCAAGGCGACCCGCTGCTTGCAGCGCCTGTCGGAGCGGCCCGCGCGTCAGCGCGGAACAGCCGCGTGAGACATATTAGTGGGCGCTTCGATTGCCCAATGCCAACCGCGCCATGACAATTCTCCATGAGGGCATTGCTTGCGACTGACGCAACTCTAATTGTCATCCCAGGCTTTATGCCTGGGATCCAGCGCAATGCAAAGTTCTGGGTTCTCCAAGATATTCGACCGTGCCGCGCCCTGGGTCCCAGGGACAAGCCCTGGGATGACAGGGAAGATTATCTCGGAAGCTCGCCGCATTTGCCGGGGTGGGCGAGGGGCTGTTTGGCGGCACGGCGACCGCAGTCATTGGAATAGGTCTTCCCGTTGCAGCCGCAGACGGGCTTGTACTCGCGGGTGCAGATTTTCGTTGAGCGCGCGCACTTGCCGAGCGTCGCCGGAGTGATCGCGCCGCAAATGCCGGCTGGCGGATCGCACCATAGTCCCTCGCCGCAGGCGTTCTCGTCGATCACGGCGCAGACGTCACCGACCGTTGCTGCGTAGCCGGGGACGGCGGTGAGGGCGAGGATTGCGGAGGTGAGGATGAGGGCGAAACTGCGCAAGACGGGGCTCCGGTCGGGTTGGCTGGTAGGGCTGGCAACTTATCGCAGAGCGAGGGTTTGTCACGCGGGCTCTTTTTTCTTGCGCGCTCCGGATGCCCATGGCTCCCGTTGGTCGCCGCATCCGCGCGCCTGACAACCAGCCATCTATGGGCCGACTAGCCGATGGGGCCAAGAAAAAGCTGGCTGCATCGATCTCAAACCCTGCGGAGGATAGTACGGCGCCGGATGCGCGAGGCATGCTCCACACGACTTTAGGACGTGTGGACGGATAATGCCGAAGCGTGGGCATCCGAAGGCGTAACGAAAAAGCACAGAGGTTTGCCCACCCCCACTGATGCGAGCGGTCCAAGCTGAAGGCTTGGCCCGCGTTCGAGCTGGCGCCGCGCTTTGCGCGGCGACCGCTCGCATCAGTGGGGCGGGGAGTGGAGGGGACTAGTCTTCTTTCTCAAAAGCCAATCCAAGGCACGAAACTACATACTGAGCCATCGTATCCCAAATTGCTACCAAATGGTCAGGAGATGGCGCCAAGGTCGTTGAGTGAACGTACCGATGCATAGTATCAGACGATATAATTCGTTCTCCGTGACTTAATTTCTTTATTTCACGAAAATACTTCTCATCTATAATTTTCCGATCTAACAGGAAGTTTGCGGTTTTCTCGATTTTCGTAGAAAGCTTGTCATTCCTATGGACAGTATCGATCCCCGCGTCCTTAATACATAAATCAGTGGAAACCTCCACAAGAACCCGCAACAGCACGGAAATCGCATTCACATGCCTGTCAAACGTCAGGTTGAATTGGAGTTCGCCCCAAATCGATTTTATCCGTTGCGCGCTAGATGACCACTTTAGCTTGAAATCCACATCTGAAGGTATCAGGGTTTTTCTCTGAGCGTGCGGTTTGACTGTCGTTGTTGCGACTCCGCCAACCTTCGCACTAGCCCCCTTGCCTCTTGGTCGGACTGCTGATGCCTTAAAGGCCTGAGGTGACACGAGAAGATTATCTTGATTGGGAAGCAAATTATCCTGCTCCAGCATATCGAGATATCTCATTTTTGCTGAATTATCCCATATGTCACCGAGTACAACTCTTCGAGCACACATATCGTCTGCGATTCTGTGCAAAGTCGCCATCACATCTTCAGGATCATGCGTGAAGTAAAGGCCTTTGCTTGTTAAACTAAGTCCTACACGATTGCGTGTCGCTTCTCCTGATAGCAATCTGTTGAAATTTGATCTTGGCAGCGCTTGCGCTTTTTCAACATCTCCGGATTCCCGGAAACTCTTTTCAACAAGTTCGGCAATATTTATTTTCTGATGTTTTCCGGTGCGCCCTACAAAGTTGGCTTTTGCCCTATCATCCCAGTCAGATTGACCGACTCCTTTTTGGGCTCCGGTGTGTCGTCTGTACAGTATTTCATCAATGCGCTCTAAGTCCGTTTCAACTTGGCATTGGACTATTTCCCAGATCGGCCGAGCACACTTTCTTCGCAAATCTGCGAAAAACTCAATAAGGTCCGTTGTGGCTCGACCAGGCTCGCTAAGTAATTTCAGGCAAGTTACGCGACGATTGCCATCCCAGACCATAAAATGGTCTCCGTCCGGGGAGACTAGAGGGCGCTCGTAGACTTCGCCTCGCTCAACGATATCCCGTGCGAGGTTCTTCATTTGCTCTTTCTTGTTTTTTAGCAGCCATACTATCGCTGCCTCTTCGGCTTTTAGATCACCGTGTCGGTCATTGGCTGCATTTACCAGAAGAGCTTCAAGAGAAATAACTTCCTCCATTATTCATTCCTTCAAATTTACTCCGCTGCTTCCTGCTTGCCGCCGCCGTTGCGGCGGGTGCGGGTTGGCTTTTTGGCTGCCGGTTTCTTTGCTGCCGGGGCCGTCTTCGTCGCGCCGCGGCGTTTCAGTAATTTCTTCAAGTATTGGCCGGTGTAGCTTTCTTCGCATGCCGCAACATCTTCGGGTGTGCCTGAGGCGACCACACGTCCGCCGCCGTCTCCGCCTTCGGGACCCATGTCGATGATCCAGTCGGCGGTCTTGATGACCTCCAGATTGTGCTCGATCACCACCACGGTATTCCCGGCCTCGACGAGCTGATGCAGCACCTCCAAGAGCTTCGCGACGTCGTGGAAGTGCAGGCCGGTGGTCGGCTCATCCAGAATATAGAGCGTGCGGCCGGTGGCGCGTTTCGACAATTCCTTCGCCAGCTTGACGCGCTGCGCCTCGCCGCCCGACAGCGTCGTCGCCTGTTGGCCGACCTTGATATAGGTGAGGCCGACGCGTTTGAGGGTTTCGAGCTTGTCGCGGATCGACGGCACAGCCTTGAAGAACTCCGCGCCTTCCTCGACGGTCATGTCGAGGACGTCGGCAATCGACTTGTCGCGATAGCGCACGTCGAGGGTCTCGCGGTTGTAGCGCTGGCCCTTGCATTGATCGCACGTGACGTAGACGTCGGGCAGGAAGTGCATCTCGATCTTGATGACGCCGTCGCCCTGGCAGGCTTCGCAGCGGCCGCCCTTGACGTTGAAGGAGAAGCGGCCGGGTGCGTAGCCGCGCGCCTTGGCTTCGGGCAGGCCGGCGAACCATTCGCGGATCGGAGTGAAGGCGCCGGTGTAGGTGGCCGGGTTGGAGCGCGGCGTGCGGCCGATGGGCGACTGGTCGATGTCGATGACCTTGTCGAGGTGCTCCAGGCCTTCGAGGCGGTCGTGTTCGCCGGGGTGGGTGCGGGCGCCGTTGAGGCGGCGGGCGACGGCCTGGTAGATGGTGTCGATCAGAAGCGTGGACTTGCCGCCGCCGGAAACGCCGGTGACGCAGGTGAAAAGCCCGAGCGGGATTTCGGCGGTGACGTCCTGCAGGTTGTTGGAGCGCGCACCGATGACTTTCAGCGACTTGCCCTTTTTAGGAGCGCGGCGGTTGGCAGGGACTTCGACGGCGCGCTCTCCGGAGAGGTATTGGCCGGTGAGGCTGCCCTTCGTTTTTTGGATGTCGTCGGGTGAGCCTTGCGCGACGACTTCACCGCCGTGGACGCCAGCACCGGGGCCGATGTCGACGACGTAGTCGGCGGTCAGGATCGCATCTTCGTCGTGCTCGACGACGAGGACCGTGTTGCCGAGGTCGCGCAGGTGGCGGAGCGTGCCAAGCAGGCGGTCGTTGTCGCGCTGGTGCAAACCGATGGAGGGCTCATCGAGCACGTAAAGCACGCCGGTGAGGCCGGAGCCGATTTGCGAGGCGAGCCGGATGCGCTGGCTTTCGCCGCCCGACAGCGTGCCGGAGCTGCGCGACAAGGTGAGGTATTCGAGTCCGACGTCATTCAGGAACTTCAGGCGCTCGTTGATTTCCTTGAGGATGCGCTTGGCGATTTCAAGCTGCTTCTTGGTCAGATGGTCAGGCAGCTCGTTGAACCACGGCAGCGCCTGGCGGATCGACATGTCGCAGACTTCGCCGATGTGCAGGCCGTTGATCTTGACGGCGAGCGCCTGCGGTTTGAGGCGGTAGCCGCTGCAATCCTCGCACGGGTGGGCGAGCTGGTAGCGCGAGAGTTCTTCGCGGACCCAGTCGGAATCGGTTTCGCGCCAGCGCCGCTCGATGTTACCGATGACGCCTTCGAATGCTTTGGCGGTCTTGTATTTGCGCAGGCCGTCTTCGTAGACGAATTCGATTTCCTCGCCGGCCGAACCGAACAGGATGGCGAGTTGCACGTGTTTAGGGAGGCGCTCCCACGGCGTTTTCATGGAGACGCCGTAGTGCTTTGCGAGCGCGACGAGAGTCTGCTCGTAATAGGGCGAGGTGGCGCCGGTCTTGGCCCAGGGATAGACGGCGCCGTCTTTCAGCGACAGCGTGCTATCGGGGACGACGAGGTCGGGCTCGAACTGGAGTTGTGTGCCGAGGCCGTCGCAGGTCGGGCAAGCGCCGGCGGGGGCGTTAAACGAGAAGAGCCGCGGTTCGATTTCGTCGATGGTGAAGCCGGAGACCGGGCAGGCGAAGCGAGCGGAGAAGACGATGCGCTCGTGGGTCTCGTTCTTCGACTTGTTGGCGCCTTTGGTGGCGTCTTTGCCGAGCGGCTTGTCGGCGAACTCGACGACGGCGATACCGTCGGCCAGCTCAAGCGCGGTTTCGAAGCTGTCCGCCAAGCGGGCGGCGGCGTCGGGACGCACGACCATGCGGTCCACGACGACGTCGATGTCGTGTTTATATTTCTTGTCGAGTTTCGGAGCGTCTGGAATTTCGTAAAGCGTGCCGTCGATCTTGACGCGCTGGAAGCCGCGCTTTTGAAGTTCGGCCAGTTCTTTTTTGTATTCGCCCTTCCGTCCGCGGACGATGGGCGCCATGAGATAGAGACGCGTGCCTTCGTCGAGCGCGAGGACGCGGTCGACCATCTGCGTCACCGTCTGGCTTTCGATGGGCAGACCGGTTTCGGGCGAATGGGGAACGCCGACGCGGGCAAACAGCAGGCGCAGGTAGTCGTAGATTTCGGTGACGGTGCCGACGGTGGAACGCGGGTTTTTGGACGTCGTCTTCTGTTCGATGGAGATGGCAGGCGAGAGCCCGTCGATATGGTCGACATCGGGCTTTTGCATCATCTGCAGGAACTGGCGGGCGTAGGCGGACAGGCTTTCGACGTAGCGGCGCTGGCCTTCCGCATAGATCGTATCGAAGGCGAGCGAAGATTTGCCCGAGCCCGATAGCCCCGTGAAGACGACGAGGGCGTCGCGCGGGATCTCCAGATCGACATTCTTGAGGTTGTGCTCGCGCGCGCCGCGAACGTGAATGACGCCGGACTTGGGTTGGTCAGCCGCTGGCCGTTTACGCTTGACTTGTTTTGCCATGGAACTTCGTTACTCGAAGCAGCCGAAATCGGCAATCAGCAGCGGGCGCTCTGGCACCGATCAGGTTGCGGTTTAGTGGCGCGCTCAACGGCTGACCGGCGGGCTGCCTAGCGGCTAGGCAGCCGTTTTAGGGCATTCGGCCGCGATCGGATCAGCGCTGGAAATCGAACCGGTAGGTTGCCCCAAGGACACCGATGAACTGGTCTTCGCTCTCGACGATGGGGCTGTCGGCGGCATCGCCGACGAGGCGGGCATATTGGCCGGTCGCTTTCAGCGTGATGCGTTCGGTTAGCTCATATTTGGCGCCAAGCTCGACGTGGACGTCCTTGATCCCGGCTTCGGCGTCATAGGCCGACAGTCCGGCGACCGAATTCAGGGCCTGAACTCCGGAAATACCGAAATAGGAGCGCATGTAGACATCGTCGGCGTAAGTTGCACCGACACGCAGGGTTCCGATGAAGCCGGGGCGCAGTTCCTGTTCAAGGCTGCCGCCGAAACGGATCTGATAGCCGTCGTCATCGCCGGTGACGATCTGATGGTAGGAAACATCGAGCAGGACGGGGCCGAAGCGATATCCTGCATAGGCGCCGAGCACGAGGCCGTCGTCGACATCGCCCAACCCGCGGAGGAGATCACCGTCATCCTCGTCGCGGCCGAAGGCGTAACCAGCCAGCGGACCAAGCTCGAAACCGCTGAATTCTACCAGTCTGAAGCGGACATCGTCAGCACCGCGCACGGTGACGCGATCGCCAAGCCCACCACCGCCAAAGTCCGGGAAAACGACGGGAAAACCGAAAACTTCGTATTCGTCCGAGCCTTCGTACTTCGGCTTGATGCCGACCGCGCCGCCGATATCAGCGCTGAAGCCCGGGCCTGCGCCATAGCCATCCTGCGCCTGAGCCGGCACGAATGCCGTGGCAAAGACGGCAGCTGCTGCCGAGACCGCGATAGCAAAGAATGACAATGGGCGCATGATCGACCTTTTGGCTCTTATCTCGACCATCCTCATAGCAGCTGATGGTTTCCCTAGGTTAACCGATCACGAAAAACCCACAGGGCAAAATTCGAATTCATGGGACTGTTGCGGAATTGTCCCGGACGAATCAGCTGGGCTGGAACGGCATTCTATGAACAAGCGGTCCAGACCTGCGCTGGCGTCAGCATGGCAAACTGGCGCGTTTGGCGCTGCCCCATATGCGAGAAACTCCGGCCGAGCCGGGATTTCTGCAGCATAGAGGTAGTTTTTGAGCGTGTTTGCGGGGCTGTCATATCTGCCCACAGTTCCTAAAGTCCTGTGGGGCTAACCCTTCGTTTTGACGTAGGAGCCGGGAGCGTCCTCAATCGGCTCCAGGATCTGTCCTGGCTCACGGGCGGTGACATGCTCACCGGATTGCTTGCTCAGCCATTCGATCCAGTAAGGCCACCACGAGCCCGGATTTTCGCGGGCCATGTCGATCCAGTCTTCAAGGGTTTCGGCGGCGGCCTTGGACGCCGTCCAATACTGGTATTTGACCTTCGCCGGCGGGTTGACGACGCCTGCGATGTGGCCGGAGCCTGCCAGCACCAGTTCGACCGGTCCGCCGAACAACTGCGCGCCGATGAACACGGACTTCGCCGGGGCGATGTGGTCTTCCTTGGTGGCAAGGTCAAAGACCGGGATCTTGATATCGCTAAGGCAAACCGTCTCGCCGGCGATCTCGAGCTTCCCCTTGGCGAGCTTGTTCTCGTGGTAGAACTCACGCAGATAATAGCGGTGGTTGGCCGCCGGCATGCGCGTCGAATCCTGGTTCCAATAGAGGAGGTCGAACGGGAACGGTTTCTTGCCAAGCAGGTAGTTGTTGACGATGTAAGGCCAGACGAGGTCCTTCGGCCGCATCATGTTGAAGACATTGGCCATGCGCGAGCCATCAAGATAGCCGCGCTCGGTCATCATCTCTTCCAGGTTCTTCAGCTGCTGGTCGTCGATGAAGAGCAGAAGATCGCCGGCTTTGGTGAAATCGACCTGGGTTGTCAGGAAGGTGACCGACCGGAACATGTTTTCCCGGCGCTTCGACACGTAGGCCAGCGTCGTCGCCAGCAGGGTTCCGCCCACGCAGTAGCCAAGCCCGTTGATCTTTTCTTCGCCGGTTTCCTTCTGAACAGCCTCAGCGGCTGTGAGCACGCCTTTCAGCATATAGTCTTCGAAGCCGGTCTCAGCGAGGGAGGAATCCGGGTTGACCCAGGAGATCACGAAGACTGTGAAGCCCTGATCGACGACGTACTTGATGAAGCTCTTGGGCGGTGTGAGGTCGAGGACATAGAACTTGTTGATCCAGGGCGGAACGACCAGCATCGGCGTCTTATGCACCGTCCCCGTCGTCGGCGAATACTGGATGAGCTGCATGATCTCGTTCTGGAAAATCACCTTGCCGGGTGTGGTGGCGAGGTTGCGGCCAACTTCGAAGGCTTCCAGATCGGTCTGGCTGATCTTGAGCAAGTCACCCGACTTGCGCATGTCTTCGGACAGGTTAATGACGCCTTTGACGAGGTTTTCGGCGTCTGTCGCGAAGGTTTCGCGGACGACCTCTGGGTTGGTCATCGGGAAATTGGACGGCGACATTGCGCTGGTCAGCTGGCGGAAATGATATTCGGCGCGCTGGCGGTCGCGCTCGGTCAGGCCTTCGGTCGCCTCCAGCATTTCTTCGGCCCAGCGGCTCGTCACCAGGTAGGTCTGCTTCCAGAAGTCGAAATAGGGGTTATTCGACCAATCGGGATCCTTGAAGCGGTTGTCACCGGGCTCCGGTTCGACGATGGGCGCCGTCTCTTCGCCCATCATTTTCAGAAGCGTCGTATTCCAGATTTCTGCGTAGTCCCGCATCAAACCGGCTTGTCTCTCGGCGAACTGCTGAGGATCGTGCGTGATCCAATGGGCCAAAAGCTCATTCAACGTCTTGGATGCGTCCTGGATCTCGCTTGCCGTCGAATAGGGGGTCGACTTGTTGTCGGCGCGATCGAGAAAATCAGACATCACCCGTCCGGCGCCTTCCATGAAGCGCAGCATATTCTGGGCGAACTGCTCCGGATTGGCGATCTGATAGCGCGTGAGGTCCGGCTGGCTCTCTTTGGTCTCGTCGGTCATAGCTTGTTTCAGTGCCTTGGCGTTTCCGCGGGCCATCCGCCCGCCCCGAAATCGTGACGTGGCCTCGACTTTTTAGATACACTTGCGGGCCATTGGCAAATAACTTAGTGCTTAAACCGGCCCTGCGGCAACGCAACATTAGTGCGGTTTTCGAACTGCCGGTGCGGGCGTTGCTCGGCAATTAGCCAGCCATGCGCAAGAGCCTAGTTTGGTGGCAACTAGGCACGCGATCCTTAAGACGTACATCGGTTCAATTTGCACACTGGTTCGATGAAGAAAATTGGACGCTTGCTCATTATTATCTCGGCGTGCGCGCCCTTTATCGCCGGTTGCGGGCTGACCGGGTCGAGCACGCAGCTGCCGCAGCTCGACCGAAACGCCCTGGCGGCCGTCTACAATCAGAAGCAAAAGGACGCGGCCATCAAGTCCATGTCGGACCTCGCCTCCAAGCAGAAGGCCGAAGCCGACAAGGTGCTTGAGCCAGACGCCGCCAAACCCGTGACCACAATCAGCGTGTCGCACTAGGCGCCCGGCACCGTCACCACGCCACAATTGCCGCATCAGAACACTGGACGAACCCTACATTGGGGGCGTATCTAACCGGGTGCAGGGCCAGTCCTCTACAAGGCAGGCCCTGAAACCGACCCAGTTCAAGCAATTGACCGCAGTCCGGCCCCTTTCGGTCGGGAACCTGCACTGCTAGCTTGAACGCGCCGGCCACCGGGATTTCCGGCCCGGCAAAACCGCAGGCAGGCTCATCACCTGCCTTGTGCTTCATCGCTCTAAATATCGAGAGAACAACCCGTGATCGAGGAATTCCACTCTATCAAGCGCCTTCCGCCTTATGTGTTTGCCGAAGTCAACCGACTGAAAGCGGACGCGCGAGCGGCCGGGGCGGATATTATCGATCTCGGGATGGGCAACCCTGATCTGCCGACGCCGCAGCATATCGTCGACAAGCTCGTCGAGACGGTCTCGAAACCGCGGACCCACCGCTATTCGGCGTCGAAGGGCATTCCCGGCCTGCGCCGGGCGCAAGCGCGCTATTATGAGCGCCGGTTCGGCGTATCGCTTAACCCCGATACGCAGGTGATTGCGACGCTGGGTTCGAAGGAAGGCTTCGCCAACATGGCGCAGGCCATCACGGCGCCGGGCGACGTTATTCTCGTTCCGAACCCAACCTATCCGATCCATGAGTTCGGCTTCATCATTTCAGGCGCCGCGATCCGGCATCTGCCGGCTGGCAACGGCGAAGACTTTCTGCGTGCGCTGGAACGGGCCTGGAGCCATTCGGTGCCCAAGCCGCGGGCGGTCGTCCTCAACTATCCATCGAACCCGACGGCGATGGTCTGCGATGTCGACTTCTATAAAGAAGTCGTGGCGCTGGCGAAAAAGCTCGACCTCATCATCCTGTCGGATGTCGCCTATGCGGAAATCTACTACGACGACAACCCGCCGCCCTCGATCCTACAGGTGCCGGACGCGATGGATGTCGCGGTGGAATTCACCTCGCTATCGAAGACCTACAACATGCCGGGCTGGCGCATGGGATTCGCGGTCGGCAACGAGCGTCTCATTGGCGCGCTGGCCCGGGTCAAATCGTATCTCGACTACGGCGCGTTCACGCCGATCCAGGTTGCAGCTGCAGCAGCTCTTAACGGGCCGGACGACTGCATCCATGAAATCCGGCAGGTCTATAAGTCCCGCCGCGACTGCCTGGTCGAGAGTTTCGCACGCGCGGGCTGGGACGTGCCGCCACCTCCGGCGACGATGTTCTGCTGGGCACCTATTCCCAAGCAGTTCCAGAGCCTGGGCTCGGTTGAGTTTTCCAAGCTTCTGATCGAGAAGGCGGATGTCGCTGTTTCGCCGGGGATCGGCTTTGGCGAATACGGCGAAGGCTATGTGCGCATCGCGCTCGTCGAAAACGAGCAGCGTATTCGCCAGGCCGCGCGCAACCTCAAGCGGTTCTTTTCCCAGGCCGATGAATCTTTGCATAACGTGATCCCACTCGCGCAGAAAGCCAACGGTTAGAGACTTATTCAGATATCATGACAGCCTCACTCAAACTCGGTGTCGCCGGGCTTGGCACCGTCGGTGCCGGCCTCTTGCAACTCATAGAAACGCACGGCGAGCGGCTTGCCGGCGTTCTGCCGCGGCCGATTGAGGTTGATGCGGTTTCGGCACGTTCGCGTGACAAGGACCGGGGCGTATCGCTTCAAGGCGTGCGCTGGTTCGATGATCCGGTGGCGCTGGCTAGCGATGCGGACATTGATGTTTTCGTCGAGTTGATCGGCGGCGAGGACGGCCCGGCGAAAGCCGCGGTCGAAGCCGCGTTGGCGAATGGCAAACATGTCGTCACTGCCAACAAGGCGCTGCTTGCCAAGCACGGCGTCGCGTTGGCGCGGCTTGCGGAAGAAAACAAGGTTTCGCTGAATTTTGAAGCCGCGGTTGCCGGCGGCATCCCGGCCATCAAGACCATGCGGGAAGCGTTTTTGCCGAACGCCGTCTCACGGGTCTACGGCATCCTCAACGGCACCTGCAATTACATCCTGACGGTGATGGAAGACGAGGGGCGGACCTTCGAGGACGTGCTGCGGGAAGCCCAAGACCTGGGCTACGCGGAAGCCGATCCGACCTTCGATGTCGGCGGGTTCGATGCCGGGCATAAGCTTGCCCTGATGACGAGTCTCGCCTTCGGGACGGAAGTCGCCGCAGATCAGCTGCATGTCGAAGGCATCGAGAGCATCACCAAGGCGGATATCGAGGCGGCCTGCGAACTTGGCTATCGCATCAAGCTTCTGGGTGTCGCCATGTTGACACCGAGCGGGATCGAGGCGCGCGTCCATCCCGCGATGATTTCGCAGCATTCGGCGATCGCTGAAGTTTCGGGCGTGACGAACTGTGTGGCGCTTGATGGCGACTTTACCGGACCGTTGCTTCTTGTTGGCGCAGGTGCTGGAGGCGGGCCGACGGCGGCTGCGGTCGCCAGCGACATCATCGACGTTGCGCGCGGGATCGTACTGCCTCCGTTCATCACGCCGGTTGCGCGGCTTAAGCCGCACCATCGCGCGCGCATCGATGAGCATTGCGGCGCCTACTACATGCGCCTGTCTGTGCTCGATGAACCCGGCGCAATGGCGGCTATTGCCAAGTGCATGGGCGATCAAGGCGTTTCGCTCGAAAGCGTCGTGCAGCGGCGCGAGAAGAAAGCGCTTCCCGGCAGCGGTATGCCGCATTCGGAAGGCGCGCCCGCGACCGTCATCATGGTTACGCATGAGACGACGGAAGACGCGATCCGCCGCGCCGTTGCAGCCATCGAAAGCATCGAGAAGGTGGCGGCCAAGCCGCAAGTTATCCGGATCGAAAAGCTTTAGTCGGCTGATCTTGGAAACTGACGGTTGTCGTGAGCTGCCCATCCACCCCAACAATGTCATCCCAGGGCTTGTCCCTGGGATCCACCGAACCTTTAAAACCTAACGGTTGATCGTGGAGTGGAAGGGCAGACGCGCGCGACTTCTGACAGTTCTTCAGGTGTGATGCTGTCGCTGGTGGCGAAGCATTCCGAGACCTATTCCCTCGAATGCAAGATGGATCCTAGGCATGAAGCCTAGGATGACAGATCGGTGCATTGGCGAGCGGAGCGGGGAAATCAAGTTCTACGACGGCGGCCTCAGGCGCCGAGCGCGCCTCAACTCGTCGGCACATCCAGCTTGCGTGTCAGGTTCTCGAATTCCTGACGCAGCTCTTCGTTCTTGAAGATCTGATCGAAGGTCGGCGCTTCGAGCTTCTGGATCGCCTCAAAGGACGCGGCGGCATCGCGCATCAATGTGCGCAGCTGGAAGCTCGCCTCGACGGTTTCGAACGTGTTGTCGGCGATACGCAGATCGTGGGTCGCGCGAGAACGCGCTTCGGCTAATTGTTCGCGCTGCTGGGCAAGATACTTGCGATATCCGCGGGCGGCCTCTTCGGCGATCTTCTGACTCTTCAGGTTTCCTTCCAGGGCGCGGATCTGGTCGGGCCGGTTGCCGCCTGAGCGCATCAGCTTTTGCGTCTTGGCGCGCGCGGCTTTGATGTCGCCGAGGATCGCATCGAGCTTGGGCAGGTAGTGCTTATCGATCTTGGAAATCGTCGACTGCTGCGCGTGGACGAGCATGGCGAAAAGCGCCGCGTGCATGGCGAAGTACTTGCGCGCCGCGTTCATATTTTCGCCAGTGGCGGAGAGGCGGTCGGCCAGTTGGCCGTCGATCAGCTTGGCGGCATTGAACGCCGCAACGAGACGAACGAGATCTCCTGAGAGCACACTATCGAGCAGCAGGTCGATTTGATCGTCGCCCAACTCGATGCCGGATTTGACGAGCGCGCTGCGGATCTCTTTCTTGGCGTTGGCGATCTCAGCCTTGTTCTTTTCGATGCGTTCGCGGGTGTCCTTGATCTCCGATTCAAGGCTCGCCACCGTATCGGTGAGCATGCCCGGCAGCATCCCGTCCTCGGGTGCCGTCAGCTGGCGCTCTTTCAACGTGACAATGTTGTCTTCAAGCTCGCGGATGTTGCGGCGGAGAAGTTCGACCTTCTTTTGCACTTCGACAACAGGAGCGTCGGTAACGATACCGAGGGCGCTATCGAGCAAATCGCGAATGCGGTTTTCGCGGTCTTCGCGTGTTTCCGTCCAGATCGGGGTGACGATGAATTCGTCCTTGCCGGGAAGCTTGCGCGCGTCGGAACGCTGCTTTGCTGTGTCCTGGAGAATAGCGTCGATGGCTCGCATCAAGTCGCGGGCCTGCTCGTAAGACTTGTCACCGGCGCGCGGGTCTGCGGCAGGGGCGGCCTGAGCGGCCTCCTTTTGCGTTTCCTGCGCCTCGGCCTGCATGCCGGTCGCCTTGGCGAGATAGTCGCCAATGGAGTCGCGGTAGGAGGTCTGGGCGTGCGCAAGCTCAGCGCCGGCCAGGCAGCACAGCGCTGACAGGCTCGTCGCCGTTAAGACTTTTGAGCGTTTCAGAAACGACATCGGGGATCCTCCAACCACGGTGCCATAATGCAAAAGAACATGGCATTGAGATGGTTGCAGGCGCGGCGATTGGCAATTCTATCTTGGCAATAAAGTTTCCAAGCGTTGATTTTGCTTGTCTTTTTATTGGCGTTCGAGAGCCGGGGTCCGGCGATAGGCCTCGCTCAACAGGCTATCGAAGGCGGCATCGATCTGCCTGGCGTCGGTCAGCACCAGCATGTGCGTCAGGCTTGGCGAGACGTTGCCCGCTGTCTTGGGCAAGCGAACTTTCTCGACCGGGGCGGTCCAGACGCCATCCGGACCGGCGAAGGCAAGCCGCAGATCCTTGCTGCCGACAGCGAGGAGCGCAAACGGCAGTGCGCCGGCTTGGAAGGTGATGTGCTTGCCGGAGGCTTTGATTTCGCAATCGGGCGCTGTTTCCAAAATGCGCCGAACGACGAATCCGGCAAGCGGTGCGTAGGCTTTGGCCGACGCGATGATGGCAGCGACTTGCGGCGACGTTGGCGCGCTACTTCGCGGCTTGGCTACTGCCGACGGCATTGAGACAGCAGGAGGTGCTGACGACAAATCCTGCGGCGGCGCGTGTGCAGCGGTTTCTTTTTCGACTTCGCGAGAATGAACGAGCCGCAGCGCCGGCCTTGCCGGCGTCAACGGTGGCAGCGGCCGCTCCAACACGATGGCTGAGGAGGACGAGCTTTCGGCGACTTCCGAGCGAGTTGCGGTGGCGGGTGCGGGCTGAGCAGGTTGCGTTGAAGGCGCTGCCTGCTGCCTTGGTGCTGTCTCGCGCACCGTGACGGCTGGCTTGGAGCCTATCGAGCAGTAGATCGGATCGCCGCCGTTGTTGTGGATGCGTTCGAGCCAGGAGGCCCAGGCAAACAAGAAGCCCTGCTGGCGCAGCCAATCGATCGCGTCATTGCGGTGGGCAAACGATTGTCCGTCGATCGTCGCCATCCATTCGGCAAGGTCGCGCCCGGTATCGGCTTTCAGATTTTCCAGGAACTCGCGTTCCATTTCAGCGTAATTGCGGCTCATGCGTCAGCATCCTGTTTGCTGGCTCATTTCAGTTGTCAGACCCAACGCCTTGTCTTGGCTTTGTAGTCCTTGTACGCATCGCCAAACTTTGCTTCGAGGTGCCGTTCTTCCGGCAGGATCGCAAGCCACGTGACAAGCCCGATGAAGAGCGGCACCAGCATTACGAACCAAATGTTTTTCGTCAGCTCGGCCAGGCCAAGGAGAATCATGGCATCACCGAGGTAGATCGGGTTTCTGAACCGAGCGAACGGCCCGGAAGACACAAGTACGCTGGACCCTTTATGCGGCAGCACCGTCGTCTTCGCGCGGGCCATCGTGACGGCCGCCCAGACGATAAGCCCGATGCCGAGGGCGCCGATCGACAGGCCGACGATCCGGGCGGCCAGATCGTCGATGCCCGGCCATGCAAGCGGAAACGCTCGCTGGAGCCCGATTGCCGCGAAGACCGCTGCTGCGAAAAGCAACGGTGGCCATGGCACCCTACTGGGGCGCTGCGCGACCTCTTCGCTTTTGGTGTTGAAATCGCCCAATTCAAACGCCCCCATGCGAATCGGTTATAGCGAATCAGGCGTTGAAAGTCTTGTGCGAGCCGCGCTTTAGCCTCGAATCGCGCTTTGCCGATATGGCGCGGCCACAACACTGCCGCGGGAATGCTGTTAAGCCTGCGATGAGTTGCCCGGCATGCACATCCGTGTCGAACGGCTAATCTATACCCAACTCCATGATGGCAGGCACGGTCGCGACCGAGTTCGCGACCAATCTCCAGCAGGCAAAATGTTCTACGTCTTGACCAAAATCTTCTGGCTCTTTGTGCAGCCGTCCTCGCTCAGCGTGCTTTTGCTGCTGATCGGTTTCGGTGTGCTTGCGGCGACGCGGAAAAGGCGGCTTGGATTTGGGTTGGCGGGTTTGGGTTTCGTGCTGCTTTTGGCGGGCGGGTTTCTGCCAGTCGGCAACTATTTCGTCTATCCGCTGGAGGAACGTTTCGCAGATGTGAAACTGCCGGCGCCGAGAGAGCCAGTCACGGGCATCATCATACTGGGCGGGTTCGAAGACGGGTGGGTGAGCGAAGGACGACCCGGGCTTGCCATCAACGAAGCGGCTGAACGCTTGACGGAGGGCGTACGGCTGGCGCGGCGTTATCCGGGAGCCAAGGTCGTTTTCACGGGCGGTGTCGGCGGGCTGATCGGGAGCGGTTCGGATGCCGCGGGGCCGGTCGGGCAGTTCTTGGAAGATTCCGGGATTGCGCCGGACCGCATCGTTCTGGAGGACAAGGCGCGCAACACGTTCGAGAACGGGAAGTACGCCAAGGCGCTTTTGAAGCCGCAGAAGACCGATCGCTGGCTACTGGTGACTTCGGCCTATCACATGCCGCGTTCTGTCGGCGTGTTCGAGGCGTTAGGATTTCACGTCACCGCTGCGCCGGTCGATTTCAGGACGCGCGACGAACGCGATCTGGTGCGGATGTTTGCCTCGATCCCGGCGGGGCTGGAGCGGTTCGATCTCGGTGTCCGAGAATGGATCGGCTTGCTGGGCTATTGGCTGACCGGTCGGACGAAGCGGCTGCTTCCTGGACCAGCGCGACAGCGGGCCTGAGCATGATCACGAGCGTTGACTAAACCGGGTGGCCTGCCTTATCCGCGGCGAAGCAGATCGCGGGCTTTACCGCGGGCGTGGTGTCACCCGATAATCGGTCTGTTGCAATTCAGCGGCGAGATCGAAGGTCTTGCAGCCCATCTTTTTGAGCTGCTCATTCATTTGCTGGAGTTCGGCAAGCTCCTGCGCCTGTCTCGACTGGGGGTCGAGCCCCTGGCCCTTGGTCATTCCGGTGCTGGAGCCGACCGACTGGAGCTGGCGAGAGAGGGACGTCGTCTGGGATCTTGAGCCTTCGCTGCGCAAACTAAGAATGCGCACCTGCATACGGCCGATGAGGCGACCGCACGTGAGTTCCGGTTCGGTGGCGCCGGTGGTGATCGATGGCGTAGGCGAGATCGCGCACCCTGATAGAAGGGTCACTAGAGCAATCATTGCGCTTCGTCGGTACAGACCCGTGTGCTCCTGAGAGTTAAGGCGCCCGTTGCGGC
Source organism: Filomicrobium sp. (assembly GCA_017792465.1). Taxonomy (GTDB): domain Bacteria; phylum Pseudomonadota; class Alphaproteobacteria; order Rhizobiales; family Hyphomicrobiaceae; genus Filomicrobium. Next base: position 2,370,035 of record CP051234.1, read on the forward strand.
ACCGCAGCAACTCACACGACTTCGACCCTGTAAAGCGGGCTTCAGTGAGGCGTGTCAACGGCTTTCTTCAGGTTTCATGCGGAAAGCCGCCGGAAAACTTAAGGAGCGCGGGGAGAAGTGCTGGCGGCAGAAGTCGTGGCTGCGACAGCGCCGTTCATCCACGCTTTGAGGGCCTCGGTCACTTGCGCTGCGGACGGTGGGATTGTTCAATCGGCGCTCAGCTGAAGGTTCGCCCGCATCCTGCCAGCCGTCCGAAGCTCATCCAACCAAGGCCTTCTCGATGACCATCCATCTCGTCAAGTTGTGTGTCGGCGCCCATTCGGTGGCCGATCTTGCCCAATGGCAGGCGGGGCGGCTTGCGGAAGCCAAAAAGGGCGGCAAGCCGGGGCGTTTGTTCCATTCGACGCACCAGACGCCCAAGAAGACCGAAGAGCTTCTCGACGGCGGCTCGCTCTACTGGGTGATCAAGGGCGTGATCCAGGCGCGCCAGCGGCTTGTCGGCTTCGAGGACGGCGCCAAGGCCGACGGCCGGCAGTGCTGCCATATCCTGCTCGACCCGGAGCTTGTGCCGGTCTACCCGGTGACGCGGCGGGCCTTTCAGGGTTGGCGCTACCTGACGAGCGAAGAGGCTCCAGCGGACCTTGGCGGCAGTCGTGGCTCAGAGCTTGCGGCGCTGCCAGCCAAGATGCGTCGCGAACTTGCGGAGCTGTGCCTCCTATGACCGTGCGATCCCGCTTCCTGACGGACCATGCTGCCATTGTGCCTGCCACCGTGCCGTTTACCGGTCCGGAAGCCCTGGAGCGCGCTCGGGCTGAGAAATTCAAGGCCCGGCTCGGCGCCAACGAAAGCGGCTTTGGGCCAGCGCCTTCGGTCATCGAGGCGATGCAGGAGGCTGTCTTCGGCAATTGGATGTATGCCGATCCGGAGAGCTACGAGCTGCGGCAGGCGATTGCCGAGCATCACGGGGTCGGCGTCGACAACGTTGTCATCGGCGAGGGGATCGACGGGCTCCTCGGGCTGTCGTGCGCGTTGTTCCTAGCCCCCGGTGAGACGGTCGTGACTTCGGATGGGGCTTATCCGACGTTCAACTATCATGTCGCCGGACACGCTGGACGGCTCGTCAAGGTGCCCTACCGCGACGACAAGGAAGACCTTGCCGCGCTTCTTGAGGCGGCGCGCAAGGAGAAAGCCAAGATCCTTTACGTCTCCAACCCCGACAATCCGATGGGGTCTTGGTGGACGGCGGACGAGATCGGCCAGCTGATTGCGAACCTGCCGGAAGAGACGCTGCTGCTGCTTGATGAAGCGTACTGCGAAACGGCGCCTGAAGGGACCTTGCCACCGATCGATACCGGTAATGGGCAAGTCATCCGCTACCGCACGTTCTCGAAGGCCTACGGCATGGCGGGCGCGCGGATCGGTTATTCCTTAGGTGCTAAGGAACTGATCAAGCCGTTCGACAAGGTCCGCAACCACTACGGCATCAATCGCCTGGGCCAGGTTGCGGCGTTGGCTGCGATCAAGGATCAGGCTTGCCTTCAGGACGCCGTCGGGCGGATTGCTGCGGCGCGCCAACGACTTGCCGAAATTGCCACCGTGAACGGGCTTCAGCCGCTGGCCTCGGCGACGAATTTTGTCGCCATCGACTGCGGGCGCGATACGGCCTATGCGCGGCGCATCCTGGAGGAAACGCTGAAGCGGGACGTGTTTATCAGGATGCCGGGCGTGGAACCGCTGAGCCGCTGCATCCGTGTTTCGACCAGCCAGCCGGATGAAATCGAACTCTTCGGTGCGGTCCTGCCGGAGGCGATCAAGGCGGCGTCACAGGGAAATTGATGCAGGTGCGAAGGCCCTATCGCGGCTAAGACACCAGCGCTCAGCCTCAGCACACCTTCTCAGGTCGCAGCCCGCAGCCCCGAGGCGATATTTCGGATCGGCCTATTGCGCTTATTCAAAACAATAGAAATAGACAAAAGCGCTCAATTAAAATTCAATTCCCGAAATACAAATCAAGCCACAAAAATCAAGAGCCCGCGGAGATCAAAATAGATCTCCCGGGCTCCATCATTGCAATCTGGTTTCGGGTGCAATCTGTTTTGCGGACGATTTGCGCTTTAATTCGACTTTTGAATTCGATCCGCCAGCGCGGAAATCGAAATGGCGAATTATTTTGGCATTTGTTCCGCCGTCGGCACCTACCCGATTACATCAGGTTTCATTCAGGCTCTGTTCGGATCCACCAGTTTTCTCGGAGCAGCGCGCATGGCAGATGTTCCGCTGCTACTTGCTGTGGTGTATCCGCTTTCACAGACTACAAGAACTTTGGCTTTTGCCGAACTCGGCCTGCAAAAAAGTTTTAGCTATGTTTCGAATGGACCGAAAACGCCCAATTTATATCGCAGCGTATTTCAGTCCTTAAATTCGACCAGGCGGCGTCATTTTCGTAAACCTCCTATTCAGTCGTTGAGTTAATCGTGCTCCTGCGAGGCTTTCTTGTCAACCGGGATTCGTCTTTGCAGCGCACAGAATCAATTCCGAATTTGGCAATCATATATTTCAAAAGCTGCGCACCAAGCGGACCTGCGCCCGGGCCAACGGACTGCATTGTCAAGGAATTCAAAACGTTCGCGGTTCGGGGCCGTTGCTTCGATTGCGCAGCCGACGCGACAGACATGCGGCCGAGTTAACGAAGGCTTGAGAATAATGGGGGTATTGTAACGACTTGGCGGCCCAACCGCCTGTTTTCCGCGTTGAGTACCAGTTGGCTGCAATGACTCGCTTGGTTTCAGATATCCTAATTCTGGTCGGCATCATCCTTGGCGTACGGTTCGTTGCCCAGGGGAACGTCGACTACCATGCATTCCTCGATGCCGTGATGCACCTGAGGATGCCGGATCTGGGTTTGATGCTCGACCCATCGTCGACGGCAATCGGATTTGTCGGCGGGGTTGCTGCGGGATGTCTGGCCAATCTGCAGTGGTCGGCAATGCCAGATCGCGCGATGCAATGGATTTCCAACCATAGCGCCCGCTTCAGCTATGTCGCGCTCTCGTTCGGATTTGCCGTGGTCCTGCTCTACTTCTAGATCTCAAATCGATTTTTTGACCGCGTGGATGATCGCATAGGCTCATCGACGGCCTGCGTGAGCGGCAAGCCTTGAGTCATTCACCACCTCACCACCTGTCATAGCTGCAGCCGCCCGCCCACTGGGAGGCCCAGGTCGGCTCTCGTCGAGCTGTGCGGCAGCTTGGAACGGGGATGGCTCCCGATATGGGTTCGGCCGCACCGGCGCCTTGTCGAGGCTCCCAGGCGCCGTTTCACCGGTACTCGCCACTAACTTCAGCCAGGAAGACAAAAAAGAGCCCGGGCTGATGGCCCAGGCTCCCGTTATTGCAATCCGTGAAATGGATCGAATTAGACCGAGTAGTAGAGGTCGAATTCAACCGGGTGCGGCGTCATTTCGTACCGCATGTTCTCTTCCATCTTGAGCTCGATGTAAGCGTCGATGGTGTCGTCGGTGAAGACGCCGCCGGCTTTCAAGAACTCACGGTCCTTGTCGAGGCTTTCGAGAGCTTCGCGCAGGCTGCCTGCAACCGTCGGGATCTGGGCCAGCTCGGCCGGCGGCAGATCATAGAGGTTCTTGTCCATCGGATCGCCCGGATGGATCTTGTTGTTGATGCCGTCGAGACCGGCCATCAGCATGGCTGCGAATGCCAGGTATGGGTTAGCGGTCGGATCCGGGAAGCGGACCTCGATGCGCTTGGCTTTCGGGCTGGTGGTGTAAGGAATACGGCAGGAGGCCGAACGGTTGCGGGCCGAGTAGGCCAACAGAACCGGTGCTTCGTAGCCTGGAACCAGACGCTTATAGGAGTTGGTCGAAGCATTGGTGAAAGCGTTGATGGCCTTGGCGTGCTTCAGGATACCGCCGATGTAGAACAGGCAGGTTTCCGACAGATCGGCGTACTTGTCGCCGGCGAAGACCGGGTTGCCGTCTTTCCAGATCGACTGGTGGCAGTGCATGCCCGAGCCGTTGTCGCCGAATACGGGCTTCGGCATGAAGGTTGCCGTCTTGCCGTAGGCCTGAGCGACGTTGTGGATCGCGTACTTGTAGATCTGCAGGTGGTCGGCGATCGTGGTGATCGGCGCAAACATGATGCCGAGCTCGTGCTGGGCAGCCGCAACTTCGTGGTGGTGCTTCTCGACCGAGACGCCCATTTCGCCCATGACGGCGAGCATTTCGGAACGGATGTCCTGGGCGCTATCAATCGGAGGAACCGGGAAGTAACCGCCTTTGGTGCGCGGACGGTGGCCGAGGTTGCCCATCTCGTACTCGGTGCCCGAGTTGGACGGCAATTCGGTCGAGTCGACGCGGAAGCCCGTGTTGTATGGCTCAGCGGAGAAGCGGACGTCGTCGAACATGAAGAATTCGGCTTCTGGGCCGAAGTACACAGCGTCACCGACGCCGGTCGACTTCATATAAGCTTCGGCTTTCTTGACGATCGAACGCGGGTCGCGCTCGTAAGCCTGGCCGGTGGATGGCTCCTGGATGTCGCAGAACAAAGCCAACGTTGTCTGAGCGAAGAAGGGATCGATGTGCGCCGATTCCATGTCGGCCATCAAAAGCATGTCGGAGGCTTCGATGCCTTTCCAGCCGGCGATCGACGAGCCGTCGAACGCGTAACCGGAATCAAGCAATTCTTCGTCGATGCAGGAGGCGTCAGCGGTGACGTGCTGCATTTTTCCGCGTGTATCCGAGAAGCGGAAGTCGACGAACTTAATGTCTTTGTCCTTGATAAGCTGGACAACATCAGCTGCGGTTTTCATAGAGTCTCCCCGTATTTTGAGCGAGTAGAGTTTCTTGGAGAAGTGCAGGCAAACGTGTTGGTTTGCAGGCAGGGAAGGTAGTCTTGGTGGTGGGGTGCGGAGGTTAGACGGCTTCCGAACCTGTTTCGCCGGTTCTGATCCGAATAGCCTCTTCAACGTTCGAGATGAAGATCTTGCCGTCGCCGATGCGCCCGGTCTTGGCCGCTTTCTGGATCGCTTCGACGGCCTTGTCGAGCAATTCATCAGCAAGTACGACCTCGACCTTCACTTTCGGGAGAAAGTCGACGACGTACTCGGCGCCGCGATACAGTTCGGTGTGTCCCTTTTGGCGGCCAAATCCTTTCGCCTCAACGACGGTGATGCCCTGAAGGCCGATTTCCTGCAGCGCTTCTTTCACTTCATCGAGTTTGAACGGTTTAATGATCGCTTCGATCTTCTTCATGTTTCCCTGGACCTCCATTGACTGCACGGTCAGACTGATCTGGCCGCTGCAGTTGACGCGCGATGGTTAGCATGCTCCGTGCCAAATGTTGAATGGGAAATAAGTTCTTTTGTTTTTAAGGCTTTGCTGCCTGTCCGTTTGGCACGAATTCGTCTGAATTTTCAGACTTAGACTGAAAAATAGGCTGACTGCATAATATTTAGCCAGCCTATTCGGGGTTGTCGTGGCTAGTTTTTGAGCGTCCTAGCCGTTTTGGAGGCGGTGATGGAGGATTTTCCTCTCGAAATTCTGACCAACGAGCAGATGGCGGAAGCCGATCGTCTGGCCGTCCAGATGGGCGTGCCCAGCCTGACGTTGATGGAAAACGCCGGCCGGGCGGTGGCCGACGAAGCGGTCAAGATGGTGGATCACGGCGCTCGGATCATCGTGTTGTGTGGGCCTGGCAACAACGGTGGCGATGGGTTCGTGGCGGCGCGCTATCTCAAAGAGCGCGGCTATGACGTCGGCGTTTATCTGCTTGGTGCGGTAGAGAATCTCAAGGGTGATGCTGCCGAGATGGCGCAGCGGTGGGGCGAAATGGGGGATGTCGCTGCTCTTGGTGAAGCTCACAAAGATGTTGAACGCGCCGGCCTCATCATCGATGCGATTTTCGGGGCCGGTCTTGCGCGGGCCATCGAGGGCGAAGCCGGCAAACTCATCGAGATCTGCAACAGCACTAGGAGCTGCGAGCTACTGGCGGTCGACGTCCCCTCGGGATTGAGCGGCACGACGGGGCAAGCGCTTGGCGAGCATGTGCTGCGAGCCGACCGCACCGTCACCTTTTTCCGGCTGAAGCCGGGGCATCTCCTCTATCCGGGGCGAGACCTGTGCGGGCGCGTCGTGCTGGCTGATATTGGGATACCGGATGGGGTACTGGAAGAATTGGGCCTGGTTGGCCTGACAGTTAATCAGCCGAATGGTTTCTGGCTCAATTTGTTCATTGTTCCCGGTATCGACAGCCACAAATACAAGCGCGGTCACGCGGTCGTTGTCTCAGGTCCCGCCCATCGGACAGGCGCAGCGCGGCTCGCGGCGCGCGCCACTTTGAGGGTCGGTGCCGGCCTCGTTACGGTTGCATCGCCAGAAAACGCCCTTGCGGAAAACGCTGCGCAGCTAACCGCGATCATGCTTGAGCCATGCCCCGATGCTGAGGCGCTGGCGCGCCTGCTCGAAGACAAGCGCAAGAATGTTCTGCTGATCGGGCCAGGCGCAGGTGTCGATAAGCGGCCCGGCGAAGATCCAGAAGCCGGTTACGTTAAACCGGACAACCGAACGTGCTCCAAAGTTTTTGAGACGCTAATGGGCTCCACCGCACAGGCTGTGCTCGACGCGGATGCGCTTATGTCTTTTGCTCAGCGTTCTTTAGGAACTGGTTCGGGCGGCGGCTGGACTCAATACAAACCAGCCGAAGAGAAAGAGGGGGCTCCTCCGAACTTGGCGAAAATGTTGTTTTCAGCCATCCAACATAAACCTGAACGCTCGGTCGTATTGACGCCACATGAGGGGGAATTCAGACGCCTCTTTGGTGATGAATTGGCCAACGTGCCCTCAAAGCTGGAGCGTGTGCGTGCCGCATCTAGCCTAGCTGGCGCTGTCGTCCTCTTGAAAGGCCCCGATACCGTCATCGCTGCACCGGACGGCCGAGCGGCAATCAACACGAACGCCCCGCCATGGCTGGCGACGGCTGGGTCGGGCGATGTTCTAGCGGGCCTGATTACCGGTCTGCTGGCGCAAGGAATGCCGGCGTTCGAAGCCGCCTGTGCCGGGGTTTGGATCCACGGCGAATGCGCCAACCGGTTCGGGCCGGGGCTTATCGCAGAAGACCTGCCGGAAATGGTGCCGTCGGTGATGCGCGATCTTTATGCGCGCAAACAGAACTGATCGCGCCGAAATCCCCGACCTTCCGCGTCCGATGCCGCCTTGATGCCACACACTGAGGGCCGAATGCTGCTATAAGGCCATTCGATATTCGGATTGCGCGTCTTCATGACAGCAACGGCAATTGAATTGTATAGTCACGCACAGGTTGAACCGGACTTCAGGATGACGACGCGCAGCGGCAAATTCGCGAGACGAGACAAAGCCATTCTGGCTGTTACACTGGCGGCCCTGTTGCCGATGGTGGCGTCGACTTCGGCCATCGCAGCTGTCGGCCAGGAAACGCAACTCAACGTCCGCAATGGTGCGCTTGCTCTGCAGCGCGGACAATCTCCCGAAGCCATCGAGCATTACACTGCCGCGCTCAACGACCGCACGCTGCCGGACGACCGGCGCGCCACCATCCTCAATGACCGCGGCGTCGCTTTTGTGCGGCTCGGCAAGACGCGCGAAGCCATCGACGACTTCAACAAGGCGGTCGAGCTGTTCCCCGAATACGCGGCAACCTATAACAACCGCGGCAATCTTCTCCTCGCGCTCGGTCTGCCCGGCGAAGCGATCAAGGATTTCAACCGGGCGCTGGTGCTGGCTCCTGGATATGCCGCCGCCTACAACAACCGGGCCGGCGCTCTGATGCAGGTCGGCAAGCCACAAAAGGCGATCCGGGACTTTACGCAGGCCATCAAGCTCATCCCGGAAGCAGCCGCACCTTTGGCCGGCCGCGGGCGCGCGCAACTCGTGCTTAATCGCCCGCACGCTGCCATTCGCGATTTCTCGCGCGCTGTCGGCTCGGATGCTAGATTTGCCGCCGGTTATCGCGACCGCGCGGAAGCCAAGCTGAAGGTCGGCCACTATGCCGAGGCGATCGAGGATCTGTCGCGCGCGATCGCGTTCGATATCGCCAACGCCGATGCTTACATGCTGCGCGGCGACGCCTACCTGACGCTCGGCAAACTGGAAGAATCTATCGCCGACTTCACCCGCTATCAGGAACTGCGCCCGCAAGAGGCGAAGGGCTTCGAAGCGCGTGGACTGGCGCACATCCTGGCCAACGTGCCGGACGCGGCGCTGAGCGATCTCAACCGGGCCATCGAAATCAATCCGCGCTCAGCCGTCGCATTTGCCTATCGCGGTTACTCTTACACGCGGTCCGGCCAGCCCGAGATCGCGCGGAGCGACCTTGCCACGGCGGCGAAGCTCGATGCCAAGGATGCCGATGTGCTGTGGGCCAAGGCGGCGACCGACGAAGCGCTCGGCGATATCGATGCGGCCATCGCGGACCTCAAGCAGGCCGTCGCAGCAAGGCCGGGGTTCAAGCGCGCGCTTGACGATCTGACCCGCCTTGGCGTTGCTGACGCCGTCGTCGGAGACACGGTCGTCGAAGGGCTTGGGACGAATGATTGGCAAGTGATCGTCAACGCGGGGCGCTATTTTGCGATCAACCCGAGCGTGCCCAAACTGCGTGTGCCGCTTGAAATGATGGGCGAAGGCAAGCCGCGCCTGTTGTCCTGGGAGGAGAAGGACAAACCGTTCCGCAAGATTGGCGTTCTCACCTACCACAGCGGCGTCATCGAAGGTCCGAAAGGGCCCGAAGAAATGGAGCACGCGGCGATTATTGACCTGCGCACCCAAAGCGTCGTCGCGATCGAGCCGCATCGGCAGGGCAAGAAAGTCGCCGGCTGGACGTGGTCGGAAAACGGTACTGTGACGGTTGCCAGCGTCGATGGCGTGACCGATCAGTTCCAGTTGCGCCAGGGTCTGACCTCTCCGTCGTTGGCGGGTAGCAAGACGCGGCGCCGTCGGCGCTATTCGGATGGTACCCCAAGCTGGGCTCCTTGGGCTGAAGACGGTACGTTCGGTTTCAACGCTACCAATAGCCGACCCAGAAAACGCCGCGCCAATCGGCGGCGGCGGAAACCGAAGTCGTTCTTCGAGATGCTGTTCAACTAAGAGCATCGTATCCAGCCTGCTTGCTGCATCGGCGGCGGAGCTGGAATGCGCGGCTATCGCTGCCATGCAAATTCGGCTTGTTCCAGCGCAAAGTCCCTCCGCCGCGCCTGCTTACTGCCAGGTTCCGGTCACTGCAAATTCATTTGCTGACGGTGAAATCTTGCCGGGCGCAGGTTGTTTGCGGCGACATTATGGCTAACAATCGGGCTGGGTGCGCTGAGGCTGCAGCGGACGAACATGCATCCTTTGAGCGGCGGGCTGGAGACCTGCCGCACCAGATTATTGAAGACATGAAGGGGTCATTTGTAATGCGTAAAAATCTCTTTTCTCTCGCGGTTGCCGCGATTTTTTCACTGGTGCTTTTTGGCGGCTCGGCGAATTCTGCTCTTGCTGGCGTCACCGTCAAAATCAGCAAGGGCTCGCAGACGATGAATGTCTATGTCCATGGGCAGCTCATGCACACCTGGGCGGTTTCAACGGGCCGGCGCGGCTATAACACGCCGTCGGGACATTATCGGCCGGTGCGCCTGGAACGCATGTGGCACTCGCGCAAGTATCATTGGTCGCCGATGCCATACTCCATCTTCTTCCGGGGCGGCTATGCGATCCACGGAACCACCGAAACACGGAACCTTGGGCGACGCGCTTCGCATGGCTGCGTCAGGCTTCACCCGAGCGCAGCGCGACGGCTTTTTTCGCTGGTGCGGCGGTACGGTCCGGGTCGGACGCGTATTCAGATCCGGTAGGAAAAAGTTTTTCTTTTGGCGCCTTCGTTCGTCAACACTGCGCAAGCTTGTGTTGAGCAAGGATGCCCACGCTTCGGCTGCGCCTCGTGCATCCGGCGCCGTACACTTTTTTTGGGCTCTTCGGTTGCCCACATGGCAACCGGGCCATGACAACAAGCCATCAGCGTTGTCCATGACGGATCGGCCCGCAGGGCCGGGGAGCAAGGCGACCCGGCATAAGTGCCGCCCTGTCGGAGCGGCCTGCGCTGCAAGCGCAGAACAGCCGCGTGAGATATTTAAACTAGGCCTTCCAACAAAACCGACACCATTAACAACTCACTACCTTATGTCCCGATATGAGAAAGATTGGCGAAGCGCTTAAAAAGTCTCTCAAATTAATCATTCAGCAGTCGCATCTCGATAACGTTCTGCTTGTCTTTGTCCTGATGAGTAGCACCCGGCAGGGGCCAAGCTTCGCCGGGGATTGTGTATAGCGTTGGAGTAAGAGTAGACGATGCGGGCACCAAAGTTTTTCTACGCGGCGACGGCAGCCATGGCGCTGGCCGTCCCGTGCGCAACCTTCGCGGTCGCTGAAACCGTCGAGACGGTCCCAGCCACCAAAATCGAACCCGGCAAAACCGTTCAATTGGCGAAAGCCGAAACCGAAGAGCCGGCCAAGCCGAGCGGCGTCAAGATTACGGCCGTCGAAGCCGCGAAGCCGAAACCGAAACCGGCGCGGCCGACGCTTCGGGCTTCCATCAACCTGTCATCGCAGACCATGACGGTGAAGGAAAACGGCCAGACCAAGTACACCTGGAAGATCTCTTCGGGCCGCGGCGGATATCACACGCCGACCGGCAACTACCGTCCGCAGTGGATGACGCGGATGCACTATTCGAAGAAGTACGACAATGCGCCGATGCCGCACTCCGTCTTCTTCCATCGCGGCTATGCGATCCACGCCACCTACGCGACCAAGGCCCTTGGGCGTCCGGCCTCGCACGGCTGCATCCGTCTGTCGCCATCGCATGCCAAGAAATTCTATTCGCTGGTCAGCAAGCACGGGAAGGCCCGTACGCGCATTGCCATTACCGGCAGCACGCCGGCGCGCTCTTACGCCAAGACCAAGAAGACGCGTCGCAAGAAGTATTCTGGTGGGTATTCGGGCGGCTATTCGAACTTCTGGGGCGACCCTGGCTACTCGACCTACAAGAAGCCGTCGAAGAAGAAGCGCCGCAAAGCGAAGTACTACAAGCCAGCCAAGAAGAAGGCCTACAAGCCATCTTACAGCTACTCGTACAACGCTCCGCAGAAATTCACATGGCCGGGCGACCGCTGATCCGGGCCCGTGCGACCTGAACTGCAAACACAAACGGCGCTTCCGTTGGGAGCGCCGTTTTCTTATCTGCATCGCGAATGCTGCGGAGTATTTGCGCCGGATGCGCTGACCGCACGAAACGCTAGCCGCGGCTTAGGGCATGCGAAGGTTCTCGTGTTCTTTGAGAACCTTGCCCGTCTCATAATCGATTTCGATCAGTTTGACGCGGTAGCCCCACAGCCTTGCCAGGTGATAGAGCGTGCGCTCGCAATTGGCGCGGTCAAGGAGGACGCCGTTACGGACATTGTGAGCCACTACGAGGCGGCGCGAGCCTTGCAAATCGGCCTCGATAACCTGCAGATCGGGATCGAGCGAAGAGACGCAGTATTGCTTCGACAGGGCCTGGCGGACCTGACGGTATCCAAGCTCATTGTGGATGTTTGAAACAAAGACCTGCGGGCGCTGAGACTCGTCGTGAATGTTGAAGAGGCGGAAGTCGCGGATCACCTTCGGCGACATGAACTGAAGGATGAAGCTGTCGTCGCGGAACTCCGCCCAGATCTGCTTCAATGTACCGACCGGGTCGCCGTTGCCAGCAATATCGGGGAACCAGTCGCGGTCTTCGTCGGTCGGCTCGGTCGTCATGCGCTCGATGTCGCGCATGATGGCGAAGCCCAGCGCGTAGGGGTTGAGGCCGGAATATCTGCGGTCGTTCCAGGCCGGCTGCATGGTGACGGAGGAGTGGCTGTGCAGGAACTCCAGCATCGAGCCTTCCGTCAGAAGCCCCTTGTCGTAGAGTCGGTTCATGATGTGGAAGTGGGTCCACGTCGCGCAGCCCTCGTTCATCACCTTGGTCTGGCGCTGCGGGTAGAAATAGGTCGACAGATTGCGAACGATGCGCAGGATTTCGCGTTCCCAGTCGGCCAGCTTGGGTGCTGTCTTTTCGAGGAAGTAGAGAATGTTTTCTTCCGGCAACCGCAGCTGCGAGCCACCTGCCGCACTCGACGGCTGGGCGTCTTCTGCGCTGTCAGCGTCTTCTTCCTGGCGCTTTTGCGGAACGGTTCTCCAAAGATCGTTGAACGACTGCTGCTCGTAAAGATGCCGTTCACGCGCGCGCTCGCGTTCGCGTGCCAGAGAGACCGTCCGGTTGGAGCCCGGGTAGCGGCTGATCCCCTGCTGCATCAGGGCGTGGGCGGCATCGAGCACCTGCTCGACGGCGTTGGGACCGTGCTGGTCCTCGCAACGGGCGACGTAGGTCTTGGCGAAGTCGAGATAGTCGAGGATCGCGTCGGCTCTCGTCCACTCCTGGAACAGGTAGTTGTTCTTGAAGAAGTGGTTGTGGCCCATGGCGGCATGGGCAAGCACGAGCGTGTGCATCGTCATGGAGTTTTCCTCCATGATGTAGTTGATGCACGGGTCGGAGTTGATAACGAGTTCGTAGGCCAGCGCGCGGGCGCCTTTGCGGTAGTGCAATTCGTCGCGAACGAAGTGCTTGCCGAACGACCAGTGCCGGTACATGCGCGGCAGGCCGATCGATGCGTAAGCGTCAAGCATCTGCTCGGAGGTGATGACCTCGATCACGTTGGGGTAGATATCGAGGCCGAGTTCACCCAGACCGATTTCCTCGCACGCGTCGTAAGCCTTCTTGACGAGGTCGAAGTTCCAGTCGCTGCCTTCGAACAAGGGCTTGGTGGAGGCGGCCGAGGCAGTGGCATGTTCGGTATTCTGCATAAGCCGGTGATCGCCTTTCGTTAGCCGCTATTGGCCTTGGCGTCCTCCGAAAACAGGTTGCGGAAGACGGGGTAGATGTCGCCGGGCTCGGCAACCCGGCGCATGGCAAAGTTGGCATGCTCGCCAACCAATTCCTCGTATCCATCCCAGACTTCGCTTGATGGATAGGGACCATCATCGATCGATCCAACCTCAATATAGGCGAAGTACTGGCACTGTTCGAGGATGGAGGTTTGCAACATCTCGATACATTCGGCCATGTCGTCGGAGAAGTTGTGCCCGTCGGAGGCCTGCGCGGCGTAGATATTCCAATCGGCCACGGGGTAGCGCTCTTCGATGATGCGCTCCATTTCGACGAGCGCGGTCGAGATGACGGTGCCGCCGGTTTCGCGGCCGGTGAAGAAGGTTTCCTCGTCGACTTCCTGAGCCACGTTGGTGTGGCGGATGAAGACGACCTGCACTTCCTTGTAGTGGCGGCGCAGGAACATGTTGAGCAGGATGAAGAAGCGCTTGGCCAGATCCTTCAAGCGCTCGGTCATCGAGGCAGAGACGTCCATCAGACAGAACATCACCGCTTGCGTCGATGGTTTCGGCAGGCGTTCGTGACGGTTGAATTTCAAGTCGAGCGGGTCGAGATAGGCAACGCGCTTGCGCAAGGCCGTGACACGGGCGAGGCGCTCACGCAGCTCATTGACCTTGCCTTCGTTGAGCGGCGTCTCAGCCTCGGCTTCTGCCAGTTCAGCTTCGAGCTTTTCCAGATAGGCAAGGCTGGGCCGGTTCAGGGCGATACGCCGCGCCAGCGAATTGCGCATGGTGCGCACGTGATTGAGTTTAGACGGCGGGCCGTCGGTCGCGAAACCGGCGCGCGTCAACTCGGCTGATTTGATCTGCTTGAGTTTGGCCTTGACGAGGTTGGGAAGTTTCAGATCCTCGAAGAAGACATCGAGGAATTCTTCACGCGAAAGCGCGAAGACGAAATCGTCCTCGCCGGTTCCTTCCTTCGATCCCTTGTTGCCGCGTCCACCACCTGGGGGAGGCTTGGGGATCGTATCGCCGACGACCATGTCGGTGTTGCCGGGCAGGACGAAATCGCGCGAGCCCGATTTAGAATCGAGAGAGAATTGCGGTTCACGCAGGCTCTTTGAAGAGATGCGAACTTCCTCACCGGCATCGATGTCGGAAACTTTGCGAGTCTTGACCGCTTCGCGAACGGCTTCCTTGATTTCCGCCTTGGCCCGGCGGAGAAAGCGCTGGCGGTTGCCAAGCGATTTCGACTTCGGGTTTCGCCGCCTGTCGACAATCTGCATTCGTCAGCAACATCCTTCCTGAACGTCAGACGTTCATTGCGTTTCGGCTAGATTGCCAGGGTTTGACCGGAAAACCCAGCTGAAACGCTTCTTTGTTGGCGTCAGCTCGACTTCTTGACGCGCATGTACCATTCGACGAGGCGGCGGACTTGGCGTGCGGTGTAGCCGCGGTCGATCATCCGCTGGACGAACTCCTCGTGCTTCTTCTCAGTCTCGCCGTCCTTCTTGGCACCGAAGCTGATGACGGGGAGCAGGTCTTCGACCTGGGAGAACATGCGCCGCTCGATGACGTCGCGGATCTTCTCGTAGCTCGTCCAGCTCGGGTTCTTGCCACCGTTCTTAGCACGGGCTCTGAGCGAGAACTTGACGACCTCGTAGCGGAAGTCCTTCGGGTTGGCGATGCCGGCGGGCTTCTCGATCTTGGAGAGTTCCTGATCGAGCAGTTCGCGGCTCATCAACTGACCGGTATCAGGATCCTTGAAGTCGTGGTCCTCAATCCAGGCGTCAGCGTAGGCGACGTATCGATCGAAGAGATTCTGGCCGAACTCGTTATAGGATTCCAGATAGGCTTTCTGGATTTCGTTACCGATGAACTCGGCGTAACGCTGACCGAGCTCTTCCTTGATGAACTCGATATAGCGATCCTCGGTCTCGGCCGGGAGCTGCTCGCGGCGGATCGCCTGTTCGAGGACATACATGAGGTGGACCGGATCGGCGGCGACCTCCTCGTTGTCGTGGTTGAAGGTTTCAGAGAGGATCTTGTATGCAAACCGCGTTGAGACGCCGTCCATACCTTCGGTGACGCCAGCTGAGTCTTTGTATTCCTGAACGCTCCGCGCATGCGGGTCGGTTTCTTTGAGGCTTTCACCATCATAAACGCGCAGCTTGGAATAGAGCGTCGAGTTCTCATGTTCACGCAGTCGCGACAAGACCGAGAACTGTGACAGCATCTCAAGCGTTCCGGGAGCACATGGCGCCTCGGCGAGCTCACTGGAAGCCAAGAGCTTCTCGTAGATCTTCTTCTCGTCGGATGCGCGCAGCGAATACGGAACCGACACAACGTAGATACGGTCGAGGAAGGCTTCGTTGTTCTTGTTGTTGCGGAATGACTTCCATTCGCTCTCGTTAGAGTGGGCCAAGATGATGCCCTGGTAGGGGAGCGAGCCGACGTTCTCGGTGCCGACGTAGCTGCCGTCCTGGGTTGCCGTCAGCAACGGGTGCAGCATCTTGATGGGCGCCTTGAACATCTCGACGAATTCCATCACGCCCTGCGTCGTGCGGTTGAGGCCGCCCGAATAGGAGTAGGCGTCAGGATCGTTCTGACCGAAGAATTCAAGTTTACGGATGTCGACACGTCCGACGAGTGAGGCGATGTCCTGGTTGTTCTCGTCACCGGGTTCCGTCTTGGCGATGCCAATCTGGCGCAACCGCGATGGATAAACTTTGACGACCGAGAACTTGGACAAGTCGCCGCCATACTCATCGAGCCGCTTCATGGCCCATGGGCTCATGATGCCGGTCAGGCGGCGGCGCGGAATGTTGTACTTTTCGAGCAGAACCGGCGCCATCTGCTCGGGGTTGAAGAGGCCCAGCGGGCTTTCAAAAATCGGTGAGATTTCATCGCCGGCCTTGAGCACGTAGATGGGGCAATGCTCCATCAGCTCTTTGAGGCGTTCTGCAAGCGACGACTTACCGCCGCCGACAGGGCCCAGCAGGTAGAGGATCTGCTTGCGCTCTTCGAGACCTTGTGCGGCCGAACGGAAGAACCCGACGATGCGTTCGATTGTTTCTTCGAGGCCGTAGAAGTCTTTGAAGGCCGGGTAGACCTTGATCGTCCGGTTCATGAAGATGCGACTGAGGCGCAGGTCGCGGGAGGTGTCGACAAGCTCGGGCTCGCCGATCGCCTCCATCATGCGCTCGGCAGCACTGGCGTAGCAGGACGGGTCTGTCCGGCAAGCCTCCAGATATTCCTTCAAGGTCATTTCGACTGGGCGGTGCTTGTCGAATGACTGCGCGAACTCGTTGAAGAGCGAATCTTCTGTCGGCAAGGTCATAGCGAGCTCCATCTTGTTTCAAGAGCGTCCGCAGCATCCGCGTTGCGGACAAGCTCAATTGTGAACCTATCAAGTATATAGGGTCCAATCACAGCGCCGGTAAGGCGGGACATGGTTTGTCGCCGACAAGGAGTTCCGCCGGTCTGCCAGCTAAGCGACAAATCAAAGTACAATCCGAAAACGTGGGGCAGGGGTCGTAGTGCGGCCAGCGCTATCCACGCCACTAATCCAATGACTGCCATTCTGAATGCGGCCTATCCAGCAATGCCGACTGCTCAGGCTGTCCCCGGCTCCATCACCCGTGCTTCATCATCGCAAACCCCCACGCATATGCAACATCAATAATGTTATTACGGTAACTGTTTGGCATAGCGTGACTTACAAGAGCCACTGGCAACGCCGGTATGCGGGCCGATGCGATGATCGGCCGAAATAGCAAATATCGGGGGAAAAGGTGGGCATCCGCAGCGATTGCGGGCGAAATTGGCAGTCCCTAGGGGAATCGAACCCCTCTTTCCAGAATGAAAATCTGGCGTCCTAACCGATAGACGAAGGGACCGCGCGAGCCCCGGGTTATATTTCGCTTCGCTGGCTAATTCAAGCCTCTGCGGAAGACATTTTGTCCGGGCCCCTAAAATGGGGATTTGCTTCTTTTTTCCAAGGCCTTCGGGGCGGATCGATAGCGTGTTTTGACGGTGAACCCTGGGCCTACCAAGACAGGAAGTTTATTTCTTACCTTTGCCGGACGCCGCCGCGTCTTCGATAGTCAATTCGATCCGGTTGCGTCCGCCCCACGTATCGCGGCGAATCGTACCGCAAATGTGGACCGGCATCCCGCCGTTCGCGGCGAGCAGGAAATCGCCAAGCGGCTGACCGGCTGCGCGGAAGGCGATGGCGTCCAGGCGCGAACCGTCTCCAGCCTCGACAACGGCGCGGACGTGGGCGTCTCCGACGATTTTTGCAAACCGGACGCGGTGGGCTGGAAAGACGAAGCGCGGCTGCGGATTGCCCTGACCGTATGGCCCGGCGCGATCGAGCAGCGTGATCAGTTCGTCCTTTGCGGCCGACGGCGTCAGCGCTCCATCAATTTCAAGAGCCGCGGCGGCGCGCGCTTCCTGCGTGCTTTCGGCGAGTTCCTTGCCAAGGTAACCTTTCAGTTCGGCGAGCTTATTTTGGGCGACCGTCAATCCGGCCGCCATGGCGTGACCGCCGCCTTTGAGCAGCAGTCCATCGGCGACGGCGGCTCTTACGGCGCGGCCAATATCGACGCCGGAGACCGACCGCAATGAGCCGGTTCCTGTCAGCTCACCGGTCGCGGCATCCTTGGTCCAGGACAGCACGCAGGATGGCCTTTGGAAGCGATCTGTCAGACGGCTGGCGACCAGACCGACGATGCCTTTGTGCCAGTCTTCCGCTCCCAGAACGATGATCGGTAGATCGGGCTCCTTGGCGACTTCTGCTTCGGCTTCGGCCATCGCCTGGTCGAGCGTTTGGGTTTCGATGGCCTTGCGCTCACGATTGAGCCGGTCCAGCGTTTCGGCAATCTTATGGGCTTCACGTGGATTGGATTGGCTCAGCAGGCGCGCGCCGAGGCCTGAGTCGCCGATGCGTCCGCCGGCATTGATGCGCGGGCCCAGGATATAACCCAAGTGATAGGGTGTCGGCGCCTGGTCGAGGCCGGCTGCATCGAAGAGTGCGCGCAGGCCGATGTTATGACGCTGGCGCATGACCTGTAGGCCTTTGGTGACGTAGGCGCGGTTCAAGCCTTCGAGCGGCACGACATCGCAGACTGTGGCGAGTGCGACGAGGTCGAGTTCGCCCATCAGTGCGTGTTCTTTGCGGTCACCGGCATAGTATCCGCGTGTGCGCAGTTCACGGGCAATCGCGACCAGCACCAGGAAGACGACGCCTGCCGCGCAGAGGTGGCCTTGTCCGGAGACATCATCCTGGCGGTTGGGATTGATGACGGAATGGACGTCGGGCAGCGTTTCATCAGACTGGTGGTGGTCGATGACGATGACTTCGGCGCCGCAGCTCTTGGCATGGGCGAGGGGTTCAAAGCTCGTTGTCCCGCAGTCGACCGTAATGATCAGGCTGGCGCCTTCCTTGGCCAATTCCTCGATGGCCTTGGCGTTCGGGCCATAGCCTTCGAACAACCGGTCGGGGATATAGACGCGGTTTTTTATTCCGTGATGTGAAAGAAAGCGCGCCATTAACGCCGATGAGCACGCGCCATCGACGTCATAATCGCCGAAGACTGCAACCTGTTCGCCCTTCTCAACCGCATCCGCGATGCGGGCAGCGGCCTTCGTCATGTCGCGAAGGTCGCTGGGGTCGGGCATCAGGGCTTTGAGCGAGGGATCGAGAAAGACGGGGACGTCGTCAATGCCGACACCGCGGCCGGCCAAGACGCGTCCGAGCACCTCGGGCAGACCGTGCCGCTGGGCAATTGCCGTTGCGATCGCGTGATCATGGCCGCTGAGGCGCTCTTTCCAGAAGAAGCCGCGAATAGACTCCTCGACGCCAAGGAATGCGTCTCTTGGTTCGTCGGCTGGTTCGGTAATTTCTCGTACTGCGCCCATGGTTCCGGCCCCCTTGCTTATGTTGCCTCTACCCCGATTCGATGGTGATGGACGATGGCGGGGATGGGGATAACCGGCATAAGTCGAGGCTCGCGCCGCTTAATCGATTGTATGCAATTCGCGGATGGTGAATTCGGCCCCGTGTGGTGCGATGAGGGCCGCGGCGCCGGCGAGCCCGTCGGCGGGGGAAAAATCGTATAGCAGCCAATCTCTGGCGGCTTTCTCACCGTCGCCGATTGCGATCACGCGGGGCGGTTCGTCTGCTGCCAACGAGACCTGAAAGCTCGCCAGCCCGCGCCTAATGCCTTCGCCCGTTGCCTTCAGAAAAGCTTCCTTGCGGGTCCAGCATCGAAAGAGCGCAGGGAGCTGCTCGCCTTCGGGCAGGGCGTCGATCTCGTCGGCTTCCTGGGTGGTAAAGAAGCGGCGGGCAAAGCCGTCTCGCACGGAGCGGATCGCTTCGATGTCGATACCGACTTCAGCGGTTTCGCAGATCGCGAGCGCAGCGTTATCGGCGCAGTGGCTCAGGTTGAAATGAACCGGTTTGGGCGTCTCCGGCGCGAGGAAGGGCTTGCCGTCGGGGCTGACGCAAAAGGCGATATCTTCGGGTCGGCGGCCAATTTTGCGGGCGAGGATCTGGCGCATGCGCGCGTGGGCGATGATGTAGCGGCGTTTGTGGTCCTGGTGTGCCAGCCGATCTACTCTATCGCGTTCGTGTTCCGACAGGATGGTGCGCATCGCATCGACTGCAGGCTCTTCGTCGATCAGCGAATAAAGCCAGATTTCGACGGCGTGGGGAGGTGCCTGACCAGGAGCGGCAGCCTGATCGGCGATTGGATAGCCCGCAGAACCGCGCGACGTCATCTCAGTCTCAGGTAGGGCGGGTAAACGTCGGGACCTTCGTAACGTCTGTTGCCGACGTTTGCTGCCGATTTCCGCTTTGTCTTCGCGCCAGCTTCATCCGAAGGCCGCTCGACCTTGCTCTTCCAGGGCAGGACTTCGTCGCTTTTAGCGTTCGGCTTGGGTGGGCCAACCAGCTTCGGCTTGGATGTGGTCTTCTCAGAATTCGCTGTGGTCTTCTTGGAACCCTTCAGCTTACCGACGATGGCGCGACGCTTCTTCTCGACGCGATGACGGGCCGGGGGCGCGATGAGTGTGACGGGGAGCGTATAACCGGCATTCTGGCGCGCATCGTCGCGCAACTCGGAGATCGCTCCGTAAAACGGCATCAGGCGCGGTGTCTTGTGGCTCTTGGCCAGCTTCTCGGAGACCTTTTTGCGGAATTCGTCGACCAATTTTGGTTTGGCAACCAGCGGCTTCTTGAGGCGCAAATGAACGACCTTGTAGCCGTCGGCTTTCAAGCCATCGAGGATCGCCGGAAGCGCTTTTGCCGTCGCCGGCTTTATGTCATGGAAAAGAAGAATCCCGCCACCACGCGCCTTGGTTCTGGCAAGCGTCACCCGGGCGAGTTCTTCAGGGCTCGAAATGAAGCTGTCGTCCGACACGACATCGACGGTGAAGCTGGCGATCCCGCGGCCTTGCAGATAGGTCAGCAGGCTGGCTGAATCATTGAGTCCAGTGAAGCGGAAGAACGGTGCAACGCCGCCGCCTGTCGCTGCTTCCAGGGCGGCGAAACCGCGCTCGATTTGATCTTGGGCCTTAGCAGGCGACATTCTAGGCAAATGGCGGGGATGCGACCAGGTGTGGCCGCCCAGAGTATGGCCGCGAGCGATGACATCACGGGCAACGTCGGGATAGGCCACCGCCATCTTTCCGACCGAGAAAAACGTCGCCAGCGTGCAGTGCCGGTCGAGAATATCGAGGATCTTCGGCGTCACCCATGGGCTTGGCCCGTCGTCGAAGGTCAGGACGACCTCCTTGTCGCGCAGGAAGCTGGGTTCGCGATCCTCTTTGGTCAGCGCGCCAAATAGCGGGCCGCCGTCGGCGTCGATTTCAACAACGCGTTCGATGTTCAGGGCCGTCTCAGGGCGCGCGCATTCGCCAGCGGTCAGCGGAGAGGCTAACGCCAGGGCAAGCAGAAACATGGCCACCATTAAGTTGCGCATGCATATCCCAAGACAATTCGATCGTTACGGAGCCGCGAGACTCAAAACCCTGTCACACTATAACAGATTGCGTGGCGGTGCGATGGCGTCTCTCGCGCACACCCTTTCGCTTTCGTTATTGACGCGACCGCGGAGCCGCCGCGACCTCAAAAATCCACGTTATTCTATTTAAAATTCAAACCCTTAGAGCTATCTTGCTGCGGAAATCGCGAAGCCTGCAACCCAGCGTCTGTTAGTGTCCGTTCGAGAAGGCCGCCTTGCGCCAATCGTCTACGGGTGGCGCTTCGTGGGCCGATGCTGAATGTGTTTTCTTGCGCTTCGTCTTGCTCGGTGCGGATGCTTTCTCCTCAGCCTTGGCATCGTTGAGGAGCGATTTGCGCAATTTTGCAGATGTTGGGCGGGCGATACCGGATCGCTCAGGCAACGGGGCTTTGAACAGGCCGCGCGGAACGATCTTCAATGGCTTGGCTTCAGGGAATTGATCGGCACTGGCGATCGGCCAGACCATCGAGCGCGAAGCAAGCGGCCGGCTGGCGACGTATTTCTTGCGGCGATCGGCCTCTTTTTTGGCAATCGCGTCGTATTTTTCCAATGTTGTTACGGGGCTCTTGGGCACGATGTGGACGACCTTGTAGCCTTCCTTTGCCAAGGCATCGAGGAGCGGTTTAATTCCGCTGGATGTCGATCTCTGGATGTCGTGCATGAGGATGATACCCTTCCCCTGCCGTTTCAATCCTTTCAGAACGCGGTTCATCATCACCGATCCGCTACGGGTGCGGAAATCGAGCGAATCGATGTCGATGGAAAAGATGCCGACGCCGCGATCTTTCAGATGCGCCTGCATGCTCTTGGGATCGCTCAAATAGGGGAAGCGGAAGAACGGAGCAGCGGGTTTGCCGAGCGCCAGTGAGACGGCGCTGATACCCAGCTCGATTTCCTTTGTCGCGCTGGCGGTGCTTAAGCGGCCTTCCATTTTGTGCGACCAGCTGTGGTTTGCAACCGTGTGGCCACGCTTATCGATTTCGCGCACCATATTGGGATCGACCAGTGCCATCCTGCCGACCATGAAGAAGGTTGCTTTGGTGCAGTGGCCTTCCAGCGCGTTGAGGACGGACGTCGTTTTCGGGCGCAGGGGACCGTCGTCGAACGTCAGGACGATTTCGCCGGGCTTCAGGAAATCGATGTCCTTATATTGCATGTTGCCGAAGCGCGCGCCTTTGCTGGTATCGATCTCGACGACACGCGAGACGCCCAAAACGCCCTTGCGTTCAGAACACGGCGGCTTATCGGCTTTGGCCGGAGCCGCGCTGGCGAGAACCCCAGCCGCAACGCCGAACAAAGCAAACGTTTTTGTCGCAATCCGCCACATACCGGTTCCCTCACCGCCAAGCGCTGGGACACAAGGTCAACCTGCCCAGCCTGAAAAGATTTGCCACTGATTACGCTCTTACGCGCCAGATTACGAAATATCTCTGAACGAAACAGTCATTTTCCAAGAGGGTGATGCTGGTTTGTCCGCATGATGGTGCGCGTCTGCCGCAACTTGTGCTAATCGTTATCGTGTTTCATTGACAATCGTCATGCTGCGAATAGACCGGAGGCCGCGTGGGGCTGGCAGTTGGACCACTCCGCGCGATTCGGTCCACTCGGGCCCGGACTGGCGGAGCTGCAACACTTGCCTGAAGCTGGTGGCAAGTCTTAATTCCGCTGAACGGCATGCCATCTTTTCACTCTTTGCTGCGAAACTGCGGCAGGGTTAGTCACCGAAATTTGAACTACGACGGGAGAGCTTATGGATCCGCTCGCCAGCGAGGTTGCTCAGGACGACGCCGAACGCCGCGAGGAAGATACCGCGGAAAAGCTCGTTCATGCCCTGAGGGAAGCGCTTGAGGCAGATGATCATGAAAGCGTCCGGGCGCTAACCAGCGATGTGCGTGCGCCGGATCTGGCCGAAGCCGTCGAACTCCTGCCGCAAGACGATCGCGTCAAACTCATCCAGGTGCTCGGCGAAGACTTCGACTATGAGGTTTTCTCCGAGCTCGATGAGACGGTTCGTGACGATCTGTCCGAAGAGCTGCCAAACGACTTTCTGGCAAAGGCCGTTACCGAACTTGATTCAGACGACGCGGCGTATCTTCTCGAAAACCTGGAAGAAAGCGATCGTCAGGAGATCTTCGAACAGATCCCCTACGAAGAGCGCGCCGCGCTTGAGCGCAACTTCGAATACGAGGAAGAAACGGCCGGACGCATCATGCAGTCCGACTTCGTCGCCGTCGCGCCGTTCTGGAGCGTCGGGCGGGTCATCGACTACATGCGCGAAACCGAGGAACTGCCCGATACGTTTTCTGAAATCTTCGTCGTCGATCCAAGCTTCCGCGTGCTCGGCGCGGTTCAGCTTTCACGGCTGTTGCGGACCAAGCGCGACGTCTCGATGAGCGATATCATGAACCCGGATCGGCATCTGGTGCTGGCCACCGAGGACCAGGAAGAAGTCGCTCAGCAGTTCCGCAAATACGACTTGATGTCGGCGCCGGTCGTCGACGAGAACGAACGCCTCGTCGGTGTCGTCACGGTCGACGACGTGGTCGACGTTATCCAGGACGAGGCCGAAGAAGACATGCTGGCGCTCGCCGGTGTCGGCGATGAAACGCTGGCAGACAGCATATATTGGACTGTACGTTCGCGGGCGCCGTGGCTTGTCGTCAACCTGGCGACGGCGGTGCTTGCCTCACTCGTCATCCAGATGTTCGACGCGACCATCGCGCAGATGGTGGCGCTGGCGGTGCTGATGCCGATTGTTGCTTCGATGGGCGGCAATGCGGCGACCCAGACCATGACGGTGACGGTGCGCGCGCTGGCCATGCACAAGCTGTCGCGTCTCAACGCGCCAAAGATCATTACGCGCGAAACGATGGTCGGGCTGGCGAATGGGCTCATCCTGTCGGGGATTACCGCGGCGGTGGCCTATTTCTGGTTTGGCTCGGGGCCACTTGCCGGCGTGATCGCGGTGGCGATGATCGTCAACCTGCTGGTGGCGGCCGTTGCAGGCATTCTGATCCCAATTGCGATCGACTGGTTCGACCTCGATCCGGCGCCATCGTCAGGCGTTTTCGTGACGACCGTGACGGATGTCATCGGGTTCTTCGCGTTCCTCGGACTGGCGTCGCTGTGGCTGTTGTGAAGCCAATGTTTCGAGGTCGGCGTCTGCCGCGAGGGCATGACCTCGCAGGTCGCAATGAAACGCTAGAGGCTGGTTATTGCTTGCGATCGTCGACCTGGTCGGCATCGATGGTGTAGCCGGTTTCAGCTAGCCCCGTTGGCGTGATCTTGGCGGCAAGCTTGCCTGTGACGTAGACGGGGTCGAAGTCGCCCTTCACCTCAAACGCATTCTTCGCCTTGACGTAGATGATCTGGTTGGCTGGCGGAGGCGGAACGTGAATACAGGCGCCGACAAACGGAACGAGCAAGAACTCCTTGATCTTCGTCGACTGGAAATCAAGCGGCACGACATAGCCGCCGATTTTGACCAACTTGCCGTCGAGTTCTTCCTTGATTGCCGGTGGCGATGAATCGGCGCGTTTGGTGGGGCGAGACATGAACTTGCCCTCGGTGCCGCGCACCGGTGGGGCGGTCGCAAGATCTTCTGGCCGTGAGCGAATATCGTAATTGTCGAGATACGCGGATTTACCGCCGGCTGAGCCAGCAGCAGGACCGAAGAAGGTCTTGAGCTTGGGCTTTACGGGAGCAGTTGGTTTGGGCACGAGATCCGCCCATTGGAGTTCCTGGGGAACTTCGGCGACGGCGGGGTAGGCGCCGATGAGCACCAACAGAAGGCACGATAAGGATGCCGCGCGGAAATTGTTCATCCTCAACTCCTCAAATTTCGTCTGGCAGGCCGCAGCGTCCCAAGCCAGCGGCGCACGCGATGCATGCATCGAGCGTCAAGCTGATATCCGGGCCGGGCGGCCACAGTGTGTCCTAGACCAGCCAACTGACAGGGAACTGGGGCAGGGTCAAGTTAGCTTGCCTTCACAAACTTGGCACAACTAGAGCCGGCAAAAGCTGATGACTCTGCAAATTGATGTCGTCAGCTCAGAGACTTTTTGACTGTCGGATGTTGAAGAACACGATTGCAGCGAAGCCGATTGTGGCCAGGATATTCACGTACAGATGGCCAGGGAAAAGCAAGGCGACGCCGCATACGAGCAAGGCAATGCGCAACGGCCAGCTGAGCGGCGCTTCCAGATGCCCCTGCATGACACCCGTCAGAGCGTAGAAGCCAATGAGTGCGAAGAAGAATAACGCCAGCACTTCGGGAATCGGACCGCCGATAAAGGGCGTATAGGCAAAGAGCAGCGGCACGACGTAAAGCGCCTTGGCGATCTTCCAGGAAGCGAAACCGGTGGCCATGGCCGGCGTCTTGGCGATGGCTGCGGCGGTGAAGGCGGTCAGGCAAACCGGCGGGGTCACGTTGGAGTCCTGGCTCAGCCAGAAGATGATGAGATGTGCCGACAGCAGCGTGTAGAGCAAGGTCTCTTTGCTGATGACGCTTTCGCGGATCGGCGTCATCAACTCGCCTGGGATGCTGTCGACCAGGGCTTTGGCAGCATCGACTGACATCGGCTGTCCGAGCTTGGCTGCGGCATCCGGCGAGACCAGCATCAGCATCGTCTTGGCTTGATCTCCGACATTGCCGGCGGAGATCATGGACACGAGTTCCTGATTGGCGATCAGATTGAAGAGCGCGGGGGCGGACAGAGTTCCAAGCACGATATAAGCGGCCGTCACCGGCAAGCCCATGCCGAGGATCAACGAGGCTAGCGCAATCAAGACGATCGCGATGAGCAGACTGTCGCCCGCCCATTGAGTTATCATCAAGGAGAACGTGTTGCCGATGCCCGACATGGCGATGACGTTGACGATCAAGCCGATCGAGCAGAGCAGGACGGCGGTCATCACCATGTTGCGCGAACCCAGCGCCAAAGCTTCGGCGATGGCAACCGGACCCATCGGGTTGCGCGTCAGCCAGGAGGAGGCGATCACAGCGAGGATCGCAATGCCTGCCGCGTAGGTCGGCGTGTAGCCGTAGATCAGCAGCCCGATCAGCACGGCAATCGGGATCAGAAACGGCAGCCCGCCGCCCAACATCAGCTCGGCAGCACTTGGGGCGTCTTCCTCGACGGCTTTGATGCCGTGGCGCTTGGCTTCGATGCGCACATAAAAGGCGATCGAAGCGAAATACAAAATGGCTGGCAACACGGAAACGGCGACGATCGTCGTGTAGGGAATCTGCGTATAGCTTGCCATGACGAAAGCGCCCGCGCCCATGATCGGAGGCATCAGCTGGCCGCCTGTCGAGGCCGAGGCCTCGATGGCCGCAGCGAATGTTGGCGGGAAGCCTGCGCGCTTCATCAGCGGGATGGTGATGACGCCTGTCGAAGCGGTATTGGCAACGGCCGATCCTGAAATCGTGCCGGTGAGGCCTGAAGCGAAAACGGCAACAAGGCCCGGGCCTCCCGTCAGTCGGCCGGCGACCGCACGGGCCAGATCGATGACGAAATCTCCGCCGCCCGAGCGCAGCAGGAATGCGCCGAACAGGATAAACATGAAGACAAACGACGAGGAAATGCTGGCGATATTACCGAAGATGCCGTCGTCGCCGTAGATCGAACGGAAGAGGATGGTTTCGGGCTTGAGACCGGCAAAGCGGAAGACGCCAGAAATGTTGTCGCCCCACCAGCCGACGTATGTCAGCGCAAGAACGATCATGATGGGGATGATCCATCCTGTCGTCCGGCGCGTGTATTCGAGCGCGCCGAGGATCAGAATTCCGCCAGCGGCCCATTCCAGCGGCGATAGCCGGACGCCGCGGGCATAGACCGCGTCTTCGGCCGAGATGAGGTAAAGCGCGGAGGCCGCGACTAGCAACCCGAATGCGATGTCGAAAGTCTTGAAGACGCGCGATTTGGCAAAGCTGCCCTGGAATGCCGGATAGATCAGCGCGCACATGAATGCGAAACCGGCGAAGTGAATGGCGTTGCGCCAAAGGCCGGACAGGACGCCGAAAATGTTGAAGTAGACGTGGATGAGGGCGAGAACGACGCCGAATACGAGGATGGCCCGCTCGGTCATGATGCCGGTGTCGGCGTCAGAGGGCAGTGTCGATGCGGGTGTTTCGGGCTTCGTTGCCATCGGTTCCCTTTCGGCGGTTATTGTTGGTTCACGCCGCGCAACCGAGGACTTGAGTTGCGAACGCTACCTCGCGCCGCCTTGCGCATTTTTGAATGGGGGCAGCCGGACCATGTTGAACTGATCCGGCCGCCATCATTGTTCCTGCCAAGCAGCTTTGATTATTCAGCAGCTACGAGCTTGTCGGGGATCTTCAAGCCAGCTTCCTTGAAGTAGCGGGCGGCACCTGGGTGCAGCGGAACCGGCAGGCCGGCGATCGCCTTTTCGAGCGCCATCGCTTTGGTCGCCGAGTGGATCGCATTGAGGAAGCCGAGGTTCTCATACATTGTCTTGGTGATGAGATAGACGTCCTCTTCGGGGGTATCCTTGCGCACTGCGAGGAAGTTCGGCTGGGCAATCGTCATGATGTCTTCGGACTGGCCGGGATAGGTGCCTGCTGCGATCTTGAACGGGGTCCACAGTTCAAGCCCGCCATCAGCCTTCTTGGCCTGCTCTTCGCTGAAGCTCAGGAGCTTGATCTTGGAACCCATGGCCGCGAAAGCCTTGGTGATAGCGCCCGTTGGAACGCCTGCGGGGATCGACATCCCGGCGACTTGGCCGTTTTGCAGGGCGTCGGCACTTGGGCCGTAGCCAACGTGGACGAGGCTGAAGTCCTTATCGATATCAAGTCCGAGGTTGGACAAAATAACCTTGTTGGAGCCGATGGTGCCGGAGTTCTTCTTACCGAAGGCGGCCGACTTGCCTTTCAGGTTGGCGATATCGTCGATGGAGCCGGTCTTGGCGAGATTGGACGTCACGACGAACTGTTCAACGTTCTGCCACAGCATCGAGACGGAGCGCAGATCCTTTTGCGGGCCATCCTTCTCAACCGGGCCCTTGCCGCTCCAGGCGTAGTAGCCATAAAGGCCCTGCATGATCGCGAACTGGGCTTCGTTATCGCGCAGCAGCTTGACGTTTTCGCCAGAGCCAGCCGAGTTGATCGCCGACATGCCGATCTTCTGCTTGGGCTGCAATTTGACCTTGATGAGCGTGGCGATGGCGACGCCGACGGGATAGTAGGTGCCGCCGGTGCTGGCGGTCGCCATGATATAGTCACGTGGTTCCGCGTAAGCATTTGGTGCAAAGGCAGCAATGGCCAGTACTCCGGCTGTGGCCGAAGCGAGCAGATTTTTGAGCATGTCTCCATCCCTGTCGAGTTGGTTGGTTGAAACGGCTCTCGGACGCCGCAAGTTGTGGATTTACGTATACTTGCGATCCTCGATGACGTCCAGCAAACTGACCTTGTTCAGTTTTTGTCGCGCATGCGTAATAACTCAGGAATTGAGCTCGACCTTGCGTTAACTAAAACCGGGTCAACGGCTTCGAAAGCGTCAGGCAGTCTGAAGCTGTCGACGAGGAAGTCCATTGCCAAATTGATCGAAAGCGAGCTTTGCCACATGGCACTCTCAGCTGAAGAAATCCAACGCTACAAACGCCATCTGGTGCTTCACGAGGTCGGCGGGCCGGGGCAGCAAAAGCTCAAAGCGGCGCGGGTGCTGCTGGTTGGGGCAGGTGGGCTTGGATCACCGCTGGCCGTCTATCTGGCTGCCGCCGGTGTCGGCACGATCGGTCTCGTCGACGACGACGTCGTGTCTTTGTCCAATCTTCAGCGGCAGATTTTGCACGACACCCCGCATGTCGGCGTGCCCAAGGTCGAAAGCGGCAAGGAAGCGATCGGCCGCCTCAACCCGCATGTCGAAGTCGAAACCCACCCGTTACGTCTTGATGCCGAAAACGCTCTTGAGATCATCTCGGGCTATGACATCATTTGCGACGGGTCGGATAATTTTGCGACGCGGTATCTGGTGTCGGATGCCTGCTATCTGGCGAAGAAGACGCTGGTGTTCGGAGCGGTCGGACCCT
This sequence comes from Filomicrobium sp., assembly GCA_017792465.1. Lineage (GTDB taxonomy): Bacteria > Pseudomonadota > Alphaproteobacteria > Rhizobiales > Hyphomicrobiaceae > Filomicrobium. The sequence continues at coordinate 2,399,039 of CP051234.1, forward strand.
TCGATGGCTACGTCACGACGTTCAAGCCGCATGAGCGCGGTCCTGGCGGCAAGCCTTACCCCACGTATCGATGCCTGTTTCCCGAAGCGCCCCCGCCGGGGACGGTTGCCAATTGCTCGGAGGTTGGTGTGCTGGGGGCGATCGTAGGCGTGATCGGAACGTTGCAGGCTGTCGAAGTTCTCAAAGAGATCACCGGTGCAGGCGAAAGCCTTGCCGGCCGCCTCCTCATCTACGACGCGCTCGGCACCCGCTTTGAGAACGTCAAAATCGCCTGGGACCCAGAAAATCCATTGTCGGGCGAGGCCCCAACGATCAAGGATCTCTCCATCCACGCGGGAGCCGGCGACGCTGAGGCGTGCGCCGGCTAAAGCAAACACTCTTGATTTGCAGAAAAGAGAAAGAGGCGGCCGAAACCGGCCGCCTTGGGTTGGAACTTGGGCTATGCGGGGGATCACATCAGCCGCGGTCGCTGCTCGACGACTTCTTCTTTGTCGCGAAGCAGGCGGTCGGATGGTTGTCGCTCGATGAGCCGGGCATATAGAGGCAGCTGCACTTCGACAGGCCTTTGCAGCATTCGCTCGTTGTCGACCCGTTACATTTCTTGCGGGACTCGCGACCTGGCGCCTTGAGGCGGTAGGCGAGCTGCATCGGGGCGGGTGCAATTTGCGATTGCGAGATTTGAGGGTTCTGGTTGATGTTGCCGAGTTCGCCTGCGTACGAGGGCGGAGCAAGCATCACGGCAATCGCAACAATCGAGGTGATGAGTAGGGCGATCAGCCCGGTCGTCTTCAACGTTTCAATCATGGTCGGTCTCCTTGTCGTTTTTGACATCAGATTTGGCGTGACCTGACGGCGACAATAGCGACTTGGTGACCGGCGGCTGTTCCCAAGGAGATTGCCGAAATTTTTCGGATTGGGGTTGGCGGAGACGTCTGCGGGCTGAAGTCTTGCGCGTTGTCTGGCCGGGCTAGCGGGCTTTGAAAATAGCCGTCTTTTTCCCATTTTTCCCGACGATTTGACCGTCATCGGCTCCTGGACTGACCCTCGTCACGCTGCGACAGGCTGACGCAGCCTCAAGTTGATTTGGCTCAAACCTTCTCTGGGTCAAACGCCAATTCTGGCTGCCGGTTCGACCTTTTGCGCCCGCGTCCCAATCAATTCGTTGGCACCTCCCTCGCGCGAAGTCGTGCCGATTGCCGGGACCAGGACTTCGGCCTGCTCCTCGAAATCAATAATTGCTGCCGAACTCCGCGGGGTCGGCACAACGGAGAAAACGTCCATGAACGAACATGTTCGAGTGTTTCAGCCCGATGGCCCTGCCATGAGCCCCGATGAGCTGGAGGCGGCCATTCGCGCCGTTGGAGCGGAGCGCTATCACGACAAGCACGAGTTCCATAAACTCATGCACGGCGGCAAGCTGAACAAGGGTCAGGTCGCGGCATGGGCGCTCAATCGCTACGTCTATCAGGAAGCCATTCCCAGGAAGGACGCCGCCTTCATGAGCCGGGTGCATGATCGCGCGCTACGGCGGGAATGGATCCACCGCATTCACGATCACGACGGCATGGTTCCGGCCGAAGAAGAAGGCGGACTGGAGCGGTGGTTGCGGCTCACCGACGGCCTGGGACTCGACCGCGATTACGTCACCAGCATGGAAGGCGCGCTGCCGGCGACCCGGTTTGCGTGCGAAGCTTATGTTCGCTTTGTTGTCGAACAGCCGCTCGTCGTTGCCGTTGCATCGTCTTTGACCGAGCTCTTCGCGCCCAGCATTCACCGCGAGAGAATTTCGGGCATGTTGGAGCGCTACGACTTCATCAACGATCCGGAAATGGAGTATGGCCGACGCCGCCTCAATCAGGCGCCGCGGGATGCCAACTTCGCTCTGCAGTTTGTGAGGGATCACGCGAAAACGCGCGACTTGCAGGAAGGCTGCATCAACGCCGTCCGGTTCAAGTGCAATGTCCTGTGGGCCATGCTCGACGCGCTCCATCTGGCTTACGTCCAGGGCATGATTCCGCCTGGCGCTTACCAGCCTGAAGCCTAAGCCGCTTCCGCGGCGCATTGGGTTCGGGAGCGAGCGAATACCATCAAGGGACATGGCATGAATGAAACGACACCGGTCTGCGAAACGCAGCCCGCAACAACTGTTTGCAGAGATGTGCGCAGGCCGATTGGCATGCTTTGCGAGTTGACCTACCGCTGTCCGCTGCAGTGTCCTTATTGCTCGAACCCAGTCGACATTTCCCGCGGACGAAACGAACTCTCGGCGGCCGAATGGCAGGACGTCCTGCGTCAGGCCGCCGAGCTTGGGGTTCTGCAAATTCACCTCTCCGGCGGCGAGCCGTGTTTGCGGCAGGATCTCGAAGAAATCCTCCAGACCGCCGTCGAGGTCGAGCTTTATACAAACCTGATTACGTCGGGCGTGACGCTGACGCGAGATCGGTTGGCGCGCCTAGCCGACATCGGGCTCGACCACGTGCAACTCTCGATCCAGGACGTCGATCCTGAGGGCGCCGATTTAATCTCAAACTACAAGGGCGGCACCGAGAAGAAACGCGATGTTGCTCGCTGGGTAAAAGAGCTGGATCTGCCGCTGACGGTCAATGTTGTGGTTCATCGTCACAATATCGAAAATACGGCGCGCATCATAGATTACGCCGTCGAACTGGGCGCGCAGCGCATCGAGCTCGCCCATGTCCAATACTACGCGTGGGCGCAGCTTAACCGCGCCGCGCTTATCCCAACGCGCGAGCAGTTTTATCATTCGGTGAAAATCGCCAACGAAGCCAAGGAGCGCTTGAAAGGCGTGATGGTTTTCGACGTGGTCGCGCACGATCACTACGCGAAGAGACCGAAACCCTGCATGGGTGGATGGGGCCGCAGCCTGATCGATATCTCGCCGTCCGGAAAGATGATGCCGTGTCAGGAGTGCGAGACAATTCCCGGCATCGAGATCGACAACGTGCGCGATAGGCCACTCGCCGATATCTGGTTCAAAGGGCAAGCGTTTGAAATGTTTCGCGGGACGGACTGGATGAAAGAGCCGTGCAAAACATGCGATCGCAGAGAAATCGACTGGGGCGGCTGTCGGTGTCAGGCGCTGGCGGTTACAGGCGATGCGGCCGCGACCGACCCGGCCTGCAATCTGTCGCCCTATCATGAAGAGTTCGCAGCAATTGCCGAACGGGAATCTCGGGAGGCGCCACCGCCGTTCAAATACCGACGGCTGGGTTGAACTCGCGTTTTCGAGAGATCACAATTTTGGCTCACCGACGACCAATGTTCGGCCGGGGCCAAACGAGTTTCGGCGACGCACCGCGAGGGTGCGCCGCCTGGGCAGGTGCGAGACCTACCGGAAACCGATGGAATCGAAGGCTTATTAGCCGTCCTTCTTCTTATCGGAGGCATCTGCCGTAGACTTCGAAGGCTCGGTGCCCCACTTTTCGCGCTGCGTGATCAGTTCGCTTGCAGATTTGGTTGTGAGTGCCGGGCGGCCTGCGACGGAGTCGTCGGCGAAAGCCACATTCGGCGTGACAGCGACCAATGCGAGGGCGGCGAGCATTGCGTATTTCATTGGTTCCTCCTTTTGATTTTTATCGACCTTAACGTCGGCTTGAACGAATTGCCGCACAGAGGGTTCCCATCAAAAATGCTCTACCGGCTCACATTGAATTGAATGATGGATGGTCTTGACGCGGCGCCGGATAAACACCTCGCGCCTTTTTTTTCTCCACGCCAAGAAAGACGGACGTATCGCGCGATCATCCGGCCAAGCGAGCGAGAGCTAACGAGATCGCAGCAATCGGTCTCTTTTACTGGCGTGCAAGATGCACCGATGAGTTCGTCCCTAAGCAAGCTGCCAGGAACGCTCATCGAAGGCGTAGGATGACGGCATTGGAGTAGGCGTTTCTCGACCTAGAACATCGCCGAATGCACGCGGTCAGGCGGATTGTGGCCGTCGGCGAAGGTCTTGATGTTGATGATGACCTTTTCGCCCATATCGATCCGGCCTTCCAAGGTCGCCGAGCCAAGGTGCGGCAGCGCCACGACCCGATCCGACTTGAGGAGTTTCGGATTGATCGCGGGCTCGTGCTCGAAAACGTCGAGACCGGCACCGGCGATTGCGCTTTGTTCGATCAATCGCGCGAGTTCGTTCTCGTCGATGACTTCGCCACGCGCCGTGTTGACAATATAGGCTTCAGGCTTCAACAGCCTGAGACGGCGCGCCGACAACAGGTGATAGGTCGCCGGGGTGTGCGGACAGTTGACGGAAATAATGTCCATGCGGGCCAGCATCTGGTCGAGGCTTTCCCAGTAGTTCGCGTTCGTCTCCTGCTCGACCTCTTTGGGGAGCGGGCGACGGTTGTGATAGTGGACCTCCAAACCGAATGCGCGTGCGCGGCGGGCGACGGCCTGGCCGATGCGGCCCATCCCGATAATGCCAAGGCGCTTTCCGTAAATACGCCGGCCGAGCATCCAGGTCGGCGACCAGCCGGCCCATTCGGTTTGCGGGTCCTTCATGTACAAGGTCGCTTCGGCGAGCCGTCTGGGAACCGCAAGGATCAGCGCCATCGTCATATCGGCGGTGTCTTCGGTCAGCACGCCGGGCGTGTTGGTGACGATGATGCCGCGGTTGTTGGCCGTATCTAGGTCGACGTTATCGACGCCGGTCCCGAAGTTTGCGATCAGCCGCAGTTGATCGCCGGCTTGCGAGAGCACGGAGCGGTCGACGCGGTCGGTGACCGTCGGCACGAGAACGTCGGCCGTTTTGGCAGCCTGGACGAGTTCGGCCGGGGACATGGGCGTATCGGATGCGTTGAGATGTACATCGAACAGCTCGCGCATGCGGGACTCTACGATATCAGGCAGCTTGCGCGTGACGATGACGACGGGCTTCTTCGGGCTGTTCGGCATGTTCTCTTGGATAACTCAGTTAGTTCATTGCGGGGCACACTTTTCGAGTGTGTCGTGCTTGTCTATCAGATGGTCACAAGCATGACAAAGCTCTGGGTTGTTGTCTTTCAGAACAATTTCCATCGATTCGAGGCCAGCGCGTGGACAGAACGGGCATTATTGTTAAGGCATTGGCCATGGCGGCGTTTTTTTCGGCACTTGCCGCGGCGGATGCCGGTGCCCAGTCGGCTGCCGCAAAGCCACCGCGCTTTGTCAGTCTCAAAGCCAGCGAAGTGAACCTGCGCAAGGGGCCGGGCACCGAATACCCGATCGCCTGGGTATTTCGCCGGGCCGGGCTGCCGGTCAAGATCCTGCGCGAATACGAGGCCTGGCGCGAAGTCACCGACATTGACGGGACCAAAGGATGGGTGGTGCGGACGCTTTTGTCGAACCGGCGGACGGCACAGATCGTCGGTCCCAAGCGTGCGACGGGCGCGGAAGCCCCCCAGGAACCGCTCCTGGAGCGGCCGCGAGCCAGGGCCAAAGCCGTTGCGCTCGTCGAAGCCGGCGTAATCGCCGATCTGCATACGTGCGACGGGACGTGGTGCGAGGTTTCGGTGGGCGATTTCAAAGGCTATCTGCAGCAGAACAAGCTGTGGGGCGTCGGCATCGGTGAAAAGCTGGACTAAGCAGGGTTTTTGTTTGGCCCTTCAGGTGCCGACACGGCACCCGGGCCATGACAGTTCCATTCGGCCCTTCGGATGCCCACGCCTTCGGCGCATCCGCGCCATGCCAGCTCCATTCGGCCCTTCAGGTGCCGACACGGCACCCGGGCCATGACATTTCTCCGCAACGGCCCGGAGGGCCAGGGGAGCAAGGCGACCCGGCGCTAGCCCAACACCGGCTTGCCGAGTGTTGGCGAATATGCGCCGCCCCGTCGGAGCGACCAGCGCCGTAGGCGCGGTACGGTCGCGTGAGACATAATAATTGCGCGCTTCGGTTGCCCACTGCTCATATTGCATGGCGCACACTTCCTAAAGTCGTGTGCGGCTGGTCGCGGCATCCGCGCCATGCCAATTCCGCGGCGCCTTCGATATTCGATACTTTGCTTGAGACAAAAAAAGACGGCGGCTCCGAGGGGCCGCCGTTTGTCGTTTTCAGGTTGGTTGAACCGTCGATCAGTTCTTGTCGAACAGTTCGTTGCCGTCGCTATCAAGGCTGATCTGGTCGTTTTCCTTAGCCAGCAGAGGCGTAATGCGGCGGATGGCAACGCGGCGGTTACGCGACTCTGGTCCCTCGGTGTCGACCTTCAGGAACTGCTCGCCATAGCCCTGGGTGACGAGGTTTTCGGGAGGGATCTCGAAATACTCGGTCAAGGCGTCGGCAACGGATGATGCCCGGCGGTCGGACAGGTCGAGGTTATCGATCTTGTCACCGGTTGCGTCGGTGTGGCCTTCAATCAGGAAAACTTCATCGGGGTTTTCCTTGATGGCTTCTTCCATCGCCGCACCGATCTCTTCAAGCTTGTCGATCTGCTCGACGGGGATCTCATCGGAGCCCAATGCGAACGTGATCGTGTCGAGATCGATACGAGGCATGTAGCCGCGCAAGTCGTTGTTCACCAGGATCTGGTTCAAGGTGTAGTAACGGCCGACCTCGGCGACAGGCTCAGCGGTGATCGTCTCATAGACGGTCTCCACAGATGCGTGTGAAGGTTCGACGATATAGCGATCGCGCGGACCTCTATAGCGTACAGGCTCGACTTCGACGTCGATGTCGCCTTCATCCCACCAGCTCGGGCGGTTGTCGAAGAGAACCGTGACGCGGTTGTTCGGATAAGCGCGGTAACGGCGCACGATGAAGCCGCTGCTGTCGCGAACGGTGACAACGCGCGACCCATCCGGGCGAACGACAATCGAGCGGGTCCAGCCGTTTCTCAGGTCTTCTGAGTAGTAGTCCCGGGCGCGCCAATCCAGACGGCGGTCGTCATTGTGATGGATGAAGTAGGCCGTTGTCGCGGCGGCTCCGACGAGGGCACCTGCAGCTAGCGCCGTGTAGATGACACGGTTGTTCCGGCGCTTGACGACCTTCGCACGCTCATGGAAGCGGAAGTCACGGAACGAATTGCGGTTGTTGCGGCGGCGCTGGTTCTTGAGCCAGTTGTTCTGCCGCTTGAGGATCGCATTGCGTTTCGCGAGGCGCTGCTGAGCATTGCGTTTCGGCTTGATTTCCCGGCGCAGGGTTTTACGGCGCGCTTGCAGCTGACGGTACTTCTGATTGTTGACCTGCGTCTGACGGCGCTGGACCTGTCTGCGGCGAGCCAAATCAGCGCGGGCTTTCGACCGGTCGGCCTGAAGTCTGTCCTGTTTGCGCTCTTCAATTGCGCGGTTTCTCTGGCGGAGCTTTTGCAAACGGTCCCGCTTTTCGGCACGGTCGGTTTGCAGTTCTTTGCGGTCTTGCTGGCGCTGCTTTTGAAGACGCTCAAGCTTGCGCTGCCGGAGGGCTTTCTGAGAATCGTTAGCCTGTTTGGTTTTGAGGCGTTGTTGCTGACGCTGTTTTTGCAGCTTCTGCTTGGCCTGCAAGCGCTGCTGTTGGCGACGCTTTTGCAACTGCAATTTTTGCTGCGGAGTCAGCTTGCGATTGGCTGCTTTCTTCTTTGCAGCCTCTCTGGCTCTGTTAGCCTGACTTGGGGCCAGGCGCTTCGGAGCAGCTTTTCTTTTCTGCTGGTTTGCACGCTGCTGCTGCTGCCGAGCCTTCTGGCGCTTTTGCTGCACCGCTTGGCGCGCTCTTTGGCGTTTGAGCTGTAGGGCTTTTCTTTGCTCAGGCGTGAGCTGCTGGTTGGCCTTTTGAGCCAGAACCAACGGGGCTTTTCCAGCGGCTGGCGATTGCGCCAATGCCGGTCCGGCAACTAGTAGCGTCACTCCCAATGTGATTTTTAGGCCCAATGTGATCTTTAGGATCGCAGATTTCATGGATTTCAACCTTCGCTTCTTCGGCGTAGTCGTCAGTCTGGTAAAACGCATCTGGCTACATTTCGTTGCGGCGGACGCGCATTTCGTTTTTTGAGTTCATTCCGGTCGGACAGCTGTTTTTCACCAATACCGCCAGATTTTTCCCGACATCGCTTGCCCGCGCAATTTGTTGTCGCGAGGTGGATTAGCACCTGATTGCGGCAAGATCGCAACAGGATTTACACTGTCAAACGGCGCATTTAGATGGACAAATTAGGGCGCAGCCGTAGCCGAAGCACTGCCGAAGCGGACCCCGATCCCGCCAATTGCCTGATGGCTGATGAGGTCGTTGGAAAGGAAGCCACCCGGCGGCGGTTCGCCCGACCACCATCTTGCGGCCTGTCGGTAAAGATCGGCGAAAAGACCGATCTTGGTGCCGTCGAGTTCGCTCAAAGGAATGTCGTAATGGGCGAATGTGAACTTGTATTCAAGGAAGTAGCTCATGCGCGGGACGCGGAACTCAAGGCCGATGATGGCTTGAGCGGCGGGCCCTGTATAAAGATATTCGTAGGTGCGGCCGCCGCCCTTCATCAATTGGATTTCCGAGTGGGGCAGGTTCACGCCGGCACCCAGGCCGCCATAGAGCGAAAGGCGTGGATGGAGATCAAACAGGCGCATCAAACCATTGAGCGTCAGCATGTTGTGCCCGTGGCTATTCTCCAAACGGCGGAAGACCTCGCCAAGCTTGGCTTTGCCCGGAGCGGGCTTGCCGTCGAGAATGCCTTTGAAATCGACTTCATTGTCGAGCTCGCCAATCGTTTTGGAGTGGGTGAAGTCGAGCATCGCGCCGGTGCGGCCCTGCTCAAACCAATTGACCACCCGGACCCCGTAATAGATCGGGTTGTCGAAGGGCTCGGCCCGCCATTCGACATTGTTGACGGTGAGATCGTGGACGCCGTCCTTTTTCAGCGTGACCTCGCTGGGATAGGTGTAGGGGGCGCCGGCGTAGAAGGCGACCATCATCTCTTTGGTCGGAGGAGCGGCGGAATTCGCGCTGGCGTGCTGGCGCGCAAGAACGTCGGTCGTCTCGGCATCCGGGTCTTCGTGAGCTGCGGCCATCCAAATGCCGACCGCCAGAATTGCGGCTGTCCTGGTCAAGCAATCCAGCGCATGACGCACGCCCCGTGCGCGGCGGCGATCCTGCCAGCGCCATTCCTGGCCGATATTCGCGTTATTCAGCGTCAGCAACTCGGTTTCCCCCCGGAAGACACGATTTGATGTCTTGGCCTTCATTCGTTTTGGCCGACCCCGCCGCCAGCGGAGCATGCTTGGCATACTATCCACCCGCTCACGGCGAAATGCGCTGCCCGACCATATTCCTTCTTGGATTGGCTGCAAGCCCCTGAGGGCAAGCGCCTTTTAGCCCTGATATGGACCAGATTTGCGCAGGGGAAAAGTCTGCTCGGCGGCTCAGGTCCCGTTATTTGGGGATGCGAGGCGCTGAAGCATCCGATAGACGGCTTTGATCTGGGGGGCATCGCGCGTCAGGTAGTCGCGGCCCGTATACCCCCACCAATCCCAGCAGCCGAGCGGGTTGAGTGCGGATTTGCCGACTTCGGGAAACAGGACGATGACGTTGTTTGCATCCGCCCAGCGGCCGTAACCGGTATCGCGAATGAAGGCGGTTTCGACAGAATTGCGGTTCTGCTGGCAGCCATGAAAGGCGATGTGAATTCGGCAACCGCCGCCAGCGCAGGACTTGGGGACATAAACGACCGCCGATGATGTCAGGCCGGCTTTATCGAGATCCTTGGTGAAGGCGTCCTGGTCGAAGGTTATGAAACGGCCGGTCGCCTTACCGCTTGGCTTTTTAGCGTTTTCCAGCAGTTGACCAAAGATCGCGCCAACCTGATCGTAATCGCAATCGACGATATAGGGGACGGCGTTGACCGAACAGCTGCCGCCTTTGTCCATGGTCAGGATGGCATGACCGGCGGGGACATCCATGACGGACTCGATGTTGGCTGCGGGTACGCCGAGGTCGCGGTAGAATTGAACGGCCGTTCCGACGATCCGCGGTTTGACGACTTGATCCTTGGTGCCCGAAAAGATGTAGATGCGATCGGTTTTGACGTCGGCGATGGGGCCGATGCGACCGGCTTCGGATAGCTCATTGGCGCGTTCGGCGAGAGCCTTGGGATCGGGCACACCATAAAGCGACAGGGTGTCGAGCATGCAGCCGCTGGCCGCGCGCGAGGCGCTCAAAAACTGGACGCCGATATCGGGAACGATGCCCGAGAAGGCGCTTTCGGCACACCCGAAGGGGCCGCCGGCGACTATCGCCGCACCACTGACAATCTTGGAATAAGCGAGCTCAAACTGGCCGGCCATGTAGGCGCCTGACGACAACCCAGAAACCGTTGTCCCGTCGAGATTTGCAGCCAGGGCAGGCAAGGTCTCGGTTTTCGTTTCGGCTTGTTCGGTGGTGCAGGCGGTGGGCCCCAAAACAATGAGCCATCCGGCCACGACCGACAGGAATACGAACATCATCCAGCGCCGCCAGGCGGTCAAAAACGGATTCGTCATTCGATAGGACATTGCCCGCCTATTGCTTGGAAAAGGAAGTTTTCGACCGTGGCGCGAAAATGCGGTCGCACCATATGCCGGCGGTCAAAGATATTCCAGTGCGGCCGAAGTGCTGGCTGCGGCGCTATTCGGACAAACGCACGGTGACACGGTCAACCTGGCCTGCCGAATCGATGACCGAGACCTTGGCGAAGCCCGGCCCTTTGGGTTGCCAGAAGGCGGCGCGGCGGTGGGGATCAGAGGGGATCGGTTTGCCATCGACGAGCCACGTCAAAGGCAGCGCACCGCCTTCGGCTTTCAACTGCAGCTGATCGGGATTGGTTCCCAAAACCATCTCCAGTTCGGACCGATCGGGCGGGAATGCGATCGACAGCGGATCCTGGGTGAAGCTTGAAGTATCACGCTCGACGATGCTCATTTTGCTGAAGCGCTTCAAGTTGGGCGGGAGATCGGCGCCACTGACGCGCAGCGCTCCGCGGGGCGCTTTGGCCAAGGGTGCGCGCGTGGTGGACAGGCGGGCAAACGCATCAAACAGGATTGGGGCCGCTGCGACCCTGCCGATCAGCCCGGGTGTCGAGGCGCCGTCCGGACGGCCGACCCAGACGGCAATGGTGTAGCGGCCGTCATAACCGACGGCGAAGGCATCGCGGTATCCGTACGAGGTTCCGGTCTTGTAGGCGATGCGGCCGGAGCGGGCATTGGCGGGTGCGGGCGCGTCCTTGAGGATGTCGCTGATGTACCAGGCGGCGACGGGCGAAAGCAGCTGGTGGTTCGCGTCGTCGGCGATCTCGCCTGTCAGTCGTCGTTTGGCGGCCTCGCCGACATGATGGTTCAAGACGACGTGACGGCCGCCTTCAGCAAGACTTGCATAGAGGGAAGCCAAATCCTTCAGCGTCAGACCCAGCCCGCCGAGCGCAACTGCCAAGCTGGGACGCGCGCCGTCCGGCAGAACCGGCGTCACGCCGGCCTTGCGTAGTCTGCCGATAAAGAGGTCGGGGCCGAGGGCATCGAGGACCCGCACGGCTGGCACGTTCAAGGATGACTCAAGCGCTTCGCGGATCGTCACCGTACCGCGGTAGGTCTCGTCGAAGTTCTCGGGCCGGTAGGCGCCGAAACGGGTCGGGCGATCTTCGATCAGCGTTTCGGGGTGGGCGATGCCGCGCTCGAAACTCAGGCCGTAGACGATTGGTTTCAGTGTCGAGCCCGGCGAGCGCAGAGCGTCGGTCATGTCGATGGAGCCAAAGCGGTTCTTATTCAGATAACCGGGCGAGCCGACATGGGCGATGATTTCGCCGGTCGTGTGATCGACGGCAATCAAGGCCGCAGACAGGCGGGCGCCCAAACGCTTGGCGCGCTCGGCCACGAGGCTTTGCAGGCTTCTTTGCTGGCCGGCGTCAATCGTCAGGCGATGGATGCTCTTTTCGGGGGCTGCGGCGACTTCCTTCTCGGCCAGGTGCGGGGCCAGCAAAGGAAATGGTTTACGGCCGTGTGGGACGGCTTCTGACTTTGCGCGGTCGGCTTCGGCTTTGGAGATGACACCGGCATCGAGCGCCCGCTGGAGAACTCGGTCGCGTGCGATACGCGCAAGCTTCGGATGGAGGTCAGGCCGGCGCGTTTCAGGCGATTGCGGCAGGGCCACCAAGAGTGCGGCCTGGGCCACCGACAGGCGAATCGGTTCCTTGCCGAAGTAAGCCAACGATGCCGCACGCGTGCCTTCGATGTTGCCGCCAAAGGGTGCAAGGCGGAGATAGAGATCGAGAATTTCGGATTTCGTGAGCTGTCGCTCAAGCTGCACCGCGCGCAGGATCTGCCAGGCTTTGACAAAGGCCGAACGCTCGTAGGTTGCATCCAGCAGGCGGGCGGTCTGCATCGTCAGGGTCGACGCACCTGAAACGATGCGGCCGTTCATCGCGAGTTGCAGCGCGGCGCGCGAGAGCGCCAAAACATCGACACCGCCGTGCTGCCAGAAGCGGCGATCTTCGAAAGCCAGCAAGAGCTGCAAATAGCGTGGGTCGACGTCCTTGTTGGTCACCGGCAAGCGCCAACGGCCTTCCTTGGTGGTGAACGCACGCAACAGGTGGTCGTTGCGGTCGAGCACAGTGACGGAGACTTCGCCGGCGGCTTTAAGCGGCAGCGGCGGCAAATTCCGCAAAGCTATTTCGAAGGCTGCCCAGCCTGCGAGGACAGAAACGACAAGGAGAACCGCCGCCCGGAAGCCCCAGCGGCGCAAGGTGCGCCATCTGGGTTTGGAGGAGAGAGCTTCGTTATTGGAGGCGGCGGTCATGGGTGTGTCGCCTCAGTTGGCTTCGACGATCAGACGACCGGCGGCGGTGCGGGCATGACGCTCGGGCACGTACATGTCTTCGACGGTTGCTGCCGGGTGGACGAAGCTGCCCGGTGTGACCGCACGCACCATGTAGGCCACCGACACCGACTGACCGGCTTCGGCTTTTTTGCCATAGAGGTTGAAGGCGGTGACGACGCGGTCGTCGCGAAACTCGGTGTGCTCGGCGTTCGCGTCGCTCTTGAGCCAGCTGAGGCTGGAGATGTCGCCAGACGAGACAAGCCGTGGGTTCTCGACTTCGAGCCCGGCCGGCAGCCTGTCGACCACCATGACGCGACCGCCTCGGTTCTCGTTCGTCACCTTGACGACGGCGATGAAGCGCTCGTTCTGCTTGATCGTCGCCTCACCACCGTTGGCACTTGCGAGATCGACGGCGCTTCCATCGAGACGGTAGAAGCTGCGTTCGATCTTGAAGCCCTTTTCGGTTGCAGGCTCAGGTGTCGTCGCTGCGCCGATGACTGAGATCACCGCGTCGGTATCGGTCTTGGAGACGTTGGTGATCTTGAGCGCATTGGCTTTCAGCTGCATGGCAGTCAGCGTGCGCGTCAGCGGCGTCTCGTAGGTGTTCTCACCGATCTGGAGGGCCGACTCCTTATCCTTGTCGCCCATCGCTTTGACGGCAAGCAACAGCCAGGCCTGCTCCTGCGTCGAGGTATAGGTATCGGCAAGGGCTGCGTCGGCGACCTTATCGGCGAGGTCGGTTGCGGCGGCGGTCGTCATGCCGGTTTCCGAACTCAACGCCAGTAGGGCGGCGCCGTCGCGCAACCACGAACCATAATCTGTGCGATAGCCGACCTGGGTGACATTGGTTGCCGACATCAGCTCCTTGGAAGCTGACGAAATGGCGGTTGTCGCGCGCTGGCGGTCTCCCATCAGCGCGAGGGCTGCGCCTAGTTGCGCCTTGGCGATCGGCGTCGAGAAGCGATCGAGACGCGCATCGGTGTAGTAGCGCAGCTCGCCCATCGGCGCGCGGCCGTTGCGGGCCAGCACGTAGAGTGCGTAGGCGCGATCGCCACCGCCGGACTGGAAGTCCTGGGCATAGGCGATGAAGTTGGCGAGCCGATCCAGGGCGGAGGTAAAGCCGCGATCGTCGACCTTGTAGCCGGCTTCGCGAGCCCGCGTCAGGAAGTCAGTCACGTAGGCGGTGAGCCATATGTTGGTCGAATACGGACCCCATGCTCCGAACGCGCCAGACGAACCCTGCATTTCGAAGACGCGGTCGACGGCTTTCTGAACGGTCTTGGCGATTGCCGGGTCCATCGTGACGCCCGAACGCGTGGCCACGGCCTGGGCATAGACGAGCGGCAGTGCCTTGCTGACCGTCTGCTCGGCGCAGCCGTAAGGATAGCGGTCGAGGCTTTCGATCAAACCGGCTACGTCGAAGCGGGCAGTCGGTCCGACGGAGACGCTGACCTTGCTGCGTTCGGGGATGAGGTCGGCGATCAGGTCGGATGTGAGATCGACGCTGCCGCCGGACCTCAGCTTGGAGACCGTCGTGCGACGGATATCGCCAGCAGGTGCTTTGACGTCGAACTTGAGCTGGCGCTTGACGTCGATGCCGTTCGGCCCGGTCACCGCGACATTGAACGTTTTGAGGCCGATGCTTTCCGGCTTCAGTTTTAGCTTTTCGCTGACGCGCTGACCTTCATTGAGCGGCACATCGCGGGTCGCGACTTCGGTGACTGTCTCGCCTTCATCGCCTTCGGTCAGGGTGAACTTGTAGCTCGCCTTGGGACCTTCGACGTTGTGCAGACCGAAGCCCAATTCGACTTCGTCGCCGAGCGTCAGGAAGCGCGGCGCGGCGACCGTCAGGGCCAGTGCATCGCGGACGATGACGGAGCCGACGGCGTGGCCGGTCTTGTTCTTCGACCAGGCGACAGCCATCAAACGGACGGAACCATTGAAGTCGGGCAGATCGAAACTGACCGTTGCCTTGCCGTCCGCGCCGACATCGACGATGCCGGAGAATTCGGCGACGGTTGCTTCGACGGGCGGCGTGCCGCTCATCTGCAGTCCGCCGTCGGCATCGCCGCCGGAGCGCAAGGATCCACGCTCGGCGCGCATGCCGTCGATCAAGCGGCCGTAGAAATCACGGATCTCGGTGCCGAGTTTGGTCTGGGCGTTGAACCAGGTTTCGGGGGCCGGCGATGCGAAGCCCGTGAGATTGAGGATGCCGATATCAACGGCGGCGAGCGTGACGCGTGCAGGTTCGCCCGCCGTCATGCCGCTCACTGTGATCGGCACCGTCAACTTCGAACCCGATTTGATTTTCTCAGGTGCGGCGAGGTCGATCTTCAGTTCGCGATCCGACTGATCGAGGGGGAGGTAGGTTAAACCCAGTGCGCGTTGCGGCATACGCTTTGCTGCCTTGTCCATCGGCCGATAGAGCAGGGCTGTTGCGTAGGCGCCGGCGCCCCAGTCTTCGCCAACGGGGATCTCGACGGAACCTCCGCCGTTGGGGATATCGACTTCCTGCATCGTGTGCATTTTGCCAGCCAGCACTGCGACGAGCGCCTTACCGCCGAGCTTGGTTGCGATGCGCAGCTTGGCGGTGTCGCCGGCTTTGTAGGTTGCTTTATCAAGTGCGACGTCGAGGATTTCCGGGCTGTCGGGCCGATCGGCCGCCGTGAACCAGCCGGCATTGAAGGCGACGGATGAGGCCGGGCCTTCGGCGTCGTCGCTGGCAACTTCCAAGCGGTAGCGGCCATAGTCGACAGCGGCTTCAACTTTGCCGAGGTCAGCGGCGTCGTCGGACAGGACACCGGCGGCGGCTTGACGCTCGAAGGTGACGGCTTCGTAGGTCCAGCTGCCGTTGCGGCTATACCACTGCCAGTTGGTTTCCAGACGTTTCAGCGTCCAGCGCAGGCCTTCGACCGGCATCTTTTTACCGTCAGCGGCCAGGCGGATGATCTCAAAGCGTGCCGACTCGTTTTCGCCAAGGCGGCTGACTTCGAACAGCGGCTTGATGCCAATGCGCTCGATGCCAAGATCGACCGGCAGTTTCGTTGCGCGCTCGATGGTTCGACCGCCGGGCTCGGCAAGCCGCAGGATGACACGCGCTTCAAGCGGCTTGGCCGTCTTCTTCAGTTTCGGCAGCGTTGCAGTGATGACGGCGTGACCTTGCTCGTCGGTACGCGGCAGGTCGGTCAGCTGCGTGCGGACAGGCGTCACCAGTTCGTCAGCCTGGCCAAACTGGAAGCCGGGGTGGTCGGGCGAGCCGCTCGATGGTTTGACGATGACTTCGCCTTCAAGTGCCAGATCGGCAGCTGGCGGGCCATAAAGGAATTTGCCATCGGCGGCGATCGAGAAGCTTTCACCGCGACGGGCGATTTTCGATTCCGCGGCCAGCGTCATGTCGAGGCGCTCGGGAACGAAGTCTTCAACCAGGAAGGCTGTTTCGCTGATCGCGGGCTGAGCCGGGTCGACGTGCAGTCTGGCGCGCCAGGTTCCCGTCATCGCACCGCCGCTCAAGGCGAGCAGTGTCGTGCGGCCACCGAGCTCTTCTTCCTTCATAACGATGCGCTTATGCTCGACGCCATCGGGGCGCGTGACGATCAACGTCACCGGCAGGCCTGCGGCGCGGCCGGCATCGTCGCGAACCAACGCTGTCATGTGAACGTCTTCGCCGGGGCGGTAAACGCCGCGTTCGGTGTAGACGTACGCGTCGATGGGACCGGACGGATTGCGACCCTTGACGCCGCGGTCGCTGAGATCAAACGCTGCCGTCGTCAGTTCAAGGAACGCGTAATCGGTGGTGCCGTTGCGGGCGACCAGGATAGCTGGTTGCAAGCCGCCTTCGCCGCGCGTCAAAGCGGCGTCGAAATGAGCGTAGCCGCGCGCGTCGGTTTTGGTTTCGGCGAGCACCTCGTTGTTTCGGGCGACCAGTTTGACGCTGGTGGCGTCAAGCGGGTTGGCGCCATCGAGCGAGCGGACAAAGGCGTGAATGCCATCGTCGCCGGAGAAGGCGGTCAGCCCGAGGTCGGAAACGATGAACCACTGCGTCGCGAGCTGATAGGATTGTTCGCCAGAAGGCTTGGTTGGCTTCGCCGTCATGGCGTAGACGCCGGGCTTCAAAGTCTCGATGGCCTCGCTGACGGGGAAGGCTGTCGTCACCTCGGCGTTGAGCTTGGTGCCGACGCTCAGCGTGCCTTCATAGATTTTCTCACCCTTGCGGTTTTGCAGGTTCTGGGTCTGCCAAGTGGAAAGCTGGCTGCCGAGATCGCCGTTGTCGAGCGTCTCGATCAGCGAGCGATCACCAATGCGGAAGACTTCGACATCGACGGAATCGGTGTTGATGGTGACGAGCGGAATGCCCTGCTGGCCGTGGCTTGGTAGAACATAGGAGCGGCCGGTGAAGCGGACCGATGCTTTGCGGTCTGGCACGTAGGCGGCGATGTCGATGTTCTTGATCAGCTTCTCGCCGATGTCGGAGGGCAGGCCGGCGCGCAGTTTGATTTCGTAACGCTCACCGTGCTCCATGCCGCCGATGCACAAGCGCTTGCGTTCGGCTGTCACCGATTGAGGGTCCTTGCCATCGACGGTCACGTAGTCGGAAAAGTCCGAGACGGCGCGCGACAGGGTTTCGGAAAATTGCAGGCAGACGCGCGGTTCGGCGGAATCAGACTCGGTTTGATATTCGGTCATGCGGAAGCCGTGCTCGGCAAGCAGCGCTGCCAATCGATCCTGGCGCGCCTTGGCGTTGTCGAGGGCGGTGGCGACCTTCAAGGACTCGATTGCGGGGCGCCAGAACGACCGGCGGAGCAGCGCGTCGGTCAAGACGTCGAGCGCTTCGGCTTCTTGGGCTTTGCCCTTGGCCAGCTGATAGGCGCGATAGGCGGCACCCGAAGCGTTGCGCGGAACGTTAAATCTCTCGGACTTCTGATACGTCTTGGGATCGTAGGCCAGCAGGGTTTGAGCGAGACCGAGCCAGGCCTTGGAACTCTTTGGATCAGATGCGACGGCGATGGCAAAGATGCGTGAGGCGGCCCGGGGGTCGGCCTTCATAGTTTTCGAACCGCGCTTTAATAGCGACGACACCGAGACCGGCTTTTCCGGCTTGAAGCGCTTGAGGTAGGTCTCGTAGCTCTTTGCCTGCTGCTCGGCTTCCTTGTTGGCGAAAGTTTTGGACTGGGCCTCAGCGGTCGCAGGCGGCAATGCGAAAACGAGCGCCAGGAACGCAATTCCCAGCCAAGCCGATACGATATTGATCGGGCTGGAGATAGTCTTTTGGGGCGTGGCCATCGGAGCAATCCTTTACCGGGGAACCGGCCGCGCTGGGGGTAGCGCGGCGTGAGCAGTTCCACGCTATACAAAGAGCATTTGCCTGTTGCGTGGAAAAGACTATCTACCCGGCGTGGCCAAACCCGGGCGGAAAGAACATAATTCCGCTATTTGCGGGCAATTGCGGGCGGCTTCCCTTGCAAGCGGCCATGAACGACAAAAGCCGGCTTCGATGAGCCGGCCTTGATCAGGTTCGTTAACCAAAAAGTTTTGGGCCTCGGCGGCCTCAGTGGCGCGTCAGCACCGTTGGCGCCGCTTTGCCCTGTCCTGGCAGAGTGCGGGAAAAGACGCTCGCCTCTTGGGAATCCTTGAAGCCGACGGCGGGCATCATGCGGGTGACCGGTGCGGTCGGCGTCGACATTTTCCAAAGGTGTTCGAACGTTGCAGCAGCGGCTTTGGCTGTCTCGGCGCTGGCGTTCGAGTAGTTCTCGTAGGCGTCACACTTTGCAGGTTCGCGGCGCATGCAATCGCCGATCCAACAGGTTTCGCAATCGAGTACGAGTTGCTCATGGGCTTCGTAAAGGCGAGTGTCGGTGAGGACGCGCAAGCCTGAAGTCTCAAGGAGCGTTGCCGATGCGCTGGTTTCCGAATGGAAGACGCCGCTATCGGCACTTGTCAGAACGATCCGCAAAGAAATGCCTGCGTCGGCGAGTGCCGGAGCCATTGCTGAAACGGCGCGGCAGACCGGGCTTTCGCTTGAGCGCGCGACGAGCAGAAATTCCTGAGTATCACGTGCACCCGAAAGCTTGCGGCGTTCCAAGTGGGCTTTCAGGAAGGCGCTGACGCGGCGCTCCTTATCTTCTTTCTTGATAACCTGGAGACCGGACGCGTCTTTCTTCTGCATTGCATAATATCCTTCAAATTGCCGGAGCCAGGTTACCGGAAGAGATCCGGTCGCCCTTGAGAGCTATTTAGACGCCAAGACAGTTAAACATCCGTTGAGATCTGCCCCGTTCCTGAACCCCGACTTTTCAATTCTGTTTTTCGCGGTCGGTCCGGGCTTGAAAACACTCAAGAAATTTCACCATCGGGGCGCAAACGTTTCGCAATCGTTACGATCGTTGTGTCGTCTTCATCATCGTCATCGAGGCCAAATGGGTCTTTGGTGAGCTGCCAGCGATCATCCTCGTCGGCCGATGCTGCGATGATTTTCTCGTCGCCGGCGTCTTCTTCGACATCGATTGCATCGGCTTCTTCAATCGCTTGTGCTTGCAGCGACCAGGCTGGAAGCGGCGGCGGCGTGATGATCTGCTGCGTCTTTGCTTCCTGAGGCTCGGCCGGTTCGGTTGCTGCTTCAACGGCCGTCTGTTGCGGCAGCTCTTCGATCTGGCGCTTGGCCTGCAGCGGAATGACCGTCGAAACATTGGCTTCAGCCGGCATGGTGAAGGTCGCGGTTTCGCGGGTCAGCGTGACTTTGGTGCCTTGAGAATTTTCCTCCGCACGCTCCTCTAAAGGATTGAGCTCTACGGTTGCTGGTGCAGCCGCAGTTGATTTTTGCGGTGCGGGCTGATCGCGGTCGGCGGACAGAGCACGCGTTGCATCCTCAAGCTCGATTGCAGGCGTGCTGTCAGTTTCTCCTGCACGCGACTGGCGCTTGGCGGCAAGTTTCAGGACGATGCTGTCGTCAGTAGCCGGCTCATCTTTGGCCACGCCGGTCTTGCGCGATGGGGCGGTGTTGCCGTTGGCGACGTCCGCCAGATAATCCGCACCGGCATCGTCGAGTTGCTCATCATCCTCGAAGCCATAGGAGAACTCCGCTGCGGCACCGCCAGCGTATTTGCCGAAGGCGGAACGCATGGTGGTTGCATCGACGTTGCCAGAAGCAGACGACATCGGAGCGCTTGGCTGAGTTGCGCGGGCGGCCCGGCGGCGGCGCGTGCGTTCGGCGGTTCCGTTCACGTAATAACCGTCGGCGGATTTGCGGCCCCCGTTGGTCGCAGGCGATGCCGTCGCGCCACCAGCCTGAGCGGCAGCGGCTGCTGTCAGGTCTTCAGCCGCACGGCGGTTCGCGACTCCAGCGTTGAGGACGCCTGGGTGCATATGGGTGAAGCCCGGCTTGGTGCCCCGGCGGGCCACATCAGGCGCATGTCGCAGGCCGGTGTCGAAGCCCTGCAGCGGATCTGCTGTCCGATCCTGTGGCGGCGCGGTGCGGGTTGTTTCGGCCTGGAACAGGTGCGGATTGTTGGCGCGCGCTTCGGCTTCGGCCTGGAGGCGGACGCGCTTTTCTTCTTCGGCGCGGCGGGCGGCCCCCATCACGGCCTGGAGAATCATGTCCGACCAGGCGCCATCACGGAAGCGATAGACGCGGAAGGCCTGACAGCCGGCGAACTTGCTGCCCTGGCGCCAAAGTTTCTTCTGAATCGCTTTAGTCGTCAGGAATGGGTTGTAGACGCGTGAGAAGATGCGCTGGCGCTCGAAGCCGGAGAACAAGTTGGCAAGAAGGTGTGCTTCGTGCTGCAGCTCCTGGGCATCGTTGGAGCCATAGCCGAACCCGGCCTGCGCCGAGCGGCCGCTTGGGCGGTAAGGTGCATCAAGCGGGACGGCGACATAATAAGCCCCGTGCATGTCGAAGACGACATGGCGGAAGACTTCGAAGTTCTGCCGGATCTCGGGGTCGCGGTGGATCTCGTTGAAGCGCGACAGGATCTTGATCATCGGTCCGCGCTCGGCTTCGCGCATGACCGGCACGAGGCCGTTCAGGCGGTTGATCGGGCGGCCGATCGAAACGAGCAGCAGGCAGAAGTCGACGAAGACCGCAATCGCGAGCGGGATATAGTCGCGCTTCGATAGCCCGACTGGCTGGGCGAGAACCGGAGCGACCTGGGCGGCTGCGCCTTCGGACACGGACTGAACCGCTTTCTTTTGCAGCGCGCGCAGTTCGTCGGCAGACGGCGGCAATTCGAATATGAGAGCGCCCTGCAGGGTTGCAGCCAGACGGCGGAATGCTTCGATTGTCGCTTCGGCGCCTTCAACGGCTGCGACCTGCGGCTTCTGCATGACGGGCAGCTGATCGATGGCGCGAACAACGCCACGCAATGCGGCTTGAAGCTGCGGATCGGGGCAGACGAACGTGCCGCCGCTGCCATTCGGGAAGACGGCTTTTTCGGCGCGCTCTGCAAGATCGCTGCGGATCTGACCCAATTGCGGATCGGTCCGGAAGGCGTTGAAGCCCGTTACCGTCAAGTCGAGGCGGCGGTTCAAGGCGCGCATGAATTCGTTGCGCGTGCCGCTGTCCTTATCAACTGTCGAGCCATCGGCATTGGCGACCTTGATCAACTCGGCATCGAGATTGGTCAGCTCGGTGTTGATCGCGGTGACGCGGCCTTTGACGAACTCACCGGCGAAGGAGAATTTCTGTGCGTCGGCGTCACGCAGCTTGCGGCGCGGACCATCGCCCGGGCTGGAGTTGGGGCAGGAGGTTCCTTTTTCGCGCTCTTCGATGGCCTTGGCCGACGAGATCGACGTCAGTTGCTCAAGCGTCGTCGACAACTGGCCGAGCCTGGTCGAGCCGGCGTGCAGCGCAGTTTGCACCTGGGAGATCGCCGATTCTGCAGAGCGCGTTGCCTCGCCGCGGCTTTCGAGAACCTTCCAATAGAAACCGAAACCGAAGCCGACCGAGATCATCGTCAGGAACAGGTATCCGACGACGTAGACAACCTTGGTGGTGAAATGAACGGGGCTGAAGATCTGGTCCAACAGCCAGATGATCATCGTCATCAGCATGGCGACCGAGAAGCCGATGATGATTTTGTGCACGAGCGGAAGGTCGCCCATGTTGGACTGGATGAGTTCGAGCATGCCGACGTAGGTCGCTACCCACGAGAGGGCGCCGAGACCGAAAACGAGGAAGACTTTCTTCCAGTCGCGCGGCTCAGGCTCGGGTTCGTGCCAATCGCCGCCGTGGCGACCTCCCAAACCCTTGTCACCAAGCGTCAAGGTCGGTTCGCGGCGGGTCGACAGTGTGTCACCGATTGCCATGGGTCGTACATCCAGTTTGTCACGCCAGATGCCGAAGCATCGAAGAACCCGTCATGGCCTTCGTCTCGTCACGCTTCACACTGTTTTACGCAGACGTTGAAACGCGATTGCTCAACCCGCGTCATAGACGCCAAGTTGAGGCTCCCCAGCAGACGATCGGCCGAACAAGATCCGGCGTGAGAGTGTTGCCTCTTTCACTGGAGCTCAGATGCGCAAAGCAAAAAACGCCGCCACTTGCCTTCACTAAACTCCCAGTCTTCTGGGTAGTGCCGGTTTTGGGCTTGAGGACGGCGCGAATGTGACGCAAACGGGCCACTGTCAATAACAGGAGATGAACGAAGGTTGTTTAGCCGTTCAGGTTAGGTCGCTCTCTCTGCGAAAAGGGCTCCTCAAAGATCGCGATTGGCGTGTGGAAAATTCAGTTGAAGCCGAAGATCCGGCTGCGCTCTTTTTCAGGCAGCGCGCGCCAGCCTGAGGTCTTGGCGCCGGCTGATCCGGTCGTTGTACTGATGCGACGCGGCTGGCGGGGCAGAAGATCGGGGCGTGGGTTGGCCTTGGCATCGGCAGCCAATTCGGGGAGCAGAGCGGCCAGCAACGGGGCTGCGGCCTGCGAAGAATGAACCGATCGCGCCCATGGGTTGGACGCCGACCCGGTGCCGACGACGACGACATAAGAATAAGCGGCACCGTTGGCGAACTGCAGTCCGCCCGACACCCAGGCATCGACCGTCGCGTCCGGATCGAGCGTCACCTGTGTGCCCGTCTTGGCGAAATGCAAGCGCAGATCGGAGCGGCGATCGGCGCACCACTTGGACAGGCTTTTCAACGTTCCGTGCGAAGTCTTGTTGGCCCGATAGCACAACGGCGACTGGAGCAGCGTCTTCAGAAGCCCCTTGGCGCGCGGCGAGACCACGGTCTTGGGTTGCAGTGCCGTCGCGATCTGATCGACCGAACGACCTTCCGTCTCCGACAGACCTGTCTCCTCGTAGTGGCCGATCAAAGTCGGTTGGCCGACCGGTGTGGTATCGCGACTGATCAACGAATTCAGAATGACCGACGACATCTGGTGGACGCGGCGCGGCGAACCTGAGATCTGCCCCAACACGACAGCCGTCGAAGGTGGCGTGCCCTCGCCGCTGGCATTCTTGGGGGGCATGTTGAAGCCGAGCTTGTCGATGATCCTGCGAATGCGCTTCTGGCCGACCCTCGCTGTGCGCGTCAGCAATGGATTGTTCAGCGAGCAGGCAAAAGAGACGATGGCCTTGCGGCCGCGGCGCAGGTTGCCTTTGTGGCGGCAGGTTTCAAGCCCGCGATCGGGGGCTTCGGTATCGACGTATAACGTGTCGGGCGTATCTCGGCCTTCGTTGGCAATGGCCATGGCGGCGATCATCTTGCCAACCGAAGCAATCATGCGTGGCTCTTTCTTGCGCACGTAGTAGCCGGTGTTCGGATCACGTGCGATGGGCGAGCCGAAATAGCTCGCCGTCGCGGTATTCTCGAAATAGCGGACGATGTGCCCGTCGGCGTCGGCGGCGACAACCGCGACATGCGGCAATTCCAGCGCGGCATTGGCGGCGCGCTGAGGGTCGAGCGAAAAGCGCGGGTCGATCTTGCCGGCGAGCTTTTCGTTCAGCTTCTTGAGTTCGCCCTGCATGACGTCGGTGAAGTGCAGGTTCTCACCGACCTCGAAGCTGGTCTCGATGCCGCGGACATGATTGCGCCAGTCAAAGCCGTAGATCTGCTTCATCTCTTCGCGCAGGCCATAGCGCGCGCCGCCTAACAGCGTGTTGGCGCGGATGACGGGATTGGCGCGCGCGCGGGCGGCCAATTTCGGTGAGAGAGTTTCGAGTGTGCGGTCGAGGCCTGGCTGGACGTGCGGATCGGGCGGGCCGCCGGCAAGACCGATGAGTTCGAAGACCACCGCGGAGCGCTCCGCGTCGTCTTCGAGCAGTTCTTCAGCGCACTTTCTGGCGCGCACTTCGGTGATATAGCGCCAACGATCGAGGCGGACCTTGTTCAGATTTTCGCTGCCTTCAAGCAGGATGATAGGCTTGTTGACGGCAGAGGCCAGAACGAGTTGCTCGGCGATGGAAAGATCCTTGGCCTCTTTGGCGAAGACGATGCGGCTTGCCAGTTCGACGCCATGGAGCGAGGTCCCGCCGGTTCTCTGCGCCAGCCACAGATGATTGGCGGCCCACTGCTTCAACCGGGTCTGATCGCCGCCCGACGTCAGTTCGAAATAAATAACGGGCGCCAGCCACCATTCGGCCAGTTTGCGTTTCATTTTGGCGAACGCGCCTTCACTGCGGTGCGGAGGCGTCTTGTAGATCACGCGGGCGAACTGCATCGGCAGGGTCGAACCGCCGACGCCGAAAGATGGGCGGCCGCGCGCGATTGAGCGCGTCAGCGTCGAATAAGGGATCTTGAGAACGCCGAGCAGATCGATGCCGAAGGGATTGAGAGCGGTGCCGATGTAGCGGTCTTCATGGTAGGTGAGGCAGCGCCAATAGTAATCCGGGACCGTCTTTACGGGGATCGACTTATGATCGGGGTTCGAGGTGTAGTCGCCCAGATCAATGGCTTCGCCGGTCCAGTTGACGTCCTGCTTACTATCGAGGCGCGGATCGAACGTGCCGACGAAGTTGCCCTTCTTGTCGTAGATGGCAGTTGCCAGCCAGCGCTCAGCGTCGTAGCGCAATTTCTCGGACATATAAAGTTGGCCGGTCATCCCGCGGATCGGCGCGATGACGTAAACCAGCAGCAGCGCGAAGACGACGTATCCGACCGCAGCCAAAATGACATAGCGCAAGGCGCCGAGGCGCGGGTTGAAAGCCACCCACTCGGTGAAAAAAGCGGCGATGCGCACCGGTACAGCAACGATCAGCTCGATCGTTCGCATCAGAAATTTGGCAATCTCTAGCATTGCCCCCGCTTCTTGCCTTGAGACGGTGCGTTTGGGCAGGCGATCCGGACTGAGCTGCTTATTTCCGTCGGCGGGGCAGGCAAGAAAACCGTCCGAGTTGCCGTTCGGACTTTTCACTTCGACCGAGGCGAAACAAGCTGGCACGGTCCGTCGAGCGTCCCGGCACAAATGCACCACGAAGTGATAAGCGGTTAGCGATCCAATGTGGCGCGCTCGCGGCCCGATCGCGGCCAAATTACCGATCGCATTGAATTTCTGGGAGAATCTGAGTGTCGCGCGGTGTCAGTCCGATGGCCGGGACGGGCCGGTCGAGCTGACACATTCTAGGAATTGCGCTCGCCAAAAACGTAGCCCGCCCCGCGGACGGTGCGGATCGGATCGCGCTCCTTACCGCGAATGAGCGCTTTGCGTAGGCGGCCGATGTGAACATCGACCGTGCGTTCGTCGACGAAAGCGTCGCTTCCCCAGACGCCATCGAGCAACTGCGTGCGCGACAGAACGCGGCCGGGGCTTTCCATCAGATACTCAAGCAGACGGAACTCGGTCGGACCAAGGTGGATTTCGCGCAAGCCGCGGGTCACCTTGTGGGCGGCGCGGTCGAGTTCGATATCACCGGCGCGCAAGACTTCCGCCATGCGATCTGGGACGGCGCGGCGCAGAATGGCTTTAACGCGCGCCATCAATTCAGGAACCGAGAACGGCTTGGTGACGTAGTCATCGGCGCCGGTATTTAGCCCGCGGATACGGTCGGCCTCTTCGCCGCGTGCAGTCAGCATGAGGATCGGCAGATTGCGGGTCTCGGGCTTGGAGCGCAATCGGCGGCACAGCTCAATGCCGGACACAGACGGCAGGCTCCAATCGAGAATGATCAGATCTGGCGTTTCTTCGGCGACCATGATCTCGGCTTCTTCACCGGATTCGCAGGCCGACACCTTGAAGCCTTCAGCCTCAAAGTTGTAGCGGAGCAGTTCGCTAATGGCTTGCTCATCCTCAACAATGAGAAGCTTCGCAGTCATCGTCTGCAGTCCCGTTTTTTTGGCCAGCGGCGCATGAATTGTTTCGCCCATTTGCAATGGAGCTCCTCAGCTTCAATGCGGCTACCGACTAGCCGGCGTCTTTTTCTTGGTCGGTCTTGATCAACGTGATGCTTGTCCGGTCGCCCTTCGGTCGCTGGTCGACGAGTTGCTCGCCAGTCACGAGGAAGTGCACCGTCTCTGCGATATTGGTCGTGTGGTCGCCGACGCGCTCGATGTTCTTGGCGCCGAACAGAAGGTGTGTCGACAGGCCGATGTTGCGCGGGTCTTCCATCATGTAGGTCAGGAGTTCGCGGAACAGCGAGTTATAGACGTCATCGATGTTGCGGTCCGAGCGCCAGACCGCGACGGCGCGTTCAGCATCGCGGTAGGCGTAGGCGTCGAGGACGTCTTTAAGCTGGCGCAGCGCCAGTTCAACGATATGGCGCAGGCCCGTCATCAGCGGCTTGGGGTGCGATTCATGGGCGATCGCAAGCGCGCGCTTGGCGATGTTCTTGCCCAGATCTCCGATGCGCTCCAGATCGGAAGCGATGCGCAACGCAGCGATGACGCGACGCAAGCTTTCCTGCTTGGGCTGGCGCTCGGAAATCGTATTGATGACCTGCGTCTCAATTTCGGTCTCAAGCGCGTCGATCTTGCGATCAAGTTCGACGACACGTTCGGCCAAGACCGGATCGCGCTGCTCAAGGGCGTCGAAGGCGAGGCCGAGCACGTGTTCGGCCAGCCCCCCCATTTCGGCGATCTTGTTGTCGAGGAAAGCGAGTTCCTCGACATAGCTTTTGTTGGCTTTATTGGGCATTCTTGTTCGCTTCTTCTTGCGCTATGCGGATCGGCCGCACCGCGGATCGCATCCCGTGCTCCCAGGCTTAGCCGAAGCGGCCGAAGATGTAGTCCTGCGTGCGCTTGTCTTGCGGATCTTCGAAGATCTGCTTGGTGTCACCATACTCCACCATATAGCCGATATGGAAGAAGGCCGTCTTGTCGGCGACGCGCTGCGCCTGCGCCATAGAGTGCGTCACGATCATGATCGTGTAGTTCTGGCGCAGCTCTAGCATCAGTTCTTCGACCTTTGCGGTGGCGATCGGGTCGAGTGCCGAGCAGGGCTCGTCCATCAAGATGACGTCGGGCTTGGTGGCAATGGCGCGGGCGATGCAAAGACGTTGCTGCTGGCCACCCGACAGTCCGGTGCCAGGCTCGTGCAGGCGGTCCTTGACTTCGTTCCAGAGGCCGGCACGCTCAAGGCTTTCGGAAACGAGTTCGTCCAGGTCCGTCTTGTCGCGAACGAGGCCGTGGATCCGAGGCCCGTAAGCGATGTTGTCGAAGATCGACTTCGGGAACGGGTTGGGTTTTTGGAAAACCATGCCGACGCGTGCGCGCAGTTCGACGACGTCGAGGTCGGGATCGTAGATGTCCTGACCATCGATTTTGATCTCGCCGGTGACCCGGGCGATCGGGATGGTGTCGTTCATGCGGTTGATGCAGCGCAGATACGTGGACTTACCACAGCCCGACGGGCCGATGAGCGCGGTCACCGCATTGCGCGGAACGTCAAGGTTGACGTCGAACAGCGCCTGCTTCTCGCCGTAGAAAACACAGACGTCCTTCGAGGTGACCTTGGGATCGTCAACTGCCGACCGGATGATGGCCGAAGATGCTGGCGTTGCGACTTGCTGATCCATAATTGGCGATCCTTTTACCATTTTCTTTCAAAGCGGCGGCGCAAGTAGACCGCGGCCGCATTCATGACGAACAGGAACAACAGGAGTACGAGAGTCGCGCCCATTGTTCTTTCGACGAATCCGCGTTCAGCGGAACTCGCCCACATGTAAATTTGCACCGGTAGAGCCGTTGCCGGGTCCATCGGCGTGACGGGGTAGTCGACGACGAAGGCGACGAGACCGATCATCAACAGCGGGGCGGTTTCACCCAGAGCCTGGACAAGACCGATGATCGTGCCGGTCAAAATGCCGGGCAGTGCCAACGGCAGAACGTGGTGGAAGAGCGCCTGCATCCTGGACGCACCGACACCTAGAGCCGCTTCGCGGATTGATGGCGGCACGGCGCGGATGGCGGCCCGCGTTGCGATGATCACCGTTGGCAGCGTCATCAGCGACAGAACCAGACCACCGACCAGCGAAGCTGAGCGCGGCAGACCCATAAAGTTGATGAAGATCGCAAGGCCGAGGAGACCGAACACGATCGATGGAACGGCAGCGAGGTTGTTAATATTGACCTCGATGATGTCCGTCAGCGTGTTCTTGGGCGCGAACTCCTCCAGATAGGCTGCTGCTGCGACGCCGATCGGCACTGCGACGAGGGCCACGATCAGCATCATGAAGAAGGAGCCGATGATTGCGACACCCAAACCGGCGGTCTCAGGCTGGCTTGAAGCGCCGAATGTGAAGAGGCCCCAGTTGAACTTCTTCTCAAGGCGACCTTCTTCCACCAGCTTATCAACCCAGGCAACCTGGCGATTGTCGAGTTGGCGGCGCGCTTCCGGCACATCGCGGTCGATCGAGCCCTTCAATAGAGCATCGACGTTGTCGCTGGCCAGAAGCCAGATTGGAACGGTTTGTCCGATGCGCGAGCGGTCTGCCTCAATGACGTCGCGGATCTGCGTGTCGATGCCGCGTGAGAGAAGCTCCTTCAACTTGCGCTTCTCAGGACGGCCGGGCTTCTCGATGCCCAACGCATTTTGCAAGGCGTCGCGGCCAAGCTTGGCGTAGTTGGCAAGACGGATCGCCTTGTCGCTGACGTTGCCATCAGCGTCGGTGAACTCGGATTTGTCGAGGGTCACATCGAGCCGGATGCTGGACTGCAGGAAGGCGGTCCAGCCCTGCGAAATGATCGACGTGAAGAGCACGACGAGGAAGAACAGAGCCACCATGATCGCGGCCAGGCCGTAAGCCTGGAAGCGGCGCTCGGCGGAATAACGACGGCGCAGCAACGCCGGGTCATTGAGCTGTCTGCTGCTTGCCGCAGCGGGAGAGGAGATTGTGTCCTGAGTGGCCATCAGTCGTACTGCTCCCGATACTTGCGGACGATGTAAAGCGCGTAGATGTTGAGCACCAAGGTGATCGCGAAGAGCGTCAGACCCAGCGCAAAGGCGACGAGCGTCTGCGGCGAGTTGAACTCAAGGTCGCCGGTCAACTGGCTGACGATCTTGACGGTGATGGTCGTCACCGGCTCGAACGGATTGAGCGTCAGGTTGGCGGCGATACC
Source organism: Filomicrobium sp. (assembly GCA_017792465.1). Classification (GTDB taxonomy): domain Bacteria; phylum Pseudomonadota; class Alphaproteobacteria; order Rhizobiales; family Hyphomicrobiaceae; genus Filomicrobium. Next base: position 2,428,250 of record CP051234.1, read on the forward strand.
GGCCGCCAAGACGACGATCATGGTTTCGCCGATGGCGCGCGAGGCCGCCAGCATGACCGCACCGACAATGCCGGGAAGTGCTGCAGGCAAGACCACCTTCTTAATCGTTTCCGACTTGGTTGCACCCAGTCCGTAGGACCCTTCGCGCAAGGCTTGGGGAACCGACGAGATGATGTCGTCCGACAGCGAGGAAACGAATGGGATGATCATGATCCCCATCACGATACCGGCCGTCAGCACAGACGATGCGGCAATGTCTAGACCAATCAGATCGCCGGTGTCGCGCAGGAATGGCCCGAAGGTTACCAGAGCGAAAAGACCGTAGACGATGGTCGGGATGCCAGCGAGGATCTCAAGCACCGGCTTGGCGAAGCCGCGCAGCTTGGGGCCGGCGTATTCGGACATGTAAATCGCAGCAAAAAGCCCGATGGGTACCGCGACAAGGAGCGCGACAAAGGAAATGAACAGCGTGCCCCAGAGCAGCGGGATCAAGCCGAATTGACCTTCAGCCCCGCTCAACTCGCGGCCAACCGAAGTGAAGCGCGGGTCCCAGACGGTGCCGAAGAAGAACTCGGCTGGAGGAACCTCGCTGAAGAAGTGGATGGTTTCGAAGAGCACCGAAAAGACGATGCCGACGGTCGTCAGGATGGCGACGGTCGAAGCCGCGATCAGCGTCCCCAGCACAACATTCTCGACCGTGTTGCGCGCTTTCAGTCGCGGGCGGATGCTGAAGTAGGAGTAGGCAAAGCCAAGAACCGCCAGCAGGGCGGCGATGCCGGTGATCATCCAGCGGCTGTTTTGCTTGTAGATGACTTGGTCGTAACCGGCGCTGATGACATACGGCTCAGGCGTCGAGCCGAGCACCACGCCCTTTTCCTGCAAGATGTTCTGGGCATCCGTCATCGGCGCGAAACCAAGGCGCGCCTTTTCGACAACCTTGAATTCGTCCTCGCTCAGCTTCGGCAGACCTTCTGCAACCGATGCGATGCGACCCAATGCCAGCGACTTCAAAGCGTCCGGCTGGCTCTGGACGCTCTGAGGCAGATCTTTTTCGACAAGGCTGCGAATGACTTGCGGTTCAGCGGCTGTCCAAATGAAAGTGATCAGCAGCGCCGGCAAAATCGTCCAGATCGCGGCGTAAGAGCCGTAGTAGCCTAAGCGAGAGTGCAGCTTGGAAACTTCACCCTTTACGGTCGCCCGCGCCTTGAACAGGCTGAGCAGGTATGCAGCGGCTGCCGCCGCCAGCAATCCGACCGTGATTAACCAGGTCGACACGTTACCCCCAATTCGCGCGCATCTGCACGCTTGCCATACCAAACTGCCGTTTTCGGCGCATTGATCTCGACCCTGTAGCCCCAGACCCGAGTTCGCCGATCAGTCTGTCTGCCGCATGGGATGAGAGACCCCACTTGACGTTGCCTGCGGACCAAACGCCGCTGCTATTTATTTTCGAGCGCAACGATATTCTTCATAGGTCTGAAAGACCTGATCCAGTCCGGCGGAAACCCAGAACGCCTGTGCGGTGTCCTGGGCTTCTTTTTTCAGCTCAAATGGAAACGCACCGCTTTGGGACGGTGCGCCTCCTGACAATTACATCGTCTTGAGTTCGGAAACTGCTTTTTGCAGTTCGTCGAGTTCGTTCTTCGGCATTGGAACAAGGCCGTACTCAGCGAGCGGGCCGTCTGGGCCGATCATCTTCGTGGAGGTGAAGAATTCGACGTATTCCTTGAGGCCTGGGATCACGCCGATGTGTGCCTTCTTGACGTAGAAGAAGAGCGGACGCGAAACCGGGTATTTGCCGGTGGAGATCGTCTCAACCGAAGGAGCGATACCGCCCATGGTGGCGACTTTCAGCTTGTCGGTGTTGTTTTCGTAGAACGACAGACCGAAAACGCCGACGCCGGTCTTGTTCGACTGCAGGCGAGCGAGGGTTTCGGTGTAGTCGCCGTCGATGTCGACCGTGCCACCGTCTTTGCGAACCTTGAAGCAAGACTTCGAAGCAGTCTTCTTGGCTTTCTTGTCGTCGGCGCCGGTTGCAGCGAGGTGAAGGTCGTAGCCGCCAGCCGTCTTGCAGCCAGTTTCCATGACTTTCGTTTCGAAGACTTCGCGAGTGCCGTGCTTTTCACCCGGGATGTAGGCGACGATGTCCCAAGCTGGCAGGCTGGAGTTGACGTCGGACCACTTCTTGTTCGGGTTGTCGACGAGCTTGCCGTCGGCAGGGATCTTGTCGGCGAGAGCAAGGTAAACGTCTTTTGGCTCAAGCTTCCATGCTTCGCCGCCAGCGTCGGTTGCGAAAACGATGCCGTCGTAACCGAAGCGGATTTCCATGATGTCTTTGACACCAGCTTCGCCGCACTTCTTGACTTCTTTGTCTTTGATCTTGCGCGATGCGTTCGCGATGTCGATCGTCTTTTCACCAAGACCCTGGCAGAACTGCTTCAGGCCGGCCGACGAACCACCCGATTCGACAACCGGGGTTTTGAATTTGTCGTAGGCTTTGCCGAACTGTTCGGCGACAATGTTCGCGTACGGCAAAACCGTGGACGAACCTGCGATCTGGATCTGGTCGCGTGCAGATGCAGCGCTAAGAGGAGCAGCTACTGCGGCAATAACCAAACCGGCTGCCAAAACGGTGCGCTTGTTCAATGTTCTCTCCCGAGCACAATAAAAGGCTTCAGGGACTAGTTCGCCATGCAAAACTAATGGCCGCATCCGACCCGTCCCCGCTGAACGTACGATCACGCTCGGGGCGTCCACTAAACCCGTTATGTAACAGGCTCATGACAGCTAGAGTTTTGCTGGGGGTTTGAGCTGTTGCGCCGCAGCTAGCCGCGGAATAAAGGGGAAGTTCATGCTTTAAATTTCCCGCCAAGCCCCCGAAATGCGGCCTTTTGGCGTGGTTTTGGAAATTGTTTTTTTCGCTAATTCAAAAGCAGTTTCGACAAGCGAAAGAAAATAAGAAATTGGGGCGCTATGGCGAGCGCCCCATTATTGCAGTTTTTTGACAGCCGACAATATTGAAAAGGCAGCGTTAAAAAACGTTACCGTTTTCATTCATTCAGGCGAGTTCGCGAAACAGCAGCGCAAAGTTGGAGCCTTTTCCGACCTCGGAGGAGATCCGCAATTCGCCGCGGTGGCGCAACATAATGTGCTTGACGATCGCCAGCCCGAGACCCGTCCCGCCTTTCTCACGACTTGAAGCCGCGTTGACGCGGTAGAACCGCTCGACCAGGCGCGGCAAGTGGTGGGCTTCGATACCGGCTCCGTCATCCTTTACAGAAAGGGTCAGACATTCACGTGCTTCGCCTGATGGCTTCGAGCGAATGACCTCGATTTCCACCTGTCCGTCGGTGCGGCCGTACTTCAGAGCATTGTGCACGAGGTTTTGCAGGGCCTGGACAATCTCTTCACGATCGGCGCGGACGAATGTGTTGCCGGCGAGCGGGCGCAAGACCAACTCGGCGCCTTGCGAGGTGGCGAGCGGTTCGAGGGCCTGCACCACGTAGGCTGCGACCTCGTTGAGTTCTGCGCGCCCTTGCGGTGTCAGGTGAGCGCGCATCTCAACGCGCGACAGCGAGAGAAGGTCGTCGACCAGACGGGACATGCGCAGCGCCTGGCTCCACATGATCGGAAGGAAACGTTCGCGAGCCTTTTCGTCGTTGCGGGCCGGGCCTTGGAGGGTTTCGATATAGCCCTTCAAGGAGGCCAAAGGCGTGCGCAGTTCATGGCTGGCGTTGGCGACAAAGTCGGCGCGCATCTGCTCGACGCGGTCGCGCTCGGTCAGGTCGCGGAAGGTGACGAGCAAACGGGCGGCATTGGGTTCCAGCTCCAGCCGCGAGATCGTCGCTTCGATCGTCCGGGCAACCGGAACGCGTTCGACGACATGGACGATCATCGACTTGCCGGTGTCGATGGTTGTCGAGACGGCGCTTGTCAGATCGGGATTGCGCAGCAGCTGCCCCATCGCGCTGCCCTGACGCATCTGCGGGAAAAGACTGGCAAGCAGCCTGTTTTGATGCGTGACGATGCCGTCGGCGTCCAAGGTTAACGCGGCATAGGGCAGGGCATCGATGATGGCACGCCAGCTGGAGTCCTCTTGGGCGCTTTCTTGTGTGGCTTCATCGCTAACGCCCTCGGTCGTCGGCGCTTCGGATTGCGCGAGCTCAAGGTGGCTACTCTCGGACGATGGGGCCCGAGTTGTGACATGCTCGTCCTGATCGGGCATACGGAAGCCTGGAATGAGCGAACTGGCCGCAAGAGCGGGACCGATCGTTGCAATCTGCCCATGGCCCAGCGTCCAGACCGCAGCAGTCGCCAGCGCCAGGCAGGTTGCCGGTGCCATTGGCGCCAGCCGCTCCAGAAGTGTGTTCATCTTCTCAGGGAACCCTGAGGTTCTCTTGATCATCAAACAAATTCCTCCAGACTCAGGCGGCACTGTAGCCCAGCGCGGGTGTACTGGCACCCTGCGCCCCTGGAAACCCTGTGCGTTTCCTGAACTAGCTACACGTGCAGCCCGATAAAAACCTTGTCTTATCAAAGGCTAATGGGCGTCGCGCGGACCAAAGGCTGACAACAGTTGCGCATCCATATTCCTGCTGCAGTCCTGGTGCGGTTCATATCCGGCTTGCGACCTTCCTGCACCGCATGAGATTGTTTCAGCCTTAGATGACAATTGATCGCACGGCCAGCGAAGGACCAACAAAAAAATGTCGAATGCAGAAGACGCCAAGCGCAATCCGGCGACGCCCAAGCGCAAGAAGGCGTTCGATTTTGAGAATTTCGATCTCGCCGACCCTAAACTCCCCGAACACATCGACAAAAATGCTTTGACTTCAGGCGGTTACCCCTACGACAAGCGCATGAAGCGAAAAGCCTATAAGCGAGAGCTGCACGGCTTGCAGATTGAGCTTCTAAAGCTGCAAACGCACATCAGGGAGACCCAACAGCGGGTCGTCGTTGTTTTCGAGGGGCGGGATAGCGCCGGCAAGGGCGGTTGTATCTCCCGCTTTATGCAGCATCTCAACCCTCGGCACGCCCGCGCAGTGGCGCTGACCAAGCCGACCGAAGCCGAGCGCGGCCAATGGTATTTTCAGCGCTATACCGCGCATATGCCGACCAGTGGCGACATGGTCCTGTTCGACCGGTCCTGGTACAACCGCGCCGGCGTCGAGCGGGTGATGGGGTTCTGCGACGACGAACAGCTGGCGGACTTTCTTCGCGAAGCTCCTCAGTTTGAGGGCATGCTGATCCGCGACGGCATCCACATGTTCAAGATTTTCCTGACGATTGGCCGCGAAATGCAGGTCAAGCGGCTCTATCAGCGCCAGCACGACCCTCTGAAACACTGGAAGCTGACCGATATCGACCGGGCGGCGATGGCCAAATGGGATCAATATACTGAAGCGAAAGAGGACATGTTTCGTTTCACTCATACCGCCGACAGCCCTTGGACGGTGATCCGCTCCAACGACAAGCTGCGCGCCCGCCTGGAAGCCATCCGCCATGTTCTGCTGGCGTTTGACTACGAAGGCAAGGATGCCGAAGCGGTGGGGCAGCCCGACCCCAAGGTTATTGGGTCAGGGCACGATTTCTTCTACTGAAATCGCGGATGATCGTGCGAAGCTTACAAACGGCCAGAACCGATCTCGGCTTTGATCGCCGGGTCGGCCAGCAACGACAGGCGATCAGCGGCTGCGCGTCCAAACCGCAATGTCAGGGCTTTTCGGCGGGCGGCGGGCAAGGCGTGTTCGGGAGCCGGGCGTTCGAATTCGGCGGCAAAGCGGTCGGCGAGAACGAGGCCGGTCTCTTCGGGCAGGATTTCGATGGGAAAATCCGGGGCCACTGCGAAAAACAGTCGATCGCAGAACTCGCGATAATCCCGCCACTTTGAATCTGCGCGAAAGTCGGCCACGCTGGACTTGATCTCCAAAATCCAGATGGCCCCCTTTCCCGACACCGCGAAAATGTCGGCGCGGCGGCCGTTCGGCAGCGTAAATTCGGGCAAACACGCGAAATCATGGGCGCGCAGCAGGCGTGTTGCGCCGCGGCAGATATCAAGTGCTGCCTCAGATTGGCGGCCATCTTCGGGTGGCTTGCTTGAGGGGCCAAGTGGATTGTTTGTCGGCGACGTCATGGAAGCGCCCAAAATTCGTTGAGACAAAGGAGAGGTTATGGCCGGTTGCCCGACGGGCTCGCTGGCGAAAGGCTGCAAATAACCGGTCGTGCCGTCAAGTTTGGCGGTTAAATCCGATCCAAGACGAACGAGGCAGCCGAATTCGGGGACGGGGAATGATATTCGGACTGGGGAAGAAGAAGGCCAAGCAGGGCTCTGACAGCGTTGAAGCTCCTGAAGCGGAGAAATCCAAAGCTAAATCCGACGAAGACAAGAAGCCTAGCAAAGCCGCGAAAAGTCAGGCCGACGCGCCGGCGGGCACGGCGCTTGGCGCCAGCCGGTTGCGCCGCAAGGCCGATCTTTCCGGATTTGAGTTTGAAACGACGGCCGAGATCGAGCCGTTGCACGGGCTCATTGGGCAGGACAGAGCCTTAGGTGCGCTTCAGTTCGGCGCCGGCATGCCGGAATCCGATTACAACATTTTCGTTCTGGGTTCGGACAGTTGCGGCAAGACTGCAGCCGTTCGGCAAACGCTTGAAGAACTCGCAAAATCGGGCGCCACTCCGGACGACTGGGTTTACGTCCATAACTTCGAAGATGCGAATGCGCCCAACGCCATGCAGCTGCCGGCTGGGCGCGGCAAAGCCCTTGCCAAAGCCATGACCGATGTCATCGACGAACTAACTTCGACGCTGCCGGCAGCTTTCGAAAGCGAAGATTATCTTTCGCGGGCGAGGGCGCTGGAAGCGGAACATTCCGGATCTCACGAAGCCCGCTTGCAAGCCTTGTCGGATAAAGCCGAGGAGCGCGGCATCGCGTTTTTGCGCACGCCGATGGGTTTCACGTTTGCGCCGATGCTGGAAGGCAAGGTCGTTAAGCCCGAAGCCTTCGAGGCGATGCCGCCAAGCATGCAGGCGGAGGTGCGCCAGAACATCGAAGCGCTGCAGCAGGAGCTTGAAACCATTCTTCTGGAAGTGCCGCGGCTTGAGAAATCCAAACGGAAGCATTTGCGGCTCCTCAACGAAGAGGTTGCGCAATATGCGGTGAACTCGGCGTTGGAAGAAATCATAACGGATTTCGGCGATATCGAAGAGGTCGGCCAATACCTTGAAAAAGTTCGCGCGGATCTTGTCGCCAACGCGTCGCTGTTTCTAGACGAGGAAGCTTCCGGCGCCACCTCCATCGTTCCGCAGACGATCGACTCTTCGCGCGATCCGCGCTTCCGGCGCTACATGGTCAACGCACTCATCGCGCAGCCGGCCAACCGTCGCGGCGCACCCGTCGTCGAGGCGGTGAACCCGACCTACGGCAACATCATCGGGCGCAGCGAACATCTGGCGCACATGGGCGCCTTGGTGACCGACTTCTTGTTGATCAAGCCGGGTGCGTTGCACACCGCCAACGGCGGCTACCTGCTGATCGACGCGCGCAAGCTCGTCTCTGCGCCGTTTGCCTGGGATGCGTTGAAGCGCGCATTGCAAACCGGGCACGTGCAGATCGAGCATCCTGCCGAAAGTACCGGGCTTGTTGCAACGCAGTCTATCGACCCTGAACCGATTCCGCTCAACATCAAGGTAGTGCTGTTCGGCGACCGCGAGCTTTACGCGCTGTTGTCGCGCGCCGATCCTGAATTCCAGGAACTCTTCAAGGTACAGGCGGATTTCGAGGACACCGTCGATTGGGACGACGAAAACTTACGCGGCTATACGGCGATGATTGCGGCCGTCTCTGCCAAGCACGAATTGGCGCCGCTTAATCGAGAAGCTGTGGAAGCCGTCATCGAGCAAGGCAGCCGGCTGGCGAGCGACCGCGACAAGCTCTCGCTCGAAGTCTCAAGGATTGCCGATCTTGTGCGCGAAGCGAACTACTGGGCTCAAAAAGCCGAGCGCCAGACCATCGCGCGCGAGGATATTCAGCGGGCCATTGCCGAACACATCCAGCGGGGCGACCGCATTCGCGATCTCGACCGGGAGACCTTCGAACGCGGCATCGTCATGGTCGACACCGAAGGCGAGAAGGTCGGACAGATCAACGGGCTTTCGGTGTTGCAGCTTGGCGATTTCATGTTCGGTCGGCCGAGCCGAATCACGGCACGCGTGCGGTTTGGTCCGGGGCGGGTTGTCGATATCGAGCGGGAAGTAAAACTTGGCGGACCGCTGCATTCCAAGGGTGTGATGATCCTGTGGGGCTACCTTGCAGGCACCTTTGCCAAAGACAAGCCGCTCGCTCTGTCGGCTTCGCTCGTCTTCGAGCAGTCTTACGGCGGCGTTGATGGCGACAGTGCCTCATCGACGGAACTCTACGCGCTTTTGTCTGCGCTTTCGGGCGTGGCGATCAAGCAGGGGTTTGCCGTCACGGGTTCGGTCAACCAGCTCGGTGAGGTGCAGGCGATCGGCGGCGTCAACGAGAAGATCGAAGGCTTCTTCGACATCTGCAAAGCGCGCGGGTTGACGGGAGAGCAAGGCGTGCTGATCCCGAAAGCGAATGTGCAGCATCTGATGCTGCGCGAGGATGTCGTCGAGGCGGTTGCCGAAGGGCAATTCAACGTCCATGCGGTGGCGACCATCGAAGAGGGGATAGAAATCCTGACCGGTAAGCCTGCGGGCATTCGCGGGGCTGACGGTAAGTTTCCAAAGGATACGGTTTTCGCCAAGGTCGAGGACACGCTTGCGACCTTCGCGCGGCGAGCCAAAGAGGCCGGCTCGTTTGACGACGGACCGGGCGCGGCAGGGCAAAGCGCGAAAGGGGCGACGTCATGATCGGTCATGTCGCATCCGCTCATGAAGCCAGCGGCCGGGTGGTGTTGCGCCTGACGTCGGGCGCTGGTGCGGCGGATGCCGCCTTTGAAGCGGCCGCACGCATTGCCGAAGCGTTCCAGTCAGAAATCGAAGGGCTGTTTGTCGAAGAGCGCCAGCTTGTCGACCTGACCGCCTACGGCTTCGTCAAGGAAACTTCGCTGACAGGAATGATGACGAGACCGATTTCGGCGACCGAAATCGAGCGCGAGTTTCGGTCTGCCTGCCATGGCATGCGCAAACGTTTGGAAAGGCTTGGACGTCAAATTGAAACGCGCGTCATCACGACGATTACGCGTGACGATCCGCTCCCGGCTTTGGCGCGGACGTGCGCGGCGGCGGGCCCGTGGAACGTCGTCGTGCTGGGCGAGCCGTTCCGGGCACGCAGCGGTGTCTTACTCGGCGAGATCCTGGCTAGCGTGCGTGATGCCACCGGCCTTGTGACCGTCGGACCGAAGTCGATGCGCACGAAGGGGCCTGTCGTTGCAGCCATCGAAAACACAGACCGGATGGGCGGACTTGTCAGGACGGCAGAGCGTCTGGCTTCTGCCGATGGTGGACGCAACGGAGGCGTGATTGCTCTGTTGATCGCCGACGACTTTCATCATCTGAGCTGGCTGGAAACGCAAGCGCGCCTTGCCTTTTCCGGCGGTCCAGCGCCGCAATTCTTTGCCGCCCCGCCAACGCGTGGAGAGCCAGGCGTCGCGGCCGAAGCGATCCGGCAGCTCAAGGCCGGCTTTGTCGTCGCTCAATTCGGCGGGATGGCGGTTCCCTATGACGATCTCTCGCCGCTGAGCGCCGCGCTTGAATGTCCATTGTTTCTGCTGAGGTAAGACGGGCGAAGCTCAGAAGCGCAGGCGGCTTAGTTCGCGAGCGACTTTTTCCTGCAGCCGTTTGATCTCTTCCGGGTCGGGCAATTCGTGGCGAGCGGCATGTGGCACCGATATTCCAAGTCCGCGCATGGCCTCGCGCATCTGGGCTTCCGCCTCAGCCATCTCTTGAGGCGACGGCATGCCTGCTGCCGCGGCTCCTGGATTTCGCAACGCGTCTTCGATCTGCGCCCGAGCACGAGAGCCCGATGCACCTGGGATGGCATCGAGTCCATGCTTTAGATTTCTGCGGTGGGCGACCGCCATCGGGTCCGGCAAGCTTGCTTTCGTTTGGGCGGCGACGTCGAGCTTGTCGAGCCCCAGCAAACTGACCAGCGTTGTAGGAACCGATGCTTTGATTTCGACTTCGATTGCCGTTGAATTGGCGGTGACGTCCAAGGCGTAAGTCTGGTCTTTCAATTCACCGGGCAGGTTGGCGCGGAAGGCAGCATCAAAAGCAGCTTCTGCGGCTTCGCGGCCCTCTGGCAAGCGGCTCAGCGCCGTACCGGTTGCGGCTTCGGCTGCCGTTTGCAGCTGGCTTTGTACCGACAGTGCGCGGCTATAATCGATGCCTGCGAAGACGATGCCGAGGATGGGCAACAGCAATAGCGCGAAGAGAACCGCGATCGCGCCGCGCTCGTCGCCGGCGAACCGTTTCAAGCCACCGTTGGCTTCGGCGTTGGAAGGTTGCTTCGCCAGTCTTCGCGTTTGTCCCAAGACGCCCATCGCGGACTTCCCACCTTTGCCATCCCACATGCGCAACAACAAACGATGCCGTGCGGGGGCGTTGGAATTGTCAGCGAGAAGGTTGGCTTGGAGGCGTTAAGATATCGGCTCAATGAGCGACGCAATTCGCACGTGTTGAAGACAGGCTTAGCGAGGCCTTAACGGTCGTCCTGTGATCGCTCAGAACACGAATGCGAAAACGAGCCGGCCCATTTTTCATAGACCGGCTCGCGGAAAATTTTCAGCTCGATGGCCAGTCGATGACTGGGTCGGCTTATTTCGGAGCGCGCTTTGCGAGAATGCGCTGCAACGTACGCCGGTGCATGTTGAGGCGGCGCGCGGTCTCGGAGACGTTGCGGTTGCAAAGCTCATAGACGCGCTGAATGTGCTCCCAGCGGACACGGTCGGCCGACATGGGGTTTTCTGGCGGTGCGGCCTTCGAGTTCGGCGGCGCCAGCAACGCGTCGGTGACTTCGTCGGCATCGGCGGGCTTGGCAAGATAATCGACGGCGCCAAGTTTCACAGCCGTCACAGCCGTCGCGATATTGCCGTAGCCGGTCAGAACGATCGCGCGCGCATTGGGGCGCAACTTGGCAAGTTCACCGATGATTTCGAGGCCGTTGCCGTCTTCCAGGCGCATGTCAACGATCGCAAACGCGGGCGGCTCCTGACGGATCAGGTCCATGCCTTCGGCGACGGTGTCGGCCATGCGCACTTTGAACCCACGCTGTTCCATCGCGCGGCCGAGGCGCTGCAGAAATGCCTTGTCATCGTCCATGATGACGAGGGACGCATCCTCCGGCAGTTCGTCTTCGCGAAATGAAAGGTCTTCGTTATTATTTTCCACGTGTCTCATCCTCCAAGGCTGCATCAGCATAATCATTGGGCCGTGCAGGCCAACTCCTTCGTACGTCTAAGCAAATAGCAACGTCCAAGGCGTTGCGAACATTCTAGGGCATTGGGCCTAGGAAACAACTGCTCTGCGCTTTCTGGCGGCTGCGAAGAAAAATTTACCAACTTTCCAGATCAGCGGCTCCCGAACTGGTGGGCCTGCCAGCCTTCGGGCTTGGCAAACGCCGATCGCGGCCAAGTCAGGCGGACGCGGGCTCCGCGGTTGGGCGAGCGGCGGTTTTCCAGTTCCAAGGTGGCGCCGGACCGCTCCAATAAAGTCTTTGCTATAAAGAACCCAAGACCCAGACCTGAAGCTTCCTTTGAGGCTTTGCCGGAGCTAGCACCGCGCGTCGTGACGTAGGGGTCACCGATCGAATCAATCAGGTCGGAGGGGAAACCCGGCCCGTCATCGACGATCTCGACGACGACCGCCTCAGCATCCCAGCGCGCCGTGACGTCGACGTTGAAGCGGGCGAAGTCGACCGCGTTTTCGATGATGTTGCCGAGCCCATAAATAACGCCGGGCTGACGTTGTCCGACGGGCTCGGTCGCCGCCTCGCCGTCGGCGCCCTCTGCGGGGGCTGCATTGATGCGCAAAACCTTGCCGAGTTCCTGATAGGGGCCGGCGGCATCCTCGATGATCTCGCTAATCGAGACGGCCGAATGCATCGGGTCCTGGGCGTCGGGACGGCGCGTCAGTTTTTTCAGGATTTCACGGCAACGATCCGACTGGCTTCTCAGGAGCGCCAAGTCCTCGGCGTTGGGATGAGACGGTCCCAGTTCGCGTTCGAGTTCTTTGGCGACGAGGTAGATTGTCGACAAGGGCGTCCCCAGTTCATGGGCGGCAGCAGCGGCGAGCCCGTCGAGGGCGTGAAGCTTCTGCTCGCGCGCCAGAATGAGTTCGGTCGCAGCCAATGCTGCCGACATCTCGCGACCTTCGTATGCGAGGCGGCGAACGTAGAAGGCGACAAACACCAATCCGCTGCCGACCGCTGTCAGGATTGCGACCTTGTAGAGGATCGGGAGTTCGAAACGGATGCCTGGGTACCAGGGGAGCGGCCAGTACTGGTAGGTCAGGCCATAGGCGCTGGCGATGGTGATGGCGCTGATCGCAATGGTGTAGCTGACCGGCAAAGTAGCCGCCGAGACAATGCAAGGCGCGACCATCAGAAGGACGAACGGGTTGCCGATACCGCCGGTGAAATAGATGAGCGCTGAGAGCTGCAGCATGTCGTAGGTCAGAAGCGACGCCGCGAATGGAGCGCTGACGCGGTGGCGCGGCGGAAAGCGCACGAGAAGGAAGACGTTCAGCCAGGCCGACAGGGCGACGAGCGCCAGGCAATAGGGCAGCGGAACATCGAAGCCGAGCCAAAGGGATGTAAACCCGATGGTCACGAGCTGGCCGGCGACCGCGATCCAGCGCAGGCGAATGATGGTCGCCAGGCGCATGCTTTCGGCGCTGACGCGGTTGAAGTCTGTTGTCGACGCTAGCTTGTTCAACACCTTCGGGATTCGCTTGCTTGTTCGTTCGCTTGGGACAGCCTGCGCCCATGGCCGCAGAATGCGGTGAAACGGGTTTCGCGCCGGAATGTCAAGGTTTTGGGTCGTTTTCGGGTGCCGGCGAAAGGAATGGAAGCCCATGCAAATCCTAAAAACAGCGCGGCGCCGGGATCAGACGAGTGGGGCACCTCGACTCTAACGTGCAAGCGTGTTCCCTCGACAACCCGAATCAGGGCAATCTACCGATCGTGGCATTCTGCCGACGTCAACGCTGCCAATGCACACGTGCGTCGAGAGGTCACAGCTTGAGTTTATGAGTTCGGGACTGAGCGTCCAATCCGGACGAACGTGCAAGGGGGAAGCACGCCGTGCTCTATCAACTGTATGAAATCGGTCATGCCGCAGTCGGGCCTGTTCGGGCGGCAGCTGGGAATTACGAGGCTTTTTTCAAGAATCCGTTCAATCCGCTTACACATACGACGCTCGGCCGACACGCTGCGGCCGCCTGCGAAGTGTTCGAGCGGACGACGCGCCGCTACGACAAGCCCAAATTCGGACTTAAGACCACATTGGTCGACGGTGAAATCGTCGAAGTCCACGAAGAGGTGGTCTGGCAGCGGCCGTTCTGCCGCCTCGTCAGGTTTGACCGGGATATTCCGCGAGCGCGCAAGCAGCGCGACAGCAAACTCCTGATCGTCGCGCCGATGTCAGGGCATTTCGCGACGCTCTTGCGCGGAACCGTCGAGCGGTTCCTGCCGGACCACGAAGTCTACATCACGGATTGGCAGGATGCGGCGACCGTGCCGCTGAGCGCGGGACACTTCGATCTCGACAGCTATATCGATTACGTCATCGAGATGCTGACGCATTTTGGCGGCGACGTTCATCTGTTTGCCGTTTGCCAGCCTGCCGTTCCGGTTCTGGCCGCGGTCGCCTTGATGGAGGACGCCAACAATCCAAACGTTCCTGCGTCGGTGACGCTGGCCGGCGGCCCCATCGACACCCGCGTCAGCCCGACCGTCGTCAACGAACTGGCGGAAGAAAAAGGCACCGACTGGTTTGCTGCCAACGTCATCGGCGTTGTGCCATGGACCAATCTTGGATACGGCCGGATGGTCTATCCGGGCTTCCTGCAGTTGACCGGGTTCATGACCATGAACCTCGACCGGCACATGACGGCCCACAAGGACCTCTTTGTCCATCTCGTCCACGGCGACTGCGACTCGGCTGAGAAACATCGCGAGTTCTATGACGAATACCTGGCCGTGATGGATCTCACCGCAGAATTCTATCTGCAGACCATCGATACGGTTTTCGTGCGCCATGCGCTTCCGAAAGGTGAGATGACCCACCGCGGCCGCCGGGTCGATCTCAAAGCTATCCGGCGGGTGCCGATCATGACGATTGAAGGCGAGAAAGACGACATCACGGGCCTTGGCCAGTGTCGGGCCGTTCACGACCTGACGAGTGAACTCGCGCCCAGCCTGAAGCTGCATCATGAAGCCAAGGGCGTCGGACACTACGGCATCTTCAACGGTTCGCGGTTCCGCAACGATATCGCGCCGCGGATCACGCAGTTCATCCACGCAAATGATCCGCGCGCCGAACAGATTGCAGCGGCAAAGGCCATCAAAACTTCGGACGTCAAAGAAGCCTCGCAGGTGGGTGGTTGCGATGTGTCGGATGTCGCGTTCACGTTTGCTCCGGCCAACGACGCGCAGCCCGACCAGATCGCCGAAATGTTCAAGCTGCAGGGGCTGCCGATTGGCACGCACACCCAGGAAGAGGACGACGAGGGGCTGGCGTTCTTCTCGCCGTTCAGATTCTGGGCCCTGGCATCGCAAATGATGATCGAGGGCATCCTCGGACCCCGCCAAATCTAGAGCAGAAACTCTCGCGGCGATGGGGGCGACCCGTCCCCATCTCAGCCCCCGGCGAATCGTGATTCGGGCCGACCGTCCGCGTTGCATATCGACCTTGGCAATTTGGGGGCGTGTCAAGAGGTGCTGCGCGGCCACTGTGACGCGCAGGCATCCATAGGTGCTTAATTGCCACCGCCTCATAAGTTGCGGTTACGCATAAAATCCAATTGATTTTGCTGAGCTAAATTCCGGTTGCTTAGGCAATTTTGGCCCGGACTTCGTTAACCTTGCGGTTCGGCCACACCCCCTGAACTCGGCAATCTTGTTTTTTAAAGCCACTGGCGCGGCCGTCTTCCAGGCTCTACACTTATCGAATTGAAAGGGACTGACGGGGCATGAACGGCTAGGAACGAGCGCCATTGATTGTGGTGCATATCCTGGATCGCCTCATGCTCGGTAAGCCCCAATCTCCCACAAAACTCGCGCTCACTTTTGCAAGGTTTCCCGAATGTCCCGGGTTTCAGATGACAAAAAACCTACGTCTCTTGAAGACCCCAGACTGGGTGACCTGGGTGCTCCGGTGGAAGTGCGCCGGCATCCCAAAGCGCGCCGCCTGACGCTGCGCGTCAGCCGGACCCGCCGCGCCGTCATCGTGACGCTGCCAACGCAATGCGATCTGGGCGAAGCCGGTTCTTTCGTGCATCGGCACATCGATTGGGTGCGGGAGCGACTTGGCAACCTGCCCGATCCGGTTCCCTTTGAGCATCGTCAGGTGATGCCGCTTCGGGGCGTGCCGCACAGGATCGTCTTCGTGCAGCCTCAGCGTGGCAAGGGCGTCGTACATCTGCACAAGCCGGCGCGCGGCTATAAAGAGATCCGCGTCGCCGTCTCCGATGACAACGGTCCGCAGCGGTTGCGCAAATGGCTGTTCCAGCAGGCGCGCAAGGATCTCGATGCCCGTATCATCGCGCATGCCGAGCGCCTGCGGGTGCGGCCGAAAAAATTGACGATCCGCGACCAAACCAGCCGTTGGGGCTCATGCTCATCGACCGGAGCGCTGGCGTTTTCCTGGCGGCTCGTGATGGCGCCGCCGTTCGTTCTCGATTATGTGGCCGCCCACGAGGTCGCGCATCTTCGCGAAATGAACCACGGTCCGCGCTTCTGGGCGCTTGTCGACGAAGCCGTGCCGCGGATGGAAGAAGCCAAAACCTGGCTGCAGATCTACGGCATGGATTTGCATCGCTACGGCGTCAGCGACTGACGGCGGCACCGGTACTTTCCAAATCTGACTGCATCCAATGGCAACGACGCCGGCCGGCGGCCTACCTCGGCCGTCAGCGGCAGTTTGAACCGACTTGCGCCATTTCGTAGTGGGCTTAAGGCTTTGACTGTGAGCCAGCGCCGAGCGCCATGAACGACGGTCCGGTCTGGCGCGACCTCCGGGCCTTGGCCTGACGTCCCTCGACGCTCTGCAAACGTCTACGAATTGCATCGGCATCGAAACCGTTCGCATCTGAGACAATCGGCGCCTGGGACGGCTGCTCAGCGGGGACGCCATCCAGAGCGCGGGCGATGAAGTCTTCGCTGATCGCTTGTTGCGGATGGCTTGACGATCGACTGGTCAGCACGGAGGCCGATGCGTTTTCGGCGGGAACGTGGGGAGGAAGCTGAGCAGGCTTCTTAGGTGGCTCGACTTTCATTCTGCGGGGAATGAGCGCCAGGGTTGGCCGAAGCTTTTTTCCTCGCTTGGCGGTCTTTGATCGGCTCGTGGTCTTGGTCTTGGATTCGAACCGGGCTTTGGTTTTGGTGCGGCCTGCTTTTCCTTCGAAGCGCGCGACGAAGGGTTTGCGTCCTTCGCCGAGCCTTGTTCCTGGACGGGATGTCCCGGGCAGCGGCAGAGGCTCGAGCGACCGGTGAGCGTCTGCCATGACCTGATGCCAGATTTTGGCCGGTAGGCTGCCGCCGACGACATGGTTCATGGGGCTGCCGTCGTCGTTGCCAAGCCAGACGCCTGCGGTCATGTGTGCGGTATAGCCGACGAACCAGGCATCGCGGAAACCCTGGCTGGTGCCGGTTTTGCCCGCGGCGGGATGACGATCCAATGCCGCTTTGCGCCCGGTTCCGGCGATGAGCGCGGCGTTCAGCATGTCGTTGATCGCACCGACATCGCGAAGTTCGGCGACCTGTTTCGAGCCACCGCTGGCGTCAGCATAAAGAATGCGCCCCGATGCGCTCTTGATGCGGCGGATGATATGCGGATCGACACGACGGCCGCCGCTGGCAAAGACGCCATATGCGCCGGTCAACTCAAGCAGCGAGACTTCCGATGTGCCAAGCGCCAGGGACGGGTCCTCGCGCAGCTTCGCATGGATGCCAGCGCGGCGCGCGACATCGGCAACCTTCGATGGCGTGAACTGCAGGGCAAGGCGTACGGCGACGGTGTTGATCGAGCGGGCGAGGGCTTCACGCAGACTGACATCGCCGCGATAGCTACCGCTGTAGTTGCGCGGCGACCATCCTTCGACGCTGACGGGCGAGTCTGAGATCATCGTCTCCGGCGTCATGCCACCTTCAAGTGCCGTCAGATAGACGAACGGCTTGAACGTCGAACCGGGCTGGCGCACCGCTTTGACGGCGCGATTGAATGAGCTTCGGGCATAGTCGGCGCCGCCGGCAATCGCCAGGATGCCGCCAGCATCATCGAGTACGACGATGGCGCCCTGCCCCGCTTTCTGTTTGTACCCCTGACTGGCCAGGGTTTCCGATAACGTGCGTTGAGCCAGTTTCTGTAGCGGCAGATCGATCGAAGTCTCGACGATCAAGGCATCGCGCGAGTCGGCGAGAGGCTTCGGCATCCGGTCGAAAACATAGTCGAGCGCATACTCGATGCCATTGGCAACGGTAGATGAAGCGGATCTGGCAAATCTGACGGGACGGCTCAGCGCCACTTGAAGCTCTGCTTCGTTGAGGAAGCCGGCTTCGACCATGGCGCGCAAGACAACGCGACCGCGCTTGCGGGCTGCAGCTGGATTGGACGATGGCGAATAGCGCGATGGCGCTTTCAGAAGACCGGCGACGATTGCGGCCTCGACAACCGACAAGGCGCGCGCGGATTTACCGAAATGGCGTTGGGATGCCGCCTCGACGCCATAAGCTCCGGAGCCGAAGTAGACGGTATTGAGATAGAGTTCGAGGATGTCGCTTTTTTCGAGGCGCATCTCCAGCCAAAGCGCCAGGCTCAGCTCTTCGAACTTGCGCATGATCGTACGCTCAGAAGAGAGGTACATGTTCTTCGCGAGCTGCTGGGTAATCGTCGATCCGCCTTGCGCATAGCGTCCGGCGCGCAAGTTGGCGAAGGCGGCGCGAAGCAATCCGAAAACGTCGATGCCGGCGTGATCGTAGAAGCGCCGATCCTCGATGGCGACGACGGCTTCGACCAAGTGCTTCGGCAAGAGGTCAATCGGGATATAGGCGTTCTTGCTGCCGCGTTCGGCGAGCAGGCTTCCGTCGCGCGCAAGAACCCGCATGACGGGCGCCTGATTTGACTGCAACGAGAGAGGATCGGGAAACTTGATGGAATAGTAGACCATCATTGCACCGAACCACGCCACCGCCACGACGGTGCCGGCAACGACCGCTCTCACGAGCATACGTTTGTCGCGGAATGTTTTCATATCTCGAATGGGCGTGCCGCCATCTAGGGTTCGAGACAGAGTATTCCGATCGCGGTTAACGCGGCGTTGACTTTTGTATCGCGAACGGTAGGTGCGCTTTGCGGTTCGCGGCGCGGCCTTCGCTCAGCAGCGCATCTTAGACGACGGGCGCGCCCAGACCGTAGCTATAAGGAACCGGACCCGACAGCGCGATGACATCGCCGTCATCGAGGGCGCGCTCCAGATTGACCGGAGCCCCGACCAGTCCACGCGTCACGTCGCGACCGTTGCAGAAGACGACGAAGATTTCGTGCGACGGGACTTCGAGCAATTTGACCAAATCGCCGACGGTTGCGCCTGCGGGAAGTTCGAGTTGAGAGCGCCAACCGTCAGGCCCGGCGTATTTCTGCAAAGAATTAAACAGGCGCACCTCGATTTGAATAGCGATCTGGTCGGCGTTGTCGCCGATGTGCGGTGCAGCCGTTCCCACCTCAAACGAGACTTGATGCGTTGTTGTCATGGTGCGCTCCGTTTGACACTCGAGTTGCCATTAGCGTGGCCATTGCGGCGGCGAGTTGAATGGATTGCCGAACATGACAAGCCAGAGGCTCGAGGCAATGCGTTCGGCGGCTTCGATGACGAGGGGGGCGGCGTCGGGATCGAACGTCTCGTTTGCGACGGCACGGAAATGACCAAGCCAGATCTTGAAGTCGTCGCCCTCGACGCCTTGCAATTTCATATGGGCGGGCACCGGCCGGCCGTGATAGCTGCCGGTCGTCAAGAGGACCGATTCCCAGAACGATTTCATCTTGGCGATATGCTCGGGGCGGCGGCCATCCAGCTCGCCCGCGAAGATCGGCCCCAGACGTTCATCCTTCCAGACGATCTCGTAGAAGTTGTCGACGAGATCGCTGATCTGCTGGCGCGTGATGGAAGGATGCGCCGGCTGACGCACGCCCGGCCGCACGGCGAGTTCGCCGCACTCTTCACCATCTGGCGGCGTTGCTTGATTCACATGTTCATCCCGGTTCGACATACGCATTCCAATTCATTCATTTCTTGCGCATCTTTTCTTAACATGCGCAGAATGCTAAAAACAACATCCAATATGAATGTTTAATCGAAAGGCCAACACCGTGCGCCTCAACCGGGCCAGCGACTTTGCACTCAGGATCTTGATCTTGCTGTCGAAATCCGAGGAGGCCTTATCTGTCGAAGCCATTGCCGAAGAGCTGGCCTTGCCGAAAAGCCATGTCATGAAGATCGTCGCACGGCTGGCATCGGCAGAACTCGTCCTCACACAGCGCGGACGCAGCGGCGGGGTCAAGCTTGAGCCATCCGCCCGCGACGTTCCGATCGGCACGGTGGTCCGCGAGATCGAGAACGATTTCGCTGTCGTCGATTGCTTTGCCGAAGGGAACGCGCTTTGCGTGTTCGAGCCGCGTTGCGGATTGAAGCCGGCGATGCGGGAAGCAACCGAAGCCTTCCTCCAGGTTCTCGATGGCTACCTTTTGAGCGACATCGTCAAGTCGACGCAGCGTCCGAAATCTGCGAAGGCGCGCAGCGGAAAGCCGGCAACGCTGTAATCGGCCGCTTGACTTGCGCTTGGCTTGGCACGTGGCGGGGGAACGCCGCCGGACGATCCATCGTTCATTGCCAATACTCAGGCGCTGCCAATGATCGTCCCGGCCGCGAACACCAGCGCGCCGCCGAGGACGACCTGGAATGCGGCTCGCATGAATGGCGTTTCCATATACTTGTTCTGGATCCAGGCGATGGCCCACAGTTCGAGGAACACGACAATCATCGCGATGGTCGTTGCCGTCCAGAAATGCGGAATGAGATAGGGGAGTGCGTGCCCCAGACCGCCGACCGCCGTCATGACGCCTGATGCTATTCCGCGTTTGACTGGCGAACCGCGACCGGAGATCTGTCCGTCGTCGGAGGCAGCTTCGGTGAAGCCCATCGAAATCCCGGCCCCGACAGAGGCAGCAAGCCCGACCAAGAATGTCGTCCACGTGTCGTGCGTCGCAAATGCCGTCGCAAAAATCGGTGCGAGCGTTGAGACCGAGCCATCCATCAATCCGGCAAGGCCCGGCTGCACCCATGTCAGGATGAATTGCCGATGGGCGGCCTGGGCTTCTTCTTCGCGCGCATCCTCGGGCAGGAATTCGTGCTCCAGCTTTTCAGCGACTTTCTCGTGGCCTGCCTCGGCGGCGGCGAGGTCGCCCAATAGCTTGCGGGTATCTGCGTCTTTTGTTTCCTGCGCCGCCTTTAAATAGAAGTTGCGCGCATCCTGCTCCATTCCGGCAGCTTCTTCGCGAATGCGATCGAGCCCCAGGTTCTCGACCAGCCACACTGGGCGGCGCGCATAGTATCCGGCAACGTGTTCGCGGCGGATGAGAGGAATCGTTTCGCCAAAGCGCCGCTTGTGCAGATCGATCAATCTGGAACGGTGCACGTCTTCTTCGGCTGCCATGCCTTCAAAGACTTTTGCCGTGTCGGGAAATTCGTTCCGCAGGCGCTCGGCATAAGTCCTGTAAATCCGTGCATCGTCTTCTTCGGAGGATATCGCAAGCGCCAGCACTTCTTGTTCCGACAAGTCCGAGAAATGGCGCCGTCCCAGATTCATCCCAGATAGCATGAGCACTCCTGCCTTTTTAGAATTACTCTAAACTGATTAGCTGAAAGCCCGCATAGCAGCAAGTTGCGCAGGAGTGGCGGACCGCTTGATTTCAACTTGAGCTGGCAAGCAAAAATGCAGGAGTTAATCCCGGTTATATTGCAACCCCGAGCCCAGAACTTTGGATATCTGAGTCAAATTCTGCAAAACGTACACCTTAGTAAGAAAAAAATTTCTGCTTTAGAGCATGCCGTGTACGAATCTTATTGAATAAATTGCTGGCATACATCTAATGTTGCCAATGCCTTGAGCAAGAAGAATTGACTTTGAGAAGGACTGAACGATCTGTCAGCGCTCAAGTCTTGCGTGCATTCCGGGGGCGCATTGAGGGCGGATCAACATCGACATGGCAAAAACTTTTCGCCTCTGAGCAATTGAAGCATCCCCGCAGCTGATATTGCGCCAGATGCGAAAACGGGGACCAACTCGGTCCCGGACGCTCCCGATGTGCCCTCATTGGGAGCGTCTTTTTTGACCGTCATGATCACCTGGCCACAGCGGTGCGGCCGCAGGGTGGAGCTTGGAAACCGTTTGCGTTCAACCCTCAAGCCGTTTGGGCATGTTAGCGGGAAGTTTGGCGAATGAGTTCGTCGAGCAGCGCGACGACTTGGTCGGAATACTTTTCCATCTCGAGAATTTCGGCGAAGGCTGCCTCGCGCTCGCCACTTGCAAATAGCGCTGCAGCCTTTTTGCCGTGCACATGAACAAGTTCGTGCGGTTGATCGAGCTGCACATAGGTTTGGCGCTGCCGGACGTCGTCGTCGGCGAGATCGAAATACCATTTCCCAAGCCGGCAACTGCGATGGTCGCTGAGTTCGCTCTCCGTAAGGTTGTTGAGGCCGACCAGCATTTCCGCGAGCCGCTTCTTCCAAAGGAAGTGATCGGATTTAGCTAGATAGAGAACCGCATTCGGCACGTTCTTTTCGGAGCCGCGCTGAAGTGCCGGCGCGATGATCTCTTCGGAATTGCGCACGACCTTGACGGCCATCGTGGCATTTTGGGCGGCGCGGCTGCTGAGTTCGGCAGTGGCCGTGACACGCTGCGCAAGCTCGCCGGTTGCGTTCGACTGTTCGGAAATCACCTGGGCGACAGCGTTCATTTCGTTGGAGGCATCCTGGGTCAGATCGCTGATCTGGAGAAGGGTGTCCTGGATTTGAGCCGTCATTGACGTAGCTTGAGATATTTCCTGGCGCGAATCTTTGGCTGCCGAATGCAAGTTATCGACGACGGATTTCAACTCACCCATCAGTCCGTGAATATCGCTGGTGGCCACGCCGGTTTGCTCGGAGAGCGATTTAACTTCCGTGGCGACCACTGCGAAACCGCGGCCTGCTTCGCCAGCACGCGCCGCCTCGATGGTGGCGTTGAGGGCCAGCAGGTTGGTCTGTTTGGAAATCTTGTCGATCGTATCAACGAACGACTCGATGCGTCTGACGGCTTCGAGAACCCTCTCGGCTTCGACCATCGTTGTTTCCATGGCGGCGTCACCGGACTGGGCGGCCTGGTTGGTGTGCCCAACCGACGTGACGGCTTCCTCCATCAAGTGAGAGATACGCTCCATGTTGGTCGAAGTCGCTTCGGCGCTGTTGGAGACGTTCGAAATCGACGCGTCGAGCTGTTCGATGCCTGCGGCGACGTTCTGCGAGTTGGCGCTGATTTCATGGACGTCGCCGACAATCTTGGCAACCGATGCCATCGCTTCGCTGGCATGGAGCGACAGTTGCACACTCTCTTTGAGTTCGGTTTCGTCGCGCGACCGCAATGTCCGGGAGAAGTTCGCAATGCTTTCGGCGATATCGCGCGGAAGTTTCGACAGGTCGGGCAGCTGATTTGCCTCGACGGCCTTCAGGGCATCGCAGACGTCCTGTGTGGAGAACGATGGATCTTGCGTCGCGGGTGATGTCGATTGTTGCGGGGGCAGGCGTCGTGAATTGAACTGCAGCATCTTAGGTCCACTTTTGCGGTGCTCGTTGTGGTTATAAATGCAGCACACAAAGTTTTTGAGGGGTTAAGATTTGTTCGATTCCAAGAAACTTTGAAGAATTGTATTGGTTCTTTAGATGACTAGGCGATTTTGCGAATGCTCGGCCTGGTCCGATCGCAACCGAATTTTCGCGTGCAGAAAACAAAACAGGCCCCGGCATTTCTGCTGGGGCCTGTTTCGTCGCCACGACTAGTGGGCGGGGATCACTTAGTCGTCGCAAGGGATCATGATGACGCGGTCGACATAAGGGATGCGGAACTTGCACTTGCGCTTGGCCTTGGAGGAATACTCGTTGGCCTTGTCGATCAGCGTGTCGAGGACTTCGGTCACATCGTTTTCGATGGGTCCTTCCGTCTCTTCGCCGTCCTTGGCCATGCCGTATTCCTTGTCACCTTCGGCGTCGGCGTTTTCGCTCGATGAAGCTTCTTCGCCGTCTTTGCCTGGCGCGTTCAGCTCAAGTTCGGCTTCTTCGTCGGCTTGTATGTCCTGCTTCGTCTTGCCGTAGCGGCTCGTCTTAGGCTTTGAGACGAAGTCGCTGATCAGCGGATCGCGCTTTGCAGTGCGCTCGACGGGCTTCGATTCGATGCGCTCCTCGCTCTGCCGGGTTGAAGCTTCGATATCGGCCTTGGCGACTGGAGCGCTGTTGCGTGACGCATACTTTCCGCAGAGCTCAAGATCGCCAGGGGCTTTCTTCCAGGTGAAGGTCTTAGAAAAGAAGCGAGAGGAAGCGTTTCCGACGACGCGCAGCTTGCTGCTGGAAAGCCGCTTCAGGCTCACGGTGTATTTACGACCGCGGCTTGGAGAATAAATCCATCCGCCACCGTTTTCGGTGACGTTGCCGAGAATCTGCGTGCCGCAGCGATCGGAGTGCTTTTTCTCTTTGACGTGGACGACATAGCCGCACAGGCCTTTGCCGGTCGTGCAATCGGCAATTTCGACGGCGCCGCGGCCGTTATGGTCGTACCAAATGCCTTTTGGGTCGGAGGCAGCGTTAACTGCAGTTGCCGAGAACAAGGCGAGGGTCAGGGCTGCACCCTGGATTACGCGGGTCTTGAACGACATGGTGAATGATCCCCTTGGTTTATCTTTGCTGGCACCACCATGCTCGGTTCGGCATCTGGGCGCTGTTTCGCACGGAACAAGGATCGTCCTGCTCAGCTAACCTTATGATTAGACGTCGCTTTCCACTTCAGGAAGCGCGATGAACCAGTGTGTTTAACTGGCAAAACCAAGCATCTGGTCGAATTATGAGGTCATTTTGAGGTGCAGCAGCACTTCAGATCGGGATTAGGGGCCAATCAGGACGGTCTGGAACGTCGCGGAGCTTTTGAATGCACGAGGTAGGCATGGCCCAAGATACCGATGCCCCAGCCCAGTAGCGGCCAGTAGAACCAGTATTGGCCAGGGCTCGTCGCTAAATCGATCACCGCCAAGAGTAAGTTGACCATGATGTAGACGACCAGATGGATGAGAAATGGTCGGTCATCAAGCAGACGTTTCACATTCGACATGCCTTACCTCCAAACAGCTGACAATCGACCCGCTGGTCATACTGCTACCCCTAGCGGGAAACTCGGCTGCGCGAAAGGCCAAACGCCTCTTTTTAGCCGCCGATGGTGAAGCCTCATGACCCCAACCATCGGCCACCTGAGATTCTGCATTACAAATTGCCGATACAAACAGCTTTTCATTTATTGTCGAATTCTATACGCCGTCACCATTCAGTAACGCCCGATTCACGAATTTCGCCGGCGGCCGCCTTTTCTCCCGTCCATTCCTGAATTTGTTTCATTTTTCAAAACCCGACCCTCTAAAATTAATTCAATTTTTTCTATTATTGCATCAAACTGCCTGTGAATAAAAATGAATCGATCCCACCTCGGCAACTTCGGATCCCAAAAATGACTCGACCTTTGCTCCCCGCTTTCCTTGCTAGCCTCGCGCTCACGACAAGTGCAACAGCCGCCGCTCCAGACCCCAATTCTCTTATTGACGCGGCTACAATCGGCCAGCTCGATACTTTGATTGATAGAGAAATCGTAAAGCTTTCGGTTCGCAGCCAGAACGATAAATACGGAGATTTGAGCCAGGAAGAAATCAATCAACTTGACCAGCAGTGGCGAAAAGAACGCAAAGCGGACGACAAGCCGCTTATCAGCGCCACGCTCTCCAGTCCGCTGTCGATCTACCTGTCGCGTTTTCAGGGTCGCTCCACAGGCCTATTTGTTGAGATTTTCGTCATGGACAACAAAGGCCTCAACGTCGGGCAATCCAGCATCACAAGCGATTTCTGGCAGGGCGATGAGGACAAATTCATCAAGACCTTCAACGAAGGTGCCGGAGCCGTTTTCATCGACAAACCGGAATGGGATGCTGATCTGAAAATTTGGCGCAGCCAAATCAGTAAACCGATTACCGAAAGTGATGGAAAAACGCTTATTGGCGCAATCACGATGGAAATTAATCTCACTGAACTCGAACGCCGCCAATTGGCCGGCGCAACCAACTAACAGGGCGAAAAGATCATGGGCCGCATTTCCATTGTCGCAAAGAGCGCCGCTGCGTTTCTTTTTCTCACCGCTGTCTGCATCTGCGGAGCCTTCATTGTCTATTCCAAGGTCAATGTCGCTCACGAAACACTTGCGTCGAGCATGCGGATTGGTAGCTATGTCAAGCAGGCTGATGATTTAGCGTTCCGCATCCGCGGACAGGCTGGCGCGCTGCGCAAGTTCCTTCTTACTGGCGATCGCGAGTTTTTGAACGTTTACACAGAAGAGGATGCTGAAATTTCAGATTTGATCGCGGAAGGAAAATCCACGTCTGAAATTTCTCAGTTTGCTCCCGGTCACTACCTTCAAATCGAAACTGACTGGAGACACTGGAAAGAGAACTATGCTGATAAGCAAATCAGCCTGATGCGCGTGCCCGAAACCACGGATCTGGCAAAGGCGATCGAAGTGTCCGGAGACGGGCAGGCTGAGCTTGACAATGTCCTTGAAAACCAGGATTCGCTGCTCGCCTACTTGCGCGACAGACAGGCTGACTTCGCGAAGGCAGAAGACAGCGCGTTGCAGACTGTCAGCATCGCTGCCGTCGTCAGCTCTGCCATCGTTGCGGTTGCGTCATTGCTGATGGGTTGCGCTTTCTTCTTTGGAATTTCGCGCCCGCTGCAGCAGTCGGCCAGCCTGACCATGCAGCTCGCCAACGGTGACACCTCTGTCGATCCAGGCAAAATCGATCGGACCGACGAAATCGGGCAGATCAATTCCGCATTGGCCGCCTTCCGGGAAAACCTGATCCATACGCGCCAAATCGAGTTGCAAGCCGAAGAGGAGCGTAAGAAGAACGAGGCTCAGCGTCGCCAGGATATGGAGCGTCTGGCACAAGAGTTCGAATCTGCGGTCCTGACGCTTTCGTCCGAAATCATCAACGCCACCGGCGAACTGAACGGCACCTCGGAAGCACTGCAGTCGCTGTCATCGGATGGCTCCAAGCAGTCGGTTGCCTGCTCGGCAGCTGCTGAGCAAGTCAGCAACAACATCCAGTCCGTTGCGAGTGCGACTGAACAGCTCTCTGCCTCGATCCGCGAGATTACCCGTCAAACGCAATGTTCATCGGATATCGCTACGGATGCTGCGCAGAGTGTCCAGCAGGCCAACAACGCTGTTGAATCTCTCAAGGCTGTCGTCGGCAGCATCGGTGAAGTCACCGCGCTCATCAACGACATCGCCCAGCAGACCAACCTGCTTTCGCTTAACGCCACCATAGAAGCGGCGCGGGCGGGAGAAGCTGGCAAGGGCTTTGCCGTCGTCGCCTCGGAAGTCAAGACGCTTGCCGAACAGACGGCCAAGGCGACCGGCGAAATCGGCTCCAAGATCTCTGAAATGCAGGCGGCAACCGAAGTCGCCTTCCAGGCGACGCTGTCGATCGAAGAGAAGGTCGGAGCGATTGCTTCCAACGCTGCAAGTGTCGCCTCGGCTACCGACGAGCAGATGGACGCGACGCAAGAGATTGCACGCAACATTTCAGATGTGGCAAACGGCACCGAAGAAGTCAGCTCGGCGATCGGCAAAGTCAGCCAGTCCGCCGACAAGACCGGAACTGCGAGTACAAATATGCGCCGTTCCGTCGAAGGTGTCGCCGAACGTGCGGTGAAACTGCGCAGCGCGATGGAGAACTTCCTCTCCAAGGTTCGCGCCGCTTAAACAGAAGCCGAACCGTTCGTCAAAATTTTCCGCGTGGCGTTTGCCTTCTCTCAAGAGGCAGTGCCGCGCGGAAGTGTTTCAGGGCTCTGCTGCCCCCTTCCTCTGCCTCCCCCTTGCCCTCGCATATTGCCGCCGGGATATCCGCCCAATTCGTAAGCGTTGCGTTCTTGGGCCTGTAAAACCGTTCACAGGTTCGCACAACATGTTCTAGTCTCGCCTGCGACGATCCGATGTCTCGGGGTCCGATGTCTTTGGGGGGAGCATGAACGCCACGCTGATCGGCATCTGCTGCTACGTCGCCATACAGTTCGCCATCGGGATCTGGGTGGCGCAGCGGGTCAAGGCGGAAAGCGACTATATTCTCGCCGGCCGCAACGTTGGGACGGCGTTTGCCGCGGTCTCGGTCTTCGCGACGTGGTTTGGCGCCGAAACCGTGATGGGGTCTGCGGGCAGCGTCTATTCCGATGGCCTATCGGGTGCGCAAGGTGAGCCGTTCGCCTATGGGCTTTCCATCGTATTGATGGGCTTGCTGTTTGCCGCACCGCTGCGGCGGCGAGGTTTGACAACATTCGCGGATCTTTTTTCAGAACGCTTCGGTGCGGGCGCTGAGCGCCTCGCAGTGCTGCTGCTGGTCCCCGGTTCGATCCTCTGGGCGGCGGCCCAGATCCGCGGCTTCGGCCAGATTTTCAGTTCGGCCGCGGGCGTCGAGGTGACGACCGGCATTGCCGTCGCGTTTCTTGCGGTGGTGACCTATACGATGATCGGCGGATTGCTGGCGGACATCTACACCGACTTCGTGCAGGGTCTTGCGATTGTCGCAGGACTTTTGGCGCTATTTGTTTTCGTGATCATCAACACAGGTTCGCCGATAGATGCGCTCGCCAATGTCGAGGCCCAGCGCTTCTCGATTATGGCCGCCGAACAGACGCCATTGGAATTCATCGAGCAATGGGCGGTGCCGATCTGCGGGTCATTGGTGGCGCTGGAACTCATTTCGCGACTGCTTGCCTGCCGGACACCTGAGATTGCTCAACGGGCCAGCTATTTTGGCGGAAGCGCCTACATCATGGTTGCTCTTATTCCCGTCTACCTCGGGCTCGTCGGGACCTCCCTATTGCCCAATCTGGAGGAATCCGAGCAGCTCATTCCGCAGTTGGCGCAGACCTATCTGCCGACCTTCTTCTACGTCATGTTTATCGGGGCTTTGATCTCTGCCATTCTATCGACGGTCGATTCAGCTTTGCTGGCGTGCTCGGCGATGGTCTCGCACAACCTGGTGCAACATATCCGTCCCATCAAAAGTGAGCGGGCCAAGGTTTGGGCGGCTCGTCTAGGTGTTGCGGGTCTTGGCACGTTGGCATTTGTTTTGGCGCTGTCGTCGGAAAGCATCGGCGACCTCGTCGAACTGGCTTCGGCATTTGGAACCGCGGGCATTTTCGTCGTCACGGTTTTTGCCTTGTTCACAAATATCGGTGGGCCGCTCAGCGCCTATGTGACGATGGCGACCGGCGCATTTGTGTGGGCGGTCTCTGGCCCTTTGCTGTTTGACTTGACAGCGCCTTATACCTCGGGCGTCGTTGCGGCAGCATTGACCTATCCGCTGGTTGCTCTCGTCGAGCGACGGCTGGAAGGTCAGCAACAAGAGCGGTCGTAACGCTGCAGCGTCTTTTCGCAACTCCTGCCTGCGCCGGCTGCCATTCAACGAGGAGTGCTTCATGGGATCTGATGCTGAAAGAGCCAAGGTGATTGCACCTGGAGCCACCTATGTCGGCCAGCAGGGCTTTACGTATCAGGCTGGCGTCTCGCGCGGCACTGTCGGCGAAACCGACGTCTGCATGAACGTGCTGCCGATGCCGCCTGGCGCGCGCGCGAAATCGCATTACCACAAGGGCATCGACACGATTGCATATCTCCTGGAGGGGCGGTGTTCGGTCTATTGGGGAGACCGGCTCGAACATCGCGCCGAACTCAAGCCGGGCGAACAAATGTTTATGCCGCGCGACGTCCCGCATGCGCCGCTCAACGACAGTGGCGCGCCGTGCACGTGGATCGTCGTTCATTCTTCAGGCGATGACCAGGACGACATCATCATGACGCCTGAACTCGACGCGCTCTTGCCGGACGCCTGAGGACGGTCGCGCGCGCCAGCCGCCGCCTCACAGGTTCGTTATCGCAACGCTTTTTGGGCTGATCCCACCGGAACAGCCAATGTTCCTTTTTGCTTGCACATGTCTGCCGCCGTCTATCGACGGGCAACAAAAAAAAGCAAACCCAAGGAACTGATCATGAGCACCACCCTTAATCCTGTCTACGATGCGCTAAAGGCCAAACAGCAAACGGCCTGGGCATCTGGCGACTATGCAATCGTCGGGACGACTTTGCAGATTGTCGGCGAGCAGCTTTGCGAAACCATCGACCTCAAACCCGGATCGAAGGTTCTCGATGTCGCTGCCGGCAATGGCAACGCGACGCTGGCAGCTGCGCGGCGTTTTTGCGACGTCACCTCGACTGACTACGTGCCGGTACTGTTGGAGAAAGCGCGCGCGCGTGCCGAAGCCGAAGGCACAGCCGTCAACTTCCAGATCGCTGATGCCGAAAACCTTCCCTTCGCCGACAACAGCTTCGATGTCGTCATGTCGACATTTGGCGTGATGTTCACGCCTGACCAGGAGATGGCGGCATCCGAGATGATGCGCGTCGTGCGGCCTGGCGGAAAGATCGCACTGGCCAACTGGACGCCGGAAAGCTTCATCGGCCGGGTCTTCAAGACGATCGGCAAATACCTGCCGCCTCCGGGCGGCGTCAATTCGCCGGCGCTTTGGGGCACGCGCGCGCGGCTTGGCGAGTTCTACGCCGCAACCGCCAAGTCGATCACTCTCACACCTCAGACCTTCATGTTCCGCTATCGCTCTGCGGATCATTTCATGGATGTGTTCCGCACCTATTACGGGCCGACGCACAAAGCCTTCCTGGCTCTCGATCAAGAGGGACAAGCAGGTCTCGATGCGGACCTGCGCGCGCTTCTCGCTGAGATGAATACGGCAAGCGACGGCACAATTGTTGTTCCAGGTGCTTATGTCGATGCGGTGATCGAGAAAGCCTGATTTCTGACGTGGAGAGCTTGCATAAACGGCAAAACAAAACGACGTGCGCCCGGTGTCGTCCCGGCGCACGTCGCACTTATTTATTCTGGCACCGCGCGAGGCCGGATCGGGCGTCGGTCGGTGCACCTGTTTCGCTCAGAGAGTTCGGACCTGCGGATGCGGCCGGATTCCTCAGTGCTCCTGCAGCGTCTTCAGGTGTTCGATGATCGCCTTGATGCGAACGTCTGCCGGGTCATAGCCGCGCTTGCCTTCGGAGCGTTGGAAGCGCTCCCAGAACTTCGGCATCTGGAATGATTGGTGGCCCATGACATCGCCAGCTCCCGAGATGATCTCGAAGACTTTTTCTTCGGGAAAGACACCAAGGTTGTGCTTGGCGATCTGCGTCAGGTCGGCCGGTGGCTTGATGAGCGCCGAAGCCAACGGGCCTTTGCCGCGGCCGTCCTGGCCATGGCATTCGGCGCAGTTCCAAACGTATTCGTCTCTGCCGCTGACGACGGGAGACTGATCGGCCTCCTCGGCGATAGCGGGAGCCGACCAATAGGCGACGGTCAAAAAAAGGATCGCGAAGCTCTTCCAGGGCATTCATACCTCCTGTTGAATTTGTTTGGAGTCTGCCTGAGGGCCCATCGAGATCAATGATTTTGGTCAAAGTATCGGAACTGCTGCTGGCGGGCGCGTGGTTAAGCCGCTTGGAACATGCTGCAGACGCGCAAAATCCAGATTGTTCGGTTGACTGACACATGCCAAGCTTGCCGCGTTTTAATCGCGCGCGCTGAATTCAACGGCGCCAATTTGATAGGGAGACGCCCCATGCATGTCCGCGTCACGAAATATAAAATGAAGCCGGAAGCGATTGAAGAAGCCACCGCAATGCTCGAAAAGATGAAGGGTCAGATTATGGCCCTTCCTGGGATGAAACAGTTCATCAACTCGATTAACGCCGACGGCTCAGGCTGTGTCATCGCGGTCAACGAAAGCCGCGAGCAGGCGACCGCCAACGAGCCGGCCTCAAAGGGAATTTGGGCGCTTTATTCCGACCACCTCGCTGTGGAGCCGGAAACCCAAGGGTTCGATGTCGTCGTCAATTGGAGCAACTGATATCGGCAGGTGTTTGCCAAAGCCGTTCCCTTCGTGCATTTGAGCGTGCTCAGAGGACGAGATCGTTTGTGCCGGGCGCCAAAATATCTCCTGCGTGAAGACGATCCGGGCTGAGTTCGATTGGCTTGGGGGCGAAGGGTGCTCGACGACATGACAAAGAGGTCTCCACGCAGATGTCTGAAGCGTTGACGGTGCTGACAGTTGTCGGCGGATTTGCGATCGCTTTCCCGTTGATATGGATCTTGGTGTTGAACCTCATTGCCAGGCTCGGCGGCTGGGCTGGCCTCGCTGAGGCATTTCCAGCTCGCGGAGACCCGCGCGGCGATCATTTTTCCTGGCGGAGTGGCACCGTCGGCTGGTTCGGCAGCTATCGCAACGTGCTCGAAGTCTGGGTGTCTCCCAGCGGTCTGTGGCTCCGTCCGGTCATGATATTTCGCGCCGGTCACAAACCGATGATGGTCCCCTGGTCGGCGGTGCAAGAAGCGAGAACGCGCAAATTGATTATTTTGGTCGAGAGCCGGATCGTCGTGCGCCGCCCCGGCGGGACAACGACGTTGACTCTTTCGGGCGAGGACATCGCGAAAAGCATTGCTCGGCATGCGCCGTCAAAAATCTTGGATGCTGACGGTGAACATGGCCGCCGCTAGCGCGGTCGGTCGTCGAGCTGGCCGCGGCTCCGTCAGCAGCTCGATTACTTGGCGAATTGGTGAGCTCGTTGCAGGATGTCTGCGATTGGATTTTCCCGCCAGGCCGCATTGACGTATTGCCGATGCTTGGCATGGCTGGTTGCCAGAAAGACGACCGAGCCCTTCTCGAGTTCGGGTGCCAGAAACTCTGCCGTCGCAATCGAGTCGTCTTCGAGCGACTGGCGCAGGCGGGCATTCTTGGCAGCCGTGTAGCCGGTATAGGAACTGACGAAAAATCCGGAGCGATTGCTTGTCAGCCAGTTTTCGAAGGTCGGCATTTCACCGTAGAGGCCGTCCAGCAAAACGACCCCGCGCACCCGGTCGCCCAGCCGACCGCGCCGCAAGCAGTTCGCGGCAGCTAAGTATCCGCCGCTGTAGCCGACAATGACGATCGGCAATTGGGCGAACTTTGCGCGCGCGCCCTTGCCGCCAAGCATTTCGGCCAGATGGCCCGAGGCCTCGTCCAACAGGCGGCGACACCCGCCGGTCTGCCATAACTTTCCGATACTTGAATCAGCGGCGTCGAACGCCAGCTGAGGGGCCACCAGGACAGCATTAATGCCGGAGCGCGAGATCTGTTCGGCGACGCGCTGGCGCTTGAGGACGTCGCGCTTCAAGGTTGCCCCATGGCCATGGAAGAACAGGACCACGAGCCCGGGCCGGCGAATGTCGAACCCCTTTGGGACGTGTAGCAGCACCCGGGGGTCGAAATAGGTTTCGTCCTGCCAGTGGACGTTGCCGCTAAAGCTGCGGTGGCCCAATCGGCCATCGGCTGCGACGTTGAGAAACGGCTGATCGGTTTTGGGGACCGTACCCTCATAGGGAAAAGGGGCGGATTTAAACTCGATAATTTCGGTTTTCGCCCGCCGCATCGGCCTGAGGTAAGGCTTTGCGAGCTGTGGCTCGGGAATGAAGGGTATGAACTGGGTGAACCAGGCCTGCCGGATCGGCTCAGCAGCGGCTGCCGGCACAAAACTGGACAGCGCCATGGCCAGGGCCGCAGCCTTGAGCACAACCAGCAAATGGTTCGCGGTCCAGCGCATCTTCCAGAATCCTAATGTTTGAGAGCGTTTACCAATCACCGCAATCGGGTCGAATGATGACAAAACGCCGGATCCCGCCCCAATCGGGTCAGGCTTGGATGTGAGCGCATTTTCCAGCTTCCCAGTAACTGTGCCGACGAATATAAAGCACGACCGAACTAATAGATTGTAAGCTCCTAGGATCAGGGGCTTTTTGTGGATTTATAGACGGGGACTGAAGCGTAAATGAGCGTTACCGACGTTAGCGGCATCCCATCGGCTGGGCCTGGCCGCCAGACCGTCTCTGTCGTCACCGCTACGGCTATTGCCATCGCCGACATGATTGGCGTGGGCGTTTTCACCAGCCTTGGCTTCCAGGCGATGGCCATGCCTTCGCCGTTCGCGTTGCTGATGCTTTGGATCGTCGGCGGTATCGTGGCGCTGTGCGGCGCGCTGTCGTATGCCGAACTCGCGGCGGCCTTTCCGCGTTCCGGCGGCGAATACAATTTCCTGTCCCGGACCTACCATCCAGCTTTGGGCTTTCTGGCCGGCTGGGTGTCCATGACGGTGGGTTTTGCTGCGCCGACCGCACTTGCGGCAATGGCCTTCGGCAGCTACGGGGCGGGTATCGTCCCCGGGGTCTCTCCGCTGGTACTCGCGCTTGGCGTGACCGCTATCGTGACGGCCGTGCATCTCACGGGAACCCGGCAGGGAAGCGTCTTCCAGAACGTCGGCACTGCGATCAAGATCACTCTCATTCTCGTCTTGATGATTGCAGGCTTCGCCAGCGGCGGCACCAACCCCGCCGTTTCGTTCGCACCGACCGCGGTCGACCTCAACTACATTTCGAGTGCGCCATTCGCCATCAGCCTGGTTTTCGTGATGTACGCTTACTCGGGCTGGAACGCGGCGACCTACATCTCAGATGAAATCCAAGATCCGCAACGCAGCGTGCCGCGCTCGCTGATCGTCTCGACGCTTGTCGTCATGCTGCTTTATACGGGCCTTAACGCGGCCTTCGTCTATTCCACGCCGCTGGAGGATCTCGCCGGCAAGCTCGACGTCGCCCTCGTCGTCGGCAAGAACCTGTTTGGCGATATCGGTGGCCGCATGGTCGGCGCGCTCATCTGCATCGGGCTTGTTTCTTCCATCAGCGCGATGATGTGGATCGGACCACGAGTGAACGCCGTCATGGGCGAAGACATCGGCACGCTAAAGTGGTTTTCGCAGCGTAACGAAAGCGGGGTTCCGGGCCTGGCGTTGCTGTTTCAGGCGGGCGTCGTTGTCGTTTTGCTTCTCACTGGCAGCTTTGAAACGGTTCTCGATTTCATCCAGTTCAGCCTGACGCTGTGCTCATTCCTGGCTGTGCTTGGCGTGATCGTCTTGCGCTTTACAAAGCCCGACCTGCCGCGGCCCTATCGTGTGCCAGGCTATCCGCTGGTGCCGCTTATCTTTCTGGGCGTCACCGGTTTCATGCTCGTCAATCTCATCACCGAGCGTCCGCTGCAGTCGCTGGCCGGTCTCGCCGTGATGCTTGCCGGTCTCATCGTTTACGCGACCTCGCCGAAGCAGGTCGCCGCCACCTCCTCGCACGGGAATACCTGATCTCATGAGATTTCACGTCAAAGCCTGCGCACTTTTCGCCCTGGCTCTCGCCCTGTTCGTTGCGCCTTCACTCAACGCGTTGGCTGACGATACGGCCATCAATGAAACGGCCATCAATGACATGGCGCGGTTTCTCGCAGGCCTGCCGCCGTCTGCCGGTTCGCCGCTTGAGAAGCTGGCCGCCCGCCGATCGTGGAAATCGCATGCGCGCCGCTTCGATAAGGAATGGGCCAATCTTGAAAAGAGGCAGCTGTCGAAGATCCGCAAATGGCGAACGAGCGCCATCGGCGAGCGCAAGCCTGTCGTCTTCTACATGTTCAGCGGGCCAGATTTTCTTTATGCCGACACCTTCTTGCCCGGCGCCAAAACCTACATCCTGAGCGGCCTGGAGCCGGTCGGGCGCATCCCCACTGCGGCAGGTTTGGCGCGCAATTCACTCTATGGCGAGCTTCGGCAGCTTGAGGCGTCGCTCAACACGATCGTCAGCTTCAGCTTCTTTCGCACCAAGGACATGAAGCATCAGTTGCGCAGCCGTTACCTCAACGGCACCATCCCGATCATTCTTCTGTTCATGGCCCGGACCGGCAAGACGGTGCACACGCTCGATCTGATTGCGCTCGACAAAGAGGGGGTGGTTCACGATGCCGGTGAACCCAATCTGCCCAAGACCGCGGAAGGCGTGAAGATCACGTTTTCAAACGAAGGCAGCGACGAAAAGAGCACGCTTTATTATTTCAGCACCAACCTTGATAACGGTGGCGTCGAGGCCAGCGGCTTCTTGCCGTTTTGTTCGAAGCTTGCGCCTGGCGACGGGATCGTCAAAAGCGCGTCCTACCTGATGCACATGAGCGCTTTCTCGAAGGTGCGCGACTTCATCCTCGCCAACACATCGACATTGATTGAGGACGATTCCGGTATTCCACTGCGCTATTTCGATCAGAAGAAATGGAAGCTGCAGCCTTATGGCGTCTATCTGAAACCGATAAGCCTATTTCCGAAACGCTACCAAACGGACATGCGCAAGCTCTTTAAGAAGCACGCAAAGCCCATTCCGTTCGGGATCGGTTATCGGCACAGACAGCGCGAATCCAACCTGCTGGTGGCGACGAAAAAGGGCGAGTGAGGAGAGATTGTTTTTCGCTCACGGTTATTGCGCTAGGCGAAACGCGCGCGCACCAACTCACTTGTCGCCGAGATAGGAGACGATGGTGTCGATGAGCTCCAGCATGTCGTTGGTTGAAAGCTGAGCACCGCGCTCCTCGGCTTCGCGGCGGAACTCGGGCGTATCGGACCCGGCGAAAATCAGGAACGGTTGCTTGTTGCCGCGCGCGCGCACCGCTTCGAGCAGTTCATAACCGGCACGCATATTGTCGCCGCGGCCCATATCGGAAATGATGAGGTCGTAGTGACGGCGCGCCATCGCGGCGAGCCCTTCCTCGGTGCTTGTTGCCTGCTCGACATCGAGCTGGAGTTTGCGCAACGCGCGCACCGCCAGCTCGTTGTTAGCAGGATTGTCGTCGACCCACAGAATTGACCGGCCGATCAGATTGTCGGCAACTTCGGGCGCGAAAGCCCGCCCCACTGTCTTGCGGATGCGGCCGACGTCGACATTCTGGCTGCCGCCCTTGGCGTTCCAGTCTCGCGATGCGGCGGCGGCGGCCTCGACGGCCTCTTGTTCGAGGCGGAAGTTGAGCGGGCCAACGGAGACGGAGTGGATCGCGTTGCTGCGCCAGGCGCGATAGAGCAGGATGCCGCCCAGCGTCCAGCCGAACAGGTTGATGACCGAGCTCAGCGCCGAAACCGCATCGATGTAGCTCTGATTGGAGCGCAGAAAGTCTTCCAGTCCTGACACGATTGTCTCCCCCCTGAAGAACGGCTGTCTGGCTTGTTCTACAAACGAATGATGGCGGCAACAATAAGGGCATGACAAGCGGTGGCGCGTGCGGGTTGCGCCGGCAGCCCAAGACCTATCGCCTTTGGCGGCAAGGTCTCAGGATGCATGACTCAAGGGGCCACGCACAATCGCTACGCTCATCTATCCCATTGATATTACTTGATGTTTTTCTGAGTTGGGAAAGTTTTTACCCTGCTGTGGCAAAGTTGCGTTCGGTCCTCTTTGTAACTTCCAGCGTAAGTATGTCCAAAATCTCGACGATCGATCAGCTCGACCCCAGTGCAAGCGTTGCTTCTGCACATAAGACCTTGAACGGTTCAGCCGCGAAGCGGGGTCTGTCGCCAAGTTTTCTTGCTCGTCTTTTTCTGGATGACCGCGGAACGTTATCGCTTCCAAAACTGCTTTTCACGGTCGCGTTCCTAGATGCGCTTTGGGTTTTCGTCGCCTGCGGGATTGCGCAATCGTTGGCGGACGATGGGCCCGCGGCGCCCCCTGCACCGAGCCTCTATATCATCGGCTTCGTCTGCTTTTTCGCAGTGCTGCTGCTGCGCTGGTATTGGTCCTATTCGATCGCCGCGTTGCAGGATCTCTCCGGCCAGATCAACAAGGTCGCGAAGGCCATGTTCATGCTGCTCATCGCGCTCGCCGGCGGAGCGCATATCCTGTCCATCCGGAGCCTTGAGCCGCACTTTCTGATCCACTGGATCGGCTTTGCGTTTGCCGGCCTGCTCACGCTGCGTCTCATCGCCGAACAACTGATCCTCGTCGTGGCCCGCGCAGGTCTCCTGAGCCGCCGAACCGTTATCGTCGGCAGCGCGCATCAGGCGGATGAACTCGTCAAGGCACTTGGGAAATCCGGTCAGGGGCAGGTCGACGTTCTTGGGTATTTCGACGACCGCAATCGCGCGGGCTCCGGCGATGACGAAACAGACCTGACCAAGCTTGGTGCCTTCGATCAACTGGCCGCTTATTGCCAGGACGAAGACGTCGATCTGGTGCTTGTTGCAATTCCGCTGCGCGCCGAAGACCGGCTCATGGAAATTCTCAAAGAACTTTTCGCCATTCGCGTCGACATCCGTATCTCGGCTTTGAACGACCGGCTGCGGCTCAACTCAAGCGCCTACAAGTACATCGGCGACCTTCCCGTCCTGGCCGTGCTGGACAAGCCGCTCAACGACTGGGATCGCGCGATCAAGAACTTCATGGACCGCATCCTGGCGCTGTTGATACTGATCCCTGCCGCGCCGATCATGGCTCTTGTCGCGCTGGCTGTGCGTCTTGAAAGCAAGGGACCGATCCTCTTCAAGCAGCGCCGCTATGGCTTCAACAACCAGCTTGTCGAGGTCTACAAGTTCCGCTCGATGTATGCCGATCAGTCCGACGCCAATGCCTCCAAGCTCGTCACCAAGGGCGATCCGCGCGTGACCAAGGTCGGGCGGATTATTCGCAAGACGAGCCTCGACGAACTGCCGCAGCTCTTCAACGTTCTCACCGGCGAGATGTCGCTGGTCGGACCGCGTCCGCACGCGACGCAGGCGAAGGCTGGAAGCTCGCTCTATCAGGATGTAGTGCAGGGTTATCTGGCGCGTCATCGCGTGAAGCCGGGGATGACAGGCTGGGCGCAGATTTGCGGCTGGCGCGGGGAAACAGATACGCCCGACAAGATCCGGCGCCGGGTGGAGTGCGATCTCTATTACATCGACAACTGGTCGGTGCGCTTCGATCTCTACACAATCCTGATGACGCCCATCGTTCTTATCACCGGCAAGAACGCTTATTGATTTTGCGCGGGAGAGCTTAGCGCAGGACTAGCGTTCCCGGGGCGCACTCGTGGCGGTTTTTGAACCGCGGTTGTGATGCCGGCGTGTGGGGCGTTGCGCGACTATCCATAACGGTTTTGTGGCATGGCGCTGGTCGTCTTCCCGGGCGACGTGGGTCAATTCGCGCAAAGAACGCCTTATGCATCAAACCGAAGGGTCCTTCGCCCAGATAGTCCAACGGAACACGGTCTCCGCGGCGTTCACCGACTGAAGCGAAGCAGATCAATACTCTCATCACGATTTTGAGCTCACGGCCTCGTGACTGCGGCCTCGCCAGCGATGTGCCGTAGGAAACAGTGCGGCTGCCGGGAAGCACCTACTCGGGCACCATCTCAACCAGCCAGAAGGTGCACGGCGATGAACGGTATAGACCAGCTTTCGAGAATGACAGGTTATGACGAGAGTGTTGACGACCACGAATTTCTTAGAAGCTATCGACGCCTTGGTTCGGTGGCCATTTCACCGACGGGCTTTCCGATGGCTTTGCGGTTTTCCAACATTGCTGCTCTTACGGACCCCACAACGACCCGACAGCTCGAAACCGAGTCGATAAGGAAGCAGGGCGTCACGACCGGACCGATTTTCGAGCTTCACAATCGATCGATGCTGTTTTCGAATGGCCCACTCCATAAGAAACGACGAGGGCCTGTCACACGCACATTCGCCTTCAAACTTATGGAAGGCATGCGTGCCGAAGTCGCGAAGCTGGCAGCTGAGATTGTCACGGAGGCGGAGGGGCAGGAAGACCTCGATTTTCTCGAAGTTTTTGCGGGCGAGATTCCAGCTCGTATGATTGCCGAAATTCTCGGGCTTCCCAAATCCGAGATGCCGCGGTTTCGCAAACTGGTCTATTCGGTAACCAGAGCCTTCAAGATGGGGTTCGATCAGGCGCAGCAGGTCGAGATCGAACGCGATTTTACTGCACTGATCGCCGAGGTCGATCGCCTACTGAACGAACGCAAAGGACATCCAGGCGACGATTTCATCAGTCGTTTGATCGTTGATGCGCAGGATCGGTTTGAGCTCTCGCTCGATGACATTCGTTGGCAGGTTATCACGCTGATCATCGGCGGCTCTGATACCACACGATTGGCGCTTTGCTCGACCCTTGCGCTCATGCTGTCGCACACCGAACAGTGGCAAGCGTTCTGCCGGAATCCTGACGAGTTGAAAATGCAGGTCGTACAGGAAGGCTTGCGCTTCGAACCGCCAATCGCGTCATTCGCTCGCGTTGCGCTGACAGATATCGATCTCGAAGGTGTCGTGCTGCCGACCGGGTCGCCTGTCTCGGTTTGCATTCTCTCAGCGATGCGTGATGAGCAAGTTTACGATGCGCCGTTCACGTTCGACATCCACCGGACCGACCAACCACGGTGGCATCCTGCTTTCGGGACCGGTGAGCACCGCTGTCTCGGTGAAGCCCTTGCGCGCGCCGAACTGGAGGAATGTCTCGCGACGATCGCACGGCTTGCGCCGGACACCGTGCTGACAAATGCACCCATGGTGCGCGGTCTTAACGGCATTCGTCGGATCGATCAGATGCGGGTTAGGTTCAACTAGGAGGCGCTCATAAGAAGTCTTGTGTGGGCCTGCGGAGCGGATGGCTGAAGCTGTGGCTGGTGCGTTTTCCCTGGCTCATTCCAACTTCGTACAGTCATGTCATTGCCAATGATGAGGATGGGTGAGTGCTGGAAGACTTGAAGGTGGTGCAGCGGTTGCAGAACATGGCGATCAGCCGCGGTGGCCGGGCACTCGATCAGGATCGCAGTTCGCTTCAGCCTTGCTCATCCATTGGCCTGACGCGCTTGTCGCTAATCCATATCCCGTCGTCTGCTTCTTCGACCTTGACCGGGGTCAGCTTCTTACCCCAGCAAATTTCGCTGACCGACGTGCCGGTTTTGGGTTCGTAGACAATGCCGTGCATCGAGCAACGCAGAAGCCGGCCTGTTGCATCGAAAATCATATCTGCCTCGCAATCGAGTTCGCGCGGCATGTGGACGCAAAGATTGCGATACGCAAGGCATTCGCCGTTGTGTCGAAAGACGATGACAGATGATGGTTTTTGCGAATAGAGGACGTCGACCCGATGGTAGTCGGCTTCCTTCAAATCTGCGCTATGACAGACCCAGATGCGTGTCTTACGTCTCATTGAGACCTACCTAGAATACACGTGGACTTGGTCCCCGATCCCAGGCTTTCACAATGCGCCTCTTCGCGCAATCGGTTCTCTTCCCTGGTGCACGTTTGGGTGGCAGCTGATCATTTCGATGCCGATTTATTACCCCAAGAGTGACCGGCGGTTGTGCATCGGCACACATCCCGTGCATTCCGCGACACCAAATATTTCACCGAGGTCGGGGCGGGCATTTGCGCTTTGAGGAGTTCCAATTCGCCGCGCGCCTTTCAGCTTTGACGATACCGATCCACGAAGCCGCGCAAGATCCCTTCGGGGACGTGGA
This sequence comes from Filomicrobium sp., assembly GCA_017792465.1. Classification (GTDB taxonomy): domain Bacteria; phylum Pseudomonadota; class Alphaproteobacteria; order Rhizobiales; family Hyphomicrobiaceae; genus Filomicrobium. The sequence continues at coordinate 2,469,218 of CP051234.1, forward strand.
CGTTTTGAGCGTGGCACATGCCGATGAGTGCTTCGGCTTCCTCAGGCGGGAAGTAGCCTTTGTCCTTATAGATGTTGATGCGGACTTCGAAGCCGTGAGAATCTGCTTCGGGATGAAACTGCGTCGCGTAGACGTTGCGCTTGAAGCGGATCATCTGGAACGGACAGGGCTTGGAGGTGAGGAGCGTCGCGCAGCCTTCGGGTTGCTCTTGCACGGCCTCCTTGTGACCGACGAAGGCGAGGAATTTATCCGGCAGGGCGGCCGTCAGCGGATCGGTTTTTCCGTCGTCTGTCACCGAGCATTCGACGGCACCGACCGGTTCGCCGAAGCGATCCTTATTGACCGTGGCGCCCAGGTGATGGGCGAGAATGCCGATGCCATAACAACAGCCCATGAAGGGGAAGTCCTCGGCGGTGATTGTCGGCATCAATCCCAAGATCGAGTCTTCGATGCGCCGTTCGGCTTCGGACTTTTGCTCTCGTGGATCGCTGACGCAGCCGGGGCCGCCGCCGACGATGACGCCGGCGTAATCTTCAAGTTTGAAGTCTGTGGGGATCGCCTCCTGGTCAAGCCGGATGCGCCGTGCGTCCGCAGCGGCAAGACCGGACTTTTCGAGGATGGCTTCGAACTCATTGTCGGAGGCCGCCGTTTCGGGGCGAAGTTGCAGGATGAGGAAGGGCTTCATTTTCGCAGCGCCTGTGAGATCGGCCGGGCACAACGAAAAAAGGGCCCGGCGGGAGATGAACCGGGCCATAGGAGGTCATAGCAGTATCTTTGCACTGCTATCCTTCCTACGCCCTGCATGCGGGATTGGATCAGGTGATCGGGGCGGAAAGTCATGCCGCAACTCCGATTCTCGCGGACCATCGGTCTCGCCTAAGATTGTTGTGCCGGAGTACTGAGCGTAGTGAAGCAACCGTTCGTTGGTTTTTCAACAGGTCGTAAAAGCGCAAATGAGAAAGCAGCAATTACAACTACGACCGGTAATCCGAAATCCACGCACCAGAACCATAGGAATCTTTCTCTGAATCGGTAAACAATTTTCTTGCTTAGGGACCACTCTTGCACGCTGGTTTGTCCTCCAGACCGGTTTTGACGCTCCTTTGGAACAACCGGCGTCCAGACGTACTCACCACCCGAAGTGATTCTAGTCTTCCATTGATCGGCCTGCCAACCACCTGAAGCTTGATGGCGCGTTGCTTTCTTCAAAGGCTGAAGTCCAAAAAACATTCGTACTTCTGGGAACACGCGCCTTCTACTATCGTGGCTGCTTACTTCAAGGCACTCTTCGATCCACGGCCTGTAATCCCTTGACAAGTAATATATGAAAAACAACGTGTTATATAGCAGTCCTGCACAAAGCAACCATTTGACAATGTCGTCGGACAGCCCTTCTATTCGGAAACCAAAGGGCCTTTCGTATGAAATACAAGGAATAAACGAAAGCGCAATCAGCACTGCACCTATCCCAATTGCATTACGTCGATAGATCAAAGTGCGTCCGTTCAAAATTTCATTCTTTAGTGCTTCCTTCAACGGCATATGAAGTATGTTCCCGCAATATAACGGCTGGTATTCTAACGTTTACACATCCAAATTCTCGACGCTCAAGGCGTTGGCCTGAATGAATTCGCGGCGGGGTTCGACGACGTCGCCCATCAACTTGGAGAAGATCTCGTCGGCTTCGTCCAACTCGCCGATCTTCACCTGCAGGAGCGTGCGGGTGTCGCGATCGAGCGTCGTTTCGGCAAGCTGGTCGGCGTTCATCTCGCCCAGACCTTTATAGCGCTGCATCGAGATGCCCTTGCGGCCGCCGGCAAAGACGGCTTCGAGGAGGTCGCGCGGGCCGTAGATGTCGATTGAATCCGACTTGCGGCGAAGTCTGGCGGGGTTCTTGTAAACCTCGGCTAGCTCGGCATAGCGCTCGTGCAGACGGCGGGCGTCGATGGAACCGAGGAGCGCCATGTCGAGGGCGTGCGCCTCGGTGACGCCGCGCACTTCGCGCGTGAACAGGAAGCCGTCGGCATCAAAGACGCCCGTCCAGCCTTTTTCAGTTTCTTCGGCCAGGGTATCGAGGCGTTCAGCCACCACCTTGGCGACTTCGCCGGCCTTGGCGTCGTCGTTCAGCAGTTCGGGATCGAAGGCGCCGGCGATGGCGGCCTGCTCGGCGATGAAGCGCGCGTAGCGGTGGTGCAAATCGTCGATCAGGCGGACCGTCTTGCGGGCCTCGACGACGATGTCGCGCAAGTCCGCACCCCCGCGCTCCTGGCCGGAGCCATCGAGCAGCGTTGAATCTTCAAGGCCGGTGTCGATCAGATAGTCTTCGAGGCCCTTGTCGTCCTTCAGGTAGGTTTCCGATTTGCCGCGGGCGATTTTGTAGAGCGGCGGCTGGGCGATGTAGAGGTGACCGTTCTCGATCAGCTCCGGCATCTGGCGGTAGAAGAACGTCAAGAGCAGCGTGCGGATGTGAGCGCCGTCGACGTCGGCGTCGGTCATGATGATGATCTTGTGATAGCGCAGCTTTTCGAGATTGAAGTCATCGCGACCGATGCCGGTGCCCAGCGCGGTGATGAGCGTGCCGATTTCCTGGCTGGAGAGCATGCGGTCGAAACGCGCGCGCTCGACGTTCAAGATCTTACCTCGGATCGGCAGCACGGCCTGAAACTCGCGATTGCGCGCCTGCTTGGCGGAGCCGCCGGCCGAGTCACCCTCGACGATGAAGAGTTCAGTGTTGGCGGCGTTGCGGTCCTGGCACTCGGCGAGTTTGCCGGGGAGGTTGGCCATGTCGAGCGCGCCTTTGCGGCGGGTCAGCTCACGCGCCTTGCGGGCGGCTTCGCGCGCGGCGGCGGCCTCGACAATTTTGCCGACGATGGTTTTGGCTTCTTTGGGGTGTTCCTCGAACCAGGCCGAAAGCGTGTCGGAGACGGCGTTCTCAACGACGGGACGGACTTCGGAGGAGACGAGCTTGTCTTTCGTCTGGCTGGAGAATTTCGGGTCGGGCACTTTGACAGACAGAACGCAGGTCAAACCTTCGCGCGCGTCGTCGCCGGTCAGCGAGACTTTCTCCTTCTTGGCGATCCCGCTTTCTTCGGCATAGCGGTTGATGACACGGGTCAGCGCGCCGCGGAAGCCGGCAAGGTGGGTGCCGCCGTCGCGCTGCGGGATGTTGTTGGTAAAGCAGAGGACGTTTTCGTGATAGCTCTCGTTCCACCACAGCGCGACTTCGACGGTGATGCCGTCACGGTCGGTCACGATGGCGATGGGCTCTTCGATAAGGCTCGACTTGCTGCGGTCGAGATACTTCACGAAGGCTGCGATGCCGCCCTCATAACAAAGCTCGACCGACTTGGGGTCGGCGTGACGCTTGTCTTCCAGAAGGATCTTGGCGCCGGAGTTCAAGAACGCCAGTTCGCGCAGGCGATGCTCCAAGGTGGCGAAATCGAACTCGACCTGCGTGAAGGTTTCCGGCGACGGCAGAAAGCTGACTTCCGTGCCGCGGCGCCCGTTCGCCGGGCCGACGACCTCGAGCGGGGCGACGGTGACGCCATCCCTAAATTCGACCCGATGCTCTTTGTCGTGGCGCCAGACGCGGCACTTGAGCCAGGTCGACAGCGCGTTGACAACGGAGACGCCAACGCCATGCAAACCGCCTGAGACCTTATAGGAGTTCTGGTCGAACTTGCCGCCGGCGTGCAGCTCGGTGAAGACGATTTCGACGGCCGAACGCTTCGGGTCGTGATCGTCGTCCTCCTTGATGCCGACGGGGATTCCGCGGCCGTCGTCGGACACCGTGCAGGAGCCATCCGGGTTGAGCGTGACGTGGCAGCGGGTGGCATGACCGGCGAGGACTTCGTCAACGGCGTTGTCGACGGCTTCGTAGATCATGTGGTGCAGGCCCGAGCCGTCGTCGGTGTCGCCGATGTACATGCCGGGGCGTTTGCGCACTGCCTCCAGCCCCTTCAGCATCTTGATGGAATCTTCGCCGTAGTCGGCTGATGCGGGTGGGTTCTCGGCTGGGTTGTCGCTCATGGACGGACGTGTCCTCGTCGTTGTTGTTGTGCGGCGCGTTGGGTCGTCGGCGGACGTGATGAAAGCCCATAATCCAGATGTGGGATGGCTGGGTTTGGTAAGGCTTTTCGTGCCCGGCGCAGGCCGGATTGTCCGCGGTCTTACGGCTGTGGCCAGGAGGCGCTCAGCCCAAACAATTACGCTGCCTTTGAAACTAGCACATTCGGCCTGCAAAAGGGGCAAAAAACAGCATTTTTCACCTTCCAAATTCGACCGGAAACCTCTTATGTTTTCATAGAGTTACGCACCACCTCCTGCGACACTTCGAAGCTACCTTGAAATGCGGCCCGGAGAAGGTCAGGAAAGACGCGTGAGCTGGGCGCCTGAGACCTCGAAAAAGGCAGCCCTGTCAGCCAGTGCGGCAAACGATTCCCGGTCGGTTCCCGTCATCCAGGCCTGGCCTCCGAGGCGGAGAATTTCGTCGAAGAGCGCGGCGCGGCGATGCTCGTCGAGATGGGCGGTGATTTCGTCGAGAAGGATGAGCGGCCCAGCGCCACTGTGGCGGGCGGCGATCAATTCGGCTTCGGCCAGGATGAGGCCGATGAGCAGCGCCTTTTGTTCGCCTGTCGAGCTTAGGCGAGCTGGCATATCCTTGGGGCCGTGGTGGACGATGAGGTCTGAGCGGTGCGGGCCTTCAAGCGTGCGGCTGGCGGCGCGGTCGCGTTCGCGGCTTTGGCTCAAACGGCGCGCGTAAGCGTCTTCGACGTCGACGGCGGCCGCGTCGATCAATTCGTTTTCCAGCGTCCCCTCGATGCGGATGCGGCTCCAGGGGAAGGGCGAATCGGGCGCGCGCTGCAATCTGGCTTCGATGACGGCTGCGAGCTTCACGACCGTCGAATAGCGCGCGGCTGCGACGGCGGCGCCAGCTTCGGCCATGACGAGTTCGACGCCGCGCAATTGGGCGTCGTCGCGGACGCCATCGGACAAAAGCTTGTTGCGGCTTTGCATGGCGCGCTCGAAACGGCTGGCGAGCGTGCGGAAGCCTGGATCGAAACATAAGACGAGGCGATCGAGAAAGCGGCGGCGCTCGGCAGCCGGCCCGGTGAACAGGCCATCCATTGCGGGCGTCAGCCATACTGCTTCGATGTATTCGGCGAGCACGCCGGAGCCGCCTTGCGGGTTGCCATCGATCCTGACGATGCGGCCGCTCGGGGCTCTGACACCTGGTTGCGGTGGCTGCTGACCGGTGCCGATATCGACCAGACCGTGACGGGTGTGGACCTTGGCGGCAACCGCCCATGCGCCGTTGCCGTTCATGCGCGCGATGTCGGCGTAGGCGGCGCGGCGTAGTCCCTGGCCTGGAACAAGCAGCGAGACGGCTTCGAGGAGGTTGGTTTTACCCGCGCCATTGGGGCCGACGAGAACGACGGATTTCGCGCCTGGGGTGATCGTTGCGGAGGCGTAATTGCGAAACGCGTTGAGCGACAGCCGTTCAATCCAAAGACCAGCCTCATCGCCTTCTGAAGCAGCGGCGCTCTGGTCGTCTGGCTGAAGGTTTTCGATCAAATCCAATCGCCGCCGTTAGACGCGCATCGGCATCACGACATAAAGAGCGCCGTCGCCGCTTGCGTCGCGGACCATCGCGGGAGAGCCAGGGTCGGAAAGCATGAAGGTTGCTTCTTCGCCTTCCAGCTGTCCGGCAATATCCAAGAGATAACGGGCGTTGAAACCGATCTCCAATTCGTCAGCCGCATAATCGACGCCCAGCTCCTCGGTGGCGCTGCCGCCTTCGGGGTTATTGACCGAGAGCACCAGCTTGCCATCGGAGACCGCCAGTTTCACGGCGCGACCGCGTTCGGATGCGATCGTCGAGACGCGGTCGACGGCGCTCATGAACTCGGCGTTGGAGACCTTCATCTCCTTGTCGTTTGCCTGCGGGATGACGCGGGCATAATCGGGGAAGGTTCCGTCGATCAGCTTCGAAGTTAGCGTCACGGTGCCGATTTCGAAGCGGACCTTGTTTTCGGAGACGCCCACCGTTACCGATCCGCCGGAAGCCTCCAGCAGGCGATGGACTTCGTGGACGGTCTTGCGCGGGATGATGACGCCCGGCATGCCGTCGGCACCGTCAGGCAACGGCAGGTCGAACTGCGCCAGGCGGTGGCCATCGGTGGCGACCGCGCGCAACACGGGATTGTCCGGTGTGCTGTCAGGCGTATGCAGATAGATGCCGTTCAGATAATAGCGGGTCTCTTCGGTCGAGATCGCAAACCGGGTCTTATCGATCAAGCGCTTCAAGTCGCCGGCACTGATCGCGAAAGAATAGGGAAGTTCGCCAATCGCGATGTCGGGGAAGTCTTCGGCCGCCAGCGTCTGCAAGGCAAAGCGCGACTGCCCGGCGGTGAGCGTCAGGCGTTCCTTCTCTGCATCGCGGTCGAGTTCGACCTGGGCACCGTCGGGAAGCTTACGGACGATATCGTGGAGAAGATGCGCCGGAACCGTGAGCGACCCAGGAGTCTGGACCGACGCTGGTGCTTCCTCGACGACTTCGCGTTCAAGATCGGTTGCCTTGAAAGCAAGCGCCGATCCCGTCGCCTTCAACAACACGTTGGAGAGAATAGGGATTGTCGTCCGGCGCTCAACAACGCTGGTGACGTGGCCAAGTGCACGCAGCAGTTCTCCGCGTTCAATAACTAGCCGCATGGTCGGTCCTCGCAAGTCCCGTTATATGTTCTATCGATCATCGTTCAGTCGCTCTGGCCGGAGCGCATGCTGCGCTGCTCAGACTTCTGACCACGTCTTACACCTGAAAACATGCATGACGGATCCGGCTTGCATGAGCATGATTCGGTGGAGGCCCAATTGAGCCGATAAGCTGTAGTTTTTCAAGTGGCTGGCCGGTTGAATGGCATAACTTTGGGAACTCAATGCACCGGTTCGATGATATTTTGGCCAATCGCGCGCCGATTAAGCGCTGAGCATGCGGTTTATAACAGCCAAGGGAGAAGCTCAGGTGAGCCTCTCCCCTGCCGCCGCTGCCGTGACGCTCAGATGCCCTTACGAGCGTCAACGGCATTGCACAGGGCGGTTGCCCCCGCTTGACCGCCCAATACTTCTGCAAAATGTAGGTTGGTGGTGCGCATGAGAGGCTGCCCGTGTTCGGACAGCCCATTTTTGCGACTTGGTCGTGGATTTGATATTAGTGGTTGAGCTGTTTTTTCAATTCTTCCAATTCGTCACGCAGGCGTGGATTTCCATTAAGTTCACCATCGATCTTGCGGATCGCGTGAAGGACTGTCGTATGATCGCGGTTGCCGAACCGACGGCCGATCTCAGGCAGGGACCGTGCGGTCATCTGCTTCGCCAGATACATTCCGATCTGACGTGGCCAGACGACGGAGCGATGACGCCGCTGCGAGAGAAGATCGCTTTTCGAGACGCCATAATGACGCGAGATAATGCGAAGGATATCCTCGATCTTGATGCGGCGTGGCTCGAGGCCCTGCACGAGATCGCGGATGACCGTTTCGGCAACTTCGCGGGTTATCGGAGCACGGACATATTGCCAATTTGCAAACAGGCGGATGACTGCACCTTCAAGCTCGCGTCCGTTGTCGGTCAGGCGTTCAGACAACAACTCGACGACATCGCGCGACAAGGAGAACGAAGCATCCATGAAGCGCTTTTCGGCAACGCGCATTTCGATGACGTTGATGCGCTGTTCGTAGTCGAACGAGCCAAGTTCGGTGACGAGGCCGCGGGTGAGACGCGAACGCATGCGATCGTTCAGGCGGTCGATCTGGGAAGGTGGACGCGAGGACGCAACGACGAGCTGGCGGCCGCCATCAAGCAGCGTATTGACGATGTGGTCGAATTCCGTCTCGGTCTTGGCACCGTGCATAAATTCCAGATCGTCGATCAACAGGATGTCGACCTGACGGAATTTGTCTTTGAATGCCATCGGGTCATCGCCACGCATGGCTTCCACGAAGCGATAGCGGAAGCTATCTGCCGTCATGTAGAGCACTTTGGCATCCGGACGGCGGCGGGTCACTTCCCAGGCGGTCGCATGAAGAAGGTGCGACTTGCCCAGACCTACAGGCGCGTGAATGAAGAGCGGATTGAAGCCGGGGCTGTCGAAGCCGACCGATTCTGCAACCCGTGTGGCTGCCGCATGCGCGACCCGGTTCGAAGAGCCGACGACGAAGGTGTCGAAGGTGTAGCGCGGATCAAGCGGCGATCCCTCGAACTCGCCGATGCGAGTCGTCGGAGATGGCTTGGGAAGCGTCGGGACCGACAGCGAGACAGGCTGGCGGGCGCCCGATGGCTGGCCCATTGCGTGACGGCTGGCCGGAGCGGCTGGTTCATTATTCTGAACCGGTGCGGCTTCGGGCTGCTGAGCGCGTGCGGCAGGTCGCGGCTGGCGCAACTTCACCACGACTTTCTCAGCGCCTTTGAACTCTGCCTGGCAACATTCCAGGAGATCCTGGATGTAGTGCGTCTGGATCCAGTTGCGCAGGAATTTCACAGGCACTGAAACTTCGACGGTGCCAGCTTCGAAACTGTCGAATTCGATTGCGTTGAACCAGCTTGTGTAGATGTCGTCGCCAAGACGTTTGCGCAGTAGCGTGCGAACCTTCTGGCCTTCCAGTTTCGCCGGTTGTTTTGCTGGCAGGTTCTTTGGCTCGACGGCCGCATTGGCGCGGTTGATTTCGAGATTGGTTTCTAGGTTTGTCTCAGGCGCCGAAGTCCGGCTGTTCTTGATGATTTCGGAATCGCCCAGCCACGTTGATTGCGTCGAATGTGTCGTATGCATAGCCATTTTCGATTGCCCCCGCACGGTCAATTTTAAAGTCGAGACAGCGGCCGCCGTGGTTCGCTCGCGTTTTTTTCGAACGATGAAGCTGGCGGTCCAGTCTTCGAATGTTGATGTTGAGTCTACGCGTGCCTGAAATCTGCTGGCACTTACAGGTCGGTCCGGTTGCCCAAATTCCGGATCACTCGCAGTCCTGGAGCCGAATTCTCAGCTTCGTGGAGTGCTTGAGGTAACCAACCTTCGACTTCGCGCCGTTCGGTCGGGGTTTGAAGCCTGCTTGTTCCTGGTCGTGCATCCCGTTCCCGCCAATTTCCGGCGGTTCATTTCGTTGAGATGCTGAGAGGTGCGGCCGTGTCGTCGGCCTGCCAGTTCTAACAGCTTCAGTGCAGTGTCTACGTCCTCAAACTTGCTCAATCGGTGCAAATCAGATAGCCAAAGCTCACCGATTCGCGTTCGTTCAATTTCCAGCTTCGAGACGGCAGATTCGCAGCAATGACCTGCGATCGGCGTGGTTGCGAAGATGGTGCTCTGAGACCCCACAAACCCCTCCACAAAGCAACACTAATGGCGTTCTGTGCCCTGTAACTTTCGAACCGGCAGAGGTACCGATCCGAACAGAACGCACTCCTCCCTTGCTTGGTGAACGTGATGTCCACCAAACCCTCACACTTCAAACTCGCATATGTTTGACAATCCATCCTGGGGGAGAAAGGATCACCCCGGATCTGGAACACGTCTGACAGAAAAAACGCGCGGGCGACTGCCCAACTACTCTTGGATTTACCCGCTTGTGCAGAGCGGTTGTCCACCGCGTCTGGAGAAGGGTTAATAACTGGTTATTGGTCGGGGGGCAACCCATCGAAGTGCGCGAGAAGCAAGGTCCGGCCGAGCACAAAATTGAAAATCAGCACCCCTCTTGAACGATGCTCCGAAGGTGAAAAAAGCTGTTGAATCCACAGGGCTTGGCAGCGTTTTGAACAGGCCGAGAAATAGCCTTTCCATGTGAAATCGAGAAAGACCTGTGCCGGAGTGAAAAACACTTGGCCGGCGTTTTTTAGGGGGTGAGTCTCAAGCTTCGCGTAAGACTCTTCTGGTTCGCGCAACGCGTTGGAATCCAATGTGAAGTGATGCTCGAAATTCGGTGCGAAAACGGGTGTGGCTGAGGTCGAAAAGTTGCGATTTGGCCACGACAGTGTGTGCGGCTAAAAAAAATTTGAAAGCTCGCAAATTCGCAAAATTTTCTCATTTTCCGCGCCGCAACGCGGACCAAATTTTACGCTCTGCCAGAGACCTTTTTATAGACTCTAAACATTTGGCCGTATGAGATGCCGATCGTCAGATAGCGTGCTGTTAGGCGTGCATTGAGTCGCAGGCGATGCGACAAAAAGTTGAACCACAAAGCAAAGAAGTTCGCCGCTCTCGTTCTACATTCTGACCGTGTGAATCTTTCGTCTATGGGGCTTCTAATCGCTGAACGCTCAACGTCGTTGAAGGTTGCATTGATCGCGTATTTTTTTGCCCCGTGTCTGGCACCGGAGCTTCGCAGGCTGTGTGTGTATTCAGGCGGGCGATTGAATAAGACGCGAAGAAAAGCTTGAGGCCGCCTTCTGCCGCACGATGACGATACGCTTGCATGCAGCTGCGCGTCCGCTCACATGACGCGCAAAACAAAAGACCGTCCGAAGCCAATGCTTCAGGCGGTCTTTTCATATTCGGTCATACCTGGGATGCGTCGGCACCCTATTCGGGACCACGCGCTCGTCGCTCAGGTATCGAGAACCTCAAAATAGATCTCAGGCGCTCATCGCTTTGACGCGACGGGTCAGGCGCGAGATTTTGCGCGACGCCGTGTTGTCGTGGATGATGCCGCGCTGAGCGGTGCGAGCAATCAGAGGCTCAGCCAATTTCAGAGCTGCGAGAGCCTGATCCTGATCGCCAGCAGCGATTGCTTCTTCGACGCGGCGGACTTCACCGCGCATGCGGGTGCGGTGGTTCTTGTTGACCGCAGTTTGCTTCTCGATCTTGCGAACGGCTTTCTTAGCCGATTTCGTATTCGCCATCCGTTGGGCTTCCTTGTAATCCGACTTAGCAGCTGATTTGAACTGCCGAGGCTTGAACCTTCGCCTCGAAACCCCGGACCATCCGGTGCCGGACGGGGGAGGCGCAAAAACAAATGCCGCCCGACCTTCAGGCCGAGCGGATCAAGATCAGTCCTTATAATCGGCGGTTCTGCTCAGGTCAACGGCTGAAAGGCGTTTCTAGCCCGCCTGAAAGAATGGCGTTGACGGCGCGCCAGCGTCTGAATACCCCCGTGGTCCAAGAAGCATGCCGGATCCCGCCTGATGTTGTTTCAAAGCCAAGCGTTTTTGCTGGGATTTTTCCCGGCAGTGCTGCTCGTCTGGTACGGCCTGGCGCGCCTCAACGTGCCGGTCTGCCGCGAATGGGGCCTCGTGGCCCTGTCGATTACGTTTTACGGGTGGTGGGACATCCGTTTCGTGCCGCTGCTTGTCTGTCAGACGGTCATTTCCTGGGTGATTGCGGAAATGTACATCCGGTCCGGGCGGACGGCGGGATGGTTAATCTGGGCCGGGATCACGCTAAATCTGCTCATTTTGGGGTTCTTCAAGTATGCGGTGTTCTTTGCTGAAAATGTCGCAGCGCTTGGGGGCTGGCAGCTGGGGCCATTCTCAATCGTCCTGCCGATCGGGATTAGCTTCTTCACCTTCGAGATCATTTCCTATCTGGCAGATCTGCGCTGGCATGGGGCCCCGCGCTATCCCTTGCGCCGCTTCCTCCTCTTCGTCTCGCTCTTTCCAAGGCTGATCGCCGGACCGATCGTCCGGCACCATGAGATCATCCCGCAATTCGACCTCGACCCCTTGCGCGAAGGATTGGCGCGACGCTTTTCGGTCGGCGCGGGGCTCTTCACGATCGGTCTCGTCAAGAAGGTCTTTCTTGCCGATCAACTCGCACCCATTGCCGACCGCATCTTTGAGGCCGCAACCAAGGGGACACCGCAGTTCGGCGAGGCCTGGACAGGCGCACTGGCCTTCACATTCCAGCTCTTTCTCGATTTCTCGGCCTATTCGGAGATGGCGTTGGGGATCGGGCTGATGCTGGGTCTGGCCCTGCCTGAGAACTTCAACGCGCCTTACGCGGCTGTCGATTTACGCGACTTCTGGCGGCGCTGGCACATGACGTTGTCGCGCTTCTTACGCGACTACGTCTATATCCCTCTGGGCGGCAGCCGAAACGGACCGTTCGTGTTCGTCTTCGCGACGATTTATACGATGGGCCTGTGCGGGCTTTGGCATGGCGCCGGCTGGACGTTTGTCGCGTGGGGGCTCATGCACGGTGTGGGACTTTTGATCTGCCGCGCCTGGAGCGAACGCGGTGTGCCGTTGCCGTTCGCCCTTTCCTGGGCGATCACCATGCTTTTTGTGATCGCCGGCTGGGTGTTGTTCCGCGCACCCGATTTTCAGACGGCCTGGGTCATGCTGTCGGCAATGGTGGGTGGCAACGGCTTTGGCGGCGGTGCGCGTGATCTATGGCTGCTGGCTGCTGCAGCGGCGGTCTCCACATTCGGACCGACGAGCTACGATCTCGTCGTGCGGCGCATGCCGGCAAGCCCAGCGCTCGGTGCTGTGACGGCTTTACTTGCGCTTATTGTGCTCCTCGAGGTCGGCAAGGGCCAACCGCAGTCGTTTATCTACTTTCAATTCTAGAGGCCATTTTGTGTGGATTTGAACAGTGTCCAATTAAATTGCATATCGAATCTGGCAGACTGACCATGTTAAAGGGTTGTGAACGCGCTACGACTTAAGAATGAGATTTGGGGCAAATCCGGTTGGGTTTGTGAACCCGTCGCCTTTTGCACACTGGGCGTCTTACCGAACAGGGATAAGGAAAAGATGGCTTCTCTCGCAATTTGGATGATTACCCTGAGCGTCAGCCTGGCTGCGATTATTCTCAGCGCAGCAGCTGGGCAGCCGACAGTCCATACATTCTTCGCGGCCTTGATCGCGCTGGCCATCGCTGGCATGGCGGTCACGGAAAACCGGCAGCAGCGCAAGGCTGGTCTCAGTGAAAACGTCGTTTCGGCATCGACAGCTCGGCATATGGGCCTGGTTTGGATCTGGGGTGCGCTCAGCCTCTTCGTCACCTACTTCTTCATCCTTGCGTGGAAGGAATGGCTCGTCTTTACCGGCGCTTTTGCGGCCGTTGGCATTCTTTGCCTGCTGTTTGCGGCCGCTCTCGATAACGATGAGCAGAAGGGCCGCAAGGATAAGACGATGCTGTCGCTGGCCCGCTATCTGTCGATTGGACAAATCATCGGCATGGTTCTGGCGATGGTCGGTCTTGTCATCGACGGCAAGTTCCCGGTGACGGTCAAAGCCAACCCCGGCTGGCAGGATTGGGCCGCCAACAACATCTTCTTCTTCGGCGCAATGGCAATCGCCATCATCACGGCGAATGCTCTTTGGGCCAAACCTCAAAACGGCAAGGTCGGCGAACAAAGTGCCTGAGGTTTTGTTGCTTTCGCGCGCCTGACGCGGTAGCCGAATATTCCGATTGAGCGAAGGGCGGACCCATGCGGCTCCGTCCTTTGTTGTTTTAGGGCTTATCCGTTCGGGGGCACATGTCGATCACATCCCGATTCAAGGTCTTACTGGTCTTTCTTGCGCTGACGAGTGCGATGATGGTGATTGCTGCGGCCTTGGGGGCGAAGTTCACGAGCCTTGCGGCGGCGCTCAGCTTTTCGTTCATTGCGGCCAACACCGTCTTGGCGCTGAACCAGCCCGTCTTCGGTGACCCCGGCGGGGCGGTGCAGAATGACAGGGAGGTTTTTCTCAAGGCCTCACGCATCAATGCGCGGCTGATGGCGTGCATCTACGGCTGGGGCGCGCTGACCATCTTCGCGATCTATGGCCTCACGCAATTGTGGTGGTTTCACAGCTGGCAATATGCCTCTGCGATGGGGCTCATTGCGGTGGCTTTGCTTGGCTTCACGCATCTCCTCGGCGATCCCGACAGCCAGTTCCGTTCGCCGATCGCGCTTGACGCCATGGCTTTTCTGGCGATGGTGCAAGCGGCCGCAGCAGCCTTGGGGATGGGTTTCCTGATTGGATCCGGCAAGCTGTCGAGCATCAAGCCTGATTGGCCCGCCAACCACGTGTTTGTGGGCGGCGGCATGGCCATCATCGTCGCGTCGGTCGTCGCTGCAATTACGCACCTTCGATTGAAGCGCGCCGCGGACGAATTGGATTAGTTATTTCGTCTGTTGTCACGGGAGATGACGCGCAGCACCGCTTGAACTTAGGCAGACCGTGGTGCGCCTCACATCAGCGATGCTTGAAGTCAGGCTTGCGCTTTTCGGTAAAGGCCTGCATGCCCTCTTTCTGGTCCTCGGTGGCGAACATCGAATGGAAGACGCGGCGTTCGAACAGCAGGCCTTCGGAGAGCGGCGTTTCGTAAGCGCGGTTGATCGTTTCCTTGGTCATCATCGTTGCGGGCAATGACATCGAAGCGATCTTGCCTGCGACCTTACCAGCTTCTGCGATCAGGTCTGCTGCCGGGACGATACGCGCGACGAGGCCTGCACGTTCGGCCTCTTCGGCGTCCATCATGCGGCCGGTGAGGCAGAGCTCCATGGCCTTGGCTTTTCCGACGGCGCGGATCAAGCGCTGAGTGCCGCCGATCCCCGGCATGATGCCGAGCGTGATTTCAGGCTGGCCGAACTTGGCGCTATCCGCGGCGATGATGATGTCGCACTGCATGGCAAGTTCGCAGCCACCGCCGAGGCAATACCCGGCAACCGCTGCAATCGTCGGCTTGCGGCAATGAGCGGCGATATCCCAAGCGGCAGCGAAGTCTTCGGCGTAGACTTCCATATAGCTTTTGGGCGCCATCTCCTTGATGTCGGCGCCGGCGGCGAAGGCTTTTTCTGAGCCCGTAATGAGAATGGCACCGATACCGTCATCAGCTTCGAATTTGGCCAGCGCATCGGAGAGGTCTGCGATCAACTGACTGTTCAAGGCGTTGAGCGCCTTTGGCCGATTAAGGGTGATCTGACCGACGCGACCGTCGGTTTCGACGATGATCGTTTCGTAGCTCATCAGTTTCTTCTCCTATGCGTGCGGCCAAGGTCGTCTTCAGCTTTCGAGTCCCCGCACCAGCCAAGTGCATTCGTTCAGGATTGGCAGGACGAACAGTAAAACGTCGAGCGGCCTGATTGTACGATGCGTTTCACACGGCCGCGGCAGCCCTCAGTCGTGCAAGCGTCGCCTTCTTTGCCATAGACCATAAACGAGTGCTGGAAATATCCCAGTGCGCCATCGGCTTGGCGATAGTCGCGCAGAGAGGAGCCGCCGGCAGCTATGGCATCGGCGATGACGCTGCGGATTGCGGCGGCGAGGCGCTCGGCCCGCGCTGTTGGAGCGCCAGACTTGCGGGCCAATGATTTAGCCGCCCGGTTCGGCGACAAACCTGACCGATGCAGAGCCTCACAAACGTAAATGTTGCCAAGCCCGGCGACGTTGCGCTGATCCATCAGGAAGGCTTTGAGATCGGTGCTGCGGCCGGCGGCGCGCGTCGCCAGGTGTGCGGCGTTGAGGAGATTTCCCATCGGCTCGGGACCGAGCCCCTGCAACAGCGGGTGGGCCTCAAGCTCACTTTCCGGCGTCATGACCATGAAGCCAAAGCGGCGTGGATCGTTATAAGTGACGGTTGCACCATCCTCGGTGCGAAAGATGACGTGGTCGTGCTGGGGCATGTGGCGGAAGGCCGGGATCGTTGCGCCCTCGGTGCCAGGCTTCTCGATGAGATAACGCCCGGACATCCCCAGATGCATGATGAGGGCTTCGCCGCCCTCGATGGTTGCGATGAGATATTTCGCGCGCCGCCTGAGGCTTTCGATCCGGCGGCCTGATACGCGTTCGGCAAAACGCTCTGGAAAAGGAAAGCGTAGATCGGGACGGCGCTGTTCCAGGGTGATAATGCGCCTTCCCGACAGCACCGGCTCCAGGCCACGCCGAACTGTCTCGACTTCAGGTAGCTCAGGCAAACCTCTGCCTCATACTCATCAAGCGGGCCAATGCTCTTACTATACGCAACCGGGCTCGGGGCGCGCGCCCAAGATCAGGCGCCCGTCTCGGCGACCAGTCCTGCTGCGGCGATCCCAGCGCAGCCGGCGATTTCGTCGTTCTGGCTGGTGTCGCCGGAGATGCCGATGGCGCCGACCAGTTCGCCAGCATCGTCGCGGATCAAGACGCCACCAGCGACGGGGACCATCTTGCCACCGGTGATGTGGCTGATCGCTGCGACGAAATAGGCCTGCTTTTCGGCCCGCTCGCCAATCGAACGAGAGGGAATGCCAAGCGAGATCGCGCCATAGGCCTTGCCGATTGCGACATCGCCGCGATGGAGGCTGGTGCCGTCTTCGGCGATAAAGGCGCGCACGGCTCCGCGCGGGTCGAGGACGGCGATGGCCAGCGGTTTCATGTTTTCGGAACGGGCTTTGGCCTGCGCGGCATCGAGGATGGTTCTGGCGGTGGCGAGTTTCATGACTTTGATCCGGTTCTCGTTAAGACTTGCAGACAGATGGGGCTTGCGGAGCCCTGAACATTCGCCGCATGCACTTATGATGCAGACGACGTAGCAGCGACAGCAACAATTGGCTATCGTCGCAGGCAGCAATTTCAGGAATTGGGTCGAGTTTGATGACGGACACAGTCAACGACGCAGGCAACGCAACGACGACGAGTTTTGGTTTTCGCGATGTGCCGGAAAACCAGCGCCAGGGGCTCGTCAACGGCGTCTTTTCGAACGTTGCCGAGAACTACGACTTGATGAACGACTTGATGTCGGGCGGGTTGCATCGGCTCTGGAAGAGCGATTTCCTGGCGTGGCTGGCACCGCCGCGCGAAGACAGCAACCGGCCGTTCCGGTTGCTTGACGTTGCCGGCGGAACCGGTGACGTGGCGCTCAGCTATGCACGCAAGACCGGTCCGTCAGCCACCGCGGTGATCTGCGATATATCTCCGGAAATGCTCGAGGTCGGCCGCCGCAAGGTGCAGGACGCTGGCCTATCGGAGCGTATCGAACTGGTTGAGGGGAACGCTGAACAGCTGCCCTTCGCCGACCGCTCATTCGACGCCTACACGATCGCGTTCGGCATTCGCAACGTTACCCACATCGACAAGGCGCTCGAAGAAGCCTTCCGGGTGCTCAAGATCGGCGGCCGGTTCATGTGCCTGGAATTCTCGCAAGTCGATGTGCCGGTGCTCGACCGGCTTTATGATCTGCATTCTTTCGAAGTCATCCCACGGATCGGCCAGGCGGTCGCCGGAGATCGCGAAAGCTATCAATATCTCGTTGAATCTATACGGAAATTCCCCAACCAGGAACGTTTCGCCGAGATGATCCGCACAGCCGGTTTCGAGCGCGTCAGCTACCGCAATCTGACCGGCGGCGTTGCGGCAATTCACTCGGGCTGGAAGCTCTAGACGGCCGGCCGCCGTTTTTTGCGGGGCTCAGCTGTGCGTTAATCACCGGCAACAGCAACCCTTCCACGCATCATTTTAACCTATCCATCGGGTGCGAATTCTGCTGAAAAGATATCTGAGACGAGGACTATTTGCGCGCTTAAGTTGCGTCTCGAACTTGATGGCCAAAGTCTTGTGCTTGCGCACTTTCAACCCGGTAGACGATGCAGCTTAGAAGAATTCTCCAGACGATCGGAGTGTCGCTTTGCGCGCTTGCCTGTCTGATGCTGTTTCCAGCGCTGGTCGATCTTGCCGATCGCAACGCTGATTGGCAGGTCTTCATCAGCTCGGCCTTGTTCACCGCGTTCCTGGGCGGCCTGATGCTGGTCTCGGCCATCGACAACACCGCCAATGAATTCAGCCTCAAGGAAGGCTTCGCGCTGACAACGTTGAGCTGGGTTGCGATCGCGGCGTTCTCGGCGTTGCCGTTCGCGGGGCTCGGGCTTGACTACACCGACGCCTATTTCGAGGCCATGAGCGGCCTGACGACGACCGGCTCAACGGTGCTGACGGGGCTCGACAATCTCCCGCGCGGAATCTTGTTGTGGCGCTCGATCCTGCAGGCGGTCGGCGGGATCGGTATCGTCGTGACCGCCATCATCATGCTGCCGTTCCTACGCGTTGGCGGCATGCAGCTGTTTCACACCGAGAGCTCGGATCGCTCCGAAAAAATCACGCCGCGGTCGGGCCAGCTCTTCATCTGGATCACGAACTTTTATCTCGCGCTGATCCTGATCTGCACATTCGCATACGTCACGCTTGGCATGACGCCGTTCGATGCGATCTGCCATGCGATGACGACGGTTTCGACGGGCGGCTTTTCTACGCACGACGCCAGTCTTTCCTTCTTCCAGTCGGATGCGATTTTGTGGACGGCGATTGTTTTCATGCTGCTTGGGTCGCTGCCGTTCGTCGTCATGATCCGAGCGCTACGCGGGCAGCCGGCTGCGTTCTACAACGACGAGCAGGTGCGCGGATTTCTGGGTTTCGTTGTCGGCGTGTCGCTGATCTTCGCAATCTGGCATAGCGAAGTCTACAACGCGCCGTTTCAGCAATCGCTGCTGACGACCACCTTCAATGTGGTCTCGATCATTTCAACGACCGGTTTTGCTTACGAGGACTACACCCAGTGGTCCCAGTTCGCCGTCGTGTTGATTTTCCTGCTCACCTTTGTGGGAGGATGCGCTGGCTCCACGGCTGGCGGCATCAAGATCTACAGGTTCCAGGTTTCAGGCCTGCTCATCAAAGGTCACTTCCGGACGCTGACCAGCCCGCACCGGGTCTTTCCCTTGAGTTACAACCGGAAGCGGCTGGCCGATGACGTGCCGTTTTCGATCATTGCGTTCCTGACAACCTACGTCGCGACGGTTGCCTTCTTCACGCTTTTGCTTGCCGCGCTCGGGCTCGACCACATCACCGCCTTGTCTGCAGCCGCGACCGCGATCGGCAACGTCGGCCCCGGTCTTGGCGATATTGTCGGTCCGAAGGGGAGCTTTGCGCCTCTACCTGCGATGGCGAAATGGGCCTTGTCGGCGGCGATGCTGCTGGGCCGGCTTGAACTGTTTACGGTTCTTGTTCTGCTCAGGCCGGAGTTCTGGCGGGAGTAGCCCCGTACGCCTGACGTGTTAGGCGTCGTGCGCCTGCAGAAACGCGTCCGTCAATCTGCGGAAACGAGGGTAGTCGTAGATCTTCCAGGCTTCATACAGATAAGCATCGTTGGGGGGCTCGCGAAGCCTTGCCAGCGACAGCGGCTGAAGTTTCTGCGTCCCGTCGAATAAAAAGTCGCGCGCCATGCGGGGCCCGAGCTTCATCATCACCACGCGCTGGCTGGGATATTGAAATAGCTTGGAGAGGATCAATGATTTTTCTTTGATCGGGATTGGCGATCGCTCAACCGGACCGTTCGCGTTCAAGGGCTTTGCGAACTTGAGAAGAAAGCGTCCGCCGGGAGCTCTATAGAGCGGAAACTGCCGGCTCGCTTCAAGGCACCCCAGACGCTTGGCGAGCAGTGTTCCCACGACGCTGGCAGCGTCATGGTCCTGGTGGCCACCCTCAAAGGCATGGGTGAAGAGCCCTCGCACAGGCTGCAGCGGTTCGACGATTTCGGTGAGTTTCGCCCAGCAGCGCTCAAGATTGTCGGGCAGGCGGCCGTCAGGGATATCTTGCTGAGTGCCAAGGAAGATCAGATCGTCAGGGGATACGCCGAGGCTCGTCAGGACGCGGGTGCTTTCGGCGTTTCTTTCCTGCGGCGTCGCTTTGCCGGCACCACCATCGGTCAAGTAGATGCAAACGACGCGATCGCCGGCCTGCAATGCTTTGAGGATTTCGTGGAAGACGCCAATCTCATCGTCTTGGTGGGCGAACAAGAAGAGTGTCGTCATAAAGATGGTTGAACCCACACTGCGTCGGCACTCACGGACGTCGTGAGCTCTTGACGAATTGCTGCAACGGCACCGCCGATTTTCTTAATCAGGCCGAAACCGCGCTGGCGGTGTCGGGTTCGGCGGTCGCGCTTGGTTCCACAGCCTTGCGATAAAGATGCCAAGACGCGTGACCAATCACCGGTAGCACAACCAGAAAACCGATAAATGCCGATAGCAGTGATAAGACCGTCAAGATACCAATGAAAGCGCACCAGGCGATCATGCTGAATGGATTTTTGATAACCAGCCTGACGCTGGTAACCATAGCGGTGACGAAGTCTACATCGCGGTCATAAAGCATCGGAAACGAGACGACTGAGATCGAGAACAGGGTGAGGGCGATCACGGCGCCGGCGGTGTTGCCGAGCAGGACAAACATCAAGCCGCTTGGCGTCATGAAGAGCTTCTCGAAGAAGTCCGGACCGATGCCGTTGAAGCCCATAAAGCCGAAGAACAGGAATGCCGCGATGTCCATCCAGATGACAAGGGCAAAGCCGGTGACTAGCGCCATCCAGCGCACGTCGCGCTTGAGACATTCCTTGATCGAATTGAAAACGATGCCCCAACTGAGCGGCTCACCCTTTTCGAGCTTGTCGCTGACCGAATAGAACGCGACACCGGCAAATGGCGCGATAAGCGCAAAACCCATCGCAAGGGGGTAGGCGAGATAGGGCAGTCCGAAGTAAAAGAGCAAGATCATCAAAAGCCAGCCGGCAGCGACGTAGAGACTGGCAAAGAAAAGTCCGTATTTCGGGGCAAGGCGAAAATCATTGAGCCCGGCCCCTACGATGTCGACGAGATCGTTGGCCGAAATTTCGCGAACCTCCGGCCATTGCTGTTTTGGTCCGTTCGCCATGGAGCGTCTCCCAAGCTCTTACCTCATTTTGAGAGCTACTATAGGTTTGCTGGATGTCTGGACACAATCACGACGATCAGAGAAATATTCGAAAAGATGAGGCGGGTAAGCCCGACGCTCACGCGCACTCCCATGGTCATGATCATGGGGGCGGGCACGGGCATTCTCACGGCCACGGTCATAGCCATGCGCACGGCAACGAACAGCGCGTCGGTATCGCAGCGCTCCTGACCGGCACATTCATGCTAGTCGAGGTCGTTGCCGGGCTGCTGTCGGGCTCGCTGGCTTTGCTTGCCGACGCGGGGCACATGCTGACGGATTTCGCCAGCCTCGCGCTTGCCTGGTACGGGTTCCGGCTGTCGCACAAGCCGGCCGACTGGCAGCGCACTTACGGCTACGACCGGTTCTCGATCCTGGTCGCCTTCGCGAACGGCCTGGCGCTTTTTGCCATCGCCGGCTGGGTCATCGTGGAAGCCATCCAGCGCATGGCCCAACCGCAAGAGGTACTCGGCGGGTTGATGCTGTGGGTGGCGATTGCCGGACTTGGCGTCAATATTCTAGCGTTCTTCGTCTTACACGGCGGTGACCAGGACAACCTCAACATGCGCGCCGCACTGTTGCATGTGATGGGCGATATGCTGGGCTCGGTGGCGGCCATCGCTGCCGCCGTCGTGATTTTGCTGACCGGATGGATGCCCATCGACCCGATCCTTTCGGTCGTCGTTGCGGTCATCATTCTGCGCTCGGCGTGGTTTGTCGTGCAAAGCAGCGCGCATATTCTGCTGGAAGGCGCACCGGCAGGGCTCGACACGCGCGAAATCAAGCGCGACCTGGAAGAGCGCTTTGCGGAGGTCAAGGATATCCATCACGTGCATGCCTGGTCGCTGAGCCAGGAGCGCTCGCTCATTACCTTGCATGTCCGTGCCGACAAAGCGTTTGCGCCCGAAAGGGTGGCGGCGCTCCTCAAGGAGCACTTGCGCGATCACTACGGCGTCGCCCACGTCACGATCGAGGTTGAGTACGACTGTTGCGCCGACGAACCTGCTGCTGCCGTTTGAGTTGCCGATACCGGCGGGCTTGCTGGGGCTGCCAATTGAGGCCCTTCAGCCAGAGCGCTTGAAGACGAGGGTCAGATTGTTGGCCGGCATCGCGATTTCATCAGCCAATTCCAGATGCGCGCGTTTGGCGAGATCCTGAACCTCGGCGATATCGCGGACGCCAAATCCCGGGTTCAGCCTTTTCAGCGAAGCATCAAACTTGGCGTTACTCTCAGCGGTATGTTCGCCGTTGCGCTTGTAAGGGCCGTAGGTGATGAGCGCCCCATCTTCTTTGAGATAGTGTCCGGCGGCGCTGAAAATGGCCTCGGCGACCGGCCAGGGCGAAATATGGATGACGTTGATGGCAAGCAGAGCCGTCAGGCTTTGCGACGTGAGGCCGGGTATTACCGTTGACCAGTCGTCGGTTAGCGCGTCGAGGCGGGTCGCGGGCTTCAGATTCGGGTACTCTGCAGACTGCCGCCACGCCTCAATCGAGGCGATATGTTCGTCATGGAGGTCGGTTGGATGGTAGGTGAGGCCGGGGAAGGCGCCCGCAAAGGTGCAGGCGTGCTGGCCGGTCCCGCTGCCGATTTCCAGAAGGCTGCCGGTTTCATCTGACAAATGCCGTGAAAGGGCCTCAACAAGCGCCTCCTTGTTGCGGTGAAATGCGGGCGCGTCCAAGGCCGGCCCGGCTTTGGCTTGCGACAGGTCCTTGGCGAAATTCTCGACCGGCTGCGGCATCGATCAATCCATTCCAGCGACAAATGAGGAAATTAACTTCTTAACGAAAGCTGGCATTAGCTGGGTTTGGCTGCAACCTATCCCACGCAATCGTGAGGAACAGGCCCAATAGTAGGACTGTTCAGAACTCGGGCTTGACGCGGGCAGCCGCCAAGGGTCATGTGCACTTCCCGTCCATCTTGTCGCCAATCACGGAGTTTCGATCCACGCCATGGCCGGTGCGGTTCTCAGTAGCCTGCGGCTGATGCGGGCAGGCATTGTTCTCGCGCAGCACGGCGTGCGATTCTGGCCGCAGGGCATGCGTGTGCCGTTTGCGCTGCATCTGGCGCGCGTCGTGACGCTGCCGATCAGTCTCATCACCTGGCCCTTTCGGATCGGCAAACCGCGCAACCGGCGTATCTCGGATGCTTTGGCGTCGTTAGGGCCGTCCTACATCAAGCTTGGCCAGTTTCTCGCGACGCGCGCCGACGTCATCGGATCGGACCTCGCCAACGATCTTTCGTTCCTGCAAGACAAGATGCCGCCGTTCTCGATGGGCGAAGCGCGGCAGGCCGTCGAAGAAGCGTTGCACGGCAAGCTCGAAGATCATTACATCGCTTTCGGCCCGCCGGTTGCGGCCGCCTCGATCGCGCAGGTGCATAAGGCCCGGACGCGGCACCGGCAGACCGGCGCGGAGACCGACGTTGCCGTCAAGATTTTGCGGCCGGGAATCGAGCGGCGCTTCAAGGCGGATCTCGACAGCTATTATTTCGCCGCGTCGATGGCCGAGCGCTTTCATGTGCCGTCGCGCCGTTTGAAGCCTGTCGCGGTTGTCGACAACCTGAAGCGGACGACGGACCTTGAAATGGACCTGCGTCTTGAGGCGGCGGCCATTTCCGAGATGGCCGACAACATCGCCGACGATGACGGTTTCCGGGTTCCAACCGTCGACTGGCAGCGCACCTCGAAACGCGTGCTGACGCTGGAATGGATCGACGGCATTCCAGTTTCCGACAAGGAGCGCTTGCTTGCAGCGGGGCATGATCTCGACCAGCTCGGTCTGACGATCCTCAGGACTTTTTTGCGTCACGCCATGCGCGATGGCTTCTTCCACGCCGACATGCATCAGGGAAACCTGTTCATCGACAAGGACGGCAATGTCGTCGCCGTCGATTTCGGCATCATGGGTCGGCTGTCGCATATCGAGCGCAAGTTTCTTGCCGAGATTCTGCATGGCCTCATCACGCGCGATTTTCGGCGCGCAGCCGCCATCCATTTCGAAGCGGGCTACGTTCCGCCGCACCACACGATCGAGACATTCGCGCAGGCGATGCGGGCCATCGGCGAACCGATCCACGGGCGCACCGCCGAAGAGATCTCCATGGCTGATTTGTTGGGGCAGCTTTTCGCCTATACCGAACTCTTCGATATGGAAACGCGCCCTGAGTTGATCCTCTTGCAAAAATCGATGGTGATCGTCGAAGGCGTGGCGCGGTCGCTTAATCCGAACCTCAATATGTGGACGGCGGCTGAGCCCGTCGCGCGCGAATGGGTCGAACAGAACCTGGGGGTTGGCGGGCAATTGCGTAACGCGGGCGCCGGTGCTGCCGATCTCGGCCGGGCGCTTGCGGATGTCCCTCGGCTGGCTCTCAAAGCACAGACGACGATGTCGGCGATCGAAGAGATCGCCAGCAACGGGGTCAAGCTCAATGACAAGGCGGTGCAGAATTTTGCCCACGCACAGGCCAAGACCGGACGCTGGGGACGCGCCGCACTTTGGGTTGCAGCCGCCGCGCTCGTTGTCATCGCCTACGCAAGCCTGATGGGCTAACTTCCCTCCTCAAGTTCAAAAAACAAATCCGGGCGGCGGAGGTCTTCGTCGCGGCCTTATCAAGCACGCCGACCGGGCGGATGATCGGACCGGGGGCAGGAGAGGAAGCGGGACTGACAATATGAAAAGACAAGCGATCGTTGCAGCAGCAGTCATCCTGGCATGGGGCGCTGGCTGTTTTTGGGCCGGACTTTCGGTTGCGCGTCCGCCTGAAACCGTTTCGAAGGTCGACGTGCTGCTGTCGACGCAGAAAACGATCATCGGGCAGCCGATCAGCTATCCGGAAAAGACGCCCGCAAAGATCACCGCGGCGATGATCACCATGCTGCCGGGCCAAGCGACGGGCTGGCACAAGCATGACGTCCCGTTGTTCGCTTACATCATCGAAGGCGAACTGACGGTCGACTACGGTCCGCATGGCAAGCGCGTCTATCGGCCTGGCGACACTTTCATGGAAGCCATTGAGGCTCCGCATGACGGGACGGTCACCGGGCAAGCGCCAGCCAAGCTGCTCGCCGTTTTCATGGGTGCAGAAGGCATCAAGAACACCGAGAAAGTCGCCGCGCCTTGACCCTCGAAATGGATCAAGGCTCAGCGCAATTGTGCCGGCGCGGCAAACGCTTCTCGAACGTGTGCTAGCCCGTTCCTAAACCAACCGATCCTTAGGTTCGCGGCCGGCAAAAAACGCATCGATGTTGTCGAGCGCGCGGAAGCCCATGGCATCACGCGTCTCGCGCGTGGCGCTGCCGATGTGCGGGAGCATGAAGACGTTGTCGAGTTTCGACAGCTCGGGATTGCCACCTGGCTCCGTCTTGAATACGTCGAGACCGGCGGCAGCAAGCTTGCCGGATTTCAACGCATCGATGAGTGCTGCTTCGTCGATCAGCGCGCCACGGGCGGTGTTGACGAGAATTGCTCCGTCAGGCAGCAGCGCCAGCCGTTTTGCATTCATCAGATCGGTTGTTTCGGGCGTCGCCGGGCAATGCAGCGAGACGAACTGGCAATGCGGCAGCAGATCCTCGACCGTGTCGTGATAGATCGCGCCGCCTGCCTGCTCCTGCGGCAATGGCTTGCGGTTATAATAATGGATCTCCATTCCGAAGCCGGAAACCATCTTGGCGAAGGCTTGGCCGACGCGCCCCATGCCGACTATGCCGAGCTTCTTACCCGTCATTTGCGTGCCGACCATGAAGGCCGGGCTCCATGAGGTCCATTCCCCGGTGCGCACGATCCTGTCGCCTTCGTAGGCGCGACGGGCGGCCGCCAACATCAACAGCAGCGCGATCTCGGCTGTGGCGTCGGAAAGGACGTCGGGTGTGTTGGTGACCACGATCCCCTTGGCGCCCAGGGCTTCCAGGTCGCAATGATCGACGCCGACGGAGTGGTTGGCGATGATCTTGACGCGCGGCGACAACCGGGCCACGACATCGGAGCTGAAGTGCTCCGAATGGCAAGGCAGGATCGCATCGACCTTGTCGCTCATGGCGATGATTTCATCGCTCGAAAAGACCCGGTCTTCAGGGTTGAGGAGCGTCTCATAATCGCGCGAGGCGCGCGCCTCGGTTGCATCCGACAACTTACGCGTGATCCACACAACCGGCTTGTCTGCCATGTCCGCTCCCATCTGCTTTGTTCACCTTTAAGGCTCATCACCATTATTTCGGCGGTTTTCGGATAACATTTGAACGCAAGAACGTCGAACACGAACGTTCCTTTAGAAGGACGCTTGTATTCCGACAAACTGCGGGGAAGGCATTGGATCACCTTTTTTTGAAGTCGATGCGAGGTTTCGGGCTGGCGGGACTGATTGTCTTGCCTGCCACCATTGCCTTGCTCGCGACTTCAAGCCTTGGCGCTCAAAAGCGCCTTGCACCAACAGCGCAGGTCCCGCTCCCCGTCCTGGCGCCTTGGCATTTGCCGCGCAACTATTCCAAAAATTCGAAGCCTTCCAAGAAAACCAAGTCCAGCAATTCCAAGGCTGACGGCAATAAGCTGAAGAAGAATGGCGGCAAGTCTGAAAAGCCCATCTCGGTGACGACGGAAACGGCTCCGCCGCCCGAGGATGTCTGGTCTGAAGAACAGATCAACACAAGCTTGAAGCGCTGCGTCAGCGAACTTGCCGCCATCCAGGCGCGGGTCGAGATCGCCGAACCGATCCGCAAGGGTCCGTGTGGCGCACCGGCTGCCGTCGAAGTCCGAAAGATCGGCTCGCGTTATCCGATCGTGATGGCGCCGGCTGCGACTCTGCGCTGCAAGATGGTTGTCTCGCTGTATCGGTTCATCGACGAAAGCCTGCAGCCGGCGGCGCTTGAAATCCTTGGCTCGCCGATCGTCAGTTTCAACGGGATCTCCACCTATTCCTGCCGCAACCGGTATGGCCGCAAGACGGGCAAGTTGAGCGAACACGCCTTAGCCAATGCGCTTGATGTCGGACACTTCAAGCTCGCCAACGGCAAAAGGGTCAGCGTCGCGGGAGACTGGGGGCCGACCAAGCGCGACCGGCGCAATGCAGATAAAGTTGCAGAGGCCAAGCCTGGTAAAGTTGTCAAAGTCGCCAACACGGTCGCAGCCGCTCGCCCCAAGGCTCGCAAGACACGCAGATCGTTGCGCCGGATACCACCGGTGCCGGTCAAGAAGGCGGACGCCTTGAAAATGCTGGACTTGGCGGCCAGAAGATTTGTCCCGCCGCCGCCAAAACCGGTCAAAAAAATCACACCGAAGGCCAAAGCAGCAAAGCCTTCACCGCCGTCGAAAGAGCAGCGTTTTTTGAAGCGCGTACATGCGGAAGCCTGCCGCTATTTCGGGACAGTCCTGGGCCCCGAAGCCAATGAGGCCCATCGCGACCACTTCCATTTCGATATGGCTCCCAGACGTCGCTCGAACTACTGCGAATAGCGCGTTGCGAAGGCGCGATCCGGCTTGCGCGGCCGATATTGAAGCTGTTGCCCGTCAACATAGACAATCCGTGAGGTGAGCTTTTCGGACCTCCCGCGAAAGCTGTGCTGACGGCCATTAGAGCGGCGTTAGCCTTTTGGGTTAGAACTCCCGCTCCAAATCGCTTGCGCCATTGAAAAATGGGTGTCTTCGCCGGGTTTTCGCAGTTGTTTTGAACGCAAAACGACTTGCCAAGTGGCGACAACCCTCGCAGCATGGCGCCGGAGATATTGGGCCGTGCCGCGGTCTAGCTGGAAACGGAGAATTACGACAAATGCAAGAACGATGGCTCGGGACTTTGGGGCCTCGTGTGTCGTCCGTCAGTCTTGGCTGCATGAACCTTGCTGGGGCCTACGGAACGTGTTCCGAAGACGAAGCTTTGCGGCTGCTGGATGGTGCGATCGACCTTGGCGTGACGCATTTCGACACCGCCGACATCTACGGCATGGGCATATCCGAAGAAGCGATCGCCAAGTTCCTGCGTGCCAAACATCCCCGGATCACGATTGCCAGCAAAGGCGGCATCCGCTTCATGCGCGCAACTGGGCAGCGCTATATCGATAATTCGCCGGCCTATCTCAAATCGGCGATCGATAATTCCTTGCGGCGGCTCGGCGTCGAACGGATCGATCTTTATTATGTCCACCGCCGGGAAATCGACCGGCCGATCGAGGAAGTGGTGGGCGCCCTCGCGCAGATCAAACGCTCCGGCAAGATCGGCGCCATCGGCCTTTGCGAAGTGACACCGGAAACGCTGAAGCGCGCGCACATGGTCGACCGCATCAGCGCGCTGCAATGCGAATACTCTTTGTGGTCGCGCAATGCCGAGCGCGAGCTTCTGAAACTGACCGCGGACCTCGGCATCGGTTTTGTCGCCTTCAGCCCGATCGCGCGCGGGATGCTGACGTCGAACCCGCCAAATCCGGAAAACATGAAGCCGCGCGACTTCCGCAGGCGCAATCCTCGTTTTTCAGACGAAAACTATTCGCGCAATCTGGCGGCGATCCAGCCGTTCGTGACTTTTGCCAAGGAGCGCGGCGTCGACCCGGCGTCGCTGGCGATTGCCTGGATCCTGGCCAAGGGCCGCAACGTCATTGCCATTCCCGGGACGCGCTCGCTGGAGCATCTGAAAGCTTGCGCGGCGGGTGCCGAGCTTCGCCTCAGCGAGGCGGATGTCAAAGCCATCGAAGACCTTTTCCCGCAGGACTTCCCGTGGGGCGCTCGCTATGGCGAAGCGCAAAGGATCGGCATCGAGCAAGTCTGATCGTGGGGTTTTGTACCCTCACCTTAGAGCCAGGATTTCAGCCGTTTGATCCGTCAGGCTCTTCATTGTCCGATCGCTTGCGGATGGCAATCGCAAGTAGAGCCGCCGACATCCCGAACGCCGAGATGAACCACGTCTGCCACATGCTATAGCTGAAAGCGATCAGCAGGCTGGTGGTCACGAACATGGCGATGGCGACTGGCTGCAGGACCTGTTTAAGCCGCCCAATCGCGCCAAGCGCGGTTACCCCGATAATGAGAAACAACAGCGCTCCGATGGCGCCCAGTTCATACCAGACCTGGAGATAGACGTTGTGGGCGTGGTTGGCGTAGCCCGACTTGAACTGACCCAGATCGCGCTTGAGGCTGGGGTCGGCGGCGGACCGCTTGACGGCGATGCGCATGGCCTTGCGAGTTGCATCGGCTCCAACGCCGAGGACGGGAGCCCGCAAGACCTCCTCGGCCGTCGTGCCCCAAATGACGACCCGATGGCGAGCGGAGCGAAACAGCCATTCGGCCTTATGCATATCCGCATAGAAAACGCCGAGCGCAATCGGCACCGCCAATAGCACAATGGCGATCCAGACACCCGTAAAGGCTTTCAGCAGCATTGCCCGGCCCAAATAAATGGCAGCGGCAAAGGTTACGATGCCGCCCAGAATCGCGACCTGAGACGACTGATGCGACCCGTAGAGCAAAATCACGCTCGTGCCGAAGGCAGCAGCGCCATACGCGAACATCCGGCGGTAGCGGTTGGTGTCATAGTAGGCCAGCATCATGACCGGCCAGAACAACCAGATTAGGATCGACATCCGCCGGTTGAGATTGGCGATTGTGATATTGAGAACCGTCCCATCTCCGGCGACCGTGACGTGCTTTGGGATGTTGGCGTGCAAGGCCGGGAAGTTGGTCATCAGCGAGCGGGTGATCCACTGATTGGTGAGAATTTCGATACCGACGAGGATGTAGGCGATGCCTGCCCCGATCATCGCGCCTTCGCCGATGTAATGGACAACCGGTTTGGTTCCCGTCGACGCGCTGCGCATGGCAAGCCACACGGCGACGACGACGAGAATCAGGAAGACCGGCTTGAAGAGGCTATGAAAGAATGCTGGCGACCAAAGCGCCGACATCATCGCCCAAACCGCAAAAGCGACGATCGCGGCGAACGGAGCCATGAAGCTTGCCGGCTGACGCGGAAGGCCTTTGCGGAAAACGTGGTCTGCAATCGTAATACTGAGCACCAACAGCATCAAAACCGTACACGTCCGCGGTGCGATGATCGCTGTCAGGACAATCGTCGCTGTCGCGATTCCCCCCCACCAGGCCTTACTGAACGGCTCCATTCGCGTCGTACCACCCCGAAATCATTCTCGAACCGTTTGCCACTGGTCCGTTGGTGCTCGTTTCTAATGTGCCTGACCCCGCCAAGCAATTTTATCTTGTGAGCTAGCCGCTATACGCCAGTCACCCGTCAAGGTGTCAAGGCTGGGCGGGTTCGAGCGCATCGGGTTGCAGGTTTGCGACGGCATATCTGTCGCGCCAGAGGCCTGTTCGCGGGTATACTTGCGGAAAAACTTGCTATGGAGGACGCCTGATGAACCTGATGCCAATGCTGGCTGCCCGTCACGACGCTGAACGCCCGGTTCGGGCCGGACTGATTGGGGCGGGCAAATTCGGCTCGATGTTCCTGGCGCAGGTGCCGCACATTCCGGGGCTGGATGTCGCCGCGATTGCCGACCTTTCGCCGGAGCGTGCGCAGCAAGCTTGCCGCAACGTTGGCTGGCCAAGCGAACTCATTGAAAAGACTTCATTTCTCGAAAGCGGTGTTGAACTGGCCGGTCGCGACGACGTGGACGTCGTGATTGAGGCGACCGGAAACCCGGCTGTCGGGATCCGGCATGCGCTGGCGGCCTTTGAGGCTGGCAAGCATATTGTGATGGTCAACGTTGAGGCCGATGTTCTGGCCGGTGCGGCGCTCGCCAAACGGGCTCGGTCTGCCGGTGTCGTCTATTCGATGGCCTATGGCGACCAGCCGGCCTTGGTGTCCGAGATGGTCGATTGGGCGCGCGCTACCGGCTTCGAGGTTGCGGCGGCGGGCAAAGGCACCAAGTACTTGCCGGAGTACCATGAGGTGACGCCCGAAGGCGTCTGGGGGCACTACGGCCTATCTCCGGAAGAAGCTGCGGCGGCGGGCATGAACCCGCAGATGTTCAATTCTTTCCTTGATGGCACCAAGTCGGCCATCGAAATGTCGGCGATCGCCAATGCGTGCGACTTGAGGGTGCCTGAAGACGGGCTATTGTTCCCGCCTTGCGGCGCGGACGATCTGGCGAACGTGTTGCGTCCAGCAGCGGTCGGCGGGGTCATGCCGGGCGACGGTTACGTCGAGGTGGTCTCCTCGCTGGAGCGGGATGGGCGTGAAGTCCCTCGCGATCTGCGCTGGGGGGTCTATGTCGTGCTGAAGGCGCAAAACGATTATGCGGCGGCGTGCTTCAAGCAATACGGGCTCAGGACCGACGCGACCGGCCAATACGCATCGATGTATAAGCCGTTCCATCTAATTGGGTTGGAGTTGTCGATCTCCGTGCTCAATGCGGCCTTGCGTGGCGAGCCGACCGGTTCTTCGCGAAGTTTCCGGGGCGATGCGGTGACGATTGCCAAGCGGGATCTTGCTGCCGGCGAGACGCTTGATGGCGAGGGCGGCTTTACGGTTTGGGGCAAGGCGGTTCCGGCCGAGCGCAGCATCGCCGAAGGATGTCTGCCGATCGGAATGGCGCATGGGGTGAAGGTCGTGCGGCCTATTGCGCGAGGTGAGATGGTGCGCAAGGCGGACGTCGATTTGTCATCGCTTCCGGACGATACGCTGAAGCTGCGCGCGGAAGCTGAGGGGATGGCTTAGCGGTCCGAGTTGCCTATTGACGGAGCTGGTGCGCCGTCGACTGCGACAATTTCCTAAACGTTGCTCAAGGGTCAGATTTTTGCCGCTCAATTTTCGGTATCGTTTCCGCTTGATGTCGGACGAACAGCTCGCCAACGAGCTCGATGCTCGTCTTAAAGCAGTCGAGGTCCATACTGGAAAGCTAGAGAACGATCCGCTTTCGCGTTGGAACACAAGCCAATCTGCTCATCGATTGAGACGTAGCTTCGTCCGCCATCCGCTGGCTTATCGAGTGAAGGCAATAGCTTTTGGCTCAATATTCTTCAACGCTGACCCAGCCTGGATGTATTTGCTCTATCCGTTCATTTTCTGGGCCATTGGTTCCGAAGCAAGATCGAGAATTTCTGCACCATTTATTGCCTACCTCGAAAAGTGTGAGGCGGAGGATATTATGGACGAACTCAACCGGCGACTGGTGTTGAGAAAAGCTCGTTAGAGTATCAGTGCGCTGGCACCGGCGGCCAGCACAGGAGAGTGGGCGTAAAGAATTCGAGGAGATGGTGAGAGGCTCTTGAACCCACCAGCAAAGCCTGGTGCATTATCAATTACCGATCCCCAAGACGCGCTTCTACGAGAAATCGGATTGCCTACCCCCTAACGCTCAATCGGAAAGGCGCAGTTCTGAAAGGCTCTGGCCAATCTTTTGGAAAGCCTTGCGGAGGCCGTCGCCGTTTTTCGCATCAAAATAGTGGTTCCCGGAGGATGCACAGTACTTCAAGATCGGCAAGGCCGATGCCGGCGCTTGAAACGCAACAGTATAGATCGAAATTCCGACCGCTTTCATTCCATCGCACAGCTTTTCGGATTGCGACTTTGAATTGCCGTTTGACGATTCATAAGCGGTGTTGAATTCGCCGTCGGTCATGATGACAACCGCCTTCTTGGTGCTGTCATCGCCATAAGCTGTTGGTGCGCTTGTTGCGGGCCAGTAAGACGCCCAATTTGGCGAGATGAGATACCAGGCCCACGCGATACCCAGGTGTCCAGCGGTCCAGCCGTTCGCCTTCATCGCGGTGATCGAATTCGAAATCGTGGATTCGCTGTCGGTCAGCGGCACGATTTCACTGCCTGGGCAGCTTGAAGCCTTCTTGTTGAACATCCCATTATTTGGGGCCTTGTCCTTGAACGCGTTCGCCCCCTTGCGCTCAGTCACACAGGTATTGCCACGCGAACTGCCAGTGGCCGCCGTTGAATAACTGCCGGCATTCACAGCCGTGGAATAGGGGGCAATCGCGATGCGGTTGCTGGCGCCGTTCGCGTTCGCACCCAGAACGATATCTGCAAGATCCTTGGCGGCAAGTTTCAGGTCCGACATTTTCGTTCCCGACATCGACCCGCTCAGATCGAGCATCATCGACAGCTCAATGTCCTGGGACACGTCGATGGCAGTCGCAGATTTCGGAATGTCGATTTCGTCGATGGACAAAATTTTGCCGAAGGTCGACGGCAAGCGGGTGTCCACATCGAGCGTCACCGAACCTTCGGAACGATCGGCACTGAGCGCCATTTGATCATAGACGATGTCGCTGGCACCGCCATTTTGGAGGTTGGCGTCGAAGAATTTGGCTGCAAGCGTTTTCAGGTCGGCGTCAGTCGCATTCGCGTTATTGCGCAATGCACGAGCCGCCGCGAGCGCTGCTGCATCCAGCGCGCGCGCCGCCTGAGAACTGGCATAGTAGGCGCGCGACCCATCGATTGCGACGCCGATCGTAATGAGAAGGGCCATGATGACCAGGCCGAAGATCGGTGCTACCGACGCACGGCGGCATGAGACAAAGCGATTGATTCGCGTCTGGGTCATTGTCTTTTGCTCACTCACCCTATTGGTTTGCCGGAACTCGCCTGCACTTCGACTTGGGTCGTCATGCATACTGACGGAATTGGCTTTCCTCACATTTGGGCAAATGCGTAAACTTCGAATAAATTCAAAATTGGCGTGGGCGATAAGCGCTCGTTTTTTTGCGCGCCTGGGTAAATGCTTTGCTAATTCGAATAGCCCAATCCCATTTCGACCCAGCCTGTTGGCATCTTATTAACTTCGCGCGGGTCTGTTCTTAGAGGCTGGAAGGCAACGTGAAGTAGCGCGAGGCGGGCGCAGCCGAAAGAATGCGTGCGCCAGAAAAAAGGAAAGCACGGCGAGAAGCAGAGGGGATGGTGAGGTGGGCTTCGGCGGCAGGGAGCGGGGTGCAGGAGCTACCAACGCGAATTCGCAAAACGGGATCAACCCTGAGCGGAATGACCGACATCGTGGGTTTTGGAAGTCTTTTCTTGGACCGGACACCAGCTATGTTCAGTTGCGGGGTGCCGAACGTTACACGGCATCCGGTCCAAGGTTAGAAAATGGCATCTCTTCGTAGGCCGACGATCAATGATGCCAGTTCCTTGATGCACCGGTGCAGTAAGCGACGTTTCAGGTCACTCGTTAAAGAACGGCGGCGGACAGCGCACCGTTCAGTCCCCCCTGGAACCTGCATCGGCCATCGCTTGCAAGATGCTGATGTATACGCTTTTTGCCCATCCCCGATTTAGGGGAGACTTTACGGTATCAGGCGATAGCGAAGCGCCTGAGAAACTGCGTGCGTTCGGTTTTGAACGCCCAGTTTTGCGTTGGCCTTTTTCAGGTGGCTGCGAACGGTTTCCTCGCCTAGGCCGAGAAGTTCGGCAGTTTCGCGAAGCTGCTTGCCGATGGACAACAGCCGAAGCACGGAGAGTTCGCGAGGTGTCAGCGTGACTTTGTCGCCAATGCGTCCTTCGTCCATTGCAACCAGGGTTTGGAGGCGGATTGCTGCAAACGTGGCTCCCATAAAAACGATTGCTTTGACCTGTGGCGTGAGAGTTTGCGACAAGACCTTCCGGCTCCAGAATGTGACGACCCAGCGGCCGCCGATCGGGCAGTTGAAACTGTCGCGAATGCCGTACTTCATTGCCAATTCAATTGGCCAGCGCTCGACGCCGAGCGGTTCGAGCATCTTCATCAATTCCGACATCGTGAAGGGTGCCAGTGCGAATTGCGCCATGCTGATGCCGGGCGCCGGATAGTTTTGGACGAGCGCATCATATTCGTCCCACCAGCCTTTCGGCGCCGATTTGTGTAGAAAGGCGCTTTTGCCGATTTTAACGTTGCCCCAGTCGGCCCAACGCACCGGCAGCATGAGTGCGCCAAGAACATTCAATTGCAGCTCCTGGGACGTCACTTCGTGCAGGCTGTGAAGCACTTGCTCAGGCTTATCAATGCTCCCAAGCTGTGTTGAGAATTCGAGAATTTCCCGACCCAGCGTCGCAATCTCTATTGCTTCTAGACGCGGCATCCTTGGCTCCAATTATGTAAGCCGATTATGAGTAGGCATTAGAAATGTTGGACCTGAGAGATCCTAACCAGCCTCAGATTCGGCTAGAACGGTGCGCAAAGCAACTTTTTGCCGTCGAATTCTTTCCAGGACGGTGAATGCGACTTTGCGCGATGAAGCGACAGGATCTTTGCGGAGCTTCAGGGGCAACGCGGAGAGGACTTCTAAGCGGGATCTGGCTGCCGGCGAGACGCTAGATGGCGAGGACGGAGGCGGATGGGATTGTGAGGGCTGATAGATCATACGGCAGGCGGCGGCCACGATCGGGCTTGCAATACCGAGCCATGGCGGACCATTCTTTATTCCGCTTAACTCAAGGCGGTCGACTATCAGTTTTAAGGACAGCGCGAGGCTTCGGCGAACGATGCTTTTCAAGGGACAATGCCACTGCGGCGCGATCCGCGTGGAGCTGAAAACCGATCGGACCCCGAGCGAACAGATCCTCGGCGCCTGTCAGTGCTCATTTTGCCGCAAGCACAATGCGCGAGCGTTTTCTGATCCGAAGGCGCACGTGAGGCTGATTGCTGCCGAGCCAAGCGAGGTGCAGCGTTACGCGTTCGGTCTCAGAACTTCGGAGCAAGTCATTTGTCGTCGTTGCGGCGTGTATGCTGCCATGACGCTCACCGACGAAGGCAAGGTTTGGAGTGTGATCAATATCGATACGCTCGATGATCGCGCGTCGTTCACGGGTGTCCCTCAACCGCGCCACTATGACGAGGAGGATCGCGAAGCTCGCATTTCTAGAAGGAAGGCTCGTTGGTGTCCTACCACGTTAATCGGCTGGCCAACGTCGGCTCCCGAATAGCTCGGCTTTGTCGGCAGCGTGGAATTCTTCGGAAATGAAGGCGGCCTGGAGTCTTTTTTGAACGCAGCGTCCCGGACGGCCGCCGGCCAAACGGTTTTGCAAATGGCAGTAAGCTCGTGCGGCAGATTGGCAAAGGACAGTTGGCGCGCAAGGCGGATGTCGAGTTGTCGTCTCTGGCGGATGATAAGCTGAAGGTGCGTCTGGAAGCGGAAGGCGTGTTTTCTGAGATGGGCACGGCGCGGCTTCTAACGTCGCATTGAGCCGGCAGTTTTCGCTCTTCTTTGCAAGATTGGGCAGGCAAATGTCGGGGCGATCTATCCGCACGACACGGACTGATTTTGAAGTCATGATAGTTGCCAGTCGGTTGGTGACATAGCAAACCAAGCTAGTCTGCCAGCTTCAAAAGCCTTGCGACCAGTTCGCTCTGCCGATGAGAATCGGTCTTTGCGAAGATCGAGCGAAGGTGTGTTTTCACGGTGTTGCTGGAGACACTTAGCTCAGCAGCAATATCTGCTTGGGTTGCGCCGAGACATAAATGTCTGCAAACAGCGGCCTCGGTCTTGGTGAGGCCGAAAACCTGCTGTGGTGTCCCGACGTCAACGTGTTCGAGTTCAACCCGGCGAATTGCAATCGCTGAATAAGCCGAAGGTATGAACAGTGCGGTATTGATGAAGGGGGGCGGTAGTTTTTTCAGAACGATGAATGAAGCTGGTCCATCTTGGACGACATGGCTTGTCAGGGCAGGTGCCGCCAAGATCTCCGACAAGCTGGTTGCGCCCGTACTGCGCGCTTGCGTCATAATCGTGAGTTTGCCGTGGACCAATTTCAACGCACGACTTCGTTCCATCGCGCGCCGTGCGAAGGCGTCTGCGTCTAAGACCGCGCCCTTTGAGGATAGGAATATCGTGCCGAATCGGTGTTCTGTTGCAACCGAATTTTGATAATTCTCGTGCAACGACTTCAAGATATTGGAGTGCGCCAAGCGCACAGCATTGCGGACATGCCTGCCTAGCACACCGCTCATTCGCGATTCTTTTTCGGTGAAGTCTCCCCCGCTACGCCCACGATAAAGCAACATCGAGGTGTTCGCTTCATCCTTATCAACGACGTTTAGAAGTCCGTGATGGAGGTTTTGTTCTACGAGGCAGGCATTGACCGAATCATCGGCGTAGAATTCTTGAGGAGAAAGAAAGGAAGAGATTGTAAACGGTTCCAAGGGTGTCGCCGACAGCAAGGCTTTGAGACCGGGGTTGTTGTCAGGTCTATTAAACTCCTCGAAGTGTGAGCGTAAGCTGTCTACATCGTATTCGTGATGTAGGGCCCAGCTTATAGCGGCCTGGCTAAAGTTTTGATGATTGATCCCCACGGCTGAGTGGCCAAAGAGTTCACTGATTGCTGCCAGTGCGTGAGGCCAGCCGGATGGATCAGCGGCCGAAATATATATTAGATTGATCGCATCATTCAGCTTTTGCTCCACGGTCCCCCCTTGTTCTTTGACATGGAGAAAACTTGGATGGCAGCCGGTCACCTCACTTGGCCAAACTACTGCGCACCCTCTACACTTCGAACGGCTGAGCACAAACTTGAAGTACTGTCGAAATACTTCCGTTTCACAGGTTCCGGCGTTCTCCCTCGTGCATGCTTATTGGTCAGCGGAGGACCCCGGCTCAAGGGGCTAGGCGGAGTTGGGCGGATTGTTCCAACCGCCAGTTGTCAAAGAAGCGCACGATCGGTCAGCACACAAAATCCGTCAACAGAAAATATGACTGTGCGTCAAAAGCTAAAAATCGATCACTGTCTGAATTTGCGGCCGCCACAGTATCAAGAAATGACATTGAGGCGCATCCGCTATCGAAATGCAATTGTTGGCGGATTCCGAAAAACAAAAACCGCCCGGGCGTAAGCCGCGGGCGGTTTTGGGTTTGCTTAGCTCGCGAGAAGCTCGCGGCAAAACAGGGTGTGAAGAGGAATGATTTCAATTCAGACAGCCACACGGCTCGGCAGACCTGGCAACGACCTACTCTCCCGCGTCTTAAGACGAAGTACCATCGGCGCTGGGGCGTTTCACGGCCGAGTTCGGAATGGGATCGGGTGCAGCCACCCCGCCATAGCCACCAGGTCAGCGGAGCCGTGTAGTTTTGTCTGATTTTCTGTTCTGGTCTCTTGAGCAGTCCATTCCCGACGACAAAATCGCCGGTGAATGGGCATTGCTTAATGAGAGTGTTCAAGCCGATCGAGCTATTAGTACCAGTAAGCTCCATGCATTGCTGCACTTCCACACCTGGCCTATCAACGTGGTGGTCTTCCACGGCTCTCAGGGAGAACTCGTTTCGAGGTGGGTTTCCCGCTTAGATGCTTTCAGCGGTTATCCCGTCCACACATAGCTACCCTGCTGTGCCGCTGGCGCGACAACAGGTCCACCAGAGGTGTGTCCATCCCGGTCCTCTCGTACTAGGGACAGATCCTCTCAATTCTCCTACACCTACGGCAGATAGGGACCGAACTGTCTCGCGACGTTCTGAACCCAGCTCACGTACCTCTTTAAATGGCGAACAGCCATACCCTTGGGACCTGCTCCAGCCCCAGGATGAGATGAGCCGACATCGAGGTGCCAAACGATTCCGTCGATATGGACTCTTGGGAATCATCAGCCTGTTATCCCCGGCGTACCTTTTATCCGTTGAGCGATGACCCTTCCACACAGAATCACCGGATCACTATGGCCGTCTTTCGACTCTGCTCGACTTGTCAGTCTCGCAGTCAGGCGGGCTTATGCCATTGCACTCGACGGTTGATGTCCGACCAACCTGAGCCCACCTTCGCACGCCTCCGTTACGCTTTAGGAGGCGACCGCCCCAGTCAAACTGCCCACCATGCTCTGTCCTGGAACCGGATAACGGTCCGCAGTTAGACAACCATGATCATAAGGGTGGTATTTCACATTGCGGCTCCACCTGAGCTGGCGCCCAAGCTTCAAAGCCTACCACCTATTCTACACATGCAATCACGATTGCCAGTGCAAAGTTGCAGTAAAGGTGCACGGGGTCTTTCCGTCTAACCGCAGGAACCCCGCATCTTCACGGGGAATTCAATTTCACTGAGTCTATGCTGGAGACAGTGGGGAGATCGTTACGCCATTCGTGCAGGTCGGAACTTACCCGACAAGGAATTTCGCTACCTTAGGACCGTTATAGTTACGGCCGCCGTTTACTGGGGCTTCGATTCGGAGCTTGCACTCCTCCTCTTAACCTTCCAGCACCGGGCAGGCGTCAGGCCATATACGTCGTCTTGCGACTTAGCATAGCCCTGTGTTTTAGGTAAACAGTCGCCACCCCCTAGTTTGTGCCCCACCCAAACGGTTGCCCGTATGGATGGCCTGCTTATCCCGAAGTTACGCAGGTAATTTGCCGAGTTCCTTCAGCATAGTTCGCTCAAGCGCCTTGGTATACTCTACCTGTCCACCTGTGTCGGTTTAGGGTACGGTCTATGTGGGGGCTATTTCCTGGGACGCCTTCGCTGCCAAACCAATCCGATAAGGTTTGACAACACACGGAATCCGTCACTCACCCACTGGCCCACGAATATTAACGTGGTTCCCATCGACTACGGCTTTCGCCCTCGCCTTAGGGGCCGGCTAACCCTGCGCAGATTAGCTTTACGCAGGAACCCTTGGACTTTCGGCGGGAGTGTTTCTCACACTCCTGTCGTTACTCATGTCTGCATTCGCACTTCCGATACCTCCAGACGCCCTCACAGGTCGTCCTTCACAGGCTTACGGAACGCTCCGCTACCGCTCTTTCGAGCCCGAAGCTTCGGTGCATGGCTTTAGCCCCGTTACATTTTCGGCGCAGAAACCCTTATTTAGACCAGTGAGCTGTTACGCTTTCTTTAAAGGATGGCTGCTTCTAAGCCAACCTCCTGGTTGTTTTGGGATTTCCACATCCTTTCACACTTAGCCATGACTTAGGGACCTTAGCTGTCGGTCAGGGTTGTTGCCCTCTCCACTACGGACGTTAGCACCCGCAGTGTGTCTCCCGGATAGTTCTCCCAGGTATTCGGAGTTTGGTTAGGTTTGGTAATCCTGTGGGGACCCCTAGCCCATCCAGTGCTCTACCCCCTGGGGAATTCGTCCGAGGCGCTACCTAAATAGCTTTCGCGGAGAACCAGCTATTTCCAGCCTTGATTGGCCTTTCACCCCTATCCACAGCTCATCCGAGACTTTTTCAACAGGCACCGGTTCGGTCCTCCAGTAAGTGTTACCTTACTTTCAACCTGGCCATGGATAGATCGACTGGTTTCGGGTCTAGTCCGACGAACTGAACGCCCTGTTCAGACTCGCTTTCGCTACGCCTACAGCTATCGCCTTAAGCTTGCTCGTCAGACTAAGTCGCAGACCCATGATACAAAAGGTACGTGGTCACCATTTCAGGCTCCCACTGTTTGTAGGCATTCGGTTTCAGGTTCTCTTTCACTCCCCTCGTCGGGGTGCTTTTCACCTTTCCCTCACGGTACTGGTTCGCTATCGGTCGGTAAGGAGTACTTAGGCTTGGAGGGTGGTCCCCCCATGTTCAGACAGGATTTCACGTGTCCCGCCCTACTCGAGGCTCTCGTTCGGCATTACCTGTACGGGGCTGTCACCCGCTTTGGCCCAACTTTCCAGATGGTTCCAGTTGTCCTTACTTGAGCACTGGCCTAGTCCGCGTTCGCTCGCCACTACTAGCGGAGTCTCGGTTGATGTCCTTTCCTCCAGGTACTTAGATGTTTCAATTCCCTGGGTTTGCTTCTATTCCCCTATATATTCAGGGATAGATACCTTCTTGTGATAACGAGAAATCCGAAGCCGGACACCTCGAAGTCTTTTGGACAGCGAACTGTCCGACCTCGAAGTTCTCGTTATCGAAGGTGGGTTGCCCCATTCGGATATCTACGGATCAACGGCTGTTCGCACCTTCCCGTAGCTTTTCGCAGCGTACCACGTCCTTCATCGCCTCTTACCGCCAAGGCATCCACCAAATGCCCTTTGGTCACTTGATCACTCTCATTAGCAATGCCCATCCAGGTCGCGATCAATCAAGGTGGGTAGGAGAACTCACCTCTTTCAATCCCGACCCTTCGGCAGGACAAGCACTGCTCGAAAAGACCAGAAAATCATAAGACAAACCCAGCTATTGCCTGGCGCGGTCACGCCAAACAAAAACCCGGGGAGGGTGATACCAGCCTCTATTGGCTAACTGGCATCCCAGGCTTGTCTTCCTCTTC